>CAXXOU010000001.1:0-986041 GCA_963677495.2 Cloacimonadales bacterium (SeqCode)
CAGCATGGATAAGGTGGTTACCACCGATAGCTGAGCTATCACCATCACCGGTTACAACGATAACTTTCATACCCGGTTTGTATGTTTTAACACCTGTAGCAAAAGCGATTGCTCTACCATGTAATGTATGTAATGTATTAAGATCAATGTAAACAGGCATACGAGCTTGAGCAACCAATACCTGAAACCATTGTCACATTGTTTCTATCAATGTTCTGTTCCGCGAGGGCTCTAATGATTGTACCAAGGATTGTTCCATTTGAACAACCGGCACACCAAACATGCGGGAATTTCTTGTCATGACGGAGGAAGTTATGTACAACTTTCTGTGGTACTTTTTTCATTACAATACCTCCTTGATTTTCTGAAGAATCTGAGTAGGTGTGATTAGAGTTCCATTTACTCTTTGGAAGCCGATAAGCTTAGAGTCTGTTTCACTCTTAACAAGTCTTCTCAGTTCATGAAGTAGCTGACCTTGGTTAAGTTCAGGTACTACGACGTATTTAACGTTTTTAAGCATTTTGCGAACTGCATCGTCAGGGAAAGGCCAGATTGTAAGTGGTCTTAGTAAACCAACTTTGAGACCTTCTTCACGTGCAATTTTAACCGCTGCTTTAGCTGAACGAGCCATTATGCCGGCGGCAAAGATAGCAACGTTAGCATCTTCCATCATATAACTTTCGATCTGCACAAGGTCTCTGATGTTGTGAACAATCTTCTTCTCAAGACGCTCCATCATAGCACCTGATTCTGCAGGTCTATTTGTTGGGAAACCATGTTGGTCATGTGAAAGACCGGTAACATGGAATCTGTATCCATCACCATAACTTGCAAGTGGTGATAAGTATTTCTGATTTTCATCATAATGCTTATACCAATGAGCAGGTACAGTTGGTTTGATACGACTAATCACTGGAATCTCTGAAGCTTCAGGAATAGTAATAGCTTCACGCATATGTCCGATAACTTCATCAAGAAGTAATACAACACATGTTCTATATTTTTCAGCCAAATTAAAGGCTCTAATTGTTAAAGCATAACTCTCTTTTACAGAGCATGGATAAAGCACTATCGCAGGAGCATCACCATTTACACCCCAACGTGACTGCATAATGTCACCTTGTCCGGGGCTTGTTGGCATACCTGTACTAGGGCCGTTTCTCTGCACATTCACAACAACACATGGAGTTTCGGTAATTTTTGCAAAACCGATACCTTCCTGCATTAATGAGAAACCTGGACCACTTGTAGCAGTCATTGATTTTGCACCGGCTAAAGATGCACCAATAATAGCTGCAATACTGGCAATTTCATCTTCCATCTGTATGAAAGCTTTACCTGTTTTAGGCAGTTCTTTTGAGAGTATTTCAGCTATCTCAGTTGAAGGAGTGATAGGATAACCTGCAAAGTAATCACAGCCGGCTGCTAAAGCACCTACTGCTACTGCTTCGTTTCCTTGCATGAGCACTTGATTTTTCTTAGTTGTTTTGCGCGCCATATGCGTCCTCCCGCTTGTCTTTTGCGCCTGTTATAGCAAAATCCGGGCACAATCTGTCGCATGTTTCACAGTGAATACATTTCTCCGGGTCTTTTACGTACGGTGAGCCATCTGCTTTTCTTGCCAAACACTTTGTTGGACAGAATGCTACACATATTCCGCACCTTTTACACCAATTGTAGTAGATGTAGACCGGGGCGTCAAAATCACCTGTTGACTTAACTTCATTTAGTTCAACTGTCATTTTCTCAGAGGAGTCTTCCTCTCTGATTATCGTTCCGGTACGGTCCTTTTCTACTTTTTCGGACATCGTTTTCCTCCAATGTTAAACAAAATTGAAGTCAACATACTTACGTTTATATAAATAGCAAGCTTTTTCGACTTTTTTAACAACTAACAAACACTTATAATCCAGCTAAAACCCTTTATCAAAGGCGTTAAGAGCTATTTCTTTAACTCTTCTTTTTTTTTTACATACTCACTCTAACTACGTTCTTTCAAAATTTTAACTATTTTTTTACGCTTTTAACCTTCTGTGATTGCTAGCAAAACTTCCCTATTCCTCGCTCCATCAAACTCGCAGAAATAGATGCCCTGCCAATGTCCTAGCAACAACTTTCCATTTTGCACGATGATCCGACAATCAGTCCCTACAAGTGTTGAAAGAAGGTGTGCATCAGAATTACCTTCATAGTGCTTGAACTCAGGTCTGTTTGGTGATAATATCTTAAAACTATAAATCATATCTCTAACTACATCGGGATCAGCACATTCATTGATGGTAATTCCTGCAGTTGTATGTGGACAATAAACTGTAACGATCCCATCCTTGATGCCTGACTGTGCCACTACCTCTGTAACTCTATCTGTTATATCAATCATCTCTTTGGCTTGGTTTGTTCTTATAGGTATTTCAATGACTTTCATATCTCCTCCTGCATAAATCTTGCATAATAACATCCAATAAGTCAACTCATAATTTTTCTGTCTTTGTGGACATAGTTCTCAATGTCTGTTTACCAAGTCTTCTTCGTCCACTTATGTCCACTCTTCAAACAAGACCAACATTTTAGATTACTTAATATTTCGATACTTTCCTACCTAGTCAATAGCATCTCTTTACCATGTCGCATCAAGAACTTCTTTGCACCGTTAAATAAGTTGTGCACATGATGTGGATAACTTTAAGGTTTCATAGGGAGGGTCTAGGGAGGCTAAAGGGAGGGACTAGCGAGATTCCAGGTTTTTGAAGCGGGACATAAAGGAGATGAAGCATAGATAAACTGAATTAAATCATAGATTGTTTTAGTGGTTTATAATAAAATGAGCCCCAAACTTGTCAGGTTTAGGGCTTTATTCTTATTCGAAATACTACTTGAGTAGAACCATTTTCCTGGTTTTAATGTAGCTTCCTTTCCTAAGTTTATAAAAGTATACTCCACTTGGAACACTCTTTCCACTGTCATTTTTACCATTCCAGGAGATGGAATAGTTGTTTTGTCCTCTTATGAATTGTGAAGAATCAAATTGTTTAACGCGTTGTCCTATTATGTTATAGATTTCCAGAGATGCACCATTTACAGAGTCAAGATTGAATCTTATCTCTGTTTGAGGATTGAAAGGATTCGGATAATTTCCTATCAACTCTATCCTGCTATTAACTACATTTTCCGCAATTGAAGTTGTAGCAGATGCTTCAATTACAAATGAAACTTCCTGTTCAAAGTCCACATCAAGATTGCTTATGTTTAGAGTAAACTCATAGAGACTATCATTATACGCGAGTTCCTCAATCTGAAAATCGAAGTAGAAATCAAGATTGTTAAATCCGGAAGGAATTACATAATAATTAGTCATATAATCATCTGTGAGAATTACTTGTTCATCATCTGAGGTCACATTTACAATAGGATATTGCAGGTCAGCACCACCTATGTTCTCCAAATAAACCTGAATTGAGTTAATTGCATTCGATTCCAACACCCCACTATTGGAGGTTATGTTAAAGTTACTAACATCTATCACAGGTTTATATGCAACAAATTCCAGTAAGTGTTGGTGATAAACGATTCCACCATTGAAAACATAGTTCAAACCAAACTCAAAGTTATCATCTATATCAGTTGAAACAGTTAATGGATATGGTCCTATTTCAATATATTGGTCACTAGCTACAAAGCCTAGTTCTTCATTAGGATTAGCAAATTCTATTTGTGGGTAGTAATTGATTATTGAGATCTCACTTCCCGGTTCAAGATCATTACCTATGTTTTTGAGTCTAAGGCTGAATTCAATTGTCTCACCATAATCTATTTGGTCATCCCATCCCCCATCTATAATGAGTTCATCAACGATAAGATAACCGCTTTCTAAATCAGGATGCATAAAGGTGAAATCCATGTCAGGGAAGGTTGGGTTTTCCGGAGTTATTTCAATATAGGGGGAGTCTTCCATATTATCGAACCCACCATACCAAATTTCACCGTTAAACTGACCATAGAACATGATTCCAAGTTTGTATGTTCCCGCATTTAGGTTCTCGTAAGAATATGTAAAGTTTTCATCCAGTTCTATCAAGCCATGAGTTATCTCCATATTGTCCGGTGCAACAAATTGGCGTAATGTCATCATAAAAAAGGTTGTATCATCCGGAATATCATTTAAATCCAACTGACCTGATATCGAACCAAAGGAAGTTAAAACGGCTTCAACCGGGATTAGAATATTGTTGATAGTAGTATCGTTTTCCAATTGTATCAGGTTATCATAATATCCGGTGAAATAGCTATCTGAGAATCCGGTGTACAATCTGTAGGTACCAGGTGTTGCATTATCAATTGTAAAGCTACCTGCTTCATCAGTTTCTGAGACAAAATATATATTCTCCCATGCATTGGGATAAGTTCTTTGAATAAAGACTAGGATATTATCCACTCCCATTTGGGTGTCAGCATCAACAACCTGCCCAGCGACGACTGCTGCACTTAATGAGAGAGGTAAAATCAATAAAAGAATCAATAAAAGTTTCATAATTACCTCCATCCCAGATATAATAATCCAAATAGAGCTACGACAAACAGAAAATACTAGTAAACTACTATGAATTAGATTTCGAATATTAGAAAAGGTTACTTACCAAGCTGATAAGTAACCTTAAGAGATAGATGATACTACCAAGAATGATAGTTTGTTCTTACATAATAGAACCCTATTCTTTGATTATTCAAAGGAAGAGTATAGTGTGTTTGAGGTGTGTAATCATAGGCAGAGCCATTGCGATAGACTATATAACCATCTATCATGTCATCAGATTGAGGTGGATCCCAATCCAGTATTACATTTGAACCGGAAATGGAGATAGTGAGATTCCTCGGAATATTCCAATTTGAGACATAAACAGTACCTAAACTACTTGCTGCACGTTCATCATTATCATATATTGCATAAATCCTATAGCCGACTTCTCCATTCGGAGGATTTGAATCTGTAAATGATGTATCACTTGTTAGACCTAAACTCTCAGTGAAGTAATCATACAATCTTACAACCTCATATCGCCAGAGGTATCCTATATCTATAGGAGCTTGCCAAGATATATTTACACTGGTTCCATTTAAAGACGTATTAACATTTCGTGGTGGATAGGCAATACATACATAGGCTGATAGTGTGGCAGTTGGATCTGACGTACCGGATTGAAAGCATTCGGCTCTTACATAATATGAGTACTCACCATTAGCCAAATCACTATCTAGATAAGTCTCATTTCCGGTTGTTGCAATCTCTGTACCATTGCGATAGATACAATAAAACATTACAACATCGTTTGTTAATGGTTCATCCCAACTTAGGCTTACATCGTTGCCGTTTTGATTCAAACTAAAATACTCGGGTATATTAATATCAATGTTAACAACACTTGACACAGTTTCTTCGCATGCATCGTAGTATTGATAGCAAGCAATTACCTTGTAGCGATAAGAACCATTGAACAGGTCTGAATCCGTATATGATAATCCCGTTGTTGTAACAAGCGATTCATAGTATCCGGTTGTAGTATCTTCTCTTTGTATCAAATAGTTTTGAAGATACCCTATATCAGAAGGTGGTGACCAACTAATAGTTGCATCTCTATGCTCTACACTAACCTGGATATTTTGAGCAGGATATGCATCACACACAGTAATATCCTCATACGAAGGGTCTGATTCTCCCCCTATATAATATGCTGTAACAACGAACTCATGCGACCTATTAGATAGATTATCGATTGTATAAGACAAACCATTTTGATTACTAACCGCATAGCCATCATGGTAGACAATATAGTATAGTAGATTGGTAGTATTCACGGGTGCACTCCAGTATAATACCACACTACTTCCAAAATGGTCACCATAAAGATTCTCTACAGGATAGAGCTCTTCTGGACGTTCTATGGTAGTAAGTACGGTTGTGGTAAGCAGCAATAAGAACGCAATAAAAATAGAACATTTCATACAAAACCCCTTTGATAATTTGCATCAATGTTAATCATGGTTTAGCTGACGCTATGGCACTACGCCATAGCATTGCTACAGAATGCTTTATAACCTACTATTTCAGAATAGCTTATTATTGTCAATAAGATTATTTAAGCAAATTTAAGCCTTGATAAACCTAAAAAAGGGTTGCATTCTGAAAGGATGAGAACCTTTAATGCAACCCTGCTGAGTGTCAGTAATTCTTATAGCTTGATTAATCTATATTTAGTTGAACCAAATCCCATTTTCTCGGCATATTGTAATTGGTTTGTTCCTCTAAATGACTTGCCTTTCTTCTTAATCTCATCAATACAAGCTTGATCTATTGCCACAGGATCTGAAGATAGGAATATACCAAGGTCTTCCATAATTGGTTTCATCTTGCGTGGTTCACAGTCACAACCACGTGTTATGTTCATAGCAAAATTGAAATACATATATTGCTTTCCTATTTGAGCTGCGTAAGCATATTCAACTAACTTCTCTTTGAAGTTACCACCAAATCCTAATGCATTAGCAATGCCTTTAGCTGAGAAGATAGATACTGCTTTATGAGGACAAATGGACACACAAGCACCGCAACCTACGCACTTCTCCTGGTCGATATATGACTTCTCACCTATGAATATTGCGTCTTCATTACAACGTGTCTTACAGAGATTACATTGCTTACATTTACGGTTAACAATATGAGGTTTGATGCCCATATGCATAGCCATTTTACCACCTTTTGATGCCATACCCATTGAGAGCTGCTTTATCGCTCCTCCGAATCCCGCCATAGCATGTCCTTTAAAGTGTGAGATAACTATCATCTGTTTGTTTTTAGCAAAATCAGCTCCTATCTTGCACGTTTCAAAGTGCTTTTTGTCTATTCTGATTTCATGAAAAGCTTCACCTTGCTCTCCATCTGCAATCACAATCGGTAACTGGGTGAAACCGTGTTCTTTGGCAGTCTTGATATGAAGATCTCTTCTGTGACGTTGCCCACCATACATAACACTTGTTTCCATGTAGCTTGTTTCAATATCTCTTTCTCTTAGAAAATCAATGATACTCAAGTAGTTTTCTGACTTGATATATGTGTGATTCCCTTTCTCTCCAAAGTGCACTTTAAGTGGAATCACTTTATCTAGTTCTATAGCTTCTTTCTCTACAAATGTCTCCAACAACTTCTTCGTAATTCTGTTAACATTTTCTACTGAATTATCACCGTCAAGACTCATCCAATATACGTTTGCCATACTAGCTCCTATTATTTACTGACTAATCAATCTTATTATAATTAATCCCCTAAAAGGGATATTGTTTTATGATTTAATTATATGAGACTTATCTTTTCAGACAATCCCATAAAAGTGCAAATGACTTATCTCTCTTCTCTTTATCTTCAAAACACTCAGGGTATTTCATGAAGAAGGTTATTGTTCCTTGCAGGATTCCGTTGGTCACTTCAAACAGAATCTCCATTGGTAATTCCTTAAAGAATCCCTGTTTTGCTCCTTCAGTGAAAATCTCAAGAACAAAGTTAAACTGCTTCAACCCCTCTTCCCTGGTTTCTTCGGTTATATACGCAGATGAGCTGAACATAGCAAAAAACTTGTTCCCCTGTGGGAAGTCAAGTCCCCACCTGATTGTATTGTACCAAATTGTTTCTACTTTTTCACGCAAAGTCTCAGCTTCTGCTAACCCTGTTCTCATTTTTTCAAGCATCTTACGTTTTACATCAAGGTATAGAGCATTTATCAGCTCCTCTTTTGTACTGAAATAGTGGAACAGCGTTCCCGTAGCCACACCTGCATTCTTAGCTATTTTGGATGTGGGAGATCCTTCAAATCCCCTATTCACAAACATCTCTAGAGCTGCTACAAGAACTCTTTCTCTTTTATCACTAGCCATTTATCATTACTCCATTTTATCTTTCATGGACAGAATACCACAATAGACTATTCAGTCAATACTTTTATTATTATCTTTATTGACATCTTTGAGATGAGATAACAATTTAGTGTAAGGGGAAATTATGAACTTAACTTCAAAGAATGGATTTATTTACGTTGCAATATTCATTATCAGTATCAAGATTATTCTTAATCTAATCTACTGGCATAGGCCGTTGTTAACATTTGGTTGTTTTGCATATTTAATGTTAGGTGTTTACATCAATATGAAAGTCAAAGATCACTATTTCAAATACTATATTGGGCTTATTATTGCTTTAATATGGATTCTGTTTGGATAGCCCCTAATCGGAGATACTATGTCTTTGTTTGCAATACATGGAATTCCCTATCTGGCATTCATGATTATTTCAGTTAAGATTGTGATCAATTTTATGAATTGGCATGCACCTTTTCTAACATTTGTATGCCTTACTTATATTCTTTTGGGATTCTACCTTGCATTCAAGATTAAAGACCATTTTTTTAAATATAAGTTAGGGCTTATCGTAATACTAGCATTGATTCTTTTTGGTTGAAGTGAGTCGCATTTCGCATCGACTCACTCCTTCCAATATAGCTTATATTTATCTGCTAAATCCACCACCACCGAACATAATCTTGAGATAAGGTCCACTCATCCCAATTTCCGGTCCATTTCCAAGTGACTCATCTGCAATAACCCATTCATCTTCACTAAAGGCGTGCATATAGCCACCTTGTAAACCAAACACTAAACCGTTATAAGTGTAGATAGCACCGACAGCTATATCTCCGAGCATTGTTGCATAGTTTGCATATCTAGACATGCCACCAAAGATTGCATCATCAAAATCAGCACCTTTTTCTGCTATCTCGAGAGTCATTCCTCCACCACCGATTCCAAGCTTTGGATAAAAACCAAAGTTTTTGTTTCTATAAAGCATATAGCCCATATTGAACATACCGTATCCACCGGAAAACATGACAGTCCGATTGTCATTACTATCAGAGCTGGCAAAGACACCCTTACCTTCTCCACCCAGCATGAGATTACCCATCACACTATAGCCACCACCACCCATAGTATAATATACATCATCCAATTCAAGTCCGTAACTGGAATCCAGCTTATCATTCAATTCATCAACATCCATCTTCTGTGCTCCCAATTCAAAGAACCCGAATCCGCCATATACGGGTCTTCTACCAATAGCCATTGCGCTTGCAGCAACCAATAAAACTAAAACTATAACTATACTTCTTTTCATCACTCCTCCTAAGTATGTATCATCTCTTCTATACGTTTAACATATTCTTTGAAAGCCTTGCGACCATAATCTGATAATCTATAGATACTCTTTGGCTTTCTGTCTACAAACTTTTTCTCTACTTCAATGTAGTTCGCATCTTCCAACTTTTTCAAGTGTATACTTATATTACCATCGGTAGCTTTCACAAGCTTTTTTAACGTATTGAAATCAGCCTTCTCCTCTCTAACCAATATTGATAATATACTTAACCTGATTCGAGAGTGTATCAGATCATCCAAACTCTTGTAGTTGTAATCATTATCCTTCATTCTCACTTACCTGCTTTTTGAGTAATGAACTCATCTTAAGACCCGGAAGAATTTGGAATAGTATCATAGATAATCCAAAAACTATAAAACTCTCAGGTTTCTTGTAGAAAAACAGCCCTGCTCCGGTGAGCCACCAACCAAGAGCAACAAACTTCATCCATTTGAATGCATTCAATTCGCCTGTAATAAAATAGGCAATACCAAGTATTATTGCGATAATAGGACAAATAGCATAGGGAGTGATGGTATTGCTGACCATACCTGCAAAAGGAATTAGCGACATCGATACTCCAGCTGAAAGCCAAATTGCATTTAGTACTTTTGTGCTATGTGTATAAACAATCTTATTACTTCTATTAAAACCAAGAAATGAAATCGTCCAACCTACAAGAGTGATTCCACCCCATAGATAAAGGAAATACCAGCCGGAAGTTAAAGGTATAAGCCCCTTAATCGGGAGATAGTTCCCAATCATGCCAATTAAGACAAGTATTCCCCATAGCATATAATCTGCACCACCACTAAGTGTTTTCTTTCTATTACTATCTTCTAACAAGGCTTTAATATAAGCCAAATTCTCTATAGCTTCCTGTTTCTGAGTCATCTTGTCCTCCTTTTTCTTGAAGATTACTCTGTTTTATAAAGTTACTTTATTTTTTAAAGCACAGCAGTCAAGAGATTTATTCTTTTAAATCTGCTATTAGATAAAGAAATAGACACTGAGCCTTTTAAAACTCAGTGTCTATTGGTTATAATAATTTTCCTAAATCACTCTGATCTTAATAATCCTGATTCCTCTTATCATTAATAGCTTCCTCAATTGAGAAGGTCGGGCAAAGGTAATCAAGAGCGATGATAGCATCGTTAAGTTCATCCCTACTCTTGAAACTATGCTTGATGATCTCACCATTTTCCATCTCAAACTGGATTTCAGGTGTCCCCTCTTTTGTTGGTTTGTAATACAAAATCTGTGCAATATTGATTCGCAGTCCATTTTTATCACCGAGCCTTATAAATCTGCTATCCATGATTCCTCCTTCTAAGTGCTATACATATATTATTACTCTCTTAATCAATTTTGTCAACTTTATATATGCATTTTTATCGTAGGGGCTTAACATCTTAAGCTCTAAGGTGTCTCCACAATAAACTTTTTTAGGTGCATTCAATTGGAAACATAATCTGCTAAATAGGGTTCAAGTTGTTGAACCCCTACGAATAGTTCGACATGTAATGTCGGAATAGATACTTCAGAGATAATCCGAGAAATCTGTGGCATTTGTCTTCAGCAATTCCGATGAAACACTCGTTAGCTTCCCGTTAGATCCCCGTTAGATCCCCGTTACAGCTGATGAGAATTGGATTGGCTTCAGATGGCAAAGAGATTCAAGCTCAATTCATATTATGAGCGAGTAAGCAAATACTATGTCCATTCCAGTTCACTAAGTCTATAAATCAGACAATGCATACAATATTACTATCCACTCATTGCTCTATCATAATAAAGCATAGAAAGCTGCCCGATTACAGAGAGTCTCTTGGGTCTCCCCGGGGCTGGAAGATAAGAGACTGTCCGGACGGTAGGCAGAAAAAGTTAGGAGTCAATTCCGAATTAAGATGGGCTAATGAGAGGCAAATGTCTGATTCCTGACCACGCCTAAACCACGGGTTGACCACGGCTCCCGTGGTATGGGCGTGGTTTACGCGTGGTTTTTCCGTGGTTAAACATCACAGATTTGTCCTGCTTGGATTGAGGAAACGCGAAGGAATAAGTTTTTCAAATCTCATAACAGATAATTATTTGTAGTAGTTAAGAAGGTTCATATTCTCTGTTTCGAAAAAAGATATTGACATTACGCGAAGGGCATACATTCGTGTTTGTATATTAAAGGAGTAATGATGAGACGAACAAAAAGTGAAGCAGAACAGACTAAGAATGATTTGGTGATGGCAGCCTTGGAAATCTTTAGTGAACAGGGATATGCAGCAACTAAATTGTCTGATATTGCTAAACGTGCAGGAACTACTCGTGGTGCTATCTATTGGCATTTCGAGAATAAGGATGCATTGTTCTCTTATCTTATCAATGAGGGAATGAATCATCTTAACATATATGTTGAGGAGACATATAGCACAGCAGGTACTTTTTTAGAAAGGACTAAAAAGCTATATGTAGGCTTCAAGAATATGGGGAAATATGAACATGCTTTGTTCCATTTCATTAAAGATAACTTCCTTCAAGTAAGAAAGATTCCAGCTGTTGAGTCTATCTTGAAATCCTTTTTCAACAAGGCTATTGATGCCCTCAAAATTGTTGAACGCGAGATTGTTAAAGCTCAAATTATCGGTGAGATTAAAAAAGATATCGATGTGGAGGCATATAGTGCATCAATACTTAATTTCTTGGCACTATTGGGTATGAAAAGTAAAACAGAAGCATCAATGATTGAAGTATGTCTACCCGGATTTGAGATGAAGGATTATTCAAACGAGTTAGTGGAGATAGTGTTTAACGGATTACATAGCTTAGAAACTAAATAAATCAGGTTCAGATAAGCTATGTATATTTTTTTACACTAAAACAAACATGCGTGTATGTATATGATGATTATGAATATATGGAGGAACAATGTTTCTATCGAAAACTGCGATAGATAGACCTGTAACAACCTGGGTACTGGTAATTGTACTGGTGCTTATGGGATTACTGGCATATCGCTCTATTCCTCTCAGTCTTTCACCTGAGACAAATCTACCTGTTGTGACAGTACAGATAGTTTATCCCGGTGCAGGTGCTGAAGAGATTCAAAACAACATAACAAAGAAAGTTGAGGATGAGATAGCCACAATTAGTGATATCGACTATTTCAACTCTTACGTCATGGAAGGTGCTTCAATTACAATGCTAATGTTTAAATCCTCTAAGGATGAGAATATTGCTTTGCGTGAAGTTAAAGACAAAGTTGAGCTTATTGCAAACGACTTGCCTAGTGATGCTTGGGAACCTGAAATCAGTAAGTTCGATATAGCTTCAGATCCTACTGTTACATACTCAATGGTGACAACAATGTCACCTGTAGATGCAAATGATTATGCAGAGAATGTGCTTAAACCAAGATTATCTCGTATATCGGGTGTAGCTGAAGTGGAGCTGACAGGAGCTTCTGAACGTGAAATCCAAGTTGTAATGAATAGAAAACAGCTTAAGAAGTATGACCTCTCCCCTCTTCAGATAGTTCAGTTCCTTCAGATGAATAACATGAACCTTCCAAGTGGTAACATTAGGAAAAAAGGGCATGAATATAGCGTTAAATATGAAGGTGAGTTCAAGTCTCTATCAGATATAGAGAACATAAAAGTTCCAACTCCACGAGGAGAAAGGTTACTTAGAGAACTTGCTTCTGTAAAAGAAACGACAAAGAAAGCTACAGACCTTAGTAGGTTTTACGATAAAACAAGTACTCTAAAAGGTGACAACCTGACAGTAATCAATATTGGTGTACTTAAATTAAGCTCAGCTAATGTTGTGAAAGTTGCTGAATCCGTGAAAGCTGAAATGGTTACAATCAATAAAGAGTTGCCTGATAATATAAATCTTCTACTTGCAGAAGACAGCTCTACGTTTGTAAAAGATTCTGTACGAGATACACTCTCATCTATCTATCTTGGTATCTTCTTCACAGCACTTGTCTTGTTACTGTTCCTTCATGACTTGAGAAGTACATTCGTTGTAGCAATCTCAATGCCGGTTGTGCTAGTAGCAACATTCATGATGGTTAGTGGTGCCGGATTTACACTTAATGTTATGTCATTGATGGCAATGAGTGTCTCGGTGGGCACCCTGGTTACGAACTCAGTTGTGATACTTGAGAACATCGATAGATACATAAAGATGGGTATGAATAAAAAGGAAGCTTCTGATAAAGGTACAGCCGAAATCGCAGTTGCTGTTATTGCTTCCACTCTTACTAATATTGTTGTATTTGTTCCAATTGCTACTATGCAGTCAATAGTAGGTTCAATCTTTAAAGAGTTCGGACTGACAGTTGTGTTCATCATGATCCTATCAATTGTTGTGAGTTTCACTCTTACACCTATGCTCGCTTCCCAGATTATTAAGACCAAGGATAAGAAGAAACATAAGAGAGGTTTCGGTCCTGCATTTGAAGCTTGGTTTGAGCGAGTTTCAACATCATACAAAAACTCAGTTCAATGGATTGTGAATACACCTACAAGAAGAATAGGTACAATAGTTCTTTCATTTGCAGCTTTAGTGCTAATTGCTCTAACTCTTGGCAGAAGCATCGGTTCAGAATTCGTCCCATACGTAGATGATGGTGTGGTTAGAGTAACTGCTGAATTCCCTCCATATTATGACTTAGATAAAACATCCGATAAGTTCGAGGAGATGGAAAACATAATCCGTGAGCATGAAGATGTAGAGAAGATGATTATTAATATTGGTTCTCTTGGTATGACTGAAGGTGTGTATGTTGGAGAGATGAAAGCTTATCTAAAAGATGATAGAAAGAGTTCCACCAAAGAAGTCACTCAATTCCTAACAAAAAGATTAGCAAGTATCCCTGATGGTATTATTAAAGTATCAGAAGTATCACAGTTCGAGACTCCTGCTTCTCCTATTCAGTTTGAGATACTTGGTACAGATCTGGAAACTGTAAAGGACTTAACTAATCAAGTATATACTATTGCTCAAAATGTTGAGGGTACACTTAATGTAGATACAGATATTAGAGACGGTAAACCTGAGTTTAAGTTCATCCCAAACAGACAGAAGATGGCTGATGCAGGAGTTAATGTATATGATATTGCGATGACGCTAAGAGCTACAATCGAAGGTTTCGAAGCTTCAACATATAGATTAGACGGAGAGGAGTATGACATCCGAGTGATGTTAGAGAACTCAGATATTAATGATGCTCAGAAACTTGAGAATATCCCTATTATGACTCCTAAGGGTGCTAAACTTATCTCAGAACTCGGTTCTGTTGAACTTACTAAAGCCCCAACTATGATCTATAGGAAGGATAAGCTTATTATGCATTCAGTTACAGCCAGTGTTGGTAGTAGAACACTTGGAGAGATTGTGAATGATATCCAAACAGGTATAGATGATAAGATTACTATTCCAAATGAATATAAGATTGAACAGGGTGGTAACGCAAGGTTCCAGAATGAAGCTATGCAAGATATGATGAGAGCTTTCTTTATTGCACTTGCACTGACCTTCCTTCTTATTGTGGCTATTCTAGAGTCCTGGGGACAAGGTGTTATAATTATGACTACTATCCCGCTATCCCTCATCGGTGTTATAATGGGATTATCATTCTTTGGTGTAGCACTCAACATCTTTGCTATGATGGCTGTCGTCATGCTGATTGGTATTGTTGTGAACAATGCCATCATTATCCTCGATTACACAAACCACTTGCACAGAAATGGGCTTGGTAAAGTAGAAGCTATATTAGAAGCTGCACATACAAAACTTAGAGCTATCGTTATGGCCACCTTAGCTTCTGTACTTGGTATGCTTCCTCTTGCTCTCGGTTTAGGTGCAGGTGCTGAACTTCGTCAAGGTGTTGGTATCGTATCAATGGGAGGACTCTTAACATCAGCTCTTCTGACTCTGTTTGTGATACCTGCTATCTATGTTCAATTCACGAAAAAGAGAAACAGCTAAGGAGGAGTAAGTATGAAGAAAATAACTATAATCTTGATGCTGTTGATAAGTTTAACCTTAATTGCCGACAGTGTTACATTAGATGAAGCAATCAACATTGCTCTTGATAAAAATGAAAATGTGCTAACTGCAAAAGAAGATCTTCAGAACTCTAAGTATAAATTCCATGAAGCTCTGGCGAATGCATTTCCTACTATTGATGCTACAATGACTGCTGTTCATAAAAGCTATACTTCTAATGATATGTTCGACCAACAAGAGGATAAAGCCTTTGATGGAGAACTCACAATCGTACAGCCTCTCTGGGTTGGCGGTAAGGTTGGAACCGGGATCAAGATTGCGAAAGTCTACAACAAACTATCTAAAGAGGCATTTGAGCTTGAGAAAGCTAAGACCAGAGTATCTGTTACTGAAAGCTTTAACAATGTCCTATTAGCTAAAGAAGCTTTTAGAGTAATCAAAACAACCAGAGATAATGCTCAAGAAAATCTCAGAATAGCTGAAGTGATGTTTGAGCAGGAGCTTATCTCTGAATATGAGCTTATTAAAGCACGAGTTAGAGTGAAATCACTGGATCCGATGGTTATTGAGTATCAGAATAATTACAAACTAGCACTTGATAGCTTTAAAACTGAACTTGGTCTTGAGCTTGACAGTGAAATTGAGCTTTCCGGAACTCTTGAATACAGTGATGTTGTGGTTGATACACTAAATTATAAAGAGAGAGTGTTAGCGAAAAGACGAGAGCTTTCTATGCTCAAAAAGCAGAATACGATGTACAAACAGTACAAGCGTATTGCAGTTGGAGACCTTCTACCAACAATCGCTGCTGTAGGTTCCTACACATCACAATCAACACAGGATGAGTTCTCTGATCTCTTTGAAGATGATTTTAATATAAGAAAGTTTAATGTTGGTTTGAATGTCACAATCCCGATCTTCCATGGTGGTGGAACCTATGCGAGAATCAATCAAGCAAAGAGCTCAATCAGAAAGTCAGACCTACAGATTCAAAGAACAACTCGCCTTCTTCAATTAGAAGCTGAAGCAGCTTACAAGACTATGAACCAAGCTTATGAAGAGATTGGACTTCAAGAAGATGTTGTAAGAGAAAGCACTAAAGCACTTGAGATTGCTAACATCCGTTTCAGAAACGGTGTTGGTTCTCAGATAGAAGTGATCGATGCCCAAACAGAACTACAAACAAGCCAATTAAACCTGCTCGCTGCAGTACATAAATACACTAACGCAGTAGTTAACTTCAACTACACAAGCGGTATCTATTAAGGAGGAATTATGAAAAAGTTATTTATATTAGCAATAACACTTATGATGATGTTAATGGGATGTTCAGATGAAGCAGAGCAGCCAAAATCAATCCAAGATATCCAAGCAGCACAGGGAATCCCTGTTAGCATAGAGAAAGTTGAATCAGTTAAATTAGAGCAATGGGAAGAGTTTCAAACCACTCTCGAAGGAGCAAAAGAGGCTAATGTTTTTGGTCTTCTTAATGATAACTTAGAATCAGTAACCGTTAAGCTTGGTGATTATGTTGAAGAAGGTGACATTGTTGCTGAATACGCTACTGATTCCCCTACAGCACAGTACACTCAAGCTTTACTGGCTAAGCAGAATGCCGAGAAGCTTTTCAATAGAATGCAGGTTGTGTACAACGCAGGCGGTATTTCAAAGCAGGAACTTGATAACATTCAAACACAATATGATGTTTCTGTTGAGAATCTTAACTCTGTTTCAAAACTAGTGAGAGTTGAAGCACCAATCGCAGGTAGAGTAACTGAGATTAATTATGATCCGGGTGACTTCTGTTCTCCTGCTACTCCAATCGTTAGAATAGTGAACACAAGAACGCTTAGAGCAACAATCGATGTTGATGAAACAAGAATCAATCGATTCAAGAAGCATCAGACAGTTATGATTAGTTGGGATGCCGTTCCAAACAAAGAATTCAGAGGAACTATAACAGGTATCGCACTTTCTGCTAATCCTAAGAAACGTGGTTTTGCGGTAGATATTAAAGTTAATAATGCTTCTGACCAACTCAGAGCCGGAGCTTTTGTAACTGCATCAATCAACACAAACACAACCCCTGATGCTGTTGTTGTTAACAGACTCTCAGTAATAAATGAGAATGAAAAAGACTATATCTTTGTCATTGAAGATAACAAAGCAGAAAAAAGAGAAGTGAAAACAGGTATTGTAGTATCAGATAAGATTGAGATAACTTCAGGTCTTACAACTAATGAGAACTATGTTTTCGAAGGCCAAAGTAGACTTCAAAATGGTAGTAAGGTAAATATAATAACTTCCAACGATTCATAATCACTCCAAGGGTTAGCGTGTAGTATAATCCCCTTAGCTAACCCTCTCTCAAGTAGCCAAGAGAGTGCGCCGCCCTTACGCACTCTCTTTTTTTGTTGCAAACATTTTATACATATCACAAAATTGGTCTTAATCAGGAGGTATGTATGAGCAAGAAAGAGATTGAATGGTCCGACAAGTATTACAAGAAGATGCTTATAGAGCAAAGAAAGCGTATGTGGCATGATGACACAATTGAGAAGCTAGCTAACTGGTTTGGACTTAAACAAGGTATGAAGGTAGCAGACATAGGCTGCGGACTCGGCTACTTAGGATTTACCTATTGGGAACACTTTGGTAAGAAAGGTCATTATGTAGGCATAGACCTATCAGAGAACCTCGTTAAAGAAGCTACAGAGATGGCTAAAGATTGGGCTAAAGATGGTAAAGCTGAGTTTCATCAAGGCTCTGCTTATGAGCTAAAGCTTAAAGATAACAGCTTCGATGTTGTCATGTGCCAGACTCTCTTGATGCACTTAGAGTTTCCGGAGAAGGCACTGCAAGAAATGAAGAGAATCCTTAAACCCGGCGGTCGCATAATCTGTATTGAACCTGATAATCTTGCCAATTCTACACGACCTCATGTTAACACTTTATATGAAGAGTCCATAGATGATATGCTTTTAAGATTTAAAGTGTTCTATTACGGCTTTAAAGGGCACCAAAAACTACAATATGGAGATAATTCTATTGGTTCAAAACTCCCATTATTGTTAGCAAAAGCAGGATTTACTGATTTAGATGGCAGATGCAATGATAAAATAAATTTCATCGCTCCACCATATCCTGAAAACTTCTTAGAAAATGCCAGGAAAACTAAAGATAAGAAACCAGGCAAAGAAGATAAGATGTGGCGCAAGATCTTGAGACGTGATGTTCTTGCCGGTGGTGGTACTGAGTATATGCTCCGTAAATACTTTAAAATGGTAGAGAAACAGCGTAATACTGCTTTAGGTGTATATCTTGATTTAATAGAAGCAAATGAGTATTACACGTTTAATGTAAACAATCTCTTTGTTGCGATTGGGAGGAAATAAGTGTATTTTGAGCCCGTTTAGGGCTAAATGTGAATAGCTATAGGTCGAATGACCTATGGTTAGTAACCGATTGAAGTTCCAGCCCTATATGGGCTGAATAAGCTTGTTTGTATTCGGCCCATATAGGGCTGGAAATCTTTTAATTAATGACCATGGGCTGACGCCCATGGCTATTCAGATTCTGTCCTCAACGGACAGGAGGAAGAACTACTTTAAGATAAAACTCTAGCCTTATGAGCTCCTTTCCAGCGTTTGTGCACCCAGAACCAGTTGTTTGGATAGGTGTTGATGAAGTTCTCTAAATGCCTGTTTATCTCTTCAGTTATTGCAACTACATTCGCATCATTACTTTCAAGGTCATCAGTATAAATTGGTTCTTCGAAGATAAACTTGTTACTTCTATCATCTAACTTTACTGCTACACAAGTTATAATAGGTGCTTTTGTCTTTAAAGATATCTTTGCAGGTCCCACATATACAGAAGCAGGATGTCCTAAGAAATCTAGTTTTATTCCTGATTTTCCTGCATTCTGATCACAAACTATCGCAACTGCATAATTCTCAGAAAGCCTTTTAAGGGTCATCTTCAAAGCATGTTTGAATGGGATATGAGTTACTCCATATTTCGCTCTATGTTTATTGTGATAATCATTAAAATATCTGTTTCTCTGAGTTTTAGCAATACCTGTAAGCTTAATCTTTTCTTCCATCATCACATCCATACAAGCTTCCCAGTTACCGAAATGGGCAGATGCAAGAATGACACCTCTCCCCTTCTCTAATGCCTTATGAACATTTTCAATCCCTTCAACAACTGTATTCGCATAAGTTCTATCATGTTTCGAGAAATATGTTTCTGCAGAACTTGCTCCCATAACTTTGTACATAGACTTGAGTAGTTTGTTTACAGCTTTATCACTCATTTCTGGATATACCATTTTCAGTTGAGCCCTAGCAACTTTCTTCCTAATTCCGATCCCGTAACCGACAAGAACGAATAATCCTTCAATCATCCAAAGTACTAAGCGATATGGCATTATGGAGAGAGTCTTCATCAAAATAATAAATGGAATGTACTCCATTAAGCTCTTAAACTTTTTATTCATCTATAACTTCCTGTGACTATTTTTTAGAAATATGTTGTCAATTCTTTAGTAAGGAAAGAAAATTGCAACAAGAATTTGTTTTAATGCGAATTATAAGTATACTAATAACAGCTAAGAAAAATAACTCATAGGAGGAGAATAATGCCACTCGAAATCACAACCGCTAATTTCGACGAAACAGTAAAAGAAGGAGTAACAGTCGTGGACTTTTGGGCACCTTGGTGCGGTCCTTGTAGAATGATAGCTCCACATATCGAAGCAATCGCTGAGGAGATGCCAAACATCAAAGTTGGTAAATGCAACGTTGACGCTGCTCCTGAGATTGCTGCAAAATTCGGAATCATGAGTATTCCAACTGTAATGATCTTTAAGGATGGAAAAGCTATGGATACTACAATTGGTGTAGTTCCAAAACAAGCTCTTGTTGATAAAATCAACTCTGTCCTGTAAAAATAGCTTATTTAGATTTAAGGCAACCTCATATTGGGGTTGCCTTTTTAAGTAAAACGTCAATTTGCAGCGTTATGTTTGAATAAGTTCTCGGTTTCATTTGTAGGTGTTGTTTAAAATGAAATCCTTATAGAGTGAATTGTCTTCATTGAAAACACATTTGTCCTGAATAGGACTTAAGTTCACTTAGACCGACATCCGGTGTCGCTATACTATCCAAGCTCTCTGAGTAATCTATCCATCAAAACGCAGTCATCCCACTGCTTTCCCACTGTGCACGCACTGTGAACCCAGTGAAACAGTGGGTTGGCAGTGCCTTCACAGTGGGTGCACAGTGCAAACACAGTGCGTTGGTGGATAGAGCAGTAAAGGGAGCGAAAAGGGCAATAAATATAGCTAACTTATTGAAAAAGGCACTGTGTATATTTGCAGAAGCAGTCACCAGTGCGAGTTTACGAGCTTGGGGAAATGCGATATCGAAGTATAATTCCAATTCCCCAAGCTCCTTTTAGTCGCACAGGTGACTGGAATTAAGTGTAAGTCATTGCAAATCGCACTGTGTATGTCACCCTGAGCGGAACTGAATGAAGTGATTTGATATGAACGAAGTCGAAGGTCGAGGAGAAAATAATTGACACCCTTTTCTTAAGGCTTATAGTTCTTTTGAAAGGAGAATTTATGCCATTAAGAAAGATAACTATAGATAGAAACTATTTACTGCATCCTGCGGGATCGGTTTTGATTACAGAAGGAAACACAAAGGTTATATGTTCAGCATCTATATCTGAGGGTGTACCGGGTTTTTGTGAAGAGAAAGAACAGGGATGGTTAACTGCTGAGTATGGAATGATTCCACCAAGTACCAATACACGTTTTCGTAGAGAAGTGAGTAAAGGTAAGATTACCGGTAGAACAGCTGAGATTCAAAGATTGATTGGTAGAGCTTTGCGTGCTGTGGTAGATTTAAAGAAGCTGAACGGTTATACGATCCAAATCGACTGTGATGTTATACAGGCTGATGGAGGAACCCGAACTGCGTCAATCACCGGTGCATGGGTAGCCTTATATGATGCGGTACACAAGCTTCTCAAAGATGGAGCACTTACTGAGAGCCCAATAACCCAGCAGGTTGCAGCAGTAAGTGTTGGTATTGTTAATGGTGAACCTGTATTGGATTTAGATTATTACCATGATTCAAGAGCTGATGTCGATATGAATGTAGTTATGACTGGAGATGGTAGATTTATAGAAGTTCAGGGGACCGGTGAAAACAATACATTTTCAAAAGAGGAATTGGATACTTTGATTGAGCTTGCAACCCAAGGTATAAGTGAGTTGCTATTAATTCAGAAAAGGTCATTGGAGGAATAATGGCAGAAAAAACTGATATAAAGGGATTAGCATTTGTAGCTGTTTATGCAGATGATTATGAGAAAGCATTTGATTTTTATCAGAATGTTTTAGGACTGAAGAAAGAGTTCGATATGGGTACAATTGCTTGCTTCTTTGGATTAGGAGAAGACAGCCAATGGGGTTTGTATTTACAAGGTGGTAATAAACCAATTGATTATGACAAAGAGAGTATGCGTACTGCTTTTGTACTGACAATAGAATCAGCCAATGAGCTTTTTAATAAGCTTAAGAAGCATAACATTAAAACTGTTCAAGAAAAACCAATCGATATGGGACAGGGAGATTTCTGGTTCCAATGTTTTGACCCATGTGGAAACATAATTGAATTCTTAGGTGGAGAGTAGAACAGTTAGGTAGAGTATAGTGATAAAAACTGCCTAGATTGACAACATCATGATTTTCTTGACAAAGAAAAACTATTGACGGAATAATTGAAAGTAGAAATTTATCGAAATGATTATGATGAAAAAACCTTCTGGAGGAAGAATGAGAAAAGCCATAAAAGCAATCACATTAATGACATTATTGTTTTCAATGATAGTACCATTATGTGCTCTAACAGGTAATGATTACATTACTGCAAAGAATGAAGCTATTGAAAAAGCAAAAGAGGGAGATCAGTTCTTCGCTGATAATAAGTTTGATGATGCAGTGAATGCTTATGAACAATCACTTGATAAATATAAAGAACTTCTTGCTCAAACAGATGAGGAAGCAGCGATTGAAGAGCAGATCATTATGCTTGAGAAGAACCTTTCTGTTACTAATGCCCAAGCAGGAAACTATGAAGAAGCTCTTCAGTTTTTTGACTTAAGAATCGCACGTGAGCCAGCAAATGAGAAGCTTTATTTACAGAAGTTTGATATTCTTAAAAACAATCTTAGTCGTGAAGAGATTGGTGTTAAGATGCTTGAAGACTTCTTAGCAACTAACACAAGTGCTAAAGCTGCCCAAAGAGTTGGTAATTATTACTACTTCAGAGTTAAGGATTATGATAATGCAATCAAATGGTTTGAATACTATACAGCCAATGACCCTGAAGCAGAAATAGGCATTAAAAAGAATATTATCACTGCATATAAGAAGAAAAAAGACTATCCAAAAGCTATTGAACTAACAAAAGAGTACTTACAGACAAATCCACCGGCTGCAGAGAAAGTTAATCTTTATAAATCTCTCGGTGTTATGTATAAAAGCTTAAGAAACACTGATAATGCTCGTAGCTGGTTTATAAAATATCTTAATGAAAAAGCTGACCATAAAGTAGCATTGTATGTTTGTAACCTTTACTACAAAGAGGGTAACTACCCAAAAACAATTAAATATGCTGATATGGTTATAGAAAAGAAACCTAAAGAGTTAGTAGCATATTTCTTAAGAGGCGTAGCTAAGCATAAATCCGGTGATATGGAAGGTGCTAAAGCTGATTTCCTTATTGCTAAAGACCATAAGAAATATGGTAAACATGCTCAAAAATATTTAGATGCAATGAAATAGCAGATAAATAAGTAAAGTTTTATTGACAAGGGCAGTGATACTGCCCTTTTTTAAATTGTTGAAAAGACGACTAAAAATTGAGAGATAAACCGAGGGAATAATGAGCAAACTACAAAGGATTCCAAGCGTTAATAAATTACTTGAGACAAAAGAGATAAAAGCATTAGTTTCTTCTTACAATTATGAGTTTGTATTAAAGACAATCAGAGAAGAGTTAGACCGACTAAGAGAATTTCTTAAAGTAGGGAAAGAGGTCCCAGAGTCTTCTGTGATTATACAATCAATTGAAAACTCTATAGATAAAAAAGCTGAAAGAACACTTAAGAGAGTTGTAAATGCAACCGGAATTATTATACACACAAATTTGGGTAGAGCTCCTCTTAGTAAAAGATCCTTGGAAGAGTTAAGTGAACTCTTTGAGAATTACTCAAATCTTGAATTTGATTTAAAAACAGGCATGCGAGGGCACAGAAGTGTTCATACAAAAGACCTTATCTGTGAACTTACAGGTGCAGAAGATGCGATTATCGTTAATAACAATGCCAGTGCTGTATATATGATTTTGAAGGTACTTGCTAAGGATAAGGGTGTGCTTATCTCTCGTGGTGAACTAGTCGAAATCGGTGGTTCTTTTAGAATCCCTGATATAATGAGTGCATCCGGTGCAAAGATGGTAGAGGTTGGCACAACAAATAGAACTCACCTTAAAGATTATGAACAAAACATTGATGCTGATACTGCAATGATTTTCAAAGCTCATACTTCTAATTACAAGATTGTAGGTTTTACCAAAGAAGTTCCAGAAGAGGATATTGCTGACCTTGCTAAGAAAAAGGGAGTAATATTCGTACATGATGTAGGTTCAGGCTACTTAAAACAGATTGAAAACCCTACTCTAAAGAATGAACCACTCATAATAGATGCACTTGCAAATGGAGCTGACCTTGTTTGCTTTAGTGGTGACAAACTACTTGGTGGAGCTCAAGCCGGTATCATTGTTGGTAAGAAAGAGTTGATTCAAAAACTAAACAAAAGCCCGATGATGAGAGTTTTAAGAGTTGGAAAAGTTACTTTATCCCTTTTAAACTCGGCTCTTTTAGGATATTTGAAAGAGAAAGAGTTAAGCGAAAGAGTTCCCGTCATGCGCTATTTGCAGAGAAGTGATGAAGAGCAGAAGAGATTAGCTGAAACTCTTGCAGAAAAGCTTTCAGGAATAGATGCAATTATCACAGTTGAGAAATGCATTGGATTCGTTGGTGGTGGTTCAGTTCCAGAAGAGGAACTTCAAACTTGGCAAGTTGCTATTGCTGATAATGATGGAAAACGCCAAAAAATGGCATCCATACATAAGATGCTGATGTTACAAGAGAATCCTATTGTCGGATTGATGGATAACGGCAGGCTTGTATTTAAAACACTTACACTTGAAGAAGTACAACTTGATATTATAGCCCAGGAAATGAAGAAGATTTGGAAATAGAAGATGAATAAACATTTAATAATGGGAACTGCCGGACATATAGATCACGGTAAAACTACACTTATTGAAGCACTTACAGGATTCAACTGCGACACCCACAAAGCTGAAAAAGCTCGTGGTATCACTATTAATCTTGGATTCACTAATCTTCAACTAACTGAAGAGCAAAGTATTGGTATTGTCGATGTTCCCGGACATAAGAGCTTTGTAAACACTATGATTGCCGGTGTTAGTGGCATAGACTTTGTTATGCTTGTAATTGCTGCAGATAGTGGTGTGATGCCCCAAACAGTGGAACATCTTAATATCCTTAAGATGTTAGGTGTGAAACGAGGATTTGTTGCCTTAACGAAATCAGATTTAGTAGATGAAGAGCTTGTAGAAGCTGCTATTGAAGAAGTTGAAGAGCTCATCGAAGGCTCATTTCTGCAAGGATGCCCCATAGTACCTGTTTCAGCTGTAACAAAAGCCGGATTCGAAGACCTGTTTAAGGTTTTGAATGAAGAGTTCGAGCATACTGTTGAACGTAAGATAGGTAAATACTTTCGTATGTTCATCGACAGAATATTCCAGGTGCAGGGTTTTGGAACTGTGATTAATGGTTCAGTCCTATCAGGGCAAATAAATAAGAAAGATAAGCTCTATTTAATACCTGGTGAGAAAGAGCTCAGAATACGTAGGATTGAAAGACATCACACTGAAGTTGAGGAAGTATTCTCAGGAGATAGAGCTTCTTTCAATGTTGTAGGTCTTAGACATGATGAATTTGAGAGAGGAATGCTTGTTTCTAATCAGCTGTTAGAAACAACCACATTGGTCGATGCAGAGCTAACGCTCTTTACTCAGTTGAGAGAATTTGGTATCTGGACGCAAGTTGTATTTCTTTCCGGTACTTATCAATGCAATGCGAAAGTGCACTTAATCAATAGTAACAAGCTCATACATGGTGAAAAGGCTATTGTGCAGATACATCTACCAAAACCTGTTGCATTATCGTATCAAGACCACTTTATTATTAGAAATAGCTCAAGTGACATTACGCTTGGTGGTGGTAGAATAATCGATGCACATCCGAATAAACATAAGCGCAGACCGGAAAGGTTAATAAATGATTTAAGAACCCTCTCAGAAGGTGATATAATAGAGAAGATAATTGCTGAACTTAAGAAGCGTATTACTCCACCTACAATTGATGAGATGTGTACAATTCTGAATATATCTGTAAAACAGATTACGGAGATTGATAACCCGACTTTGAAGGAGAATGTAACTACAATCACAACTCCAAAAGCTGAGTATCTTGTCTTATCCAAGAAGATAACAGAATGGCATAAGAAGATTGTTTCTCAGCTAACTCATCATCACAAAAGGTTCCCGCTTGATACGGAAGGTAAAACTTTGAAAGAGCTACTTGGTTTCCTTGGTGCTGACCAAAACCAAGACTTCTTAGCAATCTTTAGAGTAATTCTGCAAGATTTACAGACAGAAGAGAAGATTCGCAAAGAGGGCAATACTTGGGTAATAAGCAGTCATAGAATTGAGCTTAGTGATGACGAATTGAAGCAGATAGATTCAATCGAGAAGTTCTTCTTAGATTCAGGAATGAAGTTACCACTTATATCTAAACTTGAGCCCCAGCTTAGACAAATGCATGTCTCCGATAAGTTCCTGAAACAGGTGCTGTCATTGCTTGTTAAGAAGCAAAAGCTATACAAATCTGAGGAGCACTATCTGCATGCAGATGTGGTTCATAGAACTGCTAAAACTCTTCTAAAGCACTTAGCCACCACCAACGATGGTGTGAAAGTAGCTGATTTCAGAGATCTAATAGATGGCAACAGAAAGATATGTCTCGCACTACTATTTGTATTCGAGCGACAAGGTTGGATATTCCGTAAAGGAGACTTGAGATTTGTTACACCGGAAGGGAGAGAATTTGTAAAAGAATAATGAGCCTGCCCGAGTCGATACGGAAGTTGATATATAGACAGGCTCTTAGGCACTAATTCATTGTTTTAATTTTCTCTATACTTTTACGTATAGAAGCGACAACAGCATCTGATGTAATGGTTGCACCAGTTACAATCTTTACTTTTTGATTGTATCCAAATTGTTTGAACTGATTCAGAAATCTCTTACTTTTTACTCGACGAACATAGTTCCGTGTGTCCTCAGTTTCAACAATCTTAAGTTCTTTAATCGCAAAAGTACTATCAATAAACACTGCAACATTTGTCTTACCATTATACCCCTTAACTTCGGAAAAATCGTTTGTGAAGAAAAGATACTGATAATCTTCAAGTTCATTAGCTTCATAAAGCCCGGTTTCTGCAAGAGTGAAATTTTCAGGTTCTAGCTTCAGTTTCTTCTTGATTAAGACTCTATTATGTTCTACATCAATAGTAGTTAAAAGCGTAAAGATGAGGCATAGGAAAAGTGTTATATAGACTTTACTTTTCATATTACTTCATCAATGTCATTTTCTTAGTAACGACTTGATTTGATGATTCAATTCTATAGAGGTAAACACCACTTGGTAAGATCGTTCCCTTAGCATCAATACCTTTCCATGCTACTGAATATCTACCGGCACTCTTAACTCCATCAACTAAAGTATTAAGTCTTCGGCCTTTCAGATCATAAACGGTAAGTTTAATGTTTGCTTTCTCTCTAAGGTTGAACTCAATGCTTGTTGACGGGTTGAAAGGATTAGGATAGTTCCCAAGATAACTGATGTTAGAAGGATTAACGTGGTCATCATTACTAGTAGGATTAGCATAGATGGTTAGTTCCGGTCTGAATGCAGCATTTGAATATTCTTTTGAATAGAACTTACTAAACTTGTTGTTCGCGTTTGCAAGAATTAAGAAACCATGATTATCAATAACATCTGAATTCCACAACTGGACTAACTCAGTAACATCAACCTCAAATTCAATATTTGCTGTGCCACCAACACCAGAGAAAACATAAGGATAACCAAAATTATCATTATAAGCAACATGCTGAGTTACAGGCCAGCTACTTTCATCCCAAACTTGAGAAAGAGGATGTATGGTTGTAGCCGTCGTTCCACCCGAAGGACAGCTAAAAAAACGTGTAAGTTTAAGACTGGCACTCTCAACTAGAAAACCGTCTAATGTAGAAAGATCAAACTTAAGCATCATACGCTCAAAATGATTTGCAGGCGAGTAGTTACCTGTCCAAAGTTCTGTCAGAATCGGGGTTGTCCCCGGATGTTCAACATCTGTGTACATATCATCAGTAGGATTTAGTACAATCTCTTCAGCGAAAAGAAGAGATGAAACAAGGAATAAAAGTATTACTATGTTTTTCATTACATATCTCCTAATATACGATTTGCAGTCTTAATGTTGCACTATCCGGTTTTTCTTCTGCTCCATCAGGCTTATCCAGCTCAGTTTGATAACCGAATCTAAGCTTCGTATATTTGTTCAGCGTTAAATTGAACCCGGCATTCAAATATGTGTATTCACTTTCCGTATCGTTTGCTGAATCTTTATCCCAATATTCATACATTGCGTAGGGCTGAATCGCCTTAATTCTATCAGAATCAACGGGAAAACTATAGCCCAACATAGCATAATATGCACTCATTTCATCCTCTTCGGTAGTATAACCCTTTACTGCGAAATACTCTCCCGCTACTGTTATATTGTAATCCTCATAAGAAAGACCGCCAATCATCCTACTACCAGCTCTTGTGTAAATCTGCCCTAAATTATCATAATAGATTCTTCCAACATGATTATAATCTAAGGCAACTGATAAGCCTTGCAATGGAGTCCTATAAATCAAGCCATAATTGAAATCCCATTCATCAGACATGGTTTGGTTTCCACCATTCATAAATGCGGCTTCGAACTCTACTTCTGACTCCATCCCAAGCTCTTGTACTGTTCTAACAACTATACCCGTAGGATGACAGTTAAACAGTGAAGTGTGGAATATTGGTTTTTCCAGCGTCATACGATCACTACACTCAGTTGAACCGGCAATACCTCTTAGGACATGACCTTGTTGAATTGCTACAATGATATTATATGGTAATTCATACTCAAGTACTGCTTCCATAAGTTTAAAGTCAATTCCTCCACCTTGACAAGTAGAGACTCCAAAAGCTATCTCATAATTCATATATTCTGCCAAAGCACCTTCCAATCCGAGTTCAGCCTTTCTAATCTGTACTCTATTAGCTGTGTCGTATGCTCCTTGGTTGGCGTTATCACCGTCATAGTGAAGAGCATCCAACATAACTGACGTATGAATGTTTGGCTTCTCGAAAGCATGAATTACGGTTAATGACACTAAAATCAGACATAATGCTAATGTTTGTTTCATTGTGACTCCTATATGTATTTATTTCTCTTTTTTTGGGGGTGTATTACATGCACATTTACAATTCGTATCCTGAATTGGGCAACCCTTGCAACCGTTGGTCTCATTCTCTTTTCTCATGAATGATCTGATTAAGAAACCCACTGCAATAAGTACTATGAATATAATTGCTATTGATTCTAACATATTATCTCCTAACCAATTATCAGGGATCCAATCTGGTAAACTAACAATGATATAATGTATGCTACTGCTGTCAATCCAGCTAACTGTATCAATGCCCACTTCCAGGAGTTTGTTTCTCGTTTGGTAACTGCGATAGTTGCCATACATGGTGCACTAATTAAGCAGAATAGGATGATAGAAATTGCCTGTATGACTGAGTAATTGGATTTGAGTTTCTCTCTAAGTGTTTCTGATTCTTCATCAACTTCACCTACAGAGTAAACTATACCAAGTTGCGCTACGAATACTTCTTTTGCAGCAAAAGCACCGATAAGTGCTGAACCTATTTTCCAATCAAAACCCAAAGGTTTAATTACTGGTTCCATAGCTTTACCAATTCTACCAGTGATAGAATATGCAAGTACATCTGACTGATATTGCATCTCAAGTTCTTCGAGTATAGCTCCTTCATCAGATTCAGGTAATTGTTGTGCTTCTATGGCAGCGACTTTCTGTTCATAGTTCTGGTCAATCTTGTCCGACTGTGGGAATGTAATAAACACCCACATAATTATCGAAATCCAAAGAATAATTGTACCAGCTTTCTGAAGGTAAACAACTGCTCTTGACCACATCTGAAGCATGATTGATTTCAAAGTTGGTATTCTGTAAGGTGGTAGTTCAAGAATATAGGTATCGGAATCACCCTTAAATACTGTGCTTCTAAGAATCTTTGCTAAGATAATTGCTAAAATGATACCTGATAAGTATATGCACCATAATACCAAAGCTTGATGTTTTTCAACAAAGAATGCAGGAATCATCAACGCATAGATTGGCAATCTAGCTCCGCAACTCATCAATGGTGCCACCATTATAGTCGTGAACCTGTCTTTTTTATTAGGTAAAGTTCTTGTTGCCATTATTGCTGGGATAGTGCAACCAAAGCCAATCAACATAGGGATAAAACTATTACCATGCAACCCTAAGGATTTCATTAATCTATCCATGATAAAGGAAGCTCTTGCCATGTAACCGGTTCCTTCAAGCAGTGCAATGGCGAGGAAGAGCAAAAGTATGTTAGGTAAGAACACTAATACACCTCCTACTCCTCCGATTACACCATCTACCAGGAGTGATTTGAGTAAGCTTTCGCTTCCCTCAGACCAGAAACTAGCAACAAGGTCTCCCAATGCTCCCATTCCCTCTTCAATCCAACCCATTAAAGGGTCACCTACAACAAATGTCAGTTTAAAAACGAGATACATTAAGGCAAAGAAGATTGGGATTCCTAAATATTTACTTGTTACGACTGAGTCTATCTTGTCTGTTAAAGTCTTTTTATTACTCTTTTTCTTTAGTCCACACTCTTTACAGATTTTACCGATAAGCTCATAGCGTTCCGCTGTTACATCCGGCATTTTATCCTTGTTAACTCTCATTGTTGCAGTGCCTACTTTATCTTCACTTGCAATATATTCCTTTACACCCTCACCCTCTTCTTCAATGAACTTTAAAGCTAACCATCTGTTATCAACAACATTACCATCACCAAGTATTGTAGCAACCTCATCAACTAACTGCTCTGTTGTCTGAGAATAATTGGGAATAAACTCGCTTTTCTTATTCATCTGAGCAGAAATAGCCTTCTTCAAAATGTCTACAGCTTTATGTTTATGCCCGACTGTGCAGATGACTTTTGTATCTAGTGTCGTTTCAAGCTTTTTAACATCAAGCGACATATTTTGAGTTTCGAATTCATCCCACATGTTAAGCACTAAGAGATAAGGTATGCCTATTTCAGCTAATTGTATCGCAAGATACAAGCTTCTTTCAAGATTGGTTGAATCAATAACATCAATAACAAGATTTGGTTTTTCTGTTATGATTACGTCTCTTGCAACGATCTCTTCTGGAGAGTTTGCAGATAAGCTATATGTACCGGGAAGGTCAATAACCTCTATCTTCCTTCCATCTATATTGCATATACCCGTGATTCTTTCAACTGTAACACCGGGATAGTTACCGGTCTTTTGTTTCGCACCGGTTAAGTTATTAAAAATGGTAGTCTTACCACTATTAGGGTTCCCTGTTAAAGCGATTTTAAAGTCTTTCATATTCTCTTCCTTAGTTAGTCTCTTCTAACACTCTCTACAAAAAAAAAGGCTATCGAACCCTTATCTGAGCTACTTCTGATTTTCTAAGAGCTATTCTATAACCTCTTATTGAATATTGAATCGGGTCACCTAATGGTGCAACACTGATTTTGGTTATTTCAGTTCCACCTGTTAATCCCATTTCGGAAAGTCTCTTCTTCAACTGGATGTTATCAGAAAGATGTTCGATTCTTCCTGTCTCACCAACGCCTAAATGTCCTAAGTTCTTTTTCATTATTGTCTCCTAATGATGAATTGAGGGATATTTGTTAGATTAGCCTAACCTTGTCAATGTTTTATTTGATTATTGCCCTTATATTCATAAGCCAAATACTTTTAATCGTTTTTACGTAATACGAAATATTTGTTTCCTCCTCCGGACATTCCTTAGCTTTATCTTACACTTCCGGGTAACCCGACCACGGGTTGACCACAGGTTGACAACGGGTTGACCACGGCTCCCGCAGTCTGGGCGTGGTTTACACGTGGTTCTTGCGTGGTAAATTGTAAGGCTTTTGATAGAGATATAATCAGCTAAATTTGATTTAATAGATGATAAATGGGCTATTAGTAACTACGAGATTTTGTGATAATCAATATCCTGTAAGAAAAAAAGGGCTGAATACTCAGCCCTTTCATCTATTTAAGATACTATTTCTATCTTACTTTCTCATCGATTAGCTTATTAATCATATCATCGCAAGAGCGATATGGGATAGTAATCTGTCCCTCATCCTCATGGTTTTCATTCCACTTGGCTGAAGTTTCCACAGCATTATCATTTCCTGCCCAGTTACGACGGCCTACGCCACCCATAACATCCCAGGAAAGACCTGAACGGATAACATCATCCATGCGTTTGCTTCCATCGAGTAAAATTCCGTTGCCACCGTTAGATGAACGCCCGATTCCTACTCCGCCACCATTTGAAAGCACAACAAGTGTCATACCTCTGGCAACGTTACCGGCAAAACATTGAACTGACATATCAGCCATCACGTTACTTCCGTCATAGATGTTAGCAGTTTCTCTGAATGGTGAATCTGTACCGGAAACGTCATGATGGTCTCTACCAAGCATCACAGGTCCGATAACACCTTTACGAATCATCTCATTGAATTTAAGAGCGATGCGCACACGACCCTCTTCGTCAGAGTAAAGAATACGAGCCTTAGTTCCAACTACGAGTTTATTCTCTTCTGCTGTTGCAATCCAATGATGGTTATCTCTATCGAGAGAGCTGTTCTCAGGATCAATACAAGCCATAGCAAGTTCATCTGTAGTCTTAAGGTCTGAGTCCTTACCTGATAAGCAAACCCATCTGAATGGACCATATCCACGATCAAAGCATACAGGTCCCATGATATCTTCAACGTATGAAGGCCAGATAAAGCCATCAAATGTATCTTCACCGTTCTTGGAGATAGCTTTCTCTCCTGCATTAAACACAGAAGCCATGAAGCTATTACCGTAATCCCAGAAATAGGAACCTTTCTCAGTAAGCTTCTTAACAACTCTGAAATGACGTTTAAGAGATTCATCAACAAGCTCTTTGAACTTAGCAGGATTCTCTTTATTTATCTTACGACCATCTTCATAAGTAATGCCTGCAGGAGTATAACCACCTTCATAAACAGCGTGACAAGAGGTTTGGTCAGAAATAAGCTCAACTTTCACGTCGTTCTCATCGATATATTCAAGCAAATCTACAATATTACCATGATAAGCAATTGAGATTGGCTGTTTCTTCTCTCTATATTCCTTCATCCAAGCAACGATTTGTGCTAAATCATCAGAGATAAGTGATACCCATCCCTGCTCATGTCTTGTTTGAATTCTACTGTATTCAACTTCAGCAATAACACCGATACCACCGGCAATCTCAACAGCTTTTGGTTGTGCACCAGACATTCCACCAAGTCCTGAAGAGATGAAGAAGTTGCATTGCATATCCTGATCTTCAGGAACACCGAGATATTTACGGCAAGCATTCAATACTGTGATATATGTACCATGTACGATACCTTGTGGTCCGATATACATCCAGCCACCGGCTGTCATTTGACCGTAATTTGCTACACCGAGAGCTGTGAGTCTTTTAAAGTTCTCAGGATCATCCCAATTACCAATCACAAGACCATGAGTTGAAATAACTCTTGGAGCTTCAGGACGTGATGGGAATAATCCAACCGGATGTCCTGATTCAACAACGAGTGTTTGATCATCAGTAATCTCTTCAAGATAACGCATGATTAAGCGATATTGCATCCAGTTCTGCATAACTTGTCCGGTCTCACCGTAAGTTACAAGCTCATAAGGATAAAGAGCTATATCGAAATCAAGGTTATTATCAATCATAACCTGAAGAGCTTTACCGGCCTGACATTTGCCCTTATACTCTTCAATTGGTTTGCCGTAAAGTTTACCTGCAGGTCGATAGCGATAACCATAGATTCTACCCATTGTCATGAGCTCTTCAAGAAACTCAGGAGCCATCACTTCATGATACTCTTTAGGCACATAGCGTAAAGCATTCTTCACAGCTAATGCAATCTCTTTTCTGTTTAAATCAAGTCCTCTGTTTGGAGCTCTACGATACTGTTTATCAAACTCCTTAACTTCCGGTAACTCATCCGGAATTCTAATCTTCATAACCTTCTGAGGGTTGAAGTCGATCATGATTCCTCCACTTTATTCTTTTTATTTACCATTACATTTAAAATAACATCATCACATTGTGGCATACCGTGGTTTATAACAATGCCCATGTTATCAATAGTCTTCTCAATATCATCTTCGATAATGCCATCATCACCACCGATGAATTTTCCATATCTTGCCATAAGAACAGAGTATAGAGCGGTACTGATAGTTGAAGCTATCTTAAGACCACAACTTGTTTTAGCTCCATCACATATCATACCGGTAAGGTTAGCAAGCATGTTTTTAATTACATATTCAAGTTCTTTCTCTCCTCCACCAAGAAGCATACTCATTCCACAACCTGCACCGGTTGCAGCATTTATTGCACCACACATACATGAGAGAATCCCCAGATGATTCTTTAGGTGGATAGATATCATATGACCTACAAAAAGAGCACGAATAAATTCCTCTCTGCTCTTCTTAAAATGAAGATAAGTCTCATAAATTGGCAAAGTAATTGTTATACCTTGATTACCACTACCTGAATTTGTTAGTACAGGAAGTGGTGAACCACACATTCTAGCTTCAGATGCTGCACATGTGATAGCCACAACTTTATGGAAGAAGTCATTTTCAAGAATACCGTTATCAATCTCTTTCATGATAATTCCACCAAGTGTATAGTTGCATTTTAAGCCTGAGGTGGAGATTATCTTATTCATCTCAGCACCCTCTATCAGATATGCAAACTCTTCCGGGTCTAATTCTTGTGAAAAATCATAAATACTCTGAACGCTCAGTTCCTCTTTAATACAGCATTTTTCCTTTGTTGCAGCTTCAACATCATGCTCTTCGACAATCTCATCATCAAGTTTGATATATTTTACACCGGTATGGTGCTCAATCACTTTACATTCTGCAACATGGTTCTCTGTGATAAGTCGTGCGATAATAAGAAGTTTGTCATCTGAGTCATGCAAAATAAGCTTTACTTTCTGCTCTTTCACAAAGTCTTGAGCTTTCTCAATTGTTTCTTCAGGGATACCGGTGAGGACTTCGAGAGCATTTTCAGGGTCACCACCAAACGCACCTAAGGCAGATGCAATTTCAAGTCCTTTTATCTCAGTTCCGGGTATTCCAACTCCCAATCCATTCTTGAAAACATTTCGACAAAGGCGTAATTCAATTGTGTTGATTTCTTCATCAATGACCGTAGCAGCCTTAGCAGATGCAAGTGCAACTGCAATCGGTTCTGTACAGCCTAAAGCGGTGGATAACTCACTATCGAGTATCCTTAAATAATCCTCTTTTGTAAGCATAATAGATCATCCTCATTAAACCGATATATTTTAAATCAAAATTATTTATCCCCATTACTTATGCAATCTTTTTCTAAAGTAGTTATCAATAACGGTATTAGTAATGCTGATTTTACACAAGCTTGCATATTAGCTTTTAAAACTTAAGCAACTAAACGAAAAAAATACTTTGTTAACAATGAAAAGTTTTCGCCTAGACCCAATAAGTTAGCTTTCACCTATTTATCGACACTTTCTTAAAAAAACAATTTGTCTCGTAAGAATCTAGTAGTTTACAAAAATAAAGATAGTGTCACAAATCATACTGTTTTCATTAAAGGCACTAGCTACTCGATAAGTTCTTTTGTCACTCATGAATCTATTCAAGTAGGGTACAAAATTCTTGACTACTATCACGTGTATTCAGAAAGTAATAATCTTAAGCGGAATCAAGGAGCTGTAATTTAGATGTTATTTAATTCTTACATATTTTTAGTTTTTTTAACGGTAGTCTTACCCATTTTTTATATACTACCTAACAAAATTTCGAAGAATACTTTTCTTTTAGCTAGTAGCTATTTTTTCTATGGATATTGGGATTGGAGGTTTTGTTCCTTGTTAGCAATTTCAACGATTGTTGACTTCTACTTAGGTAAAAAAATCTATAAAGAGCAAAGCAAACCCAAGCAAAAAGCCTATTTAGCTATGAGTATGGTTGTTAACCTCGGTTTATTAGGTGTCTTCAAATACTTCAATTTTTTTGTTGATAGTTTTTCCACAATGACAACAGCGTTCGGCTATAACCTTGATTTCCTTCATATGAATATTATATTGCCTGTTGGAATATCTTTTTATACTTTCCAAACTATGTCATATTCGATTGATATCTATAGAAAACGGATTAAGCCAACAAACTCATTCATAGATTTTGCTCTATTCGTCTCTTTCTTTCCACAGTTAGTAGCAGGTCCTATTGAAAGAGCTAGCAACCTCTTACCTCAGTTATCAAACAAACTAAAACCCAATAGAGATCAAGTACAGAAAGGTATTGTTCTTATAGTAACAGGTCTGTTTAAAAAAGTTATGATTGGAGATACAACAGGAAGATATGTAGATCAACTGTTTGGTAATCCTGATCTGTACACATCAGCTGAAATGCTTGCTGCTCTGCTATTGTTTTCAATTCAGATATATGCTGATTTTTCCGGATATAGTAATATTGCAAGGGGTGTCTCAAAATTGCTTGGTGTTGAGTTAATGAAAAACTTCGAGCAACCATATCTTTCCAGAAATATTACTGAATTCTGGAGAAGATGGCACATATCGTTATCTAGTTGGTTAAAAGATTATCTCTATATTTCATTAGGAGGTAATCGTAAAGGGCAAGTTCGTACCTATGTAAACTTGTTTGCTACTATGTTACTAGGTGGACTATGGCATGGGGCATCATGGAACTTCGTGATTTGGGGAGGTTTACACGGTATATATCTAGCTATACATAAGAAAATGCTTAAGAACAAGAGAATTGATGATAGGTACCATTACGGTGGATTTGTAAGCTTGCTCAAGGCCTCTATGAATTGTGTCATTACTAACATACTCGTTTTGTTTACATGGCTTTTTTTTAGAGCTAAAACTGTTGATGATGTAAGACTATTTTTCCATAAAATGATTCACTGGGAATCAAGTGATTTAACACCAATATTCATCAAAATAACTCTAACTTTTCTTATACTTAACTTCCTTATTGATGCATTTGAATACAAGCTACAGAGACATACTACCATTTTGGCAATACCAAACATTGGTTTTCAATATGGAGTATTATCTGTATTATTTCTAACAACATTACTATATATGTTCCAAGCAACTCCCTTACCGTTTGTTTACTTTCAGTTTTAAGAGGATTTTATGAAAAAAATAGCAGGATTCATAATAGCATGTTCTGTAACATTAATTCTAGTTGAGTTATTTGTTTCGAATAGCTATGTACTTCAAAGATATATTAATGATTATAATCAAGATTTAGGCAGAATCAGACGTGCAAGTACAGAGTTTGTTATGTTTAATGAGGGATTTACCGTAAACAGAATTAATAGCTTTGGTTATGTAGGTAAAGAATATGGAATGGAAAAAGATTCCAGCACATTTAGAGTTGCTGTTTTAGGAGACTCTTATGTAGAAAGCTTCCAGGTTTTTGATAGAAATTACTTTGGTCGTGTTATCGAAAATGAGATTTCGGAACAGCTTGGTATGAAAATAGAAGTTCTCAATTTTGGAAGAAGTGGTTTTGATTTAGGTGATTGTTACGCATATTATCATACTTTCGTCAATGATTTTGAACCTGATTTATCTATAATCATCTTAGGGGAATCAGATTATGAGATAAAGAACTATGACCCACTTTTGCCAAAGGTAGTTTTAGATAATGGCAAATTGGATGTTAGTAGAAACTATATTGGCTCATCAAGTGAAAAAAGAATTCAGAAGATACAGCCATTTTTAAAACACTCAATAATTTTGAATACTGTAAACATTTGTACAAAAATCATGAATAGAGAGTATCTACTTTCTAAGTCCTTAGATAAACTTTACATACCGAAAGCTCCTCCTATAAGTAAAAATGCTGAAGTTAAAACTATTGTTCTAGATGAGAAGGAGAAGAGAATCTTAGATGAGTTAGATAATATAAACTGTATTTTCGTTCTTCGTGATCGGGTTAATTTTACTGAATGTTCAGTAGCACAACATCCATTATATGAGAAGTTAGAGCAAGCACCATTTGATACTAAACATTGGGATATTACAAACAAGTATGGACACTGGAATAATGATGCCCACATTCTTGTAGGCGAGTACCTATCAAGTATCATTATTAGAGAAATACAAACTACTCATTATAACTTTTTAGATATAAGTCAAATATCGAAGTCAGCATCGAATTGAGCTAGAATTATATCGGTATAATTTTAAAGTGGGCACAGATTTCTGTGCCCTAATCTATTAATTTCCTTTTCTCTATTTGAGAAAATCCTTTAACCATTCATGTATTTCATCTCTAGTATTACAGAAAGCTAGAAGCTTATCAGCATCTGTGCCTTGCGCATCTGATGGGTCCACGAATGAGTGATGTATTACTTGCTTACCATAAACAACCGGGCAGCTTTCTTTCGCGTTATCGCATACAGTTACGATGATATCGAAAGTGTTAAGATCCAGTTCTTGGATAGTCTTTGAGTAATGATGTGTTATATCAATACCGGCTTCTGCCATAGCTTTTGTTGCTAATGGTTTCACGCTTGTCTTCTCAGTTCCACAGCTTTCAGCTTCCCAGTTCTCTGAGAAGTAGTGGTTTACAAGTCCCTGCGCCATCTGAGATCGGGCAGAGTTGTGGGTGCATATAAACAGTAACCTCTTCATTTATAACCTCATTGGATGAATGGATATATCAAGTTAAACAGGTAACCACAAATTATGATTGCAATACCTGTAATTATTACAAAAGAACGAATCAGTTTAGGTTTTATAACTTTTCTGAGTATCACCATCTCAGGCACTGACAAAGCAGTCACAGCCATCATAAACGCCATAGCTGTACCAAGTCCGACACCTTTACCGATTAAGGCTTCAGCAATTGGGATGGTTCCAAGTGCATTTGAATAGAGCGGGATACCGAGTATAACTGCCACAATCACAGCAAATGGATTGTTATCACCAGCATACTTAGCAAGCATCTCTCCCGGTGCCCAACCATGAATTGCAGCACCGATACCAATACCTATTATGATGAAAAGCCATACTTTACCGACAATAAACTTAACCTGCTCAAGAGCGAAGGTTAGCCTTCCTTTGAAATCATATTCTTCATCTTCGGCATCACCGACTTTCATCTGGTAGACATACTCCTCTACTTCAGATTCCATCTTAAGTTTGCCGATTACTATACCACCTATTACACCTGCCAAGACACCAAACACAACATACAATAGTGCTACTTTCCAACCGAAAGCTGCAAGCAATACAGCGAAGGCTGCTTCGTTCACTATTGGTGATGTTATAAGGAAGGAGAAGGTAACTCCAATAGGTATACCTGCTTCCACAAAGCCGATGAAGAGCGGAACTGAGGAGCAACTACAAAATGGTGTGACAATCCCGAAGAGCGATGCCATCACATTTGCTTGTGGTCCTTTGAACTTCTCTAAAGCTTTCTTTGTCTTTTGGGGTGAGAAATAACTTCTGATAAAGCTAATCAAGAATATCATTGTTGATAACAAGATTAAAATCTTGATTATATCATAGAAGAAGAAGTGAACACTTGAGCCTAAGGCTGTCTCCATGCTCATGCCGAAGACGTTCACAACTAACTTCTCAATTAGTACTTCTAACCAGTGAAACACTATTTAACCTCTTGTATAAGCTTCTTTACTCTCTCAACTGAAAGTCTCTTTCCTGTTGATACGAGTTTGCCATCAATCTCAAGGGCAGGAGTACCCATAACGCCTGCTTCCATCATCTTTTGAACATCTTCTATCTTCTCAATCTCAGCATCAATGTTGAGAGCTTTAACTGCTTCCTGCGCAGCTTCAAACGTCTTCTTACAGTTAGTACAACCGGGTCCGTATACTTTGATCTTCATAATGTGTCTCCTATCTTTCTTTATTTTATATAATTATATATTCCAAAAACTATTACTACTATCCCACATATCCTTCTAATCAGAAGCATTCTGCCTGCTTTTGAGCTCCAATTTAGATATTGACTTACCTTCTTATATGATACTCCAGCAAATGCTAAAACAGCTGTATGCCCGATTGCAAACATGAGTAGCATCACTATCCCTTTAAATAGGTCTGAGCTACTTGTCTGGAACACGATTCCAAGCATTGGTGCCATGAATGCAAATGTACATGGTCCTAACCCAACTCCCATCAGTAGTCCAAGGATAAAGGCATTACCTGAATAGCGTTTGCCACCTGAGATATTGAAAAGCTTGATGTCCGGGATTGGGATTATATCCAACAGCAAGATACCGAAGATGATGAAGAATATCAGCATAAAGATATCACCGAACCTGCCTGTATCACCTAAGATATTGCCAGTTAAACCTGTTATCACTCCAATCAATGCAACAGTAACCAACATTCCAAGTGAGAAAAGGATTGATATCTTCGTTGGACTCGATTGGTTCCTCTCTTTACTCACATAACCAATAATAAGTGGTATCGCTGAAAGGTGACATGGGCTAAAAACTATGCTGGCTATCCCCCATAGCAATGAGCCAATTAAGGCAATCACAAGGTTACCTTCAATGCTGTTGCTTAGGAAAAGGAAGATGTTAGTCATTAGTGATTCCATGCTCCTTAAGCATCTTCACAATCTTCTCTTCTGAGAAGTAACCCTGGTGTCTAAAGAACTCCTTACCCTCTGCATCGAGGAAAACCTGTGTAGGGATGGTTCGTATCTTATACTCACGAGAGATCTGTTTGTTTATCTCTTTCCGAACATCGATGAACTTGACCTCTACGATTCCTTCCCATTCTTTCTCGATTGCTTCCAGTACAAGTTCCATCTGCTTACAAGGTATGCATGTCTTCGAACCAAATTCAAGGAATGTGACTTGCGGTTTAGATTCTTCAATTTTTGCACTGTCCTGAACTGCTTCAGTTGCAAACAACCCTAGTGACAGTAGTAACATCATAATTAAAAGTGTAATTCTTCTCATATCTCCCTCATTTCGCATCTTGCATTTTTCATTTTGCATTTACATTAGGCAGCATTGCTGCTTCTCAATATTCTGTTTCAAGATTGAATCGATACAGTCGATAAATTTGTTAACGCAACACATCTCAATGTGATAAATCACATCTGCCCCAACCTTCTTGGAAGAAACAATTCCGGAACTCTTCAAAACAGAAAGATGCTTCGAAACTGTTGATTTGTCATATTCAAATGAGTTGTTAATCTCTGCAAAAGTCATATCTTTGTCTTTCAATTCCTGTATAATTATCAGCCTTACAGGATGCGCTAACGCCTTGATAATATCAGCTCTAATCTGAGCTTGCTCAAAATTCATATTCACCTCTTCTTATGTCTCTGTTGGCAAATTAGCCAACAAGGCATTACTGTCAAGGGAATTTCAGGACAAAATGATAGAGAAATCAGTATCATATTGATAACCGTAACCGCCGTCACCCAAAATGGCGAATCTTGACAAGCAAAATGGCGAAAGCTTGCCTTTGTTTTGTGTAACTACCTTTATTTGTTGATTTAGCCTTTCCTTAATCGACTGAAACTTTTCCTTAGTATTTCCTTAGTCTTCTGCCTTAGTCTCCTACATTTGCCTAAGTTCTTGCCTTTGTTGACACCCAAAATGGCGAAAGTTTACCTTTGTTAACGAGCTGAAATGTTTGAGAATTTTATAGAGTAGTTCCTCTATGGGGATTCTTGATGATAGAATTCTATGTTTTGACCTTTAAGAATTTGTTTTACCCTAGTAACATCCTTCTCTAAAACATTAGAACCAAAAAATACTGACTTTAAAGCACTGGGTTTGTAGCTAACTAAGTTTCTATGCTCCATAAAATCAACTTGTTTAATGATTCTTATTTCCTTTTGATCCTCCCACTTTGTAGTTTTTGTGCAAAAAACTCGTTCAATTGGAAATTCATTGCATATCTCAAAGCTTGGTCCCCAGAATCCTCCCTTGTTATAGATAACTTTAAATGGGATTGTAGAAAACTCAGGATCTTCCAATAAGTCTAAACATATACAAATTCCCTTACCCTGCTCAGCATATTCATCCCACATATTCATCATGTATGGACTACGAGTAAAACAACAGATCCTTGTAGTCGTAATTAGTTCCTCATAGACTCCCTCTAATATATTGTACATGTGTTCTCTGTTTGTACCATTCTTTTCAAGTAAGTCAGGATAGTGACATTTTACAAAGAGATCAAACTTGTGCTTATCTATATCCGAAAATCTTCCCTTGAAAGGATTGTATCCTTCTTTGTTATCATCGAAATTCCGAGAGTTTGAAAACCACAATTGATTGTTTGCTAAGTTTTCAATTGTCTTATCGTTGAATTTCAGATATCTATAAACCTTTCGTGGGATTCCATACACATAGACGCATTGATTAATTTTGTAATCTGCATAAATTCGTCTATTTTCCAAATATGCATCAGAGGTTATATCCTTTTGATCTATCAAAGACTTCATTTTCTCTTCAATGGATCTATAGTATGATGACATCTGTTGATATAAAATGACTTCTTGTTCAACCCACCCAAGTTCTTTCCTTAAAATTTCTGAAGTAGGATTGGCTAGTTTATTTGCTACAGATTCAAATATAAACAGATTTTTTAAATCCATACATACCTCCATAAAGTTTAAAAATGATCCCCCTGCAAGGGTCTGACAAGCAGGTGGAACCATGGTTGAATTGGAGTAAGTCCAATTACACACAAACCCTAAATCCTTATATAGGGAAGTCAATTCTTTTATCTTGGCATGATAATCACCTCTTTGTATACCATGTCTTGCTATTTTGCTATTTCAAAGTATTGACAAATTTTAAGTTTTCAGCCTATGTTTAAAGAAAGGAAAAATCTTGGCTTAGCTATTCCAAATAGTTAGTTTCCTGTCAAACCAACCGATGTGACCTATCAGATTCAATAATTTGACCAAAGACTAACAATACCTGTTTACTTATACACGTATATCGTTTCTTATAAGTATTACATTGACATGATTATCCCAAAAAACTTTAATGAAGTGGAGGTTGACTATGACTTTTAAAAACAAAGACCCCTTTACAGCATTCATCTTGGCTCTTATTTTTGGTCCAATTGGATACTTACACTTTGGTTTTAAAGTGTTTTTGTCATGTGTATCGGTTAGCATATTAACTTTTATATTTGGATTTGTTGTTGAATATCCAGAACTTTTTCTAATGTTTACATCTATTTCATATGGATTACATGCATTCAAACTGGCTAATTATTACAACAAAGAATTACTAAGATGTACTGAAGATGAACTCCCATATCTTAGGACTTTCTTATTCGGTTTTATTAGTATGGATAGATGGCTATTCTATTATATTGTAGGGCAGGCAATTGCTTTCGGAGCATATTACGGTGTGACTAATTTTGAACAAGGAAGAATACTTTACGGGCTTTTATCTCTTCTAGTAGCCCCTTTTGTTTTTTATTTTTTCTGCAAGCACACCTTGGGGTACTTATATTCCATTATCCTTGGAATACTTCTTGAGAATTATAAAGAAAAAAAAGGCCTAAATTAATAATTTCCAAAATTATTAATGAAAACTTGAATACACTATTTATAACGAGATTTAAGGTTCCCGCTCTTGGTATAAATACCGCTGTTATCAAGAATCTCTTTTGCTTTCTTCTTTGATGTTGAAACCTCTTTCCTCAGCTTTTCAAACATCTTTATTATATCTTCATGTTTTTTATCCATATTCACACCTCCAACAACTCAATAATCCAATTTTATGAAAATATGTCAATTAGATTATTTTATTACAGTATCTCTTCTTCCATATCCCCAACAACTTACAGACATCACACTCTCTCATGATTATAGAATATGTAACTAAGAGTATACTTTTATGCAAAATTAGTTGACAAATAATTACTGTTCGGTTTTCTTTGTATTGTAAGTTATAGAATAGATTAATTTTTAACGACCTTGAAAAGGAGCAATTATGCGTAAGATCGATTTGAAACGATTCCGTGAATCATTCAAGTATTACACGGAGTTACGCCAACAAGAGTTGAGAAGCAGCATGCTGTATTTCAACAATGGCACACTTTTAAGAAACTCCCAAAGTAGCATTATCGGTGGTAGTGCTCGCGTCTTCAAGAATGGCGTATGGGGACTCTCAGCAAACACTGACCTTAATGACCAAAACATTGCCACAATGATTAAGAAAGCCACATCACAGGCTGAGTTCTTAGCAGGCAAATCAGGCAAAACTGACTACAACCTACCTTCCATCACAGGTATCAACGAGAATCTTTACAAAGCGAAAAGAACACCTATGAGTATCAAAGAGCAGATTGAGTTCTGTCAAGAAGTTGATGCTTACATTGCAAAGAAATATCCTGAGCTTCAAGCTCGCAATGTTGGTTTCCAGAGTTCCACAATGGAGAAGAACCTTCTCACTTCAGATGGTGCAATCTCTCATTATGAAATTCCACGCTCATTCCTTATCCTTGTGATGACTATTATGAATGGTAACGAACCTGTATCTCTCCACGATGTTGTGGGTGGATATGGCGAATCGCAGGATCTTTTCAGTAATCCTGAAGAGCTCTTCCCTAAGATTGATGAACTTTACATGCATGTTAGAAATAAGAAAGACGCTATCTGGGCAGAAGCCGGTGTTCATGATGTTGTTATGGATGCTAAGCTTGCAGGTATACTTTCTCATGAAGCTGTTGGTCACACAACAGAAGCTGACATTGTACTCAATGGTTCTATTGCAGGTGATATGCTCAACCAGAAAGTAGCTTCTGACCTGGTTACTATGGTTGACGTTGCTCATACATATAATGGTGACCTATGTCCACAACCGGTATTTGTCGATGATGAAGGCACCGAAGCTAAGGATACTATGCTTATTGAAAATGGTATCCTTAAAGGCTTCATGCACACACGTGAAACTGCTCATAAGTTTGGTGTTGAGCCTACAGGTAATGCTCGTGCTTATGATTTCAGTGATGAACCACTTGTACGCATGAGAAACACAATGATTGTACCGGGAACTTCAAAACTTGATGATATGATCAAAGATGTTGAAAAGGGTTATTACCTTGTGAACCCATCTAACGGTCAGGCTGACTCTACTTCTGAGTTCATGTTTGGTGTCACTCTCGGTTACGAAATCAACGAAGGTAAACTCGGAAAAGCTATCAAAGATACAACTATCTCAGGTGTTGCATTCGAACTTCTTAAGACTATCACAGACATCTCTGATGACCTGACCTGGATATCATCAGGTATGTGTGGTAAGAAACAACCAATGCCTGTTGGAATGGGTGGTCCTGCTATCCGTTGTAAAGTTATGGTAGGAGGTAAATAGAATGGATATCAAGAAAATAGCACAATTTACTCTCGATACATTGGTTAAAGCAGGTGCAGAGAAAGCTACTGTACTTTGCATAGAAAAGATTAAGACTGAGCTCCAGCTTGAGCATGGTGAGATTAACCTTTTCAGAACTATTCCTAACTTTGGACTCACATTGTCAGTTATCAATGATTTCAAAGTTGCACATATTACAATCAACGACCTAACAGAGGAAGAGATTGCCAAAGCTGCTACAAAAGTTGTGGAGATGGCTAACAACTCAACTCAGGATAAAGGTTTTGATATAGCTCCTGAAGCTCCTGCTGATTCATATAAGAAAGGCCAACTTGAGCCTGATACTGATAAGATGTACGAACGCCTTGTTGAGTTCAAGAATGATTATCAAGAGCACTATCCAAGCATCCTTGCTGATGCGTATGTAGTGCATAACTACCGTCATTCAGTTAGACTCAATACAAATGGTATCGACTTCGAGACTGAGCTTGGTAACTATGAGTTCTCAACAATCTTCTCAGCAAAGAGCAAAGCATCAGTAAGTTCTATGAACTACGATGGAGCTGTTATGAAAGACCTTAGCAAACCACTGATTGAGCTTGGTTTGATTAAGACTTACTTCGACCAAATCGTTGGTCAAATGAAGACAGAGAGAATCGAAGGCAAGTTCAAAGGAGACCTTGTACTTCTCCCACAAAATGTGGAGATGTTAGTTGGAATGCTTCTGCAAAGCAACTTAACAGTAATGCCACTAATGAACAGAACAAGTTTGTTAGCTGATAAGTTAGGTGAAAAGATTATGAGTGAGAAGCTTACTGTTGTATCAGATCCAGATAATGCTGACTTCGCTCTCGGTTCAAACTGCATCCACGAAGGTCTTAAACCTAAACTCACAACCATTATTGATGAAGGTATCCTCAAGACATATCTTCTCGGCATCTACGGTGCCAATAAAACAGGTTACGATGTAGCAACAACTGAAGGTAGCTTCTTAAAGATAACACCCGGTCAGATTACCTATGACGATATGATCAAAGATGTGAAAGAGGGACTTCTCCTCGTTCGCTTCTCAGGCGGAAACCCTAATGCTTTCGGTGACCTTGCAGGTGTTGCAAAGAATAGCTATTACATCAAAGACGGTAAGATTCAATATCCTGTCAGCGAAGTTATGATAAGCGGAAATATCCTCGAAATGCTTAATAACGTAAAACACGTTAGTAAAGAAACAAAGAACACCGGAGTTAGCGAAACTCCTTGGATTACAATCGGAGACGTTACTATTTCCGGTAAATAAATCCACATTTCACACCGTCAAAAGAGCATGTATCCAGCATGCTCTTTTCTTATGGATTTAACCGACTGCGTCGGTTTGCCCTGTCACACTTCTTCATACATGCACGTAGAGCATGCAACCTGCCTGCCCACAGCTCGAAAGATACAGCATCAGATACACTCCATAAAATAGATTTCCTCTAAATTCATCTAAATTCATCCAAATCTGCCCTTCTTCATCCCTTCCGGTTCCGTGACTAAGAAAGGTGTTTCAAAGGTAATCCACAGGTGACCCTCTCGTGACCCTCTCGTGGAAGGCCTCGATTTATCCACATGATGTGGATAACTTAAAAATTTATGGAAAACTTGTCTTAATCACGGAACCAGAAGGGATGCAACAGGTTCATTTGGATTTCAATTAAATTAAATGGGAGATTTATTGTTGCCAGATTCTATATTGGTTTCAATAATTAGTCCATTAAAGGAAGGATGATTAAATGAGATATATCGCAATACTTAGAGGAATCAATGTTGGTGGACACCGAAAGATATTGATGAAGGTCTTTAAAGAGCAACTGAAAGAGCTTGGTTTTACTGATATTATCACCTACATCCAGAGTGGGAATGTTATATTTTCATCTGATGAGCCGTATTGCCTTGCACTGGGGAAAACTATTAAAGACTTTATTGCTGAAGAATATGTCTATGATGTGCCGGTTATCGTTCGGACTGTGGAGGAGTGGCAAGAAGTTATTGCTAACAATCCATTGATTCCGGATGGGGATTATGATATAAACAGATACTTAGTAATTCTGTTAGACAAAGAACCTGACCCCAAAAGTGTTAAAGACCTAAATCAATTGGACTTTTCACCAGATAAGTTTGTTGTTGTAGGTAAGAATATTTATCTCTATTCTGCAGGTCCTGTTCATAAATCGAAGTTAACTATCAATATGTTCGAAAAGAAATTAGGAGTTGTTGCCAGTGCGAGGAATTGGAAGACTGTACTTAGGATAAAGGAGCTTTAATCCACCTTTGGAATGGTTGAGTTTGCGAGACCTTGCAAATGGTGGGAAACGAAATAGAACAACCAACTATGAGAAAGAGATATTAAGTGTACCATTTAGAAGGTCTACGACCATTCTAAAGGTAGATATTGCTATACCCTAATAATTATACCCAATACTAAAGTAACCTGAGAAATCCTTATAAAGGTTATTCTTTTGTAAAGAGACCTGGATAGCTCCCAGAATTGTTCTAACACCAAAATCAACAGAACCTCCGAACATATCGTTCTCAGCTTTGAAGAGCTTGGTAATATCATCTTTAACTTCTCCATAATATCCGTTCACACCAATGAAGATTAAATCATGAAACGAACGTTGAATACCAAGTTTCCCAACATAAATATTTCTACCCTTTTTCTTACGAGTAGTCATTGCAGGAAAAGGGAAAGTTGTAGAATTTATTAATCTATTACCCCCTAGATAGAAGGCATTATTATTCAGCTTGTTGTTTTCTGTAGAGATACCTAAATTCATTCCCAATTGAAGGCTGTAGTTCTTAGTTATTGGTACAGCACTTCGGTTATTGATAATTAACCTTTGCACTTGATCATCAAAATCACTATCTAAACCTTCTATGAAACAGTTCTCAAATCTATTGTAAACCCATACTCCCTTTGATGGGAAATAGATGTCATCCAAGAAATCTCTATGAATTACAAGCCCAATTTTATCAGTGTGTTTCACATAATTGAAGTTATCGAGATTACTATTACTTTCCAGAAGATTGATATCATGAGAGTAAAGTAAAGATACAGAGAAAATATTATTAAATAGTAGTGTAGGTCCTGCATAAATGGATATATCAGATAGGAACTTTGGTTCTCCTGACCTTGTGTGTCCTTTATACTTATAGATCTCGGAGACATTAAGAGAACTTCCTGTAATAAGTCCAACTCCGTAATCCCAACCACTTAGAAACAGATGATGAATATCAATCTCAGCTTTAGGATTCAGTCTGGCATCGAAGTTAAGGCTAGTACCTCTCTTCAAAAGGTTCTGGAACTTTAACTGTAATAGTACCGAAGCATAATCTTCCGAGTTAAAGTTACCACCAAGTGATATGGAATCATTGGACTTTTCTCTGAGCTTTATGAGCAAGTTAAAGCCATCTCCCCTCTCTCTTTTAACTAATCTATAGTGAACATGCTCAAAGTTCCTACTTGAGACCAATCTCTGGATTGAGGCTTCTATCTTATCAACGTGCACAACTGAGGGAGTTCGTATGTTCAACCAACCACGTACAGCATAAGATGGAGTGGACTCTAATCCCTCAACCTTAATCTTCCTAATTAGGAACTCTCTCTTTGTGTGGTCTGGGAACTCCACTGGTTCTTTGTCATAACTTTTAAGAATCGAAGCAAGAGCAGTGAGTTCATCATAATTCTGTCTTGTAGCATATTCACCAATGTTATAAATGTCTCTTAACTTATCAAAGGACATGATATTATAGTCAACAAGATTAGGCGTGATAAGCAGATCGCATGATTTACGTTGTTCCTCTGTAGATGCATACCCACGATATGAAATAGCCTGGTTAATTACCGAAATGACATTTGTGAGTTCATCACGACTTGCGATAGAAGATGAGATATCTACGCCAATAATTATCTCAGCTCCCATGTCTCTAACCAGTTGAACAGGGAAGTTATCTACAAGCCCACCATCAAGAAGAAGATACTCTTCCCATTCAGATGGAGAGAATACAGATGGGATTGACATTGAAGAGCGTATTGCTTCTGACAAAATGCCATGATCCATTATAACAGGCTCACCAGTCTCTATATTGGTACCCATGCAACTAAAAGGAATTGGAAGCTGATTAAAATCTTCAATGCCATGCACCGGGATTGTCAGTGTTGATAATAGGGATATCACGTTCTGCCCTGTTACAAATCCGGTAGGTAGAACAATTCGTCCCTTTTCAAGTGGAAAACTAAGTTGATACTTGCCTTCGTTTTCAAGTTCTGAAAAAGATAGGTTTTGCCTTTCACGTCTATCAGCCATTAGTTCAGGCCAGTTCAAATCAAAAACTATCTTTTCAAGTTCTTCAGCAGAATAGCCTATTGAATATAACGCCCCTATTATTGCTCCCATACTGGTTCCGGTAATGTAATCAGGTTTGATTCCATGCTCTTCAAGTACTTTTAAAACACCAATATGTGCAACACCTTTAGCTCCACCACCACTAAGCACAAGACCCACTTTAGGTCTGTCATTTGCAATTAGGTTCAAGGCAATAATAGTAAGTAAAATAAATCCAATAAGCTTCTTCAAATCAATCTCCATAAAAAGGGGAGGAGAAAACTCCTCCCCATAATATTATCTATTTATCATGTCTTCTATGCATCAAGAAATACAATCCCGGAATCATGAAGAGAGTCAGGATTGTTGATGTCATCATACCACCAATTTGTATCATCGCCATTGGGATACGATATTCAGCACCTGCAGTACCGATACCGAGAGCCATTGGCAACATACCAAGCTGGATAGCAAGAGTAGTCATGATAACTGTTTTCATTTTTGTAGGGGCAGCAATGAGAATGGCCTCTTTGAGAGGAATCTTCTCTTTCTCTTGTACCTGATTCGTATAATCCAGAATCAGAATAGCATCGTTCACAACCAGACCAATCAGCATGATTATCGACATCATAGAGATGATGTTCATTGACTGTCCACTGATGAACATAAGAATAAACACACCAATTGTAGCCAAAGGAAGCGAGATAAGTATAATGAAAGGTCTTGTGAAGCTTTCAAGCAATGAAGCCAGAAGCATGTACACAAGTACAACCGCAATAATGAAGGCAAAAGCGAAATCAAGCATAGCTTCTTCCATCATCTCAGCCTGTCCACCCCATGTTACAGTTGTTCCACGTGGCAATTCGACTTCATCAAGTCGTGCTTTAATTTCATTTACAATATTTCCGAGAGGTACACCCGGAGCAGGCGAAGCAGTAAATGCTACTGAGTTAACCTTGTCTCTATGACGAATCTGGGTTGGCCCCTCTTCGAATGTGATATCAGCCAACTGAGAAACAGTATAAGTTCCCATAGGAGTAAGAACTGTTAAGTTTTCCACTTCTTCAGGAGAATCAATTGCTGTATCTTGTAGTGATACTCTGATATCATACTCCAAACCTTTATCTCTGAACACTGTTGGAGTAACACCTTCAGCAGCATTTCTTAAGAACATACCAAGTTCGAATGCTGTGATTCCTGCATCAGCAAGCTGATCACGCTTTGGATTTAAAACAAGCTCAGGCATACCTGTTCTTAGACTTGTATCGAAGTTAATCATACCGGGAACTGTTTCAATCTTCTCTTTAACAATAGGCCCCAGTTCTTCCACAACTTCTCTTGAAGAGTGTTTAAGATAGATCTCAATTGGTGCACCACCGTCGTTTTCACCTGTTGCAACAGCGATAACGGCATTCGGCACATCAGAAAGTTCTTTAATGATCTGCTTGATAAAGTTATATGTTTTCACTTCTCTTTGAGTAGCATCAACCATGATAGCTGTTACACTACTTTCATTAGTTCCTGAATCACTACCAAGGGTAGTAAGAACCATCTCAACTTCCGGATGAGCTGTAATTCTATTAACTACCTCTTCCATAACTTCAGCAGATTGCTCTAATGAATAACCCAAAGGCAACTCAACAGAGATTGTGAAGTTTCCTTCATCCATATCAGGGAAGAATGAGAAACCAATTCTTGGAGCTACTGTGAATAGTACTATAAAGAAAATGACAAACACAGCTACTGTGAGTAATACAGGATTTCTTCTGTTAGAAAGAAGTTTAGAAAGCACTCCATGATACCAATGCTGTAGTTTCTCTAAGAAGTTCTCCATGAAGTTACCAAATCTAGTCTTCTTCTCGGTCTTAGGAATCATCACAGATGCAAGCATTGGCGTAAGTGTGAATGACATGAAGAGTGAGAATACTGTAGCTACTGACACAGTAAGAGCAAACTCTTTAAAGAACATGCCAACCATAGAAGACATGTTTGCGATCGGCAAGAACACAACAAGGTTAGTAGCAGTTGATGCCATAACGGCAGCAGTAACCTCGGCAGAACCTACACGCGCAGCTTCTCCTCTATCTCCAAGAAGTCTTTTATGTCTGAAGATGTTTTCAAGCACTACAATTGAGTTTGACACAAGAACACCCACAGCAGTCGACAACCCCATCAGTGTCATCATATTGATTGAGAAGCCAAGTCGACTAAGCACCATAAATGATGATACAATTGATGTAGGCATTGAAAGGGCAATAATCAAAGTTGAACGAATATCATGCAAGAATACATAAAGAATCAAACCTGTAAGGATAATACCCAATAGAAGGTTAACAAATGTGTCCTTAATTGAGCTTTTAATGAACTCAGAATCATCAAAGAACAGCTCTAAGTTAACTCCTGCAGGAAGTTCTTCCTGTAAAACGGGAATCATCTCTTTCACATTACGAGCAATAGATACAGTGTTACCATCAGAAGCTTTGATAATTCCAAGCTTAATAACGTTAGGATCTTTTACTTTAGTTTTAGTATTGAAATAGATAGAACGTTTACGAACTTCTTTAATAGTATCGTCTACTTCTGCGATTTCTTTTACTCTTTTGTTTCCTTTTGTAGTTGGGATTCTAAGATTTTCAATCTCCTCTACTGTATCAAATTCAGCATCAGTTCTAAGAGCATACTCCCTAATTTTACGAGTAAATCTACCACCTGAAAGGTCTAGATTACTTGCTGATATATACTGAGCAAACTGATCAAGGGTTAATTGATTCTCAAAGAGAATTCTATCAGTCGTTTTAATCTGAATCTCACGTTCCTGACCACCTGAAAGCTCAACTGATGCCACACCTTCTACTTGGTAGAAACGGTCTTTCACATAGTTTTCAGCAAGGTCAAAAAGCTCGGTTTCAGATACATCACCACTAAGAATCAGCTGTACGATTGGTTCAGCACCAAACTCGAATTTTTCAACTGTTGGAGATTCTGCATCTCCCGGTAGCTGACTTAGAATTGTGTTAATCTTATCTTTAACTTCCTGGTTTGCAAGATCCACATCTTTATCCATATTGAATCTTAGCACAACAGTTGAAACACTATTCATAGAGTATGACTCCACGAAGTCGAGTCCACTCACCGTTGAAAGAGCTTCTTCAATCTTTTCAGAAACCTGAGTTTCGATTTCAGAAGGTCCTGCTCCCGGATAAACGGTTTGGACAATAATGTAAGGGATACTCACATCCGGCATAAGTGATACCGGAAGGTTGAGCATTGAAATTATACCAAATAACAACAACGCTATGATTACCATGGTTGTCATTACAGGTTTTTTAGTTGATATATTTGATAAAAACATCTATGTTCCTTAGTTCAATACTTTAAGTTTACTACCATCTTTCACACGATTATAACCTTTAGAAATAATCATATCACCGGCTTTAAGACCTGACTTAACTTCTACTTTGAGATCATTATTGATACCAAGTTTAAGAGCTCTCTTCTCTGCATTACCATTGTTGTTAACCCAAGTTGTTATATTCTTACCTGCTCCGGCAATATAGACTCTTTCAAGAGCTATAATGTTCTTCTTACTTAAGAGTGTTAACTCAACATCAGCAGTAACTCCACCCTTAATTTTGTAACCTGCATTATCGAACTCAATTTCTGTTCTAAAAGCTTTACGCATTGGGTTCATGTTCAAAGCAACAGCAGTAACTTTACCGTTAATGCTTCTACCTTTCCACATAGCTTTAGCTTTCTGACCTTTCTTAACTGAGTTAATGTCATCTTCGTTAACCCATACTTCAGCTTTCAGCTTGGAAAGCTCAGAGATTGTGAAAAGATTATCATCAGGGAATACTCTGTCAGATTCTCCAACATGCATCTCAGTAATTATACCTGCGATAGGTGCTTTAGCTTCAATCATGTCAGTAACATTGTTAAGACTTGCTTCTAAAACAGCTACTTGTGTTTCCATCTGATCGATATCCTGCTTTGAGATTCCACCTTCCGCAAACACAGAACGCATTCTTTCAAGAGTTTGTACTGCATCATCATATTGTGATTTAGTCTGATGATACTGAGCCATTGCATTGTCGTTAGGGAACTGCATTACAACAGCATCTTTCTCTACATAATCACCTACTTTATAGAGAACTTTCTCAACCTGGTCAGCCACACTACTAATCTGTGTAATCTCTCTAACACCTTCCATAGTTGTGAAGAAGGTTCTTGTTTTCACAAGGTCACTCTTTTCAATAGTCATTACCTCAACAGGGATACCCTCTTCTCTATATATATCTTCCATTGATTTTGTTTCTACAACTTCCTCTTTCCCGCAACCACTGAATAGAACTGCAATAACGAGAACGAGTGCTAAAAATATACCTTTTTTCATTACATCTCCTTTGATAAATCTCTGCCTATAGCTTTCAGTAAACTAAGCCAGTTGATCTTTGCTTCATACATAGCATTCAGATGGCTTATCTTTGTACTCTTCCATGTTAACTGTGCATCACTAACTTCAAGCTGTGTACCAAGTTTGTTCTGGTAACGGGTTTCAGCTATGCGAAGTGCCCTTTGTGCAAGACTAACATTCTTCTCTTCTGTTGCCAGCTTCTGGATACTGGCTTGATAACTTTTATGTGCATTAGTGATTTCAAGCTCGACCTTGTTCTTAAGGTCATTCTCTGCAATCACAGCATTCTTATATTGATATTTTGCTGACCTCTTCTCGTGATGGTTAGTAAGTCCTTTGAAGATTGGCCATTGGAAAGAGACTCCCCAATTGTATGTATCGCCAAAGTCTTCTCCCTCTATACCATAATCATCTGATAGACCATAATGTGTGTATCCTGCGCTTGCCTGTAAGTTAGGTAAGAAATACAAGCTTTCATTCTTATAGTTGATCTCCTGCATCTCTCTACTTAGAGCTAATACTTGAAGTTCATCCCTTGTTTCTGTTCCGGTAGCAATTGCATTTGAAAGCTCAATAAGTTCACCCTCTGTAAACTCAATTGCACCTTCAACACTCATCTCACCATCAGTCCAACCAATGTAGTCTTCGAGATTCTTTGTAGCAAGAGCTACAGCTTTCTCAGCATCTGTTACATCCGGTTCTAGACGTGAAACAGCAAGCTCAGCATTAAGCATATCATATTCACTTACAAGCTCCTGTTCGTACATAACCTGAACCTGACGATAATGCCTTCTCGCAACTTCTAGAGCTTCCTGTTGAGTTGCATAAAGCTCTTGTGCAAGCAGAACATTGTAATATGCTTCATAAGTTCCGAAAACTATGTTGTTTTCAGTTACGCTAACGTTTACATCTTGAAGATTCGTATAAACCTTAGCTGCCCTTAAGCCAAGAAATACTGAAGATGAAAAGAGAATCTGACTTGCCTGAATCCCGGCAGCCAAGCTTGTCTCTTTCTGCTCATCTGTCCCATACATAGCTGTCTGATTATCAGAAAGCAATGTCGTTGTCTGTTTAAACTCTCCAACAGCATCAATTTGAGGATAGAGTATGCCCTTTGTTCCTCGATAATCTGAATATGCTATTTTCTTCTCATTCCTGGAAGTTTGCATATCAGGATTGTTTTCTAATGCCATGTTAATAGCATCTTCAATCGTTAATGCTTGGAGTAATATAGGCAAAATCAATACCCATATCAATAGAAACCTTTTCATTTTTCCTCCAAATATATTTTCTTTAAATATTGTTCTCAGACGTAGCAAAATTAGTTCTTCCCTCCCTCTTTAAAGAGTATGTTCTTAAAAGTAATATCTAAGAATGTTTCTCCCCAATCAGCTAAATTAACAATTTCGGGGAGTTCAAATGATCCCCATATTAAACCTGCCACCACATTGTTAATGTAAAAATTGTATTGTTTCGGTGTAAGTTCATCTTTGAACTCACCGAGTTTAATTCCCTCTTCTATTATATCTGTGAAATTAAGAAACATCTCTTTAGCACATTTTTCTTCTTCAGTGAGTTCCATAACCTTCATCTCTGTTTTATTCACAGCTATCTCAATCGCCATATGCATCTTTTTGTTACTAAAAATCATCTCTAAGATTGATTTATATATAGTCTGCATCTTCTCTTTTGGTCGCATCTGCTTCTTTCGATAGTAGTCCCCCAAAACAAGAATCTGTTTAGTATTCTCCTCCAAAACTGCTCTTAGAAGCTCCTCTTTACTCTGGAAATGCCAGTATAAGGCACCTTTAGTAACACCAGCTTCCTCGCATATATCTTTAATGGAAGTTGCGTTATAACCGTACTCATAGAATACTTTCAAGGCAGAATCTAAAATAATCTGCCTAGTCACCATTGCTTCCTCTTTTGTTCTTCTCATATAACCTTCCATACAAACCAAGTAGTATTTTTTGATTTATTTTGCTATTTTATAATAACTTAACATTTATTTATGTCACAATAAAAGCGAACATTTTGTGCTTCTGTTCATGTTTGTCATTAATAAGTTCAAAATATCCATGATCTCTTAACACACTATAAACAGTGTTAATTACAAGATTTCTCATCATAACACCCCTATACATACAAACCGTTTGGTATGCATTATTATGTCAACATCTTTTAAAAAAATATTCTGTTTAGTGAGTAAACTAAGGGTGTAATTGATTATTCTATCGTTATTGAATAGGAAGTAGTTATGTTCGTTTTTAGAGCACGAACAAAAGATGTGATAATTCTATCACAAAAATGTATTGTAATGGGTTGTCAGCTAATTCTATTTCATCAAAACTGTCTTCACAGTTTTGACTGCATTACCGCTTTGTAGTTTAATAAAGTAGATTCCTGATGAACATTGGTTACCACTCTTATCAGAGCCGTTCCAAATAACTGTATGTTGTCCGCGGTTCAGGTCGTCATCTAACAGTGTATTCACGTTTTGTCCCCTTATATTATATATCTCAAGTTTAACTTTACTATTTTCATTAACAAAGAATCTTATATTAGTTACAGGATTAAACGGATTAGGATAATTATTTAACCGTAACGGTTGATTGTATGTATGCACTTCTGCATTGTCAACTAAATCTTCACCAAAAGTCTCTACTAAGTGTGCTATAATAGTTCTACTATCATCTAAATAGTAGAGAGGAACTGATATAATAGATGTTGGTTGACTAATTCTTCCAACAGAAGTTCCCGAATACTGTCCTTGGTCAGTATCAGCAGCAAAATTAGTTTCCCATACAATAGATCCGGTAGCATCAACCGGAGTATATGATTCAATCATAATTAGGTGACTGTCAAAGCTAGTCCAAACCAAGTTATCATCTAAAACTAAGGAAACTGCTGCATCTTGATAATTGTAAGATATACCATTCAAGGCTGCAGTATTGCTGTAATCAACTGCAGTAATCCCAAACTGATTTAATATATCACCTTCCATGATCTCGTAAGGATAACCCATGATTTCATTGAGCTGCGTAGCTACTTTGTAACCGGCAAGCATTATCTTACCACCTAGGTCTAGATATTGTTCAAAAACATTATCTGCATCTTCTAACATATTGCCGGCTGAGATACTATTACAGAACCAGAAAACACTTGAATATCTACATAAATCTACCAGCTCAATATTTTCAATATCTTCAGTATCAATAAACTGATATGGAATTCCTTCAAAACTACTATTATAGAATTCATCACACTCTTCTCTTGTGGGTCTCATAAAACTACCATTACCGGAAAGAGTATCATCTATTACTAACAATCCCTCGGATAACGATATAGTTGCTCCTCTTAGAATCTCTGTTGGTTCACTTTCATTACCATCAATATCTACTGCTGTAACATAGTAGTTATAGATTACACCATCTTCGATTCCTAAGTCACTATAGAAATTGTCAGTAAGCGTAATAATATCAACTTCTGTCTGAACTTCCTGAGATTTATATAAGTTGTAATGTGAGAAATCTATCTCTGAGTTCTCAGTCCACTGCAAGCTTATATCATCAACACTTAAACTTACCTCAAACTGTTCAGGTGTTCTTGGGACTTCCATTGGAGTAACATTTACCTCTGTGTAAAGACCCGGTTCTCCATCTTGCATGATTGAGATACCTACATAATATGTTTGACCCGGTGTTAATCCGGAAAGAATATACTGTGTATCAGTTGTATCAAAGTAATCGCTATAGGAGTTTTCATAAGTCCCTACTCCTATACGATAGGTTGTTCCTACATCATAGCTATCCCAGTTCAACTGCACATCCGTACCAGTACCGCTATCAGTTGCAGTGAAATTATCAACATAAACCATGTACATATCAGCAAAAATAACCGATGCAACACTAAGCTTAACCATCTCAGTGAAATATGGCAAGTTCATATTAGCAATTATATCATCCAAAGAATGGTAGTAGGGAGAGAATGTATGCTCCTGATTAAAAATAGAAGGGAAGCCATTTCTAGCAAAAGACCAACTATCTGAATAATGAGAATCCATTTGAGGGAATGGATTTGACTCAAGTGTAGTATACTGTCCTGCTAACATCTCTTCCATATATTTTAAGTATTCGAACCCACTATAAGCAATAAGATTCAACATCCAAGGTGAGTCTGTTGGTTGAGTTCCAACCATATCATTGTTGAGCATAAAAATAACGTCTTCATCATTAAAATACATCTCATTAGATATATCTTCACTACCGTGTAAGCCAAGTTCTTCTGCTTCATAAGTCATAAACATCATTGTATATCGAGGTTGGTAACCACTTTCAAGAATAACTCTGGCAGTTTCTAAGGCTGCAAGGGTACCTGTTCCATTATCGTCAGAACCCGGTGCACCTAACATAGGGTCTCCCTGATTAACTATTGAGTCATGGTGTCCTCCAATTATAATGATCTTCTCAGGGCTAACAGTACCCGGTATCACCGCAATTACATTAGATTCAGGATGATTAAATACCGTGAAGTCAGATTCCCTGAACTGAGTTATGCCGTACTGAGTAAACTTATCCGTAAGCCAGTTCACAACTTCAAAACGATTTGGATGAAGACAATATCTGGTTACAAAGTCTTCAAGATGTTGTAGATTTACTGTTAACGTATCCTGACTTACTAATGCCAGTGCATCATCAATAGCATTTCTGGAGTTAAAGACTTGATTTCTATCAAAGCTTCTCACCTCTTTGGGAAACACCATGGGGTAAAGCTTTTGTATTCTTCTATTTTGAGGAGATTTAATCTTACGAATAGCAGACTTAGAGACAATATTAGAATTGTTATGTGTAAAAAGTACTTCCAACTCTTCAAGCTCTCCCTCTACAAGAAAAAGCTCTTCACTGTTTCCTACTTTTAGCAACTTGTACTTGTAATCAAGCGAGTTAAGTTGTGATTTGTCAGTTTCATCAATTTCTGCCACCACAAACTCTTCATTTAACCAATAAACTTGGTCCAGTTTTCTTATAGTATTAAAGTCATCTTCAAATCGAGTGATTAAGACTAAATCTGATGCAAACAAAGCAATTGTGAATATATAGAGAGCTATTACTAGTTTTATCTTTTTCATTTTTATCTCCTCTTAACGACTGTAAATATGTAATCACATCAACTGCATGTCAATGAATAATTTCTAGTCCATTGGATAAATGGGAATAGTTCTCAGACTTAAGAAAGATTTTTTATTGATACTATACAAGGAACAGTTTACTATCTTGATATAAACATTCATTCTGCATCAGTCTACTTTCAGCTTGTCTTTATTCTTTCATGTTTCTATCATAATACACGGGATTTCTCTGGGAGTTTGTAGTGACTATCTAGGGAATTTCTCGGGCAAAGCCCCGTGTGATTCCCGAGAGAGTCCCGAGAGATTCCCGAGTGTGTCCCGTGTTTTGAATTGGAGCATAGAGAGTACAATGATATCGAAAGACTTACTAATACTTTCAATAAAGTTTGTTAAAGACTTGACATCGGGTATTATCTCTATACAAATTTTGTAGCTAAAAATGAGATTAAGGATATGCGTTTATGTTAAACAAAGAGAAATACAACTTACCGGATATAGATTTACTTGAAACTAAGAAAGAGGGATTGAGTTTTATCGTCTGGCATCCAAACAGGACTTATGCTATTTTAGGAGCTTCGAATAAAGCAGAAAGTAGTTTCCATCTTGACGCCATCGGAAAAGATGAAGTAATCATCCAACATCGCCCAAGTGGTGGAGAATCTGTTCTTTTAACCCCTAATACATTGGTAATCTCCTTCAATATCCACACTAAAGAGAAGATTAATCCTAAGAAGTTCTTTATATACATAAACAGCACAATTATTAAAGCATTGGAGTCTCTAGGGTATACTGATTTGTCCGTTCGAGGAATCTCCGATATATGTTTAGGTCCAAAGAAAATCTTAGGTTGCTCGATTTACCGTAATGCCAATGGAATACTATATCAATCAGTTTTAAATGTCAGCGAAAACCCTACCCTTTTTAGTAAGTACTTAAAGCATCCGGAGCGAGAACCGGATTACAGAAAAGGACGCAAACATGGTGAGTTTGTTACAACCTTGGCTTCTCAGCAGAGCGACTTGAATTCTACAATGTTAAGTGATAAGCTATCAAAGATAATCAAACATCTTGTAAATGAATTTGACATCACTTTGCTACGATAAAGGAGCCCAAAGTACACATTGTTATCAACTTGATTATTGTTTTTTCAAATAATCAATTGACATCTATGCAAAGATGATTCTTGTTTTTGAATAAAGTTCATATATTTTATCTTGGATACTTTTTAGGAAAGAAAGTGTAAGCGAAGAACATCCTTGATCTTGCAGGATTACAAAAATACTGTCATAAATAAACGATACTACGAGTAGATAAAACTATCACCTAACGTTTACAGTGGAGGTATATATGGAATTACAACAATCCATAAACCGTTTTATTAATTCCCTTCTAACCATGGATCGAATGAATGCTAAATCTATCCTCTCAGAGTTATCTGAAGACATTGGTCCACTTAAGATTACTTCAAAATTAATTGTCCCTGCTCTTGATGAGATTGGATTAGGATGGGAAAAAGGTAAATTATCGCTATCGCAGGTTTATATGGCCGGAAGAATTTGTGAACAACTCATTGATGGAATATTAAAACCTGAAAGCCCACTCAGAATTAAACAACCCAGAATTGGGATATGTGTCTTACAAGATCACCATATTTTGGGGAAAAGAGTTATTCAATCCGCACTAAGAGCGAGTGGGTATGATGTTATTGATCTTGGACATGGATTATCAATAATGGATATCATAAAGTTAACGCAAGAGAAAAAAATTCAGATATTGATGATTTCTGTCCTAATGCTTCCATCTGCATTGCAAATCAAAGAGATAACAAATGCTTTGAAACCTGAGGGAGTAATCACTATAGTGGGTGGTGCTCCATTTAGGCTTGATGACAATCTGGTTAATGAAGTCGGAGCAGACTACACAGGTAACAATGCCGGTAAAGCAATCACTATAGTAAACAAAATTGTGGAGGAGTATAATGGAAAAAATTAGTTCAATGCAAAGAATCCTAACAGCTCTAACACATAAAGAAGGTGATAGAGTACCTTTCATTTTACCTTTAACATTGCATGGTGCAAAAGAGCTTGTAATGTCTATTAAAGAGTACTTCTCTTCAGCAGACAATGTGTATAAAGGTCAAATTATATTAAAAGAAAAATATGATCACGATGCATATATTGGATTTCTACATGCACCCTTGGAGATAGCAGCCTTTGGAGGTGAAGTTATCTATGTAGAGGATGGACCCCCAAACTCAGGAGAACCGGTTATAAAATGTGCTAAAGATATTCTGACTCTTGAAGTTCCTGACGTGAAGAATAATAAACATACTAGATTAACTTTAGATACAATATCTAAACTAAAAGAGGTAGCAACCGATCAGACACCAATAATTGGTGTGGTTATGTCTCCATTCTCTTTACCTGTTATGCAGATGGGGTTCGATAAATATCTAGATTTAATCTATGAAGACAGAGAGCTTTTCTGGAAATTGATGGAGAAGAACCTTGATTTCGCAAAAAGTTGGGCTAATGCTCAAGTCGAAGCAGGAGCAGCTGCAATTGTCTATTTTGATCCTGTGTCTTCACCAACAATTATCCCAACTGAGTTATACAAAGAAACAGGTCTAAAGGTGGCACAGCAATTTGTACCCAAAGTAAATGCCGGAGTAGTCTCTCACTTTGCTTCCGGTAGTTGCCTTCCAATTCTCGATGATGTGATTGGCTATGGGAGTGCAGGAGTTGGAGTTAGTTCTAAAGAGGATTTAGAAGAACTGAAAAAACGTTCAACAGGTAAGATTACTTTACTTGGGAATTTAAATGCAATTGAAATGCGAAACTGGGATATTGAGACGACAAAAGAAAAAGTTAAAGAGATAATAAATATAGCTGGTAAAAACGGTGGCCTAATTCTCATGGATAATCATGGTGAAATCCCTTGGCAAGTAAGTGATGAGATACTATTTGCTATCGCAGATGCTGTTAAAACTTATGGGAAATACCCTTTAGGAGAGTGATTTGAGTAAGCTAACTTTTATTGCTTGTTCTAATATTATTCCGGAACTAAAGTATATTCTAGAACAGGAATCAATTTCGGATGTTGAAATTGTTAGTTCAGGTAATAACTGTAACATGCGTTATAAAGCAAAAGATATTGATAGAATCCTTGCAAATCATGGTATCTCCGACTATATGGATGCATTCATAATTGGAAGTGTTTGTATGGATAAAGAAACAATCTCAGAGCTACCAAATCTAAAGACGCATATTATGGAAAACTGCTTTGAGCTTTTCATGAATAAACCTGTTTTGATTCATTACATCTCTAAAAGGTATTTTATAATCTCTCCGGGATGGTTGCAACAGTGTTGGGATCTCTTTAAACAATGGGGTTTTAATAAATCAGACATAAAGGATTTCTTTAAAGAATCAGCTGACAAAATGCTGTTTCTTAACACCGGAGTGATGGTTAATTATATACAGGAATTGGATAAAGTTTCTGAATATATCGGTATAGGATATGAAATTCTTGAAGTAGGAATTGATTATCTCAAGAACTATATCATTAAGGTTATTGCTCAATGGCGTTCCGAAAAGGAAAACATCTACTTTAGGGATCAATTGGCAATGTTAACACAGCAATCAGCGAACTATGCATTGATTTTTGACCAGATTGAGATGATTGCTTCATTATCTGTCGAAGAGGAGATTGTCAGCAGTGTTATGGATATCATGAATATCCTTTTTGCACCAACTGATATTCTCTACCTACCCTATTTTGATGGTAATCCCGGAGAGCTAATTTCATTCAAAGGATGCACAGATGATTATATAGGGCAAATTGAAGCTGTATCTAAATCTGATTTCTTAATGCCTGTTGTTTATTTAAACCAACAGATTGCAACATTTAAGTTCATTGGTGTTACCTTCCCGCAATATATTGAAAGATATAAAGAGTTAACAAAAGTACTGAACAATGTTTGTTCATTAGGCATAGCTAATTCCAGAAAGTATCTTTCATTGATGGATAAAGAGAAAGAGATTAGAGAAGTTAATGCAGAATTAGTACAAACATTAAACCAAAAAGATAAACTTCTTTCCGTGATTGCACATGATATGAGAGGTCCTATTAGTAACCTTATCAGCCTTTCAAGTATCATCTCTGATGCGCTGGATGAAAGAGACTGTCATACTTGTATTGATATGGTTCAACACCTAAGCTCTGAATCTGAACGAGCTAACCATCTTATAAAGGATCTTCTCGAATGGGGTGCTTCTCAAAGCGGAAGAATAGCATATAATCCATCTTACTGTAACTTCTCAAAAATAGAGAAAGAGGTTTTACGTTATGTCAATGAAGCACTGGAACAGAAAGGTATCTCTTTTCAAGAAGAGATAGCTAGCGACTGTAAAGTATATGCTGATTGTAGGATGATAGTAGTAGTTTTGAGAAATCTAATCAGTAATTCTGTTAAGTTTACACCAAGTGGTGGTGAGATTGAACTAAAGATGGAAACTGTGGATGACAATTTCATACGGCTATCAGTAATTGATAATGGTATAGGAATGCCGGAAGCAATACGCACACGATTATTCCAAGTAGGTGAGAATGTTTCAAGATCAGGGACGAACGGAGAAAACAGCACCGGTCTTGGACTACTTATTAGTAACGACTTTATCAAAAAACATGAGAGTAGCATTGACGTAAAAAGTGAGGAAGGTAAAGGTACAGAGATGAGTTTCAAACTCAAATATAAGAGATAAAAAGGGGTTTATGTGAAGTATAGAAAGATGCCGAAATTAAACGATGACCTATCCATTCTTGGTTTGGGTTGTATGAGGCTACCAATGACTGAAGACAAGAAAATAGATGAAGAGAAAGCTTTTGCAATGATGAAACACTCGATAGAATCAGGTATTAATTACTTCGATACAGCCTGGCCTTATCATCAGGGTGAAAGCGAACCTATTGTAGGGAAGTTCCTGGCTCAAGGCTACCGTGACAAAGTGCTACTTGCAACTAAACTTCCATCCTGGTTAATAAATACTCGTGAAGAAATGGATGAATACTTAGATAAGCAGCTTGAGAGACTACAAACTGATCATATCGACTACTATCTTGTGCATGCTCTTAACAAGAAGTATTGGGATAACCTTACTAAGTTGGGTCTCTTTGATTTCTTAGAGAAAGCGAAAGCTGCCGGAAAGATTAGAAATATTGGTTTCTCATTTCATGATAAGTATCCGATGTTTAGCAAGATTGTAAAAGCCTATGACTGGGATTTCTGTCAGATACAGCTTAACTTCTTCGACACAACTTACCAAGCAGGTTTAAAAGGAATACGACTTGCTGCTTCCAAGGGAATTGGAGTGATAGTAATGGAACCTCTGCGTGGAGGCAAACTTGTTAATAATGTACCTGATGATGTTACAAAACTATGGGATAAATCATCCTATGACTCTACACCTGCAGAAAGAGCTCTACGCTGGTGTTGGAATCACGCGGAAGTACAAGTTGTACTTAGTGGTATGAGTAGCATGGAACAGCTTCAGCAGAATATCGAGACTACAGATATCTGTGAAGAGAATGAACTTGCACCGAAAGAGATGAGATTATATCAAAAAGCCAGAAAGATATATATTGAGAGAATGGCTGTTGGTTGTACTTCATGTGGTTACTGCATGCCATGTCCTCATGGAGTAAACATTCCAACCTCACTCGGTCTATACAACAATGGTCATATGTTTGGTGACAAAGAGCAGGCCAAGAAGGAATACAACTGGTTTGTTAAAGAGGAGAATCGAGCTGATAAATGTGTTAACTGTGGATTTTGCATCGAGAAATGTCCTCAGCAGATAGATATTCCTACTGAACTTGGGAAAGTAAAGAATTACTTTGAATAGAATTTAAAAGGGCAGGTTAAATCCTGCCCTTACTCAATTTCTTTAAATCATCAATCCATACTCAACAACGAGTATTGCAATACATCATAAAAGAACTTCTTATCCTCATGGAATCCACGTTTTCTAAGTAATCCTTCTTTCGTGAAGCCAAGTTTCTCAACTAAGGCAACTGAGGGAGTATTATCAGGAGAAATCAGGCATTGAACACGATGTAAACCCATCTGTTTAAAAGAGAAGTCAAGTACAGCTTTCATTGCTTCTGTCATAAAGCCTTTCTTCCAGAACTTACGATTTAAGTCATAACCAAGATCTGCGATTCCCTCTTTTATAAAGTCATGGAGAACCATTGTACCAATCAGGATGCCTGAATCCTTCTCCTCAATTCCCCATCTGATAGCGGACATACTGTCAAACTGGTTGTTGAAATAATCAATCAACATCTCAGCTGTCTCTTCACTCTCTGGTCCAGTCCAATCGAGATACTCAGTCACATCATTATTCTCATATATTTCGAAGAAATCATCAGCATCATCATACTCCATTCGTCTGATTACAAGACGTTCTGTCTCCAGTTCAGGGAATGAGTTGAAAACATCTCTAAAGCCCATAAACGCTCCTATTTATTAAAGTGCTCAAGTAATTCTGATTCAGTTAATGAATCTTGTGTACTCTCATCTAAGTTTTTAAGTACATAAGCATTATTGTCAATTTCATTTTCACCAATAATTAACGCATACTTAGCATTAACTTTATTTGCTGTTTTCATCTGAGCCTTCATTGAAACTTTGATCGGATCATACTCAATCTTCACATCCAAAGCTCTCAGTTTCTGCATAAGTTCTGAGCCTTTTACCAAAGCTTTATCACCTAGGATTACAGCATAAACATCAGGACCGGGTTCGTTACCCATAAAGAGCTCTTCCTGTTCAAGAGAAAGAATCAGTCGTTCGAAACCACCTGCAAAACCGATACCCGGTGATTCTTTGCCACCTATCTGTTGAACAAGACCATTGTAACGTCCACCACCCCCAACGGCATTCTGAGCACCAAGCTTATTATTAAGGAATTCAAAAGCTGTGTGAGTATAATAATCGAGTCCTCTAACAATACGTGGGTTGATTTTAAACTCAACATCCATCGCTTTCAGGTAAATCTGAACTGCTTCAAAGTGCTCTTTACATTCATCATCAAGATAATCTATCATCACAGGTGCTACAGCAGCAATCTCTTTACAAGTTGGGACTTTACAATCAAGCAAACGACGAGGGTTCTTTTCTAATCTAGCGATACAGTCACCACAAATTTCCTCTTTGTGAGGTTCATAAAAATCGCGAAGCGCTTTGTTATATCCCTCAGTCGAAGCTTTGTTTCCGAGTGAATTTATTTCTAGTACAATACCTTTTAAACCAAGTCTTTTCAAAAATGCATATTGCAGTGCAATCACTTCAGCATCAACATAGGGATGGTTTGAGCCAATAGCCTCTACCCCATATTGATAAAACTGACGATAACGACCTTTCTGTGGTCGATCATAACGGAACATAGGTCCCATGTAATATAATCTCTGGAGTCCGCCATTTGCCTGCATATTATTCTCTACATAGCTTCTGACAACCGGTGCAGTACCTTCAGGTCTAAGAGCAAACGTTCTTTGCTTGTTATCTTTGAACTTGTACATCTCTTTCTGTATAATATCGGATGTATCACCGACACTTCTTTCAAACAGATCTGCTTTCTCAAAGATCGGTGTTACTATCTCTTTGTAACCAAATTCCATTGCAGTTTTAGCAAAAACATGTTTTATGTAGTTCCAAATATAGCTTTTTTCAGGTAGGATATCAAAAGTCCCTCGTGGGATAGTATATTTAACAGCCATTAATTCTCCTTACGTTATCACGCTGTATTAATTGTCTCAAATCTTTAAGTATATTATCATTAGTCAAATGATTATTATCCTGATAATAAATAGAAAAGGGATTCTTGATCAAGAATCCCTTCAAAATTTTATACGTCATCTCAATCTATAATAGTTTACCAACCAGTTTTCTTCCGTGATAATATGGTTGTTGTAATTTAGCATGAAGACGATTAACATTTCTATCTGTTATGTTTCCTGCAGGAATAATCTCAAGCACATAATCAGCAGCATCGTGCATCTTCTTCAGCATCTCCAAACCGGCATCTGCTGTTGCTTCACCACCGGAGGTTAATATGTATTTAACTTGTGAGTATTTCTTCAAAGTTTCCACTGACTGGAGAATGTCATAAGTTTTATCAATAGCTTTATGGAAAGTAACAGGAATATCACCGGTAGCTTTAAGGAGTTTCTTAAGAGCAGTCTCGTTGATAGTATCATCTTTCTTAAGAACTCCAAGTACAAAGCCGGCAACCTTAAGCTCTTTGAACTTCTCAATTGATGCACACATCTCATCAATCTCTGCTTTAGAATAAACAAAGTTACCTTCGCGAGGTCTAATCATGACCTTTACAGGTATATCAATAGCATTTACAACTATCCGTACCATCTCTATCGGTGGAGTCAAACCATCTTTATCAAGATGCGAGCAAAGCTCTAATCTATCAGCCTGTAGTTCCCAGGCGTAAAGGGCTTCTGAGAATGACTCTACACAAACTTCTTTCCTAAAATTATTCATACTTTCTCCAAACTTTGTTAATCGCAAGTTTGATTCTAAGGAAATATCGTCAATAAAAAAGAATTGTCCAGAGTATGAATACTGATTTCCACTACATGTTTGCAATCATACGTCTGGCTCGTTCACGTATATACTACATCTTGTTTCGATACAAAGACTCCGCATACTCTTTAAAATGAAATTTATCTAGAAAAACCAAAACTTATTCTTAACAGTTTAATCACTTCTTTTCTAACCTTTATTCATAAAGTTTTTTTCCAGCTTCATTGCTTTCTCCCAATGATAATTAACTTAGAATTTCTACATCATCTAAATCCAATCTACATCCCATCTGTTGTAACGGGGAGCTAACGAGAAGCTAACGGGAACTCCATGGGGGTCAATCTGGAAATGTGATAGAGCGATGAATGTTTTATTGATAATACTAAGCTTGACTCATTAAATTTAAAGCTTGCATAAAAAATGTATTATTACTAAACTATCACAATAGATTAGCTAATTGTTCACCTGTAAAGAAGCGAGGAGGTTGGAATGAACAGTAATTATGACGTCAGTATTGAAGCAAATTTCGATATCTATTTTGATAATCTTATTAAAGGCAATAGAAGAAACTGCTTAGAGATAGTGAAAGAACTTAAAACTATTGATGTATCTATTGAAGAGCTATACGAGCATTTGTTCAAACGAGCTCTATATAAAGTTGGAGATTTATGGGAAAACAATGTTATATCAGTAGCAAAAGAACATATGGCTACAGCTATTACTGAAGGTATCATGAACACAATCTATGCTGATCTGGATCCCAGATATGAATCTAAAGGAGTTGTAATTGTTACTACAACCACGGGGGAAAAGCATCAAGTTGGTGCAAAAATGGTTGCTGATATCTTCGAATTGTTTGGTTGGGAATGCTACTTTCTTGGGGCAGAAACTCCGGTATCTGAACTGATCAAACTTGCTAAAGAGGTGAAACCTGATATTATTGCGATCTCCCTAACTGTTTACACGCATCTGCATGATCTATATGCAATGATTCGTGAAATAAAGATTGAGATGTTAGATGTAGAGTTTCTAATTGGTGGTCAGGCATTCAATAAGGGAAGCAGCAGGATTGAGTCTGATTTCACAAACTTAAAGCTTGTAAGTAATATTATTGATTTGGAACAATTTCTTGTAGAGAGGAGTGAACGATGAGTAAAGATATAAATAAAGCTTCTGATACAACTATCCTAGAGATGGAAAAGGCTAAGCAAGAGGCAGTAATAGCATTAAATAACTATTTCATTGAAACAGTTGACTCGAGCGTATATGGTGATGATGAAGTAACACTAAAGAATAATCATAACAATCATTTTGATTTTGTGGTCTCATTTCTAGAAAATCCTGATATGGAAGTACTTTCTGAAACAGTTGGTTGGGTTGTGAAATCATATGAAGCTCATGGATTTCTGAAAGAGTATTTTTTAAGAGCTATACCTAAATGGAAAAAAGAACTGAAGAGACTTCTGTCCGATAAGGCCTATACTGAAGTTGCTCCACTATATGACTGGTTTACAAAGTATTTCGAGAATGAGTAAGAATTGATGCCTACAAACCTTCTAGCAGATATCTTGATGAGTAGTAAATCACATTGTGTTGCGGTTTACTATATCGAATCCGGTAAATTCAAACTAAACAAGGGGTTTAGTAATCTGATTGGAAAAACACTACTTTCTGAAGCAGTTATGAACCCCAAATGGGACAAAGTGCTTAGTTTTCCTAGCTCAACAGAAGATTATGTGTTTAACGGTATAATAACTGCCGGTGTCAATGAGAATAGTGCCCAGAGCTTGAATGGGAAGATTTTCAAGAATGAAGATTTTATTGTTATATCACTTGAATATCAGGTAGATGAGTTAGTTAGTTTTACTGCCAAAGTCAGTGATTTCAACAGAGAGATTATGAACTTACAACGCGATTTGATTAAGGAAAAGAAGCAGCTCAAGCAAACACTAAAGAAGTTAAAAATTGCGAATGAACAGAAGAATGAACTTCTTGGAATCGCAGCACATGACTTACGTAACCCTATTGGAGCAATAAAATCATTTAGTGATTTACTGCTATATGATGATTTAGATGTGAATCAGATGGAGATTATCCAAATGATAAACAAATCCAGTGATTATATGTTGTACTTAATAACAAATCTACTTGATATGAGTGCTTTTGAGGCTGGAAAACTGAATATCAAGATGTCTGAGCATTCATATAATGATGTTATTAAGGAGATTATATCTATTAATCATCATTACGCAACGAGTAAGGATATAACTCTGAATATGCAGTATCTTGCTACACACGATATTTTCAATTTTGATAACAATAAAATAATGCAGGTTCTAAATAACTTAGTAGGAAATGCGATTAAATACTCCCCTCCCAAGACACATGTGGAAGTAATTGTCACAGATCAGGGAGACTTCATTAAAACAGAGATTAAAGACCAAGGTGTTGGTATTAAAGAGGAAGAACTTTCATTGCTTTTTAAAGCATTTTCCAGAACATCTTCAACCCCAACAGGAGATGAGACAAGTACCGGGCTGGGACTAGCTATTACGAAGAAAATAGTAGATGGTCATAATGGAGAAGTAGGAGTCGAAAGCATAGTTGGTGTCGGATCAGATTTCTGGTTTACAATCCCAATATCGATTTAAACTAATTATATTAAAATAAGGCCACTGAAACAATCAGGGGCTTTTTTGTAATATCCTGTTACATAACCTATATAAAAGTAACAGCACATGCTTCTCTTGCCACAACTGTTTAACCTGCTTTGCTTTAGCATCAGAAGCATATTCTCTGAAAGATCTTTTCGTAACGCTATGTTACAATCTGAATCTTGGTTCAGATGAACTCTACATCATTGATCTACATAGAGATACGCCAATTATTAAAAAGTGGTTCCAATCTGGCATTAGTAAAAGCCAGATATGGAATGATATATAATTGTCATACCGGAAGGAGTAAAAATGAGAATAGGACTAATATTCGTATTTTGTTTTGTTATAGCATTACTATCTGGTTTACAGATTAATGGGGACATTAATCAATCCAGTACTTGGTCAGAGGATGTTTATATAAATAGTGATGTACTGATTTCAGGGACTGCGGTCATCACTATAGATCCGGGAGTGAATGTAATTTTTACAGGTGGGTATCATATAGAGATAAATGATGAGGTACGGATTCTGGCTGGTGGCGAGGGGGCTCCAGTCAGATTCACTGCCGATTGGGACAATGATAATGTGTTCGGAGAAGAGGGTCTGGACAATGAACATTGGCAAGGATTACGTGTCCAGTATATGGATAATGCAGCAGATTCATCACATTTTGAGAACTGTATATTCGAATATAGTCACAAAGATGGAAGTGAAAACGGATACTCGAACAGGTATGGTGGAGCTATCTTTATAGACCATCATAACAAAGTTGAGTTTAAGAACTGTGAGTTCAGAAATAATTCAATAGAAGGGCCTAGTCAAGCAAAAGGTGGAGCTGTATATCTGATTTGGTCATCCCCGATCTTTAAAGATTGTTACTTCAATAACAACTCAACTAATGTAACAAATCCATTCCAAGCGAATGGTGGAGCTGTTTATGGAGAAAGGGCATATTTCGATATGATAAACTGCAGATTTACTAATAATCTTGCTGAAGATGAGGGTGGCGCATTATATCTAAAACAATCAGATTGGGCTACATTCAACAACGTTATATTAGATAGCAATAATGCTAATGAGGGTGGAGCTGTTTACCTTTATGACGCAGATGTAATAATGGTGAACTGTACAATTACTGGCAATACAAGTGTTTATGCTGGGGCAATATATAACAAATATAGTGATCCGATGATTGGTAATACAATAATTTGGGGGAACACAGCAAGTTTTCGAGGTGACCAAATTTATAATGAAATGAGCGAACCTGAGTTTAATAGTTGTTTGGTTGAAGGCAATGATAGTGCTTTTTATAATGATGATAGTGACGGTTATGTGTATGATGCAGGCTGTATTGATGTTGACCCACAATTTGATAACTCAAACCCTAATACTCCATATATGCTCAGTGTAGATTCACCGGCTATTGACAGTGGAGCAGACCTATGGTATGCCTACTTATGTGACTATGATTATCTACACAATGCAAGAGTTGTAAATGGTGCTGTGGATATGGGTGTATATGAGATTCGGGGAAGTGTAGCCCTACAGCAGACAGTCATGCATTTTGGCGATGTTGTAGTGGATGAACCGGAGACATTGGGATGCTACTTAATTAATGATGGAAATAATGTAGTTGTAATAAATAGTTTTAGCTCTGATAATGATGTATTTACTACACTTAACAATGATATAGAGATACCTGCTGAGGATAGTATTTTTGTTGAAGTATCTTTTAATCCTGAAGGGATGAATTCTTATGTTGGAGAACTAACCATCAGTACAGATGCAGGTGACTTCCGTATAACAATGGATGGAGCAGGATTGCAAAGAATCATTCAAAACAGCATGGGAATGGTAAATTTTAACTGCCTACTCGGTGAAGAGCGAGTAATTGATCTCAGAATCTCAAATGATGGTAATACACCACTAGAGATAACTGAAATGAACATTAACAGTCCCAACTTCACAATCATGGATAACTTACCAATAACAATAGACGCAGGTGGTTTTGTAGAGGTGAATTGCCTTTACATACCACAGAATCTTGGTAATGAGCAAGTAACAGTCACAGTTGTTTCCAATGCTCATAATCATCCAAGCTTTGATATGAATATTTCAGGAATAGGCGATAAACTTCTTACTCCTGGGAACGTGACAATAACAACCAATGAAGATGTAATTGAGCTAAACTGGGATGAAGTTGAATTTACACAGTACGGATATTCAATAGATAACATCACATATCTGATTGATATCAGTGCAACCCCATCATTCGACCAATACGAACGAATAAATAGTAATAATAACTCTCACCAATACATCCCCGGGGTAGATGTAAAAAAAGCTTGGTTCCGAGTAATAGCTCAACACATTAGTAATTAATTCTCAAACCAAAAAAGGGGTAGCGAAGTTGCTACCCCTTTTAAAATATGAAACTATTTCAGCAAGCTATCGTAAAGCCTTTCAATATCTTTTACCAACCGTTCAGATGAAAACATCTCATAAGCTCTTTTAGAAGCTCTCTCTCCAATTTCAGCGTATGTAGATCCATTGTTAAGCCAATTCATAATTGCATCAACAAAACCGGACACGTCACCTTGATTGAAATAGAATCCATTCTTACCGTTCTCAACAAAGTCTGAGACTCCTCCAACGTTAGTAGAAAACACTATCTTTTGCTTAGACATAGCTTCAATCAAAGCAACCGGTGTACCTTCATTAATTGATGTCAAGATAACTGCATCAGTTGCAGAATAAACTAATCCCATATCTTGTACCATACCGGTAAAAATGATTCTTTCATTATTACTAATCTTTGAAGCCTTTGATTTAATCTCATCGAGAAGGTCACCATTGCCTACTACCATGAAGTAAACATTATCATCTAGTTTTAAGACTTGCTCAGCAATCTTTAAGAACAGAGCATGATTCTTGATGTGAGTAACACGACCTATTATTGAAACTACTTTTGCAGAATCGGGAATATTGTACTGCTCTCTAAGTAGTTTAGCTTTGTTAGTATTTGTCTGAATTCTTTCAAAGTCAAATCCCAAAGGTATTACGTCTATCTTCTCAGTCGGAGCTATTGAATAATTGACTAGTTCCTCTTTTTGCAGATGACTGATTGCAATAATTCTATCAGATAATCTTGCAAAAAATCTATCAATTGCTTTAAAAACACTTGTCTTAGTTTTTGAGAAGTAACCGTTAAAGATATTACCATGATATGTGTGTACAATTATTGGTACTCTGCAAAACCAAGCAGCAATACGTCCAAGAATAGCCGCTTTAGATAGGTGAGTATGTACGATATCAGGTTTTTCTTTACGAATGAGTTTTATGAGTTCCATTAAGGCTTTGAAGTCATGTGTTAAAGAGATTTCCCTGCTCATATGTTCAATATCGATAGGCTCAACCCCATAATTAGTTGCAACATATGACATGTCAGATTCATGAGGTTCTATTTGTCCAACAGCTAGCATTGTACTGAACCTTTCTTTATCTAACTTAGCAGAAAGCAGTGAAACATGAATTGTTGGGCCACCGACACATAGTCTTGTAGCTATACGTAGTACTTTGTACATTATTTCTCCAGTAAAGTCGAGACAGATTTTGCAACATTTTCGACAGATATTGAGTTAATACATTTGTAATTATAAGGACAGTTCGTTTGGTCACAAGGACAGCATTGTTCTTTATTGAAATGAACAATGTTTTTATCACCAAGAGGACCGGAAATAGAGGGAAGATTGGGGCCCATTAATGCAATAGTCCTCACACCACTAACCCAAGCAATATGCATTGGTCCACTATCATTACCAATAAACAGTTTTGATTTTGAGATTAGTTCTTGAGTCTCCTTAAGATTCATTTTACCTGCTAAGTCTTTGACATTATACCGGCAGTATTTAAGAATCTCTTGGTTCAATTGCTTGTCCTGAGGTCCACCAATAAGTTTAATCTGATTAGGAATCATGCCAAGTTCTGAAATGAGATTATCAATAAATAGTGAGAAATTCTTTGTTGGCCATCTTCTACCTTCGAAATCAGCACCTGCATGAATGATTATTGAGTTGTCAGTTTCACCTCTTTGGATATAATCAATACTTATTGGTTCTAAGCCCAATGAATCAAGTATAACATCACTTCTTCGAGCTAGGTGCAAATCCTTCATATCCAGTACTTGGGGATCGATCTTCAACCCAACAGCTTGGTATTTAAATGAAGGAATATATGAAGTAGCAAAAGATGTAATATAGCCAAGTATCCTTCTACAACTCAATAATGCAACAATAGAGTGTCTTAAAGCCCAACCGGGAATAATTATTAAGTCAAAGCTTTCTTTTCTGATAGCTTTGATTGTATGTAAGTAACTTGAATGTCCAATTATACCATCAATTGCAACCATATTAGCCATCAAATCTTTGTAACTATAAGGGAAACAACCCCAAACCTCGAATCGTTCACTCTCTTTCAATCTATTTAGGAATGGGGTAAGACAAACCACGTCTCCAATGCCCATTAGGTCAATTACAAGGATCTTACGAATCGATTGTTCCTTGCAGTTACTTGTTAAAGTCTGCTTAATAAAATATAGTATGGAGAAGGCAAACATTATTATCTGTTTAGCAAGTTGTCTCGATATCTGTTTCATTATGATTCTATTATCTCAGCTAATTGATTGGCTTGGAATTCTCTAGAAAACTGGTATGAGTTTATCGTTTCCTCTTCTAGAGTAAATTTAACTATTTTTTGGATTGCCTCTTCCATTAGCTTTTTATTATCTGAAGGGACAGCAAAACCTAAATTGTAATCTTGTATCAGTTTTTCTAGAATCCCACCTGAAGGGCACATAGCCAATATTGGTTTATTCAATCTAATGTACTCAAAGATTTTACCAGTGATTACACCTTTAGATTTTTCATCATTATTAACAATAATGACTAATACATCAGCTCCTGAAGCCATTTCCAACGCTTCATGATGATCTTTATATCCTAAAAAGCTAAAGAAATCATATTTACTTTTAATCGTTTCATGCATTTGTGAAGGAATAGTACCGATACTAATGAACTGAAAATCAAAAGGAAGTGTTAAATTGTCTAAAACCTCCATCAAAGGTAATGGAGATCTTTTAAAATCATATATCTTTCCCATATAAAAGAAAGTGAATTTATTGTATTTCATGGGTTTCAGATTCTTAAAATCATCTTCATCGTAACCGTTTAGAATTAGTTTACTCTTTTGTTTCAGTGGTGGAACAAGTTCTATATACTCATCAAGAATTTGTTTAGTAGTGACTGTAAAATAATCACAACTTTTAAGAATATGTGTATCTAGCTTTTTAATTCTTTTCAAGCGAGCTAAGTTAACATTTTCCTCAAGTTTTGGTTCAAATTGCCATGAGTCTCTATAATCTGCAATATAGAATATGCGATCCCCAAGCTTTCTTTTCAACTTTAACCCAATAAGTTGTGCTGAGAAAGGAAAGGACGTGATAAAAACTGTCTTTATTTTCTCTTTTTTTATTACTTCTAATGCTTTTGCTGTTGCAAATGGAACCCACCCAATCTGCTTGTCATATGGGAAAATCATGTCATTAATGCTCTTAAAAACTTTCCAAGCAAATGCTTTTAGAAAATTCTTTTTTGCATTACTCACTGTTTCTTTAGTCTTAGCTATATAATCTCTTCCACTTCCTTTCAAACCAAAACTGGCTGTGTAATGAATCACAACATCCTCTGGAACATCATCACATAATGAGTAATCTAAGACAGTCTTGACAGGTTTTTTGGGAGTAATGACATGTACTTTATGCCCAGCTCTGGATAAATACTTTACAAATTTTAAGGCTCGCTGAACCCCACTTTCCCCTGTAGGAGGAAACTCATTAATTATCATTAATATTTTCATATAATACCTTATCGGATTTTAAATGAGTAATAGAATCACTTTTAGAAAGATTTGCCGTGTGATTAACCAGATACAGAATCAACCAGAAGAAAACATTGTTACCAACATGACCACTTAGATTGGTATTCACAAATGAAGCAGCTAGAAGTCCAATTAACAAAAGGTTATCTAAATTGCGTAAATTTATTCTTTTTATATTCTTCACAGTGATTGTAATCATTATAATCAGAGCAAGCAATCCTAGTAACCCCATCTCTGAAGTTATTTCAGTAAAAAGGTTATGAGGATATTTTAGGAAATACTTATCAAAAGAGCCAAAACCTCCTCCAAATATCACATTTTGTCTGAATAGTTCGTAAGCCTGATATTGTGCTACTACTCTAGATAATGAACTCTTTTTACTACTTTGAGAACCTGAAAATCTTTCAAGAAAATCGGCTTCTGAAATTGAAATAACAAAACCTACAATAAGAATAAATACCATAGCAATGATGAGTAATTTCTTAATATTAAATCTGGTTTTATATACTATGATTATCATAATTGAAACAATAAATCCCAACAAAGGAGCTCTTGACCCGGTAGCTAGCATGAAAATGAATTGTGCTATGCTTACAAAAGAGAGGTAAACTATACTTAAAACTTTATTTCTATAAGTGTATAGCAGAAACAGATTTGAGATTATTGAATATGAAAGATAACGTGCAACCCAAATAGGATTAATCCCTAAAGTACTAAATCTGCCAAAATAAAACTTACCTATATGCATTCTTGGACTAAAAAGAGAAACGAAGCAAAGTGATAATAGAATTACTCCAAAAATATGTATAGCATAGAAAAGTTTCTTAACATCTTTTCTTTCATTTACTACTAGGTTAAGTACAAAGCAACCAATCAAAGTAAATGTATAGTAAAGAAGTTTCTCAAAACCATAGTTTTTAGAAGTTGAAAAGGCTACAGTAGAGAAAAGCATCATTAAAAAGAACAGCACAATGGATAAGTTAAAGGGATGCAAATAAACCTTAACTTGCTTTTTCTTAATAATTGAGAAAAGAAACAATACAAAAAATGGGAACAAATAAAAGGAAACTACATGGAGGATGTTTGGGCTTGAATTTGTAATAACCTCAAATCCTCTAAGTAGAAAAATATTGCATAGGAATGCAAGTATTGCTCCTATTCCAGTGCTGAATTTGATTGTAACCAAAATGCCCAATAGAGATACAATAAAAACGGACTCCATTGGGTAAATAATAATAGAACTAATAACTATTAAGATTGATATAATCGGGGGAAAATAATCTTTCTTTTCTATAAGAGTTTTCATTTCGCTAAACCATTTTTAAGTTGAAATATATACTTAAGTATTCTCTCTTTATCCCACAAGAACAGAATAGTTGCGAAAATGGACCATGATAGGAAATAGCAAACGAATTTGTTTAACCCAATATGAAACAATACGACACAAGTAATAATAGCTGAGATAGAAAGAAGAATTGGCTTTAGTGTATTCTTCATTAGTGATTTCATTTTATAGCTTACAATACTCAAATCAACCTTTAAGCGGATCATTCTAGTTAGCGTATCGCATAATGTAAACGCCACGATAGCACCCAAAAAACCATAGAATTGAAAACCAAATATCAATGACAATAATCTCACTGATAGTAAAGAGAATGCATACACAAATCCAATTTCCGGTTTATTCTTTAATAGTGCTAAACCTGATAAAGGACTTTGTAGCATGTTTACCACCATAAATATGGGGAAATATTTCAAAGCTATATAAGCATTTTCCCAATCAGGATTGAACATAAAACCTGAAATTTCATGAGAAAAGAAACTGATCCCAAAATAGATGGGCATGCCTAAAATTATAAAAATGTAATGAAGATTGTTTATTACTTCATGTATAATTTTGTTATCACGATTATTAGATAAATATGGTAACATAACACTGGCTACTGATTTCATTATCATAACTGCAGGGACCGCGGTTAAGACAAGTGGCATTTGAAACTCAACTGCTAAATCTTTTCCCATAATAGTTAAGACAATAATGTTGGGAAGTTGCAACGCAAGATTAACTAAGAGGGCTTCACCACCAGAAAGAAGCATAAACTTCTTTGCTTTTTTATCGAAGATAGTGTTTTGCTTAATTGGTTTTACAAGCAATCTACCTGATTTATTACAGAAATAGCTTAACATTGCCACTTCAATAATCTCAGAGATTAGTAAAGCTCCAATTAAAATTGGTAGTATACTTTTGATGAAAGCAAAACTTATTAAAACCACATTTAGTACTGTTTGACGTGATATCATTGCAATTGTTATCTGCTTGAATTTTATATCCCCCATCAGTCTAGTAATGAGAAATACTTTATAGACCTCGATGCATGCAATAATTGCAAATACAACGCCTCCCAGTGGTACACCAGCAAAGAATCTGTCTTTTAAAAAATAAAGTACACCTAGAAACACTGCTCCAAAAAATGAAGTGGTAAATACTAATAAGTTCCAATATTTACCTCTAACAGATTTCTCTTCCGCTAAATACAATAGATTGATTCCCATCGGGATAATAGCAAATACTAGCAGAAGTACAGATTGGAGAGATTTATATATGGCGATATCACCCTTAGAATAGTAATTGGCTAAAAAAGGTATGGTAATAAAACTTAGAACTCTTGCAAAAACATTACCAAATAGGTTCCAGAAACTAGATTTTATGAAGTCAGACATTAGTTCTTATTTAATACTCCATGTTTTCTCAAAGAATCAAGAACTGATGTATACACTATTATTAACACTAGTGACATTGTAGAAACAAACACAATTAGCAAAGCTCTTTTAGGCTTGGATCTAAGTCCTGCTAACCTTGGTGAATCTATAATCTCCATACTATGAACTGATTTTAACTCGTTTATTCTTGCAGTTTCATATATTGGAACCAGATGTTCATACATTAGTTCCTGTAATTTTTGATTTCTAATAAGCTTCTTATATGTATATGTATATGTAGGAATTTTCGATAGATTTTTATGTAGCCCGTTTTCCTTATTACTTGATTCTATTTCCTTGATATGTTCAGTTATGAGTGAGTCTTTTAAAGCTAATTGTTTAACTATTGGAGAATCATGACCAAGAACATGAGATTTTAAGTTATAATCTAGTTCTAGCTTGTATTTTTCAAGAATTATCTGACTATAATTATCTAATGCTGTATCTATCTGCTGATTGATTTGATAAGCACTATTATCTGATTGAAATCTCTTTATTGCTAAATCAGCAAGATGCAATTCTTCTTTAACTTCCTCAACTCTTTTCTCTAAAAACACTCTCACTTCTCTTTGCTTCTTAATATGTTCATTATTATAGTATTTATCAAGAAGTTGAAGTTGGTAATCAACAAGATTAAGTGAAAGTTCTTTATCCTGAGTTGTCATAGACACTCTTATCAGTTCTGAAATTTCATCATATGAAACCTTAATAACTTTCTTTGAATAGTTTTTTAGGGCAATATCCATGGCTTTCAGAGAATCAGGTTCAACGATATCAAAATATTTCATTAAATCAAAATTATTAATTGTATCTTCAGCAAATCTTCTTGATTTCAGAAGTTCAAAGCAATAAATATTGCTTCTCTCTGGGCTATTAGGATCAGTGAATAGATAGTTTAAGTTTGTTGCCGCACTACTGTTAATTCCAAGCTTGATATTCTCTGGTTTTAATGATCTAAAGACTGCCGATGAGGTAAATTGTTCCGGGACCAAAAATGCGTATAGAAAAGCAGCTATCGTGCAAACAAAAAAGCATAAAGAAATCATAACACGATATCTTTTTAAATGAGCGAAGAACCTAAAAGTGTCTAATGTGATTTCAAGCATATTAACGTAGTACCAACATTTGTTTCCAGACTTGTTTCCATTTTGCTCTATCTTCTGCATTTATCGAACTGATAACCAATACAATTATAGATACGAAAATGAATGACAAAAAAGTAGCAATCACTACGAACTTCGCTCTTTTAGGTTTAGAACGCATTCCCGCTAATCTTGGATAATCTATAATACTAATATATTCTTTTTCTTTTAAGTATTCAAACCTGGATGCTTCTAACATTGGGTATAATGAAGTCGTTACTTTTTCTAAAATCCTAGTTCTAATATATAATCTAGCATATTGTTCTGTTATAGAAGGGATATTACTTAAACCGAATACATACTTTGAATTAGATAACCCCTTATGTGATTCAAAATCTTGTATCTGTTTTTCCAAAAATTCATCTTCCATTAACAATCTTTTATATTCAGGTGATTCCTTTGAATAATTCTCTTCAATAATCATTAACTCTAAATCATTTTCCATACCTGTTGCAACCATTTCGCTATAAGCTTGTAGTAAGATTTGCTGTTGACTATTTAAACTGATAAGATTGTTTTCCTTCTGAAAATCTTTCATTTGGATAAGAAGGTCATCATATTGCTTATTATATTCGATGAATCTCTGATTTAAGAAATTATACTCAGATTGTTTTTGTTCTTTATCTATAGCTGTTAACTTTTCTATAGACTTTACTCGATAGAAATTGCAGATATCAACAGATAATTGCTTATCTTGTGTTTCCGAACGAACACTTATCACACCTGTTTCCTCAGACAAGTTAACTGAAACTATTTTTTTTAGCTTTAATAGAGCTATATCTAATGCTTTTAAGTTGTCTTCTTCTTTTATTTTGAAGTAATTGGTCAGTTCAAATTCATTAATTACTTCCTCTTTAAAACTTCTAGAAGACATTATATTTATCAGTTTTTGGCCATCTCCTGACGAAGTCAAGGAACCTAACATACTATTTCCAATCATCGAAGTAATATTGTCAGGTATAGCTGATCCGATTGAATCGTTATCTCTTATCGAAAATGATGTTTTAGAAACCCAGTATTTGGGTAGTAATAGTGCAATTACTACTGATATTATGGCAAATACTGATGTCCATAAGACAATATTCCATTTCTTATTTACTAATATTAGCAAGTAATCTACTAGCTTTTTATTATCCATTCTGCTTTTCTTAACTCCTATAATAAGGTTCATTGTAGAATTTTGTTTCGCGTTAATTAGTCAAGAAAAACATATAGAGGTTTAAGTCTCAACAATGCAATCGATTTCTAAAAATTAATTATTTTATCATAACTAGTTTTTTGACTTCACTATCTCCACAATTCTGAATTCTGCAAAAATATGTTCCTGAAGCTAAACATCGATTTTTAGTATCTTTGCCGTTCCAAGTGAACTTGTTTCTTCCAACGGAATAATTCTGCTTATGAGAGAAAACCAATTCTCCTCTTATGTTGTAAAAACTAATATTTGTCTCATCATTACTTAAGACATTGAAGCTAATAGTAGTTGTAGGATTAAATGGGTTTGGATAGTTATTTAAACTAAGTCTGTTATCTAGACTCGGTTGAGAACTTTCATCTAAACTAACTATATCAGCAAGTAGAATATGGGGGTAGCCATCGTTAACCTCAGAATCGATACTCCAATAATCATCGTCTCCGTTGATTGTCTCATCTAGCATGTCCCAACCTGCACCCACATATGTCGAAAAGTCTTTCATGTCATTTGTTGTAAGCCCAATTGCACCATAATTTGACCCGCTCATACCAGTTACTTCCATATCCCAAAATGAAGAGTTGAATGATCTTTGAGAAATACCGGCTATTGCATATGTGTTTTCATCACCGTATACCAATGTTGTACTATATATGAAGCTTATGTATCCATTAGCACTTCCAAAAACTCCACCTACATAGTTTGAACCTGTAACTTCACCTCTAGTATAACAATTATTACAGCTACCATATGTAGTAAGTTTACCGACCAATCCTCCAACATACTCACTTGCAGCAACTGTACCGGTAAAGGATGAATAATCAATATTGCTATCAATACTGAACCCGACTAAACCACCACAATTACTAGCACCATAAACTTGACCTGAAGTTTTACAATTATAGATTGCACTATTAACATCAAATCCTGTTAATATGGCACAATCCCATCTACCGTTAACATACCCATCATTTATAATAAGATTCTCAATTCTTGCATGTTTCGATAGGCCAAAAAATCCCACTCTGTTGTATCCACTGTAATGTAATGAAAAAGATTCTACTGCAAAACCTGCACCATCAAACCTTCCATCGAAATAAGGGAAAAATAATTCATGAATACTAGATAGGTTCAAATCATTAGTTAACTTGAAAGCGTAATTATCTATCTGTGCGAATACAATTGCAGTTCGAAGATCTCCAGGTGTCGAGATTAAGTAATAGTCTCCATCATTTAGAAAAGAACTTGCTATATCAAGAGTTAAATCATTTAACATCCACTCACTATAGATTTCTGATGACATAGCTCCCAAAAGCCACTTGGCTGAGTTGTTTATCGTTGAGTCATTATAGTCATAAAAGCTATTTCTTACTTCAGATTCATGTAATTCAATTATTGCACATAATATACCCAATTTTGTTTCACCACTAATAGATGCGCTAGTATAACTGTTAGATATCTGGCTGTGTTCAACCCTTGCAACAAGTCCTGCAAGTGTATGTGTACCAGATATTGATACTGAACTGTTACAGTTTTCTATTAAACTATCATCTGCCCTTCCGGCTAACCCGCCTAGATCATTTGAACCTTGTATTACTACAGAGCTTGTGCAACCTCTTAGGATTGATTCATTGCGCATGTATCCTACAAAACCACCCCCAAGATTGTTACAGACGATTTCACAGTCCACAACACAGTTCTCGATTGTCGTTTCACTACAGGCCCCAATCAATCCTCCAACATGTATAGTGGCATCTAGAGTTCCTGATACAGAGCAGTTATTAATATAAGAGGTGTCACTTAAACCAACTAATATTCCGGTTTCCCATCCTCTGGATAGAACAGTTGCATCATTTAGGTGAACATTTTGGATAGTTGCTGAGAAAATATAACCAAAGAATCCTAGATTACAAACAAAATTTAATTCTGAAGCATCCAAGTTTGATATAACATAATCATTACCATTATAAGAACCAGTAAACATTGTATCATCATTACCGATAGGACTAAATCCTGCATAGTCATTCCAGCTTTCAGTATCAGATGCATCAATATCAGCAGTTTGAATAAAATGACTACTCCATGAACTATCATTTGTACTAAACCATAGAAGATTATCTAATGTAGCAATTTGGTAAGGATCATTTTCTGTACCGGTTCCAATAGGTTGAACACCATCCGCAATAAGTGAAAACACACAAAATGTAAGTAAAAGAGATAGAACAAACTTATACATAATTCCTCCCAAGCTAAGTTCTTAGGTAAGATTGTATAAGTAAAAGTTTTGCTGTCAATAGAAATAATTTTGATAAAGATGGTCGGGATGACAGGATTCGAACCTGCGACCACTTGAACCCCATTCAAGTGCGCTACCCGGGCTGCGCTACATCCCGACTCATAAATCTACTTTTTAAGTACTATTTTTGTTGGCAAGGAAAAAGTGCTAAAACACTGTTAAGTATTCTCTAACAGATTTATTCTCATGTTTTTATTGATATCTTGTAACAATCAAGTATGTCAGGGCATAATAATTGCATGTGATTCTAATTAGGTTTTAACATAAAACTGATTATAATAGAGAAAAAGATATACATAATGGAGGTATCATGAAGAAGATTGGCTTAATGCTAGCTGTACTTACTATGTTTGGATTACTGGCAGCTCAAAATGTCCTTCTTTGGGATAACGATAATTACTCGAGTTTCCAGGAGCCGGGTGGGGAAGATTATTTCGGTTGTGAAGTATCGCTCGGTAGAGCTCTGCTTAGCAATGGAATAAATTACACAGAAACTAACATCCTACCGGGCAACCTTTCGCAGTACGACGCTGTCTTTGTGACGTTAGGCGTCTACTGCGTATCCTGAGGAGTCACTCCTCCGGGATCAATAGGCTCGGTCGAGCTAAATATATTAGTTAACTATTTGAACCAAGGTGGTGCCTTGTACGTTGAAGGAGTTGATTTTGTGAACGACTACTCCGATACACCACTCATGCCATATTTTGGAGTTACAATTGGTTTCAACGGCTTCCCTAATGGTATTAATCACCTCGAAGGTGTTCCAGGATCTATAGCTGATGGGCTTGATTTTAATTACCTGTTTGGTGCTTATCCGGATTATATGGTTGATGAAATCTCCCTTGAAGGTGCAGATGCTGTACTTGTATCTCCGGATAATAATAACCGTGTAACTTCATACGCGACACGTGAGTCTCGTACTATTGCTTCATCTATCGTTATAGGTGGAATCTATGATAGTGATGAGCATACAAAAGCGGAACTCATGAATAGATACATTCAATTCTTATTACCAACAACTTCAAACGACGAAAACAGTCAGCCGGTAGCAACTGCTGAACTTCATTCCGCATACCCTAATCCATTTAATCCGACTACAACAATTAGTTTTTCACTGAAGGAAAAACAACAGTTCTCTCTTGATATCTATGATATTAAGGGTAGACATGTTACTACCCTAGCCGAAGGACTTGGTGACAAAGGTCTTAATAGTGTTATTTGGAAAGGTATTGATTCCAACGGAAAGAGTGTCAATAGCGGGGTTTACTTCTGTAGACTTAAAACTACCGACTCTTCCTTAACGACGAAGTTAACACTTTTGAAATAATAGTTATAGTTCATAAGACTAAAGAGTGGGACAGATGCCCACTCTTTTTTTATCTTTAATGCATTAGCGATAGACACATTGATAATTGTATAGCAATACTTCTTGACAATCAAGTATGAATCACTCAAAATATAATATAGAGGAAGAATGAAGCGATTAATCATAATTTTTTTAATGTTATTTTTACTTGTAAATCTTTGTTCACAAGATTTACAAGAGATAGTTGATAAAGGAGAACTCATCCAGTTAGGAATGAGGTTTGCCAACTTTAACACAGCCAACTCCGGCGGTTTTTGCTATGAGTTTATTGACTTATTTTGTCAAGAATTGGGAGTTGAACATCGTTTCATTGAATCTGACTGGGATAGAATTATCCCAGAGCTTAGAGGTGACAAGAGAAAAGAACCTATGGGTGATTTAATCTCCACCGGTATGACAATATTACCTTGGCGACAAAAGCTGGTAAACTTTTCTGAACCGGTTTTCCCAACTCAGGTATGGGTTATTGCCTCAGCTGAGTCAAAGATGCAACCTGTTAAAGCTTCAACATTTGAGAATGAGTTTGCCCAAACAGTTTCACAATTTAAAGACCAAAGAATCGCATGTATAAAAGGAACTTCACTAGATTTATTAGAGTATGGTATTGAAGAACAAGGATTTAAGATTATATCTTTTGACGGATCTGTGGATGATATCGCTCCTGCTATAGTACAAGGCAAAGCTGATGCCGGTCTTGTTGATATTGCAGATGCCTTAATCGCTCTTCATCGATGGCCGGGAAAACTCAAAATCATCGGTCCAATTAATGAAACTCAAGAGTTGGCTGTTGCTTTTAGAAAGAACTCCCCAAAACTCTTAGCGAGATTTAATGAGTTTTTGAAAAATAAACAAGAAGATGGAACTTACATTGAGCTTGTAAATAAGTACTACCCCTTTATTATTGATTATTATCCGGAGTTTTTTGAGCCATGGCAAAAAAAGTAATCACAACGATTGTCCCAATAATCCTAGCTGTAACTATGCTGTTGGGTGTTATTTATATTCTGACAAGGATATCAATGAAAGATAGTAAAAGACTCGAGTTAGCTGCTATGGAGAACTATCTTAAAGATAGGACAATAGAAGTTAACAGATCTTCTGAACTTCTTAGATTGCTCAGAAATGACATGCAAAGGCTCTCGCTTAACCAAACACTCTTGACATATTTTACAAATGTGGACTTAGGAATGTCTGAAAAATATGGGCTCGGTTATAGCAAATACCAGATTAAAGAACTATTCCAACAATACCTTGATTACCAGATTATTGATAATGAGTTCTTCTATAGACAGATACTGCTAGTTGACAATGATGGGAATACCATTATCTCTAAATCAAAATCTGAAATATTAATTGAGAACAGTACAAATCCTCATATAAAGCAATTACTAAAATCGAATTATGCTAAAGGTGAGATAGTTGGTTTAATTGATGACCAAACATATAGTATAATGTATATTCAACCAATCATACATAGAGGAGAATCTCGCGGTAAGCTGATTACTGTTATCAACAACTACATCTACTTTCCTCTCAATCATATGCATGAGTCTAAGCAATTGACTATACTGACGATTCCAGGATTTGAGGAACAATTATATAATGCTGGTATCAGTATTGCTTTTAATATTGATTCCTTGCCTTCATACTATGATTTGATTCGCGGAACTTATTACAAACTAAATGTTCAAGATATTTATAAAATTCCAAGAACAATAATTCTTTCACGAATGAAAATTCCGGATACGAGCTTAGAGATAATAAACATAAAACCTTTTGAGCAAGTCTTCATGAAACCTGATCATAAGGCTTATACATGGACAGTGGTTATCTTAAGCGTTATGCTGTTAATTGTTTTACTTGTGCTAGAAAGAACCCATCTAAAGAATCACTCTCTTCAAGTTAAAATTGATGCAAAGGCAGAGCAAAACTCTAGAATTTGGCATAAGAACAAAGAACTTAACTTTGAAATTGAGAAACGTAAGTTAATTGAAGAAGAGTTGCATGAAAGTAGAATTAAAGCTGAATTCTTAGCTAAAGAGGCTCAACAGGCAAATCGGACAAAAAGCCTTTTCCTTGCAAACATGAGTCACGATATCAGAACTCCCATGAACTCAATAATCGGGTTCACAGATATCTTACTAGAGAAAATTAAAGATAAACAGAACAGTGAGTTTCTTGGTCATATCAAAAGATCTGCTGATTATCTGCTTAATATTATTAATGATGTCTTAGATATTTCTAAAATTGAATCCGGATCTATGGAAGCAATTATCTCAGGCGTTTCTACTCATGAATTTTTTGATGATCTAAATGGGATATTTACACCTGAGTGCAATTCAAAGAATATTCAATTTGAGATCAATATTGCAGACAACACTCCTCAATTCATTGCAACAGACCACCAAAAGTTGAAACAGGTATTAGTAAATCTGTTAAATAATGCTGTAAAGTTTACAGATAAAGGTCATGTTAAATGCCATGTTTCATTTGAAGAGGAGATGCTTTCAATCATTGTTGAGGACACAGGACTGGGAATTCCAAAAGCATTCTTCCCATATATGTTTGAGCCATTTAAACAAGTAAAAGGTCAAAATCATAATAAGTATGGTGGAACAGGACTTGGACTAGCTATTTCAAAAAGAATCATTGACCTGATGGGCGGAGAGATTGCTTACAGATCCAAAGTTGGTGAAGGCACAACATTTGAATTGTTCCTGCCGGTTCAAATCACAAGTAACATCAATCAAGAGGAGAATTCAACTCTATCATCAACTAAAACTATTGCCAACAAATTCAATATTCTTATTGCCGAAGATAACTATGTTAATCAACGCTTGATAGGTTTCCTCATCAAAAGTCTGAATCACCGATTTGACATTGTAGACAATGGTGAAAAAGTTTTAGAAAAACTACATTCTAATGAGAAGTACGACCTTCTGTTGCTTGATATTCAAATGCCAATCATGAACGGTTATGAAGCCTTGGAGTTAATTAGAAAAGATAGTAGATTTAATGATCTATTCATAATAGCACTGACTGCACAAGCTATGTCAGGTGATAAAGAAAGAATACTTGAAAAGGGTGCTAATGACTATGTATCCAAACCGATTGATAAGAAGAAATTGATTGAAAGTATAAATAAATACGCTTCTCACCGGGCAAAGACCGACAAGAAGCATACATAATCTTAGATAACTGCATCTACTTCCGGAGCTTCCTCATGGAACTTCTCCTCTATTTCCTTAATCTCTTCAAGTGCTTTGTTCAATAATTTCACTCTCTCTTTGTAGTGAATAAATGCACTCTTGTATCCATTAATAATCACATTTTTCACATCCTGATAACTAAAGCCAAGCTTCTCAACTGCTACCATGTATTCATCTGTTAAGGTTGTGTTCGAAACGATTCTGTTATCAGTATTCAATGTTACTCTTAAACCATAAGACAAATAGAATGAAGCAGGATGCTCTTTCAAAGAATGCACTGCTTTCGTATGTAAATTTGAGACCAGGCACACTTCCAATGGGATTCTATGGTCATTCACATAGTTAAGTAAATCACCATCTTCAAACAAGCGAGTTCCATGACCGATTCTGTGAGTTCCGCAATAATGCAGAGCCTGATGAATACTGTCCGGACCGTAAGCTTCACCCGCATGAATTGTAATATTAAGATTGTTCTTAAGTGCCAACTTGAAAGAGTCCTCATGCACAACAGCCGGGTTATTGTATTCAGCACCGGCAAGGTCAAAACCTACTACTCCCCTATTCTTATACATTATAGCAAGTCTTGCCAGTATCTCTGATGTCTCGGGATCCATGTTTCTAATGCCACAGATAATCACACCTGTCTTGATGTTGAAATCCTTCTCAGCTTGTGCTAGTCCTTCAATCACTGCATCAGAGATGTCTGTAAGCTTCATCCCTTTCTGCGTATGCAAGATTGGAGAGTATCGTACTTCCATATATCTGATATTCTCTTTAGACGCATCTTCAGCAAGCTCATAAGCAGCTCTGTATAAAGAGTCTCTATCCTGCAAAACCATATTAATAATATGGAATCCTTGTAAATATTCCTCCAAACTCGCTGTGTTTTCATCACATGAAACAAGTTTCATAAGTTTATCAGGATCAGTTTCAGGAAGCTTAATTCCCCTTTCATCTGCCATCTCTAGCAATGAATCTATTCTTACTGAACCATCAAGATGGACATGCAAGTCAGTTTTAGGTAATGCGTGTATTAACTCTCTTGTAATTTTCATAAAATCCTCCTATTTCCATTCTTCATATTTAACTGTTTTATCTAAACTGAGCCTGTTCTTACTACCGGCAAACTTCTTTAAAGCTTTACTATATAACTTATCCTTTTCGGCCGGATAACCAAACGGGCTTATCCCTACTACCCTGAATGTATCAGGTAGCTTTAAGTGTTTCTTCACAGACTCTTCATTGAACGCAGCAAGCCAGCAAGAACCTATCCCTAAGTCCCATGCTGCAAGCATCATCATCTGGAAAGAGATAGCAACATCAACAAGGTAGTATTCCTGCGAGTTTAGCTTAACACTCTTCTTTGTTTCAGCACATGCAACTATCACACACGGTGCATTCCTGATAAAGAGATTACTCAGCCCTATCAAACCTGAGTGTGTGCTGAGAGCTTTAATCTTCTCCTTATCTCTAAGCACAAGATACCGCCACTCCTGCCTGTTCTGTGCTGAGGGTGCGGATTGCCCCGCTTCCAGTATCTGCTGGAGAAACTCATCCGGGATAGGATCAGGCTTGAAGTCTCTTATACTATGCCTTGTTCTTACTACATCTATAAATTCCATATTATAACCTCTTACGTTTAACCGACAATTATGCAAGACGCAATTATTCCTGTCGAGAGATTTATCTATATTAACACATAAATTTATTGGTTATACTCTTAATAATTCCCTAAAAAGATGTGATTCGCTACAATATCACGCTATCCTAACTTTTGATTTTCTTGCATCTTCCAAAATGAGCCTACTACCTCCCTGACACAACCCTGATTATGACAAGTATTCCATAAATAATCAAGTTATCCACATGATGTGGATAAATCGTGGCGTTCCACGAGAGGGTCACGAGAGGGTCACCTGTGGATTACCTTTGAAACACCTTTCTTAGTCGGGGAACTAGAAGGGATCAAGAAGGGCAAATTCAAAATGGTAAAGGGCAATTTCTGTGATGAAACAGATTGATTTGATGAATTAGTACCGAAAAAATGGACTTAAGTGAACATATTGGACAAAGTGGACGAAGTGAAATGGCTAAGAAATAGTTTTCATACTAAGTTCACTATGTCCTCTTTAATACTCGACAACAACATTTTTTTCATGTAAATTGAAGGTTATATTGCCATTTTAAGAAGTGCTTTTTCGCTCATTGCTCTGAAGAACTCCTTGGAAATTAAAACAGACTCAGGCAACCAAGTTGCATCATTATTAACAATTTCCTTGACTGATAAGCTATTAGAGTTAGAAAAATGGAAATCATAATTATGGAGAGATACTATGAGAAAATTGCTTCTTTTATTTTTAGCTTTAGCGATAATGGGTTCTTTGTTTTCAGTACATAATTTCACAATAAACGGACAGGACGAGATTACTGTTGCTGTTGGTGATCCTATGCTTTACGACTTCGACTTTGAGTCTGTTATGGGAAATGCAGGATATAGAATATCTATTGACATACCTGTATTAGAGATACCTGCAATTGAAATACCTTTTAGCCTTTTCCAAGACGGTTTAGGTTATGATGAGACCGGGTTTGATGGACACTTCACAGCTAACCTTGAGTGCGAAATGAGCTTTCCTTCATCCGTTCCTGTTACAATCGTATTAGAAGACGGTGGAGTAGCTGATAGTGTACTTGTTCACTATACTCAATTGAATTCAAACTTCTCAGTTTCAGGGGCTGTTCAACAAGAAAGTGGTTGGATGGATTTACCTGTCCCAAGTCCGCTTGTATACGTTAACTACAACTCTGATGACTTCTCTAATGTTGAGCTTATGACTTGTATTGCAAACTTCTTCGACCCAATGCCGGAAGGTGAATACCTTGTTATGGAGTTCGGTAGTATGCTCGGTTCTTATCAGGTTTATGTTCCTGACACTATACCTAACGTTGACTGTGCTGTGAATGTCTATAGCTATTTGGATGTGGAAGGAGAAGGGACTCAAACACCACCTCAGCAAGTAGTGAATGTCAATGGGCATGAGTCTAATGTCAATTTCTTGTATCTTAATTTAGATGGTGGAATCGAAGGTACAGTAGTAGATAATATGAATGCACCTGTCGGCTATGCTGCATTCTACATCACAATGGATTCTAATCCTGACTTCGAAGACTATTTCCTTACAGGAGAAGATGGTTCATTTAACCGTGGTTTGGAAGATGGGACTTATAATATAACTATCGTAGCAATGGGTTATGATACTTATGAGGAGCAGGTTACAGTTAATGGCTCATTTGTTACAATGAACATAGCTCTCGTACCAACTGCTAATGATGACAATGTTGCAACTGCACCAACAATGCAAGTTAGTGCTTATCCAAATCCTTTTAGCTCTAACTCATCTTTAGATATAGACACTGCTAAATCAGAAAATGTTAATATTAACATCTACGACATCAGAGGAAGACTTGTTAAACATATCTATGATGGTAGGTTAAATAAAGGATTTAACAGCTTCACTTGGAATTCTAAGAATAACTCGAACGGAATCTATTTCTGGAGAGTTAAATCAAATGACACTACATTTACAAAGAGAATCACTTTAATCAAATAGAGCTTAAGGCCCCATCCGGGGCTTTCTTTTAAATAAAGGAGACCTTATGCAAGATCAAGTTTATAGTCGCAGAAGTTGGTTAGCAACCCTATTACTCTGTATATTTTTAGGTGAGTTCGGTATTCACAGATTTTACAATGGAAAAGTTTTGACCGGTATTTTGATGGTAATCACTGCAGGTGGTTTCGGAATCTGGTGGCTTTATGATATTATTATGATTGCAACTAAGAACTTTCGTGATAGCGAAGGTTACGTTGTAATGGACTAACTATTTAAGAAACAGGCTTTTAATTATATCGGTTGGAGTAATCGCATTTGTCTCTTTTCCTTGATTGAGATTCTCTGCTGTTACTCCAAGTAGATAGGAACCTGCTATAGCTGCCTTTCCTAACTGTATTTTCTGACCAATAAACGACGTGATAATCCCTGAAAGGACATCACCAGACCCTCCAGTTGCAAGTCCATCATTACCTCTTGTATTAATGAAAGTGCTGTCCATATCAGAATATATACTGATACTATCTTTTAAAAGAACTTTTGCTTTGTAGTTATTGGTAAAACTCTTCAGCACTTCAAGTCTATTCTTTTTAATCTCATTTATTGATACCTTTGCTAATCTGCTGAACTCTCCAACATGAGGAGTTAGAAGCACATCCTTAAAAGCAATTTGAGTTAAAAGGTGTGGGTTTGCTGAAATAAGATTCAATCCATCTGCATCTATAACTATCGGTTTCTCTATCTTTAGTAACAATTCTTCAAGAATCATAAGAGTGTAATCCGATACTCCGATTCCTGGGCCAAAGAGAATAACGTCATAATTTTTCAGAATAGAGATAAACTCATAAACATCAGGTTCTCCATCAACTTCCGGGATAGCTTTTGTCATAACTTCAGTAAGTTTCAACTCAAATATGGTTGAAAGCTCTTTTCTATGAAATAATGTAATCAAGCCGGAACCACTTCTTAATGCCGACTGACATGCCATGATTGCTGCACCGGTATATCCTTCAGAACCGGCAATAACAGCAACTCGACCATAGCTACCTTTATGAGTGTGCCTTGTTCTATCAGGTAATGTGACATTTTCTTTTTCAATAAGTAAAGCAGGATTTTCTTTCCCAAAATAGCTATCAGGTATACCAATGGGAACTACTTCAGTCTCCCCACAGACACATCTTCCCTTTCCTAACACATGTCCAATTTTCAGGGATGCCATTGTAAGAGTGACGTCAGCTTTAACGCATAGGCTACTATTTCCTGTTAACGCATTTAGACCACTTGGGATATCTACACTGATAACTGTACCTTTAGTCCTGTTTATAGATTCAACCACTACTTTCATTAAGCCTTTAAGTTCACCCTTAAAACCTATTCCAAAGATACTATCTACAACTATATCAGCTGTAAGAAGAGCCAACCTTTTCTGTTTCCAAACATCTTCCTCATCTATTTCATGAATCTTTAATCCAAGTTTCTCAATAAGATCATAGTTTGCTCTTGTTTCTGCTGAGAACTTCTCTTTAGTACCAACAAGATAGACCGTACAGTCAAACCCATACTTATCTAACCATCTGGCTATAACGAATCCATCTCCCCCATTATTACCTGAAGAGCAGACAAGCGCGACTTCGTTAGTGCTAGCATAGTTCTCTTTGATATAGTCAGCACACCCCTTACCGGCTGTTTCCATTAAAACACGTGAAGGAATACCGAAATCATCCATAGTTCTTTTATCTAATCTATACATCTGCTCAGGTGTTAACAGTGTCATGCTATATGCTCCTTAAGTTGTATCTCGAATGTAGTACCTTCCGGTGAAGTCTCCAAAACCTTTATCTTACCTTCATGGTACTCTTCGACAATCCTCTTAACTAAACTAAGTCCTAATCCCCAACCTCTGGTTTTGGTAGTAAAACCCGGTTCGAATATTTTCTTAGTCATATTTTTGGGGATACCTTTGCCTTGGTCTTTTAGATGTAGATGGATGTTATTCTTCTCCTTAGCAATGGAAATAGTTATCATTCCACCCTTTGCAGTCATAGCATCAATGCTATTCTTAACCAAATTCTCCAAGGTCCATTGGAATAATTCTTTATCCATAGAAGCTATTAGATCAGTATCTCTACAAATTAAATCAATATCAATTTTGGCACTGAAATGAGGTAAACGGGTATCAAAATAGGCTACAGTTTCCTTTACAGTTTCATAGACATTCAATGGTTTCAGCTTAATATTAGAACCTACTTTTCCAAAACGTGATGCTATCTTTTGCAGATGCTTTACATCCTCTGAGATATTATCTAACATAGGATTAACTTCTATTGCTTCGGGACTGTCCTCAAAATGGAGTTTAAGATATTCAGTCCAACCTTGTAGCGAAGTAATAGGAGTCCCAAACTGGTGAGCTGTTTCTTTTGCTAATCCTACCCATAGTGTATCCTTCTCTGAGTTCTTAATCATCAGGAAGCCATAGCTACCGAAAGCTAAGAATAGTACTATCAACAGAATCTCAACATACACAAGAGAACGAATCTTCTTTAAGGAGTCTGATTCCTCAAAGTAAACGAATCCAACTCTCTTACCATTTGCTTCCAAGGGAAACTCAACCATTTTGTTCATTCTTCCGTTAATAAACTCTTTATTCGGTTCATTAAGCTCATCATACTTTATATTTTCAAGTATCCCCATATTACGCCAATAACGTGGTTTTCTAAACTCATCTGTCACAATAAGTGAGTACTGCACATCCTGAACAAAGTCTTCAAATCCTGACTGGCTTCTATAGAAAACATATCCAACTACTTTGTCCCCATATTTAAGGGGGATAAGCTCCATTTCACGCTTAATCTTGTCGATATGTTCTTTGTAAACATGGCTCAAATCTTTGTATTGAACAGCTTCAGGGACATCCAGATTTCTCCAATAGAGGGGCTTCTTCTCATTATCAGCAATAATCACCGGCATTGCAATATTGGTAACAAACTCATCTCGAATATACTCAACTAATATCTCTTCATAATTATCTTCTGTCAGGGAGTTTATATATTTTGCAAACAACTCCGATATTAGCTTAGAATTGCTTTCTGCTTCCAGCATTTGTGATTCTATATATACAATATAGTTAGCAAAACTTCTTGGGATGAACTCAGAATCTTGCTTAGCTTTCTTAAGAAGAATGTTCGTGTAGGTGATATAGAACCCAATTAGGACTATACTACCAATAATAAAATAAAGCTGTAAAAAATTACTATTTTTCTGTGCGTTTAACCTGGTCCCAAACCCGGTCAAGTTCTTCAAGAGTCGCATCATACATCTTTTCTCCGTTATCAGAGTAGATTTTCTCAACTTGTTTAAACCTTCTGACAAACTTGTTTATAGTGATTCGTAAAGCAATTTCAGAATCTACGTGTAGTTTTCTGGCAAGATTCACCACTGAGAATAATAGGTCCCCGACTTCCTCTTCAACTTTACTTTGGTCACCCGATTCTATAGCTTCTCTAATTTCGTCCTGCTCCTCATCTATCTTTCCAAAGATAGGTTCAATAGAATCCCAATCAAAGCCAATGGAAGCAGCTTTTTCCTGTAGCCTATGAGCAACAATAAGAGCAGGCATAGAAAGTGGAGTTCCATCAAGGATAGATTCCCTTTCCTTTTTCTTCTCCTCCTGCTTCATCCTCTCCCAATTGATCTTTACCTCATCAGCATCATTCTCTTTCTTTTCTCCAAAGATATGAGGATGTCTTCTTATAAGTTTTTCTGAGATACCGTTCAATGAATCTGCTACCGTAAACTCTTTATTCTCCTCTGCAATTCTACATTGCATGAGCAGATGTAGCATCAAGTCACCAAGCTCCTCTTTGAGAGCTTTCGGGTCATTATCCTCTATCGCTTCAACTGTTTCATAGAGCTCTTCTATGAAGTTAGGAACAAGTGATTTATGCGTTTGCTTAAGATCCCACGGACAACCATCCAGAGGATCTCTAAGTTTGGCAATGATCTCAACTAATCTATCAAATTCTTTCATCTATATTATCTATCCTTTTGCGTTATCATTAATGAGCTTCATACCAGTTGTCACCTTCTCCAATGTCAACTGTTAATGGAATAATGCCCTTATACTCATCAGGAAGTGCTTTTTCCATCTCCTCTTTGATCAGCTTCTTAGCTCTATCAATCTCAAAAGTGTCTACTTCAAAAATTAGCTCATCATGTACCTGAATTATCATCTTAATATATTCATCATCTTTCAATCGCTGTTGCACATTATTCATTGCTACTTTGATTATATCTGCTGCACTTCCTTGAATTGGCATATTTACTGCGACTCGCTCTGAGTCTGAAGCAAATCTGTTCTCTTTATTTATGTTTGGCAAATAAAGCCTTCTTCCCAACATTGTTTCACAATACTCATTCTGCTTTGCAAATTTAACCTGTTCATCCATCCAGTTTTTGATTGTAGGGAAAGTTTTGAAGTAGTTTTCTATGAACTGTTTCGCTTCTTTTCTACTAATGTTTAGTGTCTGAGAGAGTTTTACTGATCCCATCCCATAGATAATTCCAAAGTTAATAGTTTTTGCTTGAGAACGCTGCTCTTTCGAGACCTGCTCTTCCGGTATATCAAAGATAAGAGCTGCTGTTCTAGTGTGTATGTCTATCCCTTCACTAAAAGCCTTTATCATCTCTTTATCTTTAGAGAGAATTGCTAAAAGCCTTAACTCAATCTGAGAGTAATCCGCTGATATTATCATGTTTGATGCTTCTTCAGCATGGAAAGCTTTCCTAATCTCTCTTCCCATCTCAGTTCGAATAGGGATATTCTGCAGGTTGGGGTTTGTTGACGATAATCTACCTGTAGAAGCAATTGTCTGATTAAATGATGAATGAATCCTACCACTCTTACTGTTAATCAGCTTAGGTAGAGCTGTTACGTAGGTAGAGAGCAATTTAGTTAGCTGACGATAATCACTAATATGTCTTGCTATCTCATGCTCATGTGCAAGTTTTTCAAGAACCGTAGTATCAGTGGAATAACCGGTCTTAGTCTTCTTCACAGGTGGGATTCCCATATCTTCAAACAGAAGTTTACCAAGCTGTTTTGTAGAGTTTAAGTTTAACTCATAACCTGCAATCTCATAGATATTATTCTCTAGTTCCTCTCTTAGTTTCTCTATACGTTCTTCCAATCCACTTAAGAAATCAGTATCACAGAACACACCATTTTGTTCCATCACTAGAAGTGTAGAGATTAAAGGCATCTCCATTTCAAAGAAGAGCTTATCCAAATTGTTATTCTCAAGTCGTTCACAGTACATCTTGTGAAGCAAGTATGTCACATAAGCATCTTCTGCAGAGTATTTACATGCTGTTTGCAAAGGAACTCTATCGAATGTAAGTTGATTCTTGCCTTTACCTATCAACTCAGAGATAGGCATCATTTCATAATCTAACTCAATCTCAGCACATTTATCCAGTGAGTAACCTCCACGACCTGCATCAAGCAGATAAGCAGCTACCATGGTATCAAACAGCTTGTTCCTTAAGTCATAGCCCTCATAGTGCAATACATGTAGATCATACTTGATGTTATGACCAATCAAGATCTTGTTCTTGAGTGCTTTCACAAGTTTAGGCAAATACTTATCAATGTCTAAGTTATCAGCTTCCAAGTGCCTAAAAGGTATGTAGCAACCTTGTCCATCTTCAAAAGCAATCGCAACACCAACAAGATCACAATCATGAGCATCAATTCCTGTAGTTTCAGTATCAAAAGCGATAAATTCATGCTTAACCATCTTATCTATCATCTCAAGAAATGACTTTTCTGTATTTACTAAGATTGGTTTGAACTCAACTTCTGATTCCTCTTTTATCTGATCCTCTTTCACAAAATCTTCAAGTTTCTCTCCAAAAACTGTTGCCAGTTTCTTCTTCAAACTAGCTATCTCATAGAAATCAAGAAAATCACTTACCTTCTGGAAATCAGTCGGAGCAAAAAGAAACTCCTTTTCATCAGTTTCAATTGGTACATCCAAAACAATCTTTGCTAGTTTCCTTGAAGTGAAAGCATCCTCTTTGAACTCAATCAGTTTCTTCTGCTTTGAACCCTTAATCTCATCAACATGTTCATAAATTCCTTCAAGAGTGTCATACTCCTGTAACAATGCTGAAGCTGTTTTAGGTCCTATCCCCTTTACTCCGGGAATATTATCAGCTGAGTCACCCATCAATGCAAGATAATCCACAAACTGGTCAGGTCTAACACCATATTTCTCATATACCTTTTCAGGATTAAGGAACTGCTCTTTCTTTGGGTCGAAAATACCAACATTCTCACTTACAACTTGAGCATAATCTTTGTCACCGGTTACAAGCACAACATTGAATTTATCCTTGTATCGGTCAGCCATTGTGCAAAGCACATCATCAGCTTCATATCCCGGTAGTGAATACTCATCCATCCCAAGCAAACTGAAGAACTGACGTATAGGTTCCAATTGCGAAACAAGCTCATTTGGCATAGGGGGTCTATTGGCTTTATAATCAGAGCTAATCTCAACTCTGAATGTTGGCTCTTTCCTATCAAAACCGATTGCAAAATACTTACCCTCTGAGACATCCAGTAATCTCAAAAATGAGTTTATTGTACCAAACAAGGCACTCGTATGTTGTCCTTTCGAGTTAATGAGTGGGTTCTTTATGAATGCGAAATATGCTCTGTATAAAATTGCTGTTCCATCTATCAAATATAGCGTATCTTTTGCCATAGTAATTCCTTAAGATTTTTGTGAAAAGTAAACTGTGTCTTAATGGTGTCAAGGAAAATGCAGAACATCTACCTTCGAAATGGTACTCTTGTCCATTCTCCTCTCGGAAAAGAGTTCCAGTATCTCTGAGTATCTTCACTTCAAGCTTAACGTTTCTTTCGCCTATCATCAGCCTATCTTAATACAGGTTTAATATCTATCTTTTTCTGCCTGCTTTCCGGACAGTCTCTTATCCTCCAGCCCCAGGGAGCCCCAAGAGACTCCCTGGAATCGGACAGTTTTCTCTGCTTTATTATGATAGGGCAAAGAGAGGATGATTATACTATTATCATTGTCCTCTACTTTTCTATATTCGTTCCGGTTTAGCTGATTTGTGGGTACAATGGACGTAATACTTGATTGCTCTATCTTAATAGAAAATGAGCTTGTATCTTTGGGCCATCTGACTCCAATCCAATTCCCATCTGTTGTAACGGGAAGCTAACGGGGATCTAACGGGAAGCTAACGGGGAGCGAATTGGTAGTAAGAAGATGAAATTGGGGTTAGAATCATGGACAAGATTGGGGCCAAGGCATCCCTGTTCGGATTTGAAAACCGTATTCTTCTGCTTTTTAAGAGGGCAGAAAATATAACTAAGTTACTGTGTAAGGCACTATGTAGATATTTCAGTAGCTGTCGCAATAGCGACCGAAGGAAGATGGGCGAATAGAGAAAATAGCGAAAGTACATCACTATGAGTCCAACTCTCTTCGATCACTATGACTCAAATGATGTAAGTTATTGCAAATTGCACTGTGTATGTTTGCTTTCAGATGACGATTTTAAGGTTCATTTCAGGAAGTCCGTTCTCCTTATCAGTCTGACAAACTCCCTGAAATGCAGCAAGTTGTTTGTTTGCACTGAACTCATCGCGAAAGTGTGCAAAAATTAGATACATGACAAGACGCACCAACGCAGATGGTGCACTCCATATTTTCGCAAGTTTCTATGAACGCTAGTTAGGTTGTAGATTATTTCAACTTATCAGCTAAATCCCAACGTCTTCTTTGAATGAGGATTTCTGACAAAACTTCAAGATATAGGGATTCATTTATGATTTCATCTTCATCACTATAATATAGTTCAACATGTCCTTCAGGAATTGCTCCTTCGGTTTCAATATCATACTCATCAAGTTCTTCCGGGTAGATAATCCCCAGCGTAGTTTCAACACCATAGCCTTCACGATTAATAGCTTTCTCAACTACCTCGTCAAGTGAGAGATGAGCCCTCTGAATCAACATCTCAACAATCTCTTTAACATCATTTTTATTCATATATCTTTGCTAACCGGGGGAAAAAAACAGTCAAGAGAATTGATGGAAAAATAAGTAGTTAGGGATTTATATTGACAGAGTTTTGAAATACTAAAAATTGTTTGTAAAATACGCTAAATAAAACTATATACGGAGGTTTTTGATGAGAACATGTGGAAATCGTTACGGCACACATAGAGTTGTTGAGCCACAAGGTGTTTTACCACAGCCTGCAAGAGTAGTTAACAATGATATGACAGAGATCTGGGACAATGAAATGTTAATCGACGTAATTCGTCTTAATGTGGACTCAGCATCTTTCCATCAGATTAAAGAAAAACTTATTGCTCAGGGTCACGAGAATGATCTTGAACAGGCTTTTGCTGATCATGTTATTGATCTTACTGACAGAACAGGAAAACATAAAAATGAAGATACAGGTTCAGGCGGAATGCTTATTGGTCGCGTATCTGCAATCGGACCTAACTTCGAAATGAAAGAGGAAGTTAAAGTTGGCGATAAAATCGCTACACTCGTATCACTTTCACTTACTCCTCTGAAAGTAAACAAAGTAAACAAAGTTCATTTAAATAAAGATCAAGTTGATGTTGAAGGACAAGCAATTCTTTTCAGCTCAGGTATCTATGCTAAATTACCTGAAGATATGGATGAGAACCTTGCACTTTCTATTCTTGATGTAGCCGGTGCTCCTGCACAGGTTGAAAGACTTGCAAAACCGGGTGACACAGTAGTTATCCTTGGTTCAGGTGGAAAATCAGGTATTCTTTGTAATGCAATTGCTAAAGAGAGAGTTGGTGTATCCGGTAAAGTTATTGGACTTGTACATCATGAAAACCATAAAAATGACTGCTACATTACCGGTTGTGACCATGTTGCTATTGGTGATGCAACTAATGCAGTTCAGGTTGAAGAAATTGTGCACAAAGCTACTGATGGTAAGATGGCTGACCTTGTTGTAAACGTTGTGAACGTTGATAACACAGAGATGGCTTCAATCATGGCTTGTAAAGATAGAGGAGTGGTTTACTTCTTCTCAATGGCAACATCTTTCACAAAGGCTGCTCTTGGTGCAGAAGGTATTGGAGCTGATGTTGATATGATCCTTGGTAATGGTTATGCTCATAATCACGCAATGATCTCTATCGACCTTCTCAAGAGAAATGAAACTCTTATGAAGTTATTCAAAGAGAGATATACAGACTAAATATTATTAGATAGACATAAAAGCTCAGGAAACTGAGCTTTTTCTATCTTTCAAAGAGGTATTAAAATGATTACAGATATAAAATCAACCGCAACTGAACAGGAGTGGAACGACTGGCATTGGCAGTTGAGAAATAGAATCTCAACAGTCGAAGAGTTAAAAAAATATATCGTTCTTACTGAAGAAGAAGAAGCACTTTTTGCTGATGAAGATTTCTCATTCAGAATGGCCATTACTCCTTACTACCTTTCACTTATCGATCATTATGATCCTAATGACCCTATCAGAAAACAGGCTATTCCTGCTATTATGGAAAGCTTCCTATCTAAAAATGATATGGCTGACCCATTGCATGAGGATGTTGATTCTCCTGCAAAAGGTCTCACACATAGATATCCGGATCGTACACTTCTCTTAGTTACAGATCAGTGTTCAATGTATTGTCGTCACTGTACTCGCCGTCGTAAAGCCGGTGAGAATGATATGGCAATGCCTATGTCTGAAATTAATAAAGGAATTGAATATATTAGACAGCATAAAGAAGTGCGTGATGTAATCATCAGTGGTGGCGACCCACTTACATTAGGAGAGAAGAGACTTGAAGAGATTATCTCTCAGCTTTATGAAATAGAGCATGTTGACATAATCAGAATCGGTTCCAGAACTCCTGTTGTTCAGCCACAAAGAATCACAGATGAGCTTTGTGCGATGTTTAAGAAGTATCCACCAATTTGGTTCAATACACATTTTAATCACCCTAATGAGATTACTCCTGAGTCAAAAGAAGCTCTAAGAAAGCTCGCAGAATCAGGTGTGGTTCTTGGTAATCAGACAGTTCTACTTAAAGGTGTAAATGATCATGTTGAGGTTATGAAAAAACTCATGCACCTTCTTGTTAAGAACCGTGTTAGACCTTATTATATTTACCAATGTGACCTTTCTGAAGGTATTTCTCACTTCAGAACTCCAATTTCAAAAGGTATTGAGATTATTGAGTCATTGAGAGGACATACATCAGGTTTATGTGTTCCTACTTTTGTTGTAGACGCACCGGGTGGTGGTGGAAAGATTCCAGTACAGCCAAACTACATCTTATCACAGATGCCTGGAAGAGTTATTCTTCGCAACTATGAAGGCTTCATTACAACATACACAGAACCTCAGTATCAGATACAGAAACGCGAAGATTATCGTGGATTAGTTGAAGAGGTAAGACGTTCTGATGATGGTGTTATGAATCTTCTCTATGGTAATAATCTTTCATTTGGTCCTGAAGATACCAAACGTAATGTTCGTCAGGAACAGATTAAAGCTTTTAAAGCTAAACAAGACTAGTTTCAATGCCCCCTTTCATAGGGGGCTTTACTTCTTATGACAGCATACGATCAAATAAAACACTCTCTTTTTCCCAATGAAAGAATGGTAATTGCAATTACCGGGCTTTCTAAGAATGCAGGGAAAACTTCTCTCCTAAATTGGTTGTTAAAGCATTTTCCACAGTATGAATATGGTTTAACAACTACCGGTAGAGATGGAGAGGAGAAGGACTTGGTTTTTGGAACCGAAAAACCAAAAGTAATCGTTTCTAAAGGAACAATAATTACGACTTTTGCTACTGAAATACAACGTAACGCTCATTGTTATGAAGTACTTGAGAAAACAAGATTTCAGGCTGGAGGGAAGGATATTTGGATAGTACGGACAATCGCTGATTCCGAAGCTGAGATTGTAGGCCCTGCCAGTGTAAGTGAACAACAAGAGATAATCAAAAGGCTACGCATTCTTGGAGCTAGTACCATAGTTATAGATGGTTCTTTAGATAGAAAAGCAGTTCTGTTAAATGAAAAGGTTCAAGCCATGATTATTGCTGCTGGTGCTAATTATGGTAATAGTGACTCCATTATCAAAGAACTTCGAAGATTGCATATTCTAAGAAATATTCCGATTGAGAGTGATGTACTAGCCAATCTGGACAATATTGCCATTTTCAAAGCTGGATGGATTCAAACAGAGTTACAGTCGTTACTTGGAAATGAAAAGCAATTCCTTGAATTATGTCATGATCAGTATCCAGATAAGATATACATTCCAGGTGCGATTACAGGAGCAAATTGGCATAAACTTGGTAGTTTCTTTCTATCATTCCATGGGCGAGTTATAATCAGACATCCTTTTAATCTGCAGTTGAATCTAGTGAATGTCGAATTAATCTCAGAAGAGTTAGATATTACGACAGTCTATCCATTTATAATGAATGCAATAGCTGTGAATAGTGGGGCAATCAATGGTAATCACATAGATAGCGAGGCATTGTTAGCGGAAGTTAGAGAGTATATCCCAGAGTTACCTGTAATTGACATTATGGGCATCGAATAAATATTTCATTTTTTTTATTGCCAAATTTACTCGAAACTGATTAACCTTCATTCAATAAGGGGGTTGTCAGATGAAAAACTCGGCAGTTGTAGTTACAATTACCGATAAGGGTTATATAATACCAACCTTTATCTTGATTCTGTCACTAAAATATTTCAAAGTACAAGCACATGTAAATGTACTTTGTGTTGGATTATCTGAAGCAGAGAAGAAGCTATTCTCTCAATTTGAGGATGTGAATACTTTTGATGCTGATTTGGATAACCATCGCAATCCAACCACTCGAAAAGCAGAAGCTATATTAACAGCTAAAGATGGTGGTTATGAGATGATAAGCTTATTTGACGGAGACTGTATAGTAACAGGAGACATAACTCCATTCTTCAGACAAGATGAGCCGTCCTTATCTGCTAGATTCAAATCACCCAAAGAGGATGGTTGGGTGTTCTCAAAGTATTATCAACCCGATGATATATATGGATACATACCCAAAGTTATACTTGAGCAATGGAAGATGGATGTTGGAGAATCTGAAACACCACGAAGGAAGAACACAGTTGCTGGAGGTAATCTATCAATTCATAAAGACTACTTATGGTTTATCGATAAGTGGCATACACAAATGATGAAAGTACTTCCTAATTACAACACGGGTGTTGCATATGATTACTCACTAACAGCTTATTCTCAACTGGATGAATCAGTGCTAAACTCACTTCTTACTTTTGCTGATAAAGTACCCCCATTAACAGCAGGTAAATTTGATACTGATCCAAACATTTATTTAGCTCATCTAGGTCCTGGACGACCTAGATACTGGAAGCGATTCCCTAAAAGAAAACTTGTCTATCTTGACTCAATACTTACTTTTATTAAATGGGGAAGAGAGAAAGGATATAGCTTCCCAATACTTTCTTGGCCTTTAAACCCGAAGTTGCGACTGTTTACAAAGGCTATTGCATATCTTTTCGAGACTAAAGAACTTGCCAAAAAGATAGTAAAAAAGATTTTGATTATCCTACATTTAAGAAAATATCAGGAGGAGATTTGATAGAAGAAATGAAAAGAGTAATCATCTTTTTTTTCATGATTATGGGTGGATCGATTTTATTTAGTGCTGGTAGCCATTCATGTTGAGGACCTCCACCTAAATATGTCGAGTTCGACAATGGAGTTAAGGTTCTTACCAGTGAGTTGTCAAAATACGAAAAAGCTTTTACAGGATGGGAACTAGAGAATGGAGAGTTAACAGGTAAAAAGATTAAGTTCATTCAAGTAGCAACAAGTGCTAATGGAAAACACCTGTTTGTTGAACATAGCAAGCTAGATCATTTTTCACGTTATAGTGGAATCAAACTTAAAGCGAAGAGATATTTTAAAGCCTTGTTAAAGGGAAAAATAGAAGCTAGGTCCATAAGTACATCCCTTAGGAAATTTGACAACTATGGTTTTGTATCAAGAGAAGTAAAACTCGCTGATGGTGTTAACTTGTTTGTTTTTTCTAATGAATCCAAAAAAGGTTTAGCTATTCAGGGTCCTAATTCACTCTACTTTGATTTCTTTCCCGCTAATAACAGTGAGTTGATAAATAAGATAACCGATATGTTGATTGAATCTAATTTAACTGTTGCGAAAGAACCTCAGAACAACTATATTAGTTTACGAGATATAGGAATATCAAAAAAATTTAAGGAAAACTTACAATGAAGAGAACTATCATTTTATCTATTCTAATAGCATATGCTATTAGCTTATTTGGAGCCGGTTGAGCTCCACCATCGTTTATTACCGGGTCCGGTAATGACCAGAAACATATCGTTTCAGAATTTGAAATGGTACAACACTCAGTGACAAAAGACCCCACTGCCCCGGGTGGTATGAAAGAAGAAGTAACAGTAATCGTTAATCTAACAAAGGATGAAAAGACATTAATTTTCCCACATGATAAGCTTACTAAAAGGACAAAACTGGTTGGTAGTAAAGGGAAAGCATTGAATCTTCTGAACTCAGTCAAAAAGCAGACAAAGATTTGGTCTACTTGTGAATCCATAAGAACAATAAGTGCCATCGGGACTGTGAATAAAGAGATTATCATGAATGATAATACAGAAATTCTTCTAATAGATAAAGAGAATAAGCCTTATGGATTAGCTATCAAGAAAGCTGATGGACTAGCGTTTGATTTCTTTGCACTAGAGTCAGATTATGGTGATATACTAAAAGCAGTTTATAAAAAACTCAATGACTATTCTCCTGCAGATTGTGGTTCATGTCGGAGAGAAACGATTGACTTTAGAGGATTAGGAACCAGCATCAAGTGATTGCTTTAGTGACACTCTTAATCTTGTGGTCAGTTTCTACTTCAGTTTTTGGTAGTAATTGAATGCCTTCGTCTTCTATTATCGGTTTCGGTAATAGCGAATATGAATTTATCAAATCAGATTTTGAGGATATAGAATACAAAGAGATTACTGTAACCGGTGCCAGTACCTATGTTAAAGAGAAGGTAACAGTATACGTTAACCCGACTACAAATGGAAAGACACTGATTCACGGACATAAGAAGTTAAAAAAGAAAACGCAGTTATATGGATCAAAACTGAGAGCAGTATCTCTGCTTAGTGAGATTGCAAAAAGTAGATCAGTACAAACCTATTTTGAATCAAAACGTGTAATTGATGATTATGGAATAGTCTACAAGGAAGTGACGATGAATGATTCAACAATGGTACTTCTATTTGAACCCAAGGAAGAATCTGTTAGCATTGCATTGAAACCTAAAGATGGAAAAGTCTTTAACTATTTTTCATCAGCTAAGGACTATAAAGGATTGATTGAAAGAGTGTATAATAGATTGAATCTCATGGGTCCGAATGAGATGACCACAAAGCAAAAAATGGCTATTGATTTTAGAGGATTAGGAGAATAACTAATCCTCTTTTTTTAATGTTCTTGTCATTAAAGATTTTATTGCTTCTAACGGATTCTTTTCATTAAAAAGTACTTCGTGCACCTGCTCTGTGATTGGCATCTCGACATCATACTTCTTACTAAGAGCATAAACTGAAATAGTAGAATCTACTCCCTCTGCAACCATCTTCATAGTTTCCAGGATTTGGTTAAGAGTCTTACCACTTCCTATCTCAAAACCTACATATCTATTACGACTGTGTTTGCTCATTGCTGTCGTTATGAGGTCTCCTATGCCAGATAAACCTAAAAAGGTTTCCGGGTTTGCTCCCATTACTTTACCTAGACGCTTAACTTCAGCAACACCTCTTGTTAATAAAGCTCCCATAGTATTGTCACCTAACCCAAGACCTTCTGTGATTCCTGCAGCGATAGCAATAATATTCTTAACAGCACCACCAAGCTCTACTCCCATTAGATCATTGGAGCTATATACTCTGAAGTAGTTATTACTGAAGGTATTTTGTACAAGCTTCTGGTTATCTTTTGTTGATCCGGCAATCACAACAGCAGTTGATACTTCTTTAGCTACTTCTTCTGCATGACTTGGACCCGAAAGTGTCATTATTTTCTCACTACTAAGTACAGTTAAGGACTCACTTAGAACTTCAGACATTCGTTTTAATGATTGCTTTTCAACCCCTTTAGCTACATTGATAACAGCTTCAATTCCATTGGATTTTAAGAGTAGTGGATTCACTTGTTCAGCAACTTTCCTTAGAACCTGTGAAGGAACAGCAAAAAGAAGGATGTCGAACTCTCCGGTAACAACATCATCAAGGTTATTACTAAAACAGATAGTCTCATCGAGATGGATACCGGGAAGAAAAACGGTATTAGTGTGTGTGTGTATGAGCTCATCGGCTCTTTCTTTATCAAATTCCCAAACCTTCACTTCATGTCCATTAACAGCTAAAAGGTTAGCTAATGCCAAACCCCAGCTACCACCACCGATTACTCTAACTCTTTGCATATATACTCCTAAAGAAAAAGCCGGATAACTCCGGCATAAAAAATCTCAATCTCATACTAATGACTAAAAGTCATCATCGTCATCATCATCATCCCAGTCATCCTCACCGTTTACCCAGTCAGGACAGAACAAGGCATCTTCTTCGAAATCCCATCCATCCACGTTTTCTAAGCCGAAACGATTGAGAATATCCTCTTCCCACAACGAATATTGAACTGTTCCGTCAGTTACCTGCCAGACCAGTATAGGCTTAGAATACTTTCGCAATTCGATAGTTGGATTCTCTGTCATTTGCAGAAATTCGACTATCTTCTCTCTGCGAGATTCCTTTTGCATCATGATTGACACTCCTTACTCAAATAAGTCAAACTTATAACCAAAACCTAAACTGAGAGTATTATCTAAATACTCTTTATATTTAGGTACTGAGTTATATGGAGATTCAACCGTACGATTACAATAAGAATAGTCAAGATGAATATCTATTGCCTTACCAAGATAGAATACAAGTGATGGTGAGACAGTTGTTTTTGTATCTTCTCTTTTATAGTGATAATCGTCGCTACCTTGATAGTAACGCTTCTCTAGATCAAAGTCGACGGTAAACCTGTATTTTACATCATCCCATGATGTGTCTATCTTCTTGAGTGTAATACCAAACTCATAGATGTCACTTTCATAAGATGAGTCAGATGGGATGGTATCCCAATCAATATCGTCAGTATAAAGCGCTTGAATATCATCTTCTGTAACAAACTCTTTGAATGAATAAGCAAAGTTTAGATATACACCGGGGAATGAACCTCTCCAGCCGGCTTTATATGTTGTAGCAACTCCATCATATTCAGTGAAGTACTCATTATGAAAGAGCTCTTCCATTTTACCTTCTGCAAAGAATCGATGTTTCTTGAGAGCTTGCCAAGACAACTTAACTCTATATTGGTTTTTATCATATTCAAACATCTCATACTCACCTGTTCCATTATAAAGGTGATTTTTATCATCTTTATAATCTCTCAAATAGTTACCGGGATTAAAACCATATTCTACAGTTAAGTAAAATGGTTTATACATAGCGTTAATTCCCGATAGAATACTGCTTTTTGTTTTGTCTGAGTTTGATGTATAGTAGTTATAACTAAGCTTAACGAATGGATCTATTGATACATGTTTTTTAAGCTTGAAAGAGGTTTTAGCTCGTACTGAAGATTTAACAACCAGGTCATCAATTGTCTCAACGAAAGGTAATGAATCACTACCCTCTTCAGCTCTTTCTATATCATAATCGGAAAGGTGCCAAATATTCTCACTATACTCTGTCTCAAGAGAATAATCAATATTCAAAGGAACTGCAAACAGAGATACAGTTGCTAATAGAAGACTGAAAACTACTAACTTACGCATTAGTTTACCTTCTTTCTTATTTTCATTACACGTACAAGAATTGGATTAGGGTTTTGCGGAACAATCTTAAAGGTATTATTCCCGGCAATAGTATTAAGCTCAATTCTTTTACCAATACTAAGACACTCATATCCATCGCAACTGAACTTACCTGATCTTTTTAAATCTATACTGACAGTTTTTATCAACTCACCATTCTGGTAGATATCAAAGGCAGGTTTCACGTTCTCTTCAATTGCTGATCTTACGAAGAAATACGCATCAAATCTTCCATCAACAGAGAACACAATCTCATTCCCTTCATCTGCCATATAGTAATCGCTAGAAGCCTTACTGCTTTTAACAACTACTTTCTTCAAACTTTTGGTAGGTTTTACTGCAATAGGATCCTCTGAAAGGTGAAGCACAGCTTTTTTGAAGAATCTAAAATAGGCATTCCTATTCATTGTTCTAATTCTTACTTCATCTACTCCTCTTGGAATGTTTAACTTATACTCATTAAAGAATGTATATTTGTTGTTGAAACCAAGCTGTGTGAGATGTACTGGAGTTGGAGTTCCGTCAATTATCACATCTAAATCTAGTGATAAGTCTTGAGCTTTTGAAACTGATTTAAGAGTGTATTCACCTGATGCAGGCTTTCTTAAAACCAAATCTTCTCCACGTACAGAGCGATAATAAAAGACTTTTCTTCCTTTTACTTCTACAAGTCTACGAGTTCCATGACTACTAAAATCTTTAGCTCTGTAGATAACTTTATCATAAGCAAACAAAGGAAGAAGAACAGTAATAAGTAAGCTTAAAATTATTAACTTTTTCATAAGACCTTCTTTAGTCCTCATGTGCTACAATGTTTTTCGCAAACTTTCTATCATGTCTGTCAAAAGCGACTACTGCGATAATAGAGACTAAAAGGATAACAAAGCATATAGCGATAACAAACGGGTTGTTTACTACTGATCTGAAAATCATACCTTCACCGGGAGTCTGCAATTCAAAAGGTTTCTCAGATTTACTTACAGCAACAGGCATCTCATACTTTTCAGCTAATGGTTGAGCTCTGTAAGTATGAATAACCGGTATTCCCTTTTTAGCGAAACTGAACATAACACCAGGGTTACTAAACTCTTTTTCAGCAAGCTTTCTATTAACTCCACTCTTTACAAGCTTAGCATTAACAGCGCTACCTACGTTTGCAAGACCTGAACCAATATTGACAAAAGCTTTAAATCTTTTGCCTTCTGGTATCGAGTTCTGATAAGCTTCTTCCCTAAGTTTTATGCTTTCTCTAAGGTTTTTTCCATTAATCAGTTTTACATTATTTCGCACAATTGAGTTTGCTAGGTTCTCAAGACCAACTTCCGATAACCCTTTTCCTTTATCCTCATTACCACCAAATGATGCATAACTACTCTTGAAATCAATTAAACCTTTCTCATTGAGGAAGCGCTCGATATCAAGCCAGGTAAAGTTTTCTCGGTTTGCTCCATACATAGCTGAACCATTTGCTGTGATGATAACCGGTTTTGCCCCAATCACCTTAATAGCAGCAAAAAGTGCTATGTTAGAAGCCGGTGTTGAACCTGTTAACCCGATAGCTATATAGTCACCTTTTTTAACACGAGCTTGTTTTAGCTGTTCAACATATATAGCAGCAAAATTAGGATTTATAGCTGTTTGCTTATCGTAAAGCAAACCTCTACTTGTTGTGATAGTTGTTACTTTTCTGCCAATTAATCCAGTCTTATTAGGGTCATCGAGAACATTGTAGTTAAGCTCTTCACTCTCATAAGCTGTCTTCACAACATCCATCATGGACTGCATTTCATTAGCAGCTTTAACTTTCAAGTCATAATGACTCGCTTTTATTGTCTTTTTACTTGTCTGGGCAAAATAGAATAAAACTAAACTTAGGATTGCCAAGGTTGCAAGGCTCCAATTTGATCTTAATGAAGGTCTATACATTGAACACCACCTCGCCACCTGAAATTAACATGATTAAAAGTCTTACAAATACAGCAGCAATAATCATAGTTGAGATAGTTTTAACAACTCCCTGTCTTTCCATCCAGTTTGCAATTAAACCTGGAACAATGTAACCGATTGACTGCATCTCTAAGTCATAGATAGACATGTTGTGGAACACAAGGTGCCTTGAGGCCCAACCAACAATAAAGCCAAGAAGAATAGCTAACACCATTCTACGTCTTCCGAATAATAAAGTTACTTGTGAGATTAATCTAATCAATCCCCATGTCACGAGACTAACAAGTAATGTTCCAATAATCTGCATCGGACGATCCAAATACATTGCAATATAACCCGGTACAACAATACCACCTGCTGATGCACCTAAAAGTTCTGCAAAGATTAAACTGATTATGACGCCAATACCAACTGCGGCTTCAACCACTGTTTCCTCCTATTTATTTGCCTTTTTATTTTTTCTTGATTTATGCTTGAAATGAGCAACAATAGTCGCACCATACTTTCTTTCACCTGCAATGTTACCAACTCCGATAACATGTGCTTCGGATTCAGTTCTTTTAAATATCTCTTCATATATTCTTTCGGGAAGCACTTCACCCATTGTAATAAGCTTATCTTTCTGTACACCATGGCTAAGAGCAAAACCTTCAACTTTCTCAGGAACTTCACCGGTAAGAATCATATAATCGTAATCCTGATTCTTCATAGCTTCTATAAGCTGCTGTGAACGGAAATAACGATCTGCTCTACTGTTTACAACAAGAAACTTATGAGCATCCGGACTTAACTTCTTAGATATAAGATTCCAAATGAAGTTAGAGGAATCAGCATCATTTGCAGCAAAAACATTATAGAAAGTAATCTCTTTACCTTTCTCTTTAACAGTGTATTTTGTCAAAGCACCCGGGTCTGGATGTGAAGCCCACATACCTTCTAGAGCTTTTTGTCTGTCAACACCGAGTTTCAGACAAACTTCTAAAGCTAACTGTACATTCTCCTCATGCTCAATGTATGAGAACTTATGCATCTCTTCAGGTGTTACATCGTAAGGACGTACTTTGTGAATCGTGCATGATCGCTTGTCAGCAACTTTCTTCATTATTGGGAACATCTTTTCTTCTGCAGTATAGCACTCACCATGTTTTGGAATTGTATTACACAAACACTTTGTTACAGATTCAACAGTTTCACCCATTAAATCTGTGTGATCGAGTCTACTGTTTGTGATAACAGAGTGAGTTGCTTTTACGAAATGCTTTTCAGTAATCCATTGGTAAACAGGGTTAACAGCCATACATTCAATAACGAATGCTTTGGGCTGCATATCTGCAGCATAGCGGAACATATACTTCTGTTCGAGTATGTTTGCCCCGGCTAAACGAATAATTGCAGCTTCTTCTCCACCTTTCATAATAAAGCGTGGGAGTGTCCCTGTGATCTTAGCCACAGTTGGTATCCCACCATTTCTTAAACCGGCAGTGATTAATCTTGTTACACTAGATTTTCCTCTCGTTCCATTTACATGAATACGAATAGGGATATTACTGACATTCTTCTGATGGCGGATATATTCATATACCCAATACAACACCAATACTGCTGTTGCAATTATTAAAACTATCATCTAAACCTCATCATAACGGTAAAACTAAATATTTTGAAATATTATTGCAATAAATATTCCATTTTGCCTGTGTCAAACAATATTTATCTATCTATTTTAACATGAGCCAACTGCTCATTAAAATATATATGTTTATCAGTGGGAGATCTTAGGGAAGCACGTGTTTGCTTTTCTCAAATTGTTGAGTCTGGAATTTATGTCTTTGAAGAAATCTTCCTCCGGAATTGAAGGATTCTTCGTCTCTTTTAACCAAATGTCACACGGTCTGTTAGAACACTCACCACATGACTTGAAACCCTTCTTTTCAACACATGTGTATATCGGGCAAATCTCTTTCCCAATTTCGGGTGCCCAGCTAACTTTGCCTTTTAACTGGTTACAACCTTTGCAATTTTCCCCGAAAGCAGAACAATCTGTCTCACACACAACTCCGCATACTGTCATAACTTTCTCCTTGCACGGAGATTTGAACCAAAGTGATATTTGTCAACTCTTTTGACACAATTACGGACTTATAACATTTATGGAGTGCACCATCTGCGTTGGTGCGTCTTGTCACGAATTTGATTATAGCCAATTTTCGCTATTCCCCCATCTCCCTTCGGTCGCTATTGCGACAGCTTTAGAAATACATACACAGTGCCTTTTGCAATCACTTACAACTATGGAGTGCACCATCTGCGTTGGTGCGTCTTGTCACGAATTTGATTATAGCCAATTTTCGCAATTCGCCCATCTCCCTTCGGTCACTATTGCGATAGCTTTAGAAATACATATACAGTGCAGTTTTCAATGACTTAGATATATTTATTACCCTTTTTACTCTCTTTTACTGCTCTATTCACCATCGCACTGTGTACGCACTGTGTCCCCACTGTGAAGGCACTGCTAACCCACTGTTTCACTGGGTGCACAGTGCGTGCACAGTGGGAAAACAGTGGGATGACTGCGTTTTGGTGAAGAGTTTATTAAAAGTTTGCAATATCGCAAAAGAAGTGCAAGATGATTCAGAGTAATGTCTAAGATTCGAAGTACTTAAATTATTCCCTTGACATAAGAAATAGTAATGTTCTATTTAACATGTAATGTAGATACGACTTCTATACTATAGGAGTCATACCTACATTTCAGAAATGAAATGGAGGAATCATGAAGAAAATTCTATTCCTGATAGCCATAGTGCTATCTCTTTCACCTATCCTTGCTGATGGTATTGCTCCATCCGGCACCGGGACACCAACTGACCCATACCTAATCGAATCACTTGATAACCTACTTTGGTTAAGTACTACAGACTCTGTATGGGATGATAATGCATACTTCCAACAAACTTGTGATATTGATGCTTATGAGACGAGATACTGGAATGATGGTGCTGGTTTTAGGCCTATTGGTCTACCTTTTTATCCAAATACTCATGATAGCTTTCATGGGAATTATAATGGTGATAATAATGCTATTGAAAATCTTTATATCAACAGACCTACAACTGATGAAGTTGGTTTTTTCTCTCATACCACAAGGTCTGTTAAGAACATTAAACTCACGAATTGCAATGTTAAAGGAAACCAATTTGTAGGAGGAGTCACTGGAATTTTAGAATGCAATGTTGAAAATATTTATGTTTCGGGGGAAGTATATGGATATACAGGAGTTGGTGGAGTATTTGGAGCGCACTTATTCAATTGTATTAATATAGAAAGCATAGTTTTCGTGGGAAATGTAATTGGGCATGATCATGTTGGCGGTATTATTGGTGCTCAAGGGCATCCAGCCAATAGAATGACGAATCTAAGAAGCTCAGGATTTATTCATGGTGAAGAATATATCGGTGGAATAGCCGGTATGTGCAATGGAAATATAATGAAAGATATGGAGTCTATGTGTACTATTGAAGGTTCTAAGGCTATTGGTGGATTGTTTGGGAGATTGAAAGCAAATGCAATAAATAATTGTTATTACAATTATGATAACATTTTGGTTAATGGTTCTCCACATTACAGCTTTGGTGCTTTACCTAATGATATATATCAAACCTGGATTCAAAATAATCGTCAATTGGATATTGATGACTACTTAAGCTTTGATGGACAGGATTATTTGATTAATAATGCGGAAGATATTCGGTATATGGCCATGTTTGGAGCTAATATCAAATCATATAAAGTATGTAACAATATTGATTTATCGCAAGAGGAGAACCTATTTATACCCTACTTTAATGGAATAATTAAAGGACAAGGTATGACAATAACAGGGCTGAATGTTTCTAATCCTTATGGTTATAGTACTGGTTTTATTGGCAAAGCAAGTCAAGTGGTTATTCTTGATCTGAACATTGAAAATGCAAGCATTGAGGGTGGTGATTACGTTGGTATTATGATTGGGGTATCAAGTTTTGGATGGTTACAGAACATCAAATGTTCAGGAACTGTTAGTGGTGCTGAAAACGTTGGAGGTATATGCGGATTCTTTAGCAGAACAATGCATAATTGTGAAGTTTCAGGTATAGTTGCAGGAGAGAAAAACGTTGGTGGAATGATTGGTTATAGCTTTTTCCCACATATTGATAAATGTCAAAGTTTATGCGATGTTGCCGGTGAAAAAAACATAGGTGGTTTTGTTGGATATGTGAATCAAACTAACCGGTTTGAATATTGTTGTGCAGTTGGAAATATTACAGGAGTAGATAATGTAGGAGGGTTTGTAGGGCAATGTGACGGATGGGTTGCAAATAGTTACTTTGTAGGAGATGTGATTGGGGATAACTGTGTTGGAGGTTTCGTAGGTGAAGCAATACATGGTGTTTATGATAGCTACTCTTCTGGATCAGTTTCTGGACAACTCAATGTGGGTGCTTTTGCAGGAAAAGCTTATAGGCTTAGAAATTGTGTTTGGAATAGTGATGAAGCAAATTGTGATGTTGGAATTGGTTCCGAATATCTAGGTAACTTAGTTGGTTTGAATAATCAGGAATTTAGAGATATTGCAAGCTTTGAAGCCATTAGATGGAATATAACTGAAGATGAGGGGAACATAGATCCCGGCATTTGGACAATAGATGCATCTGTAAATGATGGCTTCCCATATCTTTCCTGGCAGGATTTCTCGACCACTGGATTAGATGAGTCAGACGAAGACGTATACAAACTGCAGACAAGTCTTGGTAGGGCTTACCCAAATCCATTTAACCCAAGAACAAGCATAGGATTTCATATTAAACAGGGAGAAGTAGGTGAGATGATTATATACAATGTTAGAGGAGAGCTGGTTACTAAGTTTAAAGATTTGAAACCCGGGAAGCAATCAATTGAGTGGAATGGAGAAGATAGGAATGGTAAGCGAGTAGCATCAGGAGTATACTTCTATAACTTAAAAACTGAATCAGTAAATGTATCAGGAAAGATGATTTTATTGAAATAGAGAAAGGCTACCACAAAGGTAGCCTTCAATAACAATGTATCGGGTAAGAAACTACTCAGTCTCTTCGAGATATTCCTCTTCATCTTCTTCGTTTAAGACTTGTTCGAAAGTATCCACAACTTTCTTGAACTCATCTTCATCAGTGATATTGTCGAGTTGAATTGAATCATCTTGTTCTTCATACTGGTAAACCCAGAAAGTTTCACTTTCTTCTGGAAGAACAGCAATATAATCCTTTCCTTCAATCTCAATTGTGCCTAAGACTTCACAACTAACTGTAGAACCGTCTTCGAGTTCCATATCGATGAATAAACTATCATCCATCACATCTTCGTGTTTGTGGTCATGGTCATGTCCACAATCACCACCGCATTGGCAATCATGCTTCTTATCTTCAGTCATATTGACCTCCAAAATAGTAATAAAGGCAGGATAAATCATATCAGTGAGAAGGCAAGCAAATAATTAAGAAAAGATTACCTTTCTGCAACAAAAAGTTTGACACCCTATATATACTCCTATAGAATCAGTATGATTAGGAGCGTAAATGAAAAGAGCAGACAAACATTGGGAAACGTATGGAAAGGAAGATCCATATTACTGGGTTACTACACAAGAGAAGTTTAAAGGTGATATAAGTGAATCGGAAAAACTTGATACATTCTTCAACGAAGCTGATCAGTATAGAGAGAAACTTTTTCAGATAATCAGAAATCGACTAGATAAGAATTTTAATCCAAAGAGGGTTTTGGATTATGGGTGTGGTGTTGGTAGAATTCTAATACCTATGGCAAAGCACTGTGAAGAAGCTGTTGGAACTGACATATCGCAACCAATGCTGGACAAGGCAGAGTTACATGCTGAAGAGCTTGGATATAAACACGTTAAACTTGCTCTGAGTGATGATTCTCTATCAAGAATTGAAGGTAAGTTTGATTTCATTCATTCGATCTATGTTTTCCAGCATATACCGATTCAGCGAGGGATGATTATTTTAGAAAGATTGTTAAGAAGATTGAATCCTGGTGGGGTGGCGATGATTCAGATGACATATTCAAATGACATGAGTAAACATAGACAGTTTCTTGACTGGATGAAGATGAACTTTCCACTTTTTCTTGAGCTCAACAACTTAATTCATTTGAGGAAGCCGGATACTCCCATTATGGAAATGCATAATTATCCTATGAATAGGGTTGAAGAGTTACTGCATAAAATGGATATTGCTCATAAATATACCAGATATACTAAGGATGGACCTTTTAGGGGAGTTATGTTGTTTATACAGGTTTCAAGTAATGAGGAACAATATGTTACTCTGCCGGAGATTCCTTAATTGATTTAACTTGGTTCAAAGTATTAATGTAGTGAGTACCTTTCCAGTAGTACTTACCGCAATGACGGCAATACTTATACTCATCATAGTTCTCAAGAACTTTAGAAGGTAGTTTAATAGCAATCCTCTCTTTTGAGATTGAGTAGAGATTATGATTACACTCTGAGCAGATTGTGAATGCGTTGTCAGCATTAAGATTAAGTTGTTTTACAATAGACATAAACTGCTCTTGAGGATCTGAGCTGTGAATGAGAATTCTCTCAAATTGACGCTTATCATTGAACAACTTTTTACTTCTAGTTAGAGCAATTCGATGCTCTTTTATTGCAACTCTAACTAAAGTATGTGAACTCAAACTCCGGTTAACGGTAGAGTTATAACCGATAAACCGGAGCTTTTTGGCCAATTTATTGAGTTCTGAGGTGAGGATAAATTTCATTAATTCCTGTTTCCACGCAGGATAATCAATCTGATAAGTTGTACAAGAGCCATAAGAGTCGATGCTACATAAGTGAGTGCAGCAGAATTAAGAATCTTACGTGCTCCCGGCATCTCATCAGGTTCGATGATTTTACCATACTCCAGTTCAGCATAAGCTCGTTTTGATGCATTGAATTCCACAGGTAGCGTCACAAGATGAAAAAGTAGAGCTGCTGCAAATAGTACAATTCCAATATCCATTAATGGTCCAATACTAAAAAGAAAACCAGCTAGGAAAAGCGGAAAAGCTCCTTTTGAGCCTATGTTTGCTATCGGCAATATCTGTGCTCGAATAGTAAGAGGAGCATAATTGTCTGCATGTTGAAGAGCATGTCCACATTCATGTGCAGCAATAGTAATAGCTGAGACAGAGGGTTGCGAATAGTTATGCTCAGAGAGTCTCACTGTTTGGGTACGAGGGTCATAATGATCAGTTAGTTCACCTTTTACAGCTTCTATCTGAACATCATTTAATCCATTATCGTCAAGAATTTTACGAGCAGCTTCTGCTCCTGTTAACCCGTTATAATTTCTAACTTTTGCAAACTTTCTATAGTTGGATACAACCTGGCGCTGGACTACCATAGCCAAGATGAAAACCGGTATAATCAGCATAAATGTAGGATCACCGAATAGATACATATACGACTCCTTTTATTAATTTACAACTGATATAATCCGCTTATTCTGTAAAGTTACAAAAGGTGTTATCTGTTATTTAACAAGTTCAGAACCGAAATTTCTGCACTTTTCCAGATCCCCTCTTGTTACGGGATACCCTTTCCAAATAGATAGAAAACCTCCGGCTTGCATTACAGGGCCATGAACAAAATCAACACACCCTTTTTCCATTGAGAGAAACTCAACTTCTTTGACTGCCTTATGTCCACCTGAACCACCCATAACAGCAAAGGATGCACACATTTTATCGCTTAGATCCTTATCTTGAATCTTGTGAATAAAAGATTTAATAGGTCCGCAAGCTCCACCAAACCAAGTTGGTGTTCCAAAAATTATTATCTCGAAATCCTTTAGTTTTGAATGATTACATTCTTTAACAGGAACTACTTCAATTGCGTGCCCTGCATATCGAACACCTTCTTCGATAGCTTTGGCTGCTTCAAGGGTATGTCCTGATTTTGTATGGTAAACAAGCAGGACTTTCATAGATACTCCTTTACTTAAATAAGATTTAACCTCTTAAGGCAGTTTTGGAGAATAACCCTGTTTGACTTTTGAAGTGGATACATAGGAAGTCTAAATTCCAAGTCGATCATACCCATCATGACAAGAGCTTCTTTTACAGGGATTGGATTAGTTTCGATAAACATTCTTCTGTTTATCTCCATTAATTCCTCATGGAGATTCTTTGCTTTTGAATACTCCCCTTTCAATGAAAGAGAGACTAATTGATGAACTTTCGCAGGTAATATATTTGCTGTTACTGAGATGCAACCCTTACCACCTATTGCCATTGTAGGCATCACTAATGGATCTTCACCAGACATAAGTGAGAAACCTTCCGGGGCATCACGTATAATCTCAGTTGCTTGAATCAAATCACCTGAAGCTTCTTTAATACCAACTATATTTTCGCAATCCCGAGCTAAAGCAACTGTGGTTGCTGAACTGATGTTTACACCTGTTCTACCGGGAACATTATATATAACTATAGAACCTTTAACCTGCTCTGAAACAGCTTTAAAGAACTCATACATTCCTTGCTGAGTTGGTTTTATATAGTATGGTGTTATAACTAAAGCATAGTCAGCACCTAGATCAAAAGCTTTTCTTGTATTGGATATTGTCTGTTTTAAGTTATAGCTTCCTGTGCCTACCATGATTGGCACTTTACCTTTAAGTCTTTGAATTGCAAAACGTAGTAAGCTTTCCTTTTCATCACTTGCTAAAGCTGTAGCCTCTCCGGTTGTTCCAAGAAGAAGTATTCCGTCTGTCTGATTGTCTAAATGAAACTGTAGAAGTCTTTCCAGACTATTGTAATCTATCTCACCATTTTTAAATGGAGTTACGAGCGCAACATACGAACCTTGTAGCATTTCTAAATCCCTTATTATTTAGTTTACTTTTCGCTCCTCTGCTTTCACTAGAAGCATTTCAATTATGAAAAGAATTAAAACTATGACAAGTAATATTTTCCATAACTCAAATCCATACCGGGCACGGAAGATAGTTTTCTTCCAATTGCTTCCCACTACTTCACTTCCTGATATTGTTGAAAAATCTCCTTGTTTATAGCTACTCTCCAAGTTTTCTAAGTTCACGGCGTAGATACTTTTAGAACCTTTATTATCGACATGATAGATCCCAGGTTTAGGGGGTGTAAAGTTTCTATTTGATGGAGTAATAACATTATTATCCGGCAATATTATCTGTTCAGCATAAAAACCTGAACCCAGCGTTAGGTTGAAGTTCTTAATGTCCTTATTCGAGAGGTCTGTTAATAATTTATACATTATTACAGGCCAGTTGCTATCTAGAAAAAAATTGTTTCGCATACTGGTCAAATCAAGATTGAGAACCCAATTAGGTCTGGGATTAACCAATATGGGTGAATCATCAACTGAGATTACTGACGAATTATCATTAGTACTACTGGATCTCCAAAAATCTCTCATTCTTAAATCTTTTAAAGCTCTTTCAGCAGAGAGATTAAGTAGTTGATGATGCTTGTTAAAATAACTAATTCTATGTTCTTCATCAGAATATTCTTGAATACTCATTCCTAAGTAGCTATGATAGAACTCTTTTATCTCGTTAGGAATCTCTTTTCCGGCACAAAACAAAATACCTTTTCCTAACTCATTATACTTCCTAAACACAGTTTCTAATCGTGTATCAATACTCATTAAGCCATATACAACTAGAAAGTCATATTTGCTAACAATATCAAAGTTGAGGTTTTTCGAGTTTAGATACTTAAGATTAGTAGCGTCTGAAGTATACAGTTCTAACACAGATTTGAGCACTATAGGGATATCCTGCTCTTCAGAAATAATAGCAACTTCAGGTTTGGTGTTATATGGGAAGCTGAAGTATTTTCTGTTATCAATCGTAAGTAGTTCATCTTGAACTTCAACATAACCATTATACCAGCCACTTTTACCAAGCTCAAGTCTAAAGAAATCAGAATTAGTCTCATGAGGTTTCAAATCAATGAATTTTTCTGCTGTAAGTTTATCATTCAAAACAAGTCGACAAAGTACATCTTTACGCTCTATCGCTGAATGGTTCTTAACTTTGAAATCTATTGTTCTCTCAAATTCTCGATTAATAATCCTAGCATCAATATTTGCAGAGACACAGCTAATATTGAGCCAAGAATCAATCTTTATCGGAACAATTTGCAACGGAAATTTTGATTCAATTGGCAATTCTTGTTCCTGCATGTCTGTTATAAGGTAAACCTCTCTATTAGAAAGTTGGGCTTCCTTAAGTAGTTGTTCAGATATTTCAAAAGCTTCTTTCAAAGCAATTGGTGTTTCTGAGATATCAAGTGAAGAAATCAGTTCCTCATTTATTTCAGATTGGTTTACTGCATACAGGTTATTCCATTCTCTAGAAAGTGAGACAACTGATACTATATCTCTACTATTCAACATAGAGTTGATTTCACTAAGTATTTCAGTTGCTTTATTAAGGGATGATGTTTGCTCTGATAGATACTGCATACTCCAAGAAGTATCAATAATAATCGATATGGCAGTTGGAGGATGCTTCGTAGTATTTGATAGACCTTGAATCTTGAGGAATGGTCTTGAGATAGCCAGAATCGTTAGTAGTATGATAAGAATCCTAATAATCAGTAGAAGTATATTCTTAATATTAAGTTTCTTCTTCTGACTATCGTTACTCTGCTGGATAAACCTAATAGAAGAGAATACTACCTTTTTAGGTCGTTTCTTAGCAAACAAATAGATAAGCAGGGGTAGAACCCCTGCTGCAAGAAATATTAATATACCTGTATTTAGGAATGAAAACATGCTTTAGAAGCCAAGTGTTAGTGATACCAGATAGTCGTTACTTTCCCATTCAAATTCAGGACTTACAAGACCAAAATCTATCTTGATCCCACTCATATTATAACCAATACCCATTGTATAGTTAACAAGTTTTTCCTCTTCTCCCTCTGCATTTACAACGTATTCCCAGAAGGTACCTACTCTCAATCCCATTGACTGTGGATTCTCTTCAGTTCCGGAAGTATAAGGAGTGAAATTCATTCCCATATGATTTGTAAGTTTTACTTCCTCTTCAATTCTTCCCTTTAAAGTGTACATTAATTGGAGTTTCTGTAAGTCATATTGAGTTCCAACCGCCCAATTTCTAACAAGACGCTCATTATCGTAATGTTCCCAATAGAGCTCAGAGTATACATCGAGTAAACTTGCAGCCATAGTAATGCGACCAACTTTGTATATACCTCCAACATCTACAGAGAAACCCTTCACTTTCGAGTCTAGGAATGTGTTTTTATCTGTAGAATTGGGCTCATTATAAGTAATTTTATGCACAAGTCTACCAAAGAGATATTTGACACCAAATCCCAAAGAACCGTTAGGTACTTTCTTATCAAGAAGCGCAAAAGATGTTTGGAATGCATCTAACTTGTAATCATAATATTCCTGCTTCCCTATAGATGTATTCTTATCAACAAAGTGAGATTCAGCCAAGATTTGATAACTGAAAGAGAATGTCTTTGCAGCTAAACCAACATAGCTCAATCTTGTTTCATTTAAAAGATTACTGTATTCTATCATATCTTGAAAGTTCATTACTCTTTCAGAACTGCTTCGACCGGATACAGCGAGATACATCTTCTCATTCTTAAAGAGGAGAGCAGGGTTATCATAACCACCAAAGATGTCACTTCCGTTTGTAATATTGATTCCACCAAGTGACATAGCTACGGGTGAGACATGTGCATAAGGGGTATGATAATCAAATTCTTTAATAGGAAGCTTTGATGGTGTTGAGTGATAATTAGTAAATTGTGCGAATACTGTATTGCCAATAATAAGTAGCAATAATAACATTAAATACGTTTTTTTCATATCTGTTTCCTTCATGGGTTTCCCATTCTTTATGCAAAGTCTGTTCTTTTCTTAGAATAAAATCTCAAAGCTAAGAAATATCCAAAGTAAGCTAATATTATACCGCCTATTACGTCAATAAGATAGTGATAATGGCAATATACTGTTGATAGGCAAAGCAGGACTACGATTGGGGCAACTATCCTTCTCATCTTAGGTAGATATCGATTTATTGCAAGAGCAATTGATATTGCAACTGCTACATGTGAGCTTGGAAATGCTCCACCTGCATGTGGGCTTTGAATATATATATAAGCCATGATTCGCGTGAACGGTCCATATCTATAAAGTGTAGTTAATTCAGCTGTGTTGATACTTAGTGGATTTAATGCTGCACCTGATGCAATTTCCGGGAAACGAGATATAAACTCCTGCCCAAATGCTCTTGCTCCAATTACAGGTAACCACGAGAATATAAAGAAGCAGAGGTAGAACACTGTAGAGGTTGTAAACACAAATTCACCTAAGTTCTCTCTCTGTTTAAAGTATAGGTATATTGGAGTAATCACAACTAATGGATAGTAAGCAAAGTAAGCAAAGTGCATCAGTTCCTGTAACCAAAAGTAATCGAAATTTACTCCCCAAGAAATACTTGGTTGAGAGCCAAATACCCATTGCTCCAAAGCTTGGAACGAGGGATCTATATATCCTTTAAAGAAAACCCGATTTGTCACCATGGTAATCTCAAAGAAGTAAGCTGTTAACATCAGAGGATATATGTTACGGATTAAATTAATCACCGGATTCTTAAACTTGTTATCAAGTAAAATTACAGTAAATACACCAAACGTTATAAGCCCAAGATTCAGAAGATGATGATACGGATCTTCTACAGTTTTAATCCCCCAAAGAATCATGAATATTATCCAAACGATATACCCCAAAGCTACTACATCAATCTCTTTAAAACCCTTCAATTTCATATCAAATATTCATCTCCAATATCTGGTAAGTCTTATATGCCTCAGCCCCTAAACTCTTAGCTAGCCTATTCATCATAACATTGTTTTCAAGAACCCATGAGAATTCTGCTTCTGTCCAACCTTCAGGTAATCCATATTCGTAAAACTTATAATGGAACATGGCATCTACACCAAGGTTTCTATAACCATCAAGTATTCCCATAATCATCACCCTAACAGAACGAATCTTTCCCTTAGCTTTTAAGGCTTTCATGATAGTAATAGGATTAATCTTTCCGTTCATTGCTTTGAAAACATGGTTATAATTTGGAATACCCACAGAGAAACCAATTGGTTTGCCATCTTTTCTCGCAATCATAACGAAGTTAGGGTTAACAATAGGTATTAGTTCATCCTTAAGCCTATCGAACTCTCTTTTGCTCATAGGGACATATCCCCAATTATCTTTCCATGCCTCTCTATATATTTCGAAGATAATATCAATATCCTCTTTCCTATCAGCTTTACTTTTACGCAGTGTGTGGAAGGTGATATTCTCTTTTTCTAGTTTCTTCGTTATAATCTTTGCAACTCTAGCTAGTTTAGGTGGTATCTCTTCAGTAACTGTGTGATATGAAAACATACCCATTGCTTTAGTTAAACCATAATCATTGAGAAGCTCTTCAAAATAAGGTTTGTTATGTGTCAGCATAATGAATGGAGGAGTATCAAAGCCATCTACTAATAGACCACACATATCATTAATTGTGAAGTTAAAAGGACCTGATAATACATCTTTACCATGCCTTTTGTTCCATTCAACAGCTTTATCTAAAAGAGCTTTAGAAACTTCTCTATCATTGATGCAATCAAAGAAGCCAAAGAATCCTTTCTTATCACTATAATGCTTATTATGAAGTTCATTTGTATGTGCGGATATTCTACCTACAACCACTCCATCTTTCAAGGCAAGAAAATAGTCAGCTTTAGAGTGCTCAAAATGTGGGTTCTTAGATCTATCAAAGAATTTCATCTCCTCACTGATTAGAGGGGGTACCCAATTGGGATCATCTTTATACAGCTCAAATGGAAACATCACAAACTGTTTTAACTGTTTCTTATTCTCTACCTTGATTATTTGCATTATATCTCTCCTAATCTCTTTGAAACTACTAGGTTAATTATACCCATAAGTGCAGCAACCCCACCTAGTTTAACGATATCAGCTGAGGTGAAGGTACCTATGAATCCCGGAATTGCAATATTAAGTATTTGTGCAATCACAACCGGTAGAATTACAATTGTATACTGACCAAATCGCATCTGTTTGAAAAAGATGATAAAGATCAAAGCTAATCCAGTGGCGATGGCAGTTGGTAAAAATGCGAAATATCCAATGTAACCAATATACGTAAGAATTCCTCTACCACCTTTAAACTTATGAGTTAAAGGTAAACAGTGTCCAACTAGCATAAACAAACCATAAAGCATTAACCAGTTTTCGTTTGTAAATGGAATTCCCGTCTCAAAACCGGACAACAACCATTTTAACAGTGATAGAAAGAAATAAGCCTTACTAATATCCACAGCTGCACTTAATACACCAAGTGGTTTACTCACATTTGAGTAAATATTCTCTGTATCAGGATGTCCTGTACCAACTTTATATATGTTCAAATGTCTAAATGTTTTAGCTATAAGTCTTGCTGTTGAAAAACAACCAAAGAAGTAAGATATGACAAGGGCTCCGATTGGGATTATAAAGCTCATTGTTGCTCCTTATTGTAGTTTCTTCTTCCGAAGATTGCACTACCTACCCTAATTAAGTTTGCTCCCTCTTCTATTGCTATCATGTAATCATCTGACATACCCATTGATAAATAATCAAGATTCACGTTAGGTATATCTAACTGCTTTAGTTGCTCCCTAAGCTGATAAAGTGCTTTAAAATATTTCCTATTATTCTCCGGATCTGCACTTAGCATTCCGATTGTCATCAATCCTCGAACCTGGATATTGGGAAGCTTGGCAATCTCTCTAACCAGTTCAATTGCTTCAGTCTCATTAATACCAGATTTCTGACCTTCGTCCGTTGTGTTAATCTGAATAAGGACATCTTGCTTCAGCTCGTTCTTAACAAGGTATCCACTCAACTTTTCAGCAGTTGAGAGTTTATCTAATGAGTGAATAAGTGCCGGTTTTAATGGGATAAGTTTCTTAATTTTATTAGATTGCAAGTGTCCTATAAAATGAAATTCCGGTCTCCTTGAGAGTTCCGGTAACTTTCTTTCAGCTTCTTGAATCTTGTTTTCACCTACCAGATCCACTCCTAAAGCCAAAACCTCTTCAAGTATCTCAACAGGATGTGTCTTAGTCACTGCTATCAGCTTTACTTCACTGATATCACGTCCGGTTTTCTTACAAGCCTTTTCTATATTCTCTTTTACATTACGCAAATTATCTGCTATCATTCATTCCTCCATGGAGTAAACATTCAAATTCAGAGAAAAGCACTCTTTGTCAAGTTGTAAATGGAATGTTAAACACCCCTCTCCATTGAAATCATAGCGAGTTTCAACTCATAAGGGGAGTTTGCCGGAGATGTCAATGGCAGTGAGAAATGGTACACGATGGCAGTGAAAAGTGGTACAAAACTGCCAACCTTTAAAAATGACTACTTCAAGACAGTTTGGAGTAGGTATGATTGGAGTAGAAGTGTATCATTCAATAAAAACTATGCATAAGCAAGGGCATAGTCAGCGTAAGATCGCAGAGGAGTTGTCTCTATCAAAGACAACAGTAGGTAAATACATAAATATGACACTTGATGAGTTCATGGAACTAATAAACAATAGCATTCGTGAAAGCAGTTTTGCCATATGTGAGCAATATGTCCGCGAAAGGCTTAGCAAATATCCACGATTAAGAGCTAGTGTACTATATTTAGAAGTTAAGAAAAAGTTCCCTGAGATAAAAGCAAAAGACAGAGCTTTCCGAGATTTTGTTCGTAAGCTAAAGCAGACTTATCCTGTCGATAAATACCGTAATTATGCAGTTATCGAGACGGCTCCCGGTGTTCAGGTTCAAGTTGATCCAGGTGAGATGAAAGTAGTTTTGGGTAATAAACGTCAAAGAGTTTATTTTATAGTTTTTGTGCTTTCCACTCGCGTCAAAGCTATGTCCATTGGAGCACAACACCATATAACACATCAAGGTTTATTGAAGCTCATCGTGAAGCTTTTATCTATTTTGAAGGTATCCCTTCAGAGTGTGTTTACGACCAGACAAAGCTTGTAGTAATACAGGAACGCTATCGGGAAGTAATCTTAAATAATCAGTTCCATCAGTTTGCAGCAAAAACGGGCTTTCATCCTCATGTATGCGAAGGCTATGATCCACAAAGCAAGGGTAAAGTAGAGCGTAATGTCTCAGAAGTAAAGCATGGCTTTATGTATGGCAAAGAGTTCAAAGACCTGGCAGACCTGCGTTCACGCGGACTTGAGTGGCTTTTACACTTTAACGGCAGAACCCATGGCACAACCCGTAAAGTACCATCAGAAGTATGGCAAGAAGAGAGGTTAAAGCTAAAAGATATTCCAGAGTTTATCTTCACTTTAGAAGTTCGTAATGCAGATAAAACAGGCTTAATCTCGTATGAGGGTAATAAGTACTCTGTTCCATTAGAGTATCAGCGAAAACAGGTATATGTGCAAAAAGAAAAAGAGCACTTTAGTGGTGATGGATATTTATACAAGAAAGGAAATCTGCCAACATGAGCTATGCACAGAAAAAAGGCAAAATCATCAAAAACACTAATCATTATCGGGATTTTACGGTAGTGCTACAAGAGCTTATTGAGCGAGTAAAGGATGAGATGAGTGAATATATCCAAGGAGAAGAACTAATCCAGAGGCTTGTTAATGATAACCCTAAAATAGCAAGGGATCAGTTGAGAGCCTTAAGCAAGTTTAAGCGTAACTATGAAACAGATGTATGGGAGTCAGTGCTTCCTGAGGTAATGACTCTTTCGCATGTAAAGGCAACAGCCATAGAGAAGCTTCTGAATGCAAAAGTAAGACAAATGAAGCTAAATGAATTATCAGAATCAGAACCACAACAAGACTCAGAGAGTTCATTAATAGAGCGCTCATTAGATGACTACATGAAGGTGTTATAAGATGATAGAGATAACTAAAACATACATCAAAAGGGCTCGTTGTACTCATATTTTGAATACTCTTGAAAGTGCAGTTTTTAGAAGCAGAGAAACAGAATATGACTTATCTGGAGTTCGTACATTATCTATTTGAAAAAGAGAACTCAGGAAGGAATCAAACCAATATCAACAGAAGACTTAAACAGGCTCACATCCCGGTAATAAAGACCTTTGATGAGTTCGACTATGCTTATCAACAAGTAATAACCAAAAGACAAGTAAAGGAGTGGAAGAACTTTGTCTGGCTGGAGCAGAGGAGGAATATAATTTTAATGGGACCTCCGGGAGTAGGTAAGACTCATGTTGCAACAGCACTCAGTTATGAAGCAATAAAGGCAGGCTATAAGGTGGTGTTTTATAATCTGAACAACCTTATCGAAGAACTTGTACTAGCTGAAGCAGATAACAACATAGATAAATATCTAAGCAATATAGCCAAGAATGATCTGATAGTTATAGATGAGATGGGGTATCTTCCTCTCCAGACAAAGGCAGCTAATCTGTTCTTTAGACTCATCCATCTCTTATACGAATTTAGATCAGTAATCATAACATCGAATAGGTTGTTTAATGAATGGGGAGCTATTTTTAACGACAATGTGATAGCAACTGCTATTCTTGATAGATTACTCCATCACTCACAACCAATTACAATGCTCGGAGATAGCTTTAGACTAAGGAATTTTCAAAAATGAAGACTGTACCATTTTTAAATGCCAAACTGTACCAATTTAAAATGCCATTGACAGCCGGAGATGAACGAAGTAAAACGAAAGAGGACTTCCTCTATGAGTTGAACGTAAGTTGAACTCATAGTTGTGTACATTGCAAACTCGCTTAATCTTTTAACATCGGTTCCCTTTTCCCCTTTGGCGTCAATAGCTTCTCTTTATCTAATCCCTACAAGAATCTTTTTGCACCGTTAAATAAGTTATACACACGATGTGGATAACTTTAGGGGTTCATAGGGAGGGTCTAGGGAGACTAAAGGGAGGGACAAGCGAGATTCTAGGTTTTTGATGCAGCACGTACCAGACTCGTAGTGGACATGAAGAGAAAAAATAGAAGTCATAAATTATATTATTTAACTACAAAGCAGCTACAACATAACCTCAGAACTCGTGGTTTAGAACTAGGTAAGTCCGTTAACATAATTAATCTATTGACTGAATAAATGGTGAATATCTTATAGATAATAAATATTCATTCTTGCGATGAGGTAGATAGATGAAGCTGTTAATGCATGTTTGTTGTGCTCCCTGTTTTATTGCACCATGGAAGCATTTGAAAGATAAAGAAGAATTAGAAGTTACGGCATTTTGGTACAACACCAATATCCATCCCTATACAGAGTTCCGTAAAAGACTAGAAACACTTAGAGAGTTCAGTACTAAAGAGGGCTTTGAGCTTATTGAGGATAATAGTTATAAGCTTTTAGAGTTCTTTGAAGAAGCTCTTCATGGTCAAAAAGCAAGATGCTATTACTGCTATCTTGATAGAATGACTAAAACTGCAGAAGTTGCTAAAGAACGTGGTTTCACTCACATTTCATCAACTCTATTATATAGTAAATTCCAGAATCATGAGTTAATTGTTGAGATAGCTAAAAAAGTATCTGAAAGATTTGGCGTAAAGTTCTATTATGAAGATTTTAGAGAATACTGGAAAGAGGGTATTGAGCTATCCAAAGAGGATGGAATGTATCGTCAGCAATTCTGCGGATGTATATTCAGTGAAAGAGACAGATATGAAGATTACTATCACCGAAAAGATAAACGTGAAGCAGGAGAGAACAAGTGAAGAAATACGTTATATTGTTTGTACTATTAATCACAACACATATGTGTAATGCAGTTGAACGCGAGACAAAGCCTGTTCCATGGAAAGCTGCAACTCTCTCATTTGTTTTACCTGGTGGTGGTCAGGTTTATAATAAAAGCTACTATCGAGCAGGACTCTTCTTTGCTGCAGAAGCAGCCTTCCTTGGAATGTCTGTTTACCATCACAATGAGATGAAAGATTTTGAAGGAAAGCGTAATAGCGCAGGTGAGGATCTAGACCTTTACGCACTTCATGATGAAGATTATGAGTTCCATTACAGACGTAGAAACTCCTACTACTGGTGGTTAGGTATAAGTATTGTAGCAAGTATAACTGATGCATATGTAGATGCCAGCTTGTGGGACTTCGAAGCTAAGAAATCAAAGATTCACCTTGAGATGGGTGAACGTAATATCGGACTTTCCTTGAGGTTCTAATGAGTTATCTGACATGGATAGAAACCGATTATGGAACATTTGCTATTGAGGGCAATGATGAAGCGATAATACGTATCGGTTTCAACTACTCCCCTGCCCCACCTGCAAGAGCTTATCATAAAATTGATAATAAGAACCTTCAATTAGCGATTAAAGAGTTCAAACTATACTTTGCTGGTAAACTGAAACAGTTCACATGCAAGATTGATCCTGAAGGCACACCTTTCCAAAAAGCAGTATGGAAAGCAACTAGCGAGATACCCTATGGTAAATACATGTATTACTCAGATATTGCAATTGCTATTGGCAGACCAAGTTCAGCAAGAGCTGTAGGTACAGCCTTAAACAAAACACCTACTCCTGTTATTATACCATGTCATCGTGTAATTGGAAAAGGTGGAATCACTGGTTATGCCGGTGGACCATCTACACGTCTGAAACTCTTACAACTCGAAGGTGCTGATGTTTAAGAGATATTCACTTGTATCTCTATACTTTCTAATATCAATAGCACTATTCTCTCAATTCCCTTCTACACTTACAATACAAGGTGATATCACAACAATAAAATGTATACCGCAGCAAAAAAAGTTGGGACAACATCTTAGCAAAGAGATGGATATGTACATCACTGCGTTTCAAAAGCAGATGGGTGTATATCCTGATGAGCCTGTTACTGTAATACTTTCACCAAATGCAGATTGGTATGAGAAACATACATTCGGAAAGCGTGAGATTGTCCAACAAGCAAATGCATTTTATAATAAACGAGATAGAACTATTATCCTTCGCACGAAGAAGAATAGTAGCGGTTTAAGAGGACTAAAGCAAGTATTTCTACATGAGTATATCCACTATTATATAGACTCGTATATTGCCAATGCACCACTTTGGTTTCATGAAGGTATGGCAGTATACTTTTCAGGGCAGCACAACTTTAATCGAGAAGTACTTTTCACATATAGTTACCTTTTTGGGGACAGAGCAAGTCTGATGGAGATGAGAAGAACCTACCCGGAATCCAAGAACGATTGGGAAGCTTTTTATGCAGTGTCATCTCTGGCAGTGAAGACTCTCTATAAAGAGCAAAAACCCGGATTCTATAAGTTCTGGTATATAGCTGAACAACTTAAATCACAAGGGAAAATAGTTCATTTTTCAAAGCTGTTTAACGCTACATTCTTTATGACTACTTCTGCATATGACAAATACTTCGAGAACATACAAAAGAATACTTTTTTGGGGCATCTGTTCGGAGTGTTAGCAAGTTTTGTAGGTCCTTTGTTGACAGTTTTCCTTATTATTGCATATGTTCGTAAGCGTAAAGAGTATAAACTTCTGACTAAACGATTAGATGAGGAGGAGCAACGTGAAGAGTCTGACGATGGAGGAGATTCAATACCTAAAGGGAGTGGGACCGAAGAAAGCACTTCTACTGAACAAGCTTAACATCTTCACTGTTGAAGATCTGCTTGAGTTCTTTCCTCGTGATTATATTGAACGTTCGGTTCAACGTCCAATCGGTACTCTAAATGAAGGTGAAAATGTCACAGTTGTAGGGCACATTATATCAGTTGATAAGCGTATCACCGGTAGAGGTAGAGAGCAACTCAATATAATAATTTCTGATGGACGAAGTAACCTTCTTTGCAGTTGGTTCAGATTTGGAAAGTGGATAACTAAAGATATGGAGATAGGTAAAACTATCTGGGTTGGTGGAAAGGTTGAATATTATCGTGAGATGCCTCAAATTATACATCCGGAATATGAGATAATCGACGATGACCATGAGGAAGATGACTTTTGGAAGAAGCGTCAAGTTCTGCCTGTTTATCCCTTAACTGCTGACTTTAAAATGAAGCAGATGAGAAGGCTGATCTATACTGCTTTTGAGAAATATCATGATAGCATTGATGAATCTTTACCACAATATATCCTAGACAGATATGGATTCCCTGCACGTAAAATTGCTCTGCAGAAGATTCATTTCTTAAGTGATGTAAAAAGACTACCTCAGATCAAAGCACGCTTTATCTTAGAGGAATTTTTATATACACAACTACTTTGGTTAAGAACTAAAAAGGATTTCTTCCGTTCAGGTATCTGTTTTAAACCTACAGGTGAGTTGACGAAGAGACTTTACGAAGATCTCCCCTATCAATTAACTGAAGCTCAGAAGAGGGTAGTGAAAGAGATATTTGCTGATATGACATCTAACCGTCAAATGAATAGACTCTTACAAGGTGATGTTGGGGCAGGCAAAACTATTGTTACTCTCTTTGCTATGCTCTTAGCTGTTGAGAATAACCATCAAGCAGTTCTCTTAGCTCCTACTGAGATTTTGGCTGAACAACATTATAAAACTATCTCAAAACTGCTTTCTATCTTCCCACATATTGAAATTGCTCTGCTTAGAGGTGGCAATTACAAAGGCAAGAAAGATACTTTAGCTCGAATAGCGAGTGGAGATGCAATGGTGATTGTTGGTACTCATGCTTTGATCCAAAAGAGTGTTGAGTATCACAAAGTCGGGCTAACTGTTGTAGATGAACAACATAGATTTGGCGTTCAACAAAGAGCTGAACTGGCAAGAAAGAACGGATGCCCTGATATGCTTTATCTTTCAGCTACACCTATCCCCCGCTCTTTAGCTCTAACAGTTTATGGAGACCTTGAGATCAGTGTACTCGATGAGCTTCCTCCGGGAAGAAAACCTGTTAGAACCCTCTGGAAAAGTGAGTCCAAGAAACAACTTGTTTATAATGAAATAGAGAAAGAGCTTAGAAATGGGCATCAAGTTTATATTGTCTGTCCCCTTATCTCTGATACAGAAAAATCGGATCTTTTAGCTGCTGAAACTTTGTATGAGCATCTCTGCTCAAATGTATATCCTCAATATAAGATTGCGCTTCTGCATGGTAGAATGAAGAATGCAGAGAAAGAGGAAATTATGAACTCCTTCAAGGATAAGAAAGTCGATATCCTTGTTTCGACTACAGTGATTGAGGTTGGAATCGATGTCCCAAATGCATCTGTTATGATGATAGAGCATTCGGAAAGGTTTGGACTTAGTCAGTTACATCAATTACGAGGAAGAGTAGGAAGAGGCTCTGACGAAGCATATTGCTACCTTATCTCCTACCCACCCATGAGTAAGATAGGAGCTGAACGCTTAAGAACCATGACTTCATCAAATGATGGTTTTTCTGATCGCAGAGAAGGACCTTGAGCTCAGAGGACCGGGAGAGTTCTTTGGAACTAAGCAATCGGGTGTCCCTGCCTTTAAATTTGCAAACATAGTTAAAGATAAAGCACTATTAGATGAAGCGAAAATATTAGCAAAAGAGATACTAGCAAAAGACCCCAATCTCTCTTCGAGTGAAAACCGACTTTTACGCGAACGATATGACAAGTACTACAGGCATAGGGAGAAGCTTTTCAAATATTAATCACAGCATAGATATTATACACTAGAATTAGTATCGATATTAATATTATTAATACTGACATTAATTATTTTAATTTTCTTCTTGACATTATTAATCCCCATATTAATTTAGACCCAGAATGAGATGATAGTTATGCTCATTTGTGTCCTAAAGGAGGAAATAATGAAAAAGGATACCTTACATATCTGCCCGGTTTGCGACCACGATTTAGAGATTGTGAAATATACATGTCCAAATTGCAAAACATCTATTGAAGGCAGATTTACTCCATCGGGAATTTCAGCGTTAACAAATACTCAGCAAGAGTTTGTGACAATCTTCATGCTTGCTGAGGGTAACATAAAAGAAGTAGAGAAAGTACTCAACATCTCATACCCAACTGTGAAAGCACGCTTAAGAGAGATTAGGGAAGCATTACAGAAACCAAGTGAAGAAGATGAACTTCTACTGATACTTGAAGGTATAGAAGATGGAGAGTTTAGTGTAGATGATGCAATATCCGAAATAGAAAAAAGGAGATAACGATGAAAAAAGAAATTAATCAATCACATGTCATCCCCCTTAAGTCAAACCCGACAATTGAGATTGAGTCTAACTATGTCAATGTTTTTGTTGAAGCCTCTCCTGACGAGAATGTAACCTTTGATTTGCATTTAGTCAGTCGAGGACATGACCTTGATAAATGCGAGAATATCTATGAATTCAGTTCAAATGAAACAGATAACAAAGCATGGCTTCAGTTTAATGATGATGAAAGTTGTCACTTAGACAGCAAAGAGAGCAGAATCCTGGTAAAAGCACCGGAAAATTCAAAGCTTCAGGTCGAGAATGAGAATGGCAGAATTCACTGTAAAAATGTAACTGCTACTTTCTCTATAGAAACAGAGAATGGTTCAATAGCTACCATTAATTGTAAAGGCACTATGAATGTCCAAAGCGAGAACGGGGCAATAAAGATACATGACATGGAGGGAGAAATCAATGCAGAAACAGAAAACGGACTTATCAAGCTCAGTGGAGGAAAAGGTGAAGCCCTTAACTGTGAGACGGAGAATGGTAAGATTAAGATCGAAAAAGCCGACTATAGAACGATTAATCTTGAAACAGAGAACGGACGTGTTATCTGTGAGGTTCCCGTTAGAAGTGAAGGGAACACAAACATTGAAACTGAAAACGGTAGTATAGATATTGTTATTCCTGAAGAGCTGGAGTTTACAGCTGATTGTTCAATGGAATACGGTTCTTTCAGTAATTCAGTTAAGGCAAAAGTAGAAACTATCAGCTCAGATCATGACGAGAAGAAGTTCCATATCGAAAGAGGAAACGGAAGCTACAAGATAGCAATTGAGACGGAGAATGGCAGTATACGCATGATCGACAGCAACACTATCGGAATGGATGGTGTGAAAGTTGAAGTAAACCGATTCAAGAAGAAGTGGAAAAAACTCAGCGATGAAGAGATGAACATTGAAGACAAGGTTCAACAAGCCCTGAAAGATGTTGATTTCGATAAAATATCTCGTGTATTAGAGAAAAAAGCTGCCATTATTTCAAAAAGATCAGTCCAAAAATCTATTGATGCTGCGCTTAAGACTGTTAGTAGTCTACAAGACAAACTTTGCAACCTTGAAATCAAGATCTCTGATGATGGTGATGAACCAAAAGTCTATACAAAGAAAGTCTTTGTTAAGAGAGAAAAGCCTGAGAAACCGGCAAAACCTGCAAAGCCTGATTGTCCTGATTGCCCCGAGGTACCGGATATCCCTGATCTTGATGAGATTGAAGATACTGTAAGTGTTGTAATAAATGACATCACAGATGCAGTAAATAAAGCAGATACTGCTACAAAGCCTGTGGCAAAGTCAAATGATAAAGGTCAGAGCAGACTTAAGATCTTAGACCTTCTTGAGAAAGGTGTGATTACATCTGAGCAAGCAGAAAGGCTACTAGCTGCAATTAAATAACCAAAGCAAAACATAAATGACCTAAAAGGGTCTTCTTCAAAAAACTCCCGGGCTGGTGCGTGCCATCAGCCTTTTTTTTGTATTTACCTCACCCCTCTGGGGAGAGGTCGATATCCGTTGAGGATATCGGGTGAGGGGTCGATAGTTTATCACTGACTTTCAAAGGGAAACTTCCTTGCCCCCAGACATAGTAAATCAAGAGAATCTTGTATATACCCCTCACCTTAATCCTCTCCCCAGAGGGGCGAGGAAAATATATAATGATTTATCAGTTTGCTTAAGCTCTCACCCAACTTATTATATCCAAATGAGTCAAAGGATTACATCACGAAAAAGAAGCGAACTAACTTCAAGACTTAGAGATTTTGCAAGAGCAAATCGAATGAATACAACTAATGCAGAATCCAAATTATGGGCATACCTACGTAATCGGAACCTATTTGGGTTCAAGTTCCGACGTCAACACCAAATTGGTTACTATATAGTAGATTTTATTTGTATTAAGAAAAACTTAGTAATCGAGCTGGATGGTGACCAGCATTATGTAGGGCAAGGGCCGGGATATGACCAAGTAAGGACAAGTTATCTCAATTCAAGAGGGTTAAGAGTTGTTAGGTTCACTGATTATGAGACTCTAACCAATATTGATGGTGTTATTGTTACTATCTTAGAGGAATTGGGTATTGAGTTTGAAGAGTGAAGAGTTTGTTTTGTTTGCAAAGGATAAAAAGAAAATCTCGTACCTACCCCTCATCTTCCGAGTTAAAGCTCTCCCTCTTCTCCCCAAAGGGGCGAAGAAAATAACTCCCCAATACTATCAGCATGCATAATCTTACGATAATGTTTCCATTCCTGTGGAAAAAGCCTCGTATATCCTCCAAATCTTCTATCGAGGAGAAGGATTACACCCTTATCTTCAGCAGTTCTGATTACCCTACCACCTGCCTGCATGACTCTGTTTAGTCCCGGGAACTTATACGCAAAATCGAATCCGTTTTTATCTTCTGAGTCGAAGTAATCACGTATCAGGTTTCTTTCTAAGCAAATTTGAGGAAGTCCCACTCCAACGATTACGCAGTTAGAGAGCTTCTCACCTCTCAGATCAATACCCTCTCCAAAGATTCCACCCATCACAGCAAATCCGATTAAACTACGTCCCGGTTCAAATGCTGCTAAGAACTCAAGTCGCTTTTCCTCTTTCATACTTCGCTTTTGTACTTGAATATGTTTATCAGGATACTTCTCTTCAAACTTTTCCAAAACACTTTCCATGTACTTATATGATGGGAAGAACACTAGCATATTACCTTTTCTAGCATTTGATAGCATATAAATGTTCTCAACAACTTCCGGTATAGAGTCGGTTCGACGCTGATAAGTTGTTTCAACGGTAGTATTAATCAGTAGTTTCAAGTTCTCTTGCGGGAAAGGTGAGGTTAGTTTAAGAAACAGCTCATCCCCTGTTCCTCCACAGAAATAAGTGAAGTACTGTTCTGGTAGAAGTGTTGCTGAGAAAAACACTGATCCAATAGCTCTTTTCAAGCTCTCACGATTCATCTCAGAGGGATCCATACAGTAGATTTTGATAAAGAACTTACCTGTATTCGAAAGGTAGAAAGTGAACTTCTCGTTCATGAACTCACTGCTTCTCACGAACTGCCTGAACACGAAGTAGATATCTAATAAATCCTGTCTCCAAGCAGTTTGTGTATTCCGAGCCAACCATGTCTCTGCATTGTTGATAAACTTTCGAATCTTCCTCATCAGGTTCTTATCAAGCTCCTGCACCTCTTCCTGCTGAAGCTCTTTCTTCATCTCCCTTCGCCACTTCATCATGTGTCGTTCTACACTCTTCAGAGGTTTAATTATATCCTCTCCGGCATCTTCTATCAAGGCTTTCACAGCTTTCTTAACATCTCCAAGCTTGATATCAGCAGAATACATACCACGCGTTCGTTCAGGGAAGTTATGGGCTTCATCAATCAGAAAGAAGTAATCACCGTTCACCGGGTCAAAGAACCTTCGTAAATAGACCGCCGGATCGAAGGCATAGTTATAATCAGCAACCACAACATCAGCAAACAGTGATAGGAACAGTGAGAACTCGAAGGGGCAGATATAGTATTTATCAGCAATTTCATCAATCACATCTCGTTCGAATATATCGTAATTGAACAGCTCAACACTCGCATCTTTCTGTCTGTCAAAATAACCTTTAGCAAGAGGGCAATCATCCCCGTCACATCTTCTACCCGGGAATCTGCAAACCTTATCTTTAGCTGTAAGCACAACAGATTTTAGCTTATGCTTCTCAGTTACATCTCGCAGAGTATTCAAAGCCACAGTGCGTCCAACAGTCTTGGCAGTAAGGTAGAATATCTTTTCAGCTTTCCCCTCCCCCATTGCTTTCAATACAGGGAACAGCGTTCCAATCGTTTTACCTATCCCTGTTGGTGCTTGAATAAAGATGTTCTCCTTATTCTTCACAGCATTATAAGTAGCAACAGACATATCTCGCTGGTTCTTCCTAAACTCCCCATATGGGAAAGTAAGCTCTTGCAACCAAGTATCACGGGCAGTATGCTGATCAGCAATTCTTATTGCCCAATCGTAATATAAGCGGATTGTTTCCAGAAAGAACTCTTCCAATTCAATAAAAGTAAATGGACGAACAATCTCCCTAATTGCATCATCATCTAATTGGTAATAGGTTAGCTTGATATCAACATTGGAAAGCTCATTCTCTTTGGAGAAAATAAAGGCATAGATTTTTGCTTGAGCCCAATGCATGAAAGAGTTCTCGTAAGTAATCTCATCTAACAACCTAAATGTCGACTTAATCTCTTCAATCAGATAGGTCTCCCCCGGTTGCACTCCATCAATACGTCCCTGAATCTGTATATCCAACTTCTCGGTCTCATGAATATACTTAAAAGCAACTTCTGCTAAATAGTCATCAGGTCTTGACTTCTGGATTTTCTGGTGTGCCCGTGTTCCGGCCAAAGCCCTTTTCTGACTGACAAACACTGACTTCATATCACCTGACTGATATGAGAATCCTATTAGGTCACGAACTGATATCTTCAATCTCTCTTTCATTATGAAGGTTTTAAAGACCAATCCACATTGTCAACGAAAACTTAAGCATCTCTTAATCAAAAATTGCATATTTCAACCCAAGTGGAACCGCATTATTGACCATTCTACACAAAACTCCGATCCCAATTTCTGACTCTGATTTAATCAAATAATCCCGTTTTTGGTCCTGCTTCATCCCTTCCGGTTTCCTGACTAAAAAAGGTGTTTCAAAGGTCTCCCACAGGTGACCCTCTCGTGACCCTCTCGTGGAAAGCCTCAAGTTATTCACATCATGTGGATAACTACAAAACATATGGATTACTTTTCTTAGTCACGGAACCGGAAGGGAAGCATAGGGCACAAATCAATCACAAATTGCTTTTTGATTTGTTCATTCATTATAAATCTGCTAAATCCTGCTTAGAAAAGAGAAAAATATCGATGCAGACTTGCTAGTTGAGAGAGTACTGATGAACAATAAGTTAAGTATAGTAAAAGCACCTGTAATAATGAGTCAAACTCAGTGGTTACAAAAAAAAGTGATAATATAGTTTGACTTATTAAGGTATAATAGCATATTCTTGTGTTCGGTGTGAGGATGCTACTATAAATCCGGAGGAACAACAATGAACGAAGAATTAATGAAAGAGATGCTTGAAGAGATAAAAATGCAAACAAGGCTTCTTGCGAAGATTTCAAGAGATATCCATCAGATGAGAGAAGCAGCAACTTTAACAGAATTTTACGGTAGTTCTGAGATTGATATTGAACCTACATTAGGTTGGAAGAAACATATTCACTATGTTGATGAACTTATGAAAAAAGTAGATGAACCAGAGGAAGAAAAGTACTATTAGATAATCATAAGCTCTCACACCCCTTCCTTTTTTCATAATATTTAATCAAAAGGCTATCCCTATGTGTAAGTCTATTTTTCTGCCATTAAAGACAGATTCTATTCAGTATATACTAAAAAACTATACAAATTCCAACACTTTGCTAGTATTCCCAACGAAGGCTAACTCCCGAAAAGCTCAAAAAGCGTTACAAACACAATGGAGTTTCAACCGTTTAGTTTGCAAGAGTATTGAAGAGTTTAAAGATGAGTTGTTTTTGCCCGGGATCCCCATACTTGAAGATCAAAAGCGTTATCTTGCCTTATACTCATGCCTTAATAATGAGTTGAAAGAGTTCTTTAACTGCAAAAGTTATGTGGACTCTGTTTCTTTTGCCAATGCGTTCTTTACTTTCTTTGCTGAATTAAGAGATGAAAACATTGAGCCTGCATCTGTTCCAGTCCTATTGTCAGAGAAGATGATTGAGACAAGCCCCTGGCAAGATGAGCATTATGATAAACTTCTAGAGGTCTTCCGGATTTACAAGGACTATCTCGATAACCGTGATCTAACTGATACTATCTACCTGAATGATTTAGATTTGATTAATCTACACAACACTTTTGAGAAGGTTGTTTTTGTTAACCAAGTCTACTATTCAGGGCTTGAAAGGATGATGCTTGAGAAGCTAAGCTCTGTGCTACCTGTTGAGCTTTTGTTTTTCGGTGATGAAGAGTTCTTTAATCAAGAGAACCTAAGAGTTATGAGTAATAACTACAACAAATATGTAAATCCTGAAAGCATAACAATATCATTAGCAGAGAATGAGCTTTCAATGTTGCAGCACTTCTGTGAAGAGATAGAACACGGAATGCAATTTGAAAGTATCGTTTACCCTAACTTTGAGGGCTCTTTTGGTGGCAACATGCTTTCCCCTGAACGGTTTAACATTCCTACCTCCAGATCATTCCGTGAGTCTGGGATTAACAGGTTTCTAAATACTCTTTCGATTCTTTTCAATGGCATTGTCTACAGCGGATCAACAAAGTTAATTAAGTTAAACTGTTTAATAGAAGCTCTTAGTGAAGACGTGTTCGTTAGCTACTATGAGTTAGATAAGCATGAGTTAATGAAAGCATTATCGTATCAAATCGATCAGGGATTTATCTATTTTGACCTGGGTTTGCAAAACTGTAAGAAGTGGATAAATTCTAAGAGTTTAGTGCATTTTCTGGATTTAGTTGAAGGTATAATGCTGGAACTATTTAGTGTTACTAATCCCACTGGTCTTGTTAATCTACTTGCTAACTATTTGAATCCCGAGAGTATGTTGAATGATTGGGAAAAGACACACACTAATGCCCTCTCAGTATTCTTTGAAGGATTAGCGAATTACAAGACTATCGGTGAGTTCCCCATAGTTGAATCTTGGAGCAAGTTTGCCGGAGGAGTAAGCAAAGTTCCAAAGATATTGTTATCGTTACTGCTTGAAAATCTTAGTAGCCGTAAGATAAAATGTCAGGTAAACATTGCAGGGAATCGAATTAAGCTTAGGAATTTCCTGGACACTCGTAACATCAGTTACCGGAGCATTGCTGTGTTAAACATGCAAGAGGGCTTACTACCGGGAAAAAGGAATCAACCATATCTGTTTACAGATGTACAACGCAAAGCACTAGGCATGAAGACTTATGAGCTTATAGTTGCACGCGAGAAGTATTATTTCTTCAGGTTACTCGCTAGTTCAAAGAGGACAAGCATCTACGGATTGAGAAATGGAGATGAGGGTATAGAAGTAAGCTCCTATATTGATGAGCTTATCGTACACTTCCCTGAGTTGAAACCAAATGAAGTAATATCTGAAAGTGATAGTCATTCCAGAAACCTGAGTATTTTAACAAAGAACAGAAGCGACTGGCAGATTCCGGATATTGAGTTAACAAATAGCTTTGCTCAAATACCTTTTGAGATTACAGACTTACCACTCTATGATAATAAGTATATGCTTTCTTTTACTGCGTTTTCTGCTCTGAGAGACTGTCCGTTTAAATATTATCTTGAGAATATTTGTAAACAAAGACGAATGACAAAACGAGCTGAAGAGAACTTCAGTGCACTGCTGTTTGGTAAATTTGTACATATTCTAATGTCAAGAATTGTGAAAAGATTAAACGAAACCTATAAAGACAAACTTATGCATAGACCCGAATGGCTCAATCATAAGTATGTTGAAACTACTATAAATAGCTTGATGAACTCTAACACTAAAGAGTTTTATGGGATACCGCAATCAGTGGGAAAATACTATTATGAGGAAGTAATTAAGCCTGTGATTGCTAATAGTATCTTATCATTCTTTGCTAATATTGAGGAAAGGTTTACAAGTCTCTCGTCCGGCATGTACAAATGGATTCCGGAAGAGGAGACACAAGATGATCTTACTGCATCAATCTCTCCATTTGTGGAAATTGAGCATGATGGAAAGCCATTGAAGGTATACCTTGTAGGTAAAGCAGACCTTCTGCTGGAAAGTGACCATGATTGCATCATCGTTGATTATAAAACCGGTCACTACACCCCGTTTAATGATTATCAACTAATCATGTATAGTACGGTTTATCATGAACTCCTCAAGAAACCGGCTTTTGCCTATTTTTGGTATTTTAAAGATAGTAAGCTTAAAGAACCGGGAACAAAAAGGACTCCACTTGAAAACATTATTTCTGAGAGTATGATAGGTCTTTTCGTAAATGGATTTGATGTTATAAAATTTAAGCCATATGAGAAGGAGCATCTAGATGCTCTTAGCAGATATAGCCTTGTCAAAAGGCATCTGGGAGTGAAATAGATGGATAATACCTTTTTTAAAGTCATAACTGCATCCGCCGGTACCGGTAAAACATATCGGTTATCCTTGGAATATATCAGAATACTGATTGAGTATAGTAAATATGATGAGTTTCACTATTCACAAATACTTGCCATAACCTTCACCAGAAAAGCAACAGCAGAAATTAAAGAGAGAATCTATCAACACCTTCAGCTCATATATACCAATAATAAGGAAGCAGAGATTCTAATCGCTAATCTGGAGAATCTTCTTGGTAGAACTATAAGCAGAGATGAGATACAGTCACTCAAAGAGATATATCTTGAGATGCTTTTGCATAAACAGGATGTTCATATCTCGACAATTGATTCTTTTGCAGGTAGTATCTTCAATAGCGTTATTGCTCCCTGGAAAGGCATTAACGAGTATGAGATCGATTTAAACTATAATGAAGAGATTCTGCCTGAGATACTCGAAAACCTTCTACGAAAAGGGCTTATCACTGACGAGATACTTGCTTTCCTAAACAACGATTTAAGGATAAGACCGGAACTTCACACTAGAGATTTGGATAATCTTATAACACACAGATGGCAAGTCCACTTTCTTGAGAAGTATGATAATACGATGTCCGTAGAAAACTTTAAGCAAGCTTACTTAAACTATCATGACTTAGTAAACAACCTTATGGAGCTTATCCTAGAGCTCCATGCCCTGAAGGGTAAAGCCGGACTGGAAAGCTATATTAAGCCGGCAATCCGGCAAGAGTTCAACAGTTTCTCTCCACTAGAACTACCCCAGATTATATTGAGTAATTTCACTGACTTAGATTATTTGAAAGAGAATTATCGATTTGTTATGAAGAATATAACAATATATGATGGTAGAAGACTAAGAGATAAAGATCTGAAGGCATTGGCACAAGAAGTTCAAACAGCACTTGCAGACCTTTTATATTACCATGTATATCTTAACGAATGGATCGAAATCAAGAACTTCTGGACCAATCTCTTAGCTGAATATGATGAGATGAAACTTACTTCCGGGAAGTTGACTTATAGTGATATAACAGACTACACTTTCAACTATCTCTATGATAAAGACATCTCCATTGTTGATGCTAATACAGGAACTGTTACGAATAGGTTCTATGAAGCTCTATCTTATAGAACAAGGTTTCTGTTGTTTGATGAGTTCCAGGATACAAGCATTGTACAGTTCAAATTATTCCAACCAATGATAGATGAGATGATAAGTGGATCGGGAACCTTTCCTTATGGTGGAGTAATCATTGTTGGAGATGAGAAGCAGGCAATTTATCAGTGGCGATCAGGTGAAATGGAGTTAATCAATAAACTTGAGAATATCTATGATGTACAATATTCTAGATTAGAGACATGCTATAGAAGCTCTAAGAGTGTAATTGATTTCATCAATGAAATGTTTAGTTCCCCCAGCTTGAATCTTGTAAAGGATGAGATGGGAATAGATTGGAACTATGAAGATGTTATGTGTGCCAGAAAGAATGCACATGGAAGTGTAGCTTTTAAAGAGTATGGTTACACTACAAGTTCAGGTTCACTACAAGAAAGCTTTGAACAGTTTGTAAATGAATATCTTATCCCTCATATCCGGGTTGGGAATGATTACAATTGTGAAGGTGTTGCTGTAATTGCCAGAACAAACAGAGAGCTAACTGCAATAGCTGATTTACTTACACAATCAGGAATATCTTTTATTCAAGAGAGTAACAACTCTCTCTTCAAACATCACGCTATAACACCGATTCTTCATCTCATGGATTGGATTGCTTATGGTGATAGATTATCCTTACTTAAATTCTTCCGGTCAGACCTTTATATGCTCCCATCTGATATTATGAAAGAGTTCTTACAGAATAGTCACAAACTTAGTGATGAGAAGTTCAATGAATATCTTAATGACTTGTCCGCTATGGATAAGATACAAGCTTTATCTGAACATCAATCGAATCCTTTCATATTTGCCATCAAAGTAATTGAGGCTTTCAACTTTGAGTCAATATTCAAAACAGATAATGAGAAGAAGAATTTAGATAAGTTCCTAAACATTGTTCATTCGTTTACTACCGAGCGACATGATTATACTAATAACTTAGCAGGATTCCTGCAATATTGTATTGAGCTGGAAAAAGAGGAATCAAACCGGCAGGAAACTGTAAATAATGATAATGCGATAACACTTATAAGTATTCATAAATCTAAGGGCTTAGCTTTTAAAACTGTTTTCTTTTATTCATCAGTTGGAACCGGTATCAGACATGGAAGTGACCTATTCGTTAATTATCGTTTTGATGATAAGTATATAGGACTTACAGATTATGATATTTCCATGCGATGTCGAGAGATTCTAAAGTTAACATCTAAAACGGATACTATAATCAGAAAGGAGTTGAGTGAAGAGATTCAGGAGCTGAATGCTATCTATGTTGCTATGACCAGAGCGGAAGATAATCTTTATCTGTTTTATGCTGTAAAACAACTTAAAGGTGGTGAACCCGGGGCTGACTTTAGGATAAGCAAAGTAATCTATTCTTGTGCTAAGCACTTACTGAATAATACAGAAGTTGTTAAAAATGAGTTTACTAAGAAGATTAAAGAGATAACTCACACCAAGAATCAAACAAATATCAGTCACTATTTTTCACCTGATAAGACAGAGCTTTTTGAGGAACTCAAACCGGAAAACATAATGAGCAAAGAGGAACTGACAGCTCTATACATTACAGGTAAAAGAAACGTAATCGGTTCAGTTGTGCACCATTATCTCTCCTTTATTGAGTATAATCATAAGAATGACCATGAGATTGCTCTTAAACAAACTATATCAGCATATGGCAATCTCATCCCTTATAATGAGCTGTTAAGCTATGTAGAGGTAGCTCGTAGATTTGTTGATACTAGTCCAGAGGTATTCTCTGACAAGTGGGATCATGTTTTTAATGAATATACTATTTATCATCCACAAACAGAGCAAGAGTTCCGTATCGATAGACTTCAGATATCGGAATCTGAGAAGTTGATTGTTATCGTAGATTATAAAACGGGTAGCATTAAAGATGAAGCTCAGCTTGATAACTACAAAGAGATAATTTCATCACTACCACATGTTAGAAATGGAGGATATAGAATTGAAACAGAATACATTAAAATCCATACTACCTGATACATTGAAAGCAAATTATCTGATACTTATAGAAATCCCTATAGTAGTTATTCTTGGATTGTTATCAAAATTCTATCCCGGTCCTTATCGGGAGTGGGTAAACAACTCTTTAGGTGGTGTGTTTTATGTTGTGTTCTTTATCTTGATTTTTGCACTCTTTGCCCGGAAGAACAGGATTTGGTTAGTAAGTCTCTCTGTTTTACTTGTAACATCAGGTCTTGAGTTTTTGCAACTCTGGCAACCTCCCTTTCTACAAGCGATTAGAAGTACTTTTATAGGTCGTACTTTGATTGGTACGACATTCGTTCCGAGTGATTTCAGTTATTATGTAATAGGAGCAGTACTTGGCTATATATTGGCATACAACCTAAAGAAAGAAGTTTAAAGATCTGAAAATACTTCCATCATAAACACATTCTGAGTTATATATAGTAGAACTAATGCTAAAATACAAGTAGCAATTGGAGTTATAATCCAACCTAAGGCTATCTTAAGAAGTACTTTCCCTTGTAAATTCTTACCACCTTTTGCCAAGCTGATACCAATCACAGCACCTACAATTGCTTGTGAGCTTGATACAGGCACAAGTGGTAATGATGGCAAACCATGTGATGTTAGGAAGTTCTTTAATCCAACAGATGCGAACAGGAACATAGTAACGGACACAGCATATACAACTATCAAGGCAGTTACCGGAGATAGTTTATAGATGTCTGTACTAACTGTAGTCATTACCCTTTTAGAGTATGTGATTACACCGACAGCAATCGCAATTCCACCTAATAAGAAAAGCTGTTGAATAGAGCTTAATGTGAATAGGTTGAAAACGTTCAGTTCATTAAAAGGTGAAGCTTGGATAAACACACCCATAACATTACCAATATTATTGGCACCCAAGGAGTAGGAACCAAATGCTCCCACGATGATTAGTAGCCATCTTGTCCAGGAGTCAATTCTAAGCATGTGCCACTTACCATTATCCAGTATTAGTTTCACAATGAAGAACATAACGAAGGCCGTAAATGCTGTTAATACCGGTGAGAAAACCCATGACATTGCTATTTTACCTAGTACCGAATAGTCAGTAGCAGATTGGGTAAAGATATTCCAGCCAATAATACCACCAATCACAGCTTGTGAAGTGGAAATTGGGATTCCTGACTTTGTCATTAGGAGTGAGACCAATGCAGTAGCGAGTGCAACTGTGAATGCACCACCAAGGCTGTTTATCCCACCAAGTTTACCAATGGTTTGTGATGCTCCGGCACCACTTATTACTGCTCCAAGTACTACAAGAATACTGCATATTATTGCTGCAGTTCGGAACTTGACCATTCGAGTTCCAACTGCTGTCCCCCAGAAGTTAGCTGCATTATTGGCACCCAAAGACCAACCTAAAAAGAGTCCGCTTGAAAGATACATCAATATTACAAACATTAATCCAACCTATAGTTTGCGTTTTATTGCTGATATTTCAAGTCGTTCTGCTACTACTTCCGATTCATCTGAAGGCAGTGCGATTCTATCAATAATATATCTTAAGTGTATCTTCTCACTCAGTTCAAGTTCTTTGGAATCAAATACTTTACGCTTGATTCTATCTTCCATCTTATCTGCTTCATGTTCATAGAAGTAAACTTTTCCAACAAAGTTACTTACAAGCTTAAGCTCTGTAAAAAATGCTCGTGAAGCATTGGCAACTGCTTCTACTGTCAATTGGGAAAATCTTGCCAACTCACCAAAGTCGTCTCTAACATTATCAGGAATATCCGGATGCTCAACTGATAGCTGTTCCATCACTTTATGGCAAACATCAACTACATTATCAAGCGTTTCAAGTAACCCTAACACATCTCCTCTTGATTCCGGGATTAACATGTAAGCATAAAGTTTAACTTTAATATCTCTTCTAAGTGCATCTGCTGCTTCCTCAATATCATTGAGCTCTGTTCTATACTCTTCAAACTTGTCTGTATCCCATGCTAAGTAAGCTTTCACACCTTCCAAGAATATTAGCCCTGAATGCTCAACATGAGCAAGAAAATGGTCAATCCCAATTTGTATCTCTTTTGTCCTGTCCGTAAATAGTTTCTGCATAAAACCTCCTGTATATAATATCCTCAAAGCTTGGATAGAGGCAAACAGCAATATATACTGATTACCATTTTAAGTGTCAAGCAGAAATTCGGTTCTTTAATCTAATAACTTGGTCTGATATTACTATGATGTAAGTATGGATCTAGTTGTGAGTCCTCAAGTGCTCTGGAAACAGGAACAATAAAGAAACTATGCTTTTTCTGCTTATGCAAAGCCGGATAAAAGTCATACATCTTAATTGTCTCAACACCATGTTCGATATGGGTATCATCTATCTTCAAAGGTTTGGGAGTTGCTACTACAACAATGACAGACTCATCTTTTAGAAGGTCATTTGCTTTGTATTTATCTATCTTATTGTTAGGAAAGAAGTTTCTACCTGCTTCACTAATCTCAGTAGCAATACTGTATACTTTCAAATCATCAAGGTAAAGCATAAAGACAGATATATACGCCGGTTCATTGATAGTGTATTCAAGCTCAATTCCCTGCCTTTCTTCCAATATAGTTGTACCGGAAACACACTGTAAGTTATATGGGTTATAGTCTTCAGCAACTATGTTAAAACTACATTCCATGTCTGCTGAAAAAGGTTTATTTCGAACATTTGCACGTTTCGTTTTGCGCGTGCTTGTAAACAGTTCTTCATAAGCTGTAATTTTTGCTTTAGTTGTGTAGAGGGGGTATAGATAGACTAACCACTCTTCGAAGGTTTTGCTCCATGTAGATTTGGTAAAAGCTTTTCTGTTAGTGGATATGAGCTCTTCGAAATCATAATCAAGGTTATCTTTAATGTATCGTATAATTGCATAGTTCAGAGCTCTTTTCTTGAATGGCTCTTTCTCATAATGAACTCGACTTACATTATACTGGTACTCGAATCCTCTTACTTTCACTGCCACTCTTGGATCATAAGTCATTGTGACAAAAATCAAACCTATAATCACTATCACTGCTGCAACTACTAAATGAGGAACGTAATCTATCAGATATTCAAACTTCTTTCTCTTCTCTTCTTCCTCTTCTTCAGGTTTATCTTGATTCTCATTAAATTCTAACATGCAAAACTCCATTGTTTTCATTCCTGATTATTGTTAATGTCTATAGTTTACTGTCAATCATTAATCCTCCTCCTTAAGAATACACTTTAGATTTTCCAAGGATTAACCCGTGGTCGGGAATCAGAGATCTGCCTATCATCAGCCCCTCATAATGCGGTACTAATAATTGTCTTCTTCTGCCTAGTTTCAAGACCTTCTCTTATGATTTTGCCCTAGGGAGCCCCAAGAGACTCACAGGAATCGGACAATTTTCTCTGCTTTATTATGATAGAGCAATGAGAGGATAATTATATTGCACTCATTGTCTTGTGCCTGGTTACTATTGTTCCGGATTACTCGATTTGTGGACATAGTAGACGGGAGTGGACTTAGTGTTTGATTGCTCTCTCACAATAATAATCTAACATGTATTTCTTAGTCATTAGAAAGCAATCCCATACCCATTCGCTGTAACGGGGATCTAACGGGAAGCTAACGGGGATTCAATAGGTGTCTCATTGGAATTAAGGCAGAGCAGTACATCGAAATTGCACGTCGAAACGTAGGACATGCTGCCAGCTTGTCCGCTTAGCGTAGCTAAGCCCCGCCACTGACGTTAATTGGCATAAACTACTAAAGTTCTTTAGTAATTATTATCAAGTTCTGTCTCGGGGAATACAGCTCTGTCGAGCTGTGAGCAAGCAGGCTGCATGCCCTACAATTTTACATGTAATACTGATGTACCTTCCAGCTCTGAAAGAGCGATTGTTTAATAGCCCCATGCGACAACTTGTCGCTTGGGGTTAAAGATCTCGGACATTGTTCTAGCCCTGAAGGGGCGTAAGAGCTCAAACGTGTTAATCTTTCGCCTCTATAGGGCTACAATCTTCTTTTATGACATTACCACATGCCAAAGCATGTGGCTATTGAACAGACGCCTTTTCAAGGCTAAATCAAAATAAGAGAGTTGCTTACAAGTGAGGCACTCGCACTACTTTCTAGCCCTAAAGGGGCTGAAAATTAATAACCTCGGGCTTTGTGAACCCGGGGTCGTGTACTCCCCAAAAAAAAGGGTGCAACATTGTTGCACCCAAAAGATAGATTACATGTCCTAGAATTGTAGATTCTTAAACTGTTTAGCGAACTTAGGGTTGTTCATCTTCTTCATCATCTTCTTCATATCTTCAAAGTTGCGAAGCAGGCGGTTTACTTCCTGAACAGGGCGTCCGGCACCGAGAGCAATACGTTTACGTCTTGAACCGTTTAGGACTTGTGGTTTCTCACGTTCTCTATTTGTCATAGACTTGATAATAGCTTCAATATGTGCTAATTGCTTTTCATCGATGTTGACATTCTTCATCATCTTTGAGTTAACACCAGGAATCATCTTCATGATAGAATCAAGTGGACCTAGTTTCTTTATATGCTGTAACTGACTAAGGAAATCGTTAAGGTCAAACTTGTTCTTTTGCATCTTCTTTGCGAGTTTCTCTGCTTCTTCTTCATCAAAAGCTTCTTCCGCTTTTTCGATAAGGCTAAGAACATCACCCATACCGAGAATTCTAGATGCCATTCTGTCTGCATGGAAGAGTTCAAGGTCACTAACCTTTTCTCCCATACCAACGAAGACTACAGGTTTACCGGTAACTGCTTTAATAGAAAGAGCTGCACCACCACGGGCATCACCATCAAGCTTTGTAAGGATAACCCCATGGAAGTCCATCTTGTCATTGAACTCTTTGGCAACTGTTACAGCATCCTGACCTGTCATAGAATCTGCTACGAAGAAGATGTAATCAGGTTTAATCTGCTGTTTAAGATTATAAATCTCATCCATCATATCCCCGTCAATATGCAAGCGACCGGCAGTATCGAAGATAAGGAGATTAGTCATCTCTCTGTCAGCAGCTTTAAGAGCTTTGTCAGCTATCTTAGTAACATTATTGCTATCGTCATGGATTACAGGAATATTAATCTGCTTACCTAAAACCTGAAGCTGATGAACAGCAGCAGGACGATAGATATCACATGCAACCATCATTGGTTTAATCTTTTTCTTTCTATAATAACTTGAAAGCTTTGCACATGCAGTAGTTTTACCTGAACCTTGAAGACCAACAAGCATAACTTTAGTTAACTTATTGTCATATACATTCAGGTTAAAACCATCTGTGTCCATGAGTTTAACAAGTTGTTCATTAACTATCTTCACTACCTGCTGACCCGGAGTTAGAGATTTCATAACCTCTTGTCCCATTGCACGCTCTTGAACAGCTTTCACAAAGTTCTTAACAATCTTATAGTTCACATCAGCTTCAAGAAGAGCCATGCGAATCTCTTTCATAGAGTCTTTTATGTTTTGTTCTGAAAGGACGCCACGACCCTTAAGTTTCTTAAAAACACCTTCCAGCTTTTCACTTAAATCATTAAACATTATTTATCCTTTCAATAACTGATTAACCTGATTAGAGTAAGGTTTACTCTTAAATACGAATGAACCTGCAACAAGAAGTTCAACACCTGCATCGATAAGTTCTTGTACATTATCAGCGCAAACACCACCATCAATCTCAATTAACAGGTTTGGATTATACTTCGCTTTGTACTGATTGAGTAGTTCTAACTTCTCATATACTACAGGAAGGAACTTCTGACCGCCAAAACCGGGGTTTACGCTCATTATTAAGACAAAGTCAAGGTCACAGACTAAATGCTTGATAGTTTCTACAGGAGTAGCCGGATTTAAAGCAATACCAGCTTTACATCCAAGTTCCTTAATCTCCATAACTGCACGCTGTGCATGGAAGACAGTTTCCTGATGGAATGATATATACTTAACACCCATTTCTGCTAATGGTTTGAAGTAATCCTGCGGATTAGTCACCATTAGATGAGCATCCAAATCAAGGTCAGTTGCTTTTCTAATAGATTTAATAACAGGCATACCAAAAGTAAGGTTGGGGACAAAGTGTCCATCCATAACGTCAAGGTGCAGAATTTTAATACCTGCATCTTTAAGAGCTTTCATTTCATCTTTAAGTATACTGAAATCAGCTGATAACAGAGAGGGAAGTATTTTAGGCATTTAACTACTCTTTATATAATAAACTATATCTTTGATTTTACCTCTGTGTTCTCTATTAAGTCTTTCAAGAATAAGAGGTTTGTTAAGAGACAATTCCTGTAACCATACGCTATTGGTAACACCAACATACAGGATATGATTATGGAATCGCTCAACAGAAGAACGCTCTGCCATGGTTGAGCCGACGACTCTTTCCCAGGACAGAGCGAATAATACTAGATCTTTATATCTGTCCCCGGCAATTTTTAGCAGTAGACTTTTGACGCCTCTGCCGGCGTTTTGCCAGGACATATAGATTATCTTTTCTTTGTTGTGATGAGAGAGAGTCCCAACCAACTAAGAATTGCGATTGCAACAGCTACGAAATAAACAGTTCCAAGAGTATTGGAAGTTGCGTCGTAAGGTTTGATTGCAATAGCAGGGAGACAAGAGATTACGATAAGAATAAGATATCCAACATAGCCAAGCGCCTTGTTAGGAGTCTTAGGTTCAGTGTTCTCTTTACCTCCGAGCTGATGTCTGATACCTTTAGAAAGGTTAATCATAACAACAGCAGCAGCACCAATAGCTACAACAACTGCAGTAAGCAGTGTTACAACTGTTAAAGCTCCTCCGGAAATCTCAGCGAGTTTATCACTGAAATGAACTTTCTGGAGTGTATATGCAGGCATATAAATAGCTGCAAATGTAGAAACAGCGCCTATAGCTCTAAATATCCACACTTTGATATTACTTTCTTCATTACCACGTTTATGCTTCATAACAAGTGATGCATAAATTCCACCGAAAACGATGAGGAAGAAGAAGAAATAAAGAGCGAACATAGACTTTGGATTATCAGTTACGAGTACGAGACAAACCATTACTATGAAAAGAAGAACATTAACTAAAATATTTCCAACCATAAACATAGTTTTGTTTGGAGCTTTATCTTTACCACCACTAAGTTTAGTAGAGAGGAAGAATAAAGCAAAAACAATAGCAAAGAAGATGCCGTACATAACAACACCTGAGCCAGGGTTATCTGTAACAACACCGATAGCAGCAAGAATAACAAAGAGAATTGCTATAGCTGCGATTCTTTGAATCATGAAGACAGTTGGATTAGTCTTCTTGAGCTCATGTTTCTGAGATTTAACAGAATAAAAAGCAAGTGCAAACACAGCTGCAAATACTACAAGCCAGACGAAAAACTTCCCGGTTTTTTTACCTGCTAATTTGGCTTTCATCTCTTCAGGTGTTAATGCTTGAAGATCAGATAAGACTTTTGAAAGTTCACCATTTTGATTGATTACTTTCTCACCATTCATTAAGCTGGTGTAATTTAGCATGAACCAATCATTATTATGCCAGAACATATCTTCAGTCTGCAAGATATTAGTTCCATCTTTACTGATTAAAACTTTTGAGAAAAGTTTTTCAACTGCAAGCTGGGAACCATCCATCTCCTCATTTGAAGGTCTATCTGAAGCATCATTCTTATAGAATCTGCCTTTATAGACTATACCACTATATGAATCAGTATAGCTATCAAAGGAAACATCATAAGAATCATTGCCGGTAACATTGAGATCTTTGTAACCGGTTGTCAGATTACCAAATGAGAAAGCAAAGACTAAAATTATGGCAAGCCATATAATAATCTGTTTTATATTCATTAAAACCTCCGGGTTTATTAATTTCCAATTATTAAAGAAATTATGCTATTCCTCTTCGGCTTGAACAGTCACAGTAATATTTGCTTTGATTTCGTTATTCATCTCCACAACCAACTCCTGTGAGCCTAATTCTTTAATGTGCTTTTCAAGAGTCAGATTGTTTTTATTGATGTCAATATCTTTTTCTTTAAGAGCTTGAATGATATCGAATTCAGAAACTGAACCATAAAGGTGGCCATTTTCATCAACTTTTCTATCGAAAGTAAGTTCCATTCCTTCAAGTTTAGCCGCAATCTCTTTCATTGCAAGAGCTTCTTTCTCTCTAATAGTAGCTGCATCAGCTTCAATCTTTTCGATTTTCTTCAAGTTACCAGGGGTTGCAAGAATAGCAAAGCCCTGAGGTAATAAATAGTTTCTGGCGTATCCGTTTTTTACTTCAACCACCGCACCGGCATTACCAAGTCTGTGTATATCTTTAACTAAGATGATTTTCATCTAAGTCCTCCTTAGTATATATTTTTCTGAAATTAAACCAGACGTCAAAGAGTCCGGTAAATGTTATAACAATTAGCATATATGGATTCAGCATCAATGCGATGATCAGTATGAATCTTAAAACAACTGTTTTTGCTAAAAACCTGCCCCAATAGAAATCTAAAACAGAAATTCCTTGTATTAGATAAACCGGAGCGAGAATCAGCAAAAGATTCATTGGGTAAGTTTTATCGGGAAGGAACAGAAAAGCTATTAGCGTAATCAAGAGTAAATAAATAGATTCATAAGGCATCTTTATAAGCTTATGATTCCAAAATATTATCTTTGATTTCGATAAAGCTACTGCACCAAGATAAGCGCCCATTATCGCTGAACATGTCCAGATTGCAGGATTGAAACTTCTGTAAGATTCAATAATTGAACCGATCATGAGATCAAAATCTGATTCACTGATTCCACTGTTAACAACATAACTCCTAACAGTTGCTGCTGATTCGCTCATTGAGTTCAGTAACAAATCCATGAGGAAAAATTGTCTGAAAACAGAATACAGTAGCGAGAACAATCCGAATGATAGTATTGCATATTCAAATTTCTTAAACTTAAGTAGTGTTAAGAATAGAATCAAAGAACCTATTCCAACACCAACTACTGAGTCAAGAGTTGAAGCAACAACCATTCGACTATCTTCTGCTAAAAAGTAACTTGTACCAATAGCAGTAGCACTGAACAATGCTAAATACACATATATTTGGCGATAGCTTTTAACTACGTATCTACCACCAATACCTATGAGAAAGATCAAGCCCAAAAAGGGTGAAACGGCTGCCACTAGAGCAGCCAACACGGCTGACAGAATCACCTTAATTAATCAATAATGTAAGGGATTAATGCCATTTGGCGTGCACGCTTGATTTCACTGGCTAATTTGCGCTGATGCTTCGCACAAGTACCTGTTAAACGTGCCGGTTCGATTTTACCAACTTCATTTACGTATCTGCGTAACATCTCGAAGTTTTTATAATCTAATTTAAGCTCCGGGTCTTTGCAGAATTGACATACTTTTTTGCGTGTAAAACGTTTTCTTCTTTTTATATAAGCCATTTATTAACTCCTGTATTTATTAAAATGGAACATCATCATCAGTAATCTGAGTGTTTTTAGGTGCGCTATTATAGTTTGGTTCCTGAGGAGTAGTATTACTACTTTCAGGTCTTGGATTAGCTTTCAGGAACTGAATGCTATCAGCAACAATTTCTACACTCTTACGATTTTGATTATTCTTATCTGTATAAGTTCTAGTTTCGATTCTACCCTCTACTAATATTGGGTAACCTTTGCCTTTTCCATCGCATCTTTCAGCGAGTTTAGACCAAGCAACAACATCCATGAAATTAGCTTGTTCTCTCCATTCACCTGATGCTTGATCGCGCCAAACACGATTAAAGGCAATTGAGAGGCGTGCAACGGGAGTACCACTAGGTGTATATCTTAGTTCCACATCGCGTGTGAGATGACCTGAGATCATTACTTTGTTAATACGCGGGAATTTAAGATCCATAGCCATGTTTCCTCCTTAGTTTTGTTCAAGTACTATGATGTTGAATCTGATAATCTGTTCTTTGAGTTTGTAGTTACGTTCTAATTCAGGAATCTTATTAGTGGCTAATAAGAAAGTATTTATATAATAATATCCTTGATTTTTCTTCTCAATTTCATAAGCAAGTTGTCTCTTGCCCCAATCGAGAGTTTCAAGGACTTCACCACCATTTGAAGTGATGAATTCAGTAATCGTTTGATTAACTGTGAGTGCATCGTCTTTTGAAAGTGCACCGTCAACTATAAGCATGCTTTCATACTTATTCATTAAAATCCTCCTCTGGACTTACTGATCCCGACTTTTGGGTATCGGAATAGGCTAGTTTGTTTCTACTATAATAATCAACCATAGCTTGATAATCTTTCTGAATATAGATATCTAATAAATCTGTGACTATCGAGCTAACCTCTGAAATTTGTTCTATCTCATCTTTTGAGAACTTATCAAGAACATATTTCTTCAATTCTGAAGTTGGGCTGTTGATACCAACTCTGATTCTAGGATAATCCATAGAACCATTTGATGCCTGAATCGATTTGAGACCATTGTGCCCACCTGCTGAACCTTTCTGACGGATACGAATCGTGCCCATTGGAAGGTTTATGTCATCAACAAGTACCATGAACTCATCAATTCTAAAAGAAGTTCTAATAGATGTTAAAGCGTCACCGCTTAGATTCATATAAGTTCTTGGTTTTACAATCAGGCAATTGCGATACTCGATAAACTCATATTTAGGTTTCTTCTTAAATTTAAGATCATGTTCCTTTGCAAAACGGTCTGCAATAATAAAACCGGCATTATGTCTTGTTTTCTTATATTTTAATCCAATATTACCAAGGCATATGATTAGTTTCATTAAATCACTCTATCCCACTATTTCTTGTGTTGAACTTATTCAACAACAGCTTCTACTGCTTCCTCTTCATCAGTTTCTTCTTCTTCGTCACTTGCTGTCTTAGGAGCATGTACGATTACTAAAGCAACGTCATCAGAAAGTTCAAAACGAACATTCTCAATTTTAATTTCAGCAACATTAATTGAATCACCTATATTAAGAGAAGATACATCTACTGAGATAGCCTCTGGGATATCTTTTGGTAAACAATGTGCTGTAATCTTTCTAATAAGAACATCAAGTTCACCACCAAGAGCTTCACCAGCTGCTTCCCCAACATAATTGATTGGGATATCAATGGTAATTGCTGTACCTGGATGTAGCTCTAAGAAATCTACATGCAAGATCTCTCTAGAAACTGGATGAATTTGACGTGATTTGATAATAGTATGAATTTCCTTACCATCTACATTGATATGGAATAATGCAGTGTCACCAATACTCTTCTTATAGCTTTTCATAAAGCTAACTTTGTCGAGTGTGATGTGCTTCGCATCTTCTCCACCACCGTAGATAACAGCAGGAATTCTCCCACTTTTACGTAGGTCTTTCGCAACAGATTTCTTGTTGGAAATAGTACGTTGATCGGCATTGATTTTGAGAATCATATGATTTCCTCCATTTCGTTATCTAAATAATATACTGAGGGATTCCTCAATATGGATTTTTTTAATTGCCATCGCTAACATTTCAGCAATAGACAACTGGACTATTTTATTACACTTCTCCTTTTCGGGAGTAAGAGGGATAGAATTTGTTATATAGAGTTTGTCTATAGGAGAGTTCTCTAGGTTTTCAATAGCTTTACCGGATAAAACTCCATGTGCACAAGCTGCTATTACTTTTTTAGCACCTTTAGCTTTCACTGCAGCTGCTACTTTACACATACTTCCACCTGTATCGATGATATCATCAAACAGTATCGCTACTTTCCCATCAACATCACCAATAATATTCTGTAATACAGCATTATCATCATTTCCAGTCCTTCTTTTATCTCCAATCGCCAGATTGCATTCAAGCCTTTCTGCAAATGAACGGGCTCTATTGGCCCCTCCAGAATCTGGAGATACTACGACTAGATCCTCACTTTTAAACTGCTGTTTAAAATATCTAGCAAATAAGGGTGCAGACATTAAATGATCTACAGGGATATTGAAAAATCCTTGAATTTGATCAGCATGTAGATCCATGGTTGCAATACGACTAGCTCCGGCAACAGTTATCAAATCAGCGACTAACTTAGCTGTGATAGGTACTCTAGGTTGATCTTTCTTATCTGATCTAGCGTATGCAAAATATGGCATCACACATGTTATTCTATTTGCTGATGCTCTGCGTAATGCATCAATCATAATGAGTAATTCCATGAGATTATCGTTTACTGGTGCACAGGTTGGCTGAAGAATAAAAACATCAGCTCCTCTAACATTATCCTTTATCTTTGCAAATGATTCATCGTTAGAAAACTTAAACAAATCGACCTTAGTCAAAGGCACTCCTGAGAACTCTGATACTTCTTTAGCAAGCTTCATGTTAGCATTTCCAGCTATCAATTTCATTCTAGAATACATTATTCACCATTTAGTGTTTCTGTTGCGTATGTCCAATAACCATACCTATTTTTAAACAATTCTGAAGCTCTTAACAGCTCTTTTCGACTTGAAAACAGTCCAAAGCATGTTGCTCCACTCCCACTCATCATTGATTTTATGGCACCAAGAGCCTTAAGCTCATTAATAATCTCACTTATCTCAATATACTTTCTGGTTACACCAGATTCCAAATCATTAGAGAAGTCTCCAATGTTCAAAGACTTTGTAACATCCAACAAACTAGGAGTCGAGAAATTTCCTTCTCTTAAGTCATACCCCTCTTTAGCGGATATTTCTATGCCTGGATTCACAAGAAGTATATTCTTCCATTCAAACTCTTTTATAGCAACAATTTTTTCACCTCTACCTGTTCCGATAGCTGTGTTAACTCCATCTATAAAAAAGTTCAAATCACTTCCAAACATAGAAGCGATTCTATGTAAATTTTGTTTAGAGATCTTTAAATCCCATAAGTCATTTAGCGCTAATAGTGCTGTAGCAGCATTACTACTGCCACCTGCTAAACCTGCTGCTACAGGGATTTCTTTCAAAATAGAAATATCAATCCCAAGCTGAACGTTATAAATATCTTTAAGATACATAGCTACTTTATGAACTATATTCTTGTCTCCATTGAGATAAGCTATGTTAGACACAACATTTACCTCTCCGTTTTCTGTCAATTTAAAAGTTAGCTTATCAGATAGTGATACTCTTGAGAAAATTGTCTCTATAATATGAAAGTTGTCGGGATATTTCCCGACAACCTTTAATATCAAATTAATTTTTGCGTAAGAATTTATTGAGACCTTTTTTCTTATGCTTATTCGGTGCTTGTTCGCCATAATAGTAATAATAATAATAGTAGTAATAATAGTTATGTTTGTATTTTGAGTAGTACTTTTGTGTGTAAATTCCATTCACTACTACACCGTTAATAAATTCATCGACATTTTTAAAGAGCTCTTTTGTTCTTTGGAATACCTGCTTTTCAGTTTTTCCGATTCGAATAACTATAATCTTCATATCTACTTTCTTAGCTAAGATCATCGCATCGGTTACAGCCACTACTGGAGGTGTATCGAAAACAATATAATCATATTCCTCTTTTAATGCAGCTAACAGTTTATCCATGTTTGGTGAAGATATCAATTCAGCTGGGTTTGGTGGTATAAAACCACTTGTAAACACATCTAAATTGTTAACATCAGTTTGCTTCACATATTTGCTTAGGGTATAGTCATCCTCAATAAGCATATCACTGATTCCTATCTCTTTCTCTAATCCAAATTTCTGATGAACAGTTGGCCTTCTTAAATCAAGGTCAATAAGACAAACTTTTGTGTTCATATTAGCAAAAGTTATTGCAAGATTTGATGCAGTTGTTGATTTACCCTCTTTCGGCCCAGAGCTTGTAACTAAAAGTGTGAGAGAACCTTCATGCTTCTTCTTTGACATGATATTAGTTCTAAGTGTCCTATAGGATTCTGCAACTGGAGATTTTGGAGAATAGTGGGCAATTAAATTACCACCAATATATGCTAAATTCTTTTGGAGCTGAACTTTGTTTTCCCCTTCAGCTTTTTCTATCATCTTTGTCATCTCAGTAAGTTGCGTTTCAGATTCATGAATCATTGGAATCGTTCCTAAGACAGGCAACTTAACATGAGTATAGATATCTTCAATTGTTTTCAACTTTGTATCAAGCGTATGAATTAAGAATGCCAATCCAAAACCTGCACCTAACCCCATAACAATACCTATAAGAAAACTTTTTCTCTTATCTGGTTTTATTGGAACAACAGGCAATTCTGCCTCTTCAATTATTCTAACATTACCTATTTTGGCCTGTTCTGCAATCTTAGCATCTTCATATTTTTCAACCATCATACTGTAGATTTTTTCATCAAGTAACAGGTTTCTAGTTAGTCTTGCAAGTTCAAGTTCTTTATCTGGAATTGTTGTAAGTTGTTGCTCATATTTCTCTACAATAGCCCTTAAACCATCTACTTTTGACTGGGCTATTTGTTTCTCAACTTGATTTTTCGCTATATTACTTGCTAAATCAGCTCTATAGGAGAGAGGATCTGTCATCCCTTCCTGCTTACTAACAAATCTATTGATTTCAACCTCTAATGTACTCTTTGCTTTATTGAGTTCATTGTTAAGTTGGATAATCTGTGGATGATTTTCTTTGTAATCGTTCTTTGTTATTAAATTAGTTATAAGAGATTGGGTCTCAATTACACTGTTTTGAAGTTTTGCTATATAAGGTGCACTAAGTATGTAACTTGCATCGACAAGAAGCGAGTCTTGTTCCGTAAGCTGAGATTTTAAATATCTCAACTCCTCGATTTTCATCTGAAGATCGGTTTCAGCTCGTTCTAACTCTACACTAACATTTGATGCCTCATCAATTAGATTTTCAGTTTCACTTTGTAACTGGACTAAACCATATTCTAGTTTGTATGCTCGCAATTCTTCCTCAGAAGTTTGTAATCTCCTCGTAATTGTATCAAGTTGATTCTCTAAAAACTGCCTTATATTGGTAAGCTCTCTACGTGCATATTGAGTATTCTGCTTATAAAGTGCCTCTGCTACAGAATTAACTACAATCATAGCTTCTAATGGTGAGGTAGAATTATAGCTTAGCTGCAATACGTCAGAATCATGTATAGAAGAAGCTGCTATTGATTGTATCCTTGCGATTGGGTTTGCTGAAGTTACTATAGGTAACTTATCTGCTTGAGGGTGCTTCATTAATATTTGATATGCAAGTGCTGCAACAGGTTTACTCTTAAGGATTACAATGTTATTGTTCACGGATTTTTTTGAATCCATTCGGGGAGTAATCACAAAGAAATTACTGTTTGAACGTTCCTCAAGTAGCACAGATCCACTAGCTCGATAAACATTGGCTTGCCTATTAGTATATAGTACATTTCCAATAACTACAATGATGAAAACACCAATTATTAGAAATCTATACTGCAGCGCAATTCGAAAATAATCTAGTATATTAAATTCATGTTCAACATTTTCATGTTGCTGAAATTCTTGGTCTACGTTTCTGTTTTGCTGTTCCATTTAATCCTACTTATTCATTTAAACTTGAGAAAGTTGCATATACTGTTATCAGGATTGCAACATCAGCTACAAATCCGGTAAATCTTGTAATTGCATACCATATAGTACCTGCGACAACAACTGTGTCTCCAGGCATTAATACTGGAATTAAATTTTCATCTCCAGTGTCTATATATTTCTTTAGGTTAACAAAAATGACTTTTTTCCCATCATTCGTTGGTCTGATTATTCTGATTTTGTTAAGTTTTGCATCCTCAGTTGGTCCTCCAGCTAAAGAAAGAAGTTTTAACAAGTCAGTATCATCAGGGACTATATAAAGCCCAGGTTTTCTGATTTGTCCCCAGATATATGTGTTAATCTTTAATTTCTCAACATTATTCATAGAACCACTATAAGTATATGCTGATGCATTATCTGCAGATTGGAAATTAATTGTAGGTTGAGCAATTAAGAATGTCATGCACAACAGCAACCCAATTAGAACAGTAAACTTCCTCACTAGTACCTCTTATTTTGTTTTATGTATTTATTTTGATTTATTATTCTCAGTCAAGAATTATTACTGATATATATATAATCTATATTCGACAGACTCAGAGCCAAAATATGCATTCGTTTCACTGTTATATGTAAAAGCATCAACTCGCCAATAATACGTGCCATTTGGAATCGATAAATCCCCACCCAGAGCTGAGTAATTAATCTCGAAGTTTTCTTGATCTGTTACTGCTTCGTCGTAACTCCACACAATCTCGTATTCCGAGTAATTATCATTACTTACATCCCGATACAATACTACTCTATAAAAATCAACTGTTTCACTAACTCCAGCTTCGTTCCATCTAAAAGATAATTCACTAAGATTATTTGATGTGGTTTCATTTACTGGTGATACAAGCTGTGCTTTATTATATAACTTATAACTTACAGTATCAGACATAGTTGAATTACCGGCTACATCAAAAACTTCCAAATAGTAACTATATTTTCTATATGTTGTTAGATTTCTATCAATAAACTCATCTACCGAAGGAGTAATTGTATTGATCAACTCAACTTCATCGTAGAATGAATAGCGGTATATATTCACAAAATCCAGGTCATTATCAACAAGATGATCCCATTGCAACCTAATATCATTGTTCGGCCCATGTAAGGCGTCTATTCCATTGTTGAAATCATTAATATCGTTACCATCTACCCCTTCGATTGGAAGCTGTGTAATGCTTTCTACATCCCCTAGATCTCCAATATGGTGATGAAGAACAGGTTTAGTTGGAGGAATTTTATCCTTATTTTGCTCGTCTTGTCCTGCACAACCCAAAGCTACTAATAATACTGTTATAATATACATTAAATAGCGTCTCATAATGTCTCCTTAAAACAAAAATTTCAAACCGATTCTGTTTGTATTGCCTAAACTATTAGTGTTAAAACCATAATCCAAAATAAATGAATAAACTTTTAAACTAATTCCAGCACTGATATCTTTTTCCGAGTATCCAGTCCTCACTTGTATCCGATTATCATAACTATATTCAATCCCCCAATGGTTTGGACGATTATAAACATAATCTTTATCGTAAGCTATTATTACTGAAGATTTCCACTGTGGAATTGGTTGCTCAATACTAACCCCTGTTTTTGTATTAAATAAGACTTCATCCTTATGGTTTGAATCAGTATCCCAAGTTATTTCTGTACCTGAAACATTTTGGAAGTTCACTCCATATCTTATGGTTCCCAACCATTCTCGGTCAAGAATAACGCCTAAATCAGTCTTAACCAGTACTCCTAAATCAAACCCTGATCCTGTACCAAAGTTCTCTTGGAGTTTCCTACGAATAAACTTAACATTACCGCCCATATTTATTTGAAACGGTACTTTAAAAAATCCCCATCCCAAATCAGCATTATAATTCAATTGTTTTGCAAACGAAAATTGAAACAAATCATCGTAACTTCTAAATTCACTATCAGGAATACCTGTTAGATGAAGATTAGGATCCGAAGATCTAATATCGACATTTGTTCCAACTAAATGAGTTTCACTAAACTCGGGGATATCATCTATAGACAAACGCGTCCAACCTATGGCTATTGTAACTAAGTTTGGTAACGGTTGACAATAAGTAAAACTATCATAACTTGCCAACCCTTCATATAATTCTGCATGCATAAATCCGGCTTCAAGGTTGCGAATCTGAGCTATTCCTGCCGGGTTCCAATACACTGCACTTCCATCATCAGCTATTGATGAATAAGCTCCGCCTAGACCTAATGCTCGTACTCCAGAACCAATCTCCATGAAGTCCCCAGCATACCTTCCAGAAAAGAGACTAGGTACAAATATTAAACACACGAACAGTACAATTATTATCTTCTTCATAACTACCTCAATATGGCCATTTTCTGAATCTTTTCAATTGTCTTCTCACCATTTTTAGCGATTAGTTTATAAAAATAAACTCCATTTGCCAAATAGAAGCCATCATCATCCTTACAATCCCAGCCATAAACTGTACGTGGATACTCATGATAACCTACTCCTTTAGGCATATTTTTGAATGTTTTTACTAGACGCCCAGAAACTGTATAAATCTTCATTGTCACTCTTTCAGCAGGAGCTGTTAATAGATAAGTAAATCTTGTTCTACCATCGTTCACTGGCTCTATTGCATGCCCAACAACAGGGTTAGGATAATTTGCTAAATTTAGAATCTCAAACTCATCATTAACTCTAAAGTTAATCAATAGTTCTTTGTAATTACCATTAATATCTGAGCACTCAGCTTTAATTGTATATGTACCAACTTCTAAATCTAATTCATAATTTAGAGGAACACTATTCAAATTATCTTTATTAATAGCCATTGTTATATAACTCAAATCCACATCTACACCATTTAAATATAGTTTTGGTTTAGCATTTATTACATCAATTCCATTCTGATCATAAAAACTAAAACTAATAGTTCCATCACTAGCAATATAACCACCACGTGTAAACTCTTGCTCAGCAACGTTTGCTTCTATAGATGGTGCAGTTCTATCTTCATTTCTAAACAATGAATATATTCCATTTCTATTTATAGAATATGAAACTTGATTTTGCTCAGGATGCATTAAACCACCACAATAAAACCATTTTGAATAATCCTCATTCCATAAATACAGCCTATAGCTATCACTGTATACAAAACTCTGAGTTAGAGAATCCGTTTCAGAAAAATTCATCGTTATTTTTAACTCTCTGTTATTAGCAAAGAATCCTAAAGAATCTACAAAGCTTGTATCATGAACATGTATTTTATATGCTTTCGAACTGGCATTATCATGCAACTGTACTGAATATATATCAGGCTGAGCTATTGCTTGTGGTTGATCAGTTGTTGTTAACTCAACAATAGTATTATTTGTGCCAAATGCCGTTGGTATCTTGATTTGTAAGTTTCCGTCAGACGATTCAATTATCTGTTCATTTGAATCAAGATAATAATAGTTACTAGTAACTCTTATCTGTCCTAGGTTATTATCAAAAGAAATCTCATCAAACTCTCTATTTTTATTAACCTCAACATAAGCTGTAAAGTTTTCAGTATCTACAAGTTGTAATGGGCAAAATATAGTTCTATTTTCTGCTGGGTTAATAGAATCTATACTGTATTCATCTAGTATAACCTCCTCTAAACCACTATATCTATAGATAGTTATAGTAGAATTTGGAGAAACTGTGTTCCCGTAATTGGCTATATTTACATTTACTCCTGACTGTTGATTAATCACATCTAATTCAGCATAATTTAGTGATAAATCAGGGCCTTTAATATTATATGCGAGTATTGATGATTCAACTATATCGGTATCAGTGGTTGCTACAACTTTTAACTGAACCTCATAACCAGGACTATAAATCAGTGTGTCGGGATTAATTGGATAAACTGTTTGTATTGTGTTAGCATCGATAAACTCCATAGGAATATCAAACTCTTCATGAGCATGATAAATTACCTGAGAAGAACTGGAAAAGTACTCACCAACTTTTACCTGGCAATATACGTCTTCGATATTGTTTTCTGATAGTACCGATGCAGAAACATTCACGAGGTCGTCGTAATCTGGAGATTCAGGATTTGTTTTTAGCATGTTAACACTATGCTCATAAACTGGTATTTTCTGTAAGGAAACATACTCTTTTTCAGGTGATAATCCTGCAATCCTTATTGATAAATACTGCGGGGACGTGTTTTCTGGTATTACATATTCAAATTCAAAAATTCCGTTGTAAATCGGCAACTCATACAAATAATTCAAAGCAAGTTCATTCTCATCTAACACAATGGGTATAGCTGTTTCAACACTTTCGGGGAACTCTACTGAAACACTGATTGTATCCCCTGGAGCAAACAACGTCTTATTAATTGTACTTGTTAGTTCACTTTCTAATTTGCTTAAAGATAAGACTGGATCACCTAAATAAGAAAAAGCACTAATCAATCCATCTCTAGCAAAAGCTGTATATTCTGTCGCATAATAATTTGCCAATGAATAATTTATTGATTCACCAATTGAGTCAAATGAAGGATTAAAAAGGGACTCTACCAATATTAAACCAAGATATAAATCGAAGTCAACATAACCTACCCCTGTGAACCCTATTGATCCCACAGAGCCCTTACCTTGTTCAAGTAGGAATCCTTCATTTATACATGGTTCACTTGAATCAAATGCTCCACCAAAACATGAGAGACTTGATACTATAAAATAGTCATCATTAGTCAAAGTTCTTATATCATTATAATTCATCAAATTGTAGTCAGCCCAAATTCGGCCACCACCATGACCCATAAACTGGAGAAATGATAATCCATCTGAGATTGAGTCTTTAAGCTTGAATGTTCCGCCGTAATAACCGCTTGGTGTTGGTGCTACTGTAGTCGTATAAACTCTTGTAACAAAATACTCCTCCGGTATCCCATAACGTCTGATTGCTTCTTCTTGCTGAGAAAAAACATCATGACCTTCACCATCAGTTCCACCAGCTGCTAACGTTATTCTCCCCCTCCATGCACTATCAGTATCTTGAGCAGAAGTATACTTATTAACCTTCTCGTATACATTCTGTATCTCTTCTGCATCTCTAGCAGGGATTCTACTAACAACTATATCAGGGACAAAATCGTCTCCGACAATACAGCCATACCAAACATCACATGCAGTTGCACCAACATTAGCTGTCCATACTTTTTTAACTGGAATCATGTTGTACTCTTCTAATGGATTATTGTCATTTTCATTATATGTGCCATCACCAATTAATACTGCATATTTTAACTGTGGATATGACCAGTTATTATATGCATATGATAAGAAATCTTTTATTGATTGTGCACTTTTAATACCATTATTGAATTCATCATAAACATCTTGAACATCAACGACCTTTACAATCTGTCCCAACTCTTCCCAATGAGACTGAATGTTGTCCAATCCTTCTGTCCCTAAGAAGTCATTAATAGTGATTATAACCAAATCTGCTCTATTGGAGTGACTTTTTAAATAAGATGGGTAGTCAGGTAGTATTTGTTCTGGCTGAAGTTTTGCACTTTCTTCAACTGCGACATACTCAAATCCTTCAGAAATCACACTGTCCTGGAAAGTCACCATGTATGGAGCCCCACCTGTTTCACTGAATGGTGTAATTTGAACATTTTCCATCTGAGCAGTTCCAAGTTTATAAACGCTTATATTATCAGATGAGAATCCATCAATTGCAAATTCATACAACCCATATGGACGATTTGAAGGTCTGTTAAAACTAAGAATATCAGTATCTGTTTTAAACTCTCTCCAATACTTAAGCTTGATATAGTCGAGTAAGATTACCTCTTTATCTCCAGAAACTGTATCACCGGGCATACTAATAAAGAGACTATTTGCACCATGATACAAGTTAGCATTACCTAAAGGATTATAGTTTTTAAATATTTTCTCTTTCTGCCCCCTCCAGTATGTATCCGCAGGCTCTGTAACACCATTCTCATCATTGTCTATCAATGAGGAATTCAATCTTACTACAGCATGGTGATCCCATTCATTTGCTGCTAAACTTGCCGCATAAGTTAAACCATATAGACATACTTCTGCCTGGAATGTCCTAATACTTGAGCTTATCGGATAAGGAACATTGAAGTTAAAAACTTTTAAGTTTGGTGCTGCAATACGATTCCAAAACCAGTTGTCTTCTCTGAAGAATGGAGTACTAGAACTATAACCACGTGCTAACTTATCAAGCATATATTGATTTTCAATATGGAGTTCTTCTTCGAATGCGTCTGGTCTGATTAACTGATTACTTGCATTTACTAATAATCCACCATTTTCAACAGCAAGCCTTGCTCCATTTGTATCTTTTACATATAAGATATAAACATTTGTGTCTGTATAATCATCGTAGTAACTAGTTTCACCTCGATTTCGCTCTCCCCAAAATTCAAAGTAGTCACCATTATCGAATACTCCATCTTCTTCACCAAAGAATCGTATAGGAATAATTCCATGCTCATCTTTTAGTTCAAGATAGTGAGGGTCAATTTCATCAAGATCGAATCCAAGGGTAAACTGATATTCATAAGCAGCTTCTCGAAGAGCATCTACTAAGAACTCTTTTGTAACCTTATAGATACCGTCTTCTTTTACTAGAATCTGAATCTGGTTTACGATATCATCACGCTGAATCTGGCAATCACTAGTGTAATCTTTGTTTTTTGGTAAACGCCAGCCTTTAGAAGTATTATTATTAATAAACATATTGTCACCATGCTTATCATAAATTCCCCTACCTGTTTGATACGTTTTAACTATTCTGGACTTCGTACCGCTTATCATGATTTTAAGTCTTGCTTTTGTCGCCACTCTAACAGAATGATCTTCGTTTCTATAAGTGAATGGAAAAAACTGGAAACCAACAAAATGCCTATCTCCTGCAAATCCACTTTCACCTTTTTTTAACTCGATTGATGGATAGAAGCTTCTTTGAGAAAGTTCAGTAGCCCTATACGCTTCATAAACTAACTTGTCTCCTTTAAGCTCATGATTGTCCGCCACTTCCAAATTTTCTATTATTACATTCTCATACTGAATGTTCTCAATTGACAGAGATATATTTCCATCTACTGGGATACCAACGATATCAGCAAAATAAGGAAGTTTAGGAAAACCTGGTTCAGCTAGCATTAGACTTCCGGGCACCTCGATTCTTTGAACATTTTCGCTATGCTTACTATAAGACTTAATCTCATAATCTGGCATCACAAAATCTAGTAATATATAATTCTCGTTCTCTTCAATTACTTGAAAACTTCCCTTTGAATGCAGTGCTAATGCAGATAGTACTATCAATAGTACCAGTATGTATCTATTTTGAAACATTTTTCCCCTCGGAACTTATCAACTCAAACCTTTATGGGCAATATCTGTGCGATAAGTCTTTCCTTCAAAACTTAGTTTTTCAAAAGTCTGATATGCTTCATTAATTGTATCTTTCAAAGCTTCGGCTTTGGCAGTGATAGAAAGCACTCTTCCTCCATTTGTAACTAAGTGATTAGATTCCTTTTTTACTCCTGAATAATATATTTTGCATCTTTTATTGCCATCTAATACTGGGATACTAATAGGTTTCCCTTTTTCATACTTACCGGGGTAACCTTTTGAAGCAGCAACGACATTTACTGCAAAACCTTCTTTCCATTCAAGAGTTAACTTTTCTACTTGTTTCTTAATGATTGCCGAACAGACCTTGTTTAAATCAGTCTTTAGTAGTGGTAAAACAACCTGCGTTTCCGGGTCTCCGAATCGACAGTTGAATTCAACTACCTTCGGTCCTTCATTCGTTATCATTAAACCGGCATAAAGTACGCCTTTGAAAGGATTACCTTCTTCACGCATTGCTCTCAATACCGGGGTAAAAATATTCTCATCAACATACTGATGATATTCACTAGCTTTTTCTACAGGGGCGTAAGCGCCCATACCTCCTGTGTTTGGTCCTTTGTCTCCATCATAGATTGCTTTATGATCTTGTGAGAAAATTGTTGAGACAAAACTATTCCCATCAGAAAAAGCAAATATGGATGTTTCCCATCCAACCATGAACTCTTCTATTACAACCTGGCTCCCTGCCTGACCAAATGCCTCATCAAGCATTATATCTTTTAAAGCATGAATTGCTTCATCTTTATCATCCACAATGATTACACCCTTACCTGCTGCTAATCCATCAGCTTTTAGTACTTGAGGATATGCACAGTTTAAAAGGTATGTCAATGCTTTATCATATTCAGTAAAAACTTCGTATGCTGCTGTCGGTACACTACATCTTTTCATAAGATTTTTAGCATAAGCTTTACTGCTTTCTATCTGTGCAGCGGCTTTAGTCGGTCCAATAGCATCTATGTTATTTACTTGCAAGAAATCAACTAATCCATCAGCTAAAGGTTGCTCAGGTCCAACAAATACGTAGTTGATATCATTGTTTTCCACAAACTGTTTAATGTCTTCAAACTCAGGTAGTTTAACAATCTCAAACTCTTGTCCAATGCCATCATTACCTGGGGAGACAATTACAGATTCTACATTTTCACTACGTTGCATTGCTTCTGCTATTGCATGTTCGCGTGCTCCACTTCCAATAACGAGTATTTTCACCTCGCCTCCGTCATTATCTTTATCAACATCTCAAGGAGATGTATTGCAGTTTTATATCTTACAGATTCCCGATTCCCACTAAAACACTGTTTATCAGCAATAGTAACGTCCTTATAACTTATACCGAACCATACTGTGCCTACAGGTTTTTCATCTGTACCACCATCCGGTCCTGCTATTCCTGTCACAGAACCTGCGATATCAGTCTCTATTATTTTTTTACAACCCTTAGCCATGTCAAGAGCTGTTTCTTCACTTACGGCTCCAAACTTGGCTAAAGCTTTTGCAGAGACTCCAAGAATCTGCTCTTTTATCTCATTATGATATGCAACAACTCCACCTTTAAAGAAGGTAGAACATCCTGCTAAATCAGTTATCGTCTTACTTATCAAACCACCGGTACATGATTCTGCAAATGAGATGGTAATCTCTTTTTTTTTTGCTAAATCAGAAACTTGTTCCGAGAGTTCTCTCAAGCGATCTTCAAACATTAATAACTTTTTGCAAATAGAACTCTGCGTCTAGATGACTCACCACAGCAAATGCATTTGCCTTCTTCCTCTACTGCATCCTCAGGGATACAACGGATAGTAACTTTTAAATGACCTTTCAATGTCTCTTCACATTCAGATGAACCACACCAATGTGCACTTGCAAATCCACCATGTATCTTTGGGTTATTTGGGTTTCTAAGAGTGAAGAACTTATAAAATGCTTTCTTCTCATCGAACTCAACAGTATGTTCTGTCCTAAACTCGAGTGCTTTCTTATAGTAGTTATCCTGAATTTCATCAAGAATTCTACCAACAGATGCAACAAACTCAGGTCTCTGCATACTTGTTTTATCTCGAGGTTCTTTATCTCTTCTACCGAAGTAGATAGAATCATTCTCGATATCTCTTAAACCAATCTCAATTCTAATTGGCATACCATGTTTTATCCAGTCCCAACTTCTTTCACTGAAAGTCATGTCACGTGTATCTAGTTCAACTTCAACTGATCTTCCATCATACATCTGATCTTTCAACTCATCTCTAAGATTAGTAACATAATCCATCACTATCTCTTCCTGCTCAGGGTCTTTTATAATAGGTATAATTGCCACATGGGCAGGAGCGACCCTAGGAGGAATAACCATTCCATTATCATCACTATGAGCCATGATTAAAGCTCCAATTAAACGGGTTGATACACCCCATGATGTTGTCCAGGCATATTCCATCTCACCCTCTTTGTTCTGGAACTTTATACCAGATGCTTTAGCAAAATTCTGACCTAAGAAGTGAGTGGTTCCAGCTTGTAATGCCTTTCTATCCTGCATCATTGCTTCGATACAGAGAGTAGCAACAGCACCAGGGAATCTTTCACTTTCTGTCTTTTCACCCTTAAACACAGGAATAGCCAGATATTTCTCAGCAAATTCAGCATAAACATCAAGCATCTTCTTAGTTTCTTCCCAAGCTTCTGCTTCAGTCGCGTGAGCTGTATGACCTTCCTGCCATAAGAACTCAGCAGTACGGAGGAATAATCTTGTACGTAACTCCCATCGAACCACATTAGCCCATTGATTTATTAGTAGTGGGAGGTCTCTGTAAGAGTTTACCCATCTTGCAAATGAATCACCAATAATGGTTTCACTTGTAGGTCTAACAATGTATGGTTCTGTCAACTCACCGGCAACTTTAAGTCCACCATTACCGTCATCTTCAAGACGTGAGTGAGTCACTACAGCACACTCCTTAGCAAATCCTTCAACGTGTTCTGCTTCTTTTTCTAGGAAACTCTTAGGTATAAATATCGGGAAATAAGCATTTTTGTGTCCGGTGTCTTTAAACATCTTATCAAGGTGCATCTGAATATTCTCCCATATCGCATAGCCCCAAGGTTTAATAATCATACACCCACGTACTTCACTATTTTCAGCTAAGTCAGCCAGTTTTATCACCTGCTGATACCATTCTGCGTAATTCTCTTCTCTAGTTGGTACTATAGCTGTTTTTGCTCTTTTTCCCATGCTATTTTTCTCCTGATTTTATATAAAATTTATAGACATATCCTTTTATAGGGTCTCTTAACCTCTGTCAACCTAAATTTATGTTAACAATATCAGCATTTATTTAAATATTAACAATCCGCTTTCGCAACTAGTTAATATATGAATATAAAGTTTCAGTTAACTTAGAATAAAGCCCAAACTCTCACCTTAAAGAAAACTACAATAATAATACTAATATGGTGAACTTTTCTAGGTAAAAGATTTCAGCAAGCAATAAGAGATAACTGTAATTATTAATCAAATCAGCCTTATCAACTTCTTCCTACATCGTCATCAAAATCACCATAATCTTCCAATCTCTAACAAACATTCTATCTCAAATTTACTCTCTAAATTTCATATACTTACATCCCTATTTCTTAATACTTGCTCAAAATTAATATTGCACTATTGTGGTAATTGAATTGCCCTTCCTAGCTCCCCTCTACTCTTCCTCAATCTATAGGTTTCTCTCGGGTTAGTCTCCCGTTGCTGGCAACGAGTGGGAAACGGGAGAGAAATGAGAGAGAAACACTCGAAAAATGAGTGGTTGAAAGGAGCGTAGAAGGGAAGTAAAAAGGAAGCAGATTGGGAAAGATTAATGGGAGGTTAAAGTAAATGGATTTCGTTGCTAATGTAATTTAAGTCTGCACATGAACGGAAGATTAATATCTATTGCAACTATCCATATTAGCTAGCATCAATTGAAAGTATCGAATAGAGTTAAAAAAGGAACAATAATTGCAGTACGACAGTATCGTACTTAAAATTAATTTGACATGATAAGATTGATTTGTCTAACTTGTCTGTTCTAAACATGGAGGTAATCAATGAACCGCTTAGCTATTATACTTTTACTTATTATTACAACATTGCCAATATTTGGTGCTAATCGTGACAGACCTGAGATTTACATACAGATTCAATATGATAACCGCACCCAAGTAGATGAGATTTCCGGGCTCTGTTCGATAGATAAGGTGGATGGTGAATTTATATACGCATTTGCGTTACCACATGAAGTAAATGAGCTAAATAGCAATAATATCCGGTTTCAAGAGATACCCCTCCCCTATGCCAACATTCGCGTATCAATGGCCACTACTGTAGCAGCTATGAGTAATTGGGATTTATACCCAACATTCTCAGTATATCAACAAATGTTATCGGATTTAGCTACAAATTATCCTAACATATGCCAGTTAATAAATATTGGTTCTTCAGAACAAGGGCGTGCAATTGAAGTGCTTAAAATATCTGATAATGTTACAATAGAAGAAGCTGAGCCTGAAGTATATTATACATCGACTATGCATGGTGATGAGACTATTGGTTGGATAGCACTGCTTAGAGTAGCTTACGAACTTTGTGAAGGTTATGGTTCAGATGCTGAACTTACTGCAATGGTTGACAATATGGAAATATACCTTAACCCATTAGCCAACCCTGATGGAACTTATTATGGTGGTAACGACAGTGTTAACAGTGCCAGAAGATATAATAGCAATAATATAGATTTGAATAGAAACTTTATCGATGCAGAGAGTAATACAAATGGTGATGGTAATCTTACAGCTATCGAGAATACGCATCAAATGAACTTTGCTGTTGCTCATAACTTTACTATGTCAGCTAACATTCATAGTGGAGCAGAAGTTGTTAATTACCCATGGGATACTTGGTCAACCAGGCATGTAGACGACACATGGTACCAGTATGTCAGCAGAAATTATGCTACATCTCTTCAGAATTTGGGACCTACAGGTTACATGGATGACCTGAATAATGGAATTACGAACGGATATGACTGGTACACAACTGATGGATGCCGTCAGGACTGGATGAACTACTTCCAACAATGCCGAGAAGTAACTTTAGAACTATCCAATACTAAGCTTTTAAACAATACAGATTTACCTGCATATTACAATTACAACAGACAAGCACTTCTAGATTATCTGAAAGAGGTACAACATGGTATTAGAGGTATAATTACAGATGCTAATGGAAACCCATTAGAAGCTGAAGTTATTGTTAGTAATCATGATGATGCACAGTCAACAGTTTGGTCACAACCTGACCATGGAGATTATTACAGACCTATTGCAGCAGGTTCATATACTGTAACTTATAGTTGTACCGGATATCCGGATCAAGTGTTCAACAATGTTACAGTCATTAATGGGCAAGCAACTTATATGGATATAGTGTTTGGTTCTACCGTCATTACACAAGAGATCGATTTAAATGCTGGCTGGAACCTTATCTCATTGAATACTGAAGGTAGTGATATGAGTCCTGTAAACATCTTTAGTACTATAGCATCTGATATTATTCAAGTAAAAGACCTAACTCGCACTTATGATCCTGTAATGCCTGCTCATTTTAATACTCTAAATCTATTGAACACTGATACATCTTATTGGGTTAATATGAGAGCAGGAAGAACTTTATCTGTTATCGGAACAGCTACAGAAGAAATATCACCAATCCAATTAACATCCGGTTGGAACATGCTTGGATATAAACCGCAAGATGTAATTTCACCTGATATCGCTTTGCAAGGGATTGTTGGTGACTTAGTGCAAGTTAAAAATCTAACAGAGACTTATGATCCAACCATGCCTTCTCACTTCAATACACTGAACGAGATGACGCCTGGTGAAGGCTATTGGATAAATGTTGGGGCAAGCACTAACCTTGTATTCAGCTCCCCTACAAGAGATGATTATTTTATTAGAGATGAGCCGGTATGGGACTTGTCAGTATATCCAAACAATACTGCAACCCTCTATATAGAGATTAATGCATTTGATGCTGAAGTAGATGATATGATTGGTGCATTTGACGGAGATGAATGTCTAGGTTTTACTTCACCTATTCTGGTTGAACAACAAATCTATTGTACAATGCTTGTTCAGATTCCTGAAGATAATACTGACATAGAGTTCAGGTATTATGACCAATCAACTGATACTATCTCAAGTTTTGATTCCATAGTATCAGTGGCATCAGGAGAGATATATAATGTTCAGCTAAACGCTCCAATGGCATTTGATGGTGATACTTATCCTGCTCAAACTAATGTTAGTGTCTACCCTAACCCATTCAATCCGGAAAATGGTACTTGTGTAATTGAGTCTAAGGATGGATTAGGTAGCTGGGAGATATTTAACATGAGAGGACAGTTAATCACAGTGCTTGAAGGGACAAACCATTGGGATGGGCATGACCAGTATGGTAAAGTAAGCCCAAGTGGTCTTTACCTTATTCGTCCTGTTGAAATTCGAAATAGGAAGACAACTAAGCTGATAATCATGAAATAGCTGATATGCTCAGACGAATACTGATTCTTCTCATAGTTATTATAGCTGTGGGATTATTATACAAACTCTATGTTATCGGAAGTAAAAACGAAAGCATTATTATCGAAGATTATTCTTTTCAAGGGCAGTACGGAACAGAGTTGGAAGGGGAAAAACTAAGAAGTGTTGCCCTAAGATTTGCAATCGCTGACTACTTTGACGAAGAAGGTATTGATTTACTCAGTTCCTTAACAACAGATACTCCAGTTGATTCAGCCGAGTTAAGCTTAATGAAGTCATTCCCAGATTTGTTTAGTGGGTTGTATATTAGAAGTGTCGAAGTAAATAGTTTAACCTCGCAAATTGAGCAAGATATGATTAATCCAAGCTACATTATGAATAAGCTTCATTGGAAAGAACAAAATACAGCTGATTACAACGATTATAGAGGAGACAAATACACTAACTATCAGATAGATTTCTCAGCAGAATTGATAGACATTGAAGCAAATCCGTTTGGTTTACATGTTTCAATTGATTCATCTAACTATTCAAGTGGTGAGTCTTTGAGTTTTAGATACAGTCTAGACAAAAGTGGATATGTAAACGTAATACTGGGTAGAGATGTTCCAAGATATGATATCCTTCATCAAAGTGAGAGCAAATCAAAGCCAGGTAATTATAAGTATCCGGATAATCAAAAAGAGATTGTTATCCTTCAGAATAGTAAGAAAGATTACACACTAAACTATATAATGGTAATCGTAACTCCCAGCAGAATGTTCATTCCTAAAACAGCTTCAAACAAGATTATGTATGGTGGTCTAGGCAACCATGACTTGGAAACATTAGAGGTTTCATTACAAGCACAAAAATACTTTAGTATAAAAGTGATACCCGTAATAGGCTAGCTGATTAGTTTTGAGTACTAAATTTTTTACATTTATCATTGACAGTCAACTTCGAGAAAAGTAATTGAATAGAGATGAGAAAATAGTAACTCATCATGAGGTAACGAAAATATTGTTTAGGTGTATATATGTTATTTAATTCATTTGAATTTGGAGTTTTCTTAGTAGTTGTATTCTTCCTTTACTGGTTTGTCACAAATCGCAACCTGAAGATGCAAAATTTACTAATATTTGTATCTAGTTATGTCTTCTATGGTTGGTGGGACTGGAGATTCCTTTCTCTAATAGCTTTTAGTACAATTATTGATTACTCGGTAGGACTGGGATTAGCCAAGAATGAGGGTAAGAAACAAAGAGCTCTTTTGTTATGGACGAGTATAATTGTTAATCTTGGTTTTTTAATGTTCTTTAAGTACTACAATTTCTTTGTTGATAGTTTTGTAGGGGCATTTACATTCTTTGGATTCAGCTTCAATGCGAGATCTTTGAGCATTATTCTCCCCGTCGGCATTAGTTTCTATACTTTCCAAACATTGAGTTATACAATAGATGTATATAATCGCAAACTCAAACCAACAAAAGATTTCATAGCCTTTGGTGCATTTGTCAGCTTTTTCCCTCAGCTTGTTGCTGGTCCTATTGAAAGGGCTACGCACTTACTCCCTCAATTCTATACACCCAGGAAGTTTGATTATGATAATGCATCCGCTGGTTTAAAGATGATGCTTTGGGGTATGTTTATGAAAGTCGGTGTAGCTGACAGAGTTTCATTGTATGTTGATAATGTTTATGGAAATGTTTCAATGCATTCTAGTGTGTCTCTAATTGTTGCAACTATCTTCTTTGCTGTGCAAATCTATTGTGATTTCGGTGGATACTCATTAATCGCTATTGGTTGTGCAAAACTATTCGGCTTCTCTTTGATGAAGAACTTTAATAGACCATACCTTGCCGGTTCTTTCAAAGAGTTCTGGCAAAGGTGGCATATATCGTTATCATCATGGTTCCGAGATTATCTTTATATTCCACTCGGAGGTAGTAGAAACGGAAGTTTTAAGACTCAAAGAAACCTTTTCGTAACATTTGTTGTGAGTGGTTTCTGGCACGGAGCTAACTGGACATTCATTGTATGGGGAGCTCTACATGGTGCATATTTGGTTATCGAGAAGTCATTATCAATGATAAAACTTCCCAAACCCTTGCGCATTGTAATAGTCTTCATCCTGGCTTGCTTCTCATGGATATTCTTTAGAGCTGCTTCAGTTGGTGCAGCTTTTGACATAATCACAAAAATAGTACGATTTGAGAGTACTAAGCTTTATACCGGAGATATTGGTATCTTCTCCTTTTCAATAGTAGCTATTTTGGTTCTTTTCCTAAATGATTTCCTCTCTGAGTTTAAACCGAGTTTGAAGCTATTCCATAATGACAATCTTGCTATAAGATATGTATCAATAGTATTCATCTTACTTTACATAGTATCACTGGGTGTCTTTGACCAAAGTCAATTTATCTACTTTCAGTTCTAGGGGTGAATAATGAAAAAACTATTTACTAAAATTCTTATAATACTCGCTATTTTTTTTGTCATTGATCTTGCTCTAGGATTTGTACTCGATATTGCAATCAAGAAGTCAGATAATGGTAGATACTATAAAGCAAGATATAGTCTTGAAGAATCTAATGAAGAAGTTATCATTCTTGGCAGTTCAAGAGCTGAGACAAATTATGCTCCTTTTGTTGTTGAAGAGGAGTTAGGTAAAAGCTGTTGGACTACCGGCAGAGGTGGTCAGATTCTTCCATTCTGGCATGCGATGAGCAAAGGTATAATTAACAGATATACTCCAGAGATAATCATAGTAAATGTAGAACCCTACTTCCTTGAGAAGAAGCTAAGTTTCGTGAAAGCTGGCTTTCTACGCCCATTCTATAGATCACATAAAGAGATTAGAGATATTTTAGATAGAATATCTCCATTCGAGAAGCTATTGCTTCAGTCTCGCACATATGCCTACAACTCTAGTTTCTATTATTTATTTAGATCATTTGTTTTAAAAGATCTAGATGGTAGACGAGTAGATAACGGCTGGAAACCAAGGATTGGTAATTACCCATTAGAGTTTAAAGAAACTCGAGTTATGGATTATACGAGAGATCTTAATGAAGAGACAGTTGCATATTTCGAAAGGTTTATTGAAGAGATGTCCGGTAGCCAAGTCTTTGTTGTTATATCACCTGACTTTGAGTTTAACATTGTATCAACTCCGACGATTGAGTATCTTAAGAAACAGGATAGTTTTACTTTTATTAATCTTGGAGAAAACAATGAACTCTCAAAAATGAATAACAGATATAAAGATCCGGCTCATTTAAACAAAGAGGGTGCAATAGTATTCACAAAACAACTTTGTGATGAGATTAGGAATAGGTAAACGGCTTAAGTAGATAGTATATTTATTTCAGTCTAATTTACTCCATTCCCATTATGGTCTCAACTTACTCTCTTTCAATACTCGGGAATGATCCGCGAATCAATGGGGATTATCTCGCGAATTTCTCGGGCAAAGTCCCGAGTGATTCCCGAGAGAGTCCCGGGAGATTCCCGAGTGTGTCCCGTGGATTGAAAGAGGGCAATAAGACGGACATGTTTGATTGCATAAAAAATGGGACACCTATGTAGATGTCCCTTTTATACTTTTGAAAACTATTTGATTAATCTAAATGTTCTTATCTCATATGGGGTGAAGCCTAAGTCAAGGCAGTTAGTGCTTTCAGCAACAACTTCATCACCTGCTTCCAAGAGGTTTGTTTCAACAATCTTACTCCATACTGTTTCGGAGAAGAGAGTTACATCAACTGGTCTACCACAGGTTTCATAAAGTCTAATTATAGTATCTTTACCGTCTTCTGATGGTTTGACTGTTTCAATCTTAACCTGAATAGCCGGATTAGCACTGTTCTGTTCAATCCTGAAGCAGGAACGGTCACTGACTGATTCCTTACCACCAAGATGAATCATCACCGGAGAATTGAGCTCATGAGCAGCCTGGAGCACTTCTGAATGAGTGTAATCACCCATATGTGGCATATATGCAAAGGTGAAGTTATGAACTCGCATGTCACAATCAGGATCCGGGTACTTAGGACTTCTGAGTAAAGTAAGTTCCATCACGTTATCTCTGATTCTATGACCATATTTGCAATCGTTTAAGAGTGCAAAACCATAATCAGGTTCAGACAAGTCAGCAAATCTATGGGCAGCAGTCTCGAACTTAGCTGCATCCCAACTTGTGTTGTCATGAGTAGGGCGTTTTAAGCTACCATATTGAATCTCATAAGTTGCTTCACCTTTATGAATAGAGGTTTCAGCAGCAACTCTAAGCATCTTTCTATTCTCTTTCCAATCAACTTCTGATTCGATAGTAAGCTGACGTGAGTTCTCTTCAAGAGTGATAATCTCTGTGATTGTAGATTCACCAACTGTGAATTTCATCTCCACTTTTACCAAGTCATTAGACTGAGAAATCACTTTTGCTGATACAAGCTTTGCCTGTTCAGGAGTTGTCTCAAGATAGAAATGATTTATATCCCAGGCATCCCAGTTGTTTGGCTTGTCTTCCCAAAGCAGAAGTGTATTAGCTTTACCTTTAAGAGTCTCTCGGTGAGCTTCTTTATCATACATAGAGATAATCTCACCTGTCTCAGAATCAAAGTCGATGCTAAGTACATTGTTCTCAAGGTGGAAATCAAAGTCTACAACATCTAAATCAAGCTTCGAAACTCCGTGTAACTGAGCTAATTCAGCTTTATCAATCTTAACATAGCCCATAGCAGGGATTGTTACTGGTACAGTAATCTCTGATTCTTCCATAACAAGGAGCTCTTCTCTGTCCCAGCTAAGTGAGTTCACAAGGTAATATGCATCATCACCTTCACCAAACATATTCTTCATTAAATCATCTTTGATTTCACTCAGCTTTGTAAGGTTCTCTTCAGACATCTTGTGAGCATCTTCATAAGCCCATTTTATTGAAGAACCCGGTAGGATATCATGGAACTGGTTAAGAAGGGTATTCTTCCAAATCTCATCTATCTCCTGCTTTGGCATTTTGTTAGCCATCACAGCTAAGAACTCAACATCTCTGAGTGTTAGCTCGAGCAATCTATTATACTTCTTCATTAAGGCTTGGGATGTGTATGTTCCTCTGTGGTATTCAAGGTATAGTTCACCAACCCAAGTTGGGAGTTTCTCCTTTGGTATCTGGTTTATCTTCTCAAAGAACTCTTCAGCAAAGGCGAACTTGAACTTTGGAGTTCCTTCAAGATTCTGTTGTCTTTTACCGAACTCTATGTGAAGTCTACCTGGTCCACCACCACCATCACCGATTCCATAAAGGTTAAGAAACTCATCTGAGACGTCTGATTGTGCATATCTCTTGGAAGCATTTCTAAGTTGCTCCGGCCAATTAGCTAAGTTATAATCATTCGTTGGTAAGAAATGTGTTAGGATTTGAGTGCCATCAATACCTTCCCAATAGAAAGTATGGTGTGGGAACTTGTTTGTCTCATTCCAGGAAATCTTCTGGGTCATAAAATAGTCTACACCACTTTTCTTAAGAATCTGAGGTAAAGCTGCTGAATAACCGAACACATCAGGAAGCCAAAGGTTCCTAACATCCTTTCCAAACTCATCCATATATAGTTTCTTTCCGTAGAGACATTGACGCACAAGAGCTTCTCCACCACTTATATTCATATCAGGTTCAACCCACATTGCACCTTGAAGCTCCCATCGGCCTGCTTTCACAGCTTCTTTCACCTCTTCAAATAGCTGAGGATAATCCTGCTTTACCCATTCGTAAAGCTGAGGTTGTGAAGCACCAAACTTATACTCAGGGAACTCATCCATCATGCGAAGAGCAGTAGAGAAAGTTCTGCCACCTTTTCTTCTTGTTTCTCTGATAGGCCATAGCCAGGCAAGATCAAGATGTGCATGACCAATAGAATAAACGGTAAGTTCACTTGCATTTGCTGGTTTACTTAATAGCTCTTTTGTTATCTTCAAGCACTCTTTTATCCCCTGACCCTCTTTGTAGAGGTTGCAAACTTCATTCAAACCATACAAGACTTTCTGGAAACGAGTTGAATCCTGCTCAAGCTGTTCAGCTAAAGCAATAAGGACTCTCATATCAAGGTTAAGCTCATACTTATCTTCATTCAGGTATGCAACCTGAGCTTGTTTAAGGATATATTTCTCATCTTTAGCACCAAATAGGTCATTAGCTCCTGCATCGAATAGAAGGTCTATCTCTTCTCCACCTTCTGCAACATCGAATAACGGAACCCAAGCTTTGCCAATGTGATGATGATTGTCTCTTTTATATGTAATTGCAACACGTGGTGAACCATCTTTAAAATACAGTCCTTCTCCGGCTATATCTATGATTACACCAACTTTCTGGCCTTGATACTCTTTTGGGACTTCACCTTTAAACTTAAACCAGGCACAACCCCAGTTTTCAGCCCAACAGTCTCCAATCTTGATTGGTTTAAAAGTTGCATTAACAGCTTCCTCGTAAGGAATTGGTACTATCTTGTCATAGATGAAGCCGACTTCTAAATCAGCCCCTTTAGTAAACCGCTGGGTAAACAGCTCGTGCGTTAGTCTTCTTGCTCTATCTAAATAAATATTAATGTTTTTCATTCTAACCTCTACCGATTAGTTTCTAGTTGTTCTTTATATGTTTTGAAGTCATATCCCAACTTCGTTAAATAATCTTCATGTTTGGGTACTACTGATTTGAATGATTCAAAATCTTTGTTGGCATAGTCAGTCCATACAATCTCTGAGAGCGAGAATATACGCGGGATAAGCATATACTCAAACTCATTCTCAGTATATATGTGTTCAGTCCAGATGTTAGCTTGAGCACCGATGATAAGCTTCTCCTGATCAGGAGTCAAACCTTCAGGGATTGGATTATACTTATATACATCTTCCCAGGATAGAATTGGCAAATCCACTTTCTTATCTTCAGGGAACGGACGTTTATCAAAGTAAAGATTAGCCCATGGTGTCATGATAGCTTGATTACCATGTTTCACAGCTTCAATACCACCATCTATTCCTCTCCATGACATCACAACCGCAGTGTCCGCTAAACCACCCTCAAGTATCTCATCCCAACCGATTAGTGTTTTACCTTTCTCAAGAAGTACTTTTTCAATCTGACGGATAAACCAACTTTGCAATTCATCCTCGTTCTTTAAACCTTCATCTTTCATACGCTGTTGGCAGTCGGGGCACTCTTTCCAGCGTGACTTAGGACATTCGTCACCACCAATATGGAAGTATTTACTTGGGAAGAGCTCGCATACTTCATCGATTATATCTCTCAAGAAATCAAAGGTTATATCTTTACCTGCACAGTATACATCATCAGTTACTCCCCAAACATCGATTACCTCAAAAGGTCCACCGGTACATGAGTATTCAGGATAAGCTGCTAAAGCGGCAACTGAGTGACCAGGTAGTTCAATCTCAGGGATAACTTCTATATGAAGCTTCGAGGCATATTCAACAACATCTTTAATCTCTTCCTGGGTATAGAATCCACCATAAATGGAGCCATCTTTAGTCTTTCTCCAAGCAGACTCAGATGTAAGTTTTGGATACTTCTTAATCTCAATTCTCCAGCCTTGATCCTCAGTAAGGTGCCAATGAAACTTGTTAAGCTTATACATAGCCATCAGATCAAGTTGCTTCTTAATAAAGTCGATTGAATAGAAATGTCTGCAAACATCAATATGCAAGCCTCTCCAATCGAAAGCAGGTGCATCACTAACCATACCGCACTGGATTTCAACTTCTTTGCCAGTATTGGAAAGTATCATCTGCCTTAAACTCTGGAGAGCATAAAACACGCCTTTAGCAGTTGCTGCTTCAATAGAGATAGAAGCTTCAAAAACTATTAACTTGTACTCCTCTTCTTGCATCTCTTCCCTTTGCAGAATAAGGATTGTACTCCCGGTTTCATCATAATTAATATCACCAAATATGAATGCTAACTGACACTTAATCATCTCTAATTGATCCGCGAAATGAATAGTATCAATTTTGTAATTCCCCATCTTCATTGAGTCAGGGAATACTTTGCATTCCTTAGGTTTAGGTATTATCCTCATCAATCACTCCCTAATATTCAAATAGTTTCTGTAGATCATCTATAGTAAGAGCTTGGAAGACACTTTCTCCCTGTTCGATAATATAATCAAACAACTCTTTCTTATTCTTCTGAAGACTAAGAATCTTCTCTTCTACCGTACCTTTAGTTATCAATTTATAGACCTGAACTTTCTTTGTCTGTCCAATTCGATGGGTTCTATCAATAGCTTGATTCTCTACCATTGGGTTCCACCATGGGTCTACAATAATTACAGTATCTGCTGAAGTAAGATTTATTCCAAAACCACCGGTTTTTAAGCTTATTAAGAAAACTCTTAGATTATGATTGTCGTTGAAGTGGTCAATACGCCCCTGTCTATTCTTAGTTGATCCGTCCATATACTCATAAGGAACCTGCATTTGATTCAGCATATTTTTAACAATCTTAAGCATCTGTACGAACTGACTAAACACAAGAATCTTTCGGCCACTATCAAGTGCTTCTTGTATAAGCTCTTTTAACATCTCTGTTTTACCCGAGAGCTCTTCATCTGTCTTGAAGCTATCATCAATCAATGCAGGATGGTTACATATCTGCCTTAGTTTAGTTAAGCCTGCAAGGATGTGGATATACGATGATTTACTCCTATTCACGGTTCCATCATCATTGAAAACCGGCAACAGTGATTTCTTAATCTCATCAAGTACTTGTAAATAAACCTTTTCTTGAATTGGAAGCATCTTTGCAGGAATAATCTGTTCCTGTTTATCCGGTAATTCTACAAGCACATCTTTCTTACGTCTCCTTAGTATGAATGGTGCGATAAGTGAAGTAAGCTTTGCAGTATCTTCCTTAGATGTATACATATTCTTGAAGCGTTTACGTGAAGGCAACAGCCCCGGCATCAGGAAATCAAAGATTGACCATAACTCATCCAGGTTATTCTCCATTGGAGTACCGGTTAATGCTAAACGACGTTCTGTATTCAGTTTCTTAATCGCTTTGGTTCTATGTGACGATACATTCTTTATATGCTGTGCTTCATCAAGTATAACATATCTAAAGTTCTTCTTCTTAAGTTCCTCTAAATCATTCACAATTATTGAGAATGAAGCTATAATAATACCGGATTGCATATTCTTAAGCAGTATCTTTCTCTGGTTTTTGTTTCCTTCAAGCACAACAAATGGTAAAGCTGGATTGAATTTACTAATCTCCGCAGCCCAGTTGTACACAAGGGTTTTAGGGCAAACGACCATTGAAAGCGCATCTGCAGACTGACTTGTCAGCAACGTTATAGCCTGGATAGTTTTACCCAGTCCCATCTCATCAGCAAGTATACCACCCAGATGGAAGCGTTCAAGCATCTTCATCCAATAGAAACCTGACTTCTGATAGTTACGCATAATAGCTTTCAAAGTTGGAGGAATATCCTCTTTCTTTGTTCTCCCTCGAGACATAATCTCATCATACATAGAGGAGAGGAACTTATCACCGAATACTTTAATAGCAGGATTTGTCTCAGTCAATTTATGCAGGTAAGGCAGGTTATAGGTTGCCATACCGTATACTTTATCTTTCTGTTCTTCTGATTTCTCCATAAGCTTTTCAACATCATCGAATGCCTTACGGTCCATGAAGTAAAGTAATCGGCCATCCTGAAGCTTCATAAATTTTTGTTTTGACTTGAAGAACTTCTTCAACTCTCCATGCGTGAAGCTCATATCTTTGTAACGATACTTAACTTCATAATCAAACCAATCTATATCCTCTTTGCGTCTTGCTTCAATCTCTACGTTAAGATGGACTTTATAGACAAATTCACGCTTCAAATCAGGAGATACTTCAATATTCCAATTCTCTTCCGACAGTTCAAATATAGCCTTCTTTAGTAGCTCTATCTGCACTTCCCCTTCAAATTCAAGAGCCATGTTCTCATTAAGCTTATGAAGCTGATACAATGGCAATGACATAAGAAATGTTGTTACTTCGTTTATAGTCTGCGGTGGAATATAGAACCAACCTTCATTACCACCTTTGGTGTATTGAATAAGATTGGAATCCATTCGAAGCAGAGATATTGGCAGTTGCCAATCAGGAGTGTATTCCAAGTAACCATCCATATTGATCTTCTCCCCAACTTTGCTTAAGTGAAAGTTCACGGTTGGGCGATTATCAAATACTTCAGGCACCTCAATATCTTCATCGAAGTCTAAGTACGATTGCATCAAAGCCAGCTGCTTCGCTACAACCGAGTGATAGTAAACAAGGTCATGTTTCTTCAAGTGTAAACCACTTGTCATAATCTCTTTAAGAATATCCTGCTGGAATGGTAAAAACTTAGTGTGAACCGTGTTTCTTATGAAAATGTATGTAGTATTACCAATAAAGAAAGTACCAATATTATCACTGTAAGTATGGGTTAAAAGATAGTTCTCATCATCAACTTTCCGGATTCTAAAGTTTAGAGACAATGGTTCTTCTGAGAAATGAATACGGTCACCGGTTTCTTTTATAAACACCTTTCGTTGCAAGAGCTTTAAGACTGGTAAAACATGAATGAAATCCTCTTTATAGATTGTATAAAATATACCCTTATTACTATAGGAGCACTTATAAGTCTGAATCAATCTATGTAGTAGAATCTCTTCATCCGGAAGAAGTTTAATCTGACGCTTAGCTTTTTCAAGTTCTTGAGGGGATTCACTAATCGGTGCTTTTCCAACAATGAGAGTAGATATTAACCTAACATTCATAGGCGCATATTTAGTGAAATAGAGCCTAATCTTGTCTGTCTTAGGATTATAAATATCACTAACTTCAATCTCGCTCTGCAGTATCAGCTTTTCCCAATACTCATTGAAGTTGAGCATATTCTTCTGGTAAGTTACTCTTTCAGAACCATCAATCATATCTGTACTAAGATATTTATAAGAGTAGTCCAGTACTGTGAAGTAATGTTCACATGATTCATTTGAGATACATTCACGGCAACTATGCTCTTTAATCTCTTCTTCTATCGGATCATAAACGATCTTAATATCGAGAGCAAGGCGAGGTTGTCGTTCTCTGTCTGCATTGAAGTGGAAGATTACATTCCCCTGCTCATCCCTGTATTTCCAGTAAAACAGGTCTTCCGGGGTCGTTTCAAAAATAGCTTTCTTATAAGTCCATGTGTTGGAATACTGATGATATTCCTTTCTAAACAATCGAGCCATTAATTCCTCTTTTCCTTGGTTAACTTGGTTAGATATTGAAAGATAAGTATGTAATATAATGTGGAATTATGGCAAGCAAAATCTTATAATACTGTTCTCTTTATCTCCTTTACTAAAGTTTCAAAGCTTTGCTAATCACTTGTTATCAACAACAAGTACACTATTTTTGTCATAACATGTTTTGAAGTAACATACACTATGGAGTGCACCAACTGTCTTAGTGCGTCATGTCACGAAATCTTAATTTACTTCAATCTGTACCTTCGGAATGGTCACAGACCTTCCGAATGGTACACTTCGAAGTTATTTGTGTTATATCACAAGAGTACCATTTCGAATGTCTGTAACTATTCGGAAAGTGGAATCACGAAAGCTAAACCAATTTTGTATCGGATTTCCCCCAATCTTTCCATAATTTTTCCCTAATCTTTCCATAATTTTGCTCAAAATTTTGCTCAAATTTGCCTGCTTCTTCCCTTCCGGTTCCCGGACTAAGAAAGGTGTTTCAATGGTTACCCACAGGTGACCCTCTCGTGACCCTCTCGTGGAATGCCTCGATTTATCCACATCATGTGGATAAATTGAAAACATATGGAATACTTCTCATAAGCACGGAACTAGCACGGATCAAGTAGGCTCATGGAAAACTGGATATGATAGCAGAGATTGAACTGAGACGAGATGGCAGTAGATACTATCGAAATTAATAGATTTAACAACAAAAATTGTCAAATTACGCATGAATACTTGACATATAAAAACATGGATGTAGACTAATTGTAGTTTTATATTGGAGGATATGCTATGAAGAGATTTATTATATTTAGTCTTTTCCTTTTTCTGGCAATTGTTACTCTTTTTGCTGAGATTGAAACTCAGTATGGTGATTTATTTGTAAATGTTTATAGTGGGAAAAAATATAGATTGAAATATGCGAATGTAGTATTGTTTAAGGATGGAACGAACACCCATATTGGTGGCTTGAGTAATGGAAAAGGTATGTGTAAAATCACTGAAATTCCAACAGGTATGTATGATATAAGGATTTCTAGAATGGGTTACAAAAATCAGATTGTAGATAGTGTTTTAGTCCAAGCTAATCATAGAACAGCTATAGAGGTCCATCTGGAGAAAAGAAGTAAGAAACATATGCGCTATATTCATAGACCCTACCATAAATCTATACACAGATCACTACTTCGATACGCTAGGAAACCGGCAGTAGTTAAAATACTTCTTGATCAGATAGAATGGGAGAATAATTAGATAATATGAAGACCTACTCACTTAAACTATTAATAGTAATAATGCTATCCACAGTTGCACTGATTGCAGAACAGCCCATAACAAAGGGTTACAGTTATTCGATTGGAGAATATAGAGTGTTTGTTAAACCGATGGCTAGAAACTATTCCGGGTCAGGGAAACAAAAATGGGAATCTATTGATTCTGATGGCAATCCAATAAGTAAAGACCTCTACAGAATGACATTCGATGATAATCGGTTATATCTACTTGAAAATGAGCTAATACTAAACAGCTATTCCTATGGTGAAATCAATCAGAAAGATAAAATCGAGATTATTAATAAAGTAGTCTACATTAACAATACAAAAGCTGAAGGGAGACTTCTTTCGAAAGAGTTTCGTGTTTCCTTAAGCTCTGAGCAATACTTCTCCTCTGCGAAACTTGGTTCTCACACTGTCTTTGTAGCCCCTGGTCTGGGAATGACAACAACTGATATTGAGAAATTAATGGGGATCTATATCTACACCTATATAGTTGGGGAAACGCATGTTTCAATATCTAATGATTCCCTGTCTGTTAATGGCAAAGGTTATGGAAATCTGAAAGAGAACTCCATCATCATAATTGAGGAAGGAGAAGTATTCGTGAATGATAAGGATAAAATTAAAGAGATTGATACAAATAGGATAACTGATTTGTAGAATGTAAAGCGACCACCCTTGGTCGCACTGAAATGGTACAGTTCACCGATCAAGGGTGATCGGTTTACATTGTACTGTGACTCTCCTGAGTTGCTGTGACGACGAAGTCGGCAACTTCCACTGACCGAAACTGTCAATGGCAGTGAGAAATGGTACACGATGGCAGTGAAAAGTGGTACAAAACTGCCAACCTTTAAAAATGACTACTTCAAGACAGTTTGGAGTAGGTATGATTGGAGTAGAAGTGTATCATTCAATAAAAACTATGCATAAGCAAGGGCATAGTCAGCGTAAGATCGCAGAGGAGTTGTCTCTATCAAAGACAACAGTAGGTAAATACATAAATATGACACTTGATGAGTTCATGGAACTAATAAACAATAGCATTCGTGAAAGCAGTTTTGCCATATGTGAGCAATATGTCCGCGAAAGGCTTAGCAAATATCCACGATTAAGAGCTAGTGTACTATATTTAGAAGTTAAGAAAAAGTTCCCTGAGATAAAAGCAAAAGACAGAGCTTTCCGAGATTTTGTTCGTAAGCTAAAGCAGACTTATCCTGTCGATAAATACCGTAATTATGCAGTAATCGAGACGGCTCCCGGTGTTCAGGTTCAAGTTGATCCAGGTGAGATGAAAGTAGTTTTGGGTAATAAACGTCAAAGAGTTTATTTTATAGTTTTTGTGCTTTCCCACTCGCGTCAAAGCTATGTCCATTGGAGCACAACACCATATAACACATCAAGGTTTATTGAAGCTCATCGTGAAGCTTTTATCTATTTTGAAGGTATCCCTTCAGAGTGTGTTTACGACCAGACAAAGCTTGTAGTAATACAGGAACGCTATCGGGAAGTAATCTTAAATAATCAGTTCCATCAGTTTGCAGCAAAAACGGGCTTTCATCCTCATGTATGCGAAGGCTATGATCCACAAAGCAAGGGTAAAGTAGAGCGTAATGTCTCAGAAGTAAAGCATGGCTTTATGTATGGCAAAGAGTTCAAAGACCTGGCAGACCTGCGTTCACGCGGACTTGAGTGGCTTTTACACTTTAACGGCAGAACCCATGGCACAACCCGTAAAGTACCATCAGAAGTATGGCAAGAAGAGAGGTTAAAGCTAAAAGATATTCCAGAGTTTATCTTCACTTTAGAAGTTCGTAATGCAGATAAAACAGGCTTAATCTCGTATGAGGGTAATAAGTACTCTGTTCCATTAGAGTATCAGCGAAAACAGGTATATGTGCAAAAAGAAAAGAGCACTTTAGTGGTGATGGATATTTATACAAGAAAGGAAATCTGCCAACATGAGCTATGCACAGAAAAAGGCAAAATCATCAAAAACACTAATCATTATCGGGATTTTACGGTAGTGCTACAAGAGCTTATTGAGCGAGTAAAGGATGAGATGAGTGAATATATCCAAGGAGAAGAACTAATCCAGAGGCTTGTTAATGATAACCCTAAAATAGCAAGGGATCAGTTGAGAGCCTTAAGCAAGTTTAAGCGTAACTATGAAACAGATGTATGGGAGTCAGTGCTTCCTGAGGTAATGACTCTTTCGCATGTAAAGGCAACAGCCATAGAGAAGCTTCTGAATGCAAAAGTAAGACAAATGAAGCTAAATGAATTATCAGAATCAGAACCACAACAAGACTCAGAGAGTTCATTAATAGAGCGCTCATTAGATGACTACATGAAGGTGTTATAAGATGATAGAGATAACTAAAACATACATCAAAAGGGCTCGTTGTACTCATATTTTGAATACTCTTGAAAGTGCAGTTTTAGAAGCAGAGAAACAGAATATGACTTATCTGGAGTTCGTACATTATCTATTTGAAAAAGAGAACTCAGGAAGGAATCAAACCAATATCAACAGAAGACTTAAACAGGCTCACATCCCGGTAATAAAGACCTTTGATGAGTTCGACTATGCTTATCAACAAGTAATAACCAAAAGACAAGTAAAGGAGTGGAAGAACTTTGTCTGGCTGGAGCAGAGGAGGAATATAATTTTAATGGGACCTCCGGGAGTAGGTAAGACTCATGTTGCAACAGCACTCAGTTATGAAGCAATAAAGGCAGGCTATAAGGTGGTGTTTTATAATCTGAACAACCTTATCGAAGAACTTGTACTAGCTGAAGCAGATAACAACATAGATAAATATCTAAGCAATATAGCCAAGAATGATCTGATAGTTATAGATGAGATGGGGTATCTTCCTCTCCAGACAAAGGCAGCTAATCTGTTCTTTAGACTCATCCATCTCTTATACGAATTTAGATCAGTAATCATAACATCGAATAGGTTGTTTAATGAATGGGGAGCTATTTTTAACGACAATGTGATAGCAACTGCTATTCTTGATAGATTACTCCATCACTCACAACCAATTACAATGCTCGGAGACAGCTTTAGACTAAGGAATTTTCAAAAATGAAGACTGTACCATTTTTAAATGCCAAACTGTACCAATTTAAAATGCCATTGACACCGAAACTAAGAAATCAATCATACATTTGAACGTAGAGCTAAGTTCACGATTTTACATGTCATTACTAGTTCAGAGCACGATTTGCTTCCCGATTATAGCTCTATCGAGCTATGTGCAAGTGGGGACACTCGCACTACGACAAGAACGATCAAGGGTGATCGGTTTACATTGTACTGCGACTCTCCTGAGTTGCTGTGACGACGAAGTCGGCAACTTCCACTGACCGAAACTAAGAAATCAATCATACATTTGAACGTAGAGCTAAGTTCACGATTTTACATGTCATTACTAGTTCAGAGCACGATTTGCTTCCCGATTATAGCTCTATCGAGCTATGTGCAAGTGGGGACACTCGCACTACTACAAGAACGATCAAGGGTGATCGGTTTATATTGTACTGCGACTCTCCTGAGTTGCTGTGACGACGAAGTCGGCAACTTCCACTGACCGAAACTAAGAAATCAATCATACATACATTTGAACGTAGAACAAAGTTCACGATTTTACATGTCATTACTAGTTCAGAGCACGATTTGCTTCCCGATTATAGCTCTATCGAGCTATGTGCAAGTGGGGACACTCGCACTACGACAAGAACGATCAAGGGTGATCGGTTTACATTGTACTGCAACTCTCCTGAGTTGCTGTGACGACGAAGTCGGCAACTTCCACTGACCGAAACTAAGAAATCAATCATACATTTGAACGTAGAGCTAAGTTCACGATTTTACATGTCATTACTAGTTCAGAGCACGATTTGCTTCCCGATTATAGCTCTATCGAGCTATGTGCAAGTGGGGACACTCGCACTACGACAAGAACGATCAAGGGTGCTTAACTTACATTACGGATTGAGATGTCCGAGTTATATAAAAAGGTCTGCCCTTTCGAGCAGACCTTTTATTAGTTATATTAGATTCTCTATTTCATAAGAATCATTTTCTTAGATTTGGTATAAGTACCGGCTTTGAGCTTATAGAAATAAACACCGCTTGATACTTTCTTACCATTACTATCTAATCCTTTCCAAACGAAGTTATGAGGTCCGGCTTCCAAAACATCATTAACGAGAGTTTTAACAAGCTGTCCCCTCTGGTTATAGATTTTAAATTCCGTTGCTGAACGCTCTTTCAAACTAAAGCTGAGAGTAGTTTCAGGATTGAATGGATTTGGATAGTTGTTTTCAAGTGTAGTTGCATTAACTTGATTAACTTCTCCCTCAACTGAAGTAGGCACAAGCACACCTGTGAATACTTCATCGAAAAGGAGATAATCAACTAAGACATCACTAATATCCTGCTGACCAATGTTGTTGAATCTGATTGAAAAGACAGGTTCATCTGTCTGCAGTTCAGTTACACTAAAGCCACCAAGATAGAGTTCTCCGTCAACATTGCTGTTTACCATTACAGGTATATCAGAGAGATTAGAAACTACCTCCACAAACTCAAGTTCTTGAGGATTGTAGTTGAGTTTCATTCCGGTTGAGAAGAAAGCATTATCGCAGAATGCATCAAGTCTCACACCATTTCTATCCGCTGTTAATGGCACAATCTGTGGAACAGGAAGTGCTCTAGTTGCAACACTTGGATAGTTACCTGATGGATCACCTATCGCAATAGCGATGAAGTCACGTGAATGAGGACTATCTAATGTGATAGTTACATCTTCCGGAGTGAACATCCAGTCACCTGCAGGAAACTCATCGATAAGGTTGATAGCATATTGCACCATAAGTGCAGAGTCATACGCATCAGTCGTATCATCACCACTAACATCACCTGCAATAATCTGTGAGCTGTTGAAAGCCCATGTATTGAGAGCATATTGTGCTGTAATAGATGCATCATAAGGAGTTACTGTCAGGAACGGTAACGCTTCCTCATGTGTAAGAGTGAATGTATAGTCACCAGCATACATCGGATCAAAGGTAAATGTTCCATCTGTAAGCGTTGTTGCTGCATCTGACTCAATACCTTCAACAGAGATGTTAACACCTTCTACCGGAGCTGCTTGGTTGTAATAACTCACTGAACCTGATAATGCGTACTTGTTACGAACGGTGAAAACACCACTTTGCTGTGTAACAGGTATAGTTGCATCGTTGAATACGAAGGAACTGAATCCCATATTACCTGTAGTGAAATCATTCTCACCTGTGTTAACATCAAAGATGATATACACAAGAGCTCCATCGTCAGTGAGTTGGGACACGTTGTATCCATTCACATCAATCTGACCGGGAATGGAGTTGTTATAGTTAGCACTCCAAGACTCTGTTAACGTACCTGCTTGCTCAATACCGGTAGCTGTAAGAAGGGTTGGGTCATAAACGAGACTGAACTGCCAAGCTATGAAACCAAAACGACTATGAGCGTTTGTGATATTCACAGGCACCATAACCTGAGCACCTGACTCACCATAGGCATCAGCTACTTTAGCTGTAACAGGTCCTACCATCACTTGTTCACTTGAATAGGCAGTGAACGCAGGATTAGTTCCATCATCTATCACTGCAGAGATATAATAAAGTCCGAAAGGAACTGTTGATACATCCCATGTGTAAGAATCAGTCGCTGAGTCCTCATGAAGATTAGTTATAATTGTAGTACCTGCATCAGTATTTGTTGGAGTATAACCAAGAGTGATGATAGCATCATCATCAAGGTCATAGTCTGACCAGTTAATCTCAACAGTGTCCGGGTTCAAAGTAAGAACATCCGGTGTTAAGATAGCAATCTGAGGTTCGAGGTTAATAAGTGTAGCACCTGCAGTTGGCTCTACCATCATAGGGCTACTGTAATCTGAGAGACCATTAGTCATAGTATAGAGTTCGTTCTCTATGCTTTCAGTTGTTCCCCACCAGTTCATAGTTAAATCAACTGACAATGATGTATTGAGATTTACGACCTGATAGTTTAAACCACCAATATCATACTCAATCTCACTTATACGACCATTGTATGAATATATCGAGTATCCGTTACAAAGAACTCTAATTGAGTTTGTAGTTAAAGCTGTATTAATATCAAACCACTGGTTGAAGTTTGTATCTGAGCTTGTGTTTGTTCTAGTATAACTCCAGAAGTTATTACTGTTTGTGTCATAAGCTCTGAAATAATAATCATCAGAAGAGCCGTTATGATCAGCATAACCGGAAGCATGAATTCGAGTTATCAGGTTCAAAGGCAACATTGTAGTATAGAATGCACTATAACTACCTGCTGAATACAGATGACTTGATGGAATATCCTCATTGAAAACGTACGCTGCCGGATTCTCTCCATTACCTGATATAGAACAGGTGTTGAAGGTCATGTTAGCATCATTCATGAAGAGTATACCACCATTACCGTTACCGGAGATAATACAACTGCTAGCTGTTCCATCGTAATCACCATTCAGAACAACACCGAATACAGCATTATCACTAATTGTGCATTCAGATATTGTTCCTGTATGCCCGATAACACCCTGTTCATCAAGTGAGATACCCATCTCATTGTTATATGAAACTGAGCTATTCAAGAGTGTGAAGTCACTATTTGCTACTTTTAAACCACATTCCTGATTACTAACAAGACGGGAATTTTGAATTGTAATGTTCACAGTTCCTTGAACTGCAATACCATCAGATCCGTTATCACTAACGAACACGCCATCAGCCAATATAATAGCATCAGTGTTTGCATAGATTCCGTCGTCACCACAGTTAGTGATAACAACATCAGTAAGAGTTAACTGACCTGAAACTGAATCATTTGCAACGATACCGATGTTTGCACAATCTTCAATTACAACATCTGTTAATGAAAGGAACTTACCTTCCTCAGTAACAGCATCGTAAGCATATTGAATTACAGCATGATCAATTGTACTATAAACACTGGTAGGATTATCGTGTGTGATACCTTGCCAGTCACCCGGTTGTGGGTTAGTTTCCCAAGATGTGAAGACAACAGGATTGGCTTCTGTACCATTAACATCTATTCGACCATTGATAATGAAGTCAATATCACCAACACCATCGTTGGCAATGTCAATCTTAAGGAATGAAACAGTTACACCCTCTTCGATTGTGAGAGTAATATCTGTATCAATCCATACATCACCGGTAATCAGGACATCTGAGTCCCAAACAGTGTTCTGTGTTATATGACCAGAGAAGGCGTTAAGTGATAATCCGATAACTGCTAATACAAGTATAAATAGTGTCTTTTTCATTATCTAACCTCCTCTCTTTTATTTTCTGAGAGATATCTGATAAATGCCTCTCTTGTATTTGTAACGCGACTTTGACGTGCTCCCTCAACTGCTGTTACTTTGTAGAACAGATGAGTTGAGATTGAGTTTAGAATACCTGAATGTGTAAAGCTGGTATCAGCACTACTGCTATCACCATCATACTCAGTAATACTATAGCTATCGTCTATTTCGAAGTCAGGATCACTTGTTGAGTAAACTTCATATCCGGTAATAGTCATTGGGTCACCGTTAGTATTCGTAGCAACAGGATCCCAAGTGAGGACTACATCATTACCAGTAGTTGTAATCACGATATTCTGTGGAACTGCCGGAGCAAAGCTACCTTCTGTTGTATTTGATGCTTCCATTGCAGAAAGCAGAGAAGCATTACCCGCAGAGTCAAGCGCACGGATTTTGAAGTAATATGTTGTACCGGGATTCAAACCGGTGACTCTGGAAGAGGTGAAACCTGCACCAATGTTTGCAAGGGTAGGGTCATCTGAAAGTCCCCAAACCATATCATCAGTGGTAACACCTGCATGAGTTGCATAGTAAACTTCATAATTAGTGAAGTGAAGGTCACTTGAACTTGTCCAGTAGACATCAATAGCATCTGAACCTGCTGAGTATGCTACTACAGTAGAAATCTGAGTAGGAAGTACTGAGTCAATTGCAACGTAGTAGTCATCAGCAATGCCTTCCTGACAGCTACTTCCTGAGTAAACTGGTCCATAACCATCAACATCCCAAGCACGGAGCTCGAATGGTAGCATTTCACCATCTACATCATAGGTAACATCAACACGTACTACTGCTTGAAGGTTTCTATCTCTGCCAACACGACCTTGATAGTTAACCCAAACCTCTTCTGCATCATAAGCACCGTTTCCATTCGCATCTATACGATACTGGATTGAACTTTCGTCGATACCGAAGTAGTCTTCGAAAGTGCAACCAACTGTTACAGTTCTGCTGTTACCAAGAGTTGGAGTCTCTGGATATGGAGCAGAGCAAGTAGGTAAGTCACTACGTGGAACAGAAGCAACTTCGTCTGAGAGTAGTGAGTTGTTTCCGGCTGTATCATTAGACATGATAGCAAAGTAGTACATTGTGCCTGCTTGCAGACCTGTTACGGTAGTTGTATCTGTAGTGATATTAGCTAGGTTAGAATCGTTAATCTGATTCCATTCCATATCTGATGTAGTTACACCTTCTGTCTGGCTGTAGTATACTAAATATTCATTGAAATGAAGCTCAGTTACAGGAGTCCAGCTAAGTGTAAGTGTTGTACCGTCATAAGCTGTAACTAGCAGGTCAGAAACCTGAGTTGGAGCGATAGTATCGATTGCAACATGGTAGTCGTCAGCGATACCTTCTTGATTTGAAGTACCACTATAGACCATAGGAGAACCAATCTCATCTTGAGCTCTGAACTCAAAGTAAAGCATCTCACCATCTGCATTATATGTTACATTCTCACGAATAACAAGCTCGATTCCATCACTGTAACCGGTTACATCTATCCAACTTTCCTCTCCGTCATAAGTACCGTTACCATTAGCATCAATACGATACTGAACTGATTCAGCATCTACAAGGAAGTCATCAGTGATAGTAACACCGATTTCAACAGTACGAGAAGCTTGAAGCTCAGTTGCTGGTTGAGTTGGATAAGGAGTTGTAATTATCACAGGGTCAGCAACAATGCATTCAACTGTATTTGAAATATCACTAACATTGCCCCAAACATCAACACCACGAATAGCAATGTAATACTTAGTATTGAAGTTAACTGGAGTAATTGTAGTAAGAACTGTGTTTATATCTCCAAGGTTAGCGTCATCGCTAACACCCCAAACAGGGTCGTTAAAGATGTTAATCACACTTGAAGTTGAATAGAACAGCTCATAATAATCGAAGAACTGATCAGTAGTTGGAGACCAACTCAGTGTGATTGTATCATTTGTAAAGCTGTCAACATCCAAATCAGTAATAACAGTAGGAGGAGTTGAATCAGCAACTCTACCACTAATCACTACATCATCGATAGTCCAACTTGCACCCAAATTAATGAATGAGTTGAAGTACCATCTGAACTGAACATAAGATGCAGCATCGAAATTATATGTTACATTTCCGGAAGTGCTTGCATTAAATGTTGCAAGGTTCTGGAATGTTGTTCCATTATTGGTTACCTGAAGATAAGCACTCGCATTATCCCCATGAGCATAGTTATGATTAAATGAGATTGTCAACTCTGAATAACCTGAAAGGTCGTATACAGGAGATAACAGCTTCTCATCTGAACTTTGAAGTACACCATTAGCAACATACATGTTCCAGTCAACACCTGCTTCATTAACAGGTGTCCATGGTGAAACTGTATTACCTGCATGCTGAGTACTCCAACCTGTTGGTAATGCACCACCATGGTTAAAGTCCTCGGTCATACTGAAATCACTTACAGTTACCTGAACCACTTCAACTACCTCTTCATTGTAGTCATCTGTAGCCACAACCGTGATATTCTCTGTTCCATACCAATCTGCTGCAGGAGTTAAAGTAAGAGTGTTATCAACGTTCAATTGATAAGAGATGTTCACATTATCTCTAACCGAATAGGTTAATGACGAATCAATATCATTGAATATACTATCAAGTGAGACAGTATTATAAGAGCCATTAACAGAGATGACTATTGCACCAATTGTAGCGATAGCGTAAGGTAAATCGTTAACACTATCCACTGTAACTTGAACTGAAGTATCAACAGAAACACGTGAATGCATATCATCTGCTGTGAAAGTGATTGTTTCATCTCCAAACCAGTTTTCAAGCGGAGTAAGTGTCACATAGCCATCTACTTCAGAAACACTGATATTAGCATTACCTGACCAAGAATAGCTTAACATGTCACCATCAACATCACCGAATACCTGGTTCAAATCAATACTTGCATCTACTCCATCTTCCTGAATTGTTATTGGACTGATTGTATTAACAACATAAGGAGCATCATTCACATTAAGAACTGTGATCAATACAACTTCATCTGTTGATCTCATGTTAGTATCAGCAGCAATAAATATTATCTCCTCGGTTCCATGCCAGTCAGGGGCAGGAGTAAGAGTTACAAGTCCATTCACGATGCTAACACCAATATTTGAAGCACCGAAGTAATCGAATGTCAGATAATCACCGAACTCAATATCGTAATCAGTGAATACGTTGTTCAAATCAATGCTTGTATCGACTGTATCTTCATCAAAGCTGAAATCAGCAATCGGATTCTCTACCACAGGTGGCTGAGTAACATTATTGATTACTAAATCAAAGCTTTCACTATCTGTTAGAAGATCTTCATTCTCAACAGAAACTGTCAGGTTGTATGTACCACCATCAAGATAATCGGTTTGCCAAGTGATAGTACCTGTGCCATCACCGTTATCTACAAAAGAAGCACCTGTCGGTAGAGCAGTATCCATAGTCAAACTCAATGCAAGGTTCAATGGATCATGTGCTATGAGATCAAATGATACTAAATCATTCTCATCGTAAGTAACAGTTCCCGGATTATCTAACCAAGGGTCAGGGTCTCCGTGGAAGACTATTCCATCATCGACTACTGCGCTTGGTGAACCTTCATTAAAGTAGAAATAATCAAATTCAAGATCAGTTCCGGTTCCGAAAGCTCCTGTAATTGCGAATGCCAGGTTAGCAAAGTTACCGTTTGCACCAATCTCGTCTGTACCCCAGATAGCGAGGATTACCTCACCTGGGGTATTACTATTACTGTTCAACTGTGCTACTCCCGGCAAATCACTACCGGTAGTTACATCTGTAAGAGTAACCACAGTTGTATCATAAGTAATCTTTGTGTATAATGAGTAGATTACCTCTGAGTCAACTCCTGTAATATTGAGTGGAACTGTAATATCTCCACCGGAAGGATAACAGTTGTCACTAAGACTAACTGATATCTCCGCTAAAAGTGTTCCACTAATAGTAGTTAGGAGTAAAACCAGTAGAGCTAATCTCCGTGGAATCCTAAATACTTTATTCATATATCCTCCGGTTTATCCCTAATCGAGGATTACTTCAAGAGAGCCATTTTACGGACTGCTGAATATGATCCTGCATCCATTCTATAGAAATAAACACCGGAAGCTACACTGTTGCCATTGTCAGTTCTACCATTCCAAACAACACTGTGAGTTCCTGTTTTGTAGAGTTCATTAGTAAGAGTTCTAACCTTCTCACCCTTGATATTGTAGATATCAATCTTAACTTCACTATCAGTAGGAACTGAGAAGCTGATTGATGTTTCAGGGTTGAATGGGTTAGGGTGGTTACCATTAAGAGCAAAACTTACTGGAGTAATAACTTCCTCATCTGTACCAGTTGGTGCTTCGAAGATACCACCGGCAATTTCATCTATTGCGAAGTATTCAACTTCTACTGTAGATTGTGCTACATTACCAGTAAAGATAAGAGTAGCTACTGAACCTGCGTTAGCTTCATCAACATCCCAAGCTGAAAGCATGATGTTTCCATTATTAGCTTCAAACTCACAGTTTGAGTCACTGAGCTGGTTAGCAAAAACAACATCAGTCAAAGTAAGCTCTTCTCTATAGTTGATTGAACCGATAACTGAGTAGAAGTTCTCATCAGAACTAATTTCAAGAATATATTCACCATTAGTATTAGGTGTAAGTACTACAGGTTGAGTATTAAACTCAATTGCCCTTTCAGCTGAACCGGGATAGTTACCTGAAGGGTCGCCAATCACGATTGCACTGAAGTCAGCTGTTTCATCTGCTTCAAATATTTCAATGCTTGTACTTTCTGGTGAGAACATCCAAGTTCCACCTGGAAGCTCAGTTATAATACCAAGTGCATACTGAGCCATTAAAGCAGAGTCATATACTGATACTGAGCCATTTCCACTTGCATCAGCAGCTATAACCTGATTTGGGTTGAATACTTCAAGTCCAAGTGAATATCTTGCAGTAAGAGCTGCGTCGTATGGAGTAACTGTTAAAGCTGGAATTGCAATATCAGTTGATGGAGTTACAACATAGTTACCTGTAGATACGTCAGCAAAGGTATATGTTCCATCAGCAGCTGATGTCTCAACTTCATCGTCATCACCTGTTAATGTAAGAGTTACACCCGGAAGTGGATTGCCTGTTCCGAAGTATGATACAGTACCATCAATATCGTATTTGTTATAAACAGTAAATAAGCCATTGTGTTGTACTACCGCTTCAGCTGTTTCATTGAAGACGAAGTTAGTGAAGTTGAGCTGACAGTTATCATAGTCACTGGCATTACCTGCAACAGTCATATTAACATAAAGGAGAGTTCCACCTTCTTGTAATGCTGTAGTATTGAAACCATTGATTACGATTTCACCAACTGTACCTGCATTATAGTTCACACTCCAGTTCTCTGTAAGAGTTCCGGCAGTTGTAACATCAATTGCAGTAAGCAATGTGAAGTCATAAGTAATAGTGAACTGGAATGAAAGAATATTGTATTGTGGAATTGAGTTAGTAATGAATACAGGGATAGCAACTGTTTCACCTGCAGCACCTGTTTCATCTTGTGTAATTCCTGCACTAAGTGGTCCAACCATAACCTGACCTGCAGCATAATCCATAACAGGAGCATTAACTCCATCATCAATCACAGCATAGATATTATATAAACCATGTGGGATGTCAGTGAAATCCCAAGTATAACTGTTTGTTGCAGAATCTTCGCTAATATCAGTAGCAAAAGCTGTACCTGTATAATCTAAACCATCATCATAATAAAGAGAAATTGTTGCATTATCATCAACATCGATATCCATCCATGTGATGTCATAAGATGTTGGGTTCAACTCTAATGAAGTTGGAGTGTAGAGATCAATTGTTGGGGCTAAGTTAGGTAAGTTACAAGCAGAACCATCCATATTAGCAACCTGAAGGTTAGTGTAGCTAACAGTTCCATTATTAAGTTGTGTAACTAAGCTATTCACACCTGTGATCTGTCCCCACCAGTTGTATTCTGCATTCACAACTTGTGTTTCATTAATACAAGTAAAATCATTAATGTAGGATGTAAGGTCATATCTCAACTCAGTACAACGTCCCCAAGGAGTACCACTGTAATAGTATGCATATACTCTAATTCTGATGCTTTGACTTGTGCTTGTTGTATTAATATCAAACCATGAATTAAGGTTAGTATCATAGGATGAATTGTTTCTTAAATATGTCACTAGTGCATTAGAGTTCTCATCATAAAGATAAAGATTATAATCAGAAGATGAGCTGTAATGGTCCATCCAACCTGACATCCTTGCCTGTGTCATTAAGTTAACAGGGAATTTTGTTGTATAGTAGTTTGAATAACCATTAGAGCCTGAATAATACAAGCTACTTGATGGAATATCTTCAGTAAAAATATATGTTGTTGGAGGATTAGTAACGTTACCATAGATATTACTATAATTCACTGTAGGAGCAGCTTCTGTTTGAACCCAAACTCCAGCCCAGGCATTATCTGTGATTGTTGAATAAGTAATATCACCAACAGCATCTGTTTCATAAAGAGCACCCATTTTACCATTGTTTGTAATACAACAGTTATCAAAATCAGCATCAGCTGAAGCACCTGTTATAAATACACCATTCAAAGTATTGTCTGAAATGTCAGTATTGGAGAATGTAATTATTGCATTCGTTACGTTGATACCGTTATCACCATTATTAATAGCCCCTGAGTTATCAAAAGTAACGTTCTGCGAATTAGTTATATCAAAACCATATCTACCATTTGAAGAAGAGATAACACCATCACCGTTTACAATCGCATCTGAAAGTATTATCATACCATCAGTAGTATTGTTAAAGATAATAGTATTATTGATTGATGTCAGACCTGAATATGAATCTGTTACTTTAACACCAAAGTCATTACAATAAGCAATAACACAGTTATTCATTGTCACGTACTTTGCATCAACGTGTATACCTTCATCTGCATAGTATACTTGCATGTAGTTAAGCACTGAGTAGATAGCTCCTGAGTTACTGAATGTAATACCTGACCAATCTGAAGGAGCAGGACTAGTTTCTAAAGAAGTAAAGATTACTTCATTACCATCAGCACCATTTACGATTAGGCGACCATCAACAACAAAACGTGTATCACCAATGCCATCAAGGTCATTATCAATTTTAGGAAAAGTAACAGTTACACCTGCATTGATTGTTAGTACAGCCCCGTCATCAATAAACAAGTCCCCGGTAATTGTTTGATCTGTGTCCCAGACCACGTTGTCAGTAATATGCCCCGATACTGCCCAACTAAGTGTAGCTGCCAGTAGAAAAAGCATGAAAATAGTTAAATTCTTTCTCATCATAGACTCCTTTTTACATCATCAATTTTGTTATTTTTTTAGATTATATCTCCTATTTCCTTAGCGTTCAATCTTAGTTATTCAGCTAAATTATAGTCAAGTTAAAATGTGCTTCTATCGCTGTAACTTTATTATTATTACAGTCTTAATGAGTAAGAATCATTTTCCAGCAACATTCTACTTAGCATATAAAGAATAAATTACGTTCTTCTGCTATCTATAGTTTCTATTACAGACAAATATTTTAACACTGCAAGTTTTCCCCTCATACAGCAATTAAGCATGAACATAAATCTTAATGAACACATATAAAATTTGCATAAGTCCGATCATTTCTATTAAACCGTCTTCATCTTTCACCTTTACTTATCTTGCCTTGATAACGTTCGAATCTACTTAGAACTTGTTTATCTCTAGTTGATTCATTTTTTCCTTCATTATCCCAATATTGTTAACTGGAACTCTTTATGTAATCTCATCAAAAACCTAGAATCTCGCTTGTCCCTCCCTTTAGCCTCCCTAGACCCTCCCTATGAACCCCTAAAGTTATCCACATCGTGTGCATAACTTAATATAGGGTGCAAAGAAGTTCTTGATGCGACTAAGTATAGAGAGAAAGCAGACTGCATAAGAATGATAACTTAATTTCAATGTGTTAATAGAATATATACTTAATTATGTAGAAACTACCTTTCAAATGGTCCTTAGACCTTTGAAATGGTACTCTTGTCCCACAACCAGTAATCTCTCCGAATTGCACCATTTGGAAGGTCTATCAACCATTCCAAAGGTACAAGTCATAGTAACTAAAACTTATTATCAAGTATTGTGGTGACAATAGGCTTAAACTCAATACCCAACACAATCAGAGGTAGATCTGAATACCTTTTGAGTTTAGTGAAGTCTTTCTCAGTAGTGAGAAGATAGTCAATATGATTTGCATGAAGTTCTTTCATAATCTTGTTAATGACATTCTCATCCTTATAATCATAGTGATCGGGATAAATGAAATGCGTTTCAAAATTTATATCTGCATCAATAACTGATTTTTCGAAGGAAGCAGGATTACCTAACCCGGAGATTAATGCTACCTTAGAGTCTGCAAATTGAGGAATATCAATAATATCACCATGCTTATCTCTAATACCTGTAGAAACATGTTTACCTGTTATTATGGGTTTATCATATTTCTGCACTACATTTGGTACAGTTCCATCACCGGTTAGAACAACATAATCAGCATACTTTATAGCAGAAATAGGTTCCCTTAAAATTCCAGCCGGTAATGTGAATCCGTTGCCTAAAGGTGATGGTTGTTTAAAGAGAACAAAATCGATGTCATGCTTTACTTTTAGGTGTTGGAAGGAATCATCTAGAATCACGTAATCAAGATTAGGAAATGACTTTAGAAGGGTCATTATAGCATTCTTACGATTTCTGCCTGCCACAACCGGGATACCCGGTAAACTATTAGCTATCAAACTCGCTTCATCACATGCTTTTTCCGCTTTTTCAAGCACCTCTTCCCTATTAGAAATAATGGTGACTAGATTTTCAAACTCACCTTTATAATCTCTATGTGATACTGCAACCTTTAGTCCTTTTGAGGATAATAGCTTTGCTAAGAAGATTGTAAAAGGTGTCTTACCGGTGCCACCACTAACAATGTTACCAACACTAATCACTTTAACAGGTGCTTGCCATCCCTTATCTTGAAAAATAGCCCGTCTGGTTCTTAAAACGATGCCATAGAGAGCAGAAATTGGATAAAGGAGATATGACAAGGCTGTCCGATTGTTGAGGTGCTTATCAATAAAATGCTGTGATGACATAATTGAATAGCCCCATGCCCGAGGACATGGGGCTTTGGTTATTAAAACTTAACTTTAGGTGCTTCTTGAGCTTCTTGAGTAGCTTTGAAGAACTCAACCTTAGTAATGTTAAAGATGCCTGCAAGCATATTATTTGGGAAAGTGATAATCATCTGATTGAATCTGTTAGCAGCCTGATTATAGTCACGACGTGCAACAGCGATTCTGTTCTCAGTACCTTCAAGCTGACTCTGAAGAGCTAAGAAATTCTGATTAGCTTTAAGATCAGGATAGCGTTCAGCCACAACCATAAGACGTTGTAACGCACCGCCGAGACCTGCTTGCATCTGCTGGAATTTAGCAAAAGCTTGAGGATCATTAACAACACTACCTGCATCGATAGTTCCGCCCATTTTAGAACGAGCTTCAGTAACTGCCTGCAATGTTTCCTTCTCATGAGAAGCATAACCTTTAACGGTTTCAACAAGATTAGGGATTAAATCGTATCTACGTTGATACTGATTCTCAACTTGTGACCATTGGTTATCTATTTCAACTCTGGCACGTTGCATTGAGTTATATTTACCGATTACACTGAAGATACCTAAGACAATGATTCCTACTATTACTAACAGGATTAACAAACCTTTTTTCATATATTACCTCACATATTTGGTTTATAAAAGTACAGCAAGGACTATTTAGTCCTTGCTGATTAGTTTAAAACACTTAGAACTTAGATTACGTTAAAAACTCTGAGTAAAATGAGAAGTAAAAGGAGTGCTTGAACACCCCAGCTGATGAAGAGCTTAGACTTAAGGTCATCAACCATCTTCCTCATCTCATTCTGTTTCTTCTCAGCTTTAACAAGTAAGTTCTCACATACTTCAACCCTTTCAGCTGTCTGGTCAAATTTCTTAACCTTATTGTTATGGTTGAAGTCACGAATCATAGGACTAATAAAACTGCCTAAAATGGTGAGAAAGGCCGGCAACATTGAGTGCTTATCTTTCTTCTTCGCCATTTATTCCTCCATTAAAACTTATAACCGACTGAAAAATGATGTGTGCCATCTAGAGTTGCATGTGAATTATATGCATAATCAACGAGAATATTGTACATGTTGATTCCGGCACCAAAACTAATTACATTCGGTTTATTGTGAACACCACCCCTTAAAGTAAGGACTTCATGAGGTGAAATCTCAAGACCACCCATAATTTGGGTTTCTTCACCAAATTCCTGCTTAAGCTCAACAGATGTAGTCACCTTCTCATATGGTGAATGTGAGAGACCTACAGCAAAAACTTGAGGAAGATCACTTTCATTATCTTTACCAATCTTAGGATTGTTTATGTTTGTAACAGAGAAAGCAAGTTTTGTTCTCTGTCTGATGGTAGCAAGTGCACCCATATTCACACCGAAAGCCATCTGAGTGTCATCAGAGTCAGCAAACTCAAGATTATATAGATTAACACCATAACCGAGTGTAAATTCAGTGTGTATATCTTTCATTAAAGTGAAACCATGGAAAAGACCCATAGTCTGTTCAGACATAAGTGTCTCATCTTCAAAGTCAACACTAAATGATTGAACACCGAGTCCGATTGCTCCGGCTTTACCAAAGTTGTAAGACACAGCTCCATTGATAAGAGTGTTATAGCCGGTGTTCCATAAGTCAGTATAGCTGATAATAGCAGCATTGTCAGCATAAACGAGACCGGCAGGATTATAGAAAACAGCAGTAGCATCATCAGCAACTGAGTAGAAAGCTCCACCCATACCACGAGCTCTTGCAGATGCACCGTAATCATCAAAAACAGCATTAAGTGACAGAAGGGAAACGGTAAGTGCTATAATAATAAGTATCTTTTTCATCTCTACCTCCTATAGCTCTGTTGATATGACAATCGGTTGAGTAGTTGTTTTCTTTTTACCTGAGTCAAGTTTTATGACTTCAAGATGACATATATACATTCCGGGTGGAAGCATTTCATAAGATCTGTCCTTCCCGTTCCAAGTTGTGCTTTCAATGCCTAAAGAGCTGATTAGCTTTTCATTTAAGATAGTGTTTTCAAGCTGACCTTTAGAGTTATAAATACTGATTATAACTTTGCAGTTAGTATTACCTTTCACTTCAGCACCGTACGCAATAGTAATCATCTCTTCTTTTGGATTGAAGATGTTTTTATCGCTATCAGCAGTGTAGATGTTTAAGAAAGGTTTTGATTCAGAATAAGGTACACTCACAAGGGAGTTAAAAATTCTGAAAGCATCTTCTTCATTATACATAAAAGAGTCGAAGATAAGTTCTGATTGCCCAAACTCTTTTGCAGTAGCTTCAAGAGTAATCAACAAACTATTGTCATCATCAACGATTAGATAATCATCAAAGTTGCATTCAACTTTAACAGTATTCCCATCAACATGTGTGAACGTAACTTCTCCATCATACTCATCTGTCATTGAATCATCAAGACTATAACCATCAATAGAGATAATTGCTGAATCATAAGAGAGCTCGAAGCTGTAAGACTCAACTTCTTCAGTATCTTCAACAGTATATGTTCTAACTGGGATATCGAAACTACCTGTACCATCAACATTAATCTGTGGGATGTTGATACTTGGCTGTTCTATATCAGCTGAAGTTCTTGGACAAATTCTGAAGTAACTATAAGAATACTGAACAACACCTGTAATAGCAGTAAATTGATCTCCTGCTTGAGGATTAAGTTCATTATATGTAAAGAAGCCATCCATTACATATATTGAAGCACCGGAAGTATCAGTGATTTTGAAATCTCCATAGCTATCCACAGGGTTTGAGCATGTAGGAGCAATTATTTTTACAAGAACACCTTCCCATTGTTCTGCATCAGCACCAGTAAGGTCTGAACATGTAATAACAGCAGGTTCAGGAAGTGGATTACCACTTGATTCTACAGTTGCACTAGAGACCTGACTCATTTCTGTAAGTTCATAATACTCTACAACATCAGCAGTAACTACAACAGAGTCACCTAATGCTGGGAATGTACTGTAATCATAAACATAAACACCACTCCATGGTCCACCTTCTCTATCAGAAATAAAGTATTTTTCATCATCAAATTCAATAGCTGTTACTATACCACCAACAGATACAGTTTGTCCGGAGTAAGGAGAGTTTCCATTTGCTTGATCAGTATACTGAATGTCGTACACGGATAATACTTCTGCAAAAAGCATGCTAGATGCAAGAAGTAACATAATAAATAATATCTTTTTTGTTTTCATATTCGCCTCATTTATAGTCTAAAGATTCTTATCCTCTATTTTCACATTCTTGTCAAAGAATAATATATAAATAATTAGTAAAGCTATAGCAATCGATATGGAACTGTCTGCCACATTGAAGACTGGAAAGCGTGTCATAACGAAATCAGGGAAGTCACAATCAATAAAATCTGTAACGTAACCAAGGGATATTCTATCTATCAAGTTCCCAACAGCTCCGCCAAGAATCATAGAAATTATGGCACTCTCAAAGTTGTTCTTAGTTTTTCTTAGATATAAGAACATCACAACTATTGCAATTAAAGTCACTGCAATGAAGATTATCCTATTTACTAACACATTGCCAAATGAAAGGCTAAAAGCTGCTCCTGTGTTACGAACATAGGTAAATCTTACCAGATCACCAATTATCTGAATTGAATCATATAACTCAAATCTAGCACGAATCAGATACTTAGTAATCTGGTCAAAAATAATAATAAAACCGGAAAGCAAGAGCCAAGAATATTTAGATTTCATTATCTTCTACTATTCTTAGTCTCTTCTTTAGATTTACAATCAATGCAGAATCGAGCATAAGGTATAGCTTTCAGACGTGATTCCGAAATTAGTTCACCACAAATTTCGCATACACCATAAACTCCATCATATACCTTTTCTAACGCAATATTCAAGCGTTTTATCTTCTTCTGTTCTGAGTCATACAGATACATTTTCTTCTCTAAGCTATTTGTATCTGAGCCTTGATCTGCCTGATGAAAAGCATAACTAGAAAGATCTCCTGAACTCTCTTTTGAACTCTTCTTCTGTTCTTGATGTACTGATTCAATAAACTTACGACTTTCATCTCTCTCTTCAAGAATCACTTCTTTAAATTCATCAAGCTTTTCTTTTGAATATCTTTTTTCGCTCATCATATCCCCTTTTGACGTTAATCAAGTCTTTCGATAATTTGTGATATTATAGTTTGTAAGTTATCTTTTGCCAATTCTGCAGCTTTCTGCACATCTTCATGTGTATGAGCTTCTGAATGGAAAATATTAGTCATATTAGTAACTACAGAGCATGTAAACACTTTCAATCCACAATGTACAGCTGTAATCACTCCCGGAACTGTTGACATTCCAACAACATCAGCTCCCCATCCTGCAAGCATACGGCATTCAGCCCTAGTTTCGAATGATGGCCCTGATACTGCTACATAAATACCCTCTGCTAAATCTATCTTATTCTCTTTAGCAACTACTTTTGCCAGTTCTCTTAATCCATTATCATATGCTTCATGCATTGAGGGAAACCTGACTCCAAACTCAGATTTGTTATCGCCTCTAAGCGGGTTTACTCCCATAAAATTGATATGGTCATTTAGAATCATAAGTTGTCCGGGTTGTAATGCTTCGTTCAAACTACCGGCTGCATTTGTTGCAAAATAGTACTTCACACCCAATAATGAGAATACTCGCACGGGAAATGTTATTTCCTCCATCGTCCAGCCCTCATAAAAATGGAATCTTCCCTGCTGGCACACAATAAATTTTTCACCAATAGTTCCAAAGATTAGGTTTCCGGCATGCCCCTCAACTGTTGATTGAACAAATCCGGGAATCTCTGAATATGGTATTACAACTTTATTCTGAATCGTATCAGCAAATGAGGACAACCCGCTACCAAGCACTATGGCAACTTCAGGTGTTTGTTTACATCTGCTCTTAATATATTCTACTGCTTCTTTATAATTCATTTCTTCTCTGCACTTTGAGGTTTTGCATTTGCATTGTTTCTTGGAGTTTGCTTAGAGTTCTGCTGAGCTGGATAACTCTGTATAGATTTAAACTCCTTATCCATTAACTGCTCTGCTTTTCTATTAAGCAACGGATCATTTTCTATCTGATGCACAAAGGTATTTAGTTCTGCTTTCATCTTCATCAAAAACTGCCTTTTTTGCTCTTTTAATGCAACAAACTGATGTTCATATACATTAAGATACTGTCTCGCTTGCTGTATAGCATTTTGGGCTTTTATTTGCGCTTCTTTGATGATAAGCTCAGCTTCTTTTCTAGCGTTATCTACAATCTCAGCTTTTGTCTTTTCAGCTAAGACAAGTGTACGTGTAATCAACTGTTCTCTTTTCTTTAAATCGCTAACAGTTGCAGTTGCATTATTTACTTCATGCTTTGTTAATTTATGCTGAAGGGCAACTTCATCACTTTTCTTATTCCAATCAGTAATTTGATCTCTAATATCATGGGCAATCTCTTCTAGATATGCTCTTACCTCATCCTTATTGTATCCGGCAATCGACGTTTTAAATTCTTTGTACTTAATATCTTCCGGTTTTAATGCCATAATTCCCCCATTAGAAGTAAAGTTGTCTGAATAATAATCTCTGAATAATACTAATTAGAAATAATGCAACGATTGGAGACAAATCAAATGTCCCTGTTCTCGGTAGCATCTGTCTGATTGGTTTCAATACAGGTTCGGTAGCTTTTATTAATAGCTGATAAAACTGATTATAAGGGTCATTCATTATCCAAGAGAATACTACACGAAGTAGTATTAACAGTTGGTAAATCTTTAATGCAAAGCTTAATAGTTCTATCATTAGTTCCTCAATCAATAATCTCATGACAGTTGCGACATCTAGCTTCATAAAGTTCATCTGCCCCTACCAGAATCGTATAATGATCCTTAGTAAGTCTCTGAGTTCTGTTAGCTGGATTACCACACTTCATGCAAATCGCAAGATTCTTGGTAATGTATTCAGCAATGGCCAAAAGCTGTGGCATAGGACCGAAAGGTTTGCCCATGTAGTCCTGGTCTAGACCGGCAACTATAACACGATACCCTTTATCTGCCAGATCATTGGCAACTTCAACTATAGAATCTGCAAAGAACTGAGCTTCATCAATTGCTATGATCTCAGGTTCAGTATCAAGGTGTTGATAAATCTCTTCCGGAACTTCAATATTTATGCTGGGAGCAGACATCCTTGAATGCGAAACTATCTGATTATCAGAATACCTATTATCTATTACTGGTTTGAAAACGAGAACCTTCTGTTTCGCATATTCAGCTCTTCTTATTCTACGGATAAGCTCTTCAGTTTTTCCTGAAAACATACTACCGCAAATCACTTCTATCCAACCCGTCTTCTGTGTAATAATGTTCATTAATTATATATCCTTAATCTACTTAAACCGCTATTTTCCTGCTTAAGCACAACACTTCTTTATAACTAATCATACTAACTAAAGCATCATTATTTTTGACAAGCACTTTTTCATTTTTTTTTGGAACACCTAATCATCATATTTCCCTTTTTTATAATTCATATACTTTATTGACTGAACGCGAAATTGCACCGAAACGAAGTATGGGTCGAGAGCTAACATGCTTTCAGGTTCAACAATTTGGACCTAAGCTGTCTTTCAGGTTCAGGTTTGTTAAATATCACTTCTCCCTTAGTCTCATACGTGTTTATCAGATCCGCATCCTCTTTTGCGATATTGCAAACTTTCAGTAGACTATCTATCAAAGCGCAGTCATCCCACTGTTTTCCCACTGTGCACGCACTGTGCACCCAGTGAAACAGTGGGTTCGCAGTGCCTTCACAGTGCGTGCACAGTGCAAACACAGTGCGTTGGTGGATAGAGCAGTAAAAGAGAGTAAAAAGGGCAATAAATATAGCTAAGTTATTGCAATAGGCACTGTGTGTGTCAATTTCGGACTTGCGTTGCAGCGATAGCGTGACGCGAGAACGAAATCAGGAACATGCGACTTCGGAGTGCATTTTAAGAAGTACGTTTTCCTTTCAGTCTGACAAACTCCCTGAAATGCAGTAAGTCATTGCTAAAGACACTGTCTGGAAATGCAAAAGAGCCCGACCTGATGGTAGGGCTCAAATGTATCTAAATGATTAGATTATTTAACCATTATCATTTTTTGAGTTTCAGTTCTGTTTCCACTTGTCATTTTGTAGAAATAGATACCGCTAGTAGTCTGCTGACCATTGTTGTCTTCACCATTCCATACAATTGAATGTTCGCCGGCAGCTTTATGCTCGTTAACAAGAGTTTTAACAAGCTGGCCTTTAACATTGTATACGCTAACGTTAACGTTGCCATTAACAGGAGCATTGTATTTGATAGTTGTAGTTGGGTTGAATGGGTTAGGATAGTTACCCTGAAGCATAGCTTTTGAAGGAGCAACTTCAACAACTTCGTTGTCAGTAGGGTTAACAGTAAAGTCAATAGCAGAAAGGACTAATTTACCAGGACCTGCTTGACCTTCAGCTTGAGTTGAACAACCCCAAACATCATCATCATGGAAATAGAAGAATAAACGGTAAGTTTCGTTATTCTGATCATCTTCACCGAGGAAGAGAAGTTCTTCTGCTGGGTAAGCAAACATTGGAGTCATACCATCCCAATCTGAGATATAAGCATGCTCAACACCAAAGCCCATGTCATTACCTGATTCATCTAACCAGAAATCGTCTTCAACTGAAACACCACTGAAAGCGATTGGTTGCTGCCATGTGCTACCATTATCAAGAGATAATGAGATATAGATTTCGTTAGAGTTTTCATAAGGCTGCCAGTATGATAAGTTATCAACGTGGAAGTCATTTGCAGGAGTTGAATCATGCCATACCATAGCCATAACACCATTTTCATTAGCATTAGTAATCTTAGTATGTGCAAGATGGAAGAACATAGCATCATCATGTGAATCATGCTGATAGTGAGGGAAAGGCCAGATTGAATCTAAGCGGATGTTTCCATAACCTTCAACATCTGGAGTAACACCATCATCGATACCATCATTAGCTCCGTCATCCCAATACTGGTCAACGTTACCATCATTATCCATATCCCAATGTACAAAGTGTCCGTCACCATTGCTCTTAGGGAATACATCAATAAGTTCCATTGTATTGTTAGCTACATCATAAACGATATCTTTAACAATGTGTAAACCATAGAAGTATGAACCTTCAGGAGTAACAAGACAGTAAGTAGCAGGCATATGAAGTTTGCCTTCTTCGTCCCAACCTAAAGTGAAGTGACCATTGTTTGTGATTGTGAATTCAAGACCATCATAAGGCGCATCACCATTTTCAGTATCAACAAAGTAGTATGAACCATCAGCATTCTGAGGATTAGCAACCGGATAAGAAACGTCAAATGCATTCCAAGTCCAATCAGATGTTGGATTACAATAATCATCATGAATGAAAACATCATAAGTCATCTCATCATCAGCTGTATCACCAATATGGTAACCCATATAGATAACTTTACCGGCATTAACACCTTTACCAACGATGAAACTGAACATAGGACGACGCCATTCGTTAGTATCGATATTCCAAGCATCCATTGTAGGGATAGATGTATAGTTCCAAGTCAATTCAAGACCGAAATCAACATCATCTTGAGTATAATCAGCATAAGCGATATAAGGGTTCTCAACTGGTGAAGGTTCACCTGTTGTTTCACTAATAACTGAATGAGAAACTGAGTTTCTACCTAAGATGTAGATACGTTGGTATGTGTCACCAAGTGGTGAAGGACCAACTTGAGTTGAAGGCCAGATGTACTGGTTATCATCAAAACCGTTTAATGTAACAGGATTAAGAACAGCATTATATGCATCAGAAGGGATTCCAGGAATACCCGCAAAGTACGGATCCCAACCCATCTTGATATCATATACGTCGTCACCATCTGGATCAACGTGCCATGCCATCATCATTTTACCCCAATCATCGACATCCATACTTGAATATCCTTCCCAGGTATCAACAGTTGTGAATAAGCCATTATGAGCAACACTACCAGTTCCATCTACGTATGAGTAATAAACACGTCTGTTACCAGAAGCAGAAGGTTTACCCATATAAGTGATGAACATGCCATCGCCATATGCTCCACCCGGTTGCATTCTGATAGGTGTGTTTGAATATGCACCAGGCATATAATCATAGTAGTTAGGATCAAGTAAATTTTGCTGAGCATAGTTGTTTGCCCAGTTTACAGTTCTTTCTGTTCTTGATGTTGTGCCAATAGTACTAGCATTACGGCCAGCAATTGAACCATCAAGTCCAATCATCTTCTGCGTTCTAGCAGGAGTTTGTACTTCTGCAAATAATGCAAAAGCCAATGTTATTAACATAAGTATGGTCAGGGTCTTCTTCATAATTCCTCCATATATTACTTATTACTTATTTTAGAATTTCATTTTAAGTGAGACTCTATGAGCTCCGTGTACGAAATCTTCTGTTAGATATCCCATATCAGTGTAAGCATAGTCAACATGATAAACAGCTAAGTCTGTAGGCAACATAACACCGAAACCTGCAGTGAAACCGTTTGTATCATAATTGAACTGGTAACCACCTCTTAAGAATAAGACTGAAATCTTATACTCAAGACCGGCATTCCAAGTTTCACTTCTATCAACAACGTTATCAAGCTGAGCTGAAGCTAAAAGATATGAGTTATCGTTTTTGAAGAGGTCCATACTTGCTCCAAGTGAGAAGTTAAGAGGAATCTTGTATCCAAGTTCTTCTTTATCTTCATCGATAAGACCGTCATTGTCATTATCAAGCAAGTCAAAAGGATCCTCATCTTCACTACCATCGCCATCATTATCAACAGTGAATTTTACATCAGGACCAAAGTTTCTGAGTGTCATACCAATCTTAAGATTGTTCCAGTTAGTATTATAGATTGAGCCAATATCAACAGCATAGCTATTAACACTAATATCTTCATAAAGGTCTTCTCTTAAATACTTAACAGTAACACCAAAGTTGAACTGGCTAGTCCAAGCTACTGCATATGTTAAACCAACTGAAAGATCGGAAGATCTGAAAGTACGGCCAGTAGGACCAAACTCTTCTTCAGTAGTTTCATCCATTTCAGACATATGCAAGAATGAACCTGATATAGCAAATGTGCTTATACCACTGTTGTATGATGCTGCAACAAATTCATGATAAATGTCTGCAGGCCAGTTTGTGTGTGAGTAAAAAGCCTGAGAGCTGGTAGTCATACCAAGTCCTGCAGGATTCCAGAAAACTGAAGAGATATCATCAGTGACAGGAACATACGCTTCACCCATACCAATAGCACGAGCATCAACACCAAGTTTCAAAAACTGAAGTGATGCTGTACCAACTTTAGGAAAGATTTCAGCATTAAGAAATACCGGAACAAAAAGTAAGATTACGATTAAGGTAGTAACTATTCTTTTCATCTTTCCTCCTATTTAATTATCACGAATTTGCCGACTTTGATATCACCACTTTCTTTATCTTCTACAGAGAAAAGATAAACTCCACTAGCAATAATCTGGTCATAACGGGATAGGATATCCCATTCGTGCATACCATCTGCAGTAATACCTTGGGTAGCAGCTTTACTAATAGTAATAATGTCAGCACCATGTGCACCATTATGCTTAATAGTATCTACCAAGTCACCTGCAAGGGTATAAATTCTAATTGTACATTTTTTTGGTAAGTTAACGAACCAAAGGCGCTTACTCTTATCACCTTTATCGTCACTCTCTCTTCTACCATCAAACTTAGATGAGCCAAGATATGGGTTTGGCACAACATAGATGTCATCCATATCCGCTTTAGCTGTGTTTCCAGGGAAAAGAACTTTCATATTAGCATCTGCATCTCTACCAGACTCAAGGTAATCAAGGTCATTACTTGGGATACCTCTATCAAAGGCTGTTACAGCTGTATAATATTCGATTCCACGTGGAGGGCTAACAATCTGCTGATGATAAAATCTTCTTGATAATCTATCCATCATAAGAAGTTCTAATGTTGCGTCAGTAGCACTAGCAAAGATGTTAGGGTTACTTGTTTGTCCGCCATGACCTTCTAATGGAATTAAAGCATCATCATAAAGCTCATTGTAAACTTCTACAGGGACATTCTCATTCTTAAATAAGAGTGCCTGTGCATTTCTAGCTTCAGCAGTTAACAAACTTGTACTGCTGCCAAGATCTTGAGCGATTTGGTCTGCAGTAGCTTGTAAATCTTCTGTCCAGAAAACATCTGGAGCATATAAAGGACTACCGTAAATTACATCATCAACTTGAACTGGAACAAAACGATAGTATTCATTTAATCTGTAATAACCAAGATCTGTGTCATCAGCAACCTTCTTTTCAGGTAAACCTAAATCATTACCACGATAACCGCCGTAGTAGATTGAATCACCTTGGTCTTGGTTAACAACATAGTCAGCCAAATCAACTTCAGTCTCAATTTTATCCCAACGGTTAATCATTTCCCAGTCTTCCTGAGAACCGCTACCTGAACGACCCCATAATGTGTAACCTTGGAAATCATGTCTAAGTCTATTACCTGTGAAAGGATTAACTTTAGCAGCAACATTCATGTTGTTCTCTGTCAAACCAAATTCAGCAGGGAATGAACTATCATGATTACCTTGGAAACTATCCCATTGTGGGTTATTGGACTGCCAACCGATAAGAGCAGTACTTACTGTTTTTGTATCAACAGTATACTCAGATCTATTATCCCAATAGATGTCAATTATCTTACCATCGTCAACGATGTCAGCATACATTTTAGGAATTGTTGGTGGCTCTGGTGGATTATAATGTGGGAAGGTATCAGGTAAGACAACAGTAGTCAAATCCTGTGCTTGACCATAGATATCTTTTGCCCAACGAGCTGAACGCTTAAGGTCAGGTAAATTATCTCCAGGGAATACAGCAACAACAATTTTCATTGTCTTTGATGGCGCAAGATTCCAACGTTTAGTCTCATCATTATAATCAGATGAACCCGGTTGAGCACCATAGAATGCAAACAAGAAACGAGTATCAGCTGCATTTGGTTGTTCAAACTCAGTTATTGTAGGATCATCATTTTTTCTTAAGTCAAGAATGTCTGGGTTAGATGCAGGCTTTTTACCTGTAAGAAGATAATACTTTTCATTATAAGTTTCAGCACTACCTATCTGCAATGGATCAGTGTCATCCGGACCTTCACCAACAGCCCAATACCAACATGAGAACTCAAGAGTATCAGGGTCAGGAGTACATACACGAGCACCAACTAAACCATCAACAAGACCATCATCACCATCATCATCTCTAGTATAAGCAAACTCATATCCACGACCTTTTACATAACCGGAAAGGTCATCTTGAGCTTTTTCAGAGCCATAACTCTGAGGACCAACGTCTGAGTCCATATAGATGCCCATTGCACAATCGTACAATGTGTCCTGACCCATATTGGTAACGTCAAATTCAACATATACTAGGTTTTTAATATATTCATAACTCCACTGATATGACATCTGTCTTACTCTAATATTCAATGGTACGTGGTTATTACCACCCTTTGAACCACCCCAGTCTCTGTTAACTGAAGTACCGAAAGGACTATAGTCATAATAATATGAAATGAAATCCTGTTCTGAAACAGGGGCACCATCTTCATCAATGTAGTTATCGTTATCATCATTTACAGGACCGGCAAAATTGTAATCAAGATCACCGTAAGCAAAATCTTCACCTGAGTCACTAAGATCCATAAATCCGAGTGGGAACCAGATTTCAAAGTTTCTACCTTCTGTAATTTTACCAATGTCTTCAGCTGTAAGACTAGCAAGATAATCCTCACTCATATTAGAGAATACAGAAGGCAATTCTGAGTCATCTCTAAACTTGAAAGTGTATCCTGGGAAATCTTCATCTACAAGTCCATCACCATCATCATCAACTCCACGACGGTTTCTTCTGATTGAAGAAGTAATAATCTCATCTGATGGATTGTTACCTTCAAAATATGGAGCAACTTCATCAGATGAAGATTCTAATGGATTATAAGCAGGTAAGAATTCATAAAGGTCTGCATCACCATCAAAACCAACTGAGACAAGTGTGTCGATTACAGCGTGTAAGCCTGGATTCCAATCCGGACTATCCTCTGTAACTGTATCATTATTTTCAGGTGTTGGTGGGAAAGTCTTCCAATAAAGCTTTTCACCAGCCTGATCTCTTCTTTGCTTCTTAGCACCAAACCATAAAGCACCTTGATAAAGGTAGTCAGCACCACTACCACCTGGATATTCAAGTGACGGATACTGTGGTTGAATATCATCACCGGAGCCAAAGAAACCGTAGTTACTTACTCTCAGCCAAATATTACCAACATTATGATATTGGGTTAAATCAAATTTCTTTCCTGATGTTGAATTTACAGCCATTCTTGCACCAAGTGCTAAGAGAACTGTAAGAAGTAATAAAACCAGGAAAACCTTTCTATAGTTATAGTTCATTAGTTATCCTCCAATAGATCAAAACGCGAATGTTACAGGGAACTGAACCCAACATGCAACTGGTTGTCCACCGCTTTTAGCAGGCTGGAAAGTCCATTTTTTTACTGCTTTAACAGCAGCTTCATCTAAACCACCCATACCGGGTTGTAGTGACTCAAGTACTTCAACAGCACCAACTGAGCCATCTTCTAATACTTCAACATCAAGAAGTACATCACCCTGGATACCGGATTTCTTAGCGAAATCTGAATACTCAGGTAATACTGAAGTCAATACCTCTGGTGGATCCTCATAAGCAACGAACTTAGGAGTTTCACCATGCTTGCCTCTTGGGGCTTCAACTATGTCTTGAGGATCCAATGAGGTGCTTTCGATAGTATCAATTTCAATTATGTCTTCATTTTCATCACTATCAAGATCAGTATCATCGATAATGATTTCCAGATCAACTTTAGCCTGCTCTGGTGGTTTAATCTTTTCCCTGATCTCAGGTGGGATTTCTATTGCTTCAACGTGTTTTACTTCACGTTTTTTTACCTTTATCTCGAACTTAGGTGTGGTCATTACTGCGAATAGCATAATGATTATAGAAAGGCTTAAAGCTTTCTCAAAATAGGAGTTTGCAACATCTTTCCAATCCTGGATTCTTTCTGTTTTACTCATCTCACTCACCTACCTTTTCAACCTTGCTTCAAAGTATACGCGAAGAGCATCAGCTTTTTGTAGCTGCTTTAAAACGTCTGACATCACACCAAAACGTGTGTGCTTATCTGTTCTAAAACAGAAAAGAGAGTTGTAGTCCAAAGCTAACTTGCTTAACATTATATATTCTATGCTTTCTAATGGAATAAGCAAATCATCAATTGATACATTCTCATTTTTATCTACATAAATAGTCACAGCATGATTACGTGGAATCTTCTCAATAGCGTATGCTTTTGGAAGTTCAACGTTCAAGCCTTTTTCTTTCACGAACACTGTTGAAACCATGAAGAACAGTAACAGAAGGAAGGAGATGTCTGACATTGAAGCTGTCGGTATTGAAACTTTAGCTCTTTTCTTTCTAAGTAAGGCCATCTTTTCTCCTTTTAGTTAGTTGAAAGCGAAATTTTTTCAGCACCAGCTCTTTGAATTCTATCAAGAACAAGTACCATATTATCATATTTCGCGTTTCTGTCTGTTTTTAGAGAAACAACCATATCAGGGTTCTCTCTAACAGTTTTCTGAACTCTGTCTTCAAGCTGGTCAATGTCAACAATCTCATCGTTTAGGTGAATCTCACCTTCACCGTCGACAAAAACCTTGGTTAAATTATCTTGTTTAAGTTTCACCTTCTTTGTATCTTCTTTAGAAGCTGCAGGTAAAACTATACCAAGACCTTTCTTAATATCGAATGTAGTAGTTGAAAGGAAGAACACCAGCAAAAGGAAAGAAATATCTGACATAGAAGCTGTTGGTATTTCAACTTCTGCCTTCCTTTTACGGTCAAAACTCATTTATTCCCCCTTCTTTTCGATAAGCTTTTCAACTACTTTTTCTGTTGCACGCTGCATATCAATCACAAGGTTATCAACCATACCGGTGAAGATATTGTAGAAGAACTGTACCGGAATAGAGATAGCCAAACCAGCAGCAGAAGTAATAAGAGCGATCTTAATACCACCGGCAACAATAGTTGGTTCAACTTCACCGGCTTTTTCAATCGCATCGAAAGCAGCAATCATACCAACAAGTGTACCGAAGAAACCGAACATTGGTGCAAGGGTAATAGTTGTTGATAACTCTGTGAAACCTTTTTCAAGGTAAGACATCTCAATCACACCGGCATTTTCAATAGCTTTTTCTACAGCTTCAAGCCCTCTATCAGCTTTAAGCAATCCGGCATAAATAACAGCAGCAACTGGACCGCGAGTTTTCTTTGCAAACTCAACTGCATCTTTGTACTGACCTTTTTCGATAAGAGGAAGAATTTTCTCCAAAAATTCGGAAACGTTTACTTTAGCATAGCTGATAGCAATCATTTTCCAGATAATGTAAGCAAGACCCCAAATTGTTAGGGCAAGAAGTGGCCACATTGTGAATCCACCCTTTACAAAGATATCTACGAATCCACTACCAAGAACTTTCTTTGCGAATTCTTGTAATCCACCACCTTGGGTAGCAGCCTCTGTTTCCATTGCATCGGGTTGTGCAACATCTGCACTTTCCACTTCCTGACTCATTGTAGGATCGGTAGCATCTGCTTGAGCAAAAGCTATACTTGTGAAGGTTAAACTCATCACAATAACCATAAGTACGGTTAAGACAAGATTCCTTTTCATTCTTCTCTATCCTCCTTAGTATTTATTTAAAAATTAAAGGCTACGCCAACCGTAACTCTTCTTTCATTATTTTCGTATGATGGGTTGTTTACTACAGATTCACGTACAAACTGATCTTCAGGTACAACATAGCCCTCATTCGTTGTTATAGCGTCGTTGCTTCCATCCCAGTTTGGATTTCCTGTTTTTGGATATACGTAGCTGATATTATTATATTTGAACAGATTTGAGATATCACAATAAGCTCTGAGTTTAAATCTCTTTCCAAATGCCCAGCCTTTTGTGATTCTTAAATTTGTATTCATTGTTGGTTCCATTCTCTCACTATTTGTATCAAGTGTTTCATCGTTCTCTGATACTGGAGTGTAAGGTCTGGCTGTAGTGAAGTTCGCACTGAAGTTAGTTGAGAAATCACTGAATGGTAAAATCCATGATGTACCAGGTATGATAAATTCTTCACCACGGTCAATTCTGAAAGTAAGGTTCAACTTCACATCGTGTCTTACATCCCAATCAAGTGGGAATTCACGGTAGTTAGTATTGTAATCTTGTATTACTGTAGCTGAGCTATTACCTTCTGCCCATGCTAAACTATAAGCAACTGAACCGGTCCAGAAGTTAGACATAAACTTAGTTAAACTTAAGTCAATACCTCTAGCACTACCATAGTCCTGAGAGATATACTCATACCAGTAAACCTGTTCCTGATCTTCCTGTGTTTTCTTTTCAGTTGATACATAATTATAGATATTCTTATAATATGTAGTAACATCAAGTACGTAGTCTTCACTAACCTGGTGAGTAAGACCAACTTCATAAGTCACAGTAATCTGTGGCTCAAGTTTTGGGTTACCAACTGTGATACCAGCATTATCATTTGCATCATCAGGAGTTCTACTTGTGAAGATATATGCCATAGGAGGTAACTGGTTTTGGTAGTTGTAAGCAAATCTCAACACGTCTCTTTCTGAGATAGGATGAGAAACACCTAATCTAGGAGAAAGCATCAACTGATGCAGATCTGACTCATCAAAACCAAGATCATCTACAAAATCAACATCTTCATAAGTACCATCATCAAGAAGCTTTTCATAACCTTGGCCAAGATACCAATAGTCAAGACGAAGACCTAAGTTTACGATCATTCCTTCCCATTCCATTCTATCTTGTAAGTAGTATGCACCTTGAAGTGGATTTGCTTTATAACCATTACTAACACCTGATCCTGCTTGTGCAGCAGAGTAGTAGTCGTCTGGTTTATAAACAAAAATGTAGTCATTAGCAACAACGCCTGTTGTATCAATCTGTTCAACATGAGCAAGCTGGTCAGGAATTGAAGCCATATCAGCAGTGTCATCTAAATCTATATATGAACTTGTATCATAAACATTTTTGAGATAATCTTCCATTCTAGTATTGCTTATAGAAAGGAAACCACCTAATTGATCTTTATTAATATCATGCTGTATAAACTCTAAACCGGTTTTAGCTTGATGAATATCATTAATCATATATTCAAAGTCAGCTTTGAAACTTGCAGTTGTAGTTTCATCATTTATGAATGTATCAGCAATAGTACCTGGATAAGTATAAGGTATACTTCCGGATGTATCCATACCTGTTAATGGATACTCATAAACCCACTCTTCATATGATGGGAAACCGGCCATAATGTTACCGGTCTGTGCAATTGTGTCCCAACCTGCTCCAATATCACCGATAACGTAATTACTGAAAACATCATCTACATATGCATCAAGTGCTTCCTGATCTACAGTTCCATCAGCATTGTAAATATCAGAGTTATTTGTTGTTTGATAAATATATGAATCTCTATCTACACCTTTAGGTGCATAATCTGTAGTTTTATTATAATAACTAGCTTTGATCTTAAGATTCATCTGTGGGTTGAATACTTGGTCAAAGTTAACAACATACTGTCTTTGGTTGACTTCACTCTGTCCATTATGCTGAAGTGCATATTGATCACCATGACTGTATGAATCGTTTACTTCTCTATCACCACGAACAGCTAAAGTAACTTTTGTTCTTGGTGTAATCTGATACTTGGTTTTAAAGTTCAGATTATAGCTATTATAATTTCTCTGACCTGTCTCTGTCCAAAGGAAATCTTCTCTGTTTTCATATGGATCATATTCATCATAGTCATACTCTAAAAGAGGAGTGCCATTAAGGATGAAGTCATCGTTAGGATCACTTTTCCAGTTATCTTTAAATCTTCCATCAGTCCATTGACCACTTCCATTTAAGAAGAAAGTAAGATTATTCCTTAATTTTCCAAATCCATAACCAAGAACCGGACCACCAATAGCAAAACGTAATAAATCAAAGTTACTGTTTTCATCTATAATAAGATGATCAGTTGAATACTCAATTTTACCACTATAATTTCTGCTACCACTTTTAGTAACAATTGAAACGATACCAGACTGTGCATTACCAAATTCAGCAGTAAAACCACCGGTCATAACATTCATATCTGCAATAGCATCTGTATCAACAGATAAAGCTGCACCACCGTCAACTGGGTCAGAAACTGACATACCGTCAACTGAGTAAACTACCTCACCGGTACGTCCACCACGAACACGTACACCATCTCCTGAAACTGAGATACCGGCAATGTTTCCAAGAATGTCAGAAACATCATCGACAGCCTGTTCACTAAGATTATCAACTTCGATTCTCTTTTGAGAACCAACCTGTTTTGTGTCCACTTTGTCTTTTACGGCTTTAATTGTTACACCTTCGATTTTCACGGATGATTTAACCAGTTTTGCATTCTGTGTACTAACAGAACCTGCGTTAATTCTAATTCCTTCGATTGTAACAGTGTGGAAACTCATTTTTGATACACGTGCATCATAAACACCCGGAGGGATGTTAATAATTTTACATGTACCGTTTTTCTTAGTCATTCCACCAATTTGGGTGATTGCACCATCTTTAAATAGAACTATGTTCACATAAGATAACGCTTCTCCATCCTCGGTCTTAACTTTAACAGCTAGGGTACCTGTTTCTTGTGCAACCAAAGATAAACTTCCAAAAAGCAAAACAAAGAACAATATTGAAGCTATCTTTCGCATCAATTAATCCTCCCTTTCTATTTCACAATATCATTGTTTTCGTAAAATTATCCATTCTACCAAAAAACGAATGGAATAACTTAAATGTCAATAAATTTTCTGCAAGCACTTGTTTATTTACGGAAATTCCAGCTGTCTGTACCATATTTACTCTCTGTTAATTCTTCCATTAGCTTTCTCTCATATTCACTGATTCCTGATTCAATTACGAATTCATCTGAACTCCATTGCTCCTGAAATCCTTGAACTAATTTTTCCGTTACTTCCTCGTAAGAATAATTGTTAATCTGTGCTTGATTAATCGAAATTGTCTTTCTCTGCAAGAATCTGGCCAACTTCTCTTTCTTCTCCGTTTCCAGTCCGGGTACTAACCATGCAACTTCTGCCTGGTTTTCATGAAGAAGGATTGAGCCATGTTGTAATAGCATATCTCCCTTTCGAACTTGAGCACTCCCTACTATTTTCTTTCCAAGACACTTTAGTTCATATCTAGAAGTACTTGTAAAGCAGGGATTAGCATTCACTCTCTGCTCTGAAGCAGTAAGCTCACCTTTCTCAAATTCGATCGGTACACCAAGGTTCTTTAAACCTGTAGCTAATGCTTTACTGATCTCCGCGTAAGTATCAGTTATTCCTCCCTCAAATTTCTCAATCGAAGGAGTTATAACAGCATACGTTACTTCGTTTTTGTGCAGAACAACTCTACCACCGGTTGGTCTTCGCACAAATCCATAACCCCGACTTTCCAGTTCACCGAGGTCAATCTCATCCAATGCTCTTTGGTTAAAACCGCACGACACTGTCGCCGGTTCCCAATCATAAAAACGTATTGTAGGTAAACTCTCCCCCGCCTCAATAGCCATCATGATTGCTTCATCAATAGCCATGTTTTCGGCTGAGTTAAATCTACCGTGGACTATAACTCTCCACTTCATATATTAATCAATTTTACCTTTTCGGCATCTTTTTTCTTTTCTATAACACCTATTTTTTTCACAGGTAATTTTGCCATCATCTCATTTGCTACTGTTTCAGGACATACAACTATGTAACCAACACCCATATTAAAAGCACTGTATGATTCATATGAATCAACCTTTCCTGCATCCACTAAAAGCTTGAACAGTTCAGGTGTTTCCCAAGTTGCAACATCAACTACTGCTGTTAGTCCATCAGGGATTACACGTTTAAGATTCCCAACGATACCGCCACCTGTGATATGCGCCATGCCATGTGTTTGTTCTGGTTCAAGGAAGTTCTTCAAATATGGAAGGTATGATTTGTGTATCTTTAGAAATGCTTCTGCAACTGTTTCATCCATTCCCGGTAAGAGTGAATCATGCTTAAGATTAAGAATATCAAAAGCAATAGCACGAGCTAAAGAATAGCCGTTTGTATGCAAACCGGTTGATTCAAAACCAAGCACTACATCACCTTCTTCAATATTATCACCTGTAATAATTTTTTTCTTTTCAACAAGACCTACAATTGTTCCTGCTAAATCAAAATCGTCCGGATCATATATCCCCGGCATCTCAGCCATCTCACCACCGATAAGAGCCATATCATTTTCTTTACAAGCCTTACAAAAACCTGATATGATTGACTCAATATTCTGAGGATTAAGTTTTCCTACTCCAATATAATCAAGGAAGTATTGTGGGATTGCACCCTGAACAAGAATATCATTTACACAATGGTTCACCAAGTCCTGACCAACTGTGTCATAAACTCCGGCCATTCCTGCAACCATTATCTTTGTTCCAACACCATCAGCACTTGAGACCAAAACAGGCTCTTTCCAGCTTGTAAGGTCAACTTGGTATAAACCACCAAATCCACCAATTTGAGTTAGGACATTCTTATTAAATGTTGATTTAACTAAAGGCTTAATTCTATCTACAGACTCCTCACCCGCCTTAATATCTACACCTGATTTCTTATAATCCATATTCTCCTCGTTACATTGAGATAATGTCAATTACACACTTTTTTCTTGCTTCTATGATTTCTTCAGTTGCTTTAAGTAGTCCATCTGCACTGAAAGATTCTACATCAAGTGACGCCATTACTGTACCATAGATAACAGCTTCTTTTACATTCTTGGGAGTAAACTCACCCTTGCCCGCAAGGAATCCCATGAATCCACCTGCAAAACTGTCACCAGCTCCAGTAGGATCTACAACTTTCTTTACCGGATAAACAGGAGCGAAGAACAGCATATCTTTCATTATTGCCATTGCACCATATTCTCCTCTTTTGAGAAGTACAAGTTTTGGACCGTAGGCAAGGATATCATCTGCTGCGTCGTAAACATTGCTTCTTCCGGTCAGCATCTTTGCTTCATCTTCATTCACGAAAACAATGTCAATCTTCTTAATAACTTCAATCAACTCATCTTTGGCAATATCAATCCAGAGATTCATTGTATCCATAGCAGTGAGTTTACAACATTCTAATTGATTAAGCACATTCAATTGTAAAGCAGGATGAATGTTTCCTAAAAAGAGGAATTCATTAGTCGCATATTCTTCTGAAAGTACAGGATTAAAATCAGCAAATACGTTAAGTTGGGTATCAAGTGTTTCTGCTCTATTCAGATCATTATAAACACCTTTCCATCTAAATGTTTCACCTTTTGCTACTTCGATACCGGATGTATCAATTCCTTTACTATTCAACATTTCAATATTCTTGTGGTCGTAATCCTCCCCAACAACACCAACAACACAAGGTTTACAAAAGCTACTAGCTGCTATTGATGCGTATAGAGATGAACCACCGAGAGCATCCTCTACTTCTCCAAATGGGGTTTTGATGCTATCAAGTGCAATTGAACCGACTAATGTCAATTTCATTCATTACTCCTATCTATGACTGTATTATTGTTTGATTTTCCAAAACTGAGGATAGATTTCAGACGTTCTCCTGAGAAACCTCTAATAATTACTATTATAAGGATAAAGGCAGCCATTTTGATAAGCAGCTTTTTCCAGGACCTTTTCACCTTTTTGTGACGATCCTCTAAACGAGTTTGAATCTTCCCTCTAAAATTATCCATTAAGCTTTAAGACTGAGCATTCCCTCTTTGAAACGCTTTGCACCTTCAGCAAGATTCTCCATACTATTTGCATATGAGAATCTCACATAATTATCAGCACCGAAAGCACTACCGGGTACGACTGCAATCTGGTAATTCTCAAGCAAATAAGCACAAAGTTCATTACTATTTGTAACACCTTTTGCATGATTGTTCAGATATGTACTAATATCAACCATCATGTAAAATGCACCCGAGGGCTGGGAACATTGAACTTCAGGAGTCTTAAGCAGTTCGTTTCTAAGGAAGTCTTTTCTCTTTTCAAATTCAAGTCGCATATTCTCAACTGAACCATCATCTTCAGCAAGAGCTGCCACACCGGCTTTCTGACTAATTGCAGATGCACATGATGTTGTATGAGCCTGAACTCTACCGATTGCTCCGGCAACATCAAGAGGAGCAGCTAAATATCCTAGTCTCCAACCTGTCATTGCGTATGCTTTTGAGAATCCATTGATAACAATTGTATTCTCTTTAACTTCTTCTGAAAGTGATGCAATAGAAACATGTTTCACACCATCGTAAACAAGTTTCTCATAAATCTCATCAGAGATAATTGCAATGTTATGTCTAAGGCAAACACCTGCAATAGAAACAAGCTCTGCTTTTGTATATACAGCACCGGTTGGATTTCCCGGAGTGTTAAGAATAAGTGCTTTTGCTCTTGGATTGTTTATAATAAGCTCTTCCAGCTTTTCGGCATCAATCTTGAAGCCATCTTCAATTGTTGTTTCTAAATATAATGGCTCAGCTTCTGCCATCTCTATCTGGTATGGATAGCTGACCCAATAAGGTGTCTGTACAATCACCTGGTCATGCACATCACAAATTGCTCTTAAAGCAAATGCGATAGAAGCTTTTGCTCCTGGGGACACAATAATCTGCTTTGGATCATAATTCAACCCGTTCTCTTTCTCCAGTTTATCACAGATAAGCTGTTTCAGTTCAGGAATACCGGGAGTCGGAGTATAACGAGTGAAGTTCTCATCAATCGCCTGTTTGGCATAATCTTTTATATATTCTGGTGTATTAAAATCAGGTTCACCAACTCCAAAGTTGATAACATTCACACCCTCTTTACGCATTTGATTGGCTTTAGCTGCAATAGCTAAAGTCGGAGATGGTTTAATCCGTCTTATCTGGCGGGACAATTGAATAGGCATCATATCTCCTTTCGCGTTTACTCTACTATCTAGAGAGTAATAAAACTAACGCTGTTGTATTATAAATATCTTCCCAAGAACATCCACGAGACAAATCGCATACAGGTGCTGCTAAACCTTGAATAACAGGGCCAATAGCTTCCGCTTTAGCAAATCTTTGAACAAGTTTATAACCAATATTACCTGCCTGAAGGTCAGGGAATATAAGTACATTAGCGTGTCCTGCAATAGTGCTTCCGGGAGCTTTCTTTGAACCTACTGACGGAATAACCGCAGCATCAAGCTGTAACTCACCTTCGAGTTCGAAGTCCGGGTTTCTTGATTCTATAATTTCTTTTGCTTGTAAAACTTTGTCAACTAATTCGTGCTTTGCACTTCCCTTAGTTGAGAAGGAAAGGAGAGCTACTTTAGGATCGTCACCAATAAGAGAGCGACGTGTAGCTGCTGTTGAAATTGCAATATCAGCTAACTGATTAGCGTCCGGATTTGGGACCACCGCACAGTCACCGAAGAGGAATATTTTGTCACTTCCAAGGAAGTCAGGTGTCACCATAATGAAACTACTTGAAACAGTTTTAAGTCCAGGTTTAACACCAACAACTTGAAGAGCTGCTCTTAGTACATCGCCTGTAGTATTAGCAGCACCGGCTACCATACCATTAACGATTCCATATTTCACAAGTAGTGCACCAAAGAATAATGGTTGTTTAACTGTTTCTATTGCCTGCTCTTTTGTGACACCTTTCTTCTTACGTTTCTCGAAAAAGAAATCTGCGAATTCAGCAATGTCATAATTCTCAGGATTAATAATCTCAGCATTTGAAATATTTAGTTCAAGCTCTTCTGCTTTCGCCTTAATAATTGATTCTTCACCTACAAGTACAACTCCTGCCATCTCCTCTTTGAGTACAGCTTCTGTTGCGCGTAATGTTCTTTCATCATAAGCTTCAGGAAAAACTACCTTTCCCTTAAGAGCTTTGGCTTTCATCCTAAAATCAGCTAAAACGTCCATTATTGTCTCCTCTAATGATAATTTTTTTTACATTTTTAACTCCACATTTTTTGTCAACACTAACAGTGTTTTTTATACTATATAGTGTAATTATTGAGATCCTCACCAGACCTGCACCGTGGCGAAGTATGGGGCGGGAATGATGCGAACAGAACCTAATACTTTTCTCAATCAAGCATCAGTTCAGTAAATTGTGTGCTAGATAGATACTCTTCATAGCTTTTAAGATTCTCTGAATAATTTTCAAACTCTTCAGGATACATTTCTAGCAACTCATTTGAGAATAGAGTTCCTTTCCTTAAACCAACTATTTCGTGATAATTAGAAAACTCCCAATCCCGAATATCTTTAACTAAACCGGCTTTTACCGGATTATAATGAATATACTTACAAAGTTGTAACAGATAGTTATCTTTTATCACACGTTTACTTTGCAACCTATCCTCCATTAATTGACCTTTACATTTGTACTTATGATTGTAATGAAGCGAGTAGGAGGTTAATGTATCATTAAAGATTCTATACGTTGGTTTCTCACCTGTTTGTTGAATGCAAAAGTGAAAATGGTTAGGCATAAGACAGTATGCTAATACTTGGCATGGATATTTTGCTATGTTTTTTTAAGTTTCATAAGAAAGTACATGTAATCACTATCAGATTTGAATAAAAGCTTCCCTTTTGGGGTTCGATTGTAGAAGTGTATAATACTTCCAGTATAATAATCACTTTCTTTACATTGCATTTGTCCTCCTTTCTTTTGTCTGGCATACCTATTCGCCTTACTCAAGTAGACACCTTTTCAGACCTGCACCGTAGCGTAGCATGGGGCGGGAATGGTAAACTCGAAGCCTTACACCTCGCCCCACATTCGCAGCAATACTGCTCACTGCGGTGCAAGGAGACCACATCTATTTTATCAAAGACACCTTAACAGAACTTAAAATAGTATTCCCGAAGGTTAGCTTACATAAGTATACTCCGGAAGCTACCTTATTACCTTTACTATCGACTCCGCCCCAAGTAACTGTTTGATCTCTTTGCACTTTACCTGCATTCAAATTATTAACAAGTTGTCCTTTCACATTATAAATCTGTATCTCAAGTTTATTATACTCTTTATCTGTCTTTACACTGAATTGCACTGATGGATTGAAGGGATTTGGATATGCTGTAAACTCAACTCCAGAAGGTGCAAGAATTGTATCATCCGAGATTGATACTGTAGTATCATACAATGATGCATCTCCAGCATATACATAGGCATGTCCGGCATACTGAGATCCTCTTCCTGGAGCCCCAACTGCTACATCATCACATCCATCATTATTGAAATCACCAATTGCAACGGAAGTCCCAAACTCTGAGCTGGTGATTATAGGGGCTTCAATTTCATAATCCCGTAGTCCATTGGGATCTTCATTCCCAAAGAAGAAATAGGCCTTTCCTTGATCTAAACTCCAACAAGGATCACCTAAAACGATATCAGTGTAGTTATCATTGTTCAGATCTCCATAATAAATGCCATTGTCATAATCTCCATAATTGGATAAGTGTATATCAGGTACTACATTGCTTTGATTCCCACCCAGCCATATTCCCGGGCATGTACCGGCATATTTTTTAGCTCCTACAAAATCATCAACACTATCTCCATTTATATCCCCGCAAGCAACTCCACCTGGTCGAAAGTTAGTTCCTTGAAAAACAATGTTTGTTAAAATTGTATCAACCACAGTTGCACCATAGATTATTGAGTTTTTGATTAACAGGTCTTCAGCATCAAAATAGCCAACAATAAAATCATCGAATCCATCACTATTGATATCACCAACCTCTCGTATTGCACTTCCACCTGAATTATCTCCAATACGGTATGGTCCTGTATCCTTCCAAAGCTCTACATAAGGTTCTAATTCATCACCATATAAAAGATAAAAATGGGTAAATGGATTTCCTGAAAAACGACCCCAGATGACAAATCCGGCATCAGAACAACCATCTCCATCAATATCACCTAAAGGATAAAGTGAAAAAATGTCTTCTATCTCATCATCCCCGGTTCCTCGCATTATATCATAACTGAAATCAGGGATTGTATCACAATTTACACCTCCATAGTAAATGTCGATAACAGCTTTTATCTCATAGATTGGGTCTCGACGATATAAACCAAGATCATCAAAACCATCACCATTCACATCACCAAAATTATGTATTGACTTACCAAGCCAATTAGCAGTAGAGCCTGTTATAGTTAAATCAGGTGTAGTTGAAAAACTACTCCCCCCATAATAGAAATATACTTTACCTAAAAAGGCACTTCCTCCTCCCGGCTCATATCCTAAAGAGCCGATAACCAAGTCATCAATTCCATCACCATTATAATCCATTGATGTCATGGAGGAACCATAATCTGAATATGGATGTTCTCCTTGGCTTTCCCAAATTAGTTCCATTGAATTCTCTGCAAAGAGTGTGTTAATCGCTATTAAAAGGATTAATAGCATTAAAAAGTTGTGTCCAATACCTATTTTCATATCTTCCTCCATTGGAGTCTAACTACATATCTATTAATTACGATTGAATATTAAAACATTGACTAATACTGGCAAGTTCTTTATTTCCTTGCTCCACATTCGCATCAGACCTGCACCGTGGCGTAGCATGGGGCGGGAATGGTGAAATCAAAGTCTGAACTCCTCACCCCACATTCGCAGTAACACTGTTCACTGCGGTGCAAGTAGACATCTCTCCAGACCTGCACTAATTAACTAACATAACACTACTTGTGCTTCATTTCCTCTACGTCCTACTTCAAGAACTTCTTTTCTCCGTTAAATAAGTTATGCACACGATGTGGATAACTTTAGGGTTTCATAGGGAGGGTCTAGGGAGGCTATAGGGAGGAACTAGCGAGATTCTAGCGTTTTGTAAAGACTTGCTAAAGAGAAGTATCAGTTTTGAAGCCATGAGATAACCCTTTCTTATCATGATTTATAGAATGTGTATGGATTTACTTGTATTGTAGAGATAAACAGGATCGAAACCAGTGTGAGTTTATGAACTTGAGCCCTAAACATTGTCACCCTGAGCGTAGATGAATGAAGTGAAACGAAATGAACGAAGTCGAACCGACTGAGAGGAGTTCGTAAGCCGATAGGCGCATCAACTTCCGGGTCGCTCGGATGGCTTTAGTGGTTAATCTTTTGAAGTATTGACTTATTTGTAGCTTCATCGTTCCCATTAACAATCAATTCATTTGACCAAACAACAACTATTGCAAACATTGTATCAGAGGTAAAGATAATGTTTAAAGGTATAGTATTTGATTTAGATGGGACACTTTTAGATACTCTTAGAGATATAAGAGTATCAATAAACAGGTTATTAGAGAAGGATGGATATCCAACTCATACTTTGGCAGAGTATCACAAGTTTGTTGGTGCAGGGATTTATCATCTGTGTCAATCTGCTATGCCGGAAACGGCAAGAGATGACGCAAATGTGAAGAGATATATTGAACTTTTTAGGGAAGACTATAGCACGAATTGGCATGATGAGACAATTCCTTATCCCGGTATTTCTGAGTTGTTGGCTAATCTGCAGGAGATGGGAATAGAGATGGCAATTTTATCCAATAAACCCGATTATTTTGTAAAGCCTATGCTTGATTACTACTTCCCTGAAATCGATTTCATCCATGCTCAAGGTAATGTACCTGAGTTACCGGCAAAACCTGACAAGGAATCAGCAACTTATGTATTAAATGCACTTACATATAAACCTGAGCAGTATCTATTCATAGGTGACTCTGATATTGATATCTTCACAGGGCACAACATAGGAATGAAAAGTGTTGGAGTAACTTGGGGGTTCAGAACAACAGAGGAACTTAAAGAAGCTGGTGCAGATTGGCTTGTCTATTCTGCACAAGAGATATTGGAGATTGTGGAAGGTAAAAGATAAGGCTTTATCCCAGCAGGGTCGCAAGTAAAACGTCTCTCTGGGGTGTTGGTCTCAGCCGAGACTGCTGAGTTTCGGCAGTTTGCACAGAATCAAGGGAGTTTGCCAGAGCTGAACGATAGAGAAGCGAAAGCGGACTTCTTGGATTCTGTGCAAACTGCCTTGATTCAGTGGATAGTTTTCAAAAACTTAAAACTAAATGTTTAAATTGAGGAAGTCTAATCTCTATAAAATACAATAAATTATCCATTTATCTTGACATATAATGAGGGTGCAAAATATTTTGATTCGCTATAAAGTATAGTTAAAGTGAATATGGAAAAGGAGAAACGATGAAAACACTGACTCCGAAACCTGACCAGATCCAGCATAACTGGATACTGATTGACGCAACGGATCAGACTCTGGGTAGACTTTCTACTAAAGTAGCTTCTATACTTCGCGGTAAGACAAAACCTTACTTTGCACCAAACCTTGATTGTGGTGACTATGTTGTCATTATCAATGCAGAGAAGATTGTTGTAACCGGAAGTAAAGAACTTCAGAAAGTATATCAGGATTATAGTGGTTTTCCAGGTGGTTTAAGAGAAACCAGCTACGCAAACATGCGTGAGAACAAACCGGAAGAGATAATCCGCAGAGCAGTAAAAGGAATGATGCCAAAGAATATTCTTGGCCGTCAGATGATGACAAAATTAAAAATTTACACAGGTTCTGAGCATCCACATGAAGCCCAGAAACCGGTTGCATTATCTTAGGAGGATACTGAATGCAATATTTTGACGCTACCGGTAGAAGAAAAGATGCTGTCGCAAGAGTACGTCTTACACCCGGAACCGGCAAAAGAATCATCAATAACCGTCTTATGAAAGATTACCTTCAGCGTGAAGTGCTTTCAATGATGGTTGAGCAACCATTCAACGTAGTTGAGCTTGGTGACAAGTTTGACCTTAAAGTGAATGTTTGCGGTGGTGGTTTAACCGGTCAAGCCGGCGCTATCAGACATGGAGTATCAAGAGCACTCGTTTTATATGATGAGGAATTGAGAAAAGCTCTTAAGAAACGTGGTTTCCTTACTCGTGACCCTCGTATGGTTGAGAGAAAGAAACCGGGTCGTCCAAAAGCACGTAAGAGATTCCAGTTCTCTAAACGTTAATCAGCTCATAATCTACCAAAAAACCGTAGTGGGAGTTGTAAGGCGGTGTTTCCATTTAGTTTGGGAACTGAATTACGTATATCCCGGTGCGGAAATCTAACCGTATATTAAGGAGAAATTAGAATGTCTGTGGTTTCTATGAAACAACTGCTCGAGGCTGGTGTACATTTTGGTCATCAGACTCAGAAATGGAACCCTAAAATGAAGAAATATATCTTCATCAAAAGAAACGGGATTCATATTCTTGATTTAAAGCAAACCGTTGATTCAATCAACGATGCATATCAGTTTTTAAAAGACGTTGCCAGCAGAGGTGAACAGATCCTTTTTGTTGGAACAAAGAAACAGGCTCAGGACGCAGTTAAAATGGCTGCTGAAAAAGCTGAAGTATTTTACGTAAACAACCGCTGGCTTGGTGGTATGCTTACAAACATGAAGACTATCCGTCAATCCGTTGAAAAAATGGAATATTATGAGGATATCGTTGAAGACGGCACTATCTCAAGTTTCACTAAACTTGAAGCTGTTAAAATGAAAAGAGTCCATGACAAGATTGAAAAGAACCTTGGTGGAATTCGTGGTTTGAATAGAGTACCTGGTGCTGTATTCTGCGTTGACATCATGCATGAAGGCATTGCTATCCACGAAGCTAGAAAACTTGGTGTTCCAATCATTGCTATGGTTGATACTAATAGTGATCCTGATTTAGTGGACTATGTAATCCCATCTAATGATGACGCTATCCGTGCTATTCACCTTATCTCTGACATTATGGCTAAAGCTGTAATCGAAGGAAAACAGATGATGGGTGAAGGTATGCAGGCTGAAGATGCAGTTGAAGGTGAAGAAGTTACTGAAGAAGTAATCGAAGAAAAAGCACCAGAAGCTGTTGAAGAAGTAGAGAATAAACCGGAAGAAGCTGTTAAAACAGAAGAATCCGCGGAATAAACTTTACGAGGGAAAGCTTCAGCTTTCCCTCTCTTTTTGTTTAATCATTTAACTAATAATATAAAATATAAGGAGTTTCCTATGGCTAAAATCTCTGCAGCTGATGTAAAAAAACTTCGTGAACTTACAGGCGTAGGCATGATGGATTGTAAGAAAGCTTTGACTGAGAAAGATGGTAACCTTGACGAGGCTGTTAAATATCTTCGTGAAAAAGGTCTCAGTAAAGCTGCTAAAAAAGCAGATCGTGAAACACATGAAGGACTTATCTATTCATACGTTCACACAAACGGCAAAGTTGGTGCTATGGTTGAAATGAGTTGCGAAACTGACTTCGTAGCTAGAACAGAAGCTTTCCAAGCACTTTGCAAAGATATCTGTATGCAGATCGTTGCAACAAACCCAATCGCAGTTAATGGTGATGACATTGATGATTCAACAATCCAAGCTGAAGCTGAGATTGCTAGAAATAAAGCTATCAATGATGGCAAACCTGAAAAAATTATCGACCGTATCGTTGAAGGTATCGTAGGTAAATTCAGACAGGAAAATGCTCTTATGGAACAGGATTTCATTAAAGATTCTGATAAGAAAGTTTCTGACGTAATGAATGAAGCAATCATGTCTCTCGGAGAGAATATCAAGATTGCTCGTTTTGCAAGACTTTCACTTGGTGAATAATTAAGGTTGAGGTGCAGGTCTATGGATAGATATACTCCCGGAAATATTCAACGTGTTATCTTTAAACTGAGTGGCGAAATCCTTGCAGGTGACAAAGGTTTCGGATTTGATGATGCAGTTGTTGATTCAATCACTGATGATATCATCGAATTACGTAAACTTGGTGTTTCAGTAGGAATCGTACTTGGTGGTGGCAATATCTTCCGTGGCGGAAGCATGACTAATATGTCACTGGACAGAACTGTCCTCGATAATATCGGAATGCTTGCAACTATCCAGAATGCTCTCTATCTTGCTGAAGTTATTACTCGTAAAAACCACAGAGCTGAAGTTTTCTCTGCTATCCAAGCAGATAAAATTGCTAAATTCTATACACCAGGTCGTGTAAAGACAGCTCTAAAAGAAGGAAGAATCTGCTTCCTTTGTGGTGGTACAGGTAATCCATTCTTCACTACTGATACAGCTGCTGTTCTTAGAGCAATCGAACTGAATGCCGGACTGGTTCTGAAAGGAACAAAAGTCGATGGTGTTTATTCTGCTGATCCGGTTAAAGTTCCGGATGCAGTTAAATATGATAGTTTATCATACGATGAAGCACTTATGAAAGAATTAAGAATTATGGATATGACTGCCTTCTCTCTCGCCAGAGAACATGATTTGACCATAAAAGTTTTTGATGTAACGAAGAAAGGAAATGTCCGGAACGCACTTCTGGAACAAACAACCGGCACAATTATTCATAAGTAATTGGGGGAATTATGCAAGACTATATTAACGATATAGATAAGAAGATGGAAAAGTCCTTTGAGTCTCTCTTAGGTAACTTTGCCAAAGTTAGAACAGGTAGAGCAAACGCCAGTGTTCTTGATAATATCAAGATTAACTATTACGGTGCTCCAACTCCTGTTAAACAGTTATGTAACATCAGTATTCCTGAAGCAAGAATGATCGTTCTTCAGCCTTGGGATAAAACTACATTAGCTGAGATCGAAAAAGCGATTTATGCTGCTAATTTAGGCGTTACACCTGAAAATGATGGCAACATAATCCGTCTTCCTTTCCAAGCTCTTACTGAAGATAAACGTAAAGAGATTGTGAAACAAGTTAAGCAGATGGGCGAAGAAGCTAAGATAGCTGTTCGCAACATCCGCAGAGATGCTAACGACCATATTAAGAAAGCCAAGAAGAATTCTGATATCACTGAAGATGATGAGAAGATGTATCTCAAGAATACTCAGGATAAAACAGACAAGTGGATTTCTAAAGTGGATGAAGCTATCTCTAATAAAGAAAAAGAGATAATGGAAGTTTAATCACTTCCTGATATATTTCAAGCCCCTTGTTCGCAAGGGGCTTTTTTGATTACTTTTTTTATCTTGACGAATGATTATTAAATATATAAATTTGCTATATTGAAATTGAGGGTTGAATGGATATAAGGATTAGAGCCTTCTATTAAACATAATCATAGTACATTCCCTCTTGAAGGAACTATATGAAAGCATTAATACTCATACTTTGCTTAATTAGTTGCAATTGCGTCATTGCCTTAGAATTTGATATTCCTCGTTTACCTGAATCAATTGATGTATCAGATATTGATTTAGATGGGAATTATGATGTTGCAATAGGGCATTCTTCGAGTTTAGGAGCTCCAACAATTACTATTCTTTCAAATTTCGAAGGGACAGAGTTTACATTCATAGATTCTTCAATAGTATATCAGTCCTACATTGAAGCTATCCAATTTGCTTGTATAGATGGTGATGAATACCCAGATTTAGTTGCAACTTTTTCTGATTATATTGCTCCAACAGATTTCAACAATTTAAGAGTTTACTATAATGATGAGAATGGATATCAATTACCAACAGATTATTTGATAACAACAAATTCAGGGCCTAAAAGATTCTCTTGTGCTGATGTAACTGGGGATGGTCTAGATGATGTCATATTTATTTCCAATCACGATATGCTTTGTGCTTCAATGCTAAACTTGAGCAATTGTCAGTTTATGCCTGCAACAATTTTAAATTTAGGATTCCCACCTCAAAACATAACGAGTGGAGACCTTACGGGAAATGGATGTGATGATATACTAATATCCGGAAATCCCACAATCTTTAGCTACACTGATGGACAGTGGGAATCTCAGATTCTTGAGGATGGATTAATAAATATGTACTCAGAAATAAGTGATTTGGATAATGACGGGGATAACGACATTATTACCTATACAACACCTATGATGGGGGATGATTATGAGTTAAGAATTTTCGAGAATCAATCAGGGCAATTCGTTTTTCATTCATTGCATGTTTATTCATTTCCAAGTGCGTTAGAGGTATTTGATCATAACAATGATAACCTTCCAGATTTCCTGTTGGCAAATAAGTTAGTTACTAATCTTGGAAATTTTACCTTTTCTGAACCCGATACGCTTCTTCTTGTCGGGAATGATAATGCCTTTGCAGATTTAGATCATAATGGATATTTAGACATTCTTGGAGTTGTTGCTAATTATGGTGAAAATCGAGGGGTTTTAAGAATTCTCTTTAATGATGGGATGGGAAATTTTCTACCCGAACCTCCAACTGGGATTGAAGAAGAAACTAACCCATTGATAGGAAGTATTGAGCTTATTTGTTACCCAAATCCATTCAACCCAACAACTACTATATCTTTCTCTATCCCAAAAGATGATAAGGTAGAGTTGTCAATCTACAATATTAAAGGTCAGAAAGTGAAAATGCTTACTTCTGATCATTATTTAAAGGGTAATCATAGTGTTGTATGGAATGGAACTGATAAAAATGATAAATCAGTTGCAAGTGGTGTGTATTTCTACAGACTTAAGACTTCTGATAAGACATATTCCAAGAAAATGATGCTATTAAAGTAGAAGTTTAAGCACTTCCTCATATATTTCTAGCCCCTTGTTCGCAAGGGGCTTTTTTGATATAATATTGGGCGACTCTGTCAGAGTTGGATTGTTTCGGGAACTTGCCCATAGGTTGAAACCTATGGCAAACAATGGGGAACCCTTTCCAGGTTCAGATGCATAATCCCTTTTAAAGGTTACCTGTACCCTAGAGAAATATGATTATCCTGAAAGGATAACCCAATGTTAGCCATGGTGCTTTAGCCCATGGATATAAATACCCCATCAACACGACCCTGACGGGGTCGTCCTAACAAGTATTAGCAACAAATCTATTGACACCACATATCCTCCCTCACTCTTTTAACAAAACTGTTTATATTAAGGAGCCAAGATGAAGAAGACCATTATCGCACTTGTTTTAGTTATTCAATCTCTTATGCTTATAGCTGAGGAACCCTGGAAGGACTTTATCCCGGAACCTAAGAACAATGCATTTCCAAAGAAGTACTTTTGTCAGAAGGTAGAAAAAGCCCCGATTATTGATGGTAAAATCGATGATGCAGAGTGGGAATTAGCAGAATGGACGGATAAGTTTGTGGATATTGAGGGGTCAAGAAAGCCTAATCCTGAGTTCAAGACTGCTGTAAAAATGCTTTGGGATAACGAATATTTCTATTTCGCATGCAGGATGGAAGAACCGCATGTTTGGGCAAAGCTGAAAGAGAGAGACTCTGTAATCTTCTACGATAATGACTTCGAAATCTTCATCGATCCTGACGGAGATACAAAGAACTATTACGAGTTCGAGATGAACGCTTTCAATACAGTTTGGGATCTTCTTCTTATAAATGCCTATAGAGATGGTGGTCCTGCAGCTATAGACTCATGGGATATTCAAGGCTTGAAGACTGCTGTCCATATCGATGGTACTATAAATGACCCATCAGATGTAGATAAAGGCTGGAGCGTAGAGGTAGCATTGCCTTGGAAAGTGTTGGAAGAGTGTGCACAGGGTGCTCCACCAAAACCGGGTGATATTTGGAGAGTGAACTTCTCTAGAGTTCAATGGGATACCGACATTGTTGATGGTGATTACGTTAAGAGGAAAGCTCCGGAGCACAACTGGGTTTGGTCACCTCAAGGTTTAATCAACATGCACTATCCTGAGATGTGGGGATTTGTTCAATTCCAGGAAAATAACCAACCTGAGTTCGCAAAAGAGACAATCATGTTAGAGAAGATCAAGTGGCAGTTAAGAAGACTCTACTACAAAGAGTACACATACAGACTTAAACATGGAGAGTACACGGACATCCCTCGCGATATGGGTCTGGATGTTAGCCGTGAGTTCCCGCCACCATCAATATTTATTACACCTAACTGGTTTGAAGCTCGCATTATTCACAAAGGATATTTCGTATATATCCAAGCTGACGGTAAAGTATGGTGGGAGAAGAAAGAATGAAGATTCTGATTAAGCAGGGATTACTAAATGGTCAACCTGTAGATCTTCTAGTTGATGGCAAATACATCGCTAGAATAGACTCTAATATTGAGGAGGATGCTGACGTTACAATAGATGCAAGTGATAAGGCAATTCTACCACCATATGTGAATGCTCATACCCATGCAGCAATGACCCTTCTCCGTGGTTATGCTGATGATATGGAGTTGATGGATTGGCTTCAAAACAAGATATGGCCCTTAGAAGCTAAACTCACTGAAGAAGATATTTATGTCGGAACTAAGCTTGCCTGCCTTGAGATGATTAAATCAGGTACTGCGTACTTTGTGGATATGTATTGGCATCTTCCGGGAATCGTAAAAGCAGTTGAAGAGATGGGATTGAAAGCTCTGTTATCAGGTGTTATCATAGATTCTTTTGATGAGAAGCAAGCAGAAGCAATGCAAAAGAAGAACGAGAAACTATTCAAGGAACTGAAATGGAGCGATAACGTGCAGTTCTGTCTGGGACCTCATGCAATATATACAGTTTCTGAGAAAAGCCTTAAATGGGTGCGCAATTTTGCTACAGAGCATAAAATCCCTATCACTATCCATCTCTCAGAAACTGAGTATGTAGTTAGTGAATGTGAAAAGCGATATGGCATGCGTCCCGTTGAGTTTCTTGATAGCATCGGTTTCCTGGGTTCTGATGTAATCGCAGCTCATTGCGTGCATCTTTCAGATAAGGAGATAGAGATTCTAAAGAGAGACCAAGTAATCGTTGCTCATAATCCAATCTCGAATATGAAGCTTTGTTCCGGTGTAATGCCTTTCGAAAGATTAAGTAAAGCAGGTGTTGAGATAACGCTTGGAACTGATGGTTGTTCCTCAAACAATAATCTCAATATGGCAGATGAGATGAAGATGATGGCATTAATACATAAAAGTGCTTCCGGTAATCCCAAACTTGCATCAGCAGATGAAGTTTATGCATGTGCAACTGATAATAGAATTAAGCACCTCTTTCCTGAAACCGGTAAGATAGAGGCTGGCAAGCGTGCTGATCTTATCCTAGTAGATTTAACTCATCCTCAAATGCAGCCAAATCATAATCTTATCTCGAATCTGGTTTATTCCGGTACAGGTGATGTTGTTGATACAATGATTATAGATGGAAAAATTCTGATGCAAGACAAACATGTTACCGATGAAGATGAGATTAGACAACAAGTAAAAAAGACTGTTCAGGAAATTCTAAGCAGATAATAAGAACTATTAGTAAATACATAAGACCGATGAAATCCCATCGGTCTTTTTTCATATCCCCTCTTCATTGCACTATCATAATTCGTATCCTTTTCCACTCAATTTCTACCCGATTTCTTTCCTGTCTCTTGGCAATTTTACCCGGAGAGCCCCAAGAGACTCCCTAGATTCGATCAATTATTGGGTAGCAATTATGATAGAGCAATGAAAGTATAAAGATACTGAAAAAATACTCACTTTCGATATATTCGTGATATTGAGCAAGTTGCTCCTATTCCAGGTATCTGTGGCATTCCTGACCACGGGTTGACCACGGGTAAACCACGGGTTGACCACGGCTTCTGCCGTTTAGCCGTGGTTTGGCCGTGGTTATTCCATGGTAAAGTATGCATTTGGAGTTAATATGGAGTTAATCGACTGTGTCGATTTGTCATGTGGTACTTAGTTTATTAGCCGGATTTCTGGTGGTTAAGTTCTTTGCCGTTATCCTGCAATTGCATCTTCGCAGTTGATGCTGTCCAAAATTATGGAGTTAGTCGACTGTGTCGATTTGTCATGTGGTACTGAGTTTATTAGCCGGGTTTCTGGTGGTTAAGTTCTTTGCTGTTATCCTGCAATTGCATCTACGCAGTTGATGCAGTCCAAAATTATGGAGTTAATCGACTGTGTCGATTTGTCATGTGGTACTTAGTTTATTAGCCGGGTTTCTGGTGGTTAAGTTCTTTGCTGTTATCCTGCAATTGCATCTACGCAGTTGATGCAGTCCAAAATTATGGAGTTAGTCGACTGTGTCGATTTGTCATGTGGTACTTAGTTTATTAGCCGGGTTTCTGGTGGTTAAGTTCTTTGCTGTTATTCTGCCATTGCATCTACGCAGTTGATGCTGTCCAAAATTATGGAGTTAGTCGACTGTGTCGATTTGTCATGTGGTACTTAGTTTATTAGCCGGGTTTCTGGTGGTTAAGTTCTTTGCTGTTATTCTGCCATTGCATCTACGCAGTTGATGCAGTCCAAAATTATGGAGTTAATCGACTGTCGATTTGTCATGTGTTACTTAGTTTATTAGCCGGGTTTCTGGTGGTTAAGTTCTTTGCTGTTATCCTGCCATTGCATCTTCGCAGTTGATGCAGTCCAAAAAAAAAAGCCGGAGCAAAACTCCGGCTTTAATATATCTCTTATTATCTACTATTCAGCAGGTACATCATTCATTAATGACTGGTAAATAGTATCAATAAGTTGGAATACAGGTTTAGTTGTATCGAACTCAAGTTCAACAATATCTTCATCGTCATTAGTATCTATCTGACTTTCCATATAAGATAATGGGAAACCAAACATATAGGCTTGACCACCGGCAGTTACATTAGTTTTGAATGCAACTGTCTGCAGATTATACTGTTCATACTCGTCCGGTGTTGGTGGTCTGTTATCATCATAAACAGACTTACAATTGTACATAGCAATTGAGTTTTCAGTTCCTTCTGCGATTGGGAAATATGTTACAGGACCAATACCGGCAAATCTATCAACATAAGTACTGAAAGCTATATCTTCATCTACTTCTAAATTAACAGTTGTATCCTGCATATAACTACTGGAAATTTGAGCACCAATGAAGTATGGATTAGCTGCAGCGTTAGTAGTAACAGAAGCTGTGTAAAGATCTATTGGGGCTTCAAGTGAATTTGTGAACCCAAAAATTCTTTCGAAGAAAGTTTTCTCTTCTGTGAAACTATTTCTGATAGCTGAATCAATATTTGCTCCACCACTAAAGAGTATGTTACCACCACTCATCATATAAAGAGCAAGACCATCGTTTTCAGCTACAAGAGCAGTTGGTGCACCTGGAGAATCAGCATGATAAACAACTAACTTATATTGATTAAGATCAGTTGGAGATATTCTTCTGCCAATATAGTCCATATTGTTTTCAAGATCTTGAAGATCAAGATTATCAACAGTAGCAACATTCTCAAAAGCTGTATTATAGAAATCATCAGTGAACTGTTCAGGGCTCAAGAAAGCTTGTTGATCACTTGGATGGTCATCATCAATAATAAGAACACCATCTTTCTGGTCAGTAGGGATAGGTTCCTGAACGATGAATTCAAGAACAGCTGGAGTTTTGTCTGCCTCACCCTGAAGGTCAACAGCTCTAACTTCAAACTTATGGTAACCATAATCAAGACCTGTAACAACAACGCTTTGAGCGATATCGTTGTCAGCAGGTACTCTTAACCAAGTTTCACCTGCGTAGTCACCACTTTCATCAGTAACAGTACTTTCAGCAAGTGGAGGATAGTTGTAAGCTGCTCCGTCTAAACGTAAGTCATAATATTCAACAGAAGAGAAGTAGTTCTCATCAGTTTCTTCGTCTAAAAGGATATTAAGAGCACTATCATAAGGATTATCAGTAACAACTTCCTCAGAAGTAGATTCGTTTCTATAACCATATTGGCCATGGTAACCCCAGCGTAACCAGAGTTTCAAATCACTAGATCCAAGACAAGCATAGAAACCATCTTTATTTTTGAAGAGTGCAGTTGCATAGCGACCTTCCACGATTGGAGGATCTTCTTCAAGCTCTTTATAGCGATAATCAGTGAAATGGTTTTCACCAATAGCATATGTTCTTTCAGGATAAATCATAGTCTGCGCATGATAACCTTCGCGAACAGCAAAACGGATTATCTTATCTTCTGACTGAATACCGGCCATATCAACAGAACGGGCTACAACCTCAGTATAAGAAACCTGAAGTGAGTTTTCAAAGTCTGATGAGATTGAAGGTTCAGTATATTTTGTAAGTAAGAACTCAGAAATACCTTCCATATTACCATGGTCTTTTGTACTATACCATGTGCTATCAGCAGGAAGAGTTTCTATAATTGCTTGTGTAGAAGCATTTCTTTTTAAAACTTTAAACATATAGTAGTCAGCTTCAGCTTCAACGAACGGATCGCTATCGTTAATACTGAAATCCAAAACGATACCTGTACCAACACTTGAAAGTTCACGAGCGTTGAAAGGATCTGGAGCATTAAGAGCACCTTTAGCAAGTTTTAAAAGACAAGTAGGTTTTTCAGACATAGCTTTATATTTTTTGTTAGCAATATCTGAAATAGCTCCTCTGTTATCCATACAGATAACTTCTAAAGTTGTAATTCTCTCTAATGGGTTTCCATCAGCATCAGCAGATGGTAAGTTAAGAGTAACATACTTCTGGTCTGACCAGATTGTTTTACTCTCATTTGGTGCATCAGCAAGTGATGTTTCTTGTAAAGCACCTTCTTTAAAATGAACTACCCAACCACCACCATGAAGATCTTTAACATCATCAGGTACGATTGCATTTTCTGTATCAACTACAGAGTTACCAGGAGTACTGATAGGATCACCGTTCTCATCAAGTATACGATAAGCATAAGATACAACTGTACCATCCTTATCCACTGCATGCCAATAAACACGCTGCCTTGAATAAACAACTAAACTATCAGGATATTCTGCATTATCAACTGAAACATCAGTTCCTTCGTAAGATGTGATTGAGATTTCAGGAATCTCATTTGCAGTTCTTTCACCATCTACACCACATCCATAAAAAAGAAAAGAAACTACTAATGTCAAAAGCAACATAGTAACCAATTTGTTACCTGCTTTTTTCATAATTTTCCTCCCATATTTATCATCTTCGCTAATTTTACACTTAGGGATATTACCTTTATTAAATCTTTCTTCTATTAAGTCAATAATTTTTTTGATGTCGTTAAGCATTATTAAGCCTCGCAGCTACAAGCACATTGTACAAGAGTTTGTATGTAGTAAGAGAACCAATTCCTCCGGGAACGGGAGTTATGGCTGATGCTTTATCATAGCAACCCTCATAATCTACATCTCCAACATACTTTGCTGAGCCATCTTCTGCTATAACTTCATTGATGCCTACATCAATAACAATAGCACCATCTTTGACCATCTTCTCTGTGACAAAGTTAGCTCGACCAATTGCAGCTACAAGGATATCTGCCTGAGAAGTGAAGTCGACTAGATTCTTAGTTCGGCTGTGGCAAATTGTGACTGTTGCATTACCTGTTGTATCTTTTCTTAAGAAGAGATTTGCCAGTGGCTTTCCAACTATATTACTTCTACCAATAATTACAATATGCTTACCATTAGTTTGAATCTCATTTGCTTCCAACATTTCAAGAACAGCAGCAGGTGTACATGGGATGAAATGAGACTCTTCCATATAAAGCCCACCAAGATTTTGAAGGTGAAAACCATCAACGTCTTTATCAGGAGAGATTGCTTTAACTACTGCATCCTCTTCAATATGCTTTGGTAATGGTTTTTGTAACATGATTCCATCACACTCAGCTGATTCATTTAGCTTGAGAATCAATCTAATCAATTCATCCTGTGTGATTGTGGTTTCAAAACGTAAGATATCAACATTGATACCTACTTTCTTACCGTTCTTAGCAAGGTTCTGCACATAATATGCTGCAGCAGGATCTTCACCGATTAGGATAATATTCAGAGTAGGTACTTTTCCTAACTCAGCAATCTGAGTTTTAAGAACTTTATACTTCTCTTTTGTTATAGGTCTTGCTTTCAAATCTTTCATATTACTTAGCTACTGCAACCTGTCTTGTTTCTCTAATTACTGTAACTTTGATTTGACCGGGATATTGGACATCCTTTTCAATCTTCTCAGCAATGTCATTTGCAATATATGGAGTCTTAGTATCATCAATCTCAGATGGTTCAACAATAATTCTAAGTTCTCTACCTGCCTGGATAGCGTAAGTTTTAGTAACACCATCAACAGATCCGGCAATATCTTCAAGTTGTTCAAGACGTTTCATATAGCTTTCAAGCATCTCTCTTCTAGCACCCGGACGGGCTCCTGAGATAGCATCACAAGCTTGTACGAGTGGAGCGTAAACAGAAGTAGGCTCAACATCTTCATGATGAGCTTCAACAGCATTGATGATAATTTTGCTTTCACCGTTCTTACGAACAATGTTAGCACCGATAGCAGCATGTGAACCTTCGAATTCATGGTCAACTGCTTTACCAATATCGTGAAGAAGAGCAGCTCTACGAGCGATTTGCTGGTTAAGCCCAAGTTCAGCAGCCATAATACCACACATCCAAGCTGCCTCAATAGAGTGTTGGAGTATATTCTGACCATAACTGGTTCTATAATGGAGTCTACCAAGCAGTTTAATAAGGTTTGGTGAAAGATTATGAATATTGGCTTCAAGTGATGCCTTTTCACCTATCTTCACAAGGTTTTCATCCATCTCTTTACCTGTTTTTTCGATAACTTCTTCGATTCTACCAGGATGGATTCTACCATCTTGGATAAGTTTTTCTAATGAAAGTCTGGCAATCTCTCTACGTACAGGATCGAAACATGAAAGAACAACAGCTTCCGGAGTATCGTCTATGATAAGGTCAACGCCTGAAGCTTTTTCGAATGCACGAATATTTCTACCTTCACGTCCGATAATTCTACCCTTCATTTCGTCACCAGGTAATGATACAACTGCAACTGTGCTCTCTGAGACATGGTCAACTGCCATTCTTTGGATAGAGAGAGCTAGAATTTCAGCTGTCTTCTTCTGAGCATCATTCTTAGCTTGGCTAATCATATCTCTAACTTCACCGGAGATTCTTTTCTTAACTCCACCTACAAGTTCTGTCTTAAGCTGATCAGAAGCTTCATCTCTAGTCATCCCGGCAATCTCAATAAGTTTCTTCTCTTGATCTTCAATAAGAGTATCAAGTTGTTTATCTCTTTTGTCGATTTTAACTTCAAGATCTTTTAATTGTGATTCCTGTTTTTGAAGGTTACCCTCTTTCTTATCAAGAGACTCGATTCTCTTCTCAAGCTTAGTTACACGTTCATTATAAGTGTTTTCTTGAGTTCTGAGCTCTCTTTGTCTCTCTTTGATTTCATCTTCATAGGTTTTCTTGGTTTTGTACCATTCTTCTTTGGCTTCTAAGATTGTTTCTTTGCGAATTGAGGATTTCTCGTTGGTAGCTTCTTCAATAATTTTATCTGCTTGATCTTTAGCTGTAAAGATAATAGCCTTAGACCTTTGTTTGAGGATAAGAAACAGAATACCTGCACCGATTAGTCCTATAACTAAACCGATCAGAATATAAACAATATTCATCGTTTTCCCTTTTTGATATAAACTCTACCCACTGTACCGTGTTTGTTTGACTGTTGTGAACCTTTAACAAGGTGGGTAGCTTACAAATTAGCTTTATTTTTCCGGATATACCGGCCTAAATGCCACTAGTAGCTTGCTTCCCTATTTAACATTAGTTCAAAAGCAACACAAGGTCACGAATACCGCAGGTAGACGTTAAATATTATCGTTTAATAAGGAATCGGCAGCATTTAATACGGATAATTCGGAGCGAACAGATTCTAACTCACCTCTTAACTTGAGGTATTCCTCAGTAAGAATCATTGAAAATAGTACTAATAACTTGTCTCTATCAAGCTCGTTAAACTTGTTAGCAAGCTTGTTTAATTCAGAATTTATATATAGTTCTAATTGTCTCGTATTCTCTGGAGAGTCAGTTTTCATCTGGTATCTTCGCCCGAAGATGTCAACGCTGATTGATTCCATAATTTATTTTTATACTTCGTCTAATAACGGTAAAATATCTTGCAATTTCTCAGAAATACTATTAGCTTTATTATTAGCTTCAGTAAGAGTATTTCCAAGGTTTTCTTTCTCAGTTGTCAATGCATTCACTCGTTCTTCGAGTTCAGCTTTCTGAGTTTCAAGCTCAACTATTCTTTCATTAGCAATTTCTAGTTCAAGAGTTTTCTCATCTCTAGCATTCTCTGTTGAGCTGAGTTTAGTTTTAAGTTCTTCATGTTCATTTTTAAGAGTTGCATGTTTCTCTTTTAAAGATTTAAATCCATCTATTAACCTCTGAATCTGCTGGCCTAAAGCACTGTCGTTCTGAGGGGTAGTCTGTTGCTGATTATCAAACATATATATTACCTCATTTTGATATTGCACTGCTGTTCTAACAGCTTAAGAATTTTTTTGAAAAGGTTCTCAATGAAGTTATCTGTCAATGTTTTTTTCTCTGAACCGAAGATTATTGAGAACGTTAAACTTCTTGCTCCTTCTTCAATACCTTTTCCTTTATATTCATCAATGAGTTTTACGTCCTTGATTATCGAGGGATTAACCGATTTTATTGCCTTCGCAATCTTCTCGATTGTTACATCTACTGATGCCTGGAAAGACAAATCACGTCTTATTAATGGGAACTTAGATGGTTCAACAAACTCCCTCGGGCTGGTTGAAGCAATGCCTAACATCGCTGTCAGGTTAAAATCAAATACAAAAATATCTTGTTTGAAATCAAGAATGTTGATTCCAAAATTCTCGGCTACCTCCGGATTCAACTTACCAAAGTAACCTATCTCTTTACCCTTAACTTCTACTCTTAATGACATATTAGTTACAAGATATGGATTCTCACAAACTTGGAATCTTGCTTTAGATACTTTCATCGCATCCAAAAGCTCTTCAGCAATACCTTTTACATCGTAGAAGTCTATTACTTCAGCCTTATCCTGCCAATACTGTCCTGCCCTCACACCGGTCATCAAACCTGCCAACTGATAGTTCTCAGTATATTCGGCATCAACATTATGATAAACTTTGTTGATTTCAAACGTCTTAAGATCTTGTGACCCACGATTCATGTTGTAAGTTGCAACCTTAATCTGGTCAGTAATCAAATTAGTTCTTAAGATAGAAGTATCTGTACCCTGTGGATTAATAAGTTTAACAGCTTTTCTAAGATAATCATCTTCAGTAAATTTAAGTTTATCATAGTCTTCAGGATTAGCAAAGGAGAGTGTTATAGTATCATAGAAACCATTGTTAATCAGAACATCCTGCAATTTTCTCTTTGCAGTAAACAGAGGAAAGTTCATTATACGCTGTGGTTTAATACGCTGATCTACATTGTTATAACCATGAAGTCTAATAATCTCTTCGATCAGATCTATTTCTCTTGTAAGATCATTTCTATAAGATGGTACTTCAAAATAGAGAGTATCATCTTTATTCTCTTTGAACTTAAGTCCTAAGTTTTGGAGATATGCAATAATAGTACTATTATCAATATTGATAGTAAGAACTTTCTTCATCCTTTCAGGACGGATTCCAACTACATTAGCTTCAAGTTTAGCTGTACTTTCATCAAGACAGCCTTTTACAATAGTCCCTCCTGACATCATAAGAATCAAGTCACAAGCTCTGTCACAAATAATGTCACATGTTTCAGGGCTCATACCTCTTTCAAATCTGTATGAAGAATCAGTGAACACTTTATGTTTGTAAGAGCTCTTACGTACAGTTGGATATTCAAAACAAGCCGCTTCAATAACAACATTAACAGTATTCTCGTTTATACTTTTAGGATCTCCACCGATAATACCTGCAAGAGCAATAGGAGCTTCTCCATCAGCAATGACAAGGTCATCTGATGTTAACTCATAAGTCTCACCGTTTAGAGCTTCGAGTTTTTCACCATCAACTGCATCTCTAACGATGATCTCTTTATTTGTAAGAAGATCATAGTCAAAACCATGGATTGGATGTCCCCACTCCATCATCACGAAGTTAGTTATATCAACAATTGTATTAATCGGTCTCAAACCTACACCAATAAGATATCTTTGCAACCAATCAGGTGATTCTTGAACTTTAACACCTTTAACAACTCTCGCTTTATAACGTGAGCATTTATCATTTTGCTCAATGCGCAATTTTAGGAGGTCAGAGATCTTCTCTTCTCCTTCTTTCAAGTTAGGAGTAACAGTTCTTAATGGTAAATTTAACAGGGCGGAAAGATCACGAGCAACACCAACCATACCTAATAAGTCCGGTCGGTTAGGAGTGATTTCAACTTCATAGATTGTATCATCAAGCTCATAGTAAGAAGCAAGGTCAGTACCGAGTGGAGCATCTTCAGGTAACTCAATAATTCCATCATGGTTATCTGAGAGTTCTAACTCTTTTTCAGAACAGATCATACCAAAAGATTGGTGTCCGCGAAGCTTAGCTTTCTTGATTTTAAACTCACCAAGAACAGTTCCTACCGGTGCAAAAGCTATTTTAAGCCCTGCACGAACATTAGGAGCACCACATACAACCTGAACTGTCTCAGTACCATCATTAACCTGACAGATACTAAGATGATCAGAATCAGGCATAGGGTCGCAACTAACAACTTCAGCTATTTTGATCTGTTTCTGTAAACTACCACTTTTTTCTACTGCTTCTACTTCGATTCCGGCAAAGGTCAATCTATCTTCAAGCTCTTCCGGAGTAAGCTTCAAATCTATGTATTGTTTTAGCCAATTATAACTAATCCGCATTGTAATTCCTGTTTATATTAGTTTTCGTCTCTGAACTGTTTTAAGACTCTTAAGTCATTTTCGTAAAGAACTCTAATATCTCGGATTTTGTACTTCAACATAGCAATACGATCGATACCAAGACCGAAAGCAAAGCCTGTATACTTTTCAGAGTCTATTCCGGTTTTCTCGAAAACATTTGGGTCCACCATTCCGGCTCCACCCATCTCGATCCATCCGCTGTCTTTACAAATCCTACATCCGCTACCACCGCAACCGATACAGCTGATATCAATCTCAGCACTTGGTTCAGTGAACGGGAAGAAATGTGGTCTGATACGTGATTTAGTACCGGGACCAAACATCTTAACAACAAACTGATTTAGTGTATCTTTTAGATCAGCAAAGGTAACATTCTCATCCACATAGAGTGCTTCAACCTGATGGAATACAGGTGAATGAGTAGCATCAATCTTATCATTTCTATAGGCTCTGCCCGGAGCAATGATTCTGATTGGTGGCTCAAACTTCTCCATAGTTCTAATCTGAACAGGAGATGTATGAGTTCTCAGCAGAAGATTGTTTTCAACATAGAATGTATCCGCAAGGTTCCTTGAAGGGTGGTCTTGAGGAGTATTCAAAGCATCAAAGTTATGAAACTCATCTTCTATGTCAGCACCTTCCGCAATCTCGAAACCGAGACTTAAGAAAGCATCTTCAATCTCACGCCATACTAGAGTGAGAGGATGGAGAGACCCTTTATTAAAGCGACGACCGGGCATTGTTAAATCGATTGAAACATCCTTATTTTGACGAGTAATCTCAGCACTCTTCAAAGCAGCTTGTTTCTCAGTAATCAATTTATCAAGAGCCTTTTTTGCATCGTTAATAGCTTTACCAAATGCAGGTCTCTCTTCGGGACTAAGTTCTCTCAGCTTGGTCATAAGCTGACTTAGCTCACTCTTTTTCCCTAAAAAAGTGGATTTAAGATTTAACAGTTCAGGCACTTTCTGTGCCTTAGAAACCTTCTCCTCTGCTAATTCAATAATCCTTTTTAACTTTTCCTTCACTGTATTTATTCACCTTTTGCAAGCTGACAAACACGTGCGAAAGCTTCAGCATCATGCCAAGCTAAGTGTGCAAGAACCTTACGGTTGATGCGGATCTCAGCTTTGTGTAATCCATTGATTAACTGGCTATATGATAAACCGTTGATTCTGCTGGCTGCATTGATACGTGTAATCCAAAGACGACGGAAGTTACGTTTTCTTTGTTTTCTATCTCTATATGCGTATGTCCAACCTTTTTCTACGGTTTGACGGGCTGTTTTATATCTTTTACTACGGGCTCCAAAATAACCCTTGGCAGCTTTTAAATATCCTTTCTTTCTTCTCTTAGCGGCTACATTATTCGCTGAACGTGGCATTGCTTTCTCCTTTAATTATAAATTTTCTTTTCTTAGCAACCAAGCATCTTTTTGACTCTTGGTACGTCTGCCTTAACAACTATCGCAGAGTCTCTGAGGTTTCTTTTGAGCTTTCTGCTTTTCTTGGTTTTAATATGAGCTGCTTTAGCGTGGTGACGTTTTACCTTACCGCTTCCGGTTACTTTGAATCTTTTAGCTGCCGCTCTATGTGTTTTGATCTTTGGCATTATTCCTCCTCAATCTTCGTCTATTCGTTTGTGTCTTCCTGTACTTCGTGATTGTCAATCTCTACATCCAAATTCTTCTGGGCGAGGATCTTATCAATCTCTTTTTTAGGACTAACTACCATTGACAACAAGTTTCTGTCGCTTCTTGGTTTTGAATCAACATCTATGATATCTTTCAAATCTTCTGTAATACGCTCTAACAGCTCGAAACCTCTGTCTCTATGAGCCATCTGGCGTCCACGGAACCTTACTGTAAACTTCACTTTATTGTGCTGTTTAAGGAACTTCATGGCATTTTTCTTTTTGAAGTTATAGTCATGCTCTTCAGTGTTAGGTCCGAATTTAACCTCTTTAACCTGAACTACATGCTGTTTTTTCCTGGCTTCACGAGCCCTGCGCTCTTTCTCATAATAATACTTACTAAAATCAAGTATTCTACATACAGGTGGTTTTGCCTTAGGAGAGATCTCAACTAAGTCAAGCCCGGTTTCTTCAGCTTTCTTCAAAGCCATTTTAATGCTTACAACACCAACCTGGTTTCCATCTGCGCCAATCAGTCTTACTTCTCTTGCAGTAATCTGACCATTAATGTTCTCTTTAGGGACGACTTCTTTAGTCTTTGCCTTCCCTCTGCGTATCCGAATTATAATAAACCTCCTGTGTTTATCCCGGTTAATTCTTTCGCCAATAAAAAAAGGCGGTTAATACCGCCTGCTTAGAATAGTGCTCTCGCCCTATTCATCACTAACCTTACTCATAATCTTGCAATGGTAAGGTAGAAGCAGACAGCTTCATTTCCTTAATGACATGTACAAGATTTATGATTGCCTAACTACGTCAAGAAAAAAGAATTAATTGACGTTGTGGACATTAAGTGGACATAGTTGACTTAGTAGGAGGAGCGATGAAAGACTCTGAGCCACTTATAGAAAAACATGGAGGATATAGAAAGTTAAAAAGCTTCCAAATCTCTCAATTAGTATATGATATCACCGTAAGGTTTTGCGAAAGATACATTAACTATAAAAGTAGAACACGTGACCAAATGGTTCAAGCTGCACGATCAGGAGTTCAGAATATCGCTGAAGGCTCCCAAGCATCTGCAACTTCAAAGAAAACCGAGTTAAGACTAACTAATGTTGCACGGGCAAGCTTAGAAGAGCTAAAACTTGATTATGAAGATTTCTTAAGACAGAATAATCTTCAGTTCTGGAAACGAGATAGCGCACTAAGACAAAGTTTAGTCGATGCTAGATGTCAAAGAGCAGATGAAGTAGCACGATGGATTGTACAGCAAAAAACTTCGTCCACTATGACCAAATCTAAGCCCACTAAACCTACTTTCAATCCAGTATACGCAGAGCTTTCAGCCAATGCTGTTTTAACTCTTATCAACGTAGCATGTTCACTCTTAGATAAACAGATAATTCGACTTGCAAATGACTTCAAACAAGATGGAGGTTTTACTGAAAAATTGTATAGAGTGAGAACAAACTGTAGAAAAAAGTAGTAAGGTTTGCATCATAACACATTTTGTCCACTTCTGTCCACTCCCGTCCATACTGTCCACTTAGATTGTTATATATCATCTATTTCATCAACACCATTTTCTTGAAATCAATCTCATTCTCATAACTCAATCTACTGAAATAGATACCGGAAGCTACTGATTTACCGTTATCATTAGTTCCATCCCAAACAACCTTATGCTGTCCTTTTTTCATTTGATTATTAATCAGAGCTTTAACCCTTTGACCCTTTACATTGTGGATAGTAAGCTCAACAATAGATGTTGAGGATATTGTAAATGAAATGTTTGTTGTAGGATTAAATGGATTGGGGGAGATTAGATGACACTACACTACCACCTATAAAAGAAAATAAAGTCAAGATTGGAAGGAACGAGCTATGCCCCTGCAACAGTGGTTTGAAATATAAGAAGTGTTGTGGTAAAAGACATTAACATAATTGATACAAAGGAACTTTAAGCATAGTAGCTGGATTTATGTAAGATCTGAACCAATTGTATAAAAGTTATAGAAGGTTTTACTGATAAATTGTATAGATTCAGAAATCATAACAGTAGCAAATTGAAGAATTATATTATGATAAATGATAAGTTTGTCCACAGCCCAGTCCTACATATCCACTTCTATCCACCATCACAACCAACGGGAACCGGTCGGGAATTTTTTGAGAATAACATAGGAATTTCTCGGGTAAAGCCCCGAGAGATTCCCGAGAGAGTCCCGGGAGATTCCCGTGTGTATCCCGAGAATTAAGATGCAGAGATTAAAGGTTGAGGAAATGGAACTGAAATCAACTTTTGCATTGGCAGAGTCTGTATAATAAATTGACAATTCAATCCCGGAGTGGTATAAGCAAAAAAAATCAATGAGGTGAGAAATGCCGGATTATAAAAGAATCATTCAATCGTCAGTTAATTACATCGAGAATAATCTTGAGAAAAGGTTTTCAACGGAAGATGTTTCAGAGCATGCCGGTTTTTCACTATATCATTTTATGAGAGTATTTGATATGCTTACGGGCTATCATTTAAAAGAGTATATTAGAGTAAGGAGGTTATCCGAAGCTGCAGCAAAACTTGTGGATACGGATGTTTTAGTGAAAGAGCTTGCCGGCAAAATGGGGTTTGATTCCTCAGAAGCTTTCATTAGGGCTTTCAAACGCGAGTTTGGAATAACACCTACTCAATATAGAAAAAACAATCAGCTGATTCACTACACACCAAAACTAAAAGTACAGATCTGTCCTAGAACCAACGGAGGAATCAAGATGGATTACAAAGTAAAAGAGATGCCTGAATTAACAGTTCTTGGATTGAAGAAAAGAGTTAAACATGATTCTTCGATCCCAAAAGTATGGGAAGAGTTCCAAAGTAGATACATTGAATTGGAGGAGTACAAAGATGCTCCTGTAGTGGGCGTAATCTTCCATGATCCAAGATTTACTGAAAGAGCTCCTACCCCAGATGAATCATTCTCATATATGCCGGGAATCGTTGTTAATGAGATCGGTTCAATTCCAAAAGGAATGGAGATTTACAAGATTAAACCGGCCAAATATGCAATCTTCTCAAACAAAGGTGAGAAAAGTAATTTATGCAATCTCTACGAATACATGTGTGGAGAATGGATAAACAGTGTCGATTACGAGTTTTCTCCTACAGACGAGCTGGAATGGTATGGAGACATAAATACTCCATTAAATCTAACAATACATGAAATGGATTTATACGTACCAATCAAATAGTATTAACCATGAGGATGGGAAGTAATTCCTATCCTCTTTTACACTAACTCATATAATTTCGATTGACATAACAAAAAGCTGTGAACTTTTGTTCAGCAATTAATGATTAATTGGAGGCCGAAATGGCAGAAGAACAAAAAGTTCCTACAGCTGAAGAGCGTGAACAGCTCCTCAATGACAACCTTGCCAGAATCAAAAACAGCATCGTTGTAATCAGTGGTAAAGGTGGTGTTGGTAAATCAACAGTATCAGTTAATCTTGCTTACGGATTAGCATTATCAGGTAAGAGTGTTGGTATTCTTGATGTGGATATTCATGGTCCATCAATTGCCAAGATGGTTGGTGTTGAAGGAAACCCTATCTTAGCACATCCTGAGACTAAGAAACCAATGCCTGTTAGAGTTCATGACAACCTGCACGTTATGTCAATTGCATCTTTGATTGAAGACCAAGATGCACCTCTCATTTGGCGTGGTCCAATGAAGATGTCAGCAATCAAACAGTTTATGGAAGATATCCAGTGGCCTGCACTTGACTATCTTATAGTTGACTGCCCTCCCGGAACAGGTGATGAGCCACTCAGCGTAGTTCAGTTACTTAAGAATGTTACAGGTTCAATTATTGTATCAACTCCTCAAGATGTTGCATTTTTAGATGCAAGAAAGACAATCAGATTCTCTCAAAGCCTTGGTATTAATATATTAGGTTTAGTTGAGAACATGAAAGAGCTCATCTGCCCTCATTGTGGTAAAGCGATTAACGTATTCTCAGGAGAAGGTGCAGCAAAAGCAATAATGGATTTCGAGATTGAACTTCTCGGTCAGATTCCTATTGAGATTGATATTCCAACATGTTCTGATAAAGGACGTCCGTTTATCTATGACATCGCAAAGAAGCCTGCGGGTGAAGCAATGCAGAAGATAGTTGAAAGAGTTATCGAAAAAACTAGCTAATTAAGTTAAGAGATAAAGGAATCAGGTTGCTGGGAAACTGGCAACCTGTTTTCTATTTATCGTAAATTTCCCCCATCTTTAGAAGATGATAACTAAAATGTAGTGGAGATTTCTGTATCTCTTTATAGTTAATGATGAAGCTAACCTTACCATCTTTGCGTACAAGGTTAATCATAACCCCTTGCTCAACGAACTTTTCGCTATTGCTAAGTGTTAATAGAGGAATCTCTTGAGCTCTCTTAACTATTCCTGTGATATCCCCCCTAAAGTCTTTATCAATAATAACTGCATTCAGAGCATTCATCTCTTCGAGTAATGGGTTTTCTATTAGTACAAGTTTCTTGTTATAGAACTTATCCTTCCTATATAGTTCTTCCAGGTCTTTGATAAAGTGTGGATTACCCAGGTAGCCTATTTTGAAGAATTCTGAGTCATCCTGGGACTTATCCCAATCAATGAAATGAGTTAGTTTTTCTATTACTATTGATTTAACTGATGCTTCTCCGGCTTCACAGATCAGTAATGTCACAAGGGTTAGCAAAATAATTATTAAGATAGATCTTTTCATTCTATACCTTTATCATCACTTCAACACCAAAGTTAACAGGTTCTTTTATGAAGCCGACTTGACGTGGATATTGACGCAAGTTTCCATCCTCCCAGTACTGAATAACGTATCTGATATTGTTAAAAGAGATTATGTTATCAATATTCAGTTTCATAGAGATGTTTAGTTTATCGTAAGGAATAGACCAGTTTATCGCCAAACCACTTGTAAAAGATGGTTTACCATATCCATACTCATCTAGATCATCCAGTAAAGAGTGCATACCGATTATTAGTTCCTGATCAGCAATCTCTTGATGGGCTTCTTCAAACATATCAAGAAGTTCCTGTTGCTGATAGTCAAATGCGAAACGTCCATTCACATTTAGCCTTAGATTCTGACTAAGTTTAATGCAATCATAGAATTTGAACATATGCTTTGGTAGATTATTTATTCTATTTTCTCCATAATCATCAATATAGGCTTCACTTGCATCTTGTCCCGAGACATATGCTACCTGCTCCTTTTCTTCCTCCCAGTCCACCTGATGAACAAATGAGTAACTAAATCCAAAACTATGCAAACCGGTATTGTATCTAGCATTTATCTCAACTCCAAATAGGTCCAACTGTCCGAGGACATCCGGTGATTCTTGTTCCTGATTCCAAGCCACTTGATCTATTTGATTATAATACAGATTACCTGAATAGCTGAACTTCTTTGATACCTTATTTCGATGTATCAACTCGAATCCACGAAGTATCTCATTTCTAGCATCATTATCATTGTTGTAATCAGAAGAGTATAAATTCATAAAGGTTGGTAATCTAACTGATTCTTGGGCTGTAACTATGATAGAGCTTGAATCAGAAGTCTTTGCAGAAGCACTTATTCTATAACTGTATGCAGGGTCTGCATACTCATTCTTATCCATTCTTACTGAGGGTATAAGTCTGAAAATATCATTAATTTCATAATATGCTTCTCCAAAGAACGAGTATGTGAAACCATCTATTGTTTCATCAATCACAGTAGTTAGTGTTGGGTAATAGTTGTAAAAACCTGAATCCTCATTGTAAACAGCAAACCTGATGCCGGTTTGATATGACATTAAGAAATCATCTTCATCTTCTCCCCATGCTTGTTTATAGTACTCGTACATAAGCTCTGTACCAAAAGTAAAAACAAGCTTATCCTGTATATTCCACTTGAGAGTTGATCGAAGATTTACTTCATTCTCACTGAATGCATTCTTCTGCTGAGCAATGTGGTCAATAGATAGGGCTTCCCGCTGCCAAAGGGCAGTTTCTTGAATTGAACTACTGTCATAACCTAACTTGGTCTCAATATCAACTGACTGACCTAACTCCATTCTGTTAACACCTTCAATACTGAAACTCTTGATTCTGAAACCTGCCCAAGCTGCTCCCTCTTCCTCAAGTGAAGATTGAGTTGTATGCGGATATGAAAAGGTTGTATATCTGCTCCATAAATCTAGATATTTACCAAAGCTCATCTCTATTTGAGCTTTATACTCTTTCTCATCTCTATAGCTGCTAAGATAGTTTGGAGCTAAGCTACCGGTATCCATATCACCCCAATCAGGAGACATGAACCCCCATCCATAACCATGAGCTCTATCAGTGTACCAATACTGAGTATTCTTATCTCCATTTGCCTTAGTTGAGCTAGCATAGAATGATGAAGATATAATGTCATCAAGACTTAACATTGCACTGGTTGTATTATAGTTATAAACAAAATTGCTTGTATGTGCAACTGCTACATGCTCATTCTTACCTGAAAGCGTTCTAATATCGATAACTCCTGCAATAGCTCCGGGACCATGTGTTACAGAGACAGGACCATGAATTACTCTTATTTCATGGATATCCCCTAAATCCTTATTCTGAAGTTCATGCAAAGGACCCCATTGATACTTAAGATTCAAGTTTTTCCCATTCACAAGTAGCAGATATGAGATATTCTGGTCACTTAGTACACCTCTTAATCCCATCCTTGGTCCCATAAAATGTTCTACATAGGTGAAACCGGGAACATATACTTCCAAAATATCTAAAACATTGTTAACGGGAGCAGAGCTAATCTGATCTTTAGTAATTACAGTAATCGAAGATGGCTCGATTAACTCATCTATATCATAATATGTACTACTTAGGACAGGTATCTGGAGAAGTGATTCTAATGATAATTGCTTTAACTTTGCTGTGTTTGTTGCTGTAAGGAAAGCAATCTGAAAGAGTATAAGTATAAATACAAGGTATTTCATAGCTGCCTCTTAGGAGGTTCTTGATTGAGTAACAACCAGTATAAACCTATTGTTCTAGTAGCTTCCAAGAACTGCTTGAAATCTACCGGTTTCTGAATATAGCTATTAACTCCTAATTCGTAACATTCAACAAGATCATTTTCCTCCTTTGATGATGTTAATACTACTATAGGAATTGTTTTTGTTGTATCATTACTCTTCAGTTCACGAAGAACTTCAATCCCACTAATCTTTGGTAAATTAAGATCCAGTAAAATAACTGTAGGATAAATGAGCTCTTGGGATTCAAATTGGCCTCTACCAAATAGATAGTCTAAAGCCTGCTCTCCATCATTTACAATTATCAACTCGTTCATGATGTTCTGCTTTCTAAATGCTCTTTTAGTTAACTCAATGTCGTCTAGATTGTCTTCAACTAACAATATACTTTTTTTCATCATTCCTCCTTAGGGAGCCAGATGTAGAATACTGCCCCCTTCCCCACTTCTGATTCAGCCCAAATTTTTCCATCATGCTTCTCAATAATTCTGCTTACTGTTGCTAAACCAATTCCTGTTCCTTTAAATTCTGTTTCATTATGTAATCTTTGGAATGGAGTGAATAGCTTGTCATAGTACGCCATGTTGAATCCGGTACCATTATCTTTAACAAAGAAAACCTCCCTACCCATATGACTACTTCTCCCGATTGTTACTGAAGGATTAGCTGATTTGGAAGAATATTTCCAAGCATTTGATATTAGATTTGTCAGCATGATTGTTAACTGCATTTCATCTCCATAAGCTATAATACTATCTTGTATTATCACATTTACATTCCTGCTACGGGAAGTATCCTTCAATTCTCTGAGAATTGTTTTTGCTATCCTGGTTAAATCGACTCTCTTTTTAAAGATTGATTGTCTTGATATACGGGAAAGATTGAGTATATCATCAATGAGTTGAGCCATCTTCATAGAGCCTTCACTTATCCTGTCTAAATAATGTAAGCCATCATCATCAAGTAGATGTTTTTTATCCTCAATCAATGCTGAGACAAAACCATGAATCCCCCGTAGTGGTGCTCTTAAATCATGAGAGACTGAATAAGCAAAGGTCTCTAACTCATTATTTACCTCATTAAGTTCAGATGTCCTTTGCTCAATCTTAAGTTCCAACTCTTTGTTTAGTCTTACAACTGCTTCATCAGTCTTTCTTCTTTCAGTAATGTCTGAATATATGTACAACATCCCACCTTCAATAGGGCAACCAACTACTTCTACAATCCTCATATTCTCATCCTTAGATATAATATGTACTTCGTGTGGTTGAGTTGGGCAATCGTTCTTCACAGAATATTCAAGGTTCTGTTTAAACTCAGATATTACTTTTTTCCGGTAGTCAATATCAGGATAAGCAAGTTTAAACCAATGAGCGGCATCCTCTATTTCATCAGCTTTCCAACCAAACAAACGAGAGAATTCAGGATTTACATATTCAACATTCATCGCTGAATCAACTACAGCAAAAGCAAGTGGAGCGCTATCGATTATTGATTGTAAATGCTTCTTATTTTGTATTAAGCTTTGATGTAACTCATTTTGCTCATGCTCTTTTCTTGAAATAGTGTCTAACATGTTATTGATACTTGAGTACAAGTTAGCTATTTCATAATAAACTTTGTCACTTTTAATTGATTCATACTTACCACTTTCAGCTATTCCTGCTGCGTCATCAGCTAGCTTCTCAATTGGTAATGATATGGTTCGTTGCAAGAAAAGTGAGAGTAAATAAGCTACAATAATCAGAAGCCCAAGAATCAGAAAGTTAATATAGAACGTCTCAAACAGCTGTTTATTAAGCAATTCGACAGATGTTAGAATGACGACTGTTCCAATATGGCCTCTTTCAAATATAATTGGTTGAGTAACCTGAATGAAATCGCTACTAATGGGGGAAGTATCAAACCGAAGACTATCTTTAGGTAGAATGAAATCCTTTTTTTTCCTCTCAGCAAAAAGACCACCATCTTCATCGAGTATTGCTACATACTTTATTCCAGGTACAGAATCAGTTGCTTCAAGAACATCAAGTATTCCATGTTTATCGTTGAAGTAAAGTGGAGATAAGCTGCTTTCACTAATAAGAATTGCTTGCATTTGTGTTTCATGTACAAGGTTATTTTTTATCCTACGGCGATCACGTACAAATAACAACAGGGAGTTTACCACAAGAATAAACAAAGCTAGATACAGCATTACAGAAATCAATCGATTTCTTATAGTAGTCATTTTCTTCATACGTGTACTCCGCTTAGGTAAGCAGTTTCATTAATAATTAAATAAACAAAGAACCCCAGTTAGGCATAATTGAATTGGTTTATTTTACTCTGTCAAGCAGTATTAATGAAATAAATGAAGTTTTTTTATTGCACAATAAAAAAAGGGAACCTTCGGTTCCCTTTTTAAAAAACATAAGACTATTTGAAACGTCTTTTTTCTTTAACTTTAGCTCTTTTACCACGGGCTGTTCTAAGATAGTAAAGCTTAGCTCTACGTACACGACCGTAGCGAACTACTTCCATTTTATCAATAAGTGGTGAGTGCATTGGGAATATTCTTTCAACTCCAACACCATTAGAAACTTTTCTAACTGTGAAGCTTTTTGACATGCCTGCACCGCGAATCTGAATCACGATACCCTGGAAGATCTGGATACGTTCTTTGCTTCCTTCCTTAATTTTGTAGTGTACTTTTACAGTATCACCAACGCCAAACTCAGGTAAGTCTGTACGCATCTGATCTTTGGTAACCATTTGTAATAAATCCATTGTTACTCCTTTATTCCTCGGAAGTCAGTCTATCTAAAATAATCGCAACTGCACTACGAACGGAAAGATGATTATACTCACCTCTACCATAGATGGGTTTAAGTACCAAATCGGTCATTGACATAACCTCTTCGGCTAGTCCATTTCCTGTTCCAAACAAGAGTAGAACAGGTTGATTGAGTTCTCTGTTTCTGAACTCTTTGATAGCGATCTGGCCATCCATCTCTCTCGCTGTTGTTGCAACTACAAGAGGATAAACTCCTTCCTGATTTTTAATCTTCTCTTTCAAGCTTTGCACTGATGATGCATGGTCAACAATGCTGATTGCTTCAACTCTATCTGAATTATAGTTTTTAGCAATCTCTGAATGCCAGAACTCAGTGATAGTATCTAATATCTGCTTCTGACCTTCATTGGGCGTCACAATATAATATCCATTCACGCCAAAGGTCAAGCATGACCTGGCAATATCATGGACATCAAGATTTGTTATAGATGTTGTGACAACATCATTAAATTTATTATATACGGGATAGTGAACAAGTCCTAGATACAGTTTATTCATCTAACAAATCCTTTCTTCTTGCTGAAGTGATTTCAAGTGCTTTCTCGTTTCTCCACTCTTCAATCTTCTTGTGATTTCCGGAAAGCAATACATCAGGTACTTTTAAACCTTCAAACTCAACCGGTCTTGTATAGTGAGGATAACCTAAAAGGCCATTCTCAAACGAATCACTATTAGCTGATTCAATATCTTTTAATACCCCCGGTTGTAATCTGGCACATGCATCAATAAAGCACATAGCAGGTAACTCACCACCTGAGAGAACATAATCTCCTAAAGATATTTCATCTGTAACAAGCAGGTCACGTATTCTCTGATCAATCTCTTTGTAATGACCACAAAGAATCATCACACTATCCTTTTGAGCATACTCTCTAACGATCTCTTGTGTTAAAGGTCTTCCCTGGGGAGTAAAATAAATCAAATTACTGACCGGACGTTGCTGTTTAACAAACTCAACAGCTCGGTAAACCGGTTCAGGTTTTATCACCATACCCGCTTCTCCACCATAAGGATAATCATCCACCTGTCTGCTTTTTACAAATGTAAAATCTCTAAAATCTGTTAGATATACTTCAAGTGCATCCTGTTTGATTGCTTTCGCAACTATACTAGCTTCGAGCAAAGAATGAAACATTGAAGGGAAAAGCGTTAATACTTCAAATCTCATAGTTCCAACAACTCTTCCACATTCTTAAGAAAGACTGTTCTTAGTTTGGAATCCTTTCGCTCAACATATTGCTCAACATCAGGAATGATAACATCTCTTCCATCGTTAAGTACAACAATTAAGCGATCCTGAAAACCATCTTCCCATATCTCTTCCACTATTCCTATCTCTTCACCCTTAAAACTGACTTTGTACTCAGTTACCCGATGATATTCAGTATCACCCTCTGATTGATAATAAAACTCCTTCTCAATCATCACTCTGGGTTTCCTGAAATTCTCAAGCTCCTCGATAATACCATCTTCTACAAATCTTAAGTAAAACTTGTTCTGATGGAACTTAATCTTATCAAGGGTGACATAAAACACTCTATCACTGTTAAAGATCAAAAAAAACTTCTTGCTAGAAAACAAGGCAGGTCGGAATAATTCAGAAGGTCTGAAGGAGATATAACCCGTGTTATTAAAAACTTTTCCCAACCTGCCAATCGGCAATAAATCTGAAAGCTGCATTACTCGATTATCTCGAGTTCCGCCCTTTTTCCCTGCTTAGTACTAACAGCGTTTAATATTGTTCTGATAGAACTTGCAGTACGGCCTCGTTTTCCTATAATTTTACCAATATCACCCTTAGCTACACGGAGTTCAAATAATATCTTTGTGTCTCCTGCAATCTCTGTGATACTTACTTCACTAGGATCATCTACCAGTGCCTTAACGACAAATTCAATGAGTTCCTTCATTTTAGACTCCTTGCTCGCTTATTAATTCTCTTCAGAATTAGTTTTAGCCTGTGATAACTTTTCGTTATGCCATAACTCAAGTACACCTGCTCTTTTAAGCAAAGATTTTACAGTTCCGGTAGGCTGTGCGCCGTCTCTGAGCCATTTCAGTGCCACTTCTTGGTCAATCTGAAATTTGAAAGGCTCTGGCTTTGGATCATACCAACCCAAAGACTCGATATACTTACCGTCTCTTTTTACGCGTGCATCAACTGCTACAACACGATAAAACGGGGCATTACGGGCGCCCATTCTTCTCAGTCTGAGCTTTACCATCTCTTCTCCTTTCTTTATTCCACTTAGTTTTTTATATATAAATATATAGAATGACATAAAAACTGGAACCCTGCTACAGCGTCAAGACTTTTTTGTAAACTGTCCTTTCTCAAAGATTTGGGACTTAAACTTGTACTTTTCTCTATATATAAAGTATTATTTGTGTTACCCGACTGTGATGGTTTATCATCACTTTGCTATTGATATAATCCATCTACTAAAACACAGTCACCCCACTGTTTTCCCACTGTGCACGCACTGTAAACCCAGTGAAACAGTGGGTTGGCAGTGCCTTCACAGTGCGTGCACAGTGCAGACACAGTGCGTCGGTGAACAGTGCAGTGAAAGGGAGTAATATGGGCAATAAATATAGCTAAGTTGTTGCAAAATGCTCTGTGTATGGCAATAGAAGCAGTCACCATTACGACCAACGGGAGTTCGGGGAATTGCGACTTCGAAGTATAATTACAATTCCCCAAGCTCGTAAACTCGCACAGGTGACCGGAATTATCGTAAGTTATTGCAAATCACACTGTGTATGTCTCCCTGAGAGGAATAAATGAACGATCTAATAAAAAGGAGCACCTTAAGATAGCTTAAAGTACTCCTTGAGGAAATATAATGTTATATGCTATGGTTGATCACTAACCACAATCTTATAAAACATTCGATTTGCACTAGTCTGTCCGACAATCTCACTCGTGTTTTGAGTAGTCATCAAGTATGTTTGCTCATTACAATCAAACTCTGGAGAATCAGATGCATAGATCTTATACCAGATACCATTGATCTCATCATAGGTATTATTCTCGAAAGTACCAGTTGTTACTTCACTCCAGGCAAGCTGAAGATTGTTCCCTGACCGGTTCAAAGTAAACTGAGCAGGCAGATCAGGTGCAATATTATCAACTGAGTGACCAGATACAATATTTGATTGCCAGTAACCACTCATTCTGTGATGAATAACCTTGAAAGCTACATCATGTGTACCTGTTGAACTTGAATCTCTCAAAGTCGGTGCATTATAGATATACACATCGTTCATTAAAGCCGGAACAGCTGCTAAATAAGCCCAGTATTGACCATCAATCCTCCAGTAAACAGGCTCATTAGTTCTCTCTGCTTCACTAATAACCAGTTCAGGATTAGTATGAGATTGGAAATTGTTGTTTCTTGTCGATTCATCAAGACGCCAGACACTGTAAAAAGCATCAAACTCATATTGATTGTCTTCTAGACCACTACCCCACATTACTTGAACTAAGCGACCTTGATCGTAAGGGACATCATCGACATGGATAATATTCGGTTTGGATTGGTTGTAGAAAGCATAACCAATATCAGCAATAGTCCCATCAAGATCATACATAGTTGGATCAGCAGCATCAATAAGAGGGGATTTTGTCGCATCCTCTATTGGGAAATTAGCCCAAGTTGGCAGATAATCTTCTCCGAAGAGGGGATCAGCATCAATACAGTTGTCTATGCTAATAACTCCACCTTCACCTGCTCCCGGTAAATTTCCCAAGCCTTCAATAACGCTATTCAAAAGAGATGCGTCTAAGTGAGAATTAGAATAAAGCTCATAGAAAGCATCCTCACTGTTATATACAACGCTATTACTAAAAGTGAAACCTAACGGTGTGCTTGAAAATCCATATAATAAAAAATCTCTGCCATGATCATCACTATTATTAGCAATAGTGACATAATCCATATCTAAATTGCAGTTACCATACATGTATGCAACTGCTGCATTCCAGGCATCATTACCCCAAAAAAGAGTATGGCTAATATCAAGATCTGTATTATAAGCATAAATTGCTCCACCAGAGGTATAAGATGTATTATTTGTGAAGATACAGTCTTGTATTATTGCTCCTGAAACATAGAAGTATAAAGCTCCACCATTGTTACTGGCATAATTGTCATCAAAAACACAGTTCGTAAAGGTTACATCATTTGCTTCATAGGCATAAACAGCACCACCCATCTCATTTGAGCCCATGTACATGCTTCCTGCTGAAAGATCATCGAAAAAACAATGATTAAAGACAACAGGATTATCATCTGTTCTTAATTCAATTCTACCTGTAGATCCGTAGTCTGGTGATCTACCAAATATAATTTGATTTTCTTCAGTTCCATTACAAATTAATGAGCCATTCACAATAAACTTTGCAGGCAGATCAAACAGAACTGAGGCACCCTCTTCAATCGTGAGTGTTTCTCCATCAGGTACAACATGATCAATGTCTTCAATAATATGAGTTGAATTCGCACCCCAAGTTCCATAGACTTCTTTATTATCTGCAGTAAGAACTACATCATCAAAATAGAGTCCATTTATATAGTTAGTATTACCATTAAAGAATAGTGCGATTCTTGTTGTCTCATACTGTAGATCACTATCTTGGATTACAAGGGAGTGATTTGAAGCCGCAATATCAGTAGAGGAAATCATCGTCCAAAGTGGACTCCAATTGACTCCATCAGTTGATACAGCTATACCGAAGTTTACTTGAGCTTCAAAGTACATATCTAAAGAGAACTTGAAGCTAATTTCGAAATCAGCATAATGCGACAAATCCATTTCAGGACTCATGAAGTACTGTGCTCCTTCAACTGCCGGTTGCCAATGTAGTTTTAGTTCGGGTGCTGTACCACCAGCATTATCTGTATTACTAAACTCCCAATTATGGTCTGAAATCGGACAATAACCGGACCAATCATTAGGCAATGCTGCCCCAGAGAAATCCTCATCAATTAATACTAGAGCTGATAAAACTACAATTGAAAACAGACATAATAAAAGCATTAAAGCTTTTTTCATTTCTTCCTCCTATATATAATACCTCTCCAATACATCGAACCAATGGAACAATACTTAGCCCTATCTAATTATATGTCAATGAATATTATCAGCAACAAATTGTTAAGACAAAGAAACATGCTTATCTGATTCCAGTGTCATTCCTTACCACGGGTTGACCACGCCCAAACCACGGGTTAACCACGGCTCTCGTGGTTTGGGCGTGGTTTACCCGTGGTTGTAGCGTGGTAAAATACTTCGGATTTGACTCACAACGATTGTGTGGGGCAAGGATGAAAACTAGGGAATTGCGATTTTGGTTTTCAATTAAAGAAGTCCGTTCTTCTTTCAGTCGGACAAACTCCTTTAATTGTTAAATGTTTTTGAAGCAGGACAAGACGTACCTACGCAGTTGGTGCACTCCATAAAAGGTAGATTACTTATACTTTTTCAAATCGATCAAAGAAGATTTTATAACCGGATCTTTAAATGCAATACTGTGTTGCTTCCAATCCGGCATAAATAACTCGATATATTGATAAAACTCTTTACTGTGGTTATGATGTTTGAAATGTGCGAGTTCGTGGATAATTATATATTCTATGCTCTTTAGAGGATAATGTAGGAGATATAGGGATAAAGTAATCTTATTTTTGAAAGGATAGCATGTCCCCCACTTTGATTTATAGTCCTTAACTTGAACATATAAACCTTCAGGAACTAAATCAGGTATTCTCCTCTTAACATCTTTGTAAACATCAAAGATGTAGTGCTGATGTTCTTTAACAATATATTTCCATAAAACAATGTCACGATAAGCATCTAACATGGGATGATTTAAGTTGTTTACAGTAACTATAACTTTATTGTCTATGAGCTGTGCTTTATCAACATCCCCTTCTCTGATTTCGATTTCGTATCTCTTTCCTATTATCCAAATATATTTACCATGCTGTTTAGCAAGCCTTTTATCCCTATCAATTCGACCTTCAATACCATCAAGCATCTTGCGGATTTTTGCATCATTTTGCTTAAGCACTTGTTGCACAAATTCGAGTGTCGATTTGTGGGGAATGCTTATTCGAATCTCCCCTGACTTTTGGATTCTTAGATTGAGATTCTTAACCTTCTTACGAGTGATAGTAATAGGATAATCTTTATTATTATGTGTGAACTTCATAGTTAAAAAAATAAGCCGAACAACTGTCCGGCTTATGTGAATATATTAGTGATTTACCATCTAAGATGAGCAAATGCTTTGTTAGCATCAGCCATTTTATGAGTATCTTCACGTTTTTTGATAGTATTACCTTCTTTCTTGTAGCATGAGATAAGCTCAGCTGCAAGTTTTTGGTCCATTGACTTTTCAGAGCGGTTACGAGAGTAGCTGATAATCCAACGGAAAGCAATCGCTCTACCGTCTTTTTCAGAAACTTCCATAGGGATCTGATAGTTAGAACCACCAACACGACGAGAAACAACTTTAACAAGAGGTCTAGCATTAGCAAGAGCTTGTTTGAACACTTCTAATGGATCTTCGCCTGTTTTTTCTCTAATAATATCTAAAGCACCATAAACGATAGCTTCAGCTGTAGATTTTTTACCACTATACATAATACCGTTGATAAATTTAGAAAGAATTACATCATGATACTTAGGATCAGGGAGAATCTCTCTTTCCATCGCTTTACGTCTTCTTGACATCTAAATCTCCTTCCTTATTTCTTTGGACGCTTCGCACCATATTTGGAGCGAGAGTTCATTCTCTTGTCAACACCGGCACAGTCAAGGGCGCCCCTAACAATGTGGTATCTAACACCCGGAAGGTCTTTTACACGACCACCACGAACGAGAACCATTGAATGCTCTTGTAAGTTATGGCCTTCACCAGGGATGTAAGCGGTTACTTCTATTCCATTCGACAAGCGAACACGGGCAACTTTTCTTAAAGCTGAGTTAGGTTTTTTAGGCGTAGTTGTATAAACCCTAGTACATACACCACGTCTTTGAGGGCACTGCATAAGAGCTCTATTTTTCTTTTTCTTTATAACTCTTTTTCTGCCTTTTCTGACTAACTGATTAATTGTAGGCACATTTACTCCTTTATATAGTATCTAATAAATCATCGAGGGATTCCTCGTCCTCGACTTTGGTAAGTTCTTCTACCATTTGGCGAAGATTCATACCTTCTTCTACACCGGCTTTAATCTTACCGGTATAGTGCTTAGAACCGGTTCCCACAGGTATTCTATGACCAAGAATAATACTTTCTTTGAGTCCTTCAAGCTTATCCATTCTGCCTTCAATCGCAGCTTGGGAAAGCACCTTCGTTGTTTCTTGGAACGAAGCAGCAGATAGCCAACTATCTGTCAACAAAGAAGTTTTGGTTATACCTAAGAGGAGTGGTTCGAACGTGGCACCTTCGCCACCTCTTGTTTCAACTTCAGCATTTTCTTTCATTACAGCAGTCTTCTCTACAACCTCACCTTCGAGGAAAAGAGTTTTGTTTGGATTAATGATTTTAACTTTCTTGAACATCTGGCGAATAATAACACCGATATGTTTATCATCAATCTTCACACCCTGTTTTCTGTAGATTTCCTGAATCTCATTAAGGATAAGCGTTTGAGCAGCTTTAATACCCTTAACTCTAAGAACATCATGTGGATCAAGTGGTCCATCAGAAAGAGCATCTCCACTCTCAACAATGTCACCTTGGTGAACAACGATACGTTTACCTGAAGGGATAACATACTTACGTCCAACAAGTGGCTGACCATCTTTAACTACATCATCATTACTATAGATTGATTCCTGGAAAGGCGGGATGTCAAACACATGACCTGATAAAGGTAATTTAGTGCTAACACTCTCACCATCTGTAACGATTATTTGCTGATCTACAGGAATATGATACTTATATTCCCTACCGGATTTAACAACTATATAGACATCCTGACCTTCTTCAGTCTTGTCACCGAAACGGATTTTACCATTTCTTTTTGAGATAATTGCATCATCCGGAACAACGAAAATCTTACGATTTCCATCTTCATCTACATTTCCGAGAATAACTTTACCATCGATTGGCGAGAAAACACTACTGTTTGGAGTCACGAAAATATCACGACCTGTTTTCTTCAATCCACCAATTGTAATCTTACCATTAATCTCAGAAATAACTGCTTTCTCTTTTGGCACACGTGCTTCAAAGAGATCCTGTACACGTGGTAGACCACCGGTAATATCGCGCTGTTTAACAGTAACACGAGATGTTTCACCAAGCTTATGACCCTGGTAAATATAAGTACCATCTTCCACTTTAACGTTCAATCCGGTTGGAAGCGGAACAAGTGCTTCTGTACCATCTTCATCAACGATTCTGAACTGTGGCTGAATCTTTCTATCTTTAGATTCAATGATAGTAATCTCTCTAAGTCCTGTTAGCTCATTAAACTCCTCTTTATATGTGAAGTCTTTAACGAAGTTATCGTAATGGAGGATACCCTTAGCTGTACTAATAAGAGGATTATTATATGGATCCCAACTAAAGAGTTTAGTATCCTTTGCAATCTTCTGATTGTCCTCTACATAAACTGTAGAAGCATATTCAACTTTATACTCTTCAAGAACATTTTCCGGATCATTTTCATCGATAAGCTGTATCTTACCAAGATGACTCACAGATATATGTTCACCTTCTTTGGTAGTTACTACGTTCATTCTATCAAACTTAGTAATACCATCGAAACCGGAACTAACTTCAGCTGTATCAATTTGAGTACTTGAAGCACCACCGATATGGAAGGTTCTAAGAGTAAGCTGAGTACCGGGTTCACCAATACTTTGAGCAGCGATAACACCAACCGGTTCACCGATTGTAACAGATTTTTGGGTTGCAAGGTTTCTGCCATAGCACTTAGCACAAACGCCTTTTTCACATTCGCAGGTTAATACAGATCGTACTTTCACAGAGATGATACCATGCTTTTCGATAATATGAGCCATATCATGGTCAATTTCTTGACCTGCAATAGCAATAATCTCATCAGTAACAGGATCATAAATGTCTTCAGCCGCGGTACGACCTTCGATCTTTTCAGCTAATGATTGGACAACTTCCTGCCCCTCTTTCAAAGCTACAATTTCAATACCATCGATTGTTCCACAATCTTCACTTGTGATAATTGAGTTCTGAGCAACGTCAACAAGACGTCTTGTCAGATAACCTGCATCGGCAGTTTTAAGAGCTGTATCCGCCAGACCTTTTCTAGCTCCGTGAGTGGAGATGAAATACTCAAGAACAGAGAGACCTTCTTTAAAGTTAGATTTAATTGGAGTTTCAATAACACCAATATCATCACTAGTACTTTTAGTAGGTTTATCCATCAGACCACGCATAGCACCAAGCTGCTTAATCTGGTCACGGCTTCCTCTTGCACCGGACTTATACATCATATAGATTGAGTTAAGTCCGTTTCTATCTTTTTCCAGGTCAGTCATAAGTTTTTCGGTAACTTCTTCAGTAGCTGATTTCCATTTATCAACTACACGCTGCATTCTCTCTTTCTCTGTAATAATACCTGAAAGATAGAGTTCCTGAATGCTCTTAACTTCAGCTTCTTTCTCAGAAAGAATCTCTCTCTTTGAATCTGGAACAACAATGTCTCCAAAACTGAAAGTCACACCGGCTCTTGTAGCATACTTGAAACCGGTTTCTTTTAAGCGATCTAGGAATTCGGCTGTTTCATACTGTCCAACAGAATGGAAACAAACCATAGCAAGCTCGTTAAGTCTACCTTTATTCAATACTTCATTCATGAATGGAACTTCATCAGGAAGGATAGTATTGAAGATAACTTTACCAACCGTAGTAATTATATATTTACCTTCTACTTTATATCTAATCCAAGTATGAAGATCAATGGTTCTTTCCATTGAAGCTTCACCTTTAACACTGCAAAACATCTCATCGTTATCATACGCTGTTAAAACTTCATCAGCATCCTGGAATACAGGAAGTTTTGCATCTTCAGCTGGTTTTTCTCCTTCTTCTAATGTGAGGTAGTAAGAACCAAGAACGATATCCTGGTTTGCCGCCATCGCAAGTTTACCATTTGATGGTAAGAGAAGGTTACGAGCAGATAACATGAGAACACGTGCTTCCATTCTAGCTTCCTCAGAAAGAGGAACATAGACAGCCATCTGGTCACCATCGAAGTCAGCATTATAAGGAATACAAACCATAGGGTGAAGCTGGATAGCTTTGTTCTCGGTAAGAACAGGCATGAAGGCCTGGATACCAAGTCTATGAAGAGTAGGTGCACGGTTAAGAAGAACAGGATAATCCTGAACAACTTCTTCAAGAATCTTCCATATCTCAGGCTGATTCTTTTCAATCATCTTCTTAGCTGTTTTAGCTTTCTCAGCAGCACCAATCTTCTCAAGTCTTTCAATGATGAAAGGTTTGAACAGCTCTTTTGCCATCTCTTTTGGTAAACCACACTGGTAGATCTTAAGTTCTGGTCCAACAGTAATAACTGAACGACCGGAATAGTCCACACGTTTACCAAGAAGGTTTTGACGGAAACGTCCCTGCTTACCTTTAAGCTGGTCAGTGAGAGACTTAAGAGCTCTTGAACCTCTACCTTTAACAGGACGAGATTTCTTTGAGTTGTCTATAAGTGCATCAACTGCTTCCTGAAGCATACGCTTTTCATTTCTAAGAATAACTTCTGGTGCTCTTATTTCTAAGAGCTGCTTAAGACGATTGTTTCTCGTAATAACACGTCTATATAGATCGTTAAAGTCAGCAGTAGCGAAACGACCACCATCTAGTGGAACTAATGGTCTAAGAGTTGGAGGCATGATAGGAAGAACTTCCAATACCATCCACTCAGGGTTGTTTCCTGAATTTCTGAAAGCTTCAACAATCTTAAGTTTTTTAATAAGTTTTTGTTTCTTAAGTGGTGATGTTTCCATCAGGATAAGAGTTTTTAGGTTTTGGGACTCTTTCTCAAGATCAATTTCAGAAAGCATATGTCTAATAGCTTCACCACCGATCATAGCAACGAAAGTTTCTCCTAACTGATCTCTTTTTTCATAGTATTCATCTGTATCAACCAACTCATACTTTTCATAAGGAGAATCACCAGGTTCAATAACAACATATGATTCATAGTAAAGGATTCTTTCGAGTGTCTTTGTAGTGAGATCAAGTAATGTACCAATCTTACTAGGCGCACTGGAAACGAACCATATATGTGCTACAGGAACTGCTAATTCAATATGACCCATTCTTGTTCTACGAACACGTGATGAAGTTACTTCTACACCACAACGGTCACATACTGTACCAGCAAATCTTTTTTTCTTATATTTACCACATGAGCATTCAAAGTCTCTTTCAGGTCCGAAAATCCTTTCGCAGAAGAGACCATCTTTCTCTGGTTTTAATGTTCTATAATTAAGTGTGTCGGATTTTGAGACTTCACCATATGACCATGAACGAATTGATTCCGGAGAAGCAATTTTAATTCTTACTGCATCGTAATTCTCAATCTTCTTTTCTCTTTTTATTTCTCTAATCACTATTGCCTCCGACTAACGATGGTCTTCTTTGATAAATTCAATATCAAAACCAAGTGACTGTAATTCACTTATTAACACGTTGAATGATTCAGGTACTCCAGGTGGTGGTGGATTCTTACCACTTGTGATAGCCTTAAATGCATTAGTTCTTCCATCTACATCGTCAGATTTGATTGTTAACATCTCTTCAAGTAAATGAGCAGCACCATAAGCTTCAAGAGCCCAAACTTCCATCTCACCAAGACGCTGACCACCATGTTGAGCTTTACCACCCAATGGTTGCTGTGTAATAAGTGAGTAAGGTCCGGTTGATCTTGCATGCATCTTATCTGCTACAAGATGGTTAAGTTTCATCATATAGATAACACCTACAGTTACTCTTTCTTTGAAAGGTTCACCGGTTTTACCATCATAAAGAACTTGCTTACCATCAACTGGAAGTTTGGCATCTTTAAGTTCTTTACTGATGTCTTCCCATGTTGCACCATCAAAGATAGGAGTTTCAACTTCGAACCCTAAAGTTCTTGCTGCCATACCTAAATGAGTTTCCATGATCTGACCAATATTCATACGAGAAGGCACACCAAGTGGATTCAGTACGATATCTACCGGAGTTCCATCTTCCATGAATGGCATATCAGCAACAGGAGCAACGATAGAGATAACACCTTTGTTACCATGTCTACCGGCCATTTTGTCACCAACTTGGATTTTACGTTTCTTAGCGATATAAACTTTAACCATTTTGCGAACACCATATGGAAGTTCGTCACCATGTTTTAAGCGATCACGCTCTTTCTTATATATGTTATCACTTTCATCTTTAGCATTCTTCACAGCAAGAATCACGTTTTGATAGATAGTAAGATTCTTCTCAGGATCTTCTACTAACTCAAGATCTGTATTCAAACGTTTGAAATCAATACGCTTGATATCGTCTTTTGTAATCTTCTTATCTGGTGCGATGAAAGGTATTTTTGTCTTCTCATGTATAATGTTCTTTGAAACTTCACCAACAAGGTACTCGCTCAGACGTGCTTCTTTGTATTCAGCAATACGTTTACGTCTTAGTAACTGGTCAGCTTTAAGTCTTTTGATGGTTGATTTATTATCTTCCTCAAGATCATTATATTCTTCTGAACGGGAGAATACTTTAACATCAATAACATACCCTTCCATTCCTGGTTTAGCTTTTAATGAGCTGTTGGTAAAATCACCTGCTCTATCACCAAACAGTGCACGCATAAGATTCTCTTCCGGAGAAGGATCAATCTCTACGCTCTTAGGTGTAATCTTACCAACAATGATATCGCCGGCTTTAACCTGTGAACCAACTCTAATAATACCTGTTTTATCAAGATTTCTAAGCGACTGAACAGGAACGTTAGGGATATCATAAGCAAGCTGTTCCTTACCGTTCTTAACGTTACGAACAAGAACTTCAAGCTCTTCAATATATATAGAAGTGAGAGAGTCACGTCTAGCAACATTCTCACTAAGAATAATAGCATCCTCATAGTTGTATCCATACCAAGGCATGAATGCAACAAGCATGTTAGTTCCTAATGCTAAACGCTCATCTTCGATACAAGCACCATCTGTAAGTTGTTGACCCTCAACAACCTTTTGACCAACCTTAACGATTGGACGTTGGTTAATGCAAGTATCTTGATTAGAACGAAGGAACTTTTTGAGTCTGATACGTCTTAAATCATTAAATGACAGATAATTTGCTGATTTCTTGTCAGGCTCTATTTCTATGTATTCAGATGTTACACTAACAATAGTACCGTCATAAGGAGCAAGAAGAACAGTACCAGAATTCTTAGCAACAATTCTCTCCATAGAAGTACCTACAACAGGTGCTTCCGGATTTAATAATGGTACAGCCTGGCGTTGCATGTTAGATCCCATGAGAGCACGGTTAGCATCATCATGATCAAGGAAAGGTACAAGTGCAGCTGAAACTGAAACCATCTGTTGTGGTGAAACATCCATATATTGTACATCTGTTGGAGGTACTAATACGAACTCACCTTTTGTTCTAGCATAAATTACTTCATCAGTAATCTCATGCTTCTCATTCATTGTAACGTTTATCTGAGCTATAAGATAATTATCTTCTTGTGCTGGGTCTAAGAATTCTACTTCACCAGTTACTTTACCATTCTCTACTTTATAGTATGGAGTTTCTAAGAAACCTAAACTATTGATTCGTGAGAATATTGATGGTGAAGATAGCAAACCAATATTTGCACCTTCAGGTGTTTCAATTGGGCAAACACGTCCATAATGTGAATAGTGAACGTCACGAACCTCAAAACCGGCTCTTTCTCTTGTCAGACCACCAGGTCCGAGAGCTGAGAATCTTCTCTTATGCGTTAATGCCGCAAGTGGATTAGCCTGTTCCATATACTGGGATAACTGACCGGTAAGGAAGAATGTGTTAATAACACTAATTAAAGCATTACTATTTACTAAATCATGAACAGTTACTTCATCATTATTAGCAATAGCCATTCTCTCTCGAGCAATTCTAGCAACCATGTTCAGACCCATATTATACTGTTCCTGAAGTAATTCACCAATAGTTCTGATTCTTCTGTTTGATAAATGGTCAATATCATCAACTACATCTGAGTCATTATAAATATTGATAAGAGTGTTGAAAATACTCTTGAAATCATCAACAGTGAGAGAATGGTTGTCTAATGGAGTATCCAGCTGTAAACGACTATTCATTTTATAACGACCTACAGCACCCAAGTTATATTTCTTCACATTGAAGAACATCTGTTTGATAAATTCAGCAGCAACTTCTGCAGCAGGTTCTTCGCCCGGGCGAATTAGGTTATAAATTTTCTTAGCAGCTTCATCCTGTGTTGTTGTAGGATCTTTATCGATGGTAGATTCTAAAACTTTCTTAAGAATTTCATTAGGATTCTTAATAATAGTTATCTCTTTAAGTCCACCCTGAGCTAACTCTTTAAGCAACTCTGGTGTGAGCTTCTCTCCGCCTTTAACAACGATCTCATTATGAGCGTTTTTAATATCACTAAAGCTATAACAGTTAGTCGACTTGTTAAGTTTAACGGTTTCATACTCATAGAAAGTTTTACGCAAATCATCGTTCTCAGAAAGACCAATAGCTCTTAAAAGAACTGATACTGGTAACTTACGTCTTTTATCAATATGCACATACATAACGTCATGGATATCAATATTCATTTCCATCCATGAGCCAACATATGGTATTACTTTGCATGAATAAAGCATTTTACCACTTGGATGTTTCTCTTCTGAGAAGTAAACACCAGGTGATCTGTGAAGCTGTGAGATAATGATTCTCTCAGCACCGTTAATCATATATGTTCCCTGTTGAGTTACTAACGGTAACTCTCCAAGGAATACTTCCTGTTCAATCGAATCTTTGATTTCACGCTTACCACCATCAGGATCTTCTTCATCAAAAATGTGTAACAACATCTTTGCTTTAATTGCAGCTTGGTAAGTAAGATTTCTTTCAATACATTCTTCGATTGTATATTTTTCCTTTAAGACATTGTAACTAATAAACTCAAGGCGATAATTGCCTTTTGTGTCTTCAATAGGGAAAACATTGTTAAAAACAGCTTGCAAACCCTTTTCTTCCCTTTGTGAGGGAGGGACGTTCCTCTGAAGGAATTCCTCGAATGAATCAACCTGCATAGCCAAAAGATTCGGCACTTCCACTTTAGGAATATTTAATTGGTCAAATCTAGTTGCTATACGGGAATAACTTTTGATCTGTCTCAAAAGTCGCTCCTTTAAATTCTTTGAAATGTTAAGAGATAGAGGTTTTTAAATACAACTGGAAGTGGATGTTAAAGCATCCACTTCCTTAAAGTTATGACTTGAACTATTTAATTTCGCAAGATGCGCCAGCATCGTCAAGTTTAGTCTTAACAGCTTCGGCTTCTTCTTTAGAAACTTTTTCTACAACTGGCTTTGGAGCAGCATCAACAAGAGCTTTTGCTTCTTTAAGACCAAGTTTAGTGATTTCACGAACTACTTTAATTACGTTGATCTTTTTCTCGCCTGGGCTTGTAAGAACTACATCAAATTCTGTTTTTTCTTCAGCAGCTTCAGCGCCAGCACCTGGCATTGCAGCAACAGCAGCTACAGGAGCAGCAGCACTTACACCAAATATTTCTTCGAGTTCACTTACTAACTCAGAAAGTTCAAGGACGGACATTTCTTTTATAATATCAATAATCTGTTGTTTCTTCTCAGACATGGTTCCTCCACATATTATCTTTTTTTGTTTTAATTTTTTTTATTCAGCTTTTTGTTTAGCGATAGCGTCAACCGCATAGAAGAATTTCTTGATGATTCCGGCACATACTGTAGCCATTCCCTGGATTGGTCCGTTGAAACATCTCAGAACCTGACCGATTAACTCGTCGCGTGATGGCATCTTAGCTAACTGATTAAGTTGCTTTGGTTCAAATACGACTCCGTTTACATAACCGACCTTGAAAGCTGGGAACTCTTTATCACCCATTACATCTTTCTTAAACTTCGCTATGACTTTCGCAGGAGCAACTTCATCGTTCTTTGAAACTGCAACTGCTGTTGAATCTTTGAGATATGAATCGAGCTCTGTTACACCAAGTTCGTTGAGAGCGATTTTGATAAGTGTGTTTTTCTGAACAAAATAATCAACTTGATCTTCTCTCATACGGTGCCTTAACTCATTCACCTCATCTATGTTTATTCCTTTGTAATCCACTAAAACTATCGCTTTAGCATCTTTGATACGAGCCTTAATCTCTTTTACTGCGTCTATTTTATAGCTTTGTACCATCTGGACTCTCCTAACTCTTTGCATCTATAGTTGCAGATGAAATGTTCAGCTTGATTCCAGGACTCATTGTAGCTGTTACAGTAATACTCTTAATGTAAACGCCTTTGAGTGCTGAAGGTTTGTCTTTTAGAACAGCAGCGATAATAGTTTTGATATTACCATATAGCTTTTCTTGTTCGAAGCTGACTTTACCGGCAGGGATATGAAGGTTTGAGAACTTATCAACACGATAAGCTACCTTACCACCTTTCGAATCCTGAACGGCTTTTGATACATCCATTGTAACTGTTCCAACTTTTGGATTTGGCATTAAACCACGAGGTCCAAGTACTCTACCTAAACGACCAATCTTACCCATTAAGTTTGGAGTTGCAATTACTACGTCAAAATCTAACCAACCTGAGTTGATCTTCTCGATATATTCATCAAGTCCTACGTAGTTAGCTCCGGCAGCTTCAGCTTCTTCTGCTTTCGCACCTTCTGCGAAAACAAGTACTGTTACCTGTTTACCGGTTCCATGTGGTAAGATAAGGGAGTTACGGATCTGTTGATCAGCCTTACGTGGGTCGACTCCAAGATTGAAATGAACTTCTACTGTCTCGTCAAATTTAGACGTGGGTAATGACTTGAGCAGTTCTACCGCTTCCGCGATATCGTATCTTTTCAATCTATCAACCTGTGCAAGGGCCTGGCGATATTTTTTACTTTTTTGCATTCATACTCCTTCTAGAATATACTCCGCAGGTTTAGTCTTCGACTAAAACACCCATGCTGCGTGCAGTTCCTGCGACCATACTCATAGCAGATTCCATGGAATGACAATTCATATCTTTCATTTTCATCTCAGCTATCTTTCTGACAGATTCCTTTGATACTGTTCCAACTTTATTCTTGTTGGGTTCTCCGGAACCTTTTGCTAAACCAGCCTCTTTCTTAATCAAAACTGCTGCAGGAGGAGTCTTAATTTCGAACGTAAATGACTTGTTTCTAGCGACAGAGATAACAACCGGAAATATCATTCCCGGGCTGTCTTTTGTTCGATCGTTGAACTGACGGCAAAATTCTGCTATATTAACACCAGCTTGACCAAGTGCAGGACCGACTGGAGGTGCAGGGGTCGCTGCTCCGGCAGGTAACTGGAGTTTTACGATTACGTTTTCATTCTTTGCCATTATTCTACCTCATCTATTAAGTTATTTTTTAATTTCTACTTGATCGGCGCTTACTTCAACAGGTGTAATTCTACCAAATACAGTTACATTTACTGTAAGGCGAACTCCATCACTGTCTAGTTTATCTACAACACCTTCAAAGTCCATAAACGGCCCGGCAATAATGTTTACATGATCACCCGGCAGGATTTCGTGCATGGAGGAGCTACCTTGATCGCGGTTATCAATACCCAAAAGACGATCTACTTCGTCTTGTGGCAAGGCTATTGGATTCTTTCCATAACCAAGTATATGAGTTACTCCGCTTACGTTCAAGATGTAAGTCTTAACTTCAGGTGTCAAATCTGCTTCGATAATTATATAGCTATTAAATAGCTTCTTTTCGCGCTCTATTTTCTTCCCATCACGAATATGAAAAGTTTTCTGAGTTGGAACCAGTATCTGTCCTATCTTCCCTTCGATAGGGGTGTTGAGAATACCTTTAGCGATAGTCTCTTTTACACGGTTCTCATGGGAATAATAGGTGTGTACAACATACCATTTCATATATTAGGTTCCTGTTTTGCTTAATATCCGAAGATTACCTTATTGATTAAGAGCTTAAAAACTAAATCAACTGCAAAAAGGAAAGTAGCAGTAATAATAGACATTATTATCACAGCTGTTGTTCCCTCTACTAAATCAGCCTTTGTAGGCCAACTTACAGATTTCAATTCAGTCTTAACTTCTTTCAAAAACTTTACTAGTTTATTCATACAACACTCACATCCAATAAATCTGTAATTATTATAAAGGCTAATAAGTCAGCGAAACTTTCGCTCCGCTGACTTCAAGCTTTTATATCTGGCAGGACAGGCAGGACTCGAACCCGCAACACCTGGTTTTGGAGACCAGTGCTCTACCAATTGAACTACTGTCCTGTATAACCACTATTTATTTTGTTTATGGTTAGTATGCTTCCGACAAGTTGGGCAATATTTCTTTAAAGCCAATCTCTCCGGATGCTTTCTTTTGTTTTTTGTAGTAGTGTAATTTCTGTTCTTACACTCCTGACATTCGAGAATTATAATATCTCTCATTTATCTGCACCTTACTCGACGATTGTTCCGACAACTCCGGCACCGATAGTTCTTCCGCCTTCACGGATAGCATAACGAAGACCTTGCTCCATAGCGATAGGTGTGATAAGTTCACCAGTGATCTCTACGTTATCACCAGGCATAACCATCTCAATACCTTCAGGTAAGTGCAATGATCCGGTAACGTCTGTTGTTCTGAAATAGAACTGAGGACGATAGCCGTCGAAGAATGGTTTATGACGTCCACCTTCATCCTTAGTGAGGATATAAGTTTTGCCACTGAATTTTGTATGAGGTGTAACACTCTTTGGTTTAGCGAGAACCATACCGCGTTCGATATCTTCTTTACCCATACCACGAAGCAACATACCGATATTGTCACCGGCTTGAGCTGAATCCATGATTTTACGGAACATTTCAACACCTGTACAAGTAGTTTCAACTGTTTCGCGAATACCAATTCTAGCAACTTTGTCTTGCATTTTGATTACGCCACGCTCAACACGACCTGTAGCAACTGTACCACGGCCAGGAATTGAGAATACGTCTTCGACAGGCATAAGGAAAGGCTGATCGATTGCTCTTTCAGGTTCTGGAATATATGCATCAACTTGGTCGATAAGTTCCTGAATCTGTGCTTCGCCTTCTGGATCTCCGTTAAGAGCTTTAAGTGCTGAACCCATTACGATAGGAATATCATCACCAGGGAAGTCGTATGTTGAAAGAAGATCTCTAACTTCCATCTCTACAAGTTCAAGAAGTTCTTCATCATCAACAAGGTCAACCTTGTTAAGGAATACAACCATAGCTGGAACACCAACCTGGCGAGCGAGCAAGATGTGCTCACGAGTCTGAGGCATAGGACCATCAGCTGCGCTTACGACAAGAATAGCTCCGTCCATCTGTGCAGCACCAGTGATCATGTTTTTAACATAGTCAGCGTGACCAGGACAGTCAACGTGTGCATAGTGACGAATTTCTGATTCGTATTCAACGTGAGCAGTAGCAATAGTTATACCACGAGCTTTCTCTTCAGGTGCGTTATCAATTGAATCAAATGATCTGAACTCAGCGCCTTTTTTCTTACTGAGATACAAAGTCATTGCGGCTGTTAAAGTAGTTTTACCATGATCAACGTGACCAATGGTGCCTACATTAACATGGGGCTTGGTGCGTACAAATTTCTCTTTAGCCATTTCTCCTCCCAGAGGTAATGTAGTTGTATTTGTTTGTTGTTTTAATTTAATTTCTTCTATATATAACAATGGAGCTCATGATCGGACTTGAACCGACGACCTCGTCCTTACCAAGGAAGTGCTCTACCGACTGAGCTACATGAGCTTGTATATAAAAATTTGGAGCGGGAGACGGGATTCGAACCCGCGACCCTCAGCTTGGAAGGCTGATGCTCTAGCCAACTGAGCTACTCCCGCAAACTTAACTGCGACTTTTTACATAAAATAAAAAATGGTGGAGAGGGTAGGATTTGAACCTACGAAGGCGTCCGCCGACAGATTTACAGTCTGTTCCCTTTGACCACTCGGGAACCTCTCCACTTTCTGGAGCCGAAGAAGGGAATCGAACCCCCAACCTAGTGATTACAAATCACTTGCTCTACCGTTGAGCTACTTCGGCTCGTCATGTTGCGTCATAAAACTTTTCGCTTTCTCTATGTCAAGATTTATTTACATCTTTTCTTTGCTCATCCACACACTATGCATACTTCAAATATCTTTTGCAATATCATCGCAAAAAATAAAACCACTTACATTATGTCAAATATTTTTTCTTAGCCTTTACTAAACCCTTTGTTAACTATATAATTACATCTTAGCTTTTATCTCTACACTGCCCCTTACTATGCATTTCTATCTACTTTTTTATGCTAGTTATTTTGCCCTATTTTTTTTGCTTTTTTCTGTAGACTTTATAAATGTTTGCCCTATTCGTTCAGTCTTTGATTGCTCTTTTACCATTTTTTATGTTGTTTGATTTCAGGTTTAATTCCTGATATAGTAGGCAGTATATTAGGATTTCGCATGTTTTATTATCATCTGCTCCCTTTTTGGGAAGATAATGTACCTTCATGAGATGAGATTCTTATACTATAATAGCACTTCCTCAGTTGGAATCGCTTCTAATCTGACCTCTTTATATGTCTTTTCTCCCTCCTCAAGGATGAACCTGGAGTTATTAGGATAATAACCATCACTAGAAACATGAATCTCATATTCCCCTATTGGAAGACCAATTTTTTTAATGTGACTACCTGTATAAGTCTCTTCAAACTCTCCACAACTTATTTTTATCTGTGCATCAGCTGCGAAAACTCTAATCTCTAAACAGCTAGAAACAATATCTGGAAAGAAGTCTTTAGTATAAACTTGACCCTTTTTGATCTCAACAAATTCATTTATATCCTCATATCCTTGCAACTTTGCTTCTATTATAACATGCTGTGGAATGATTCGTATCTCATTTGCTTTTCTTTTTTCGATCAGTATACCGTTTATACGAATTTTGGTGAAAGGGTTAAATTTGAACTTGAGAATGGCATACTCATCATCTCCATAGGCAAAGAGTTTTCGCTTCACCCCTTTTGGGTTCCCTGCAAGCTTAAAAAGAAATCCCTCTTTATTGTTAAAGGACTTAATCCCAAAATCGCTTAAGTTTAGCCTTAAATCATCATAACCAACAGCTCTAATTATAATTTCCTCTGTAGCTTCCGGTAATGCAAAGACAGACATATCTTCCGCTAACTTAGAATCGAGTTCTTTTCCATTCAGATTGAAAACTTGAAGATTATCAAGGATGTACAGCTCTGACCAAAAAGCAATAATGGCTGTATCTCTATTAAAATGGTTCTTGTATTCAATGTAATTAACATTGCGTACAGGTTCACCTTCCACACTCAATTGATTAGTTTTGCTCAAGAGTATTGCAAATAGTACCAAAGAAATAGTAAGTATCTTTTTTATCATTGTTCTTCATTTCCTTCAAATCAATTTTGATAGACAAATTTCATGCTGTCAAGATTATAAATTCCATTTCTTACCATATTACATAATTTCAATATTTCATTTCTTCCTATTCTAATGCTTCAATTTTTTATCTCTTTTTTCTCGCAAGTTTATGCCTCCCTCCCTTTAGCATCTCTTTACAAGAACTTCCTTGCACCGTTAAAAATGTTATGCACACGATGTGGATAACTTTAGGGTTTCATAGGGAGGGTCTAGGGAGGCTAAAGGGAGGGACAAGCGAGATTCAAGGTTTTTGAAGCAGGACGTACCAGACTTGTAACAGAAACGTAAAGAATTAAGGGAGATTGCTAAAAGCGGAACACAAGTGAAGCAATAGCGGACTTCCTTACTTCTTTGAAGTGGGTAGATGCTTACTTCTTTGAAGTGGGTAGATGCTTACTTCTTTGAGGTGGGTGAATGCTCGGGTATGTGTTGGAATATTTAGAAAGACTTTATTGCATAATGACTTGCGAGAGTAAGATCTTTTTAGGAAGTTCGTTCTCCCGCTGGTCGTAACAAACTCCCTAAAAAATTGCTTTCTGCTTCGTCCCACATTAGAGTGGTGTAAGCTAACAATACTTATTTCTTGCCTTAGAATGAGACTTAACTATAATTACCATCATAGAGGAGTATTATGCGCTTAAGAGATTATATATTTGATGTAGCCCCACGAATGATTCCTTACGAAAGGGCTAGAAAAGGTGGTAAGAGAACTGTTAATCCATTGACAATCACGTTTTCCGTTACTGCTGCATGCCGTAGTTTGTGTAAAACATGTAATATTGGTAGAGTTTACATGGATAATCCTGATATTGCAAAGAACGACCTGACCTTAGAAGAGATAGAATCAGTATTCAAAACTTTAGGGCATATCTACTTCTTTAATGTGTCAGGTGGGGAACCATTCATGAGAATGGATCTGCCGGAAATACTAAAGCTGGCATTTATCCATCTTAAACCAAAGCTTATTAGCATTCCTACAAACTCCTTAGCTCCTAAATCAATCGAGAAAGCAACTCTTAAAATTCTTGAATACATGGATGAGTATCTCCCCTCTCATGTGCCTCTTTCTATAAAGCCCTCTATTGATGGGGTTGGTGAAATGCATGACTATGTTCGTGGGATCAAAGGTAATTTCGTAAAACTTGAAGAGACTATTGATAGACTATTAGCTATTAGAGCTAAGAATCCACGCTTGCATGTTGACCTTGGAAGCGTGATTTCTAACTATAATCTTGAACATCTTGATGAGCTTGAGAAGTGGGTACATAAACGTGGAATTGAATCCTATCGACATGAAATTGCAGAACAACGTGTAGAGTTCCATAATGTGGGAGACCCGATAACTCCATCACCGAGAGCATATAAACAACTTACGCGTGAGTTTTCCAATAAGATTATCCAGAACATTAAGGGTAAAGCTCTACACACTAAAGTAACTGAATCAGTTAGACTTGCGTACTACGATGTTGCAAATGATATTCTGAAGCATAAGAAACAGGTGACACCATGTTATGGCGGTTTAGCCAATATTCACATGGATTATAATGGCGAGATCTGGCCATGTTGTATTCTGGGTGGCGAACAATCCATGGGCAATGTCCGGGATTGGGATTATGAAATCCAGGCTTTGATGGATTCACCTAGAGCAAAAACAGTGATTGAGTACATTGCTGAGGGCAATTGTGCTTGTCCTCTTGCCAGTCAATGGTTGAATAATGTGCTTCTCACTCCAAAGCATATGCTGAATGTGCTCTATATTTTGTTAGTTAAATTCCCATTCAAGCTTATTGCTCCAGGACTTGGCAAACCAAAGGTCCGAAAAGAGGAAGCGATTATACTTGATAAAGCCGGGACTATTCCTACTCCTTCAGTTTATGATAAAGATGATTTGATTAAGTCTGATAAAGAATATACAGAAGTTGAGCCGATTACAAAAGAAAAAACTTTCCATGCTCAATCTGTTCGTGAACTATCAGATAAATCTTATATACTTACAATCGATCGGCATGGAATTGAGTTTATTCCGGGACAGTTCTTTATCTTAGGATTACCGGAAGAGACAACCGGAAGAGAATATACAATCTACTCCTCGACGGAAGATAACAGATTAGAGTTCATGATAACAGAAGTTGAGAATGGGCAAGTGTCCTGTGCGTTACGAAAGCTTAAACCGGGTGATGAGGTAAGGATAGAGGGTCCATTAGGGTATTTCAGAGTTGAGAATGACCCTAGCTTCAAAGGAAAGCATATCTTCGTTGCTACCGGTGCAGGGATTGCTCCTTTCCATTCATTTGTTGTTAGTAATCCTAACCTTGATTACCGACTAATTCATGGAGTTCGTAAACTTGATGATAGTTTCGACAAAGATGATTATAGTAAAGATCGAATGGTTGTTTGCACATCTCGTGAGGAGTCAGGAGATTATCATGGCAGAGTAACGGATTACCTAAGAGATCTGGTAATTGATAAGAACGATCTCTTCTATATCTGTGGGAACACTGATATGTTATACGAAACATATGATATCCTAATATCAAAAGGGGTAACTCGTGAGTCGATTAGAGTAGAGGTGTTTTATTGATGTAACCTGGTTGTCTCAATATCAGGAGAAGTCACCAGTGCGAGTTAACGGGCTTGGGGATTTGCGGAATTGGATCTAGTACATATTACACCTTTTAAAAGATAGCGCGCAAAAGTTTCTGCGACGATAAGATTCTTTTTAGGAAGTCCGTTCTCCCGTTGGTCGTGACAAACTCCCTAAAAAGAGAGATGAGACAGAGATAAACGCCCCGGAGAGACGTTTTACTTACAATACTCCTTAACCTTCTCAATAAAGAACTCTCTTATCTCATGGAGCTTTTCATCTGAAATGTTTTCTGGTGCTAGAATCTGGCAATAAGCATTAGTTGTTCCTTCTGTTATTGAGGTTCTTACTGAATCAGTCATAGGAGAACCGAATGCTCCTTGTGAATCTGAATAGACTATGCGTTCGTTAAAATTGATGACTTGATGATTAAGAGCAAGATACTCATCGTCCGGTTTACCAAGGCGAATCTCTATATCTCCCACAATCTTGGAACTATCATATATACAAACCGGTAACTGATACTTCAAAGATATGAAATTTCCTAAATCAACAAGATTGTTCACACGATAAAACTCTTTATTCTTCAATGCTCTACGCAGTAATGCTTCAGAAGATGGTCTCCTCTTTGTTGGGTCCATCCCTAATGCATGAAACAGCTTACGTACATCTTTCACACCCGGGATTTCAGTAACTGCTTTACCATCGTACTTCTCTCGAAACTCTTCCCCGCACTTTAACAACTCTGCGTGTATTGCCTCATTTTTGTATATCTTAATCCCGCTTACATGAAAGACACACACCTTCAAAGGTAGGTTATCTTTAACCGGATATTCACTATCTTCAACATATCTGAAATCCATAGTTTCCTCACAAATCTTAGTAACAACATACTTATACATCACAGCTATATGTCCAGAAATATCTATACAAAACCATAAAAACATTGACATTTTCCAACTCAATGCTTAAATAGGTGAAAATATCTCATAAGTGAGGTTCTGATGTTAATAAGATTTTCCTGTAAGAATATCCTTTCGTTCTACGAAGAGATAGATTTCCGACTCTTTCCGGGAGCCCCGAGAAAGAATAAGGATCATATTATCAAAACTCCGGGAAAGAACCCTAATGTGCTTAAGGCATGTCTAATCTATGGTGCAAACGCGTCAGGAAAATCTAACCTGGTTAAAGCTATTGATATTGGCAAAAGGTTCATCATAAGCGGACCTAAGAATCCTGCTATGGTTGCTCTCCCCCGCTTCAAGATGAAGAAGGGAGCAAATGAAGAAGACAGTTCCTTCGAATTCACATTTTTCGCAGGTGGACGTGTATACCTTTATGGCTTCATTGCCGGAACAACAGAGATTAAACAGGAATGGTGTTATCAGCTGATTGCTCGTAAGCCTAAACCATTGTTTCAACGAATCACTGAGAATGGCAGAACCAAAGTTGCTTTAGCTTTAAACATGAATGAAGAGAAACAAGTATCATTTAATCAAGCTTTCTTGGAAACAGCAACAGCACCCTCTAAACTTGTGCTAACTACTATCATGCATAGCTTTGCTCCCAACTACTCCCATATTACCGGATGGTTTGCTTACAAACTCAAGATTATCTATCCTAATACAAAGTATCTCAACATGTTTAACATCCTCACAGACGAGGAGTTCTATAACTTCGTTAACAAGATGCTTTCCAAACTCGATACAGGTATTTCAAATCTAACTAAACGTACACTTGACTTTGATGATAACAGGGTCAATATTCCTCCTAAGATGAAAGATGACATCCGTCGAAACATACGAGAAAAGGGTGTTATCCTTGTAAGAGGTGTTACATCACAACGAGAGCTTTACGCTGTTTCAATGCGTAATGGTATAATCAAAGCAGATAAGCTTGTGTTCTCACACCAGATTCCGGGTGAAGAGTTCATTGATTTTGATATTGGTGAAGAATCTGATGGTACAAGCCGTCTTCTTGACCTGCTTCCAACTCTATATGATCTTAAGAATAATGATTCTGTTTACATAATCGATGAGATTGAGCGCAGCCTGCATACTGTCCTAATTCGTGGACTCTTTAGAGAATATTTCAACTTCCATGGTACGAATAGAAGTCAGCTAATCGCAACAACACATGACACTAATCTACTTGATTTAACCCTCTTTAGGCGTGATGAGTTTTGGTTTATCAAGAAGAACTATTTCCATACATCTGAGTTATACTCAATGGAGGAGTTCAAAGAAAGATTTGATAAGCGTATAGCCAGAGACTATCTCAGCGGTAGATATGGTGCTATCCCAGTAATTGAGCTGTTCAACGAGGAGTAGGGATGCCATTCACACAACTACGTGAGATAAAACCATTCACTCACCCAAAGAAGCGAACAACTAAGAAGATTATCATCTCCACAGAGGGTAGTAAAACTGAACCTGCCTACTTCAAAGCACTTGCTTCTCTTGTAAAAGAGAATATTTCTTTTATCTTCCTCGAACGTAATATCGAAGGACATTCTGCCCCTAAGTACATTGTTGGTTTGATTGATGAATATATTGAGAAAGAAGTAGCTGAGTTCGGTTCTCGCAAAGCCTTTGAACGCTATAACGATGAGTATTGGGTTGTGATTGATCAAGACAGTTGGACTGACCTACCCCGAATTGCACGTGAATGCAAACGAAAGGGATACAATCTTGCTATTAGTAACCCCTGTTTTGAGCTATGGATTCTAATGCACTATATCCCTGAGCATCGATTAGCAGAGCTAAGATTATTGGAAGTGTATAAAGATGTGCAACACCTTATGAAACAGTTTATGGGTGGATATAGTAAGAGCAGGTTCAACTTCTCTAAGTTGTTACCCAAACTGCAACACGCACTTCAGATGGCTGAGATAATGGAGTTAGATAGACAAAGTAGCCTACCGGGACCGGGTGAAACTAAGGTTCATCATCTTGTGAGGAAACTTACTGTCTAAATTGTCCCTTTTGAAGTATCTTTGCATCAACATATTCTTTAGGTATTGACTCTTCGTTCAAAGCTCTCACAGGATTTATGTCAATCCCACCTCTTCTTGTATAGAAAGCTATAACAATTAGCTCTTTTGGGGCAAGCAGATCATAAAGTCTTTTATAGATAGTCTCCACAATCTCCTCATGGAAATGGTTCTCATCCCGGAAGGATATTATATATTTAAGCAAATCTTCATGTTTAAGCTTTCTATCAGCTTTATAACTTATCAATACATCCCCCCAATCAGGTTGGTTAGTAACTCTACAGTTGCTCTTCAGGAGAGTTGAATAAAGCGTTTCTTCTGTCTCTTCATGTTTCATGCAACTCAATAGCTCCGGAGTTTCACTATAAGTATCAACAGATTCTATAGCACCTGCTAAGTTATCTAAATTAACCGCAGCAAGTTCAAACAATGTAGCTGCTTCTGCATAGAAGAAATCTATCTCTACTTTGCATTCAAGCAGCTCCTCCAGATCATTTTGTACAGTATGCGTCAGGTTCTTTCGAGCTGATTCCGGGCACTCGCCCATCTTTTCCATATTGAAAGAATTAAAGTATAGTTTAAGTGATTTGCTTTCAACAATGAACTCTGAGTTAGCAGGTACAACCAGTTTCCCAATAGCAGCTTGCGGAGCACCATTTATCAGCAGATAACTCACCTCGTATATATGCCAAACATCAAAGCCTTTAAATGGCAAGTTGGCATTATGTATATCAAGATGCTCTCTATTCAAACTTCGTGGAACTCTTTCCAATTGAGTCGGGTCATAGTTTCTGGGATAGGATGATGTTCTACCTAAAGCTTTCATTTCAACTCCACTGCCAGGTCTGCGTTATCTAAATCTAGCCAAGACCCATATTTTACTTTCATGTTTGCATCTTTTGGGAGGTAAGTACGCTCCTCTTTTATTGTAAATGTTGTATGATTAAGGTTGGTTATTTCCAGCACAGCTTTCTCTTTAATCGCACCGGAGAAAGGGATTCTAATCAGACCGTTTTCAACTTTCCCTTCCACAATTCTACTTCTGATACGCATACCATTTCTGTTAAGAACAGTTACACGTAAATCATATTCGCTATCATCAGTGCTAATACTCAGAGTATCGAATCTCACAATCTCCTCATCGAAGTCAGCGGCCTTATACTCAATCCTAACCTTACATTCAGGATAAAGACTAAAGCAATTAAGTTCAGATTCATCCAAACAATATGAATGCTTTGGTAGCACAGTCTTTATGGTCATCTCAGGTAATGGATTGACGATATTCTCAAACGGTATTTGAAACTGTTGAAGTTTAGCTCTATGGCTTTCTACAACAAACAGATAATCGTTCTCAATAAGCAAACGAGTCTTACCGTTTGGGAGGTATTTAAAGATATACCCCGCAGAATTGGTTTTCCTTTCTGTATAATATGAGGATGGATAATCAAACCACTGGAAGTCTGTATTAATCAATGGCTTTTGCTTCTTATCCATTATTCTAACAGACACAGTTTTCTCTAATACATCCTCTGCAACAGCGTTAAATGCCATCAGATGCTTATCAATAATCTTCAACAGCTGTTCTTCTCCCGGTCTGATAACTGAGTAACCCTCTTCAGTATTACCACCTGTCTCAATATCAAAGGCAAGTGTTCCGTGTTTCGCATATATATAATGACGCAGATAACCAATCATTGTATTACGGCCAAGATGAAGCTCATAATTACCTTCAAGATAATCTTTAGGAAGCTTGTTTGTCAACACTGTACCAAGCTCTACAAAGTGATCATAATCCGGACTCTTCTCCTCACCGTCATTCCACGGGAAGTAGATTCTCTCTGAAAAGTTGCCGGTAGCAGAGCTATGATAATTCAAAGCATAGGTGAAATGCTCTCTTGCAAAGAAATCCTGCATAGCCAATACTTCCGACTCTGTTGCAGGAGCATGTCCCTTAAAATATATACTCTCAGGATGTGGCCTTGCAAAGTCAAACCAGTTAAAGTCAAAGTTCTTATTCAGGTCTACTCCATCCCTTAATACGTCCAGATATCCATCAAAGTTACTATCAGTCAGATTCTTCCTGCAAAGATAGAAACCACCTGATGAGACCATATCATAGCCTTCCGGGTTCATAGAAGGTACAAACCAAAGCTCAAATCTATCAATTAACTCAGTTACTGAAGGATTTACTCCATAGTAGCTTGTAACGTAGTCCAGAATAGATAAACAAATTTCAACTCCTATTACCTCTTCACCTTGTGATGATCCATGAATTAGAAGTGAAGGTCTGTTTGTAAGATTTCGGCTTACATGATTAGAAACACGAACAGCATAAATCGGTTTCAAAGAATATCCACTGTGACCTATGATTTCCCAACTTGCTAGTTCGGGATAACCATTGCACACCTGCTTTATTTCCTCTACCATCTCAGGATATGTATGATATATATCCGGTAATGGATAGTAATTCCTCTGTGCAAACAGAAATGATGTTATAAATATTAAAAGGAAGCTTAACTTCTTAAATCGCATCTATGAATCTGTAACCTCTTATCTTACTTTGTTATGGGATTGAGCTGGGATTACACTATTAGTCAAGCACTTTCTTGTAGCTGCACCCTTTATATCATGCGAACTAAGGTCGATTCGAGTGATCCGGACAGTGTCAAAGGATTTACTTATGCATATCATGGTCTAAGTCCATCATCCCGATCGAATGAGGTTACGAACGAGTAGAGGGAACTCTCCGATAACTTTAGTCTCCCAACAAAAAAGAGCCACTCCCAAGCTCTCAATGATTACAGTGAAACTTACTTTGTTATTATCAACCTAGGTACTTCTCTTTATCTAATCTTTACAAAACGCTTGAATCACGCTAGTTCCTCCCTATAGCCTCCCTAGACCCTCCCTATGAAACCCTAAAGTTATCCACATCGTGTGCATAACTTATTTAAAGGTGCAATAAAACTCTTATAAAGACAAAGTAAAGGGACCTAGCAGACTCATAATTCACGTGATAGATAACTAAGATAGTTAAAACAACAGACATTGTGTAACAACATAGATTAATCTACATTCACGCATAATCTTATTGACAGGTGGAGTGGTGAAATTTTCCCTACAATCAGAGGAAAAATATGAAACAGGAAAATATCAGAAACTTTTGTATTATAGCCCATATTGATCATGGGAAATCGACCTTAGCAGATCGAATGTTAGAGGTCACAAATGTTATTGATAAGCATAAAATGGTCGCTCAGATTCTTGATGACATGGATCTTGAGCGTGAAAAAGGGATTACAATTAAATCCCATGCGATTAGGTTACCCTACACTTATAAGGGTGAAGACTATGTCTTGAACCTTATCGATACACCGGGACACGTTGACTTCTCATATGAAGTGTCACGTAGTCTTGCATCATGTGAAGGTGCACTGCTTCTGGTTGATGCTGCCCAGGGAATTGAAGCTCAGACAATGAGTAACATGTATCTTGCGATGGAGAATGATCTGGAGATTATCCCTGTTGCGAATAAGATTGACCTGCCCAAAGCAGATATTGAAGGAACTATCCATGATATCGTAGAAGTACTTGGAACAGACCCGGATATTATTCAAAAAGTTAGTGGTAAAACCGGTGAGAATGTAGACCTTCTTTTAGAGTCAGTTATTGAACATATTCCGGCACCGAATGGAGATAAAGATAAACCTGCAAAAGCCCTTATATTCGACTCATACTTTGATAAGTATCGTGGTGTGATTATTCTGGTTAGATTAGTTGATGGAGCCTTATCTAAAGGGGATACTATCAAGTTAATGTCTAACGGTAAGGAGCACTCGATTGAAGAGATTGGTTATCTGGGCATTAAACAGGAGCCAACAAAGGGCCTTACAACCGGTGAAGTTGGCTACATTATTGCCAATATCAAAGAGATTGGTGATGCACGTGTGGGTGATACAATTACACTCGCAAAAGACGGATGTACTGATATCCTTCCCGGGTTCCAGGAACCAAAGCCAATGGTTTATAGTGGTATCTTCCCGATAAATGGAGAGGACTATGCTGACCTTGTTGAAGCTATGGGTAAACTTAAGCTCAATGACGCATCGCTTGTTTATGAAAAAGAGAGTTCCTTAGCTCTTGGATATGGCTTCCGCTGCGGTTTCCTTGGTATGCTTCATCTTGAGATTGTGAAAGAGCGTTTCCTACGTGAATACAATCTCCCGATTATCGCTACTACACCGAGTGTTAAGTTCATAATCACAATGACTAACGGTGAAGAACGAGTAGTGTATAATCCTGTGGATTTCCCTGACCCTGCTCATATCGACTTCATTCAAGAACCTATAATGAACACTGAGATTATTGTGCCTGCTGAGTATATTGGTAGTATTATGAAACTTGCGCAGGACAGACGTGGTGTTCAGCGAGATATGCAGTATATCGATGAGAAGCGTGTTGCAATCCATTATGATCTTCCATTGATTGAGATTATTTTTGACTTCTATGATAAACTTAAGACTGTCAGCCGAGGTTACGCTTCACTTGATTACAGCTTCAAAACCTACCAACGCTCAAAAGTTGCTAAGGTTGATATCCTTGTGAACGGTGATAAAGTTGATGCACTTTCATTTATCTGCCATGAGGAGAAGGCTTATAGCTGGGGTAAAGCTATCACAACAACACTTTCCGAGGAGATTCCAAAGCATCTCTTCAAAGTTGCTATCCAAGCAGCTATTGGAGGTAAGATAGTTGCCCGTTCTACTGTAAACGCTATGCGTAAGGATGTTATAGCCAAGTGTTATGGTGGAGACATCTCCCGTAAGCGTAAGTTACTAGAAAAGCAGAAGAAAGGTAAAAAGAGAATGAAAGAGTTTGGCTCAGTATCAGTACCGCAGGAAGCCTTCCTCGCTGTGCTGAAAGCTAATAGAGAATAGATTTAAAAGACGCGCTTAATTGTGCGTCTTTTTTTATGTGCGAAGCCCCCTGCGAGAGGATTGCAGGGGGCATTTATTATTGGATATATGAAGAAGCTTTATAGTTTCAGGTAACCCATATTGGCGATAACATCAGTATCCTCTTCGAGTTCCTTTACTGCTGTGTTGTCTTCGACTGAACCTTTATTGATTTTGAGCTTCATCTGGATTAGTCCGTAGAGTTCTTTACCAACAAGGATTTCACCATAGTTGTCGATAGCAGTAATCTTCTCATTGAGAAGTTCAGCAGGGATACCATCATCGATAATCATCTCACCTTTGTTGAGGATGTGGTAAGTGTTTTCTGAAAACTTAAGTTCAGTTTCGGTGATGGTTCTTTCTCCATTGTTGATGATCAACTTACCATCATAAGTCATCACTTTTATGTTTGTTTCAGTGATAGGAATAAGTGCATCGAGTAGGTGTTTTGGGGCATAGATTGCTTTCGCACCGAGAATACGTTCGATACCTTTAGTCAGAGACTCAGCATCTACATCATGCTCAAAGATGATTGTTCCGGCTGAATACACTTTGTCAGCAGTACGGCGTTTGAGCTCAATGGCATCAAACACTGTATTACCTGCAATCAACTCACAGTTATCCGGGATAATTCTTGTATCTCCCATAACATTACCGGCACTCTTCTTCTCAAAGACTTCCTGATACTTCTCTCTGAAGATTGCAAGTCCCATCACTTTAAGTGACTTAATCTTCTTATCGAAGAGCTCTATATCGAAGTCGTTTATCATCTTGATTGTACCCATCACATCAATACTTGTGTCATCTTCAAGTGACTGTAACCATTCTTGAGTAACATTTTTGGTACCCTTCACAGTCTCTTTCTCAGGATTGAACTCTTGGAACATACCGATGTTCTTAATAACCTTAGCTTTAACCACACCCATAAGAACTGTTGGGCATTCGACGATTCCTACATTATAAATTCCGCCAACTTTCTCATTGAACAGTTCTTTAGTAACATCATCATGTATTCTTACTACACCAACTACCAATACCTTCAACGGTTGATCTTGACTTTCGAGGTAGATACGATTAATTTCAACGTTACCCATCTCGATTTTGTAATCTTCGTCGATCTCTTCCATCATACCAACATTGCTCATTGAGATTGTACCGATAAGCCCACGTTGTTTTTCAGAGTAGAGAACAACTCCGGCATTTGAGATGCTTTTAATGTTTGCTATCGCTTTTTCGTCAGCATATCTAAGGTCTACAGCACCAATATTCTTAATACTCTTTGGATTCATGATTTACTCCTTTGTTAATCTAAATCAGCCAAATTTCGGAGCTTCTTAATCGCTCCACTAAGTTTCCAACGGACAGTTGACTTTGGCATATCAAGTGCCCTTGCAATCTCGCTCGAATTTCTTCCGAGCCAGTATTTCTGTTTAATTAGTAGCTGTTCCTCATCGCTGAGGTGAGAGATCATGGTTCTAATGAGCCATTTCTTTTCGAATTGAGGTTCAACTACCGGTTCATACACTTCTGCAAACGCTACGAATACCCGTTCCCGTTTCTTATTGATAAGTAGGTTCTTGATTACTTTGAAAAGCCATGATCTGATTTGGGATGGCTTCAGTCTGGCTAAAAGGAGTTGGTTGTTGATGATTTTGAGATAGGTATCCTGAACGATATCATCAGCTAAGTCTCTATCTTTCGCAATAGAGAAGGCGAAGCCTTTAATCTGTTCATCGAATTTCTCAATTATCATGTCAACTGTCTGCATTTTAACTCCTTTCATAAGCTAAGACGGATAAGTGATGCAAAGTGTTGGTAGTTTTTTATAATAATCTGATTTAAAGAATTCTTTTAGATAAAAGAAAACTTCTTACCGGGTGGCAAGAAGTTTTCCTTGTGTGTTTGGCAAGTTTATTTATCTCATTGTTCTCAAGGTTCTTTCCACATCTTGCCATTTTAATTTATTGCGAGTATTGTTTAAGCTTTGTAGATATTGTAATTGTCTTGAAGTGTAGTTCTTGACTACTGTTACTTCATAGAACATCTGAGGGCTAAACTCAGTAACTAACTGATGAGTGAACTCATTTGAAAAACAGAAGTTCAGGAAGAAGAAGTCTTGGTTATTCTCACTGTACTTAACTAAATAGCCATCAGGAATCAATAACATACCATCAGTGTTTGAGTTAACTTCATCCCAAGTTAATTCCGCATCCATATTATTTATCTCCACTTGCATATTACTAACCGGAGTAGGAGTAGAACCATATGGAGTACTGTCTTCCCAAGCAAGGAATGGATATCCTGTTCCATAGCAGTTCATTCTCCAAATATCGTCAGTTCCATTGTCTGATTCACCTTCGAAATCCCAGCCTGCGTTAAGATAGGTATCAATTGTTTGCATCCAAATTGTAGATCTACCTTGGCCAAAGGCAGTAGAGCTAACCTGCATAACATCAATATTCCAAAATGAATTGAGAACTTGAGTATTGTTCCCATCACTTAAATCTTCTTCACCAACCAAAGCACCGGAGCCTGTTACACCACTAGTTAAAGCTGAGGAGTAACTATTTTCAATGTAAGCCCCATTACTTTTTCCGATTAATCCTCCAGCAATAACACTATTGCTAACCTGGTTCTGGTTATAGCAGTTGAATAGAGTATCAGTAGTAGAGTATGCGATTAATCCACCTGCAGTGCTATTCGCTCCTGAAGCTGAAATGTCTCCCTTGTTTAAACAATTGTTATATATACTACTTTCTGAAGAATGAGACAATCCTGCAGCACCTACCATTCCCATAATTGTCCCATAATTTGAGCAATTATTTAAGAGCGAGTTACTAACATAACGCACTATTCCTGCAGATCGAGACAATATTGCCCAATCATGATCTGCATTAATATGTATATTCCCTGAAAATGAACAATTTATAATCTCTGTGAACATGCAAGAAGACATTATCCCTGCAAGATTAGAAGCTCCGAAAATTGACACGCTACTTCGACAATCAATAACATTTGAATACATAGATACATTTATCAACCCTGAGCATGAAGCAACATTAGTCATTACTCCGGAAGTGTAGCAATTACTTATAGTACTATTAGATGAGATCCCTATCAAACTGCCAAAATTCACACTATCAGCAATATAAATGTTACTTAATCCAAGATTTTTGATCTCCGCATAATAAATATACCCGAATAATCCCCTTGATTCTGCCATACTTCCATTAGGTAAATTGTACATATGAAGATTGTTAATGACATAGTTGTCACCATCATAAACTCCACTGAAACTGCTGTTATCTCGTCCAATTCTTGATAATTGATTAAACTCCGATTGAGATGCATCGATATCTGCTGTTTGCAGGTATTCGCAGTCCCAGAAGTCCGCATGAGTACTAATCCACTTCAAAACATCATAGTTTGATACGAGATATGGACTACCGGATGTTCCCATTCCACTTGGTGTTGTTGTGAACTGCCTTTGCTGGCCATAAGCTGTACCGTTGGAGTTGGTAGCATATGCTTTGTAATAGAAATCTGTCACCATTGGCAAACTGCTAATTGAAGAAATGAAGCTATCAGTACCAGTACCTTCGAAGGTAAAATTGTCATCAATTGTAGGATTTTCCTCAGTACTCCAACAAATACCCTTGGCTACTATTTCCGTTCCACCCCAATCTGTTATCTCCCCTCCCAACTCAGCTTCATGGGTTCCGAAACTAACGGGTTCATTTGATATAACTACGGGCAATTGCAAATCAACTGTTGTAAAAGACAGCTCATCACCATAGGAAGTACCTAAAGAGTTGGTTGCATAAGCTTTGTAATAGTACGTAGTGTTGTGTGAGAGATCTGAAAGTATAGAAGTGAAAGAACCTGCTCCAGTACCGTCTGTAGTATGACTATCTGCGATAGTAGGATTGGGTACAGTACTCCAGCAAACTCCATAAGCTGTAACTTCTGTTCCACCGTAATCAAGAATATCTCCACCTGTCTCTGCTCCATAATAATCAATATTAGAAACAACTGTTGTGGTTAGCGTTGCAAGCTCTAAATCTCGTGTTGTAAAGGAGAATTCCTCTCCAAAGCAAGTTCTGAGAGAGTTTGTAGCGTATGCTCGATAGTAGTATGTAGTGTTATAATTTAAATTAGAAAGGGTTGAAGCAAAAACACCACTCCCACTTCCATCAACTGTGAAGTCATCATCAAGAGTTGGATTAGGTGAACTGCTCCAGCATACACCGTAAGCTGAAACACTTGACACTCCTTCATCTAAAATCTCACCACCAGAAACAGCTCCATAGTAATCAATATCAATTACGGGTGCAGTTGTAAGTTCCATATAAATGATAGTTGCACCAGATGCAACCCAATCTTCATCGCTCATATTCCCTAATGTTCCATGATTAGATCCAACAGCATCAGAAGCTGTATTCCCTGAACTTTCGTTGAATTGCCAATAACTCACCAAACCAAGTTCATCACCTTCTAAGGTAGTATTCATATAATCTGAAATCTCTTGCTCGGTTCTTACAGTGTTCCACCAGCGAACTTCATCCATTTTACCTTCAAAAGCACGATTTAGCTGATTAGTGTTTTTATTACCTAAGTACAAATTGACAGTCGACGAAGATAATCCACCGGGATATGTTGCGGAGGATACGAGGTTACCGTTTAAATAAACCTTGAAATCTGTGCCATCATAAGTCAAAGCAACATGTGTCCATGTATCATAAGACAGTTCCGTACTGGGAAAGGCAAAGTCTTCATAGTTACCGTTAACTAATCCTGAAAAACACAATCTTGATGTTTGTGTGCTGATATAGAAAGCTAAGTCGTTCCTTCTATCAAATAAGCGAGGATAGCTCTCCCCATAATAATAATAAACCCATGTTTCAAAAGTAAAAGCATTTGATACATTCAAGCTCGAATCATTACCGCAGTTGACATAATCATTTGCGCCATCAAAGTCAAGGCAGTTACCCGCAAAGTTATCAATGGCTGATAAAGTAAAGATTGAGATTAAAAGTAAAAATAGACACAATTGTTTCATTTCCCCTCCATAAATTAATGATTTTTCTCTTTTGCCATGATAAATAGAAATCATTTGCTTTGGTTGTCAAGAAAAATATCTATTGCTAACTAACCTTCTTACAATAATATAGAAACAATCAGCTTATAGTGCATCATTGCATTGATTTCAATATCAAAAAGACATAGCATATTGGGAGCACATTGTAAATATTGATTTAGTGATTGAAGTCTATAACTTCTTGACATCCATAAAGCCCTGACTTAAATTCAATCTGAAGGTATTAGTAAGGAGCAAGATATGGACCAAGCAAGCCTAAGCAGTTTTTCTATAAGATTCAAGCGATTTATTGCATTTGTGATAGATAGTTTACTATGGATTTTTATGTTTATCGTTTTATCACCTATGTTACTAAGTAGAACCATACCCGGTTCGCAACTGTATCTTTATGTTCTAATTGTTGGCTTTTTAGTCCCGTTCCTCTATAGCACTCTTTTTAATTTACTTTTCGGTGCAACAGTCGGGAAACTATGTTTGGGATTAAGAGTTATTTCTATCGGAGATTCTAAGAAACCAACAATCGCAATTGCAGCTTACAGAGCTATCCTCTCTATTGTTTCAACTTTTTCATTCGGGTTAGCTTTTATTTGGATTTTGATTGATAGCAGAAGTCAGGGGTTTACAGACAAGTTAGCCAAAACCGTTGTACTTTCAAAGAAGGATATAGATAAAGCCATTCCTGAGCCATCTGATGTTGACAGAACCAAGTGGAACTTTGGTCGCATTATCCTTGCACTTTCAGCTACCTTCTTAGTTGTGCTAATATCTTTAATATTCTATAAGCCTACCTTGAACGAAGATGCAGTTACTGCCTTAATAGATTATTCATTAGAAGAGGATCCTGAACAGAATGGCTATTATGCTGTTTCTGCTTTCGGTATAGCTGAAAGTTTAGACCCTCATACTGCTGGATTGAAAAGAACAATTGAGACTAACTCTAAGATAATTTCAATACTTGAGGGAGATATAGATTATATTCAAGAACAGATGCTTTCCGGTAAACTTAATGCGGAAAGAGATTCTTTAGACTATAGATTCAATGAATTAGTGCCTGATGATGGTGAGTCATACACAGATTTAGCATTAGAGAAATCAAATCTAATCAATGAGCTGATAAGTAAGTATGACTATCTACTCCCGCGTTATAAAAGTTTGGCTGATTATAAAGTGATTGAGAACAAAATACTCCCTGATATGCTTACACCGGTACCAATTTTAATGAATATTGTTAACTACCACAGATTATTTTGTTATAACTTAACGCTTGAATATATACACGGTGATAAAGCAACAGCAGTTGAAAGCCTAAAGCTCAGTGAAGCTGTTTGCGTTAATCTCTTAGAGAAAGCAGATTATCTCATGCTCAAGCTTGCAGCTATGGTAATGATGGGGATTCACCAATCAGCATTAAACGACATTATGATTTATGAGGATCGGCTTAATCCTGAGTTATACGAATATATCATCGGAATTGAGGATCTATCAACAGAAGCCATGAGCTTAAGAAAACCCCTGTATCAAGAGTATAATTATTCAGTAGCTTATGCTTTAAGAATGATAAACTCTGGGGAAGTCTTAAAAGATTGTCGCATAACAAAAGAGGAGATATTAGCAGCAAATCCTCCCCTGTTGAAAGGGAACAGTTTTGTAAATAATGCTTATCAAAATGTTGCCTATATTGCTGATTTCTCAGAACTGACAACTTCTGAGATGAATGAACGATTTAATGTTTTAAAGCGACCCTCAACTCCGTTCCTTGAATATCTTCATAACCCTATAGGTGTTATCATTGAGAAGGTTACCATAGCTCCTGTTTACACAGAATATGCACTTCAACTCCGAGACTTGCATGTTAGAAATCAACTTCTTAAAATGGGTGCTGTCATTAAATCAACCAGCACTCCTGAGGATAAAGTTGTCGAAGTGATAAAAGCTAACTCAGATAAGTATAATAACCCCTACAATGGCAAACCATTCTTCTGGTTTAAAGATTCCAAGGCAATTAAGTGCATTGGTCCGGATATGTTTAAGCACGATGGTCTTAAGGTGAAGTTGTTTAGGTAGAATCAAGCAAAGGCAGAGCTTATCACTCTGCCTTTCAATATATCTTACGACTATTCGTCGAATGCTTTATCAGTTGTCCACTCTTTCCAGACATTACCTACAAGGTCTGGTCCAGGTTTAAGAGTTGGTTTTCCCGGTTTCCAGCCTGATGGAGTGGCTTCTCCACCCTTTGATTCTCTTACGAGCTGGAATGCTTTGATTTGACGAAGAGATTCACCCACATTACGGCCTACCGGTGGGGTAAGCACTTCAAATCCTTGGATATTACCGTCCGGGTCAATAATGAAGCGTCCACGGGTTTCGATTCCTGCTTCATCATCATAGATACCATACATAGTACCGATTCTTCCGCCGCCGTCTGAGAGCATTGGATAAGGGATTCCGCCTTTGACCATTTTTGAAAGCTCATGGTCATTCCACATTTTGTGTACAAACATACTGTCAACGCTCATTGAGAGTACTTCAACTCCCAGATCCTGAAACTCAGGATACTTCTCAGCAACTGCTGAGACTTCTGTTGCTCAAACAAATGTGAAATCACCGGGATAGAAACAAAGTACTACCCATTTACCTAAAAAATCGGATAGCGTTACATTAGTAAAGCCACCTTTGTGATACGCCGGAGCTGTAAAATCCGGAGCTTTTTGTCCAACTCTGATCATCTTGACCTCCTGTTTAGCTGGTTCATTAATTGCAATTTCGACTTCCTGTTCCACAGGAATCTCGCTCTTAGGTCTGCTACAACCGGCTTTTAGTTCTTCTGCCATAATAGCCTCCTTTTATTGAATCAATGATCACTTTTGAAAACAGATATGTCAAATTAAAATATATGAAATTTGTACACCGATCACCCTTGATCGGTTAGTCTCTTTCATCTTCTTCGGTTTCATTGCTCTCTTACATAACGCGGAAATCTTTCGCGACTTATTCGGGATTATCATGGGAATTCCACGGGCAAAGCCCCGAGAGATTCCCGTGTAAGTCCCGGGAGATTCCCGCGTGAGTCCCAAGTATTATTAGGCAGTAATAAGTCTAAAATGATAGTAGGATATGTTAAAAGAGTGTATTTTTAGGTGTGAACATAAAAAATAGCAACTGATAAAGAGATTGATGATTTTATAGTTTCTCTGATCTTACACTTACTATAATTGTACATAATTCTTGACTACTCAAAGCATTGCAGCGAATTGATTTGCTAACACAAAAACGGAGTTTATATGTATTTTTTAGTACTAATATTGTTGCTTGTTTCTTTCTTTGTGAACAAAAACAAAACTAAGAAAGCTCTCTTGAAAGCTTGGAAGTCTTTAGAGAATATACTTCCAAAATTCATAGGTGTAATCTGTCTAGTTGGCATTATGTTAGCAATTTTAGATCAGAAAATGATTTCAAGTTTAATTGGTGCTGAATCAGGTTTTTGGGGTATTCTAGTATCAAGTTTTATTGGTTCGATAACTCTAATTCCCGGATTTGTTGCTTTTCCAACAGCAAAAGCCTTGCTGGACAATGGGGCAGGTTATGTGCAAATTGGTGCATTCATCTCCTCTTTGATGATGGTTGGCATCATGACAATCCCTGTAGAGATTGAGTATTTTGGCAAGAAGGTAACACTTCTTAGGAATCTGCTTGCTTTTATCATGTCATTTGGAGTTGCTTTCACAATCGGTTTTGTAATGGAGGGAAAATGGTTTTAAAGAAATATCTGTTCCCGATAATTACAATCGTTGTCTTAGCTGTATTATACTTTGTTAATCAGGAGATTGGTAGAAGAGCATTAACAATAACAACTAGTTCCATACTACAAATGGCAAGCATTATCCCGCCTGTATTCATTCTTCTAGGACTACTTGATGTCTGGGTTCCAAAAGAGGTAATGATTAAGCTTATGGGAAATGAATCAGGAGTAAGAGGTGTGTTACTGGCTTTCACTCTTGGTTCTGCAGCAGCTGGACCTTTATACGGTGCTTTCCCAATAGCCGCACTTCTAATGCGTAAGGGAGCAAAATTTAGCAACGTACTAATCTTCATTGGTGCCTGGTCAACTACTAAGATTCCTATGTTCCTTTTCGAGCTTACTAATCTTGGAGCTAAATTTGCTGTTACAAGATTGATTGTAGATGTGATTGGGATAGTAATAATTGCACAGATTATAAGTAAGTCTTTGACTAAAAAGCATATTGATGAGATATATAAGAAATCAGAAACTTTGTAGCATCTATAAGGAGAGCTCATGAATTTAACTAACGAGATAATTGCATTTTTCAAAGATATCCAAACAGTAAGCTTTGCTACTTCAGTAGATAACATACCACACGTAAGACCAATGACCATGATCTGGTTTGAGAACAGAATCCTCTTTGTAACAGGGGATAAAGCAGATAAAACAACTCAGCTTCTACAAAATCCAAAATTAGAAACCTGTCTTAGTCTTCAGAAAGATGAATATAGAGGCTATATCCGCCTAAACGGTCCAGTACAGTTTGTTAAAGATAAAGATTTAAAGCATAGAGTATTCAACAGCATTGATTTTATCAAGGTTTACTTCGAATCACCAGACTCAGAATCTTTTATTCTTATGGAGCTATTACCAAAACACTGCGAGTTGTTAAAACCCGGTGAAATGGATGGAGTTAAAGGTAAATGGGAACTATCCCTTTAGCACTTCATTCATCTTATCTGCTACAACCTTTACTGCCGGCTCTTTCAAGATAGTATCATGAGTTGAGTCCACAAGTGTAATATCCAGCTTCTTGGTTATAGATGGCCAACCCAGAGTTGTATCATGAACTAAAGGCACATCCTGATGTATTGCAGAAAATAGAGTAATCTCACCTTTATACGGACGCATACGATATTTCACAATAGCATCAATATTTTTTAATCTCACTGCAGTACGATTAGCAAATAGTCCCTGATCTAAGAATTGGATATGATTACATACAAGCTTCTCGTACTCTTTCCTAGAAGTAAGTTTTGCTTTAACATAACGAATCATACCACCCGGGAACATCTTAACTAAGCAGCGAAGATTATACATGAAGAATTTAAATCCTATCAAACCTCTCGGTTTTTTAACCCAAGACTCAATCATAAAGAGGTTTGGGATAGTATATCCTTCTGCTTCAAGTAATCTTGCAATCTCATAAGCTACATTTCCACCGAAACACCAACCTCCAAGATAGAGAGTTTTTTCAGGACAGTGTTTCTTAATCAGTTCAACATAGTATTGGGCCATCTCTTCAACTGAAGTATGTGCTTTTGACTCATCGAAAAGTCCTAGAGCCTGTAATCCATAAATTGGCTGCTTTCTATCGAGATATCTAATGAGATTCACATACCCAAGCAGGTCTCCCGGAAGTGAATGTAACAGATAAATTGGGATTCTATCCTTTGATCCACGTTGTAGTTCTATCATTGAGAAACTACCAAATGTATTTCCTTTAGCTTCTTTTAAACTAACCTTTGTCGATAAATCTTCAATATCCTTATGATGGAACAAATCATTAATACTAATAAGCAAACCGGCTTTACCTATTTGGTTAATCACTTTCATACTCAGTATTGAGTTACCACCAATTTCAAAGAAATTCTCATTAATACCAACTGAATCTATTCCCAAGACATCAGCAATAATGTTGCAGATTAGCTCTTGGTCTGGTGTATATGGCAATCTCTTTTCACTACTCTCAACAGCTTTAAAATCAGGTAATGGAAATCCTTTTCTATTGATCTTGCCTGTAGAAGTAATTGGAAAATCCTTCATATGCACAAAATAGTGTGGTATCATATATTGAGGAAGAAGATCCCCTAGTTCTTTATTCAATTGTGATGAACTTAAGCTTTTTCCAGACTCAGTAATGTAATATGCAACTAGTTTCATATCACCCGGATCATCAGATATTGGAAGTACTACTGAATCTCGGACGGATGCAAGTTTCCGCATATTAGCTTCTACCTCTTCAGGCTCAATCCTATGCCCTCGAATCTTTACCTGAAAGTCTTTTCGTCCGATAAACTCCAAAGATCCATCAGCCGTGAAGCGTACAATATCACCTGTTCTGTAGATACGATCCCTAGTATTATCAGGGAACTTGTGCTCCACGAAGACTTGCTTAGTTAGCTCTTCCTGACCGATATAACCATGAGCAACTTGTGCACCTCCAATAAACAGTTCTCCAGGTATTCCAGGAGGTAAAGGTTGCATGTTGTTATCCAAGACATAAACTTTCACATTAGGTAGAGGTTTACCAATAAGGAAATCACTTCCCAGATTAGAAGCAGCTTCTTGCCACGTAGCAATAATAGTAGTTTCAGTTGGGCCATAAGTGTTCAGAAGCATAACATCACTTTTCACATTCTTAGCCCATGTGTGATAGATCTCTTTCGCAGCTTTTTCTCCACCGATAATAACAACTCTTACAGACTCTGGTAATGGAGCTTTTTCAAGTTCATGTACCATCTCATGCCAATATGCTGTAGGAAGATCAAGTATAGAGATTTCTTCCTCCTCAATGAATTGCATCGCATCAGTAAAAGAACTCACCATCTTCTCAGTTCTCAGCACAAGAGTTGCTCCGCAAAGAAGAGTTGGAAAGATTTCTTCAACTGAAAGATCAAAACTCAGGTTACCAAATTGGAGCATATTGTCTTTTTCTGTCATTCCGAGTTTTTCAATTATTGAGTAGTTATGATTAATCAAGTTCTTATGTGATACACTAATACCTTTAGGAGTACCTGTAGAACCGGACGTAAAAATAACATAAGCGGGATCATTGGGATGAAGTGGACGTGTTTTAAACTGAACCATTGCAGTTGGCTCTGTAGGATTGTTTTCATCATACTTTATTATCTTTCCATCATAAACTGATAGTAACGCCATATACTTCTCTGCAGAAACAACTGTTTTCACATTAGCTAACTTCAACATGCTTTTTAGTCTGTCCTGAGGGAAGGTTGGATTTATAGGCAAATATGCACAACCTGAGCTAATTACAGACATAATAGAAATAATTGTTTCCGGAGTTCTGTCTAAGCATATTCCGACAATATCACCTGTCTGTACACCTGTCTGCAGTAGTTTTAACTTAAAGCTGTTAACATGAATCTCCAAGTCTCTATAAGTATAACTTTCATCCTTAAATTTTAAAGCTATATTATAAGGATATTTCTTATAGGATTCGTTGAGAAGTTCAACATAAGTACTCTTAAGTGGGTAATCTCGTTCAGTGCCTTGCCATTCTCTAAAAAGATTATATGACTCGGATCCGGTAATAATGCTAATATCCTTCACTCTTATCTCTGGGTCATCAAAAACTGCATCCATTATATTCTGAAAATGATGGCTCATTCTTTCAATAAGTGATTCATCGTATAAGCTGGTATCATATTCAAACCAGCATTCCATCTCATTCTGAAACTCTTCTGCATTAAAGACTAAATCCATCTTAGCAGTATTGTTTCCAATTTCCTTTAGTTTGAAAGATGTTTTATTCTTAGGAATCTCCGGCAGAGGATAGTTCTGATAAACCATCATAACTTGAAACAATGGATGTTTACTGCTTTGAGATTTGTAACCCAAGTCTTTTATCATTTGATCAAATGGGTAATCGCTATTGCAATAGTTACTTGTACAAGTCTCATTAAGTGTTGTTAGCATTTCAGAGAACTTATCATCACCTTTTAATCTTAATCTATGAGCAAGTAAGTTTGTGCTTAGACCAAAAATCTTTTCTTTATCAGTATGATTACGGTTAGCAAATGGAGATCCAACAACAATGTCATTCTGTTGAGTATATCTATGAAGAACAACATCAAGTATTGCCATCATTACTACAAATGAGCTGCACTCAAATCTATTACAAAACTCTTTAAGTTTCCGATACCTATCACCGGATACATGCCACCATTTACGCAAACCTCTATGCTTGTCCTCAACTGTGTAGCCCTGTTTCTTTGGAAGGTCAATATCCTCCGGGAACGGAGTAAGCTGTTTACGCCAGTATTCGAGTTGATTACGATATTTCTCTTTAGGTACATTTTTACGTTCCCAAGTAGCATAGTCAATAGCCTGGAATTTAACACTTTGAAGCATAGGCTCCAATTTTGACAGATAAGCACCATATACATCATAAAGTTCTGTCATAAACATACCCATAGACCAACCATCTGTAACGATATGATGTATAGTTGCCAGAAGCACATGCTTCATTCTACCAAGTTTGACTAACTGGAAAGAGTATAGATTTCCCTGCTTCAAATCAAATCTGACTTTTCCCATTCTTTTTATTAGCCTATTGAGTCTATACTCTTGCTCTTCAACAGGTTCATTGCTGATATCATTAACTGGTAAATCTACTGTGAAAACATCATTAATATATTGCTTAACTTCAGCTTCATCTGAATCAAACCTTGTGTGCAGAGATTCATATCTTCCAACAAGATAATACAATGATTTTTGTAATGCATCAACATCTAGTTCACCATCAATATCTACTCTTAAAGGGATATTATAGTCAATACGTTTTGTATCCATTAACCAATAATGCCATAGACCCTGTTGACCAAAAGTTATTGGGTATCCATCTTGATCTCTAGGGATTTTTTCAAGCAAAGTTCCGTTATTATTACTTTCAGATTCTTTTACCACTTCACTCAATTTAGCGATAGTAGTATGATGAAGTAAATCCTTAAGGCTTATTGCATAGTTAAATCTATTTTGCAATCTTGTCACAATCATACCGGCCTTTAAAGAATGACCTCCAAGCTCAAAGAAATCATCGTTTCTTCCAATATGTTTAACTCGCAACACTTCCTTCCAAACTTCAGAGATATTCTCTTCTGTCCTACTCATATACTTTTCTTTCTGACCAACTGTCTCAATTTTTCCCCAGTCAGGATCAGGTAGAGCTTTTCTATCTATCTTCTGATTAAGTGTAAGCGGGAATTTATCCAAGTGCACATAATAATCTGGGACCATATACTCAGGAAGCTTACTTCTCAAATACTTTTTCAATACTGAGTTTGATATATTAGGTAGTTCAGAGGTAAAATATGCAACAATATCTTTCTCACCTGACGGATTCTCTTTCAAAAGTGCAACGCATTGATTTATATCATTACGACTTGCTAATGTACTGTCGATCTCTCCCAATTCGATTCTGTAACCTCTAATCTTCACCTGATTGTCTACTCGTCCCAAGCATTCATACAAACCATCCTCAGGACAAAGTTTTCCCAAATCACCTGTTTTATATATTCGCCCCTTTGGTAAACCGTAATCAGAACCTTCTATAAAAGATTTTTCATTTAAATCAGGTCTTTTATAATATCCACGCCCTACGCATTCTCCACCTAAATATATCTCCCCTACTTCACCTGGTGGTACAAGTTTCTTATCCTCATCAAGAATGTACACAGTACAATTTGCAACAGGAAGACCAATTGGAGGGATAGTGTGTATAGTTTCTTCAGAACCAATATGGCAGGCTATTGAAATAATTGTACATTCAGCGGGGCCATAAACATTGAAAAGTTCAAAACCGAAATCCGGTTTTGGTTTAACATGAAGTTTATCTCCTCCTGCACAAATATGCTTAAGATCAGGACAGTCACCTTTATATGTCTCTACAAACATTTCGGCAACCGGAGTAGCCAAGAAACATGCTTCAATCTTATTCTCTTTCAACCAGTTTTGCAATCTGTTGAAATCAAGTTCAATCTCTGTTGGAAGAAAATATAAAGTATAACCCCCTGTTAAAGAACACCAAAATTCCCACATAGATGCATCAAAGCTTATCTTTGCTGTTTGAGTTACACGAGTTCCGTAAGGTTTGTTAAATTCAGCACGATTCCAGAGCTCAAGGTTCACTAAGTTATGATGTTCAATCTGAACACCTTTGGGTTTTCCTGTCGATCCGGAAGTAAATATCATATATACAAGATTATTAGGGCCTACATCAACTTTAGGATTATCTTCAGGGAAATCAGTGTTTTCTTTATCATCTGATAGGATGTAATCATCACATAACTTATCGATACTATGGACATTCAAGCTATTAGTCAAAACAAGAGGGGATTCTAAATCATCAAGAATACTTTGTATTCGGGATGGTGGCAATGTAGTCTCTATTGCAATAAAACAACCACCAGCTTTAAGTATTGCCAGCATACAAACGGTGAAATCAATACCTCTAGGTATATAAATAGCAACAGGATCTTCTAGATCCAATCCTTTTTTCAGTAAGCGATGAGCTATTTTATTAGCACGTTTATTAAGTTCACTATAAGTAATCGAATAGTTTGCTTCAACAAGTGCTGTTTGGTCAGGTATATTTTCAACGTTCTCTTCAAAGTATGAATGAATTGTCCTACTCAAATCAAAATCCCTACGAGTCTCGTTGATCTTGTGATAAAGGCTAAAGTCCATATTACTAATCCCCATAATTATGATAAATGATTGTTACATTCTTTATAAATAATGGCAAGCTTTTTTTGAATTATTATATTTCAGTTCTTATATTTAATCTCAAACTAAGTTTTAAACTTTCTGAGTGTAGCCCTAAAGATACTGATATCAATTAATTCTATACAAATATATTAGGACATGTACCTCTAAAAAGAAACAAGCCTATAAGAATAGGCTTGTTTGAAGTTTAATTGTTTGTTCTTATTTACTAATTATTGCGTTGCTCCTAGAAGAAGAAGATGCTACAACCTTGAAGAACTTACAACTATCTGAGTTAGTTGTATATGTATAAGTTGGTGATGTGACAGTGATAATTGGTTGTCCCCAATCTGTTGCATATGGATCATCACTTGCATAGATTTTATATGAAGCAGCATTATCAACAGCATCCCAACTCAGAATAATTGTATTACCTGATGAAACAGCAGTAACACTTACAGGTGTGTCTAATGCTGGTGTGTTTGTCACTGTTAGAGTAACAGGGATAACAACTGATCCATTATCGGGGTCATTAGAAGTTACAACAATATTCTTTGTGTAAACACCAAGGTCAAGATCTGTTGAATCAATACTGAACAGAACATTTTCAGGTGTACCAGGCTCTACAGTCCCACTAGTAACTGTTGTAGTCAACCATTCCGGTATGCTGTTGTTTGATATTCTGATAGCAAGGTCATTAAGTCCGAAGGCAGTATAGTAACAGATTTGCAACCCATCAGTACCATCTGAGCTTTCAATTCCAATTGTGTAATCAGTATCGCTTCCTGTACTATCGTATTGGTAAACAATATCTCCATTAGGATAAAGAATTACCTCAAACGTTTCATATCCACCTGATGAGTAGTAATGCCTTATGTTATCATACTGTACGATAAATCTATTATTAGCTGTATCATTATAATGATAGATTGTTCCTCCACCACCTGCACTTGCAGGACGTAAATCGTCCCAAAGAGGTGCAATAAAATTGTTTGGTGTTCTTGTATTAGGTATCTGATCATTTGAATAATCATTAAGAGTAGTACTGAATGTAAGATAGCCATTAGAACATACATTGATACTGTTATATGTAGTACCGTAGAAATCGAACGAGAATGGTAGATTAACTGAAGTACCTGCATCATCTCCTAGAGATAACGCTGTACCAACACCGGATATTTCAACCCAGTTGTAAGCAGGACCTCCTGCTTCACGACTGTCAATCCACTCATAACCAAATGTATCAGGTCCTCCACTGTTTCTTCCTGTATCTTGGATTCCTAGTGAGTATGTAAGATTTCCAATACCTGTATTATTGATGGTAAGGTTAATATCACTCTGATCATTAGGAAGAATACTAGTATCAACTTGTGTTTGTGCTATTGAGATATTAGGTAGTACACCCATACCGCTAACAGCTACTAAACTTACACCTCCGGCAGCATTATGATTAATAGAAATATCACCAACATATTGAGTAGTTGTTGTTGGAGTAAAAGCCACATTGAATGTTTCTGAACCCAAAGCTCCTACTGTAAAGTTGATTGTATTTCTTGTAGCTTGATATTTGTCACCTCTACCGGTATTTGTTACAGCAAATCCTAAAGGAGTTTGAATTGTACCTGTAAGTGCCATTGTTCCATCATTAGAAATGTCAAACTGTAAGTTTTGAGTCCCACCCTGTACAACATCTCCAAAATCAAGGAGAGCAGGTGAAACAGAACAATCAGGATATGGAGCAGTTAGTGGTGGGAAAGTGATATAATCAACCCATGCACAGTCTGATCCATTACTCTGAGAGCCATCTTTATAATAAGTCCAGTTGAATGTATGAGTACCCTGAGAAACAGAATATGTATGTAACTCCCAATCTGTAGAACCTGCCCATTGCTCTTGCAGGTTGCCATCAATATAGAAACGAAGGTAATCATAATTAGCTTCAGAAGAAACTTTGCTATAGAAGCTAATATCTCCGGTTGTAGCTACTGTTTGAGTAGTCATTATCTGAGATGTTTGGCTATGTGAAATTGATCCGGATTGTATACAATATGTTCCTTCATAAGCGCCTAAAGGAGTGACATACCATTCTGCATCACCATCAAACTCCCAAGCCATGTTATTCAAGTTACCGGTCTCAAAATCTTCCATAATGATTCCTACACTTATACTGTAGTTTTCGCTAAAACTAACAGCAGGTGTTCCTGTGACATTTAGTTGCAAAAGAACCGCATGTCCAGCAGGTGTAGAGCTAGAAACTGTTACCTCAAACTCTGCAGTATATGATTCATTAAATGCCAGTGTGCCGATATTAATAGAGGTCTGGTTTAATGTTGCATAAGCATCGGTTTCTGAAAGTGAAACTGATACATTACTAGCTGTTTCCATGCCCAGATTTACTATATCTACACTGAATGTTACGACATCACCAGCTTCAATAAAAGGACTACCGGACTGGTTTACAGCAGTCTGATTTTGAGCAAGGACATTAGTTTCATAAACAAATTCAGGAGCTTCTGTAGTGATATATAACGCTGTATTATTACTAAGCTCAGCACATGAGGAAGGATAAGTATCATTAAATGTATACTCTAAACCAACGTGTTCGTCATGATTCTCAATACCAATTGTACAGTATTCACCATGAACATTGTCAGTAGCATTATCTACATTGTTAAATGTCTGATATTGAAACTTGATTGGACAGTCATTTGTAGGAGTTGGATGATAAGTCTCATCATAAATAATCACCTGGAAGGTTTCATCAATTCCTCTGTTATAGATTTCACAATTATCCCATTGAACAACATAATAATGTTCACTGCTGTTATAATAAGCGTATACACCACCACCGCTTGTTTCTAGATCATCCCAGAAAGGTGCAATCATTGGGCTTGGTCCAATTGGACCCGGGATTCTCCAGTTTCTAAATGTAATCTGGTCAGTAACTCCACCACCAATCCAACCATTAGAACAAACTGTGATTTGGTTGTAAGACTCTCCGTACATCCTTAATGGGAATGGCATATTCACAACAACTACTTCGTCTGAATTGTTACCAGTATCACTTATGTTTAAGCGATTTGCGCTTTGAGATACATCTACCCAGTTATACTCAGGAGCTAAACTGTATCGAGTGTCTCCCATATCATAAATATAATAGCCATAGCTGTCCGGGCCAAGTGGATCAACAGCAGAAGGTTGGCCGACTGTTACATTGAAAGGCATTACATGATTGAATACTAAAGAGTTTACTGCAACCGTTATCGGAGATACAGCTCCCGGTATGATTGTAGCATCTGCAGTAACCTGGAAAGTAACATCCGCAGTTCCATTGGCTGCAATTGCTCCAACGTTACTAAACTGCGTAGGGAATTGCAAGTTATCTTCAATAGATGAAATCGACATGTTCTGTCCGGCAAACGTATCATTACCAATGTTTCTAAGTGTTACGGTAACGTCTGATGTTTGTCCCGGGAGAATCACGTCTGTGCCGGTTGTTTGGAAGACCCATGAATCAACAAGAATATTTGATGCTTCAACAGGAATTGAAAAAGTTCTTACAAAATCATCACCAATTGAATCTATATGTAATAAGAAATCTAATTCTTCCGGGAAGCATGCGTTTTCTAGTTGTATGTAGAAGGCTGAACTGTTCGTTACAGTACTTCCAGATGTAATTGTCCCATATGACACTGAACTACCTACAGTGACATTGTCATTTAAAGCTTCGATTGTGCAGGTAGTCAAATCAAGATTAGCTGTACCGTTGTTTTGAAGTGATAGATATACTTGGGCATTATTACCCGGTTCCAAATGAGTGACAGTTGAAAGCCCTAGTCTCATTGAGATGTTTGATATATCTGCAGAGTATGTAGCATTGCCTAAAGCAAAACTACCAATATGGGGAGTGAAGCCTGGTTTAGTAACAGTTAATGTAACAGAACCACTTACACCTTCAGTTATTGGCAAGTAGATTTCACCCATTGCATTTGTTAAACCTGTTGCAAAAACTTCATCATCACCTTTCAGTATTGTTACTCTCGCTCCTTCTAGGTCACCACTGGAAGAGCTTACATTTACAAGTATTTCGCCTGTTGTGGTTGAAACTATAGATGGATATGAAACTGTCATATCTTCAGGAGCACCTTTCCAAGCACGTAAACTTGGATCACCCATAAGATTACACATATGCATGAAGTTTGAAGCTGTTGCAGGCTGTGTTACACCATAGTTGGTCCAAAGATAGTTCTTACCGGTATTCAAAGCTTCTCCGATTGTCTCTACATCATCAACAAACAGACCTGATACAATACCACCATCAAGACAGTTATTATAAGCTGTATGAGTTCCGGATGTGGACATACCGATTGCAGCAACACCACCCTTTGGTTGAGCTACTGAACCTGCTCTTAAGAACTCTTCTGTTCTTGCTGTGCTTGTATATGTTCCGGTATCACATGTTATAATGATACAGATTGGAGTCTTTGCAATATTATTAAGAGAAGATATATCTGAATTATAGAAACCACTCATACCAATCCAACCACGATAATGAAAATACCCAACACCACTATTCAATGTTGAACTAACAGTTACACTTGATGGATCTGCACCATAAAGTTCAGTAAAGGTAAAATCGGAGCTGTAATCCTCCATAACGTCCTGCATGTATTCGTTTCCTGATATACATGAAATACCTGATGGATTAGTGTCACCAACCAAAAGAGTTGAATTCATCCACTGCTCAGCAGGGAATAATGCATCCTTTTCATAATTAATTATTTTGTTTACAATTACCGATAACTGAGCTTCTGATTCATAAGAAATTCTACCCATGAACACATCTTCCAGTTCATCATCTCCACTTACAAGTGCATAGGGATGGTCTCCCGGTGCACTATAATAACTTATTGAATAGTATGGAAGCCCATATGTTCCACCTGTGTCACCTACCAGAACAAAGAAATCCGGTGGATTTGACCAAGTCTGATATGCGTTTTGAAGATAGTTACGAATAGATGTTGTAGTGCTACCTGCTTGACTTGTACTTGCGGTGTGAACTTCAAAACCTTGTTGATGTTTCCAATCTACTAAAGGCTTCAAATAAGTTGTATAGTTAAGCGAGTTATTATAAACATAAAGAATACAAGGAGGATCATCGGTTCTACTTGTTCTTTGTGTGTAATTAAGAATATTTGTTGAATATACTTTTGTGAAGGCTGAAGAATGTGGTCTTTCAACTGTTAACTCATTTTCTCCACTCTCTCGAGTATTATATGTAAGATGAATTCTTCCTCTTTTTACTATATCCAGTTCTCCCGTATTTGAGTTAAACCTAAAAGGATATACAGCGACAGGTACAACACGTACATCACGCCAAAGTGCTGCTGATGAGTGTTCGAAAGACTCTTCCGGATAGTATCCGCTCTGAGTAGAGAGTAACATCTCATCAGTCTCTTTTTCTTTGTATCTTTTGAGATTAATACCTTGTACTTGTTCTCTTTTAGATACTGTCATTTGTGCGTTGAATGTTCCTCTTGCAGGTAACTCAAGCATAGTTGAAAAGACTGGAACTTCAGGTAGTCCTACCTCACCGGTGAAGTTATCATTGTTGATTTTGATGCTTTGAACCCTAACACCATCTACGTTATCGTCTACAAGTTCGTATGCCGGTAATTCAAATTCAATCTCGACCCCTTGCGCATCGTCAGATATTACTCTAAACACATCTGAATTGACAGCTGTCAACAAACCTGTTATTAAAAATAATAGAATTATAGCTATAACTCTTACATTATTCATTTATACCTCCATTTTTGATTACAAGTTGCTCATCTTTGTTTATGCAATTTTTAAACCTTTGTTAGTTAACTTTTTAGAATGAGCAATATTTGCGTGTATTACACGATATTAGGTTAAATTGAGTGTCTACAAATCTCTCATTTGAATCATAGAGCTCTATTAAATGTACAGATAGGATACAACTATATTGATTCTGTAAACACTGTTAACTATAAATACTCAACCTACCATTCAATTTTGATTACATCAAAGATACTTTCCCCTATTGTCTGAAGAATCGGACCCTTAACAATTCTCTCCTCCCCCTTATGCTGAAACCTGAGAAAACTCTTATGAAGTATAGTGTTACCACGTTTAACAAGGTTCATAGGATCGAATCCTGTGATAGTAACGTCATATAATTCTTCGCTTCTTTTATTTGTCTCAAAATCATTAAACAATTGATCTGTTTCTATTGTATAAGCTAAAACTGCGTCACCTACTTTCTCTTTAAGATCATTTCCAAGTGATGGAATTATTGTGGAATCATCTATATTCATTATTCCATGTATATAGTCGGATAAGAAACCTGAACGCACTTGATTTTTCCAATTCGGGCAGAACCTATCTGCTACTAGACAAAGCAACAATCCCTGATTGTACAAACTTAATCTTGTTTTCAAACAACATCGAACATCATGATAGCCCTCAATGAACTCATCAATCGGAACTGAAAAGGCATTAAGCATGTTCCAGACATTGTATTCAACATAAACAGCTGTTCCTTCAATTGATTCAATCCCTTTATCATAATCAATATTATCCCCAAACAAAGCTTTCCGCTCTTTTCTTATACTGTAAAACTCCGTAACAAAATCACGAGCCTTATCCATATCTTCTACCACAACAGCTTTATAAAGTGCCTCACGTTCTAGTAATCTAAGCGATATACTCTGCTCAGTGATTTGATAGTTGATTCCCTTTATCTCATCAGCCCCTGAAAAGAAATCATTAGAGCTTTGAAAACAGTGGAACATCTCATGAACCATTAAAGACGCTATCTTCTCTGAACTTATTTTAGGGTTAAAAGTATTAATATTGCATATTGCGACTGGATTGTCATCAAGAATAATTGCAGTATTGCCCATAAATCTCTCATCAACATCTGCTTTAAAACAGTACCCTAAATCCTCAAAATCACCCTCAATTCCAGTGTTATCATTAATATAATAATGGTCTTCGTCATATAACGCGTACTTTGTTTGCTGAAATCCGGGCCAATAATCTTCACAATCTAATAACGCAATTAAATCACGAAGCTCTTTCATTCTTTGCATAAAACCTCCACCGACAAAACTGTCACCAGAGTAATGTGACGGCAAGCATTTTGTTTCAATCTTTACACTATCCAAACGGACATCGTGAGCGAAGTGAATTTTTGTATTCAGCTTCGCTCAGAGTAACAATGTTAAGGGATTTGCATTTGCAATTCCGAGAACTCAACATGTCATCGTATATTGACACCAGAGTTAAAAAGAATAGTGTTAGTAAAAGGAAAATGGAAGGGATAAAGCTTGTTTTGTCATAGGAAAACACTGAAAGATTAGTCAATATTACAACAGACTTCCACTAAAGCTATCCGAGCGACCCGTTCAACTACGCTCAGGGTGACAAGGTTAAAGTTTTTTTTGCAATAGTGATTGTTCATATTTCAACAATCTCTTATTGCTCTATCATAATAATAAGTTCTAAAAGATGTTTCTCTACCCCTTTTCTCACCACTCTCTTATCTGTTTTCCCCAGTGATGCCCAAGAGACTCTTGGAAATAGAATCAGCATCTATGCCTTATTATGATGGAGCAGTGAGAGTTTAAACATTGTTTGGTTTATCTTCACAAACTGATATTTATGGGCTTTTCTGTTCAAAAGTCTGGTAGAACCAGGTGCCATCCCTTGAATCACTTTTGGATTTCAGGCTTGTGTCCATTACTACTCTTATCCCCATCGCTTCTTTCAGCAGTAATTAGTGATATAAAACTGGTTTTATCCTGGGGATAGGTGGGTTAAATCTTGGTAATTAGGCCAAGAATAGGCCAAGTGTTTGCCAAGGGTTTACCAAGTGTCTACCAAGAATTACTGCTGAAAGATGAAGGGAAAAATAGTGAAGAAGAGGGAGCTGAAAAGGTTGCTTATGAAGAGTGGAATAGATATTAATTGACATAGTGTTAAATCTATGTAACTTTGAGCTACTTTAATGTTTAGGATTATAGATGGAAATACAGATAAAACAGATGAGAGAAGAGCATCTGAAAGATATATTACCGATTGAAGCAGAGCTTTTTACTGAACCTTGGCAGACTGAATTCTTTAATTTTGAGATTAAGCAAGGAGACTCAATAGTTGCTTATAATGAAGGCAAGCTGGTTGGATATGTTTGCGGGTTTGCAGTATTAGATGAGTTTTCAATATCTAATGTTGGAGTATCAAAGAGAATTCAAAGACACGGAGTGGCGTATAAAATGCTGAAGCATCTGATTGATAAGAAGATTAGTGATGGTACTATTGTTTTTTACTTAGAGGTAAGAGAATCTAATATCTCTGCTATTAATCTTTACAGGAAATTAGGTTTTGGGACAATAGGCAAAAGGCGAAACTATTATAAGCATCCTCTTGAAGATGCGATAGTTATGAAGTATGAACATCAATAGATAAATCGAGACAAAATGAAAAACTATGATTATTTAGTGATTGGAAGTGGGATAGCAGGTTTAATATTTGCTCTTGAGACTTCCCAATGGGGCAAAGTTGCTGTTGTAACTAAGAAAGAGATAACAGCCTGCAATACTGATTATGCACAAGGTGGGATAGCTGCAGTTCTAAGTGAACACGATACATTTGAAGAGCACATCAAGGACACTTATATTGCCGGAGCTAAGCTGGGCAAAAAAGGTGTGATGGAGCAAATTATCAAAGAAGGACCTGATGTAATTCAGTATTTATTGGATCTAGGCACAAAGTTCACTGTTGATAGTAATTCAAACCGCTCTTTAATGGAGAACTTACGTCTCACTAAGGAAGGTGGTCATTCACATCATAGAGTCGTTTACGGAGCAGATTCTACCGGTCACCTTATCATGGAAGCGTTAATAGACAATTGCCGAAAAAATGAGAACATAGATATTTATGAGAATCACATGGCTGTGGATTTGATAACACAACATCACATACCCCAGTTAAATGAGTTCATTGCACGCATATCCTGCTGGGGAGCATATGTGATGGATTGTGAATCTAACAATATAGAACTCTTTAGAGCGAAGAAAACAATGCTTGCAACCGGGGGTGGATCACAAGTTTATTCTCATAACACAAATCCTGATATTGCAACAGGTGATGGGATTGCAATGGCAAGGTTAGCAGGAGCAAGACTTGCCAATATGGAGTTTGTTCAGTTCCACCCTACAGCATTTTATTCCCCGGAAGGGAAAACCTTCTTAATCAGTGAAGCTCTTCGTGGAGAAGGTGCAATTATTAAAGCAATAAATGGGGATGAGTTTATGACAGATTATCATCCACAAGGTTGTTTAGCACCACGTGATGTTGTATCACGTTCTATTGATGCTGAGATGACCAGGCGTAGCGATAAGCATGTCTATCTTGATGCAACCCATCTTGATGCTAATAAACTGAAAGAGCACTTCCCTTATATTGATAAGAAATGCAGGAAGTATGGAGTTGATTTTACAAAGCATCCTATACCTATTACACCTGCAGCACACTATTTTTGTGGAGGTATTCTTACAACAACTGACGGTCAAACAGACATAAGGAACTTATATGCAGCAGGTGAAGTTGCTTGTACCGGTTTACATGGTGCCAATAGGCTTGCCTCGAACTCATTACTGGAAGCTGCAGTGATTGCTTTTAATGCTGCTCATAGTCGAAAGATAAAAGAGGATGTCAGATTTCCTGAGATTCCGGAATGGAAAGACTTAGGTAGTTTCAATGAACCTGAGTGGGTCGTAATCTCACATAACAGAGAGATTATCGGCAGAATCATGCAGGGCTATGTTGGAATTCGACGAACCAGAAGACTTTTGAACTATGCACTTTCCAGACTTGAAAATATATATACAGAGATTAATAATTTCTACGGTCATAACTCTGTGAGAAAAGAAGTTATTGAGACAAGGAATCTTGCGATTATTGCAACAATGATAATACGCTCTGCATTAGCAAGAAAAGAAAGTAGAGGTGCCCATTTCGTAGTGGATTATCCTCAACAAAATGACAACTATTTAAAAGATACAATAATATAACGGGGGAGTTTTGAAAGGATTGTTTATTACTTTCGAAGGGATTGAAGGTAGTGGTAAAAGTACTCAAGTGAGATATTTAAAAGAGTGGCTTGAATCACTTGGGCATAAGGTGTTGTTAACTCGAGAACCGGGTGGTCCTCAGATATCAGAGGAGATAAGGAAACTTCTATTAAATCCGGAATATCCTGAAATGTTACCTGAAACTGAATTGTTGCTGTATATGGCAAGCAGAAGTCAGCATACCGGAGAGTGGATAATACCGGCTTTGGAAGAGGGGAAAATCGTGATATGTGATAGATATTTTGATTCTACAATCGCCTATCAGGGTGCAGCAAGGAAGATTGATTTGGATTGGATCGATAAACTCACTGATTACGCTACTTACTCTCACAAACCAGACGTAACATTTTTATTAGACATTACAGTTGAAACCAGCCTTGAACGTATTTCTCAACGAAGTTGGGATAGGATCGAAAATGAAGCTGTTGAGTTCCATAAAAAGGTTCGAGACGGTTTCTTAGCATTAGCTGAAAGAGAACCGGATCGAATAATAAAACTTGACGGTGACCTTCCGCAAGTTAATATATCAGAACTTATTAAACAAGAAACTTTAAAATATTTAGGATGAGGTCTTTTTTATGAAACGAACATTGAGAATTGTCTTACTAGTCCTTATTTGGGTTGCTGTAGGGGCGGCAAGCTTTAGAACAGCGTACTTATACGCACAAAACAGTAAGCCTAAAAAAACTGATATCTATACTAATTTGCATCTATTCAACCAGGTTCTTGACAGACTTAAGAAGAACTATGTTGAAGACTTGGATAATGAAGAGCTGATTGAAAGTGCGATTGAGGGTATGCTTAAAGAGTTAGACCCACATACAAGTTTCTTTACTGCTGATGAATTTGAAGACTTCACATCCGGAACAAAGGGTGAATTTGGTGGATTAGGAATTCGAATTGATAAGAAAGGTGACTATATCACAGTAGTCAGCCCTATGGAAGGTACTCCTGCTTATAAGATGGGTATAATGTCCGGTGACAAAATCATAAAAGTTGATGGTGAAAGTGTCGTAGCAGTTGATACCGATGATGCCATTAAATTGATGCGAGGAGAAAAAGGCTCAAAAGTTGTTATAACTATTCAACGACCCGGTGTGAAAGAGCCATTAGACTTTGAGATTATTAGAGATATTATCAAAATCCAGAGCGTTCCATATGCTTTCACAACTGAATCCGGCATTGGATATGTAAAAGTTAATCAATTCAATGCTAACACTACAAGAGAGTTCCGCTCAGCACTTGATGATCTTGAAAAAGAGGGAATTCGAGGACTAATTATTGACCTTAGATATAACCCGGGTGGACTTCTATCCGAAGCTGTGAATATGGTTAATGAGTTTGTTGGAAAAGACAAGCTAGTAGTATTCACAAAGGGAAGAGCTAGTGGAACTTCCACTGAATATAAAACCAAATTTAACAGACAGCGTGAAGGTTATCCGGTTGTTGTGTTAGTAAACGAAGCCTCTGCAAGTGCTGCTGAAATCTTTGCAGGTAATATGCAAGACTATGATAAAGCTGTTGTTCTTGGTAAACAAACGTTTGGTAAGGGCTCGGTACAGCAGCTGTTCCCGCTTTCAATGGATAAAGGAATCAAGGTTACTGTCTCTCATTACTATATTCCATCAGGTAGATGCATCCATAAGAAGATTAACGATAAAATCTTGCGTGGAAAAGAAGTAAGTGATGAAGAGAAGAAAAAGGCTGAAGAAGAGATTGAGAATGAGCTTTATAAAACCCTTATCAGAGAACGTGAAGTTCATGGTGGTGGTGGAATCAAGCCTGATATTGAGCTGGAAAGAAACAAGATTACTAAGTTTGAGATAGAGCTTAGAAGAAAGAATTTATTCTTCAATTATGCAGTGGACTATGCAGTGGAAAATGGTGAAAAAATAACGGAAGATTTCCAAGTAGATAAAGTCACTTTTGAGAACTTCCTTGATAAAGTCAAAGATGAAGGTATCGAGTACACAGAAGCTGATGTTGATAGTGCCAGGACATTTATCGAAGTATCATTAGAGAGTGATTTACTAACTAAGAAGTATGGACCTGAGAAAGCTTATCAGCATAACCTAGAGCTTGATAAACAGTACAATGAAGCGGTTAGAATTTTAGAAACTTATCCAACTTTAGATGCATTGTTTGAATATGCTAAGACACAAAAGATCGAGGGAAAAGATGTCAAAACAGACTAATGCGAACTTACTATCAATGATGATTTATGTTGTTGATGACGACTCACTTAACATTAAAATATTAAAGCGAAATTTCGAGAATAATGGATTTACTAATGTACACACTTTTCTTAAAGGTGAGGAGCTAATTTTAGCTTTGGAAAGAGAAGCCCCTGATTTGATACTGTTAGATATTGTGATGCCCGGTATGAATGGTTATCAAGTTCTGGAAAAAGTTAAAGATAATCCAATCTGGAACCATATTCCTGTAATTATGCTTACTGGTGTTTCCGGTACTGATGAAACTGAAGCTCTTAAAAATAGCTTTGAAAAAGGGGCAATGGATTATATAACTAAACCTTATAAACAGATGGAGCTGATACTTAGAGTAAAATCTGCTCTGACTATTGAGAAGCAGCGTAAAGACCTAAGGGAAGCATTAGCAAAGGTAAAAACACTGGAAAACTTGCTTCCTATCTGTTCATATTGCAAGAAGATAAGAAATGATAGTGACTATTGGCAAGATGTTGAAGTATACATATCAGAACATACAGATACTATGTTTAGCCATAGTATCTGCCCGGATTGTTATGAGAAACATGTAAAACCTCAATTGCAAGAGAGTATAAAAAAGAATAAGTAAAAGGAAAGGAATAATATAGAAGAGATAACGTGTTTGATTAAGTATTATAAGCTGTGACGCTATATATACTATATAGAGAAAAAGTTTGACAGATATTTGTCAAAAATTAATATACTGTCCCAGAATTATTTTTGGATTTTAACGGTCTATATATCATATAAGGAGGAAATATGACCAAGAAAACTGCAATGTTTATGATGTTACTTGCATTAATGGTTTCATCAATTTTTGCAACCCCTCTATTCGAAGGATTTGAGGGTACTTTCCCGCCTACCGGCTGGACAAGCGTAATGGTCGCTGATCATGACTGGACACAAGAAGCTGATGCTTATGCTGGCTCAAGTGCTGCAGGTTACGCAGGAACAGCTAATGCTGGTGAAGCAATTCTTACTTCACCTAGACTTGACTTAACAGCAGGTACTGCTGATAACTTATCTTTCTGGTACAAAGCTGCTGATTGGCTTGGTGACCAGAATGAACTCTATGTTGAATATTCATCTGATGGTGGAACAACATGGGTAGAGATTGCTCATTTAATGAATGCTGAAGATTATACTCAACAGTCTTTTGACTTAGAAGGTCAAACACAGACTGATGATGCTTATATTCGCTTCAGAGCAATTGACCTCTATGGTTATCCTGTATTAGTCGATAATGTAGTTGGTCCAATGCTTTATGGAACAAATCCAATTGTTGACTTACAAGCTGTTGCTATTAGTGGAAACAACTCACCAACTGTTAATACAGTTACAGATATTACTTTAACAGTATTCAATGCAGGTGATGTTGATGCTACTAACTTCGACGTGAAATTGTTTGATGAAAATGATGTAGAACTTGCTACACTTCCTGTAACAGGCCTTGCTTCTTTAGCAAGTGATGACTATATGCTTTCATTCACACCAACAGTTGCTGGTGCAATGAATGTTTATGGTGCAGTTGTAAGTACAGAAGATACAGATGCATCTAATAATGAAACAGGAATGCTTGCTCTTAACGTGCAAGGTGCAGGTACTGCTGTTGTAACTATTGGTGATGCTTCTGAAACTCAATACAGAACACCTTATAACTTATATTATAAGAGTTCATTAGCTCAGATGATCTACCCTGCTGCAGATATTACAGCCGGTGGTCTTCTTACTGCTATTTCATTCTCTGCAAGTATCTCTTCAACAGATATCCCTGCAGGTCTTCCAATCAACATTTGGATTGGTGAAACAGCTGACGCTACACTTACAGCTTTCGAAGCTTCAACAAACCTTACTCAAGTTTATCAAGGTACAGTTGATTTCGCAGCTGGTGATGCTGATTATATGTTCACTCTTGATACTCCATATGCTTGGGGTGGAAATAATCTTTTAGTTTCTGTAGAAAGACCTATGGATGCAGATTACTATTCATCATCAGATGTATGGTATAGCACTGCTTGTCCTGAAGGTGAAGTTGCTTACTATCAAAGTGACTCAACAGCTCCAGACCCAACTATGCCTCCTGCAGCTACTTTAGCTACAGTAAAACCTGACGTTCAACTTTATTTCATGACTTCAGGTCTCGGTTCAATTTCTGGTGTTGTTACAGACGGAACTAACCCTGTTGCCGGTGTATCTCTTGCACTTGACGGAACAAACTTCAGTGCTATGTCAGCTGCTGATGGAACATATAGCTTCCCATACGTTCCTGCTGATACATATTCAATCATTGCTACAATGCATGGATATGCTGATTCACAGGTTGATGGTGTTGTTGTTACTGAAAACAATGATACTATGCAAGATGTTACAATGACAATGCTTCCAATGGTTAACGTAACAGGTCAGGTTCTTGCATCTGATACTGCTGCTGGTATCCAGGCAAGCATCGAATTAACTGGTTATGAAAACTACATGGCTGACACAGATGCTATGGGTTACTTCACTATTCCTGTATTTGCAGGTCATGAGTATGCCGGTGTTGCAACTGCTGACGGTTATAACAGTGCTAGCTTCACAGCTACAGTTGGAACAACAGACCTTGACTTAGGTACAATCACTGTTACTGAGATTGCTTTCCCTGTAACTAACGTTGTTGCTGAAGAAGTTGCTTCTGATGCTGTTGTTACTTGGAATCCAGCATTCCAGGGTGGCGGTGGAACAGGTACTGGTTTTGCTCAAGGTTTCGAAAACGAATTCCCTCCAACAGGTTGGAACGTTCAGATTCTTAATGCTGACGACGGTGCACATTTCCAACAGTTTGGTGAAGTTGCTTACACACCACCTGTAACTCCTACAGAAGGTTCATTCCAGACTGGTGTTCAGTGGGCTTATACAAACCAAGACGAATGGTTAATCACTAATGCATTTGATTGCCCTGGTGCTTCTAACTTAACATTCGATTTCTACGGACATTATGGCTCAACTAATGCTGACCATTATGAAGTTAAAGTTTCTACTGACGGTGGAACAACTTGGACAGTTCTTTGGGATGCTTCTGCACTTCCAGAAGGTGACAATGAATACACTGCTCCTGTAATGATTGACTTAAGCATGTATGCTGGTCAAAACATCACTCTTGCTTGGCATTTCTACGATGGTCCAACAGATGATGGTCTTTGGTATTCAACATTTATCGACAACGTAGTTGTTGGTAATGCTACTCAAAGAGTACAGTTTGCCGGTAACGACTTCACACACGTAAGTAAAGCTACTCCTTCTGATGTTGTTACATACAACCCAGGAAGAAAATATAAGAATCCAAACGAACCTGTTCATCCTATCGTAACTTCACACGATACACGTTCATTCATGGACTACACTGTTTATCGTCTTAACTTCGGTGACGAAGCTGACATGAACTTATGGACAGAACTTGCAACTATCACAGATACTACTTATACAGATACTGACTGGAGTACTTTAACAGCCGGTACTTATGAGTATGCTGTTGTTGCTAACTATACTAATAATGTAGCATCTGATGCTGCTATTTCTAACTGGCTTATCAATGGTATGATGGGTAGCTTAGCAGTTACTGTTACAACTAACGTTGGTACAGTTCCTGTTGGTGCTGAAGTTGTTATCACAAGCCAGAACATGAACCCAGACGGTGAATATCCTGTTTACACTGCCATGACAGATGACATGGGTGTTGCTACATTCACTGACGTTTGGTTCTCTACATATGACCTTACAGCATCACTTGATGGTTTTGCTGCTGGTACTCTTACAGACATCGTTGTTGATGGTGACGTAACTGCTGCTGTAATGCTTACAGAAGTTATGATTCCTGCTAACACTGTTGTTGCTGCTGTTAACGATACACAGACAGAAGTTAACCTTACTTGGGAAGCTCCAGGTGCTGGTGGAACATCTGAGTGGATCCACAAAGACAGTGGTGAGAATAATGATGGTATCGGTCTTACAAGTGGTGGAACATTTAACGTTGCTGTTAAATTCGACGCTGCAGAACTTCAAGACTACAATGGTATGTTCTTAAGCAGAATCAAATACTGGCCAAATGCTGATGGTACTTATGTACTTAAAGTATGGGCTGGTGACGATGGTATGACAGAAGTTTATTCTGAGCCTATCGCTGCTCCAGTAATTGGTGAGTGGAATGAAGTTCAGATGTCAGCTGCTGTTACTGTTGATGCCACACAAGCTCTTTATATTGGTTATGAAGTAACTCATGATGCCGGTAACTATGTTGCTGGTACAGACGCTGGTCCACACGTGGCTGGTGGTGACATGATTATGATGGATGGCGAAACTGCATGGAGTGAATTACACGTTCTTGCTTCTACACTTGACTACAACTGGAATATCCAGGGTTATGTTGGTTGGGCAACTACTCGTGAAATCTCTAACCATAAAGTTGCTGTAGCTCCAAAAGCTACTGGTGAAAAAGTTGTTTATAACCTTGCACAATCAGGTATCACAAACACTTCTTCAACTTCAAGAGTTGACCGTCCTGTAACTGGTTATAACGTATATCGTCTTAACACAGGTCAAGAAGACACACCTGGTCTTTGGACTACTGTTGGTGCTTTCGTAACTGATCTTAACTATGCTGATGATAGCTGGGCAACTGTTGCTCCTGGTTTCTACAGATGGGCTGTTAGAGCTGTTTACACAGGTGACGTTGAAGCTCCTGCTGCATTCTCTAACGAACTTATCAAAGATATGGTTGGTTTACTTGACGGTACTGTTGTAGATGCTGTTACTAACGCACCTATCGCTGATGCTACTGTTACTGTAGACGGAAACTCAATCCAGACAGACGCAACTGGTTATTACATGTTCTCATTACTTGAGGGTGTATATACTGTTGAATGTGCTGCTCCTGGTTATGTTTCACAGACTCAGGAAAATGTTGCTGTTTCAGGAACTCAGGTTTCTACAGTTAACTTCCAGATGGCTCAGTCAGCTGTTGTATTCGAAGACGGTTTTGAATCATACACTGATTTCACTCTTGATTTTGCACCTTGGACTCAGATTGATAACGATGGCTTAGCAACTTATGGATTCACTAATACATCATTTGATAATAGTGGTTATACTGGTTCTTACATGGTATTCAATCCAACAACAACAACTCCTCCACTTGAAACCTTAGTTGCATACGAAGGTGACAAGATGGCTGCTTGTTTTGCTGCTATCCCTGGTGACACTGGTTCTGAAAATGATGACTGGTTAATTACTCCACAAATTCATGTTTATGATGGTGGTACTCTTGAATTCCAGGTTAAATCATTCACTGCTGATTATGGCCTTGAAAGATATAATCTCTACATCTCAACAACTGGTAATGCAATGGGTGACTTCACACAGATTAATACTGGTGGATACCTCGAAGCTCCAGTTGATTGGACAATGGAATCAATTAGCCTTGATATGTATGCTGGACAGGATATCTATTTTGCTATCCAGTGTGTAACAGCAGATGCATTCATATTCTTGATTGATCAATTCATCGTTGATAGTCCTAACCCAACTGCTGAAGATGTTAACACTCCTGTAGTAACAGCTCTTCAGGGTAACTATCCTAACCCATTCAACCCTACTACTACAATCAGCTACTCAGTTAAAGAAGCTGGTCCTGTAACTATCGATGTTTATAACGTTCGTGGCCAAAAGGTTAGAACTCTTGTAAATGAAGATGTTGCTGCAGGTAACCATACTATAACTTGGACTGGTGATGATAGTAATGGTAAAGCAGTTGCTAGTGGTGTTTACTTCTATAGAATGAACTCAACTAACTACAACGAAACTAAGAAAATGATGTTAATGAAGTAATTCATTAATCTCATAGATATAATTAAGGCCCTGCTCTATGCAGGGCCTTTTCATATACTGAACACTCTTGGTCGACAAATTCTATCAGCTCATTTCAACAACTTTCTTAACAAGTTTGGATATACCTTCAAACACTTCAGCATGACTTGCATCATTCATGAATGCAGGTGTTGTGACGATCTTCATTTTCTCATCAACTGCAATTTCGGAGGATGGTAACAACTCTATATTTACTCCCATCTTCTTCTCTGCATTCTTCCATTTCTTATCAAGACCCGGAGTTACTTTGAAGCCTGTATCCTTGAAATGAAGCATAAGTAGTACTGGAGAAATACAAATTGCTCCAATCGGTTTACCTATTCTGTGAATTGAATCTATAAACTTAGCAACATCATCTCTAAGCTTTCCGGATAGACCTTCCTCTACAAATGAAGAGAAATTCTTGGCAGCTCCCAGTCCTCCCGGTATTATCAATCCATCAAGAGTCTCAGGATTGGCTGCATCCAATGCAATAATCTCTCCTCTTGCAATTCGAGCTGATTCTTTTAGGATATCCCTAACGTCATTATCATCGGTATCAGTTACGTAGTTAAATACGTCCATTTGCTTTCTATTCGGAGCAATAAAAGTTATTTTTGCATCACATTGAGATAAAGCCAAAACTGTGAAAGTAGACTCATAGATCTCAGAGCCATCCTTATTCCCACACCCGGCTAATAGTACACCAATATTCTTCATTATATCTCCTCTTTATTTTTTCTTTGACATCTGATTAGTAGTTGTATAGTTAATGTACCTTATTCGAAAAAAACTTAGTTTCAGCGAGTGTAAAGGAAATCTATGGTTAAGTACACAATATTATTAGTTTTGTTACTCTTACACTCATTATTGGCTTCTAACGTTGTTATTAACGAAGTATGCTATGACCCGATTGGGGCAGATCAAGGTTATGAATGGATAGAACTCTATAACAACGGAGATGAAGATATAAACCTTATCGGATGGTCAATTTACACAGCCGGGTCTCAGTTTCAAGAAGATTTTGAGTTCCCATCTATTATCATACGATCCGGACGTTATATACTAATTGCAGAAGATAAGGTTGAACAAGCTCACATTTATACCGACCTGGAATTACAGAATGCCAGTCCTGTTGTTGACGGCATTGCACTTGTGAACCCCGATAGTAGTTATACTGATACTATTCTTTATGGAATCACTAATGAAAATCAACTTCATGATGATATTAATAGTCTTGGCACTTCTTATGCTCCTGATCCATCACAAGGATTTTCACTAATGAGAGTACCAAATGGTGTGGATACAGACATCATAAGTGACGATTTTTTTGCCTGCTCAAGACCAACTCCCGGATATGAAAATTCAAGAGATATTGACCTCTGTTTGAAAGAGGTAATTTGCATAAAAATCGCTGATAAATTGAAGATATCCACAGTTATCAACAACAAATCCACATGGGATGTGGATAACTTTGAGTGCCAACTTAACTTCTATAGAGATGAACTACTTATTCAATCAACACCCCTACAAGGGATAAAAGCTCTAAATGCTATAGATACAATAATTTATATTGATAATACTGTAGATTTTAGCTATAATCTGAAGGTCGAAGTTTTCCACCCTCAAGAAACAAACAGTGTGGATAACTTGTGGGTAACTGAGATTATTAACACAAATATAACCCTTTTTATCAATGAAATCATGCCTAATCCCGCTTATAATGGTCAAGAGTGGATTGAACTTTATAATCCCAACTTTTTAAGCATTAATTCAACTTTAATTTCTGTTGAAGATTATACCGGAAACAGTATCAATATTTCTAAACCGATTCCACCTTTGGAATATGTAATTCTATGCACAGATAGTCTGGATTTTTGTTTATCATATCCCGATTGTGCGCCTGAGTGTGTTATTGAAATCACGTCATTGCCGACAATGAATAACGATGGAGACTGTCTTGTGTTAAAGAGCTATACTATAATTGATTCTATCTCTTATTCGGATTATGCTGAGGAAGGGTGCTCTTTTTATCGAATAAACAATGATATTCCCGATATGAATCCTTACGATTCATCTATCTATGCTTCTCCGGGAGAACAGAACTATCAGCAACATCCTGAAAATGAGTTCAATGTCAGCATCTCTTGTACTGAGAACATCACGCACATAGTTTCTTTTATAGGCATAATAGAGCCCATCGAAAGTATATTCTCATGCGTTCTTTGCAATATTAATGGAGATAATGAAGTTGAGCAGTTTTCTGAACTGATAACTATTACTGAAGACTCAACTATTGAGTTCACTTCCGATATTCCACCAAAAGGATGTTATTACTATTTTTATAGCTTTAATCAAGAATCTTTAACCAAGCTCTGGATTCAAGATACTGTACCAACTGTGATTAATGAGATAATGTTTAATCCTCTTATAAACGAACCGGAGTGGATTGAGCTATATTCGAAGATTCCTCAAGAGCATAATGTAACTATCGCAATATCATCTGATTCTTTAGAAGTTCCCATAAGCAATGAAGGATTCTATATAATCACCAGTAACCTTTCTGATGTTGATCAGTTGCATAATCAGTACGGTTTAGATACAGTTCAGATATATACCGGCCTACCTTCTCTCCTGAACTCAGGTGAGATGATAACTATCAGTTCTGAAGTATCAAATGTTACAGAATCCTTTCACTATCAAAGCTCTTGGTCGTCAGTTAAGGGAGTCTCTGCTGAACGGACATCTCCCCATGTTTCACCGGTAGATTCCAATTGGTGCGGATCTATTGATAACTCAGGAAATACAATTGGTAGAGTAAACTCTATCTATCGAGAGTACATTCCAGAGAAAGATAAAGTCAAACTTCATCCAAATCCCTTCTCCCCCTATAGAGGAGAAACCTGCGATATTGTATTCACCTTAGAAAGTCCGGTAGTAGAAGTAACATGTACCGTCTATGATTTACAAGGTAGAAAGCTTGTTACTCCGGTAAAGAATACACAGATATCAGGAAATGATATGATAAACTGGGATGGTAGATGGAGAGGTGGGAAAAAGCTTATACCCGGTTCTTACATTTTACTTGTTGAAATCAATGATGAAGGTAAAGTAAGCAAAAAACAGATTCCGTTTGCAATCGGGTATTAGAAAACTGAAAACTATCTCTAAAAATGCTTGTCTAGAGCTAAATAGAATCGAATTTTCCATAACCTAAGCATTAATCTCTTCAAGTTTAAATTAACGTAAACCATTTATTCTCAAGGACTGTTTTATAATGGGATTGTTTTTCATTCGGATAGTTTTATTACACTCACATATAACACTACGTCAAAAGTAATTAATTCCAATTTGTGCTTTAGGCATCCCTTCCAGTCCCGTGACTAAGACAAGTTTTCCATAAATATTCAAGTTATCCACATCATGTGGATAAATCGTGCCATTCCACGAGAGGGTCACGAGAGGGTCACCTGTGGCTAACCTTTGAAACACCTATTTTATTCACGGAACCGGAAGGGATGAGGAAGGGCAAATTTGGGGAAATTGTTAGTGGAAAATTGTTAGCTGGAGTCAAAGCGACCGAATGGGAGTTGGACTCATAGTGAAATATGGCAATATTCTACCTTTCGAATGGTCCTTAGACCTTCGAAATGGTGCTCTTGGACATTCCCCTCTTGTAGAGGGGTGCCGTTTTAACGGTGGGGTGTTTCTTCCTACGAAGTGCACCATTTGCAAGGTTTACAACCATTCCAAAGGTACAGATTGCAGATGGCATTTTCATTTTTTGCTCTCTTACAATAGTTTTTCATCTCTTCCGAATAGCTTGCGAATCACATGTCCAATTCTTGGGCATATCCCCAAGTGTTCCGCAGGAATTGTAATAGAGAAAATAAGGAATAATAATGGAAAAATTAAGCTCTGAAAGAGCGATTGTTCAATAGCCCCATGCGACTTGTCGCTTGGGGTAAAAGTTCACGCTCAAGATTAGCCCTGAAGGGGCGTCAGATCACCAAACATGTTAATCTTACGCCCCTTTAGGGCTACATCTTTTTAGATTACGTTTACCACATGCCAAAGCATGTGGCTATTGAACAGACGCCTTCTCAAGGCTAAAACAAGCTGAAGGAGTTTTGTGCAATTGAGGGCACTGGCACTACGTTTTAGCCCTATATGGGCTAAATATGAATAGCCCCAGGTTTTATAACCCGGAGTCATGTTCCCTAAAGATTTCAAGCCCAAGGATGGCTATAACATTGAATGAGATGGAACTGATGAGTATAATAACACTGTGGCAACCGGCGTGTATTTCGCAGTTGTGAAAACTAACAAAGAGCAGAAGAGCAATAAGATTCTCTTGATGAAGTAGGAAGAAGTGAATTGCAACGATAGTGTGATTCGCTAATTCCGGTAGTAGTTGTAGTTTCGTTCTCATGCAAGTCAGAAGTTGTGTGACATGGCAAACCGACATAGTCGGTTAAATCCATAATATAGCATGTTTCGTTCTCGCGATACGCTATCGCTACAACGCATGTCCGAAGGTTTTCAACCATTCCATAGGAACAGGTGTTGAGACAAGACATCGCTTTGCGTCGAAGTACGCATTTCCCCAAACTCCTTATCAGTCGTACAGGTGACAGCTTCAGATGACTTCGAGTTGAACCATTCGGAAGGTCTTCGACCATTACGAAGGTTTAGAGTAGCGTAGCACGATTCACTCACATCACCCCCCGCTATAGAAGGGAGAAACTATAGCGGGGGAGAACTAATCTATTAGAGCCTACTTATCCGATTAAATTATCAATAACATAATCCCAATCAAGATTACCTTGCACAGAGTTTACAGCTGCTTCTCTGAGTTTCATATAGTTAGTATGATTCTCATGATACATTTTGTAAGCATTTCTAAGGAAATCAGTCCAAGTTATTGGGCTTTGATTAGGTACAATAAATCCATTATGGTTAGGTTGAATCATCTCTTTAGGACCACCAACATTGGAAACTATAGCAGGGCAACCGCAAGCGAGACTTTCAAGGATTACCATACCGAATGTATCAGTAACACTTGGGAAAACAAAGAATTCTGATAAGTTGTAGTATTTAACCAAATCTGTTCTCGGGATTGCCCCGGTGAAAGTGATGTTTGGTACATCTTTAAGTTCTACTTTCATCTCATCAGCATAAGGACCACTACCGGCAACCACTAGTCTGATATCAAGTCCTTCTTTGTGCAGATTCTTCACAGCTTCAGTGAGGATATTCAAGCTCTTATCTTTAGAAACTCTACCTGCATAGAAGAGAGTGAATTGGTCTTTCTTTTTATCAATAAGTGAACTATTCTCGTTTCTGTTTGTATATGGTCTGAAGATTGTCCCCTCGATACCACGTTTGAAAATAACCATCTTACGAGGGTCAATACCTCTAGTTTCAAGGATATTAATATACTCCTGAGTAGGAACGCTAACAATGTCAGCCTGGTTGAAGAACCACTGTTCGTAAGCATCAATGATCTTAGATGCTTTCTCATCACCGATAATATGATAAGCTTCTTGAGCAAAGTCAGTGTGATAGATTGCTTTAGTTCTTATCTGCATCATCTTACCAACAAAAAGACCGAGTAAGCCTAATGGTCCCGGACTTGAGATAATAATCTCATCAGGGCGTTCTTTATTTATAATCTTAAGAGCTTTTAGTAATGATGGAATCTTTATCTTCTGACATTCGTAGAATGGAAGTTTGAAATCATACATGGATGGAAGATTTACGTAGTTGATTGGGATGTCTGGAGAATGCTCTTCCTCGTGGAGTGATGAAAAGATTTTCACATTGAAACCTCGCTCAGACATCTCTCTCCCCATCTTCTTGATAGTCATCGAGACACCGTTCAGGTCATTAACTGTATCGCTGAACCAGAGTACTTTTTTTAAACGGGAACCTTCCCTTATGAGCATTCTTCTTTTTAACTCGCTGAGGAGATTAAGTGTTTTATGCATATGTAAGAAAGAACTAAAAAACGGTGCCATAAGGAAGATTCCCGGTATTGCACTGGAGAGATTACGAATCAAATCTACTATATTGAAGTGGGCAATATCCTCTTCAAGAGAGCGTAGGAAAATTTTGAAATATTCATCACATATCTCATCTACTTTGTCATAAACTATATCTAGTTTAGTATCGATATCTATCTCAGGGTTTTCTTGTAAAGTCTCTACGAGCTCTCCAAATAGGAACTTTATTCTATCCCCACGCTTTTCATTAAAAGTTTTGAATGTCTTTGTTTTAACCTTATCCTGCCAAGTTTGCTTCTTAGACTGGAAGATGGTTTCCGTAAAAGTACTGAAGAAAGAGTTATTATTAAGCTTCTTACCATGTCTTGTGTAGTCATAAGCAATTTTATACACTGTAAAAGCTAGAGAGTGGTAGTTATTATGACGTCCCTTACCTACACTCTTTCTATTTCTAATACCATCAATATAGCTCTTAAGACTGTCTGAATCAATATCTGTATATGATTTAGCATTAAAGATTCCCGCATGGTCATCAGAGCCACCGGTAAAACCTTTAATCCATGGGTTTGAGCTGATGGGAGTTATATCATACTTCTCGGTTAACTGCATGATATGTGCCGGTGTTAAGGCTTTGAGAATACTGGTCCAACCACAATTGTTAGCTTCGTTTCTTCCACCGTTAACTTCTTCAAATACATCAAATAAAAGGATTAACTTCTCAAGATGCTCAACAGTCAAACGCCCATTAACTGAATAGGATGCATGAGCTACTGAATACGCAATATTGCTTGAAACAATATATTCTCTGAGTTTATATATATCTTCTCGCAGAACGTTTATATGATCGAATTCTTCTTCAGTAATATCGAAGATAAGGATATGAATCTTACATCCATCTTCCGGGAAGTATGTTGTAGTCTCAACACTTATAAACACATCATTTGGGTACTTTTCTTTGAGGAGCAATGCTCCATCAATCTTATTGTGATCTGTAAGTGTAACGTAATCCATACCCAATTCTTTACATTTCTTATAGATAAAGAATGGATCAGTGTAAGACTCCTTTGCTCCTAATCTTTGTAGGAACCATTCCGATGGATGCTCGGAATACAAAGAATGACAGTGCAGGTCGGCTCTTTGCATTTTTTCTCTCCTCTTTCATGCATTTTACTTATTATTTACACAAATTATGTTAATATAGCATAAGAAAATGGTTAACTGTTTGTTATGATTGCAATTAATATTATTTTAAGGCTATTGGACATGTTTGAGCCGGAATCTAACCTTGAATAGGTTAACTCATTGAAAATTGTTTAAATATGCAAAAAATAATATTCTTGACAAGTTTAGAGATATAATGTCAAATTTGCATATAGAAGGAGGATTCAATGAAGAGACTACTAATAATGATGTTTTGTATGATACCATTTTTAATATTTTCTACAACTAGAACTGTAAATTGTGATGGATCAGCTAATTATATTTCTATCCAATCAGCAATTGATGCAGCTATTAGTGGAGATATTATTCTTATAGAAGAGGGAATCTATTATGAGGATGTGCTTGTATCAGATAAATCACTAACTATCACCAGTTTGTTTTATAATGATGCCAATGAATCCCATATAGGAAATACTATCCTTGATGGTGAGAATCAACACCAACTACTTACCATAAGCATGCAGAATTATTCTCATTCTGTTGAAGTTATAGGTTTAACTTTGCGAAATGCAAATGGACTACAGGATGCAAGTAGCATTTTGTCAGGTGGAGCCATCAGTGCAAAACAGACGAATTTAACAATTAGTCACTGTAGCATATATAATAATATAGGCAAATATGGTGGTGGTTTATTTATTGCTAGTTGTGAAACTACGTTTATAGCAAACTCGGTTAGAGACAACAAAGCCGCAATCATGGGAGGAGGTTTATTCCTCCAACAATACCATGATTACTATGACTTGCCAATTGTGTTTGATGTTAACGATAGGAACAATTTCTACAATAATTACGCTTCCGGTGGCTTAGACCTCTGCATTAGACATACAGACTATAATGTTGCTGCGTATTGTGATACACTAGGTATTGATGGTTTGGATTTCTATAGCAACATAATAACAGACGGTTCTAACGACATGCATGAGATAGCTTATGTTGTAGCCGGAGCTGAATATCTTGATAGAGTAAATGCAGATTTGTATGTTTCGTTAGATGGTGACGATAATAATGATGGTTTAACCCCCACATCAGCATTAAGGTCAATAAGGCATGCTGCTGCTGTTATTGCTCCGGATGAATATAATCAAAGAACTATCAACATGCTTCCCGGTGAATATACCCTAACTGACGATGAGATGATGTTCCCGTTTTCGCTTAGAGATAATACCATTCTATCGGGAGCTGGTCCGGAGTTAACGATTCTTAATTGTGAAGACATGAGAGGACATATTGTTAGCAGAAACGGAATCAGTAATGTTGAAATACGCAATTTAGCTATGGTAAATCATAGAATCTCAGAAGAGGGTAGAATTGGGTTCCCTTTTGCTATTGATTTTAAACCTTTAGATGACACCGGTTATGAAATTCAATCTAACAGCTTGTTGATAGATAATGTACATTTTATCCAAACGAACTACCATGACCCACATCAGATGAATGAATTCGTTTCTTTCGGGAGCAGTTCAGTTTCAATAACTAATTGTCAGTTTGGTTCCTATGATGTAGATAGTGAGATAACGTTGAGTTCGATAAGGGGTTCAGGTATTCACGATCCGAACGATACCGGCACTATAAGGATTTCAAAGAATAAGTTTATTAATCAAACAGATCAGATAAGAATATCATCCGGAACCGGAGACGTTATAATTGATAACTGCTTATTCGACTCAAGGGAAGCTCCTACATTTTTTACTGAAGGTCTTAGATTTTATATATTCATTAATGGTCAGTTCAATACAAGTATTGTAAACAACTCTATCTGGGGAGACCATTATAATAGTCATGTTTCATCCTGTTTGTGTATCCACGTCGAGAACTCCTATGATGGAAGTGATATTATTGCTAATATTGCGAATAATATAGTTGTTGATAACCTCGAAAACAACTTAATAGGTTCAATTCAGTTCGTCGATAATAATTACTATGGCTACAATAACCAGATGTATGTTAACAGCAATCTTTTACCCGGTGGAGAATCAATGGCTGGTTCAGCAGTTCATGATGGTCAATACGTATTCTGGGATGGTAACTTAGATGCCGAACCCCACTACACCGGATATGGAATAAACGGTTTGATGTTAAATGAAATATCACCTTGTATAGACAGCGGAACATTGAATTTACCAGTCGGATTCGAGCAACCGGCAACAGACATTGCCGGGAATTCACGTGTATATGGCGAAAACATCGATATGGGTTGCTATGAATGGCAAGGTAATATAGCTGACTTCACTATGCAAGCCATTGGAAATACTTTCCCAATCGAAATAGAGTTTACTCCTTACTACAACTATCCGATAGATACTATTGCTTGGGATCTTGACCTAGATGGTGTGATAGATAGTTATGAGATGAATCCTGTTTGGTCATATCCTGATTTCAATGGACATAATGTCGGGATGTATATCAATGAGGGTGAAGCTATAGAGGTTAAGTATGACTGTATTCAACCTACTACACCTATTATTGAAGAAACCAACGATACTCCGGAAGCTAATGAACTTTTAGCTTGCTATCCAAACCCGGTAAGACTCAGTACCGGCAATGTAGTTGTTAAATACAATGTGAAAGAGGTTGGGAATGCTGTTCTGAATGTCTTCAATATCAAAGGCCAGCTAGTGAAGTCTATCAGTGCAAGTAATCAAGCTAAAGGTAGTAACACTTTGTTCTGGTACCTTACAGACAATAGAGGTGTACATGTGCCTTCCGGTATTTATATCTATAATCTTAAGCAAAATGGAGAGACAATCGGAAAAGGACAGATTACAGTAGTTAAATAGCTTATAGTATATAGCCTATAACTTATACCGGGAACTTAGGTTCTTGGGATGAGGATGAATCTAGCCGTGTAAACAAAGGTATTTCCTTGTGTTCTCATAACATTGATACACATAGAGAATATGTATTATCGGAATCTGTTTTCACTTTTACATTAAGCTTTCACTGCACCATCATAATACACGGGACTTTCTCGGGATTTTGCAGTGACTTTAGTGGAAATTTCTCGGGTATAGCCCCGAGTGATTCCCGAGGGAGTCCCGCGAGATTCCCGTGTAAGTCCCGTGTATTGTGATAGGGTAATGAAGCAGAAATGAGAGTAAAACTATGGAGTGCACCGTCTATGTCGGTGCGTCTTGTCACATAAGCTCGAACTTTAATCTCCCAACCTAAAAAAGCTATTTCCAGATAAGGAAAGAAGAATACTAACAGTCTTAAATGGACTTCTGTTGAAAGATGAAACAAATGCTTGACTATTTAAAATTACAACTATGTTATATATATTAAAGGAGCGAATCATGATCCACTTTCTAGTATATTTAAGATATTTTATTGTGTTTGCAACAGTATTCATGGGATTTTACTTTCAGACATCAAATCCCACTTTATCATTACGCCTTGTGAGTATGGGACTCGTGGGCTTCACCGGTATCCTTAGTTTTATTAGTCACGTTCCACTCCACAAAGCTGATTCAAAGAGATTAGGCTGGGAAACAGATCGACCTGATTGGCAGTTTGAAGTTGGTTTCGCAAACCTTGCGTTTGGTGTACTTGGAATTATTGCTAGTATGAATGCTTTTTGTGACCAATCTAGAAGTGTGATTATCACCGCATACGGAATTTATCTGTTCCAAGCTGCAATATTACATCTTGTAAGAGCTTTGCAGTCAAAACCTGTGAATACAAAGAAGCTGATACTTAGTAGTGGGCTTACATTCGTATTTGTTGCATTTATGGCATATTTTGTACTTAGTAACCTACAACATTAATATAGGGAGAATAAATGAAACATAGTATATATAAAAAAGGAAAAGAGTTTTTAGGTGTTGATTATCCCATTCTATCAGGTGGAATGACTTGGATTAGTGACTTTGAACTAGTAAAAGCTGTTAGTGATGCAGGAGCATTCCCTGTTTTTGCAGGTGGAAACATGCCTCCGGATTTATTTGAAAAAGAGGTTGATAGGCTTATTGATGAGATAAAAAAGCCTTTTGCTATAAACCTAATTACGATTGCTCCAAACTACAGAGCTCATTTCGAAATTCTGCTTGAGAAGAAGGTAGAGTTCGTTGTCTTTGCGGGTAGTTTCCCAACAAAGAAAGATGTGCAACTCATGAAGCAATCAGGTAAGAAAACAATCTCCTTTGCCTCTACTGAATCAATTGCTGAAAAGCAGATAAACTGGGGTATTGATGCCCTTATCCTTGAAGGAAGTGAAGCCGGTGGGCATATCGGACATGTATCGCTTATAGTCTTATTGCAACAAGTACTCTTCAAGTTCAGAGACTTCCCTATCTTCGTTGCAGGAGGACTTGCAACCGGTGAAATCATGGCACACCTCTTTCTCATGGGTGCTTATGGTATCCAGATGGGTACAAGATTTGTGATGAGCGATGAGTGCACAGCACACGAGAAGTTCAAAGTTGCATTCAGAAGAGCGCGTGCCAGAACAGCAATTGCCACCCCTCAATACGACTCAAAACTCCCCGTGGTTGCAGTAAGAGCTCTTAAAAACAAGGGTATGGAGAACTTCGGGAAGCTTCAGTTAGAGCTACTCAAGAAATTGGAAGCAGGTGAGATAAACCGTGAAAAAGCACAGTACGAAGTAGAAAACTATTGGGCCGGTTCTCTCCGCAAAGCAGTAGAAGATGGTGATGTAGAGAGTGGTTCATTGATGGCTGGACAAAGCGTAGGCTTAATCTCAGACATCAAACCTTTGAAGCAGATTGTAACCGATCTCTTCGATGCTTGTGATGCGGAGTTGGAGAGGATAAAGAAGCTCATTTAGCTTCTCTGTTAAAGATTGTGAGAGTCAGTTAAGTGTTATTATTCCTTGACTAATAACTTTCACGCCTACAATTTTGATGTTTATGAATATAGGAGGAAGAATGAAATTCTTTAAATTACTATTGGTATTACTCTTAGCTTTTACAATGCTTGGAGTTGTAGGTTGTGAAGATGATGATGACCAAACATCTACAGGTCTTTACTTAGTCGATCCTTTCGAGGAAGGTGGAGAAACAATTAATGGTCTTGATTGGGCTGTTATTGGAAGTATGGATAACTCTTTCAAAGATAACGATGTCAGCTATATCTATGTTTTACCATTATATGACAGCATTTGGGATGAGCCATATCCATTCTTACAAGATATCTCTCTTACAATCGGTGGAGAAGAAATTACTCTTGAAATGTTTAGTGATTCCGAGTTTTACAGCATTCCATTATGGGTTGGTGCCGTAACAATGACAACAGGTGCTACTTTTACTTATAACTTATCAGTAACTGAAGTTAACGGTACTTCTCACAGTTATAGTGCTAATCTTGCATCAGTTTATCCTACAACAACATTTAACTGGCCTGACACAATCGTTCAGGGTGGAGCAGTTGAAGTAAGTTGGACTCTACCACAGAACAACCAGTATCAGCTCGCTAATTGCACATCGTATGATTTCTACTATGAGAATGATGATGAATATGAGAAAGAACTTGTTAACAGTATTAGAAGTTATACATTCCCTGCAAACTGTGTTGATGACTTTGGTGTTGGCACTGAATATGATTATTGTATAGATCAAATCAATCAGACAACAAACGGTAGATTCCTTGTTGTTAGTGGTTATAGCAACTACATGGAGTATTATAAGAAAGGTGCTCCATCACATATCGAAAGAGTTGAAAGATTCAAAAGAATACTTAACCTTAAGTAATTATTACAATTATCTCAAGCCTGCTGAGATTTCAGCAGGCTTTTTCTTTATCTAATATACCATCTGATTACGAGCTACAACTTCTTCAAAGTAGTAACAATCGTAATTATGCTTCAACAAAACAGAGAATCGTGTTGTAAAAAAAGCATTTAAGACTTGACTAATGAAGATGTTATGAGATAAGCAACTATCTTAATGGGAGACGGGTAAATGAAAAAAGAAAAAGTCATGCTAGAGAAAATCATGTATTTGGGCAACATGATGACTCAGCTAAAAGATACCGATGTTCTGATGGAGAACATACTGACAGAGGCAAGAAAACTCAGTCATTGTGATGCAGGATCAATTTACAAATGTGATGGGGATCAATTAATATTCAGTTACACTCAGAATCAAACGCAACAAGATGAACTTCCAATTGGAATTAAGCTAGTCTATAGCAGTTTTAAAATGGCAATAGATGAGAATTCAATCGCGGGATATGTCGCAGTTAACAATAAGGTTTTGAATATTGATGATGTTTACGATATTATGGACAAAGAACCTTACTCCTTTAATCCATCATTCGATCAGAAAACAGGATACCATACTCAATCGATGATTACAATACCAATGCCAACTGCTACAGGGAAAATAATCGGAGTGTTACAGCTGATAAATGCATTGGATGAGGAAGGCAATGTAATCCCATTTGATAAAGAGAATATTCCGCTTCTTAAGCACTTTGCAAATACCGCTGCTGTTGCCCTTGAAAGAGCAGATATGACAAGATCGATTATTCTTAGGATGATAGGTATGGCAGAGCTCAGAGATCCAAAAGAAACAGGAGCTCATGTTAATAGGGTTGGAGCATTTTCGGCGGAGATATACGAAGCTTGGGCAATAAAACACAAGGTTTTACCTCGTGAAATTCAGCACTATAAAGATTTGCTCAGAATTGCAGCGATGTTACACGATGTGGGTAAAGTTGGTATTGCTGATGCTATTTTGAAGAAACCCGGAAAACTTACTGATGAAGAATATAGTACTATGAAAACACACCCAACAATTGGTGCAAATCTTTTTGGAGATCCTCATTCTGAGCTTGATCAGATGTCACGTGATATTGCTTTATGCCATCATGAACGTTGGGATGGACGTGGATATCCGGGAGTTTGGAATGAAATTGAAAAGAAAAATAACGAGCTTACAGGTGAAGAGATTCCTCTTTGGGCTAGAATAGTAGCACTTGCTGATGTGTTTGATGCATTATCAAGTAGAAGAAGTTACAAGGAAGCCTGGGGACCGGAAGAAGTGTATGCAGAATTGCAACGCTCTGCCGGAACGCAGTTTGATCCTGAATTAGTTGATATCTTTATGTCTATAAAAGAAAACTTGCAGGAGATTAGGAAGAAATATCCGGATTAGGAGATTTCCAGATATATATTTCCTTAGGAATTTTTTTCATTGACAACTACATAAGATATTCCCATATTTACAGATGATATTGTTTAAGATAAATGATTTTAATGCTTATTCCATCTGCATTTACAAGCTGTAAAGGGAGTAGTTATGAAAAAACTTGTTGTTATCCTTGCTCTAATATCTTGTTGGACATTCCTAATAGGGTTCGAAACTATTTGTAAAAATTATACAAATTCACATGAGCTAACGATACCACAATTATATGTTTCTGTAACTGGTGATGTTCCAAGTGACTCAATAGGAGTATTAAAGCTATATTTTACATCGTTGAACTGGGATAATCCAAATTTTCATTTCTATTCTGACTCTTTAACAACATTCTCCATAAATGAGGTTGAAGAGGGTTTCTACCAACTTCACTGTATTGCCTGGGATCAAAATGGCAATCAATTTAAGGCGGGAGTTTATGGAGATTCGATTATTCCAACTGCAGTGGAAGTAAATGATGAGCTGATTGGCCAAACTTTGGGCATTAACTTAAACCAAGATTATTGGGAAAATACGAATGTAGTAGGACATCCCGTAACTAGTGGGTCAATAGTAACATACCCATATGTAAACATTTGCCAGGGGAAACCTTATCCTAGCTATTCACATTATTATGTCGAAAATGATTTTTTGTGCATAGAAAAAAAAGTAAGTTGGGATAACTCATCCAACTCATTTCTAGAGATTGAATACAATTCTGGGGCAAATCAACTACTTAAAATAAATAACTTAAGTATAAATGATACATGGGAAAGTATTCGCGTAGTAGGAGATAGTACGACTCCAACCTATTGGCATGCTGAGGTAGTATTTAGTGAAACACAACAGTTTAATGGAGAAGAGTTTCAAGTATATGTAGTTGAGACAATAGACCCAATAAACACAAGAACTTGCTACATATATATGGCTGAAAATATTGGGATATTAATGACACTTATCTATAACAACTATAGCCTGTATGCTGGTTCGATACTAGGTGATTATCAAGTTGAGGGAGACGATACGTTTTTTCCAATCTCTACACAAAACTATTGGTCAAGATTACCCATTTGTTCCCAAGAAACACCATGGAATTTAAGGCTTGATAACCAATCCGTTCTTCGTTGGGAAGGTCCAGTTTATAACAATATTGATTATGATGGATATAGGATTTATGCTGGGGGTGATGTGATTGATGAAATTGATTTTCAATACCGTAGTTATTCTCTTCCTTTGGATGAAAATCGAACACAATATTCTGTCTCTGTATCTGCATATAATGATGAAGTAGAGAGTGGTCATAGTAACTCTATTGAAGTCTCAATGACAGCTAATGAGAATTCTTCGATAAATATTCCCAAGTCATCTCTTCACAATTGTTATCCAAATCCATTCAATCCGGTCACCAACATTTCATTCAATATCGCTGAGTCATCGACACACACATCTATCATCGTATATAATGTTAAAGGACAGAAAGTAAAGGAACTATGTGATTCAGTACTCAAAAGAGGAGAGCATAAAATCCAATGGAATGGTCTTGATGATGATAAAAGAGAGGTTTCATCGGGTGTATACATCCTAAGGATGCAGACAGGAGTTGATTCAGACACACAGAAGTTGATACTTCTTAAATGAATTCAACAGTTTTAGTTGTTAAGCTCGACTTCAAGATTGGCTATGCATCTGCTTATTAGTCCCTCTTGTTCACTAATAATGAGCATATTATTTTTTATGATGAAGGATAAATTAATAGCAAATATACATAAAAATGAATATCTTTTTGTTTCTCTATTGACACCTTTCGGAAGCACAAAAAACTACCTGTAATATGAAAACGAAAATAATTGCAACTATTAGCAAAGTAAATGGTAGTATAGATCTATTAGCTGACATGATAAAGGCAGGAGCAGATATCTTTAGGATTAACATGTCCCATGCTTCTCATGAGGATGTTTTAGAACTAATTGAAAGAATCAGATTAGCTGAAGAAAAATGTAGCAAACCTGTTGAAATCATGGTCGACCTTGCAGGTCCTGAACTAAGACTACTTTCTATTGAAACACCTGTAACATGTAATCAGAGTACTATGCTTGAACTTCATAAAACCAAAAGTCTATCTATTCCTGAAGTCTTTAACAAACTGTCAATTAATGACAGGATGCTCTTGCAGGATGGGAAGTTTGAAGGTTCTGTAGTTTCAATAACAAAAGAAACAGCAGTGATAGAAGTTAATGGAAACGGTACAATTCTACCCAATGCCCATATCTCATTCCCTGAAATTGAGTATGGGGATCTCGAAATCACAGAGAAAGATAAAACTGACTTAATATTTGCTGATAAAGTTAATGCTGATTATCTTGCACTATCTTTTATCCACTCAAAAGCTGATGTTCAGGCTTATAGAGATTTCTTAAAACTTGCGGATCCTGAATATACAATTAGTTTCTTACCTAAGTTCGAGTCTAGACAATCACTTAAAAACATTGACGAAATTGTTGAAGCAGGTGATTGCTTTTTCATAGCTCGTGGTGATATGGGAACAGAGAATCCGATGGATTTGATACCATATTATCAAAAGCTGATAACAGCGAAGTGCAGAAAGCAAAACAAACCGGTATTTGTAGCTACTCAGATGCTTAGTTCTATGGAGGATAATCCTCTTCCAACCAGAGCTGAAGTATCTGATATTGCAAATGCAGTTATTGATGGTGTTACAGCTTTAACACTATCTGGTGAGACAGCTATTGGTAAATATCCGGTAGAGTCAGTGAAACAGATGAGACTGATTACAGATTCGGCTGAGAATTATAGAGACGAGATAAAAAGATTGGAGAAATAATGAGTGGATACAATGTAATATGTGATTTAGTAGTAGTTACTTATGATATAGGTCCTAGTTTATCACCTTTTGTAGCAAAAGTTTGTAAAGTCATTGAGGAAGACTCAAAAGTTGAACATATGCTCACACCGATGGGTTCAATCATTGAAGGTGATTATGATGATGTAATGGCTCTTGTAGATAGAGTATTTAAGACAGTAGCACCTGATTATGAGCGTGTAGGGATTACTGTAAAAATGGATTATAGAAAATCCAAAAAGAATAGAATGCAAGGTAAAGTTGCTTCTGTTTCAGAGAAGATGGGAAAATGAAAAAGTACTATATAGAATCATTAGGATGTCCTAAGAATCTTGTTGATAGTGAGATTTTCGCTTGGTTGACTGAGAAAAATGGTTATGAATTCACAGAAAATCCTATGGAAGCAGAGCTGATTATCGTTAATACATGTGGTTTTATTAGTGATGCTAAAGAGGAAGCAATTGAAACGATTTTCGAGATGAACGCTCTAAAAACAATTGGTAAATGTAAGAAGCTTATTGCCACAGGTTGTTTAATTGGACGATATTTTGAAGACTTAAAAAGTTCGCTACCTGAAGTTGACCATTTAGTTGATTTGAAAGACTTTAAGTCTTTTGCGAAGATACTGGGAGATAACAACCCACAGCTTGAGAGAAAGATTTTAACTCCTCCCCATTATGCGTTTTTGCGTATCAGCGATGGTTGTGATAATCGATGTACATACTGTGCTATACCAGGAATTAGAGGTGGGCATGTATCAAGACCAATCGAAGAACTGGTGAAAGAGAGTGAGAAGATTGCAAAGCAAGGAGTTAAAGAGCTTATAGTTACAGCTCAGGATGTTACTCTTTATGGTCAGGATATCTATGGAGAGAAGAAGCTTCCTGCTTTGTTAATCGAACTGGAGAAGATTGAGGGTCTCAAATGGATAAGACTGCTTTATATGCATCCTGCACATGTCACAGAAGAGCTGATTGATATGATTGCCGGTTCTAAGAAAGTACTACCCTATTTCGACATTCCACTACAGCATGCTTCTGACAAGATGCTAAAATCAATGAATCGTAAGATTAGCTCACAAGCTCAAGTTAATGTATTAACCATGATTAGAAACAAAATTCCTCATGCTGCAATTAGAACAACATTTATTTCAGGCTTCCCAGGTGAGAAACAGAAAGATCACTTAGAGTTACTGGAACTGATTAGAAAGGTAAAATTTGAGCGATTAGGTGTCTTCGTATATTCACCTGAAGAGGGTACTCCGGCATCGGACTTCCCTAATAAAGTCACTATTAATACAGCTCAGAAACGCCAGGATGAGATTATGGCTACTCAACAAGCTATCTCTGAAGAGATAATGGTAACATATGTCGGACAGGAGCTTGAAGCTATTATTGATGCAATGTCAGAAGGAGAAGGGATTCTCTATGACGCAAGAACGATTTATGATGCCCCAGATATAGATGGTAATCTGTTTATAGTCAGTGGTTCGGCATCAGTTGGTGACATTGTAAAGGTTAGAATTATTGATAGTTGGGAGTATGATTTAATTGGAGAAATTGTCTACGATAGAGATTAGTCTCAGATTATTGTAACTATATTCCGACTAGTCATTAATATTATAACCTTGACTAATAATATTACTATTGAAAATTCCGTAAGAATATTAACAAGAATTAAATAAATAAGGAGTAATGTTATGCAGAGAAAGCTTTTGCTTGTAACTCTTCTAACAATAATTTTATCTGTTGGACTTCTGTGGAGCGTAGCAGATTCAAAACCAAACCCTGACCCCAAAACCGTCTTAGTTGAATTTGATAAGGGCACAATTACTAAAGGTGATTTAGACGCTAAGATCGCTAAAATACCACCACAATATCAGAACAGATATAAAACTATTAACGGACAGGAAGAGATTCTTCAAGGAATTATCTTAGAAGATGTTTTCTACCGTAAAGCTATTGACTTAGGTCTTGATAAAAAGAAAGAGATTGCTGACAAAGTAGATAATGCAACTCGAGAAATCTATATTGAAAGCTATTACAGACAAGAAGTACGTGATCAGGTTGCTGCTATTAGCAATAAAGATAAGCAACAATACTATATGTCTCATCTTGATGAATTTTATGAGCAACCTAACACTACAATCCTTTACATCCAAGCTGAGGATCAGGAAAGTGCAGAAAAAGCCCTTACTGAGCTTAAATCAGGTAAAGCGTGGGCCGAAGTTTCAAATACATACAATAAGAATGGTTATGCAAAGAACAACAAGGGTGTAATCAAAGGTATAAGAAACAATGGTCACGTACCGGGTGTAAATAAGAATGAAGCTTTAAGTAAGCTGATCAATGATGCTCAGGTATCACAGGATAAGATTCATGGTCCGGAAGTAATTGATGGTGTATATCATATTTTTAAAGTAACTGACAGAATTGAAGGATATCAGAAAACACTTGAAGAAGTTGAACCAACTCTAGAAAAACGTGTTAAGTTCGAAAAAGAAAAGACTCTTACAAAAGCTCTCTTCGATAGACTTGCAACTAAATACAATCTTGTTGTTGATGATGAGCTAGCCGGTTCTTTAGATTTAACTACTCCGGTAACTGATAATGAAATTCTTAAGAAAAGCGTTATCTCTTCTGATTATGCAAAACTCAATTTGACTGTCGAAAATGTATATGAAGTTCTTGCTGCAATGAGTCCTCAAGAGAAAGCGATGTATATGAAAGCTACCGGAGATGACAGTTTCTTCAAACGCTACCCTACACAGCTTCTTTATATGGCAGAAGTGGAAGAGAATGGTAAAGAAAACTACGTTGATGAACCAGATAGACTCAGACAGATATCAAGATACTTTGTTCTTCGTGCTGTTTACAAACAACTTGTTACTGACAAGATTGATGTTACTGATGAAGACCTTCAGAAGTATTATGATGAAAGCATTGAACGTTATAAAGTTCCTGGTCACAGATCTATTAGATTATACAAATTTGATGAAGAGAAGAAAGCTAAGAAAGCTTACAAAGCTATTCGCAAAGCTATGAAGAAAAAGAATCCTCTCAAACAAGAAGCTGCAATCAAAAAAGCATATGAGAAGTATGCAGTTAACACTTTTGAAGATGGTTTCATTGCAAAAGTATATAATAACAACATGGTTCTTGGTTATGGTAAAGATGTTGACTTCAACAAATTAGTATTCTCAACTCCTCTTAATGGGACAACTGAACCTTTCAAATCTTCTAATGGAGACTTACTTGTCTTCACAGTACTTGAAAATGTTGAAGATACATACAGACCTCTTGATGAAGTAAAACAAGCTATAGAAAAAAATGCTAAACAGAATAAAGAAAAAGCATTTAGAGACGAAGTTAAAGCTGACTTAATGGCTGAATATCAGTATAAAGTTTATGCAGACAGATTAACTGTTAAACTGACTGTTGAAGAGCTATTCGAAATGGCTGATAATGCTATCAAGCAAAGAAAATACAATGATTCTGTAATCTATTATGATCAAATCATTAAATCTTTTAAAGATGGTGTTAATGACTATAAAGCTATGTTTATGAAAGCATTCACATACTCTGAAAACATTAAAGACAAAGCTAAAGCTATAGAGTGCTATAATGAGTTTTTAGCGAAATATCCAACCGGAGAACTTAACGAATCAGCTAAGTTTATGCTTGACCAACTTCAAAATGGTGAAGTGAATATTGATGAGTTGATTGAAAACGAATAGCATATACATTTGATATACTTATAAGCCCGACTCATAGCAGTCGGGCTTTTTACTTTTAACTGCAATTTTGAAGGAAATCTTGCTTTCGCTTGTAATAATAATAGATTATCTGGAAGAGATTATGCTTTACAATTTAGCATAGATTTTAAATTTGCACATAACAAATTGATATAATTTAAATTGAGATATATTGGAGTTACAAAATGAAGAAATTATTTTTGCTTACAATGCTGGTTATAGCACTTGCTTCTTTGACTGCTATACCTGCAACACCGAATCCAATTAGTTATCGTCAGCCAGATGGTTCTACTCTCGAGATGAACCTTCGTGGGGATGAGTTTGTTAATTGGGGAGAAACATTAGATGGATATACAATACTTTCAAACCAAGATGGCTACAAAGTATATGCTGAGTTAGATGAGAACGGCAACATCTACCCAGGTAATGTGCGTGCTAATAACATTGCTGACAGAACTCCTGAAGAGTTAGATTTCCTTGCGCAGCAAGAAACATATTTGAGCTATAGCAATAGTCAGATTGAAAGACTCATCGGTAGATTCCAAGATAACAATCCAAGTCGTATGGGCGGGTTCCCTACTACCGGTACAAACAATATGCTTGTAATCTTAGCAAATTTCCCTGATACTTCACCTACATATACTGTTAACAACTTTGATAACTTAATGAACCAGGCAAACTACAGCGGCTCCGGTTCATTTAAAGATTTCTATTATGAGAACTCATATGGCCAGCTTACTATCAACTCTACTGTTGTAGGTTGGGTAACATTACCCCATAACAAAAGCTATTATGGGCCACAAGAACGCTGGGGCGAGTTTGCTCGTGATGCTGTTGTTGCTGCTAATGATGCTGGGATAGACTTCTCGATTTTTGACAACGATGGCGATGGCACTGTTGATGGTGTTGCCTTAGTACACCAAGGTTTAGGTCAAGAAATCTCAGGTAATACAAACGATATATGGTCTCATAACTCTTCAATGTATAGCTATAATGTACAGTTTGATGGTGTTGATTTTGGGCCATATACTGCACAACCTGAAAAGAACAATTGGACTAGTATGACAACAATGGGTGTTTTCGCTCATGAAGTTGGTCACAATTTAGGTACACCTGATTTCTATGACACAGATTACCAAGCTGGTGGTAGTTATACAGGTACTGGTGATTGGGATATTATGGCCGGTGGGAGCTATAATGGTTATCCTAGCGGTTCTGAGCCACCTCATCACAATCCTTGGACTAAGATTTTTTATGGTTGGACTGATGCAACTCTTATAGATGATGAAGGTGACTATACTCTTCCTAACGGTACTTATGATCCAACAATCTATAGAATCAATACACGTACTGAGAATGAGTATTTCTTACTTGAGAACCGCCAACAGACCGGTTTTAACGGTAGTGTACCATATCATGGTATGCTAATTTTCCATGCTGATGGAAACCATATAGATGCTCATCATAATAGTAATGATATAAATGTTGATTCACATCAAGGATTCAGAATCCGTCCTGCATGGGGTGGAGTGAATGGTTCCGGTGCTCCTTTCCCCGGAAGCCACAATGAAACTGAATTCGATGATACAACTAATCCTAATGCCTTAAGCTGGGCTGGAGAAGAGACTAACAGACCTATTAGCCAAATTTCAGAATCTGGTGGTATTATTAATTTCCATATGGGCTTTGAGTTCCCTTCTGAAACTCCACAGTGGTTAGAAGCTAATGTTAATGGCTCAGATGTATCTCTCTCCTGGATTCACCCACAAGTTGTTTCTAATGTACTTGGTTATTCTGTTTACAGAGATGGTCAGTTCCTTAACATCATTGCAGACATTGCACAAATCACCTATGTAGATGCTAATGTCCCTGATGGAACTTATGAGTATTATGTGACTTCACTAACTAACACAGGTGAGTCTGATCCTTCTAACACTGTGACTGTTCAAGTTGGTGCAAACCCGAATAGTGATAATGTACAATTAGCTCAGACAGCTCTTCTTGGAAACTATCCTAATCCTTTCAACCCTACTACAACTATCTCTTACTTCATTGATAAATCATCTGATGTTGAGTTAGCTGTTTATAATGTGAAAGGTGAGAAGATTAGAACACTTGTAGCTGATGATGTTCAAACCGGTCAGCACTCAATTGTATGGAATGGTATGAGTGATAGTGGTAAAGTTCAACCTTCCGGTATCTATTTCTACAAACTGAAAGCAGGTACTTACACAAAATCTAAGAAGATGATTCTTATAAAGTAAAAGTAATTTCAATTATAAATCAAAGCCCCCGATTGCGGGGGCTTTTTTCTATGTAAAGCAACATCGATCCACATAACTTCTTCTGATTCTTCCTAATAATCCAACACTTTTATGCCCTCTCATTGCCCTATCATAATTCCCGGGACTCTCTCGGGAATCACACGGGAATCTCTCGGGACTCTCTCGGGGCTTTGCCCGAGTAATTCCCAAATAATTCTCTACAGATTCCCGAATTAATCCCGCGTATTATGATAGAGCAATGAGAGTGAGTTTCGAATACTGTGAACTATTAATATAAAAAAACTCCCCGTTCCATTTTGGACTGGGGAGTTTGTCATTCTTCTATTACTTACTACTTCTGAATTGTAGTATACCCTAAATCTCTTAAACGTTTTAGCTGACCATCATCACCGATGAGATGACCTGCACCAATAACAACAAAGTAAGTTTTGCCATCTTTACTCTTAAGCATTTCATCAATCTTAACAGCCATCTTTGCATCTCGATCAGGGAATAACCTATTGTAAAACTCCATATCCCCTTCACTTTCAGCCTGTTCTTTCATTTTCCCTTTTGTTGATTCATACATAGTTTTTGCATCACCTGAGATCCAAGCTTTTACCATAATATCCATCAACTCTTTCGTGTTTGCAAAGTTGTCTAATGTATATTCTAAGTAACCTTCTTGAGATTCATCAGGAATAGTTGTTAACAACTCAAGCTGACCATATGCTGATTCTAACTCAACAATCTCTTTTTCTTTCTCGTTTGCCTTAGCAAGAAGGTGCATATCAATACCAAGTTCAGGTTTCATTCCTGCCTTTTGTATTTCGAGCATGCTTAAAGTTAAACTGAGATACCAAGGCTTAAACATATTGAACTGCTCAATAGACATATTAAGTTTATTAAGCTCCTCCCCTAACCTGGCGTACAACTCAGGAGAGAGTTCACTTTTCAAGGTCTTACCATCTTTGTACATGCTTGATTCCATCACGAGCTTCTGTACTCTGTTTTGATCAATTTTAGTAGCATCAGCTTCAACCACTAAAACATCTGACTCTTCAAATGCATTAGTAATTACTTCTTTTAGTGGGTAAACACTCTCAGGCATCAAGTGGATAGAACCGAGAAGGTACAACTTAGACTCTCCCCCTTTGATCTCCCACATGAATGTCTTTTCACCTTTCTCTTCAGGTGCATCTGTCTTAACTGCTTTGTTTCCTGCACAGCCGGCAAGAACTACGACCAACACTAATAATAATATACGAAATATTTTCATTATTTCCTCCTATTTACTTGTTATTATACCTGTGAATACTAATATCACTGAACCCAGTACGAATATTGCGGGAATATATTTACGTTTTGCGAATATAGGCAGATCATTGAGAATAAAGAACATCAATGATGAAGCTATTCCAAAACTCATATATGGTACTGCTCCATTATCTATCCACTTCATTACTGATTTATACAGAATTGCCACTAAACATATCAGCATTATCCACCAAATTGCAGGTACTTTCTTATACATTTGAACTCCTCTTTTGCTCTTTTTCTACTACTATTGCCATCTTGACAAAGCTGATTATTACATATCCGGTTAGGATAATTGCTACTATTGCTGACACAATATAAAGATACTTATGCTCCATGATAACTTCTGAACTGATATGTGGTATCATATATCCAAAAATCATCCCAAAAACTACCATTCCTATAAAAACTGCAATTGTTGATATTATCTGCCTTTGCTTTTCACTAAACTTACTATCAAGTCCCGCTTCCAGAAACTTGTAACTGATAAAATAGGAAAGATAGCATACCCACATAATCAATTCTATTGAGAACTTCGCTGATAAACTTGTCTTGTCGCTAATAATATATAGTAAGATTGAAGACAATCCGGTTATTACCCAACTGAGCTTATGTGCTTTAAGCTTGTTTATCTTCTCCAGCTCATCAGTAAACAGTTTCGAGAAGAAAACATAATGCATGATAACCAGCATCACACCTATCACTACAAATAGTCTAACGATATGCAGAGTAATCTGCATATCCCCTACATTCATATGTTCTAAAACCCTAAGCCCTATCCATATCAACATGAATATGAATGTGAATAGATCAATCAAACCTTTACTTTTCTCAATTCTATCTATGTTCACTTCTCCTCCTTAAGCTCGAAGACCTCTTCTACTGTTGTCTCAAAGAAACGAGCAATCTTGATTGCTAACACAGTAGAGGGAACGAACCTCCCTGTTTCTATCGTATTAATCGTTTTCCGGGTAACCCCTATCTTCTCAGCTAAATCTTTCTGCGAGATATTGAACTTAGCTCTAAAGACTTTAATGTTATTATCTAACTTCTCTTTATCCATTGTTACCTCACTTTCACAAGCTTTCTTGTAACCTTTCATTCTCATTGTGTCACTCAATAGTTACTTTTTGTAACCCATAGGTTACTCTTTATCCAATTACTCATATCTTGTCAATAAAAAAGATTTTGACTTAAACTTGTCAGAATGCTAATTGAGAGCTGAAAGACTAATAAAAGGGGGCAACAATGCTCACAAAAATAAATATATCAGTAACCAATTATGAGATAATGAAAGAGTTTTACTCCAAAGTCTTTGAGTTAAAGTTTAATGAAGTATCATTGGGTGAGTTTAGTATGGCTACAGTTAAAATGGATTCGATTTCTCTAACACTCGTACCAATAGAGATATCAGGCGTAAGTGCTGATGTAAACAACATCCAGTTGGGGTTTGAGTTGTCTAATCTTGAAAGCATCCTTAATCTTGTTGAGAAGTATAAAGGCAAAATCAAAGATCCTCTACAAGTATCAGGAAATAGTAAGTATGCCGGTATCTATGACCCTGATGGCAACACCATTGAACTATTAGAAAAGCCTGCTGAATAGTAGCAGGCTTTTCTATGCTTTATCATTAGTTCGACGTTCAACGTCGAAGTACAATTAATCTAAGGCTATTTCTTCTTCTTCCTCAGCATAAACTCTTTCTTTTGCAGATAATCATATCTAAGATTACGTCCCGGTTGGAAGCTAAATGCCATAATTGAGTCATGACCTTCTTTGAGGGAAGCATAATCAGCAAAATCAAGAGTCTTAATCACCGCTGCAAAGACTCTTATTGCACCGGAATGATCAGCTAAAACGATTCTATGACCTAGATTCTTCTTAAGTAACTCAACAAAACTGAAAGCGATACGCCAGTCAGATTCAAGCAAGGTTTCACCTTCAGGGAAATGGAAGAACCTGTTCTTAAAGTATTTCTTAACCTTCGACTTAAGTTCTTCAGGAGTTCCACCCCATTCATCTTTATAAATCTCTATTGTCTTTGCGAATATATCTTTCTTGTACTTATGAGTTAAAGCACCATACTTCTGTGAGTTCAGCCCATACACAGGATTGAATAGAAGATTAGTATAGCCACCTTCCTGCAGGAAGTATCTGGCAGTTTGCTCAGTGTTCTCTGATTCACTTCCATAGACTAAGATTGGGTTATCTTTACTCCAAGACCAAAGTGAATAATTCTGTTTCTCTAGACAATCCACAACAACCTTAAAGTCTTTTCCTAGCTCTTTTGCTGTGTTTATACCATCTTCATGCAGATAATTACCAATTGAACCCGGAATACGCCTGTTATTTTCCCAGCTATCCCAATAACCGGAGCCAACAAAGACAGGATTGTCACCACCGGATTCATGATGCGAGCGACCATGACGCACGAGTAGAACCTGAGTCTGATTAATTGGTACATAAGCTTGTGGGAAAAGAGGTATAGCTTTGTCATTAGGCAACCAAACAATACCTTCCTGCATGGTGAGACCACTACCATCATCAAGTAAACGACCGTTCTTACGTCGCTTGCCTTTCTCATCTGTAGCCATATCATCAGCAAGTACTAGTTTAGTTCTATATCGGGTCATACTTGAACCGATATGTGGGATATTTTGAGGGCAGAGCTCGTTATTAAAACGCCTTAAATTAAAAACATGCATCATCAGACGTTTGAAACTGTCATTTTTAATTAATCCATTCCAAGCTAGGAAGAAGAGATGAGGATTCCCACCTGAAAAGTAGTTGTTAATAAATTCATATTTTCTCTTAATATATGAGCTTGGTGTAAAGTTCTTATCCATAGACAGGATAAAGAAGTAGATCCGCTTACCTAAATGCTTAAGGTTGTTTATCATCTCAGGAGTCACACTCTTCTCGTTTAATCCTGTCTTACCATCATATACCATATTGAGGAATCTAATATCATTTGTCACAGACTCAACAGTGTAACAATTATGAAACTCTCTATGCTCACGATGAGAAATAGCACTAATAGTGCTCGACTTTGCTTCTTTCTTTTCATTTTCTTTGGTCATTATAACCTCCAATCTTAAAGTCATTATATAATTTACGGGATTGATTCAAGCTGGCAATAAAAAAAGAATAACCTCTTTGTTTTGCACATTGAATAGAATTCAGTTTCAACTAAAAGAGGGAGTTCGCCGGAGTTTCACAAGGGTGAAATGAAAGCGGACTTCCTCTTTTAGTTGAATACGAACAGGACTATGGAGTGCACCTTCTATGCAGGTGCATCTTGTCACGAGACTAAATCTTGCAACTTACCGCTATTCACCCCAATGGGATCGAATATATACCTATTTAATCTTAGTAATCTTCAATGTCCATGCAAAATCACATGGTGGTTTACTTATAACCTCTTTGGGGATTATAACTTCGCAACCCTTGCGACCCTTCTTAGTCCATTTTAAAGGTTTATCATATCCCAGAAGATATAGCTCAGCTCCTTTGGCAGGACGATGAGAGTCAATTGTAACCGTTTCAGGCATAACCTTCTCATCTTCCTCACAGAGATAATAGAAATATGTTGAACCATCCTTTAGCTGAGTCATACAAATATTACTCTCTTTATAAGGAGCTAATGGTTTACTATTGTATATACCCTCACTGTTAACATTCATCCATGTAGCCATGCCTTCCAAGCGTTTATATGCATCCGGAGCCCAATCACCATCGGGTGTAGGTCCGATGTTCAGTAAGAGGTTTCCGCCTTTAGCAACAACGTTTACCAGTAGATGTACAAGCTCTTTAACAGATTTATACTTATGTTCTTTGTTGTAGGACCAACCCGGTGCCATTGGAACACACGCTTCCCATGGAACTAATAAAGCTTCTTCAGGGACTTTATTCTCGGGAGTCAAATAGTTCTCATACTCACCGGCAACCCAACGGTCAACAATAATCAAATCCTTTTGATGTGATCTTGCCATCTTCGCAAGAGAAGCCATATCTATATCCTGATTATAATCTTTAGTAATCGCCCAATCCTTGAACCCATCAGGTGTATTATCTCTTGGTCTCACCCACGCACCGTCGAGCCAAAGAAGGTCAATCTTACCGTAGTTTGTCATCAGCTCTTCGATCTGCTTATTAGTAAACTTCTTAAAGTTTTCCCACTTCTCAGGATATTTATTAGGGTTGTAATTAACATGTCTTGGACCTTTTGGATAAAATGACCACCAGTAATCTTCGCAGTGCCAATCAGGTTTAGAGAAATAGGCACCAATCCAGAAGTCATCCTTTCTGAAAGTATCAAATATCTCTTTAGTTATATCTGCACGAGGTTGACGTGAAAATGGAGTTTTAGGTGAAGTTATCTTGTAATCGGTTGTCTCGGTATCAAACATACAGAACCCGTCATGGTGCTTGGTTGTAAATACAACATATTTCATACCTGCATCTTTAGCTGCATCTGCCCATTTCTGTGGATCAAAAAACACCGGATTAAAGGTTCTTTGAAGATTCTCATAATCTTCCAGATAATCAGGGTAGTTCTCATACCTTGCTAAATCACGCCCAATCCACTCCTCTGAGCAGAGTGTCCATGATTCCATAACTCCCCATTGTGAGTAAGGTCCCCAATGCATCATTAAACCAAACTTCAGATCCTGAAAATCGGCAATCTTCTCCCTCACACCCTCATCTTTAGGTTCAAAGTACTCTTTGTTGTAGGCATATGCGAATGTTATCCCAAGTACTAATAGTAGAACTAACAGCTTTTTCATAATATCCCCTTTGTGATCAATCGAATGGAGTAAGATTCCTTATCAAAGCCTGTCAAATTATATTTTGTATCTCCTAAGCGGTTTAGGAAGTATGAGGATCTCTCGGAACCACCTTAAACACAATTTGTCATCCTGAGCGAAGTGAATGCAGTGAAGCGAAATGAACGCAGTCGTAAGGATCTCTCGGAACTTCTTTAGTTACTATCCTGAAAGAAGTATTGACTTATCCCATGCCTTGAAAAGGCATTTATTCATCATAAGCCTTGAAAAGGCGCAAGTTCAATAGCCACATGCCTTGGCATGTGGTTCCGAATCATAAAAATTATTCAGCCCTAAAGGGGCGTAACATCCCCACACAAATCCAACCCACGCCCCTTCAGGGCTACATCTTAATTTGGGATATATACCCCAAGCGACAAGTCGCATGGGGCTATTAAACAGTCGCTCTTTCAGAGCTTATCATCCTGAGCGAAGTGAATGCAGTGAAACGAAATGAACGCAGTCGTGAGGATCTCTCGGAACTTCTTTAGTTACTATCCGGAAAGAGTATTGACTTATCCCAAGCATTGAAAAGGCATTTATTCATCATAAGCCTTGAAAAGGCGCAAGTTCAATAGCCACATGCCTTGGCATGTGGTTCAGAATCAAAAATATTATTCAGCCCTAAAGGGGCGTAACATCCCCACACAAATCCAACTCACGCCCCTTCAGGGCTACATCTCCATTTGGGATATATACCCCAAGCGACAAGTCGCATGGGGCTATTAAACAGTCGCTCTTTCAGAGCTAATTCCCACACAAATCCAACCCACACCTCTATCATTGCACCATCATAATAAGACAAAATCTTACAACCTTTCCTACCCAAAATCTTACCACTTTCTTATGACCTACCCCCGGGAACCCTCAAGAGACTCCCAAAAATCGGACAACTTTCGTTCACTTATTATGATAGTGGAATAAGAGTTTAATCTACCCCGGATGATACATAGATCTGGCTGACTTGACCACGGGTTGTCCACGGGTAAACCGCGGGTTAACCACGGCTCCCGTCGTTTAGGCGTGGTTTACCCGTGGTTCATCCGTGGTTATTTGTACGACTTTTGGCAAGGCTAATGCCAATTTGCCCCCATTCAATTCTTGATAGACACTTGATACACACCTGATACTCTCTTAATACTCACTTGATCAAAGCATCAAGTTAGTCACATGTTGTGGATAACTGAAATATTTTTGAGTATTTGCTATTGAATGGGGGGATATGGAGGAATCTGAAAGTGCAAAGTACCCGGTAAAGAAGACTGATTGTTATGAGTCTGAAAAAGGATTGCAGTATACTTTAATCCGTTTTTTATTCTAAATCAACTGCTCTTCCATTATTATCTACTTTAACATGCAGTATTACATCCTCATATTCAGAAGTGAGTATCAATGAGTTATGTTTGTATGATACCACTATATTGTACTTGTCTCTGACACTCTGATCTAACCAATATCTACTGTCACGGGCAGTAGTTTCCCAATTCTTACTAGCCCCACCCATTGCAGCAGGTTTGTAGTAATAAGCAAAAGCCTTTGAAGCAAGAGATTGCAATTGAGCTCTAACCTCAGGTTCATAATCAACGTTATTAGTCGATGTTGCTACAAACAATGAAACACCCAAAATTGAAGTAATTAGCCAAATGACTAACGAAATTGGTATAATAAGGTGAGTCCAGATTAGAAATAACAAACACCCACGACCTTTAGGTTGAATGTTTGTCTCTTCCATATATTGTTTAGACTTTTTCAAGAAAACAAGGTTAACTATTAGACCTACAATATAAAAACCAAGATAATACAGAAGTAAGTTTACCCATGCAATGAGTACATATGATTTAGGTTCAGGTTGATAAGAATTCTGTCTATCGTCTTGTTGCATAAAACCTACTATTTACTTACTAATTTGACTACCTTCTCCACCATCTCATCAGGTGTTTGTTTCCAATCAAGGATAAGGTCTGCTTTTGTTTTTACTTGGTTCAGAATCTCGACATATACTCTTTGTGTAGAGGTGATGTAGTTACTCAAATAATCCTTTTGGTGGTCTATGACATACTTAAGTCCATTCATTAAATCCTCTTTGGTGTACTCTTCAAGTTTATCCATTGGAATCTGTTCATTATTTCTAAGTATACGCCTTGCGAGTGAGATCTCAGGGGGAGTATCAATAACTATAAGATAATCTATTAAATCAGCTAGTTCATCACGTTGCTTACCTGTAGGCTCTTCAAAGATAATGTAATCATTGGGTAAGATCTCTTCATCTGTGTGAGGATGTTTGATTGCTTCTCCTGCCTTAAGCTTTCTGAGAGCATCAGTAAGTTCAGGACATTCCCATTCATTCAGATCTGCTCCATCAGCTAACCATTTAGGAATATCTTGAGGGTAGTGTTTATCCATAAAATAGTCATCAAAGAAGAGACGTGTAGCATTCATTTTATCTGCTAATTTGTTAACTAAAGTTGTCTTTCCACCACCTGAAATGGCACTTACTGCGATTACGTAGGACATTATAGCTCCTTAGAAATGTAGTTTTGTTATCAATAAAATCTACTATTATGACTGATAGTCAACTAATTTATGATTGAATCATAGAATTTATTGAAAGGGTGCAACTAGAGAGTTAATGGGGGTAATAGCCAGAAAAAAGATAGAAAGATTGACACGAAAAGAGGTTAGGTAATTTTATACCATTCTAATTAGTATTAAGAATTAGTAGTATTTAAGAGAGATTGGAGTTCGTTTATCCCAATCTGAAACGAATAAATGAGGTATTAACATGAACGACAAGACAAAAGAAGGCTTGGAAAAAAGCTCTAACTTTATCAAGGAGATTGTAGAGTTAGATTTGGAAAATGGCAAGCATGGTGGAAAAGTACATACACGTTTCCCACCAGAGCCCAACGGTTATTTACACATCGGGCATGCTAAAGCTATCTGCATAGACTTTGGCATCGCCAAGGATTATCAAGGTCAATGCAACCTTCGTTTTGACGATACCAATCCGATTCAAGAAGACATTGAGTATGTTGAATCTATCCAAGAAGATATCAAATGGCTTGGTTTCGATTGGGAAGACAGGATGTATTATGCCTCTGATTACTTTGAGAAACTATATGCCTATGCAGTTGAACTTATCAAAATGGGCAAAGCCTATGTTGATGATTTAACTCCGGAAGAGATAAGAGAGTATCGTGGTGAAATAAAAGTTCCCGGTAAGAACAGTCCATATCGTGACCGTTCAGTTGAAGAGAACCTTGATCTATTCGAGAGAATGAGAGCAGGTGAGTTCGAAGATGGTTCAAAGACCTTACGCTCAAAGATTGATATGAGCTCAGGCAATATGAATATGAGAGACCCTATAATCTACAGGATTAAGAGAGCTCATCATCATAGAACCGGAGATAAATGGTGCATTTATCCGATGTATGATTTCACTCACTGTCTTTCTGATATGCTTGAGGGAATCACACATTCTCTTTGTACGCTTGAGTTTGAAGACCACAGACCACTTTATGACTGGTATCTTGATAACCTTAAGACTCCATGTCATCCACAGCAAATTGAGTTTGCACGACTTAATGTGACTTATACATTAACCAGTAAACGTAAACTCCAAAAGCTTGTGAACGATGGAATAGTTGCCGGCTGGGATGACCCAAGAATGCCAACTATCAGTGGATTACGTAGACGTGGTTTTACATCAGGTTCTATCAAGGACTTCTGCGATAGAGTTGGTGTTGCCAAAGCAGCGAGTGTTGTGGACATAGCTCTCTTGAACTTCTGTCTCAGAGAAGAGTTGAACAAAACTGCCAACCGTGTGATGGTTGTACTTGATCCATTGAAAGTGGTGATTGATAACTATCCTGAGGATAAAGTTGAATGGTTCGATGCTGAGAACAACCCTGAAGATGAGAACGGTGGCACAAGAAAGGTTCCTTTCACTAAAGAGTTCTATATCGAAAGAGAAGATTTCAGAGAGGAAGCTAATCGTAAGTACTTCCGTATGAAACTTGGTCATGAAGTAAGAATCAAGCATGCTTATTATGTGAAAGCTGAGTCAGTTGTGAAAGATGATGCAGGTAATATAATGGAAGTGCATTGTACTTATGACCCAGCTTCTCGTGGTGGTTGGACTGATGACGGCCGTAAAGTTAAAGGTACTCTACATTGGGTATCTGCAGCTCATGCAGTGCCGGCAGAGGTTCGTTTGTATGATAATCTGTTTACAGAGGAGAATCCGGGTAAATCAGATAAAGAGATATCTGAAATCCTGAATCCTAACTCTGTTGAAGTTATTGAAGCATTAGCTGAACCATCACTTAAAGAGTTGAAACCTGAGACAAGTGTCCAGTTCTTACGCAAGGGTTATTTCATCACTGATAGATATGACCATTCAGCAGAAAAGCTTGTATTTAATAGAACAGTAGGACTCAGAGACAGTTTTGCAAAGAAAGTAAAATAAATAGATATGGATAATGGTGAGTAGAATAAATTACTTGCCAAAAGCGAGATAGAATTTTTTTTGTCTCAAAAGAATATTTCAGGAAGGTGAATAATGTCTAGAATATGCGATGTTTGTGGCAAAAGCTCAATGGTTGGCAACAATAGATCTCACGCATTAAACGCGACTAAGAGAAGATTCCAGCCTAACTTGTTCAATATCAAGGCTGAGATTAAAGGTGAAGTTAGAAAGATTAAAATCTGTGCTTCATGTCTCAAAGCTAACAAAGTAAGAAAAGTTGTATAATATATAACTAAGAATATTTAAAGCGAGAGTGTAAGCTCTCGCTTTTTATTTAAAGGAGTTTGTCGGCCTGATAAGGCAACGGACTTCCTTAAATGAAAAATGCTAACTTAACCGATCAAGAGTGATCGGTTTACATGTAGAACGATCCACAATGAACTGATTTAACATGAAGCTCAATCACTCCGGTGACATCAAATCAAAAAACACTCTTTCCAATTAAAACCTTATCCTGTCTCAACCTCTACACCCTCACACTCCTCTGCCACAATAATCAATCTTTAACCATCTCAATCTTCTCAAAATCGAGTCTAAATCCTGTTAAGCAATAACAACATCTTAATAGGGTTTCAACAGGAGTCTCTTTCGTGAGTGTTAATAATTGTGGCAGTGCAATGATAGGAATCTGAGTTTGATTTGACTGCGTAAGCTGTCACCATAGCGACCAAAGGGAGTTGGGTGAATATCGATATGGGACAAGATTTCATCACTATAAGTCCAACTCGTGAACTCGCTATGACTCCAATGATGAGGAATCATGCTTTTCGTGGTTATATCCTTAACCTGATAAACGTGATAAGACAAACCGAGATAGTCAGTTAAATCCGTACTCTTGAACTTCCCTTCTAAAGAGGGGGCATTGAAGGTTCTTTCTTCGATTTACAACCATTCACAAGGTCTAAGGACCATTGCGAAGGTTTTGGTTTCGAGATAAGATGCATTAATACCATAACTTCTTTACTAATCTACAATAAATAAATTGACCACTACCACGTCTTAACACAGAATTAACTATATCTTAATTGTCAATTAACAGCCGTTCAGTATTTTTAACTGAAAAGACTAAAACAAAGCGGTAAGGAACATGGAAAACAAAAAACTTATTTTTATTGTTGAAGATGAAGAAGATATCAGAGAATTGATATCTTTGCATTTACAGGATGCCGGATTCCAAACGGAGGGTTTTGAAACCGGAAAAGAGATGTTTGAAAGATTAGAAGATGATATCCCTGACCTTTTAATGTTGGATCTTATGCTTCCTGATATGGATGGTATGGATATCTGTCGTCACATTCGTCAATCAGGTAAATATGAGCAGTTACCAATGATCATGCTTACAGCCAGAACAGATATTACTGACAAGGTGATGGGTCTTGAATTTGGGGCTGATGATTATCTGACAAAGCCATTCTCTCATAAAGAGTTACTTGCAAGAATCAAAGCTATTCTCAGAAGAACTAAGCATGTACCCAAAAAGAGTATCTCTGATGATATCCTCAAAATGGATAAGAATCGTTTTGAAGTATTCGTTTATGGCGAGAAAATCGAACTTACAACTACTGAGTTTAAGATATTAGAACTCCTATTATCAAGACCGGGATGGGTATTCTCAAGAGAGAAGATTTTAGATTTCCTTTGGGGAACAGACAAGATAGTTATCGATAGAACTGTAGACGTTCATATACGTCACCTTAGACAGAAATTAGGTGAGTTAAGCAAAAACATTAAGAATGTTAGAGGAATTGGTTACAAATATGACTCTGAGAAAGCTGTCGATTAGAAATAAGATATTCATAAGTTATCTCTCAATAGCACTGGTTTTATCAGTGCTTGTTGTAATCATAGGTAGTAACATCCTCAATAGCAACTATGTAGAGATTCTTACTGAAGAGTTGAATGAGCAGAATAAGCAGATTGAGAAGGTAATTCTCACTAATAGAAATGACATTAAAACTGAGCTACAGAATATCTCCGATGTACTGTCAAAGCGTATTACTGTAATCGATAAAGATGGTGTTGTTACATTTGATTCATTTGCTGATGTAGAGAAGCTTGATAATCATATTGATAGACCGGAAGTTCAACAATCTATGAACTCTGATTATGGTATCTCAATACGTTTTAGTGATTCTGTTGGCTTCAATATGCTTTATCTTTCAAGACGTATAAATCATCCTATCGGTAAGTACCTAAGAATAAGTGTTCCGTTACGCGACCTTGATTCTATCAAGCATAACTTCCAGATGGGTATTCTTGAAACACTAACTATTATCTTCCTTTTGATATTGGTTCTTTCATATATCCTTTCAAGCCGCTTCTATAAACCTTTGAAAGAACTTACTGATGCTTCTGATAAAGTTGCAAAAGGTGATATGAATGTTGAAGTTCATTTCTTAACAGGTGACGAATTCGAGACTGTCGGGAATAGCTTCAATAAGATGATAAATGAGGTGAAGAGTAATGTCTACTCTATTGAGCAGCAGAAAGCTGAATTAAGTGGCATTATTAGCTCTTTATCGGAATGTTTGTGGGTTATCAATAAGACAGGAAACATTGTTATTAGCAATCCATCTTGTCAGAGAGTGTTAAACCTATCTACTCAGTCTTCAGAAGGTTATTGGCATCAGATTAAAGATGCAACTATTCTTGATATGATTGGTGAGACCCTAAATAGAAAGACAAATATCATTAAACCTATCACTTTAGGTGATCATGACTATATTTTCAGTTCCTCATATTTAGCTAAGTATGAAAGAGCTATCTTCATTATGCAGGATGTATCTGAGATTAAGCAAGTAGAAAGAATGAAACAGGATTTCATTGTAAATATGGCTCATGAGCTCAGAACTCCGATTACTGCAATCAAGGGTTTTGCTGAGATGCTTGAATCTTCTGTTCCGGAAGAGAAGAGAAGATTCCTTAAGATTATTAGAAACCACTCAGATAGATTAGCTAATCTTGTAGAAGATATTCAAGTGCTGATTAACCTTGAACAGATGGGAAAACTCAACCTTGAAAACGTAAAGCTTAAGAAGTTTGCAGAAAACATCAAACAGCTTTATGAACACAAGACATCTAAATCTAATGTAGAGCTGATTGTCGAGGTTGAAGAGCCTATATCTGATTTCTATGCTGACATCTATAAGTTAGACCAGATATTCATTAATCTTATTGATAACGCAATGAGATATACAACTGAAGGGCATATCAAGTTATCTATCAGCAAAGATGATACAGGCGTTGAGTTCAAAGTTGAAGATACTGGTTGTGGCATTGAGTCAAAACATCTGGAAAGACTGTTTGAGCGCTTCTATGTTGCTGATAAAGCCAGAAGCCGTAAGATGGGCGGAACCGGACTTGGTCTCGCTATTGTTAAGCATATTGTGATGTTGCATAACGGTACAGTTAATGTGAATAGTACTGTAGGCAAAGGAACTACATTTACAATAAAACTGCCTTTTAATCTGAAATGAGTTCTGAGAAGTTAATAACTAACTACTTACCATTAGTAAGAAAGATTGCGTCGCAGTATAAGGACTATGGAATGCCTTATGAAGATTTAGTTCAAGAGGGGCTCATAGGACTTATTGAAGCTGAGAGTTCTTATCGCGAAGAGGAGAACACAGCATTCGGAGTATACGCAACTTTTTGGATAAAGAAATATATTTTAGCTGCGTTGGACAAGGAAACAAACACCTCATTCAACGCAGTTGAAATACATGACAACTACTCTAAACAAGACGATTCTCATATCGTCGATGTGGAAGAACCAGGTCCCAACCCGGATGATATCTTTCCTCCTGATTTCCCGATACTTGAGAAACAAGTTCTTGTTGCATCTTATTTCCATTCAAGAACCTTGCAGGATATAGCTGAGCAATTAGGTTTTACTCGTGAAAAGGTTCGTCAGATAAAAACAAAAGCTCTCAGACGAGTGAGAGCTTTGAATCTTGTTTTACCGAAGGATTAATTCACGAAGAAAGCTCTTACCTTAATATCAACTGCATAGGTCTAACTCCATTTCTTATTTGTAAAGTCATATTTTATAATTAGTTTATTCTCAAATGGAGGTTAGAATGAAGACTATAATACTAGTAATTTTATCGTTAATAATCGCTGTAGGAGCATTGGCTCATCCGGCATCAGAAGTAACTGCAACTTATGATACAGAGACCAAAATACTTAAAGTAGAGTATCAACATGAAGTGGATAAACCTGATAAACACTTTATCTATGAGGTGGTAGTAAAAATCAATAAGAAAGAGTTAATCAAACAAAAACTTAATCTACAAGATAACGAAGAGATGGGCTCATTAATTTACAAAATAAATCAAGCTAAAGTTGGAGATTCAGTTGAAGTAATTACTAAATGTAACAAGTCAGGTAAAGAAACTTACAAGTTTAAAATAGCAGAGTCAAAAGAATGAAGCTTTCGATAATAGTCTTACTCGTAATATCTTCAGCTCTTTTATATGGCTATCAACAAGAGTTCTTGAACCTTACTTCTGTATCAGAACTACAGGATAAAGAATCAGAGTTTACCATCTCACATAGATTCCTAGGAAGTGTCGAAGATGAGCCCTTGGATACTTTCTTTGGAATGGATATAGGAGCGAACGTCGGGATAGCATATAGGTACTCAGTTTATCAACTGTTCGAAGCTAAAGCTGAATATAGCTCCGGGAAGAAAGAGTATAGTGTAGGTGTAAGTAGACAGATTCTACTTTTTGAAGACTATATTAAAGGTCAAATCAATGTGGATTACTTTTCCTTTAAAGAGGTAAGCATAGAAGACAGACGTAACAACTTCTATTACCAAATCGCACTACAAAGTACTCCTATCTTTGATCGGATTATGTTGAACCTAAACGCTGGCTTTGATGGTTACTATGAGAGACTCACCTCCGGGATTGGACTCGGAGTCAAAGTTTTGGATAATCTCACTATCTTAACAGAATACTTCCCAACTTTGGATAGAGACAGTGCAGATGAGAGAATTGCTAAATATTTAGGTGAAGATGATTCGTTTGCTATTGGAGTAAAGCTAGACACTTATGGGCATCAGTTCATCTTCCAATTGAGCAATTCAGATGCATTGAATTCAAGAAGAGCATCCTTAGGGACAAATGACGGATCTGACCTTAAGTTTGGGTTTAAATTACAAAGGAGGTTTCAATGAAGCATCTCCTGTTTATTCTAGTAATTTCGCTACTACTCTTAGGGTGTAACACAGTATGGGACGAAACAGGTCCTAAGATTAATGATGACCTTGATGGAGATGGTTACTACACCTTAACAACAAATGGATACACTCTAAAATATAAAATTGTATCCGAATACTTAGATTGCAAATTTACAGGCGAAACAACCGGATGGGTAGCTGTTGGATTTAATCCTTCCGATCGGATGAAAGATGCAAATTTCATTATCGGATACTATAATACTTCAGGTGGAATGATTAGAGACGACTATGGTGATTCACCATACAGCCACACTTCTGATATTGATTTAGGGGGTACTAATGATGTATCTCTAATTGATTCCTATGAGGATTCCGGACGTACAACTATTATTTTTCAGTTACCCTTAGATTCGGGTGATTCAAAAGACAGGATTCTAGAAGTTGGGTCAACATATCCGGTTATCTTTGCAACCGGGGATGATGACAATTTTACCACAATACACAACAATTACGGAGCAGGTTCTATCCTGCTTAGACAATAAGGAGAACACAATGAAACATATATTTATATTTTTAATACTTATCATGAGCTCAATGCTTTTGCTAGCTGAAACACCTTACCAAACTGTATCAGGAGCAGGAGTTACATTCCATTACAGAGTCTCAGATGACAGTATGTATCTTGATGGAATCATGGTAGCCAACACAACCGGGTGGGTAGCTGTTGGTTTTAATCCTACAAATCAGATGGCAAATGCTGATATTATTATTGGATATCATGAAAATGACATGACTATGATTCGTGATGACTGGGGAACATCAGCTACGTCTCATGCTTCAGATGAGAGTCTTGGTGGTACATCTAATGTAATGAATTACAGCTCTTTTGAAGAAGAAGGAAACACTGAAATCCATTTCATGATACCATTGAACTCGGGAGATGATAAAGACCATATAATGGAGATTGGCATGACTTATCCTATTATTCTAGCTCGTGGTCAGAATGGAGCAGATAACTTCGGTGCTTACCATGCAGCAGCCGGTTTTAGTTCAATCAATCTAGTTGAGCCTACTTCTAGTAATGAAGTTATTCAACCTGTAATTGCTCCACTAGCATTGAATAATTACCCAAATCCATTCAATCCTACAACAACCTTCAAAGTCGCAGTTAATGAAGAACTGAATGCTTCTTTGACTGTTTATGATATTCGAGGAAAGAAAATCAAGAATTTCGGTGAATTTGCTTTAGGCAATCATGAAGTAATATGGGATGGAAGAGATAACAGTAATAATCCTGTTTCTTCCGGTATATATTTCTCAGTTTTAAAAGGGAAAAACACCAAACTTACTAGAAAGATTAACCTCATTAAATAAACTAAAAGCAAAAGAGGTTCTCGTATTCCGAGAACCTCTTTTCTATATTCGAATTCTTATTTTATCAATACTGCTTTATTAGTATCCACTGTTCTGCCATTCACTACAAGTTTATAGAAATAAACACCACTTGCTGAGTTATCAGCATTCCAAGTAAGTGTACCACTATTAATCTGTTCTCTGCTAAGAGGGAACTTTTCAATTCTCTGACCGAGGATATTGTATATCTCGATTGCTACAGTTTCTGTACCTTTCTTAACAACATCAAACTTGATAGTTGTAACAGGGTTGAATGGGTTAGGGAAGTTTCTATGTAATTTATTAGCCAAAGTGTGTAACTGGATATCTTCATCGTTACCAACAAAGCTACTTGTACCACTATAGAGCTTGATATTATCAAGTGTCCAACCTTCATCAACAAGTCTGTCATCACCTGATACATCAGTGAGTGTGAAGTTCAAGTAAACTGTTTCACCTGCATAGTCAGAAAGATCTACAAGCTTACGGTGCCATGTATCATTCTTTCCTGATTCAGTTGATACTACTGTAAAGTCAGTTCCATTAGTTGAAACTTCAACTGTTACAGGGTCATAGTCCCATTCTGTGTAAACTTTTTGCATAAACTCAAGCATTATATTTGCATCAGCAGGTAAAGTGATAGAATTAGCTGTTGTTAAAGCTAAAGCCTGGTTTGCAGGATAGAAGTTATAGCCACCATCCCAGGATGTAGTGATTGATGTTGTGTCATAAACATAAGAGGTTTCATCAATAAGAACCCACTCAGGGTTAACTACCCAGTTGTCCAATCCACTTTCCCAATCCTCTGAGAAGAGCTCAGTAATCGGTTCAAGCTCAACATTGACTACTTCATCACCTGTAAGGTCTAGCTCAACAACACAAGGATAATAACCGTCATAAGAGAAGATTAACTTGTAATGTCCTTCATAGTTGTTATAAGAGATGTAACCATTCTCAGATTGTATCATCTCTTTCTTAGGGCTAACAACTTCCATTTGTGCATTCAAAGGTGCACCATCATAGCTAACGTTAGCTGTAATAGTTATAGGTGTCGCAGGGGTAAGCGCAACGTTCTGAATTGTCCATGTATTTGGATTTACAGCAATAGCTCCGGTTGCTGGAAGATAGCCTTCTTTTTCAACTCTGTAAGTATAGTTACCGGCAAGGATTGCACGCCAAAATCGACCGTAACTATCTGTGGTTCTTGGCTTAAGAAATGGTTCTTCTCTTTCCACAATGTAGATACCGGCATCTTCGATAGGTTCATTTGTAGTTGCATCAGTAATGATTCCTGTGAAGCAAGAGTTTGATTCTACATCCATATGGAACTGAAGAGCTCTCTTAAGTAACCAAGTCATGCCTTCAACAAGCTCAGTAGTAATTTCTGATAATGTTGGTTCAAATGGCTGGTGGTTTAAAGTACCTGCTTCTATTAACAACTGATAAATCTGATATTCAGAATAAAGGTAATCGTGCTGAGAACCTTTACGTCCGGCTGATGGATATCTCTCATAAGTAGCTGAGCCATCAACTTTACTAATCTGATCTGCAACACCATCACAAAGATGAGCTGCAATATCAAGGTCAGGTGATGGACGATAATCATACCAATTATATGAATAGTAGCATTTCTCAGAGAAGTTACCTGAACGTGAAGTATGCCACTGGATTGAGTATAATATATTGTGATCTTGTAAGAACTGATCTAAAGCCTGTACTTCAGATTCTGACATTGGAGCTTCACCACGATAATAGTCATAAACCTCATAGCCACCTTCAGCATACAAAGTATCACCATGTGCCCAGTTAAATGCAAAGTTACGGTTCAAGTCAACACCATCAATATCATATCCAACCGCAGGATTTATATCTAAGGTACCATTATTATTAACGTCTCTTTGGTTCTTACGCCAAGATGTGTCACTTCCGTCCATTACAAGCTCCATTCCTTCAGGATTAAGTGTTGGAATTAACCATAACTCTTCCTGAGCAATCATCTGCCCATAGTTTTGCTGATGAGTTAAGATCTCTTCTAATAATGCCATAACACCTGAGACACCGAGAATCTCCTCTGCATGTAGCTGACCGCAGATAAGGATTTCTGGCTCATCTTCATCAACTTCAACGTTATCAGAGATTTTAACAGCATATATAGGCATGTTAGTTTGCTGAGAATATCCAATGATCTCAACTTTTACGATATCAGGATAATTAGTTTCTGCATCTTGAAGAGCAGTAATTATCTCATCATTTGTGTAGTAATTCGGATCTAATGAGCTCGGTTGAGCTATTAGTAGACCTGTTAATAGAATGAGCAAAACAAAAAGAATCGAGTTCTTCATATTTATTTCTCCTTAGTTAATTTTCATTTGATTTATAATAATGCAAATTAGGTTCCGAAATATCTTCATATGTTACTAAGCTCTAACAAATTCGATATTCTCAGTCATTTTTTGAGTAATTGACTCCAGTTCATGAGTCATTGATTCAATTGTTTTGCTATTATCACAGTAGTAAGGCTCGCCAAAGTGTATACGTATTTTCGCAAATGGTTTTGGAAAGCGAAACTTATCCCAAGAATTAAAGAGCCACTCCCCTTTCACATCAACTGCAACAGGTATTATAGGTCTTCCACTCTTAGTTGCAAGTAATATTGAACCTTTCTTTATCTTATAAAGTGGACCCTTTGGTCCATCCGGTGTTATAGCTACAGGCCCTGTCTTTAGGTAATCAAGCATCTTTCTTAATGCAGAACTTCCACCTCTTGTAGATGAACCTCTAATCGGTTTATATCCTAGAACTGAGACCGGACCGGCTATTAGTTCTCCATCTTTAGAAGATGATATCAATACTCCGGCATTCTTTTTAGCATTCACCACAGTCATTGGTATCTGGTTGCGATGCCAAAACATATAGATGCATGGTTCTTTGTAAGTATCGTTGATAACTTCCTTCCGCCATGTCGCATCAAAAAGCTTTAACAATCCTGCTGCCAGATACTTCTCAATTGTCAACAATAGGCTCAATAGAGAATTCCTCTTATCAGTTCACTTGTTTCTTCAGATGCGGATTTCTCTCCAACCACTTCATGTAGTTGTTCAAGTTGCTTCTTTTTCTTATCATAGAACTCAGGTTGATTCACATAATCTTGTAGCGTTCTATAGATAGAGAAACCTTTAGCACTATCCTGTATCAACTCAGGAACAATTCCCACACCCATTATTAGATTTGGTAATCCAATGTAATCTAGCTTAATAATTCTTCTGCCAACAGAGTATGATGTCTGTGAAGTCTTATAAACGATTATGAACGGATTACCAATAAGAGCAGCTTCCAGAGTCGCAGTTCCTGATGTAACACATGAGACATAACTATGTTTCATAAGATTGTAATTATCATTGAATATAAGCTTACAGTTCTCAGATTTCTTATCATCGAAGATAGACATATAGTGTTTTCGATCTACAGATGGAGATAACGAGAATAGATACTGCATGCTATCATCATCAAACACTTTAACTGCATGCAAATATTCAGGCAAAAGCCGTTTCACTTCCATATCTCTGCTTCCTGGGAAGAAAGCCATCCATTTCTTATCAAGATCCAATCCATGCTTTTCAGCAAACTCCTCCCTACTGAGTGTGATATTTATCTGTTCCATCACCGGATTACCCACATATTTTGCCTTTACACCCCGATTTTGTAAATATTCCTCTTCAAATGGCAGAATACATGCAACGAAATCACAATAAGTCTTAATCTTCTTCACTCGATTGTGCTTCCAGGCCCAAACCTGTGGGGATATATAGTAAAACACTTTAATTTTTAACTGATGTGCAATCTTGGCAATACGGAGATTCAAACCCGGGTAATCTACTAGTATCACTAAATCAGGCTTGTTCTGCTCCAACCATTTCGCTATGCCTTTCTCAACCTTTTGAAAGAAATTAAGATGTTTTACTACTTCTAAAAAGCCCATAACATTGAACTGTTTAAAAGGATACAACTGTTTCAAACCTTGATGTGCCATCCGGTATCCACCAACACCATAATGCTCAAGCTTATCGTCATGTTCATTAAGCTTCTGCATAACACATGATGCATGAAGATCACCCGATGGTTCACCTGCTAGCCAGAATATCTTTCTCATAATACTCCTTATTATTTGTATGGTAATTAATCTTCTGGATTTATAAATGACAGTCAAGACAAATTTAGACTTCTATGTAATTCTAAAGCAACTCTGTTATCCTTAGAGAATGACTTATACTCGCCAAACAAAATGGTTGAGAATCTAACGATTAAGAAGTTAACATGTGGAAATCCAACTATGAAAGCCCAATTTGAGAAGTTGAAGAAGTAACCTTATATCTTAGTTAATCGTCTTCTGAATTGTATAATACTGGGGTTTTATACTTCCATTTATCCCAGAGTTTATCATTGATAAGTAGGTTTACCATAAAGTTTGCAACGTTGATTCTACTTACTTTCCCAGAGTCAAAGATAGGACTTCTTATTGTAGATGGACATGCTGTATATTCCGTAACTTTGGGTTCATTTATCAATCCATCAGGCCTTACTGCAACCCATTCTATGTTTTTAAACTTAGTCCCAACTTTATTTAGAAGGTAATCTAAAGTCAGTTCATTATCGCGATGAGGAGGTAATAGATACCTTAACAAGGTTACCACAAAATTCTCGCGTGCATGGAATCTCTCATTCTGTTGTTTATTGATACAAGCTGTTGTACTCATCAAAACAAGTTTTATAGTCTTATCTGTATCTAATTGACTTATGCAATTAACCACTTTAGCCAGAGCAGCAACTACTAGAGTTCGAGGTTTACCAAACAATCCCTTGAAGGTTAGATTATGCCCAAGGCATGTCACAACTGCATCAACATCGGCTAAGTATTGTTGCACTTTCTTATCATCAACTTCCAAAATACTAGCTTGAATTATTTCTAAATGCCTATTATCCATGATGTTTTTGAACTTATCTGTTGATCTGGCTACACCTTTAACATCAATATTCTGAGCAATTAGCTGTGTAACTACATTAAATCCGGTGGCTCCACTCGCCCCAAAAACTAAAACTTTCATCAAAACCTCTTTTTCATCTTTCTTGATAACAGGATAATCCTCAATCTCCAGTTAAACCCCTAAAAAATACTTAAAATGCTATTTGATGCAATAGACTTCGACTTTTACACTCATACTTTTATCCGATAGAATGTCATAATTACTAAAAGCTTTTTTATAACAATCTCCTCAACTTAGTAATTATTGATGTTTATCATTCCAAACTCTTCATCAAGCATATTCTTTCTTAACCTCCAATCAGGCATCTGTAATGTTAACAGATTGTAAAACTCTTTGGAATGATTTGGATATATAACATGGATTAATTCATGCATTATCACATACTCAATACATATCTTAGATGTTCTAATTAGATTTGTATTAATAGTTATTGTATTATTTGCAATAATATAACTTCCCCACCGACTTTTCATTTGCCTAAACTTAATTCTTGGTTTCTTTATTCCATACCTGCTTAAAGATTCAATACTACTATCTAAAATACTTTTGGTTACAAGCTCTACTCTACTTCTTAACCATTTCTGAAAGAGTTTCCTTTTGAAGTCAAAATCTTTAGGTCTTCTTGTCATGATATAGATGTATCCTCGATACCATTTGACTAAATCAGACTCCGATTCCACAACTTTCAATCTATATTGCTTACCAAGGTAAAGTATTGATTCTCCGCTAACATAGCTTTTATTATCTTTGATTGGAAGATAGTTCTCAAACCCCTTGAGCTTTTTGTATATCCAATGGATTTTCTTATCTGCAAAACTTCTTAGTTCTTCAATTGTTATACTCTCATTTGCAGAAATAGTCACTGTTAAATCAGGATGTACTTTTATTGTAATATTCTTTACTGCTCTTCTGATAACAGCAATTGTTATCACTTCTGTTCCATACTCTAAGACAATATCCATTAGAACCTATTCATAGCTATTGTAAGCATGTTACCAATGATTTCATCCATCCTCTCATATGGTATCTCAATTTCTTGTTCTTGAGTGTAATCATAGAAAAGGTCATCAATTTCTTGTTTAATCTTCTTATGCACTTCCTGATTATCCTGCCAATCAACTTTGATATTCTGTTTAACTATACTTACTACCATCAATGCTAATTCAGCTATTTTATCCGGATTAATGTAATCCTTTTTCAATGAGGGGAGTAGTTCATTTATTGTACCAAAGAAAGCTTGTGCATGACCATTACTTTCTATGCTTTCGGGGTATTTAACATCGCTTTTTCCATCTCGATAGTCTTTCGTGACCTTTCTCATCTCTTGAAGGTATTCAGCTTCACTAAGTCTTCCCTCTTTATAGCGTCTTAGAATCTCTGCAATTCTTTCAGAGAACTTCATATAATAAGCCGGGTTCTCATTTCGCTTTTCAGTGATTGATTTTGTTAGACGAGTTCTTATAGCATCTGCTTTTGCTCGTGGAGATTTCAATCTCTCAAGCTCTTTTTCAAAGCCCTCTCTATCCAAAATATCTATAGGTTTTGTAATATGTAGCACATCCTCTGCTGCAATATAGTTATCCATAAGTTGCTGCATCTTGGCTTCATACTCTTTATGGTCGATTCCATCCGAATATCTAATCTTTACACTTCGTCTTAACTCTTGGAAAAACTTCAATTCTCGCTTATGGTATTGTATCTGCTCTCTCCCCATCTCAAAGTAGATAGCTTCTGAAGAAAGGGCAATCCCTACATTTCTTGAATACCTGCAAAGCACATCATAGAACTCATTTCTTCTCTTTTTATCTGCTAGTTTGAGTTCAAAGAGTTCTAAGTCATCTCCTCGTTTAACAGGTTTGAAGAAATCCCATAACTGAGCATGAGCTTCTTTTAGGTCTCCAATAATCTTCTTTATATGGAACATCACACCTTGAATATCTTTTTGCTCAAAATCCTCCAACGCTTCACCACTATACAAGTCTAAGGCTTCATCAAGCTCTACTAGCAGTCCACGATAATCGACAATGTATCCGTAGTCTTTTCCCTCAAATAACCTGTTAACTCGAGCTATAGCTTGCAATAGCGTATGCTCCTTCATTGGTTTATCAACATATAGCACTGTTGCTCTGGGTGCATCAAATCCGGTAAGGAGTTTATCTACAACTATCAATAACTCCAGCTCATCACCTTTGACAAACTCATCCTTGATTATTGTTTCGTAGTCTTCTGCACTTCCATATCTCTCCATCATCTCGTTCCAAAACTTGTTAACTTTAAGCTTTGATTCTTCTGATGTATCTTCGTATCCTTCTCGCTGGTCACTACTCGATATCACAACTGCGCTTCTTAATCTTCCCGATTCTTGGAAGGCTTTATAATACGAGACAGCATCTGCTTTAGAAGATGTAGCTAGCATTGCTTTATATTGAGCACCTTCAACTTTATAATGTTTAGTATAGTGTTCTTCAATATCAAAGGCTATTAGGCTAATTCTCTGTGAACTTGAAGCAATCTTCTCGAATCTACTCCATTTTCTCAAAACTTCCTCTTTCTGCGTTTCGTTCAAGTCTCGAGTGATAGCTTCGATCCTATTATCAATGGCTCTACGGTTCACAGTTTGTTCTATCAGTCTACCTTCATACAGAAGAGGTAGTATTGTTCCGTCCTTCACTCCATCCATAATTGTGTATTGATGTATTGGGGTGTTGCTTCCAAACTTCTTAAGTGTATTCTTTAAATCAGACTTCATCAGAGGTGTACCTGTAAAGCCAATGTAACAAGCGTTTGGCAACACTTCTTTCATGTTGTTGTGAAGTTCCTTATACTGCGATCTATGACTTTCATCGACTAAAACAAAGATGTTTTGATTTTGATTGATTGCTTTCTTAGCTGATACACTAGCAAACTTATTTATTACCGTTGTGATAATTTGCTTATTCTCATCCTTGATTAGTGACATCAGATGCTGTCCTGAGTTTGCTCTTGCAGGCTTCATTCTCGTATGAGCAAAGTTATCCCTAATCTGTTTATCAAGGTTTATTCTATCAGTTACAACAATCACACGAGGATTCATAATCTCTTTATCTGCTAAAAGCATTTTAGCAAACATTATCATGGTGATTGATTTACCGGAACCTTGTGTATGCCAAATCACTCCACCTTGTCTATTTCCAGAAGAGTTAGTATCTTTGATTGTGTTCATCAATGCCTTTATGGCAAAGTACTGCTGATATCTTGCTATCTTCTTCTTATCTAAGTCATAAAGCACAAAGAACCTTGTGAATTCAATTAGTCGTTCACGAGAGAATAGGGAGATAATATGTCTATCCTGTTCAGTAGGAGTTCGAGTTGGTAAGTATTGAGTTAACCTATCCTTCAACCATTTAGAATCGCTAGTTTTGGCTTTATCTAAGTCTTTCCACACAGACCAAAACTTCTTAGCTGTTCCGCAAGTCGCATACTTAGCTTCGGTTCTGTTTGTAGCTAAGATGACTTGCACAAACTTAAAGAGATTAGGTATCCACTCCTTTTTCTGGTTTCTGATATTCTGACTTATAGCTTCATTCAAGGGTTTACTCGGTTTCTTACATTCAATCACACCCAAGGGTATTCCATTCACAAGTACTACAAGATCAGGACGAGCTGTATCACCGTTATCTCTATCCACACTAAACTCTTCGGTCACATGAAAGCTATTGTTTTCAAGGTTCTCCCAATCAATGTAGTAGAGATTGTATGACCTGCGAGTTCCATCCGGCATCTCCTCTTGATAAGTACGCCCCAACATCAGATAATCATATATCTGTTCATTTGTCCTTACCAAGCCTGTAGTTAAAGGTATATCCAAGTCCTCAATAGCTTGCTCTATGTTTCTATCGGAGAACTTAAAACTCTCACCCTTGAACTCATAACTATTAAGTTCTTTAAGCTTCTTGCGAAGTGTATCACGCATAATAACCCTACCGGTTCCACCTCGTTCCCTCTCGCAATCTTCTCGTTCAATAAACTCATACCCCATACATCGGAGCAACTCCAATGCCGGACCGTGACTACTATTTTGTTCCGTTATCTTCATAATACCTCTGTTTTCTCTTACCTTCCCCCCTTGGAGAGAGGTCGATTTTCGTTCCCCGAAAATCGGGTGAGGAGTCGATTAATGTTCTTCTTTTTTATAGGAAAGCTTAAGAATGGTTCTTCATAACTTACAACCTTGAGTCCCATCAACTATTATTCCTATTAGTTGAATAATTTATTTCTTGACAAGTTATTAGTCTTGTCTAGATTATATATAGATTCTGAATCTGGCTCGATCCAGATAGGAATCTTCCGGGACGAAAGTCCCCTTTTTATATATAGACAATACCCAAATTATCTGATCTTGAAGCTTGTTTGCATAACTTATCCTCATATCTTAAAAAGTAATTTTTACCACCTGTTTTTCTCATATATGTGTTTGGATATATATATTGATATAGAAGGTATGCCATTACATCTGCAGTCTGGATAAAGTATGAGTGTTCGGAATTTTTTGTCCAAGCATCTTCAATAATCATGTCTAATGGAATGTTTCTATATCCTCCTGCGTACATTGAAGTATCGTGAGGAATTGGATTGTATTTCCTCATCTTTCTTGTCAGTGCTCTAAGCTTCTTATCATCTGTGTGATCACATATTACAATAGATCTTTCATCTCTATCTGTTGATTGCCCAGGTATGTTATGATTCTTCATCGTTGTCTGGAATCTATTTAAAAGTCTGTCCCAAGCTATCGTAAATACATCAAGATCAGCAGATTTCCCATCTTTTTTTACAACAATATTAAAAATAGTTATATCACAAGTATTAATGAAGTCAGAATAGTTCCTAAGCATTGAAAGCCTATCGTTCCTAGGGATTTCAGATAATCTATTCCCTGGTTTATTGATCATTCTTGCTGAATGAAACTCTTCTTTCATTTTAAAGCCATAGTTGTCTGATAAGCTTTTTCTAAAGCTTACAAGACCATCCAGCATTTCATACCATTTCAATTCGTGGATAACAAATCCAGATAATACAAAACACTTACTTGGGGAATTTTCGATTCCACAATCTCCGCTTTCATCAACATAGAGAAGATACATTAGTTCCTCCTAATTCTCAACTCTAACAATCCCGGTCAATAACAGTTGCATCATACCCCTCTTCTGCTCCTGCAATAACTCTAATTGTTGCTCTAATAATTCTATTTCTTTATCAGCTTTTGATAATATTCTAGCGATGGCTATTTGTTCTGGAATGGATGGAAGTTTAACCCACAATTTCTTTATTATTTGTGCAGATAAGTTACCTTGACCACCTTGTAGATAGGTCGCAACTATTCGTTCTTTGTTAAATTTCAGTAAGGTGTATAGATAATAATCATTCTCCGAACTTCGAATGCATAATACAGCTTGGTTAATTGCTCCATCAATTTTACTTATTGCAACTTCTCCACTTGTTGCTCCATATAGTGCATATAAGATATCTCCCTGGTTAACTAATTTTGCTGAAGAACTAGATAATGCGGTCTTATTTATATAGGTATTTACACTTGCATCAGTAATGTTCCCTGAACCAATGAATGGTATATCACCTATATAATAGTTAGAGTTTGATCTTAAGGGTGTACCTCCAGAAAAAAAACTCGCTACCTCCCCCAACCTAACCTCTTTCCATTCATCATCAAACTCAAGTCCGGTATCGGGATTTACGACTCTTTTTTCCCCGGTTAAGAGGAGTTGCATCAGTCCTTTCTTTTGTAGCTTTTTCTGTTTAATTAGCTCTTTCTTTAGCTCAATCGCTTTATCCCAAGTCGTTAGTATCTCTGCTATCTTCTTTTGCTCGGGGAGAGATGGCTTCAAATACTTGTATCCTTTAAAGCTTTGTCCGGTTAGCTGTGGTATACCACCACTTTCAAAGAATACCTTAATTTTATGTTCAATATAGATACATATAAATTGAGCATCATTATTGTTATCCGGATAGATTATCAAAAGCCTCCCTACTGCCCCAAAACTTGTATTTCTGTAAAAAGGAGTTCCTAAACCTATACCTCTTCCAACAACAGTAACACAATCCCCTTTATACTGAGCTTCTGCATAAAATCCGTATAACCCTTCATTCGCAACTGTATTAGAAAATACAGGATATTTATGCATAGAATCATATTTGTTTGAGTAGATGGATTCGTTCAAATCTTTAGCTACTTTAATAGATGCATTATCTCCAAATTTAACATATTCCCACTCTACCGGCACAATCCCAATTTTAGTTTTCTTATAACCTTGGGGGACAATCCCGTTTCGGATATCATCTAAGCGTTGTTTTATTTCAGGATTCATTTATTATCCTCTTCCAATCGCTTTTGTGTTTCTTTCTCAATCTTCTTCACTGATTTAGTGGGAGTAGGCAAATCCTCAGGCATAGAACCTCCGATATCTTCAATAGCTTTGCGAACCTTTCTTCCGACTTCCCGGTGGGTTTTATTGGCATTATCTTTGCCTCTGATATTCTCTTTTCTGAGTATCTCTTCAGTTTGAGTAGCTCTAAAGAGGTTGGCAGCAAGTTCAGTACTTCCCATATAATCAAGGATTTTGTGGCTTTTTTTGAGTCCTTTCTTTGCATGTATATCTTTAGCAGTCATCCCTCCATAAAGTCCCATATAACCGTAGTTTTGGAAGATAGCATAATCTCTTCCTGCTTCCACACCGGCATCTTTGGCAGCATCAGCAAGATGCTTATTATGCTCCGCCAAGTCTTTACGAATTGCAAGTCGCTTTTGTTCTTCGGTAAGTTGTTCAAACTTTTCCTGCATCTCCTGCTTTCGAGTCTGAATAGCAAAATATGTTTTACCGAGAGCTACAACTTCTTTACGGGAATCAGCTTCTTGGATTATAAGGTAACAAGCATAACGAGACAGTGCGTAATCTTCAACTTCACGTTTAGCACCTTTCGGAAGTTTTATCATTTTGCCGACGTCGGCAAAATGATCTACAACCTCATTACCGCTATTGTTACAAGCAACTTTTGCTTTCTCTATTACTCTGACAAAGTTACTCCATTTGGAATATTCAAGCACATCCGAGAGTTCTCTTGCAAACCAAAATTCGGAACCAAACTTATTTATCTTCTTGATACTCTCAAACACAGAATCATCACTATTCATTATCTCTTTTGTCATCTTGTCCTCCTACAGACCAAGTTCATTTAAATATTGTTGCATTTTTTCTTCAACTTCCTGAAGTTCAGTCTTAATACGCACAATATTCTCTTTTACTGCATCCATATCAACCGGTTCTTCCTCTTCGAAGGTATCAACATAGCGTGGGATATTGAGGTTATAATCGTTCTCTTTGATTTCATCCAAAGTTGCAACGAATGAGTATTTATCAGTTGTTTTATACTCTTCGTAATGCTTCACAATCTTGCTAATATTCTCAGTAAGTAGTTTATTCTGATTCTTATCTTTACTAAACTCTTTGGAAGCATCAATAAAGAGTATGTTAGTATTAGGTCGATTCTGCTTAAATACCAAGATAACTGCCGGAATACCTGTACCAAAGAAAAGGTTTTCCGGTAATCCTATAACAGCATCGAGTACATTATTATCGATAATATTCTTTCTTATCTTACCTTCAGATGCCCCTCTAAAGAGTACACCATGTGGAAGCACAACAGCCATTCGTCCATCCTCTGAAAGACTATTCAACATGTGGAGAACAAAGGCATAGTCACCTTTTGACTTAGGAGGGACTCCCCATTCAAAGCGTCTGAACTTATCAAGAGAGCTTTCCATCTTGAAACTGTCTTTCTTTTTAGTCTCAGATGTTTCTCCATGGTCAAAGCCCTTTGCCCATTTATCGAGTGAGAAGGGAGGGTTTGCAACTACAACCTGAAACTTCATCAAACGACCCTCTTTTGTATGAAGCGGATTAGCAATTGTATCACCCCATTCAATCTTAGCATCATCAATGTTATGTAGAAACATATTCATCTTACAGAGGGCATGCGTGCTACCGTTACGCTCTTGACCGTAAATCTGTACTTTGGAGACATTTGTTTCTTTGGCAGCTTTTATCAGCAAGGAACCAGATCCGCAAGTGGGATCATATATTCTGTCATTCTCTTGAGGTTTCACAAGCTTAGCGAGTAAGGTTGAGACTTCTCCCGGTGTGAAGAACTCACCACCCTTTTTGCCTGCATCAGATGCAAAGCGAGAGATTAGATACTCATAAGCATCTCCAATCACATCATTATTACCAATCTTCGATGGTCTTAGGTCTAAAGAATCTGCGTTGAAGTCTTCTAAAAGATGTTTTAGCATAGGATTGCGTTCTTTGGTTTTGCCTAACATCGCCTCAGAGTTGAAGTCAATGTTCCTGAAAACACCTCGCAACTTTATTTTATTATCTTCCTCTACTCTATCCAATGCTTTGTTAATAATCTCTCCGATATTATCAGCGTTTCTATTGTTGTAAAGATAGTCAAAAGTACACTCTTCATCGAGTAAAAAGCGTTCATTCTTTAAAGCACGCTTAACTCTTTGAATATCGCCCTTATACTTCTTGTCATACTCTTCCAAATGCTCCTTATATGTATCGCTAAGATACTTAATAAACAACATCACGAGGATATAGTCTTTATATTGGGAAGAACCGATAATTCCTCTAAATGTATCACAAGCTTTCCAAAGAGTTTCATTTATAGTTTGTTGATTTGTTTGCATTATTTTTTCTCCTTATCTGATATCAGGGATTCAATTACCGAGTTGCTTAGTACCTGTTTTGCATTCAGCAACTCTTCGAGAAGCTCAATCTCTTTATGAGCTGTATTAGAAATATCTATAATTCGTTGTTGAGTTTCTATGGTAGGGATTATTACATCAAGCTCTGCAATAGTTTTAATGCTAATTGTGCTGATTGTGCTTTGCGAAACGTGTCTAACTAATTGTCTCATAGCTTGCTTTGAGTTTAGATAAATACAGAGGTATTCAGGCAACACTTTTTCTGAAATCTCTTTCAAAACATACAAGTTAGAAGTAACAATCAGGTTCTCTGCATTTTGCTCAATCACGGAAGCAGAAAAAGGTTCACTACTCCTCATCACAATATCATTGTACTCAGTCAGGTATCGAGGATTTACGGATTCCTCAACCTTCGTTTCCTCTAATTCCTTAAAATCTATCTTTCCATCTCCCTTTAAACTTTTGACAGTAATGTATCTATAGGCATATCCCTCCAATGGTTCTTTACTCTTCTTAAGCCTATTCAAAACCACTCCCGACCTTGATACATTCACCAAATCCTTAAGTTTCAAGCAAACTCTCCTCTTATGTTTTATTTCGTTATGACATATTTTCTATTTATATTTACTTGTCAAGGATATTCTTGTTTTATTCCTTTATGACAAAATTGCTTATCTGTTATGCAGCTCTGAAACTTTGTATTCATCCATAAGACTAACTATGATCTAATTTGCTAAAAGGTATTCCCAAAGATAACTTCAAAGTAGTGAAACAAGACTCAATTTACTTGTTATCGTTCTTCCCTCATTTTCGATATCGCAAACTTGATGTACACTATCCAACAAAACGCAGTCATCCCACTGTTCTCCCACTGTGCACGCACTGTGAACCCAGTGAAACAGTGGGTTGGCAGTGCCTTCACAGTGCGTGCACAGTGCAAACACAGTGGGTTGATGAAAAGTGCAGTTAAAGAGAGGAAAAAGGGCAATAAATATAGCTAAGTTGTTGCAAATGCCACTGCGTATGCATTCAGAATCTGGAGTCATAGCGAGTTTACGAGTTGGACTCATAGCGGAACATGACAAGAATAGATCACTATGAGTCCAACTCCCTTTGGTCGCTATGACTCCAATGATGTAAATTGTTGCAAATGGCACTGTGTAGATGATCTGAAGCAATCACCAGTACGCTTGAAAGGAGCTAGCTTTATAAATTAAAACAACTTCGAGTTCAGGGATTTTAAAAGAAATACTGCTTATTAGGCTGATAATCCGAATAGAGCAAAGATAGTTCTTTTATACTAAACTATTCTTTACATATTTATCGATATTTGAATCCCGAATTACATTATTTCTTGCTTTTCCTAATCAAAGACAGTCCGCCAAACCCGGATATGATAGCCATATAAAATCCCAGATCATATAGGATTCCCCGATTATGAGGTTCATAGATTCGTATAGTTGAGCTGAAAAACTCTAGGATAAGGGCAAATGGTGCAATCCAACCATGCCAGACGCCCAAGAAGAAACCGGCAGGCTTATCGTCTTCCATTTTAGTACCTGCAAAGCATCCTGAAAGCATTAACAACATAGATGCGAGTAAAAGTAATACAACAATCTTTCTTAACATTATTTTCTCCTTTATTAAATATGAGCAATGCTCTATCTTTTCTTTAAGATGACAAGATGCTGAGCAAACATTTTAATAGGTCAAGTGATTTATTGATTTGATTAAGCAAACACTGACCCAAGTCCGATACTTGACCACGCGTTGACCACGGGTAAACCGCGGGTTAACCACGGCTCCTGTAGTTTGGGCGTGGTTTACCCGTGGTTGATCCGTGGTTAAATTTGTGTCATCAGGTAGATATCAGGCAAAGATAATTGATTCAAAATTCAATGTCACAATAATAAGATTGACATTATTAGTATAGTTTGCCTAAGTAAATGATGTTGGACACATGATAGGAGAGTTAATGAGTAAACATAAAGGTAGAAATGCGATTATTTGGTTAGTGTTGCTATTAGCATTGGCTTATTATATATTGGATCCGGAGCCTGTGAATCAGGTTATAAAACGAGTTTGGAACGATGAGCAGGTGGAGGAACTTAAGGGATTAGCAAATGTTGCTTCCGAGTTTAAGCTTGCTGATGTTAAGCAAAGTGAGTATAAAAAATATCTTCTTCCAAAACATGATTCGGAGAAGGAAATAGTTAACCATTTTGCTTATACACTTCAGTACAACGAGAAGCATGAGCAAGCGGATTGGGTTGCATATTTACTGACAAAAGAGAAACTGGAAGGCAAGATAAAACGCAAAGATAACTTCCGTGCTGACAAATCAATTACATCAGGTTCTGCAAGTCTCAAAGACTATAAGCGTTCAGGATTTGACAGAGGACATCTAGCTCCTGCTGCAGATATGAAATGGTCTGAACAAGCAATGAGCGAATCATTTTTCATGAGCAATATGAGTCCACAGAAACCACGTTTTAATAGAGGTGTTTGGAAAGATTTGGAAGCACAAGTTCGGGCTTGGGCTAAAAAGGAAAATGAAGTGTTTATTGTTACAGGACCAATTCTTACTGATGAAGTCAAACATACGATTGGTGATAATAATGTAACTGTACCTAATCAATACTACAAAATTATCCTTGATATGCAGGAACCTGAGATTAAAGCCATCGGATTTGTCTTACCTAACAAAAAAGGTGATAAACCTCTTAATGATTATGCGATGAGTGTTGACGAGGTTGAAAAAATAACAGGTATCGACTTCTTTGAAAAACTACCGGATAAATATGAGAATAAAATTGAAAGTGAATACAATCCGGCATTGTGGTGGTAAAATGAAAAAAGCAATAATATTAACAAGTGGTGGTCTTGATAGTCTTGTGACTACAGCAATAGCAAAACAGGAGAATGATGAAATATATCTTCTTCATGTGAACTATGGACAGAAGACAGAGAAAAAAGAACTGGAATGCTTTGAAATGATAGAGAAGCATTATAAACCTCAAGGTTCGCTAACGACAAGTATAGACTATTTGACTAAGATAGGTGGTTCAAGTTTAACAGATGATAGTATGACTATCAATGATTTCAATGGAAGCGAGACCGTACCTAACACGTATGTTCCCTTTAGAAATGCCCATATGATCTGCATAGCTGTAAGCTGGGCAGAAGTAATCGGTGCTCAGAGTATTTATATTGGTGCTGTTGAAGAGGATAGCTCAGGTTATCCGGATTGTAGAGAAAGCTTTTATAACAGCTTCAATGAAACTATTAAACAGGGCACTAAGAATGAGTTCACTATCGAATTAAAGACTCCAATCATTCATATGAATAAAGCTGAAATCATAGCTAAAGGTCAAGAGCTAGGAGCACCTTTCGAGATGAGTTGGAGCTGTTATCGCTCTGAAACAGAAGCATGTGGTAGGTGCGACAGTTGTGTTTTGAGACTTAGAGCATTTAAGAAAGCCGGAATAGAGGACCCGATACCATATAAAACGAGAGAAAAATGAAAGACAATATTGTAGATTATTTTATGCAAATGGTTCGTATAGATAGCGAATCAGGCAATGAAAAGGAATTCGCGACATTTCTGACAGATGAGTTACTCCAACTTGGAGCGAAGCTTGAGATTGATGGGTTCAGTAATGGGGGAACAGAAGGCTCAGGAAACATTTGCGCATGCATTCCAGGTGATGTAGATATGGAGCCTATACTATTCTGTTGTCATATGGATACTGTAAAACCGGGAGTTGGCATTGAACCTGTGATAGAGAATGAGTACATTAGAAGTAGTGGAGATACAATTCTGGGTGGTGATGACAAATCAGGGATAGCACAACTACTTTTTGCCCTGAAAAACCTTAAGGAGAATAATGTCGCACTTCCACCAATAGAAATGCTTTTTACTGCTTGTGAAGAGATTGGATTACTCGGAGCAAAATATTTTGAGAGCTCCGTATTAAAAGCACGATTTGGATTTGCATTAGACTCAATGAAGATAGGACATATCGTAGTTGCAGCTCCTGCTCAGAATACAATCAAACTTATTTTCAACGGGAAAACTGCCCATGCAGGATTTGAACCAGAGAAAGGAGTTAGTGCTATAACATTAACTGCTAATGCAGTAAAAGACATGCAACTTGGTAGAATTGATCATGAAACCACAGCTAATTTAGGTGTTATTTATGGGGGTAGAGCAAACAACATTATACCTGACTCAGTTTTTGTTACGGGAGAAGTGAGGTCACATTCAGAAGAGAAACTAGAACAATACACGAGAGAATTATTTTTAAAAGCTAATTCTACGGTGAATGGGACAGCTGAAGCTGGATTAGTAACAGATTCTGTGCGGGAGTATGACTCATTTAATCTCAATCCAGAGTTACCTTTCCTACAGCTTGCTTCACAAGCGTTCAAAGAAATAGGTGTTGAGCCATCATTTGTAAAGGCTGGTGGGGGAAGCGATGCGAACATACTTAATAAGGACAGTATTCAGGTTGCAGTAATTGGAACAGGAATGGATAAAGTACATACATGTAACGAACAGATATCAATCCGAGATTTGGAATTGGGTACTGTATGGATAGAAGAGTTTATAAACCTATATATTAGTAATAGAGGTGTAGTATGATAAAAGTTGCTTTAATTGGATATGGAAAGATGGGTAAAATGCTAGAGCAGTTAGCTCCAGAATATGGTATGGAGGTTGTTTCAATTATTGATCCATATGTAAAAGGATGTTTTGAAGATATAAATGAGAGATCTCTAAAGGATTGTGACATCTGCATTGAATACACAACTCCTGCAACTGTTTTATACAATTGCGAAAAAGTCTCAGCTCAAGGTAAACCAATTGTTATTGGCACAACAGGGCTTGAACCTCACTTAGAAAAGCTGGACCAAATTGCATCAAATAACAATATAGGGATAATTTACAGTTCAAACTTCAGTGTAGGCATGAACATTTTCTTTAAAATAATTGAAAGTGCTGCAAAAAAGTTCTCAAATATTAAAGAGTATGATGCTTCAGGTTTAGAGATACATCACCGTCAAAAACTTGATAGTCCTTCAGGAACAGCTAAAAAACTTGCTTCAATTCTAGTAGAGAACCTAGACAGTAAAAGAACAATGCAATATGATAGAGTTAATCGAAAGATTAAAGATAAAGAGCTTCATTTCGCTAGTATCAGATCAGGTCATAATATGGGGGAGCATAGTGTTATCTTCGATTCAGAAGCTGATGTGGTAAAGCTAACCCATTCAATTAGAAGTAGAAAAGGTTTAGCATCAGGAACCTTGGTCGCAGCCAAATGGTTAATTGGAAAAACAGGATTGTTCAATTTCCAAGAAGTGTTTGAAGACATAATCGGAGATTAAATGAGAATACCATTCTTTAAAATGGAAGCCCAAGGTAATGATTATATTTATATCGACCAAGCAAAAGTTGGACTGGAACTTGATGAGCTTATTGATTTAAGCATTAGAATTTCAGACAGGCATTTTGGTATAGGTAGTGATGGACTTGTTACTTTTGAAGTATCAAAGATCGCAGATGTGAAAATGAGAATTTTCAATGCAGATGGTAGTGAAGCTGAGATGTGTGGTTCTGCTTTAAGATCACTTGTGAGCTATATTTGTAAAGAACGGGATGTTACCAAACTCACTGTTGAGACAAATGCAGGAATAAAAGATGGGTTTATAAATGCGAATGGTTATGTTGAAGTAAATATGGGTAAGGTAAAAGTTGAAGATACTCAAATCAATATTGAGGATTATGCCGGATATTTTGCTGATGTTGGGAACCCACATTTCGTTACATTTGATCAAATTGACTATGCAACCTTTATTAGAATAGCTCCACTAATGGAGACATTTCGTCTTGAAGGACGTAGTAGCAGAAATATTGAGTTTGTTAAGATAATAACACCCCAAAACGTAAAGGTTAACGTTTGGGAGCGAGGATCCGGGATTACCCTTGCATGTGGAACCGGTGCTACTGCAGTCATGGCTGTAGGTAGAAAATTAGGTTTACTAAAAAACGATGTTGAAGTTGGATTGCCCGGTGGAGTTGTAACTGTAAAATATAAAGAAGATATTGACAACTATTATCTATGTGGCAACGTAAACTACGTATTCGATGGGATATATTATTATTAAAAGGTCGGTTTGAGTAAATGCAGAAAATTGGAACATATTTGAAGCAGAGTAGAGAAGCAAATGATTTAACTATCGAGGATATTCATAACCTAACAAGGATAAGAATTGATTATATTGAAGATATTGAATCAAACAGATTTAGTATACTTGACAACTATGGGATAGCAAGAGCTGTCGTTTATAATTATGGGAAGGCATTGAAAGCAAATGAGAAAGAAGTTCTTTATACTTTTGATAATACATATCCTCATCCTAACCAACATGATTTTAAGCCTCAAGAAGATATAAAAGAGAAAAAGTTCCTTGTATCATATAATTTGCTATATATAATCGGCATAAGTATTTTAGTAATTATCATAGCTATTTCATTAGTAAACATGTATCGAAAGGGTAGTTTAGGCTCCCCTTTTAGAAAGCAGCTTGTAAATCAAGAGGAGCCCTCACAAGTAGAGACTGAAGAAATTCCTATTCCTAAGGAAACACCTGAAAGTAAGAAACGAGAAATAATGAAACAGCTAAAAGAGGGGAAAGAAACTGAGTCCGTATCAAAAGAGACCAGTCTAAGTGATGCACTTGCTGATGATAAAGATTATGCCAGTGAATTAATTTTTAAAGACGATAAATCAGTTCTGAATACAGATTAGCAATGTCAGCTGAATTCTCCAATTTTCCTGCTTTAATCTACCTTCCTTATAAGAAGAGTTTAGAGAACACAATTCAAAGACGTGATTATCAAAGGTTATGTGTTGAGACTCTCCTCAGATTCTTATCTATCATATCAATTAGTGACTACTCCTACTTACATAAAAAGACAATCAATACACAGGAAAAACTCGAGGTTCCTAAAGGTATAGATCTATCTCAAATCTCACTTGGCAGATGGAATATGATAGCAAGAACTATCAGTAATATTCTTGCAGATAAGAGTTTTGTCCCAGAAATACGCAATTTGTACTCAGAATTAGACTCAGATTGGGAGCAACTCGTAAGTTCATATATCACAGCAAGAAATCATGATGCTCATAGTGGATTAATTCTTGATGAGACAGAGCTTGAGAAAGAGCTAGACAGAAGGCAGATGATAATCAGAGATATGCTTAATAGATGTGAATTCTTATGCAGATACAGGATTATCTTTCCTATCGAGACAATCTCAACAGCAGTTGGAGTTTCATATCGCGTAAAGACATTTACAAATGGATCATTAGTTGTTTCAACTATACAACAATCAGATAGTACACTAGACCTATTCAAGCCCTACCTTTATCAAAAGGAAACAGGCAAGTTTCTCTCTCTCTACCCAATGTTTATTCATCTTCCTAAAAGTGGGAATGATACAAGAGTTTTTGGTTACACTTATTATAAAACTGTTAACAGAAAGAAAGGTATCCTGCAATATATGAATAATCAAGAGATTATTACCATTGCCAGGAATGATAAAAAGAGATATTCTTATCAACACTACTCAGTATCTGAAGATTTTTTCAACCTTAGGATGATTATTGAAGATGAATCATTGTTACAAGAAGTGACTCCATCGATTCAGATTAAGTATAAACTCAAAGATGACTTTATTACGAAAGAGGACAATACTAATTTAGAGATTATTATTAAGAATAATGGTGACACAGTAGCTGAAGATATAAACTTTGAGATCAAGTTACCTATCTACTTTGAGTACCAAAGAGGTAGAACACTTATACTAAAGGATTCAGGTGATGACTATCACACTCTGGCATTCGAAGATATAGACTTAGAACCAAACAGTTCTTGGAAAACCCAGTTTGAAATTAATCCCACAAGAAGTGGGCAGTATGAGTTTCCACCTTTAAAACTTAATTACAGCTATACTGATGTCAGGGGTAACAACATCAAACCCGAACTTGATCAGGAAGGTAGTTCTTCAAATACAGAATATTCAGATTCCCTATTCTGCACTGTTATTGATCCCACTGATGTATTTAGCATAATACCAGTTGTAAACATGTCAGTATCCATTGATTATGGATTAAGTGCAACCGGTGTGAAACTTGACGAAGCTAGAATAGGTGAAGTGGTGAATCTGTCAGTAAACCTACAAAACACCGGCCTTGGTGTAGCTAAAAATGTTGATTTTACAGTTTTCCTGCCTGAGGGAGTAGAGTTAAAGAATGGTAGTGAGACTTGGCATGGTAACCTTAACCCTCGTAGTAATGAGGAGATTACGTTTGAACTTGTTTTGAAAAAAGCCGGTATTCAGTACATAAGGTTTAGAGAGCTTGTTTACTATGATTATAAGGGTAAAGTCTACAGTACTTTCCATGGTGGATACAAAGTACTTGTTAGAAACAATCCTATCTATGAGTTTAGGCAACTTCTTCAAACAGCCTGGGGTGACCTTGTCCTTGCTGATGAGGAGAATTTACAACTACAATTAACAAAGCTTAAATACAAAGATGTGCCAGCTCTACATGGTCATAACATTGAAGAGATGGAGCGTGATGTAAAAGTTGAAGTAATCAAACATTTGATTAGGGAAACGGCTGAGCGTATGAAGATTAAGCTTGTTGAAAAAGTATTTAAAGAGGGCTTCGATCTATTTGCTATTTCTGAAATTAGTTGTCCTTTCGCTATTATACAATATTGGCAGGATGAAGTTAAAATATTCTTGCGTGGAGACTTTTCGCCATCTGAATATACCTTTGAGCGAATCGGTTTAAAACATCAATTAAACTCGTTTGATTATGCAAAAATTGATGCCTTTTCTCCTTCAATCAACTCTGATAGGTTTAAGGGGATGGTCGGTAAATCTATCAGATGGATGCTAAGATATCAATATCCATTATATCTTTGTAAGCAGGTTACAGATAAAGTCATTGGTCTATATTCTGCAAATACAACAATTGATATTGAGGGAAACCTTGCAATATATAGAATTCATGGAGATTTGCCTTATAATTACAGTTATCCTTTTAAAAAAGCGTACTTCTGCTTAAATAAAAGAAAAGAACTTTGCATATTTGTCAGCACCTCAGGCTTTTCGAAACTAACCAAAGATCTATTAGCAATAGATGATTATAGCTTTTATAGGTTTATTGATAAATATGTTGAGTTCCCATTTAAAAAAAGCGATAAGGAGAATGGGAAGTATTTACTTCTTCAAGCCAGAAAAGCTGTAACCATAGAAGAGGTAGAAGAATGTGTTATCACACTTCAACAGTTTGTACTAGATCTATTACAAATAAAAAGTCTTAGTCTTCGTCACCATATTTCATCCTTTACAGAACCACAAAAGCATAGTCTTAGGCACTTTGTCATGACTTATGACAAGCTGTATAAAGAGCTAAGTGAAAGAGTTGTTTTCAGAGGTTGGTTCTTGCAATATAATAGAGATGAGAATCGAACACATGTCGACTTTTACACAATAAAGGCATTTCCTCTGTTTAAATCTGTTCAAAAGACTATAAGAATCACGGTCTCCCCTAAAAGATTATACATTCATTTCAGGGGATTAAGTGATAATGTCTTGAAAAAAAAGGGAATTAAAACTTCCTTAAGTAAAACAGCTCCATATCACTACAAGATGATACTATCAGCTAAAGTGCAAGAGATGCTTCCTGAAATTATATTAAACAATCTTTTGATTAGTAGTATGAATATACAACCATTATCTGAACACTTATTGAAAATGATACTTGAAGAATCACGAATCTCGAGTTTCGATGTATTTTTACAAACAATGTTGTTGATGCATAGAAAAGAAGATGAGATGACTTTTAGTAACATTAATTCGATATTGGAAGAACATGGTATATTCAGAACACCTCAAAAATTTATTAGTGTTAGCAACAGATACTTTTCTAGCTATCTCGTAGAGTCTCCTTTAAAATATAGTTATTCAGAAAGAACACTATCATTGAAAGAGGACTATATACCGATGATAGAACATGTACTGAATAATTATCAACGTAAATTACCTTTAGGATTTGATGAATTTCACAAATTCAAAAGATTTATTCAAGCGCATTCAAAGAGAGAACTAAAGCTACAATACTTAGATAACCCTACTATTGCTAAGCTACACTTAAATACTGAACGTTTAAAGCCCTCCAGAAAACAACTACTTGAGATTGGTTTAATCAATGAATATGTAAAGATTGAATTCACATTAAATATCGACTACCCGTTCTCAAGAGATCTGCTTAGTAAGTATAATAGTTTGAAAAATCAGCAGCGATTTAAAAATGTTTACTTTAAGAAAACATCCCGCAATATGAAGTTAGGTATTCAAGTTCCATACAAAAATGTGGAAAATCTAATCAGTAAAAATTGGCAGAAAGGTTTCCAACAGATCTATAACCGATTGATTGATGCTATTGTCCCTGCTGAGAAAGAACTACTTCACTTAGATTAATATTTCCTTGATACTCATGAAATACTTACTTATTTTGTTTATTATTACTACAAGCTTTCTCTTTGCAGTTGAAGTCCCAAAAAGCTCAAATCCCTTTGCTCAGTTGAACATCGACTTACCGCCTAAACATATTGCTCTGCTTTCGACCGGAATTTTACTACTATTAGTTGATGAACCGATTAGAGAGTTTGTACAGGAAAACAGCTCTGAAACTCTTGATAACGTTTCAGTTGTTTTCAAGCAGTTTGGCGAAGGACGATACCTATTCTCTTCTTATGCATTAATTGGTTCAATTGGGTACTTTGCAGGTTCAGAACATCTTTTTAAAACAGGAGTTTATGCTATGGGTGGTGCTTTAAGCGCACAAGTACCTATAAACTTACTCAAAATGGCAACTCAACGTAGAAGACCTGACCATGATAAAGGTAGCTTCTGGTTTAGCAAAGCAAATTTCAGTACTGATACATCTTTTGTATCAGGGCATGCAGGGATGGCTTTTTCACTAGCAACAGTTTTATCTCATCAATATGCGAAAGATAAACCTTTACTGTCAGCTTGCTTCTATTCAGTAGCAACTGTTACAGCATTATCAAGAGTATATGATGACAAACATTGGGCCTCAGATGCATTTATAGGAAGCGCATTAGGCTATCTTATGACAAAATGGTTCATAAACTTTTATGAAAACAAGTTTGATAAAAAGAGCATATCACAAAAAAGATTTAGTCCATACCTTTCTGACGAAGGGTATATCGGGCTTACTTTAGATTTTTAGGGAGATTATATGTTAAATCCTGTAAAGCATTGTGCTGCATTTCATGATTTATCCGGTTTCGGAAGAGTGTCACTTGGAGTTGTAATTCCAATCCTCACAACTATGGGGATTCAGGTTAGCTCGGTTCCAACAGCTGTCCTTTCAACACACACCGGTCTGGAGGGATTCAGCTTTCTTGATCTCACTCCACAAATGAAGGATTTTATCAGTCATTGGAAGAAACTGGGATTCTTATTCGATAACATCTACAGCGGTTTCCTGGGTTCACCGGCTCAGATAGATGTTGTAAAATCCTTTATCAGGGATTTTAAACAAGACAATCAGTTGATTACAATTGACCCTGTGATGGCTGATAACGGAGAGCTTTACTCATGCTTTGATAACAGCATTGTTGTTAAGATGAAAGAGCTTGTTCAAGTAGCTGACCTCATCACACCCAATATCACTGAAGCAGCATTGCTTTTGGATAGAGAAGTCCCAAACGATATGAGCGATGATATGGTTAAAGAGTGGTGCCTTAGGCTATCAGAACTTGGACCAAAATATTCAGTTATTACTAGTATTCCACAAAAAGATGGTGCCATTTCCTCTGTTGTGGGTTATAATAAAGATATAGATAGATTCTGGAAAGTTGATTGTACTTATCTTCCGGCTGAGTATCCAGGCACAGGTGATGTATTCACAAGTGTCCTAAATGGGTCACTAATGCAAGGCGATAGTCTACCAATAGCTCTGGAAAGAGCGGTTCAGTTTGTTTCGTTATCTATTAGGTCAACATTCGGTTATCAGAAATCTGAGCAAGAGGGTGTTTTCATTGAGAAAACACTTGGAAGTTTACGTTCACCTTTAAGTCTTAGCACTTATCAATTGATGGAGTAAGTTATGAAGTTAGTTATTACAGATTTAGATGGGACCCTTTTAAACAATCGGGGGAAAGTAAGTGAGATAGATCTCTACACCCTTAAAAAGTTAGGACAAAACAAAGTCTTTAGAGTTATCGCAACAGGACGTTCACTTTTCAGCTTTAAAGAAGTTATTCCACCTGATTTTCCGATTGACTTTCTAATCTTCTCGTCCGGTGGAGGATTAATGAATTGGCAAACTCAAACAATGCTAGAGACAGCGGAGCTTACACAAGAGGAAGTACAATACTGCACTGAGATTCTCATGGCTCATGAAATCGATTTCATGATACATGAACCTATTCCTGAAAACCACAAGTTCTTCTATTACAGCCATGGATGTATAAATCCTGATTTCCAACGAAGAATTCAGCTGTATGAAAACTATAGCACTGAGTTTGTGAAAGAGAACCATTGTTATAAACCGGCTACTCAAGTATTGGGTATAGTTCCTGAAAATGGTGCTGATATAATAGAGAAGCTACGCAAGCTTATGCCCGAGCTCACAGTTATTAGGGCTACATCTCCCATTGATGGTAAATCAACCTGGATAGAGATATTCCCACAAAACGTTTCGAAAGGGCACACTTCACTGCTTCTGGCTGATAGACTTGAGATTGATAGAACTGAAATAGCAGTTTTAGGCAACGATTACAACGATATTGAGATGCTTGGTATCACTGATAACAGCTTTGTTGTTAGGAACGCTCCCAAGGAAATGAAGGAAACATATCAAGTAGTGGCATCTCATAATAAGAATGGTTTTACTGAGATGGTAGAGAGTTTTATATGAGAAGAAAAGATAGAGAGATAACAGATAAACATGAGATAGATGCAATTCTAAGTAGAGGGGAAGTATGTTATCTTTCATTTATAGATGGCGACTACCCATACACAGTTCCATTAAATTATGGCTATAGAGAGAATAAGCTTTACTTTCATTGTGCTAAACAGGGGAAAAAGATTGATTTGATTAATGCTAATCCCAACTGTTCTTTTGCTATTTCAATTGATCATCTCCTTATTACTGACGGAATAGCCTCTCACTGCACGATGAAGTACAAATCAGTTTGTGGAAGAGGTAAAATGAGAATCATTAATTCAGACGATGAAAAAGCTATAGCACTACAAATCCTCATGGAACAGTATGTCCCTACTAAAGTATGGGATTTTAGTGGTGGTTGCTTCGATGGTGTCGGAATCATAGTGCTCGATATCGAGGAGATGACAGGCAAGAAGAGCTTACCAACTTAAGCTTGCACCGCAACGAACGATCATGCTAGCATGATTGTAAGTGTGGGGCGAAGCGAAATCAGGTGATTGGCTTATAAATGTAACCCGACCACCCCTGGTCGGACTAAAAACATGTCGATCATGGGTGATCGACTTACCAAAGTAACTCGACTGTCTCGGTCCAGTAAATAAACGACCCGGAGTGTCGTTATACTAAATAACCTGGAGGTATTTATGCAAACCATAAAAGATATATTAAGAAAACTCAATGCACTTGCCCCAACCGCAATTGCATACAGTTGGGATAATGTCGGGCTTATGCTCGGAAGTCCTGATTGGGAAGTTAAGAAAATTCTGTTAACCCTTGATGTTACAGAAAACGCTATTAATAAAGCTATAGAGATTGGTGCTGACCTGATTCTGGCTCATCATCCGTTTATCTTCCGTCCTGTGAAAAGTATTACCGACCCTCGTCATATTAAGCTGATTGAGAAAAGAATTGGAGTGATTTCCATTCATACTAACCTGGACTTAGTTCATGGTGGAGTGAATACAGCATTAGCTGAAATCCTGGGTTTATCAGATTGGGAACCTCTCTCTACTGAATCCGGAACCGAATGGCTGAAGTTCGAAATGTCTATTCCTGAAACTCATCTAGCTCAGATGCTAAAAGCTCTTGCTGAAGCTGGTGCAGGCAAAGTAGGGGCTTATGATATGTGTTCAACTACATGGGATTCAGAAGTTCGATTCCGACCACAAGCAAACAGTAATCCATTTAGTGGAGAAACAGGAATAGTGGCTCAGGATAAAGTGAAGAGACTCTCATTCATGGCTGAATCATTCCACAGATTTGCTATTGAAACTACTATCAAACAAGTTCATCCATATGAAGAACCCGGATATACAATAACTAAGGTTGAGAACCCCAGTCCTAGTTATAAGTTAGGTCTAATTGGTAAACTGAAGACTCCCCTTGAGATGTCGGAGTTTGCTGAGTTTGTGAAATCAAAACTTCAAGCTCCATCTGTGAAGCTTTGGCCTGCTAATAACAGTGACGGAAGTATGATTAAGACTGTGGCAATATGTGGCGGTAGTGGCACATCTGTTCTGGGGAAAGCGATAGGCAAAGCAGATATTCTTGTAACTGCAGACCTTACGTATCACACAATTCTAGACAGCCCAATTCCTTTAATTGATGCAGGACACCTTTACACCGAGTACCCTGTTCTCAAGAATCTTGAATCTTATCTTGCAGATGATTCTCTCAAGTTTGAATATCTTCCTCTTGATGAACACGAATACAGTGGCTTAGTAACAATTTAATTTTGGATTATATTAAGAGTCCATGACATCCATTGTTATTATATTCTTAAATAAAGAGGCTTAATCTTGAATCTACTCTTCATTATTTCAATTCTAAAGATTTAGTTTGACTAATGTTTCTCAGCTATGAAAAAGGGAGAATGGATAATAAGAAATGGCACAATGACCCCGAGATAGCTAAATATCTGACACTTATCGGTCAAACCGGATTGATGATGGCGGGTTGTATAGTCGTTTCAGTGCTAATAGGAATCTGGTTAGATCACCGGAGTGGTAGCTCTCCATTATTCTTGGCAATATTTTGTATTGTTGGAGTGCTATCAGGATTCTTTGGTGTTTACAAAATGATAGCAAGATTCTATAATAGCGATAGAGCATCGGAAAAGGAAGAAAAACAGTCTTGACAACTAAGCGATTTGTTATAGAGGTAGTAGTCATTATTTGCTTGACAAATATACCTGCGCTCCTATTGATACCGACGAATTTCCAGGGAGCTTACAGCTGGTTTCTTGGATCATTCGGAAGCGCCATAAACTTTGTCTGGATGTACTTGGCAGCAGCCAGTGCGTTCGGTCCGATAGCAAAAAGTACTCAGGTGAAAACAGTGAAAGCGTTTTATTTTCGTTATCTGTTCTTGATAGCGTTATCGCTTATTTCTGTGAAACTCCTGAATGCTGACATCTTAATATTTGGTCTTGGGCTCTTAGCAGCTCAAGGTGTTATCTTTGCAAGAAGCTTGATAGAATCTATCATCAAAGATAGGTTCGCAAAGAAATAGCGGAGTAAATATGTCGAAAAAGAAAAAGGGATTACTAAGGTTATTTGTAATCTTCTTTGTCATCGAATTTGGTCTCTCATTCTTTCTAACCAGTACAATTCATATTGGAAAGGACCCTGAAACCGGCAAGTTTGGAATCAGAGTCGAGAAAGAGGAAGAATCACTTCAAGAAGAGATCATAGCCGATACTCAACCGGATACATACTTCAGAGAATCTGAAATGATGCAGGCAAAAGTTGAACATGGCTCCGAGGAGCAGTTAACTAATGCTGAAATCATCAAACTGTATCAGGATGAGCATAATGAAGAAGCTTTACACGAAATAGCTGAATTCCTGCCCTACAAAAGTATTGGGGTCTATTTAACCTTTCACAAAATCTTCGGTGATGCAAGTACAATTAACAGTTTCAAACTTCTCAGAATGTTACTTATTGTAGACATCATCTTTATCGTTCTCGCGATCTCAATTCGCAAGGGTGTAAAGTTCTATCCCGGAAAACTTCAGATTGTGGGTGAATCCTTCTATTCAGGGGCCGAGGGGATGGTTAAAGACACGCTCGGAAAAGAGAACGTTCATTTCACACCTTACCTTCTAACGCTATTCCTGTTTATCTGGTTCTGTAACCTGATTGGTATTATACCTATTCCGGGCTTTATAGAACCTACCAGAAACTTGAATGTGCCGATGGGACTTGGTCTTGCAGCTCTTTCAGTTGTACATTTCATGTCTATTAAGAAGAAAGGATTGTGGGCATATATGAAGGAGTATGGAGAGCCAATGGTATTCCTCGCTCCATTAAACATCATTGGTGAGTTGTCTAAAGTAGTTTCTATTGCCTTCCGTTTATTCGGTAATATTATGGGTGGTGGAATCATTATTCTTGTTGTTTCAGCTCTTACCAAATTAATCATCGTACCGGTTGGATTGTACGGTTTCTTTGGAATCTTTGCAGGTTCAATTCAGGCTTTTGTGTTCGCAATGCTTGCCATGAGTTACCTTGCAGTAGCTATTGCTGAAGAATAGGGTGGAGAAAATATGGTATTAACATCAGAAATTCTTAACATCGCTGCTTTCATTGGCGCAGCTATCGCAACAGGTGTAGCATCATTGAGTGCAGGTATAGGTGAAGGGCAAACAGCAGGTGAAGCTTCATTTGCTCTTATGCGTCAGCCAAAAGCAGGAGATGGACTTCTCAGAACCATGCTTATCAGTCAGGCAGTAACAGAGACAGGTGCGATATTCGGACTTGTTGTTTCATTGCTTCTGATATTCAGTGGACTGAATAATCCGGATGCAGGTTGGTTTAGATTCGGAACTCTCTTAGCTGCCGGTTTATCAATCGGTATCGGTAGTATAGGACCCGGATTCGGTTCAGGTTATACCGGAGCAATTTCTTGTCGCTCAATAGGTAGAATGCCGGATCAACAGAATAGAATCACAACGACTATGTTAATCGGACAGGCATTAGCACAAACAGATGCTATCTTTGCTCTCGTTGTTTCTCTTCTATTACTCTATTCTACACCAATAACCCCTGTAGCTGCTACAGCAGGGCAGATTATAATGAGAATCTGTGGGTATGTTGGAGCATCTCTTGCTATCGGTATCGGAACATTCGGACCGGGGATCGGTATCGGATATGTAGCCGGACGTTCAACTGATATGCTTGGTCGTTTTTCAGCTCAAGGCTCAACAATTACAAGAACTATGTTCCTCGGGGCAGCAGTATCAGAATCAACTGCTATCTATGCACTCGTTGTAGCATTCCTATTAATATTTATATAAATGAAAATAAAGAAAAATAAAAACCTATACGGAGGTAAGAATGGAACAATACATTGCTAAAGCAGCAGCTCTCTTAGGAGCAGGTATCGCAATGGGAATCGGAGCTCTCGGACCAGGACTCGGTGAAGGATTTGTAGCAGGAAAAGCTTGTGAAGGTATCGCACGCTCACCTGAACATGCCGGTCTTATTACTAGAACTATGCTTATCGGTCAGGCTGTTTCTGAGTCAACCGGTATCTACTCACTCGTTATCGCACTTCTTCTTATTTTTACAACATAACTTGTGCGTAGACCGATTTTGTTCAAAACCAAAACAAAGGATAAAAAATGATTAGTATTGATGTTTCTTTAGTCGTTGTTATCCTGAACTTTATTCTGCTTCTTATAGTATTAAACAAAGTTGCGTTTAAGCCACTTCGTGAGATGCTTGAGAAGAGACAGAAACAGATTCAAGATGATATAGATTCGGCTGGAAAATCAAAAGAGGATGCTCAACAACTCCTTAAAACTCAAGAAGAAGAATATAAGCAGGCTACAACTGAAGCCAGGCACCTACGCGATAAGATAAAAAAGGAAGCTCAGATAGAAGCTGACAAGATTATCGATGAAGCCCATGCTCAGAATAAGAAGCTTTTAGCTGATGGTGAGAAACGACTTGAGATGGAATCAAAGAAAGCGCTTAAGAGTCTCGAAGGTGAAGTTGCAACATTGGTTGCAGAGCTTTCATCTAAAGTGCTTGGAACTAAGATTGATTCTGAAAAGGATAAAGAGCTAATCGAAAAGATGCTTAAGGAACGGAGCTAATAGTGAAACAGCATATAATTGCAGATCGCTATGCTAAGGGATTACTTGCCCTTTTCTCCCTTGCTGAGTTCAAAGACCTTAGAAATGATATATATTTTCTACTAAAGGACATTGAAGAGAACAGTAAGTTAAAACCATTCCTTGCTTCTCCACTGATAAAAGCTACTGAGAAGATGAAACTTTTCAAAGAGATTTCTGCAACTCTTCACTACGGAGAGAGATGGAATAGTCTTTTGGAGCTTCTGATTAAGAATAATCGCGAGATACATATACAAACTATTCTTGAAGAGATTGATAAGATGATTCTTGAACAGTTAAGCGTATGTAAGGTTACGATTAAAGTAGCTCATGAGATTGATGATAAGCTTAAGGCTGATATTGAGGAGAAAATCTCCGAAAGCCTTCATAAAAAGATTATCCCTACTTATGTAATCGATCTCTCAGTCGGTGGTGGATTTATAGCTGAAACAGATTCCCAAATTATTAATGCTTCACTGAAGCATAATATTGAAAGATTTACTCAAAATCACAACTAAACAGTTGAGGATACTATGATAATTCAACCAGATGAAATAAGTTCCTTAATCAGAGATAGGATAAATAATTTTAAATTCGACATCGATGTTGCCGAAACAGGTAAGATTATCCAAGTGGGTGACGGGATTGCCCGTATCTACGGACTGGATAATGTTATGTCCATGGAGATGTTGCTCTTCCCGGGTGATATATATGGCATGGCTTTGAACCTGGAAGAGGGGAATATCGGTGCAGTTATATTCGGTGATGCTACTGCTATTAAAGAGGGCGACATTGTAAAGAGAACCGGTAAAATTCTTCAGGTTCCTGTTGGTGAAGCTCTTCTTGGTCGTGTTGTAAACACGCTCGGACAACCGATTGACGGTAAAGGCGAGATTAAAGCAGCTGAGTATAGAAACATGGAGAGTAAAGCTCTGGGTGTTATTGACAGACAACCGGTTGTTGAACCAGTTCAGACAGGTATCAAAGCTATCGACGCTATGATTCCTATCGGTCGTGGTCAGCGTGAGTTGATTATTGGTGATAGACAGACAGGTAAAACTGCCATTGCTATCGATACAATTATCAACCAGAAGAAATCAGATATGTATTGTATCTATGTTGCTGTTGGTCAGAAACAATCAACAGTTGCAAAAATTGTAAAGACACTCGAAGAGCACGGAGCGATGGATTATACAACTATCGTAATGGCATCTGCTAATAATGCTCCTGCTCTCCAATATATGGCTCCTTATGCAGGTTGCGCAATGGGTGAATACTTCATGCTCAACGGTAAGCACGCTCTTATCATTTATGATGATCTCTCTAAGCATGCTGTTGCATATCGTGAGATTTCACTTCTTCTCAGAAGACCACCGGGACGTGAAGCGTATCCGGGTGACGTTTTCTATCTACATTCACGCTTGCTTGAAAGAGCTTCCAAGCTTAGTGATGCTCATGGTGGCGGTTCTCTTACAGCATTGCCTATTATCGAAACTAAAGCTGAAGATGTATCAGCATATATCCCAACAAATGTGATTTCCATTACCGATGGACAGATTTACTTGAGTTCAAAGCTTTTCTACTCAGGTATCAGACCTGCTATTAATGCAGGTATATCTGTGTCTCGTGTTGGTGGTGCAGCACAGATTAAAGCAATGAAAAAGGTTGTTGGACAGCTTAAGTTTGCTCTTGCTCAGTATGATGAGCTTGCAGCTTTCTCTAAGTTTGGTTCTGACCTTGATAAGACAACTCTTGCCCAGCTCAGACGCGGTGAAAGAATTGTTGAGATGCTTAAGCAGGGACAGTATCAACCACTTGAAGTCTATAAAGAGATTATGGTTGTGTTCATGGTTAACGAAGGTTATCTTGATCAAGTAGAGAAAGATCAGGTTTCTGAAGTTGAATCAGAACTCTATCTTACTCTTGATACAGAATACAAAGAGTTCTGTCAGAAGTTGGTTGAAGGTGGACTTGATGATGATAAACGCTCTCAGATGAAAGCTATCTGTGAACAGGTAATCGGTAAGTTTGCCAAGTAACCACATAATCCGGAGTAAGAATGGGAAACATTAATGATATAAAAGAAAGAATTGGCAGTGTTCAGAGTACTAAACAGATTACTAATGCCATGAAGATGGTTGCAGCTGCAAAGATGCGTAAAGCACAGCAGAACATGTTTAATGCTCGTCCTTATGCTCACAAGATAATGGAGATGACCAGAGTTGTGAAGCTTAAGAACAGAATGACTGACAATATCTTTCTTAAAGAAACAGACCCGTCCGGAAAAACTCTTTATGTTTTCGTAACAGCTGACCGTGGACTTTGCGGTTCATTTAACTCTCAGATTACCAGAACAGGTGACCACCTTTTGGCTCAACACCCTGACAGTGATATTATCTGTATCGGTAAGAAAAGTTACGATTATTTCAAGAAGAAATCAGACAGAATTATTGCAAATTATACCGGTATGATGGAGAAGTTCAGCTTCGATATCACAGCCGAAATCGCTGATAAAATTAAAGAATTGTACCTATCCAATCAGTATAGTAAGGTTATTGTCCTCTTCAACGAATTCAAGAGTGTTATGCAGCAGAAGATTGGTCATCTGCAGTTACTCCCTATTCCAAAAGTAGAAGAGGAAAGTGTGTCTATGGTTGATTATGTTTATGAACCAGATGCAGATACAGTAATTGACAACCTGATTGAGCGTTATCTTCATTTCCAAATTTGGCAGGTATTCCTTGAATCCTCAGCTTCTGAACAGAGTAGTCGTATGACTGCTATGGATAGTGCAACTGAGAATGCTAAAGATCTTATTGATAAACTGGAATTGCAATATAACAGAGAAAGACAGGCTTCAATTACAACCGAAATTATTGAGGTTGCTTCCGGTGCTGAAGCAATCAACAATTAACGGAGAAGAGGTAGCTTAATGACAGAAGGAATCATTAAACAGATTATGAGTGCTGTTATCGATGTGGAGTTCCCTGAAGGACAGCTCCCAAAGATATATAATGCTCTCAAAATTATACATGAAGATAGAGAAATCATTCTTGAAACTCAGATGCATCTTGGTGAAAACAAAGTTCGTGCTATTTCTATGGACACAACTGATGGTCTCACTAGGGGTATGACAGTTATCGACACAGGTGAACCTATTACAATGCCTGTTGGAGAAGAAGTTTTAGGAAGAATTCTCAATGTTACAGGTCAACCTATTGACCAGAAAGGTGAAGTTAAGACTGAGTCAAGACTCCCTATTCATAGAGAAGCTCCTGCTTTTGAGAACCTTTCAACTGAGGAAGAAGTTCTCGAAACAGGTATTAAAGTTATCGACCTTATTGAGCCATACCTTAAGGGTGGTAAAATCGGTCTGTTCGGTGGTGCCGGTGTTGGTAAAACAGTTCTTATTCAGGAGCTTATTCATAACATCGCTACTGAGCATGGTGGTTTCTCAGTGTTCACAGGTGTGGGTGAGAGAACCAGAGAGGGTAACGACCTTTGGCTTGAAATGAACGAGTCAGGTGTTATTAATAAAACAGCCATGGTTTTCGGTCAGATGAACGAACCACCTGGAGCTCGTCTCCGTGTTGGTCTTTCAGGTCTGACAATTGCTGAATACTTTAGAGATATATCTAAGAAAGACGTGCTTCTTTTCATCGATAATATCTTCAGATTCACTCAGGCAGGTTCTGAGGTGTCAGCCCTCTTGGGTCGTATGCCTTCTGCTGTGGGTTATCAGCCAAACTTAGCAACTGAGATGGGTGCACTTCAGGAAAGAATCGCATCAACAAAAGATGGTTCTGTTACATCCGTACAGGCTGTTTACGTGCCTGCAGATGACTACACTGACCCTGCTCCTGCAACCACTTTCTCACATCTTGATGCTTCTACTAACCTTGATAGACGTATCGCATCTATGGGTATCTATCCGGCTGTGGATCCACTGGCATCTACAAGTCGTATTCTTGACCCGCGTATCGTTGGTGAAGAGCATTATTATGTGGCTCGTGAAACTCAAAGAGTTATTCAAAAATATAAAGACCTTCAGGATATCATTGCAATTCTCGGTATGGATGAGCTCTCAGATGAAGATAAACTTGTAGTGAATCGTGCCAGAAAACTGGAAAGATTCTTCTCACAACCATTCTTCGTTGCTGAGCAGTTCACTAATACTCCCGGACAATATGTTCCTCTTAAAGAGACAATTGCCGGATTTAAAGCAATCCTTGATGGTGATTGTGATGATTGGCCTGAGCAGGCTTTCCTCCTTGTAGGAAACCTTGAGCAGGCAGAAAAGAAAGCCAATGAGTTAAGAAACAATGGTTAATATTGAAATTATCATGCCCGACCGCATAAAACTTGAGAGAAAGTGCGATCATCTTATTGTTCCCGGTATTGACGGTGATTTAGGTATATATCAGGATCATACACCTGTCATGACTCAGCTTCGCCCCGGTGTCCTTCATATCGTATATGATGGTAAAGAGGAGAAAATGGCTATACATGATGGCTTCGTAACAGTTGAGAACAATAATGTTGTGATTCTCTCTGAGAGAGTTGAATCGGAAGTGGAGATTGATTTCAAAAGAGCTGAAGATGCTAAAAACAGAGCTGAACAAAGGCTCAAAGATCAACCAAAGGAACTTGACTTCCGACGTGCGGAGTTAGCCCTGCGTCGAGCCCTTACAAGGCTTTCAATCAAAAACTAAGTTGTAATCCAAGAAAAACCAATCTAAACTAAGACCGCTGCAAAGCGGTCTTTTATGTTTACCCGGATCTTTACCTCATGCGATTAATTGTAGAAATCATAGCGCTACTCCTTAGTCTCACCCATGTAACTTTATTTTTTCCACATCCATATCTCATCCTTTGAGATACTTGCAATCAAAGGATTATGCACTTATTGGTAATTGTTATAATTTTAAACGTAGTTAGTTAACAAAAAGCCCCCGCTTTCGCAGGGGCTATTATTTATAAAGAATGAACTACTTCATGAGTATCATTTTCTTAGTTTTTGTATATGTACCAGACTGCATCTTGTAGAAATAAACACCACTTGATACCTGGCTACCGTTATTATCTTCGCCATTCCATACGATTGTATGTCTACCTGCTTTATAATCACCTTCAACTATACGATTAACTCTTTGTCCTTTAATGTTATAAACATCAATAGTAACAGCAGAGTTAGCCTTAAGGTCGAAGCTAATTGTTGTTTCAGGATTGAATGGGTTTGGATAGTTTCCTCTTAATGCAGTAGTCTCAGGAATAATGATTTGATCATCATCACCAAGAGTAGCACCGTCATTCATAACCATGATATCATCAATCATCATGAAGAATGTCTGACTTGAAACGCAATGGAAACCAACTCTAATTAGTTCATTAGCATATGCATCTAAGTTGTAATGATATGAATCCCAGTTAAGAGGTAACTCAAGTGGAGTGTCACCGGAAATGATAGTGAAATCACTTGGATCTGTTCCGCCCATAGAGATACCGACTTCAAGTAGTTCAGGACCAAACTGAGTTGTATATGAACGTGCTTTGAAATCAAGATATGCTTCAACATCTGTTAACTGAATCCTAGGAGTTATCATCCAGTCATCATTAGAACCAGAATCAGCAGCAAAACATGCACCGTACTTATCTCCACTGAACGCATCAGCGAATTGAAGTGGTGGTGTAGTACTGTTTGGATTGAAGATAACAAAAGACATTGGGTCGTTCTCACCAGGGAAGTCGATACCATTATTGAAACCATAAGTATCTTCGCCGTCTAAGTCTGCAAGAGTCCAATACATCATTTCAGTTGCAAAGTCCGCATAGCTTTCGAATGTTTCTGCAATGATAGGAGGGTCAACACCGATATAAGTTACCATAATAGAATCACAAGGTGCTGATTCACCTGCAGGAGCAGAGTAAAGAGCAGTAATCTTGTATTCATAGGTCTGGTCAACTACAGGTTCAGTATCAAGATAGAATTGAGCCTGAACAGGTTCTGTGTTAATAACAACATCATCACGGTAAACATTATAGCCTTCAAGCTGTCTTGTAGCAGGAACTGGAGCGTCCCAAGCTAAATCAATACCTTGATATGTAATATTAGCAGTTAAGTTTGAAGCTGGGTCGAAACCGGATGGTTCTACAGGGTTATCTGTAGAGATCCAAAGTGAATAATCACCTGTATCCCAACGTGTAGTTGGAAGAGTATGATTCACTGTTTCTTCTTCGATAGGTTCTGATTTATTGAGCTTAGAGCTGAAAGTATTTTCTTGAGAAGCAAGAGTATTTGAACTACTTCTCATACTTCTAGTTGCAGGAGCATTATCACTTCTTGCAATTCTAAGATAATAGAAACCTGATGCTGCTTCGTCAGGAACATCATATACTAAATGAGGGCTTACACCATCAGTCCAGCTGTCATCATCAAATGCAATTGATGCGAACTCATCAAAAGTAAGATCTACATCATCATAAGGACCATAGAGGAATGCTGACAAGTCAGTTGAAGAACCTTCTTCAAGCTCAGTATGGATATCAAGTTGAGCAGGACCGGTTTGCCAGAATACATACCAGTCAACATCAGTTACAGGTTCGATTATCTCAAGATAACCTTCGACATTTTCAATATAGAGAGCAAACTCATGTGCTTCATCTGAAGTATCATTTGAATCAGGAACATATCCATAACCATGCATTGTAATCTCATAAGTATTACGGTCGTCCGGAATATAGTTATCAATGATAGTTAGCATTGCAGTTTTGTGTCCAACAGATGTAGGTGTAAACATTATATCCATTGTAGCTTCTGTGCCACCTGCAATACTAAGTGGATATGTATTGTTATCATTCATTGTGAATTGATCTGCATTGTCTCCACTAAGAACCGGTTGATCTGTAACAACGATTGTTGTGTCAGTGAAGTTACGCATTCTAAGTTCAAAGATATCAGAGTTGTTTCCTACAGTTACAACATCAAATTCGATATCAACAGGTAAGAATAATCCGTTGCCACCATCTGAGAGGTCACCAGGATTAAGAGCATAACAGAGAGCCATAGGATCGTTAAGAGGTCCACCTACTCCATTGTTGCGATATTGATGTCCAACTGTACCATCAGCATTCTCAATACCAATACAAGCATCACCAAGAATACTTGATGTACCTGTGTCTCCATTAGGGTTCACATAGTTACGATATTGGATTTTAATTCTACCGGTTGGATAAAGAATGAGCTGAGTATCCATATATTCGGAAGCATCAGAATAATCATTCCACATCTCTACTGTATACACGAAGTTACCCATATCATCCAAGCCATAATAGCAGTTGGAAGGGACATTAGCTGTATGAAGGTCTTGTGCGATGATTGCAATCACGTCATTTGGTGTTCCTGCATCAGGAATAGACATACTACCAGATGTTGATCCGGTAGGATTTGAGAACATAACTGAACCGTTTGTTCCAAGACTAATATCAGTATAGTCGTTACCGAAATAGTTAAAAGTAAATCCTATAGGAACAGTTGCATAACCATCATCTGCACTTGTATAAGTAGGGATAGAACCGGTAGCTGTTATATCTACCCATTCAAAGATTGGTTGATGTCCTAAGCCATTTCCACTTGGAGTGCTATTAGCAAAGTAATAACCACCATAAAGAGTTCCATCACCACCGTAGTTCTGGTTAGAATTTGTAGTGAATGACCAAGTAGGGCAACTCACAGCATCACCAACAAAGTTATAAGGAATAACCTGCCAGTAGTATGTTGTTTCGAACTGAAGAGCAGTTGTAACATCATAAGAAGTAGCTGTGCCCATATCATCACCATTAATTGTATCTGTAGGTGGGTTATCTGTGCCAAGATAGAGTCTATAACCATCAGGGAATTGACCACCATCAGCCCAAGTTAATGTTGGTGTTTCTATAACAGATTGTTCCCCATCAGCAGGAGCTACAAGAGTTGCCGGTAATGGTAGATCATTGAATGTTGTAAATGACCATATTGGAGCATTAGGAGCATTACCAATTGCATTATAAGGAATAACCTGCCAATAATATGTAGTACCGGCTGTAAGACCTGAATAATTAAGAGTTGTAGCCCCAGTTACATCTTCTTGATTAAAGATATCTGTTGGAGGGTTATCAGTACCAAGAGATACATAATAACCTGCTGCACCCATTACAAAACTCCACTCAAGAGCAGCAGTCATTGCAACACCGGTTTCACCATCTGTTGGAGCTACAAATGTAGCAACACCAGGGGCAGTTCCATTATCCCAGAAAGAGATATCATCTATAGCGATGTCACTGTAATAGTTATCACCTGTTACGCCACGGAATCTAACTTGAACAATATCACCAAAACCAGCTAATGGAATATCCATAGCTAGCCAGCTGTCACCTTGATTTCCGGTGATTGGTGTCATTACATCTTCATTCCACTGAGTACCATCCCAGATATCCACATGAAGTGTACCCATTGATTCACCAAGCATGTGATACCAGAATGAACAGAATGGATTTGCAAGTGTTGTAATATCAACAGGAGGAGCAAGCAGGTCAAAACGTTGGTTTAAGTTACCTGATGCTTCAGTGAAAACGAAGTTTCCAGCTCCTGATGTATGGTCACCGGCTTGTGGACCTGTATTTGTTGAAGGTGTAGAAGTACCTACACTCCAATCATTCTCATCTTCTGTTCCCTGTTCCCAACCGATAGGAAGGTCAGCACCTGAATCAAAGTTCTGTGTGTAAGGGAAGACAGAAACTGTATTATTGAAACCTTCACCTGTAAGGTTGATAGTGTAAGTTTGACGTGTAATATCATCTGTTACAGTGATAGTAGCAGGTAAAGGACCGTCATTTACAGGATTGAAAGTTACTGTGAATGTTGCACTCTCAGCTGTGTTAAGTGTTAACGGATATGTATTGTTATCAGTTAATGTATAGTTAGCTGTATCATCAAGAACAACAGACTGAACATTCAATACACCTGAACCTGTATTCTGCATTGAAATTGTTATAGGAGCAGAAGCAGTGTTAGTGTATAATGTACCGAAGTCATGATTTTCAGGGTTGATCATCATCTGAGCACCAGCTGGGATATCACCGAAGTATAATCTTGTGTTAGGAATAACACTTGGTGTATTTGAAGCTGTAGGTGGTGTTACAGGATCTGGATTAGTGCTATCACTATAATAGTAGATAGAACGTGGATCTGTAACAGCAGTTCCGAAGAACTCTTCTGAACTACTACCATATGCAGGTTGATTTTCTTCAACTGCAATAATGAGGTTATCAGTATTATTGTACACAAATGGCGTAGTTAAAACAAACTCAATCCAACCATCAGCTGGGATAGCAGGAAGTGATCCATTATATACTTCTGTTAACTGAGCAACAGGAGTCCAATCGTCATTACCTGCAAAACTACTGTTTGCTGTATGTCCCATATAAAGAACCCATTCAGTACTGTTATTAAGTGTTCCACCATTATTATACTGATAATACACTTTCTCAATTCTTCTTCCTGGAGTGTTTATTTCACTCTGAAGATAGATAGTTTGTGAATAAGAGTAACCATAATATGGTTCGATTGGAAGGTGATGATTAATCTCAGTACCATTACCAATTGTAAGAACATCAGTTCCAAGAGTAGTTTGGAAAGACATTAAGTCTTCAGTGTCTCGTAAAGAAGTTGAGTTTTTAGAAACAACTTTCCAGTAATATGTAGTAGCAGTCTGTAAACCTGTTGGTGTATAAGAACCTGGTCCTGTAACAGCAGCATCAGTAACGATCTGATTTACAGGAGGGTCTACAGTATCAAAATAGAAATCATAAGTTTCAGCATTAGCTGCAAAGTCCCAAGTAATCACTTGATCAAGAGGAACATTGAGAGCTGAGTTTGCAGGGTCTGCATTCTCAATATGTCCTGCAGACATATCAACTGTTGTGAAGCTCATACTATTCACAGTTTCAGTAGTTGTAATCGAATTATGACATACAACGCGCCAATAATAAGTTGTAAACTCAACTAAGTCTGCTGCTGGAGTGTAACTACCGGTTGTACCCGAAGCAGCTCCGGTCACAACCTGATTAACTGGAGGGAAGACTGTATCAAAGTACACATCATAAGTCTCAGTATCTGCACCAAAGTCCCATGTTAATGTTGGTAACAACGCAACATCAGTTGCACCATCAGCAGGATTAACATTAGAAATCAATTCAGGTGCATCTTCATCTGTAATAGGACCTGTTTGATCAGCAGAAATATTCAACGTAAATGTACGTGCATCTGTTGAAGAAGAATACTCATCAACAACAATGTAGTATGTCTGTCCTGCTGTCATGTCCATAATAATTTGTGAATCAGCTGTTCCCCCGGGACCATCATCATCAAAAGCTAATTGAACTAAGTTTGCATCATAAACAAAAAGGTAACCATCCCAACCATTATATAAGGGATGTATATCGACATTTGTCAAGTTGATAGTAGGAGTCATTTCCCACCACTCATCACGATACCTGTCGGCATTGTCATCAGTATTATCAATCAGGTCACCAGTGTCCGTAAAAGGTAACGCTGTTACTACTGGGGCACCGACGTGGGTGTTAGTACCATCAGCAATTAAGCTGAGCACAAAGATAGTTGCTATAAGAACCAATAGCAATTTCTTACTCATTTTATCCTCCTTAAATAAGAAATCCTAATTTTCCATGATAATGCAAAAGATTGGTTGTTTAATCTCCCTTTGCATTGCTAACGTTTACCTATCTCTCTAACCTCCGTAATTTTCTCTATTCTAAAAAATACTGTCAAATCCTTTTTAGTATCACCATACTGTGTAAACTCCTACAATATTAGTAGTTATAGTTATCAACAGTTCAAATTCTCATTCGATTGAGCAGTTTACACATAAAAGTGTATCGTTTCCGCCTGAGTTTGCACTCTCTCCAAACTCATACAAGGTACTCCTTTTTTTTAATTTATTAGATTTTATACAGTTAACTCCGTTGAGAAAAGTATCACTTAGATCAATCTTTCAACTCAATTCAAGCTTTGTTATCTTAATGCTTAGGTTCCTTTGCAATATAATATAATATGATATGATTGGAGTTCAGGTGGATAAAGAATTGCCAATGATTTATATGAGAAACTAGTGTCTTATTTATAACTACCTTTACATTCTAGCATCTTCCAGCAGTAATTTGTGATTTTAGATTGGTTCTAACCTGGCATTACCTTGACTTATTCTTGGTAATTAGGCCAAGAATAGGCCAAGTGTTTGCCAAGTGTTTGCCAAGAGATTGCTAGGAATTAATGCAGTAAGGTAAGGGATAAAAGAAAGGGCAGAGTTTATTCTCCGCCCTTTAAATGTATAAATGCTTAACTATTAAAGATATTCAACATTATGCTGATCTTTCATAGCAGCAATCTTAGCAACATAAGCTTCGCGCTGTTTCTGGCTGAGAAGATCTTTCTGAGCTTGATCTTTAACTTCTTCAAATACAGCTTCTCCACCTTCAGTTTTACTGTTTAAGCGGATAAGATGGAAACCGAACTGTGTTTTAACAGGTTCACTGATTTCACCTTCGTTCATTTCGAAAGAAACTGCATCATATTCTGGAACCATTTGACCTTTAGGATAGCTTCCTAAACGTCCACCGTTATCTTTAGAAGGGCATGATGAGTGCTCTTTAGCAGCATCTTCAAATGTAACTTCTTCATTAACGATTTTAGCTCTGATCTCTTTACATTGCTCTTCATCAGCAACGAGAATGTGGCTTGTATCAGCAGTTGGCTGTTGTGCAAAGTTTGACTTTGCCATTTCGAAGTAGTTAGCTACCTCTTCGTCAGTTACCTGAACTGAGTTTACAAGGTTAGAAACGTTGATCTGAGTGAGAACCATGTCACTCATTTTTGCCATCTCTGATTTGTAAGCTTCTGTTTCGTTGATTTTATTTTCAACAGCATCAGCACAGAAAAGGCTCTGATTCACGAGTTCGTCAAGAATCTGCTTCTGTCCTGCTTCGCCCTGAAATTGAGCAGCGTGCTGTGGTCCTAATCTTTCCATGAAGATGTTAACATCGTTCTGAGTGATCTCTTTACCGTTAACTTTAGCTAAAACTTTATTTTCCATTTTAGTACTCCTTTATTGGTCTTTCGGCAAAGAAATAGGAGTAGGTTTATCTGTCAAACCATATACTGAGAAGGAGTTGTATTTACCCTATTCTTTGGGTGCCCAAGCAGGGTTATCCTCAGCTTCTATGCCTTTTCGTGTTAGAATAGCTTTTCGTCCTCCTAAAACTTGGACAAACAAGAAGGAGGTAGATAATGTGACAATCAGCCAGACGAGCTGATCGACTATAGATAAGCTCCTGCTGAATCTATATCTTATGAAAACTCTATAAACTACAAAGAACGAAACCATCATCCACGCTTGTACCCTGAAGTACCAAGCTCTAAAGAGCACGATTGTGCCTGTATCAAACTCCTTAAATGGAAATAGGAATACAAAGGTGAAAACTATCATACCAATAATTAAATCAGGACCAGTTGCATACCAGTTTGATAGTGTTGATCCCAAAAAAAGATTGATTAAGAATCCTGAGCATATTAAAATTAAGTAAACTAATTTACCTAATACTGCTTCTAAATAGTACCCCATAAGAATTAGGAAGTACAAGTAAAAAACATGGAATAAGTTTCGGAATACGAAGAAAGATGTTAGTACATTCTGAACATTTGAATAGTCATTTCTTATATAGGGAATTGTTTTAAAAAGGACTAACAACGAAACTAAAAGAGTGCCTAATGCATAGATATAAGTGATGTATGCAGGTGTAGAGATATTAGGTGGATTGACCATCTCCGGGAAGAAGAAGTGCCTTGAAGTTCCGGGTCTTTCAGTTTCTCTGAAATGTTCATATCTTTCAGTCTTAACTCTGTCCATACGACGATGAGCATTAACTGCTTTCCTCTCAGTTGATTTGCTGATTGGAACATTGTTCCTTGCTTTAAGTGGGTCATTAGGTAACTCAGAAACACTATCCTCAGGCATGAAGAAGTAGTTGCACATCTTGCAGACTTCAACCTTCGGTTCACCTTTGAACTCAGGGATTTTGAGTCCTGTCATCGGTTTATTGCAATTGGGGCAAGCATGAGAATCTTTGCCTTCGGAGAGTACCTTGTTCCTTAAGTGGAGTAGATTTCTCTCCTTCTTACCATTATTCTTTAAGTATGTGATGCTTGTATATGCCAACATACATTTAGGACAATGATATAATATATGCACATTATCATGTTTGGGCTCAAGCTCTGTGGTACAGACTGGGCATTGCATAACTCCTCCATTGATCAGACATCATCTATTACTGCAATTTCATGAAGTCTAATTTCTTACTCATTTCAACTCAAAAAAAGAACTTACTAAAACCAAAGAAGAGAGGAAAAGAGCTACATTTTAAAAATGATTCCTACAATTCCACCTGCAATAATTAGCCAGATAGGATTAATCTTTGTTTTCAACATTGCAGCTAAAGCCAATAGAAACATAATTATTGATGGAATGTTTATTAATGATACTCTAGCTAATATCAATGCTGCGGAGGCAATCAAACCAACAGTGACAGGACGTAGGATTTGGAATATGCTTTTCACTACTCTCGCTTCTGCAAAACGCATCCAAAGCATCGCAACTATGGATATGAAAATAAATGGAGGTAGTATCATACCTGTTGATGCAGCTAGTGCACCTGTGATGCCTGCCATCTTATATCCAACAAAGGTACAAGAGTTAATTGCAATAGGTCCCGGAGTCATCTGCGAAATGGCAACCATATCAATGAACTCAGGTTGAGTCATCCAACCTTTACCAACTACTTCTGATTCAATCAATGGTAGCATAGCATAGCCACCACCGAAACTGAACATTCCAATTTTAACTGATGTAATAAAGAGTTGCCAGAGAATCATTTCTTACCCTTCACAGCTTGGATGATTATGCCAACCAGGATTGCAGAGAGAATGACATAGATGGGTGAAACTCCCAGGAAGGCAACAATACTAAAAGCAACAGCTCCTAAAGCATAACCATAAGCCTTCTGTTTCTTACCCATTCTAATAACAGCCGAAACAATTAGTGCTGTTACTACAGGTCTTATACCTGAGAACGCATGATTTAGTACCTCTGCACCATAAAACTTAGTGAAGAGAGCTCCAATGATAGTCATAATAATAATCGAAGGGAGAACTGCACCAAGAGTAGTTACTATTGCTCCCGGATACTTCTTAAGGCGATATCCTGTTAGAACTGCAATATTAACTGCTATTGGCCCGGGGGCAGATTGAGATAAGGCTGTGCTATTAAGAAAGTCCTCTTCTGAAAGCCAATTATGCTTATCCACTACTTCATGCTGGATAAGTGGGAGCATAGCATAGCCACCACCAATAGTGAACGCACCGATGCGAAAGAAGGTTTGAAATAAGTTAAGATAGATATTCATCTGTTATCGGATTATTCCACCACCAATAAGAGTCTCACCACGATAGAAGACAGCTGACTGTCCAGGGGTAATTGCCTTTTTAGCTTTAGCCATAACAACTTCAAATACAGGTCCTTTTTTTGCCAGCGATTCAACCTTTACGGGAGCACTATTATAGCGTATCTGCACTGTAACATCTTTCAAATCTCGTGGTCTCTTACCAAACCAGTTTACATCTGAGATATAGAACTTATCCTGAAGCAGGTCATCCGGATTATCTGTAACAATAACTCGATTCTTACGTGCATCCAGTTTAAGTACGTACAAGGGGTCAGACCAAGGAGTATTCAAGCCTTTTCTCTGCCCAATAGTATAAAGAGGAAGTCCAAAGTGTTTACCAATGACCTTCCCATTTGGAAGCACTATATCTCCCGGTTCCATCATTATCTCCTGCTTAAGGAAATCCTGATATTTACCCGGTATAAAGCAAATCTCCTGACTGTCTTTTTTAGAAGCAACAGGTAGTCCTGCCAAAATAGCAAGTTTTCTTATCTCATCTTTAGTCATCGTCCCGACAGGAAACATAGTTCTTGCAAGCTGCTCTTGAGATAATCCCCAAAGCATATATGTCTGATCTTTACCTTTATCGATTCCTTCTTGAAGGTAGAATATACCATCCTCTTCAAGAATCCTGGCATAATGACCGGTAGCTACTTTATCAGCACCAAGTTCCAATATAGCATTAAGAAATGCTCCCCATTTAATAGTAGGATTACACAAAGTACAAGGATTAGGAGTTCTTGCAGATTTATACTCTTCTACAAATTGCTTCACCACAATCTCGTCAAACTTATCTCTGAGGTCTATTACATGATGCTCAATTCCTAGGAAGTCAGCTACTTTTCGTGCATCTCTGATAGCTTGCTCTATTCCCGCATGCTCTTCATAACCAAATCTCTTGTCATCAAACTGACGCATAGTAAAGCCAACAATCTCATGCCCCGTATTCAAAAGGAGTTGTGCTGCTGCTGAGCTATCAACTCCACCACTCATTGCAACTGCTATTTTCATGTATATATCCTCAATCTATGATGAAATACGCTCTATGTCAGCACCAATTGCTTTAAGTTTACGCTCAATATGGTCATAACCTCTATCAATATGATAGATACGGGCTATTTCAGTTTCACCTTCAGCTGCAAGACCGGCAAGAACAAGAGCAGCACTTGCACGTAAGTCAGTAGCCATTACCGGAGCTCCACTCAGTGTATTAACACCATTGATTAGTGCGACTTTGTTTTGGATTCTAACATCTGCCTGCAACCTATTCAATTCAGCAACATGCATGAATCTATCAGGGAATACTCTATCTTCAACTGAGCATGAGCCTTCCGCCATGCACATATAAGCTAAGAACTGTGCTTGAAGGTCAGTAGGGAAAGCTGGATATGGATTAGCAATCATATTCACCGGCTTAATCTTCTCAGCAGGAATTAAAGTAATGTTACCACCATCTATTTCGAACTTACAACCTGCTTGTCTCATTTTATCAATAAGGCTTTGGATATGCTCTACAATGCAATTTTCAACAGTTATCTTACTCTTTGTAATTGCACCGGCAAGCAGGAATGTGCCAGCTTCTATTCTGTCAGGAATCATCTCTGCACCAACGGGGAAAAGCTCTTCTACACCCTCAATAACAAGATGTGTAGTGCCAAGTCCTGTAATCTTACCACCCATTTTATTTAAGAATTCAGCTGTGGCAACAACTTCAGGTTCTGTAGCAGCATTGTAGATGTTGGTAGTTCCTTCAGCCTTAACAGCTGCCATCATTGCATTGATAGTAGCACCAACACTCACTTTCTCGAAGTTAATGTCTGCTCCAACAAGCTTCTCAGCAGTAGCATAAATATAGCCATGCTTTATCTCAATTTTTGCACCTAACTGCTCCATTGCCATTAAATGAAGATCGACCGGACGTGTTCCAATTGCACAACCACCGGGAAAAGATACCTTTGCTTCACCAAGTCGGGCTAAAAGTGGTCCCAATACCCACACAGATGCTCTCATCTTACTCACAAGCTCATACGGAGCCTCCGGGAAACATACATCTTTTGCATCAATCTTAAGCGATTCATCACTATATTCGATTCTTGCTCCAATGACTCTCAGCAGATGTGCCATTGATTTAATATCATTTAGTTTAGGAACATTGGTTAGAACAGAGCGTCCCTCTGCGAGTAATGTAGCTGCCATGATAGGAAGTACTGCATTTTTAGCTCCGCTAACACGAATTGTTCCACTAAGTTTCTTTCCACCCCTGATTAAAAACTTATCCATCTCACATCCTTTATAGAAGTTTAAATATATCTAATTCTTTATCATTTCGTTTGATTCTAATATACCGGTCTTTATCGCACAAATCCTGAAATGTGTCAATATCCATATAACCATATTTCTTTGCCAATTTCTCAATTGCCGGAGCTTGCTCCTCTCCAATCTCAAAAAAGATGGTTCCATTCTCTGTTAAATACTCTTTCGAATCTTTAATTATTCTATCGTAGAAATCTAATCCCTCCATCTCTGCCAGCAAAGCACTTTGAGGTTCGAATTCAAGCACTTCTTTGGGGAGTACTTCATAATCAGCTTGCTTGATATAAGGTGGATTAGAGACGATTAAATCGAATTTCTTCTCTTTTATAGGAAATATATCAGCTTCAATGAAATTAATCACTAAACCGTTGTTTTTGGCGTTCTCAAGAGCTACTTGAATAGCTTCAGCTGAAATATCAGTCGCATACACTTCTGCTTTAGGATAGATGCTCTTCAAAGCTATGGCAATTGCACCGGAACCTGTCCCAATATCCAGTATCCGCTTTGGCTCTAATGGACTATTCTTTATGTAATCAACCAATAACTCTGTTTCAGGTCTTGGGATTAAGACAGCAGGTGTGATTCGCAAGGTATAATCTAAAAAATCTGTCTCTCCGATAATGTATTGAACGGGCTCATGCTTCTCACGTCTTTCAATCAGCTCAAAGAACTCAGTCTCCTTCTCGGAAAGCATCGGTTCAAAGCAATGCGCATGAATCTCAAGTCTTTTAATCCCTGTTACATGTTCAAGCAGTAATTCCGCTTCTAAAAAAGGATTCTCTGTACCAGCTTTCTGTAATGAGCTTATCCCAAGATTAAGTGTTTCTAAAATGTTACGCATATGAAATCACTGTTCTAATTGCCTAATCTTGGCAAGTGATTTGTTTAGATGATACTTATTTAATAGTAAAACAGACATCTGTACGATCTATATAAAGTACTCCATTATTGCAGAAGTAAATTACCAATGTATACACCTTATAATGAGATTAAGGATATTCATAATTTGGGGACTATCACCAATAATTGTCTTACCTATACTATGCATTAACTCTCCGTTTGTATAGTTCTAGCTTATTTCACTTCGATGAAGTTCAATAAGAGCTTTCTCCAACTCATTAAGTTTAGAGTATATATTGGCAATGTTGTCAATAATTCTTAACGATCAAGTCTTGTATTAATCTTCATTGCTTGATAGGATGATTGATTTAACTAGATAAAGGAGAGTAATGACAGGGATAGGTATTGATATAACCCATAAAAATTATTGCATCAAGACCAATTTATTGTCATAATTTAGATAGAGGTGATTTTATATGGAACTAAAAAAAGACATTAACTTTTTCGGAGTATTCAGTATCGCAACCGGAGCGATGATTAGTTCCGGTATCTTTATTCTTCCCGGTCTAGCATTTAAGATGGTTTCGGAGGGTATTTTTATTGCTTATTTGCTAGCAGGATTCTTAGCTCTTCTTGGGGTACTAAGTGTCATTGAGCTAGCTACTGCAATGCCCAAATCCGGCGGGGACTTCTACTTCATAAACAAGACTTTTGGACCGCTTTTGGGTACAGTCTCCGGATTTTTAGGATGGTTTACATTGTCACTTAAAAGTGCCTTTGCCATCTTTGGTATCTCTGAGATAATACTAATATTCTTCGGAGTTAGTCCACTAATATCAGGATTGATTTTATGTTCCATTTTTGTAGTGATAAACATCTTTGGAGTAAAGGAAGCAGTAGCCTTTCAGAACATACTTGTTACTGGATTACTTCTACTCATGGCTGCCTACATTATCATGGGCTTCCCAAACATAGAAACCTCAAGAATTGCTAATCCTTTATCCTCAGGGATCAATAACTTAATAGTAACTGCAGGTTTTGTCTTTATTGCATATGGAGGATTACTCCAAGTTGTGAACGTATCTGAGGAGATTAAAAACCCTAAACGTAATATCCCTTTAGGGATTATTTCATCTATCACAGTTGTCACAATAATTTACTCAATTATGACCTATATTATGACAGGAACTTTAGCTCCTGAACTCTTCAGTGGTTCCCTAACACCTGTAGCTGATTCCGCAAAAACCTTTGCAGGAGGTATAGGTTTCTGGGTAATTAGTATAGCTTCTTTAATAGCCTTTGTTACAACAGCTAATGCCGGAATAATGGCTGCCTCCAGATATCCTCTTGCATTAAGTAGAGAGAAATTGCTACCGGAATCTATATCTAAAATAAATCAACGTTTCAATACTCCGTCAATAGCCATTATTCTTACAGGTGCATTCATATATCTATCATTGTTACTTCCTCTGGAGATGCTAGTTAAGGCAGCGTCTACTGTTGTATTGACTTCTTATGTTCTTACCAATATTGCGGTGATAATCTTTAGAGAAAGCCATATTATCAACTATAAACCAAGTTTTAAGACTCCGCTCTATCCTTGGATACAGATTATTACAATAATCTCTTTCATGCTGATTATAGCTGATATTGGGATGCAAGCTGTTGAGATAAGCTTATCACTCATAGTTGTTAGTGTTGTTATATATTTTTTCTACGGTAGAAAAGCTAAGAATAAAGAATATGCCTTCCTACATCTTATGAAACGGATTGTAGATAGTAAATTAACTCACAATGTTTTAGAGGATGAACTTCGTGATGTAATCATCAATCGCGATAGCATTGAACAGGATAATTTCGACAGACTTATTAAATCTGCAATTATTATCGATAGAGATAAGGCTATGAGTTATCATGAGCTAATCGAAAGTATATCAGATACTATTGTTGAAACTACCGGATTAGCTCCTGCGCAGATAATCAAACAATTTGAAGAGGCTCAGCAAAGAACGAACTTCGCTATCTCAGAGTTTCTTGCAATCCCCCATATCCTCATTGATGGAGAGAACATTTCATTCCTGATAATCGTTCGTGATAAAGAGGGAGTTAAGTTCACTGAAGAAGAGAATTGTGTAAAGGCTATCTTTGTAATGGGTGGTACACATGACAGAAGAGTTACGCATATAAGAAACATAGCTTCAATAGCATCTTTGGTTTATGAAGATGATTTCCAGGAAAAATGGTTGAAGGCTAAGAATGATATTGAACTGAGGAGTATTATGCTTCTCAGTAGTAGAAGAAGATACTTTACCTCCAAGTAGTTATCTCTATTGTAGCTTACATCCAAAGTTGAGATTAGTTCATACAAAATTAACAAAGAAGTTAAGATGTTTTATAGCATTTATTTATCTTCATTTTTAGGCAATGGGGCAAACTCATAATTCTTGACTATTTACTAAATACAATTATTGATATTAAAAAACTAGAAAAAGGTATGTCAATGAACTATATAAAATATGAGATTAACTCTTTAATTGCTGAGGTTATAGGAACTTTTGCATTGGTTTTCTTTGGTTGTGGAGCCATTATTGTGAATAATCTATTTGGTGGTGTTATCGGGCACTTTGGGATTGCAATGGCATTCGGTGTCATTGTAATGGCAATGATATACTCGATAGGTAATATTTCCGGTGCACATCTTAACCCTGCTGTTACGATAGGATTTGTTGTTGCCGGTAGGATAAAAGTAAAGAAGGCAGTTCCATATATCATAGCACAACTTCTGGGTGCTTTTATTGCATCCTCAGTTCATAAATTAGCTTTCCCTCAACATGCAACACTAGGGGCAACTCTTCCTGCTACTTCAATCACTCCAATTTTTGCATTTATTGTAGAGATAGTACTCACATTTGTTCTTATGTTTGTGATTGTAAACGTCTCATCAGGACATAAAGAGAAGGGAATCATGGCAGGTGTAGCTATTGGTGCAACAGTTTTCCTTGCAGCCTTAGTAGGTGGTCCATTATGTGGTGCTTCTATGAATCCTGCAAGATCACTTGCTCCAACTATTGTGAGTTTGAACCTTCAACATCTGTGGTTATACATTGTAGGTCCCATAATCGGAGCAGTTCTAGCAGCTCCAATGTGTAGAGTTATTCAAGGGAAAGAGTGTTGTCATGTGAATGCAGTAGAGTAGTTTCTACAAAGACACACAGGGACTTACAGGGACAAACAGAGGCTTGCAGTTTAAGTCTCTTAGGATGATATCTCTATCACTGTTAGTCCCTATGTCCCTGCTCTTTAATAAGCTACTTCCACCTTCCCAACAACCGTCCCCACATCATTGCAATTATCCATTTCGATAAACCTGCTAAGATTAGCAGTTTCCTCTTCAGTCAATAATCCCAGATCTGTTAATGTCCTCATTATTACAGGAGGAATAACCGCCATAGATCCTGATTCTATCTTAAGTGCTATCCCGATATCTTTTTCTTTGATACCTACACAATAAACGCCTTCAGCTCCGACTTTTCCGATTAGCTTACCATTTGTGTGTTTAATCAGCTCAGTACAGAAACCACCTGTGCCGGAGATCATCATAGGATGGGAAATCATACTTGCAAAGATTGTATTGGAAGCATTTTGGAGTTCCTCTGACAGCTTTTGAGGATTCGCAAGATTCCTATACCCAATTGCCATGTTTATTAGTGGAAACGCATGTACGGGTGCTGAACAACCATCTATCCCAATTTGTATTGAGTCCTTATCTACTTCACAGAAGGTGGTAATATTAGCTAAAATGGACTGTTGACATGGATGAATAGGATTTAGGTAATCACTTATCGAGAAATAGTTATTCATGCACACAGCCAGCATACCCGACTGCTTGCCGGAACAGTCATTGAATCGTTCATCAACTTTAATTCCAGCTTCCGCCTGTTGGATTGCGATACTACTATTAAGGGAATGAGAAACACCACCTAAGATGTCATGCTTATTAAGCCCAATCTTATCCAATATTGCTTGTACTATTTCAATATGCCACTCTTCAGCATAATGAGAAGAACACATAACTGCGATCTCTTTAGCAGTGAAATTATAGTTCTTAGCAGCACCGGAAGTAATAACATGAATCGCTTGAATCGGTTTAGCAGCTGACCTAAAATAAGTTACTTTTTGGGGATTACCAAGTGAATAAATAACCTCACCCTCTCCATTTACAACAACCAAATCTCCTCTATGGATGCTCTCAACAACATCCCCTCTAGTAACATGTATCAAAGGAACTGACATTTCCCATCTCCTAAAGCATTTTCACCACTCAAAATGCAGAGTTAACAGTGTCAATAAGATTTATGTTTTCTTCATTTCAGGCCAAAATTACTCTTATTTACCCCACAAATTATTGTACTCTTATGGTGAAAAATAGAGGTTTCCCATGCTTTTTGTTTTAATGAAGTCCGTTTCCGCTTAGCAAGCTACAGCATCCGACAAACTCCATAAAACAGATTTCCGCCAAATCTGCCTAGTTTGAATTTTCTCTATTTCCACTTCTCGTTACCTTCTTCTCTTTACCTTATCTCATCAAGAGCTTCTTTGCACCGTTAAATAAGTTATGCACACGATGTGGATAACTTTAGGGGTTCATAGGGAGGGTCTAGGGAGGCTAAAGGGAGGGACAAGCGAGATTCTAGGTTTTTGATGCAGCACGTACCAGACTTGTAGCAAAAAAGAAAACGTAAAACGTCTCTCTTGGGCGTTTATCCCGGATTTACTTTTACAGTATAAAAGCATTGGATAACTGGCACACACTTGTTATTGGAAAACTCTAACCTTCGCGTATGTGACACGGGACAACCGATTTATGTGTTACGTTCTCGCGTCAAGAACCTTCGCATACAAACTACGGCTTCTCAGGTGCTATCGCTACACCGTAAGTCCGTGATAATTCCCGCGAAATGCACCATTTGGAAGGTCTGCGACCATTACGAAGGTACAGGTTATTGAGATAGATAAAGTAAAGCCTGCTGTGGAAGCAGGCTTATCCGTATAGATAGAATATTTAGGGTGTTTTTGGTAAGGATTGTGTTTATATGTATTTTAATCCAAATCCATACGGGAATAATGGGTTATAGTCTTTATCTCCATAGTTCCAGTTCTCATCATCATATCTAGGCCAGGAGAAGGTTAATTTTCCATTGAAGTTATAATCCCCAAACAGGACATCTGCAACACCGCTACCTTCAGAACCCGGTAACCAGGCTACAACGAAGGCATCAGATGCATCTATTTCATCATTTATAACTAAAGGTCTTCCACATACCATTACAGCAATGACAGGAATTCCTTTCTCGCGAATACTTATAATAGTAGCTAAATCTTCCGGATGGAGTTCATGATGATAAAGGTGAGTTCCATATGGCCCCTCTTTCATGATTGGAAAAGGTTCTTCCGGAGCATGCATAACAGAGGTAGAACCACAGCTAATCTTGATACCTTTTTCAAGTCCGGGGACACGTAAATCACCTTCCATCTCAGCATAGGGGGTCTCACCGATTACAACTATTGCAACATCATGTTTAGATGAATCTGCCGTATCTCCATTAATGGAAAGTTCGGAGTTTGGAGCAATCGCTTGGATACCTTCCCAGATGGAAGTTCCACCAATAATCTCTTCATTAGTCTTAACACCTTGCCATTCGATAGTGAAACCACCGCACTGGTGTCCACGGTTGTTGGCATTTTTACCTGCCACAAGAATACGGGCATTTTTACTTAATGGTAATAGATTGTTTTCATTCTTAAGTAGAACAAGGGATTTACGGACAGCTTCTCTAGCAACTTCTCGATGAGCATCGCAACCGAAGACTGAATGGTCATTGGAATACTTACGCTCAGATGGGCGCGGTTTGTCGAAGAGTCCGGAAGTAAACTTAACTCTAAGAACTCTTCTAACGGCATCATCAAGACGTTCCACTGGTATTCTACCTGAAGCGATGTGTGCTTTAACGAGTTCGATGAACTCTCTCCACTTCTCTGTTACCATAAATAGGTCTATCCCTGCATTAACAGACATAGCAACTGCTTCACTGAAGTCATCATCAAGATAGCCGATGCCATCCCAGTCCGAAACAACAAAGCCCTCGAATCCCAACTCTCTTTTTAAGACATCAGTAATGAGGTATTTGTGACCATGTAGTTTCTCTTGATTCCAGCTACTCAGTGAAATCATTACTGTTTGAACTCCTGCATCTATTGCAGCTTTATAAGGTGGAAGATGAAGTTCTCTTAACTCAGATTCAGTGATGCAAGCGTCTCCCTGATCGATACCATGAAGGGTCGCACCATCTCCAATCCAATGCTTAACGCAAGCAATCACGTTCTCATCATTAAAGTTACCTTGTAGTCCTTTCACAAAACGTGGAGCATACTTCGATACAATATCAGGAATCTCAGCATAGCTTTCATAAGTTCTACCCCAATGGTCGTTTCTTGCAACTGCTAATGTTGGTGCAAATGTCCAGTCAACACTAGTAGCAACAATCTCTTTTGCTGTTGCTTGAGCAATCTTCTCTAAAAGGTCAGGGTCGTTAGCTGCACCAAGTCCAATATTATGAGGGAAGACAACTGAGCCTTTGACATTGGTATTACCATGAATGGCATCCACACCATATACAAGTGGAATTGCAATATGGTTTTCATCTTCATCCATAGAAGCAGCCCAATATGCATCATTCATTTCAACCCAGTCTTCGAGTCTGTTCTCACCCGGGGTTGAACCCCCACCACTTAGAACAGAACCAATATGGAACTGTTTTACCTCTTCCGGAGTAACAAACTCACGCTCCGGTTGAACAATCTGACCAACTTTTTGGTCTAAGTTCATCCGAAACATTAACTCATCTATTTTCTGTTCGATTGTTTTCATTTATATATCCTTAATTATTTTAAGCTTAACCGAGTAATACATCGATTTGCTTAACAGTTCTATTTCTAACAGCTTCTGCATCATCACCTGAAAGGAATGTACTTTGGATTACTTTCTTTGTCCCATCAATAAACTCAAGTGTGTATGTAACAGGTTTGACAGAAACTTCTCCAAATGTACTTTTCTTAGCTAAATTATGATAAGTTATCAAAATCCTTCCAAGATACATGAAACTAAATGTATTAGCAGAGAAAGTAATCTCTTTCCATTCATCTTTTATAAATAACTTTTTCGTCTTAGGAGTTTTCGTGAAAATCCAATCAGGCAGAACAGGATTAAGCTTAAAAATCAATCTCTGCTCGTCATTAACTGAGAAAGGATATCTTCCTGTTGCCATGTGTAATAAGATACTTATGAATTCCGCAGTTGCACCACTAAGTCTTGCTACAAAGCCATTTCCATGGATAGATGAGTCAGGATTACCACTACTCACAATAAATGATGAGTTTTCTAGGATACTACGACCATAAATCTCAGGTTTCAAGAATGGGATGAATACGCTTTTTGAATCTTCAAAGAAGTCGTCGTAAAGTCCATTTCTGAGAACTTCAAGCATATACTTATATTCCATGTGGAGCCACACAGATTCATTCTCAAACCAACCCGGTGAGAAAGTACGAGCTCTACCAATTTCCATTGGTTGATCTGCCAAGGATTCGTTAACTTTATACATTTTCAGTTTAGGGTCGAAGAGACCACTGTTTCTGATGTTCCTTACAAGTTTTTGTGAGATACTCTTATCCTGACTTGATCTTAAGAAATGTACCGGTCCTTCTAAGAAGAGCGGAAGGTGAATCAGTTCAAACTCTAAAGCTTTGAAACAGGCTAATCCTTTGGCATTTCTCTTAACAACCTTTTTACCTTTAGGGTCAGTTTCATATATAAGCTCATGTTTTGAGACTTTGTTGATAAAATAAGTGGATATTACGTTCTGAGTCTTATTCCAAGCTTTCTCAATACCGTCCTCTATTCTTTCGAGACCTAACTTCAAGAGTGCCACTACTTGCTCAATTGATATCAGTAACTCTTTACCACTAATACCATATCGAGTCTTTTCGCGATACAGTTCCTTAAGTGAAGTAGCATTATCCCAATAGTTAAATGGAGAAGGATTCGTGTTCAGAAGCTCAAGAAGTGTTAATGCGAAAGTATGTAGCTCTTCCGGAATATTGAGTGAAGTGTTGGCATCTTGCCATTTCTCTAATGAATCCAAAAGGAACTTGATATGTCTTTTCACTTCTAATGTTTCACTTAAACTGGAACCAATTAAACCGGGTAAACCATTCAGAGCATCATACCAGTTTGGCTTATCTGATTCCATTTCAATGCCAACCCCGGAACCATCCAGTGATGCGAGTTTGTTGATAATTAGACAAAGCATCTTATTGAAAAGGGTTGTATAATATACTTCACCCTTTCCATATTTTGTGTGAACTTTGTTTTTATCAATCAAGCGTTGGCTAAGAAGTTGCTCTTTCTCATCATCAAACACGACACTGTTAAGTTGCATGAGATTGCCATCCCAGATAACATACTTATCTTTTCTTGGGGCTACCAGATGCGGATTATCATAATATGTGTATTCTTTCTTGTTAAAGAGAAGATTCACTTTCTCTTCCGGATAAACAGCTAAGTAGTTTTCTAATAGGTCTAAATTATAGGTCCAGTGATCTGTCCAATATCCTTCACCATAGCCTGTATCATGCTTTTTAACACATAATCCAAGTAACTCTCCGAGGAATAGCTCAACATTATCGATACTTGTAACTTGAATATCCTTAAGGTAGGATAAAAGTTCTCCCGGGGTAAAAGGATTCATTAAATAATCTTTAACTAACTCTATTTGCTCTTTATTGATATAGCTTTTCAACAGGTTATTTAATTTCTTAGGTTTTGAAATAGCAAACCTAATCTCTTTTATCACAAGAGGGTTGAATCCATCTAATTGGATAAGGTTGTAGAAATGTTCAATATTACTATCTTTAACATCCGGATTGAAGAAAAGGTCGCTTCTACGATTCTGATTAACATCCCTGTAGTTTCCATTACCTTGGGAGTATTTTGTCGGGGTTAGTCGATAATCGTTATAATCTCTTTCTAAATCTCCATGTTTTCTTGAATAAAGATGGAGTGTTGTAGAGCTATTCTTACCTTCAATAGTATAAGGCATACCTCCCCTCAGTGCATTATCGAGGAAGTTTTGTTTAGCATAGAAATCAAAGGGATCTACATCACTGCAGATAAAGTTGTTTTGTGTGAGTTTGTCGATTAACTCATAATTTTCTATCTTCTTAGCTTCAATATACTCTGGATTTGCTATTGTTGGAATAAGTGAGTTTAACTCATCTACTGATTCAGCATGACCAATTACAGATGTGTAAGTGAATGCAGAGCCTGCAGCTAATGAGACACTCATAATTCCCATTGCTGATGGAAGCCTATTCTCGAAAATCTGTCCTTTTAATAGTTCATCAACTGAACTTTGCAGGAACATTTCAGGAACTTTATAATCTCCTCTATTGCCAAAAATCTTTACGGGATCGACAATCGGGTCTACTAACTCAACTTTATCCCCAAGCTTCTTGAACCCAACGTAGAAATTACCTTTCTTAATCCTTACAACATCAGGTCTATCGGAAGGTTCTACTTTACCTTTGAAGAAAGGAGCTTTGGCTTCATAGTTTGTTACTTCAACAAATGCTTCGAACAAGCGTCTCATGAATTTTAGACCATTATTATCAATACCATATGGTACAATCAAAGGTAAGCCATCCATGAGATCGAATGATATTGGACTGTCACCTAAGTTCTCTATTCTAAGTTCGCGTATTAATCCGGCATAGCTTTCTTGAGGAACATTACTATACTCAACGATGAATCTGAGCTGTAATGATTTATTTGTTTCAATAAGAGTCAGTCCTGCAGGTTTAATTATCATCTGTTGCTCAATCTGCATCTCTTTAGTCTGCAAATCTTTTTGGAAAGGTTCGTAGAAAGTATATGTATCTTTACTTTTAAACTTTAAGAAAGTTCTGAAACCTTGAGATGATACAAGGTTATATGCCCAGTTTGCAGGCAAAAACTCCATAATTGGTTTGTGCTTCCCTTCAATACCCATACTACAAACACATTGTCCTCTATTCACATAGAAGAGCCACATTGGTATACCATCTTTCCCGGCAACACCAGGAAAGAAACTTGAGAACAGTTTTGAAGAGTTGTAATCTGCTATTACAAATTCACCTGTTTGATTCAATCTATATTTATTATTGGTAGGATTCATCACTACCCCCTTATTTATTATGAGTTAGAAGAAACCAGCCAATACGATTGTATTGGCTGGTATGAAGTTTATTTGAGTAGAACCATTCTTCGGGTTTCTACAGGATTGTTGTTTACAGAAAGAGAATAGAAGTAGATTCCTGAGGCAACTTTATCAGCATTCCATTCTACTGTATGAGTAGCTGGTGATTTATAACCATCAGCTAATGTTTCAACTAATCGACCTTTCACATCATAGACTTTCAAGCTTACATTAGCTGATTTGCTTAATGAGTAGCTGATACTTGTCCTTGGATTGAAAGGATTAGGATAATTGTTACCTAAACGATAAGTAGCACTTGATACGTTTGTTACATCATCCAAGCTTGTTGGTCTGTCATAGAAATATATGTTATCAATATAGAGAGTGTTAAGGTCTCCTGAGATAATCAACTGAGCTAAATGAGCTTGAGATGTTAGATTAGCAAAATCAGTGAAAGGTAAGTCCAAGCTTATCCAAGAACCGGAAGCAAGGATATTATTACCAAGTATCAGTTCATGTTCTGTATCGTCTCCGCCACTCCAGGCACCGTCAGCACCAAAATCAACTAACTTGATTTTTAATTCTGTTGTGTCTGCAATAGCATCTGGAGTCCAAATATCCAAATGGAAGTTTGTCATTGCACTAGCATCAATTGTTTGAGATGTAAACTCAATTCCTAAGAATACGAGACTTGTGTATAGTTTTACATCATCACCTTCAACTTGTATATCTGATACATTCGCATTATCCCAATCAGCTGACCATGTGTCGATAGCAACATCTGTATAAGCGTTACTGAACATTGAAATTACAGCTTCTGCTGGAGCTGTTGGTGTTGGTGCAGCAACTGTTGGACCTACAGGACCGGTATTCCCATCATGGAAGTATATATTATCTACGTATAGAGTGTTAGGATCACCGGATATAACTAACTGAGCAAGATGCTCCGTTGAAAGCAGATTAGTGAAATCTGATAATAGGATGTCCAAGCTAACCCAAGAATTTGGGATAACTATATCTTCAAGGAATGATAACTCATACTCTGAATCATCGCCACCAGACCACATGCCATCAGCACCGAAATCAACTAACTTGATTTTCAATTCCTCTAAACCTGTAATTGTGTCAGGAGTCCAAAAATCAAGATGGAAGTACTCCATGGCTGTAGCATCGATTGTGTTAGATGTGAACTCAATCCCTGCAAAAGATAGATTGGAATATAACTTAACATCATCTCCGGCAATTTGAACATCACTTACATCAGCATTATCCCAATCTGCAGACCATGTATCAACAGGATTATCAGTATAGGCATTACTGAAGATTGAGATTACAGCATCACTAGAATGCATTGGTATAGGGGCTGCTGTTGTAGGTTCAGGGATTGGGGCAACATTGGTTTCAGGTAATTGAATATTATCAAAATAAAGAACATTATCAGCTGTTCTTGCTTCAAAATCAGGGATGACAATTAATCTGCTATATGTATTCCCTATCGAACCTGAGAAATCGAAAGTTAATTCTTCCCACTGGTTTGTGAGAGTGTTAGCTACTTGCAATTCAACAGGAGCACTTGTTCCTTCAAACTTAATCGCTACATTACTCACAACCGGTTTATACATCATGATTGTAACTGTTGTATTATTAGCAGTAAATTCGAAAGGTTCCATATCATCGCTAAAGCATAATGCCCAAGGTTGACCACTTGCTCTTGCTGTGAACATAGCACTATTAGCTGAGTTATTGATGCCTGATGCATCAGGATTAGCAACAAACTCGAGAGGTGGATTGTCTCCATTCTCACCAACTGTCCAACCCCATTCAGCTCCTAAGCTTCCTGGTTCAAAATCTACATTAACATACTGTGCAAACATAGTCGCACAAAGCGTTAAAACAATTAATGTTATTATATTCTTTTTCATTTTTCCTCCAAGTTATGATTCTACCGAACCGGTGTATCGCTTGCTTTTACATAATAGAATTTTCTTGATGTTCCTGCAGAACCGGTCCAACTTGTTCCATTATAGTTACCACCTGTAACTGGTGTAAAGTCACCATCCGGAGTTTCTGATTCATAAACAATATATGAGGATGCACCGGTAACTTCATCCCATGCAACTGTAACATCTGTACCAGTAACAGAAACTGTAACACCTTGTGGTATTCCGAGTGATAAAGGATTATCATTATAGAAATATACGTTATCAATATAGACTGTATTTGGAGTTCCTGAGATAATCAACTGAGCCAAATGACCTGTGGTTGTTAAGTTAATAAAATCTGTAAGTGGAATATCAAGACTTACCCACATTTCAGTATTCATTGTAGTTTCACCGAAAACAAGTTCATGCTCTACGTCATCTCCACCACCCCAAGAACCATCAGCACCAAAATCAACAAGTTTCACTTTAAACTCTGAAGGTGCAGAAGTATCATCCGGAGTCCATATATCCATATGGAAATGAGTCAATGAAGTTGCATCTATAGTTTGAGATGTAAACTCAATTCCTGCAAAAACAAGATTAGTGTACAGTTTAACATTATCAGCTCCAACAAGCTCATCTTCAACGTCAGCTAAATCCCAAGGTGCTGACCACGTATCAACAGTAACATCCTGATAAGCATCACTATACATAGAAATCACATTAGTGGCATCAGCAGTTGGCGTTGGAGCAGGTGCTTCAGGAGCTGGGTCAGCAACGGTAAAGTTAATAGTATATGTCAATTCAGTTATACCGTCATCAGCTGTTACAACAATAGTACTTGCACCCGGTACAGAAGCAGGATTGTTCACAACATAACTTGCGTTTGGATCATTTGTGATTGCTGTAATGGTTGGAACTCTCTGTGAACCTGAAGACAGTTCATACTCATATGTAAGAATTATTGAGGAGAATCCATCAATAGATGTTCCTCCTACTCTAAGATCTGCTAAAGTAGCATCTGTTCCAGCAGCAGCAGGTGTCTTCCAAAAATAGATATTATCAAGATATATGGTTGAAGGTGTTACGCCAGCCTGACCATCAAACTTAAGCTGATGAATATCAGACATAGATACACCTGTGAAGTCTGACAATGGTATATCGAAGCTATTCCAAGCCATTGGTGTAATTGGTGTCAAAGAAACAAGAGATTCACCGGTTGACGCACTAATAGGTGAGAATAATACTACTGTTGCATCTTCAGTCCACATATCGATATGGATATATTCCATTAAAGATAAGTCTTGATTACCATTCAATTGAGTTCCTTGATAATTAAAAGTATCATACTTCATCATATTGTTTCCTGCAACATCTTCAAAGCTTACTTGAGTTGATTGTCCCCACCATGGATTGAAGTTAGTTCCGGCAATATCTGTGTATGAATCACTATAAATAGAAATAACATCGTCAGCTGCATCTGTCGGTTCTGGAGCAGGATTTGTTACTGTTGCAGGAGGGTCATCGACTGTGAAGTTGATGCTATATGTTTCAGTATCAGTGCCATTTTGAGCTGTTACTACTACTTGAGTTGTTCCCGGTAAGGAAGCTGCATCATTTACAGTATGCGAAGCTAATGGGTCAGCAGTAGTAGCAGTAACTGTTGGTACTGCAGTAGTATCCCAGTCTAATAAAACATCATAGATAAGAGTTGTTGGAGAGAAACCACTTACTGTGGAACCATCTATTTGTAAGTCTGCCAAAGTTGCATCAGTACCTGCAACTGTAGGAGTTTTCCAGAAGTAGATATTATCAAGATAGATTGTAGAAGGATTTACACCGGCTTGACCATCAAACTTTAGTTGGAATATATCAAACATTGCAACTCCAGTAAAATCACTGAGAGGAATATCATAACTATTCCATGAACCAATATTAATTGGAGTTAGTGAAACTAAGTGTTCACCTGTTGTCTGACTGATAGGTGAGAAAAGAATTACAGTTGCATCTGGAGTCCAGAGATCTATATGGATATATTCCATTGTAGATAAGTTTTGTACTGGTAGTTCTGTTCCTTGATAATTGAAAGTATCATATTTCATTACATTGTTACCGACAATATCTTCAAAAGAAACTTGTGTAGATTGACCCCAGAACGGATCAAAGTTAGTTCCTGCGATATCAGTATAAGAATCACTATAAACAGATACTACGTTTTCTTGTAACTCATCAGGAGTAGGTGCAGGTGTATCTAAAACAGTCGGTTGGGCAACTGTAAAAACTACACTGTAAGTAATCATAGTAGTTCCATCTTCGGCAGTTACAACTACTTCTGTTGTACCAGGTAATGATATAGCATCATTTACTACATGGGATGCATTAACATCTGTAGTAGTTGCGGTTACAGTTGGAACAACAGTTGTACCTTCAGGAAGTTCAACATTGTATGTTAATGTATTTGTATCGAAGCCTGAAACTGTAGTCCCATCTATTAAGAGATCATTTAAAGTAGCATCACTACTTAATATAGGTGCTGAATAGAAGTAAATATTGTCAAGATATATAGTAGATGGAGAAACACCACTCTGTCCATCAAACTTAAGTTGATGTATATCAATGAAAGATAAACCAACAAAATCTGTAAGAGGGATATCATAACTATTCCAGGTTTCAGTTGCTATTGGAGTAAGTGATACCAGATGCTCCCCGGTTGTAGCACTTATTGGTGAGAATAAAACTACGGTTGCATCTTCAGTCCACATATCGATGTGAACATGAGTCATAGAGCTTAAGTCATGAGCACCTAACAACTGAGTACCTTGATAGTTAAATGTGCCATATTTAAGCATATCGTTTGTATCAATCACTTCTGTAGTTACAACTGTTGATTGTCCCCAAGGTGGGTTGAAATCAGTTCCTGCTAAATCAGTATATTCATCTGAGAATATTGAGATAACATCGGTTTCATTTTCATCCGGAGTTGGTGCTGCTATTTCCGGTTCAGCTGGTGGGGGTGGTGGAGTAGTATTCTCTTCCGGAATTACAATATTATCGAAATACAAAACGTTATCCTGGGCTCTCGCAGCAAAATCAGGTATAATAACTAATCTACTATATGAGTTTCCAATTGATCCTGAAAAATCAAAGTCTATCTGTTCCCACTGATTTACCAATGTATTTGCTATCTGGATTTCAACTGGGGTACTTCCTCCTTCAAACTTGATTGCTACTGGACTGATAACCGGTTTGTAAACCATAATACTTACAGTACTATTAGTCGCATCAAACTCAAACAGATCTATATCATCTGTGTAACAAAGTGCCCAAGGGTTTCCACCACTCTCAGCAGTAAACTGAGCCACTGTAGCAGAAGTATTAATTCCTGAGTTATCCGGATTTACCGGGAATGTTATAGCCGGGTTTGTACCATTTTCTGCAACAGTCCATGCCCATGCAGTTCCTGAATCCCCTGATTCAAAATCAATTGTTGTACTCTGTGCATATAACCCAAAAGTGAGTGATAGGCATATCAAAAGAAAAAAGACGATACCTTTTTTATTCATTGTCTCCTCCATATCGCTTTAGTTGATTGTTTTTCTTTTATTTAGTTGATAGTTTATGAATGATTGCTTGGGTTCCCTGTTCTCATAGAAAACTCCCCAATTCTTCTCGACTTCATTTGCACCTGTTTTCTCAGCTCCACCTTTCCAAGGTTCATCAAATGCTTCAAACAGGAATGTAGTTACTTGATTTTTCTCTATCCACTTATCAAGCATGATTAGGAAATGCTCTTGAGCCTTTAGCCCCACATCTCCCTTAATAAGCGTGCCTTGTTGACCATCACCTTTTTTGTCCGGATTGTAGTTGGTTGCCCAACCTATCTCTCCGAGTATAACTGTTTTGCCATTGTGCTGTTCTTTTACTAAGATAATTTCATTATCAAGCCATTCAATAGAATCATCCAGCTGCTGACTATTCCATAATGGATAGGCATGCGTTACTATTAGGTCTAATTCTGAAGCAATTCTTTTACTATCAGGTTTGTTCCAAAAATTGTAATCATCAGCAGTAGTAACAGGTTGAGCAATATTGTTTCTAACAACTCGAATGTACTTTCTCAGGTTTTCTTCTTTCATCTTGTGCCAAGACCAAAATACCTGTGTTTCATTTCCAACATTTACGATTAAAACTGTTTCTTCATGCTTTCTTGCTAAATCTATTGCACGAAGAACGTTTTTAACATTCTCAGCCTTTTTAAGCTCGTTTTCTGATTCTTTTTCGAGCCAAACGCCAAGCATGACCTTTATTGGGTAATCATGTTCTTCAATTATTGATATTATTCTTTCAGTATCATCATCTGCATTATAAACACGAATCAGATTCCAGTGTTGAACAATAATATCTAAATCTTCTTTGATCTCCTCATCTGTTGGTCCGGGTCCCCAAGGAGCTTGTCCTTTTCGATAGCAACCATACGATACTGCGTTTCCAATCCATTCATCATTTAAATAAGGACGGAATTCTCTTCTAATGAATGGCTGTTCTTTCTCAACTTTAGAAGCAGATTTTAGCTGCTCTTCTATTTCAACAAGTGACTTATTTCTTTCGATACTACATGAAACAGTCAGAATAATTAGACATAGTATTGAAAGCAGCTTAAATGTAGTCTTTATCATAGTTGTATCCGAACAGTCTGCAATGAGTTTGCCTTGATAGTTACCGGGCAAAACCTATCTTCAAGTTGAAGTTTGTAATCTATTGCTTTATCGGAAGTGTTAAGTACCTGAACACTAAGCAATCCGTCACTATTAATCGTTGCGCATGTATGAATCTTATCATTATCTAATTCCGGTGATAACTTCTCAGTTTGAATAGCAACATCTCCGGGTCTAATTGTTTGGCTAAACTGTGATAGGATTTGAAAGATAGGAGTATAATAAACATATTGCTTCTCAGTATCAATCATGATTGGAGCTCCACAGAAGTTGCCTACATGATTTGGTCCACCGTCCTTATCTAATACAATATTCCAATCGACCCAACCCTTTACCCAATGATCTATGCTAACAATAATATTTCTTGCATATCTATGTACTGGTGTATAAGCAGGATGATCGTCAGCATTCACACCTTGCCAAGTCACTGAATATGCCCAATCTGTTGCATTGTCATTCCACCAAAAATCGTCGTTATCAAACCAGTCTGATTCTTTGAATTTAACAGGATCTAAAACACCATTAGGAGCATCTTTACCTAAGTCATCAATACAACCTTCTGTGTGAATAATAGAGAACTCAGGAAACTTTGCATGAACTCTATCAAAGACTTCTTCATAAACTTTGAATGTGCTCTCATACCAATGCACTGCGACACCGTAAACAAATGGAGATGTTTCTTTATCGGCAAAAATATGGTCAGTCCAATGCTCTAATCCATCACGATTCTGATCATATACTAATAGCTTCATCCTCTTAAATCCATTCTTATGAAGCTTAGGACCTAAATACTTCTTAACAAAGTCATTTTGTGTCTCCGGAGAGAAGTGCATACTTTCCCACTGCCCATTATTACCATGAGGTTCATTAACAGGAGTTATACCCCAAAGTTCGACACCTTCATCTTGATAGTGTTGCAAGTACTTGATTAAATAATCAGCATAAGTTTCTTCGAACTCAGGTTTCAATGAACCTCCGGTACCTTGCCAATTGTTTTCAGTTGCACCCGGAATATACCATTCCTCAATGTCTTTCATCCAAGCCGGTGCTGTCCAGGCAGAAGCAATAATTCTGAGCTCGTTATCTTTCTGGTCCCGTTTTACGTTAAGAGCTTCCTTAATCATTGGTAATAAATCATAACTATCATCTAAAACAGAGGGGTATTTACTCTTATCAAATCCTTTATGGTCTTCATTAATATTGAAAGACTCAAGCTTTGTATCATCTTTTTTAGGAGCGTATGAGTACTTCCCCTCAACACTGAAATCACATGCTCCTATATGAGTTCTTGTTAAAGTGAAATTAGCTCCTTCTTCACCAAATATCCTCTCCATAACCTGCTTTCTGTGTTCAGGTTTCAGATGTGCGAGAACAAACGCTGAAGATTCTGTGAAAGATGTCCCGACCCCATCTATTACTTGTTTCTTTTGACTTGGGAAAACTGTCAGTACGTTACCTGAAGCTTTCCCATCGACAAACTTTACATTGTCTTGAATAGAGAGCTTATCACCTTCAGCAGATGTTATAATTATCTCTTTAGTTTCACTTGGTTTTACTGTCTTTTGCTTCATCATACTTGATATATTTGTCACTTGTAGCATTACGATAATAATTAGTACTATCTGAAATTGGCTTGCCCGTTTCATAGCACTACATGTTTCCTTTTTCGGGATTTGCTTTATGACGTTTAGTCAGCTTTTCCCTGATTTCATATACTTTGTCTTCACTTAATGTGTATGTGAAAATTATCCATAAAGCTATAGCTGAGGTTACGAATGGTATCACTACATCAAAGATTCTTAACTGAAGCAAAGTGTTCTCAGGTTGATTAGCTCCCAAAGCTTGATCAAACTTTACAAACTTTAGTAATACACCAGTCATTAAACCTGATATTGACATACCTATCTTAACCATCCACCAATAGATAGCTCCAAAAACACCTTCACGTCTCTTATGAGTGTTTAACTCATCTAAGTCGCAGACATCAGATATCATTGAACCCATGAGTGTGAAGAGAGAACCGGTTCCAAAAGCTACTAACGGAGCAGCAAAGAGTAACCAATATGGGTGAGCAGGATTGTAACCAAACCACTTTACTACGAAACCTAACATTGAAAGGGAGATTGTCAGAAGGAAAGTCTTTCTTTTCCCAATCTTTGTTGCTATCCAACCGGTTAATGGTATCACTGCAAGTGTTGCTAATGATGTAATAGAACCAAACCAACCCATCAATTTCCCGGCACTTCCATCATTTCCGTTGAAAAGGTAGTATATCATCACATAGATAGAGAAAGAAACACCTAACTGGAATCCGTTAAATACAAGGAATGTAGCTCCACAAAGCTTCACAAAAGGTTTACATTTGAAAGTTGTAACAAGACCTGCAAAGAACTCTTGCATATTGGTCCAAAAACCTTTTGTAGCTTTCTCAACCGGTGCAAACACTTTCTTTTCTCTTAAGAATATTGCAGGAATAATACCTAACACAGCTACTAACACACCAACGAAAATCGCTAAAACTCTTGCTCCATGCACAGTGTTTCTAAACAAACTACTTGCCATAATAGCATAGAACCATGGTACACCCAGCCAAACAAGCTGTCCCATAGTATTTGCAAATGCGTGTAAACGAGTTCGTTCGTGATAATCGTTTGTCATCTCATAACCAAAGGCAACAAATGGAGTTGCATAAATCGTATATGCTAAGAAGAAGACGATAGACATTATCAGGAAATAGATAAAGTACTTTGTAAAGAAACTGTTTTGTTTTCTGAGTTTAAATGATTGCATGGTTGCAATACCGGAACCGGTAACTCCACTCAGTTTTATCTCTATGCTTTTAATCTGTTCTAAATCTAGTTCACCGTTATCACTGCCTTTAACTAACTGAGTACCTGCTATAGGTAACTTATAGAGTGATTGAGTTTCACTATCTGCCATCTCTGAAGTAACATTTAGTGCATGTGCTTCATTGACTTCGTGGAAAATGACTTGCATCTCTTTATATTCAGGGAAATTAGTATTAAACTCAATCTGTGGGAAGCCGGAAAGATCAGTTAGAGCACTCTCTTCTCCCGCCTTAACCTTTGGTCCATATACAATAAATGATATGTCTTTGTTTAACTCAGAATCATACTTTAAGTCAATTCCACCAGCTTCATTTTTATCAACATCAGCTACTTCTGATGTTACCGTTTGATGTGGTTTTATAGAATCACTTCCAAGAATATCAATATATCCTGAAGGCAACTGCCACATAATAGCGAAAATCAAACCTGCAAGAAGTGCACCTGCGAAGATAAACGGTCTTCTTCTACCCCAACGTGTTCTTGAGTTATCAGAGATATATCCTACCATAGGATCTGAGATAGCATCAAATATTCTTGGAATAGAACCAATTAATCCTACTAGCATTACATCCATACCTAATCCAAGGTTAAGAATAACAACCATCGCAGGTAGGGCTGCAGCTTGAAGGTTGTTTACAAGCATACCTACACCGTATGCAGATTTTTGTTTCAATGAAATCCTATCTTCAGGACGTGTTACATGGTGTTTACTCATTTGATGTCCTCACTATTTTGTAAGATATATATTATCAAAGTAAAGGTATCCAAATAGCATTGTAGCAACACCATCTGATGGATTCCACAGACCCAGATATTTTGTATTATTAAAATTCACTGCAGAGAATACACTTAATGGGATCTCATATTTTAACCAATCTCCAGACACTTCCGGAGTATATGAAGAGATATTAACCTCTGTCTGACCACCATTTGTATCTTCAAACTTAACTCCTAAGCTGTTTACATCTGGCATAGCTGATTTATTCAGAAAGAATACAAGTGACTGATATTCTGAGATATCCTGACCTGCTGAACCGAAATCGAAAGCAATACCGCCCCAGCCGTTCCCTAAATCAGTGAAGTTAACTGATAAGACATAACTACCATCTACAGGTGTAACCATTGTACTTTCAGTATCTGCTTCACCCGAGTTTCCACTCCAGTCGGCACTGTTGATAATTCCGACATATGATAGTGTTGGGTCTGTATGAGTTTCACTATATATACCCATAGTATCATCGGATGAGCCTGATGCTGTTATGGTTGCAGTATCGTTATTTTCATTATTATTACTATCTGTATATGATGCGGTCAGAACATTTCCGACTGCAATGGATATCGTATCAGTTGCATCATCTGTAGTTCCAAAATTCAGATTTGCAGTTCCATTTCCTGTTCCGTCGAGAACAACATCAATCTGTATTGTATCAGTCCCATTATCGATTGAAACTGTAACTGTTGTATTGGGTGCGTTATCATCGAGTACAGAGACTACAGCACTAGTTGCATCTTCCTGATAACTATCAGCATCAAATCCAACACTGCTATTACCTGCACTTTCTTCCCAATATATATCATCTATACCAAATGAACACTGTGTTCCATTCTCTTCAACGATTGTGAAAGCATAGCTAATTTGACTAAGATCACAACTTCCGGTCACTTCATCGATTGGTATTACTGCTTGTCCCCATTCTCCATCTCTAACGAGTCCATATGCTGTTTGGTTAGCAGGGAAGAATACATAACTCTCATTACTACCTGAGTCTTGTATACCTATTTTGAAAGTAACATCAGCAGGCATCTTTATCATGAATTTTATGGATCCACCGGCAAAGTTTGAGAAATCCTGTGGATTATTTGCCATTACTCCTGCTCCAAACCAGCCAACACCGGCTGTTTCCCAAGATATAACATTTTGTCCTTCGTAAGGTGACATTGTGCCTGCAGTTAAAGTGTTTTCCCACACAAATATCTCTGCATCTTCACCAATTGTAAAGCCATCAGTGATTGGGGTGTTGTCAGTAAAAACACCAAATGTTCCAAGTATAGGACCGGCAGATTGGATTGTTGCACTAACTGTCTTTGTGCTTGAAGAGCTATCTGTATAGCTAGCTTCTATTGTCCCACCGGCAACAATTTCAATTGTATCGGTTGCATCATCTGTTGTACCGAAGTATAAAGCAGAAGAACCACTTCCATTCGCATCAAGAGTCACATCAACACTAATTGTATCTGTTCCATTGTTAACTGAAACGCTAACAGTGCTATTGACAGCTCCTGTGTCAGTCACAGATATAGCAGCTCCAGTTTCATCTATATTATATGAAGATTTATCAAAACTGATAGAACTATGGGTCGCTCCACCACCATCAAAATAGATATCATCGACAGCAAACTGGCATTGAGCACCACTATCATCTTTTATCATGAAAGTGTAACTTACTAGTTCCAGATTAACATTTCCAACAAGTTGTTCCATTGGAATTGATGCTTGTCCCCACTCACCATCTCTAATTAAACCAAAAGCGTCTGTACTGGCAGGGAACATCACAAAATTCTCATTCCCATCTGTATCATTAATACCTATCTGAAAACTAACATCAGCTGGTATCTTAACTGCAAAGTTTAGATTGCCACCTGCAAAAGTACTCAAATCTAAAGGTTGATTTGATTGAATTCCTGCACCATACCAAGCCATACCTGTTGTTGTAAAGGAGATGACATTAGAACCTTCAAATGGTAATAGGGTGCCTTGTGTAAGTGTTTGCTCCCATACATATATTTCAGCATCTGCACCAACGATTATACCATCATCAACCGGAGTCGTATCAGTGAATATTCCAAATGATTCAATCGGTTCGTCATTTACTTCACCTTGATATGCTCTGATCCAATCGACATACATACTCTGAGGCCATTCTGTATTTTCTGAAGGAGCTCCACCATAGCCACCACCAACAGCTATGTTAATTAGAAGATAAAAGTCGTTGAGGAACTCATCCATTGTTTCAACATCTATCAACTTTGTGAAATATGTAATGTTATCTATTCTTCCTATAATTCTTTGGGCATCCCATTCCACTTCAAAGACATGGTAATCATCGGCTAAAGATTCACTGAATTCTCTTAATCCTTGTGATGATTGATGAGATTCAATCTCTTCATCCCACCAGTGAATAGTACAAATTGAAGTCTTATCATCATGATAAAGAGGACTCATCTCCATTATATCTATTTCTCCACAATAGGGCCAACTTATGTCATCAAAGTTTGAACCAAGCATCCAGAAAGCAGGCCACATTCCATCACCCTTTGGTGGTTTTATACGTGCCTGTACTTTACCATATTTCATCGTAAACTTGTTCTTTGTATTTAATCTACCCGAAGTAACAGATCCATCTCTCTTACCTGGTGCTATATAGTTATCGGAATCAAATCTTGCAGTTAGGACCAGATTCCCATTCTCAACTTTTACATTATCTTCGGAATCTGTATAGTTCTGCCACTCGTCATTACCCCAACCATCATTTTGATTTCCATAACCATATCCAAGGTCATAATTCCATTTGGCAGGATCGGGAAAAGTACCGTCCTGATTGAATTCATCTGACCAAATCAACTGGTAGTCAATTGGATTAGTAGAATCCGGTACTTTATCCGGTTCGGTTATTGTATCACAGCCGACTAAGAAGATTGCAGTCAAAATAGTCGCAAATATAGAAAAAAACATCACCTTTCGTATCATAACAAAACCTCTTTTTGTATTGCTACATCTAATTTCAAACCGTTTTTATATGCTATATAGCAAATAGCCGTTTTTCTTTTTTCAATGTCAAGCATTTTTTTCTTTTACGCTCTCTCATTATATGAAATCATTATCACGAGCCTTTGCTCTGCTATAGTCTTTCTGCCTGTTCCCATATCTTTAAGGTTTATGGAAATATTTTTACGACTACTGCATAAAATCCGTACTCACGACTATTTACTTTTTACAAAATAAAGCAAAATCTATGGTTTGCCATAATTATATGTATAAGAGCTGGTTGAAGTCTTACAGAGAGTTCATAAAGATTGAATTAATATGATGCAATATGCGTGATTTTAATCCTGCTGCAATAAATTCACAACAAAGCATGAAAAAACATTACTTTTATAAAAGTAATCGTAAATGGATTTGATTGCTATAGTATTTTTTTATTGACTGCTATAGGTACTGCTATTATTTTCACTTTAGTTTTCTGAAATAAATAAGGAAAGAGAAGTAAAATGAGTAGTAAAACACCAAAATATCTCAGCATTAAAGAGATTATTAAAGAGAGTATCAGAACCGGTGAAATTACCGGTAAACTTCCGGGTGAAAGAGTCATGGCAAAGATGTATGATGTTTCATACATGACCATTAGAAGAGCTGTTACTGAGTTAGTCGAAGAAGGAATCCTTCACAAGTTTACAACCAAAGGTACATTCGTCAGTCATAGCAAAATGACCCCTAAAATCACCCATAATATCGGTTTTTTCCTTGATTCAGGTATTAAGGAGGGTATATCAAGCCCCTACTACTCTCTGGTCTTTAATGCCCTTGAAAAAGAGGTTAAGCAAAAAGGTTACAATCTGGTTCTCTTCTCAGATCCGGATGATCTTAATCCACTTAACAACCAGAAGAAGATTGATGGTGTCATTATCTGCTGCTTTCCGAGAATTGAAGGCAAGATTCAAGAACTAAAGAAGATGCTACCAATAGTTTTACTTGACAACTTAGCATCAGATAAGTCTATTCCTTCAGTAACTTTAGACAACTTTAACAGCTCAAGTGAAGCAGCTAATCATCTCTTCAAACTCGGACACAAAAGAATAGGTTTTATTTCAGGTTTACTCGACTCTGATATCTGCAATGAAAGGCTTACAGGGTACACTTCCGCATTGATAGCTAATCAACTATCTGTTGAGCAAGAATTAATTTATAAAGGTGATTACTCCTATGAATCGGGTGAGTTTGGTGCTGAAAACCTACTCTCACTAAAAACTCCGCCCACAGCAATCATGTGCGCAAACGATTCTATGGCTATTGGCGCAATGAAAGTTATTCGAGAAAAGGGTTACAGCATTCCTGAAGACATCAGTGTGATTGGTTTTGATGATATCAAAGTTTCATCAATGGTATTTCCTTCTCTTACAACGATTACCGCCCCCATTGAACGCATTGCCGAAAGAGCTATCGGGATGCTTTTAGCTATGATAGATGGGCTTGACCTTGACTATCAGCATGTGATATTACCTGCTCATCTTACAGAGAGAAATTCTTGTGCAAAAGTAAAGAATTAGATAAATACAAAACCCATAATCCTAATTCATCCTCTTAATAAACTCTGCCCTTTTTCCCTAACTTAACCACGCAATATCCACGGGTAAACCACGCCCAAACCACGCTTGCCGCGGTTAACCCGTTGTCAACCCGTGGTTTACCCGTGGTCAAGTGCCTGAATTGTTTTAGAGATCTGATTGATTGATTTCTATCCAACATTTAACAATATACGCAGTGCGATTTGCAATAACTTAAGGCATTTCAGGGAGTTTGCCGGCCTGATAAGGAGAGCGGACTTCCTAAAATGTGCTCCGAAAGAAGAAGTGAGTCGCAATGAAATGTGACTCGCTAATTCTGGATCTCGAAGTCTCTTCTCCTGATTTCGTTCTCGCGTCACGCTATCGCTGCAACGCAAGTCCGAAAGTGACATACACAGTGCTATTTGCAACAACTTACGGCATTTCAGGGAGTTTGTCGGCATGATGAGGCAACGGACTTCCTAAAATGTGCTCCGAAAGAAGAAGTGAGTCGCAATGAAATGTGACTCGCTAATTCTGGAACTCGAAGTCTCTTCTCCTGTTTTCGTTCTCGCGTCACGCTATCGCTGCAACGCAAGTCCGAAAGAGGCATACACAGTGGCTTTTGCAATGACTTAGCTATTTTCACTGCCCTTTTTACTCTCTTTTACTGCTCCTTTCCCCAACGCACTGTGTCTGCACTGTGCACGCACTGTGAAGGCACTGTTAACCCACTGTTTCACTGGGTGCACAGTGCGTGCACAGTGGGAAAACAGTGGGATGACTGTGTTTTGATAGATAGAATAATGATGGAGAGATGGGAATGAGATTTTGGGACTTAGGAAGTTTTTGCAAATCACAGAATACCACTACACAAATAAATATCAAAACCTGGAAAAGTTGATTATACTATCTTAGCGTGGTACAGAAATAAGTATCTTTTAAAAAACATATAGCAGTGTCGCAGATGTTAAATAGGGCTTTTAGAGTACTTTAAGGTGTTAGAAAAGAAAAAATAAGCTTGACAGTAAAATGCATAAACGCAATTGCTATATAGAAGCTAAAATATTTATCCGTTGTTTTATATGCTAATGAATCAAAAAGGAGCCGAATATGACGAAACATTATTGCTCTTATTCAATAAAACGGTTTATAATTACTTTAACTATAATGCTATTTATTAGCATTGCTTTTGCTTCAAATTCAGTAGAAACCTACAGAGATGAACATGGCTGGAAACTGAAAGTTGATAATGAAGACTATTTTGTGAGAGGAATGGTTTGGGGTTACACCCCGATTGGAGAGAACTATTCTTACAATCTTTGGGCTAATTCAGATGAGAAAATTAAGAAGATTCTTGATTACGAATGCAATCTGATGAAAAAAGCCGGTGTAAACACAATCAGACAATTTGGTGTTATTCCGCCTAAGTGGGTTACTTATATTTATCGTGAACATGGAATCATGACTATGGTGAATCATCTCATGGGTAGATATGGCTACAATGTTGATGGTAAGTGGCATGTCTGGACTAAATATGATGATCCACGGACTCGAGAAGTTTTAATCAATGACTTTGTAGAGATGGTTGAGAAATTCAAAGATGTTGAAGGTGTCATTGCTTTTGCTCTCGGTAATGAGAGTAATTATGGACTTGAGTGGTCCAGTTTTGAGATTGAAAACCTTCCGGAAGGTGAACGCTATCAGGAAAAAGCTACGCATCTCTATACTCTCTTCAATGAAGCTATGAGACAAGCTAAAATGGTCGATAGCACGCACCCTTATCTCATTGTTAACGGTGATATTCAGTACTTAGATATAATAAAAGAAAAGTGTACTGATATGGATATTCTCGGTGTAAATTCATACCGTGGTGTTAGCTTCACTGATATGTGGCAGCGTGTTCACGATGAAGCTGATTTGCCAATCTTGCTTACAGAGTTCGGTAGTGATGCCTTTAATGCTCTTACTCATAAAGAGGAGCAGGAAGGTCAAGCATATCTGGTTAAGGGTAACTGGGATGAGATTTACAACAAAAGCTATGGCAATGGTGAAGAGGGAAACGCTATTGGTGGTTGCCAGTTTGAATGGCGCGACGAATGGTGGAAATACAAGCAAACCGAGAATCTTGAAGTTCAGGATACTAATGCATCATGGAGCAATGGTGGCTATTCATTTGACTTTGTGCATGGCGTAAACAACATGAATGAGGAGTGGTTTGGGATCTGCCGTTTAGCAGGTCCAAATGATGATGGTGTCTATGAAGCTATCCCTCGTATGGCTTATGATGTATTAACAGAAGTTTGGAAGATAGATCCTTATAAATTAGATAAAGTTGAGATGAATGATAAGCTACAATCCATTGATATGGATTTCCTTAAGATGAAAAGTAGCTTAAGAACTCTGACAAAAGATATGCATGAGCAGAAAGCTTTTAGATTCACAGGAGGTAAGTTAGAAGGTGACTTAGCACTTACAGGTGAATCAGAAGCTGTTGAGAATAACGGCAAAAGTGGATTAGAGTTTACAAATGGTGAAAAGCTATTCCTTGATTTTGCATTTAATCCTACTGGTAGAATCGAAGGTAAGTTCACTCTTAACATTCTTGGAAATGTAGTTGACCTCCCAATGGAGCAATACTACGGAAAGCGTGGTGACTCATATATCTCTGTAGCAACAGAAGAAAATGATCAAGGCATCGATGTACTCTCAACTAAAGAGATTACTGATAACGAACGCATTGAAATATATAGTTTTGAAGCTAAATATAAAGCTGACATGTTCGACTTTACTGCATTTTATCATGTACCTCGATTCCATTGGGGCTATGAAGGTGATTTTTTTGGCCTTATGAGAGAAGCTACTGATATGGAAGGGATGGATATCTGGAATGCAAAAGCACCGTTTGGTGTTGAGTTTGCTGGTAAGAAATCACTTAATGGTTTAACAGTTGTAACCGGACCGGAAGTCTATTGGGGTGCTAACCCTAAAGCTATTGTGAAATATGACTTTGATTTTTTGGGCTCTGAATGGACTTTTATCCACTCAGAAGATTTCTCCCAAGCTGATGCTTCTGCAACTGCAACTGAAGCAACTGAAAAGGCTACTCGCCAAACAGCACTCTCTTTTGAAGCAGAAATGGGTGCAGGTATTACTCTTCAAGCCGGTTACTTGATGTCCGGTACTGAAAAGATAGATGAAGAATATTCCTATATGGATGATAACGAGCTCTACAAAGATGAGATAGAATTCAAGGATACTCAAGCTGCAAAAGCTAAGCTTTCCTTTAGCTTGGGTTCTACTCTCATAGACCTATCGGCTAACTATTCAGGTTTGGTAGCTGATGCAGGTGAAGCCTTGGATGAAAGAGATACCACAATGCCATACTCTGATTTAGGTAACAAGATAGTATATGAAGCAGGAATGTTAATTCCTATCGGGAATGTCTGGTTACTTCCAAGAGCTATGTATAGAACTAATCTGCTTGAATCAATGGAAGCTACTGATGCATACATAGACGGAACATCTTTCTATCCCGGTACAACTCCAAGAAATAGAGATAGCGATCCGTTTGCTGTGTTAGGAAACCGTGAAACCATATCAGGAGAATTCTTCCTTACTTATGACCCGACTCCTGCCAGCTACTTCTATGTTTGGAATAGAGACGAAAAAGAGGATGCTAAGTTTGCCTTTACTATAGGTGGTAACTATACTGAATATAAAGAAGATACTGATGCTCATCTTTTTTACTATCAGGAAGGTGAAACTAATGCACCATTCGGTAGCGGATTGCCTGCTGAGGAAGTATGGTTAGGGAAAAGTATTATTATAATGAATCCAAACCCCAACTTCAAAAGTGTTATTACTTTGGAGACTGGTAAGCAACAATCTACCGGTAATCCTGATGGGGATGCTACAGAATTTTACTCAATAGAGACTAAGTTCCTAATCAACAAAACTCATTATATTCAAGCATATGCAAAGAAGGATGCTTGGGGACCTTACGATTGGTACAGACAATTTAATATCATTTATCCATACCAATACAAATTAGATTATTCATTCCTAATTGATAATCTCTTCAATATGGAAAAATCAAGTAGATTAGGTGTAAAAGCACTCTTTAGAGAGTTGGATGAGAGCTCTCCTATCAATGAAGGTGGTGGAATTGATAATGACTATGAGTTCCAAGCCGGTATCTACTACAGCATAGGATTTTAAGGGAGGTTGAAATGAAAAGATATAAAATACTTATTATAATATCTGTTTTGGCATTGTTACTTATCGCAGGTTGTGATGTTAAGAATGGTATAACCTCCACAACTATGGAATTACCTACAGGTAATACTTTAGACCTTTATTCAACAGATGAAGGTGTACATCCTAATACTGATATTCTTGATAATCCGGAAAATCCATTCGCAAAGGCAAGCATCAGTATGGACAATGTATGGGAATTCAATGATGAAGCCCCATCTGCAATCTCAAGATTCTATCTTTGGGGTACTATGCTTGCTAAGATTCCTATGGGTGAACACCAGTACTTTACTGCTAAATCACTGCATGAAATCTACACTGAAAGTGGAAGCATCAATGCAAAAGAACAAACGAAGAAAGCTTATAGAGCACTTTTAGACCATTTCTACGACTCAGTAACGTGGTGGAATGCCTGGTGGATAGATGAAGATACTTACTATGCAGTTATCCTTCGTGATATGGTTGGCGAAGCTATGTATGACCCATCAGAGATGAATCTTATGCCATTGTATACTGACCCTGCCCTCGCACTTGCTGATCTGAGTGAATGGGGATATGTATATGACTTTGAAGCTAATAAGTTAACAAAAAGGCAATAAAATGAATAGAATAATTATCCTCATATTTGCATTAACTCTAATATCCGGCTTAGCAGCCGAGATTGGTGATGTGATTTGGGAAGAGAACTTCAACAACCTCGAAAACTGGATTATCGAAACCGGTAATGGTTCTTGGGGTTGGGGAAACGGTGAACTTGAGTGTTATTTAGAAGGTAATGTTGATATTACTGAGATTCCGGGAGAACCCGGTAACAATGCATTGAGAATTACAGCACGTCAAGAATCAGGCCCACATATTACTGACCAATGGGGTAATCCTTTGAACTACACATCAGGTAGATTGAATACTAAATCAAAAGTATCTATTCAATATGGTGTAATTGAAGCAAGAGTCCTAATTCCGGATATTGATTTAGGTGGTTGGCCTGCTGTTTGGTTGCTTGGAACAAGTAATTATGGTTGGCCTCGTTGTGGTGAAATTGATATGATGGAAATGGGGAGCAGACAAGCTTTCCGTAACCTGCATGATGCCCATAACGGAGGAAACAATCAAGATAATGCTAATGTAAATCAAGCTGTTGGAGCTAATGCAATCTTCTATCATGAAGATTCAATTACTCCTGAGAATCCTACCGGTGCAGCAAGTACATCATGGGATCCTAATGACGAGAATTGTCGTCCATATTATAGCTATGATCCTCCGTTAACAGGAAGGTTTATTACGTATAGAGCTTATTGGGATAATGCTAGCCTTCGTTTTACTGTGATAGATAACGGAGTTGAGCATGATCTTTATGAAGAAGCACTATATTTTGATGAGCATTCAGCTGAGTTTCAAAACCCATTCTATTTGGTAACTAACTTTGCGATTGGTGGTTATTTCACAGATGCTCAAACTCTCGATGGTTCCGGAGCTCCTATTTCAATGTCATTCCCGGCTGAAATGTATGTTGATTATATTAAAGTTATGGAATGGAATGATATGGGGGAAGTTAATGTTGGACCTCCAACTTTCCAATATGACACTTTTGGTATTTTTACTGACCAAACAGAGACCTATAATAGTCTTCAAGTTGGCGTAGATGCAGAGATATATGTTTGGGAAGGTACATTGTCAGAAGGCTCCATTCCTCCTTATGAAGGTGAGAATGGTGTGACCTGGGCTACAACCGGAACCGGATGGTTTGGTGCAGGAGTTATGTCTGCCCAGCCAACAAACTTGTTCAACTTTGGGGATGGACACCTCAAGTTCCATATCAATATCCCCGCAAACGTGACATTTAAGATTGGTATTATCGATGCCTGGGGGAATCAGTCATATGTTGATTTCCCAGCCCATCAGACAGTTTATGGTCTTGAACGGAACGGACAATGGGGTCAAGCAGCTATACCTGTAGAAGATATTCGAGGCGAGTTTATTGACCTTAGAATGCTTAGTTATGAGTTTGTTATACTCGAAGAATCCGGAATACAATGCGAGTTTGCTATTGATAATATCTATTGGGATGGTGGGCTTGTTTCTAATGATGAAAACACAAACCCAATTGTGAACTTTGATTTGAAGCAAAACTATCCGAATCCATTTAATCCTACAACCACTATCTCATACAGTTTGGATAACACAAGCTATGTCGAGATAGAAATCTACAATCTTAAAGGACAGAAGATTAAGACGTTAGTGTCTAAAAGCCAAACAAAAGGCAGTCACTCTGTCGAATGGAACGGTAAAGATGTAAGTGAACACACAGTAAGTTCTGGTGTTTATTTCTATAAATTGAATGTTAATAATCAATCTACTATGAAGAAGATGATTTTACTTAAATAAACAATACATGCCTGCTGAGATATCGGCAGGCTTAACTCTATTAAGAACCCTTAGGAGGGAACATGAAAAAAACTAGTATATATTTATTGATTCTACTTGTAGCATTTGCAGTTAATGCTTTCGCTCAAAACGCACCAGTTGACTTTGAAGCCGGTGGACATGGAGCAAACTGGACTTGGGCAGTGTTTGAGAATGATTCAAACCCACCTTTAGAGATTATCCCTAATCCTGATGCAACAGGTGTTAATACATCATCTACTGTTGCACAGTTTACTGCTCTACAAGCAGGTCAACCTTGGGCAGGAACAGAATCTATGCATGGTACTGATATTGGTACTTATGATATTGATTCTACTAATAGCACTATTACAATCATGGTTTGGAAACCTGTTATCAGCGACGTTGGTATTAAACTTGTTAAACCTGATGGTTGGGCTTTACCAGAGATCAAAATCTCTAATACTGTTACTAATGCTTGGGAAGAGATTACTTTTGATTTTTCATCACAGATTGGAGCAGGTTATGATCAAATAGTGATATTCCCTGATTTCGACTTGAATGGTAGAACTCAAGACAATGTTTGTTACTTTGATAATATCACTTTCTCAGGACAGGGAGCTTCTCCTGATGGACCTGCTACTCCTGCACCTACACCAAATTATGCTGAAGCTAATGTTATCTCATTATTCAGCGATACTTATACTGATGTGAATATTGATACTTGGTCTGCTGATTGGGATGATGCTAATGTCGCAGAAGCACAAGTTGAAGGTAATAATATGAAGCTTTATACTGCTCTTAACTTTGCAGGTATTGAGTTTACTTCTCAACCACTTGATGTTAGTGGTATGAACCACTTCCATATGGATTTCTGGACACCAGACCCAACAGCATTACCTGCTGTATTTAAAATCAAGTTAGTTGACTTTGGTGCTGATGGTGTTTGGGGTAATGATGATGTAGAGCATGAGCTTGAATTCACTGCACCTACTCTTGAAACAGAAAGCTGGGTAAGTTTTGATATTCCTCTTACAGATTTTGCAGGCTTAACTACTACTGAACACATAGCTCAGCTAATCATCTCAGGTGATCCCAATACCGTTTATTTGGACAACATCTACTTCTTCGATGGTGTAGTGAGTAATGACAATGTTATCAATTTGAATGTGGGTTCTCTTGGAAACAACTATCCAAATCCATTCAATCCTGTAACAAACATCAGTTACTCAATAACAGAACCTGGTCATGTACGTTTGGATGTATTTAACCTGTTAGGTCAACATGTAGAAACACTTGTTGATAAACATCACTCAGCAAATTCATATACACATACATGGGATGCTAATGATATTCAGTCCGGTGTTTACTTCTACAGAATGTCCGTTGATAATAAGACAATAGATACTAAGAAGATGATTCTTCTTAAATAGTTTAAATTACTAAACCCGAAAAGCCTACTGAGAGATCGGTTGGCTTTTTTTTAATTGAATAATCAAATAAGATAAACATACTAATCTTGACTGAAAATATACCTCTTTTATTGTAACATAATGAAATATCCTTAGTTACTATTATTACTGTGAAGGCAAGAAGATTATCGGGAGAAATACTATGAACGATTTGGCTGCAATAAATAAAAAAAAAGAGCGTTTTGACAGAGGAATTATTGATAAAAATCATGAGGTCATTATCTTAATTGGACAAGATTTAATCAAGTACTACCAAGAAGAAAACAGACTTGAAGAAAGTGTTTATTATGCGGAAACAATTCTACCGTATCTATCGAAACCGGGAAAAGAGGTTGAGTTAGCCGGATTGTTAAACTTCTTAGGAAAATACTATTGCCTTAAGGAAGAGTACAGTAAAGCTGAAGAGATCTTGTTAAAAGCACTTAGTATATGTCAAAAATTCGACCTTGAATTAGTAGCTGCTGAAGTGTATTGTGACTTAGGGCTCCTTTTTAGAAGCAAAGGTATATTAGATATTGCTGTTCAATACTTAACCAATTCTATTGATATCTTTAATAGCCATAAGAATGATAAATTGTTCATCAATGACAGAAATTTTTTATTTAGCTACATAAATGCTATAGAAGCTTGTGGAATTATCTACAGCCAGTTAAAACAATATGAAGAATCTATAAGCTATTTTAAGGATGCATTAATACTTAAAGAGAAACATTTAGGTGAATCAGGAAAAATATCTGCACTCATGAATTTAGGAGCAACTTATAGCCATATAGATATTGATAAAGCTGAAGAATATTATCTATTAGCATTAAAAGATATTAACAGTGCAACTCCTCCCCAACATAAAATTGTTTTATTGAATAATCTTGGAGGTTGTCTAGAAGATAAAAAGCAATATGATGAAGCCTTAAAATACTATCAAAAAGCTTTAAAACTGCTCAATGAGTCAGGACTAATTAGATATAAAGCACCAATATTGAAGCACATATCTTCAATTCATTATCTTCAGGGAAGATATGACCAAGCTTTAAAAGTAATTGAATATGGGCTCGAACTATCAGAGAAGTCTAAAATTACTTATGAGATGAAGGATTGTTACAAGTTAATAAGTGATATTTATATAGCAAAAAATGACTTCAAAATTGCGATGAACTTTAGATCAAAGTATGATGAAATAAAAGATGAGTTATATCAACAAGACTTAAGAACTCAGCTGTCTGCACTCCAAACTAAATACAAGAAATCAACAATAAATATAAGCAACCTGCGTAAGGAAAAGTCATTAATATCAGAAGAACTCAAGAAAGCAATGAGTACTGACTTTATAGGAGAAAGTGATAGTATTAAAGAAGTTAGAAGGTTAGCAATAGAGGCAGCTGCGTATAAAGACACTCGGGTTTTAATAACCGGTGAAAGTGGCGTTGGTAAAGAGATTATTGCCAGACTGATTCACTATTCCGATACTATGAGAACGGGTCAATTTATCGATGTTAATTGCTGTGCAATCCCTGATACTATGGCGGAAAGCGAGTTCTTCGGATTTGTAAAAGGAGCCTTTACAGGAGCGATCCAAAATAGAACCGGATATTTTGAGCAGGCAGATAAAGGTTCATTATTCCTTGATGAAATAGGAGATATGCCCCTAATTTTACAAGCCAAACTCTTAAGAGTTTTAGAGACAAAAGAGATTAAGAAATTAGGTTCCAATAAATCTACTTCTGTCAGCTTTAGATTGATTTCAGCAACCAATAAAGATTTAGGTGAGCTTATCAAAAATAATAAGTTTAGGGGTGACTTGCTATTTAGAATAAATACTATTGAAATTAACATCCTCCCATTAAGAGAAAGAAAAGAGGATATCGAACCTCTACTAAATCATTTCCTGAAACAGTTCTCTTCTAAAATGAACAAACCTATACCTCTCTACCCGGATGATTTGATTGATTGCCTCCAAAGGTACCCATTCCCGGGAAATGTTAGAGAACTGAAAAATATGGTAGAACGAGCTCTAATATTTATAAAAGACAACCAAATATCTAAAGAAGACTTCACAAAGCAGATGCACTTCACGGGGAACAACGACCACAAATCAAAAAAAGATAAATGCTATAGCATTAAAGATCTTGAATCTCAACTACTTCTTGATACTTTAGAAGAGTGTAATGGCAACCAAACTAAAGCTGCAAAAAAGATGGGTATCTCATATTCTACATTTAAAAGGAAATACAAGAAAATAAGAGAGAAAAGCTCTATATAGCTGATAGAATTATCCATCGAAAGGCTCAATATGCAAGGTCATTTTGAGCCTGTAGTTCATTTTGAACCATTAATTATTCAGCTCCCTCTTTGTAGTTGAGTCCCTAACTCGCTGCAAGCATTTCATTTAACTGTTCCTCTTCAAGAACGCTCTATCTGGAACAAACAATGCACTTACTAAATGTATGAATATTAGTAATGGAACTAAGAAGTTAGATGATTATTCTGATATGATTAAGCGTATAATCAATGTCAGTGAAATTGTGAAAATCAGCTGTGAAGGAAATGACAGCTATTGTTTCACTATAACACTCGAAAATCACAATTGTGTTAATGTTGTTAGAGAAGTTACACAATCGACTGATACGAAAATATACGATGAAATTAATCACTACCGAGAATCAATATTGTCTGACCTTCAAAGCTCCCAAAGAAATAATCAAAAAATGAAGAGAGGTAATTTATGAAAAAACTCAGTCTTTTTGTTGTCATATTGTTAGCATTATCAATATGCTGGGCACAAAATTCAGCATCTGCAACTTACTCATCAGGAGATGTACAATTGGTATATCACTGGGAAAATCCTACTCCTCCGTCTCCTTCCCAAACACCGTTGTCGTTAAATGTTTCAGTTCCATTGGGTGCAAGAATAACATCGGTTGATGTCTCTTATGATATTAGAACTGATGTCCCAAATGGGGCGCAAAATACTCTTTCATATCTTGAATGTACAAGCGATGGGGGAACATATGAAACTTCAATGTCATCATCGAATAATGCATATTCTCCTGTTACTGTTCATTTTTCAAGAACAGGACTCAATATCGCAAACAATGTAATAGGTGGTGGCGATATTTCATTTACTCTTCATCCCTTTGATGAACAAGGTGGCTGGTGTATTAGTTATGTTGCTAACAATAGTTTTACAGTAACTGTTCATTATTCAGATTTGTTCGATTTAGGTGAATTTGTAGGCCAAGCTAATGGAGTTGGTGAAGTAATACTCAATTGGCAAAATAATAATAATCCTGCAAACACTCTGATTGTTACAAATTCTGTTGAAGAATTTGTTGATCCGGTAGATGGTGTTGCATATTCCGTTGGTGACAACATCGGCACTGCAACTGTATTATACTACGGAACAGATAATCAGTTTATTCATACCGGAGTTCAAGATATGACTAATTATTATTATAAAGCTTGGGCAACTAACAGCACATTAGATTACACAACCGGAATTAGTAGAAAAGTTACAACAGCAGGGAATACTGTCTTCCCGATAATTGAGGATTTTGAGTCCGGGATACCGGCAACTTGGTCTAATACAGGAATGGGACCGATACCGAGTTTTAATGCTATATGGAGCATATCTCAAAGTTATAGCGGTGTTACTCCCCAGAGTGGATCATCAATGTGTATGTTGGCTAAGCTATTATCTTCATTCTCAGCTCAAGCTGAGTTAGCTACAAATGCTTTATATTTCCCTGATAGGAAATACTCCCTTTCATTGTGGGTTTACAGGAATAGCATTAATTATATGTACGATAAGTTAGAAATCTATGTGAATAGCACAGAATCTACTGAAGGAGCAGTACTAATAGATACAATCTGTCCACACTTTGCATATTCACCTTCGGAAGCAACAACCGGATGGTACAATTATACTTATGATTTATCTGAGTTTGGTGTTGGTTCAGGCAGTGTTAATCATATTATATTCTCAGGTACTATTGGTACTAGAGCTAACGGTGCAATACTAATTGATCATATGAAGATAGAACATCAACCTGACTTCCCTGAAAATGCCAGTACAGAATTTAACGGTGTGGAGCTTGAACCTACAGTAAATCTTTATCTTGATGACTCTATCGATGAGTCACATCCTCTGATTACAAGTTTACCTAATTATGACAATACAGGTGAAAGAAGGGTTATTGGTTTAACTGGATTTGATAATAATGTGGATATTCAAGCTATTGCACCAGCAGGGAATTGGTATGGAAATATATATCATAACGGGATATGGCATCCGGCTTCCCCATCTTTTATCTCTGAAGATGATGTTGACAGAGTTTTCACTTTCACAGGTATTGATTTTGCTGCAAAAGATGGTGAAGTAATCATTCTCCTAAATAATGGAGAATCAGCCACACTCCCTGTTACACTTTCCTCATTTAATGCTGTCATTACTTCTGAGAATTATGCTCAATTGAATTGGTCTACAGCTTCTGAATCAGATCTTATTGGTTACAATGTCTTAAGGGCTACATCTGATGAACCAAGTTTAGCTAATATTGTTAATCAAAGTATAATAATAGCTACTAATTCACCAACAGGTGCTGACTATAGCTTTATAGATAGTGAAGTTCAAGAAGAAACTTACTATTACTGGCTTGAAAGTTATGAGATTAGTGGTGAGACTAATCTTTATGGCCCTGTTACACTTACAATAGATATTGATGATGAGGATGATGGGAATGCAAATGAAGTCTTGAAAACAACGACTCTTCAATCTGCCTATCCTAATCCATTTAATCCTGAAACTACTATCAAGTTCAGTGTAAGAGACAATGAACAAGCTACTTTAACTATCTTCAACTTGAAAGGCCAAGTGATGAAAACATATGATACTTATCAAGCAGGAGATCACTCAGTTGTCTGGGATGGTAAGAACAACAGTAATCAAGAAGTACCATCTGGACTATATTTCTATCGATTGAAATCACCAAGTTATAACAAAACCAATAAAATGGTATTAATGAAATAATTTTTTACCCTCTAATATCAAAAGCGGAGATCGAAAAGTCTCCGCTTTTTTGCAACCTTTACATCTTTTCTCGTGTATGTAATTATGAAAGCGTTTTCGTATTAACACTTATGGAGGAATGATGAAACATCTTCTGATTATATTTTTACTGTGTGTAATAGGCGTGTTATCTGCCTTGCAACCGATACCACCACTTGCTAAGGTTCACTATGAAACTGAATGGTATGAGCAGAGGGCTAAAGAGTGGCAGAAAGAGACAAAGAAGAGTCCTGATAATGCGGAAGCGTGGATTAACTATTACAGAGCTACCAGATATGCTATCAAGTATAAAAAACAGCTTAAAGGTGACCCACTTCTCGACATCATTAATCAGATGGAGAAGCATATCCCTGAAACTTTCGAATACTACTATGCCAGATATGAGCATAAGAACAGTGTGGAAGATGCTAAGTACCTATGGAAAGCTCTTAAACTTAGACCTGATACAGCAGAACTTCTTTATGATGCTATTGCTACTTATGCTAAAAAGGGACAGACAAAGAAGTTCAGTGATGCTTGCATCAAGCTTTATTACTCAAAAGACATATTCAACTCGCTTCTCAACTTCAACTATAACATGTTAGTCTCTGTTGAGCAAGATGGTATTCTCCTGACTCATGGAGATAACGATACTTATCCGGCTTGGGTACTTCAAGAAGCAAAAGATATCAGGAAAGATGTAACTATTTTGAACATCTCTCTCTGCTATAGCCCGGATTACTTGAATTATTGGATGAAGAGACTGGGGGCTCCAAAGCTTGAACAGTATCGGGTTGTTAGTGACCTGGTAAAACACTTAAACAAGCATCTCCCCAAACGCAACATATACATTGCATCAACAATGGGTGAAGCTAAGATCAAGGATATTAGTGATAAATTCTATAATATAGGGATTGTAAGTCAATATTCAGATACCCGATTTGATAACATTGCCCTTCTGAAACTGAACTTAGAAGAGAACTACAGAATGGATTATCTTGATAACAACTGGTATACAGAGAATCACATCTCCGATGCAACAGTAAAAAGAGCTATTAATATAAACTACATTCCGGCAATAATTATGCTGAGTGATCATTACAAGCTTAGCAAAGATGAGCATAAAGCACAGAACTGGTTGAATCTTGCTAAGAACATAGCTGAGAATTCCGGTAACAAGCAAATAATAGAGTATTTGCAAAGAAGGGATAAGTAACAGCGAATGTTCAACTCCCGAAGTGATGAAAGACTCATGCAGAAAGTCGCTTCTAGAAACGAAGCAGCCTTCAAGAAACTCTACTATCGCTACTCTGACAGATGGTTTAACTTCTTCAAAAGCAGTATGTTTGGTAATAGTGAGACTGCAAACGACCTTCTTCAAGAGCTCTGCATCAGAATTGTAACAAAAGCTTCTTCGTTTGACCATACCCGTAACTTCCGGGTGTGGTCATTCTCCATAGCCAGAAACATAGTTAAGAATGAGATTCGAAAGAACAGTAGCTATTCAAAACTTCAAGAGAAGTATAAACGTTTAGCTCCCGCTCAAATCACCGAGGTACCGCATGATATGACCAACATTAAATCAATAATCAATACTCTTAACCAAGATGATAGAGAGCTATTCTATCTGCGTTTTGGTGAAGAGTTAAAGCTTAAAGAGATTGCCGAGATACAAGCCCAACCTTTGGGAACAGTTAAATCAAGAATGAGTAGAATGATGAAGAAGCTAGCAGATAAGCTAAACTCCAATGGAGGTAGATATGAAGTGTAAGAAAGTATTAAAGAGACTACATAATGGAGATTCTCAAGATAAGAGAGTCTTAAAGCATCTTGAAAACTGTGATGAATGCAAAGCAATGGCAGATTTACTAGACTTAGCCAAAGCAAGCATGAAAGAGTCAGCCCATGATAAAGACAACAGGTCACTTCAGATGGCATTGGCAACTATGCGAGAAATGGAGAATCCGACGCTCGTCGAGAGAGTCAAGGAACTCGTCCTCCACCCTATCCCGGCCTACCAAGTAGCTGTTGTGATGCTACTCCTCTTCATAGGCACTTTTATCGGGACCAGAACAACCCACATCTCCCCCATCGCAAAAACATCATACACTAAACAACCTAATGCAGAGATTATAGTTCCAACCAACACTACATCTCAACTCTCCTCCTGGCAGCAATCAGGTCCTAATATAGGTGTTTCCAACCAAGAGGATAGCCTCCTTGTTTTGGTTAGAGAGATTGTGAATAAGTGATTTTTGCATTACCTCTCCACTTTGGGGAGAGGTCGACACCCTAAATGGGTGTCGGGTGAGGGGTATATAATAGATTATGCAATTATCTCCTTCAAAATGAGATTTAAGAGAAAACTACTTCTTAGATCTTCACGCGATTCTTCACATTTTCATCAAAAAGGCATAAGTCATCATTAATCTTGATTATTACTAGAATCATAATTTTTAGAAATACTATGTAATGCATTAAATGTTCTTCCTCTGCTACTAATCCACTAGGTTGTGTTCCATGCGAATATTTATTTCTTAAATCTAATGAATTATTGAAAGTAGATTTGTTTAAATGATAGTTTAAATAATCTTGCTCTGGTTTCGAAAAAAGGCTTGATTCAAAAACTACAAGATCCTTGATTACAAGGTCTTCAACAATCTTTCTCAGCCTTTTGGGAAGTCTCCAATAACTAATACACTGCATGTAGTATAATTCTTTGAGAATCCAAACACTATCATTATTAACCCAAGCAATACAATCATCAACAATTTTTACAATATTGTTTTTTCTTAAGTACTCAAGATTAGGCTGCTCATATTCAGGATAATCACTTAACAAGATTTTATTATTGTTAATCAACTCATAGAAGTTATGATAACTAACGTCAATTCTATCAACATGTGCAAGCATGCATTGATCTGAGAATAGAAGAAATGAAATATCATTAATAAGCTGACCAGTGGCATAAACATATTTGTTTTCAAGTAAACTTTTACAATTTTTTAGAAGTAAGTGTTCTGAAGTTATCTGCAATAGGTTATGATCAATAGTTGTATCCTCAACAAACAAGTTATATTGTTTCAACACACTTTCTATCTCAGGTAATATTGCTCTACACTTTTCTAGATAAGTTGAATTTTCTGATGGCATTGTTAGCCTAAAATCTTCAATATTGAATTCATCTAACAAGTATTTCTCAAAAAACCAACTCATTATATCTTCAAGGTGTATCTTCTCTTCGTTTAGTATGTCTCTATATGCTTTCAATTGTGTTGTAGAAGTCATATCTTTCATACGAAACACCATACCAAAGTTGTATGAGTTTTTTGCATTACCTGTTATCATCTTCTCCATTATTCCCATTTCATCAGGTAAACTTACGAGAGTTACCCTCATCTGAAGGTCAGTGTACTCAAATAGATAAATGAAATTGTTAAGAAGAGTGTTGAAATCAAGGTTTTCTTTTATCCATCTTATGTCATAAGTAAATGTTGTTGTATTTCCATCAATATTAATTGTTGCATATTCATCATGTTCACAAAAGTACAGTTTACATCCAAATCTAGCTGAATTCTCTTTGCTAAAGATTTCTCGTTCAATCTCTTCTGTCCTTTTAATTGATAGATACTTAGTTTTATCTGATAAAGTTATAGCATCTTTCTTGCTCATTATATTGTTGATTAATCTTAGTGTATTTAGGTTTGGCTTCTTAGAAGAAATATATCTTTTGATTAGTTCTTCTTTATCCATATTACTAAGTGATGCAGGTAAAAATATCTCAATTTTATTATCTGAGTGAGTTTCGAAATGTGTAACTAGAAGTTCTGCATTAGATTCTTCCTTCAATATAAAATCTCGAATTAAAGAATCATACTTACGTACAATATTCTTGCACCTCAAGATATATCTTATTGGTGGATTATTCTCTAACAATGCTATCAGCCCATCTTCTCCAAGTCTATCGAGGGTTTTATACTTTTCTAAGATTACCCAAAAGTCTTCCTTATAGTAATAATCCAAAATAGCGTAACTTGAAGCTAGTTCTACAGAAGTTATAGTACTAAAGAATTTTCCAATCTTTCTCTTTAACAATATAACAGATGACTCCAAGAAAGTCTTTGTATCTTCATTCCATACTTTCAAGAATACACGATTATCTATAAATCGTGAGATGTTATAAAATTCAATAACATCCACAATGGAGTAGTTATTATTTGCATCAAAAGATCTTACAACATCTAATAATCTTTTCAGATAGGATCCACAAGATAAATCAGTAGCTGAATAAAACTTAACTCTTTCACGTCTATTTCTTTTGCCCATATTTCTACCTCTATTTTTTATATCAAGTTTAGGTTAATTCTTGTCAAACAATTAATTAATCCATAAAGCTTTAACTAATCAGGGAAAACAAGTAGCATACAGCATACAGCATACAGCATACAGCCTATAGCTTATAGCTTATAGCTTATAGCTTTTTCACTTCCCCCTCATTGCTCCCTTACAACTCTTGGCAGACACTTGGTAAACACTTGGCCATTTCTTGGCCAATCCTTGGCCTAATTGCTAAGAATTTGACAGGTTATTGCCAAGATTAGCACAATTTGATATCACTCATTTATGCGGAGAGAAGAGGGAGATGAGAGTGGATGGAGTCTGGTATAAGTAGATGATTCACTTCACAGAATCAAAAAGGTATAATATAGTTAAGTTATCTTAAAAGGAACTGTGTATGTCATTTTAGACAGAGTGAGCGTAATGCAATAAGTTCACGAAGCCGAATCACCTATGTGTAGTTTTGAAACTAAATGATAGCACTATAAATCTAGAGGTTATTGTATAACATTTTTGAGTAGGTTTTCTATCGACTCACCTATTATCTCACCTGAATGAATATGATAACCTCCTGAAAGCACCATAAGTATTGGGATCTTGTTCTCAATAGCTTTCGTGAACACTATCTCATCCCTTTCGATGATACCTTCTTTTGAGACATTGAGTCGACCTAAAGGATCATGTTCATAAATGTCTGTTCCTGCATTATAGACAATCAGTTCGGGATTATGTTCATCAATAAGTTTATCTGTCCAGTCTCTAACAAGCTGCAGATATGGTTCCGTATCTGTCCTTTGTTCTATAGGTACATCATGGCTAAGAAGCTCTTCGGCAGGTTTGTCATCGGGATAGTTCCGGGAATTGTAAATATCTAATATTGCCACACGATCATCATTTCCCAGTATCATAGAGAAACCGTTTCCCTGATGAGCATCCAGGTCAATGATAGCAACTCTTAAAGATTCGTTTTTTTGCCATATCTTCTTCAAAGCGATTGGGACATCAGAATACACACAGAATCCTTCACCATTAGAGCTTTTGGCATGATGATACCCTCCGGATAAGTTTATCGCCCATCCCTTTTCAAGAGCTAATTGAGCCCCAAGAATAGTTCCTCCGGTAGCATATTTCATCGGTTTTAACATTCCATTCCTGAGTACAAAGTTCGGTAGCATTCTCAGAGGATGTATCTCTGCTATATGAGATATAGTTTTTGATGAGTTAAGACTTTCAAGATACTCAGGAGTATGCACTAGCAGTAACTCCTCATTAGTTACATAATGTGGCTTGATAAAATCCCTCTTATTAATACCGCAATTCTTAGTAAGATGCTTTGCAACCCGTTTATATTTCTTAGTATCGAAAGGATGAAAGTTCTCAATCCCAAGAATGGATATATTATATTCAGGTGAGTAAATAATTGGAAGCTTCTCTTCAATCTCAGTAGATTGCCTATTTATGCTGCAACCGGCTAAAGTTATAATTATTAGAGTAATAAATAAGCCGAATGTGTATCTTCTGTTTATCTGTTTATTCATAAGTCGATGCTATTTATTGTATGGTTTTCTTGCAAGATATAGTTTTTAATATTCAATTGATCAACATTACAATGTATTCCGTTCAACCTTGATCGATGTGATAGATTGACCCACACTAGGATCTCCTTAGCCTCTCCTATGAAGTGATAAAACTCTCCACATCGTGTACATAATTTATTTAACGGTACAAGGGATCCAATTTAAGGTTTCGTTAGAAGAATCAATATAGGACGTATATGGCGTTATAATATTGGAAAAATTGGGATAAGATTAAAGGAGCATTATCTTGATGCTCCTTTCTAGTTAATCTATATATGGGTTTATTCTATTTCATCAAAATCATCTTCTTGGATTTTGTATATGTCCCGGCTTTAAGCTTATAGAAATAAACCCCGCTGGAGACTTTATCACCCTTATTATCATCTCCATTCCAGAGAACAGAATGTGTTCCTGCATTATAACTGCCATCTACGATGCGATTGATTTTCTGCCCTCTGATATTATATATATCAATCACAACATCTCTCCTCTCTTTCAAATCAAAGCTGATAGTTGTCTCCGGATTGAATGGGTTAGGGTAGTTATTAAGGAGTTTTGTAGTATGTGGGATAGTGTATTGATTGTAATCTTCAGTTATAACTCCGGATACCTCAATATCATCCAGCATCATGAAGAACGTCTGCTCAGACACACAATGGAAACCTATTCTAATTAATTGATCATAATAGTCATTAAGAGGATATTCATAGTAGTCCCAATATACCGGTAAATCTAAAGGTGTATCACCGGATATTAAGGTGAAATCATCAGGATTAGTGCTGCCATTGGAAAGTCCTATTTCTAATTGATCAAGTCCAAATTGATCAGTGAATGAACGAGATTTAAAGCTTAAGTTCATACCGAGTTCATTGACCTGCATCATTGGAGATATCAACCAATCATCATTTACACCATCTTGGGCACTAAAGCATGCCAGGTACTTTCTCCACTATAAGCTGTTGCTTCAAGTAAAGGTGGTACTGTACTGTTTGGATTGAAAACAATGTATGACATGGGGCTATGCTCTCCAGGGAAATCAAGACCATTTACAAAACCAGATGTGTCCTCCCCATCAAGATCAAACATGGTCCAATATGGAATCGATGTTGAAAAGTCATCATAATTCTCAAAGTTCTCAGCAATCTCAGGTGGATCAACCATAACATATGCAACAGATATTGTATCACTGGGACTGCTTTCATCCATCGGAGCAGAGAAGACTGCTGTTACGGCGTAATCATAGATTTGACCGTGCACAAATGGTCCCTGATCAAAACAACGTTTGAAGGGTATTGGCTCAGGATTTATAAGTACACTGTCACGATACACGTTATACCCTTCAAGGTTTCTTGTGTCAGATAAGAAGTAATCCCATTCCAGTTCAACTCCTTGATATGTTATCATATATTCTAAGTCATGTGGACTCGGGCAATCGGGATTCGGAGGTGTATTATCTGAGTAAATCCATAATGTGTAATCATTAGTATCCCATCTTGTATTGTCTATTGAATCTGGGGGATTATCACTCTTAGCTATTCTCAGATAGTAGAAACCCATGCCATCAGGGTTAATATTATAAACAATATGAGGGTTTACACCGTCAGTCCAATCATTATCGCTTTGAGCTATTAACAATGAATCTCCCACGCTCATACCTGTATTCTCGTAAGGACCATATAGCTGAGCTGCAAGATCTACATCTGAGCCTTCAGCGTTCTCAGTATGAATATCCAACTCTACATTTTCGTAGGACCAAAATACATACCAGTCAACATCTTCTTGCGATTCAATTATCTCCTGATAACCCTCAACATCATAACCCAGTAGTGACAGTTCAGTTGCATCGGTGGAACTATCATTATTGTCAGGTACATACCCATAACCATGTATTGGTAGTGTAATTGGTTCCGGGTTATGATTATCTGTTATTGTAAGAGTCGCATACTTATGACCAGATGAAGTTGGGTTAAACTGTACTCCGGCATAAACACGTTCTGCTGGGCTAAGTGTAACAGGATAATTATTACCATCAAGTAGTGTAAAATCAGAGCTGTTAATTGAAACAGATTGAATCTCCCAATCTACAGCCATTACATTCTGCATTGTAACCAGCTCAGCTGGTGAAACTGAACCGACTGAAACAGCACTGAAATCGATTAATCCCGGCATAACAAATGGTGCACCCGGCATCATACTCATTTCTAACTTGATATTAGGTCTATACGCTACAAAATCATTAGCTGTGGGTGGATTCATAGGATCTGGATTAGTAGAATCATTATAATAGCATATACTTCTATTCTCTGAGCAAGGAGTACAGTAAAAGTCATCATTACTGGAAGCATAAGCTACCTCACTCTCTTTTATAGCAATTACAAGATTACTAATATTGTTGTAAGTAAAAGGATCATCAAGTTCGAATTCTATCCATCCGTCAGCATGAATAGTAGGCATAGGTCCATCATAAACCTCAGTTAACTGGTCATAAGGTATCCAGCTATCATTTGAGTCGAAGCTACTCATGTTAGTATGCCCCATATAAATAGTAATATCATTGCAATTGTCTAAAGTTCCACCATTATTGAAGTGATAAGATACGCTCCAAATCTGATGATTTGATAAGTTTATTTCGGATTGAACGTAGATAGATTGGGAATAGGAATAGCCATAATATGGTTCTATAGGTAGATGCTGATTAACTTCCATCCCATCTCCAATCGTTATCAAGTCATTGTAAATCATAGTAGTAAAGCTAAAGTCGCAAGTAGCTGTGTCTACATGAGAAGCATTATGTAATTCAATTCTCCAGTAATAAGTAGTATTGTATAATAGGTTATTCGTCTCAAAAAAGCCTACATCACCTACAATTCCAGTGAAGTTTCCGCTATCCACTAAAGATGTAGGAGGATAAGTAGTGCCAAGATAAAGATCATAAGAGTCTGTATAATAACCAAATTCCCACGAGATAGTTGTATTTACAGGAACATCTATTGCTCCATCTTGCGGGAAAGCATTAGTTACCGGTCCCGGAGGTAGAGGAGGCCACATATTATCAGTTGTGACGTTTAGAACATAACTAGGGTTTTCGGAAATAGCCGAATATTCATCAATGCAGATATAGATAGTTTCACCGGGTGATAGGTCCAATATAACTTGAGAATCTAGGTAGCCATCAGGTCCATCATCATTAGATGCGATTAGGTTTAGTGATGAGTCATATACAAAGAGATAACCATCCCAACCATTATATATAGGATGAATATCTAAATTTGTTATTGTATGTGGAGTATATAACACCCACCATTCATCTCTGTACCTTTCATTGTTATTATCAGTATTGTCTATTAGGTTTCCACTACCAGAAAATGGTAATCCTGGAATAGGTGTTGCATCAGTACTTGAATTCCCACCTTCTGCAAATATAGCAATAGATAATTGTACAAGAATTAATAGCAATAACAATCTTTTAATCATAGGGACCTCCGGAATCTTTTAGTGCATTCCAACATTTTCAATAACATAGATTTATTAAGCTCATTAGCATCAGTTAAACAATACAATAATAGTACTTTGCAAACATAGTGTCAATTGCTTTTCATAAAACTTTTATTTTCTATTCAAAATCGATGACTTTTTGTATACAATGTTTGATGCCTATGTGCTGGTATGTATTTCTTATCTTCCACAAGTTAATCCTTAAAAAACTTGACGGATGATTATAATGCTAACACTTAAATGGAGTTTTGATTTACTCTCCATATTATGATAATTGGTATAAGAATAATAATTGGATTTATAAGTTGAGAGTCAGATCTACTAGAATCCAGTTTATATGGTAGTGATATAAGACATGCTCAAGTAGTACTGAGTTTATGTTGTAGAATCTTCGGAAACAAGGAGAAAAAGTGATAAATCAATACATAAGACAGAACAGAAGCTATCGCAGATTCGAGCAATCAGTTCGCATTGAGGAAGAGCAACTCTTGGATTGGATTAATAATGCGAGATTATCAGGTTCAGCAGCTAACTTACAACAGATAAGGTACTTCTATACGGTAGAACCTATAATGTGCGAGGAGCTATTCCCAATGACTGCTTGGGCTGGATATTTACCGGATTGGAAAGGCCCGGAAGAGGGAGAACGACCAACTGGATACATCATTCTTACTGCTCCCAATATGGAAAATAGAATGTTAGGAATAGATGTTGGAATTGCCAGCCAAAGTATTCTCTTATCAGCAACTGAAGCAGGATTCGGTGGTTGTATGATAGGTGCATTTAATAGAGAAGCTGTTACTTCAATTGTTCCTTTAGCAAAAGCATATGTTCCATGGCTTATCATTGCTCTTGGTAAACCAAAAGAATCTGTACACTTGGAAGATATATCGATTCAAGAATCAGTAAAATATTATCGCGATGATCATGATGTGCATCATGTACCGAAATTGAAGCTTAGTGAGATAGTTAGAAAGCTGTAGTGAATATCATTCATCACAGATAGTTATTTTTACGACCAATAATCTTTGACATACTTAATCATTTTCTCTAGTTTATCGCACAAAGGAGTATGTATGGCTATATCATATAAAATATCTGTAATTGGCAACCTAATTAAAGTTGTAGCTAACGGTTTTGATGATGATTTAGCTACTACAATGAGTTATATTAACAATATTATCGATACAGCAAGAACTAATAAAAGTCGGTTCGTGCTGTGTGACGATAGAGAGCTCAAATAATCACTTTCGCATCTAGATGACTTTCAGTTAGCTAATTATATCAGCAATTATGCAAAACTAATTGAAAAAGTAGCTATTGTTTGCTCAGAAGCTTATAAACATGAAAAGATGTTTTACGAAGAAATTGCTGTAGAGGATGGTGCTAAGTTAAAGTTTTTCTTTGATATAGCAGAAGCTGAAAAATGGGTAGGAGATACAACTAAAGAAGTTTGATAGCCAACTGTTAATATGGGAGTTAGTAGTATTAAGAGTTGCTTGATTTATAATCTCAACAGGATTAGTCTTGTTATCAATACTATTCATGACAGGATAATGATAGTCTAAGGGAGTATTTATGTCATTCGTTTTTGACTTTACACTTGAAGAGGAAGTTCTAATTGTTAGAGCTGAGGGTATAGATAATTGTTATGAGGATGTTAAACACTACATTGATTCAATCGTGCAAATTGCAAATGCAAATGGAATTACTAATATATTAGTTGATGATAGGTTAAGGGTTTATACTCTATCCTATTTGGCCTATAGCAAGTTAGCAAATCATATGAAGAGTTATTCTCAACAATTAGATAAAGTCGTAGTTGTTTGTTCCTCTGAATATAAGTTCGAAAAGGAATTATTTGAAGGGTATATAACCAAACCAGGAGTTAACTTTAGATTCAGTTTTGATTATGATGAAGCAAAGAACTGGATAAGGAATGGGGAATTCTAAAGTTGGCTTTTCATCAGTAAAGGTTTCAAAGACATGTATATAAATCATTTCTATAAATACTAAAACTTACACAGTTCATTTTGCAACAACTTACCGCATTTCAGGGAGTTTGTCAGCCTGATAAGGAGAGCGGACTTCCTAAAATGCACTCCGAAGTAACTTTCCCTGATTTCGTTCTCGCGTCACGCTATCGCTGCAACGCAAGTCCGAGATTGACATACACAGTGCCTTTTACAACAACTTAGCTACATTTATTGTCAATGGCAGTGAGAAATGGTACACGATGGCAGTGAAAAGTGGTACAAAACTGCCAACCTTTAAAAATGACTACTTCAAGACAGTTTGGAGTAGGTATGATTGGAGTAGAAGTGTATCATTCAATAAAAACTATGCATAAGCAAGGGCATAGTCAGCGTAAGATCGCAGAGGAGTTGTCTCTATCAAAGACAACAGTAGGTAAATACATAAATATGACACTTGATGAGTTCATGGAACTAATAAACAATAGCATTCGTGAAAGCAGTTTTGCCATATGTGAGCAATATGTCCGCGAAAGGCTTAGCAAATATCCACGATTAAGAGCTAGTGTACTATATTTAGAAGTTAAGAAAAAGTTCCCTGAGATAAAAGCAAAAGACAGAGCTTTCCGAGATTTTGTTCGTAAGCTAAAGCAGACTTATCCTGTCGATAAATACCGTAATTATGCAGTAATCGAGACGGCTCCCGGTGTTCAGGTTCAAGTTGATCCAGGTGAGATGAAAGTAGTTTTGGGTAATAAACGTCAAAGAGTTTATTTTATAGTTTTTGTGCTTTCCCACTCGCGTCAAAGCTATGTCCATTGGAGCACAACACCATATAACACATCAAGGTTTATTGAAGCTCATCGTGAAGCTTTTATCTATTTTGAAGGTATCCCTTCAGAGTGTGTTTACGACCAGACAAAGCTTGTAGTAATACAGGAACGCTATCGGGAAGTAATCTTAAATAATCAGTTCCATCAGTTTGCAGCAAAAACGGGCTTTCATCCTCATGTATGCGAAGGCTATGATCCACAAAGCAAGGGTAAAGTAGAGCGTAATGTCTCAGAAGTAAAGCATGGCTTTATGTATGGCAAAGAGTTCAAAGACCTGGCAGACCTGCGTTCACGCGGACTTGAGTGGCTTTTACACTTTAACGGCAGAACCCATGGCACAACCCGTAAAGTACCATCAGAAGTATGGCAAGAAGAGAGGTTAAAGCTAAAAGATATTCCAGAGTTTATCTTCACTTTAGAAGTTCGTAATGCAGATAAAACAGGCTTAATCTCGTATGAGGGTAATAAGTACTCTGTTCCATTAGAGTATCAGCGAAAACAGGTATATGTGCAAAAAGAAAAGAGCACTTTAGTGGTGATGGATATTTATACAAGAAAGGAAATCTGCCAACATGAGCTATGCACAGAAAAAGGCAAAATCATCAAAAACACTAATCATTATCGGGATTTTACGGTAGTGCTACAAGAGCTTATTGAGCGAGTAAAGGATGAGATGAGTGAATATATCCAAGGAGAAGAACTAATCCAGAGGCTTGTTAATGATAACCCTAAAATAGCAAGGGATCAGTTGAGAGCCTTAAGCAAGTTTAAGCGTAACTATGAAACAGATGTATGGGAGTCAGTGCTTCCTGAGGTAATGACTCTTTCGCATGTAAAGGCAACAGCCATAGAGAAGCTTCTGAATGCAAAAGTAAGACAAATGAAGCTAAATGAATTATCAGAATCAGAACCACAACAAGACTCAGAGAGTTCATTAATAGAGCGCTCATTAGATGACTACATGAAGGTGTTATAAGATGATAGAGATAACTAAAACATACATCAAAAGGGCTCGTTGTACTCATATTTTGAATACTCTTGAAAGTGCAGTTTTAGAAGCAGAGAAACAGAATATGACTTATCTGGAGTTCGTACATTATCTATTTGAAAAAGAGAACTCAGGAAGGAATCAAACCAATATCAACAGAAGACTTAAACAGGCTCACATCCCGGTAATAAAGACCTTTGATGAGTTCGACTATGCTTATCAACAAGTAATAACCAAAAGACAAGTAAAGGAGTGGAAGAACTTTGTCTGGCTGGAGCAGAGGAGGAATATAATTTTAATGGGACCTCCGGGAGTAGGTAAGACTCATGTTGCAACAGCACTCAGTTATGAAGCAATAAAGGCAGGCTATAAGGTGGTGTTTTATAATCTGAACAACCTTATCGAAGAACTTGTACTAGCTGAAGCAGATAACAACATAGATAAATATCTAAGCAATATAGCCAAGAATGATCTGATAGTTATAGATGAGATGGGGTATCTTCCTCTCCAGACAAAGGCAGCTAATCTGTTCTTTAGACTCATCCATCTCTTATACGAATTTAGATCAGTAATCATAACATCGAATAGGTTGTTTAATGAATGGGGAGCTATTTTTAACGACAATGTGATAGCAACTGCTATTCTTGATAGATTACTCCATCACTCACAACCAATTACAATGCTCGGAGACAGCTTTAGACTAAGGAATTTTCAAAAATGAAGACTGTACCATTTTTAAATGCCAAACTGTACCAATTTAAAATGCCATTGACACATTTATTGCCCTTTTTACTCTCTTTTACTGCTCTGTCCATCAACGCACTGTGCTCCCACTGTGCACGCACTGTGAAGGCACTGCCAACCCACTGTTTCACTGGGTGCACAGTGCGTGCACAGTGAGAAAACAGTGGGATGATTGCGTTTTGATAGATGGGTTACAGATAGAGTGAATCAACTACGAAGATGCAACTTGCAAGATGACATAGGAAGAAGTGATTCACAATGAAGTGGGAATCGCTAATTCCGATAATTTGAAGTCAGGTTCGTTCTCCATCAAGAACCTTCGCATAAAGCTACGGCTTCTCAAGTGCTAACGCCACAATGCAAGTCCGAGGTTACACTTGAATCGCTAATTATGAAATACGAAGCTCAAAGTTGCGTGGCATGACAAAACCGACAAAGTCGGTTAAATCCATAATCCTAAATACAATTTTAACTTACTTATTGACATTCCTTGGATTTATTTTAATTCTTTGCAATATAACAAAATAAAGTAGGATGTGATTATGAAAACTATAGAAAGATTGAGTCAATTAACCCAACTTGAAAACACACTGATACTCTATTATCACTCAACTTCTGAAGAACTGTTTTATCCATATATTACTGTCTTGAATTCAGACAAGTTAGTACTTGATGAAGTTTTTAAGAAACTATCCCCACACTTAAATGGGTGGATTAAGGGACATTTAGTCAGGGTTGAAAAGGATAACGGGTTTCTTGATATCAACGAAGCTGAAGCAAAGATAAACGATTTCTTAGACAATAAGCTTCAGAAAGAGCTTGAGTTTGCCCAAAGCAAAAACAAAGAAGCGAAAGATAAGTGTCTTGAATACCGAAAGTTTATGCGTTCTGATTATGGTGAAGTTGAATACTCTATTCCAGACCAGATGTTGGGAGTCCCAATGCCACCTTTCCAAAAGCCATATCCTGAAGATGCTACTCTCATTGAGCTCTCAAAACCGGATAGATCCATCTTCAAGAAAAGCAATATCTATGATTGTATAGTTGAACGAGAGAGCAGGCGGAAGTTCAAAGACGAGGCATTATCTCTTGAAGAGCTATCAATGCTATGCTTTACAACTCAAGGTATGCGGGGAAAACAGGCTCATGGTCGCTGGCACTTCCGTACAGTGCCGAGTGGTGGTGCAAGACACCCTTATGAAACCTATCTTGCAGTTACGAAAGTAGAGGGATTGAAGTCAGGTGTTTACCGCTATCTGCCCATTGAGCATAAACTCCTGTTTATGTTTGAAGTGGAAGAGAAAGAACTACGAAAGAAGATTACCTATTTTAGCGAAGGACAACAGTTTGCAGGTGAAGCATCAGTAACATTCATCTGGAGTTGTGTTCCATATAGGACTGAGTGGAGATACTCTTCCATGGCAAGAAGAGATCTGCTATTAGAATCAGGACATATCTGCCAGAACTTGTACTTATGTGTAGAGGGACTAGGTCTTGGAACCTGCTCTATACTCGCTTTCAAGCAGGAATTAGATGATTTTCTCGGGTTGGATGGGGTTAATGAACTTGTGACTTATATCAGCCCGGTTGGAAGGTATTGATCTAAATGGATTATTAAAAAATAGCAGACAATCATGAAATTGATTGTCTGCTTAGGTAAGCTTTTAAATTAACTTTGAGCTATCTCTTTTGATATAGATTTTCGTACACTTTTAAGACAGTTATTCAAATACTTTAGTGAAAGTTTTAGTGCTCTAATTTTTTTACTATTCCTTTTTGGATCAAGGGTCAACTGATTGAGCTTTTGATCAACAGAGCTAATAAAACTAATCAATGCCTTAAGGATTTGCTTTTGTGTCTCTGGGTCTTTCAGTTTTGGAATAACAACTTCTTTCACAAATACATCTAGCTTTGATGCCATGAGCAGTGTTGCATTAGGTGAATTTGCTACAAGTGTCCCAACTGCAGTTCCTCCTGCTATACCAAGAATCCCTCCTGTTGAAACTAGCACAGTTATTCCGCCAGCCATTCCTGTTCCTCCCGCTACTAATGCCCCACCACCGATAGCTGCAAGTCCTGAAGATATTGCTGCAGCACCAGTTAATCCTTGAGCAGCAAATAATACTGCTATTTCTGGGGCAGCTGCACCAGCAGTAAGAGCAATAACGATACCTGAAACTATAGCTGAGATGGCTATAGTTGTTGATTTACCAGAAATATTCATATATGCTTTCTTAAATCGTTTCTTATACAGATTTAAAATCTCATCATCAATTCCTAAAGCTCTGGAGAAAATGTTAATATATTCAGTGTTAACTCGATATGATAGTTTATTAAATTTATTCGAGTTAGTGTTTTGATTTTCTTTGTTCAACTGAAAGAATGGTCTAAAGAAAAAAGCCTCAAGTATAATCAGGTAACTATGGCTTAAGTGAGAAGTTTTAGAACAAAGGTTGCTTAAGTATTGCTGTAGTTCAATATCGTCGGTAATTAATGTAGTTTTACATATATTTGAGCCTTTATTAAGAGGTCGTAATACAAGATTTTTCCATTCATCTAACCATTTAAGTTTCATTTGTCTTTTTTCTGCATTTTTATCTCTCAAAATGGAATGCTTAGTAATACAATATTCAATGCTGTACAAAGCTTTAATCCATTCATTAGGTAACTGAAATATTTCCTGTAAGTTATCAACTGTCTCAATCTCTTTTTCTTCCATATATTCCTCCTGTTTAGTGATTTTTAGTATTCTACTTCATTAACACCATTTTCTTGGTTTTAGTATATGTTCCGGCTTTAAGCTTGTAGAAATAAACACCACTTGGTGAATCTGTAGCATCCCAAACAATACTGTGTTTGCCTTGATTCATCTCCTCATTAACCAATGTTTTGATATGCTGTCCCTTCACATTGTAGATATCCAATTTAACTTTCCCATAATCTTTAATATCAAAATGGATTGTTGTGACCGGATTAAACGGGTTAGGATAGTTGTTGTTAAGTTTGGTTTTTAACATAGGTAGTGAGTCTGAAGAATCATTTGGATTGGCAGAATTAATGTCAATTACTACATCATCCAACATCAACATGTCTCCATCGAAGTTCAGATGTTGAAAGCCTAATCTGATATTATCTGATTCAATGTTTTGAACCGTTACTGAATACTCCACCCAGTTATCAGATAAGAGTATAGCATTTTCTGGATTAACTATTATGAAATCGGTCGGATCAATACTGCCATCAGACATACCTACTCTTATATAGTCATCAAACATCTCATCAGTGAGTGTTTTAGCTTTGAATGTAACTGTTACCTCAGGCGTGTTGTAATCTGTCAGGTCAAAATTAGGAGTAATAACCCAGTTGTTGCTTTCACCTCCAACAGCATTGAAACTAGCAAGATACTTGCTTCCTCTGAACGCTAAACCACTTGTCAATGGTGGAGTTGTTGCAAGTGGATTGAAAGCTATAAACGCCATTTGATTTTGCTCACCCGGGAAGTCAAAATTAGCAAAATCTATTGTAGCTTCTGCATCTATATCGACGTTCTCCCAGTTGCCTATTGTACTACTAAAATCCTGATAGTTCTCGAAATCATCATAGAAAGTTGGAGTATCCATTTGAGTATAGGTTACAACAATAGAGTCAGTCAAAACACTTTCAAGATAGTATTCTTGATCGATAAAGGATTGAATTCTGTATTCGTAAGACTGATTCAAAACCAGATTATCAGGTGTGTCCAAATAGTTATGATACAGAATAGGAGTTGAATTCAATTGAACTCCATCTCTAAACACATTGTATGATATGCCGGCATCAGAACATCCGATTGGTGCATCCCAACCAATAAGTACACCTCTAAAGTCACTATGAAGTTCGAAGTCAGATGGTTGTAACATCTCGGTTAATGGAGTTGCTTCAATAGAAACAAAATAGTCACCAACTACACGCGTTGCCGGTTCAGAATATTCCTTCACACGAAGGTAATAGTATCCACTTTCTAAGAGAGTATACTCCAATAAGGCGTCATTTCCATAATCACTAAGAATGAAGTGAGCATCAGTGACAGAATCGTTTGCATTTGGGGTCGGTCCATAGAGGTAAGTTGAAAGTTCCAATCCTGATTCATCACTCGTAACTTGAGCATTTATTTCAACAGGTGCATTAATATAGCACATATACCAGTCTTCATCATTATCAGGATAGATTATCTCTTCCTGTTGCATGTACGGAAGAGTTACTTCAAGAGCTGTTTCAGAGGAATCATTGTTATCAGGTTCAATTGTACCAATCAATGTGATATCATCAACCATTAGCATTAGCCCATTTGTAGTAACATGATGAATAGCAAATCTAATCTCCTGCCCAACATAGTCCTGCAATGGTAATGAATAATATGTCCAAGCATGAGGAACATCAATTGGATTGTCCCCACTAATAACTGTAAAATCATCCGGATCAGTACTTCCGGTTGATATGCAGAACTCAACCTGCTCCATTCCAGTTTGATTTAGATAAGAACTAAGGTATAAATCTAAATATGGATCCTGTTGCTCGTCATTAACATCTGGATCTAGGATAAATGAATCAGAAATCAGCCAGTTGTCACTTGCTCCAACTGCACTGGAAAAAGCTGCAGCATACTGTGTACCACTTCTTGGGGCTGCATTTAGAAGTTGTGGAGTTGCAGACATTGGCTCGAATATCATAAAGGAACCTGGGTTGTTCTCTCCGGGGAAATCATGTTGATCCCCAAAACCTACAGTAGCTTCTCCATCACCATCAACTGTAAGCCAATCATCCCAAACGGTAGCAAAAGCTGTATATTCTTCAAAGTCTTCATATATTCTTGGAATATCCACTTCTTCAAATGTTAGTACTAATGAATCACATGGTTCACTCTCCATAATCACAGGGTTTAGAACATATGATGTTATTTTATATTCAAAGCTGCTTCCATATAAAGAAGTATCTAGTTCATCAAGAAAATATGTATTACTTTGTGAATTGGAGTTAATCTGTATATCATCTCTAAAAACTTTGTAGAATACGTTTTGAGTGTCTGATACTTCATCCCAGAAAATATCTATTCCTCTATAAGTTACATAACATTCCATGTTAGCTGGAGAAGATGGATTATCTCTTGTTATGAAAGTCCAAACCGGACTATTAGATACTTCTCCCCAAGAGTTATATGGAGTTATACTCCAGTAATAGACTTGTTCTAGAGCTAACTGATCTGTTGTATAGGTATTTACATCTCCTAAATCAACCATGTTTAAAATATTGGTTGGAGGATTGTCAGTCCCCAGTGAAATCTTATAACCATCGTTTCTGTCTAATTGATCCCATTCAAATTGAACCGGAACTGTAATTCCTATAGCATCTTCAAGAGGATAAACAGGGGGTACAATCAGAGGGTAAGGATTGGGATTACCACCTAACATTAGCGGGGTGAATGTTGGATCCCAGGTATCGAAACCACCATTATCAGTTAAGGTAATATCTACTTGCAGCTCATCTCCTGATGAGATTTGCTCTAAGTTGATGGTTACAACCTGACCGGGAGCCCATGGGGCCATAAAGTCAGCACACTGGACTTGCAACATGGACATACTACCATGTGGTCCGGCAATAGATGGGAAATATGTTGTGCTTAGTGATGTAGTCTCATTTAATATGTCGTTAGGGTAGTCGTTTAATCTTACTGCTGACCATAACAAATCTTCCTCAGCAACCGTGTTTCCTGTAGAATCAACAAAGCCTACTATTGCAGTATGAGGTTGAGCTACAATAACGGTAACAGCCAACAATAGTAAAAAAATCAAAACTTTCCTTCTCATTAGTTCCTCCAATTTTGTAATCTTGTCTATTTCATCTATTTCATCAAAACCATCTTCTTGGTTTTAGTATATGTCTCTGATTGCAGCTTATAGAAGTAAATTCCACTTGGATATTCTTTCGCATCCCAGATTATGCAATGGTTCCCTTGCTTCATCTCATCATTTACCAATGTCTCGATTAACTGTCCTTTCACATTATAGATATCAAGTTTAACATGAGCATTTTGTGCCATGTTAAAGCTGATAGTTGTCTCAGGGTTGAATGGATTTGGATAGTTATTGTGCAATGTTATAGCTGATTCAATAACAGGTTGCTCATTATCTTCATTATCTACAGTGCCAATCATCATTATATCGTCTACCATTAGCATCATACCTTGTGGGGAAACATGGTGTATCGCAACTCGGATAATCTGGTCGCAGTATGCAGATAAATCAAAGGAATATTGAGTCCATGCTTCCGGTACACCTAAAGGTTCATTGCCACTTATGACTGTAAAATCATCAGGATTAATACTCCCATTCGAAATACAGAACTCGATCTGCTCCAAACCTAACTGATTAGAGTATGGCCGAATTATATAACTAATATATGGCTCATCTCCGTATCCGGTATTAGTACCTAAATGTATAGGCCTTGTTATCAACCAGTTGTCATTGCCACTCGAAACAGAACTCAATGCCGCAGCATATTTATTTCCACTATAGGCATCTGCATTTTGAAGAGGAGGTGTTGTAGAATCAGGATTAAATATTATAAAGGACATAGGACTGTTCTCATCAGGGAAACTGCCCAAGCCCCCGAAGGACATAGTATTTTCTCCATCTCCATCAATTGTAACCCAATCTCCGAAGGTTGTACTAAAATCATCGTAGTCCTCGAAATCTTCATGGATTGGAGGTTCTGCAATGTCTACAAATGTAACTATAACTGAATCACAAGGTTCACTTTCCAGGAAAGCAGGTTCGGTGATAAATGCCGTTACTTTATATTCGTAAAGTTGTTCTTGGATAAGGTTTTCTTCTGGGTCAAAGTAGTAGTTCTCATTAACAGGTTCTGTATTTATCTGCACATCATCCCGATAAACATTATATAAAACATCTTCAGAATTTATATCTTCTTCCCAAGACAGCTCTATCCCATTATATATAATCTCACAGTTAAGGTACTGAGGAGGAAGTATAGATGGTAAAAAAGGATCCACATCCAACCAAAGCTGGTAATCACAAATTTCTACTTGTGTCTGTCTATCTCTATTCAGGTTCTCCACTTTGATATAGTAGTATCCATCTGCGTAAATACTTGCTTCAATTTCCCAAGGTTCAGCTAAATAATCGATAAGAGTTGGTACATTTTCATCAATAATTGCATTATTTACAGTATATGGCCCAAAGGCAGTGACAAGGAAGTCCATTTGAGAGTTCAAATCGTTTATTACTTCTACACTGAATGTAGCAGTATATGGAGCCCAGCACACATACCAATCTATATCATTATCAGGAACGATAACTCCTCTGGTTCCCCATAATTGTGTGTCCAGAAATGTCGCAGTGTCGGAAGAATCGTTCCCATCTGGCTCATATCCATAACCTTCTATCGTTATAACTTCTACAGCTGAATGTCCTTCCTCTGTGAACTCAATTTCTGCATATTTATGTCCGGGACTAGTAGGTGTAAAATCAACAAAAAGTGAGATTGAATCCATGGCTGGTATTGCAGTCGGATATATATTATTATCATACATGTTGAAAAGGTCTGAATCATTACCTGATAACTCTAAAGGATTATTTATCGTTACAGTCTCTGCTCCAGGATTGTAGAAAACAATCTGACTTTGATTGGAAGTAGTATTAACATCAACAACGCTAAAATCAATTGTATCATTGTATACAAGTGGGCCATGTGCACTTTGGGAAGTAGTAAACGACCATACAGGGCAATCCCAAGCGTCTCCAAATAGAGAGTTATAAGGGGTAATCTGCCAGTAATACGTTTCATCATTTGTTAGCTGATTACAGTTGTATTGGAACGATAATCCCAAATCCAGCATATCGACTATGTTTGTTGGGGGGTTATCTGTACCAATCGAAATCTTATAACCTTCATTTGTGATACAATTTCCCCATTCAAACTGTACTGGAAGTGCAATCTCAGTTGTGTTGTTTTGAGGGTAAATAGGTGCAACTGGTAAAGGCCAAGGACCTGGTACGCTACCCAAAAAAATCGGAGTATAAGTCGGATCCCATAAATCAACTCCTGCACTAGTAAGCGTAATATCCAAATATGTACCATCACCAGTTGATAGTTTCTCTATATAGATAGAAACAACCTGCCCGGGAGCCCAAGGATTGGTAAAATCAGCACATTGGATTTGTAGCATGGACATATCACCGGATGGACCTGTTATGGATGGGTAAAAAGCTGTGCTGAAAGAGGTTATTTCATTTAGTACATCCCCCGGAAATTCATTTACTCTTTCAGCTTCCCAATGTAAATCCTCTTCAGCGATTGTATTGCCTTCTGAATCAACAAACCCAATAATTACAGAATGTGGTTGTGCTGATACTATTGCAATCAATAACGCGAATAATGCTAAAAACAGTCCCTTTTTCATCTCAACCTCCCAATATAATCAGAGTTAATGAATAAATGTAATAAGTTATATAAACTCAATAATTTGCGCTATTTCTTCATCTGTCAAGGATATTATTTTCTATTACAGCAATCCCTTTTTTAGGGAATTTTGTCACGACCAATGGGAGAACGGACTTCCTAAGGAGAACTATGCCAACTTATCCGATCAGGGTGATCGGTTGATCTCCCCAGATCGTCAAATTTCAGCAAGCAATTTGGCAAACTCCACTTTATCCCTCCCCATTCAATAGCAAATACTCAAGAATATCTCAGTTATCCACAACATGTGTGACTAACTTGATGCTTTAATCAAGTGAGTATCAAGAGAGTATCAGGTGTGATCAAGTGTCTATCAAGAATTGAATGGGGGCAAATGGAGTTCGAACCTACCGGAGGTCTTACAAATAACCGGGTAAACCACGCCTAAACGTCGGGAGCCGTGGTTAACCCGTTGTCAAGTATGCCAGATTTATGTATGATCTGATATTGATTAAACTCTCATCCCTCTATCATAATAAGTGAACGAAAGTTGTCTAATTTCTGGGAGTCTCTTGGGCCTTCCTGGTGATGAAACACAAGAAAGTGCTAAGATTTGGAGTAGCAAAGCATCTAAATTCATGTCTTATTATGATGGAGCAATGATAGGGGTGTGAATTGGATTTGATTGCGCTAGCTGTCACCATAGCGACCAAGGGGAGTTGGGTGAATAGCGATATTTTGCAAGACTTCATAATTATGAGTCCAATTCGTGAAATCAGCAAGAAAAAAGAAAAAGCTGAAATCATACAAATAGAGAAGGATATGAATAGTATGAAAAACAAAAGTAAACATATATTTTGCGCAATAAGTGAATAATTATTCAGTCCCTTCTTACCCTCTTGGAATGCACGTCAATCGAATATATCGAGTATAATTACTGATATGAAATGTTTTATATGAAAGAAACAATACCTTGACAAATAATTTGCTAAAGTGCTTTATTTCTGCATCTTATAATAAACTAAATGCACCGAATATAATGCAGGAGGATAAATGAAAAGAATAAAATCGGGAATAATACTATTCCTATTACTCTTTCTTTTCTGGGTACTTTTAGCAGGAACAGGACGCAATGAAATAATCGTAGGTGGATTGATATCTGCCGTATTATCGTTACTATTTTCACCAAGAGTTAGCAAAATGGGTTGCCTAAAACTTAACCCCAAAGCTATCTTTTTCATGTTCCTCTATATCCTAGTCTTTTTTAGAGAGCTTATTAAAAGCACTTTCGATGTAGCACGGAGAGTTATTTCCAAGAACCTACCAATTAATCCCGGAATTGTAAAAGTCAAAACCAAGTTAAGTTGTCCAGTGGGCAGAACCATCTTAGCTAACTCAATTACTTTAACTCCCGGAACCATGACAGTAGAAACCAAAGGGGAATATTTCTATATTCATTGGATTGATATTCAAAGTGACAATATTCAAGAGGCAACAGAATCAATAGTTTCAACTTTTGAGAAATACTTGGAGGTGATCTTTGAATAACATAGCATTTCTAATTTTTCAGATAGCTTTCATGATTGTGGGATTAGCTTTAGTTTTTGCCTTTATCCGCTTGATTAAAGGACCCACTTCTGCAGATCGAGTCGTTGCTTTAGACGCAATGACTATTTCGGGTATATCACTAATCGTGTTTATAGCATTAAATGCAAATAGAATCATCTACTTAGATGTGGCGATGGTTTATGCCCTAATCAGTTTTTTAGGTGTTATCGCAGTAGCACGTTACTTGGAAGGGGGATTATAATGCAAATATTAGGGGCAATCATATCTCTCATTGGTTCAATATTTATCTTTCTTGGTGCCTTGGGTGTACTTAGGATGCCGGATGTCTATAACAGAATGCAGGCGGGAACAAAAGCAACAACCCTCGGGTCTATGTTAACCCTGCTTGGAATTGGGATAGCAATACCTAGTTGGTTAGGAAGAATTGTTATACTTATAGTTTTCATTCTCTTAACCAATCCTATCAGCTCCCATGTCTTGGCTAGAGCGGCTCATTTTACAGGGATAAAGCTTACCGATAAATCGATAAAAGATGACTTAAAAGATGATGAAGAAGGAGATAGTAATGTATAGCACAATCATTATTATAATCCTGTCGGTTGTGAGTGTTTGGGCGGCTATCTATGCTGTATTAGCAAGGAAACTTATAAATGCAGTTATAGCAACCGGCGTAATAAGTTTAAATGCTTCAATCATCTTCCTTTTCTTAGCATCTCCTGATGTTGCGATGACAGAAGCATCAATAGGCTCAGCCTTAACAACAGTTGTGTTTCTTTATGCACTTAAGCAGATAAAGAAGTTCGATAAGGGGGAAAAATGATTCGCTATATATTGATTATACTTGTCCTTATTGGATTTGGTTTAATCTTCTATCCCTTAGCTACAGCTAACAACTCAGAGATGAGCATGCTCTCACAGGAGTATGTAGTTAAAAGTGCCTCTGATCTTAATATACCCAATGTTGTAACAGCTATTGTGGTAACCTTTCGAGGTTTAGACACACTTGGAGAAGTAACAGTTCTGTTTCTTGCCACAGCAGGAGTTGGTTTCTTACTAAAGAAGAAGGAGAAGAAGGACTGTATGAAAAGGGATGGTTCGGAGATTATCAAGACAGCATCAGGAATTCTTACTCCAACGATAATCCTGTTTGGGATTTATATTTTTGCACATGGACATCTAACTCCCGGAGGAGGTTTCCAGGGTGGGGTTGTCATAGCATCAGCTTTCCTCTTGCTAATTATGGCTTTTGCAAACTTTAAGATGTCTCATCTTCTTATACACATAACAGAATCGCTATCAGGTCTTACGTACGTACTGATAGGTATTGCCGGGATAGCATTGCTTGGTGTGAATCACTTTCTTGATCCATTATGGTTAAAACCCGGAACTTGGGGCGACTTGATCTCCGGTAGTGCAATCCCAATAATATACAGTTTGATCGGTATAAAAGTTGGAGCAGAGATGTCCAGTTTACTGGATTCTCTCAAAATGGAGGTGGATGAATGATAGTTTCAATACTTGGTTTTATCCTCATTCTTATAGGCATCTGGGCTATGCTGACCAGAAAGAATATCATTAAAATTATTATTGGTTTTGCTATCGCTGATACAGGTGTAAATATCGTGATCGTGGCTTTGGGTTATCTTAAGAGTAAAACAGCTCCAATAATTGATAGTGCTGTCAGTGGTAACAGTGGATTATCAGCAGGTGTAGAAGCTGTTGGTCAGGTTGTTGATCCAATCCCTAGTGCTTTAGTTCTTACTGCGATTGTGATAGGATTAGCTGTTACAGCGTTGATGTTAGCGTATGCAGTAAGATTATACAAAGTTAGTGGAACCTTGGAAATCGATAAGTTTAAGGAGCAAAAATGGTAAATCCTATCTATTTAATAGCAATGTTCCTATTCTCAGCATTTTTGATTGCGCTTACTGATAAAGTAAACAGAAAGCTAAGCTTTGGTCTATTCTATCTTACTTTAACCGGAGGGATAGTTTTAACAATCTTTAGGTTCTTAGAATTGTCGGGAGCAAGTGATATCCAGAATGTTGTCTATACTGCCGGTTTCAAAGCTCCGCTTTCAATAGTTCTGAGCTTTGGGATTAAAGAAACTGTAATGTTGATGTTTATTAACCTTGCCGGTTTACTATCAGGAATCTATTTCTTCCAAGAGTTCAAAGATAATGTCTATCAACCTTTAGCGTTATTTATGCTTATCTTGTTGGGAGCAAATGGTCTCGTGATGACACGTGACATATTCAATACATTTGTATTCTTAGAGATAATATCTATAGCTACTTATGCACTCATTGGAGTTAAGGGAACCAAAGAATCTCTGGCAGCTGGTTTCAAATATATGATGGCAGGAGGGATCGCAAGTTTACTTCTTCTACTTGGTATTATTTTTGTGTATAAGTATACAGGAACCCTAAATCTGGACTATTGGATATCAGCTAATATTGAGATGAGCCAAGGTTATCAGATTGCAATCTTCATGTTGATAATGGCAGTGATTATTGAACTCAAGCCTTTCCCTGCGAATGGATGGGCACTTGATATCTATCAATCCACTCATCCTGGAATGGGAGCTATAATCTCATCTATTAATACAGGTGCATTACTATTCCTACTCTACAAACTAATACCTGTGATTCCTGAGAATATGCTTACACTTATCTCGATGACAGGTTTGTTCAGTTTTATATTATCTAATCTTGTCGCTTTGAGGCAAAATGATGCAGGTAGACTATTAGGTTACTCATCAACAGCCCAAACAGGCTTAATTATCTTCGTTTTGACCGGACTAACTAAGATGAATGTTCCGACTTATACCATTGAGATTATGGCGTTAGGCCTATTCGTTACCAATCTGTTTGCCAAGACAGGACTTTTCTGGTTGAAAGGAGTAATTGGAACAGTAGATATCAAAAGATGGAGTGTCTTACGTGTAAATCCTTTCCTTCTGATTATGTTCATTATCTTCGGGTTAGCACTAGCAGGACTTCCTCCTTTCCCTGCCTTTACAACAAAATGGGAGATTGTGAAAGCTTTGGCACAATCTCAAAGCTGGTGGCTTGTAACTTCCCTATTGATTGGTTCATTGCTGGAAGCTACCTACATTTTCCGTTGGTTTGGGTACACCCAGAAGGGTAGTCTTGTTAAGACATCATTCAATGATGCTTTCTCAACTATAATACCAGTCGCAATATCAGGATTGATGATGTTCCTGTTTGCTCTGTTTACAGGAGTAGTGAACTATAAATGGGATATGGTTACTCTATTGCCGATAGTTGCATTGTTAGTCTTTGCAATCTTAGACCCGTTACCATTGAAACTTAAGGGTTTCTTAGCGATAGCGATACTCGGTGTATGGGCTTGGAAGGTTGTTTATCCTTCTCTATCCGGAATTGGTTACTTTTTCGGAATAATCTTAGTTGCCGGAAGTATCATACAGATATTTGGGTTTATACATCACAAGCAAAACAGGCGTGGTTTATTCCCACTTCTTACAATGTTGATAGTAGCTTTAGGAAATCTATTGCTTGCTCACTCAAAGATGGATTTCTTCATTGCTTGGGAAATGATGACCTTAGCAGGATACTTCATGATAATGCGAGGGGAAAAAGCTGAGAAACCGGGACTGAGATTCATGGTATTCTCACTAGCAGGAGCTTATGCAATTCTAACAGGATTGAATCTAATACCTGATACAGGATTAACTACACCTTTCTACCAACAGGTTTCTCATACAAGTATTGGACTTCTACCTGTTATCCTACTCGGCATAGGATTTCTTCTGAAGATGGGAGCTATTGGTGTTCATATCTGGTTACCCGGAGCATATGCAGAAGCTGAAGATGAGTTCACAGCTGTACTCTCATCAGTATTCTCAAAGACAGGTGTACTTGGTTTATTCTTTGTACTTGTAATGGGTAAAGATACTTTCCTTAAGAGCGTATATTTACCTCATATCCTAAGTTGGATAGGTGTACTAACAGCTTTCTTCGGAGCTCTAATGGCTGTGTTCCAGGAAGATGTTAAGAAGCTTTTAGCCTACTCAAGTATGGGGCAGTTGGGATACATAATTCTTAGCTTTGCTACATTCTCGCATCTTGGCTGGACTGCTGCTCTCTATATGACAATGAATCATTTCCTTTTCAAGGTTCTAATTCTTATGGCAATAGCCGGAGTTCTATATAGAACCAAGACACGCTGGATGTATGAGATGGGTGGGCTTATAAAGAAAATGCCTATCTCCTTCATTAGTGTCTTGATGGGGATTATTGCAGTTTCAGGTGTTCCGCCACTAAGTGGATATGGAGCTAAATGGCTGATATATACATCTTTGATTGCTAAGGGCTTTTACCTTCAAGCCGGTTTAGCTTTCTTCTCTGGTGCTGTATCTTTCCTTTACCTATACAAACTGATTCATACAGTTTTCTTAGGTCAAGCTAAGACAGCACATAAAGATGTTAAAGAAGCTCCTATCTGGTTACTGATTCCTCAAGGAATTTTCATAATGTTAATTATGGGTATATCGATGTTCCCTAATATGATTACATTCCCAATTTCAGGCATTGTAGATAGCTACATCGCAAGACCGGACTGGTTAACTTGGGATGGTTATAGCTTCACACTACAATCAGAGATTCTTTCAGGGAAGTGGGATGGTAACACTGTAATGATGGTTACGATGGGTGTATTTATGCTTCCCCTACTATGGTTGCTTGCAATAAAAGGCAAGGTAAATAGAGTTAAGCAACTTAACATTGTCTTCGCTGCTGAACGTCCTTTAAAACCTGAAACGACTCATTTTGCTCACAACATGTTTGCACCATACAACAAAGCCTTGGGATTCCTTGTTGATCCACGTGCCACACAATTCTGGAACAGGATACGTGAAGGAGTGAATTCAATAGGAGCAATGTTTGCACACATATACACCGGTGATGGGCAAACATACTTATTACATATTTTCCTATATATTTTGGGCCTGTATTTTCTTGGAGGTATAAGATAATGCAAGAACTAATGATAAAAATACTATATGCGTTTATTTCGCTAACTGTCGTTACTATCTGGGGTTTAACCCTTGGTGGAATGGTAAGAAAGATATATGCTCGAGTTCAGGGACGTATAGGTCCTCCTGTATGGCAACCATTCATTGATATTCTTAAGAACTATAGTGTCAGAACAGGTATTAACCATGGGATTATGTTCTACCTCGGTCCAGTCTTCAGAATCGCCGGAGGTATTGGAACATACATGTTCATACCGGTTATCTTTGAATCAGTCGTATTCTCAAACTTCTCTATAGCCGGTGACTTGCTTCTGGTTATGTACTTCATATTCTTTGGACAGCTCGGAATGGCTCTGGGTGCCGGAGAAGGTGGACATCCATACTCATCTGTTGGTGTCAGTAGAGGTTTGGCTCAAATGACAGCCTTTGAGGTTCCTTTTGCTATATCGGTGATTAGTATTGCTATACAGTATCAAACTCTCAACATAACTTCGATAGTTGCTGCTCAGCAAGGTAGTATGTTAAACTGGACAATGATGACAAACCCCTTTGCTGTAATAGCTGCAATGATTTCCATGTTGGGAATGAATATGCATAATCCATTCTCAATTGTGATTGCACCGCAAGAGATACCGATGGGACCGCCTACCGAATATCAAGGTGGATTCCTTAGTTTCCTTGCAACGAACAGAGGTATCTTCGCCGGGGCTAAGCTTGTCCTATTCATGAACCTATACTTTGGTGGTGCAACTAACTTGTTCTCACTTATGATAAAGACTTTTACAATCTACATGTTTAGCGTAATCGTTGGTTCATCCTTCCCACGCTTTAAGACAGAGGATTCAATTAAATTTTTCCTCACTATTCCAACAGCTATAGCCTTATTGGGCTTGCTATATATCTATTTATAGGAGTGATAATGACTGATAAAGATAAAAAAGCTCCATTTAAAGACAATTGGACAGTTGACGATAAGACCTTGGCTAATGCTGATCTCCCTCAAGAGGAAAGAGATTGGTTTAGTGATGAGCGCCCACAACCCGTTAAACCTGCATCATGGGGGCCGATGGAGAAGTTCCTTAACTGGGCAAGAGCAAATAGCCTTTGGTTACTTGCTTTTGGTACCGGTTGCGGAGCTGTAGAGCTTCGTCCTCTTCTCACTGCCAGATATGACATATCCCGACTTGGTATGGCTCCGAGACCTACACCAAGGCAATCATCAGTATTTATGATTGGTGGATATGTATCTATTAAAACTCTTAAAAGGGTTATTAGAAGTTATGAACAGATGCAAGGTCCAAAGTTTGTAGTAGCAGTTTGTTCCTGTGCCATAAACGGAGGAATGTATTGGGATTCATATAACACAGTGAAGAGAATTGATCAATATATCCCTGTTGATGTATATGTTACAGGCTGTATGCCAAGACCTGAAGCTGTATTAGCGGGATTTGAGAAGCTTAAGAAGCTTATCATTGAAGGTAAAGCTGAAGGACAGAATCAATATGCTGAGAAGTTTGATTGGTATAAAGCTAATCAGAAACGTGTTATTAAAGACTGGAACATGCCAGATTACAACTGGTAGGTTAATATGCAAGCAATTATTGAAAAACTACAAAACCGATACAGCCTTTCAGATATTGTTGAGCAAAGGGCTAATCTTACCTTTGTAACAGTAAAGCAAACTGATGCTGTTTCCATTATAACACATCTTAGAGATATTGAAGGATTCACACATATTGTCCTGATGACAGCTGTTGATAGGATTGAAGAGAATAAGTTCCAAATTACCTATCTTCTACATAATTATGATCTACATTCGGACTTAGGTATCAGAGTTCTGATAGACAGAGACAATCCCGAGATGGAATCCATACATCACCTTTGGAAACATACACGAGTTTTCCAACGCGAGCTACATGAGATGTTCGGAATCAACTTCCCCGGAAGCCCTGATGTAGATGTCCCAATGTTACTTGAAGGCTGGGATGGACCTCCCCCTATGAGAAGAGATTTTGATACTAAGAAGTATTCAGAAGAGAAGTTTGACCACCGACCAAGAAACCATGTCGAACCTGAAAAGCAGTTCAGGCAAGAGATGTACCCGGAGGACTAATGAAAGATTTATACCCACCAATTGTAGATGGTAAATCCGTTTATGACTTAGATAGTCAGAAGTTTTTAAAGATGTGGCAAGGTCCACAACATCCGGGTGTAACAGGAAACATGAGCTTAGAGCTGGATATCAGTGGTGATCAGATAGTTAAGTGTACTACTCATGTTGGTTACCTGCATCGTGGTTTCGAGAAGCTGATGGAACGTAGACGCTATATTAACTGCTTCCCGATTGTATGTCGGATATGTGTTCCGGAACCGGATACTAACGAATATCTCTTCGCAGCTGCAACAGAGGAGCTTCTGGGAATCGAGATTCCTGAAAAAGCTAAATGGCTTAGAACTCTTGATCTTGAACTTTCCAGATTAGTTAGTTTCCTCATGTGGATAGGTGGACAAAGTGGTTCATTTGGTTCAGGAACTGTATCCCAATGGGCTGTTGCTCATCGTGACTATGTACTTGATCTGTTTGAAGAATTATCAGGTGCCAGAATCTATCACATGTATATTATCCCAGGTGGTGTACGTGGTGACCTTCCAACGGGATGGATTGAGCATACAGAAGCTGTTCTACGTAAAGTAGAGAAGCTCCTCGATGAGATTCATTATGTTCTCTTTAACAATGCTGTCTTTAAATCCAGAGCTGTTGGCTTGGGAGTTATCACACCGGATATGGTTGATAAATATGGTATAGTCGGACCTAATGCCAGAGGGAGTGGTGTCAAGCGAGATGTAAGAAAAGACACACCATATCTGGTTTATGATAAATTAGATTTTGATGTAATCACAGAAGATGGTGGTGATGCTTATGCCAGAGCATTAGTACGATGGCGCGAGATGTATCAATCAATAGATTTGATAAGACAGATTCTTACTAAAATGCCTGTTGAGGGTGAAATATATACTACATTACCGAATGTTCTTCACCTTAAAGTACCGGCAGGTGAAACCTATGTACGTGCTGAGTCCACACGTGGAGAGTATGGTTACTATATGGTTTCTGATGGCACAGCATTCCCTCGTAAGGTGACTGTTCGTGGTCCATCATATTCGCATGCAATGGCACTATTGGAAGATTTAGCAGTTGGTGGAAACATAGCTGACACTCACGGATTAATGATGTCACTTCACACATACCCACCAGAGATAGAGAGGTAGATTATGAGTTTAAAAGATGTAATATCTCCATTATACGTTTGGAAAAGAGCTTTCGAAAAACCATATTCAATAAAAACACTTAAAGAACCGAGACCCGGTGCTGACCGCTACAGGGGTTTTCATAAAAATGACTTAGAGAAATGTATTGGATGCGGTTCCTGCGCTGAGATATGTCAGAATGTCTCAATCGAGATGCGTCCGGTTTCTGAGACCAAACATGGTGACAGTGGCTTACGACCTAAGATTGATTATGGTCGTTGTTGCTGGTGCGCGCTTTGTGTGGATATATGTCCTTCAGGCTCATTAACTATGTCTAATGAATATATCTGGGTTGAAGAGGGTTTGGATAAGGATACGAGAGAAACCTATTGCTATATCCCGGGAAAAGACAAAAAACCTTGGGATGATAATGAGCAAGGTTATCAAAGACCAAAAGGTTATGAACTAACCAATCTTAAGCGAGTAGAGATGGAACAACTTCCGGCTGAGGAACGTGTGAAATCTTTCATTGAGATGGTTAAAGGTTTCTCAAAAGAACAGGCTAAGAAGGAAGCTGATCGTTGTATCGAATGCGGTGTATGTACTGCTACTTGTCCCGGCCATATGGATATTCCGGGTTACATTCGTGCAATTAGAGAGGATAACCTCGAAGAGGGTTTCAGGATTATCTACGAAACTAATCCGTTACCCGGTGTTTGCGGACGTATCTGTACAAGAAAATGTGAAGAGGTTTGTTCGTTATCTCTTAGAGGAGAAGCAGTCTCTATCCGTTGGCTTAAACGCTATATTATCGATAGTGTTGAATCCATTGAATACAAGGAAATACTTTCTGATACTGTTCAACCTACAGGTAAGAAGATAGCTATTGTGGGTGCAGGTCCCGGTGGGCTTAGTGCTGCATACTATCTCCTTAGGATGGGACATGAAGTGGAAATCTTCGAGAAAGACAACGGTGCAGGTGGTATGCTTCGATACGGTATCCCTGAATATCGTTTACCGTATGAGATGCTTGATAAAGATATAAACTTTATCACAGAACTCGGGGCAAAGCTTAATCTTGGTGTTCAGGTCGGTAAAGATGTCAGCTTCGATAAACTCTATAAAGAGAATGATGCTATCTTTGCCAGTATCGGACTCTCTGACTCATATAACATGGGGCTGGAAGGTGAAGACCTACCAGGTGTTACAACAGGCTTAGCTGTTCTTAGAGCTGTGACAGAAGGTAAAGACCCTGAGCTTGGAAACAATGTTGTTGTAATTGGTGGTGGTAATGTTGCCATGGACGCAGCGCGTACTGCAAAGCATATGGGCTGTGATGTGACTGTTCTTTATAGAAGAAGACTGGAAGATATGCCGGCTGATAAGGAAGAAATACATGAAGCAATGGAAGAGGGAGTTGTCTTCCAATTCCAGGGAATCCCACTCAAGATAGAGCAAGCAGGCGATAAACTCGACTTCATCTGGGGTGAAGCTGAAATGGTTGATAAAGGTGACGGTAAACGTCCTTCTCCTGTTCTCATTGAGGGCAGTAGAAACGTTATCCACGCTACTAAAGTTGTTGCAGCTATCGGTCAGGAAGCTAACTACGAATGGCTTGATGGAGAAACAACGAAAGAGGTTAAGCTCGGAAAACGTAAGATCGAAGCTGACAGATGGGGTAAGACTGATGACCCTAAGATTTATATTGGTGGAGATATGTTCAATCGTACTGCTGATGCCATCAGTGCTATCGCCGATGGACATCGCTCTGCTCGCGCTATCGATAGCTTCTTAAGTGGAGAAGAGTTCCCTAAGAATAGATTTTAATTATTAACCGGGTGCGCGGACATCCTGTCCGCTCTCCCTTTTTCTTTATCTTCTGAATGGTTGTAAACCTTCAGAATGGTGAGATATTTATTTACTTTTGTAAACGGACAGTCCTGTCCGTTTTTTTAATGCTAATAATTCCACCATCCCCCCCATTCAATAGCAATTACTCGAAAGTATCTCAGTTATCCACAACATGTGACTAACTTACTATTTTGAGTAAGAGAGTAGTAAGGGAAAAGTAAGTGAGAAGTAAGAGTGATGTTAGTATTGAATGGGGGTGGGAAGTGGCATAAGACTTTGCCTGATGTCGTACAAATAACCATGGATGAACCACGGGTAATCCACGCACAAACCACGCAAGTCGCGGTCAAACCATGGATTACCCGTGGTCAACCCGTGGTAAAGTCAAGCTTTGAAAAACGGCAGTTTTGATAATAACGGATATTATTCAACCAATTATTACATGGTTGCATTATTATGAGATTTGTGGCTTCCAATAAAAAAAGGGCACAGAGAACTGTGCCCATAAATCTAACGAAAAGATTATCTTAGATATCTATCAACAAGACTTTTCCATGTTGTTCCAGTTGGGGCAATAGCAGCCTGAGATCTTACTGTCCCATATTGTCCTTCATAATCACGGATTGCGATTACTTGATAGAACATCTGGTCAGCAAACCAATCTACACCAGTGTGGACATGATTTAAGTTTGTTGTGACAGCTAAATGAAGATACTCACTTGGGGCGTCTGCAGGGTCATCACTGTAATTGATTACATAGAAATCAATATCAACATGGATACCATGTTCAGTTTGAGTAATGCTGTCCCAACTTATCGTAGCATCTCCATCCGTAACTACAACGGCAACATTTGTCGGTGCCGGGATTGCATCATATTCAGAGCTACCTGATAAGTTAATCTCAATAACTGGATTATTTGTGGAGTTATTCACAATAAACAGAGTTCCACTGTGGTTAGCCTCATTGCTTGGCTCAAAGTTCATAAATATCGAATTTGTAGTACCAGGAGCAATATCCCCACCAAGGTTGTCATAATTATGTGAAAATGCACCGGAGCTACCGTTCTCATAATATATATCAGTTATCATTAAGTCAACATTACCATCATTTTGCACAATGATTTCAGATGTGTCGTCCTGACCAAAGTAGAGTAAGCCAAAATCAATAGCTGATGATGTTGTAAGTGTTAAGGTCATTACAGGAGGACCAGGTTCCGTAACATAAATATCTCTTGATAAAGTTCTACCGGTAACATCACAATTATAAGTACCTATGTAATCACCGGAAACAGGGACATTCCAATCAAGCTGAGCTGTTGTCTCACCTGCGAAGTTCGGACTATCTAGGACTGATCCATTTTTATACCATTGATAAGTTGTACCTGATAGATCAGAGTTGAATTTTACATCTCCTGTAAGATAGTTACTGTTGTGAAGGGCGACAGTTTGGTCAGACGTACCATCCATAATTGTTCTGCTATTACTCCAAGTACCGTCATTGCTGATATCACCTTTTATAATAACTTCAAGGAAGCTTCTTGTAGAGTAGTCGGCAATTGAACCATTATTTATTATATCACCATCAACTGTGAGAGAGTAGAACATCCATGACCTGTATGTATTACGCAAAGCTCCGGTAAGCACAGTTGTTCCGGTGAAGACATTGTTATCTCCGTTAATACGACATACACCCTGAAACTCAGCATTTTCAACGGTTGTATTCTGCATATAAGCATTATTAATCATGTTGATAACAGAGTCATTTGCTTCTATGAAAGCTTCATTTATATAGCCGTCATTGATTGTAAGTGTGTAGTCAGGTTGTAGAACCAAAGTGTTATTATTGAAATTTATAGTTGAATTTACGAGTTCAACATCAGAATAGAAATAGACGTTACCTACTGATGCAGCAGCATTGAAGTATGCCTGCTGGAGAGGACTTGTACCATTAACCGTAAAGAGTTGGTCGGTTCCTTGTAGTTCAACATTATGAACAGTCCAAGTACCATTATTGACTATCGTAATATCGTTAGGAAGATTAATCGAAAGGAGCTCGTTTCCTCTGTTGCTGATAGTACCGTTATTTATAATATCGCCATAAATAGTTGTAGTACAGTGGTCATATGTATTAAAACCACCATATAAAGCACCAGTCACAGTAGTAGTGCCATTGAAAGTAACATCATCACCATTTATAAGGCAGGCACCATGAATATTTACATCATAGAAATCAATATTTCCAACTGTTGTACTATTTGTGAGATTAACTATAGCTCCACTTGAGTATATAGATCCGTTAGAGATAGAACCACTATCTAAATTAAGAGTAGTTCCTGAAGGAAGTAGTATATCATCTCCCTGAAGGTAGATGTTAGTATTGCTTAAGTTAATACCTGTATCAAAGATTAAATCATGACCATTGCCACTACAATACAATGAAGGTGTACTAATGGGCTGTGTGCCTGAATAGATAAAATGTTGATCCATTGTACCTGTAAAATAAGTCCCACTACCGTTCCAACTACCGTTGTTAATAACTTCAACATCACCCGGAATGTTGAATAATATTACTTCATTCCCTGAATTGCTGATCGTACCATTGTTGATGAATGTACCTGTTATGGAAGGTCTAACACTATCATAATAGTTATTGCCTGGGGTGAGTGATCCGGTTATTGTAGTTGTACCAGAGAACAGGCTATTATCACCTTCAATTCTGCATGTACCTCTAAGTTCAAGGTCCTGAGCATGGCATTCAGCTATTCGTGAAGAGTTTGTCATCTCTATTGCAGCTCCGTTACCACCAATTATATGAGCATGGTCAATTCCACTTTGATCGAAGAAAAGGTCATAACCGTTTGAAAGATCAAGTGTACCATTTTGCCAGTTTAAAGATGCACCACTGAAATAAAGGTCACTCATCGCTACGATATAAGAACCATTACTATTTACAATACCAGTTTCGATTGCGTTACCATTAGGGCATGAAATACTCTGTGCACCGGAACTCGTTAGATAGATTCCATTACAGTTCCAAACACCATAGTTAGTGACTGTACTGTTAGTATAAATATAGAGAGAGCCTCCGGAACTGTTCGTAATAATTGAACCTTCGTTTGTTACACTTCCATTAACTGTTAAAACTACATAATCATTCCAGTTTAAGTTTGTAACTGTTGCTCCGGGATGGATATGTAAGTTTTCATCAATTGTTGTGTCAACTTCTAGTGCCCATGTTCCATAAATGTCTAAAGCTCCTAATGAAACAATAGCATTAAGAAGTAGTGCAATAAATACAAATATACATTTCGTTTTCATTATTCCCCCTTGCAGACTTAATTCCATTCTATAAAGACTACCAACATCTATATGATTGTAATTCATTATTGTCAAAACAATTCTTGGAAGAAAGGTGCTTTAAAATCATGTGAAGGATTGAAGAATAGTATTAAATCGCATTAATCTCTTGACGTCGAATTAGTTTAGTCACAATAAAGAGAAAACAAATGAAGTAGGGATGAATGAAAGCATTACTAACTTTTATTGGGAATCATGACCCTTTTGCAGATGGCAAAGCTCAGCTTGGTCCAATTCTGTCTATTCTTGAAAAGCGTAAGTTCGATAAGCTTTATCTGCTATTTAACAATGATAGGTATTGGGATGCAGTGTTTAAAACTCAAGAGATATGTAATCAGAAGTATCCTCAGATGAAAGTGGAAATGCGACTAACTGAAGCAGTGAATCCTATCAATTATAACCTTGTTTATCCTGCTATGTATAATGTTGTGCAGAGAATTGTGAAAGAGAATAAAGGGATGAAATACACTATCTCAATCACTTCCGGTACCCCTACTATGCACTCCTGCTGGATACTGCTTGTGCAGGGAGGTGTGATAAATGCTGAGATTTTGCAAGTTTCCAGAGAAAACGGGATTGAAAAAGTAACATTTGATCTTGATGATTTCCCTAATATTGCTGAGACTCCCGAGACGAAGGTAGAACTTACCCGACTTGCCCGTGAAAATGCTGAACTAAAGAAGTTTCTTAATCCGGAGTATAGTATTCATAATGGATTCTACATTCCACCTGAAGGGCTTAAGCTTGATAATGAGATTGTCCCCGCCTATTATATCGGTGCTTTGAAAGCAACAAAAGGTAACGCAACCAAAGCTGCAAAGCTCTTAGGTTTGGAACCCCATACCCTCAGAAAACGGCTTCGTGGGCTCGGTATAAATATTGCAGACTATAAAGAATAGTAACGAATGTTACGGCAATATTGTATTAAAGAATTATTAATGAATATTGTAACAGATTGATAGATAAGTTTATAGAGTGATAAGGCAAAATTTGAGTGGACAGTTGTAAGAAAATAGATACAATCATTTCTGTAGTCAGATGAAGTTATCTTGATGAATGAGGGTAGCTATGAAACGAAACTCAGAATGATATGTGAGGTTAGAATGAATAAGAAAATAGATGATAGAAAATATGATAGGGTTGAGAAGAATGAAAATGATGTTGTTTCTGAGGCTGAAGCTTACTATAAGAGATCTCAAGACAAGTCATTGTCTAATCCTGAACAAATTGAATTCCTGACTAAGGCAATTGAACTTGATGGAAACAATTTGAAATATATGCTTACAAGAGCTATTACTTATAAAGATTCAAGTAACTTTGCTAAGGCATTGGATGACTTTGCGTCTATTTTACACACAGAAGAAGAGTCATGGGTAAGGGAACTTGCTCATGCCCAGAGAGTAACGATCTTCAAAGATAATCTGAAAGATTATAAAAATGCAGTCGTTGAGCTAACTAATGCTATTGAACTGGAACCTAATAAAGAGCGTGGTTATACACATAGAGCTGAGTTCTATCGAGATTTTGAAAAGAACTATAATAAGGCATTAACCGATTATGATAGAGCGATAGAACTATCCCCTGATGCTGCTGATTTATATTATACTAGAGGAAAGCTTTATGAAGAGAATCTCAATGATAAAGTTAATGCATTCAAGGATTATTGTAAAGCTATTGTTATTGATTCAGAATGGGCAAGCACATGTATAGATTTTATGTACGAAAACTCAGAACTAATATCAATTATTGATAAAGAACAAGCATATATTTTTTGTAAACAAGTACAGAAAGCTATTAACTATTATGATGCTGATTTAACTTACAAGTTACTACCATTTCTACAGTTTCAGATAGAGTATCATGAAACAAAAAATGAGTTCAAGGAAGCAATAGATATTCTAACGTGTATAGAAGATGGCTACCATTTTGGTGAAGATTCAGGCTACTTCATTGATTGGACATGTGAATTGCAAGACAAACTTAGAGAGCAAGAAGTAGAGAAAGCCAAACTTGAAGAGAAAGATAGGATAATGTTTAATCTTTCTCACACAATTAAGAATATTTTAGGTACAATCATAGATCCCTTAAAGAACATGAAGGCAGATAAGGAGTATGAAGAGGTTACTATTGATGATGCCTTACGAGGGACACAGATTATAAGAGGGATTGTGAATGCAATGAGTTTAGGATTCTCAGGTTCAATTGATGATTTCAAGTATGATGTTAAGAACTCAAATGAAAGTTCTAAATCTCTGTATGACTTGATACTTGACTCATTTAAATACTCTGTTGGTGCTATGTTCGATGATAAATACTTTGGTAAGTTTTCAGAAAACTACTTTGAAACCGATGAAGCATTATTCAAAGCAGAAGGAGAATGGAATCATACTTCTAATACAAACAACCTAAATAGATTAGTTGATTTTGTGAATAAGCATATGTTTGATATTGAGATAAATATAGATAGTGCGAAAGAATTAGTTTTAGGCGATGATAAGGGGTCTGCTTTGAGGATGCTTATTATGTTTCAGGAAATAATTCTCAATGCAGTAAAATATGCATCACCAGTTAAAAGAGACAATAGAAAAGTGTTTATCAGTCTTATCCGTACAGATAAAAGTGTTGTCTTTGAGGTAAAGAATAGCTTTAAAGCTAAATCAAGAATGAAAACAACCGGATTAGGAAAAGAAATAGTTAAGAACTTTGCTAAACTCTTAGAAACTGAACCTTGCATTAAGATGGATGATTATTATTACTCAGTAAAGATAGAGTTTAACAACTTCTGGAGGAAGAAATGAAGATACTCTATGTAGAAGATGAGCTGAAAGCAAATATCCCAAAGATTGAGAACTTGTTTAAGAAATTCCTATCAAAGCAAGATTTACAGCAATTACGATACTTAAAAGCTCAAAGAAGAAAAACTAAGGAACAAATTAAGCAGATTGTTCAGAATTCAGGAAAAATAGATGTGGCATATACATTTCCAATGGCCTTAGGGTTACTTAGAAATTATCAGGTATATGACTTGTTTATAATTGATAGAAACTTATCTGATGAAGAATATGATTTTGAAGAGTTAACAAAAAATGACTCTAAATTCCAAGAGAAGCATTATGACCTTTTCTTTGAGAGGGAGGGTGATTACATTCTCAGCAAGCTGGTTTCTGAGAGCATAGTGGTAAGAGATAAAGTATTCTTTCTAACAGCAAACTCAAATGATGAGCTTAAACGAACTGAGAGAATAGATTCTCTTCTTGATTTTGGACAATTTAGTAAAGCAAATATAATTGATAAGACTGATGATGTAGAGATTGATAGATTAAAGCACTTAATTGAGAATAATGAAGAAATACGAATTAAAAAAGAGTTTGCTTTTGAAATAGAGATTTTGCGCACCATAAGTGAAAGAGCAGTTGAGTTATTCATAGAGATTATAAAGCGTAAAGAGGCAACAGATAGATCAAGTGTTGTAGAAAACCTATTAAAACTCCGCAAACTTAATGAAAATCTTCTAATAATAGTTGCTAAAAACTATATAAAAGAAAGAGGTGTTTTTAATGACTATGATGAAGTAAACATCGGTTCAGTAATCTATTGGCTTAAAAATAATGAGAAATTCAGACTAGATAGTAATGCACTAATAGTTAGTTATTTATATTGTATCAAAGCTCTTGGTAGTGAGTATGGCTCACATGAGAAATTAGAAGAGACAGTTCCGACTACATCTAACACTGTAAATGCATTGTTTTATGCACTTCTAGATATAATACGTTGGTTTAGTCAGTTAAAGAATTAATTTACATTAGCAAATTCAGCCCATATAGGGCTGTGGCTTCATGGTTTTGTACTTTCCATGGGCTTACGCCACATGGCTATTCACATTCTGCCCTTTTCGGGCAGTAAGAGCATTAATGCTGATTAAGTCATTTCTTTGAAGGCTTCACAGAGTGTTATTTGCGAATAGTCGCAAACTACTCCTAATATCCTCCCAAAATCTTTACTTGACTATTAACAATAGGTTTAGAAAGTCGAATAATGAATAAAAGTGCGATACTGGTAGTAGATATAGGAAACTCACATGTTGTGTTAGGATGTTATATAGACGGGATTTTGACCGCTAATTGGCGGTTACATTCCGATCGGGAGAAAACATCTGATGAGTACTATTGTCAAATCCAGACCTTTTTTTCAACATCAATCAAAGAGGAAGTATATATCGAGAAAGTTGCTATGTCATCGGTCGTACCAGAATTGACCAGAATTTTTACCCATTTAGTACAGCGGTATTTTGATTGTCCGCTAATAAACGTAACCGGAGTTTTACCATTAGGATTGAGCTATAGCATAGCAGATCCGTCGTTCATAGGAGCAGATTTGATAGTAAATGCTTATTCGGCCTGGAAGAAGTATAAAACCAACTGTATTGTTTGTGATTTGGGAACAGCCACAACAGTTCAGTTCATTGATAAAGATGGTCATTTCCACGGGACAGCAATATCCCCTGGAATCAGAAGTTCTGCCACAGGTCTATTTACAAAGGCTGCACTTCTCACTAATATCCAATTGGACAAACCGGAAAGTTTATTGGGCACAAATACTAAAGAGGCTTTGTTGTCAGGAATAATTCGAGGACATATCTACATGATAGATGGGTTCACGAAAGCAATCAGGCAGCAATTTAAGCATCTGGGTGAAATCAAATGCATAGCGACAGGCGGTATATCCAGTCTGTTGGTTGGAGAGTCGGAAGAGTTGGACATTGTTGATAAACAATTGACGCTTGATGGCTTGTATATGATTAGCCAGGCAATCTAATCTGAAAGAGAGTTAGTAAACAAATAAGGCAACAAATGTATAGAAAAAGCATTCTGATAGCAGTCTTAATCCTATTTTCAGCAACACTTATCGCTGATGTATTCCCTCCGGAAATAAGACTGAACGGTTATCCCAAGATTACAGGAAACAAAGTAACATTCTTCAATATACCCAAAACACCGATATATTCATACGAAAAACCATACATAAACAATCTTCTAAAACCTGATACTCAAATCGAAATAGACTTCGATAAAATGAAGGTTGTGTATAAAACAACATATCGTAACGTGGAAGTTCTACCTGATCTTTATGTTAGTTTTGACGGTTATTTCGCTGAGATCTTAAAAAATACACTTACTGAAAAGATAACTAAGAATTCAATTGATTTTATTATGTCAGAAGATCGCCAAGTTGATACAGGTATTATTCCAGAAATCACTATCAAAATACCTAAAGAAGCTATCCCCAAAGGTATGCGTTCGTTTCTTGGTGATGAGCAAGGAAAACTGAATCTTGATGGTAGCCAAAAACTTACAGTTACCGGAACTAGCACTAAACGTGAGACAAATATTGTCTATGAAGGGAAAGATAACAGTAATTTTGACCTTGAGATGAAGCAAGAGCTAGACCTCAGACTGCGTGGTAAGATCGGTAAGAAGATCTCTGTTGACCTTAAGCATAATTCAAATACCGACGAGACCCTTTTTGACCCTAATAACATACACATTGAGTATGATGGTGATGATGATGAAATTGTGCAGAAGGTTGAAGCCGGTAATATCTCACTTTCTTTATCAGGATCAAAGTATGTTTCAACAAGTATCTCCTCTCAAGGACTGTTTGGTGTTAAAGGTGAAGTACAGGTAGGTGATCTGAAAGTACAAGCAATCTTCAGTGAAGAAGAGGGTGAGAAGAATAAGCAGAAATATACGGGTAATACTCAACAGGATTCAACAACAATTTATAGTAAGAATTATGCGAATAGGACTCACTACTTTGTAGAGCCAATGCAACGATTGTTCCAGCTCTACACTCAAGCTGATGCTGATGCAGGAACCTGTCCGCCCGGTTGGGTTAATAATGCAATTAAGACTGATAACGGTGATTGGTTACTGACTGATGGTAATCTGTTACCTCAGCCAAACTCTTTAAAAGTTTTTCTTGATGACGGTATTGCTACTAATAATGAAGCAAATACACGAGAGGGTGACCCAATTGTAAGTGAAGATGGTCAGATATATACTCCATTTTATGAAGAGCAAGTTGAAGGTGTCGATTACTTTGTTGATTATGACGCAGGTATGATTGTTTTCCTAAAATCTATTAACAAAATATACACTATTGGTGTCAGTTATACAGACGGATATGGGCAGTTAATTCCTGCAGATTTTGATTATACGAATCCTGATGAACCCTTACATTTGAAACTTCTTCGAATTCGTAATCAGATTTATACTGATGACCCTGATAATGAGTACTCACGTTGGACATATATGGGTATGAATATCTATGACTTAGGATTGAACAACATCAAGAGTGAAGGATTTGAATTAAAAGTTTATACAAAAAATGAAGATAACACTTGGAATGAAAGATTGCCAGACTCTTTAAGTGTTGCAGGTAAAGTTACTTATGTAGATTACCTAGGTTTGAGTACAAACGGTGATATTTATGTTGATGCAAATGATAAAACAATTGATTTATCATTAGGCTATATCTACTTTCCACTGATCAAACCATTTGCCCCATTAGGTGATATCAACATATATAAGAAAGACCAAGAATATGTTCAGTCAGATGACTATAGATTTAATATGTCAGTTAAAGGGAGTATTAGTAGAGAAAGAATTAATCTAAATCAAATCAACATACTTGAAGGCTCTGTAACCGTTAAGGTGAATGGGTCAACTCTATCTGAAGGAGTTGATTATATAGTTGATTATGACATGGGAGAAATCTCTTTCTTGAACTCAAAAGCTAAAGATCCTAATGCTGAAATTGATATAGAGTATGAGTTCCGTTCCGGTTTCTCAGTAGAACGTAAGACTATGGCTGGTCTAAGAGCTGATTTAGCTATAGGTGACGTCGGTAACATTGGGTCAACATTAGTATATAAGAGTGAGAAAGTTACTGATGAGCATCCTGAAATTGGTAACGAAAACTATAACATGGTTTTAGGTGATATTGATGCAAACATCAAATTCAAGCCGGAATTTATGACTAAAATGATCGATGCTATCCCACTTGTAAAAACTACTGCAGAATCTGAAATTAGTTTAAGTGGTGAAGCTGCTTTCTCATACATTGATGTATATGGTAACAATGACACGAAGGCTAAAGAAGCCTATATTGATGATATGGAATCAGTCATTGAACCTTATCCATTAGGAGTAACAAGACAGGTATGGAATCCTGCCAGTAAGCCTGACAATACCGACCTTGAAAAATCGAAAATAAACTGGTTCAAGCAACAGAATATTGATATGGGTGATGTTTATGATCCTGACACACTTACTGAGGAAGAGGAAAATGACGAAGTCAATGTGATGGCTATCAAAATGACACCGACTGAGGAGCCTGTAAGACATTGGGGTGGTTTAATGCGTTACATTGGTAATGAGATAGATTTCTCTGAAATGAAATACATCCAAGTGTTACTTAAAGCTGAATCAGGTGAAGTTGGATTCCCATTATCCCAAGTAAGAATGCATATTGACATTGGTGATATTAGTGAGAACTTCTATACCTATGGCGAAGTAGATGGAATCCCAATTTTACACAGAGAAGATGGAGCAAACGGTGGGTCTCTTGACGGTGATTTAGAAGTAATCGAAGACGTAGGTCTTGACGGAATACCAAATGGGCAAGAAGGCGATGATCCTAATGATGATTTCGATAGTACTGAAGACCATTTTGAATACCCTTTTATAAACGGAACAGAGGAAAATGGTATTCTCGATACCGAAGATATGAATGATGACGGAATTGTAAATACTCTGGATAGATATTTCGAATATACAGTTGAAGATATAACCGACAACTCAACCTCAGAATACTTAGAGAATGATAATAATGGTTGGAAGTTATTCCGTATCCCTATTGATGCTAGAACTATGGTAGCACAAGTAACAGAACCTGACCTTTCCAAGATTAAATATGCAAGAATCTGGTTCGAAATAAATGAGACTACTAAAGTGAACCTTGTTGAGTTTGAAATAGTTGGGAATAAATATCTCCAACGTCCAATTTATGAAGCATACTTAAATATTGATGAGCTTGAGCAATATGCTCCAGTAGACCCATTGTTGCTAGAACAAAATGATGAATACATGCAGATTGGCATCGCAGATAACCAGAAAGATAACCATTATACATCACCTAAGGACACATATAAAGTAGAAAAAGGTACTCAGACCTTAGAGCAATCGTTGAAACTTACTGCTAACAATATCCAAGGAAACCATATCGGTCTCGTTAGGCATAAAGAAACTCAATCATCAAATTGGCTTTCATACAACAAGCTTAAGTATTGGGTTTACCCCGAAATGGATGAAGAGATCGCTTATAATGACCCAATATACATAGTGATGCGTGCCGGAGCAGACTCTCTAAACTACTATGAAATAAGATACGAGACAAAACCCAATCGTTACTTACCAACAATGGAACGCAATAATTGGATGGAAGTTGAAGTAGATTTTAGTGAACTCACTAAACTTAAAGCTGATAGCCCTGACAATCCTGATACAACCTTCGTAACTAAAGGGGAGTTTACTTATATCCGATATAAGAATCCGACCCTATCTGCGATTCAGGAAATTTCTTTAGGTATAATGGTTCCTGAAGGTAATCCACAGTTTACAGGTACTGTTTATTATGATGACATTAGGGTTGCTGATCCCTATACTGAAATGGGATTTGCTTATAGTGTGGACTTGAGAACAAAGTTTGCTGACTTCCTTGACTTTACCATAGGCTATGAACAAAAATCTGAGAACTTCCGCAAGGAAATTGTACGTAATACACAACCGTCTTATGTTGCACAAACCAACTTCGATATGACCGGTAAAATGTATCTACATAAGTTCCTACCTTATGATTGGGGTTATAATATTCCGGTGCAAGTGACAAGAGCCCAAAACTGGGGTATTCCACGCTTCAAGGCTAACTCTGATATTTTGAGAAAGGATTTAGCAGATAAATATCTTGATAAAGAGGAGAATAAGAGTAAATCCTATACTGCAGAAATCAACTTCTCTAAGAATGCAAGTAAACCTAAATGGTGGACTAAATATACTCTAGACTCAACAACCTTATCAGCAAGAGTCACTTACACTGAATCAAATACACCAACAGCCATTGACACCACTTTCACTTACAATGGAACATACACATATAATTTAAGCATTCCACGTGAGAAAATTGGTGTGAAACTGTTTAAGAACTATTATTGGTATGTGATACCTCGTTCATTTGACAATTCAATAACATTAACAGCTGATGAACCTGAGCGTTATACTTGGGATAACAACGCTGGAGATTTCTTGCCGGCACTTAACTCAAGGGATACGAAGTATATTAATACATCCAATACTGTTAACTATGACTTATTCTCGGATTTATCTTCTACCTATAGATTAACAACTAAACGTGATTTAATCTATAAGAAGTACTATCAGGATATCAATGTTGGAGAAGAAACAGAATATAAACAGACTATCGACGTCTCTTATAATCCAAACTATTTCCCTAATGTTTATACATTTTCAATTTCACCTCAGGCAACTTTTAATGAGACCAGAAGACTTGTAAATGGTAACACGACTAATGATGCTGATAAGGAGTATGAATTTGAGAGACTTGGCAGTGTCAAACGCAATACAAATGTTAACTTTACACTCAAAAACTCTGATATGTTCAGTTCATTGGCTAGAAAAATAGCACAGAAATCACCAAAGCAAGACAAGAATAATAAGTCAGATGAGCCCAAAGATGATTTAGAAGAAAAGAAAGGAATAAGCAAGGAATACGAAGGCTCATCATCTCTACCGAGGGATACTGGAAAAGATAATGGAGACTTCGCTAAGAGCTTCGAAGAGTTTAAAAAAGAACTTCAAGAACAAGTTGATGCAGGCAAAATACCTAAAGACAAAATGGCAGATAAGCTTGCTAACTTTGAGAAGGAACAAAATAAGCAAGAAAGTTCAGGAAGAAAGGCTTATGATTACAACAAACCTCGAGATGATTATAAAGGTAATAAGTCAGGACGAGGAAGCAAAAATAATGAACCTAAAAACATCTTCACATATATCTCTAAGCTAAAGAATATCTCTGTTTCATTAGATAATAATTATCAGACAGATTATAACGACTTGCAACACAGGCCCAACTTCATGTACCAACTTGGTGTACCTGATATAGTTGAAAAAGATTCTTTGAATTCCATTAAGAATAAGAATATGTTCTCTGTTAATACAGGTATAGAGTTAACAAGAACTATTGATATATCCACCGGTTATTCTTATACATTTGAAACTACAGAAGCGAATAGTAGCTCTCAAAGAGAAGATGTTACTTTCCCTGATATTAGTGTAAATATTAGCGAGTTCCAGAAGTGGTTTGGCATAGAACGTGTACTTACCAGTTCTAGACTTTCTAGTAGTTATTCCTATACTGTGAAGAAAACCGGTGATTTTGAATGGGATAAACCTAACACTGTGACAAAAGAACTTTCACTTAATCCTCTCATTAACTGGAATGGTAACTGGCTTAAAAATATTAATACAACTGCCAGCTACGGCTTTACAAACAGTAAAACCACTACAGATCGTGGTTCATTCGAATCATTGAGTGAGCGTAATAGTAATAATTTCAATGGTTCTATCTCATATTCATTCACAGCTGCTCGTGGTCTTAAGCTCCCATTCATGAAGAAAAGAATGCGACTTAAGAATGAACTTACATCCACTTTAAACTTCAGCTATATTATCGATAAAGAGGAAAATGAAGGTGATGGAAACACAGTTGTTGTAATGGACAAAACCAAGTTCACATTAACACCTACGGTGACATATAACTTTAGTAAGAATATCAAAGGTGGATTTGATTTGCAATATTCAAACGATATGAATCATAAAACAGATGAGGCACTAAGGGTTTTCTCAACAGCTTTATGGGTTCAAATTAAGTTTTAATTAAGTACAAATAATGCAGGTGTAATCCTGTGTATAAAGGACATTGTGTTTTCATTATCAAGCGTAAACCATAAGTTTAGTATCATAATTATTGCATTTGTTATACAGATCTCTTTTCTGCAAGCTAACTCAAAATCTTGTCGGGAAATTTCATTAAAATCTAAGTTTCTAAATGAAGAAAGAAAAGTATTCATACATCTACCAGCATCTTATGATGATTCCAATAAGGAATATATAACATTATATCGATTAGATGGAAGAGAAGACTTTGACTATTCTGTCCCATTAATTGACTATCTTTCAAGGTGGAAAGAAATCCCTGAGTTGATAATTGTTTCAATTCCACATAAGAATAGATTTTCTGATCTATCATTCAACAAAGATCCTTATGTTGAACATGAATGTAATGCACCAAAGTTTACTTCTTTTATTATGGAAGAATTAGCTCCATATGTAGATAATAAATTCAGGACTAATGGAGAAAAAGCAATTTTCGGGCATTCGCTTGGCTCTATGTTTGTCTTGAATAATTATTTTAACAACAACGGCTTTTTCAATTATTATATCGCTGCAGGTCCTAACTTCGCACGAGAGACTTTTTTACTACCCCAAATTAAAGAAATCCTTGAATCCTCTAATGATTTTAAAGGTAAGGTATTTATTAGCAAAGAACCTTATGTTTCCACTAAAGATAGAAGTGAGTATGAAAAGTTTATTGCTCTGCTAGATAATAACTCTAACCTTGTTTATAGTCAAGAGTATATGGGAAATGATAGCCATATATCGATGGCTCCCAAAAGTCTTATTAGTGGATTACGCTGGTTATTTAAGAGGTAGTGTTTTATATTTCATCAATTCCTAGAGATATCATCAACACTATTTAACAAGCATCATTTTTTTCACTACAGACTCTGATTCGATAGTTAACTTGTAAAAGTATATCCCTGACGCCACTCTGTTTCCGTTATTATCTCTGCAGTTCCAGGTTACACTATAGGAATTTGATGATTTAGATTGTTCTAGTCCGGCATTCTTGATCATCTCTTCCCGACTCTTACCTACTTTTAATGTTCTAACTAATTGCCCTTTTATATTATATATTGAGATTTCGGGTACTTCAGTTTGCTTATTAGGAAGTTGGAAATCTATGAATGTATATGGATTGGAGTGGGCTATGTCTACAGGATTAGGATAGTTATAAAGCTTTATCTGGTTTGTGACTTGAGGTTGAGTTTCATCGTTGTTGGGAACACTGTTGTACTCATAGCAACCGATATCAATAACACCATTCCAGATCCTAGCTGCTCCATCAAGATCAGTTGGTGGTATGCCTAATCCGAGTGTATCTGGAGTTCCTGCATCAATGCATAATGATGACGGACTGAGTCGATAGTATTCGGGTGAATCATCTAAAACACTGTAATCTGTTCCTCCAAAAAACAAAGGATTGCCAAAAATATTATTACTTCCACAATTCAGAGTATTCCCATCAAATGTGTATATTGTATCAAGTCCATCTGCTATACAACAAAAATCTATATCAAGGATATGACAATTATTTTGTCCCTGTATCCCAAACTGTATTTCACGGTGAAGGTTAGGATTACTCAATATTGAATTTCTGATTAAAAAGTCACCATATAACACCACAACTTCATCAGCAGTATAATTATGAGCAAATGTAGAGCTATTTATAATGCTTTGGTTTGCCCCATTAGCAATGTATATTGTATGGTCAGAACCCTCGCTGTTATATGCAGCATTATGAGCAATGAGAGAATTGTTAATTATACATCTATTGTCATATTCTGGGTAATTCACATAGTTAAAAGTACGTCCTGTATAATCATAACAATTAATGATATAGGAATTATTCATGATTAGATTACTATTTAAGAATACCAGTGGGATCAATCTATTAGTGCCATATGCTGTTAAGTCTTCGAAATGACAATTATCTATAATAATGCTAGAATCGTTTGTTAATAAACCATAAGTATTATAGTCTGAATTAATGTTAGTCATATCAACATTTATTAATTGGACATTATCGCAATGCATAGCGATAATGTTTCCTGCATTTCTCATTGAGCAATTTGAGAATCTTACATTCTCAAACAATATGTCTTGGCTTTTCTCTACATTTATAAGACTCTTTGAGTCGAACATAAAACCGTTCACAATAGATATATCTGTAAATGATATATTTTTCAATGAATCTAACAAGGTCATTCCACCACAGTTTTCGAGATCAATAATCGTACATTCCAATCCAGAGCCACAAATGTTGATGTTTGATTTCATCCTAAAAGGAAAGTTTTGATTGTTTTCACTTCTTCTATAAATGCCAGGATTAATGTGGAGGGTTACACTCTCTGCTAAATCATCCACCATATTAACCGCTTTCGCTATACTCTGTATCGGTTCATTCACTGTTAGACCCGTATTATTGTTATCTCCTTGAGTAGACACAAAAATATCTTGCGTAATATTGTTATACAATGCTTGGTTCAACACAATGTTTGCAGCTTCCATTTCATATGTCTTTATATAATACTCACTGTTCGAATTAGAAGATGAAGCAAAGTTTAGATAGACATTCAATGAATAGTTCTGTAAATGGTTGCAGTTACTAAAACAAAGATCCATTATTAAATTCGAGTAATTTCCATAAATACTACACCTACTAAAACTATCAAACGTGACCTGTGAATCTAAGAAAGCAGCCCCTCCTACTCCATACAAAGCTTGATTCTCCATTATGGAAACATTACTTAGAAAAATATCAGTACCTGCATGCACATACAATCCACCTGCAACATATGAAACACATTCTGTAATCGTACAATCTAACAGTTCAAGGTTACTATTTGAGACATAAACTCCACCCCCATAAACTTGATTTATTGTTGGATGACTGTAGTTTGAATTGGATATCGTAAAGCCTTGTATTATTAAGTTAAAACAATCTTCTATGGATGCTGTTGTTAATAGTTCAGTTCCTAGTATTCTTGTATTCTCAATATCTTCAGGATTGTCAGTTAAGTAATATGTGCTTTGCAATGAGATATTTTTACTATAAATGCTAATGTTTTCGTGAAAAGTCCCCGGATGCACTAAAATAGTATCATTATCGACAGCAATATCAATTGCTTCTTGTATAGATGTGAAGTCATAATTCCCATCTGAAGAGACTTCATATGTAGTCGCTTTTGCAAAACATGTTAAAAGTAATGTAATACATCCCATTACGAATCTTTTATCTGTGCTAATCTGAGAAATCAGTGGCATTATAGCTCCTTTTGTTGAACAAACGGGGCAGGAAGAAAATACCTGCCCCACACTTGCTTATTTAACAAGCATCATTTTTTTCACTACAGACTCTGATTCGATAGTTAACTTGTAAAAGTATATCCCTGACGCCACTCTGTTTCCGTTGTTATCTCTGCAGTTCCAGGTTACACTATAGGAATTTGATGATTTAGATTGCTCTAATCCGACATTCTTGATCATCTCTTCCCTACTTTTACCTACTTGTAATGTTCTGACTAATTGCCCTTTTATATTATATATTGAAATTTCAAGTGCTTCTGTCTGACGTTTAGGAAGTTGAAAGTCTATGAATGTATATGGATTGGAGTGTGATATGTCGACCGGGTTAGGATAATTATAAAGCTTTATCTGGTTTGTGACTTGAGGTTGAGTGTTATCGTTGTTTGGAACAATGTTGTATTCATAGCAACCGATATCAATAACACCATTCCAGATTCTCGCTGCTCCATCAAGATCAGTTGGTGGTATGCCTAAACCGAGTGTATCTGGAGTTCCTGCATCTATGCATAGTGATGAAACACCAAGACGGTAGTATTCGGGCATATCATCAGTTAGATCTTGGTCACTTTCTCCCTCAAAATCGGGATTATACTCAATGTTACTAGCATCATAGTTAACTGAGTTACCACCTGTTGAGAAGATAGCAAATCTCCCATTTTCAATGCAATTATTGTATGCATTGATAGCCTTATCCCCAATATGACTTAACCAAACGAAGTCAATCTCTGCATTACAACCTTGATTATAAAGTATACTATTTGTCAGTTCTAAATCACCATACACTTCAAGCATCTTTGAGCCATTATAGTTATTAGCAATTGTTGTATTAGATATTGAAATCGGATTTGAGGTATTCGAGAGATACATCAATGCAGGCCACCATCGTTCTGCTCCTGAGGAATTGTTAGCGACTAATGAGTTGTTTATAATACATCTGTTCTCAGGGTGTTCCTCATCCGAGCAGTACATAAAAATTTTCCCATCACCACAATAATTATTTGTAATCATTGTATTATTCATTACAAGGTCACAATCGGATAAATAGATACCTGTATAACTAGCATCGGGATCATCTGTTCTAATGTTATCTATTACGCAGTCGTTCAGTATTATTGAAGATTCTAGACCATATATAGCCTTTATATCGCAAGTATTTGATTCTGTATCATTTATTTCAACATTATTTAGCAGAACACCCCTAGAATAGGTTATTCTTACTCCGCATTTGCTTGAGATACAATTAGAGATACTGACTTTATTTAACTTAATATTGTTGGAAAAAGATATCTAAATAGGCGGACTACTTGTATGCATATAGCCATTGATTATTCTAATATTAGACAGCATGGTGTTTTGACTTTGCCAAAGCCAAGTTAGGAGACCATCTCCTTCAAGGTCTAAAACAACCTCTCCATTTCCAACAAGATTTATATAGCTTTTACATGCAAAGGGGAATATCTGTTGATTATTCGTAAATGAATAGGTTCCGGGAGAGATATAGATACTCCTTTGGTTCAAACTATCAGATGCTATTATATTCATTGCATATGCAATGGTTATTAAAGATTCATCTGGAGTCATACCACTGTTTGAATCATCTCCTTCTACTGAGATATATAGATCTGACTCAATGTGGTTAAAGTAGCTATCCTCAGCACTAATGAGTACCTCGTTCATATTTACTGCTCTAAAATAATACTCATCAGGCTGGTTGATGTTTTGGGATACAAGTTCCAAAGATATATTCATACAAAAGTTTTGAGACTCATTACAATCCATTACGAAAATATCCATTCCTCCACCCGCGTAGTTGTTGTATATGGAACATTTATTCTCATTATCGAACTGGATATAAGACTCTTCTATGCTCAATCCTCCACCATGATACAATGCAAGATTATTATAAACGTTTAAACCACTAACAAAAACTTCTGAGTTGTTACTAACCATTAAACCCGACCCTCCTCTTGATATACTATTCAAGACTGAGCAGTTTAAGATATCTACATGAGAATCATCAACAAGAATGCCACCACCACTTACTTCAGGAAAGATATAAGCAGTTCTTAAGTAATTGTTCGATATTTTAAAACCTTGAATTGTTACACTTTCAGAATTTTCCACTCTTATAGCTGAATTGTCTGGATCTCCACTAATGAATGTATTCTCAATATCTTCAGAATTGTCAGTTAGGTAATATGTGCTTTGCAATGAGATATTTTTACTATTAATACTGATGTTTTCATAATAAGTTCCCGGATGCACTAGTATTGTATCATTATCGATAGCAATATCAATTGCTTCTTGTATAGATGTGAAGTCATAATTCCCATCTGAAGAGACTTCATATGTAGTCGCTTTTGCAAAACATGTTAAAAGTAATGTAATGAATCCCATTACGAATCTTTTATCTGTGCTAATCTGAGAAATCAGTGACATTATAGCTCCTTTTGTTGAACAAACGGGGCAGGAAGAAAATACCTGCCCCACACTTGCTTATTTAACAAGCATCATTTTTTTCACTACAGACTCTGATTCGATAGTTAACTTGTAAAAGTATATCCCTGACGCCACTCTGTTTCCGGTATTATCTCTGCAGTTCCAGGTTACACTATAGAAATTTGATGATTTTGATTGCTCTAATCCGGCATTCTTGATCATCTCTTCCCGACTCTTACCTACTTTTAATGTTCTAACTAATTGCCCTTTTATATTATATATTGAGATTTCGGGTACTTCAGTTTGCTTATTAGGAAGTTGGAAATCTATGAATGTATATGGATTGGAGTGGGCTATGTCTACAGGATTAGGATAGTTATAAAGCTTTATCTGGTTTGTGACTTGAGGTTGAGTTTCATCGTTGTTGGGAACACTGTTGTACTCATAGCAACCGATATCAATAACACCATTCCAGATCCTCGCTGCTCCATCAAGATCAGTTGGTGGTATGCCTAAACCGAGTGTATCGGGTGTACCGGCATCTATGCATAGTGATGAAGCACCAAGACGGTAGTATTCGGACATATCATCAGTTAGGTCCGGGTCTCTTTCTCCCTCAAAATCGGGATTAAACTCAATATTACTAGCATCATAATTTACAATGTTTCCTCCACTCGAGAAGATAGCAAAACGTCCCCCATCAATGCAGTTGTTATTCGCATTCAATGTTCTATTTCCAATTGGAGAAAATCCTGGAAAGCTTATCTCTGAGGGGCAACCCTGATTAAAAAAAATGTTGTTGTTAAGTTCCAAATCACCGTATACTTCGAGCATCTGTGAATTGTTGAAGTTGTTTGCAATCGTAGTATTAGATATTGTGATCGTATTTGAGGTATTTGAGATATCCATCAATCCTGGCCACCATCGCTCTTCTCCTGAGGAATTATTTACGATTAATGAGTTGTTTATAATACATCTGTTCTCTGGATGCTCTTCATCTGAACAGTACGTAAAAACTTTTCCATCAGCACAATAGTTATTTGTTATGATTGTGTTATTCATCACTATGTCACAATCAGATAAATAAATCCCTGTATAACTAGCATCAGGATTATCAGTTCCAATATTATCGATTACACAGTTATTCATGATTATTGATGAATCTCGACTAAATATTGCTTCTAAATCACAAGCATTTGACTCAGTATTGTGAATTACTACATTGGTTAGTTCTATATATGTAGAATGGTAAATTTCTAATCCACAATTGCTTGAAATACAGTTTGAAATATTTACGTTTGAAACTAAAGTATTTTCTGCATAAGTTATAACTAACGGCGCATTACTCCCAAACATATTTCCATTAATAATCCTAATATTCATTATTCCAATATTCTGTGCGCAAATAATCCAGCCAAATAAACCATCCCCCTCTAAATCAATTTGTACATTTTCTTCACCAATAACATCAATGTGTGATTTGAACCCGAATGGGAATATCTGTTGATTTTCAGAAAATGAATAGGTTCCTGAAGCAACATAAATGTTTCTTTGATTTAAACTATCGGGGGATATTATGTTCATTGCATAAGCAATCGTTTTTAATGGTTCATCTGGGGTTATCCCACTATTTGCATCATTCCCATCAGGTGAAACATATAAATCTGTTTCAATATAATTCATACAGCTCTCTTCTGCATTAACAATTACATCATTCATTCTGATTGATCTTATGTAGTAGTCATCAGGTATAAGCATATTATTTGAAACTAATTCAAGTGATAGATTTACATTAAAGTTTTGCTCTTCATTGCACTCAATAAGGCAAATATCCATGCCACCAGCAGAATAATTGCCAAACACTGAGCACTTATAATTATCATCAAAGACTATTGATGAGTATTCAACACAAACACCACCACCGTAAAATAAAGCATGATTATTATGAATTATTAGACCACTTAAAAAAACATCTGAATTGTTTCCAACCATTAATCCTGAACCTCCTCTTGAAATACAATTCACGATTGAGCAGTTAAAGATTTCTGCATTAGAATCATCAATAAAAATTCCTCCCCCACAAACCTCAGGGAAAACATGTGTTATTCTTAAATAATTATTCGATATTTTAAAACCTTGTATCGTAACATTATCAGAGCTTTCTACTCTAATAGCTGAATTGTTGAATAAACCACTTATAAATGTATTCTCAATATCTTCAGGATCCCCGCTTAACGAGTAAGTACTTACCAAACAAACACTCTTATCGTATATTGTAATGTTCTCATGATATGTTCCAGGATGAACTAAAACTGTATCATTATCGCTTGCATTATCAACAGCTTGCTGTATTGATGTAAAATCATGATTTCCACTTAGCGATACTTCATACATGGTCGCATTAGCTGAATACATTAGGAAATAGAATATGATACCTAATACAAACCTTTTTACCGAGCAATTCTTAGCATTTTGTGACATAGTAACTCCATTAGAAAAAACGGGGCAGGGAGAAAATACCTGCCCCACATCGTACTATTTCAGAAGTAACATCTTTTCAGATAAGGTATCAAGGGGAGTAATGAGCTTGTAGAAATATACACCACTTGGAAGGTTCTTCCCATGCTTATCTTTACCATTCCATGTGATTTCATGTCTACCTTGCTCTTGATACTCATTAACCAATGTTGCTACTTTCTGTCCTCGAATATTAAATACATCGAGGTTGACCTTATTCGCTTTTCCAAGCGAGTACATTATTGTTGTTGTTGGATTAAACGGATTAGGGTAATTTCCAAATAGCTTTGTTGGGACTATATCCACATCTTCACCATTATCCTCTAAATCAATGCCTATCTTATAGAAGTCTTCTTTTTCACTCAAGTCGATATGTCTATACTCATAATGGCCTGTTGCGTAATTCATGACTTTATAATCAGTAAATGACTTCGTCTTTTGTTTTGAAGGGAAATACATCCTGAATTCTAAATCATCCATTACAGGATCATATTCATTTAAGATATAAGCATTTAGTTGAACTTGATCGTCCTTAATCAGAGAAGCACCTTTACACTCATCGTTAACAAAGATGGCTATCTCAATCGGCACTTCACCGTTCTCATACTCATCCAGGAAGATCTCAATGTAGATTGGGATGTAATCTTCTTGCTCTTCATATTCGAAGTGAGTTGTCATCTTTCTGTAATATGGTTCTGAGAATTGTGGGTCATCAGGACCCCAGGAGAAATTGACATCATCACCAATATACTTTACAGAGACCATCTCTCCATAGTTTATCGCAATATCCCCTAGGTCTCCACCAATCTCCCAGTTATCTGTATAACCAATTGGAGTTTTAGCGTCCGGTGTCGCTATTGGAACTCGGGAAATGCACCAATCCTGAGCTTTTATCATGACAATATCATCAATTACATCATCTAATGCCTCGAAGGGTGACATACTCTGCTCAACATAGTATCCGAGCCAATACTCTTCAACCGAACTACCTGTATACTCAGGAAGATCAAGTCCAACATCAGGATTAATAGTTGAACCCATCTGGTGACCTGAATACTCAAGATGTAATGAGTTAACTCCATCCACCAGTTTAACTTTGTACCCGTAGTTGGATTTTGCAGTTACTCCAACCGGTTCCCAAATTTGTGCAGTTGTATTAAGTTTAAACACATCTTCATCATCAGGATATTTCCAACGAATCTCATCAATGAATTCTGCTTGTAGAGATACTATTTCCAGCCATCCCTGATCATCATACTCATCAAAGATATACTCGAAAGTTTTATCCATGCCAAGTGCCGGGAAGCAAATCCAGTTTATACCAGCAGTGAATTTCCTACGATTATTATCATGATAAGGATCATCGAAGTGAACAGCACCAACATCCATCCTGGTCATGTCGGGATCACAGTCATCAAGATCGAAGTCGGTTTCACCTTCAACCCAGAGATAACTATCCCCATCCAGATTCGGATGTCCCATATCAATACATGGAGAGTATGTTGTTGTATTCCAGATTGGTTCATAGCTGGAGTCTAAGCAGGGATCACCACTATAGATCTTGGTAGTGGTAAGCGGATTAGTAGAACTTCCGGAAAAATCCCAGTCTCCAAGCGTGTTATTATTAAATAGTGAATAGTTGATTTCCAGACTTTCAGTTGAGAATTGACTTCCATCATCCCAATCAATGCCATAACCAGTGTTATTAGCAAATATATTGTTATTGATTACATAATCAGCTGCTCTATATAGAACAAGACCATTACCATCAATATTGATTAAGGTGTTGTTATCAAATCTCAAATAGTCAGGATTACTAGGGAGTCCACCATAATAATGAAGGTAAAATCCGTAAGTTTCACAATTATCAATAACATTATTTCTGAAATCAAGCGATACACGTCCATTCTCATCAAAGAAATAAACTGCTCCGCAATCATAATCCTTGAATGTATTGCCTTTCATCACTACATCTGCATCACTATAGTGGACAGGATGATCAAATTGATCTTTGTCTATCAAGTTAATACTTGAAGCCCAAGAATATGTGGTTGGTGCATTCGCTGTATGATAGAACTCACATTCGTTTATAACAATATTATCCATATTGTCGCACCGTTTAACCATTATATCATGAGCCTTATGTTGACCATGATTATCCTCAAAAATACAATTATCAATTACTATGTCTCCTGAAGTATCTGCATTATATATAAGAATCGCCCCACCCATACTTGCAGATCCATTATTCTCCATACAGTAGTTATCAATAAAGCTACAGTTTAAAACAGATGCAGGACCATATAAGGCTAGTCCGGCACCACCATTAATATCACCACCAAAGTTGTTGTTAAATTCACAGTTTTCGATTATTACTTGCTCAGTGTACCCTACAGCTCCATCAGCTAAGATACACACTCCCACTCCCTCCCAAACATCTATATTAAGATTGTTTGGAGCAGAGATTGAGTTGTTTAAGAATTTACAGTTTGTTATTGTTGGAGTAGCACCATTTACCAATGCTATACATGCTCCGTATAAGTAATGCTCACAGTTCTCAAACTGAAAACCGGAGATCAAGTCCTGATTGTTAATTCCAACACCTGAAAGGTAGATTGCATGATTTCCATCCGTTGTTAGTATTGCCGGGTTATTCGGATTAGTAACTAGATTTATATGTCTCCCGGTCCACGTTAACTCGTTAACGATATATGTTCCGGCTAGAACTTCAACAGTTCCGCCATCATCTATCATATCCAATGCGCTTTGAATAGTTTGTACTTGTGATGGGACAACGATGTAATCAATTGTCCTGCTATTTTTGCCACCCTCTAAGGTTACTTGCTCATTTTCAACGCTACACACATTTGACGCGAAAACAAGCATAACAAGGATGATTGTAATGTTTACATAATTCTTCATTACGTACTCCTAATTCACCATGGCTTTCTTTATTTAGTCCAGACCCTTTAATTCTAACACAACATTATTTCGACATTAAATCCTGTCAATGACTTTTTAATTTTTTATATTTTATATTCAATACATTTCATGTTAGATATTATTGCTATTTGTAAATATTTGCTATATCGAGCTATTACATAGATTAGTACTGGAATTTTATTACTCAATATCTCCCTTATCATTCATAAAAAAGGTTACTAGAAACGATTTCAAAGTGGTCTTCAGTACATAATCACTAACTTGTTTAGCCACACTTAACGGTCTAATAACCTTCTTGAATTGCAATAAGTCATTGTGTAATACACTGCCTAGATGCATGTCTATGCTGAAACAATATTAAAAAGTAATTGACACACACTTTTCTAAGTATTAGATTTGCATCGGTTAGTTAGAATTGGTAGAATAGAAGCATGCATAGGGAGATTCAATCCACTTGAATATTATGCATTTAATCAGAAACACTTCTAGTTCTAGGAGGTTCTAATGAGTAAGAAATTGCTATGCACTCTTATAGCAACTTTATTCATATTTTGCTTATTCGCAGAGGGCACAAACACAAGTGCCGGGGCTCCTCAAGTTGAAACCTTACCCTTTACTGAAACAGGTGACTTGAGCGATAACACTAATGATAATGGTGAAAGAGGAAGAGACGAATGGTGGGAACTCACACCTTCAATTGATTTAACAAATGTCGATATTCATCCTGTATATGATGGTTGGGATGGCTACCTTTATGTTTATGATTCAAATTTAACACTTATTGCATTCGATGACGACGGTCCTGCCGGAACAGGAGACTCACAGTTAATTATGGATATTACAGCAGGTCAAACTGTGTTTATCTGTGTTGATGAGTTCTCTGCATCCACTGATGCCAGAACTTTCACATTAAATATATCTGCTGATCAGGTTGGTGATGTGGTTGATCATGATGCACCTGAGCAGATAACTAATGTGTTCCCAGCTCCGGGAGCAGCTAACATTGAATTGCTACCAACAATGACTTGGGATTTTGGGGCTAATACAGAAACCTATGATCTCTACTTTGATACTGCTAATCCCCCTCTTAATCAGGTCGTAACTGGTGGTATGGCCGGGGCAACAGGCTCGTTTACACCATCCGCTGACTTAACCCTTGATACAGAGTATTATTGGTCAATTGTTTGCCATAACAGCACAACTACAACTGTTACAAACAACAGAGGTAGCTTCCACACAACACTTGGTGATGATATAATCCAGGTTGGCAATGGAACAGTTACTAATCAACATCTTCCCATTGAACCTTACTTCGGTTATTCATACACACAAACAATCTATCTTCAAAGTGAAATAGATGTGCAGGGAAGACGAATCGAACGTATATCTTATCAATACAATCAGGATAACACTTTAGCCAATTGTAATGAATGGGTTATATATATGGCTCATTCAGCTGAAACCGGATTTGCTGATACTGATAGCTGGCTACCAATTTCTCAGTTCACTGAAGTGTACAATGGTCCACTTCCAACAGTTGATGAAAATGGTTGGATTGAGTTTGTATTAACAACTCCGTTTGTATACAACAATTCAGATAACTTGGTAATCGCTGTAGAAGAAAACCAAACCGGATTCGGTGAAAGCACTGAAGAGTTCTTCTGTGAAACAGTAACCGGAAATAGAGCTATCGCATATTTCAACGATCAAACTGATACTGATCCTAATAATCCGCTTACTGCAAACTCTCTCATGACATCTATCCCAAACACTAAGCTTGAGTTTGGTGATATTCCTGTTGGTGCACAGATGATGCTAAATCCTGAAACTATTGATTTCGGTACAAACTTCGTTAATACAACTACTAATCCTGTTTCAGTTAGTATGCAGAATACTGGAACTGGAACCCTTACAGTGAGTTCAGTTGTACTAAATGATGATGTAAACTTCTCATTAGTTGATAACAATGCATATCCGTTGGCTCTCAATTCAACAGAATCAGCTAGCTTTGATGTACTGTTCAATCCAACTATTGATGGTCCAATCAACAGTACTATAACAATTACGGATGATATTACAAGACAGACATATGATATAGCTATCTCCGGTACTGGATTCGAGGCTACTGTGTCTAACTTCCCTTACATGCAGTCTTTCGATACTGCTGATTATCCAATTGAGTGGACTGTAGACCCGGAAGATAGTTGGTTTATTGCCAGTACAGACTTTGGTGGTCATGGTGCTGACTTCGAGGCAACAGGTAACAACGGAAACTTCATTGGAGTTGATGATTCTGATCCTGATACTATTCCGGCTCATCTATATTCACCTCCATTTGATCTTACAGGTTTATCTAACCCAATATTGACTTTCTATTACTGGATTGGTGACAACACTAATGCTGCATCTCTTAATCTTGATCTCATTATTGATGGCAACACAACAGCAGATGTAGCTGTTATTACTGATCCTGACGGTGCAACAGAATGGACTCACTATGAACTGTCTCTTGCTGCCTATGTTGATCAGATAGTTACTATTGATTTCCGAGCTATGGAGGAAGCTTCCAACTTCTATGGTGATATTTGTTTGGATGATATTGGTGTATACGATAATTCAACACCTCCTTCTCCAACAACTCTAGTTTCTCCAACTGATGCTGAAATCGGTGTTGCAATGACTGGAGACCTTAGCTGGAGTCCTGCTCAAGGTGCTGATGGTTATTATGTTTATCTTGGTACTGATAATCCACCTACAGATGTTTATAATGAAGAAGATGTGACAGATGCCTTATCTTTAGCATATTCAGGACTGCAAGCCGGAGTTGTTTATTACTGGCAAGTTGTACCTTATAATGTTAACGGTGATGCTGTGAATTGTCCTATCTGGTCATTCACTACATTTAATGATCTACCTTTAGCAGCAACTCTGGTTGCTCCTGCTGATGCTGCAACAGCTATATCTGAAACACCTACTCTTAGTTGGGCTGATGGTGGTCAGTTCCCTGATGGTTATAGACTTTATCTTGGAACAGATAATCCACCTACTGACACCATAAATGGTGATGATATGGGCAACAATACATCTTATGAAGTATCAACAGCTCTACAGTTCGAAACAACATATTACTGGCAGGTTATACCATATAACTTTGTTGGTGATGCTGTAAACTGTCCGGTTTGGTCTTTTACAACAAACTCAAACCAAAACTACGGCGGAGATGGAAACTTATATGGCGGTTACTACTTTGCAAACAATACTCCTAGTGGTATTGGCTTAGGTTCCCAACCAATATTTGAATGGGTAGATATCAGTACTACAGGTACAGCTCCGATTTACTCTAACACAGATGATGGATTTGCTACTGTACCAATTGGTTTCACATTTACATACTTCGGAAACGATTACACTGATATCAGTCTCGGAACTAACGGTTATGCTATGTTCACCAATCCCGTTGGTAACACAGCATCTGATATGACAATTCCTAACACAAACACACCAAACGATGTAATCGCCATGTTAGCAATGGACTTACATACTACTGATATCCCTTCAAACTGCTATTATGGTCTTGATGATATGGGTAATTTTGTCTATACTGTCGAGATGTGGAATGACTACAATGACACTTCTGAATATATTGATGTTCAGCTCATTCTTTATCCAACAGGAAGAATCAAAATTCAGTATAGAAATCATGTTAATCCTAACAGTGATGTTGATTTACAATCTATTCCTGGAGATGCATGTATTGGTATTGAGAATGCAGATGGAACCATTGGACATCAATATCGGTTAAATGGTGTTGGTGGTCCTTTAAACGAAGGTATGGCTCTTTGCTATGCTCTTAATCCGGGTGACCTTTCTGATGGTGGCAACGGTCTGTTTCTGCCGTCAGATATTGAGTTTGATGTTGTGACTGTTGACTCAGACTCAGATGTCTTCGAGTTAAGAATGCGCAACTTTACCGATACAGCAATCGAACTTGCAAACCAACCGGTTCTGAGTGGCGACAATGTAGATCAGTTCTCAATCACTGATAACAACACTTATCCATTAAGCATTGCCGGTGGTTCAGAAGCAACAATAGACATTCAGTTCTCACCAACATCTGTTGGTCATAAGACTGCAATGCTTACAATAGTTGATGACTATGTTGAAACTGAAAGAAACACTTATGAGATAACTATGCATGGTTACGGTTATATTGCTGATTCTAATGACACATCTGATGAAGCAGATGAGTTTGCTATCTACATTGAAGATATTGAGGATTATCATGCAATCATCCAACCTGAAACTGATATCGATTGGTACGTTTTCTGGCAGACAGCTCCGGCTGAGCTAAATATGCACACTGAACACATCAACGGTTCCTCAGTCGATCTGTCTGCTTTCCTTTATGGACCATATGATGATGTGGATATTACAGTTGATGAATTAGCATCAATAGCTTTCAGTGATGACGATTGGACTGACGGTGTAAACCCTCATATCGTTCATGATGTTCCGGATGGAGCTTCAGGATTCTATTATCTACGTATTGCTCGTAGTGACAACTCCCCTACCCCTCCAACTGTCAGATCTGCTATAAGTGGCTTAGAACAGGAAGAGAAATCTCTTACTTCAAAGAATAAGAAGACTGAAGTAATTCAGGAACAGACAAATACTCAAACAACCCCAACTACAAGATGGGCAACCGGTGACTATGCTCTCTGGATTTCAACAGATAATCCGGTAGCTCCTTCAGGATTTGATCCACCAACTGCCTTAACTCATAACATTACCTATCAAGGTATTGAGCTTAGCTGGCTTGCTCCTGAGCTTGAAACAAGGCAGTTAGAGGGATACAACGTTTATCGTGATGATCTGGTTGTGAACACAGAACCTGTTCAAGCTCTATTCTATCTTGATACAGATCCTATTCAAGATCAGACATATGAATACAAGATTACTGCACTTTATTCTGCTCCGGCAGGTGAATCAGTTCCTTGTGATTCAATAGAAGTCACATTCGAAGCTGTTGACCCTCCAATCATAGCAGAGGACTTCGAAACATATGATGACTTTGCTACTGAGATGCAGTATTGGACACTTCTTGACTTAGATGGTGAGGGCACACATGGATTTAATAACGGTATTGATTTCCCTGGTGAACACAGTGAAATGGCTTTCATCGTTTTCAATCCAAGTGCAACAGTTCCGGTACTTCAGTTTGCTGATGCTTATAGTGGTGACAAATATGCAGCTTGCTTTGCTGCTGACTCCGGTTCAAATGATGACTGGCTGATTACACCAAGAATTCAGCTAACTGACGCTGTAGCCTATCTAGACTTCAAGGCTCGTTCATATACAACTCAATATGGACCTGAGCTCTTGGAAGTGGGTATCTCAATGGGTGGCACAGATCCAAGTGATTTCACAATTATCTCCGGTGACACTCCACTTGAATTACCTCAAAACTGGGATTCATATCATTATGATCTTGATGCGTATTCAAATGAATTGATTAGAGTTGGGTTCCGTTGCACATCAAGTCAAACATTCTTCGCAATGATTGATGCGATTATGATTATGAACGATGGGGCTGCTCTAAGTGAAGAGGAACAAGTTATTATCCCTGAGACAACAGCACTCAGAGGTAACTACCCAAATCCATTCAACCCTGAAACAACAATCAGCTTCGATGTAAAAGAGAACTCAACTGTGACTATTGATGTTTATAACATCAGAGGACAGAGAGTTAATCGTATAGTAGAAGGTGATTATAACGCAGGAAGACATAGCATTGTTTGGGATGGTTCTGATGATTCAGGTTCACAAGTCTCAAGTGGTGTTTATTTCTATAGAATGCAATCAGGTTCCTATGCTAAAACAAAGAAAATGATACTAATGAAGTAATTCATTTGCATTAAATATAAGCCCCTGCGAAAGCGGGGGCTTCTTTAATTCAAATCACCGTTAATCTACTACCTTTTCAATGGTCCTTAGACCTTGAAAATGGTTCTCTTATAAATTCCTCTCTACGAAGAGTAGCTTTCAGGCTATAGCCATAATTATTAACTATAGCCTGTAGCTTATAGACTATTAATTAATCAGTTACTAACTGATTAATAAGTTCTTCAAAGCGTGGAACCATGGGGATAATCCCGGCTTCCACAGCTTCTCTGATTGTTGTTATCGGTATTCCTCTTTCAATGATCTCCTCTATAGTCACAGTCCTAAGATCCAGATCAGGAATCGCATGACCTAAGATGTACATAAGTTTCAAGAGCATAGAGAACCCGTTTAACCTGGTTCCGTGTCCCATGATAATTATATTTAATCTGTCAGCGTAGTTCTTGATATCGCTTACCCAACCCGGACTTGCTGCTGCGTAAAATAGAGAAAGGTTCTTAGTACGATTACCAAGGTTTGTATTATTTATTGTTTTATGAGGTACCACATAATCCCGACAATACATTGTACCGGTGAACTTATCTATGTAATAAACCAACTCACTTAACTTCCCACTGAACCCCACGAAGGGCTTTGCTACTGAAACCTTCATTTTAAATCTCCAATAATGCCTTGTACGCGACTGCACTCAGTTGCGGTAGTAAAGATTGTATCATTGTGGTTAAATGGTCGTTATTATGGACTGCATCAACTGTATAGATGCAACTGCAAGACTACCCAGGAAGAAGTGAATCGCAACCTAGTGTGAGTCGCTAATTCCCGTAAAACGTCACTCTGGGACGTTCACCAGTACCTTGCGAATGGTCCTTAGACCTTCTCAATGGTACTCCCGGGAAGAAGTGAGTCTCAGCAAAGTGGGACTTGCTAATTCCAGTAAAACGTCTCTCCGGGGCGTTCACCAGTACCTTGCGAATGGTCCTTAGACCTTCTCAATGGTACTCCCCGGGAAGAAGTGAGTCTCAACAGAGTGGGACTTGCTAATTCCAGTAAAACGTCACTCCGGGGTGTTCACCAGTACCTTGCGAATGGTCCTTAGACCTTCTCAATGGTACTACCAGGAAAGAAGTGAGTCTCAACAAAGTGGGACTTGCTAATTCCCATAAAACGTCACTCCGGGGCGTTCACCAGTACCTTGCGAATGGTCCTTAGACCTTCTCAATGGTACTCCCGGGAAGAAGTGAGTCTCAGCAAAGTGGGACTTGCTAATTCCCGTAAAACGTCTCTCCAGGGCGTTCACCAGTACCTTGCGAATGGTCCTTAGACCTTCTCAATGGTACTACCAGGAAAGAAGTGAGTCTCAGCAAAGTGGGACTTGCTAATTCCTGTAAAACGTCTCTCCGGGGCGTTCATTCCCCTCTCATAGAGGGGTGCCGCGTAAACGGCTGGGTGTTTTCACTCCATATCCACAATGATTCATCATTTCAAATATCATTTGAATACACATCACATCTGAGTTGTCTTTGGCTTCAGACCTCCATTGGAGTAATTGGTCCGCGGACATCCCTGCCTGCCATTTCGAAGCTTTGCGTAGGGTGTTCCGCATTTAATCTGCTACTACCAAGTTAGCAGACATTAGATTCCGACAATTAACATATCATGTAACTCTTAGCTATAGGCTGTAGGCTGTAGGCTGTAGGCTGTAGGCTGTAGGCTGTAGGCTTTAAGCTATATTGTTTTCTTTTATCAACATTTTCAAAAGTCACGTAATTATCTATCTACGAGTCAATTGTAAGTCTGATGCGTCCTGCGTCAAGAACCTTTTTCAACCCTCTAAAAAGTTATGCACACGATGTGGATAACTTTAGGGGTTCATAGGGAGGGTCTAGGGAGGCTAAAGGGAGGATCAAGCGAGATTCTAGGTTTTTGATGCAGGACGTACCAGACTCGTAGAGGAGAGATGGATTTTTTTAGTCAAAATGTATGACATTTTAGTTGACATGCTTAAGCTTTATGCAATGTATTATCTCAAAATTAGCTGAAGATATTAGGTAAACAAACAACATGAATTCAACTTTAAAGTACTATAATGAGAACTCTGAGAGCCTGATGAAGAGATATGAGTCTGCAAATGTAGAGGATATCCATAAGTTAATATCAGAGAATTTTACCAAAGGTAGTAAGATACTAGAATTAGGATGTGGATCCGGTAGAGATGCAGCTTATGCTTTTTCTACAGGTTTAGACATATATGGTGTGGATGGGGCAACAAACATGGTTGAATCAGCAATAAAGGTTCATCCAGAACTTAAGCAAAGGTTATCTGTTGCACTTATCCCACAAGATCTTGAAGATACACCATCTACTTATGATGGAATCTTCGCAACTGCATTGTTAATGCACCTTGAAATAGGAAATATAAAGGAAACTTTTGAAAGGGTTTTTACTATTTTAAAAGAGAAGGGAAGGTTCATTTTCTCTGTTCCATTAAGTCATAATGAACTTGATAATAATAGGAAAGATGCTAAAGGTCGTTTGTTTATTCTATTACCTAAAGAAGATTGGTTCAAATTTGCTGACGACAAAGGATTTAAGCTTATACAATACAACATTACTGCTGATGGGTTAGATAGAAGTCAAGTTACATGGCTGACATGTGTAGTTGAAAAGTAATAAGTTTATGCTACAACAAGTATCTAAAGCTCTAAAAGAGCTTAACTATAACCTCCAACGTAAAGCTATCAGAGGGTACCTTTTCACTCGAAACAATGATGCTATACTTGTAGATATTGATATTTGCAATAACACAAATTATTTTGATTACGCTGAATACACAAAAGAACAGAACGAGTTTATGTTCTTTTACTCTTCATTATATCGATTCAATGTTGAAAATATTGATGATGTACAATCGATGAAAGCTGAGTTACTTAGATATTTGAACAAAGATTTTCATGAAGATGACATCAAAAACTATGGTGCAAATCGTGAATTAGCAAATCCTGATCCAACTCCACCAGAGTATCTTTTTGAGGATATGTTCATAGAAGTATATGGACGAGAAGCCGTTCAGTATTTAAATAGAGAGTTTCCAATTATTGATATCAATGGAAGCACTCGCTTTTGTGATTATGTAATACATAAAAATGATTACAGAATTATCATTGAAGAAAATGGAGTATCATACCACCACCCGATAATAATTGGAAGAGAGAAATATAAATCCCAACTTCAAAAACAAAACTCAATCGTTTCATATGGCGACAAAGTCTATAGATGGGCTTTAGAAAGTATGAAAGACAAGAATAATTTTGCTGAAGAAGTGAAACAGTACTTAGGTGAATCATCCTCTTTTAAGCTGAGTCAGAAAGTCACAGTATCAAGGCAATTTAAGTTATATGCCCACCAAGAGAAGATCGTTGATAAGATTGCTGAATCAAAAGAATCCTATAATTCAAGTAATCTTGTTGTTTTACCTACTGGAACAGGTAAAACCGAAATTTTGATACATGATTTAGTTCATGACTATAAAAAGAATCCTAAATTCAAAGCACTTATTATTGTACCTTCTGTTAAGCTTAAAAGCCAATTTACCACTAAACTTAATGAACGTTTAGCAGATTACTCACTTACTGGTGACCACTTACAAGTTGGTCTCGATGTAAATGACAATGTCTTAGTCAAAACAAATGCTTGGACATGTAGAAACTATTACAAATTCAAACCTAAACATTTTACTTACATCGCAATTGATGAAGCTCATCATGCTGTAGCCCCTGCTTTGGGAAAAGCAATAAAGCATTTCCAACCGGAATCGCTGATTGGGCTAACTGCTACTCCTAAAAGATTAGACCATAAGCAACTTGAAGATATGTTTGGTCAATACGAAACTTCACTAAGTTTAACTGAAGCAATAGAACAGGACTTGTTAGCTCCAATTAAGGCTTTTAGACTGAAGAGCAACATAGACCTTAGTGAGATACGGTTTAATGGTAGAGATTATGTAAATAGTGATTTACAAAAACGAATAGTAGTTCCTTCAAGAGATCAACTTGTTGTTGATACCCTGAAGAGATACTTTGCCGATTCAAGCTTACCTTCATTGTCTGGCTTGATTTTCTGTGTCTCTGTAGCTCATGCCGAAAGTCTTTCAAAAAGGATGAAGCAAAATGGATTATCTGCTGAATCAGTTTCCGGAAAAGATAAGAATTCAACTGAGAAAATTGAAAAGTACCAAAATGGAGAAATTCAATTCTTAACTACTTGTTCTTTACTAAGTGAAGGTTGGGATTCTCCAAGAACATCTATCATAGTCATGGCAAGACCAACAATGTCAAAGGTTCTTTATACTCAACAACTCGGCAGAGGAACGAGAAAACACGATGGAAAAGAAGCCTTATACGTAATTGATGTTGTCGATAACTATTCTGGAGTAGGTAGTTTCAATAATCGTCCATGGAGTATACACGCTTTGCTGGGAGTTGATAATTACTTGCCTTGGGGAAACGTTCTTGATTCTACGAAAACACCCACAGAACAAGATTCTATCTTAATAAGTTTATCTGAGCAAGTAAGAAAGATAGAGCAGATAAATATCTTTACTTTCGAAAAGCTTTACGCTGATTATATGAGTGAAGAGCAAGTTGCAAGAGAATACTTTGTCTCTACTGGCACTATTAAGTCTTGGATAAAGAAAAGAAAGATAAGAGCAGATGTGGAAGTGCCTTTTTTGGACGAAGAAAATTGTATTATTTCTCATCTAAGACTGTTGAACAATATCGATTTAGATTAGAGATACCAATCCATGATGAGACAACTATATACAATGATTTCTGGAGTTTTATCGAAGATAAGAATTACACAATGTCATATAAAATGATAATGATCTTATCAATGATAAAAATACTTGATAATCACGGTGAATGTTCATTAGAAAAGTTAAAAGAGGAGTATGTTTCATTCTATAAAGATAGATTAGAACATAAGCTACCTGTTGATAAGAAGAATTGTCCCTATGATCAATCTGGATATTTGGATGATGATCATAAAATGAAAACAAGTATTCTAGCGAATCCTTTTGAAAAGTTCGAAAGAAAAAGATTCATGTACCATTGTAAAGACTTAAACCGCATCTCTTTCTCTCATAACCTCTGGACACAATTAGTATCGAATATGCGTATTGCTGATTTGAAGAGTAGAATGTATAATGATTTATTGGAGTATTATTCAGAGTTAGGTGGAATTCCTGAGAAGTGGAAGGAGTATTGGGGAGTAACTTAGCTTACAGCTAAAAGCCTATAGCCTATAACTTAGAGCTACAATTAATAGTTTATAGGCTACAAGCTATAGTTAAAAGCAAGTGCAAGTTGAATAATTATGTTGTTACAAGGCAAAGGATTATATCTATATTTGCTAATCAATTTAATGGAGGATTCAGGTATTGGATATGACTTGAAATCTCAGCAACTCAGGGGAATTGCAAGGCAAAATTATTACCCGATTCTCTAATACAAAGGCAGAATATTCTAAAACACCAGTTTGCATAAGATACTTAACGAGAAACTATGACGCGTAAATCTCTTGAGGGCATATATTTACTAATTATCTTGACAATTCCATGTTTTGGGTAAATAATAGCACAAACATTGATTAAAAGGAGTATTATATGGACAAAAAGCATAAACTTCATTGCACAGAAGACAAGCAAAATGATGTAATTATCTATGATGATAAGTTTATAAAATCTATCAGAAGTATGTCAAAGCCTAGTCCTGAGCTATTAGAAGAGATCGATAAGTATAGCAAAGAGATTAATACTCCCAAATCATCTGATAATACTAGATTCTCAATATAATTAATGCCATTTCACATTGTTGATTTTGAAGACAATTTGTGGATAGAACTAGCACGAACAACAACTAAATCTAACTATGTAATAAACTATATTGATAGTCTTGGGCATAGCTCAAATGTATCTTTATTAGTAGAAACTGATTATGTTGATAAAGATTTCTTAGTTGATTTCTCTTATTACTATTCACGATGTTTCGAAAATATTAAGAAGAAAACAACACGAGTTCATTTCTTTTCCTTGCAAACTGAGGCACTTACTAAGCTGTTATATTCGATCTTGGATGACCCTACAATTGTTGAAGAAAATGAGTTGAAAGTTCTAAGTGAACATTATCTTGGTTTTATGACCTTTAAACCACTAACCAAAACTAGTATTGGCAGAACAATCTTTAAACCTTACCCCAAGCTTGATCACGAAGGCAACGAAAGACATTTCCCAGTTTATTCTTTAAACAGTGCTAATATTGGTGGGATTGATATTAAACTTGAAGCGTTGCCTTTTCAAGAACAAGATAGAAATGTAGCTGCATGTGCAACTACTGCTATTTGGATTGCTTTACAAGCATTAAATCGAATAAGTGAAAACAGTTCTTTCTACTCTCAGTATGAGCTTACAAAACTTGCTATAGAGTCTTTTGGTAATATGGGGAATAGGACTTTTCCGAATGAAGGTTTGTATACGTTTCAGATTTTAAATCTTTTTCAAAGAATTGGATTTGATACAATATATTACCAACTTGAAAACCAAGAGAATTGGTTTATTAGTAATGTTATACAAGCTCATATGGATATTGGAACACCTTTGTTAGCAGAACTTAGTATTATAAATCAGAATGATTTAATCGAAGGTCATCTCGTTACAATATCTGGATACAAGACAAGAAAAAAATCTAAGGAAATCATGGAACTTTACATCCATGATGATCAAATAGGCTTCTATAGTAAGGTTGAGCTTAGCAACGATAATTATAAGTCTTGGCATAACGAGTGGATAACTAAATTTGGAATGAAACAAGTAATTCTTAAGAGCATTATTGCTCCTGTTTATCATAAGATAAGAGTTCCATTTAACTCAGTCTTACTTTTCTGTGTCAATTACTTGAAACTGAATAACAATCAACTCAACAATTTGAAGATTAGACTTTATACCTTGAGGATGTTTCGCAACTATTTAAGGAAACATCATGAGATCTATAGAGACTCTAAATCCTATTATAATGGGGATATTCACAATTATTCATCAAGAGATATTTTAACTTTGAATTTACCAAAGTATCTTTGGGTTGCCATAATTAAAACTGATAAGAAAGATTTATTGATCGTTTTTGATGCAACTTCATACACAGTTTCTAATGTGTTATCTATATATTAGTTGCAATATGACTTATACCTATCTCATTATGCTTTTACTACAAATACCTGTATGTTTAACAAAATGATAACCAATATTTATTCCATGCCGATCAGGGGTATTTGACTTACGTAACTTAGCAGTCTCGGCAGAATCACCTTCGAGAAGGTTTTGTCTATGAGATCTTAGGATGCGTGGGAAAAATCATCTGCGAGGGTAGTTTCGGAATAAACGCCCCGGAGAGACGTTTTACTTTAACGAACAAGGGTGTTCGTTGTACAATACAGGCAGGATGCCGGGTACCCGACACTGTCGATCAAGGGTGATCGACTTACATTTGCTATTATCGTCAGTGGATAATATCTGACCCCTCACCCGACATCCCGTTAGGATGTCGACCTCTCCCCGAAGGGGCGAGGTTATAAAGCTTAAAAAAGCCTGCCGTTTCCGGCAGGCTTATTTATTTTACGATCTATTGTGTGTTATTTCATCAGAACCATCTTCTTAGATGAAGAGTGGTCTTTTGTATCGAGTCTATAGAAATAGATACCTGAAGCAACTGAAGTTCCTCTGTCTGTTGTTCCATCCCAAGTTACACTGTGGTTACCTGATGCCATTGAACTGTTAACGAGAGTTCTTACTTTCTGTCCCTTAAGGTTGAAGATTGTAAGTTGTACATCTCCCCTATCCTTAAGACTGAAACTGATGTTTGTTGTTGGGTTGAACGGATTTGGATAGTTGCCCTGAAGCTTTGTTACAACTAAAGGATTACCGTTTTCATCAACAGCTGTATCGAAATCAAGGTCTGCCATGAGTCTTGGTGTTAAGAAGTTACCATCAGTTCTCACATTTGGAATACCGATAAGGTTACCCTGCTCTGCAGGAATTGGGATACCGATATAGTCTACATCATAGAAGTTTGTTCTCATGTTGTAGTTATCTGTGCCATCAGTAAACTCATAAACCATACCGTTTTCGAAGTTACCGGTAGCATTTGTGAATGTTACATTGTTAACAACAACAAGACGTGATTCATATGCTGAGTAGTTTGTTGTAAGTTCGCTGATTGTAACCTCTACAGGAGTTACTGTGTTTCCATTAGATGATGCAGCAACATCAACTGTTGGTACAAACTGCAATAAGCCGTTATATTCTGAGAGATATCCGGTTAACCCTGTGATACCATCACCAACAGCAAGATCGGCTGTAATTACGCCGTTATTGTCGTCTATGAGGATACCTGCAGTTGCATCCTGGATATATTTCTGTCCACGGAAATCCTGTAAGTAGGTTATTACAACTTCACCTGTTACTTCAAACTCGTTAGTTGCACCAACGTGTGTGCGAAGTGTTGCAAGGTCAGCAACCTGTTGAAGTCCACTGTTCTCACTGTTTTCAGCACCCGGTGTACCACCTTCAACTGCACTTGCCTGCCAACTTGTTGGAAGATCATTGTCCATTGCAGGATCGATAAGCTCGAGTGATGGACCTGTACCGTCTGCTTGTGCAGGCCAGCCATCGGTATCTGAATATGATACTGAGTCTACGAGAGTCATTGAGCTGTTATAGATATAGATAGTCTCACCACTGTTACCAAGGTTCCATGTGCAAACATCCAAAGCATCAAAATCAGCTGTGAATGGGAATGGAACTGCATCTTGATCGTGGTCGATAGCAATAGTGTAATATCCGTTTGCAGGGATAGTCTGACTTGCAGGGATTACTAAGAGGTCATGATCAGGATTACCATCAAGTAATGACCAACCACTGATATCAACATCTACATCAGTTGTGTTATAAAGCTCAACCCACTCGTTGTCATAGCTTGTTGAGTTATACATGATTTCGTTGAAGATAACATCAGGAGCAGGTGTATCATCGATAACCATATCCCAATCAAGGTTAGCTTCCTGTTCTGCTACAATATTAATTACAGATGTTTGGGCATAGTAACCACCGGCCATACATGAGAATGTATAGTCACCTTCAAGAATGTTCTCGATTAAGTAAGAACCGTCAGCACCTGAAGTAGCTGAGTAGTTTCCACTTTGGATAATTGCATTCTGGATTGGGTTACCTGTAGCAACTTCAGTAACAAGACCACTAAGAGAACCGAATACGTTTCCACTTGATGGTGTGAAGTCTGCTAAGCTACGTGCACAAATCTGTAATGTACCATTATATTCGAAAGCAATAGCAACAATATCCATTGGAGCTGTTGGAATAGCTGTATCTATATAATCAGCATCAAAGAATTGAGTTCTGAATGTACATGAACCTGAACCATCAGAAACATTATAGTTTGAACCTGTTGCAAATGTAGAACCTGCATCGTCGAAGAGAACGTTGTTAACAACAACAAGTTCAGCTTCGTATGCTTCGAAGTTAGCATTGAACTCAGCAAGAGTTACTGCTACAGGAGTGATAGTGTTACCAGAAGATGCAGGAGCACCCGGATCTAATGTTGGCAAGAACTGAGTAAGTCCATTGTATGATGAAACATTTCCTGTAAGACTAGTGATTTCATCTCCAATAGCGTAAGGTGATGCAATAACACCATTGTTATCATCAATAAGAATACCACCTGTAGCATCCTGGATGTACTTCTGGTTCCTATATGTTTGCGCAAAGCTTACATAAGCGGAGCCTGTAAATTCATAGATTGTATCGTCCTGGTTACCAAGTCTGAGTTCAGCAATTGTAGCAACCTGAACGATAGTTGGGTAGTTATATAAAGCAGAAGCTATGATGCTTGGATTCATATCAGTAGCATATGCTCTTGCTCTAATTGTTGTAGTATCTGTGATATTGATTGGAGCTGTATATTGTGTACTAGATTCACTTGGCTCTGAACCATCAAGTGTATAATAAATAGTAGCACCATCAGTAGCACATGAGATTGTTACATCAACAGGGTCAGTGAAGATACCTGCACCCGGATCGAATGTAGGCATAGCACATGTAGGTTCACCTGAACCGCCTGTGAAAGTATGCATACCGATATCGTCGAAGTAGTTAGCAGGCATAACAATCCACTGTGAATCGTCAGCGTTAGTTCCAGCACTTGCAGCCCAGTTATCAGTACCTTCACCTACATCAGCTTTTCTGATGAGAGTATGGTTTGCAGTTCCAGGATCTTCACCGGCAACCGGCCATGCAGCACCGGGATCTTCACCCTGTAGACCAATAACGTCGATGAGAACACCATTATGGAAAAGACCAAGGGCATCGTCACCATTATAGAAAGTTACATTACTTGTAACATCAGCTTCAGCAAGGATTGTAGGGTCAGAAGCACTATTAGCAATAACGAACACATCGTTATGAGCAAGCATAGTGTCACCTGTGTAGGTGTTGTTCCAGTCTCCACCGTTAGAAGCTAGTTTTACTTCATATTCAGAGAGATCGACATCAGCACCTGTACCATTGAAGATCTCGATAACTTTATTGTTACCACCGTCACCTTCAACATATTCTGAGAAGAAGAGACCTGATGCAAATGTTTCGTTGCCACTTCCACCGTTAAGTTCTTCATAATAAGCAACCTGATTCTCACCAACAGCGATCATGAAGTCTGAAGTACCTGCAAGATAAGTCATGCGTACCGGATTAAAAGTAGTAGCAGGTAAAGATTCCTGAGACCAGCTCTGGCCATTATTAGAAGATTTCAAGATAGCCCAATCAGTTCCATAGTTACCTGCAACAGAGCTGTAACCTGCAACATAGATATCACCATCATCAGTAACAAACATGTGATTCATCTCATCAGTAGCAGATTCAGTAGAAGTCATCCAATCAGAAGCTGTAGCTCCACCATTTGATGTATAGTAGATTGTACCTGCATCAGTAGTGAAAACACCTTCATCGTTGTTTAAGAAGAGGATATCTTTAATATCATCTGACCCAACAGTGATAGAAGTCCAGTTTGCACCACCATCTGTTGTTTTATAGATAACACCATTCTGTCCACCGAGAAGGATATTGTTTTCATCAAAAATATGGGAAGCATAAAGCTTTGTAGAACTGTTAATGCCACCATTACCAAGAACTGTCCAGTTAGCACCACCATCTGTTGTTTTAACATTAAGGTTACCCGGACCAAAAGCAAAGCCTACCATATCGCTGATGAATTCAATATTGTAGTAGCCCAATGTGCTTGAAACACCGGCTATTTGGTTAGGATTCCAACTGTTTCCACCATCAGTTGTATGATAGATAACACCGTCAGTTCTACCTGACACCCAACCTTCCATAGCATCTTTGAAATAGCATGAATAGAAAGTTCTGAGTGTAGTCCCAGCCATTGCAGGAACGTATTTTCTATCAATTGTTGTTCCACCGTCAGTTGTAGCTAAAACAAGACCTTTATCTCCAACAGAGAACCAAGTGTCCTCATCGAGAATAGACATTGAGTATAGATCTACAGCTGTAGTTGATAATTCATTCCAATTTGTTCCATTAGATGAGCGGATAATTGAACCATACCAGCCAACAGCTACAAAGTCACCGTTCTCATCATACTTTATGTTTTGTAGATGATAGTTATAATCATCGTCTAAGATTTGAGTTGAAGCCCAGGAATCATTAGTGTAAACAATTGTACCTTTCCAGCCAACTGCATAACCTTCAGAACCATTCATAACAGCATCATACATTCTTGGTTCTTCTGAACCACCGGCTGTTGGATGATGTATCCAGTTCTGACCGTTATCTGTGCTATAACCAACATAACCGTCATCTCCAAGTAAGATAACATTGTTACCATCTTGTTTAACGTTATAGAGAGTAGGGTTACCTGTGATTGTGAGGTTAACAACCTGCCAGTTAGTACCAAAGTCAGTTGTTTTAAGGACTTTTGATTGGTCTGGAGATCCATTATTACATGTAATAAAACCTGTACCGGAACCTTCCATAGAGATGCCATATAACCAATCAGTTATGCCTGAAGTTTGAGCAACCCAGTTTTGTCCATGGTCGCTTGAATATACGATATATCCATCGTCACCACAAGCCCAAATTTTACCATCAATGTGGTAAACAACACTCTCAAGATCTACGCCATTTACAAGGGAAACAACCTGAGTTGCAGAGGTCCAGTTTTGACCACCATCTGTAGTGAGCATGAGTAAACCATCTTCACCAACAACAACACCGTTCATATTATCGATGAAATCCATATCGTTTCCATCAATGTATGTACCTGCTGTTTCGTTATAAAGTGGAGATGGCAGGAACTGTAAAGTCGCACCATTGTCATCTGAGTATCCCAAAGCTCCATCAGAGCCGGAGAACCACATTTCATTACCAATTATCTCTAGACTATAAATGTTAGCAGGGAAATCTGCCTGTCTGACAAGATCCCATGCAAACATTGAAGACAAGAGAGTTAACACAAAAACTAACACAATAAATCGTTTCATTAGTGCCTCCATATGTTTTCTTTTATATATGTTCGCAACACTCAATAATATAACGAACGCTAAAAGTGCAAGTAAAAAAATAAAAGAAGATTGGATTTAACCCCATTTTAACTAGCAATAGTTCAATATCAAGTACGGTTTTACCTTGTTTCAAGACCATCAGTAGTACTCATTGAACTACAAATCGGTTTATACTCATACTTGTATATTAACTTTCAAGAATATGAATCAATGTTTGATATTAACCCTTCACGACTGTGCTAACTTTTGTATACCTCTTCCTATTTTTACCACGCATTTTCCACGGGTAAACCACGCCTAAACCACTGGAGCCGTGGTCAACCCGTGGTTTACCCGTGGTTTACCCGTGGTCGGGTTTGCCACATCTATCACAATGTTCTATACTATTTTGTGAGTTAATATAGGCAAAAGAATTACGTTAATTGTGATTAATTTTAGCAATAAAAAAAGCCCCTCATACGAGGGGCAATATATTTGGTTGTACGTTCTCTTATTTGAGACCCTGTGACATAGCTTGACCGAGGTCGAACACAGGAAGATAAACAACAATAACCAACGTTCCCACAACAGCAGCCATAAGCACAATAAGCAATGGCTCGATAAGGGAAGTAAGTCTTTCGATAACTGAGTCAACTAACTTATCGTAGAATTCAGCAGCTTTCTTAAGAAGTTTATCCATGTCACCGGTTTCTTCACCGGTAGCAGTGAGCTGTAAGAGAGTTGGAGGGAATACACCGGTTTTTCTAAAAGCACCGGCAACACTATAACCTTCCTTAACCATGATTCTAGAACGGCGGACCGCAGATTCAACCACAGCATTCTGTACAACGTTTTCTGTTAATTCAAGCACTTCCATAATTGGAACACCGGCAGTCATCAGAATAGAGAAAGTTCTAGCGAACTTACTCATAATACTGTTTGTAAGCAGGTTACCAATAACAGGAATTTTAAGGAGCATCGAGTCAATTATATACCTTCCACGGTCAGTAAGACTGACAATGAATACACCAACAACAACACCAACGATCATAAGAATTGAGATAAAAATATTTCCACGTATCCAGTCAGAAATATTAATAGCCACAACCGTAGGACCAGGTAATGAAGCGTTAAAGTTAGCATAAACTTCAGCGAATTTAGGAATAATCCAAACGAACATACCCCATGCAACTAAGAAGAGGAAAATAACGATGAAGATAGGATAAGTCATAGCTGACATAACCTTAGTTCTTGTATCTTCCATTTTCTCATAATAATCAGCGAGTTCAGAAAGAATAGTATGAAGTGTACCGGAAACCTCACCAGCTTTAACCAATGATACGAAAAGCGGTTGGAAAACACCGGGGTGTTGTTCCATAGCTTCAGAAAGGGAGAAACCTTTCTTAATATCATCAGAAATCTTATGGAGGCATTTCTTAAACTTCTTATTCTTTTCCTCTTTCTCAAGGTCTTGTATAGATTTCTCAATGGTAAGACCTGCTGATATCATTGTTGATAACTGTCGAGTAAAGAAAACAATAGTTTTAAGAGAGACGCCGGTTTTCCATTTATAGAAAGTCAGCATCAATTTATCAAACATAGAAAGTTTACCTTTAAAAGCACCTTCAGAGGCACTCTTAATAGTAATAATAGTACTACCTTCTTTGCTTAATTTATCAACTGCTTCGTCCATGGTGTTAGCTTTAATCACACCTTCGGTGCGAGCTCCCTTGGCATCTTTTATAGTATATTGAAATGCAGGCATAATCTTACCTTTTCTTTATTAATCATCAATAACTGTCATCTTGATTACTTCGCGGATTGTAGTAATACCACGTTTCATCTTGCTGATGGCAGCATCATGAAGTGTTCTCATACCATTTTCGATAGCTTTATCTCTAATCTGGTCCTGACTAGCTTCATCAAAGATGAGCTGGCGAATTTCAGTATCAACTTTAAGAAGTTCAAAAATACCTGTACGTCCAGCATAACCAGTGTTGTCACAATGTACACAACCAGCACCGATTCTGAAATTATAATCAGTAAGGTCTTCACCTTCTAAACCTGCTTCGATAAGCTCTTGCTCTGTTGGAGTATATTCTGTTCCACAATGTGAACAGATTTTTCTAACAAGTCTCTGAGCCATAACGAGAGCCAAAGATGAACCAACCAAAAATGGTTTAATACCAATGTCAATCAAACGAGTCACAGTTGCAGGTGCATCATTAGCATGCAATGTTGAGAAAACAAGGTGACCAGTTAGTGAGAACTTAATAGCGATATCAGCAGTTTCTTGGTCACGAATCTCACCAAGAAGAACTATATCAGGGTCCTGACGCATCACAGATCTAAGAGCAGCACCGAAGGTCAAACCAATCTGAGCTTTAGTCTCAATCTGACACACACCTTCAAGACGATATTCAACAGGATCTTCAACAGTAACAATGTTGTTTTCTATTGAGTAGATAGTCTTCAAAGCTGCGTGAAGTGATGTAGATTTACCACTACCGGTAGGACCGGAAACAATGATAATTCCATAAGGTCGTTTGATAACTCTTTTGAAGATTTTCATATCTTCTTCTTCGAAACCAAGAGTGGTAAGTTTGAAACCAAAATCACCTTTATCAAGAAGACGCATAACCACTTTTTCACCTAGCACTGTAGGAGTAAGTGATACACGAACGTCCATACTCTTCATTTGAGTTTTAAGAGAAATCTGACCATCCTGAGGAAGTCTTCTTTCTGCAATATTAAGTTTTGACATAACCTTAATCAGTGAAACGATACCGGAATGCATTCCCACAGGTGGATTCATAACTTCTCTAAGAGAACCGTCAATACGGAAACGAACACGAGTATGTTTAGTCATCGGTTCGATATGAATATCAGTAGCACCTGATTTAATAGCTTCAGTGAAGATCAAGTTAGTCAGCTTAACAACAGGAGCATCAGCTTCCTTGTTGCCTTCAATTGTAATTTCATTCTCGTCATCATCAACTTGAACAAAATCAAAACTTCCAACAGCACTTTCAACTTCAGTAGTTGTACGAATACTCTTATAATACTTTTCTAAAGCATCATTAAGAGTTGAATCACCAATAAGAATAGGCTTAATATTCTTTCCGGTAACTTTCTTCAAGCTATCAAGAACTTCAATATCTTCCGGATCAGTCATGGCAACAATCAAACCATCCGGATCTTCTCTGAAAGCTAAAACTCTTTTTTCGTAAGCAAACGCTTCCGGAACAAGGCCAACAGTTTTCACATCAAGCTCAAGTAGAAGATTTTCATCAACTACAGGATATTGAAGCTGTTGACTAAGAGCTTTCATCAGTTCAGATTCTTTAATGTATCCGAGTTTGATTAAAGTTTCACCAATTTTGAGTCCAAAATTATTCTGCTTTATAAGGGCTTCTTTGAGTTCCTCATCTGTAATTGCCTGATTGTGAATAAGAACTTCACCTAATCGAGCAAATTCTGGATTAAAAGCCATATTACATTCCTTTTATAAGTCCGGGTAGGTTTCCCTACCCGGAATGATTATTTATTAGTTAGGTAACATTACATCTATACTATAGTTGTAAACCATTACCTGAGCTGTTGTTGTTGCAGCTGTACCGAGTAAACGGAAGTTAAGCTGAGCAGGAGTCTGACCAGGAGTCGCAGTCTGAGGGTCATAAGGTCTAATTTCATAGCAATTAAGAGCCCACCAGAAAATTGAAACACCTTGTTCAAGGTCACCATCCTGGTTAAACCAGAATGTAGTTTCATAAACATCTGAACCTTGGTTAGCTGTTTCATTGATTCCAACAAATGAATCAAGGGTTTTAGGACCGTAATCAGGACCATCCCAATCATCACCTGAGTCTGACTGTACTTCAACGTTCACAAATACACCTCTATCGGCAGATGCTGAAACAAAAGCACCATTTACAGGGTTACCCTGACCGTCAGAGATTTTAACTTTACATAATGTAGCAACTGATTGCCACTGATAACCTGTTCCGTCTGCATTCTGAGGCCAGAATTCAAGTTCACCAGGCATTGCAACTGCTTCCATTTGAGGAGCATTCAATGGTAAAGGAAGTGTATTTTGTCCAGAAACAATCTCACCACCGGCACCAACAGTATTTGCAATGATAGTTATATCATCAAATGTGTTAGAACCATGATAAGTAACTGTTGTAAATGCAACACCAGCTAATGAGTCTTCTTCAGAACTTTCATTACCTACGAAAGCTTCCGCAATAATACTTGCATCAACAAAAGCAGGTCTGTCAAGTTCGAACCATACACTGGTACCATAATCTACAGGGTTACCCCATTCGTCTCTTACGTTAGCACCCGCGATGATTCTCCAGATACCACCACCCATCTCGTCACCAGTATCAAAGTCACCAATGAAAGGTTCAATGATTGATGGAGGACCAGCATGGATAACAATATTAGATTTACGTGCATAAATAGCACCATCTAGAGCAGCTTCAGCATCTGAAGCATAAGTATTGTGGTTTGGTAATGTAGACACAAGTACACTAAGAATACCAGATTCTGAGCCTGCATTTACAGCTGCTTGAGCGATACCACCGCTTGAAGTAACTTCAACCGGATCATCATTCCAACCAAAGTTTTCATTGTTAAGGTTTGCTCCTTCTGGAACTTCTATGTTTCTTAACCAGAAGTACAATGTAGTTGGATTATTAAGCAAGTTACCATTGATGTCTCTTAAGTTCACACTAAGAATTGCAGATTCTTGTCCACCAGTACCGGCAACATTAATATCAATCTGGTTATCAGTAGTGAAATAGATAGAATATAAATCATCAGATGTTACTGTGAAAACATACTGAGCTTGTAATGTATCCTGATTTGCAGAGATTGTCATATTAGCAATACCTGATTCAAGACCTGGAGTAAAGAGAACTTTTGCAACACCATTTGCATCTGAATTCTTAATGATTTCTTCATCTTGAGATTCGAATGTACCAAGGTCTGTTAAGAATTTAACAGCAGCACTTGGGCACATGTTGTTGTAAGCATCTTTAACTTTAGTTTGAATTTCAATATCAAACGGACTATTTACATGCCATGTGTCAGTTGTATCAACATAAACTTCTGAGTCATGTTCTTTAATAAATGAGCTAATCTCAAGAACTGCTGGGCGACCATTCTTCACAACAAAGTCATGAGAAGCAGACTGTACACCACTGATTGAAACAGAAAGTGAACCAACGTCTGATCTAAGACCAGTATTGAAGATTACAGAAGCTGTACCATTAGAAGTTGCTATTACAACAGCATTTCCTAATGCATTTTCTTCACTGTCTTCAAAGCTACCAAGTGTAGTTTCGAAAGTGATTAAAGTATTATCTGAAACTGGCTCACCATTAGTATAGTAAGCAGAAGCAGTAACAACTACTGTCTGAGCAACTCTGAATTCATCAGCAAGAGCACTAAGTGTAACACTGTCTACTGGAGGTACAGGAAGAATTTCAACCTGAACAGATTCCATAGACTCTGCAATAATTACATCAGTATTAACTTCTGAATATGATCTAACAACAGCTTCGATTGTTGCAGTATTGTTTTCTGGATCATCTAAGTCAAGGTGACCATCATCCCAGAAAGATGTTGTTGCAACACCAGAGCTATCAGTTGTAATTTGACCAATAATTCTACCAACAGATGTTCTGAATTTAACTGGAACACCAGCGGCTGCGTAACCTTCATCATCTTCAACAACAACTCTAATATTAGAGAAAGTAATGTTGTTATCAGAATAGATTTCATCTGGAGTAGCAATTATGTCAGTAATTTGGTAAATTGATGCAAGGCTTTCAATTGTGAAAGACTGGCTTTGTTGATAGTTACCAACTCTAATATAGATATTAGTTTCACCAGATTCGCTTCCTGTATTAAGATTAAGTTCAGCTGCACCATTGGTAGTAAGAACCATAACAGAGTCGCCTAAAGCGCCACCGGTTTCATTTTCAAAGAAACCTTTTTCTGTTCTGAAAGTTAATACTGTTCCATCTGGTACAAATTCACCTTGTGAATCTTTAGCAGTAACAGCTACATTAACAACGTCATTAACAAAAGGATTTGTTACAACTTCGTTGTTATTATCTGGGTCAGAGATTACGATATCTATGTTAGATACATCTGGAACTTCAACGATTTTAACGTTAATGCTAGCTTCGTCAACGATAACAGCTGTTGTTTCATCATCCACAGTAGGAGATGTAACATAAGCAGTTACAATTGCATCACCATGAGCATTATCATCGTAGAAAGTAGCGGTTGCTACACCATACTCATCAGTAGTAGAACTTGCAATAAGTTTACCAAGAGTTTTCTTAAAAAAGACTGTAGCACCAACTACTGGATCATTATCTTCATCTTCAACATAAACTGATATTTCTGCAAATGTTCTTCCACCATCAAGATAAATTGAGTCTGCGGTAGTAGTAATTCGCACAATATTCATTACATTCGCGGGTTCATTTGAAGGTTCTACTGGAGAACGATCATCACAACCGACAAATAATAAAGCTGTCAAAAGGAGAAGAGCTGATAATATTAATTTATACTTATTCATATCAAACCCCATTCAGTTTAGTTTTCTTCATCTTCGAACTTAATCAACTGTTTTCCCATTCTTTCGTCAATAACGATTTCTCTTTGATCTTCGTTTAAATCAACGATTCTAGGAGTGATTTCGATAACGAGATCAGTATTGGTTACAACTTCGTCACGATGCTGGAAAAGTTTACCAATAAATGGAATGTCACCAAGTAAAGGAAGCTTGTTAGTTTTTTGGCTTAAGTTAGATGTTAATAAGCCACCAACAATGATTTTCTTTCCACTTGGAACTGTTACAGTTGAATTAATTTTTCTTACTTTTGATCTTGGTACATAACCACCAACTAAGTCAATTACTGAACTTACTTCAGGGCTAAGTGTGGTAGTAATGTCACCATCTTTATTAACGGTTGGTTTTACTTTCAGCTTGATACCGACTTCTTCTTTTTCAACTTGAACTTCTTTGTCACTATTTAATACAACATAAGGAACTACTTCACCAATGTGTATGTCTGCTTCTTCACCATTAAGTGCTGTTAAGCGTGTATCAGTTAACATTTTTGCAGCATTGTTTTCCATTAACCAATCAATTGTCACATCGAAAGCATAAAGTTGACGGCTGAAGTGACCGAAATCATCCCAACTTTCCATTCTTTCAAAATACTGCTCTTCTGGAAGAACTTCGAAAGTAGTAGGGTCACCATGTGGTAAGGCACCTGTTTCATCAGTATAACTGTAAGGTAAGCCTGTTCCATCAGCACCGCGTGTATCTTCGGCAAATATTGTTGTTAAGTGATTAAGTTTTGACCAATCGATACCATATTTCTTGGAATCTTCGATTGAAACTTCAATCATTCTTACTCTAATTTCGATCTGTTGCTGTTCTGTGTCGAGTTCCTTAATTCTTTCGATGATTTCATTGAAAGTCTGAGGGTTACAACGTACTAAAAGAGCATTCTGCCCTTCAACAGCAACGATTTCACCAGGCATATCTTTAAAAGCTGCCTGAATTTTAGCTGCTTCAACATAGTTTAAATAGATAGTGTAGCTTCTTTCACCAGCTTCTTCCTGGATCTTCTGCTTGTCACCAACTAAAAATGTGTTTTCGCCGATTACTCTGTAAGTAAGACCAACTGATTTTGAAACAAGCTCAACAGCTTGTTCGATTGGAACATCTTTAAGATGTACTGTAATTTGAGAGAATTGATCGCCTTCACCAGGTTTTTCATCTCCCTTAGAATCTACTGCCAACACGATGTTGCAACCACTCATTTTTGAAAGAGCAGTTAAAACAGATGACAGCGTTGCATCGTCTGTATCTATTGTAACTTTCTTATTAAGCATTTCTGATTCAGTGAATGTTACTGCAAAGAGTGCACTAACACTGAGCATCAGGAAAGTTACCATCAAGATAATCATTTTACGAGAAAAAATCGAAAGTTTCATAATTTCTCCTATTTTTTACCAGTTATATTCTTGTGCTTTATCTTCTTGGATTTCTACAGGTTTAGGTGGAATAGGTTGCTTAACCATCTCTTTGGTAGCTCCATTCTTTGTATAGATCACTTTACCATCAGTAATTTCAATGATCTTTCTTCCTTTAACCTCATCTCCAACGCCATAATAATGAGTCTGTCCATCGTGTGCAATAATAGCCATGCTATTACCATCTTCGTCAATTGAAGTTCCGGCTAAACGAACCATTCGTTTAACTTTGTCCTGCCAGATTTTAAGCTTATCACGCTTGTCCTGTACAATAAGATCCTGTTTAAGAGGGTCTTTCTTTACACTGAACTTGAAAAGTTTTCTATCTGAAATTGAACTTTCGATGGATTGGATCTGCGCCATTAATTCCCCATCAAGTTTTTGCTCTTTGTACTTTGAGTCTTTAGGGACTTCGTCTACTGTCTTATAGGAAGAGACATTTTTCACTGCGAATGCAATCAGGATAACAAAAGTTAAGGTAATCGCAAAATCTTTTAAATATCTGAATTCCATTATGCCTCCTTGAGAACCTTAAAGACTGACAGTTCAATAGATACTGTATACATTGTAGCTTGACCTGCTACTTGAGCTTTATTTCTATCATACATTGGTTTCACTTCTAAGTAAGTAATTTTAATAATATGATCGAGACTTTCAAGTTTTGATAAGAATTTTCCCATCTGGATGTAGTCACACTGAAGCTCCATAGTGTAGTTCTGTTCTACTAAGTTAGCTCTTGTGAATACTTCCTTAGGGAAGATATTTACAACAGATATTTTAAATCTATCTGCAAGCTCGGCTAAGTTTTTAACAAAAGCGTTTGTTTCTTCTGTCTTGAACTTCTTAGTTTTAGTTAAACTATTCTGAATAATACGTGAGAATTCACTCAACTGTTCATTCATAATTTTAGCACTATTAAGTTTCTCTTGAGCAACTTTGATCTTCTTATCTACTCTTTTAATCTCTTTAAGCTCTTTGCTCAGCATTGAACTTCCTAAAGTAAAGAAACCGGCAGTAAATAGAGCAATAACGATAAGGAAAATAAGGTATTTTTGTCTCATATTCATAATGTTACTCCTTATCTCCTTCTACGTTTTGAGTATTTCTTGCCTACTGCATCAACTTGGAATCTGAGAATATCAGTATCCTTCTCTCTATCTCTGGTAGATTTTACAAATTTGATATCAGGGAAGTCAGTACTTATCTGCTTATTCTGCTTTAAGCTTGTAATGAATGAGTCAATTAAGTCGAATTCTTTTTCCTTTCTATCGATCTTTGTAAGACCATGAAGACTAAGAGTTCCTCTTTTAAATGAGAAATGAGTTATTGCAATACGCTTTTCTGTTTGCTCTGCTAATGCTACAAGTTTCTTTGCCCAGAAGACTCTTTCATTGAAGATACGAGCCAATCTGTCAAGGTCATTACTTGATAAATAATCACCACTGGTCTTGTAGGATTCTATCTGCTTGTTTATGTCTGATAACAGATCTTTTCTGTTTTGTACTTTCTGCTGTAAGTTTTTTTGTAAATATACAACAAAACCAAACATTATCAAACTTCCGATGATAAATATTAAGAGAAAAGTAGTGAATACTTTTTTCTCTGTTTCTTGCTGCAATCGTAACTCACCATACTTATTAAGGTTTATTTTGAAATAGAATTGTTCCATTACTTCTCCTTATTCAGCTCTCATGGCAAGCCCGATAGCCAGACTTAACTGAGGATCCTGCTTATCCTTGAGCTTCTCAGGCATCTCTAAACCTACAAATGGATCAAATACTTCTGTAGGAATATTAACCTTTGATTCGATATATTCAGGTAACCCAATCAGTTTTGAAGAACCACCCATTAAGACGATTTTACGATAGTCACTGTTACCAGCATCTTTCACGTAATATCTTAATGATCTTCTTAATTCTTCTACTATCTGCTCATGAGTAGATTTTTCTGAAATATCTAACAAAGATATAGACTGAGAATCATCATTGGAATCACCTGATCCAATACCATTCTCGAATTTGTATTCTTCTGCTTCTTCAAATCCAAGATCTTTCTTTTTCATAATATCTTTAGTGAAGTTCATTCCACCAAGATTAATATCACGAGCAAAGAATTTTGATTTTGGACCGAAGATTACAAGATTAGTTCTGTGTGCACCAATATTCAAGATAATATAGACTCCATCCTCTACCATTGTATTTAGGGCAAAACTGTTAGCTACAGCTAATGGATCTACATCCACCATATTAGCAGCTAAACCTGCTTGTCCTAAAATATTGGTATGAGTTTGTACCATATCCTTAGTTGAAGCTGCTAACAATATATTCATATTATTAGTTTTCTCTTCAATATTAAGGACTTGATAATCAAGCACCATCTCATTTCCTGAGATCGGAATATGTTTCTTTGCTTCGAAGAAAAGTGCTGATTCTAACTCTTCGTCAGGTAGGAATATTGTCTTAATCTGCTTAATACTGATATCGTCACCGCCGATAGAAGAAACTATATGTTTCATCTTTCTAGGCTTAATCTTTAAAGTTTTAAGCATTTCAGAAATTACCGGTCCAAACCGGTCATTCCTTAAATCAGATAAGATATATTCAACCCCTAATGGGACTGTAGGTCTTATCTCATAGTTGAGAAGCTTAAAACCGTTATGGATTCTCTTGAGGTGTACCATTTTAACACTATGGCTACCGATATCAATTCCAAGAGATTCTTTAAATTTAACGGTTTTCTTTTTTTTCATATTGCCTCTTTAATCTTAATTATATTAGAATGATGAAGGAGGTCGCTTAAATCTAGCGGATTCAGCATCGTATGGGCTGAGACCTCTTTCTACATGAACACTAGGATAATGTGGTGGTTGTACTTGCTCGAATCTAGTGTCGAACATGTACTCTTTGTCATATCCTTCGCCTGATGTTGGGCAATTTCCACCATACTGAGTAACTCCAACATTTTCCGGGTCGTTAAAAGCCCAGACATTCTGAGCACGATTAGCATTGTCATAGTTGGATCTATGAACATAACCGCGGCGACGTTGAGCTACTGAACCAAATAGATATATCGCTCCACGCTCTCCAGCCATAGAATTTGTTGTTCCATTTAACTCAGGATACAACGGATTATAGAATGGATAATCCAAGTTCCCAGGCCAATTGTTTTGTCCTGTTGTTGGTCCAAAAGGAATTATCTGACCATAATCTGTTGGTTGGTAACCAAGAGCTGGGATAAATGACATTCCTACTAAATCAGGATATGGAATATGAACATCAGTAAATACTGTATCCAACTCCGGATCATAGATAGTAGGTAAACCACCTAATTGGGCGTAAATGACACTCGGATGTGTAGATAAATGTGGATGCATGTATTCAAAAGTAAATACACCATCATAATTAGGATTTTCCTCATCTTCTCCAAGAGCACACAATGCAGCATAAATATAAATATCATTACTGTTTGGATGTCTTCTTGGATACACACCATCTACTGGCCCTGCTGTTAAATCAGGCATACCATATTTGATAACTATGCTTTCCTCAGAAACGATTCCAACATAGTCAGTTCTATTCATATGCAGTGGATCATCAGGTGACTCGCCTTGACCTGTTCCACCAAGTAGTATACTACCTGCTAAGAACAAAGTATCTGAGCAAGCCCATGTCTGAGCCCCTGTAAATGTGCCTTCAAGCCAGAGCTGTGCACCGTCAATCATAACTGAACCACCGTTAGGACAGGTTACAGATAACGCTGACCAGATTGTATCTTTATGCGTCATCAAGTTAACAGCAGTTCTATCTTTTACTAATGAATATGGCCAATCAGTTCCTTCGCTATCTGTCCACACATCAGGATCAGGAACAAGATTTATTAGTGAGTCAATCCCACCATAAGTAATAGTTCCCATATAGCCTTCAGTGGAAGCACCTAAAGAATTGATATACAATATATCACCAGATACATCTATAGTAGTACCAAATGCTCTAATTTCATCTGCTGATGGATTAAAAACAAGCTCACCGGCTTCCTCTTCGTATCCATCTCTGAAAATTTGATCCATCGGACCGGCACCATTATGCCAGTTAATAGTTCCGGAAGTTGATACATGACCAAAGAAACATGGCCAAGAACCATTATATTGGTTATTACCACCATTCTGAATAGTAATGCTACTATTACTGTGAATTCTTCCGTAAATAACGTCATTTCCCCAAAATCTTACATCTGTATCATTTGTTGAAAGTTCGTTATCTGTAAAATAGTGATATCCTGCAAATGACATCTGTTCAAGATCCCATTCGCCATACTTTTGTATACTTGACTCATTCTTACTGGTGATGAATCCTGATAATGATCCTCTTTTACCACGAACGAGACTTTGTACTACACTACCAGAAGCTACAGAGTTGTCTCCAGCATTATATTCTGCTTTGGGAACAAGCTTTGTCTTCATATAGTAGCTTCTACGCATGTTTTTTGAATTTAATTGAACTCTCCGTTCAGGGAAAGCCAATGTTCCTGCATAATTAACGCTTCTCTTAACATACAATCCTCTATCTAACTCTGATCTTAGAAGATGAAGTTCCTGTAAGGCATCATACTGTAATGAGTATGTAGCTGTATCCATGTTTGACATCACTGCCATTGCAATACTAGAGAGTACTGCAATTATTGCAACAACAATCGCTAAGGATAAACTACCTTTCTGATTAGATGTAATTCTATTCATTTTCACTCCTTTTACTCAGCCCCAGAGCTACTTTCAGTTGTACTTTGTTTGTTAATTATCGTAGTCATAGTAGTCTTATATCTTACAGGGAATACTTTTCCTTTGTGCCTTAACTCGGCTTGTAGTTCAACATCTACCAGTCTACCCGGATTAATCTGATTAAGTCCGCTATTCACCTGATTAAGCATAGTAACGCTAAAATTAGTTACTGAAATTTTATCGTCATACTTTGCTGGGAATAGAACAATCGGTGATGGAGGTCCTACTGATTGATAAAGGTATGTTCCCTTTATCTGGCCATCATCAAGATAATACTCGGAAAAGTCGAAATATCCACCCTGTTGAATTGAAGGTACTACTCTAACACCCCTTCCTTCAATATTGCTAAAACCTCTGGTTACTCTTAGTTCATTAGCACTAGCAACACCATAGAAATAGGTTTCAGTGCCTGATCCAAGAGGTAATCCATATTTAACAGTATTAAGAGTGTTGAATGCTTCTTGATAGAGATAAGTCCGTAACCTGTATTCTTCATACTTATTGAAGAATGCAAGTATGGCCCAGATTGCACCAACAGCTACAACAACAGATAACATAACGGATGCCATTACCTCAGTAATAGTGTATCCATTTTCTGATTTAATATTATATCTTCTCATATTATCCGTCCTAGTCTCTATAGAAATCTTCACGAAGAACGATTTCTCTCTGTTCGTCATCTGCGGGTTCCGTCCACTGAACACGAATCTCAATTGCTTTGTAAGGGATGTTTTGAAGAACGATATCCGGTGGAACAACGGCTAAATCTTCATACCACATTGTTCCATTGATTCTAATAGGTCCTTGATCGTCTATCAACACTGATTTAGACTGGAATGGTTGCAGCTGTTTTCCATAAGTATTATATGAAAATCTCTGCTTGTCAAGCTCACCGGCTGCATGCCAGAGAGCTACGCGATCATGATAGTTCCGAACTATCTGACGCTCAACATACACGATCCCAATGTAAAGTGCAATAGATGCGATCACAACTATGATAGCAGAAGCTATTACTTCCGCAAGTGTAAAACCGTTTTCGTTCTTATACATATGTTTGTCTTTTAGAAGCCTACGCCTGTGGCGAACATCTTCTTGTTATCAGCAAGCTGCTCTGCTAATTGACGGTCAACATGACCATTCATAACTAAGTTATACAGAGATTGATCTTTAGTCTGCATACCCTCTTTCGTTCCGGATTGAATAACAGATGGAATCTGATATGTCTTCTCTTCACGAATAAGGTTTCTTACAGCTGAATTTGCAATCATAATCTCTAAGGCAGGAATACGACCTTTTCCATCTTTAGTTGGAAGAAGAGTCTGCGAAATAACTGCTTCAAGTGATTCTGAAAGCATAGATCTAACTTGTTGCTGCTGTTCTTTTGGGAACATATCAATGATACGGTCGATAGATTTTGTTGCACTACTTGTATGAAGAGTTGCAAACACAAGGTGACCGGTTTCAGCTGCTGTAAGCGCAAGTGAAACTGTTTCAAGGTCACGCATCTCACCGACGAGAATTACATCCGGATCTTCACGAAGTGCTGAGCGAAGCGCAGCTGTGAATGACCATGTATCATGTCCTAATTCCCTTTGGTTGATTAATGAGTTCTTACTTTTGTGTACAAACTCAATTGGATCTTCGATTGTAATAATATGACAAGCTTTCTTGTCATTAATGTGATCAATCATCGTTGCCAAAGTTGTTGACTTACCACTACCGGTTGGTCCTGTAACCAGGATTAATCCCTTTTCTTTGTAACAAAGTTTTCTCATTGACTCCGGAATATGGAGTTCTTCGAAACCTTTGATTTCATTTGGGATAACACGGAAAGCAGCCGCCAATCCATTGATCTGATGGAATGCGTTTACACGGAATCTTACATCATTAGAAAGCTTACATGAAAAGTCAAACTCAAGGTTCTTCTTAAACAAAGCTTTCTGAGCATCTGTCATTACTCCAAATATCAGATGAGCAATTTCCTCGTCTGATAATAAAGGAATGTTAAGACGCTTCATTAATCCGTTCACACGCACCATCGGATGTGAACCTGCACTAATGTGAAGGTCAGAAGCTCCGGCGTCAGATGTAAACTTCAATAATTCCTGAATCGTCAATTTTTCCTCCAGTAGACACCCTAACTATGGGTATCCAAATTACTGTGAAATAGTCGCCTTAAAGCGATTATTCTGCTCCGCCGGAATCGATGTCAGTCCACTCATCAATACCATAACCATGATAAGCAGCTTCATCTTCATCGTACCATACCTGCTTGCCTTCGCCTGCAGGGAAATCAGCTGTAGAAGTAGCAAGATACTTCTTAGGTGGGTTTCCAACTACTTCGAAATCCCAGTTTGTTTCTGTGCCTTTACCAAGTTTTGCTTCATCCATTGCATCTTCAATTGTGAAGTCGTCTGTTGTTCCGTAGTTTTGTAATCTGATGTCATAAGCATTTCTGATAGCTCTTAAAGCTGTCTGAGCTTCTGTAGATCTTGATTTCTCAACATAGCGCATATAGCGTGGAACTGCAAACGCCGCAAGGATAGCAACGATGATAACAACAACAAGGATCTCGATAAGTGTAAATCCTTTCTGATTCTTAAGGTAACGTGACATGGGTTCCTCCTGTCTTTAGATTTTGATACGTTTTTTATGTTTTGCACATTTTATGCCAAAAACACACTTTTTACGCAATATTTACATTTGGATAATAAAACAATACCGCTTATTGAAGTCAAATAAAAATTTGCTTTCTTTCACCTTTTGTCTTCTTCTAAATTCTTTACTGCGTAATATGTAAATTTTTAGTTGGCTCAACATCATGCATTTACAGCTTTATTTGTTTTGTGCATTATTTTCGATAAGTTAAGCTTTCTGATTGAACACTAAATAGTTAGCTAATAATATTGGAACAGCCCTTTTTCATACTCTTAACAAAGCATATTCTTACTTATATTTTGAGAAAAAGCTGCTGCAACACTATTACTTTATTTTCACCTCCTTCACTTGTTAACTCTGTTACAAAAGCTGATTACGAAGTTGGCACTACTTCTCAACAGCACTAAATTTAAACGTCCTAGAAACTATCGCAGTACCAAACTCGTTGTATGGTTCAACACTCCAATAGTAATCCTTTCCACTTTCGACATTAACTTTGATCTTGCATTCCTGAATATCAGCTATCTCTTTTAGATACTGTTCATCTAAACCGATGTAGACACGATATCCATCTACCCTATCAACGGGTTCCCACACTAATGAAGCCTTAGCTCCGTTTTCAATAATCGTCACATTAACTTCTTCCAATATTGGAGCAGGAGGGGCATCATATGTTGATAATCTAATCAAATCCGGATATAATTCAAAACTATTTTTTTGTTCTGTTTGTATATCAACTTGCGCATGAGCACCTGTACTTAGCTCTAATAAATAAACAGTTACTACATCTCCATCCTCAAGAGCATTTACGAAATCAGCTGTTTGTACTTGTACAAATACTTCATTTTGTCCTTCAGGGACTAAATATTTAGAAGAGATTGAATTCTCAATGCTCAACACATCATTCGGATAGTTCGCACGCCAAGCTTCCCAATAAAGATTTTCCTCAGGAACCATCTCTCCAGATTCATTAACAAACCTTGTATAAACTGTATGAGGCATAGTCATTGGTTGTGAAACAAGTGCAACCACGACTAGCATCATGCATACCACACTGTAACATCTATTCATTCATTTTACCCTTTCTCGCAATAATAATCATACGGTCGCTATCATCACCATAAGGTGTAAAGCTAAAGTCACCATACGATTCAATAATAACAAACCCTATTGAGTTTAGTAAAGTTTTTATTTCATAGTAATCAATACTTCGTAATTTCAATGTATGCAAGAACTCTTTTTTTTCTGTATTCTTCACAACATATCTATCATTCCACGTAATTATTTTAGAATTATTGTCTACGATGTGACTTGTATACATTTCAACTTCACAGTCAAACCTTTCATGATATTTTGTATACAATTTAACTTCCCGCTGTATAAAAGGCAAATCACATACAGATGGATCAAGATCAAGACAAATCACACCTTCAGAGCCTATAAGCTTACTCATATTCTGCAAGGCCAGTAATTGATCACTTTCATTAAGTATGTACTGAAATGTTGTATATGATACTATACATATGCTATATTGTGTATTATCGTTATATGTCAGCATATCTCCTAATTTGGGCTCATAATTGTCATCATCGTTATCAATCGACATCTTATCTACAAATGCCTGAGCATTATCCACAGCAGTTACTTTGAGCCCATTTTGGGCAAGATACTTACTGATCCGGCCAGATCCCGCACCAAACTCTATAACGTTACCGGGATATTTAGTGCATAGTGTTAGCCACATTTCTATATCCAGTGACTGCTCAGCATTAAAATGTGAAAACTCCCAATCATAGAAATCAATAAAGTCATTCCAGTTTGTACTCATAGAAACCTTATCATTAATTGTAGATACAAGAAAAGGGCAGGATAAACCTGCCCTTTAATATATCTATCTTAACCTTATTTTACAACAACAACTTTCTTAGTAGCTGTGTTTGAAGGTGAAGAAAGTCTGAAGAAATAGATACCGCTTCCGCAGTTTCTACCATTAGCATCAGTACCATCCCATTTGATTTCACGGCTTTCGTTTGCTGTGAAGTTACGTACAGCCTGACCAAGAACGTTGTAAACAGTAATGTTAGCAACTTCGCCGTCTTTAACTGAAACGTTAAGAGTTGTTTCTGTGCCGAATGGGTTTGGATATGCATTACCCATGATTGTACGAGTAACAGGAACTACAGATTCAGCATCGATAGTGATAGGTTCTGATTTGTGTAAGTCAATCTGACCATCGATATCAATACATTCTACCCAGTAGTAGTATGTGTAGTTATCTTCTACTTCATTATCAACAACTTTATAAGTTGAAGCTTGGTTGTTAGGAACAACTGAAGTAAGTAAAGCAGCATCTTCAAATGCTTCTACATCTGTTCTGTATACGTTGAATGTAGCTAAGTCAGATTCTGAAGCTGTTTCCCATGTAAGTTCAACAGCAACGTCACCGTCTACAGCCATCTGTGCAGCTGCGAATGTAGCAAATTCAACAGCAAGAGGTTCTGGATTGTCCTGCCAGATTACGAAATCTTCAGCAGATTTTGCAACTGAGAAAGTACAATCGAATGTTACTGTACCAACACCCCAAACGATGTTAGCGATTGGTGCATTACCAAGATTTTCAAGCATAGCAAGACCTAAATCTGCAATAGTATGAGCTAATGTTAATGTAAGAACACCATCATAACTAATTGTGATCTGATACTGAGCATTGAAAGTATCTTCTGGTTGCATTCCTGAACCTGTACCGTCACCTGTTTCTGTTACTGTAGGAGTTGGAACGTCTTCTGGAACGTCACCGAATGTAACACCATCAGCTGGGTTATCATCATAATCTACAGTTGTGAATGACCATACTGGGCAGTTTGGAGCATCACCGGCATTGTTAGTAGGAACAATCTGCCAGTAGTAAGTTGTACCATAATTAACTGTTGGGTTGTAGAAAAGGTCAGCCTGTTCCATAACCATAGTCATTGGTGGGTTATCTGTGCCAAAATAAATTTTGTATGCATCTGCATTAGGTTCTGCATTCCACTGAATGTCAGCATCAACTGCAACATCAACAGCTGCATCAGCAGGCATTAATAAAGTAGTTGCAGCAGGAGCTACAGGACCGTCACTCATCATTTGGATTGGTGTATATGTCGCATCCCATACATCTGAACCAGCAGATGTTAATGTAATATCTACATCTAAATAGTCACCAGTTGAAACTTGTTCAATATGAATGCTTACAACTTGACCAGCAGCCCATGGGTTTGCAAAGTCAGCACATTGTACCTGAAGCATTGACATAGCACCTTGAGGACCCATAATTGATGGATAAAATGCAGTTGAAAGTGATGTAGTTGGATCCAAAATGTCACCAGGATGATCAACTAAACGTTCAGCAGTCCAAGTCACATCAGCTGCATCAACTGTTGCACCAGCATTATTTGTAAAACCAACAATTGCAGTATGTGGTTGTGCAATTATAACGCCTACAAGACCGATTAATAAAAATAATGAAATCAGAATTTTTTTCATCTTTTACCTCTTTTTTATTTTATAGTTCTTCCACGTGAAGACTGGAAGCTACTATTACTATTTGACATTACTCTACCAGCTGGAGCAGGCCATACTGTTGGAGCAGTAACATTAACCATTAATGGCATACCTATTTCTGTAGGGAAGTCACCAAGCCACATGAAACCTAAGTTATCAGCCTGATCCCAACCTTGGTTTGTAGCATTCCACATTGACACACTACCTGCACCTATTTCAGCACCGGCTACACTTGCCATTGTGATATCACTTCTATCAAGTGGAACCATTACAGTGTTGCTACCAGCAACAAGACTGTAGTTAGGTTGTGTTATCATTGCACCAGCACAATAATATGTTCCGGCTGCAGTTACGTTTACCATATATACTCCACCATCAGCTACAGGGAAGTCACCAAGCCACATGAAACCTAAGTTATCAGCCTGATCCCAACCTTGATTTGTAGTATTCCATTCTGAAACACTACCTGCACCAATTTCGCCACCAAGATTGCTAGCCATAGCATGTCCTGATTGCATTGGAAGAGCAACTAAATTACTACCAGCGAGAAGGTCATATTTTACATAACCAACTGTTTCGCTAGGATCTGATTCAACAGCAATGAGAAAAGTTACAGCTAATAATAAAATCAGCGGTATAATTACTTTCTTCATAATTCCTCCTAAATTAATTTAAGACCTTACCAAAAACATCCTTTTTCTTTTAACACATTCCCACGGTCCCATAATGTCGAGTAAACAAATGCATGTCAAATACTTTTTCTTTTTTCTGTACTTCGTTCATATGTTAATATTGTGTGAGCAGTCCTTTTTCACTGATTACCATTTATTTAGACACTTATACATCACTATTCTGCTAACTTCTTTTTCCATCGCTTTCTGCCTACCATACAATAAATTAGAAACTTTTTTATTTGCTGTTGAAATTTTTCTATCTTTCAGCTTTCATTGAGCCTTAGAAATGATTTATTGTGCTGAAAAGTAGTTCAAAAGTGGATTTAAAACTTATATGTCTATCAGTGCCCTATCATAATTCTCATTCAAGGCTGACCAATGTACTATGAGTCTCTTGGGACTCACCTGTTCAGGATAACAAGAGACTGATATGAGAATGACAAGTATTAGCTAGTTGAGAGTCTCTTATTGTGATGGAGCAATGACACCCCGATGAGAAAAATCTAATTGGAAATTATACCTCTCTTATCTACCAGATCCAGCATACTTAACGGGTTGACCACGGGTAAACCGCAGGTTAACCACGGCTTACGTGGTTTGGGCGTGGTTTACCCGTGGATACTGCGTGGTTAAACAAGCATCATATTCCGGACTTCTCTATAAGATTCAAGTACTTTTTACTCTCTGTTAAGTTCGGATTTATCTTGAATGCTATTGATAGGTTTGATTTTGCTTCTTTTAAATCACCTAAATAATAATAGCAAATCCCTTTAATATTGTAAGCTCGTGCTAAATCTCTATCTTTTCGAAGAGTGCTTGCAAAGAAAGTTCTATCATACAATTTCAAATCTTTCTTATAGCTCTCGCTTTCAAGTTGATTAAGTAATGTTTCCTTAATCTCAGGTTTTTCATCAAGAGTTAATACATCCCTTTTAAGCATACCTTCATAACGTTTAACGAAGTTGGTCCTGAATGATATACCTTTACTAACAAGTTCAAGTGCTTTATCATAGTTTTCAAGCTCCATAAAGATGTTTGCAGCTCTAAATAAAGCATAATCAGGCTCAGGGGACACCCTTGAAGATTTAATGTAAAATTCAGCTGTTTTTTCTTTATTACCCTTCTTCTTGTACACTTCAGCAATATTCAAATAGTTAAGATGAGCTTGTTGAGGATATTTCTTTGCAAGCTTAGTAAGTAAATTTAATGCTTTATCATAATGTCCAAGTTCTCTATGAGCAAGAGCAATATTACCAATTGAATCATTATTTTCAGGGTCTATCCTGAGTACATCATTGTATAATTTAATAGCTCGAGCATATCTTCTATCTTTTAAGGCTAAATCAGCATGTTCTTTTATACCTAGAGCTTCTTCAATTCTGCCTTGGTCCCCAATTTCCTGTAACCACTTTGGTTGCAACAATGTCATAATACCAAAGACTATCAATAGTGTCCAAACCCCATAAATAACCCCGGGAGTTATATAATCGAAAGGTTTCTTTTTAGACATGTTTCTATTCCTCTGTTGTATGGATGATAAAAAGAACATTCTTTCCCTCTTTTTGAAGTTTGTTAAAAAGCTTTATCGCTCTACTATTCTTTAATCTAAAAACCTGCATTGCTCTTAAAGTGTGTTCATTATAAATAAAATCCCACTCTTTAAAATGCTCTATTACTCCTCTCCCACCTTTACCGGTTTCACCTGCACCCAGGATAAGTATGTCAGATTTCTTATCAAAAATAGTATTGAGATCACGAGCATTAAAGGCACTCTTCTTATCTACAAGTCTGAAAGTTCCGTTAGGGAATATCATGATATCATAGAATGGGATTACAAAACCTTTATACACTGTTAAACCATTAGAATGATAAGTTATCCCTTTGTTCCTGTTAAGTAAGAATGAAACACTTTGTACCAGGATTAGTAAAATCAGTATTCCTAAGTAAATACGTTTGAATACCTTCCTTTGACTAAGGTGTAAAATAATGAAAACGAGGAGTGAACTAAGCACAGTAAGCACCACTATTCGAAGCCAAAATACTTTATCTGTAAATAAGGAACTGTTAAAGAGAAGGAAGAGTACAAATACGGCCTCAAAAACAATTAAACTAAGTGGTGATTGGAAGTAGTCTTTGATCTTCTTATGCCTTACCTTCCATCCTTCTTCTACTATCCGTCCATGTTCTATCATAAAGAACACGAAGAGTAAACCAATAATTGTACCCCAACCATCTTTACCAATATCGGATATATCGAATACTCTACTAGAGATAAATACTTGAGCAACTTCGTCGAATGTTGAAGCTGACAAAGCAAGAGCAAATATGCTTTTTATCATCTTAGCATCAGAATAACCTTTCTCCTTAAAAAGACGATAAGCTATGAATGTGAAAATACCGTAGGCAAAGTAATGCCAATTAAACTGAAGCTCGTAAAAGGAGTGGTTGAAATAATAATCAGACAGCAAATGACCGATTCTGAAAAGTACTATGATATTCAATAGGGTTATCCAACGCCATCTGTCCATCTTTCTTAAAGATATGAATAGAATTGAGCCAATAAAAATCACCCCAACTAACACAACATAAGGTATAAAGACACTTCCCAGATCAAATCCGGCTCTTGAAATATTACCAATTGCTCGTTGTAAATAGTTCTGAAGCATTAAGAATGGTGTTAATACAAGCAAAGCTATATAAAACACCATCTGCAAAGTTCTGGAAAAAAACATACTCTCTTTTTTCATCTGTTTCCCCTTGAGTATTAAACTGCACAACCTGTATTTAATGGTCAAGAGTAAACTTTCAATATTTAAAGAAATGGCGACCGGGAGGTCGCCATGTTTGGTAGTTAGGGAGATCATTTATGAGATAAAATCTCACCGAAGCCACCCCTAACAGTGGCTCCGGCTTATATTAATTACTTATTACTTTTTCTTCTCAGGTTCTGGAGTTGGTTCGATATATTCGACCCAAGTTATGTTTCTGAGAGGATTTGTACGAATACTAAATGTGTTAACAGCAACAGGTGTGTCACGAACAACACCATCTGTAGCTATAATCTTAGCGAAGTAATGGTTACCTGGAAGCATTGTTGGATCCATAGTAGCCATATTAGTAGGCCAAGTGCTTAAGAAGCTGGCTGGTCCAACTACGAAGTCAGGAGTTGTACCTGCATATACATCGTACATTGTTGCGCCAGTTACAGCATCCCATGAAAGTTCCATAAGGCCACTTACACCGTTATAGTTAAGTACAAGGTTTGTTGGAGCATCAAGACCGGTTGATGGTTCACCAAGACCGGCTTCAGTTGTTGCAAATGCAACAGCCATATCGTCAAGCATTGGTCCACCAACACCGTTGTTTCTATATTGGATACCAATTGTACCGTCAATGTTCTCGATACCGATACATGCATCACCCTGGATAGTTGATGTACCTGATTCTGTATCAGCATTAAAATAGTTCTGATACTGAATCTTAATTCTTCCGTCAGGATAAAGAATCAACTGCATATCCATATATTCATTAGCATCACCGTAATCATTCCACATCTCTACTGTGTAAACGAAGTTACCATTAGCATCAAGACCATAGTAAGGTACTGAAGGAACGTTTGCTGTATGAAGATCCATACCAGCAAGAGCAATTACATCATTAGGTGAACCTGCATTTGGAATTGACATGCCTCCGGCAGTAGAACCGGTAGGACTAGTAAACATACAGTAACCATTTGTTCCGATATAGATCATATCATAATCATTACCGAAGTAGTTAAATGTGAATCCGATAGGAACTTCCATATAACCATCATCAGCACTTGTATATGTAGGTGTAGAACCTGTTGCACTAATGTCTACCCAATCGAATGTTGGCTGATAGCCTAAGCCATTACCATCAACAGTACTGTTAGCAAAGTAGTAACCACCGTAAAGTGTACCATCTCCACCATAGTTAGGATTAGATTGAGTTGTGAAGCTGTAGTTAGCTGCTGGAGGGTTACCTTCACCATTAATGTTATAACCGGTTACATACCAGTAGTACATTGTTTCATAGCCAAGAGGTGAAGTTAAAGTAACACCAGTTACATTACCAACATCTGTCATTGTGAAGTTAACATTATCATCACTAACATAGAGATTATAACCATCAGCCCAAACGTCTGAAATCCACTGGAATGTAGTGTATTCACTAACACCAGTTGCTAAGTCAGCTGGAGTAGTCATTGCGATTTCGCCAGGAGTACTTGCATATGTTGTGAAGCTCCAAGTTGCATAACCTGATGCATTACCATTAGCATTGTAAGGGATAACTTCCCAATAGTAAGTTGTTCCACCTGCAAGACCTGAAACATCTGTTGTAAGATCTACGCCATTGTCATACATGTTAAGTATGTTTGTTGGTGGGTTATCTGTACCGAAGTTAACATAGTAACCATCAGCGATTGTTGCAGCAGTCCACTCAAGTGTAACACCGAAATCTTGGTCTACAGCACCATCAAGAGGGTTAACTACAGATGCAGTACCAGGATTTGTACCAACAGTAGTGAAGCTCCATACAGGGCAGTTTGCTGTGCTACCATTCTGGTTATAAGGCACAACCTGCCAGTAATACATTGTTAATGGATCTAAGCCACTATATGCATAAGTAAGAGCAGTTCCTTGATCATCACCATTCACGATTGTTGTAGGTGGGTTATCAATACCGAAGTATAAGTCATAACCATCAGCATTAAATGCTGCAGTCCATTCTAAGTTTCCATCAGGAAGCTGATCTAAAGCACCGTCAACAGGAGCAACAGCAGTTGCTGCGGCAGGTGGAGCTATATCATCAAATATATTAATATCATCAATAGAGATATCGCCATAGAAACTTGTAGATTCCATAGCTCTGAAATCTATTTGGATTGTTTGACCAATGTATGCAGCAAGATCTACTTCAGCATACATCCAACCATCAGTTGCAGCACCCGCAGGGTTAGTTAAAACAGCAACAGATTGATTCATTGTTGAACCTGAATATATGTCGATATGTAATTCTGAAGTATTAGATGAATCACCAATCCAGTAATATAAACCTAACATAGGAGCAGTAAGACCTGTAAGATCCATTAACTCACTATAAAGATGAGCAGGTACAGTTTCAGGGGAAGAGTCATCGATTACCATCATGTAACCGCTGTTTCCTGTATGCTCTGCTGTAGCACCATGTCCACCTAACTCACTATTACCAATTTCCCAACTGTCACCTGAAACAACAGGGTCGATTAACCAACCTGTTGGAAGTGTATCAGTATCGAATGATTGAGTATAAGGGAATGTTGTGTTTGTTTGAGTTGTATAAGTTGTGAAGCTCCATACAGGGCAGTTTTCTGCATCACCGGCAGCATTGTAAGGAATTACCTGCCAGTAATATGTAGTTCCACCAGCTAAAGCCATTACATCATATGTAGTAGCAACGCCATTGTCATAATCTCTCACAACATCTGTTGGTGGATTATCTGTACCAACACTAATCTTATAACCACCCGCTAAAGCATCAGTAGCCCAGCTAAGTTCTAAATAAAGAGGTTGGTCTATAGCTGCATCTGCAGGAGCAATTAAAGCTACAGGTGAAGGTGGATTAGCAGTTGTTGTGAAACTCCAAACTGCTGCACCGGTTGCATCACCATTAAAGTTATAAGGTACAACCTGCCAGTAATAAGTAGTACCGGAAGCTAAACCTGAATATGTATAAGTTAAAACATCACCTAAGTCAGTACCGTTAACCATATCTGTAGGAGGGTTATCTGTACCAAAATAAAGGTCATAACCATCTGCTAACGCTGATGCGTTCCATTCTAATGTTCCACCAGAAGGTTGATCAACAGCAGCATCTGCAGGAGCAACGATAGTTACAGGGTCAGGAGTACTTGTGTCACCTTCACCGGTAACAGGGATGTTTTGTGTTGTACGAGTTGTATTATCTACAATTACGATAACATCATTTAATGCACCGCCAACTGTTGGTGAGAATTCAACATCGAATGATGCATTAACACCAACACCAAGTGTAAGTGGATAAGTATTAGCATCAACAACTGTGAAGTCTGTACCTGTTTGCATTGCAATTGGTGTACTAATAACTAAGTCTGCACCACCCATATTAGTGATAGTAAATGTCTGAGTAGCAGTATCTCCAAGAAGAGTTAAACCATAGTCCCATGATTCATTATCAATTGAGAATACAGGCACAGTAGGAACAGCTGCAAATTCCATTCTAATGTTAGGAATTGAGCTTTGGAGATAATTTGCTGCAGGTGGTGTTGCAGGATCCGGGTTAGTGCTGTCACTACGATAAGCTAATGACTGAGCTGTTGCAGTTGCTGAGCAGAAGAATTCATCACTTGAGCTATCATAGCCACCAAGGTTTTCTTCAACAGCAATTACTAAGTTATCAACGTTGTTATAAACGAAAGGCATATCTAAAACAAATTCAATCCAGCCATCGCTATCAGGAAATGGATCAAGAGTTACTGAACATACTTGAGTTAAGTTTGCTAATGGAATCCAATCTGAAGTTGTAGCAAACTCTGTGTTTGCTGTATGTCCCATATAGATAACCCAGTCAGTAGAAGCACTAAGATCTGTAGCACCATTATAATGATACCAAATCTTCTCTATTCTCTCACCAGTTCTATCAATGTCAGCTTGATAGTAAATTGATTGTGTATAACTGTATCCATAATATGGTTCTATTGGAAGTGCCTGATTGGTGAGTGCTTCAAAGCCAATCTCAACAATATTTGCACCTAATTCTGTTGTATATGAATAAACAGGGTTAGCCCACTCTAATCTTGTTAGAGTATTTTTCGAAACAACCTGCCAGTAATAAGTTGTATTTGTTGTAAGTCTACCAGGTGTATATGAACCTTGAGTACCTTCAGCACCGGCAACACCATCTGTTACTACTTGAGTTACAGGTGGGTTCACAGTATCAAAATAAAGGTCATAAGTTTCTGTTAAAGCACCCCAGTTCCATGTAACAGATGCATTTGTAGCAATAGCGCCGGCGCCATCTGCAGGAACAGCATCAGTAATTTCACCAGGTGTATTTGCATTATAATTCACAACTATTGGAGTTGTGATACTTGCAGGTGTAGAACCACCAATTCCTGATTCAGCAATGTTAGCACCGAGATGGTCATATATAGTATATTCATTCTCAGAAGACCAACTACCTGCTGTATATGTAGTAGTGATTTCGTCACCGTTAACAACATCAAAGTTGTGTGATTCCGGTCCGTTACCTGAAGCAACTGTCAAACCGGTTAATACGGCAGATCCGTTGACAAGGATGTCAAGAGAACCACCATTCCAACCATCTCCATAAGTATCATACAGCTCAACAGAGAATGTAAAAGCTGATAATGATACAACACAGATGATAAGTGATAATAAAATTAATATTCTTTTCATATTGGATAACTCCATATATTAAAGTTAGAAAGCATTTGTTATGTACATACGATAGAATACAAAACCCCTGTTCCGTATTCTAATTAGAATTCGAATTTCTCCTTGTAGTCCTGATGCAAAATATTATTGCACCACCCTGATAATTAATCCTTTCGTTGTCTCTCGAGCCGTGTGGTTATGTGGATGTGTTTTGGTGTGTTTGGCTCTTCAAAACAACTATTTCAGATCTTATTTCTTGGAGCGTTTCCTATCGCTCCAGTTAGAAATCTACCTTCTTTTAATCATGCTTTAGCAACATTCGTCCTACCTCCTGTTAACTAAAAAGCATGGATACAATGCTAATTTGGAATCATATCAAAATATCTGTCAAGAGTTTTTTCTCTTTCTCCAATCTTAGATTCCTGTTTGACAGCTTCCACTATACTCCTATTTATCTGAAACAATTCGTTTTGTGAGTTGTATTCATAAATTACTATTTTCCAAATCAAGTACATAACAATGACCCCTCTTCTAAAAATCTATCCAACAAATCGCAGTCATCCCACTGTTCTCCCACTGTGCACGCACTGTGAACCCAGTGAAACAGTGGGTTGGCAGTGCCTTCACAGTGCGTGCACAGTGCAAATACAGTGCGTTGATTGATAGCGCAGTAAAAGTGAGTGTAAAGAGCAGTAAATATAGCTAAGTTGTTGCAAAAAGCGCTGTGTATGCCACTTTCGGACTTGCGTTGCAGCGATAGCGTGACGCGAGAACGAAATCAGGGATTTGCGACTTCGAGGTGCATTTCAGGAAGTCCGTTGCCTTATCAGGCCGACAAACTCCCTGAAATGCCGTAAGTTGTTGCAAAAGGCACTGTCAATGTCACTCTGAGCGGAGTGAATGGAGTAGTATTCCTAATAGCTGCAAATTGTCTAACACTTCCCTCTGGGAAGCATAATAATAGCCATGTGTCCACGACGCATGGTCCGGATTATAGATTGATACAATCCTACATGGATTGCATTGTTCCAATAACATCTCTAATAGTGCAATCCTCATCGGATTGGATGCAAGGTGATTCAGGTCCATGGGTCGTGGACCCATTATATATTCCTATCGGAAAAAGCTGTTCTTTAGCTGGGAAACTAAAGCTATCGGAGAGATACATTCGACTGCGTTCGCAAAACTCACTTCGCTCAGTATGACAGGTCGGACTTGCACCGCAACGAAGCGTGGGGCGAGAACGAAAACATCGGATTACGACTTCGATTTCCAGAATTAGCAAGTCACATTTCATTGCGACTCACTTCTTTTTCCAAAGTGCATTTCAGGAAGTCCGTATTCGCATTCACTCTGACAAACTCCCTGAAATGCAGTAATGAAAAAGGGTGACTCGATCGAGTCACCCTATATATTTTAGTTTATATTAACCTATTTCTTCTTCTCAACTTCCGGAGTAGGCTCAATGTACTCTACCCAAGTAATAGTTCTTAATGAACGTCTTACTGAGAAAGTAGAAGGAGCACTTACAACTGTGCGAGATGGAGCTTCGTCAGTAGCTGTTACTTTAGCGAATCTGTAGTTGCCATCAAATGTAGTAGCAGGAACAGAAGCTGTAGTTTCAGTAACAATTCCGATTAAGGTATTCACATCGCATGTGAAATCAGGAGTAGTACCAACATAAACGTTGTAAGCAGTAGCACCTGTTACAGCATCCCAGTTAAGTACAAGGTCACCTGCAAGATATTCAAGTGTGAAGTTAGCAGGAGCATCAAGAACAACAGGACCTGAGCCATCTGCAAGAGCTTCAGCAGATGTTGCAAAAGCAACTGCCATATCGTCAAGCATTGGACCACCAACACCATTGTTTCTATACTGAATACCTACTGTACCATCAGCGTTCTCGATACCGATACAAGCATCACCTTGGATAGTTGAAGTACCTGATTCTGTACCACCATTTGAGTAGTTACGATATTGGATTTTAATTCTGCCATTTGTATAAATGATAACCTGCATGTCCATGAACTCATCATAGTCAGAATAGTCATTCCACTGTTCAACAGTATAAACGAAGTTACCATCTACATCGTATCCATAGAAAGGATTAGTAGTAGCAACCTGAGTAGTATGCATATCCATAGCTGAAAGTGCAATTACATCGTTTGGTGTTCCAGATGCAGGAATTGACATTGAGCCACCTGTTGAGCCAACAGGACTTGAGAACATAACGTAACCATTTGTTCCAAGGTAGATCTGTGTGTAATCATTACCAAAGTAGTTGAATGTGAAGTTTAAATCAACAGTAGCATAACCATCATCAGCGCTTGTATATGTTGGAGCATTTGCTTCAACCACATCAACCCAACTGAATGTAGGTTGATAGCCTAAACCATTACCATCTGGTACACTATTTGCGAAGTAGTAACCACCATAAAGTGTACCGTCTCCACCGTAGTTTGGATTAGATTGTGTTGTGAAAGTTCTGATAGCATCAGGAGCAACACCTTCACCATTTCTGTTATAACCGGTTACATACCAGTAATATTGAGTCTCATAGTTAAGAGCTGTTGTAAGTGTAACAGCAGTTACAACACCAACATCAGTTTGAACATAGTTTTCACCATCATCACTAATGTAAAGGTTGTAGCCATCTGCCCATACATCACTATACCATGATAAAGTTGGATATTCGCTTACACCTTCAGCTGCATCTGCAGGATTGTTGTATGTTATAGCTTCAGGAGCAGCAGCATAAGTTGTAAAGCTCCAAACAGGGCAATCAGTAGCATTACCGTTTGCATTGTAAGGAATTACCTGCCAGTAATATGTAGTTGCACCACTAAGTTCAACTGCATCATATGTAGTAGCTGTACCCATGTCTGTCATGTCTTCAACATCTGTAGGTGGATTATCAGTACCAAAGTTAAGATAATAACCATCAGCAACTGCATCAGTATTCCATTCAAGAGTTAAGTTGAAGTCTTGATCAATAGCTTCATCTGCAGGAGATACTAAAGCTACAGGAGCAGGAGGAGTTGCGTTAGTTGTGAAACTCCAAACAGGGCAATCTACAGCACTACCATTAGCGTTGTAAGGTACAACCTGCCAGTAATAAGTAGCACCACCGGTAAGAGCACTGTAAGCATAAGTTGTTACGTTACCTTGATCAGCACCGTTAACGATATCTGTTGGTGGGTTATCAGAACCGAAGTATAAGTCATAACCATCAGCAAATGGAACAGCATTCCATTCAAGTGTTCCTTCTGTAAGCTGTTCAGTAGCTGCATCAACTGGTGCAACAACAGTAGCTACTGCAGGAGGATTTACGTTGTTAAAAATCTCAACGTCATCAATTGAAAGGTCTCCAAAATAACTTGAAGATTCCATTGCTCTAAAATCGAAGCTAACAGTTTGACCTGCAAACGCTGTTAAAGAAACAACACCTTGCTGCCAACCTAAGTCACCATCTGCATCAGTGAATACTGCAACAGATTCAGTAGTTACTTCGCCATTGATTACATCAATGTGTAATTCAGAAGTGTTAGAATTATCACCAATCCAATACCAGAATGACATTACAGGAGAAGTAAGACCTGCAAAATTAAAGTCTGGAGTATAAAGGTGTGCCGGAACTGTTTCAGGTGATGAGTCATCAAGAACCATCATGTAACCACTGTTACCTGTATGATCAGATGTTGCACCGTGTCCACCGGCTTCATTGTTTGCTACTTCCCAACCATTGCTACTTGCATCAGGATCAGCTACCCACTCTAGTGGTAAGTCGGCAGTATCAAATGATTCAGTATATGGGAAAACAGAAACTATTGGATCAAATCCTTCACCTTGAACTGGAATGTTACGTGTAGTTCTTGTAATATTATCAATAATAACAATATTATCATTAACAACGCCGACTGATGTTGCATTGAAAGTAACATCAAAGCTCGCAGACATTGTTGAAGGAATTGTTAAAGGATATGTATTGGCATCTGTAAGTGTGAAGTTAGCACCTGTTTCTAAAGCGATAGGATCGTTTATAACAAGATCAGCACCACCATTATTAGTAATAGTGAAAATTTGTGCATCACTATCTGCATTCACATAAACCATACCAAAGTTATAAGATTCTGGATTAATAGAGAACTCAGGCATTTCAGGAACATCACCGAATTCCATTCTAATGTTTGGGATATATGCTTTCAAAGTTCCTGATGGAGGATCAGATGGATCAGGATTATTACTATCATTACGGTAAGTAATAGATCTGTTTCCAACTACAGAAGTACAGAAGAACTCGTCTGAGCTTGAATCATAGCTTGATTGGTTTTCCTCAACAGCAATAACTAAATTATCAACATTGTTATAAGTAAATGGTGAGTCTAAAACAAGCTCAATCCAAGAATCTTCTGTTGGAATCGGATCAAGTGTTTGAGCATAAACCTGAGTTAACTGTTCTGCAGGTAACCAAGCATCTGTAGTGCCAAACTCTTCCAGATTAGTATGAGCCATGTAGATAACCCATTCAGAGCTACTATCAAGATTGGAAGCACCATTGTAATGGAACCAAATCTTCTCAATTCTTTGGTCAGCCATATCTATTTCACTTTGTAAATAGATACTCTGAGTGTAAGTATAACCATAGAATGGTTCAATTGGAAGACCCTGATTTGTTTCAGCTCCGGTACCAATAGAAACAATGTTATCACTCAATACTGTTGTGAATGAATAAGTTTCTTCAGTATCATTGGCAGCATTAGAGTTCTTTGAAACCACTTTCCAGTAGTAAGTTGTACTTTGAGCTAAACGACCTGGGTTATAAGCACCTGAACCGTTAACAGTACCATCAGTAACAACTTGTACCACAGGTGGATTTACAGAGTCAAAGTAAAGATCATATGTTTCTGCTAATGTATCGAAATCCCAGCTAATCTGAGTATTAACTGGTTGATCTGTAGCACCATTTAAAGGTAAAGCATTAGTAACTTCTCCTGGTGTCATATCAATATCAAAACTGTATACAGCACTAGCAGCTTGTAAACGAGCTGATGAATTTTTAGCAACGACATACCAATAATATGTACCTTCACTAAGAGCACTATCCGGGATATAATTACCAGCAGTACCTTCTTCACCGGCTGTTCCATCTGTAACAACCTGTGTTACAGGAGGGTTGACAGTGTCGAAATAGAGATCATAAGTTTCTGTTAATGCTCCAAATGTCCAGCTAAGTTCAGGAGACAAAGTTGTAACAGTAAATGCATCTGTAGGAAGCATGTTAGAAACAGCTGTTGGTGCAGCAGGGTTATCAATAACTGCAGTCATGTCAATCTGATAATTACCTTCATTTGAGCCGTAACCTTCAACTATTACATAATAATCTGTATTAGCATCTAAAGTTAGGTCATAAAGTGCTGAACGGTTACCAATTGCATCATCATTATAATGTAACATAGTAGTTTGGTCAGCTGCATAAACATGTAAATATGTATCGAAGCTTGATTCTCCAAGAGAGATATCAAGATCTGTAATAGCAAATGGAGAGTTAATTCTGTAGAAAGCATCAGCACTTGCATTTTCGATTGTATTAGTCAAAGTGTTTGTATCACCTGTATCAGTGTATGGGAAATCAGTATCTGTTACTAAAACTGCAGTAGCAAAGTCATCTCCGCCAATTGCAAATAATCCCACTGATAATACAGCTAACATCATGATTAAAATCATTTTTCTCATAATAGATAACTCCAAATAATTAATAATTTTGGAAAATAGAGAATCTAATCCGGTAACTACCTTATAATTTCCTCTCTAATCTCCTTGTAACTTTGGTGTAAACATTTTGATACACCAATCCTGTAATTTATCTGAAAGCGCCAGAGGGGTCATGTGGGTTTGTGGATGTTTGTGGAATTATTCCCCTGACAACCATGACAGATCTTATTAAATGGGATTTATTCGTCTTAATTGTGATGTATCTTCCTACCAAAGATTATACATCTAAATAAATATCTCCCTTAACTAACGTAAAATTTCGGCTTTTACCTAAATAGTGTCAAGAACTTTTTCCCATGTATAATGTATTTATACAACAAATTACACTTGTAAGTAAAGAAACTGAATTGGTCTCACCTACATAACCCTCTAATAATAGATAAATAAACAGGTCGGATTTAATCCGACCTGTTCTTTCTCAATAGTAATACTATTTTGAATTTATATCTGCAAGGGGGTTACCTATTTATCGTCACAATCTCCGCAATCATCACCATTACAACCTCTCATACCTTTACGCATCATAGGTTTCATCTCTTTGAATTCTTGCTTCTGCTCATCTGTCAGCTTGGAATATACATCTTCCATCATCTTGATGCGACTAAGATGAATATCTCCTTTAGCTTCTGTGAGCTGTTCTGAAATCTTTGCAGCTTTCTTAAATTCAGCATCCTTCATATACTTATGCATATCCATTTCAAGGTTCTTGATTTCTGCACGCTTTAGATTAGCAGCTTTCTTATGTGTATCACGAATATCTCTAATCTCTTTTTCCTGTTTATCTGTTAACTCTAATCTGTTAATACACATCATCATTCTGTCTCTGTGCATTCCATTATGATGCATACCAGCACCTTTCATTCCTTTGTGTTGCATCATACCACCACGGCTCATTCCACAATCTTCACCTTTCATCATTCCCTTTCTATGCATGCCTTGGGCAAACATTGATGCAACTAATACTGTCATTACGGCTATTACTAATACTATCTTTTTCATTTTATTCTCCTATGCTCTTGTTCATCTTTTCTTCCTCTATTCTTACGAGGATATCTGTTCTTTAAATGTCTCTTAAACATCTCTCTGCGCTTCTTTATCTCTTCCGGAGATGAGTTCTTTCGAACTTCAATCAACTTCTCAGAAATGCAGTTACTAAGATCTTCTGAATTTTTATTCATTACTAATTTTATGGAATCAAGCTTTGTATAGGATGGCTCATCCTTCATAAGCTCTTTAAAGAAAGCACTTTTAAGTTCATCCATTCTATCCATATTATTTCTTAAACTTTCCGACATAAACTTATCTTTCATTCCACTCAGCATTTCATGCTCAGGACCTCTTGGACCTCTGTGACCATCAGGACCTTTATGTTTGAGTCCTCCCATGTGAGGTGGTCTTTCGAAAGGATGTGGGAATGGACGGCCTTGATGCTTAGCTATTTGAACTCCTCTAAAGATAAAAGCTGTTACAAATGCCAGGTTAAAGACCAACGATATTATCAACAAGATTCTGTATTTTCTACTAATCATGTTATTCCCCCATCAGTGAACTATATAAGAAAGTATCTTCTACTGATTCAAGCGTTGATACTTCAGTTGTTGTTTCTGTTGTAGTTGTTATGGTTGCTGTTGACCAGAATGCTGTAAAGATTCCAAGATAGAGCGATAAAGCTACTGCTGCTCCGTAAGAAACAAACTTCAAGCTAAACCCATGTCTTTTCTTCTCTTCCATTGCTCTTGCTTCCGCTAAGATTCTGGTCATCATGTAATCAGGGACATCTTCATCAGGAGTAGAAAGCATAATGTTATCCAGTAACTCCATATCTTTTACAATGGATTGACAATTAGGGCATGCCTGAAGATGAGCTTCAAAGCTCAATCTTTCCTTGCTTGTCATCTCATCTGCAAGATATCTGTTTACTGTTTTTTCATCATTTTTACACTTCATTTTAAAACTCCTTAACAATATTGACACCGGAAACCTCAATTTCCTTCTCAATAATTTTTCTTAATCTTTTCTTTGCTCTTACTAGCTTGGATTCTACTGCTTTAACTGAGCATCCAAGCATTTCTGCCATCTCTTTATAACTAAGCTTCTTGTAATACTGTAATTCTATCAGCATTGCAACTTTAGATGGCAACTGTACTATAGCCCTCTTAACTACATCATTATAGATGTAACTCTCTTCTTTCGGAGCGTGTATATTGTCGAGTACAAAGTCCGGTGCTGACGATGTTCTCTTGCTCTTTTTCAAGTGATTAATCCCCTGGTTCCGAGCTGCTCTATATAGATATGCGAGTTCTTTACCTTTCTCTACATCATCTATTTTAGCATAGAACTTCAGGAATACACTCTGAGTAAGATCCTCAGCATCTTCCTTCTGCTTAACAAACTTCAGAAGATAATTGTATATCCTCTTTTGGTTTACTCTAACGACGTCTTCGAATAACTCTTTTTTCATATACGCTCCACCTATATAGACAGGCTTAAGCAAATTCCCTTCATTTTTTTTTGATAATTTATTTAACGAAATGATTCAGGCAACTATTTAATTACTATTATGGCACTTCACTTTCCATGTCATCTTGAGCTAAGTTGGAACGAGAACTCGAATACATTCACTCCGCTCAGGGTGACATAAAACAAAAAGCTTGATATGTTTGAGAAAGTATCAAGAATGGAGTTCAATTCACATCATGATCGCATTTAGAGAATTTTATATATTAAAACGCACGGAGGAATGATGTTCCAGAAAAAATGGTTTTGGGTAGTGTTTACTCTTATCTCACTATCTTCTATTTTCTTTATTATCAACTACTTCCCCAAAGTAATGTCTTTTATCAATATAGACATCACTATGAACAGAGAGGAAGCTTACGCAAAAACTAAAGAACTTGCTGCAAAATTCGATTGGGGAACTGATGAGTTCAAACAAGTAGCTATGTTTGGTGGTACCAACGGTCAGACCTATATCGAACTTGAAGGTGGTGGGAAAGAAGCCTTTAACGAACTTCTTAAAAGCGACTTCTACTCACATTACACCTGGATGGTTAGAAGCTATAAACCGGGTGAACTCCTCGAATCATCTACCTATTTCAAACCCACCGGTGAACCTTATGGTTTCGAAGTAGACTATCCTGAAGAATTAGAACTTCCAAATCTCACCTCTGATGAAGCCCTTGAACTTGCAAAGACAAAAGCAGAATCAGAATGGGGTATTGACTTCACACCTTACAAACTTAATGATAAAAAACTGGTCACTACACCTAAAGGCAGGAAAGATTATACCTTTATCTTCGAAAGAACAGACCAGCAGATAGAGGAAGCAAAGTTCCGTCTGAACCTTGCTATTACCGGTAATAAGTTCTCAGCAATGTTCCATTCCTTCAAAACACCGGAAGCTTTCCAGCGTCGCTATTCTGAGATGCGCTCTGCAAACAATACAATTGCAGGAATTGGTTCAATTCTCATGGTTATTTTCTATGGTGTACTTGGTATCGTTGTTGGAGCATTTTTCTTAATCAAAACCAAATGGCTTATCTGGAAACAAGCTCTTTTCTGGGGTATTTTTGTAGCACTGCTTGAGTTTATCGCATCCTTCAATATGCTCTCTTTATCATGGCTGTGGTATCAAACATCCTCTTCTGTAAATGAACATGTCTTAAACTATGTATCATCTTCCCTAGTCGGTTTCTTCTCAAATGTTATTCTTCTCTCTGTTTCATTCATGGTGGCTGAGAGTTTGACAAGAAAGGCTTTCGGTAAACATACACAATTATGGAAAAGCTGGAGTCCTAAAGTTGGTAATTCAGCCAAGACCTTGGGAAACACAATCGGTGCTTATCTCTGGGTTCCTCTTTCTCTGACATATATCTTAGTTTTCTATCTTATCACTACTAAATACTTCGGTTGGTGGAACTCTTCATCCCTTGGGGTTGACCCTAATACTCTTGCTACCTCTTTCCCTTGGCTCGGTGCTATTGCAATGGCATTGCATGCAGGTTTCTGGGAAGAATGTCTTTTCAGAGCAGTTCCGATTGCCGGAGCTATCCTTATCGGTAGAAAGTTTGGAAAAGAGAAGCTATTCTTCTGGATTGGTATGATATTACAGATTATCATCTTCGGTATGGGACATGCTAACTACGCTGCCCAACCATCTTATGCTCGAGTTATAGAGCTAATCTTCCCTTCAATCGTGTTTGCCGTTGTATATATCAGATTCGGTCTCTTAGCCGGTGTGCTTATCCACTTTGTGTTTGATGCTGTACTCATGGGACTACCAATCTGGATGGTGGAAACTAATGAGATGATTGGCAACAAAGTCCTCTTTGTTATAGCACTCCTCTTCCCTATTCTGATACTTGTTTATAGAAGATTCAAAGAAAAAAAGTTAGAGTCAGACCTTACAGGTTCTAACAATGAAGACTGGAAACCTGTTATTAAAACCGAAACGGCAAAAGAGAAAGTCGTTGAGAAAAAGCAAAGTTCTAAATCCATAGGTAGACTCATACCTATCCTCGGAGCTTTAGGTATAGTCTTAGCACTTCTCTTCTTCAGAGTTGATTACAATTCTTCCAAACTCCAAATCACGAACGATGAAGCAATCGCAAAAGCAACAGAGTTTATTGAATCATTAGGTGTGGAAGACCTTGATCAGTATGAGGTGATGACTGAAGCAAGAGGTGGTCACAGAATGGTGAAAAGTAGGCATTGGTATTTTCTTGGAGAAGAACAATTCAAGAACTTCACTGATGATTTCATTAGAAGTAATGCTATTAGTGTTCGCTTTGCTAAATTTGAAGGAGACCTACAAGATAGAGCTGAAGAATATGAAGTTACGTTCACTAAAGATGGTTCTTTGTTTAATTACTGGCATAAATTCCATGAAGAGAGCGAAGGTGCTTCCTTAACAGAAGAAGAAGCAACTGATCTTGCCAAAACTCATCTGGAAAGGTTACATAGTATTAACTTCAATGATTTAACACTTGTTAGAGCTATGCCATCATTAAAAGACAATAGAACTGATTGGAGTTTTACTTACAAAGACACTCTTAATTATGATTTAGGTGATAACCATATCAATTATGGAATCGGGTTTGCCGGAGATGAGTTGAGTTCTGTATATAAAGGTATCAAAACTCCAGATAAAGAATGGAAGAAATTCTGGAGCAATATTAGAACCAGAGACTCTATTCATGGCATACTGAATATTACAACTATGCTTCTCTACTTAGGCTCTTTAATCATTATTATTATTGCATGGACAAAGAAACAGCTAAACATGAAAGTATTCTTTATCCTATTTGTAATTTTGATACTTGTATCGCTTATCGGTTTTGGACTTGATTATGGTAATATGAAGATGGGATACTCAACCTCTCAACCTCTCGGTAACCAGAATCTCATGAACATACTTACAACTATTCTTATGGGTGTTGTAGTGAGTTTCTATGTCAGTATTGTGATGGCGTACTTTGCCAAGAACCGTACAAGTTCAGAGAAGCTTATGCCACGTTTCTATATAGGAGCTATGGCTGTTGGATTCTATCTTCTAATTATGAGTCTGCTTCCAAAGATCACTGCTACAACTCCGGATTCATCAGTAATGACATCAGCAATCCCATTCTTGGGAGCAATCATAGCATCTCTTAAGATGTTCACGCGCTCATTAGCACTGCTTGTGCCGACTTATATAATCTTAGACAAGATAACAGACGGTTTCAGTAAAAGAAACGCTCTAACGTTCGTTATTCTACTTCTGATGACTGCTTCATTAGCAATGAACTCAACGTTCATCTATGTTGATTCAGCTCAGATTGTAACCTGGCTGATTCTTACTGTTGTGATGACAGTATTAGTATATATCTTAGTAACAAAGTTTATCGCTCAAAACCAACTATCACTTATCTGGATTGCAGGTTTCTTAGCAACCTTCAAAACCTTCGCAATGGCAGTTGGTGACAGCTTTGTAGGAGCAAGACTCTACAATTTCGTTGCATCCATAATTTTATTAATATCAGTATTCGCATTAGACAGATTTATCGACCGAAGCGAATAGAATAATCATATAAACATATCAAGCCTGCTTTTCAACCGGCAGGCTTTCTCTTTTTTTGGGAGTTTGTCAAGTCTGTAGGGGTTCAAAAACTTGAACCCTCGTTAAGTGGCAATCATATCGATTGAACTGCATGATTAGAGTAGATATCTGGATACACCTGTGGGCTCAAAATGTTGAGCCCCTACGATAGACAGCTACGCTCTCACCCACATTAACAGCAATACTGCCCACTGCGGTGCAATTCGGATAAGCTGACGTCATATTACAAGAGTACCATTTTCAAGGTCTAAGGACCATTGAAAAGGTATTTTATCCTACTTAATCAATACCTTCTCTTTATCTAATCCCTACAAGAACCTCTTTGCACCGTTAAATAAGTTATGCACCCGATGTGGATAACTTTAAAGGTTCATAGGGAGGGTCTAGGGAGGCTAAAGGGAGGGACAAGCGAGATTCTTGGTTTTTGTAGGGATTAGATAAAGAGAACCAGTTAACAAAAATGTATTGGAATGGTTATGGGAGGTTAATGATTAAAAGTGGATAATACTATTTATTTTGAGTAGCTATTAGCATAGCTTTAACCACAATAGTCATTTAGTTCTATTTTGAACAAATTGATTCTGCTCCAATATAATAATGTTTGACAACTCAAGAGTATTATGTATATAATGATTATGCAAAAAACAAAGATTTGGTGGCTATATGTTCAAAAGAGTATTTCTTCTGTGTATCATCACGGTTCTATTCATAAATCTCTTCTCCACAGATAAACGTTATTTTCAATTGAAAGGGGAGATTGAGGAAGTTCCCAATAGCATTGAGTATGAGTTGTTCATGCGAAATAAAAAGCTGACAAAGCACCTTATAAAGCCAACTGTTAAGCCTATAACAATGCTACTATACTCTGATATCAGAGGGCTTAAAATCGGGATAGATGGAGTAAGAAGACGAGTAAATGAGTTTGATGGATGTTACATGTTTTTTATAAGACATAATTCTGAATATTTATCTGTTGCAAAAGATGGATGCGGTTACTCATCATTCTCACTGGGGGATTTGAAACAATCTAAAACATATAAACTTGAGCTGATAACCGATAAAAGATTTATCAATGAAAGATATGATAGTGATTTCGGATATGGTGGAGGTGGTGGTGGAGACATATCTGATTGTTTTGCTCGTCAACCGATCAAAGTGAATGCGTTAAAGTTTGAGTTTAAAAGAGATTCTAATATGTTTCCATTGATCAAAGTGTATGAATCAAGTATAGAAGATTATCCAGTGGAATATAAGGAGAGCAAGGATATTTTTTGGGGTAAACATACGTTTTCACCACGAAAAAGCAAAATTCCTAGTAATCTACACACACTAATACTTGATAAGCAATTCGAGGATTCATTTGTAATCAGCTTTAAGTCTTCCCCGAATCCAGAAATATATCGGGATAATGCACTTTATAGAAATAGTACACTAATCCGGGGAGAAAGAGAAAGCAACATTTGGATTGAACCTGAGATTTTGGATCAAATAGAGGGTAGTACAGTAAAAGTAGAATACCCTCAGTTCCATGCGAAACGGATTGGAAGAACACCAAAAACCAATAAATATACAGTACCTCCTATTGCGATTTATACCTTGCAACCAATATATGCTGGGATCAATTTTAAGAAGGGTAAAAAACCTCATAGAGTTATATGCGATGTGGAGGTATTCAAAGATGGTACAGTAGGAGCAGTAGAGATAGATAATTTAAGAAGATATGATGATGAAGAGTACATACTGAATACAATGAAAAAATGGGAGTTTATTCCTGCACAGCTTAATGGTGATGCCACTGATTGCTGGGTAAAGATTCCGATTATGATGGGAACGGAGGTGTGGTAATGAAGAGTTATAGGCTACTCATGACACTCATATTTCTTAACATCTTATGCATAGCTTTTACTTTAGAAATCAATGTTATAGAGAAAACAAAACTAAATCCCCAACATATAGGTTTACAATTACTGCCTGAAGAAGAGAAAACCAACCTCACTGCTTTACTCATAGTACATTGCGAAACTCCTGAACTACTATTCTTTAATAATGAGTACCTACAAAAGCAAATAGACTTAGGAAAATCGTATCTTATTCTTCTAAGAGAAGGTGCTGATAAAGTAATCATAACTGAAGATGGGATTAACAAACACACGCAAGAGTTTGGCTTTAAATTAAAGAGAGGAGAAGTATATGAAATCTCTTTAGAGGTTACTAATGCACTTTCTTTTGTAGATAACCAATATGAACATTTTGAACAGGCAATAGAACAGCTCCCTACTGAATACGACAATAAAGGTTATGTTTTAAATCTTGCTTATCTAAAAACCGGAGATGATACTGCATTGATCAACTTCAAGGTATTTCCAGATAGCATGACTTTAATGGTGAATGGTTTCTCACTTGAAAATGGGATGCATCAAATCTATGTGGATTCAGAAACTCAAAACAGTATTCAGGTCAGACCTGATTCATTCGATGAAGAGGATTATTGGGATGAATATCCGTTGAATGAGTTCAGAGAAGAAAAGGAGTATTTAAGTTTTAGTTCTGATGGTAATGTAATTACTTTGGGTTCAATATGTGACAGTTACATACGTAATTATGGGCAGGACATAAAGAAAATTCCAGTCAAAATGATTATTGATGGTGAAGTCAAGATGGTTGATTTATATCGAAGACAGTGTGTAGGACTTAGAGAAGGAGAATACTCATTAAGTAAAAGCAATATAATTTCACAATCATGGGATAATAATTCGGTATATATACATAATAACCGGATACCTGACACTTCTGTAGTATTAAGTGCAGGGAACCATAAATCACCTAAAAAAAGAACTGATAAGTGTGAGTTAGTTTCATTAATAATAACAGAGAATAATAGAACTCAACCAAAAGTAGTTTGTCGATCAAGTTATGGGGATCTAAATGATCTAGAAAGAAAGGCGATTGAAATAGTGAAAAAATGGGAGTTCAAACCTGCAAAGAAGAGTGATAAAGAAGTCTCATACAGAGTTTTCATACCTGTTAACTTTGGGAAGGATGAATAATTATGAAGAAATGGTTAATCTTTATCTTTGTTTTCGTTCTAGTTGTGGTTGTAATTATAGCCACTCCCCATTTTATCAGAAAAAAGCTGTTCTTTGAAGAAAACATTAACTCACAGCAACAACCTAGCATTAATAAGAAAGTAGAACCGGGGATTATCCCTAAAACCACTCTGATAAGCTATAATGGTTCATTATACAAAGAAACTGAGAAATTATGGAATACCCAAACTTTTAGAAGAGTTTCATCAGAATATGACACACTCAGAACTTTCGTGATCGATAAACCTGACCACTTAGTTGAAGTTACAGTAGAAACAAAACCCTCAGATGCATTCACATATTTCTGTGAAACTCGACATGATATAATCTATGAAAAGTCTTTAGTTCATAGAGGTTTCTTTAGTGTTATCTCAGCTAAGAAAGAGGGTTATAATGAAGCAACTAAAGCATTTAAAGCTTCATCAGACACTACTATTACTATTTCTTTAGAAAAGATACAACCCGGAGGTTTTATAACATTTATTTGTAAAACCGGATTTAAAGAGATTACTGCTAATAATAAGCAAACAAATGCCCATAAAACACGCTATTTGTCAGGGAAATACACTTTTAAAGCTACAAGCTTAGGTATGAATAAGTGGGAGAAAACTATCACAGTAATGGATGGTGATGACCTCACTATACCTGTTGATTTTGAAATGACAAGCACATTAGGAATTCTCGATTTAGAGATGATTGGTTATGGAATCGCAAAAGTGATTGATACTGATGGGAACGCAATAAAATTAAAGTCTTCAAAAAGGGAAAAGCTACATATTGGAAAGTATATTTTGGAGTTCTGGGTACCAAATGAAAGGGAATGTGTCTCTAAAGAGATAGATATAAAGAAAGATGAAATAACTACTGTGCGTCATTCATTCATAGATGAACCAATTAATTCCAGCAATAAATTCTCTCAATATCAACAGTATGGTGAACTCTTATTATCAGTTTATCCACCTACAGCAAACGTGCAACTGATTTATGAAGATGGTACAATTATTGAGCAGAATAAATGGAAACAATTACATAATTTACCTATAGGTAATTATAGTTTGAATCTCTCTGCTTTTGGCTATAGGAGTCAACAATCATCATTCGCAATAACTCCTTTCCACCGAGAAAAGATAAGGATGGTTTTAGCAAAATCATCTGTACTCTACTCTGTACCACCGGTTATAAGTACTACAGAAATTGGGATGAAAATGGTAGAGATAAAGGGTGGATCATATATTATGGGTAATGATACAGATAATGAAACGGATAATCCTGAACATGAAGTTACAGTAAAAAGCTTTTTGATGGGACAATATGAAGTAACTCGAAACCAGTGGGAAAAGGTGATGAACTTAAGAGTTCAATATTATCGTCAAGAATCTGCTATTGTAAATGTTCGTTGGGAACAAGCGGTCGAATTTTGCAATAGACTTAGTAAAAAAGAGGGACTTGAACCTTGTTATTATATCAGCTCCGGCAAAGATCCAAACTATCATACTAAAACAGAAGATTCGTTTAAAGTTGTAATATTTGATCCAGATGCTAATGGCTATAGGCTACCAACTGAAGCTGAATGGGAGTATGCAGCTAAGGGAGGTGTTTATCCGAATACCGGGTTTACACCATATATAGATCTAACAGATAGAGAAAAGTTTCCGAAAGATATTAAGCCAAACACATTAGGATTATATAATATCACCGAAGATGTCACTGAATGGTGCAATGACTGGTATGATAAAGACTATTATAGTAAATCACCTACATCAAACCCAATGGGACCAAAGACGGGAGAATATGTAGTTTATAGAGGTTTTGATAGTAACAATATTAGTAGAAGATATTACTTCCATAGGCATAAATCTGAATCTAATCACGGATTTAGGGTTGTGAGGAATTTGGAATAACATTAATTGACAGAGAATCACGTTTCTACCCCTCATCGGTACTTTGTACCACTTCTCCCCAGAGGGGCGAAGATATAACAAAAAGGGTTGAGCGAACTCAACCCTTCTAAATGTATTAGATAAATGGTTTATTTAACCATTAACATCTTTTTCGTATCAGTGATTGAACCACTTGTAAGCTTATAGTAATAAACACCTGATGCTGCGTTATCGGCTGTCCAAACAACAGAACCTGTGTTGTTATTAACTGTAAGATTACGGAACTCTTTTACTAACTCACCTCTTATATTGAAGATTTCGATCTTAGCATTATCAGCTTGTGCTTTTGTAAGATTATAGCTTATAGTTGTTGTAGGATTGAATGGGTTAGGGTAGTTAGCAAGTAAGCCAGGTTTTAAAGCACCTTGTACATCATCATCGTTACTTACTGCTTCAGCAGTTCTGAACAAGAATGGAAGTACTAATGGTTCTGCTAAATCATCTGATGTGATAACATAATCAACATAGAAGTAGCCTGTTGTATTGTACATAGCTTGTAGATCAAGACTTATAGTTGCACCAGCAGGGAAAGTGAATTCCCAAGCCGGAGATGCATAATGATGACATCCGTCCGGAACTGTTGGAGCAAGTCCTTCATTACACCACATAGCCTGCCAGCCATCTGGCAAGTCAACAGGGACTAAGTCGATTTGATAAACACCTTCCGGTCCGTTGTTTGTAATATGGAAGAATGGAGAAACATGTGTAGTCATCTCACGAGGTTCTTCACCCACAACCTCAGTATCAAAAGGAATATCAACAACAAGCTCAGCTGCTAACATAGCAACTACAGCGATAAACAATATTAATAATAACGATCTTTTCATTTTAATCTCCTTTAGAATCTGGTGATTAACTCAAGTCTAACACCATCGAAAGGCTTGTTAGTCTTACAAACACCATTCCTACATACTTTTCCGCCCTTCTCACTACCGGCGAAAAGTACTACATCTGTATTTTCATATATAGTAGTTCTAAATTCTGCATTTACAAAATATCTGCTATCAGTAGCATCACCAAACTCTTCGATATTAGTTTCTGCAATAATTGAGAGAGAATGGTCACCATAGCTTACATCAGTTTGTAAAAGAGGTTCCCAGTGATTTGCTTCAACACCATTGTTCTCTTTCTCGATTCTCTGCATCTCTGTTTTGATATGGAAACCAAGTGTTTCTGTTGGAATGTCGAATACTAATGCAGGAGTTATCTCTCTTTGCCAGGAGATCGCTGCATCATTAACTTTTTCCCAGTAACCGCATTCAGCAGTGACTTCATTCTTTCTTACTTTCATTCCAAAAGCACCGAAGAAATCGTTCATCTGTCTGTCTTTGTCTGAATCCCAAGCTTCTGCGTAGCTTAGAAGAAGATGATATTTCTCATCTTCCTGATCCCAACTCAACTCGCCCATGAAACCTTCTTCATCAGCACCACTTGCTAAATCATCAGAAAGTGTTTCTTCATGATAGTTGGCTGTAGGCACATCATTGAGGTCATAGTTCATGTTCCAGAACTTCTTATAAGCACCATTAATGCTGAATTCACCGAAATATGCGTTAAGGTTGGCATAATAGCCTTCACCGTTAAAATCATACTCATCGATCATGGTTCTTGCATATTCACCATAGAAATCAAAATAGTCCCATTCCTGAGTCATTCTGAAACCATAAGCTTGCATCAAATAATATGCAGAGCTTGATTTAAGTCTCTCATTCTGAAAGTAAGATGCACCAATCTTTGTATGAGGAATGTAACTGCTTTCTATATCGAAAAGACCTGCGAGTTCATTTGCATCATAGTCTTCGCTTGGCATTGCACCATAGAGACCTTTAACTTCAAAGTACTCAGTCGCAGCTTTAATAAGTGCAGCTTCGAGTCTGGTATCTACATCCACATCTTCATCACGATATGAACGGAAAAGCAGGCCTGAACCTACAAAGTCCTCTGTAGTACCGATATGTAAAAGTAGATCATCTCTTTCAAAAGTAAGATATCTCTCATCCCATTCAACTTTTACATCTTCTGAATCAAGGTCTTCGATTGGATTATCGCTCTCATACTTAGGAAGAGATGCTAAAAACTTCATACCGAACACAAGATCTTTGTAGTTGGCAAGTAAACTAAGTTCATTATAAAAATATGTGTTCAAAGAATCATCTACTGCTTTATAGATAACTTCCATCTCATTGGTTCCACTTAACTCAAAATCATCACCAATCAGCAATGATAATGATGTGAGAAGCAGAAGAGCTATAACAATTTTCTTCATTAAGGGCTCCTATTCGGCTGCTTCTTCTACATGTTCTTCGACTGTAGCTTCTATGCCTAACAGTTTCTGGATTTCAGCTTCGAGAATCTTTTCTCCACCAGGTTTACCTGACATGAAGTCAAATACTACAGTTCCATCTTTATCCACGATGAATGTATGAGGAATATTCTTCACACCCATCTTCTTTGAAATCTTCTGGTCACTGTCAAAAAGTGTAACGAAACCAAACTTTTTCTTCTTAACATAAGCTTTAGCTTTAACTTTCTTGCGTGGAGAGTCAATAGAGATAGCAACAACTTTGATGCCTTCATACTTTTTATCAATCTCATCAAGATGTGGCATTGCTTTCTTACAAGGATCACACCAGCTAGCCCAAAAATCCACAACAATTGGACCATCTTTAAGTAATGATTTAAGTGATACTTTCTTGCCTTTAACGTCTTCCAGTTTAAAGTCAGCAAACTTCTTCTCAGCGAAGAGTGAACCTGCAAGTAGCAGGACTAAAACTATGATTACTATTTTAAATTTCATTTTGTGCTCCTCTTAGTTTAATTCAGCTTCCATAACATTATGGATTTTACAGGTTGTCTCATCGAAAGTCTCAGGCATTGTCTGAATAAGTATGATGAGCTTTGCATCATCAGGCATTGCACTTCCTACTGTATGTTCAAACTCATAAGTCCCATTGAAGTCAGCATCAGTTAGGGCAATTCTATTCTGTTCAAGCATTACATTCTTACAAGGATCACCGGCATAATTATTTGTAGCTGATGTCTCTTCAATGAACATATATCTAAGATATAGGTTATCAAAAGCAACTGAACCGGGGTTATCAAGTTCTAACTGAACAGTATACTTTCCCGCTTCAAGTGTATAATTGAAGTTCTCGAACGTGATAGTAGCATCTGTATTAACTGTTGTATTGATAATTCCATCATATTGAGATAATGTTATCTCCTCTGAACCAACAAAAATGTTACTTCCTTGTAAAACTCCTGTTGGAGCGCTATAGATGTTATACCAGCTTTGTAACTCGCTGAAATCACCGCTTAAACCGTCATTATAATGATATTCGACATATGAGAGGCTACTACCATAAGTTGCCTTTAATGCTTCGATTTCATGTTCAAGTTCAGGACAGTTGGGACACCATGTAGCAGTAAGTATCTCTACAAAGGCAACTGTCTTATCTTCTGAAGGTGGTTCCATCTGGTTACCATAGAAAAGGTAGCCATCACCGTTCTCAATGAGAACATCAGTTTCAGGAATTTCTTTAACTGAAGCAAATGACCATTCAACAGTAAGGTTATCCTCACTGATTACATCTATTGATACTGTAAATGGAGCAGTAACTGTTTGCATTAAAGCAGTAAACTCATTCTCAATGTCTGTCTTTGTTAAACCCTGATTGAGATAGCTGTCACTGTAGAATGCCATAATACTACTAACATCACCGGATGTCATTGAATCAAGGGCATCTTTAATATCGTTTTGGAAATAGGTTTCTATCTCCTCTGCTATACCAGGTCCTGTCTCAGGCTCCGGTTTAGTAAATCTTTCACATGCACTTACAAGTAATACAAGCACTATGATAAATATAAATGTTAATTTCTTCATATTGGATCCTTATGGCTCAAGAATAATGTAAGTCGGAAGTCCTTTAACATCGAACATCTCCATCACTTCTTTTGCCGGAGTTTCATTTGGTTTTTCAGCATAATACTTAATAAACTCATACTTCTCAAGCGCTTTTATAACACCTTCATCTTTGAAAGTAGTTCTATCCATCTCTTTACAAGAGCTACACCATGAAGCAGTGAAGTCTAAGAAAATAGGTTTCTGCTCATCCATAGCAGCTTCAATCTGAGAAGCAGTTCCGGTTACAGTTTTAGGTTTTAAGATATGATATGCATTTGTGCTGTATTTGAAAGCCATAAACAGAATGAACACACCGAAGATAATCTTAACCCATTTCATCCAGTTACCAGGTTTTGGAAGGACAGACATACCGCCACCTAAGAATGGCCATGGAAGAGCCATACCAAGTCCAAGTAAGAATGGTAATGCTAATCCAAGAATATTACCATCAGCATAAAGCTGTCCGGCATATATGATAACTGCAATCAAGATTGGAGCTACACAAGCACCTGCAAGTAGAGCTGCAAAGATACCCATAACAAAAACACCGGCAATCTTACCTCGTTGCTGAGCACGTTTATTAGGGTTTTGATACTTTGAGAAATCTATAGCAAAAACATCGAACATTGCCAGAGCAAGAAAGATGAAGATGACTGCAATTACAGCATTGAAAATCCATGATGAGTTTAACTGACCGAATGCGGATCCGGTTAAAGCTGCAATTAAACCTAAAGCTCCGTAAGCGATGGCCATACCGAGACCATAACTTGCACCAAGCATGATACCTTTACCTTTTGATTGACCTTGTGAACCGGCACCAATAATAGCAACAGTAATAGGAATCATAGGCAAAACACATGGAGTAAGGTTCATAAGAAGTCCACCGACAATGATAGAAATAAGCAATAACCAAATGCTCTTTCCGGCTAAACCTTCATCTTCTGTAGCACCGTCAGTGTTTGCATCACCAATAGCACCAGGATTTTCTAAGAATGCAATAAACTTGTCAGCTTTAATGTAACCTGTCTTAGCACCTTTGATTTTATATTTCTTGTTAAGTCTTGTAAAAGCATCAACCACTTTCTGATTATCTTCTGCACTACCTTCTGTTACAGTAGCTTCCGTAGAAGTAACTTCATTAGCTACACTCTTACCGGTTACAAATGATAAAGTAGCCTCCTCATCAACAGGCATCTCACAAGCAGCACCAGCTTCACAGAGTTGATAACCATAAGCAATCTTAATCTCACCATCTTTCTTTGAAGCATCAAATGTGCATTTCTGAGACAACACAACTTCATGCTTATATTTTATAGTTTCTTCATTTTTTAGTCCATCCGGGTTTGGATAAACAGTCGGTTCAAACTCTAAGCCATCCCCACTAGCTTCAAGATAGAACATAGGCATGTCATCACCGACAACATAAGATTGGTAATAATGGTCAGGGATATTAAATTTCATTAAAAGAGTTCCGGTCCCATTACCTTTCTGGAACTCGAATTCAACTTCAGGTTTTGCTTGGGCAGATAAACTACCTATTAGCAACAACATCAGAGATACGACAATCAGTAAGCTCTTGCGCATCAAATCCTCCGTAGACTTATTTTACTAATACACTAATCAATTTTCTTAAACAGACATGCAAGTTTTCCACCAAAGTCTGCTTTAAATCATATTATATAACTACATATTTCTATCAAGTTTTTTATTCACTACTGAAGGTTTTTGAGTATTTATTGATTCACAAACTTAAAACGAAAGAACAAAAAATAGGCTATCCCATAATGGAATAGCCTAAATTATATTGTTTAACGAATTACTTCATTAATATCATTTTATTAGTAGCTTTATAACTATCAGTAGTCATTCTATAGAAGTAGATACCACTAGCAACTTGCTTGCCATTAGAGTCATCTCCCTTCCAAAGAACTGAATGGTTACCTTTAGTCATGACATCATTGAGTACAGTTGTAACCTTCTTACCAAGAATGTTGTAAACTTCAATCTTAACTTTACCACTTTCTTTCATAGAGAAAGCGATATTAGTTTCAGGATTGAATGGGTTTGGATAGTTACCCTGTAATGTTGTAGTGTAAACTGCAACATTATCGTTATTATCGGTAGGAGTTCCCACACCATTAACTATGACTCCACTCAATGGATTGTTAGGATCATCACTTGTAACAGCTACCTGTTGAGAGTAGTTTTCAGTTGCTGTTGGCATGAAAACGATGTCAAAATCAAATGTATCTCCTGATTCAACAATATAAGAAATTTCATCTGCATCAGTTCCATCTCTTCTGATCTTGAATTCAGGAAGCAATGATGTAATAGCGCCAACCATAACTTCATCACCACTATTTGTAAGTGTTACTGTTTGAGCTGACTCTTCACCAACCATAACTTCACCAAACTCAATCGCTGTTGTATCTATTGCAAATATCGGTGCACCTGGATTTTGTGGTGCCATAGGGAAAACTATATCATCAACCCAAGCACAATCTGAACCTGAAGATGCCATCCAGTCTTTGCTATATTCCCATTTAAATGTATGGTTACCGGCCGAAACATCATATGTCTCTTGTGACCAGTTCACCGAACCTGACCATTCACCCTGTTCCTGATTATCAATATAAAATCTGAAGAAGTCGTAACTTGACTCTGATGATACTTTCTTCCAGAAAGATATCTGGCCAGCTTGTGCGATAGTCATAGTTACTTGCATAGTAGTCGTGCCATTGTTAGATATATCTGCTGTTTTTGCAGCTACTCCATCATGACCACCATTGGCATCAATTGTCCAGTTTCCACCAGTAAATGTATATCCATAACTATCGAAGTTGTTATCAAATGTTTCCATTGTAAGACCAACAATTACATTATCGGATGCTTCAGTCATATAGTTTCCAGATTCTACACCATAATCAAGATTAATTGAAGTTAAGGCAGGGATTTGACTACTGAAAGCAACATTATAGTTACCAATAGCAGTTGAGCCCATACCTAATCTTGTAAAGATTGGTGATTCAGCAGGAACAATACTAACGAGAGTATTATCAAATGAAAGTGTAGTAAAACCATTTCCAGCAGAAGCATGTCCATTGTTTGTTGCTATAAACTGAACATTCCATATCTCACCTTGGTCATACATTGAGTTTCCATTACCCAAAATTTCAGTCCAAGTTAATGCTTCTACTGATAATGCCGGAGCATTAACAGTTAAACTTTTCTCTGCTGTCCAGTTATTAGCAGGATCAATAATTGTAACTGTAACTGGAATCATATATTGATCAGGAACACTATCACTAATTGAAACAGTAAATGCTTCATTCAACATTATTTGACCGTCAGCATCGAGTGCAGCAGTTGTAATCTCAGGTTGAGTAATAGTTACATATGGATCAGCTGAAGCGATATTCACGGTAAGTACACCGGAAGCATCAACCCCAACATTCTCTAACGTAATATTAACATCAGCAGTATTTCCATACTGTCCATCGCTAGCATTTGTAAAACTTAAATCGTTAACAATAATGTAAGCACCATCAGCTGCAACAGTTAAGACATCAGCAGTATATGTAACTTTGTTAAAGGCTGTGACAGTTACTGTAAGATTAGTTGGTTGTAAAGGAGCAGGATCAAGTGTTACAGCCGCATTTCCTGAAGCATCAGTATAACCTGCACCAAGTAAAGTTCCATTATCAGTAATACTTACTAAAGCAGGATTACCTGTATCAAGACCACTTACTGAAGCATTGAATACTGAAGAACCAAGGAAAAATGTAGGCATATGAGATACTGTTATATCTTCCGGTTGTCTTGTACGAACCATAAGTGATGCATCACCGAAAATATTCCAAGTTTTATACATATCAGTACCAACACCTGCATAATTGTCCATCATCTCGCATGAACCGTTGTAATAAAGGCCACCAACTGTTGTCTTATCTTCTGCGATTAAAAGATCAGTAATCTCATCTTGTCCTCTCATAGGAGAATCCCAGTCCTGATTAACAGAAGATGCATAAATAGCCATAGCCCCGGTAGGAGCATCACCATTAGTTGCTCTTGTCCAGCCTTCGGCAAAACATGTATTTGATACAAAATTACCATTAACACAAGCAACACTTACGATAAATGGAAGTTTGTAGTCATTTGTAAGCTGATTACAGTTGTTTACACTGAATCCTGTTGTTGACCATGCAGTAGTAGAACCATGGCCAACATAGTTAATAAACCCACGACCAGCATTAACACTATTAGCAACATTACTTGAGCTGGCACCCGGGTCATAAATCTGGTCTACAGTATTATATCCGTAACCTAAAAGATCAGTTCTAATATTGTTCATGTGAACGATGTCAGATTCACCCATATCACCATTACTACCACCACCTTCATCAGAAGCGATACCAATAGCATTATTCAACCAGTCATTAGTATTATCAATATCTCTTTCGTACCAGATAACTCTATCTACCTGAGTTTCAAGTTGTGAAGTATTCTCAGCAGAGAATCTTCCAATGAAGATATCAGGATATGAATCAGTACCATTTACGAGAGCAAGAATAGGGTCAGCACCACCATTCTGTCCACTGTAATAGTGGCTTAATGCAGGCATCTGAGCTGCATCACCGGCAAGCTGAACAAAAGCAAGGTTTGGGTTACTATTATAATAGTTTTGAATAAAAGTCTGAATCTGAGATGCAGTTGTACCGATTGTAGACAACTCTACGAGCTCTGCATTCATTCCTTTCTGAATCTTCCAATCAACATATTCCTGCATTAGGTCCATATACTGTGTTGGAGCGATAGCCAGAAGTGAACCTGAATCCTCAACAGGTGTATACCTGTCTGTTGTGAAATTCATGAAGTGGTTTTCATAGATAGATAAAAACTCTTTACTGTAAGTAGTAGCCTCTCTATCAAGGGTATTAACCATACTGAAACCATTGTTCTCTACTTCAACTAACAAGCGAGTATAAACTCTAAGCTTCTTTGTTACAGGATTAAATGTGAAAGGACTAAATTTAACTACAACACCACGCATATCTCTTAAAATATAAGGTTCACTAAGAGTAACTAACTCTTGTGGATAGTATGCGTTTTCATTATACATTGCACCGAATGTATAAGCTACTGTTGCAGGATCAATGTTTCTAGTAATTGAACCTTTAGAAGGTGCAACATTCATATCAAACTCTTGATATTCACTTTTTAAAATTTTTACATCAGCATTTGCTGTTGCAGGTATTATGATACTTCTGTTCATCACAGGAAGCATTGGAGCACCACTTTCCTGACTCACAGGTTCAGTGCTCATATTAATTAAATCAAATTCCTCATTGTTTATTCTTACACTATTTCTTTCGAAATCACTTACTGATAGCGCAAGAACTGTACTGTTGTTATCTGAGGATACTAAGCGGACAGAGTTCATTCCGTTGTTTAATTCAACAGTTTCACTCAAAAGCAGACCTGCTACCATTAATAGTAGTAAAAACAGGGTTAACTTCTTCATTCTTCCTCCATGGTTTATCTCAAATTTAATCTTAATTTATCCATAACTATACATATTATGCAAAAATAGTTCCTAAAACCTGATTACTAATGATTCTAGAAAATCAAGCTCTTATCATTCTAGCTCTAGATAAGATATTCACCTTTTACTAGATGTCAATGTGTTTATATTTCTAACTCTTCAATGTTCAATCTGAAAAGATGTGCAATTTGTTCTACTGTATCATCTAAGCTTATCTCACTCTTGCCCAGTACCCACTGCGTAATGACAAAATCTACTGTCCCAAGGAACATCATTGCATAAATCCTTGGATCTATGTCTTTAACAATATCACCCTCAGCAATAGCCTGCTTTATTATCTCCTCAACAAAATCAATATATTCTGATATTGGGGTAAACTCAGGATACTTTTCATAAAACTCTTTACACTGACGGAGTTCCACCGTGATAAATCTAGCTACGTTAATATCTCCTGTAAACATCGCTGCATGCATTTTATAGAATTTATATAATTTCTTTACTCCTCGCTTCTCAACTGAAAGTATGCGTTTCATATATGTTAGCTTTTTGTGAAGAAGCTCTTTCATAGCTTGAATCATTAAATCATCTTTATTTTTGAAATACAAATAGACTGTACCATCAGCGACTTTGGCTCGTTTTGCAATCTCGCCAATCTTAGCATTATGAAAACCTTTTTGACCAAAAATCTCAATTGCAGATTTCACTATTGCTTCACGTTTCTGAAGCTTCTTTTCCTGTACGGATAATTTTTTCGCTCTCATCTGAATCTCCTTCATATATCTCTTTTCGTCAAAAAGTATTCGCTAAAATGAATTGTCAATGTTTACTTTTAAATATATGCTTTATAGCTACTTAATTGTTATCGTGTAATTTATATACTATACATTTAGATAGTAAAAGCCCCGAAATCTTTCAATTTCGGGGCAAACGCTAGAATCTCATTCAGTTATTGAAACAACTGAACAAGTAAAAATATATAGTGTGCACAAATACCGGCAACAAATCCACCTATTGTATGTGATATAAGAGCCTTTGATGTAAGTTCTCTGTATCCAAGAGCGTCAAGCATAGCTGTATGGGTACTTAAATATCCACTCCAACACATTCCCATAGCTGTGAAAACCGCTATCTCGTTTGCTCCGGCAATTCCTGTTTCAAGGTATCTTGGGATCAATGATAAAGCAGCACCTACAGCACCAAGAGCAGTTATTGGAAATGCTATTGCTCCCGGATGCTCGAAACCAAAGAGGTATTTAAATGGAATAGCTAGCAGACCTGCAATCTTTGGAAGCAAAGGAACTCCCTCATAAGCAAGACCCTGATAGCCTAAAGCTATATCTTTAGGTCCGAATGTTATAAGCATAATGAATGTACTTATTGTGAGAACACCGGGAATAATTGCCAGACCAAGATCAACCCCTGATCTACCTCCATCTAGTAATGCATTTAGAAATCTCTGAAACACTGAACCTTCAGTACTGAACGAGATATTCTTCTCTCTATTTATATCTTCATGACGTGGAATCTCATGGAACTGACTTTTAATTAAATGCTGCATAATTCTTGTTGATGTGATTGAGCCAATAATACTACCAACCAAACCAACTATAGCACTTGTAAAAAAGCCTTTACCAATCATGAAACTTATCACGATTAAACCCATGCCAAATGCGGTTCCGAAGTTTGTTAACGATATAAGTTCGTACTTCTTGAAGTAAGCTCTGAAGTTCTTATCTTTAGCTAGACTGATAATCGCTGGATTATCAGAAAAGAACGTCATCAATGCTCCAATTGAAGCAACACCCGGAAGATTGAAGAGTGGTCTCATCAGAGGTGCAAGTATTACCTCAAGTAAACGAACAACTCCAAACTCAATCATCAGTTTACCTAAAGCACCTGCTAACACAGTGATCGCCATAATGTAAAACACTGTATTCAATAGCAGGTCATGGGCTGTATTCATAATGGAAGAAAGCAAGTGACTTGTAGTCATCTTACTGCTTAAATACCAAAGTATTCCACCGGAAAGAAGAAGAAACACAAATGCTTCATATCTTCGTCTCTGTAAAAACTTAGATTTTTTCATTATCTCCACCTGTTTTATTCATTTTGCGTCAGGCATAATTTATAGGAATTTATGTCAATATTTGTATTTGTGGCTTTATGTGTCATATCGTTTATGGAGTGCACCAACTGCTTAGGTGCGTCTTGTCACACAACCCGTACCTTCTTAATGGTTGAGCTTGCGAATCCTTCCGAATGGTACACTTCGAAGTTGCCGATATTTGTGAAGCGGTCACCTGTACGACTGATAAGGAGTTTGGGGAATTGCGTTTTATGTTGAATGACTTCTTGCGTACTTGTAGTGCGAGTTACCCCACTTCCTCATATCTCGGAAGAGCTATAGGTTTTCCGCATTTCCCCGAGCTCGTAAACTCGCAATGGTGACTGCTAACGTCACTTTACCACCATCATTCTGCCAATCGGTCGTTCAAGGTAAAAAACATACTTCTACTTCATCAATACCATCTTAGTAGTAAAACTTTTATCCGTACTCTTCATCTTGCAGAAATATATCCCAGATGATACTGTTCTATTATCTTCATCTTTGCCGTTCCATACAATGCGATGCTCTCCTATCTCCATCTCCTCATCAGATAAAGTCCTGATTCTTTGCCCTTTCACATTGTAGATGGCAATTTCAACTTTCGATTTCACCGGTATAGTAAATGAGATATTAGTTGTGGGATTAAACGGATTAGGGTAATTAGCCAGACTGTATGGTTCAAGACTTGTAACATTATCTTGTGCATTTGTATACCCGGGGAACTCATAACACCCTATATCAATACTGCTTCCATAAATCCTATCCTCACCGGCAAGATCATATAAAGGGAACTCGTAGTTTGCAGGGAATAGTGATAAATCCATTGTCCCTGCATCTATAGCAGGAGAAGGTCCCACTTCTGTATCATCTCCGGATAGATAGTAGTATTCAGGGAATGCCGGATCACCACCTACAAATAATGGATCTGTTCCAATTAGGTTATCTGAGCCAAAATCAATTGGTTCATCTTGATAAACTTGATAAATATCTTCAGTTCTTGAAAATAAATTGAAATTGATGTTTGTACCCCTAAAGCAATAGAAATCGAAATTAAATCCAGTATTGTTTACAACAATGTTATTGTAGAACCTATCTATTGAATCATCAATCATAAAGTATGAATTATCACTTCCACTATTATTAGCAAAAGTACTATTTACTATTGATACATTAGAAAATCCACCAAAGATATCAAATACTGATGGTGCCTGAGAAGTATAATTATTTGCATAAAGGCAACTATCTATTAATAATGTTGGTGATGTCGTTAATGTAAAATGTCTGAAAGTAGCATATCCACCTAAACCATTATGCTCATTGTTAATGAACTTTGAATTGATTATGTGTATTGAGTTTCTGGCATATATATCGTATAAACCACAAGCTTGAGCAACATCTTGGATAGGAATACTACCAGCAATGTTATTTGTCATTGTAACATTACTCATTTTTATTGATTCGATATAAGCCTTTACAATTGTTCCCCATCTTGCAAAATTATTTCGGAGAATCGTATTTTTGATTTCTATATTTGTCTCATTACTATTGAAATTTAAAATCCCATAATTAGTTTCAGAGTTTTCAACTATAGCATTATTTATAGTGGAGTTATTAGTTGCATATGAGCAAATTGCTGGTGCATTTAAGCTTGTTACACTTAAATCTTTAATCAACATGTTATTTTGATTTGAACCAAATGAAACAGCCCCAGACACAGGAGTATCTACAAAATCTTCGGCAAAGACATGTGTGAGATTCGGGGATGTACCTTGTAATATTGTGTTTTCTTTTAAAACAATTGATACACCTTGTCCATTTATCTCTTCAAAGAAATCACCTTCTAACAGATGCACCGTTAGAGGATTATCATCACTGGGATTCAACTGTTGAAAAGCCTTCCAAGTAGTTCTTAAAGGATTTTCAGGAGTTAAACCGGAATTAGTATCATCTCCACTCATAGACACATATAGGTCATTCTCAATTGGTGATATGAATGTTCGTTCGATATCAAACACAGGAAACGGATAATCACCTACTTGAGAATAGGTATTAACATAATAACTTGTAGGCTCGTACCATGTAAACATGTCTAAATAGATATCTAATGCAAATCCATGAGTAAAACACCAGCCAATGTCCATGCCCTGAGGACTATAGTTATTGAATATGCTACAGCGATTATATTGATCAAAAATGATTTGAGAATAGTCAGTACTATTGCTCATAAAGCACACACCCCCACCTATAAATCTTCCAATGTTATTATATACATTGATATTGCTCATAGTGCAAGCAACGTTTTCAAAAGCAAAACAGATTCCTCCCCCTTGTGATGCTTGGTTATTATAAATATTTAAATTCATTAAATCTAACTCAATACTATTATGTAAAAACAATCCTCCACCAAAAACTTGCCAGCTATCAATATCATCACTATCCCAATAAATATATCCTCGACCACCGGTTATTGAAAACCCTCTAATTGTACAATTAGTTAGGTTTTCGTAGCATAATATGGTTGAATTTTCTTCGTTGGAGCCGTCAATAATGGTATCTGCAATATAAGTAGTATCACCAGTAGTAGCTTCCAATGTGCACAATGTGACATTAGATTTATTACTAAACTCAATATTCTCAAGATATGTACCGGGATGTACCAAAACGGTATCTCCGGTTACAGAGAGATCAATCCCCTCTTGTATAGTTGCATAATCCATCGGAATGTTAATTATGTTAGCGAGTAGTAGAATTGGTAAAAGCATTAGTAGTAAAAGAAAGCTTCTTTTCATAGTCACGACCTTTTCAGGACACAATATTTGGAAGCTTCTGCAGATTCAAAATATTGGGTCAATGTCTTTTAGTTTATTCGCTACATATATTTTCTATGTGTCAAGAATAAAAGCAAGACTTCTGGTTTCTTCTTGCAGAAGATTAACTATCATAGATTAAATTCAGGTCAGTGGAGCTTGCCGACTTCGTCGTCACAGCAACTCGGGAGAGTCGCAGTACAACGTAGGGCATGCAGCCTGCTTGCTCACAGCTCGATAGAGCTGTATTCCCCGCGACAGAACTTGATTATATTTACTAAAGAACTTTAGTAGTTTATGCCAATTAACGTCAGTGGCTGGGCTTAGCTGCGCTAAGCGGACTAAGCTGGCAGCGTGTCCTACGTTTCGACGTGCAACGTCATTGTACTGCTCTGCCTTAATTCCAATGAGACACCTATTGAATCCCCGTTAGCTTCCCGTTAGATCCCCGTTACAGCGAATGGGATTCGGATTGGTTTCTGATAGTGTAGAGATACTTGATAGTTTACGATTGTGAGAGAGCAATCAAACACTAGGTCCAGCCCTGTCCACCAGGTCCATAACTCAGATAAACCTGAACAAATATATTCCCGCAAAAGATAAGATTATTAGCATCATTTTCCCCTCATTGCACTATCATAATAAAGCAGAGAAAACTGTCCGATTCCAGGGAGTCTCTTGGGGCTCTCTGGGGCAGGAGCATAAGAGACTGCTAGAAAAGTAGGCAGAAAGGGATAGTAATTAACCCCGAATAGTGAGAGTCTGATGATAGACAGATGTCTGATTTCTAAACGTGCGAAATCAACTTGTAGAGGTACAACGACTAGTTATGAGATGAAAAACCTAATTCTATATTATGGATTAACTTTCAGATATGTATCGTTTGGAATCCAGCCACCTAAACCGTTTGGTAGCTTAACAAGAGCCCAATCGTTTTGGAACTCCTCTAGAGTAAGGTTCATACCTTCATGAATAGTGAAAACTCGTGAGAAATCCTCTCCCGGCCCACTGTGCCCAATTGCCGAATCACTCATAAGTACAGCCGGTTTATGACTATTATAGCTATTAATTCTAGACACAGTAATAATAAAGCTAAGGGTGAAGATAAAAATTAGAATTGTAAGAATGAAAACAGGTACTGATTTCTCTCTATTTCTGAACTTAAGTAGGATAAAAATAATCATCCCAATGATAGAAAGAAAGAGAATCAACGAGAGCATAGATGCTCTATTGATATTGAAAAAAGAGAATAATCTAGCCCAGATACTTCCGATGAACCCATCAGACGCATCCTCCTGCTTGTCCTTTGTTAGAGAAAGAGCAAACTTAAGGTTATTATTCGCCTGTTTATGTGAAGAATCGATACGTAAAGCTCGTTTGAAGTTGAGTATAGCCGGACCAAGTCTATTCTTTCTGAAATGACAATTGCCGATATTGTAGTATAGATTAGCGTTCTTTACACCACGCTCAATCAATTCATTATAATTATCTAACGCTTTATCGAACTCTTTTTCTGCATATAAATCATTCGCCCTAATAAAGAGAGCATTATCAGAAAGAGCAATAGCACTGAGAGCAGTGATAGTAAATAGTATAGCAATAATAAATAATCTCTTCATGATAACCTCCTATTTCAGTTTCAGACGACTGATTTCATTAACCAGCTTCTTGAGAGTTTCGAAGTCTGTTGTGATGCTTTGAGCAGAAGTGCCACCCGGCATAAATCTTGCCTGATTACACTTTTGGAAGAACTCAGAGATACTCTTTATCAAAGCATCTGATAGATCCCTACTCCTCATCTCATTCAATATATCTTCAGTTGTAAGACCTTTAGGTACTCTAAGTTTATCAGTAAGGTACTTAGTTAACCCGTTTTGAGCAGCAGCATAGAAGTCAGCTTGTTTCTTATTTGCATGTTGAGACGCAAGAGCCAGATACTTCTTTATGATTCGGGAAGCATTCTTCTGACGGAGAAGATCAGCATTACCTGAAAGTTTATCTTGTTGTCTTACATAAAAGTAAGTTGTAGGGAGAGTCGCAAAAGCAAGAATCAATAAAATCCAATACCAAGCTGTTGCATATAAAGGTTTGAAACGTAATACTTTCTTAGCAGGTATAATGTACTCAATGTCTCTTCCCTCGAGGTTAACAACACTCTGAACATAACCTGTTGCATTACTAAATCTTTGATCACCTTCAGCAACATTGAGTTCATATTCTTTGGTCTTTAATGTCATATATCTACGTTTAGATGAATCAAAGTATGAGAATTCGATAGCAGGTATAGTATAGACACCCTTTTCTTGGGCGATAACGAGGTATTTAACAGACTTACTGGCATTCTTAGAATTAATATTCTCATTCTGCACTTCAGGGGTCATAACTCTCATATTTTGCAGTACAGGGAAATCCGGTGCAGAGAAGTTAGAGATATTGCCTTCTCCTCTGATAGTTAAAGTATATTGGAATGAATCACCGGCTTTTATGTTTGGAGTGTTTATCTCTGAATCAAGCTTAAACTTACCAACAGCACCGCTGAAAGACTCAGGTCTGCCTTGTGTAGGTAGCTCTTTAACAGTTATGTTCACAGGAGCATTTCTGATAAGTTTACGCTGTGGTGATCCCATAGACCAGAAGCTACCAATATCAAGCCCTAACCTAGCTTCCAGCTCAAGAGTTGGAGAGGTAATCTTACCGGTTATATTGGGCATAAGTCTGACTTTCTTAATAGTCAAAGACCGATAGTTCTGCCCTTTATACTCTTTTATATTCCATCTCAATTCCTTAGCAGTATAGGTCTCCTCTTTACCATACCCGGGATGATCTTTTTCATCTGATATTGATAAGCCTGTAAGATCCTGATTAGTGTAAAGATTGTAAGTAACAATAACAGGTTCACCTTTATAAACAGAGCGTTTATCAGGCTCTGCAACTAGAAAGAGTTCACCATCATTACTTGATTGTTGAGAAGAATCATCATAGAAGTCATCAAAGATAGACCGAGATCTCCTGGTTCTGGAACGGCTGGTGTTAGTAGAACCCTCAACAACTTTTACTTCCAAGGGCTTTGTTTCAAAAGTTTCGTTTTTATGAGCAAATTTTATAGGAGGTATTTTAAAAGTCCCAACCTCTTTCGGAATTAATTGATAAGTAAATGTCTTTGTAAAACTGGAAGTAGTTTGTCCATTTACCCAGCTAAAAGAAGAACTAACGGAATTATTTACACTTTTTAATGCAAAGCTCTTCACTGTTGGGAAATCGGGAGTATCAACAGTGTTTGCATCTTCACCGGACACAATAACTTTGAAAGTAACAATATCCTGTATTCCGACTGTGCTACTATTAACGCTGGTAGCAACCTTAAGATCCTGACCCCAAAGCGGGAGTAATAAGAGAACTAGACTAATAATTATATATAACTTCTTCATTTTACACTCATATTATTTACTTTTGGGAATTGATAAAAACAAGAGGAAATAGACAAGTAATTTCTTTATCTATTACCACCAACGTCCTCGACCACGGCCGGCAGCTTTAGCTTTCTTCTTCTCTTTCTGGTCGTTTTGTTCCTGTTCCTGGAGAGCTTTCAGCTGTTCTTCAGCTTCCTTACGTTTCTCCTTCTCCTCTTCAGACATTGGTTGGTCTTCTTGTTCTTTCTTCTCTTCCTTCTTTTCCTGCTGTTGTTGTTGCTCTTTATCTTGTTTCTCTTTCTTCTTATCTTTCTTGTCCTGGTTCTGCTGTTGCTGCTGCTGTTGTTGCTGTTGCTTCAACATCTGCTTTGCAAGCTCATAGTTTACCTTCACATCTTCATTATCAGGATTTTCCCATAAAGCATGTTTATATGCTTCCAAGGCTTTCTCGTAATCCTGATTGTTATAGAAGATGTTACCAATATTCTTGAGAACCTGGTCTTTATTCTTCGTCTTTGAATTCTTCAAAGTAGTTTGATAAGCGGAAAGAGCTTCCTCTACTTTCTGGTTCTTATAATAAGCATTCCCCAGATTGTACTGGAGTTTGGGATCAGTCGGAGCTTTAACTGCATTCTCGTTAAAACTCTTCTCAGCTTTCTGGAAATCACCTTTATGGTAGTTCTTTGTACCTCTATTATTTCTAAACCACTTGCCAAGGTTAAACAATCCGGCGTTTAAAACCATAATTGAAGATACAAGAACTGCAAATATAATTATCTTTTTCATGTTAACCTCAAGATATAAACCTTTCATGTTCATACTTCTTACGAATTGAAATAACCGGTTCGATACAGATTAAGAGCAACACTATTATTGCAAACCAACGATATTGGTCTTTGTATCTGTTGAACATCTTTGAACTGTATTTATTCTTTTCAAGTCCCTGGATTGTACGAAGGATTTCAAAGATTTCAGTCTGTTTCGGTGTAATAATGTAGAATCTTCCCCCTGTTGAACCGGCAATTTTACTTAAGCCTTCAACATCAAGCTTAGACATTACTATGTCACCTTTATCATCTTTGATATACTCAACTTCACCATTCTCATTTGCAATAGGAATTGGACTACCTTCAGGAGAACCAATACCAAGAGAGTAAACAGTAATTCCGTCTTTACTCATCTCTGATGCTATCTTGATACCTTTCTCTTCTAAATCTTCCCCATCACTAACAAGAATAACTAATTTGTGTTTTGAATTATCCGGAAAAACATCTTTAGCTTTCTGAAGAGCTGCACCAACATTTGTACCGAACTTAGGGATAAACTCAGTATCTAATGTATTTAGGAACATCTGGGCAGCACTATAGTCATCAGTTAATGGACATTGGACATGAGCCACTCCTGCGAAAGGTATTATTGCTACCCTGTCACCATTAAGCTGTTCTATAAAAAGCGAAATATGGTCTTTAGCTCTTTCTATCCTACTTGGAGAAATATCAGTTGCATCCATAGATTTTGAGACATCAATACATACTGCTATATCTATACCTTTTCTATGAACATCCTGAATCTCTTTGTCCCATTGTGGTCTGGCAAAAGCTATTACCATGAAAAGCAGAGCTATAATTAGTAGAAAGCTTCTAAGCCACCAGTTAAAATGATTGAAACCATTCAGATAGAAACTAAAGAATCTATCTTCTGCAAATCTATTGAATAAGCGTTTCTGCCTTTTACGTTCTACTCCAACAAGAACAAAAGCTATTGGTATTAAAAGAAGTAGAATCAGTGCCGTCGCGTTTCCCCAATGCATTATATCCACTCCTTTCTAAGTACGAATCTATACAGTAACTCAGCAACTAATGTCACTAAAGCAAAAAACAACCAAATCGGAAAGAGCTCCTTCCATGTTGTGAACTTGTTCATCTTGAACTTAGATTTTTCAAGCTTATCAATCTCTTGAATTACTTTCTTCAACTGCTCTGTATTTCTAGCTAAAGCAGCTTTTTGGGTACCGGTAATTTTAGCAATCTGATTAAGAGTTGGAAGATCCATCTCAATCTTCACTTTAGAATAGCCACCTCTGCTATTAGGAAAATCCACAAGTCCATTAGAACCTACTGCAATAGGATAAACTCTAATGCCATAGGTTTTTGCAAGTTCCGCAGCACCATAAGGATCAATCTTACCTGCATTGTTCTTACCATCGGTTATTAGGATAATAACTTTAGACTTAGCTTTGGACTTATGTAAACGACTTACAGCTGTTGCAAGCCCCATTCCTATAGCTGTAGAACTGCCTTCCTGATTAATCTCAATATCTTTTAAAAGCGTTTTTAGTATATTGTAATCCTGTGTCAGTGGGCATTGAGTGATTGCATATTCTGAGAAAACTACCAAACCAATACGGTCATTCTTACGCTCTTCAATAAACTCTTCAGCAACTGACTTCGCTGCTTCGAGTCTGTTCTTTGGCTTAAAGTCAACTGCCATCATAGAACCGGAAACGTCGATTGCTAAAACTATATCTATACCTTTACCTTCAATTTCGACATTCTGTTTACCAATTCTAGGTCGTGTAAGCGCAACAATAATAAAGAAAATGGTTAACGCTCTTAAAACCATAGGGATATATTGAAAGAATGATTGATAACCTGATGCTTTCTTGATTATTGAAAGCTTACTAAAAGGTACACGTGACTTACGCTTTCTAACATATAAAACTTCCCACAATATATAAGCAGGAATAAGTATTAAAGCAATAAACCAGAGCGGATAGAGAAACTCAAGCATTCTGTTTCTCCTTTTCTAAAGCAGCTTTACGTTCCAGGTCTATCTTTTTAATCTGCTCAGCATATTGATACAACCAACTATAAGCCTTGTCGGCATCTTCCATGGAAGGCATCTGTTTTGCATATTTAATCATATCACAGCTTTGAAGGTATGCCTTGATTTCAAGTCTTTCTTCAACTTTAAGTTCAGCTAATGCTTCATTGATTTCATAGGTTGTCATTTCAGCAGCATTAAAGTTATAGAACCCTTCAATTAGCTTTCTTAAGATAAGAGAAAGCTCAAAATAGTATTCGAGGAAGTTTCCATTCTTGAGAAGATCAGAATCTTTTAACTCTTTCAAAGCACTTAATGCTGTCTCCCATGCCGGGATAACTATAATTGGTTTTTCTCTAACTACTTTCTTATACTCTTTCTTTGGTATCTTTGTAAGCAACCAAATGATGAGTACGATAGCAGCAATAACTACGATGATTAACAGATAATCAAAAACAGTTAAGTTTACTTTCACCGGACCATCAATATCTCTAAGCACCGCACCACTATCAGGTAGAACTGATTGTACTAAAAGTGTATATTGACGAGTATTATGAATCTCCGGTATCTCGTTCTGCCATGATTCTACTTCAAATGCTGGAAGTATTACCTGCCCGGTTTCAAATGGAGCAAAATAAATATTGGCTCCGGTAACACCATCTTTATCCTCAATAATCTCAGTAGCATTGAAATCAAGTACCGAAGATGTATCAGGAATCGCAATATTTACGCTATCAACAGGTTCTGAGAATGATAGTTTCATATTGATTGGCGTACCAATATTTAATGAATCTGGTTTAACGAGTTGCTCATCCATGCGGACAGCAAAGCAACTAAATATGAGTAAAAGCAGGGATAATACGATGCTATACTTCTTCATCCTATCTCCTTGCCTTTTGCTTAATACGTTTCTTGAAGAACTTTTGAAGTTCCATTACATATGGTTGATCTGTATGTAGTTCAAGAGCATCTACTCTGTTATTTTTAAAGCCTTTTCTAATTCTATCCATAAGCATTCTATTATGCAAATTGTACTTATCTCTAACTTTCTTACTTGAGGTGTTTGCAGTGAATATCTCACCAGTCTCAGGATCAACAAAAGGTATAACCCCTGCATCAGGCAACTCACTCTCAGCTCTGTCGATTATCTGTAAAGCAAGTACATCGTGTTTACGTGCAAGTAACTTCAAACTATCCCAATAACCCTCGTCGAGGAAATCTGAGATAACGAAGATAATGCTTCTTTTCTTAGTAACACGTGTAATGTAATCAATAGCTTGTTTGAGATTTGTCTTCTTGCCTTCAGGCTGGAAGAAAAGAATATCTCTAAGTATCTGTAGAGCTATCTTCCTACCTTTTCTAGGTGGGATATACTTCTCAATCTTATCAGAGAATAACAACAATCCTACCTTATCTTGATTAGATAATGCAGAAAATGATAATACTGCTGTAATCTCAGCAATATACTCTGATTTAAGATAGTTTTTAGTTCCGAAAACAGTTGATGCACTACTATCAACAAGGAATATAACATTGAGCTCACGGGTTTCCTCAAATTTCTTAATATAAGGAACTCCCATTCTTGCAGTTACATTCCAATCAATATCTCGGATACTATCACCCGGTAGATATTCTCTAACTTCAGAGAACTCTAAACCTTGCCCTCGAAAGAGTGAGTGGTACTCTCCGGCAAAAACCTCTTCTACCAGGTTTCTTGTAGTTATCTCTATCTTTCGTATCCGTTTAAGGATATCACTTGTTTCCATAACCTATGCAATCTCTATTTCGTCAAAAATCCTATTTACAATGAAGTCCTGATCAATCTGTTCAGCTTCAGCTTCATAAGTAAGTATAATACGATGACGTAAGACATCTTTGCCAACTGCCTTAATATCATCAGGTAGCACATAGCCACGATGTTCTAAGAAAGCGTGCGCTTTTGCAGCTCTTGCAAGTGCTATAGTTGCACGAGGAGATGCACCACATTCAATCATATTCTCAAACTCTTTAAGGTTTCTATATTTTCCAGGTTCTCTTGTTGCAAATACGAGATCAAGGATATAATCTTTGAGCTTCTCTTCCATGTGAATCTCTTTGATTACCTCTCTCATCTCAAGTATCTGCTGAGGGGTAATAATAGGATTAATCTTCACTTCCTCATCCGGAACCATCAGATTCATAATCTGCTTTTCCTCTTCTCTGGTAGGATAATCAATCATAACCTTTAACATGAAACGGTCTACTTGAGCTTCAGGTAATGGATATGTTCCTTCCTGCTCTAATGGATTCTGAGTTGCCATTACAAGGAAAGGCTTTGGTAAAACGTAGGTCTGGTCTCCAATAGTTACCTGTCGTTCCTGCATCGCTTCAAGAAGTGCTGACTGCACTTTGGAAGGAGCACGATTTATCTCATCTGCAAGGATGAAGTTAGCAAAGATAGGACCTTTCTTTGAAGTAAACTCAGCAGTTTTCTGATTATAAATCAGAGTACCTGTTACGTCTGCAGGAAGAAGATCAGGAGTAAACTGAATTCTATTGAAACTTGCATCTATTGCACTTGCAAGTGTGTGGATTGTCAGCGTCTTAGCAAGACCCGGAACACCTTCAAGTAATATATGCCCATTCGCTAATAGTCCTACAAGAATCCTCTTAATCATATATTCCTGACCTATAATAGCTTTGTGTACTTCCTTTCTAAGGTCATCTAATACTGAACTTTTCTCTAAAACTAGACGATGTATTTCATCAATGGTCTTCATTTATCTCCTCCTTAGAGTAGACAGTTAAACATTCCATGATCTGGAATAGTTTAGCTTGCCATCATATCTTTTATTTTCATATATAATTTTATCTTCTTTTATAGTGAATAAACCGTATGAAGCAGTTTGACCTCTATCAGTAACTCTTTTCAGATGTCCGGGGTTAATATAAACACGTCCTTTCATCTCTTCACAATATGCTACATGCGTATGCCCAAAGAGCACAAAATCACAACCTTTATGTTTATCGAGTTGTTGAAGGTCATGAATCAATCGAAACACTTTACCTTCAAGGTTACAATCTATAGCCTGCGGCAGTTGCTTACTCATCAGTCCGGGATGATAGTTACCTGGAACACGGTAAACTCGCTTTCCAATCGTCAAGTGATCACAAAGCTGAATATCTTCATAATTATCTCCAAGATGTAAGATAGTATCTACACTTTGCTCTCTCTCTAAAATATTACAGAAAAACTCTTCATTCCCATGTGTATCTGACACGACTAATATCTTCATATTTCACCTTTAATAATTCTTTCAACATCAAACGTTACAAAAAAATCCTGTTAAAAAGAGACTTTTCAACAGGATCTAATATGTTTATCGCAAGATTATTTCTTGGTTGTTTTCTTTTTTGTTGTTGTACTCTTCTTAGCAGTTCCTGTCTTCTTCGTAGAGCTGGCTTTTGTTGTAGTTTTCTTACGTGTAGTAGTTGACTTTGCTCCAGCTTTACCCTTCTGTTTCATCTCTTCCGGAGCTGAAACACCCATAAGATCAAGAGCTAGTTTGAGAACTTTAGCAACTATTTTTATCAGATGCAATCTTGCTCTTGTTAAAGCTTCATTCTTCTCATCTACAACTTTGTGTTTACCGTAATACTTATGGAACAGACCTGCAAGTTCCATCACATAAGTTGGTAATCTATGTGTTTCTCTAGATTCTGCGATTGAGATCAACAATTCCGGGAATCTTGTCATTTTCTTTATAAGTTCCATCTCCTCAGGCTCTATAAGAAGTTTGAGACTCTTAAGGTCTGACTTTCTTGGTTTCCAGCCGAGTTTCTTAGCATTCTTGAGAATACTATGAATACGGGCATGAGCATACTGACAATAATATACAGGATTCTCATTACTTTCTTTCGTCGCAAGTTCAAGATCAAAGTTAAGATGTGAGTTTGTAGAACGCTGTAAGAAGAAGAAACGTGATACATCCTTGCCAACTGCCCTATACAGATCATCCATAGTAACTAGTTTGCCAAGACGCTTAGACATCTTAACTTTCTCGCCCTGTTCAAACAGATTAACCTGCTGAAGGATTATGAATTGCAACTTAGAATGGTCATATTTAAGAGCTTCTATAGCTGCAGAAATACGAGGGATATATCCATGATGATCAGGACCAAGCACGTCGATCATAACTTCAAAACCACGTTGATATTTTGTTAGATGATAAGCAATATCAGGAACAATATAAGTTGGTGTTCCATCAGCTTTAAGTAACACACGGTCTTTGTCATCACCATACTCAGAAGATTTGAACCAGATAGCATCATCTTTTTCATATGTGCAATGAGCTTCAGCAAGATAGCTAAGAACTTCCTCAACCATTCCCTGCTTTCTAAGGTTCTTTTCTGAAACCCAGTTATCAAACTCAACATCGAATTTTGCTAAACTGCTTTTCTGTAAATTATGTATATATTGAAGTGAAAACTCTTTAAGCTTCTCAAGTCTATCCTTTTCAGGCATAAGAAGAATTCTATTGCCTTCAAGACTGTTAATCTCTTTTGCAAGCTCAATAACGTAATCTCCATGATAAGCTTCAAATGGGAACTCACCAATGTCTTCCCCTCTGAGTTCGCGTAATCTGAGTTCAACACTCTCAGCAAGAATATCAACCTGGTTACCGGCATCATTTATATAGAACTCACGTTCTGCTTTAAAACCAACTTTACGCATGATTTTGCATAAGGCATCACCATAAGAAGCAGCTCGCGCATTCACAATATTCAAAGGACCTGTTGGGTTTGCACTGACGAACTCAAGAAGTACCATTTTGCCATCACCATGTTCAGATGTACCAAAGTCGTCACCGGCAATGAATATCTCGAGTAAGATATCTTGATAAAGAGCCTGTGAAATAGTAATATTAATGAAACCGGGACCTGCAATATCCACTTTTGAGAAGTGTTTGTTCTTCTCAAGTTTCTCAGCTATCTTGCTTGCAAGCTCACGTGGTGATGTTTTATTGAGTTTTGCAAGAACCATAGCTATGTTTGTTGAGAAATCACCATGCTCATTGCTTTTAGGTTCCTCTACACTATAACGATTGTTATCCTCTAACTTTAGAGCTTCAACAATTTTACTTAAGTCTTCTAAGATTAATTCTTTTATCATTCTTCAATCTCTGTTCTTTTTTGCTGTATTTCTTGGAATAATTTATCCAATTTGTAGTTCTCACGTGATTCTGCAAGGGTAATATGGACGATTATATCACCGAAATCTAGCAATATCCAATTCGCGTTATTCATGCCCTCTTTACCCAGAATACGCATACCCGATTCTTTCGCCTTTTCAAGCACATTTGTAGCAATTGCTTTTAAGTGCAATTCGTTTGAACCGGTTGCTAGGACTACATTGTCTGTATAATCAGTCTTTTCGCGAACATCGAAAAACTTTACATCTTCAGCTTTCTTCTCAACCATCCAGCCTATCAAGCTTTCGATTATAGCATTTTGTACTTCGGTCATTTCTTAGATTTCTCCTTACTTCTGATCCGCTTTATCACCTGTTCATAATCTTTTCCTACTATTACATAAAACGGTGCAGTCGTCCGCTCTGTTACAGCAAGTGTATACTCATCAATCGTAGTCATCTTTCTCAACCTTTTCAGGTCTTCCGGAATATCCTTTTTCACAATGATGATACTCTTATTGTAATTGAAACTGTTTGCATTCCCTGTACTGGTAACAACAATGTTCTCATAGTACAAGGCATCTGCAATCAGATTCGCAGCACCAGGAATCCCACAACCGTTCAATATTTTTATCTGAACTGGTGGCAGTAAATCTGATTCATCCTCTTCGACAACTGTTTCAACATTTTTATTCTGTAGATACAAAACTGTCCCAACAGCGATTATAACTGCTAAAACTACCGAAAAAATGAACCATTTACTTTTTACAAATGACAAATTATTTTACCCCTTCAATCTGTCAAACTGTTCTTTAAGCTGTAGATACGCTCTTTCAAATGACTCTGGGATAACACGATAACCACCTATGGTTGACATGAAATTATTATCTCCATCCCAACGTGGTACAAGATGAACATGAATATGCTCTTCAATTCCCGCTCCGGCTGCTTTACCCAGATTCATTCCAATATTGATACCTTGAGGTTTATAATTCTCGTTAAGCACTTTCTCAGCTTTTTGAACTACAGCAAACAGATCGTTACGCTCATCATCATTCAGGTCACTTAACTGACTTACATGACGATAAGGTACTACCATTATATGTCCATTGTTATATGGATAAATGTTTAATATCACGAAGCAGAACTCCGAGCGATAAACGATAAAATGTTTATCATCTTCATTAGCTTCAGGTTTTATACAGAAAATGCACCCTTTCTCTTTTTCTGAAAGAATGTAATCCAATCTCCAGGGAGAGTAGAGATATTTCTGTTCTTTCATCTATTCGTAATCCTCTATTGATGTTGAACGGAAGGGATGAACTTCCTGATCATTGATTGTAGAATCTTTTACAATATTGAAACCTTCCAGAATAGAGTTCTCTGAGATTTTAGAGTCAACGATATAGCAATTTGGTCCAATGAATGCACCCTCTTCAATCAAAGTTTTACCCTTGATTATTGAGTTAGCCTGGATTGTTACATCTCTGGCAATCTCAACGTCATCACCGATAATCACAGTAGATGGGTTCTCAATAGTAACCCCATTATTCATAAAGTTAAGTTTTATCTCATCATAATATGCTGTTTCCAGCTCAGCTAACTGAGCTTGAGAGTTAACACCTGCAGCTTCTACAAAGTTTTCAAGAACAGCAGAACCAACAACCTTACCTTCGTTATTGAGAATACTAAGAGTATCTGTTAGATAGTATTCACCCTGAGCATTGTTGTTATCAAGCTTATCAAGAGCACCGAAAAGGTCTTGTGAATTAAAACAATAGATACCTGTATTTATCTCATTTATAGCTCTCTGCTCATCATTTGCATCTTTGAATTCAACGATTCTATCAACATTACCATCAGGGAATCTAACGATTCGTCCATACATAGCCGGATCATCCATAAAAGCTGTAAGAACAGTACATGAAGCTTTATTAGCTCTATGCTCTTTGATCATCTTCTTAAGTGTCTCAGCAGTTAAAAGTGGTACATCACCACATAGAATAAAGATTTCACCTTCGAAATCGGGCATTGCATCTCTTGCAACCATAACCGCATGACCTGTACCATTCTGCTCAACCTGTTCAGAAAAGAGAAGTTCACAATCAGTTTGAATCGCTCCCATCACTGTCTCTTTCTGATAACCAACCACAACGTTGATTAAGTCACAATCAGCTTTAACAGCTGTTTCAACAACTCTTTGTACTAATGGTTTATCAGCAAGTTTGAATACGACTTTTGGTTTGTTTGATTTCATGCGTGTGCCTTTACCGGCTGCGAGTATTATTGATGCTACAGAACTCATTATAAATTTCCTTTTTCTATAATTTTTTTATATTCGTTTTAATTCTTTCAGATGTTCTGACATTGTTTTTCCGGTAATAGGATGTACAATATCAGGAGATAACTCAGTTAAGGGGATTAGAACAAAATCTCTTTCTGTCAAGTACTGATGTGGAATAATTAAATCTTTTTCATTTAAGACAATATCTTCATAGAGAAGAATATCTATATCGATGTTCCTTGGCCCCCATTTTATCTCTCTTTTTCGACCCATCTCCTGTTCAGTTAACAGGCAAAGAGTAAGTAACTCTTTTGGTGTTAGATCAGTTTCTATCTCAAGAACCAGATTAAGAAAATCCGGTTGGTCTACCAAGCCAAAGGGCTCCGTTTCCAAAGTCTTACTTCTGCGTATTACTTCTATCGATCTTTTAAGTAAAGTTATAGCAGTTTGTAGATTATCTTCCCTCTCACCTATGTTAGAACCAAGACCCAAATATGCTTTCATTAACGCTGACGTTCCATCGCAACTTCAACATATTTTAGTGGTCCCTGAATCGGTACTGAAGGTTTTCTGATAGCAACTTCAGCTTTTTCGATCAGGTTGAATCTATCGAACATCTCATCAAGAATCTTGTTTACACAGTTTTCGAGCAGATGATATTGATGCGTTTCCATAACCTCTTTCACAAGGTCATAAACCTTTGTGTAGTCAAGTGTATCCTCTAGGTGATGAATCTTTCTATCCTGTTCTTTCGCTGTATGGATAAGTACACTTACAACAAAACGTTGCCCAAGCTTACGCTCCTCGTCATGCACACCATGAAAACCGTAAAACACCATCTCTTCAAGATGTATCTTCATTCTTCGCTCCTCTCGCAACTAACCGGTTCTATCTGTAAATCTTTGGGAAGTATTTCAGCAACCTCATAACTGATTCTACGACCATAAACCTTATCAATGAGCTTCACAGGAATAAGACTAAAGGCAAGCATCCCCATCGCAATTAGCACAGAGAACCCTTCGTTCAATCCCACAGCCGTTCCAATTATATATCCAAGTATCATAAAAAGCACCGGTACAAGGAACACAAACAGGGCTGAGAGCACTTTTGAACCACTAATCAACTCAATTCTCACCTTGTCATTAACCTTCACTTTATCGGATGCTTTTGCACTGAATTTAATGTTCTTTTTTGTAGAACCACAAACCAGACTCATTGAGCATGAGGAACAACCTCCACCGGCTATCACCTCAACTTCTGCGATTCCTTTCTTTATAGACCGTACAATCCCTACGCTATCAGCGGATTCAGTACTCATTATTTACGTCCTTTTATAACTTTCTGTTTCCAACAAAAATTGGTTCCAGCAATAAATCAAGTTATTTCATAGTAAATTGATATATGTAATTGAATTTGTGATATTTGCAATGTATCTTTTGGAGTGCATCAACTGCGTAGATGCGTCTTGTCACGAAAATAAAACCTTCGTAATGGTCCCTAGACCTTCCGAATGGTTGCCCCACTAAGAAACTAACTCGGACTTGCACCAGTCTTCGTTTAAAAAACTACACCCGGCTGGTCGCAAAGAAGTGTTTCGGATATCAGCACCTTGTGTGCTGAACAACAATAGCTATGGGTGCAACCCATTATGAATTGTGTTCCTATATCAGCACCTTGTGTGCTGAACATGAATAGCTATGGGTGCAAACCCATAGAATCCCCAGCCCAATATGGGCTGAATTATCTCCCCTCAACCCCTAAATATCTTATCATTATGATATTGAAGAAACTCAAAGTAAGAATTATATCAACAATAATTTAAACTCAATATGCTATATAGTTGCAATGAAGTCATCAAAACTTCCAAGCTTAGCAAAGTTGATTTCATATGAACCATCTTCTAGTTTATCAATTCTAACCGAATCAACACCAACTCTCTGCAAAATATCATTTGTAACTAAAGTTCCTTCAGATAGTCTAAGAACATCTCTTAATATCCATTCACCTAACTCTCTGTTGCTATATGACATCAATGCCTTTCCTCCATCCTGACAAACTTTCGCTTGCAAATCATTACCGGTTGGAAGTTTCAACTGAAAAGGGGTATTCCTATCTGGAAAGAAGTTTGGAACTTTTCTTCTAACAACAATTGGGATTGGAATATATACCTCATTGGGGTGTCTTTTTCTACCCTTGGCATTCCATTGATTAAGACCACTTCTTTCTTCAACATTACCCCTACTTCCATATAACGGCAAATAAACAGTTTGTATAATCTTTGCAGAGTGTTGTCCGTTTTCATTAATACTACCCAACAATGCCCTTAATACTTCTAATGGATCATCAAGAATTGCTATTGGTATCTGCTCAATGATATTATCTGTTGTAAACCTTTTAAACAAAGTACTCTTGGAGTGGAGGAATTTGTACTCATGAATACCATCATTAAACATTATAGATTTAGAATTATCAGAAGTGATATCTATATCACCAAGCATAATTGAATCCATGCTTTCTTCATATATATTATAAACACCTTCATCTCTGACAACACAATGATACATTAAGCTATCCAATGAGAACAAATTAGAAGTAAAATCTAATCTTGCATTCCTTAAATCAGATATTTTTTGAATTTTTTTTAGAGTAGAAAGGTCTCGGTAGCTAATTATGTCTTTGTTAAATTCAGCAATTTTTTGAAAACTATTTTCACTTTTTGGAGCAAAAGTTTTTAATCCTATACCTAATTGACCCATCTGTGCATCAACAGACACATCACCTCTCGAAAGGTCCCTAGCAGTAAATGCTTTGCAAAAAATCTTTTCAGCTAACCTATAATACAAGTAGGGAGTTTTTGATTCAGAGAACATATTAGATAATGCTCCAACAATTTTCAAAAGTTCACGATATTCTCTTTTGTTGTATTCAGGCTGATTTGAAAAGAACAATCTATTCTCCAAGTGCTATCATGATTTTTTTAGCTATACGTTCAATAACTGGTATTGAAACTGAATTACCAAACTGTTTGTACAAGTGAGAGTCAGCAATACTAGGTAGCTTATAATCGTTAGGAAAACCTTGAAAGTTTGCACATTCTCGTGGAGTTAACTTTCTTATCCCCTTAGAATCCTTTATAATTGGAACATTATGACCGCCTGTACCCATGTTCGCAGTCAACGTTGGACACACACCAGCTTTATTCTCTCTAACATATTTCCTACGCCACTGGTATATTTTATTTGAATCAATAACGTCGTTCTTAATTCTTTCGAAAAGAGGTTTGTCATTATAATAATACTTTGACTCTACGTCACTTTCAAGACAATCATGAATCGTTTTAGTAAGCTTTATTTTTGCTGGGAAACGAAATCTATTATACTCATTTTCATCTAAAAATCCGACTATATAAATTCTTTCTCTGTTTTGAGGTAGGTCTCCGTATTCCATTGTATTCATTACCTTATCAGTAACATAATAACCTAACCTTTTCAACTCCTGATAGATGACTTTAATTGTATGCCCCTTATCATGTGTTTTGAGGTTTTTCACGTTTTCTAGCAGAATTGCTCTTGGACGTCTTCTCTCAAGTATTCTAACTATGTCAAAAAAGAGATTACCTCGTCCATCTTTATCCTGAAATCCTTCACGATAACCTGCAATAGAAAATGGTTGGCAAGGGAATCCGCCTGTTAAAATTTCAAACTCAGGTAATATATGCTCATCTATCTGGGATATATCACCAAGATATAACTCAGTAGAATACTCAAAATCTTTAGCGAAATTGCTATCAAATGTCAATTTACAATGCTTATCTATATCATTGGAGAAAACACAAGAAAATCCAGCATTTTCAAACCCAATCTTTACTCCGCCTATACCTGCAAATAAATCAATAAATCTAATCATGTTTAATTAATTTATACTATCCACATAATGTCAAGCATTAAGTATTACTTAACAGTAGATTTAACCTTGCTGAGTGTAATTATTGCTTCGTAACACACTTCAATGCACATAACATCCTATTGATTCTTCTCTTTTACTACTCACCCGTTCCCCGTTAGCTTCCCGTTAGCTCCCCGTTAGAAACTCGTTACGGGGGATGGGAATTGGATTTGGAATAGATTGGAAGTTGATGTAATCAGGGAATATAGTAAGAAAGTACATAATAATTTGAATTTGGGTTAGGGATGTCTGACTTCTTGCAGAGACAAACGAAGTTTTTTTAGATTGTTATAAGAGCGTCATTCTGATTGTCTAGGACCAGAAGGTAGATATTGGATGATTAGTTACTAAGTGCATCTACACAGTTGATGCAGTCCAAATGGAAAGAACCTTGAGGAAAACACCCCACCGTAAACGGCACCCCTCTGTAAGAGGGGAATCAATAAGAGCACCATTGAGAAGGTCTAAGGTCCATCCGCAAGGTGCTAATGAACCTTCATTGCGCTGTCATAATAAATAGGCAAAACTAATAACTTTCCGGGTAGTCTCTTGGGGCTCTCCTATTAAAATCAATAAGAGACTACTAGGAAAATGACAGGATACAGATAGCTGAGGGATGTGAATTATGAGAGAGCAATGAGACTGCCAAGATATGGGTGACTCATTGCGGACAGGGATGTCCGCGTACCCGGTAATAAAAAAAGGGCTCAAGAAATTGAGCCCTTACAATAGTTAAATATTTAGTTCTTAGATTTCTGAGCTATAGTTTTGTCCTGTTATCATCTTCTTCACGAGAGGAATAACACCCTTATCGGACTTATCAATCTCAGCTTCAGCTTCTTTGACTGCTTGTTGCCAGTAGGTTGTGAAACCACGCTCCTTCTCAAAGAGAATTTCAAGTGCACGGTTATACACCATTAGGTTCCTAAGTTCTGAGCGGGATGGTTTTGTCTGCCAGGTTTTCACAGTAGTTTGAAGGTTTAGGTTAACCTCTTTTAACTGCTCAAGTTCTTTAGACAAAGCATTATTACCTTTCGCATTAATCTCCATCTGCGTGTTTAGAAACTCTTTAAGCTTCTTCATCTCACGCTTGTAAGAACCTACTTTAAATAGTGCGTTTAACCAAACAATTATAACCACAACCAAGCCAATTAAAAGGCCTTGAACGAATGGATTCATTATAAGATCTTTCATAGATACCTCACTTACTTAGACCACAACTCCGGGTCATGACTGAAATAGATTGTGTATCCTTTTTTCAGGATATACTCTTTAGCTTTGAATGAATCTTTTCTTGAAATATCATACGCAGAAATAATCGGTGGAATCAGATGATGCTGAGTAGGAATGATGTCTCCGGCCCAAATCGCTTGAATATCCTCATTGTCTATTTCAACAATCTGGAAGCCTTCAGTGTGGCCACCAACCTTAATTACTCTTATGCCGTCAAACAGTTCGGAATCACCTTTAACAAGGCTCATCTTTCCTTTCTCTTCGAGAAGTGAAAGATCACGTTCGAAGTCATATGCGGCTTTATTAAGCGCATCAGGGTTTCGTGCTATAAGCCACTCTGCTTCCTGAGTCCAATGTGTTGCATTTGGAAAGGTAAGTTGCTCTTTCCCATCAATTACAGAAACAACTCCACCTGCATGGTCAAAATGCAGATGTGTAAGAATTACATCAGTGATATCTTCTCTGGAATATCCTGCATCCTTTAGCGAGTGGAACATCTCATAATCGGAATAAGCGTAGATCTTCTTGAGCTTCTCAGGAAGCTTGTTTCCTATTCCTGTATCGATTATAACTTTATGATTAGGAGTGACAATCAACAACAAGTTGATTCTGATTCTCTGTCTGTGTTTTGCATCTACCTCTATTGATTTCTCCCAGAGCGCACGTGGCATAACACCCATTGATGCACCTGCGTCAGTTGAGTAGTAGCCGGCACAGATAGGAATCAGTTTGATATTACTCACTCTTTTCCTGTCTTCTGTTACTGTTGTGATTGCTATGATTGCTGTTATTGTTTCTTCTAGGACGGTAGTTACTGCTTTTTCTTCTACGGTTGTCACTTGAAGGTCTGTTTCTATCACGATTTCTATCGTTTCTTTCAGGTCTCTCACCCCTATCAGATCTTTCCTTACGTTCACCACGGTCATGACGATCATTACGGTCGTTAGGACGTCTACCATTAGTTGGTTTTCTACGTGGTCTACGCTTATCGCGATAGGTCATATGTTTGAAATCTTCTTCAGAAGCCTGATCTTTGTTGAAGACAACCACATTCTTTAATTTTCCGTCACCAATAGTAAGTGTCGATAAGCCTGAAATCTTCTCAACCTCACGATGTACAATACGTCTGCTGCCAGCATCAAGGCTGAAGATAGTTATATACTTCTTTTCCATAGACTGGAAATTAGCGATCTGCTTGGCTATACGCTGCCTAAACTGCTCTTTCTGTCTCTCCCTGTAGTTATCGACATCAAGCAGGATTTTACCAACAGTTTTATGCTCTTCAAAAACTCTGTTTAATAGATATTGAAGCTGGTCGATAAAGCGACCATCTTTTCCAACAAGTAAACCCACATCAGAGCGTGGATAGATTCTTACGTAGAATGCTTTGTCCTCAATACTCATCTCTATGTTTGGCTTTTCGATCTGCATCTTTTCGAAAAGTTCAACTAAGAAACTCTCAACCATCTCATCCGGATCTTGTAGTTTAAATTTTACAACTGCCTGTTTATTTCCAAAGATTCCTAAAAATCCCTTCGCTGCTTCCTGTTTAATTTCATAACTGAAGTCGCGTTTTGAAAGACCTTTCTCTTTCATAAATTCATTGATAACTTCCTCTACGGAGTTACCTTTCATCGTAATTGTTTTCATATATTGCTATCCCTGTAATCTTTTTTTAATGTAGAATTGTTGAACAATTGAGAGTATGTTCATTGTAGTCCAATAGAGAACCAAGCCAGCAGGCATATTGCGGAAAATGAAGAACATCATTACCGGCATAACATAGAGCATCATCTTCTGAGACTGCATCATAGCTGCTTGTTTCTCATCCACCTCACCTTTTTCATTAGTCATAGGTTTTGGTGTCATCATCTTCTGTTGAAGGAACATCATTACTGCCATAATAATAGGCAGAATGAATAATTTGTCAGGCTCTGAAAGATCGGTAATATAACCTACGAAACCTGCCTGACGCATATCAAGGGAATAGCGAAGTACATTATAAAGGGCGATGAAAATCGGCATTTGTAATAGTAAAGGTAAGCAACCACCAAATGGAGACACCCCGTGTTCCTTATAGACCTTTTGAAGCTCTTCCTGCATTCTTTTAGGGTCGCTTTTGTAACGGGCTTGAACATCCTTAATCAGAGGTTGAACCTTTTGCATTTTCTGTCCGGATTCAAAACTCTTATGAGTTAACGGATAAAGAACAGCTTTAAGTAAAATAGCGAGAATAATTAACACGATACCATAGTTAGGGATATATTTGTGTAGCCACTTGAGGAAAGCAGCAAAAACACCTGCTAATGGTTTAAGCCATTTGTATCCTCTTTCTACAACTGAATCAATACCCACATTGAACTTTTTGAGTTCATCAACATCAGATGGTCCAAAATATAGTCTGTAATTATCTGCTAAGCTTCTGCTGTAATCAACATTGCGGACTTTTAAAACAAAAGCCGGACTCTCGTTTTCACGGAATGCAGTAATCTGGTTTGACTGAATCGCTTTGTCAGGAATGATTCCTAAAAGGAAGTATTTAGATCTTGTTACAGCCCAATCAGTTTTACCGGAAAACTCTTTAATAGCTTTGATCTTGCTGAGAGTAAGGGACTCAACAGCATTGTTAATCTGAGCTATGAATTTGTAGTCCATACGTTTGTTTTTAACATAGTTTTCTGTGTCATTGATACCACAACCGAAATCGATGTCATAACCCTGAACAGCAGCCATACCATTCATGTCAACGGTCATACCAAGTGCATAGTTATCCATGATTGTGAATGTTTTCTCAAAAACACGTGTATTCTCACTCTCCAAATAGAATGTAACAGAGTTGCCACGCTCAGCAACAGAATGCTTGAATACCATTTCCGAAAGAGGAGTTACGTCCTTTTCATCAATCAGTGTAAGTCCACCCAGTTCAGAATTCTCAGGAATAAGCTGAACAGGACTATCATCACTCATATGGAAGTCGGTAAGGTAAACTTTGTGTACTGTGGCTCCTTTATTGGAGAAGTAGATTTTCATTTTATCATTAGCGATATAAATGTCGCTAGTAACTGCTATATCATTATTAACATCTAATGTTAGGTTCTCAGTATTAACAACAACAGGTTTCTCTGTTGCTTTTGGTGCAGCTTCAACTTCTGCTGCAACTGTTTGAGTATCTACAGCCTTTGGCTGCTCAGTTTTGTTTTTCCAAATAAACTGTGTGCTCACAAAATAGATCGCTACCATAATAATGACAGCTAATAGGGTTCTTCTATCCAAAATTATACTCCTGAAAAATATTTAGGGTAACGGGTCAAATCCGCCCGGATGAAATGGATGACACTTAAGAATGCGTCTGATTGATAAATAAAGTGCCTTAAAGAAGTTATACTTCTTGAAAGCTTGCATTGAATAGGTGCTACATGTTGGTGTAAATCTGCATGAAGGGGGAAGTATTGGGGAGATGAAACGTTTATAAATGGTTATAAGAAAGATGAACAGGTTATTGAAAATTCTCATTCATTCACCTGGGTTCTAAACGCTTAAACAGCTTTTCCAAATCTTCATAGAGATTCTTCCAACTAGCTTTACTAACTCTGTTGAGAGCAATTATGTTTACTGCTGTATTACCGGGAAAAGATCTTTTCGTCTCCCGCAGCCAAGCCTTAACTCTTCTTTTAATAAGGTTTCTTGTAACTGCGTTTCCTACCTTTTTGCTTACAGTTATTCCCAGTGAAAATTCAGATTGCTCCCGATTTTCTAAAATTGCTACAATAAAGAATTGGGAACGAATAGTCTTTCTACAATCGTGAAACAGAAGATATTCGCTCCTCTTCTTTAAAAAAAGCATTAATTAAAAGCTATACAGTAAGAGTTTTTCTACCTTTAGCACGTCTTCTACTTAAGACTTTGCGTCCGGCAGCTGTACTCATTCTTTCACGGAATCCGTGTTTGTTTTTTCTTTTTCTGTTGTGTGGTTGGTATGTTCTTTTCATTTATAACTCCTTAAAAATAATCATGTTTTATAGAGATTGTACAAATTCCGTTACTTAGAACAGGTGTCAAGTAAAAAATAATAACTTTAACTACTACAATCATTTACACTTCTATAGTGTTTTACCTATCCGAAGGGCTTCTTCCATCAGCTCTTCGTTATTCTGAGCATCATCAGGATTTATCATTGAGCCTACAAGCATTGAACTGCTTTTTTCCATCTTGAAGAAACGGCTTAACCATGATTGTAAGAACTCTTCAACTGATCTGTATGTCTCATTGGGAGCACCGGATGTTACTACAGTTATAAACTTCTTTCCCGGAAGAAATCGTACTGTGTAATCCTTTCTACCAAAAGTGTAAAACCTATCAATTAACGTTTTCATGGGCCCGGTCACATGTCCAATATAGATTGGAGAGCCTAAAATTATTACATCTGCTTCTACAATCTTAGGATAAATATCCTGAAGTCCATCTTTTATAACGCAGAAGTTAACCTTCTCATCCTTACATGCTTTACAAGCGATACAGCCTTTTAGCTCCAAGTCATAGACATGTACCATCTCAACTTCATGACCGTTACTTTTGGCTCCATCCAATATCTTCTGCATTAATGATGCTGTATTCCCTCTTTTACGTGGGCTTCCGTTTAAAGCTAATACTTTCATTATCTTCCTCCTAATAACAACGGTACTACTACTGTAACAACCAAAGCTGACATAATATACAATGTGTCAACAAGCTTCCATTTCACCTCTAACAAAAAGGTCTTATCCTGATTCAATCCTCTTGAAGAAAGACTCAAACCAGCTTGTGATGAATACCTTCCAGCACTCACTAACAATGGAAAGATAAGCTTTATTGACTTAGTTTTCTTCCCAAACCTTTGTTTATTAATTAGCCTAATTCTCTTATACTCATCCTTAAGATGATAGAATGCATTAAAAGCCGCTAGCAACGAATATCCTATATGTGTATGAAGCTTAAAATTCTGCATCAATGAAACAACCAGCTTGTTGTACTGTATTGATGTAACATAAGTCAGTGATATCATAGACATGCAGAAACTTCTAACTGTCAATCTAATTGCATTTTCCCAAGCTGCAGTATATATTACAATATTTCCAAGCCTATAAAGCACTTGAGTTTGCTCTTTATCTGCAGTATTAACTAAAGCCGTTACAAAAACTGATAATGTCGGTATCAGCAAAAATGCAAGCAACTTTAACAACAAAGGATTAATTGGATTCCTATGAACAAGCAAGAAAAGCAATGCTAACGCTAACATTGTCATAAACAATACACTTGAATTTCCAAACAACACAGGTGTAATGAACACAAAGGCAGCTATAAGGACACTTGCTTCGTTCAATCTTAACTTCATTAGATAGTTAAAGTAGCCTCTGATGTTAATTCTGATGCGATATCATACATGTTAGATACTTTACCTACTTTAAGCTTCTCCGCAATTCCGAAGAAATTCAGGCATGTACCACAAACAAGAAGTTCAACACCCTTGCTTTCTAGCATCTTAAGATTATCTAATGTTTCTGCCCCTTCAACACAAAGCTTAACTGCTGAGTTCATAAATAAGATGGACTTAGGCATGTTATCTACTTCATTCAATGAATAGATAAATGCTTTCATTAGGTTACCACCTAGCTCATCATCTCCTCGTCCGATGCAGTTACTGTTAATGAAGACAGCTTTACCTTTACTGGCAGGCAAATCGCATTTGTAATCAGATGCATTAATTGGCTTCACTTCCACATCTGCTGACACTGCAATCTCTATTTCAAACTTATCACCCTTCTCAGTAACACTATTTATGGCACAACCCTGTTTTTCTGCAAATCTACTTACGTTATCTCTTGCAGCTGGATTATCAACAATCACAATCAAAGTCTCAATGTTCTCACCTAAAGCTTCTTTTGTCATAAGTACGGGTTTCGGACAAGCAAGCCCGGATGTATCAATTGTCTTCTTCATATCTCTTCTTTTCTCCATCTTCTATCACTTTGTAGATGTGACTAAACTTCAACTCATTCTCATTGAAGAAATCTCTCACTTCACCAATACCAGCATTATGTACAAGAATCGTGAACCCACACTCTTTACTTATTTCCCTCGGAGTTGGAATTATCTCACCTGATAACTCGCTTGCTTGTACAATCTTCTTTGCTTTCATCGCATGGTGAGTCGATTGAAATGTCACAACAATGTTCATTAAACTATTTTCATTCCTTTAAAACTATTAGTGCAATAGCCAACTTTGAAAGCATCAATATTACTATTTTTTAATGCTTCCAGCAATTTATCTTCTTCATCTGCAGGAATCGCAAATATCAAACCACCTGATGTCTGTGGATCAAACACGATGTCCAAATACTCAGCTTTAGTATCCTCGAAATCAATAACCATCTCTTTTCGATACTCTTTGTTGCGATAAGTTCCACCGGGAACCATCCCCATCTCTGCCATATCTAAGACTTCGGGCAGTAGATGAAGTGAATTAAACATAATCTCAACGCCCAAATCGCTTTCATCAAGCATTTCGCAGATATGTCCACCTAATCCAAAGCCTGTTACATCTGTGCAGGCATGGATCGTAAAGTCTGCTGCTACTTCAGATGCTACTTTGTTTAACTGACACATATACTTCTCAGCAATAGAGATAGTTTCTGAGCTAATCATATCACCTTTCATTGCTGTATTGAGTATACCATTCCCAATCGGTTTTGTTAGGATAAGCACATCACCTTCAGATAGTGAGTTATTTAGCTTTATCTTATCAGGATGTACAGTACCCGTAACAGCTAAACCATACTTGACTTCTTCATCAGTGATACTATGACCGCCAACTAATGCAACCCCGGCTTCTACCAGTTTTGATAATCCACCTGCATTAATCTGTCTTAAGACTTCAATATCCATTTTCTTATCAGGAAAAGCTACAATGCTCATCGCAGTTATTGGCTTTCCCCCCATCGCATAGATATCAGACAGGGCATTCGCTGCAGCTATCTGTCCAAATGTGTAGGGATCATCCACAATAGGTGGAAAGAAATCCACGGTTTGAACTAAAGCAGTTTCATCATTAATCTTATATACACCTGCATCATCAGAGTGCTTATAATCTACAAGTAGGTTTTCATATTCAGGTTGTTTCAAACCACATAAAGCTTTGCTAAGGACCCCCGGTCCCAACTTAGCTCCTCAACCGGCAGCAGTTGTTTGTTTAGTAAGAAATACTTTTTCCAAATCAACTCCTTATATATCTTTCAATAATTTCAAGTGTCTTTGTTATTTCAGTCTCTGTTGTGAAAGGTCCCGGACTTAAGCGTACCGTTCCTCCACCACTGAATGTTTTCATAGTTTTATGTGCTGATGGGGCACAATGCAATCCCATTCTAACTGCTATATCATTTCTATCAAGATAAGATGTCAAATCAGCTATTGTACCTTTATCAGGAACTATTGAGATAATCCCAAGGTTTTCTTCCGGCTTAGTTGAATAAATCCTTATCCCATCAATTGCTTCAATGCCATTGTAGAGCAGTTTCATTAACTTTAATTTCTTCTCTCTAATTGAATCTATTCCTTCACTAAGAAGAAATTCAGTTGCTCTCTTCAAACCGGCTATTCCATGGATATTATGAGTACCACTCTCTAATAAGTCTGGATAGAAATCAGGCTGCAATTCGTCATCTGACACACTACCGGTTCCACCAAATAGTATTGGTCTTAACTCCGTATTAGGAGAGACATAGATAGCTCCGGTGCCGGTAGGTCCTAATAACCCTTTATGCCCCGGGAAGCAGAAAACATCTGCACCAAGCTCATCTACACTGATGGGGATATGCCCTACAGCTTGTGCTCCATCGACAATAACTCTACATCTAATAGATTTTGCTTTAGATATAATAATATCAAGTGGCATTATGTTACCAATTACATTTGACCCGGCAGTCACGACAAGAAGGTCAGGTTTTGATTCAATAGCCTTGTCAAAGCTATTCCAATCAGGTTGGAAATTGTTATCAAGATCAAAGATATCAAGTTCAATGTTTCCTCTTTGCTCGTAATCTCTGAGAATTCTCATCACCGAATTATGCTCAATCGGAGATGTTAGAACACGCATTCCACGCTCAACAGTACCTTGGATAGCCATATTCAAAGCCATTGTACAGTTCAACGTAAAAGCTATTCTATCCTCATATTTAATACCTAACAAATCTGCAAGAAACTCTCTGGTTTCAAGCAATAACATAGTCGTGTTTATGGCAGCTTGGTGAGAAGACCTATTAGCATTACCATATGCAGAATTAAGTGTTTCTAGCACAGCCTTATTAACTCCCGGTGCTTTCGGAAATGATGTTGCAGCATTATCTAAATATATCATTTTTCTCCTTACAAAATCCACCTATGGTAATAATAAGAACTGTTTTCGCATGTCAATAGTTATTCTTTGCCTCTGGATTGGTTCGAAATGAGTTGACGAGTTGAGATGGTAATGATGAATTCCTACTAAACTACTGTCTTACTTATTTGACTACCATCATCTTTCCTACAGCTTTGATATCATCACAACTAACCTTATAGAAATATATTCCTGATGCTACTGATTTACGATAGTTGTCTTTGCAATCCCAAACCTGAGAATAATATTCTCCTGTTTGCTTTTCATCTGAGGATAAACCTGCACTGCGAATAAGTTGCGAGAAGCTTCGGTTAATCTTTAAATCTCTTACTTTTTGACCGTTGATATTGAAGATCTCCAGGCTTGGATTATCTTTCGTTTCTTTGGGGAGTGTAAACTCAATCAATGCAACCCTTCCCCTACTACCATTAGGTGTTATAGGGTTGGGATAGTGTGAAACAGCTATTTTATTCGGTGGAGTTGGAACTGTCTCATCACAACTTTCAACTGTGGGATTGTATTCATGAGCTCCGATATCAATAATTCCATCCCACACTCTATCGTTACCAGTTATATCCAACGTGGGTAAATTCATTCCTAATGTATCTGGAGTTCCAGCATCTATACATGGAGAGTTTGCCGATAACTGTACCCATCTTGGGTCATCTATTGGTATATCACCATTAATATCTCCTCGAAACAATGGGTTTTCATTTATGTTATGTATTCCCCAGTTAATAATATCATTATCATTAATATAGACAGTTTCATCAGTTAAACCATTATTAACATTACAGAAATCAATATCGATAACAGTAGCAGTTTCTGGATAAAATATACTATAAGTAGTGCCAATTTCTTGTTGTAACTCTGTATTAAAGAAAATACTATTGCGAATGCTTAGTGACCCATTCACATCCAAACAAGTACCAGGGCTTGAATTATTAGCTATTGTCATGTTTGATAAATAACCTTGATTGTAACGATTATCTATCAACATTAAATTTGAAGACTCTGAAACATTGTTGTAAATTAGGGCATTCCTGATCTCTAGATTCCCGTTTATGGATTCAGTATTATAATTCTTATAGGTGAGTAATTCATGATCATAACAAACACTATTGTTTGTAATTATAAGATTGTTCAAATTAACATCACTATGTATCAGTGAAATCATGTCCTCGCATACATTTCCTCCACCAGGTGGTGGGAAGTTGTTTATGATATTATTCGCAATCAAGTTGTTAAACTGGATATTATCACTAAAAGAGAGTAATACTACTGAAAAATCTTCCTCATTTCTAGCTATATCAGAGAAATCTACACTCTCAATTAAAGTATTGTTTGTCCAGTCGATCACCAAACCTGGATAGTCACAATCATTCTCACTAAATGAAACATCATGAATGTAAATATCTGTACAACAATATGTTCGAAAAGTATTCCCACTTGATGAGTTGTTACGTTTTATAGTAAAATTACCAATATCAATACCTTCAACCCCAGTTAAGTTAACGGAATTTTCACCCCAATCCCCACCCAGAATCGTTTGATCTGGTCCAGCTCCCAGCATATTGGTATAGGACTGGAGAGAGATTGGAAATCTTTGATTACTAGAAACCTCACTGTATATTCCGGGTAATATGTGTACAGTATTGGGGTTAGAACTATTTGATAGTATCTTTCGATTTGCTAATGCAATGGATCTTAAAGCTGTATCTTCAGTTAAACCATCGTTATTATCATCACCGAACGGAGAAACATATAAATCAGAGTCAATTTGATCTATGAACCCATTTTGGGCTGTAACAGTTGTACTAGTCACATTTCCTGGTCTAAGAAATGAAACGAAGTATCCATCAGGTTGAGGAGTTACTACACTAAGTGTATCTAGTACTATATCATTACTTGAAGAGAATTTTAAGCATATATCTTGAATAACACCTAAATTATTGTGGACACTATTTAAACTTACCGGATCAAACCAAAGATGTCCCGTAAAAGTGTCAATTCCACCACCCCGCATATAACCAACATTATTTCTTATTACATTCCCCGATAGATTCAAGAAACTATGGCTACTACACCAAATTCCTCCACCTTTGGCTGCGAAGTTGCCTTCAATTATACAGTTTGAAACTGTAAAAGTGCTATACCCTCTTTGGATAATACCACCACCAAAGCCTGAGTTTCCATTTGTAAGAGTAATTCCATCAAGATATGCGTTATCTTCATATTGAAAAATAGAAACACAACTACCTTGCTCATTTCCATCTATAATAGTCGATTCAACAACACTCCAATCAGGATTTGTTAAATATTCACTGCAAATGGTTATGCTTTTACCTGAATAATTAATATTTTCAAAATATGTTCCGGGATGAACAAGTATAGTATCACCATCATTTGAAACATCAATAGCTGATTGGATAGTTGTATAAGGATGCGAACCATCAAGTGATACTTCATGAAGAAGAGACTCCAATGCACACAGCATGAAGAACACTGAGAATAATAGAATTAACCTTTTCATTGCTCCTACCTTTGTTAGGACTCAATATTTGGAAGCTTCAATCAGATTCGAAATATTGGGTCTTTATATTCTAAAAAAAGGTTAGGGACTAGATTTGAACATGTCAAGAACTAAATACCATTAATAACAGCCTTCATGTAAAGTTAATGTACATATTACCTTTTCCTGCATCCAGCACTTAGCATTTAGCCAACTCTATACCTTCTCTTTATCTAATTGCATCAAGAACATCTTTGCACCCTCAAATAAGTTATGCACATGATGTGGATAACTTTAGGGGTTCATAGGGAGGGTCTAGGGAGGCTAAAGGGTGGGACAAGCGAGATTCAAGGTTTTTGATGAGATTAGATAAAGAGAACCAGTTAACAGAATTGTATTGGGAGGTTATATATTTAAGAGATGAAAAAGTCTAAACAAAACTTTACAAGCCTGTGATTCTATAATGAAAAGTAAGAATCAAGCTTGATGAGAGCTCGCAGATCAGAAGAAACAATCTAAGACATTCTGAAAGATGAAAAAGTAAAGAGCCCCACCCCAAAAAACAAAGCCCGATTTGAAATCGGGCGATGAGCTTATTGGTGAGTAGTTTGGGGTAACTACTTCATTAGGAGCATTCTTTGAGCCTGAGAAACTGTAGGTGTTGTAAGTCTATAGAAATAAACACCTGATGCTACAGGATTACCTTTTTGATCATTACCATTCCATACAACGTTATGACTGCCTTCGTTAAGTTCTTCGGATACAAGTTTATTTATTGATTGCCCTCTCATATTGAAGATTTCAAGTGTTGCATTCTCTCTCTGCTTGAGTGAGAAAGAGATAGTAGTTGTAGGATTAAATGGGTTTGGATAGTTACTTAAATTAACAACATAAGCAGGGTTTACATCATCCGCATTAGGTGTATATAAACCTTGAAGAGCTATAGATTCTGTGTCTGAATCAGATCCAAGATCATTATAAACTTCTACTCTTAATACAAAATTATCATTATCATCCCATTCTTGCATTGAGATAGGACCAACAATAGCATTATCTGAAGTTGATGAGCCTGTGAAGTGGAAAGGTCCACCTGAGCAAATCATTTCATCAGTAGCATTGTTATAAACGTTAATGTAGCAATCCTGTGCTCTAACTACATCTCTTAAGCTTGGATTCTGGGCATCAACATCAACCATTAAGTTAAGTGATTCATAATATCCATCTTCGTTAGCATCAATTCCGTTACTTACGTATGAGTTATAGATACTTGGTGAACCATAAACATCCGGATTGATATAGTTTCTTGTAAGGTTTACATTATCAATATAAGCACCTTGAGCTGTATTAGAAACATCACTTGTGAAAGCAAAAGCAATCCACACATTGTTTAAACCTGTTACATCGCCAATTTCATATACGTCTGTTAGGTCGAATGAGTGTGATTCCCAGCCATTACTTTGACCATCATAATGAAGTCCCCAGTATGCCTGACCATCTGTTGATGCATACACTTTAAAGTAATCATAATTAGATTCTGTATCGTACCAAACATTATAATTTAGCTCAGCATCACTACAATCAGCAAGACTGAAAGGTCCATAAACCATCCAAGTGTTCATATTGTTTTGATAACCGTTCTCAACATTATCAGCACCACCATCAGCACAATGGCCACTCCAGCTACCTTCGTAAGCCATGTCATTGCAATCAGACCAATATGCATCAACGTCTGTGTTAGAATAGCAATTCCAATCATTTGGCCATGCACCTTCAAAAGATTCTTCTTTTAAAGATATCCAATCTTTTGCTTGAGGTAAGCTATCATTGTTGATTTCTTTTCCGGTTTCAGTAGTACTGCTTACAAGTTGAAGCTGTGATTGATTAAAAACGCTTCCACCCTGAGCGACTTTACCTTTGTTGAATTGACCTTTAACAGGGTTTGCAATAAGCAACCCTAAGGATACTAAAATTGTAACTACAGATAACAATTTCTTCATTCTGTTTTCTCCTAATGTATATTTGTTTTAATTACATTTATATATATACAAATTAGTGTTCCAAAATAAATGAATATCCAGCCAATTTTGTAAGTTATTGATAATTATATGAATAAAAAATTCGCATATTGAGGTTAACTAAAGCTAAACAAAAGTAATTTTCGATGATGGTATAATGATATCAAAATTAATTGCGATTTCGAAAAAAATTAACTTGAACTCTAAATCCGATTTTATTTCTTAGTCATAGCTTATTGAGGAGTAATTCATGTTTAATTTTACTAGATTTGACACAAAATTAAAAGAGCTATCCAAGTTGGATAGAATAAAAGCAATTGCGGAAGAAGCATTGATAATGGGAAAGGTAGATTTCAAGGCTACTTCTAACTACTTAGATATAGCAATCGGTTATTACAATGAATTTTTGAAATATGAGAAGAATCCTAATGCTGAAATAAAAGATGCTATTTCAAGATGTTATTGTGGTAAAATACAGCTAATATATAGAAATCCAAAAGATAGAAACAAAAAGGAACTTGATAATTACATCAAATTTATCAACCAAAATGGAGCGACAAGTACAGTTGCTTTAATGGAGTATTTACTCTGTATAAAGCACTTAGCTTTAGGGAACAATCAGGCATCTGTTGATTCAGGATTAAGAGCTGCAGAATTGGTTGAAAACATAGAATTGACTGAAGAGATGAAGTTCCTCTATTCTAATTTAGGGCTTGCTCTTCAGAGAGCAAATAGACCGGAAGATTCAGAGAAATTTTTACTGATGGGATTATCAATTAATAATAAAGTAGACATTGTAGTTGAAGGAAAGCTTCTTTTACACTTGGGTAATCTTTATTCCTCACAATCAAAAGTTGATAAGGCTCTTGATTGCTATATGAGAGCAAAAGAGTTTACCTCTGAATCGGATATCTCAGGTGAAATTATTATTAATATGAATATCGCTATAATGTATAATAAACTCCAAAGACCTACTGATGCAAAGAAATACTTTAGTATGAATGCTGATATAGAGATGTGGAAATCAATTGATAGCTTTGGTCTAATCTGCTTAACTAACTCCCTTTCTGCTTTGATAATTCTCAATCTGTATGAGCGAAACATTGAGGAGATGGAGAGATTAGTCAAAAAACTAAAAACAATTAGTAATCATTTTAAGGATCCACAATCAATAACTTTGTATTATCAGAGAAAAGCGAATTTATGCCAAATGAAGGGTGATACACCAGGAGCTGAAGAAAGCTATCTTGATGCTTTAGAATATATCAATAAACATGGTAACAATGACCAAATTTTTCAGATATCTAATGAAGTTGCCGACTTTTTTATGAGCTTAGAGAAAATGGATGTAGCAGAAGATATTTTAAAGGAAAACATTGAAAGATTTAAAGATGATACCGCTTCATTCTATGTTAAGGAAACATATCAGATATATTTGAAATTTCTTAAAGCTCAATCCCGTTTTGAAGAAGCTCTGGATATACTTGAAAAAATGAATGAGATCAACACAAAACAACAAAAATCGAAGCTTGAGAATAAAGTAAGAGCACTCGAAACAGAGATGGCAAATGATAAAAGAAAACTGAATGAACGAGACAGAAGAATCTCTTTAATAAACAGGAAGTTAAGAGATACAACTGAATCAGGATTTATTGGGGTTAGCCAGAAAATAAAAAGTGTTCTTAGCAAAGTCGAAATGGCATCACAACATCCTGATATTAGTGTGTTAATCCTTGGTGAAAGTGGCACAGGAAAACAAATTATTGCCGATATGATTCATAAGAATAGTAAGCGAAAAGCAGGTTCTTTATGCGAAGTTAACTGTTCAGCAATACCTGATGGAATGGCTGAGAGCGAATTCTTTGGGTACAAAAAAGGTGCCTTTACAGGAGCAGTTAAAGATAATCCCGGTTTTTTAAAAGAAGCAGACACCGGAACGCTTTTTCTGGATGAAGTTGGTGATATGCCAATGTCGTTACAGGCAAAACTGTTGAAAGTTATTGAAGGTAAAAACTTCACACCTTTGGGTTCCAACAAACCACAGACAACAAACTTCAGGCTTATATGTGCAACACATCGAAATTTGGAGGACTTGATTAAAACAGGTGACTTCCGACTAGACTTCTTCAATAGAATCAATACATTCATTATTGAGATACCACCACTTCGTGAACGTCCTGCAGATATTGGAGTTATTGCAGAATACTATCTTAACAAATACTGTCAGAAAATGGGGGTACTAACTCCACAAATAACTCCTGAAGCCATGGATATGATTAAATCATATTCATATCCGGGTAATGTACGTGAACTGAGAAATATTATTGAAAGAACTACGCTTTTTCTTAGAAATGGTTTGAATCTTTTAGATGCTCTCAATAGCTCAGGATTAAATGACCAAGTTCCTTTCGAAACTGCTGAATCTGATAAGTCAAGTTTGCTTAGTACAAATACACTAAATCTTGAGAAAATTGAGTTATTAGCAATCAATAAAGCCTTAGAACTAGCTGGGTATAAAAAGAGTAAAGCTGCAGCCTTGTTAGGAATTACTCCAAGTGCTATGACCAGAAGACTACAAAAGTATAAACTCTAAAAATCAGTTTACAATTAACTGATAGATTTATTTCTAGAGCTAAGGAGTTGTTATGAAAAGAAAAGCTATGTTACTGATAATGGTAATTCTGATAGTATTAATAAGTGGTTGTTCAGTATTCTCTACAAGCAATTCTACTAGCAGAAGGGCATTAGAGAAAAACCTAACCTTATGGGACAGTTTCTCTATGCAGGGAATAGTTGAAATTAACTATAAAGCTTTAAGTTTTAGAAAGAACTTCACGATGCGTAAAGATGGCAATGAGTTTAACTTCAAAGTATTGAATGCCGGACTTATGGGACTCAACCCCAAACCTTTAGTTTCAATAAGCTATGCAGACTCCTTAACAATTGATGCAAGTGGATTTGCAGGTGGAGAAGGCTTTATCCCATCCAATATTGAGATTGGAAATCTAGGACATGATCTTTCCTTATCAAAGTACTTACTTCCAATTGCAGATGAGATTATTATGAACAGAACTATTAATCGAATGGAGCTTGATTTCAACTTCAATAAGAAGATGCAGCTTGTTTCCGTGGGAAAGTCAGATAAAGATAAGGTTACTTTTGAATATGACCTAAACAATAATCCGGAAAGGATTGCAATTGTTGTCGATGGGATAGAGTTTTTAATAATCAATATTGATAATTATAAAAAAAGATAAAGGTAGAACAATGATTAGTCGTTATACTCTCAAAGAAATGGGCGATATCTGGAGTCAGCAGAATCGTTACCAGTGTTGGTTGGATGTTGAAATCGCTGCTTGTAAAGCAATGAATAAGATGGGAATCGTTCCTGATGAGGATTTAAAGAATATCGTAGAGAAGGCAGACTTTGATGCACAGCGTGTTGATGAGATTGAGTTAGTTACAAAGCATGATATTATTGCTTTCCTTACTAATGTTGCTGAGTATGTAGGTCCTTCATCAAGATGGATTCATTATGGTATGACATCTTCAGACGTGCTTGATACTGCTTCTGCATTACAGATGAAGCAAGCTGCTGAGCTAATCTTGGTAGAAATGAAAGCATTTGCTGAAGTACTCAAAAAGAAAGCTGCTGACTACAAAGATACTCTATGTATCGGACGTTCACATGGAATTCACGCAGAGCCAACATCATTTGGTCTTAAATTTGCACTCTGGTACGATGAGATGAATAGAAACATCAAGCGTATGGAAGCTGCTCTTGAGATAGTAAGTGTCGGTCAGATTTCAGGTGCAGTTGGTAACTATGCTCATCTTTCTCCTGAAATAGAGGAGCTTGCTTGTGGTTTCTTAGGTCTTAAATCAGTAAATATCGCTACTCAGGTTATTCAGCGTGATAGGCATGCAGAGTATATGAATGCAATCGCTCTTGCCGGTGCTACTATCGAGAAAGTTGCTGTTGAAATCAGACATCTTCAAAGAACTGAAGTACTTGAAGCTGAAGAGAACTTTTCTAAAGGACAAAAAGGTTCATCTGCAATGCCTCATAAAAAGAACCCAATTGTAAGTGAGCAGATGAGTGGGCTAGCTAGACTCCTGAGAACAAATGCTCTTGCAGCTTTTGAGAATAATGCACTTTGGCACGAAAGAGATATAAGTCACAGTTCTGTTGAAAGAGTTATTCTTCCTGATTCAAGCATACTTATGCATTATATGTTGAAGAAAATGACTAGATTGATTGATAATCTTACTGTTTATCCTGAGCACATCAAACGTAATCTTGAATTAACAAATGGTTTGGTTTTCTCACAGGTTATCCTGCTTCACCTTGCTAACAAAGGTATTTCTCGTGAGCAGGCATATGCCATGGTTCAGAAGAATGCTCTGGTTTGCTGGCAGACAAAACAACAGTTCAAAGATCTTATCTTAGCAGATGAAAATATCTGTAATGTGCTTGATAAAGATGAGATTGACGAGATTTTCTGTTATGACAGATATCTGCAGAATATAGATTTCATTATGAAGAGATGCGGGATATTATAGATAAATAGCATACAATACATTAAGCCTATCGATTGTATCGATAGGCTTTTTTAGTTATTAAAAAAGGGGTAGATTCGAAATCTACCCCTATACTTATTTAAGTCTTATGGAATCATATAGATCTTAGTATTGTCTCTATATCCCGGTTCATCATCATACCAATCAGGGAATACAGCTCCTGAGCTTTCTGCCCAAGGTCTGAATTTAAGGTAAGCTTCAGTAACCTGCTTTCTCTCGTATGGATGATCCCAGCTTGATGCAACATTAATTGCCCATGGAAGGTTATTAACTGTTCTATAGTATCTACTTGAACTAACAACCGAGTTATCTTCTTCAGTAGCAAACAATGTGTAATCTGCTTGATTTGTTGGTGGCATATCAGGTAGATGTATCTCATGTGATCTATCAGTATTCACAAAGATAAATGGATTGAATGGTTCTTGCCACTGCCAACTACCGGAATTGGTTACAAGAGTGTTAAACTTAATATCAACTGCAAACTCTGCTGGAGTCACATAAGATGCACCATACTCAGTATTAATAAAGTCAGCTCCATTATATGGCATCAAATCATTGGTGTTTTGTACAAATATAATTGTAGCTTTATTTCCATCTTCAAGTACCGGATTAAAGTTTACATCAGAAACTACTTCCGAATAAGTTAGAGTATCTGCCCCATCGATAATAGTGATAGATTCAATAATGTTGGAGCTGAATGGGAACTGAACAGCAAAACCATTCTGATATCTTGCTCCTACAGCCATTAGTTTGAACTCAGCAATTATATGTGAGATTTGGTTGCCTGGAAGTGTATGATAGAAGAAGTTATAATCAATAACCATATCGTTAAAGTCATAGTCTCCCATTCTTGGCCATAAGTCTTCAAATGCTAAAGTAGAGTAATTATGATCATTAGTTTCAAAGGTTCTATCAGGGTCATCCGGGAAGTCATCAAACACATCTGACACATCGTCACCATCTCTATCATCAGGTTCATCAATAGGAGGGATGTCAATTATATCCACAGATTCTATCGGATTAGCTGTACAATAGAAGATTGCATCATTGTAATCATTATCTCCGTAAGGAACTTCTAAATCTTCAAAAGCGAACAGTAGTTTTTGATATTCTCCATCATATACAAGAATACTTTGCTGCTCTCCATTATGGTTCAAGTCAATATTTGAGTACCAAGTATCTTCCACAATATTTGCTTGTTCATTTCTCCAGCCATTACTCATTAGTACCCATGCAACAACGGTATCAGCATCGAACTGACCTAAATAGACTTTATCACCAGGGACTAATTCTCCACCACTTCCTTGCATAGAGACATTAGGGAAAACGATATTAATAGTATCAATGTCGGCAGTTGATGTTGGAGGATTACCTACTTGGTAAGTGTAGTAACCCAAGCAGTTCTTATGTCCGGCTCCTTCATGAACAAATGTAACCCAAAGGTCTGCTGCTTGATCAATAAGCACTACATTCAGTTCATTATCAGGATCAAGATAATCTGGATGGTAGTCTTGAAGTGGCCTTCTTTCCGGAAGTGTTGCATTAACTTTTTCTAAGAAGTTAGCTTCTAAAACATCAAACTCCATGCCGATTGGTGTACCATTATTATTGTAGGGAAGTACGTATTGCAAATCAGATTTTGGTGGCTTAACAGCAACTTTACTTATTGTTGCTTTTTCACCAAATGTATAACTAACAATACCAGACTCAATTGATAACTCCATCGATTCCATGTAACCTACAGCAAAAACAGATGTCATCGCTGTTGGCAAAGTAACCAGAGTATGGAATCTTCCATCATCACCGGTAGCACCGGTGTAAAGTAATTTGCCCCCTTCATCAGGATCAGAAGTATAGAAATCAAAAACTATGTTTGCAATTCCCTCATCATTACCATTTAGTACTGTAATGTCAAATTCGACATCATGTAAGGTGGAGAAATTAAAGTCATCAGCAACAGTCAAAGACTCAAAAGTTGTGTTTGTGCCGTTATCATTGTCATTATCATCATTTGAACATGAAATAGTGAACATTAATGATAGTGCTAAGAGCAATATAAAAAAACTTCTTCTCATATTTACCTCCAGAAGTAGTTATTAGTTAACATATAAACATCTATAAATATAGATAGTCGTCTATTTTTGGCAATCTATTTTTTATTAAACTTGTTAACATCTATGACGATACATTTGATAAAAACACACATTCTTAAGTATGTCTACCTACATAAACGCTACTCGATTACAATATATTGTGCTAAAGATTAATCAGCTAGAGTCAGGTTTAAGCCTTTAATTAATAGATTTCTCAGCTCTTGCATAGCTATAAAATCTGCTTTGCCACTCCATTCATCTATAAATGTTTTCTTAAACTCAATAGCTATTGCAATAGCTTTATCACCATATATATGATGTATCCATCTTGGGAAATGCCCACCCGGGAACTTAACGTTAATCCTACAATCAATGTTTCTGTTTCTAAAGTCGATGGATGCTAAGTTGTCTCTTAATCTCTCCACGAAAGGAAGATTCTCTTCAGGCATATTGTTTGTACCAAGGATAATCTCAGGATTATATTTAGGGTCATCGTATTCTGCATCCGGACCAAGGCGATGATGATTATAAGAATGGATGTCTAGAACGATAATACGACCATGTATTGCCATTATTTCATCAAGATGTATCTTAACCCTTCTATAGAAATCGTCATATTCAGCCATAGATCTTTCAATCTCATCTTCTGTGAGAGGTGCATCTCTCAAATCAAGTCCCCAACAATCTTCCGGCTTCTGATATACAGATCTAGATTTAGGTCTGTTTATATCAACTTCAAAGCGACTTGTATCTACAATAATCCTGTTACAGTTAAACTCAGTGAAGAAACCTGTTAATGGATCCTCTTCGCGAAGTCTATCAGCTTCAGAAAGAGTCATGTTAGCTTCTATCTCATCTCTAAGATAGTGGCCGTTATGTATTGCTGTACATACGAGGGGAGATGAGTAATCAAAGATAAAGGTTGCTTTATGCATTCTTACACTTCCCATTTCTCAATCAGATTCATCAGAAGTACCATCTGATTTATGTAGTTCTGGAAAAACTCGATCACCTTATCTCTTGGAAGCTTCTCAGTTCTTAGAGTAATAGCTTTTCTAAAGCTATCGAGCACAACCTTCGTGACTTCATCAGTCGTCTCAAGAAGTTCATACTCAGTGCGAGGAATCTCTTCGTCTTTAAGAATCAGTACACCCTTGAATACAGGCATTAAAGCAAGCAAAGAAACTTGAATAAGTTCACTGATTACTTTCATATTACCTAAACTTTCAAGTAAGTATTGTCTTGTAAGCAGAACTTTACCTTTAACCTCTCTCTCCATCTGAAGTCTTAGATCAGAAGGCTTAAACTCAAGGTTTGCAAAGATATCTTCTTTCGAGTAGGTTGATTCATAGTAGTATTTGATATTGAGAAACTCCAGTGGAAAGCTATCAAGTGATGTGAGTATATATTCACGACTCATAATCAGCGGAAAAGGCATCTTTTTCGCTTTAATTTTCTTAAGAATCGGACGTAATGTTGCAAGTGTAGATACATCATCTTTCTCTACAACCAGGAAAAAATGTCCCTGATCCAAATGTCTGTTATAGATACCTGCCTGAATCAGGTTTTCACCCAATACACTTTCGAATTCTTTTGATACAGCCAGCCAATACTGTTTATATTTCTCAATCATTTTAACTACTCCTCTGAAGTCTCATACTTCTTTGTATACAGCTCTGCACAAAGCTTAGCCATAGTTCTGATTCTTCCAATATATGCAGCTCTCTCAGTTACACTTATCACACCTCTCGCATCAAGAAGATTGAATGTATGAGAGCATTTAAGCAAGTAGTCATAAGCCGGGTAAACTACATCCTCTTCAATCAGGAAATGACATTGCTTTTCATAATCCTCAAATGTAGCGAAAAGAGATTTCACATCAGCAAGTTCAAAGTTAAACTTAGAGAACTCAACCTCTTTGTGATAGAAAATATCACTGTAAAGAGTAGTGTCATTCCATTTCAATTCTCGATAATCATCAACATTCTGAATATACATGGCAAGACGCTCAAGTCCATATGTAAGTTCTACAGCAATCGGTGAAACATCAACACCACCAACCTGTTGGAAATAAGTAAACTGTGATATCTCCATGCCATCAAGCCAAACTTCCCATCCGAGTCCCCAAGCACCGAGAGTTGGTGATTCCCAATCATCCTCTACAAAACGAATATCATGCTTCTCAACTTCCACACCAATTGCTTTTAAGCTCTCAATGTAAAGTTCCTGTATATTCTCAGGTGATGGTTTAATAACTGTCTGGAACTGGTAGTAATGCTGAAAACGGTTTGGGTTTTCACCATATCTTCCGTCTTTAGGTCGACGGCAAGGTTGGGCATAAGCCACAGCAGTTGGTTTTGAACCTAATGAACCAAAGAAAGTCGCCTGGTGAAAAGTACCGGCTCCCATCTCCATATCATAAGGCTGGATAATATTGCATCCCTGTTTAGCCCAGAAATTCTGTAATGTCAGGATTATATCTTGAAAGTTCATAAACTTCTCCATTATCTATCTGTATTGAATATTGATAATTTAAGGATTAAGTCAGTTGTCAATAAAAAAGAGTTGGTTGATAATTATAGGGACTTATGGCTATAAACAATTGGATATGTACTCAATTGGAGTTTTACTACAAATAGAGGGTATACTATCAATATTGTTACCAAAGAATGAGGAAATAATCTCAAAAACACAGAGCCCAGAAAGAGCTTAAGAACCACAGAGAAAGGTACACGTCTGACTAAAATCAAGAAAATAACAGATCCATGCAGATACCATTGTTAATTGATTAGTGTAATTATCAATTGAATCAGATTTAATAGTTGTACCCACATCTTCCATTAGTAGAGCAAAATCACTTGTATGTTATACAGTTTAGACTTATACATAACTACTAAAAATCCAAATTTTAAGTTATCAAGATTCTCAAAATACAATAGTTTTGCGTCTTTATACTGTTTAGATTTCAATTCTTTTGGAATATAGTTAACACAGTTATCCAGCCACGATCATTGTAATAATGATCATTATAAAAATATCAAATCAACTTCTTCTCTTTAGGATGTCGCATCAAGAACTTCTTTGCACCGTTAAGTAAGTTATGCACACGATGTGGATAACTTTAGGAGTTCATAGGGAGGGTCTAGGGAGGCTAAAGGGAGGGACTAGGGAAATTCTAGCGTTTTGATGGGATTAAGTAAAGAGATGAACCAGACTTGATAAGAATTGATAAGAATGGATTGGAAGGTTTTTGATAGTATGTTTTAATTTGATTGCAATTTTTTTTAAGCATTCAAATGGGAACCTATAATCCAAGTTAAGTACGAAATTATCAATTAATGTTGTGAGGTATTTCTCCTGATCATTGGGATAATAATATATAGAATTGAGCGAAAGTACTAGAAAAGAGCTACATGCTTGATAGATGAATTATAAATTATTAGTTACTTTGGTACTAATTATGCATAATTATAAATATAGTGTTAGGAAGTGAAGCTTTTCTTGAGAGCAAAGTTATGAGATCATTCATATTGAGAGCTTTGATAGTTAGGGAGTATTCTTGAGATGAACGAGAGAGAAGGCCTTTGTTTATGCCAGTTTAGCTCAATAAAGAAAAGATGGGTTTATTAAATAACGATTAAATCATTGTATTATAATACGAATTAAATGTAGCTTTTAATCAGTGTAAACAAAGTTTACGCTTATGACAATTTGGTGTCAATACTGAAACCAGTTTAGTGGAATCTGGATAGTTCCACTCTAAAGAAATCAATAATTTTAAAAAAATTAGGCACACTTTTTTATACGCATTGGAGGATATAATGAAAAAAGTTATAATACCCGTAATTTTATTAGCTTTAACCTTTTCTATTTTTGCACAATTCATGCAACACTCACCTGTCGGCAAGATGTCTGACATCGGAAAAACAATCAAAAACACATCAAGACCAGTTACAAGAACTTCAAATTATGACTGGGATTTTGCATTTGATCCAATCATAGCAAATGGTTCAACTTACTATGACTATATGGTAGGAACATATCTGAGTAGTCCTTTCAATAAACAACCTGCTGATGCAGGCAATGGTTACTACTATTCATATATGGGAAGGGCAAATGTCTCAACACAGCCAAGAGCATATTATGGATATTTAGATCAAAACTATACTGTACAACATGATGCTACTTTTGCACTTCAGAACCGACTTGAATGGTTCCCGGACAGTGTCGTTGATAAGAACGGTAAAATGCTTATAAGTTATCATTCAGATTCAGATAATGATGGAGATTATGAGCAACATTATGGATATGATCCATACTTCTCTAATATTCCCGGTATTCCATCAGCAGAATTTGATGTTTTTGATAATCCCATAACTTTTAATGGTGAGACAGATAATAAGTTTACATGGGCTCAGATAAGAGTTGGTGAATCTCCGTTAGGTAGTGAATATCAGAGAGTTTATATTTTAGGAAGAAACAGAGTATCACACTCAGTTGTAGATCCTGATACAGGCGCACCAAAGCCATGTGAAAATCCCTATATTGCCTTTGCTGATTATATGGCTGATGATTTAGACTTCGGTTTTGAGTTAAACTGGACATACACCTCAATTCCAACCCTAGATACCTGGAATGTTGATGAGAATGAATGGCGAAGACCTTTCATGGGATTCTTTGTTGGTACAGGTGCTTTAGAAGGTAAGCTCTTCTACATGGGCTCAGTAGTTGGTGACTTAGCCGACGATGAAGATAACTTTTATGTATTCATGCATAACGATTATGGTAATACAGATACTGAGTGGACTCAGGTGACATTTAACACAGATGTTCCACTTGTAAATCCTCAAAACGTAAATGATGAGTATTACTTTGTTGATGAAGAGAATGGTAACCAACCCTATACATTGCATTGGGGTATAGTTAATACCGGTCACTTTAACATAAGTGTTGATAGAGACAACAATCTCCATATGCCAGCTACATACTGTATTAATGCAGAAGATGGCTCATATTTCTACTATTTCCATAATGTGAAAGATATTATCTTCAATACTTCATCAAATACACTTGAAGTAGTGGATGTTTTCCCACAAAGTAGCAATCCTAGTGCTTTATACAACCCTTGGGATGAAGATGGTGATGGAAATGTAGATGAGTATTGGGATGATGGAACTTATGATGGAGTAGATGATGGTGTAACACCTGAAGAAGAGGGTTATGGCAACATTAGAACAAATACATTATGGCCATTCATGCATTGGGACAAAGACAGTCATGAGGAAGGGATGTTCTTCCATCTTAACCAGCTAAGACTTACAAATGCTAATACTCATGGAGTGATGGCTATGGTATGGCATGATTCTAAGGCGGCTGTAGACTTCAATGTGAGTTCTTTGTCATATTGGGAACCTTATGCAGAGCAAAGCGAATTGTACATCGCTATTAGTGGTGATGACGGACACACTTGGCAACCACCAATTGCTTTAAGTAGTGTAGATGTTGCTGATGATTTCTGGTATATGGAAGATGGTAGCTTCCTTGGCTTTAGTGAAACACATGAATATGTTCCACAATGGGCAGACATGAGACCTCAATATGCAACTCCATGTCCTGATATTAAGTACATGTATTCAAATCCTGATGACTCAGAAGTTCATAGATTGTTATTCTACTTCTATGATGACCAAGTTTGGGGTTCTGCCGAGCATGGTGAAGGTACTTGGGAAGCAGGACAGATTGTAATTAATGCAATTGATTTCACTATGGATGCAACAATCGGAAATGATGAGCATGTAAATACTGCTTCAATTGTAAATACAATATCTAACTACCCTAATCCATTTAATCCACAAACAACTATTAATTATTCACTTAAAGACAATGCTGATGTTGAAATTGGAGTTTATAACCTTAAAGGTCAGAAGGTTGAGACTCTTGTCAACAACAGACAGCAAGCCGGTGAGCATAGTATTGTTTGGGATGCTGAAGGTCATGCCAGTGGTATCTATTTCTATAAGGTTCAAGCTGGAACTTACACAAAGACTAAGAAAATGATTCTAATGAAATAAAACTTACACAACATAATTGCACTTAGAGATAAAAAAGGCCCCTCGATTGAGGGGCTTTTCTATATATTTGTTTATAAATCTTTCTTAAGTTTATCTAACAGCAATCCCGGTTGCCTTTCATCAAGCACATAGTAGTTGAGCTCATAATCCGCTTGTTTTAGGAGTTTTTCCACTTCCTGCACGAAAATACCTTTCCCGGGTATCTTTGTGGATTCTTTAAGCAGTTTTGCGTAGCTATCGACACTATTCACACCTTTCCAGTTCTCACATTTAGTGACTTTGGTCAGTCCACAACTTGGGCTACCTTCCACAAAGATGATACCTTCAATATGATATCCGTTATTACGGTAGTCTTGAATCTGGTCTAAAACAGGTTTGAAGAGCTTACTACAGTGCTCACGGAAAGCAGGGAAATCGAACTGATCACGTACATGAGCCCATCTGCTTATGCCGAAATAGGTCATCTCAGGACAGGGGAGTTGAATGATTCCGTAATCCTTCTCAGCCAAGACTTGCATCAGCTCTTTATGAACTCCCGGGAAGGGACAAATCCCTTCCACTTTGGAGTTAACATTTAAAAGGCAATGTGAGACCAAAATGATCTTACGAGCTCTCTCAGGCATTTACAGTTCTTCTCCATCAAGAGGTTTATTGAGCTCTTCAGTTCCAGGAACTGCAAATCTTCCCTCTCTGATTATATCAAGTTCTTCACCTTTAGGAGTTATCGCTGTGATGAATCCGAGTTCTTCATAAGGAAGTGTGATATCTGTATGTACCCCGGTATAAGCTTCTTGAGGATTATCTTTACGTTTGCATGACATCTCATTCTCACGTGCTGTAATCTCTTTGTTGTCGATAGGATTGAAGGTTGCAAAGTCCTCTTCCCAACTAAAGCAAGTATCACCGATAGCGAAATGTGGTCCCATCTTCTCGATGATAAGTACAGGAAGTACATCAAGGATATCAAACTTCTTAGCCATAACATGAGCTAAAGTATTTGTACCAATAGCAAACTCACCAATAGGAAGTGTCTTATGTGGGAAAAGAAGGTTTTCTTCAATATACTTTCTGTTCTTCTCTTCATCATCATTGTTTGTGCAGCTGTAGTCAGAAACAAACCCATCTTTGAAAGTAAGTTTAAGGTTCTCGAACTTAAGACCATTAAGGAAAGTCTCTTTAATATGAAGCACACCATCAGTACCCGTAAGTTTAGGAGAAGTGAACACTTCACCCACAGGGATATTCACATCTGCTCCGCAGTTAACGAAGTTGGTGTGCTTACTTGGGTCTTCAAGCTTTTGCATCATAACCATGATGTCTGTTTCATTACCGGCAGTACCCTTAACATGCACCTTCTCAGCAAGGTCGAGTCTATCAACGATCTTCTGTTGAATAGCTTCCCATTTCTCTGTATCAAGCATGTTTACTTCAGCTGTAGCTTCATAAATCTCCTCGAATTTTTCGCCAATCTCAGGAGTTGGGAAGCCGATTATACAGAAACTTGTCTCTTTTCTTGGAATATATTTCTGCATAATCTGACCTGATTTCACACGGTTCATCTGACTAAGCTTAGTCTGCTCCGGTGAGTACTTTAAGCATTCTGCTTTCTGCTCAGGGTTGAATGGTTTTTCTCCGAAGTTATCAAAGTAAACCGGACCACCATAAAGAGCAAGCAAATCAGCATTAGCTTCACATCTCTTCTCATAGCGTTCGATGTTCTTTTCAACAAACTCTTTATCATAGAAGAAAGCTGAGCTGAATCTATGATCATAGTTATACTGCTTGTTCACCTCAGTAGATGACACACGAGTAAAGAATGGTTTAAGGTCATACTTCTCAAGTTTAGCAGCAACTGCACGAGCAAGACGTTCCTGACCTACGCTGTAGATAAGGTTATATGTCTTTTTCTTATTGAGGTCTTTCTTTGAGAGTGTATAACCACGAACAAATCCCTTTGCTGTGCAATCAGCAAGCTGTTGTAGTTTATCTTCAGGATAAGTTCTCATGAAGTCAGCGATTCTGAGCTCATTATCAGTAATATATTTACCATATTGGTAGAGGTACCTGTTGTCAGAGAGGTCAGCATCTTTGATGATTCTATAGTTTTTCCCATATTCAGGAGTCCACATGGAGCGGAAAGAAGCCATCTCCATCTCTTCATCAAAGTGGTTAATAGCAGTAAGAATATGTGATTTCAAAGTTTCGTAGTCGTTCTTACCATCTTGAAGAAGAGCATTGAAACTAATAAGATTCTGCATCCATTTAAGGTTCATGAAAGATTTACCTGAAAAAACATAGCCTTTGAAGTTAAAGAATACGCTATAATAGAAAGACAACATCTGCCCCATTCCATCGCCAAATTCTTTCACTGCATAAGCCGGATTGAGGATGCTATAGTTATAGTTATCACCAACAATTTCTGAGAATATAGTCTGGTTCTTTTTACTTAGCTGTTCCAAAGTATGTGTTTTGTAGTAATCCCAATCAAACTCAAGCTCTAGTTTTCTAGCTGCTAAAGCTTTCGTAGCACACTTATTTACAAACTGGATAAGCTTATCTTCTGATGATTTGTTCTCTACTAGAATTTGTTCTATACGTTCCCAGGCACTATTGCATTCTTCTAATGTTTCCTGTTTTCTCTTATCAAAGAATTCTTGTAATTGCATAAAGTCTCCAATTAGTCATTGTTAATTTATCCCATTCAAACTTATAGCCTTAGTTGTAAAGCTTTTTTCTTTAGTTTCACGTACATAGGTTGAAATCTTTTGCCTGGGATTCCTCGAAAAATCTATCATAATAATGCAAACCAAGACAGTTGCATGAAATACCTTGCCAAAATTAAATCTCAAAGTTTATTTGATGTAAAAGATATATATGGAGAGAACCATGAAAAAGGTATTAATTATCACAGGAATAGTGATTGCAAGTATACTTCTCATTGTCATACTGGGAGGATATTTCACTGCGAACCGCTTCTTTAATGCTAAGAGCGGATTCTCTTTACGCACAACACTAACCGAATCTATCGGCAAAAAAGTCGACTATAAAGACCTTAAAGTCAAACTGGGTTTAGGCGTAAAAGTTGAGCTTAATGGCTTCACAATCATAGACCCTGACTATCCTAGCAAACCACTTATTCAAGCTGATAAAGTATACGCTGACATGAAACTACTACCACTTCTCTCCAAGAAAATAGAAGTAGTAAAAATAACTATTGATAAACCTGGTATCTATTGGAACGACAAAATCAAGTTCGAAAGCAAAGAAAAGAAAACTCCAAAGAAAGAGAAGAAACCTAAGAAAGAGAAGAAAGAGAACGAGATGTTTACTCTTTCTATCCCTGAGATTGGTATAAACAAAGGTAGCTTCACTTTTGAAACAGATACTGACACTCTTCTGGTTGAGAATATAAATCTTAACTTGCAAGTTAGCGTAAACAGTCTTGATAAAGGTAAAGAAGACTATTCCGGTACACTTGAAATTCGCAACATTGATGGTTCCTATGGTCCATACAACTGGCACAAAGCCACCGGTTCTATCTCTGTGAATCAGGATAAGCTTTCTTGTGATGAACTTCTCTTCGCTACATCTTTAGGTAAGTACTGGATGAATGTTGACTTGAAGGATTGGAGTCACTTTGGAGTTAAAGACGCAACTAAACCTCAGCTTGTGTTCCATGTCATTTCACCATTGGCTGACTTTTCCAAACTACCTAAACAGGAGAAAACTGAAGCTCAACCTGACAGTCTTATCGCTGAAGCAGACATACAAGTTGAGCAGAAACCAAGCACTGCTAATGAACTTGAACTACCGTTGGATGTTCAAGGTATAATCGACTTCAAGAAAGTGAAGACTGAGGTTTTAGAGATTCAAAACCTTAAGACTCTTATCGGAGCTAAAGACGATAAAGTGTATTTGAATGTTGAAACCAAAGTTGCTGGTGGCAAGGTGAAACTTGAAACTACTCTTGTTAATGGTGAGACAAAGTCTCTTAAGGATCTTGGTTATCAGGGAGAGCTCAAAATTTTCAACCTGAAAGTAGAAGAGATTGCAAAACCTATTCTCAAAGATGATTTCCTCGAAGGTAATCTCAGTGCTTCATTTGATGTGCAGGGAACAGGATTTAGCTTACAAGATATCGTTAGCACAATGGAAGGATATGGAACTATATCACTTAAAGATGGCTATTATTACCTTCCGAAGAATGTTAAAGAGTTTGGTAAATATGCGAAGACACTCAAGCACGATAAAGTTGCTGTTAGTATTGAAAACACTTCCACATATTCAAAAGGGATTCTTAAACTAGATAATCTGGTTGCTGAGTCAGAGATTGCTGATGCTAAGATTAGTGGGTATGTAAAACTTACCGGTTATGTTAACGCAAGAGTTGTTGGTAGAGTTTCACGTCAGGTAAGTAAAGAGCTTAAAATACCTGCAAAGCAGATGTTCTATGATGCAGATAAGCGACTCGGTTTCAAAGTTACAGTGAAAGGTCCTTTTGATAAAACAGAGGTTAAGTTCCACTGGGCCAAGCTTACCGGACAGATCTGGAAGAATGTTAAACGTGGAGTTGGTAGCTTGATAAAAGGACTATTCTAACTCACTTAAAACATAGTTATTAAGTAGGTATACCCTATCTGATACAGCTTTTACGAACGGCATGTCATGACTGATAATCAGGATGGCATGCCCTTTCATTTTTAGTTCCTCTATCATGAAGATAAGCTTCTTCTTATTCTCATAATCCTGTCCAAAGGTCGGTTCATCAAGCATTATCAAAGGTCTATCTAGGCTTTGCACAATTGCAAGGGATAACCTTCTTTTCTCACCTACCGAGAGTGTGAACGGGTTCTGATTCCCGTGTTCCTGTAGCCCGATAGACTCAAGTAGTTCCTGCTTCCCTCCTACTTCCTCCATGACTGTTGGAAAGATGAAATGGTTTTCAGGGTTTTGGAAGAGGTAACCAATCTGTCTGAACAGCTCATTTTGCTTCAGAGCTTTGAGATTCATATCATTGATTTCGATTCGTCCACTGTAACCCTTCACTAAACCTGAAATAATTTTAAACAAAGTACTCTTTCCTACCCCATTCTTGCCTGTTATTGAGATAGTTTCACCTTTATGAACAGATAGATTTAAACTTTTGTAGAGTTGCTTCTCTTTGAAGCTAAAGCTTAAATCCTTTATACTCAGAATTGCGTTCAGCTTCTGTTGTTGGTGAAGATTTTTAAACTCCTGCTCCCATAGAACATTCTCGGGACTTTCTTCATGCAGGAAGCCGTTATCATCTATCGCAATCACCCTGTTAATGTATTCTTTAAAGTAGCTTAAATTATGCTCAACAATGATAACAGTTTTGTTCTTAACTTGATTCCTGATAATAGCTAATAGTTCCTCTGCAGATGCGGGGTCAAGGAAAGCTGTAGGCTCATCTAAAAGAAGTATCTCAGGATCGGTTAGTAAGATTGACAGCAATGCCACTTTTTGCATCTCTCCACCGGAAAGAGTTAGCACATCTCTATCTAGAAGAGCTTCGATATTGTACTCTTTAGCAGCTTTCTCTATAGATTCACTTATCTCATTTGGTTGCACCTGAAGATTCTCAAGCCCAAATGCAAGTTCCTGCCTAACTGTTTTATGTATCATCTGGGCTGCAGGATTCTGAAACAGCAGACCGGAATCCATCTTGTCTCTCTCAGTTAGCTGGGATATCGCTCTACCTTTGTACTCGATTGCACCTTTCAATGTACCATTTATCTGTTCAGGTATTAATCCTTTTAAAGTATATAAAAGCGTTGTCTTACCTGATCCGGAGCTTCCTTTTAGAAGAATGAAATCACCCTTACATATCTCTAACCCACCTTTCCAGCTTATTCCTCTTTGCTGAAAGGGGTACTCAAAAGAAAAGTCCTTAACTCTGTAGATTACTTCTTTACTCAAAATATCCTCTTACGTTCATTCCTTGGTACATTCCATGTGCATAAAGCTCTGATAACAGCTTATTCAACCATACTTTCTTCTCACCTGAGACATTACGTGCTATCTGATTCCTGTGCAGATTAGAAGTGAAGAATCGGCTGATGGTTTTCTCCACTGAGATTTCAGGTATAAGCTTCATAAGTAATTCGATATATTCGTCAATATTGATTAGATCTAAATCGCAGTCATACAATTTAGAACCTTTAAATGCTACTAGATTGTGTAACTTAACATCTGTTATAATATCTTGTCTATTAGCATAATGGATTGTCTCAATCATATCTTCAAGAGATTCATCAGGAATACCGATTATCAGATGCACTCCCGCATGTAAACCATGATGTTTTATTCGTTCCAGAGCTAGCTTAGTATCCTGAAACGTATGGTTTCTACCAAGTAGTTCTAAGCTTTTATCATGAATTGTCTGCATTCCTAACTCAATATGTACGTTGTACTTCTTGCACAATTGTAGGTACTCATCATCACAGTAATCAGGTCTTGTAGAGGCAATAATTCCTTTAACTCTACTATCGGAACTAGCGATTTCAAAAGCATCTCTAAGTTTGTTAATTTTAATGGCACCGGTAGTTTCATCCTGGAAATATGCCAAATATACTAGTTCTCTTCCAACACCTTTTCTAATCTTTGCAATACCGATATCCAGTTGTTGCTGAATAGAATAATTGTTATTATCCTCAGTAAAGGTGGATGGTATGCAGAATATGCACCCACGCTTTGCCCTATTAGGACATTTCTCTCCAAGCGACAATCCGACTTTGAAGGCTTTACTTCCATAAAGCTTCTTCGCCTTGTCACTCCAGAGATTCAGTCTATATTCTAATCTTTTACCGGGTCCACTAGCTAGCACCGGCTGAACCTCCACCTGCTGCTCCGGCACCTGCACCGGTTGCACTCGCACCTGAGGAGGCAACAGTCGCAACAAAAGCACCATGAAAGGCATAGAAATCGTTTAGATTATCGAAATTGAGCTCTTTAAAAAGTTTCGGTATCTCAATTCCCTCTTTTTTGCAATACTTCATAAGTCTCTTTTCCTGACCTAAAATTGTGAAGTATGGGAATACTTCTCTAACGTATTCTTCATCAACAGCTAAGCTTTTATCTCTAAATGATGCTGAGATAAACTGTTTATATCCTTTCCAGGTTGCTTTTACATCTTTTCCTTCAGGAGAAAGTGTGTTGGTTACTGCAGAGAACATCAGCGCAAAGAAGGCAGTATCAAACATAAGGATTGGGATAATAAAACTCCACCCCATTCCTTTTTCATACATAATCAGAGCAGGTACTAAAAGAGCAATAGATAGGATTAAGAAAATAGCTGAAATCGTAGCTTTCTTTATAAGAGCTTTTGTCAGCTCTTCATAACCTAAACCTTCTTCAAAGAACTCTTCATGAAGAGCTTTACCAAGTGGATTCTTAGAGTTTTGCCCCATCAGCTTCACTGTTGCGATAAGAGGTTTACTTTTCTTCGCCTGCAATTCACGTAACTCATGAATAAAATCTTCATCAACTCTGTTATCTAGGGTAACAGAGTCATCAATATGCCAGTTGTAATCCTTACTAAGTTTAGAACTGCTTCTGCCATCAATAACTATTACTTTCTTCCAGATAAGATTAAGAACAGCACCACCAAAATTATATGATCTGGAAGTAGGTGAGAAGATAGTCTTCCACATGAGTAACGGGTGTATCTTTTCAGGGAGTTCTTGAGAGTTGTAAGGAAGTTTTTTATCCCTATAAACAGCCAAAGCAATTACGATAAACAAAACAACAAATATAAGCAACACAGACGCAATACCTAAAATTATGTAATGATTCTTGTACTCAGCCTGCTTCATTTCGATAATTGCAAACTCTGGTTGTGGTAGATGAACAACTTCTTGAGGCAAATCAAAACCAGTTAAGAAATGTTCTCCGGTTAGGTTACTGAAACTATAGATAATACTCTGACCATCTTCAGAGATAGTAGGTTTGATTAATTCTGAACTAATAACAGGGACTTTACTCTCTATTTGTGGTTTCTTAATGATTACAGCACCCTCTTTAATGAGAAAGTCATAATCAATCGGCAATGGAATCCAGCGAAACTGTACATCTTCTCCGATTATCTTATATGGCTTCTTTATAAGGTAACGCCAGTTCACAGTTGTCTGTCTATCATAATATCCCGGTAGTGTGACATACATCTCAAGGTCTTCTCTGTCATTCACTTCGCATTGAGCAGGATTAGTAGGATCCAAGAAGCTGCCATCATGCATAATCTCAATAAACTGCAAGCCATCACTATGTGAATCAGGTATCTCACGGAAGAGCTGATTAAAAGGCCCACCTTGCAAATTATAAGTCCACTCTTCATCCACAAGCAAATCCCCGTTTGGCTTGAGTTCTGCATTTATTCTCACTTCGTCAATGTAGTATGATTTTGCATTTATTGCTATTATTGTAAAAATCAAGCAAATTAGAATTACTGTTTTTTTCATAAACACCTCCTATATTCGCAATTGAGAATCGAGTTTCTTTAATGTCAAGGTCTAATAGCTAGCTAAATTCCCTCCACGCTAGGGATAGCTCAAATATATCTATTACTTTTCAATGCATAACCTACTTATATGCTTTCACATATTTCCATCTAAAACAATAACTCAAGTGCACTCGCTAGTCTCAGCAGTAATTCTTTGTAATTTGATAGCGATATCTTGGTAATAACTTAGAAATATCTTAGTAATTAGGCCAAGAATAGGCCAAGGGTTTGCCAAGGGTTTACCAAGTGTTGCTCAAGAATTACTGCCGAGATATAAAGGAGTGTATAGTATAAAAACATTCTGCAAAAATAGTGAATGAAAGAGCAAGTTTAGTGTGCTCCAGCTTTCGCATCATGTTACAAATAGTGAGAGTTCATCGTCCTATATAGGCAGTAGTGTTTTTGAAAAACTGAGAAGATAGGGGGATAACAAAGATTTCTCTCCTTCCCTATTCTCTGCTTAGCAGGATCCATTAGAGCGTTGTAAAGCAATTACGAAGATGTTAAGATTTTAATGCCTAAAGTCGAAATCACATGGTTTATAAATTATGTCATCAATAGATTCAACTTTGATAATTCCATGTACAGCATTTGTAAGGAATACGGATTCATATTCTGCCAATTTATTAAGTGATATTTGTGCTTCTAAGATCTTATAATTATCAATCACTTTCCTTTCTAGTATCAACCTACGTGTAATACCGGGAAGAAGTTCTAAAGTAGATGCCGGTGTGTAGATATGTCTGTTCCTAACTAAGAAGATATTAGCAAAACAGGTTTCAAGGATATTGCCTTCTATATCATAGAAAAGCATGTCATCAAAACCCTTATCAAGTGCCTGCTGTTTATAATATAGTGGGAGCATATAGTTTGTGGTCTTATATTTATTGAGTGGATTGGCATGTCGTGGTTCTTTGCAAGTGACCAGTCTGAAGCTTCTGTTAACTGCTTGAAACTCATCAGCTGTGATGATAACTGTTGTACTATCTAACGCTTTTCTAAGAAGAATTCTGATACGCAATCTATCCATGTTATTCATATCAGCAAGTTTATTCAGAATATGGGAGAACTCGAATTCTGGATAATGAATATTAAAACGTTTACATGCATCTTTTAAACGATCTGTATGCATTTTGAGATTATAAGCATTGTTCCGAGTAAACAAAAATGTTGTAAAAACTCCATAACCATGCAGGAAACCACTATTGTTTATATTTAACTCAACATTAACAGGCTCTCTATACACTCCATTAATATACCAGATCATTTGCTCTCCTTTCCACTAGAAATGAAATGAGTGACTTTCTGAATAATCTCATCATATTCCGATTCAGGATTTGAATCGATTGTTACTGCGCCACCACTATTAAAGAATAGCTTTGTACAATCATCTGTCAAGGATTTAGCTACAATACCTGTCCTGATCACGATACTTGATTGTAGGAAATCCTTATTCATCACAAAAATGGAACCTGTGTAAAGATTACGTCTGCTGTTTTCAAGCTCATCGATAATCTCCATAGATCTGACTTTTGGACAACCGGTTATTGAACCTCCGGGGAAAGCACCCTTAATGAGTTCGATGTAGTCCTCATCATCTTGAAGTTCACCTTTAACTATGGCAACCAGGTGCCAGACGTTTGTGTACTTCTCAAGTCGATGAGGAGTAACAACTTCTACTGAACCTACTTGGCAGTTCTTAGACAAGTCATTACGAAGAAGGTCAACAATCATATGTAACTCAGCTTTGTCCTTTTCTGAGTTAAGAAGCCTTTCTTTAGATTCATTATCCTTTATTGGATCAATGTATCTAGCTGCAGTTCCCTTAATAGGTCTAGTCTCAATATAATTAGCTTCAGCTTTGATAAACTGTTCAGGAGAGAGAGACAAAATCTGGAAATCTGAGAAATTCATGTAAGCTGAGAAAGGTGCAGGATTCTTTCTGTATAGGTCATAAAAACAATTGAAGGGGTTTCCATTGAATGGGGCTGAAAACTGCTGTGATAAGTTAACTTCATAAACATCACCAGAGTAGATGTAGTCTCTAACTTGATTGACCTTAGAACAATACTCCTCTTTGGAGAAATCCGGTTTTATCTTGCCGATAGTGTAATAATCAGGTTGTGCAATGTGATTGCTTTCAATGCATTTCATGTTATATTCGATGTGAATCTTCCAGGCCTTACGACTGAGTTCATCGAAGTAGATGAAATCTGAGAAAACAGCATATAATGCATGTGGAATAGAATAATTACAATTAGTAGTGCTGGGTAACGTTTCAAGCGTATGATTGAGGTCATAGTTCCAATATCCGCATACGCCACATCTGTTGATTGGGAACTCATACTTTTCAAAGTTCAGCTGTGTAATTAGATCTCGTAAAACTTTCCATGGCTCAAAATTTAGGCTAGTGTTATCAATAGCTGTTTGAAGCTTACTTCCTTGGGGTGAAAGCTTAAAAGTAGCAACAGGATTATGACCTATTAAAGAAAACTTGGCTAAGTCTTTCTGCCCTTCTCCGGTGTACAAAATTGACTTAGATGCAGATATCTTGGTTTTATAGTATTCAATTGGTTCTTGATAATCGATAACTTCAATTTCTGTAGATAGTATTTTTATCATAGTAACTCTAGGAAGTTTCGAATAATCTGAGAACCATGTTCTGAAAGAAATGACTCAGGATGAAACTGTACAGCATAAGCTTTGTTATTGTGATCCTCGATTGCCATTGAGATACCACCAACTGTTTTGGCTGTTACTTTATAACATGACGGTATATCAATACATTGCAAAGAATGGTATCTGGCGATCTCGAAAGTTGATGGCGTACTCTTAAACAAGATGCTTTCTCTAGTTTCTATGATAATTTTATTGCTTTTACCATGTACGGGATATGGTGCTTTAATAGTTTTACCACCCTTAAGTTCATTAAGGCATTGCATACCAAGGCAGACACCAAAAATGGGAAGTTTCCCAAAACATTGCTTCAGAAGATTCATAGTTGATGGAGTTGTATCAGGCCTTCCTGGTCCAGGAGAGATGACTATAGCTTCATAATTCGCTATATGTATGTCATCTAGCTCATTATTCCTGACAACATCTACTTCACCTGTATATCCACCCTTAATCAGATGAAGAAGATTGTAAGTAAATGAGTCAAAATTGTCGATTAAGAGGAGCTTATTCATGAAAAATAAGAATAGCGGGAAGCAGATACTTCCCGCATAATAATCTTTCTATTTTATTAGTTTAGGCATGTAGCCGATTATGCTCAAGTTATAACCTTTACTAGAGCTGACGATTTTTCCTTTCTTATCCAGCAAGAAGATGCATGGATAATCTGCAGCCTGGAACTCTTCATGGATAATCTTCTTTGTCTTCGTGATAATCACACCATCTTTATCAAAAGCATCTAAATCATTATTGTCTCTATTTTCTGTGGCGATAATTACATTAGCTTTCTTCTTAAAGAAATCATTCTTCTTATTGAAGAGCTGTTCCACCATACGTTCTTGTGGCTCTGTTCCAAGTTTACCACGTACGAAAACAAGCGTGTATCTGTCTTCAGAATCGTTCTTCTTAAGCAGTTTCTGTAGAGCTTTCTTAGTCTTCTTACTCCATGATGCACTGAGATCAAACAGTGGTTTCGGAGTTTCAAGGTTAAGGACATACTCACTCTTATCTTCTGTAACACTGAGAACTCTTACATCAGAATCACCATTCTCATTTCTAATAAAACTTACAAGATAGAATGGTGTTTCTTCGTCAGTTTTAAACCATTTGATCTTTGCTTTGTCTCCAACAGCTTCACTATCGAAGTATGTATTACTAACATCTCCGTTTTCATGCATAGTCGCTAAAAGGAAGTTCTTAAACGGTTCAGCTTTTATCGGTGTGCCATCATGGATAATTTCAAGTGTAATCTCGACTTCTCTACGTTGAGTTGGAACTTTCTCTTCATCTTCATCAGTTGATATGACTATTGGATTCCACTGCTCTCCATCAAAGTATTCCATAAACCCCTTCCATGAAAGAGGGATACCTGCAAGTCTGTAAACAGAATCATACAATACAGTTTTGTGATAGCCATTTATGTTACGTTTATTGAGAATCTCAACCGGGTTAAGAGAACCGGAATAGTAACTCATAGTTGTGGCAGTATCAACAACTATTGATTTGGTAAGCCAGTCTGTTACATTATTATACGTAGTCTTAAGGTCATCAGTTAAGATTGGTTTCATCATCTTATAGAGTTCACCTTCCCAACCATTCTCAGGAACAATCTTACGTCCAAAAGCTGGAGTAATAACGTGTCTGTTCCATAATGAATCTGAGATTACTGATTTATATGCTACTTTACGCTCATAATAAGCATTTACTGTTTCTAGAATTGCTGTTGTGTCCGGCATTTCAGCAAGGTCTTTCGAATCCCATAATGTAATGATGGAGCTCAGAACTCCTTTTCTTGATTCTGGATCAGGCATTGCTGAAAGTTTATCGTAAACGTATAAGAACGCTGAAGCATTATCACAAATATCGTTACTATTAGATAAGAATTTATCTCTTCTCGCATTATACTTATCTAAGTCTTCATCATTTTCAGGCATAGGATAGTGTTTGATAAACTCTTCGCTTTTCTTGTTGCCCAAATAACGTTTCTGTCTTCTCAGATTAACAAGTTCTCTTCTTTCATGCAGTCTTTTTATCATCTCTTCATCTTTTGTGAAGTTGCGTTCTTTATGACCGGCAAGCGGGAAATGATTTACAAAAGATTCGTTTATATAGTAGTTGTTAGAAAGAGTTATAGTTAGTTCATCATCACCTTTAACTGTAGATAATACACCTGTTCCAAACAAACTATCCTTTCTTGCTGTTACCCATGTCGTAGTTCTACCAAGTTCAATTTTAGCTATACCGTTTTCATCTGTTTCTTCATGGTAGAAGCTGAACAATCCACCAAATGTGGTCGCATACAAAATAATATTTACATCTTCAATAGGATTCCCATTTTCATCAACAGTCTTAACGGTTGTATGGATAGTTTCACCATAATTAGAAGTGATATTGAGTTTTGTAGCATGATTATCTATGCTTATTGTTTGAGCATGCTCCAAGTCTCCGAAGCATCTTGAAGTAACTATAGGAGCTCTTAATGCCGTATCAGTCACCCAGTTTGTTTGTCCGTAAGCAAGAGGGTATCCCTCTTCAGTAACTTTCCATCCGTCTTCTGTCCATACTTCGACCCAAGCATGATTACTATCAGTGAAGCTCCAATAAGGTGCAGAAACAGAACGAACAGGAATACCAACTGAGCGTCCGGCAGCCATAAATAGAATCATCATCTCTTCACAACGACCCCAACTCCATTTTATACACGATAAAGGAGGCATATCTCTACCACTTGTTTGCTTGAAGTAGCATCCTTCATTATACCATAAATCTACTTCAAGGACAGCTTCTCTGATTGTTTTACAGTCCTTAACTCGGGGATATAGTGCATCATAGAAAACTTTTCTCCATTGCTCAAAAGGCTCCTGACTCATTCTTGGAGGAAGTACATAATGAAGAAAAAGCTCTTCAGACACGTTTTTATTGAATGGTAGTTCTTTAGCTAAAATAGCATATTCAATGTTTTCATCAATAAAGTCAGGTGTAAGTACAGCTAAATCACCATCAGAACTATTATCAAGTAAGAAGTTACAATAATCAGCTTTCTCACCGGATAGACTTTCTACATATTCAATTAGTTTTAAAGCATTCTTACCTGAATACTTTTCAATTCGTTGCACTGTTTTATCTGAAACAGCAAAAGCAGTTGTTAGTAAAAGCAAAAGGACAATCATCAAAGAAATCTTCTTCATTCTAAGTCTCCAATTAAGATGTTAGTCCAAAAATCGGATTCAATTCATTTTTGGCAATGAATAAAAAGAATTGAATTAATTCCAATATAATCAAGTGTCATTTTATTGTTTTAACTTATTCTAGCTATAATGATAAGAATTCTCACTAAATACGATCGATTACTCTTAGTGCAATTTTAGATTGACAAATAATAGTAGTCCTACATATATATGTTTAGTAACTAGGGAGACCATATAATGAGAAGAATAATTATGGGGAGTATGAATACGTCTACTTTAAAAATACTCATAGTTGAAGACAATAAAATCAACATGAAATTAACAAAGAGCTACCTTAACGAATATGCTTCGTCAATAGACTGGGCTAAGAATGGACAGGAAGGTTGCGAGAAATACCAACAGGATAAATATGATCTTATCTTTATGGATTTACAGATGCCTGTTATGGACGGTATTATGGCAACCATGAAGATTAGAGAGCTTGAAAAAGAACTCAATGTCTATACTCCTATTGTAGCTCTTACAGCTCAAGCTGAAAAGTATGATGAAGATAAATGTCTAGCAGTTGGTATGGACTATTATCTTACGAAACCATTGTATAAAGAACAGCTGCATGATGCAATTACAGTTGTTTTAGATAGTTATAAGGCACGTTAATAACGTGCCTTTTTTAGTTCTATAATTTCTTCTGCTTTTAGAATACCCATTTCAGTTATATAACCTGTAATATACTTTGCCGGAGTTACGTCAAATGCAGGATTAGCAGTTTTCACAGACTCAAAAGTTAGTTTTGCTTCTCCCACTTTATAAAGCTCAGCACTATCTCTCTCTTCTATTGGAATTTCATCTCCATGCCTAAGCGATAAATCAAATGTTGTTAAAGGAGCTGCAATATAGAATGGAATATCATTTTCTTTTGCCAATACAGCTTTTGCGTATGTACCTATCTTGTTCGCTGCATCTCCATTGATAGCTATCCTATCTGCACCGGTGATAACTAATGAAATTTCACCTTTCCGCATAAAGTACCCGGCTGCATTATCAGCAATTAGCTTATAATCTATACCTTCCTGCTCCATTTCGAAAGCAGTTAGTCGAGCACCTTGGAGTCTTGGCCTTGTCTCATCTACATATACAAATATATCTTTACTCTCTCTATGAGCAATCCTCATAGGTGCTAAGGCAGTCCCAAAATCAACTGTAGCTAATGCCCCTGCGTTGCAGTGAGTTAGAATTCTTTCACCGTTTTTGATAAGGCTGTTTCCATAGATACCAATCTGCTCACAGGCTTTAACACTATCTTCTGCTATCTCATGAGCTTTTGTGGACAGCTGTTTTAGTGCTGTTTGATAATCATCGATTAACGCTATACTACTCATCGCACTATCCATGCAGTTCTTAAGGTCTACAGCTGTAGGTCTAGATTCCAAAAGAATACTATATGCTTCATTCAGATTTTCTTTCCAAAGATTAGGTTTAATGTCTTGTAAAGCAATAACTAAACCCCAAGCTCCCGTCGCACCAATCGCTGGGGCACCACGAACTTGCATTACAGAGATAGCATGCACAACTTCTTCCAGTTTCGATAATTCAAGAAACTCAATCTCAAAGGGAAGTTTGTTCTGGTTTATAAGAATCAACTTACCATCTTTGAAGTCTACCGTTCTTCTATTCTTTCCGTTTATCTTCATGTTTTGTATAAAAAAAAGACTGTTGAGTAAGTCAACAGTCTTTTATAAATTGAATAAAGTTTATTCCATTATTGATTCAGCAGCTTCTTTATCATTTGAGAATTCAAAGCTATCAATAACACTGTAACTATTCTGACTATCAACCACTCTAGGCCACATAATCCTAAGTGCATCGAGTTTATCATTAGCAAAGTCGAAAAGTGCAAGAATCATTTTGATCTGGTTACAAGATAGCCAAGCATTTTTTGCCCCCATTTTCACGATTCTAAGCTGATCATCAGCAAAATCTTCACCGGCAATACGTCTTTTCCAATCCTGGAAGTCTATGTTGCTCATTTCAACACGTTCTCTTCCCATAGGTTTAGGTCTAGCCATTACTTGACCATTACCGGAATCAGAAACATTAACATTGATGCTAACATTTGCATCTGAAACTTGTGGATTATCTGAAGCAGAAGCATTAATTGTAACTGTGCCATCATCCGGAAGCATAGCGAGTTTCTCATAAATGTCATTCATCAGTTTCTGTGCTTTTTTCTGGTCAAACTTGTTCAACTTCTTATGTAGTTTTTCTAATCTTTCAAGTTGCTTAACAATATCTTCGATCATTGATTCAACAGATACTGATTTAGCGGTAATACTAGCACTTGCCCCATCTTCTGTTACTGTCATTGAGAATGAACCTTCTGGTGTATTAATTGAAAAGCCTTCAGCAAAAAGTAATCCCACAGATACCAACATTATTATCAATACAATCTTTTTCATAATCTACCTCTCTTTGATTAATAAGTGACAATCAGTAAGTAAATGTCAATATTTGGCAAGTTTTTTGTATTAATAATGTAGTTATCACTGGGAATGATAATAAAAAAAGACCCGATTGTAATCGAGTCTTATATAGTTTGTTTCTATGTTTAATAGTTTACCGTAATGTCTTCTACCTGAGGATACTTTTCAAGATGTTCTTCAATTTCTTCGACAACATTATCTCTATATGTATCAAACTTTGGAATGTCTAGATCAACTATTACCTTACCATCTTCAAAACCAATATATTTAACCATCTTTAAAGTAACTATATCCTCGCCAACTTGGGGATAGATTACTTTCTTAAGCTCATCTACAATTGTTTCTTTAGTAAACTCCGGTGCTTCGATGATTCCTTTCGCAATCTCATAGTTCTGAATTGCAGTTCTAAGTGTATCGACTGCTAATACTGAACAGTGCATTTTAACCGGTGGAAGACCATCAAGAGCTTCAGCAGCTTCTTTCCATGTAATATCCTTTGCATCATCAAGACTCTTACCGATTGCAAGGTCAGTAATGATTGAACCGGTTGCAATATTGGAGGCACAACCATAAGACTGGAACTTTATATCTTCAATCTCTTTAGTCTCTTCATTTACTTTCAAGTAAATAGTAACCTGATCACCACAAGCGGGACTTCCCTCTGTTGCTACTGCATCAGGATTCTCCATCTTACCCACGTTATGTGGATTCATAAAATGATCAATCACCTTCTGTGAATATTGCATTATTACCTCTATTTATCGTTTATTTTTTCTAAATATAATGGACTTCGAGAACGAAGAGATTCAACTACCTCTTTCATCTTCTCTATCATATAGTCTAGTTCTTCGATAGTATTGTATCGACTAACAGTAAACTTAATTGATCCATGTGACTGTACATGTGTCTTACCCATTGCCATAAGCACATAATTTGCTTGCAATCCCTGAGATGCACACGCACTTCCAGTAGCCACCGTAACCCCATGTATATCAAGCATCATCGTTATCGCTTCTCCCTCAATGAAATCAAAGGATATATTCATATTATGTGGAGCTCTTCTTTCTCCCGGTGCTCCATTAATGGATGTATGAGTAATCTCTGATGTTATCTTGTCATAAATATAATCTGTTAGTTTTCTAAGATATGCTTGATTAGTTTCAAAGTTCTCAAATGTGATCTCAATTGCTTTTACAAAGCCAGCTAATCCAGCAATGTTTATACCACCTGTATTCAGATTATCAACTCTCTTAACACCATGGATTGTTGGCGTCAATGGAGTTCCTTTTCTAACATATAAAGCTCCAACACCCTGTGGTCCATGTATCTTGTGTGCTGAGACTGACATTGTATCAAAAGCTAGATCCTGCATGTTTAAAGGAATCTTTCCGTATGCTTGACAAGCATCTGCGTGGAAGTATATCTTATGATCTGCTTCCTTTAACACTTTAGAATATTCTACTATTGGTTGCAAGGTACCAACTACGTGGTTCGCTACTGATGTTAGAAACATAATTGTGTCAGGTCTTATTGCTTCCTTCAATTTGTCAGCACTAACAAAACCTTCATCATCAGCTTCAAGATAAGTAATTTCAAACCCACTGTTCTCAAAGAATGCTAGATTTGTCAGGATATCAGGATAGTCTACATTTGAAGCTATAACATGGGTACCTTTGGAAGCATTAGCCATAAGTATACCTTTAATAGCTATGTTATTAGCCAGTGTTCCACCTGATGTAAAATGTATCTCATCTTCTCTTGCAGCTATTGTTGATGCAAAAGTCTTAGAAAAATCTTTTATTGCAGAGGATATTTCCTCTGATGTACTGAAGAAGTTACCGGGAAACCAGTACTTTTCATCAGTATAAACCTTCATAGCTTCCAGAGCTTCCGGAGCTGGTTTAGTTGTTACACAATTGTCCAAATATACTCTTTTCAATTCCATCCTTATCTCCTGAAATTCTATCTAAAATATCACTTAATCTGATAGAATCCATATATTTACGTATGTTTTTATAAATGTCTGTCCAAAGTGCTTCAATCACGCATGGATGACCTATACAAAACTCATGGTCTTTGCTCTTACGTTGACAATATACCATGTAAGGAGTCTCTTCAACAGCAGTAATTATCTCATGTAAAGTAATCTCTGACGCATCTTTGGCCAATCTATAACCACCCTTTGAACCTGAAGAGCTAGTTACAATGTTGCTCTTCTTAAGCTCTCTGAAGAGATGTTCTAAATACTTAGGCGGTAATTTCTGGTTATCACTTATTGCTCTTATCGATAATGGGTTCCCATTATTGTTAGCAATCTCTATCAATGCTCGTAATGAATACTCTGTTTTCGATGTTATCTGCATACTTCCTCCTGTAAATAACATAGTACTAAACTAGGAGATTGCAAATTGTGACAAGATTTTTTTTGCAAAATCTCATTGATAGCGATTATAAGAGAAGAAAAGCACACTATACCTTTTAGCATAGTAGCTACATATCTTCCTTCAAAGCAAGAATATGGCTATTTCTGACCAGCTAATATTCACAACGTCGACAATTATCTTCAAAGTCTCATTGCACTCCCATAATTCCCATCTTTCAACAATCTAATACCGGTCTGTTTCTTATCACTCACTTGTCTTCCAGCCCCGGGGTTCCCCAAGAGACTCCCAGGAATCAGACAGTTTTCTATGCCTTATTATGATAGAGCAAAGAGGGGCGATTTCACCTTTATATTGTTCGAAGACCTTCTCAATGTACTTTTTAAAATTCCCCTCTCATAGATGGGATCTGTTTTGTCTGTCAAATATTCCACATATGATTTCGAGTAATAATGCACTATCTTACCACGTTACCTGATAACATCAATTGCCCATCTATTCCGAATCCAATTCCTATCTGTTGTAACGGGAAGCAAACGGGAAGCAGATGAGTAGTAAGATGGCAAAATTGGCCATAGAAACAACTTCGTTCTTGGAGCTCAGGTATCCTATTCTTCCGCAAGTTTTTTAGCTAATATCTGAGAAACTAAAGATTATAAATGCAAAAGTCTAGTTCTCATTAATCAACAGCTAGCAACCGTTTCCCGAAGATCTGAATGAGTAACAAACCAACCGGAGCAGTAACCATTATAGCTAGAACAGCAATAGCAAGAATCATCTCTCCTTCAGCGACTCCCATCGCAAGTGGAACAGAGCCTAGTGCTGCTTGTACAGTCGCTTTAGGTAAATATGCTAGTACGCAGAATAGTTTTTCTTTCTTGTTTAGGTCTGAGAATGCTGTAGCGATAAGAACACCAATTGACCTGCATAGTAATCCAATACTGATAATACCAAGTCCTTTGAATCCGGCTGAAACAATATACTTAGGGTCAACATTGATGCCAATAAGAACGAAGAGGATAATCTCTGCAATGAGCCACCATTTACTCAACTTATTAGATAACTCTTTGGCAATCTCATTTTCGTATTCAAAGATTATAAATCCCGTAGTCATAGTACCAAGAAGTGCTGCAATATGAATCCAGTTTCCAAACTCCAGGAATAGGAATGAAAGTGCCATTAAAAGTATAACTCTCTCAGTTGATTGAATCTTCATTAAGCTATGCTTGAATATCTTAAGAATAAGGAAGCCAAGTATTACTCCACCTAAAACTCCAAGTACAATTGCATAGGGTATACTCAATAGGCTTTTGGTAATACTACTACCACCTGTTGTCACAAACCCAAGAGATAAAGTGAAGAAAGTAAACGCTATAACATCATCTAATGAAGCACCGGCTAGAATCAAAGTCGGAACTTCTTTCTTCGCTCCATGCCCTAGTTCTTTTAAGTTTAGCATAGTAGGCACAACCACTGCCGGAGATACTGCAGCAAGCATAAAGGCTGTCAATGCTGATACACCATAACTCCAATCCATCAAGAACTTAAAAGCAAATGTAAGTCCGGTAGCTTCAACTAAACAAGGGATGAATCCCATCAACACAGCAGGTAAACCAATCTTATTCAGCATCTTTCGGTTAATCCCTAATCCTGCACGCAGTAGAATTACTATTAGTGCTAGCGACTTGAAGAAGGGGGTAACCTCATTAAGTGATGCCGGAATCTTATCTTTCCAAAGGGCAGAGATAACTAAACCCCAGATTAGCATGCCTAAGATATGTGGTAGTTTAATCTTTGTGAAGGCTTTACTGGAAAGCCAACCACCTAAAACGATGATTGTGATAATAAGGCTGAGACTCATACAATTCTCCTATTAAAGATTATTACTAGGAGTCATCAGCATATAGCGGTTAAAGGCGAACTCCATCACCTGAAAGCAAGTTTTACTATTGATTTATGTATGTCAATAGGATATTCTTATAAAAGAAAAAGCCTGCTGATTTCCAGCAGGCTGAATGTTTATCTTATCGTTTATTTTGCAACAACGATACTTACGATTTTCTTCTTAACGACGATTATCTTTTTAATTTCTTTTCCTTCCAGAGCTTGTTGCACTTTAGGGATAGCAAGAGCTACTTCTTTAATCGCTTCATCATCAGAGTCGGAAGATACATCAACTTTACCTCTGATTTTGCCGTTGATTTGAACAACAATAGTCATATTATTCTTCACAAGGAACTTAGGATTATGAGCAGGAACACCGGCTTCATGAACGAAACCTTCGTTACCGGTCATCTTATAAAGTTCTTCAGAGATATGTGGAGCGAATGGGTAAAGCAATCTTACAATCATCATGCAAGCTTCAGCATAAACCATTTTTTCCTCATCACTGAGTGATTCAATCTCTTTAATTGAAGAAACCTTGTTAAGGTGCTCCATAATTGCAGCAATTGCAGTGTTGAACTGCATTCTATTCTCAATATCATCACTCCAACGTTTCATCATTGTGTGAGTCGAGAATCTAAGCTCATCAATAGTTTTAGAGATCTTCACATCTTCTGCATAAGGTTTATTGAAAGCTTTAATAGTTTCAATATTACCTTCCACGAGACGCCATACTCTGTTCAAGAACCTGAAAGCTCCAACAACAGCATCATCGTTCCAATCAACATCTTTCTCCGGTGGTGATGCGAAGAGCATGAACACTCTGATTGTGTCAGAGCCATATCTATCAATGTATTCCTGAGGGTCTACACCATTACCCTTTGACTTTGACATCTTGGAGCCTTGATTAAGAACCATACCTTGAGTAAGTAGTCTTGCAAACGGTTCATCACAGTTTACCATGCCAATATCTCTCAGGAACTTGTGGAAGAACCTTGCATAAATCAGATGCATACAAGCATGCTCGATACCACCGATATATTGGTCTACAGGCAACCATTGATTACCTCTCTCCTGTGAGAAAGGAAGACTTTCATTTTTAGGGTCAGCATAACGGGCAAAATACCAGGAACTATCTACGAAAGTATCCATAGTATCTGTCTCACGCTTAGCCGGTTCTCCACACTTTGGACATGTGCAGTTGACCCAATCTTCAACTGAAAGAAGCGGGTTATTTGTTGTTTTACCAACCTGTACGTTATCAGGAAGTCTAACCGGTAAATCTTCGTCCCGTACGAGTACTTCACCACATTTATCACAATAGATAACAGGGATTGGGTTACCCCAGTAACGCTGACGGGATACACCCCAGTCACGCAACCTGAATGTAACAGTTTCCTCTCCCATATCATTCTCTGCTATCCATGTTGAGATTGCTTTCTTAGATGCAACGCTGTCTTCATCATCGAACTTATCAGAATTCACAAGAACACCGGGTTCAATATATGCAGCTTCCATATCTTCCAGAACCAGTGATTTCTCGGGGTTCTGAATAACCATCTTCATTGGAATTTCATACTTCTTTGCAAACTCAAAGTCTCTTTGATCATGAGCAGGAACTGCCATAACAGCACCGGTACCGTAGTCCATGAGAACGTAGTTTGTCACCCAGATTTGTACTCTATCACCATTAACAGGATTTGTACAATAAAGACCGGTGAATACACCTTCTTTAGTTGTATCATCAGCACCACGAGTAATCTTATCTTCGTTGAGTACCTTCTCGCAGAACTGAGCAAGTTTTGGGTCTACATTAGGGTCTCTAAGTAGAGCTCTTATTATATCATGTTCAGGTGGAAGTGCCATAAAGGTAACACCAAATATGGTATCTGGTCTGGTTGTGAAGACTTTCACTATCTCGTCAGAACCTTCCATTTTGAAGTTAATTTCTGTACCGGTAGAGCGACCAATCCAGTTTTTCTGCATTGTCATCACTTTCTCAGGCCAATCAATCACTTTAGAGAAATCAAGAAGCTCTTCAGCATACTCAGTGATTTTGAAGTACCACTGCTCCATCTCTTTCTGGCGAACAACACTACTACATCTCCAACATGATCCATCTTCTACCTGCTCGTTAGCGAGTACGGTTTGGCAATCGTCACACCAGTTCACAAAAGATGACTTCTTATATACAAGTCCCTTTTCATAAAGACGTTTAAAAATCCACTGTCCCCATCTATAGTAATCAGGTGTACAAGTAGCAACTTTTCTTTCCCAATCAAACCCGAATCCCATGGCAGTAAACTGACCTTGCATTATGTCCATGTTCTGCTCTGTTGTGATTCTTGGATGGGAGTTATGCTCAATCGCGAAGTTCTCAGCAGGCATACCGAAAGCATCGTATCCCATTGGCTGCATCACATTGAAACCTTGCATTAATTTATATCTTGATATTGCATCACCGATTGAATAATTAGAAACATGTCCCATGTGTAATGCGCCTGACGGATAAGGGAACATTGATAAGACATAGTATTTGGGTTTTGTTGAATTATCATCTGCGTTAAAAACTCGGTTCTCAATCCACTTATCTTGCCATTTCTTCTCAATGACTTCAAATGGGTATTCCATAATTCCTCCATCTGCTTTATATTCTTCTACAGTAATCCGTCTTCTGTAGAGAAAGCTTAATCAACTAAATACAATGAATAACTAACATTTAAGCATTAGAAATACAGTCAATTTCTTTTTCGAAGCTTACCCGGATATAGAGTTTGTCAAGACTGCATGTTCGATTATTATATACACATATCTCATAGTTGAGAGGAGATATGATTAACCGGATAGATGCTTCGGGATATTGTTAGATTGTTTGGTTTTGAATGGTGAAATTTCTTGATTAAACAATTGATTTAGAGCTATCCTAACCTCCTGAATTGTTTGCCTGCTCTGAATCAGGTTTATCTCTCTATCCACAACTTAGAAATGTAAAGATATTGGCTAAGTCTAATATTAGGCTTAATCTACCTAATAATAAGAGTCCACTGATTTTGGGTCGGTGGACTCTTTTTTATATATGGATTAATAACAAGTCTTGCCTTAGCAGATCCCACAACATTGTCACCCTGAGCGGAGTGAACGCAATGAAATGAGTGAACGCAGTCGAATGGGCCTTTCGGATACCTTTAGTGGATGTCGAATGGAGTATTGACTTATCTTCTTTTGTTTCCCTATAGGGAAAATGCTCTTTCTCAGATGGGAAACTAAAGTTATCGGAACGATACATTCGACTCCGTTCGCAAAACTCACTTCGTTCAGTATGACAACAAGTATGGTATTCGGATTTGCAGTAGCTAATCCCATATAATTGTCACATATCCATTTCGCTTCGCTCCACGCATTATTGCGATGAAAACAATAATGTATCATAATAAAAAAAGGGCGGCCGGGAGGCCGCCAGTTTGGTAGTTAGGGAGATCCTTCTTGAGAGGTCTTTTCAAGAAAATTTTTATATTTAATAGAAATATCGGATTAATAGCATTAAATCGTTTGTTTTCATAATCTCGGATACTTCCATGTTTAATATTCCCCTTGAATATAACTGAAAATTATATGTTGGTTTAAACTTGTCAAGAACTTTTGTTACTCTTTTGCTTTTAATTAGTAACAATTACTGAAATGAATATTGATTCATACTCCTGCTAGCCCTCTACTTCTTTGGCTTTGAGCCTATATGTCCTTATATTTTCAATTGTGTAAATAATTACTGCGACCCAAATTAAACTGAAGCCAATTAGCTTACTCATTGGGAATGTCTCATCGTAAACAACTATCCCAATTAGCAATTGTAAAGTCGGGGCAATATATTGTAGAATCCCAAGCTGACTTAGACTGATCTTCTTTGCAGCAATTGAGAATAGAAGAAGTGGCAGACCGGTTACTGCTCCTGAACAAAAAAGCAGGAAAGTCATTGTTAAGTCATCAAAAGTAAAACTTCCTGCACCATTAAATCCGAGTATAATCAAGAATGCCAAAGCCGGTATAAACTGAAATCCGGTTTCAATAGCCATACCTTCTATACTAGGAAGCTTCACTCCCTTTTTAATTAAACCATAGAAACTAAAACTAAAGGCTAATATCAATCCCCTCCATGGCAATCTCCCAAACACAAATGTTAGATAAAGAACACCACAAACAGCCAGGACAATTGCTCCTAACTGAATCGGTTGTAGTTTCTCCTTCAATAAAATCACTCCCAGTGCAACAGCAACTAATGGATTGATAAAGTAACCTAAACTTGCTTCAACAACATGACCGTTTAAAACACAATAGATATATATAAACCAGTTAAAGGAGATGAAGGTAGCGCTTAAAGCATATCTCCAAAGCTGGTCGGGAGCCTTTTTTAGTTCTCTAAACACCTTCCAACTCTTTCTAAATGTGATCAAAGCTAAAAAGAATCCTAAAGACCAGACCATTCTATGTGCTAAAACTTCAATGGCAGGAAGCCCATCAAGCAGCTTCCAGAAGAGAGGTAACAACCCCCAAAGTATGTATGAGCTAAGTCCAATTAGTATTCCCGGATTCATCTTGCTACCTCTAAAATTTTATTATAAGTACACCTACTATTCAGAACATATACTGTCAACATGCATATTGAAAACCAGAAAAACATGAAAATAGATATCCGTATAATCATTTATCTTCATCCGGTAAGACAGCTATTTTATATCTTGTAACTCTCAGCATTTGGACTAATTACATATTATAGAATGCTTTTTTCATTGACCCTATCTATAGTTTCGAAATTAGTGAAAGAATAATAAATATGAAGGTGAATAATTGACTATCATAAACTTACTGATATTTGGAATATCACTTGGTGTACTGGTTACAGTGCATGAATTTGGACATCTAATTGTTGCAAAGCTTTTTGGAGTGTATGTAGAGAAGTTTTCTATCGGATTTGGACCAAAGCTTATCGCATATAAAAGCAAAACTACTGAATACAGGCTTTCATTACTGCCACTAGGTGGATATGTTAAGATGAAAGGTGAGAACGCTGATGAGAAGAAGCCGGATGACGATTCTTTCTCGCAGATGGAGTGGTGGAAAAGAGCTCTTATCACACTGGGTGGTCCATTCTTTAATCTTATTTTCGGATTCCTGCTTTTTGCCCTAATGTTTGGAATGGGAAAATCCTATGAAGACCATTTTCCGGTGATTGCAGAAGCTGATTCTCTATATGCAACTTACTTCCAAGTTGATGATGAAATTCTAAGTGTAAATAATCATAGTATAAATGGTTTTAATCAGGTTCTTGAACATCTAAAATCAGATAATGAGAATAGATTTGAACTTGAAAGAGATGGGAATAAAATTGAGGTAGTTACTCAAGGTATCTCTCCAGAGAAGTGGGTAACATTCCTTAGACCTGAAATTCCACCTAAAGTGGGTGAAGTCTCTCCCGGGATGCCTGCTTACAGAGCCGGTTTGAAACCTGGTGATGAGATAATAGATGTTGATGGAAAGTCCGTATCAACCTGGTTGGAGATGAGGAATGCTATTGTAAATAGTGATAAGACATCTCTTAACTTTAGGGTTAGAAGAGACAACATATTGCTTCAGAAAACTATCAACCTGGAAGAGAACGCCCTTTCAAATGGGCAGAAGATGATTGGTATAACTCAGTTCATGCCTGTGAAATATGAAGAGAGATACAATCCAATCGAGTGCATAGCTAATGCCGGAAACATGACAGCAAACTTTATTGTTGCTAACTATACCGGAATGTACTACCTGCTAAAGAATCCGCAAACCTTAAAATCAAGTGTTGGTGGACCTGTGATGATGTACTCACTAGCACAACGCTCTACAAGTAAGGGATTAGACAACCTTATTGGGTTTGTAGCAGCTTTAAGTTTAATCTTGATGGTAATGAATCTATTACCAATCCCGATATTAGATGGTGGTCAGTTCTTCTTCTATTTAATCGAAGGAATTACAGGCAAACCATTGTCAGTTAAAGTACAGATGTTCCTTCAACAAGTTGGACTGTTTCTATTGTTATCGCTGATGGTTTTTGCTTTCTATAGTGATTTTAGTCAGATGTTTAAAAGAAACATGTCGATAAGATCAGACACAGCTAATGGCAAAGTGTCTACAGAGATAAAGGAGTAACCTATTTTTAAGTTTATATTAGAAGCCCAAAGTGGCAATGCCAGAGCCGGTAGAATCATTACTCCTCATGGTGAGATAAAGACTCCAATTTTCATGCCGGTGGGGACAGTTGGCTCAGTAAAAGCAATGTCTCCGGATGAGCTGCGTGATGATGTAAAAGCACAAATTATACTTGGGAATACATATCACCTTTATTTAAGACCCGGTCACAAAGTAATAGAAAAAGCCGGTGGACTGCAGAAGTTTACTAACTGGAATAAACCAATGCTAACAGATAGTGGTGGGTTCCAGGTAATGAGCCTTTCCGGTCTTAGAAAGATTACTCGTGATGGTGTAAGATTCCAGTCACATTTAGATGGTAGTTACCACATGTTCACACCTGAGCGTGTAATGGAGATTCAAAACTCAATAGGTGCAGACATCATAATGTCATTCGATGAATGTCCTCCATATCCTGCTTCAAAAGAGTATATAGCGAAATCATTGGATGTGACTCTTGAGTGGGCTGAACGTGGACTAGAAGCACATAAAAGACCTAATGAGCAAGCACTGTTCGGTATTGTTCAAGGTGGTGTTCATACTGACCTTAGACAGAAATCAGCTGAAGCTCTGATGAAGCTTGATTTTCCCGGTTATTCGATTGGTGGTTTAGCAGTTGGTGAAAAGAAAGAGGATATGTATAGAATTACTTCCTTCCTAAATAACATCCTTCCTACAGAGAAACCAAGGTACTTAATGGGAGTTGGTACACCTGCTAATTTGCTTGAGAACATCCGTAACGGTATCGATATGTTTGACTGTGTAATGCCAACCCGAAATGCGAGAAAGGGAAGTGTGTTCACCAGAAACGGTAAACTAATAATCAAATCAGCCAGATATATTGAAGACTTTACTCCAATGGATCCTGAGTGCGATTGCTATGCTTGTCGTAATTTCTCAAAAGCATATATCAGACATTTAATCAAGATGAAAGAGATACTGGGCATGAGACTGGCTACTATACATAGTCTTCACTTCTATCTTGAGTTGATGGGTATGGCAAGACAAGCAATATTCGACGATAAATATGAGCAGTTTGCTAAGGATATGGTTCCTGTTTTGGAATCTATAGTTGACCATTAAACTATTTCGATTATTATTTACTGTACAACAATGAATTATATATTGATTCGGGAGGAACTATGATTAGAAAAGTTATGATTATATTGACTATGTTGTTAGCGATTCAACTCTTTGCTGAGAAACTCCCTATAGAAGTGTTTGAGCTTCCTAAAGATGCAGTCAGAATTGATGAGTTAAAAACTATAGATGGTAGAACTTTCTTGAATGATGAACCGTATACAGGCGTATCATATGATAGGTATGAGAACGACAAACTCAAAGAGGTAACTACTTACAAGAAGGGTATGCTTTGTGGACCTCAATATGAGTGGTATGAAACCGGAGAAAAGCTTCTCTCGACCAATTACAAGATGGGTAAACTTAACGGAAGCTATACTGCTTGGTATCTAAATGGAGTATATATATATAATCTTGTTTTCCGTGACGGTAAGCTTAACTATGACACTCAGTTAAGTGAAGATGACAGCAGAGAAGAGACCGATGGTGACGAAGTAGAACTAGATACAGAAGCGGATAATGAAGTAAAGGGTAAATAGATGTTAACAGTTAATGATTTTCCAAAAATGAAAGCTAAAGGACAGCTGATTTCTTCTCTTACTGCTTATGACTACTCATCAGCAAAACTTGCTGAAGAAGCAGAAGTTGACTTTATCTTAGTTGGTGACAGCCTGGGAATGGTTGTGTTAGGATATGAATCAACAATTCAAGTTACAATTGAAGACATTCTGCATCACACTAAAGCTGTTAGGCGCAGCACAAATAACACGTTCATTGTCGCTGACATGCCATATAAAAGCTATCATCTTTCTTTAGAGAAGACTAAAGAGAATGCTTTCAAGCTTATAGTTGAGGGTGGAGCTCATGCAGTTAAACTCGAAGGTGGTACAGAATCCCGCCTGGAAGCGATAAAAGCGATAGTTGATTGCGAGATTCCGGTTGTAGCACACTTAGGACTCACCCCGCAGTCAGTTAACAAATTTGGGGGCTATAAAGTTCAGGGTAAAGGTGTCGCTCAATATGAGGAGATGGTTAAACAGGCTATCGAAGTGGAGAAAGCAGGAGCTTTCATGCTTGTGTTAGAAGGAATTCCTGAGAAACTTGGAAAAGAGATATCTGAAAAACTTACTATCCCAACTATTGGTATAGGTGCGGGAAGATATACTGATGGACAGATTTTAGTGTATCATGATATTCTCGGGTTGACAGATTTAGCTCCTAAGTTTTTAAAAAAGTATGCTGAGCTGGGCATCGATATAAAATCAGCAATCATTAAGTACAATGAGGAAGTTAAAGATAGAAGCTTTCCTGAACAAAAGCATGTTTACTTCCCTATAGATAAAGAGGTTTAAATGGAAAATAAAGAGATATCAATGGAGATGACTCCACAAGAGAAGTTTGATTCAATCCACAATCTGAAGAAAACACTTGAAGAAAACTATCTAATGTTAGGTCAGATTCTCTCTGACGTGAAAAGAAAGGGTAGTTTCAAGATTAAGGGCTATAAATCTTTCAAAGAGTTTATCGAGAGTGAATACAATATGTCTTCAACTGTTGCTACAAAGCTTATTAATAACTATGAGCTTTTCGTAGAAGAGCTTGATATTGATGAAGAGACAGTTAAAGAGATTGGGCATGACCGTATGAATATGGTTAAGACCTTCGTTGACAAGGCTGAGAACTATGCTGAGCAGGAGGAATGGATCGAAACTGCCAAAGCTATGAATACAGCTGATTTGAAAGAGAAGATTAAAGAGATTAGGCAAACAGAAAAAGAGAATAAACGCTCATTCAAAGATCTACTCATTGAGCAATATTTAGAAAATATGGTTACCTACTTTAACTGCTCCCGTAAAGAACTTGATTTCAAACTTGCACTTTATTTCCAAGATGCAGATTTAGATGGCATTAAATCAATGATAAAAGAACGTCAGCGTCGCTTTGAAGATGAAGCTTCTCAAGGAGGTCAACCCCTTTAATTTGTTCTGTTAGAATGTTTTTACCTTTATAAAGCTCAGGTCAGTTGAACCTGAAACTTACAATATTAATGATTAAAGGTAGGTATATATGCGAAATATGCGAATCCTATGGGTAGATGACGAAGTTCAATTTCTGAAACCTTTTGTTCTGTTTCTGGAGAAGAAGGGCTATGAAACAATAACAGCATCAAACGGTACTGATGCGATAGATTTAGTGTTGAAAGAACGCTTTGATTTAGTTATTTTAGATGAAATGATGCCGGGACTTGATGGTTTGGCAACATTACAAGAGATAAAAAATATTAATGCCGGTTTACCAATAATCATGGTAACTAAGAGTGAAGAAGAGGGCTTAATGGATAAGGCAATTGCAAGCCAAATTGCTGATTACCTTATCAAACCAATTAATCCAAACCAGATTATCATGGCTATCAAGAAGATATTCCAGGCTGACGATATTAGACAGAACAAGATTGGTGAGGATTATGCTAAGTTTATGGGGAAGGTCAATGGAACCATAAACTCAATGCCAACATTTGAGGAGTGGTACAATATCTATAATCAATTTGTTGATTGGGATATGAAACTTGATGGAATTAGCGATCCTAGTATTAAGCAAACTCACTTTCTGGAGAAGCGTAATTGCAACTCTGAATTCTGTGTTTTTGTTGAAGAAAACTATAAGAAATGGTTACAATCTGATGACAGACCTAATCTTTCTTTTGATATTGTTAGTGAGTATGTAACACCTCTTCTCAAAACAGATAGACCAACTTACTTTATTATCCTCGACTGCATGAGGTTCGACCAGTTCAGGGTGATGGAACCATATATCCAAAAATTGTTCAACACAGAGGTAAAGAGCTATTTCAGTATCCTTCCTACTGCTACTCCATACTCCAGAAACTCAATCTTCAGTGGTCTGTTACCGGAAGATATAGCTAATAGATTCCCTGAGTATTGGGCAGACAGTAATGATTTGGATAATAGTAGAAATAGAAACGAACATCAGCTTCTGGATGAGCTCTTGTATGACTTAGGACATAAAATAGATCCACCAAGTAAATATGTTAAGATTTTCGATATGGAAGAGGGTAATTATGTCTTAAGGAAGATTAATACATGGGGTAAAGAGAAACTTGTTGTACTCGTATATAACTTCCTTGATTTGGTTGCACATCACCGTTCTCAAGATACAATTCTTCAGGAAACCATTCCTGACGAAGAAGCGCTTCGTGCTTTCACAAAACATTGGTTCCTGCATTCATCATTGTATGAAGCATTGAAACTGATGAAACAGCAAGGAGCTAATGTTGTGATAACAACTGACCACGGTTCTATTAAAGTAAATCGAGCAACTCAGATGGTTGGAGATAGAAGAGCATCAGTAACTCTCAGATATAAAGAGGGTAAAAACCTTACTTCTAACCCAAAACACTCATATTTCGTCAAAGATCCAAGGGATATGGGACTTCCGGCAAAGAGTATTGTAGACAACTTCTCATTCGCTAAGGATGACTACTATTTCGTCTATCCAAACCAGTTCCATCACTATCAACGCCAGTTTAATGGCACCTTCCAGCATGGTGGAATATCAATGGAAGAGATGATTCTCCCGGTTGCAATTCTAACCCCTAAAGATTAGATTATTCTTTAAATCATATATAGGCTGGTCACTTATGTGTATCAGCCTTTTCCTTTGCTCCAATAATATCCTCCATTTCTACGATACTACTATAATACTATCATAAAGTCTATCGTGTTATTTTTCCATTTTGCATTTAGCATTTAGCATTTTGCATTTAGCAACTATCGTGCAACTTTATCTCTATCACTTCTCTTTATCTAATCGCATCAAGAACCTCTTTGCACCGTTAAATAAGTTATGCACATGATGTGGATAACTTTAGGGGTTCATAGGGAGGGTCTAGGGAGGCTAAAGGGAGGGACAAGCGAGATTCTAGGTTTTTGAAGCGATTAGGTTAAGGATCCCTAAAGACTCCAAGACTCCAAGAGATTCCAAAAGATTGCTGGATTTGCTTTACTTTGGAGCCCGGACATCCCTGTCCGGATTTGAATTTCTTTACTGGGAGCCAATTAGGTAAATAGCAAATGGATCTCCGCTTTCTAACATTATTAACAGAATAGTAATTTAGTTGACAAATATTATTTACCCCTGACAATATACATGTTTGGTTCAAACAAATCCTTTTGAAGGAGTTTCTATGAAAAGAAAAGTATTAACAATATTGATTCTGATGATTTCTTTAGGTCTTATGTCTTTAAGATACTCATCAAGTTATGATCTGGAAGGGAATGAGATTAGTGGGCGTTCAACAGACCCTCGTATTACTGAGATTGCACATGTGACTTCTAATCCTGTATTAACATCAAATGAGCAACAAGCAAAGCTGTTATGGGATAGTCTTTTTGAAACACTTTGTACTAAAAACCTCTCTGAATATGAGCAAAACTTCATTTACACTACTGATGTAAATTACTGGAAAGAATTTACACCCAAGGAGTTAATAACTAAACAATACAATGGGGCTCATGTTTTTTATATGCAAAACCTAAGAACATTTCATGTGGCGAATTATATGTGTGCAACATATAACAATAAAGTTTATCTTTTACCCCTACATTTGAATCACTTAATGGATGATATGGGAGAAATCATGAACAGTAATAACATTTATAACTACACTAACTTGTTTCTAAAACTATCAACTTCTTCTTCGATAACTGTATTAGATTCTACTATAGTGCTTTCTGATTCAACTATGACTATGATAAACTATGATTTCGAGGAAGAAAGAAATGGTGCAGTTCACTCAAAGACATTCCTACTTTCACCATCTCAAGGTGTGATATCTGGTTTTTTGTGGGATTCCTGCTACTCTGAGTACAACAGTAATCATCGAAATACAATAAATGATACTGACCCAAGAAATTACGAGTTCTTTAAGAGTAATTTTTATCCAATTCAATGCCCTCTTTCTAACTCCCTAAATCCTGTTTTATATATCAACTAGAATATCTACTTCGATTTGTAATACTCCTGCAGAGAAACTTTTTTTTTGATCGAACAGTCTGTTATTTCGAGACTATTCATAAAGATTCCACTCATAGAATCAAGTTTCTGATAAACTCATAAAAAATAGTGCAGACTTATTAAATCCATCTTATCTGACATTGGTTTACCTTTCATTATTCAGTCCACATAGGGCTGTAGCTATGGAGGTGTTTATTACCCTAGGTCATTCGACCTAGGGCTATTCAGTTTAAGCCCTTAACGGGCTTTTGATACAGATAAGGAGATATAGTAATGCACTTACTCAAGTTGTACTGTTATGTACCTTATCCTGAAGGGATAATCCAATGTTAGCCATGGTACTTTAGCCCATGGAAATGAATAGATTGTCAACCCGACCCAGAAGAGATCATCCTAAATTAGTACGGCATGTTTGCTTCCATAAGTCTGACACTCCGGCAAAGACAACATTTTTTCTGATGAACAGTCTGTCCATCTTAATGATTTTGGTAGAATATTTTCTTCTTGACTTATAAAATAAAGGAAAGTCTAATTCAGAGGTAAGTAGTTAAAGAAGAAGAGAGGTAACTATGAAATACTTTATACTAGTTATTGGTTTATTAAGCATCACTTGCTTATCTATGGCTTATTCCGGTGATGGAGTCATGTATGGAGGTTATTACTGGGCAACAAATATTGATGAGTCGGATACTCTTTCATATCATCCTGAATATAGTTGGATAAACTTGGGGATTAATGCAAACTCACCTACTTTTTCTAACTCAGATACTGACGATGGATATGCACTTGTCCCACTTGGTTTTACCTTCAGCTACTTTGGTAATGATTACAACTCGATCTACTTATGCACGAATGGGTATTGCGTATTCACTAACCCTGTATCTGCAAGCTATCTTGCCGGTAATATGAGCATTCCTAACACCAATGCACCTAACAATGCTATTGCACTTTGTGCGATGGATTTACAGACCGACTTTATTCCATCTACATGTCTTTATGGAAACGATTTAGAAGGAAATTTTGTCTTCTCTGTAACAGCTTGGAACGATTACAATGATGACGAGGAGATGTGGGATGTTCAACTTATTCTTTATCAAACAGGTAGAATCAAGATTCAGTACAACAATATCCCTTCATATGTTGGTGTTGGTCCAACAACAATGATTGGTGATTGCTGCATTGGCATTGAGAATTCTAATGGTTCCGATGGGCATCAGTATCGAAACAATGGGGTTGGAGGAGATGTTGAAAGTGGAATGGCTTTATGTTATGCCCAATCTCCTGAGTTGTTATCAGAATCAGGAGAGCTTCTCATATATCAGAATGAGCTAGATTTTGGATATTGTGAGATGAGTACAGACGCCGATACACTTCTACTCGAAATAAGAAATCCATCGTTAGGAGTGATATCTATCTTGGAAGCACCAAGCCTTAGTGGAGATATTTCTGCTTTTACGGTTGTTGATGATTATATTTACCCGCAGAGTATTAGTCCCGGTGGTCAATTAGTTTATCCGATAATAGCCAATAGAGATTCTACGGGTTTAAGAACTGCTGATTTCTCCTTTACTAATGGAGTTGATATATATCAGACATTGATATTAGCATACAATTATTATGCTGATAACAATGACATTTCAGAAGAAGCAACAGAATTAGGTGCTTTAACATTTGGAACAGATATATTTGCCGAGATAGCTCCTGAGAATGATGTTGATTGGTATCTCTTTTGGCTAACTCCATACGGTGATTTATCAATACACACAGAGACTCCCCCTAACTCAGCTTTAGATTTGAAAGCTAAACTATATGGTCCTTTTAATGATATAAATCAGCAGGTGGATAATACTTCATTAATAGATTCAGATAACGATGGTTGGATTGATCAGTACAATCCGCTCATAACTGTCAATAATCTGCAGAACAGTGGATTTTATTACTTGAAGATTGAAGAGGAGACTGTATTCGAAGGTTATGAGAAAGATTATACATTGATTATTGAATATACAGGTGATCCCTATTACTTTGTTCCTAATCCTCCCTATAACCTTGAAGTTGAGCTAGTAAGTTCCGGCATTCAACTTACCTGGGAGTGGGGAGATGGATTCAATACCGGCTTCTTTGCAGGCTTCAACGTGTATAGAGATGATCAGATGATTAGTCAAACTCTAATACAGGATTCATTGTTTGTTGACACGAATTATGAGATGACCTCCGGTACAGTTTATGAATACAAAGTAACTGCTAACAATATCTGGGAAAATTCTGAATCAGCTCCTTGTGACTCTGTCCTATTCACGATTCCTGTAGCGGGATTCTTTGATGATTTTGAGTCTTTCCCGGATTTCAGTTCAAATCTAAATCCATGGATAACCTATGATCTAGATGGCAGCCAGACTCAGATGTTCACGAACTGGATAGACTATCCTTATGAAGGTGAAGCAATCTCTTTTATAAGCTTCAATCCTTCTGCAACAACTCCTCCATTGGAAGGTTACAATGCTTATAGTGGAGATAAGTTTGCAGCTAGCATTTGTAGTGCAATCGGTCAAAACGAAAACTGGCTAATAACACCAAGGATTCAATTGTCAAATGAACCTGCGTCTGTAAGCTTCATGGCACGCTCATTTACAGCTCAATTCGGGATGGAGCAGTTGCAGGTGGGAATATCTGATGGATCGTTAGAAATCGGTGATTTCGAGTTTCTAACAGGAAGTACACCTGTGTTAGTTCCTGAAGAATGGGAATGCTACTCATATTCCCTAGATCAATATTCAGGTGCAGAGATAAGAATTGGCATACTTAGTAATTCTACCGGTACTTTTATGCTGATGCTAGATGATTTTCTTGTTAGTAACCCAGGTGCTACTGTTCACGAAGAAGAACAACTGCAAGTACAAAATACAACAAACCTATATACTAACTACCCTAATCCTTTTAATCCAACAACTAATATCTCATTCTCAGTTTCATCAAAGTCGATGGTCCAGATTGCCATATATAATGTGAAGGGACAAAGGATAAAGACTCTGTGCTCAGAGATATTAGATAAAGGAGAACATGATATCATCTGGGATGGAAAAGATGAAAACAACAACCCGGTAACTTCAGGTATATACTTTTGTAAGATGAAGAATGGAAGCATAGTTCTGACGAATAAGATGGTCTTGATGAAATAGATGATAACCTTTACATCGTAGTCGAACTGAGTCTGAAAAGAGTATAGAACTCGATGCAAAAGGAAAAATTATCAAAGTTATTCTAATACTGTGATTTTACAAAAAAAGAGACTGCTTAGATTGCAGTCTCTTTAATATCTAAAACCGGATAAAGTTTAGTATTTACCAGCCATAATATCTTTTTCGTTGCATTTACATACTTTTTCGAAACGATATTTTGGAGCCCAAGTACTAGCCTTTGATTTGTTCGCTGTGATAAGTTTGATTCTTTTGATCTCAGTGTTACAAACAGGGCAGAAAACTTTACCTTCTGTACTCAATTCATGAGCAAGCTTAGCAGCAAAAGCTTTACCTTTAGCCATTTTATCCTCCTAGGTTCTTTTATGCACGTTCCATGTACTCGCCTGTGCGAGTATCGATTTTAATCTTAGTTCCGGCTTCTACGAAGAAAGGAACTATGACACGCAGACCAGTTTCTGTGTAAGCAACTTTTCCGCTACCGGAAGCTGTGTTACCTTTCACATTTGGTTCTGCTTCAGTAAGCTCCTGAATAACTGAGATAGGTAATTCAATACCGATAATCTCAGATGTAGGAGTCATTCTGATTTTTACTTCCATACCTTCCATAAGGAACTTATCAAGGTCACCTATAGCATCATTAGTGATATTGATTTGTTCATATGTTTCAGTGTCCATGAAGTAAAAGAAATCTGAATCTTTATATAAATATTGCTTTATAGACTTTTCGATACGGACATCTTTAAGCTTTTCACTGGTTCTAAAAGTGTTTTCAATTACCTGACCTGTCTTGCAGTTTTTAAGCTTGGTTCTAACAAATGCAGCACCTTTACCAGGTTTCACATGTAAGAACTCAACTATTTCAAAAAGTCCGTTGTTATATTCAATTATCATTCCGTTTCTGATATCGGAAGTGTTAGCCATAATATCCTCTTATGTCTATTTAATTTATCAAAGTTATTACTATTTATTACAGTTCAATCTGTAAAAACTCTTTAGAATAGCAAAAATTCCCAGTTACTGAATTATGGCAAGAAGTTTTTTGTCTGTAAGAAGTTAGAGCTATTAATATGTCCAAGCTATAGAATAGAAAAGCCCACTACCAATTGATAGTGGGCTCAATGTATTATCTAAACTCAGATGAGTTAGTATTTACGCATTGTATCCATAGAACCGAAGAGGTTGAATGGAAGCTCTGCAAGAGCATATGAGAAACCAAGACTGATGTTTAAACCACCGAGGCTGATATCATTGTCACCCATTGGGATATCCCATGTGTAACCAGAACCTGAGAGTTCAGCTTTTAAAGGTTCTAAGGTATATTTGTAACCAAGTTGAAGGTCAACTAAGATGTCAGCAGATAGCATCCACTCAGCACCACCAAAAGCTTTGATACCGATAGTGTGGATATCAAGTATAACGTCATTACCAAAGTCTAAACTAAGCATGTCATAGCTACCTTGAGCACCAAAGTTAACACCGAATCTTCCCATCCACCATTTCTTAGTAGCACCAAGATAAGCACCGGAAATAGATGTTGTGAAGTCTCCTTCATCCCAACCTTCTTCTTCATCAACTTCAGCATCAGGCATACCGTAGTAGGCACCAAGTTCAAAGAAAAGCTGGCGTGAGTTGAATACTGATGCTACATTGTTCATAAGCTTTATATCAAAGATTGTTGCTGATTCAATATCGTCTTTGAAATATGTTCGTTCACCAATACCATCTCCATAATTGATAGTTTTTCCAATTTCCATACCTGCAAGAACACCTGCTGTGAGCTGAAAATCGATACCAAGTCTTGGATGCTCCATAAGAACCATACCGATGTCGCCTTTACCATAATGTTTGTAGAATAATGAGTTTTGGCTAGCATCTTTTTCGTTATGAGCTGTTTTCCAAACACGTGTGAAACCTTTCTTCACGAGTTTAGTTTTGCCATCAGATGTTTCTACAGCTTCGCAAACATGGTAACCATCATCAAGGTGAACACCTTCTTTGTGACCGATATCACCGGCAAGTTTACCTTTTTCAATTGAAACAATTTGAGCTTGAAGTTTGAAGTCGTCGATTTGCTTAGTTTTAACTCCTAAGTTCTTTGCAAAAGCGAGCATTGCATTGTATTTAGCATTAGTTTTGTAATCAACTGACTTTTTGAAATCTCCAAATACGAAAGTAGCTTTTTTATCAGTAACAGTTTTTGTATCGTATGTTTTAGTAGTAGCGCTCTTAACCTGAACAATAGAAACTTTACCGTCAGGAGCGATATTAACTTTGTACCAAAGGATACCACCATTAATTGTATATTTGTAATACTTTTTCTTCTTATCTTTATCATCTTCAGTAACTTCTTCAGTAATGTCAGACACAAAAGGAAGATAGATATAAGCTGAGTTCATGAAAGCAGCAAGCTCATCACCTGATAAACCTAAGCTTTTACCTTTAGTAGTAGCAAAACTCATCATAGACATTTCATCTTTGAATCCGCCATCAGCTCTTTTCTTTTGAAGCTCAGGATCGTTGAGAATCTGAGCAATCTTAACAGCAACTGTTCTTTCCATAACGCCACCAAGAGCAGAAGGAGAAACAGCAGTAATTTTGTTAGCTTCTGTAACGAAATCAGCTTTTACGCCATCAGGAAGAGTATTGAAATCGAAACGAGGAATCTCAACGTAGAATTTGAACATTCTGTCAAAGAAAGCTCTCTCGCTATCGTTCATGTAACCACTACCTGCTTTCATCCAGATAGATTCCACTGAGCTTACAGATTTGCGTACGTATTGACCCTGTTGAGCTACGAGTGAAAATGCAACTAAAACTAGTAAAGAAATAACTAGTATTTTTTTCATCATTAACCTCCAAGTAAATTTTGATAAGCAAATTGTTCGTCTTTACCAATGTCAAGTGTTAATTAAGTATAACCTGTAACTGAACCCTGTTCTTTTAGCCTATCTTGCATATAACAGGGATGTTAAGTAACAAGACAGACAAAGTAAAAAAAATTGCGAAATCAAAAAAAGACTCAGTAACTCTGAGTCTTTAACATTTTCAAAAACTGAAATTAATAGATATCTAAGATTAGTAAATCTCTATGGCCTCTAGGAGCTTTAACAGTTGTCCTTTGCTCTTTAGATTTACCAATCAGTGCGAGTCCGATTGGGGAAGCAACTGATATTTTATTAACTCCCTCTTCAAGAAAATTAACCTCGTCTACTCCAACTAAACGATAAAGTATCTCTTCATCAGTTTCAATTTCTTTAACCTTAACAAAAGCACCGAAACGCACTTTATCTTTTGGAATAGAAGTTGTGTCTAAAACTGTAAGAATCGCTGAACGTCTTTTTAGGTAATCAAGCTCATTATCAACCATTCTTTGTTCCTCTTTTGCAGCTTTGTATTCTGCGTTTTCACTAAGGTCACCTTGCTCTCTGGCAACTTGAATTCTCTTGATTATTTCAGGACGGACTTTGTTCAAGTCCTGAATTCTTTTTTGCAAAGCAACCATTCCTGCTTTAGTAATGAAATCATTATTTGCCATTATATACCTACTTACTCTTTCGGATTAAATATTTATGTCCGGTAATTGCAGCTTTCTTTAGACGTGCATTACCGCTTTTTGTCCATTGTTCTACTATTGGTAGTAACTCTTCCTGATACTTATTCAATGAGCCACACATTATCTCAACCAATGATGGGTCATGTGTGTTCTTATTCTTGATGAAAAAGGATATGTATAACTTATTATCGATACTTGAAACATTTTTCAAGAAGTAAGTAGCACTTTTGATTGTAGCCTCAGAGCCAAAGAGCCATGAATATTTAAGTTTTTCAAGAATCTCAGATAAATATGTATCTTCGCTTTTAGAGAACTTAAGAAGAAGCTTAATTAGATTAAGCTGAAGATCTGAATTATCAGTCTTAAGCCATTTGTAAATCAAGTTCAAATATGTTTGTGGATTCTTTTTCATTAGAGGTAAGATAGTCTTCTCTAAAAGAAGATGAACCATAGCTGTATCATCATCTTTGAGTTTAGCTTCAACAACCGGAAGATAGAAATCCGGGTTTCTTTTTATATACCTACTGATTAACTGGATGAAACAGACTTTACCATTAGTACCTTTTTCGTCCCAAAGGGAGTTATAAAAGTCAATATACTCAGTGTTATTTTTACCAATCTTCGTCGCCAACTCTTTAGCAACAAATACGATTACCTCTTTAGGTATTGCATTATGCACTCTAATCGGATAGACATTGTAAACAATTTCTATATCGTAGTTTTTATTTAGTAGTTTTGTTTCATAAAATTCATCTACGTCATGAGTTAATCGTTCTTTCCAATCTAACGATATCATACTCTCCTCACTTTCTTCTAATTAATTACACCAATTTTGCCTTTTTTATGATAGTCACCCATTCTTATAATATAGAAATAGATTCCAGAAGATACTCGTTTACCTTTATGGTTTTTTAAATCCCAGTTGAAACGAGTTTGATCCTTAAGTTCTTTCTCAAAAATTAGATCTCCGGCAGTATCATAAATATAGATATTTCCTTTTTTATTATCCGGTAAGGCAATGAAGTTAACAACCGGATTTCCATCAGAAGTTTCTAAATAAACCGGATTAGGATATACTTTGATATCTTCAGCTTCTAAAATAAAACTAGCTAAGTTTCTAGAATTCAAGATATAATTTCCTGCAAGATCCCGCATATTAGTCAACTTAATGAAATATGCTTCCATTGAATAAACTAGTTTTTTCTCAAGAGTTATTTCGGCAACCTTTTCTTGATTATTTGTTATATATTGAATCGAAGCGATCTTGTTATCCACATCATTTACAGGAGGTGTGAACTGATAGTTATGAATGTCTAGAATATCAGTCTCCTGCAATTCTTCATTAAAACTTATCCGAACTACTTTATCCGATACAATTTCTACAGATTCAACAAATGGTTGCTCCATATCTTCAATATAACTAAAAGGCAATACCATGTTTATTGGAACACCCATTGCACTTTTCAAGTTGGAAATAGTCAAAGTATAATCATTATTTGCTTCAAAATATTTACTGAACCTTAGTAGTAAACGTTTTCTATCATTTAGAATATTTACAGAATGCGGTCTGCCAATATTGTTATCAACCATGTAAAAACCAATATTATAAGCATCACTAGATAGCTTTTTATCAAATGTCAGCATTACTTGATTTAATCCAGTCATTTTAATCTCTTCAATCACTGGTTCTAAGTCAGGTATTATAGATTTATGAGCTGTAGAATGAGATTCGGTGGGAGATTGGCTGTTATCTATAGCAGTAACATAATAAGTATATTCATCACCGTAAACCAAACCGGAATCAGTATATTCATTATCAGTAACCGGAATTGTCCATTCACCATCAGGACCAACTCTATAGACGTTATATGAGTCTGCACCGAAAACTTGTTTCCAGGATAACTTAGCAGTATCACCGGCAATAAGCGACGCCCTAAAGTTCTGTGGTACCGGAATATTCTCCACATACTGATCATCTCTTGTATACAAAACAGAAACAATGTTTTCATCAGAATCTGTATCGTTTACCAGTAAACTGACACTTTCATCACTAATAATAGGAACAATTCTGTATGTCCAAGAGCATTCTCCATGCCAGATTGGTGTCAATTCATCGTTTAAATAGTCTACAATATATAGATCAGGAGAAAATCCAAGTATTAGCTCCACATTTCCATCACCATCAACATCGGCTACCTTAATTGAGTTTTTGCTCTGTTTCCTGTCGAACATAACTCTACTAACAGGTTCATATTGGTTATCTCCAATAGAATCAAACATCTCAACATACCAGAAATTGTTGTTCGAATTGTATGGGTCATCATTATAACCTGCAACAACAAACTCTTGAGTACCGTCACCGGTAAAGTCTCCTGTCTCCATGTAATATGTATTAGCAACCGCAAATTTGAATGACCAGGCTGGAGTAATTGAAGTCTCAGATTCTGTATACTCATAAATCATTATGTCACCTTCAGTATCTGCAGTTAAAATGTCTACTCTATTGTCGAAATCCAATCTACCAACTGCTATATTTGGTACAAAAGAGTTTCTCTGGTCAGTCTGTGAATTGTTTCTTAACCTTTGCACTGTCTCATAAGTATCATTTTCATATTTCTTGATATCCCAGATTCTTTCAGATGAGTCATTCTTAAGAATAAAGAGCTCATCTATTCCATCAAGATCAATATCTTTGAAATAGCCACCAGCAGAACCGGATTCAGTCCAACTTGGAGAATTCAATGGATAGGTAGCACTGCCAAAAGTTTCATGAAGATACATTGTATCTAAATTTAAGCCAATAACTTCAATACCTGATTCATTCGCATTACCTAGGTCATAAGGCCAGAATTGAGTATTGAAACTATGTTGAATGGTCAGGGAGTCTCCGATTTCATAAATATTTACATCATTATAACTATTCTCAATTAAGTGCATTCCGACAACTTCAGGTAGACCATTCCCATTATAATCTATAGCTTTAGGAATGGCAACAATACCTTCGCCAATCTCTTTTCTATTCCATCCATTGATTGATGCAGAATTATAGTTAACCAAAGACATATATTGGTTTGTCGAAGATATACCACAACTATTAGTAGCAGTAATTTCAAATAAATACAGACTTTCAGGCATATCATTTGGAAGCTTAACTGTCTGTAGTTCATCCGGGTAAGTAGACATTGCACTATAGGTTATGTCAGTATTACTATCTCTACAAACAACGTTTAACACAACTTTTTCACTATATAGTGCTTGAAGGAAATAATTCATATTTTCAGCATCATATCTTGGGTATAAGAAAACACTCTCAGGGTTAAGAATAGGAGCAGTTCTATCTAACCTAAAACTCCGAATAATATCATATGAATTGTAATCTCTATTAGTAACTCGCAATCTTAACCTATAATCATTATCCGGTAGTTCTTCGAGAAATTCAAATACTGCAAGAGTATCATTAAAAACTTCTTCAGTAAACTCAGTTGGAGTATTATTATGTGTTATTATATCTTTCCAATCTAGCTGAGTAGGAACATCTTCAATACTATACATTAAAGTATAATAGAGGAAGTTTTCAGTTGCAACGGTTCCTATTATTGGGAAATCACTTGAGTAACCGGCAAAGTCATTTGGTGAAAATAACTTCAGATCTGGTGTCGCTTCATCAGTTAGCAACTTCAAGGCATTAACTCTTCCATATCCGAAGGTATCATCTTTTCCTGAATCTCCTAAGTCATCACATGAGCTTAGGAGTTTAGACCTTACCTCTTCATAGCTCATAGACGCATTTCTTGATAGTAAAAGACTTATGCAACCAGCTACGTGAGGGGCTGCCATTGAAGTACCTGATTGATTGTCATAAGTAAATCTTGTCCCATCACTATAAGTACTAAGTATGATTTCACCTGGAGCAACAAGATCTAAATCAGGGCCATATGTTGAGAAACTCGATAGATCATTATCTCTTCCAATTGAGCCAACAGAGATAACATTAGATAATCGAGCAGGATAACTTAGTACAGGACCTGGTGTATTACCAGCAGATGCAACAACTATTGAGCCAAGCTCATATGCGTACTCGCATGCATCAGCAATAATTGGTGAATACTCTGCATCACCCCAGCTTAGATTTATTACATGAGCACCAGAGTTTACTGCATAAATAATCGCTGCAGCGGCATCATCATCTTGGAGGTAACCAGTACCTTCAAGTGTTCTAAAACCTGCTCTTATTGGTAATATTTTTGAATTCCAATTTATTCCGGCAACACCTTCTCTATTATTTGTATTAGCACAAATAATACCACTAACATGAGTCCCATGGAAGTTCTCATCTGTAGGATCGTTATCTTGCTCAAAATAATCACCTAGAGCAATCTCTTCAAGCTCAGGTGCATCTGAAAAATCCCATCCGCAAATGTCATCGACAAATCCGTTTCCATCATCATCAATTCCATTAATATCATCAGGGTCATATTCACCTGTTATAGGATCCATTACAAAGCCATCACCATCCGCATCTTCCCCATAATTCAGTCTAGACCTACCTTGTAAGTCAGGGTGATCACGTAAAATACCTGAGTCTATAACAGCAACAGTTATATTTTCATTTCCTCGTTCAATATCCCATGCATCTTGTAAGCCAATTGTTGTAAGTTCCTGACTATAAAAATGACTGTCATTAGGAGTAACATAGAACTGATTCAAATTGTTTACTTGAATATAATCAATACCATCAAATCTAAGATTCTCAATTTCAGCTCTTGATATTTCACTATTTAGGTAAACAACATAATAATTCATATTCGGAATTGTTACTTTCCGGATTTCTTTCACACTCTTAGAACTAAGAAATTGATCAAGCTCATGCACACCTGTTGATTTACCTCTTACTCTAAGAGGGGCATCACTTTTAATAATAATCTCACGAGGAGAAAATTCCCCTGCGTAGAGAGAGCTTATAATTCCAAGTAAGATAACAAGGAATAGAATCTTTGCCGTTTTTTTCATAGCCTACCTTCGATTAAAATTTATAGGATACACTCACCATATTTACTGAATCAATATCGTCAACCGCAGGAATATAAGCGTAATCAATGTCTATCATTTCAAGTTTGACCCCTGCACCAAACGAGAATTCCTCACTATCATGATTAAATTTATAACCGGTTCTTAGGAAGAATAACTCTCTAAAACCAGCTTCAACACCAAATGCAGCTTTTAGATCGTTATCAATCTCCTGGACTGCTTTAAGATCAGTATTAATTACAAAGCTTTCCATCTCAATCACATTTGTAACACCAGCATCTACTGTAAATGGTAAGTCTATATTTTCCTCTTCCATTTCATTAGTACCACCTAAATGTTTTGCAGAAAGGTAAATACTTGTTCCTCGTAGTGGTGATTTATAAATATAACCAAAATCAAACGATGCACCAGCTGCAGTAGCTGTATCAAGTTTCTCATAAATGAAGCTTCCATTTGCACCAATATAATGATCTGGAGCTAAACGGAAACCCCAGTTCAAAGTCATCTGGATGTCTACCGGGTGATACTCACCAATAAGCACTCCAGTATTATCTCTTCTTTCAAACTCTCCATAATCAAGGTATTTCACACCAAGTCCAATATGGTGGTTACCTTTAGGATAAGTATAAGCAACTGTTGTAAGAGAAGTATCGAAAATCCAAAAATTCTGATTTACTGATATTGAACGATTTTCATTCAACAAACCTGCAGCTGCGTTATCCCAAATTACAAAACCATTATCTGCTGACATAATTCCTGTCCCGGCTCTACCACTTTGAGAAGCTCCTGACGTAATCTGCAACATCTGAAAACCTAATTCACCCTCATATCCAGCTTGTAATAACACTACCATGGTCATAAACAAAACCACTAATACTAATCTATATTTTCTCATTGTATCTCCTATTTTTCTATCGCAAACTTAAGCGTTTTAACCTTATTCTCTGCTTCCAACAGTATGAAATAAGCACCTGAACTAATTTTATCTGTATCAAGTTTGACTTTATCAATATTGCTCATATAGGCCTGACAAGTAATCTTATCTTGATAAATGCAGTTGCCGGCTATGTCAAACACTTTTATTTTTACTTTTGTAGTTTCACTTACCATTATTTTCACAAATAGCTCATCGCCATATGTTGATCTATATGGATTCGGATAGACATATACTTCATCTTCAACAAATATTTTACTATCAGGATAGCTGTTTTGACTTTCTAATCCTGTGTAGGAAGCAGTTCTCTGTAGATTGCCATACTCAGCATACCAGAAGTCTGATACATTTATCTCACTATTCCCAATTGCTGATCGGAAAATCTTACCATTATCCACTGCTGACATTATATAAACATTTCCATCTTCATCCTTATGTAAGAAAGGATAAGTCCTGCTTCTGTCAGAATAATTCTTGGGATAGCCTTTCTTGATTCCAAAGTTATCTTCCCAGACATATAATCGGTTTAACGAACAGTTTCCAACAATCTCCAGTTCTCCATCACTATCAACATCTATTGGTAAAGCACTTCCATTGATTCCAAGTGTGTCAGGCATTGTTACAATATCCTTCCCTTGGTTTAGTAACTGACCATTATATCCGAAAACTGCAACACCGTTTTCCCAACCTGCAATTATATCTAAAGTACCGTTTTTATCCATATCACCGAAAGAGAGTAGTCCATTTGTTTTATATGGAAGCTCAATTGGTGAATACCTTTCAGGTAACTCATAACCAATTAGTGTTGGATGTTCAAAATCACTCTGACCAAAATGGTATACTTTGTCACTACACTGCACAACAAATCTGTCTTCTATCTTATTCTCATTTATTGAAGTGTGAAATAATGCCAACACTTCATCATCAGGTTCTACCTCTGAAACGAACTCATTAGTTAAATATTCACCATTATAAACAGATATTGTTACAATGCCAACTCCATCATTTATATTAGTGAGTGCAAATGTCTTCTCATTACTCCAGCATATATTAGTCCTAATCGAGTCTTCAAGAGTAACCGTTTCTTTAATAGTAAAGTCTTTATTTAAGAACACAATACTACTTCCGGTACCATCAGTATGATTAAATGCTAAAATATACTCATTCGGAGTTACAACCGGTGGACCTGCCCAAGAACGGAAGTTCTCACTAAATACATAACCACTGTCTGATGATGCATGCTCCAAATTAAACAATGATACAATGTTTTCTCCATATGGTAGTAATACTCTTCCATACTCTTCATCAACAGTGTAAAGCTCTTTTAATTGAGATGTACCTCCACTTGGAAATCCCGAATACAGTTCATCATCTTGCCACATATAAAGTGAGCCATCAGGCATAGGATAGAATATCTCATTCACTCCATCGTCATCATAATCGAATGAAGATGCAGGGAGAGTATTCTCCCCTGTGTAACTGGTTGATAAACTCCATCTGAATTTTACAGAAAAACTCATTGTGTTTCCCTGTTGGCTAATATCATAAATCTCCAGCGGTACCCCACCATAATAACTCTCAGCTGTTGGTTGAGAAATCACACCATCTACACTGTTAAAACCAAAATAATCATTATTATTTGCTCTAAAACTGTCAAATGGACCACCATACATATTTTCGTTAATAGCAGCTGTATCCAGGTTTTGAACTCCATCAGCCTCTTCAAGATCAACACCCTTATGTGTTGCAATTGCATTAACATGGTTCACTTCATAATCAGGACTAAAGAATTCATTTATAACTAATTCATCAATATGCCAAATGAATATACCACTATTATCCTGGAAAGCACCACCAACTGCGGGACCACCTAATCCTGGCATTGCAATATCCCAATCACAACCCCTATATCTATTCTCCATGAACATAAATCTTGGTTGTAATGGTGCATCCGGATTGTCTGGGTTCGGTGGATAATATTCCTGATCTTCAATAAGCTCAAAACTAAAACCTGCTATTCCGTTATAGAAGTCTCCATCCGGATTCTGCGATCTGCATTCAATAAGGAAATATTCCGTATCTGATATTGCGACTTTATAAAGTTTAGGATTTGTTGCATCAACATCCAGCATCTGATCAATGTATATATTCTCTTGATCAACTGTGAGTTCAATTGTATTCTCCCAGCCTAGGTAATATCTACTCCAAGCAGAAGGCATAGCAGGAATGAATCCATTACCATTCCAAGATCCGCTACCCATAATACCATAGTTTCCAATACCCTGTGAACGACCATTTGAGCTAACATTATCAAAGAGTGTTGGCAAACCTAATAGTTTACCGAATTGATGTAATACTACTCCAAAGTTACTGAATAGATAGTTACTTGCATCTACTCCTTCAGTAGGAAAGTAGTCTTGAAACTCTGATTCAGCAACAACAGCTAGCTCATTGAGATAGACACCATCATTTGTCAGAAGCCCGGGATACTCTTCGTTCTCAGGATCATTTATCTCCCGAAGGTCCTTTCGACTTAAGAATGTACTCCATATCTCATCAGTTCTTATACCATCAATATCAGATTCCTGACCGGAGCCGGCAAAGATAGTAATAATCCCATCATAAAGTGAAAAGTCGATTTCATTATCTGTTAACGCTATAATATCATCAAAATACTCTACCATTCGCTCATCATTTGTTGCATCATTTCCATAATACCCATAATTGTTAGGCATCATAACATTCTCTTCGTACAGATGGATGTTTTCGTACAACTCATAATTACCATGAGATGCATCATGCCAATAATCAGAAACATGAAGCATTAATCTTTTAAAGTAATTGTAATCATGAACAAGGTAATCAGGATACTGTTCTTCCTGGATAAATTGTTTATCCGGGAACTCAATCAACAATGCTAAAATAGTCTCAGGTAAGGGATCTTCATCCGACCGCTTACTTAAATCAAACCGCTCCGATACCGAATTCTGTTCAAAAGGGATATCTCCACTGTAAAGAGGATGTGGAGGGACAATTGCCTGTAGCAGTAACCCTATGCTTAGAAACAGAACCGGAATTAATAGTCTTTTCATAATTTCTCCGAGTTTAATAATTCTCTATAAATACAAAAGAAAAGAAATAGATTCCGATATGTTCTCCTTAATTTTTACTGCTAAGTAATCATTTGTTGCTATTGAATAATGGTCAAGTTTTTTGTAGTTTTTAAAATATGATTGAGTGCAAGATTGTAAGTAACCTTGGCAATTCTTTTTGTCTTTTGGGAGTTATGAACACGGGATTACTCAGACAGATGACTTGCACCGTAACAAAGTGCCTGAGAAGCCATTGCTGATAAGCGGAGGTCTTGAGAACTTTTAACAGAATCTTATCTAAGTAATAATGCAAGTACCATTGCAAAATGTTTTGTATTGTTCATCAGCAGTACTGTATAAGAATCCTTTTCTCCATGCAGGATAACTGCATTGTGAAAAACAGCATAATCTATAACACTCTTGATAAAGATAGATTTATTTGCACGTCCCATTTTAATAATAATCCTACGATTTGTGATGAAGGAGATTCCTGATACCGGCTTATTAAACCTATCCTCTTCTATATCTTGCAGTGCTGTATAACTCATTTTCCAATACACACCATTAAGAATATTCTTCCTGCAGTTCATACCATTAAAATTTATATGCAATGGTTTTTGCTTGAAATCGGTCAGTCCTACATCGGTTTGGTAATAGCATTCCTCTTTTGATTTAAAATGATAATCAACTTTTATTGCACCCAACTTGCCGTTTTCAATATTCCATAATGAACGTGCTAAATCTATTTCATCTTCTGTAGCCGGGTTATAGTTTATTTCAATGCCAAAAAAACTCTTAAGCTGTGACAATATCTCATACTCAGATGCATTAATCCTCTCATCCTCAAGAGAGCTCATCACCAGTTTTTTGCAATAATCATCCACACAACTGCTATAAAATGAGTGTTCAACTTCCTTGTTTAAGCTTAACTTCGCAGAAATCTTTTTCAACTTCTCTGCATTCTCTTCGGTATAACTGTTTTCTTTCATTATTTTCTCGAACCGATCACAATATAACTCAAACAGTCTGGTTCTTTCAAGTAAATCAACTTGTTTAGCATCTATCTCAAACAACACTCTTAATGAGTTCAGATAAATACGTTCTTCAGAGCTAAGAATAGAATCAGAAAGAAAAGCATCTAGCGCTTTGAGATATAATCTGCATAATATTGTATCGAATTGAGCTTGAGAATACATGTTGCAATCGCTTCTGATTTGGTTAATTTCTGTTACATTAATCTCATCCGGTTGCTTGATAGAAAGTAGGTTCTCAATCCTTACTTCAAACTCATCGTTAAGAGGAAGTTTAAATAGCTTTCTCACGAATCCTGATTCAACAATATCGCTTTCTTTAAACGGAGTTTTCATAACATATCCTCACCAGTGTCCATTGATTGCTTTGCTTGCACACTATTATTATACAATCTATTCAATTCTGGCAAGTAATATCTTGTAAGCGTTGGTTTTGATAGCATGGAAGAACCTTAACTAAGGTTGTAAACGGTATTGGTGAAAAACAGATCTTCTGGGATGGTAATGATCAATCAGGCAATACACTATCTAGCGGAGTATTCTTCTATAAAGTTAAAGTCGGTAATACGAGTCTCTCAAATAAGATGGTTATGCTTAAGTAAACTAAGTTGTCATTATATAATAAGAACCGAAAATACCTGTTTTCGGTTCTTTTCTATTGACTAATACTAAGTGATTATTATACTTATGTATATATGAGTAATTTAACTAAAGTATCATACTGCGGTATCTATTGCGGTACTTGCAAGAACTTCAAGCAGAATGCTGACTGCCAAGGTTGCCGAAGCGAAGAGGAACTGCTTTCTGACTGCCCATCAAGAAAGTGTACTATTGCACGAGGTTTAACCCACTGTGGAGAATGCAAGGAGTTTCCTTGCGATATGATGAAAGAGTTCTATAATGATGGTGTTCCCATGCATGAACAAGCCCAAAAAAATACTCTCAGATTGAATAAAGTGGGAATCGACAAGTACGTTAAAGAGATGGAGAAGTAACTATATTCATATCAAACACCTTTATCATCACCGAATAGAAATCAGCAATATTGCTATAATCATCTGACCGTTCGTATTCTTTCAACAATGTGTTTATCGAACTAGCTTTGGGGCACCATTCCTCTCAGCATTAGAGAAATACCAGTCATCAGACTTATCTGTGACTAATCCAACTTTCAGAAGTAATCTAAAACAGATTGCCCAGATTATGCTTTCATTCACCTGACAATACCATTCAACTTGTGAATCAGTTAAATTAAAAGGCTCTTCGAAAAGTTTATCAGTTAGTGGATTAATTACCGGATGGAGAAATTCATGCCAGATTATGCTTAGAGCTATCCGATCAAAGTTGTTATTTGCTATAGCAGTCTTCAAACTCTGAGCGCCGAGAATACAGTGATTCTCTCGTCCTTTTTTTGTCTGAATTGAAGTTCCAAATGATGAAAATGATTGAAGTGAAACAATCACATCAGATTTAGGAAGCTCCACATTAATATACTCTTCCAGTATCTCTAGCACCGGTAATTCTGAGCACTTTTCCCTCACCTTTATAACGTATTCAGATGTTCCGAGACTATCAAAGAACTGTTTAAAATTGCTCTTTTTTACAAAATCCTTTACCAATTCTACATATTTTATCACGTCACAAAAGTCACCTTCATACTGACTCTTCAGATATTCCATAATGGGTACATTCGGATCAAACTCAAACTCATCAGTAAGGTGAAAAAGAAGCAATGGAACAGTATCCCAACAAATCCCACTCTCCCAAATCTCCGGAAGCTTAATCACCGCTTCATGCGTAGCAAATTGTAAGAACTTTTCCCGTAAACTAATCGCATATTCACTATCGCTCCTATCAACTGCATATTTCTCATCCAACTCTGAAAGAAAAACAATCAGCGAAAACAACTCTATCCTATAGTCGGTATTTATCTCTAAATGTTTCATGTAGAATCCCTATTCATAATTTGTCTTAATAGCGAGCATAGGAAATATCTGTCTACTTTTTTATACACACTTCTAACAAGAAAAGGATATTTCTTCACAGCAATATTCTGCCTAAGTAATCAGTTCTACCCTTGAGCTTAACATTTTAAGCTTAGCATTTAGCATTGCATCTCTTGCATTGTTTCTCTGCTAGAAGTCTGGTACAGTCTGTTTCAAGTCCTTTACGTCCTGCTTTACGTCCTGCATCATTATGATGCCTACTTCTCTTAACTTAATCTTTACAAAACGCTAGAATCTCGCTTGTCCCTCCCTTTAGCCTCCCTAGACCCTCCCTATGAAACCCTAAAGTTATCCACATCGCGTGCATAACTTATTTAACGGAGCAATTACACTCTTGTAAAGACACTGTTAAGGGAAGAAGCTGACAACTTGAAGATTATTAATTAGAAGAAACTCTTTTGTACACCAAAGATAAGACTTGACGTAAACAATCATCGTAGCAATAGATTATTATTGGATTGTTATAGAGATTTCGGGGATTAACCCTATCTGAAATCAGACTAATTTTAAAGGAAGACATATGGCAAACAGTACATCTGAACAAGTCGGATTAAAGAAATTCTTCATGTTGGCTAATCTGCAAGAGATTGCATCCAGAAAGGCAAAGCTTATCCTTAATGATCACAAGACATTACTGAAAGACAGAACCGGTAAACATGAAAAATTCCTTAAGGAACTGGCTAATGATTTAGCGAAAGGTGCTAAGAAGGGCTTTGCCCATAAGTTTATACCTGCTAACTCAACTTTGAAAAGAGCAGCAGTATTGACAGTTACAATCACTGATATCTTCGCAGCAATTGAGATTAATGAAGAGCTGGAGATTGAATACAAACAGTTTCTTGATGAATGCATTGATGAATATAACTCTCAAGCATCTTATTACTTGGATGAACAAGTCTCGCAAGTTACAAATCCTGATTTTGAGTGCATTCTAGACGCAGCAAAGCTTCTTTCTGAAGTTGAATTAACACTGCCCAAAGAGATTGAAACTGAGTTGGAAGATTACATCTCTATCGCTGAAAAGCTTTTAAAACGTCAAACAAGCTCATATAAAGAGTACTCAACTACAACACTAAACAATCTAAAGACTGAGTTCTTAGGATACTCTTCTGAGTCACGTCAAATGGCAATTGATAAAGTCAGAGCGATTATAACTGAGTTGTTTAAAGCCTACTATCAGAACCTGACAACTGCACTTGAGAAGGAGATACTTACTGAGAAATCTTTGGATTCCGGTAGTGCAAAGAAACTTGTAAAACTCATGCTTATCTACTCGCTACTTGAGAAGGATTTCCTCGGTCTATTTGAACAGAAGAAGATTGGAAAGTATACAAAACAAGCTCAAAGTTTAAAAGATAATCTTGATAGTATCAGTTCTACAGTCGAAGATATTGATAACCGATATCTTGAGACAATACAATCAACTGATAAAAAGAGACTTATTCATGTTGCAAATGATCTTATGAAGGCAATTAAACGCCTATTCAGCAACTATGAGTTTCGATACCAGGAATTTAAGAATTATGGGGAACACCTCTTTGATAGACAGAAGAGTTTAAAGAAAATTGTGGAAGATACAACAAATGAGATACTTGATTTCTCACTCAAGATTCCGGTTGATTATAAACCGTTACAACCCGAAGTGCAGTTTGAGCATTGGCAGGAACGACTAAAGAATATTGATGTGCTTATTTCAGAATTCCAAGGTGTTGGTTCAGCTGTTAGGGCAATATCCAAATCACGCATCAAGCTTATTCTTTCCGGTGAATCTTATGCAGTTGATCTTTGTAGACGCTATCCTAAGACAACTTCTCCTCTACTTCATCACTTAGAGCAATATCGCATAGTTATAAAAGGAATTGGTGAGCTAGCAGGGACAGAACGAGTTGTTAGTGAATTGGAAACACAGGCTCGTGAGCTTTCGAAAGTGTACCTTGATTTCACTAACAATCTTGAGAAAGCTAAAGGTTTTCTAGAAAGAATGAAGTCTGATAAGTTTGTACTCAATAATCGTAATAAAGCTGATTTGAGAAATACACATAGATTCTTTAACGAATATCATGGAAGTGAAGTGTTGGTATATCCGGACTTAGAAGAGCTGTGGTTACCTGTTTTTAAAGAGTATGAGAAAGCCCGAACAAGAATATATGACCTGCTAGAGCTAAACTAAAAGAAGAGATCAATGAAACGTCTGTTAAGCCTTATCTTAATTACCATTATTATCAGTCTTTGGGCCGGGGATACAGTTGATGTTGAAAGCAGTAATTATTATGAGAAGCTGACAAGAGATTTGCCACAAAACAGTGAGTTCTTTAACTCTTTGCAAAGCTATCGTGAACCTGTGACTTTCTTTAAAAACAATGAGTTAGACAAATTAAGATCTAACCCGTTGTATCTAGCTGATTTAACTAAATCAATACGAAAGAATCTTAATCGAAAAGATGATGCAAAACTGCTTTATCTTCTGGATTTAATGGGGCAGAATAGTGACAAGTATCCTCGAAACTACTATTTCTTCCAAGACTTGTATAGCGAAGATGTTTTGAAGCCAAAGGATATTTTCTCATACGTATACTACCTCTACGAGACAGTATCTCTTTTGTATAAGCATGTGTTCGATAAGCTCTCTGATGAGGATATGTATCTGCTTCTAAACTATGTTGAGCGTGATGTAGACGCACCTAATACTATTAATGATGAGCACATTGAAGCACTAATTGAGAAGGTAGATTTTGTAAATCTTTATAAAGCAGGTTTCATCTTGAATACCGGTCTTTCCGTGATAAGTAAAGAAGCTGATAAACTTGCATACACTAACAATAAGCCACTCATTAACAAATCCCGATATGGCAAGATGATAATCGGTACAATCGGAGAAGATATCTATTCTGAGGACTATTCTTTTATACTTGATCCGGGTGGTGATGATACCTACAATTTGCCTGAAATAGGTGAGAAACAGTACTTCGGTCTTGTTGATATAGCAGGTAATGACACATACCTCAGCACAAACAGATTGTTATCAGTGAACTATGGAATTAGCTGCAGCTTCGATTTGAAAGGAAATGATTCTTACAGAGCTGATAGAATGCTTTCAGCCCAGTTTGGTTATCAATTCCATAGAGATGAGAAGGGTGACGACATCTACACAGCTGAGAGTCGCTCATGTGGCTATGCAAGCTTTGGACTCTCACTTAATCAGGATACCGGTGGTAATGATGTTTACCTTGTTGATAGTTACTCTTTAGGATCGGCATTTAGTGGTGGAATGGGAATTCTCATTGATAAGTGGGGAGATGATCTATATCTAAGCAAGCCAATTGATGACAATAAGACATGCTCCCAAGGTTTTGGTTGGGGTTCTTCAAACTGTGACGGAGGTTTTGGAATACTCTTTGATAAAGAGGGGAATGATGCTTATTTCATAACAGGACTCGGTCAGTCAGCCGGTGCAATGAATGGAGTAGGTATCCTTATTGATGAAGTTGGGAACGACAACTTCAATGGTGGTGCACGAGTACAGGGTTATGCAGAACATGGGTCTTTTGCCTCCTTTTATAATGGTGAAGGAGACGATAAATACATGCTTTCATCTGAAAAAGTAAGTTCATCTGCCCAACGTTGGTCCTTTGTTTTAAAAAGAGACTTTGCAGGAAACGATTTATACTGCAACCCATTTGGTCCACTATTCTCATTCCAGGAGTCAGGATATTACATGTTTGACTTTAATGGAGATGATGACTATAGATGCTCAATGCAGGATAGTACCCTTTATTCAGTAGGAACCGGACTGTTTCAAGATATCTATGGTTCAGATAATTATGGTGATGAGTTCTTTGCAAATGACAGTACACTAACTTCCGGGTATTATTGTACTTTCATGGATAACAATTCGATTCCTACCCCTCTTATTGGAGAGTTTAACAAGGTGGAAAGAATCATTTACAATGACGACTTAATGACTGATAGAGAATTGATAAAGCTTAGGAAAAAAGTTGAAGCTGTTTATAGATTAAATGCTTTACCTGACTCAACTGATGGGAAGTGGGAATTGGTAAATGATCTTGTAGGCAACCCAGAAGAGTCTATTCGATATGCATTACTGGATCTGTTTACAAGACATAATTATGGAGAGAATAACGCATCTATTCTTGATAGTCTTTGTATAGATAAATCCTTTCGTGTATCAGTCAAAGCAAAGCAGATAAAAGGAATGTTAAAGCATAAATAGAGGAGTTGAAATGACAAAGGTTCTAGTACTTTGTATCTTATTAGTTAGCTATATTACTTTGAGCACAATTATGATTAGTGACAGTGAAAAAGAGATTCTGGAAAAGCAACTACAAAAGGCTCAACTACGTAGCACTGATTTAAAGTTTTTGAAAGATTGGGTGCCATATACAGAATTTAAGCTTGAACCTGTTGTCAATGCTTTGAATGACCCACTTTCTCTGCCTACCTTTGCAGAAGAACTTAAGCAAGCTTCAGAATATGGTGACACAGCCCTTTGCAACTATCTACAAAGTTTGATTACTGATTATACGATTGAGCTTGAATATGATGTAAACTACCATAGTATGCAACTCATAAAGGAGATTAATAAACCGGAACGCCTTTTTAAGTTTGTTACTACTTTCTTTGAGATAGCTAATGAAAAGTATTTAAAGGCTTTTGAGAGTCTAAATAGTGATGAACTTATTAAGCTAAAACGATATGCTTCCACTAATTTCATGGAATCAGAAGACTCTCTAAAATATCAGGATCTATTCAAAGATATGAACTTCTCCTGGGATGATGAAGAGCATGATATAGAAGATGTAGAAGAGCTTCAGCAGCTGATAAAAAAGGTTAACATTACTGAGTTGATGGAAGCTGGTTATGCGATACACATTTGTGGTGAATTGATCAAAGATAACCTTGATAATATGCACTTCAAAAAAGAAAATGTAGTTAAAGAAACTAGATGGGGTCGTATGGCATTCGGTTCTTCCAAAACAGATACATACGAAGGTGGATATGCTTTTATCCTAGATCCGGGTGGAGATGACCTTTATACTAATATTCAAAGCACAAACACTCCTCTTTCACTTGTAATTGATAAAGCCGGTAATGACTATTTTCAAAGCACTAAGGTTGCAGCTTTATTCAGTGGACTTTTTTCTATATCTATTGGTTATGATTTGGAAGGTGATGATACCTACCGTGGAGATGACCTTAGTTTTGCAACATCATTGGGTTACCAATACTTTGAAGATAGCAACGGTGATGACTACTATCAGGGTGGAGTTTATTCAGTCGCATCAGCCTCATATGGTGTCTCTATAATTAGAGATAGAGGAGGTAATGACCGTTATTCTACAGCTATGTACGGTGAAGGTTTTGGTGGCACTCTCGGTATTGGTGCGATTTATGATTTATCCGGAAATGATATGTATGTTGCCGGTGGAAAGCATCTGCATAAACCGCTTGCCCCATTTGATTATCTCTGTATGGCACAAGGTTTTGGATTTGGTGGTAGACCTGACATGGGTGGCGGAATCGGATTACTTCATGATAAATCCGGTAATGATAGCTACCAGGGTGGTGTTTACTCACAAGCAGGGGGGTATTGGTATGCACTAGGTTTACTCCTAGATGAAGATGGCAATGATTTCTACAACTCAGTTTATTACCCACAAGGAACAGGTATCCATTTGGCTGCTGGTTACCTTTGGGATGGAGCAGGAGAAGATAGTTACTACTCAAAGCATGGTCCGGGACAAGGTGCCGGACATGATTATGGTGTAGGTTTCTTGATCGATAGGGATGGAGATGATCATTACTCTATTGAAGGTGGAAACGGGCTTGGATTAACCAATTCTGTTGGTATTTTCCTTGATGCAAAAGGTAATGACCGTTACGAAAGGAAGAATAAAAGCAACTTTGCTCATGCGAATACTGCAAGGGGAACCGGGGGAATTGGTATATTCCTTGATTTGCAAGGTAAAGATTATTATGCATCTGAGGTGTGCAAAGATGACACGACTTGGGTTAGTGGCTATTGGGGTGTCGGTATTGACACTCTTTCCACATTTGTTGAAGAAAAGGCAGTTGAAAAGCTGGCTGAGGAAACTGTAGCTGAAGTTGACTCTCTCGCTTCTATCGAGGAGCTTTTCTCTGTTGCTTGTGAATGGGAAGTAGGTTCAGCAGTTGAGAGAGTGAAGAAAGCAAGAAAGTACCTTCTTGGTAGAGAAGTTGAAGCTTCTAAGTACATCTCCGAAGAAGCAATGGACAGTAAGTCCGGACTAGTTTATCGGGCTATATATGATTTTGCGAAGAATTCTGAGTTATTCCGCATGACCTTTGATATGGGCTTTGAGCACCCAGACAGTCTGGTCGTAAAGAAATATATATCACTTACTGCAGATTTAGCAGACAGTACGCATGTAGGCAGACTAAAACAGTTCCTCAAAGATAAGATGTACGTTACTACAGTTCTAAGTGCTATTGGTAGTTTTAAAAACGATGAATCTTTAGAGATACTTTCTGACTATACTGATTCATCATCAGAAAGGATAAGGTTCACTGTAGCATCAATCCTTAAAAGCTTTAAGACTGATAAGGCTGATGAGATTCTTTTTACTATGAAAGAGGATGAATCTTTCCTTGTCAGGAGTTTAATTAGGATATATCAAGGGAAAAAGAAATAGAGAAGCTTCTATTGATTGCAATTGGCAATAGTAGATGTAAATAGGTTAAAAAAGGATGAGTACGAGAGACTCATCCTTTTGTAATATTGTATGAATGATTATCTGATCGCAGTTACTTTAAAGAACTGCTTATTCGCAAAATTGTTTGGGTTAATATCAAAGAACAGCTCTGTAATCCCATTTCCAATAATTTGCCAGTTATCACTGCTAGGGTCATCTGCAGAATAGACTTTATATGATGTTGCGTTACTTACGACATCCCAACCAATTCTCAACTGAGTTGGTGAGAGTTCTGTAATAGTAATATTAAATGGTGTCTCGATTGTGCCACCGTTAAGTATTGTACATGTTTCATCATACCACGGAGCAAAGTCGACACGACCATTTCCCTCTTCATCATCATATATCGTAGCATCTACAGTTAGCTCATCAGTGCTACCCCAATAGACATAAGGAGCTGACAATACGGTTTGAGAATTGTTGTAGAAATTATAGTTTGTATTGTTATGAACCTTATTCCATTGAGTAGAGTTTGTGCCAAAGTTAATGGTACCTGAATCATAATGAATACCCTTATTCTGGCAGTTAGTAATCTCGGAATTTACTACTGTAACTGTTCCATCATCTATAATCATACCATTCCAATCACAATCACCTATATAGCAATCAGTAATAGTAACATCAGAGTTACCATAAGAAGCGAATAGATGATAGTCAGAGTACCTGAATTGGCAACTCGAGAAGTTAACAGTGCTATTCTCTACATAGACAGCTTTCTTGTCGTGGTTGTATGAATAAGCTTCGTCAAAACCGGCATTTTCTACGATAAGATAATCAATATTGCTATCATATTCTGTATTTTGGAACCTAATTCCATTCCAATAGCTGTCAGTACCTGTAGTTGTACTACGCATAATCACAGGATTTGCTAACGTACCATTGCAGTTCAAACCACCCTGAATAAACAAACTATATTCATCAGAAAAATGAAGCTCTACACCAGCCTCTAGAGTAAGAACATCCCAATCAGTTATGTAGCTAGTCCTGGTCATTTTATATGGTATTCCTGTATTGGACCAGGTAGCATTATGATGCAGATGTGTTGATGTTATCTCGTAATACAAATCATTAGAATTTAAGTCGTAAGATACATCCTGAAAACTATCAACTTGATCAATATTGATCTTCATCGGAGTGAGAGAACCATTAACAACAGTGATATTCTCAACTAATGCATTAAGATTCTGATCATCTACTCTGATACCATTTGTAACAAAGCCATCAATAGATACATTCCTAACGTAAAGACTGTCGGTATCTTGAGTGCCATCTACGAATAGCCCTGTACCGAGAGAGTTATTAATTGCACAATTATCAAGTCTTAGTCTGGAAGCACCTTCATCAAAAATTGTGTATGTATGATGTCCGTAAGGACTTGTTTCTCCCCCATCATTGAACTCGCAATATTCAAAATCACCATTACCACCATTACGTACCTGAATAGTCTGCCAATTCTCTGTACAGAAAGGAGATTTGTTGAAGGTTATGGGTTGAGAAGGAGTTCCTACAGCACTAATATTACCATTAATAGTAAAACCACGGGAGTCATCAATATATAGCTCAACACCCGGCTCAATTATAAGAGTTTGATTACCATAAAGATTGATTGTCTCCATAAGTAAATATGGGATGCCAAAGTTATGGATAGTCTCTGAATCAATGTACCCTGAGTTCTCTAACTTTATATAGTGATGAGTATTGTTAGTAAACTGGAGATTTGCTAAATCAGTAACATCTTTGACACTGATGATTAGTGGGAAACCATTAGCATTATTAACATTCAAGCCATCAATGCTCATATTTACTCCTGAATCAAAAGCTACAACACCATCCGAAGCAACATTATCAATATCGAGATTGTTTATCGTAAGTATATCAGCACTATTCGAGTCAATCACTCCTAACCCATATCCATCGGAATTGGATATTGTACAATTATTTATCTCTAAATTTTCACATTCAGATACCGAAATAGTTGGGGTAATGGACCCATTTGAAGAGTTAACTCCACCCCCATAATTGAAATCGCAATATTCGAAAATAGCATTATAAGAGCTACTACGCAATACTATACTAAACCAGTTATCTTCAGAAGAGTTAGGTCTGTCAAAAGTGATATGATTATCAGAAGTTCCTTGAGCAAAAATCTGGGAGTTAATACTAAACTGTCTATCATCTCGAAGCAGTATTGTAACACCCGGTTCAATAGTTGTTGATCCATATTCAAAATAGTTAGTATCAAACTCATAAGGATAACCGAAGTTTCTGATAACATTGTTAGTTACATAGGCATTTCTATGTAACAGTATCCTTTGCTGTGAATTTGAGCTGAGACTTATTGAATTAATACCTTTCACAGCATTACCGGTAGCCCTTACAGGATAGGCATTACAGTTACTAATTTGTATGTTCGTAATATCTGTTTGTAAGTAAGAGCCATCAACTCTGAATCCTTCATTGACGCAATTATCAATTGTTACATTATTTAGTACAAGTATATCTCCATTATCTGATTGGTAGCTATAGATACCTCTACCTTCTGAGTTAGTGATTGTAACATCTGAGATATATAAAGAATCTACATCTGATAGATAAATCATATCTTGAACAGAGCCATTATCAGGATTTTGAACACCACCATTGTTAAAGCTGCAATTTATTAATGAGCCCCTTGTACTACCTGCGTAGAATAATACTCCATACCAGTTTTCTGTGTTTAAGGGGGTTGTATCGAAGGTAATGGGATTAGCTTGTGTACCTTCCGCAATAAGAGCTCCTGAGATGCGGAATTGGACATAATCCCTAAACTGCATCTCTGTTCCCGGTTCTATAGTGATAGTTGCCCATGAATGTGTGTATAATGAATTCAATATCTCATATGGATATCCGTAATTATAAAAAGTCATTGAACCTATATTCCCTGATCCGGCTATAAGGAAAGAGTTCCTTAAGTTCCCGCTTAAAGTTGGAAGGCTAAGACCTGAGATACTATTAGGGTGAATTTTTATAGCATCATCACAGTTGGTTATAGTAAGATTATTTGTTGCTAAAGAGATCTCATCATTGGTCATGTTTATCCCATAACCAGAACATCCATTTATAGTTACAGTATCTAAAGTGATACTACAAGGGAAATTGCTGTGTGTGTAAAGAACAGATGATTGCCCACCATTGAAACTGCTGTTCCCTACATACAATGAATCAATATCTGAGATGTAGAACGTCTGATAATCATAACCATACTGATTATCATAACCACCATTATCAAAATGGCAGTAATCAAATGATGAAGATGCTGAAGAACTAAATCTAATACTACACCAATGTCCATTATTTGAGTCAAAATAGATTGGATTAGTTGATGTCCCATTTGCTTGTATAGCACCGTTAACAGTCAAAATGTTGAACTCTTCAAAATGAACTATTGTACCCGGATCAATCGTCAGTGTATCACCTGATGTAATAGAGCAATGGTTATCAAAAAGGTATGGAACTGAGAAGTCAGGAAGTGTGCAATCAGAAGTAATTGAACTACCCAGTATCAGAAGATGGTCAGTTCCATCTGTATTTATGCTCATATTAGTAAAATTATCATAAAGATGAGCTAATGCTTCGATTGGATATGAGGATGAGTTACTGATTGTTAGATTTGATGCATTAAATGTTGGAGAACAGTTTATATAAACCGATGTGTTAACATTATTCGTTGTCATCCCATTAACCAGGACATTTGAACTCGAAGAATCTTGTATCTTCAAGGCTGTAGATGAGCAATTATTGAATGAGTTATTATTGAGTATGACAGATCCTGAAGTGTTTCTTAGATGAACTCCATTGTTGGACAAATTCCAAAATGTACTATTTGATACATTTATGTCACAACTACTATTATAAGAGTATATTGCAGGTCCACTGTCACTGATTTCAAAGTTACAATAATTGAAAGTAACTCCATTACAGTTGTTTGATATTCTTAGTAGACCATCGTAAGCATTTCCTGCTTCAAAATTACAGTAAGTGAACTGACCACTTCCACCGTTATCAAACTTTAGCCTAGTTCCCCTATTCGAGGGCTCATAATTATAATTAAATGGTAGAAAATCAATTGGAAAAGTATCAGTACCGTTTGCTAAAATTGAACCAACAACAAGAAGTTGAGACCCACTTGCGAATTCTACTATAACTCCTTCTTGAATTGTAAGCGTAGCAGTACTATTAACTGAAATATAGCCATGAATTATGTAGGTATTTCCGAAATACCAAGTTGTATTGCTTGTGATATTAGAATTGACGTCTATATCTACTGCATATATCAGACAGGCAAATATGATCGTCACCCATATAAGTAAAAACTTTTTCACGATATCCTCCGTATTTATACATAGTTAGCTATATAAGAAAATTAAGGTTACGTGATAAGTCAAGCTATAAAGTGATTAAGGTTCAGCATTTAATATTGAAAAAGCTTATGAGCTCCTCTACTAATAGGAAGTTCCGTATGTTTCTTATCTTGCATTCGTGCTATCCATTTAACTGAGCTTAGCTTAATAATCTCTTTTATATAAATGCTATTAACTAGATTACCTCTATGTAATCTAAGAAAGCTTTTGCCTAACTCTGTTTCAAGCTGACTTAATGTCTTTGTCACCAAATATGAGTCATTATAAGTATGAATCCGTGTATATTTAGAATCTGAGCTACAGAAATAAATCTCATCCGGTGTTAGAAATACTATCTTGTTATCTGCCTGAATTGAGATACGTTTAGGAGTATTTAGATATTCTAATAATGAGTCTATTCTTGCATCGCTAGTTTGTCCTAACTGCTCCAGTTTATCAATTGCTTTGGCAATCTTATCAGCAGACAAAGGCTTAAGAACATAATCAATTGTGAGATTATCAAATGCATCAAGAGCGTATTGGTCAAATGCTGTTGTAAAGATAACTTTAGGTTTATAATCAAGTCTTTTGAGCACATCAAATCCATTAAACCCCGGGATTTGGATATCAAGAAAGACTAATTGAGGTTTCAGTTCATTTATAATACCCACTGCATCCGGTCCATTAGCTGCAGTCCCAACTATCTCTACTTTATTCTCAAACTCAACTAGTATTCGCTTTAAACTACTCATTGCAATGACTTCATCTTCAACTAGAACAGTCTTATAGCTCATCTATATCCTCCAACACGATTCGTGCTTCGAATCCTTCGTCCGAATAATTTATGCTTAGCTCTCCGTTCACTACACCACTTTGTTTTAATAACCCTCGTACACTCTTTAAACCAAATCCTGTATCCGTGCTTGTTGCTACCTTATCACAATCATTGAGTACTGATATAATCGTATTCTGACCCTCATTGAAGCACTTCACTATTATTGACCCACCACTACTTAGTTTAGATATACCATGTTTAATAGCATTCTCCACTAATGTCAGAACTGTCAACGGTGGTACTTCTATATCTTCTACAATATTCTCAATACTATACATTAAGCGGTTACCAAAACGGATACTCTCAATCTGTAAGTACTTTTCCACAATTTCCAACTCAGCATCCAGAGGAACTAAGATATTCTTTGATACATCCAGATTATACCTTAAAAGGTCAGACAACATCTGAACCATTCTATCAGCCTTTTCTTTATCAATATAGATGAGCCCTGATATTGAGTTAAGAGTATTGAAGAGGAAGTGTGGATTCACTCTATGCCTAAGCGACATAAGTTCAGCATCAATTCGAGCAGCTTTTTCCTGACTTAAGCGTAAAGCCTTCATATTATTAGCATGGATTAGAGTAAATAGGACATAAGCAGAAATTCCAAATATGATGCTTAAAGCAATAAAGAGTAGCATATTGCTTATATTAAAGAATTGAAAGTCCCAACCTAGTAGGACTCGATTAATCTTTGCACCGATAAATCCACCAACTATCCCGGCACTAATCAAGACAAGTGCAATTAAAACTACTCTTATTCTCTTATTCATTCTAAGAAAATCTAAACCTGTTAGACCTGAATATATTAAGAAACCGATACAGTTCGAATAGATTAGATTTCCTATAAAGAGCTCTAATAGTGGAACCCTAATCCTAATCATCATCAAAGTAGTTAAAATTATTGCAATAACCAAATCAACAAGCATTAAGACAAGAATCTTCTTAGGCATAAACAGTTCTTTTAAATATCTCATACTTACTCCTATCTATTCTGATTATCTCTTTGTCAATCGATTTACTTCTTCACAACCTTTGCATTAAGTTCTGAAATAAGGAAATCTCGTTCATCTAATGAGCAGTTCTTCTTTGACTTAAGATTTACAGGTAGTCTGACATGTTTATACTGAACGTGTGGCCAATGAAGCATCTCAGCACAAACGAAGTACTCTTTTTGCTTCTTCTCACTCTTATCAAATTCCCAGTAGAAAGTATGCTTACCGCAATCTATACTAGCACCTGTAACAAGCTCTAAATCCTTAAACTTTGATTTCTCTGCCCAGGTTGGTAGGTGCACCTGTTTCTCTTTCACATTCGCGGCAAATGCTGAGACATACAAAGTCTCAATGTAGTTACCATCTTTATCCTCAATCCAAACAGATATCTGAGGAGCTATCTGGTCTCTGTAACCAAGTGTAAGTTCCACTTTAAGAGATTCACCCTCAGGCTGTGTCTGATTTATTGCACCTTGAGCAGGAATAAACTTATCAAGCATTGCCATTCGCTCCTCATCACCAGCTTCAAAACCCTTTTCCGCCATCTCATAGACCTTCTTCATCTCTAAAGCACCTTTTAAAAGAGAAGTAGCATCTTTAACAACATCTTTACTCTTGCTGTTTTCTTTCAACCACTCAAGATCACTGATACCCGTATCTAATGAGTTTACGAAGAACGGTAAAGATATAGCAACATTAGCTCTCAGCATACGGATCGATTCATCTGATGGAGCAAGCCTCACACAATGCGATAGCACTTCATGCACTTCGTGAGCATATCCTGCTCTAAGCGTCACATCATCCATTATTGAGTCATCATACCCTTGTTCAGCTAAATTGCCTAATGTTCTTGCATAAGTCATATGAAGCATAAGATTAGTTGTGTCTGATTTTGCTGCTAAACGGAAGTTATCAAGAGCTTTAAGCATATCTCCTTTCTCGTAATCTTCCATCGCAAGAGCATAATAGTCTTTGGAATCATCTATTTTTGAGGTTTTAAGCTCCTCCATCTTTGCTTTTGCTGCATCATAATAGCCGGAACCAACTCCATAAAGGAACACTACTTCATAGTATTTATAAGCTTTTTCCGGTTCTCCCGCTTTTTCATAACCCATACCAAGGAAGTAACTTGATACTGCATAAAGCTCTCTCACAGCTCCATATCTTTGATTGATAAAGTGTAAATCCTCAATTCCCTGTTTTAGCTTTCCCATAAATTTTGGAACATTCACACCCAAGATTCCTCTGTAAAGGTGTGCATCTCGATGCTCAGGTTCAAGCTCTAAAGCTCTACTAAACTTCTTGAAAGCTTTGTTAGATAACATTCCGGCCTTCATCATATTCACCTGTCCGGCCCGGTTAGTTAGAAACATTCCACTCATTGCAAATACTTCAGCAGAATCAGGATATGCTTTTTCCATCTTTTCAAGTATCTCTATCGCTTCTTCAAGTTTACCTGCTCCTGCTAATCCACCTGCTTCCCCTAAGCTTTCATAGTAATCATTTGCATATAATAGACTGCCACATAAAACCAATACTATTAATATCATCTGTTTCATAACGTTCTCCTTATTTTCATTTCTGATTCTACAATACATGCAATTTTGTATCTGTTAATCTATATCAGATGAACTGTTAGTTTTTAGTAATGAAATGATATAATCCTAACTCAAATTGCAATATCGTGTTTTCTACAATCTGATTAAAGAAGATTAGCACTATCCTATTACGATTTCTGTCTCATTGCTCTCTCATAATTCACATCCCTCAGATATCAGTATCCTGACATTTTCCTAGTAGTCTCTTATTGATTTTAATAGGAGAGCCCCAAGAGACTCCCAGGAAAGCTACCAGTTTTGCCAACTTATTATGACAGAGCAATGAGGGTCCAATAGCACCTTGCAATCGTCCCAAGACTTTCTCAATGGTGCTCTTTCCTACCACAACTCCTGTGTACCTTATTCTGATAAACTCAAAAAAATAGTGCAGACTTAGGAAATCCATCATAACTGACATTGGTTTACCTTTCATTATTCAGCCCATATAGGGCTGTTGTTATGGGTGTATTTGTTACCCTAGGTCATTCGACCTAGGGCTATTCATTTTAAGCCCTAAACGGGCTTTTGGTACCAATAAAGAGATAGAGTAACGCACTTACTCAAGTTGTACTGTTTTGTACCTTATCCTGAAGGGATAATCCAATGTTAGCCATGGTGCTTTAGCCCATGGAAATGAATAGATTGTCAACCCGACCCTGACGGGGTCATCCTAAAAGAATACAACTTGTTCGATTCCGCAATTCTGACACTCCTGCAGATAAACCTTGTTTTATCTAATGAACAATCTCGGTAATCCCCTTAAGAAATTATCATCATTTTAATTGACAGGATTAGTTTCTTTACATAAACAAAGTACTATGAAATGTCCAATATGTAAGCAAGAACTTAAGTTGAAGCAAGAAGATGAGCATTCTATCTATGAATGTGAGCAATGTAAAGAGGTGTTTGTTAGTCTTACTTCCATTAAAAACAGCGGTAAAGATGTAGATATTCTAACTCAATTACGCAAAGATACTATGGAGCACGGACTACCGGGTAACATCTGCCCCAGTTGTTCAAAACAGATGAAGGCAAAACCTGCTCCCGGGCTGCATTTGCAACCTATGGTTGAATATTGCGAGACATGTAATTTTATCTTTCTCAAGCGAGCGAGCTATGATGCAATCCCTGAACGGGAGATTGTTGATGAATATGATAATCTCACTGAGGAGAGTGTGGAAGCTCTCAAACAAATATCCAAAGATTTAGATAAGAAGATTAAAGCACGAGGTATCGAAGACGAGAAGATGTACACACCATTCGAAAGAATAATGATGTATTTCGTCCCTAGATTGATAGGAGTCCCAAAGATTAAAGGTATTCCACCTATCACAGCAATATTGTGTGGAATCGGGTTAATCTTCTCACTTATACCAAGCGGATTAATCTGGAAAGCATTTGAAAACCCAATGCTATCCGGCAGACACATGATGTTTGATTTTGCAGTTTCAGCAGGTTTTCTTGGAGTCTATATAGCATTTATCTTCGGAGCAAGACTTGAGGAAACTATCGGTTCTAAGAACTTTCTGCTCTTCATTATCTCAACTTATGTCGTATCCTTTGTATTGAGATTATTATTCAACCCACAAGCTGCTGTTTCGGGAGGTATGCATGTCTCAATTGCGATGGCTGTACTCTTCTCATTTCTATTCACTTTTGCCCGACTGAGAGGGATATTTTTCTTTAGAATATACACAATTCCTGTTTGGTTCTTTACTCTCATAATTGCTATTTTTAGTGTAATTATGCAAACTCTAATGGGCTTTAGTCCAGCTAGTTTAGTTTTCTTCATTGTAGTCTTCGGTATGCCTACACTATTCCTTTTCGCTCTGGGAGGAAAGAAAAAGATATTAAAGGATGCCGGATTAGAAGAATTTATCAATATTGGTAGTTATTAATCGGGGAGAACTCTTCCATTTTACCACGGATGAACCACGGGTAATCCACGCCCAAACCCCGCGAGCCGTGGTTAACCCGTGGATTACCCGTGGTCAACCCGTGGTAAAGTATGCCACATCGGGCAGAGATTTAACAGTTAAATATAGCTTTTGAGTAGTTCAATCTCCTGTGACCAAATATCTTCGTTGGGAGTCTCCAAAATCAGTGGTATATCATTGAATCTACTGTCTTTCATAATTAGTTTGAAAGGGGTTAATCCTATCTTTCCTTCTCCTAAACTATCATGTCTATCGACTCTAGAGAGATGCTCTTTCTTGGAATCATTAATATGCATTCCCATAAGTTTATCAAAACCTACTATCTTCTCAAACTCAGCAAAAGTTTTGAGAAACTCATCCTCTGTTCTTATGTCATATCCTGCAGCAAACATATGGCATGTATCAATGCAGACACCAACTCTGGAAGAGTCTTTTACCTGCTCCATAATCTTAGCTAAATGCTCGAAACTGTATCCTAGATTTGAACCTTGTCCGGCAGTATTCTCAATCACTGTAATCACATTTTCGGTCTGAGCATGTGCCTTGTTGATTGAATCAGCAACCAATGCTAGTGATTCATCTTCTGTGATAGCTTTCAGATGACTACCGGGGTGAAAGTTAAGCAGTTTAAGCCCAAGTTGGTTGCACCGATGAAGTTCTTCGATAAAAGCATTTAAAGATTTTTCTCTTTTCTCAGGATCAGGATGCCCTAGATTTATTAGATAGCTATCATGTGGAAGGATTTTATCTAGTTTGAACCCATGTTTTTCACAGCTACTTTTAAACTCTGTAATTGACTTCTCAGTCAAGGGTTTTGCTGTCCATCTTCTTTGATTCTTAACGAATAGAGCAAATGTGTTAGCTCCAATTTCTACTGCATTAAGAGGTGCATTTTCAACACCACCTCCGGCACTTACATGTGCTCCTATATACTTCATTTTAACTCCTGTTTCATAATAAAAACAATCTAATGATAATACTCTTTTTTGCAAGCTTAACCTGTCTATTTTAGCAATATCAACTAAAAAAAGGATTGCAGAAAATCACACACTTATATTACAATGCACAGATTAATTTGTACCAGAGGTAAAGATAGAGTGAGTGAATCATATACTTCGAATGCTATATTGGCATATATAAACTCGTTTCTGACATATCCTAATCCGGTTCTCCCGGAGATGGAGAGGAAACATCAGACTAGAATCAATATACAACCAAATATGAGTTTGCAGGGTGCAACACTACTGCAATGTCTATTAACAATGAATAATGCGAAGCACGTGATAGAGATTGGTGCATGTATAGGCTACTCTGCCATATTCATTGGTGAAGTGATGAAACAAAATGAAGGGAAACTTCATACAATAGAGATTGATGAACGCTTTATCCCTGAGATTTATGAGAACATACTTTCAGCAGATTTGTACAAGCAAATTGAAGTTATTAATGGTGATGCAGAGCAAAAACTTGAAGCGATACCCGGTGATGCAGATTGTATTGTGCTTGATGCGAATAAACCTTTATACCCGAGAATACTGGATTTATGCGTTGAGAAGCTGAAAGTCGGTGGTTTTATATTTGCTGACGATACGCTCTTTAAACCAATGGGATTTGCAAAACGACTAAGTGAACCAATGGATGAATACAACAAACTTGTGTTCAAGAGAAAGGATTTAAAAAGTACCATATTACCTATAGGTGATGGAATTACTTTGAGTATAAAGACAGATTAGGAGATATAATGAGAAAGATAATTATTACACTATTGAGCATTGTATTAGTTACTATGCTTTTAGCATCAGAAAAGGACTTATTAAAACAGTTCAAGAAAGCAAAGATGAAGAAGCACAGTGGTGTACTCACAAAAATTGGTGATACTTGGCACCTTGCGAAGGATAAGAAAAAGGGACCTGAGCTACATATTGACATTGAAGACTTAGAAGCATATGAAAGTCTGAAATGGGAGAATGGTACAGAGATAGAACTTGTAGGTTTAACTCATAAAGGTAAGGTTCTTGTTACTAACATTTTCACCGAGACTGACACAATTCATATTCGTGACGCTAGAGGGATAAAACATACGAAAGAAACTCTTGCCGGTCAGTGGAAAGTAATTCCTAAGAAATGTATTAGCTGTGGGTTATGCGTAAAGCTATGTCCTGTTGACGCAGTTAAGATGGTCAAAGGTAAAGCTGTGATAGACCAATCAAAATGCATAAATTGCGGGAATTGTGCTCATGGTGGAATCAAAGGAAGAGGATGTCCTACAAGTGCGATTAAGAAATAAAGCCCTCTTACTTCTTCTTGCAGTCTTAGTGTTCACGGGTTGTTCTGACTCAATCTCTAAGATATCTGTTGCTGGAAACGTCCCTCCAAGCCCTGTTTCTAATGTATCGACTTTATTAATCAACGATACATATCTCCAGGTTATATGGGATAACCCAAAGGAAAGTAGCCTTGACCATCACCGGATATATGTATGTGAGAATGCGGATTCTCTTAATTTGATTTCAAACCTGTATACTGATGCTTTACCTGGCAATTCAGAACAATCAAAACAAGGTATTACTATAAGAAATCTGCAACCGGCAACTGAGTATAAAGTTGGAATCATTGCTTCAAACAGATATGGAAACGGTAAAGGTTTACAAGATTCTATTGTAGTGAGAACAGCTAACTTCCATATTGAGGATACTGAAGCCCCGGAAGCACCTGCTCTAGTGAATATCACCGGACACCTGACAAAAGGTATTGAATCAGCAACTAATACTGAACTGCAGATTGAATTTACTCCAACAGGATCAGGAGAACTGATAACTCCTGAAATCAGATTTGCCCCAATACCTGAGTTTGCCAATTGGGATGCTGCATGGCCAATATCTAACCCTGATCTTTTCATACCTGAGGCAATAACAGGTGAAAAAGGGATTATTAAGTTTAGCTTTATTGATGCATTCTGGCCACTTCCATTCCAGACATCAGATTATGAATTCGTAATCTATGTCAAAAGCAAAGATGCGGAAGGTAACCTATCAGAAGAGAGCATTGCTCTTACAGGCGTGTTTAAAGTTGAAGTTCAGTCCGGATGTATCAAATGCTGGAACTGTTTAGATGTCTGCCCTGAAAATGCAATCTCAAAGTCCAGCTCTAAAGCTGTAATTGATCTAACTAAGTGCACCAGATGCGGTAACTGTGTTTTAGAATGTGCAGATGATGGTTCAGAAGTTATCTTCTTCAAAACAGAGGAAGTGGGAGGAATCTAATAATGAAGAAATACTTACTTATCGTACTTATACTAATCACAATTCTTCTTGCTGTCACTGTAGAGGATAGTAGAAACCCACTCGTAATCAAAAACAGATGCGTTGGTTGTGGAGACTGTATTGAAGTTTGCCCGGTTCAGGCAATTGAACTTGCTAATGGAAAAGCTTTAATAGACAATGAGACTTGCATAAACTGTGGCAAGTGCTTTAAAGCATGCACTTATAATGCTATCAGGAGTGCTCATGAATAAGATAATATTAATTCTTGTAGTGATTGTAATAGCTTTAGCAGTTGGTTGCGACAAAGTAACTAAACCTGAGTATAATGTTGAAAGCTCAGCTTGTAATGCATGTGGTGCTTGCATTGATATCTGCCCCAATGATGCAATAGAGTTTGATAAGAATGGGAAAGCTATTATTGACCAAACAAAGTGCATTCAGTGTGCTAAATGTATACCTGTTTGCCCACAAGGAGCGATTTACTAATGAAAATAATAATCTCAATCCTACTCCTTATCTCACTTACAACTCTTGTTGCTTTTGATATAGATAGTTATAACGAACTTTCATTCGGAATGTATAGTATCGATGGTGAGAACTATTACAATTTACAGGAAGAGCTCTTCTCTGACGTTACTTTCAACGATAGTTGGACTGGTGGTATTGAACTTGATTTTGTGGCTTCTGAAGAGGGATTTAGCGAGATGAACTCCAACCTGTATGATAGATTTAGAACATATCTTAACTGGAACTATAATCAAACCAATTTTTACACTAGCTTTAGTAACACTCTTTTTGATGCAGCTAAAACTAATGATATTGTTTTAGCCGGTCTTTACGATCCGATTGTTAAGCCTGTAACAAAGAATAACTTAGTTTTCAGTGCTTCTCAATCTTTGTGGAATCTCACATTAGAGGGTGCTATCAGATATAGAAATCTTAACTATGACTACAATGTAACAGAAGATGTTGAACAGGAAAACGATATGTTTACTGACCTAACTCTTACTTATGATGTTACAGAAAGATTTGGTGTGTTCTCGACACTCTATTATAAAGATGATCTAAGCGATATTCCTAGTTCTGAAATTCCTGAAGACTATGAGGTTGAAGATCCCAATAGCTACTTCGATGAGTTCACAGTTGGTGGAGGATTATTCTGGAAACAACGATTTGGAATGAATCATGGATTTAAAATATCAACTGCATATCTCAATCGGGATGGAGAGACAATTCCAGAATATCTCAACCACTATTTTATTACTGATGCACGTTATAATTTCACTTTCACACCACAACTAAATGGTTTCCTTTCCTGCATAAGCAGGGGATCTTTCAGTAAGGAAGAGAAGAAGTTTTATCGTGTTTCTAACCTTATAAGAGCACAGTTTAAGTACAGTCTTATGCCATTCGACTCCAGAGCATATATTGGAATCGGTGCTAAGTATAACCCTGAGAATGAGACTGACAGATATTACACTGAGCTTTCCTACCCCGTTTTCAACAGGATTACGATTAAACTGGCTGATTACTACTCTCCGGAATATTATAACAATATTGTAACAGGAATTGAGTTTTCTTATGCTAAATATAACTCGTTCTATCTGGAGAATACTTTCTCTATGGTTGAGAATGATATTGTAGCATTAGACGACTACAACGAACTAAGGTTTGGAACAAGGATATCATTTTAATGTTTAAAACTTTGACAGAAGGGTTCCTACTAGGACTAACAACAGGTACAGTGTGCCTTGTTAGCTGCACACCAATATATCTACCGTTTATTATCTCTGAGAAACGTTCAATTGGAAAGAACTTTTTAAAGGTTATGGAGATTTCAATTGGTAGGTTCTTCTCATACCTATCTTTTGGTGCTCTTGCCGGCTGGCTTGGTGGTAATATCGAAACCATAGATAGAACATTGTTCACCGGTATTGCTTATATCCTACTAACTGTATTTATGTTACTTTCTTTCTTTAGATTAACTAGAAAGGAGAAAAGCTGTCATATCCCTAAGTTTGTAAATGTAACTAAAAGTGCATTTTTACTAGGTATTTTCACCGGTATAAACTTCTGTCCATCATTCCTTATCGCATTGTCCAAAGCAGTTGATTTAGCAGGTGCTATGAGCGGGATTATGCTCTTTATGGGTTTCTTTTTTGGAACGTCACTGTTCCTAATTCCACTGGCATTCTCAGGATTCCTCTCTAAAATGAGCCTGATGAAGAATATCGCTAGATACGCATCAGTTGCAGTTGCACTATATTTCCTCTATTCCGGTGTTGTGAAAATCAAAGATTTTGCCTTATCTACCCAAGCTAGAATCGTTGACCCGATCTCATCCGAGTATGATATTAAGCTTTTCACTTCTGATGTTGATAATCAATTCTATAAAGTGCTTTCTGATTCCCTGAATACTATCAAATCAGAGCAGTTCACGTTAATAAAAACTAATGAGCTCAATCCTGACATGTTAGATAGCATTGAAGTTGGTACAATTATCCTTGTTGACCCGAAACTGGTAAATGATTCAAATATGGAAGCTATTCAAAACACAGACCATTATGTAATGAATCCTGGTTATGAACCCAAAGACGTTGTTCAGTTTCTACGAAACTATAGCATCAAGGTTGGCAAGAACCAATACCTTAAATGGGAGTTTTAAAAACCATTTTGATGATATGAGTACATTATAAGAGATGAAATAATCTACCAAAATCCCTTGTTTGTTGCTTGACAGTTTAAATCAGCTTAACAATATCTCTTAAAGGATGAGATTGATGAGTAAAATTGAGAGTCGAACACTATATTCGGATGGTTTGCTTCTATTAACCGCTGCAATCTGGGGATTTGCTTTTGTAGCTCAGAAAGTAGGAATGGAGAGCTGTGAGCCCTTCATGTTTAACGCAATCAGGTTTGCATTAGGTGCTTTAGTTCTCATTCCTTTCCGCAAGAAGAAAATCAACTACCACACCCACTCGAAAGAGCTTAAATACTCAATCTTTACCGGATTAGCACTGTTTACTGCCGCCTCTCTTCAACAAATAGGAGTGAAGTTCACATCTGCAGGAAATGCAGGATTTATTACCGGGCTATATGTAGTATTTGTTCCTATAATCGGCATCTTCATAAAACAGAAAACTGGTTTAAGCGTATGGATAAGTTGTTTGTTCGCAATTTTAGGTATGTATTTTGTGAGTGTTTCCGGAAGTTTAAGTTTGATGAAGGGTGACCTGTTCGTGCTTGCAAGTGCGGTTATTTGGGCTATTCACGTACAGCTTGTAGGCAAGATTGGTAGCAAACTTGGGGCAATACGTTTAGCAATGATTCAGTTCACTATCTGTTCGTTGTTAAGCTTCCTTACAGCAATGTTGTTCGAGACCAATAGCTTATCAGGTATATATCAGGCTACAGTTCCCATTCTATATGGGGGATTGTTATCTGTAGGGATAGCTTATACATTGCAAATTGTAGCCCAAAAATCAGCTCCACCAAGCCATGCCGCTATCCTTCTTAGTATGGAATCAATGTTTGCAGTGCTGGGGGGAGTAGTAGTATTAAAAGAGAGTTTAACACTAAGATCAGGTATTGGTTTCAGCTTAATGCTAATCGCGATGTTCTTAGTACAAATAAAGCAATTTTTCGGATCAAACAAAACAAAGGAGAGATGAATGAAACGGATCACATTACTTTTAGTAATTTCATTCATGTTACTTAATCTGTTTTCCACGCCAACAGGCGTAACAGCCACAATTCCTGATGACGGACAGGGATTTTGGTCTGGCAACAGAGCGGTAGAGGGACGACCTGAGCTTAATATTACCAGCTCAGAGACAACAAGTATTAATCATGAAAGATGGCAGGAAGTCAGTAGAATCGAGTTTGATGAGTACTTAGAACCCGGTACATATCTCGGTATTGAATACAACCCATGGAACTTCCAATTCACAAAAGTATCTAATCAATCCGGTTTAAACAGTGTAGCAGAAAGTGCAATTGCACGAGCTCCGGAATGGTTGAAATCTCAACTAAGATATACACTTTCCCAATTGAGTAACTCCAGACAAACTGTCTGGGGGAATACTATCTTAGATGCTGTTACTCCATACATTGATGAAGTATGCTATGCAGTTGCATGGTCATCACCGGGATATCTTACAAGACAAGATATATATCCTGAGCTAATGCATGAGAATGCACGCTTGATGTATGATATAGCTGATGAGTTGCAGTTTGTTTCTATTGTTGATCAAGGTAATGAAGCGTCCGGAGATTGGTATTCAACTACTCAGTACCGCAAAATGGATGAGTTTGGTATCGAAAGATGGGTTACAGTTGATAGAGATACATATTATATGTATGTTGTGCATCCCAAGATTACTGATGAAATCCCAAACTATATAGATCCTGACCACTCAGAGTCTAATTCAAGTCATGCTAATAACTTTGCCGAGCCACCGGTTGGACGTTTCTGGAGAGAATATCTTTATTATCATAATGATGATGGCTACCCTAAACTAAGAGACATGCTTGCAAACTGTCAGTATGTGATGGGTTCTCCGGTTTCTGAAGAGAATGCTATTATGCAAATAAACAGTTGGGTCTCTCAATCAATGGTTTTTACTTCAGAAGCTGAAAGACCACATCAACCGGTTAGAATCTATGACAAGCATATTGGTAGATGTGGAGAGCATCAGGATTTACGGGGTGCATGTGGAAGAATAGCACTTATTCCGACTAAGGGAATCAATTGTATCTCAGGTGACCATGTATGGAATGAGTTCTGGGATGAGAGATGGATTCATTGGGATGGAGGAGGAAACTCTTTAGATAATCCACTGCTATATGAGAACGGATGGGGAAGGCATTACGGTTCAATATTTGAACAACGCTCAGATGGTAAATTCATCCCTGTATCAGACAAATACTCTGATGGATATGCAACTCTGAATATCTGGGCTATTGATGCTGAAAATAACCCAATAGACGGTGCAAGTGTATATTTAAGAGTTGAAGTTGATGGTGATCCATACTTTGATAATGTAGGGGTTACTGATGATACAGGTCTTTGTACATTTATCGTTGGTGAAGATAGGAAGTATTATGCCAGAGTGAATAGTGTAATTCAAAATATGCCATCCTCCGGATACGACCTGCTTGTTGATAATGCAGCTAATAATGCTGTTTACGACTTTACCTTCCAGGCAACTCAAACGATGATGGTTCCTGATGTTTCTTATACTCCGGTTCCAGATAGTACAGGCACACAATACAAGATAGAAACTCATTTCTTCTCAAACAGGTCACTTATTATTGGAAACTCAGTATTTGATGATGCAAGTGGGGGTTTACACTACCAAGCTGATTATTCTAATGGAGGAGCTGATCTGTATATGACAGACAGTATTAACTTTGCTGCCGCTACTTCAGGCTTGCCTTTTGCAGCTTTTCATAGTTATCACGATATGGAAGATATATGGGTCCAATTCTTTACAAATACTGATGACTTCTGGTATTCCTTCTTCATGAATGGGCATAATGTAGTTAATCCTAAGCATGTCCAAGGTAGTTTTGTAATCTATACAACTGACCCAGAATATCAGACAGGAACAATGGATATCACAGTGCTAAATGAAAATGAAGAGCCAATCCCCGGTGCTACAATTGTATTGGAACCTAATGATATTTCTTTTGAAGCAACAGAAAGCAATATATCAATAGATGTTGCACAAGGTACCTATGATGTATATTGCTATCCGGGAGAGGATAATCCTAATTATCTACCTACAGCCTTTACCGGTGTTTATGTTTCTGCTGGAGAAATAGAAGTTCTAGAGTTTGTATTAGAAGAAAACGCGAATCCTGTAAGTAGATTAACTGCCGTGGATGAAGGTCAACAAGTTCATTTATCTTGGGAAGGATGTTTCAATTCAACCCGTGACCTTGAATCAATCAGTCTTTTCAGGGGTGAAGTGAACTCCGAGCTTACAATAAATGATGGAAATCTTTATCTTGTTGCTGAAATGGAGCAAGGAGATTCCTATATCGATACTGATTGGAGTCAGCTTCCAAGCAATGTCTATAGATGGATGATTGTAGCAAACTATACAGGTGGAGAGCACTCGATACCTGTTTATTCAAACATCATTGAAAAAGATATGACTGTTGCTGTTGACTTCAATATTACTACAAATACAGATATAATTCCTGATGGTGCAATTATCACTCTTACAAATTATGATGATGTAAGTAGTCATCAATATGAAGGGATATATGAGAATCAAAGCTGTATTTTACCAAATGTATGGTTGGGAGAATACTATCTGACTGTTACCTTCGCTGACTTTGAGTTTTATGATGATGATTTGCTAATTACAGCAGACGAGACTATAGATGTTGAATTGATTCAAAACTTAACAGTTCCAGGCAATTGTAGTGTTTCGGAAGGAGTTCTAAGTTGGTATCCATGCAACTTTGCTACAGCTTATAAAGTCTATCTTGATGGCACTCTACAAACTGAAACAACAGAAATAGATTACACATTCGCAGGACTATCAGCAGATGTTAACTACTTAGCTGGGGTTAAAGCTGTATATGAGACAGGTGAGTCAGAGCTTTATGAAATAGGATTTGTTAATGGTAGCTCAGTAGGCTTTGGTAAAATAGCTAACTTCAGCTTTAATGGTGATTCAGTTGAATCAATCAACAATATCAATATTAATGAGTATGGAACAATAGAGTACTCTGATGATGCAGTATCCGGACAATCAGTTGTGCTTGATGGTTTCAGTAGTTACTTGGAGTCAGATAACTCACCAATTCTTAACAGTGCTGCAACACATTATACTGTTAAGATTTGGGTTAAACCTCGAATTCCAGTAACTAACTGGACTGGTATTGTTGGTAAACCGGGTAGAAATTATAACATCTGGACTCATCCTAATGGCTATATACACCATAGATTCCACACTGATACAGGTACAAATAATGGAATAGGAAACACAAACGATGGTGTTATGAATTGGGGAGAATGGAATCATATTGTTATTACTAATGACGGTACAGTTGGTAAGACCTATGTCAATGGTGTGTTAGAGCAATCAGGTACATTCTCAGGTGATTTAATTGAAGATGACACTCCGCTCATCTTTGGTCGTCATCTTGATGGCAACAGTATGAATTGCATGCTGGATGGAAAACTTGATGAATGTGTTATTTGGGATAGAGCTCTTTCTGAGAGTGAAGTAGCTATGGTTTACCTTGAAGAGATGATTCCTGAAGGTACTATAACCGGTAGTATCACTGATGCAAATAATACTCCTATAGAAGGTGCAATAATTAGTGTTGGCTACAGAGAAGTAGTAAGTAGCTCAAATGGTGGATACTTAATCGCAGTTCAGCCTGCTGATTATGAAATGCATGTAACTGCATCCGGATATAGCGAGTATGTACAGAATATTTCTGTTACTGCTAATGATGCACAGAGTATAAATATTTCCCTTACTGAAGCCTTGGAAACGCCGATGGGTTTAGCTGTGTTCGATAATGAGCTATCATGGTGTCCTGTTGGACTCGATAACGATAGAGATTTTACAGAGTATAAAGTTTATCTGGAAGGCTCTGAAGTAGCAACCACACAAGATACGAGCTACACTTTCACGAACTTAAACCCGGACCAAACCTACATGGCTTCTGTTGAAGCTTCGTTTGATACAGGTATATCACAACAAGCGGAAATTGGTTTTAAAGATGGATCATCACTTAGTTATATGAACACTTTAAACCTGCCTCTAGATGGAGATTATTCAGAAGAGCACGGTAATACTCCAACCTCAGTTAATGGTGACCTGACTTTTGTAGCTGATGAAGCTTTTGATAACTATCTTGAATTTGATGGTGTTGGTGACTACCTTGAGCTCTTAACTACAGACTTGTTAGGATTCTACCAATCAAGTTTCACAGCCAGTGCTTGGGTAAAATTAGCAAGTGACGATACAAATGATAAAGCAATCTTTGGTACTAATTTCTCCGGAGCAACTAATGGCGGTCTACATTTGATGGTTAGAACTGGACGAGTTAGTATGCGATTCTATGGAAATGACACAAACCAGAATCATGTGCTTATGCCTGGAGTTTGGTATCATGTTACATATAGATATGATATTGATGCTCAGAAACAAGAGATGTTTGTGAACGGTGAGCTCATAAAGAGCGGAGAAAACAAGACTCCTTTCGATAATGCCGGTACCCCTGTATTCATAGGGCAAGCAGATGGTTCTCGCTTCTTCGAAGGTGGCATGAAACATATAAATATCTGGAACAGAGCTTTGAGTAGTGCCGAACTCCTGAATAGTTATAACTCAACTGCTCCTGATTATGGATATATCTCAGGTGTTGTAACTTATGCCGGTGATGGAGAGCCAATGGCTGGTGTTACTGTGACAGTAAATGACGTTCAAGCAACTACAGATGCTGAAGGTTATTATATGATTCCCGTTACAGAGGGGACTTGGGATGTGTCGTTCAAGCCGGGACTACATACAGAGTTCATCGTAGAAAACGTTATTGTTACTGTCGGTGAAACGTCCCAAGTTGATTACAGTTATGATTTCACTGGTAATAATGATGCGGAGCAACTGTCAATTGTAACAGCGTTAAATGCTGTATATCCAAATCCATTTAACCCAACAACGACAATCAGCTTCTCATTAAAGTCTACGGACAATGTAAAACTTACTGTGTATGATATCAAAGGTAGGAAAGTAGTTGATTTGGTTGATGCTACTTTAGGAGCCGGTGGTCACACTGTAAGTTGGAATGGAGAAGATAATAACGGAAAGAGTACTGCATCAGGTATTTATTTAATTAAGATGTCTACAAATAGTTATGAGTCTACACGCAAAGCAGTGTTGATGAAATAAACATAAAGTATAAAAGTATAAGGGAGTTTGCTTTATGCAAACTCCTTTAATTTATGAATGCTAATTGGTATTAATTACTTAAGCCCATTAGTAAACATAATCAAGTCCGAAGAAGTAATCTACCTTTAGAATGGTCGCAGACCTTCTAAATGGTGCTTTTGTTAATTCCCATTTCAACCTGTCTGGACGTTTTTTTAGAATAAGCTTCAATGATTCAAACCACGAAAGGCACAAAACACACGAAAAGAGATTGCATTTGCAAATCCGAGTACCATGCTTGTTATCCCGATCGAGTGAGGATACGAACCGACGACTGTAAGGAGGTGCTCGCTTACCGAAGGTGAGCAACTTCCGAGTAGAGGGAACTCTCCGATAACTTTAGTCTCCCAGCAAAAGAAGAGCTTATTCTTGAAGAACTCCTTTTAGGGATATAATCTAATAAAGCAAGCACTACAGCATTTCATTGCTCTATCTTAATAAATGATGCAGAAGACTCCATTTCTGCCCTATTTCTGACAACTCACTTGTCTTCCACCCCAAGGGAGCCCCAAGAGACTCCCTGGATTCGGTCAATTTTCTCTGCTTTATTATGATAGAGCAATGAGAGGATAATAATGCTTATATTATTATCTTCTTCTTGAGCATTTCTGTTCAGCTTTTCTGTTTTATGGACTTAGTGTACAGGAGTGGACATAATGTTTGATTGCTCTCTCACATTAGTTATCATTCTTGTATCTTTTCGTCAACTGAAGCCAATCTGATTCCCATTCGCTGTAACGTGTTTCTAACGGGGAGCTAACGGGAAGCTAACGGGTGTCTAATTGGAATTGTGGCAGGTTCATTCTCGTGTCATGCTAACGCTGTGACGCAAGTCCGAAAGCTTTAGCTGTCACCATAGCGACTAAATGGGAGTTGGGTGAATAGCGGAAATGTGGCTTCAACTACATTGAGCTACGCAATTCCCCGAACTCCCGTAGGTCGTACAGGTGACCGCTTCACAAAAATCAACTACTCCGAGTTGCACTCAAGGTCTGCGACCATTAAGAAGGTGCAGATAATCCTGTCATTTGATGAAGTTGTTTAGTCTATCTCAATAAGTTTATACTCTTTTGATCCTAGACCGATTTCATGCCCATAATCAACCTGATGGTTACCTGATGTATGTGAATGCTTAGCAAACGCATCGCTGAGCTTAGTTTGCTCATTTACAAGGTCAAGACAGGCTTTATCGATAGCTACCATATCCAATGAAGAAAGAACACCAATATCATCTGTGAAAGCAGGAGGTGCTGAACCAATACAATCGCAATGTGCTGATATGTTGTTTAAGAAGTTAATATATACCATATTCGTGTTTTGTGAAATAGCATGAGCATATTCAGTTACACGTTCCTGGAATACATTTGTATCAGTTGAGCCCCATGGCACACCGAACACCTGTTCAGGGCAGATTCCTATACAAGCAGCACAACCAATACATTTTGACTCATCTATTTTTACAGGTTCTATTGTAATCGCTTTACCAGGGCAGTTATCAACACATAGCCCACATTGAATGCAACGAGAATCACTATATTGAGGAATAGCAGATGCATGCATTGCCATCTTGCCGGGAATACTACCAAGTCCCATGCCAACATTCTTAATTGCTCCTCCAAAACCTTGAGCAACATGTCCTTTGAAGTGAGAAATAACAATAATTGTATCATAACTAAGCAGTTCTTTACCGGTACTAACTTGTTTAAAATGCTTTCCATCATATTCAAGTAGTGCTTCTCCCCCATCATCAACAATATCAATAGGCGCAAAATCGAATCCATGCTCTTTCGCAAGTGTTATATGTGAATCAGTGTAACGTCGAGGACTCACATAAAGAACATTAGTCTCAATTAGAGTTGCTTCTAACTCTGTTACAAGCTCTTTGATTAGACTTGGTTGAATGTAATTCTTATTACCTTTTTCACCAAAGTGGATCTTGATTGCTACTTTACCTTGAACTTTCGAACTTACTTTCTCATATACTGCTTTTAAACCCTGTGGGCTTATATCTCTTGTTAAATATACCATTTTCTCTCCGTTACTCCTTGATTTTGCACACAGAACCACTAGTAGTAATAACACAACTATCGTTATGAACATCTTCATTAGTACTCCAAAACTTTAACAGGATTCTTAGTTTTTATCGATAAAACGATACCTTCTTCTTTAGAACTGAACTGCTTATCATCCTCTTTAAAATGAATGTTAATATCCTTTGGTTTGTTGATTATAACGAAGCCGTTTTCCGCAATTACTTCAAGTTTTAAACTCTTCATATTCTCAGATAAGGTAAGATCTACGTTTCCTTCGTCAATTTTGATAGAATAGAGGCATTCCTCTGCTAAAGGTAACACTAACTCACCTTCTTGTCGTAATTCGCTAAAAAAGCCCTTTTTTGTTTGATACCAATCATGCTTCTGAAGCCCCTGGTTCCAAGAGGAATCGTATTTGTTGATTAATTTACTACCGGGGAATCCGAAACCATGAGCACTCATTTTATAAAGAAAGTTTTCAGCGAACTCGATTTTAACATCAGCATTTAGTAATGATATATCAAACGATGAGGAAAACTTGCTATCGAACTCTTTAAATCTATCATAGCGTTTGACTCTTGTATATGGTGTGGCAGTAAGTACCAAAGCGATGAGAACAATGCTTATTACTACAGTAAGAGCAACTACTGTCTTCGATTTCTTCAAACGCTGAACGCAAACTTTCTCTGTATACAAGCTCTTGTCTAATCCCATAAGATAGTATAAAAGGTATGAAACCCAATACACTATCATAGCTGCCCATAGGACATCACTAGTAAAATGCCCACCTTGAATAATACGAGCCATACCAATTGCTAAACCATAAATCCAGGCAAAGAGTAAGATCCCGTAAAACTTCAACTTCTTGCGTCTAAACAAAAGAGCAGGAGCAAAGAAAAAGAATCCCATAGTAGCATGTCCGCATGGGAATGAGTTTCCCCCACTCATCTTATCATAATCACACACACGCTCGAACTTACTATGCCCCCCAAACTCGACTACTTCTCTTGGACGTGGTCTACCCCAATGCTGTTTTAGTACACTATTAACAATAATTCCCGGTCCAAGTAGCATAACTAGCACTAAGAAACCCGCCATCTTCTGATACTTAGCAGTTTTTTCTTTGAAGAAGCTTTTAGCTAATACAATCAATGCTCCTAAGACAACTATTAGTGCAGGAATATTGCCGTAATGGTATAGCTGTTTCCATGGAAAGGAATTCTTAAGGAACCATCCGTCAGACGGGTGCCAGAACTTTGACTGGATAGCAAGATCCCATTTATTGCTTCTAAACAATATTGTTATTCCAATTAACAGAAGAATTGGAATAATCAAGTCTGTAGCCATTTCTATGTAATTTCGTTTTTTCATATCACTCCCAAAAATACAACTATGGAAGTTTCAAAAGATGTAAAGGAAAAAAGGAAAGTCCCAGTCAGGGGGGGCTGGGACTTCAAGGAGGTATCCGTTATTGAAGGGGATGATAATTAAGATAGAAGGAGGTAGGAAACTACCTTAATTATCTTGCAAACTGCAATCGAACTATAATAATGCAACCCGTGTTCCAAATGGTAATAAATTCAAATATTTTTTCTTAGATAATTCATAACATGTTGCTATATATGATGATAAATAATTAATTATTTTTATTCTGTATATACTCTTATTTATACTCAATACTTTCAAATTAAGATTTCGTTAATGAAGGTGTCAGTATTTTATGCTTTTCCCATTATTAACAAGGTTTACTAAGCACTATTACATCAGGCTAAACAATAGTGGCACATTATTATATGGCTATGTTGAGATATGCATCACGATTGGATTTCACGATTTTGTACACACACATTACAGGTTGTATACAAATGTATACAATGGATACACTATTTTGAATCCAATGTTATATTCAATAAAAAAAGCGAAGATTCTCACCTTCGCTTTTGAAATAAATTTCGATCTTCTATCTAACTATACATCAATGACTTTATAGTCAATAAGCTTCTTCACATAGTTGTTGATCATGACATAACTGAATGGTACTGTCACCAACAAACCTAACCCTAGTAGTGCTGCTCCAGCAATATTTAAAAGAAAGAGAAATACCCAAATAAAGAATAGTTTCCATCTAACGTCTCCTAACTTTTTGTAACATAGATGAACCGCTTTGAATGGATTCATTTTATACTCACTCACAAGAAACGGAACAGGAAGAATTATTGATGGCCAATAAAGTACTAGAACAATTCTAACCAATCTTAGGATGGGATCACCAATACAGATATACTTAATCACGAAAAATGCTAAGAAGTTCATGAATGCAAACAGTAGCATTTGTGGATAAAAATTGAAGTTTGCAAAGAAATCCTTAATGTTTGCTTCGTCCTCTTTAGCTCTTGCAAAAACTCTGAATGGAATAAAGGCAAGTGGAGTAACAAGGATAAACAGACCATTATAAATTATATAATTCAAGAATTGGTTCTGATGCAAATCAACAGTTGCATGAAGTATTGAAATACCAATAATGGGCAATATTGCCAGAAAGGTTAAGAGGAAGCCAATAGCCAGATTATGATTAACCTTACCCTTATAACTCTCTCGCGTATCTTTCAACACTGATTTGAAAGATAAATCCTTCTTTAACAACTCTGATTGATGACCACATGAATCACACCATATCTGAGTGGCTTCAAGTTTATTATTACAATGCTTACAACGCATATTTACTCCGTTTATTCGTTTCCTTCGACAACTATTTTGTTTAAGTCAGATACATTCATGAACAACTCTCTGATCTTAGAGAGAAGTGCATATCTGTTGTTCTTTATCTTCTCATTATCTGTATTGACTAATACTTCATCAAAGAATCTATCAATATGAGCGCCAAAATCAACCAGATAATCCATTATTTTTATGTAATCACCAATCAATAGTTCCTGCTTAATATTGGAAGCAAGTTTACCGTATTCCTCATATAACACTTTTTCTGCATCATCTGTAAGATACTCTGCAGAGAGTTCTGATATTGACTTAGCTTTTGCTATTATGTTAGAAACTCGTTTAAAGCCGAGTACCAATGTCACGAAACGTGGATTAGCTTTAAACGACTGAAGATCAACAGCACGTTGTTTTAAGTCGGAGAGACTTGAACCTTCAATATGTAAAACACTATCAATGATGTCATAATCCACTTTATACTGTTGAAGTAACCAGCTAGTTCTCTGTTTAAAGAAGTTAAGTACAAAATCCTTATTGTGACCAACTTCAGAAAGCTTGCTTGCCACAACTTCAAAGGCCTCATCTATTAGCTTTGTTAAATCCAGGTTCCATTTGTATTGCTCAATAATCTGAACAACACCGTTTGCAGCTCTTCTAAGTGCAAATGGGTCATTTGATCCGGTTGGAATAACATCAACACCAACGATACCACAAACAGTATCAAGTTTATCCGCAACTGCAACTAATGCCCCAATCTCAGAGCTTGGTAAAGAATCGTTCTGACCTCTTGGCATATAGTGTTCATAAATACCAAGAGCTACATCTTTATCTTCACCTGTAGCAAGTGCATACTTCATTCCAATATAACCTTGCAACTTAGTGAACTCTTTCTCTCCAAGCATAAGTGTGACTAAGTCTGCTTTTGCAAGAAGCGCACAACGCTCAGCTTTGGCTTTAGTTTCAACTGAAAGCCCAAGAGTATCAGCCATATATTTTACAATCTCTATCACACGCTCACTCTTTTCCTTGATTGTGCCTAAGCTTGCTTGGAAAGTTACTTCTTCCAGCTTAGGGACAAACTCAGCAAGTGAGTGTTTAGTATCTTCTTGATAATAGAAGATGGCATCATCGAGTCGTGGTCTGACGACCTTTTCATTACCATCTCTAATAATGTCAGAGTAATTAGGGTTTCCATTAGATATAAAGACAAATTTATTCGATAAGTTACCCTTTTCATCTCTTAAGGAGAAGTATTTCTGATTCTGACTGACTGTTGATGTGATAATCTTATCAGGTAAGCTTAAGTATGATTCTGGGAACTCTGCTAGTACGGGTGTAGGATACTCAACTAAATCACAAACAGTATCCAACAATTTGCTATCAGGAATCATCTGCAGGTCTGTTTCACTTAAGAGCTCATTAACTCTATCAACAATCATCTGCCTACGTTTGTCTCTATCAGCTATTACAAATCCGGCTCTTGTTACTTGTTCATACATCTCCGCTTCAGGTATTCTTAACTCATAGGAGATCTCAACAAATCTATTACCATAAGTCTTATCTGCTGATTCAAGATGTTCTACTTTAACAGGAATCACTTCATCATCAAGCATTGCCACAATCCAACGAACCGGACGTGCAAAGTTCATCCTAAACGCACCCCACTTCATTGTCTTAGGGAAAGTGATTTGATTCACGGCTTCAGGTATAATTTCGAGCAGAATATCTTTAGTCGCTCTGCCCTTAACTTCAAGTTTTACAGCAATGTATTCACCTTTAGGAGTTTCCTTAATGAATATGTCCTCTTCAGTAGCTCCGGCTCCACGTAAGAAACCTTTTCCTGCTTTTGTGAGTACCTTATTCTCATCGAAGGCAACTCTAGTTGCAGGACCTGTTCGCTCTATAGTTTTGTCCTTCTGCATTGCTTGCAGACCAGTTATAACTAAAGCGAATCGTCGCGGAGTTGAGTAAGGTTTTAACTCATCATAGGAGAGGTTGTTCTCCTTAAGTTTCGTTGAAATATAACCTGTGAGTTTTGTAATTGCCGGTTTAATATAAGAAGCAGGTATCTCTTCGACACCTACTTCAAAAAGAAATGTATGTTTAACCAAAGATATATTCTCCGTTTATATTTATTTTAGAATGAATACTTCAAAGAAACTTGATTTATATATCCCAGATCACCATATCCTGAGATTGCATAATCAAGCACAAACTTCTGCCAGAAGAATCCAAAGCCAAATGATGTTCCAGCTAAAAAGTCAGTTTTTGAACCCGTTCTCCAATCAGTTGCATCAAGCTTGTATCCACCTCTTACGGCAAACATAGGATGTACAGATGCATCAACACCTATTGCACTACCAACATCTTGACCATAAGCCTTGTCAACTTCAAGATTAGCATATACTTTGTCAGAGAACTTATAACGTAAACCGGCGGCATAAGTTATAGGAAATTTTTCATCATGTTCACTATCTGAAAAATGAATAATCTGATAACCTAAGTTCCTAATTGCTAAACCGATTTTCATCCTTTCGTTAACAGGTTGGTGGACAATGCCTAAGTCAATAGCCACAGCTGTTGCACTATTGTCATCTATTGTTTCCATTAAGTACTTAGCATTAACACCAATTGTCAGCATCGAATGTATTACTCTAGAAAATGTAGCACCAACTAAGATATCTGAAGCACTGAAAGTACCTTCATTAATTCCATCTGAGTTGTATTTATCTATTTCTCCACTGTTAATATATTCTCCGTACAAAGCGAATGATTGGTTTTCTCCGGGACGGTTATAAATAACTGATCCACCATTATAGCCATCAAAATAACTAATATATGAGGTACTGATATAGCGTTTATTAACCTCTTTCAAAGCAGCTGGATTGTAGTGGAAAGCATCTACTTCACCACTCATAGCTGTGTATGCTCCACCTAAAGCTGCAGCTTTTGCTGAATAATTTATCTTAAGGAAGTTAAAACCGTTTGTACCGGCATTATCATCAATTGCACCAAGTGAAACGATCAGTAGCAGTATACTACTTGTTATTAAGCTCTTTATTAACTTCATTCTCTATTCCTCTTAAAATCTTATATAAATGGTTGCTGTCTTTCTCCTCAAAAAGATTCATTCTATTTGAGGTTTGTCTCAGGTAATTTGTTAAATGCTTTAGCATTAACATATAAACATGACTTTCACTTATAGGGGAAGCTGTTAAAACCACTAACTTCACGGGTTCATCATCAACAGCTTGAAAGTCGATTCCCTTATCTAGTAGAAACACTACGGACCTAACAGTTGAGACCAGTTCACTCCTTCCATGGGGTAGGGCGATTTCACGACCGATTCCGGTGCTCATTATCGCTTCTCGCTCCATTACGGTATCCAAAAAGACTTGCTTGTCTTCGAGAACTCCCCGCTTATCAAGCAAATCAACCATTTTAACTATACATTTTTCTTTATCTTCAACTTCGATTCCGGTAAAAACAAGTTCCGGTTCAAAGAGAGTTACGTTATTTTCCATAATATATTCCATTTATATATATATCAACGTCAAGTCAATTTTTTTTAGTTATATATAATTGCAAGCGAGTTTTCCTTTATTATTCAACCTTCAAAACTATATCTCTGACAGTAGTGTTAATTGATGAAATTTACCTGGCAACACTTGACCTTCCCTTGGGTTACCCTTGCCCCTCTCTTGCAACGCAAGGGAGACCCAAGGGAAATGCAAGAGGGATTCTAGAGAAAATCAGTAACTACCATTACGGAAACAAGCTATCAAAAAACGAGAAGTAATCAATTGCATAAAGAAAAGCCTGCCGATTCACACCGACAGGCTTAAACAGATTAATTTATCTAAAGAAGTATTACTTCATAAGAAGCATTTTCTTTGTCTTAACGTAGTTGTCTGTCTCCATTCTATAGAAGTAAACACCTGAAGAAACCTTACGATTGTTACTATCAGTGCCTTTCCAAGTAATTGTATGGTTTCCGGCATTTCTGTATTCATCAACAACAGTAGTCACTTTCTGACCGAGGATGTTATAGATATGAAGAACAACATCACTATTCTCTTTAAGAGAGAAAGAGATAGTAGTAGTTGGGTTAAATGGATTCGGATAGTTACCATTCAGAGCAGTTTCTACTGGAAGGATGTTATTCTCATCATTATCAAGAACATTAGAAACTGTTACAACAACTGTATGCGAATTATTATGTGGATCGTTTGAGTTGATTGTAATAGACTCAGTTAACTCTTCACCTTCAACAGCTGTATGCAGAACAGTGAAAACTTGAGATTCACTAGCTTCGATAGCGAAGTTTTGTGATTCTACAAGAGTGAAACCATCAGGCATTATAATAGAACCTGTTAAGGTTTCATTACCTGCATTCTGAATTACAAACTCACGACTTACTTCAGTGTTTGCTTGTACGTCTGTAAACTCAATCATACTCTGAACACAGTTGAAGATTGGCATGTTTAAACCACCTGTAGCACCACCCGGCATTACAAGATCATCTATCCAAGCACAGTCAGAACCATCAGCTTGTGACCAGTCTTTATCATATTTCCAAGAGAAAGTATGTGTACCCGGCTGAACTGAATATACAAATTGACTCCAACCAACTTCTCCTGACCATCTATCCACTTGAGTATTTCCATCATAGAACTCAAGCCAGTCATAGCTACCTTCAGAAGAAACTTTATACCAGAAGCTTAACTCTCCTGCAGCAGCGATATCAACTGTAACACTCATTGATGTGCTTGCGTTATTACCAATGCTGCCTGATTTTGCACTATAAGCACCGTCATGTACTTCTTGAGTGTTAATCTGCCAATCTGATGAGCCTCCCATTGTCCAGCCAAGCATTGAAAAATCACCTGATTCGAAGTTGTCGCCACTTAAGCCAACAGGTATAAGATAGTTTTCAACATGCTCACCACAATCAGCTGCTACAGAAAGACCGAATACGATAGCTGCATCGTCATAGTCTCCCGCAAGCTGTATTGGGAAAGAAGCGGTGTTGTTTCCACCGGCTGTTAAGTTTCCAAGAGTAATACTTGGAGAAGCAACAGTAACGTTAGGATTACTGATAACAAAATCAACTCTTGCATTTTCAGCAGTCATATGACCTGCATTAGTTACAGTAATATCTATTGTAGCACCTTCACCCGGATCAAGAGCACCGTCTCCACTGTTATCAGTTACAGTGAAGTTGCTAAGCTCAAACTTAGGAGCATTTGCCTGTAAGTATACACTAGATGTCCATACATCGTTATGATCACCCATTGTTACAGTAAACTGGATATTATGCTCATCCGGTACATTAGAACTGATTCTGATTGCATATGCATCATCAACAGTTACTTCATCATTAGCAGTAACCTCAGAGAGGTCAGCCATGTTATCAATAATTGTTACATAAGGGTCGTCAGTAGCTAAAGTAGCACTAACATTTGTAACACCGGCATTACCAATGTTAGCAATAGTAACATCTATGTATGCTTCTGTGCCTGCATTAATAGATGTAGCTTGGTCAATTACAAAGTTAGGTACATTAAGATATGGACCATCATTTGGAATAACCTGAATAGTTGTTTCGTATGGCTGATAACCATAAGCAGAAGATACAAGTTTAATATCACCTGCAGTTGTAATTGCTTCAAAATCGAAATCAATGAAACCTGTTCCATCTGCGAGTGCAGTAGCAAGAATCTCTCCATTATCTGAAAGTGCAACATAAGCATATGGAGCAACATTCATAACCATATTTGTCTGACCAATAAAGATCTGATCAGGGATATTTGTAGTTTGAACTTCACCTTGTCCAATATATGGCATAAGTGATGGATCACCCATAATTGAGTAGATTTCCCAGTAGTAGTTGATACGAGAGCTATTACCTTCTGTAACTGCTAAGTTACCCATATAAATCATGGCACCTGCAGTTGTTACCCAGTCTTCATAAGCTTCATTGTGCTCATGGAAAAGACCATCATAAACACCAACTGCATTAGCAATCCAAGGTGTTCCACTTCCTGTAATAGGTTTGTTACCTACTGCCCAGTGATAATCTTCATCCCAATATGTTGAGTTTGTTCCACCGATGTAGATAACTCCACCTTTATCATTAGCTCTTAACCAAGCTTCACCAAAACATGTATCTGTCTGGAAGTGGTTTGTAAGACAACAGTTACCAACAACGTATGAGTACTGTCCTGAGTTGCTTAAACCGTTAACATCACTATTTGTGAATTCAGGATCTGACCACTCTTCGTAGTAACCATGAGCTGTGTAGTTCACATATCCTGCGCCATTTGAAACATCAGAGATAATTGCATTAGATGAGCTACCTGAGTTAGGGTAAAGGTATGTGTGTGATGTGATACCATGAGCTGCATTGAAGTAGTTCTGTGTACCATAGTTAATAGCACCATTACCATGAGAAGAAGCATAGTTACCGTCAACACCGGCAATCATAACAACTTCGTCCAAGTAACTTGGATCAGGCATAAGGTATTTCTCGTACATGAGAGTTTTATCAACCTGTGGCTGTAATTGGCTTACGTTCTGAGCAGAGAATCTTCCATAATACATTTCAGGAAGATAGTCATTACCTTGTAGTTTAACATAGTTTAAGTCAGTTATATGACTGTCTGTAGCACCATTAAAAGCAGGAACCTGTGCAACGTCACCAACAATAAGTAAATACGATGGGGCTGGATGGTCAACAGTTGCTGAGTTCCAGATACCACTAATATAATTACTAATTGCAGTTGTAGATGTTCCGATAACATCTGTTGTTGCTACAGTAACCTGATAACCTTGTTCAGTTTTCCAATCAACGAATGGTTGAAGAGTAGAAACGAAGTTAGCAGGAGTAACAATGATATAACCTAATGGGTAACGGTTAAGAGAAGTTCTGTTATCAGTATCAAGAGTAGCAAAAGCAGTTCTGTTTAACATGCTGTCAAAGTGATGTGAAGCAGTTCTAGCTTTTAAAGCATTAGTTCTATCCATGTTACCATTCACATAGTCAACACGAACTTCAGCTTCTGTAATCACAGTTACTTCACCAGTTACAGGATTGTATGATACAGGGTAGTAATCAACAGCAAACAAGCGTGCATTTCTCATAATACCAAGTTCTGTAACTTTGACAATCTCTCTATTTCTATCGTAACTTGAATAAGCCTTTTCATCAATAACAAATTCAAGTTTAGAAACATCAGCACTCTTAGAAACAGATGCCTGATTTGGGATAATGCGACTATTAATTCCATATTCGCTTAAATTAAAAGTTCTTGAGTTCTCAACTTTAACTTCAGGAACGACTGCAGCACCTAATGGTACTTCAATAATCTTTCTTTCCATTGGAAGCTGTGGAGAACCTATTGTATTTGTATGGGTATACCCATCGATGCCGATTTCGGTGAATAACCCCTTAGTTGTTTCAACTTCAAACCAGTTAAGATTTGCAACATTAAACTCAATATCAACGCCATTATTGCTTGAGCTAAGTAAAACTGATTCACTTCTTCCTGAATCAAGTTTAATACTTTCTTGTACAGCAAAAGCAGATAAGACAATGAGCATAGTAGTAATGATTAATAATACCTTCTTCATATTATCTCCTTATATATCCATTTTATATACTTTATATCAACATTATATATTCAGTGTGCAAAAAGAGTTCCTAAACTCTATTTTTTCACTTTTATCACCCAACTTAACCAGTTGAAATCTCTTCCCATTATGTCTTCAGTTCGCTCGAAATGAACTATATCATACCTTCTGGAAATCACCTTCTCAATCTGTCTCTGAGAGTAACGAACCTCTTTGCGTCCATCTTCAAGCTCGATCTCACCACTCCCCTCTTTCAAAGAAAATCCGATATATCCATCTATCTCAATCTCTTTAAAGAAGTTTAGTATCCCGCTTACATCTAGATGTTGCAGGGCAGCATTCACAAAAATATGTTTAACTGTTGTATTGCCTATGAACGAATTCAAGAATTCCACATCAGAGAAGTCGATAACATAGGAACAACACGGAATCTTCTGCTTCAAATTCAAGACTATGTCTATAACATAATCACTTCCACAGACATTGAAACCTTTTTCATGAATATATTTTAAGCAATTGCCCGAACCACTACCAAGTTCTAGGATTAACTCCTTCCTATTTGGTAGTGCTCCCAAGAAGCTGTTCACAAAACTTTCCGGCACAATATTGACAGTCATCTTGCCGTATTCCTGCCAATTCTTTTCATAATACTCGTATGTATTAGTTGCTTTATCTTTTTTATTTTCCATAACTAAACATCATTTTAGGCATAGGTGTTGGGGTCAAGGAGATATTATTTAAGTCCTAGTTAAAAGAGCAACATAGTTTGCACGGAATTCTTCAGCCTGTCAGGATGTAGCTTTTAAGCGAAGGTTCTTGGAGCGAGAACGAAAAAAGTAAACAGTACCTTCTGAATGGTTGCAGACCTTCAGAATGGTGCACTTCGAAGGGAAAGCACCTCACAATTGTAACGAAACCCGCTTCGAATGACGGAATTAGCGAATCACACTATCGATGCAATTCACTTCTTCCTACTTCATCAAGAGCATTTTATTCTCTCATATTCTGAAGCAGTCACCAGTACGACCAACGGGAGTTTGGGGAAATGCGTACTTCGAAGCAAAGCGATTTATTGTCTCAACACCTGTACCTTTGGAATGGTTGTAAACCTTGCAAATGGTGCACTTCGAAGGGAAAGCACCTCGCAATTGTAACGAAACCCGCTTCGAATGACGGAATTAGCGAATCACACTATCATTGCGATTCACTTCTTCCTACTTCATCAAGAGCATTTTATTGCTTTTCTGCTCCTTGTTAGTTTTCACAACTGAGAAATACACACCGGTTGCAACTGTGTTATTATGTTCATCAGTCCCATCCCATTTGATGTTATATCCACCTTTTGGTTTGAAACCTTTGTATAGTTGTTTGACTAATTGTCCTCTGACATTGAAGACAGTAACCTCCACATCTCCACTTTCCGGTATTGAATAGCTGATAGTGGTAGATGGGTTAAAAGGATTAGGGAAATTCGTAACTTCTATGCTTGATAGTTGTGGTGAGATTTCATACTCATCATTGTAAGTTGTATTCTGAATTAGAAATATATCGGATTCATTCCAGCTATAGTCTGCATTTACCTGTTTATGAACATACAAAGAATCATAGAAAACTCTTTGAACCACAAACTCATATCTACCTGCTGTAAGAGGTAGTTCATAATATCCCAGACTATCACTAATAACAAATTCGCTATAGTCATAAGCATTATGTATCAGGACATAAGGTACAATCTCATTATTCCCTGTACTCTTACGTGTATAACCTTTTATACCCCCAAGAGCAGGTGCACCATATTCATAAGGTCCAATATCAGGTTGAGCTATACCGTCTCCATCTCCATCCCAAAAACGTTCAGTAAAACCACCTGCATACTCGCACCAGTTTAATGTGTCAACCCAACAACCTGCATCAATAGCAGGAGAACCGGGTGCAGGTCTAAAGTCTCGACCTTCATAATCGACAAATAGATTAGCAATACTGTCAGGATCTACATATATATTACCACCTAGGTCAATCATATTATTACCAACTATTGAAAAGTCGATTATGCAGTTTTTGAAGCTCTTCTCATAATCCCATGGTTCTTCAAATAAATAATCATTCCCAACAATGATTGAATTAACCATTGTACCATTGTAAACATCATATTCACTATCAATCCCTAAGTTATTGTGATTATTGGCTAAACCTGGAACTGAAGGGTAATCAGTTATAGCATAAGCAATTTGATTTGAAAAATTAATAGAGCTAGGAGACGGTCTTGCGTTATTATAAATATTATTAATAAAAGAACTTGGTAAAGAAGTGTTCATCTCATTTCCTTCAAAATAATTGTTTACTAGATGCACTTCACCACCATCTATACTTTCATCTCCACCAATAAAACGATTTCCTCTTAAGTGTGCTGTATCATACACACGTAATGCAGTGCTGGCATTCTCAAAAACATTTTCATAAAAGAAATTATATACTTTATCACAATCTATTATTCTTCTACTGAAGATATCATTGCAATTAAAACTATTATATGCCCATTGAACATTATCCGTATCAGATCTAAGATCAGTTAGGAAACTATTATTAGCAATAATTCCTACATTTGAATCATTATCATTCCACCGTATATCAATCGCTCCTTCAGTTACAGTCATATCATCAAAAAGAATCTCGTCATCAAAACTAAAAGAACAACCTGTTATCTCTATTTGATTATCATGAACAGGGCTTTCTATAGCGTTCCAACAATTATAGAAGTTACAGTTATTTATGATAAGGTTAGTGCAATTAGCAGAAATTGCCCCATCAAGCCAATAACCTACATAGAGCATTATATCAGAACTATACTCGAAATTGCAATGTTTGAAAACACCCCATTCACTCTCATAAAACATTAAGATACTACCCCAGAAATACTTGTAATTATCCTGTAATCTTGTGAAAAGTATAGGTTCCTCTTCTGTCCCTTCAGCAAAAATGTTTCCATGGCACCACACTATCTTATGACCGTTGTTTCCTCCATCGTACTCAACACCAGCAAGATATTGGTTAAAATCTAAAATCTCTCTTGAGCCTATTCTAATTTCAGTTCCGGGTAAAATTCTTAAAGTTACTCCTTCATTAATAATCAGATTTCCAACTATTTCAACCGGATTATCACTTGAACTCCATATTGTATCTTCTGTCATAGTACCACCGACTTGGATAGAATTTAAACTAACCAATGTGAACAGTAGTATCACAAGCAAAGATAATCCTTTCATTATTCCTCCGATAACAAGATTATGATTACAATTCTTTTTATGTCAATAGGAAAAGAGCAGAGATTTGCCTTTTTGTTTGAATAGTGCAATACCTGTAGGATTGAAATGTTTTGGGTATCGTAGTGCGAGTGTCCACACTTGCACATAGCTTGAAAAGCTATATTGTGGAAGCTTTTCGTGAACTGAAATTAGTATTGACTGAAGAGATGTCAGCTGTAGAGAACATACTTGGAATGTAATATTCTAAATTACGGTCAGTGGAAGCTGACGACTCTGTCGTCACAGCAACTCAGGAGAGTCGCAGTACAATGTAATGCGAGTGCTCTCAATTGCTCAAAACTCATTCAGCTTGTTTTAGCCTTGAAAAGGCGTCTGTTCAATAGTCACATGCTTTGGCATGTGGTAAACTTAATCTAAAAAGATGTAGCCCTAAAGGGGCGTAAGATTAACATTATTAGCGATCAGGCGCCCCTTCAGGGCTAATCTTGACCGTGAACTTTAACCCCAAGCGACAAGTCGCATGGGGCTATTGAACAATCGCTCTTTCAGAGCTTAATATTTTCCATTACTATTCCTTATTTTCTCTATTACAATTCCTGCGAAACACTTTGGCATTACTTGAGCAACACTTGAGGATATGCCCAAGAATTGGACAAGTGATTCGCAAGCTATTCGGAAGAGATGAATTACTATTGTAAGAGAGAAAAAAATGAAAATACCATCTGCAATCTGTACCTTTGGAATGGTTGAAAACCTTGCAAATGGTGCACTACGAAGGAACTAATCGCATTTTAGGGAGTTTGCCGGAGTTGAACGCAGTGAAACAATAGCGGACTTCCTAAATTCTTAAGTTGAATGATACACTTCGAAGGAAGAAACACCCCACCGTTAAAACGGCACCCCTCTACAAGAGGGGAATGTCCAAGAGCACCATTTCGAAGGTCTGCAACCCTTCGAAAGGTAGAATCGAATTGCCACAGTTCGCTATTGCCCAACTCCCTGAAATGCGGTCAAATCTCCTCCTCACTCCTCTGCCACAATTCTAGACTTTATTCCATCTCAAACTTCCCAAAAACGTATCAGTTACCTGTTAAGGAAAAACAACATTTCAATAGGGTTTCAATAGGTGTCTCCTTGGAAATGGATAACAATTGTAGCAGAGCAATGAGACTTTAATCACTATTAGCGATATGCTTCAATACCCAATTTCATCTTCTTACTACTCATTCGCTACCCGTTAGCTTCCCGTTAGATCCCCGTTAGAAACTCGTTATTGAGAATGGGAATTGGATTGGAGTCAGATGGGTATAAGATGCAAGTTCGATTACTATTAAGATAGTGCAACTAAACACGATGTCCATTAATCAGAAGAATTGAAATGAAAGTATTTATTCTGCAAACAACTATAACAATGTCAATATCCCCTCATCGCTCTATCATAATAAAGTATAGAAAACTGCCAGATTCAAGTGAGTCTCTTGGGGCTCCCTTAGGCTGGAAGGTAAGAGACTGTCTTGAAAGTAGGCAGAAAAAGGTGATTATAGATTACGTATTAAGATAGACTGATGATAGGCAAATGTCTGACACTTGACCACGGCTTCCGTGGTTTGGGCGTGGTTGATCCGTGGTTATTCCGTGGTAAAACAGCTCATTTCCGGTTGTCTGTTATTCGACTTACTCGGTGAATTTGCTTGTTTTATACTAATTTAAATTTATATAAATCTCCATAATGTTTACAAAGTCTCGATAATCGGCTTGGTATACATATCAAAATTAACCTTTACAGAATAGAATATTGTGAATAACTGCAAAAGAGTTATATTATAGAAAACATTGAAGGTGGAGAAATGAAATACACAGTTCTAATTATGATACTTATGGGGTTAGTTATGAGCATTAGTGCAACTATTTATGATATAGAAGTTAAGTCGATTGATGGTGAGATGATGGAACTTAGTGAATATAAAGGAAAAGTTATCTTAATAGTTAATACTGCCTCTAAATGTGGTTTTACAGAGCAATACGATGGACTTGCAAGACTATATAAACAGTACAAAGATGATGGACTGGTAGTGCTTGGATTCCCGGCAAACAACTTCTTAGGTCAGGAACCCGGAACAGATGAAGAGATTCAGAAGTTCTGTACTGAGAAATTTGATGTAACATTTCCAATGTTCTCAAAAATTGATGTAAAAGGCAAGAACATACACCCTCTGTATCAATACCTTACTTCAAAAGAGTCAGGACATGATTTCGGAGGTAAGATAACTTGGAACTTCAACAAATTCCTTATCTCAAGAGACGGGAAAGTCATCAATAGATTCGGTACAAAAGTATCACCCATAGACGATAAAGTTTTGGAAGAAATAGAGAAAGCTTTAAAATAATGAAATTAGTTTTACTATGTATCCTTCTTCTATTATTACTCGGTTGCAAAGGTGATCACAAGACCGTTGAAACATTGGAACTAGATAGATTTATGGGTGATTGGTACGTAATCTCAATCTTACCAAACCCCATAGAGAAGAATGCAGTAAATAGTATAGAAAGCTATGCTCTGAATGAAGATGGGACAATATCTATAAGATATACATTCTTCAAAGGGTCAGTGGATGGTAAGAAAAAGGTTATGAAACCTAAAGCGAAAATCTATAATCATGACAGCAATGCCGAGTGGAGAGTGCAGATGTTTAAACCGTTTTGGTCACCTTACCTTGTGATTGATTTAGCGGAAGATTACAGATACACAGCGATAGGTGTGCCGAATAAAAAGTTCCTCTGGATTATGAGTAGAACCCCTGTTATGAGTGCTGAGGACTATGCAAGTGTGATTGATTCTGTAGCAAAGCAGGGATACAACATAGACAAAATTAAGAAAATCCCTCAAATATGGTAGGTGTGAATGAAGATTAAGTATTTAGATGGGAAAAGATTCCATGCCGGATTGATTGCAGGTGGAAGAGCCGTGATCAAGAGTCGAAACTACTTGAACAAAATAAATGTATTCCCGGTTGCAGATGCAGATACAGGTACCAACATGGCTGCTACTATGCAAGCAATATTAGATAGATCTAAGATTGGAAAAACTCTGCATGATACACTCTCATCTGTTTCAGATTCAGCGTTGACCGGGGCAAGAGGAAACTCTGGCATAATCTTTGCACAATACTTACATAGCTTAAGTAGTGAATTGCCAAAGAAAGGGCAGATAACAGTAAAGAAATTTGCAGAAAGTGCACAAACAGCTGTAAAACATCTCTATGACTCTTTAATGAATCCCCGAGAAGGCACCATGCTCACTGTGATTAGAGAGTGGGCAGATGACCTCGAGAAGCGAAGTCACAAGACTACAGACTTTATGCACCTTTTAACTGAATCATTAGACACAGCCAGAGCATCTTTGAAAGATACTCCTAACAAACTAAAAGCCCTTGCGGAAGCGGGGGTTGTTGACGCAGGTGCCAGTGGATTTGTTGAATTTCTTGAAGGTATAGTAGAGTTTATACACAAAGGTTCTTTAAAAGGACATCATGTACAACCGGTAGAGGATATTGATATTGAGGAAATTGATGATCACACAGAGAAACCTGGAGAATTCCGCTACTGTAATGAAGCTATAATCACTAAATGTAAACTTACAGTTAAAGAATTGAAAGAACGTCTTAGCCCGTATGGGGATAGCCTGATAGTTGCCGGAGATCAAGCAAAAATACACCTACACATACATTCTAATGAACCGGAAAAGCTATTTGGAGAGCTACAGGAGATTGGAAAGGTTAGTGGCTCTAAGGTGGATGACATGGCAAGGCAGTATGAGATTGTTCATGAAAGAGCAAATAAGATCGGATTAATAACTGACAGTACATCTGACATACCCGGTGAGTTGGTTGATAAGTATCAAATCTCTCAGTTACCACTGGGAATCAACTTTGGTGATAAAGAATATCTAGATAAAAAGACAATCAAGCCTGAGAAATTCTATAGCATGATCAGGACTGAGCCAATTCATCCTGAAAGTGCTCAACCCACTCCGAAAATGATAAAGACCTTATTTGATTTCACAAGTTCACACTATGATGATGTAATTGTTTTAAGTGTATCTGAATTCCTTAGTGGAACCTACAATAGCATGAAACAGATTGCAGCTAATATGGAGAACACGAACATTCATATTGTTGATACAAGGCAGATATCAGCATCACATGGGTTGATTACTATGAGAGTTGCAGAAGCAATTGAACAGGGATTAAGTGTAGAAGAGATTCTGGAGAAGCTATCAAAATGGATAGAGGATACGGAACTCTATACTGATATCCAAACGTTGAAGTATATGGTCAAATCGGGTCGTGTTAAACCATTCGCAGGCTTTGTAGCTTCAATGCTAAACTTGAAACCATTAGTTATCCTTGATAATACCGGAAAAGCAAATCTAATTGGCAAAAGTATAATCAGAAAGCAAAATATGGATAGAACAATCAATATGATTAAGGAGAAACTAAAATATAAGAAACTCTATAATTATTGTATTGTTCATGCAGAGAACTTGCCTCGTGCCAAACAATATGCAGAGCTCTTAACAACCATTACAGGTAAAAGACCGGCTTATATAATGCCAATATCACCGGTTGTTGGTGTGCATAATGGCGTGGGTGTAGTTGGTATAGGTATAATGTATGATTAATTATGACTCCTTAGCCTTCGCAGCTATAACAATCTTTGCGTTTATGAACGCAATGTTTCTTCTGGCTGTTACGATCAGAAGAAATGATATCGTTGATATTGCTTGGGGGATGGGGTTTATACTAATCACTGTTATATCTCAGATCCTTTATCCCGGATTTGAGCTTCGTAGATTGTTAATCAATATACTTGTTCTTCTATGGGGTTTACGACTTGCGATCTATATACATATAAGAAATAAAGCTAAATCAGAGGATTTCAGATATGCTAACTGGCGGAGAGAATGGGGTAGATTCTGGGTAATTAGATCATACTTCCAAGTCTTCATGATCCAAGGCTTATTCATGCTCTTTATAAGTTATCCAATTTATGCTAACATTCATGCTGAATATGTTGGACTTAATGTTCTGGATCATATTGGTATTCTTGTTTGGCTAATAGGTTTCTATTTCGAAGCAATTGGTGACTATCAGATGATGAAGTTCAAGAAAAACAAAGACAATAAAGGCAAGATAATGACAGAAGGTGTCTGGAAGTATACTCGTCATCCTAACTATTTTGGAGAATCTGCAATATGGTGGGGATTGTTCCTACTATCCTATAGCTCCACAGGTTGGATCACAATTATTAGTCCGGGTGCCATTACCTTCACTTTACTATTTCTTTCCGGTATTCCTTTATTGGAAAAGAAGTACAAAGATAACCCTGAATTTCAGGAATATGCAAAGAAAACCAGTGCGTTCATACCTTGGTTTCCCAAAAGATGAGAAGTCTATTACTATTTTTACTACTTGTATTTTCTACACAGCTGTTAACAGTTACTGCTGATATATACTTGCAATCAACAAATGAACTTGTCTATAAGTTCAATGATGATACAGATGTTGTAGGAGACACTTTAAAGTTAATACACAACTACACGAAACCTAACGGTGAGATCATTGCCCAGGATATTGCTTATTTTATTGATGATAAGTTAGTGAAAGGAGTAACGAAGCTTTATCCAATGGAACAAACCGGAGAAATAGAGTTTCTTGGTGAAGAGATTAGATTATCATTTGATGATCAGGGTAAGAAAAAGAGCAAGACTATTGATGCAGTTCCGACAACGATTGCCGGTCCCATGCTGAATAATTTCATTATAGAGAACTGGGAGATTCTATTTAAAGGTGACATAGTAAAATACTACCTTCCTGCTCCTGAGTATTTAGCTTTAGGTAGATTCTATCTAAAGAAGATTGAGACCAGTAAACATCAAACAGCTAATAGTGTAGTATATAAAATGAAGCCAACTAACATCTTTCTAAAACTGTTCATCAAGGCCAGCTACTTTGTTTATGACATTGATTTAAGAAGAATAAAGGCAATACATGGAACAACCATATTACCAATCTTTAGAGATGGTAAATGGCATAAAACATCTGAAGTTGATATCTATTTTAATGACTAGTTATCTAATTCCACCGTCTCGCAAGTATCCCCGGTTCGGAAATTGAAATCCTTCTGCACAACTTCCCAATTACCATAATAGTAGGTTAAGTATTCCTTATAATCTTTGGGGGCGGAATACATCTTCCCATTAAACTCAAGCTGGGTTTTATTATCATAGAAATGCTTAGGTGTTGATTTAAGAACAGGTCGCTTATCATCTACAGTCCAGTAGTAATTATCATCATCTAATGGAAATTTAATGAATAAATCCATCATACTGATACCTTTGAAGAAGAGAAACTTTCGTGTCTGGATTCTTAGGATTCTGGGAGTGCCTTTCTTAAAAGGTCCTGAGTCTTTCTTACATCTTCTAATTTTAGAACGGTAACCTGCCATCCAGATCTTCCATCGAATTGCGAAAAGCTTCTTCATGTTCACACTTGAAACGTTTAAATCCATGTCGGTGTCCCATGGTAGAAGTCTGTTTTCTCTAACGATTCCGAGCAGTGTCCCGGCTTCTAAAAGATAGGGAACATTGTTTTTCTCTAAAATAGTTGTAATATCTTTAAGCATTTTAAGGGCAATCTCTAAGTATTTGCCTTGAAGTTTGACTGTTCCGGCCATTAGCGTAAGTATCCTTTTCTAAATATACTATGATAAATAATCTGCATCTTGCGGATAAGATTTAAGGGTTTGTGTTTCTTGGGGTAATCTGCAGGATTAAGCTTTTCAAGCTCATTTACGATTCTCTCTGCAGTTTTACAATCCAGGTAAGGGTTTACCTCTCCCATTGCTACATCTCTTCTCTTCTTTAGTTCATCCGGATAAGAAAGACAATAATCAATTGCATCTCTTAATTGATTTGGACTGGTAATGTCATGGGCTTTTTGAGTTCTCCCAATTGTCTTATAAGTGATAACAGGTTTATCTAGTGCAAGGAACTCATAAACAACTGAAGATGTATCTGAAATCATCAGATCTGATAGGTGTAGATATGGTGAAATATCCTCTCTTGTGATAATTCTTGCTTTAGAACTATCAATGTCTCTAAACTTAGCTATCTGCTCTTGAGGCATTAGTTCATGGAACTTAAGAAACCAATATTCATCATCTTGCATTTCGTTATGAATAGTATCCATTAGTTCAGTTGCTGATTCCATAGTAGTACTAAAGGTTGGAGCATAGAGAATTAGTTTCTTGTCCTTTGGTACATCCTTAACTGCATCTATCAACTCTTGTGGGTAATTTAGAATAAAATCAAGCTTAATCCAACCGGTTTCAATAACATCAAAGTACTTATATTTCTTTTGCATCTCCAAGAATCTTTCAGTTACATAAGGCCCTGATGTAAGGAAAACATCAAAGAAATGCCTGATTCTGTAGTGTACAGGTTTCTCGACACCAAGCCCATGAAAAAGCTGTACTTTGATTCCAGGGATACGGAAATCCACAAAGTTACCAGGAGCTAAGACATAGTCGGGATTAAACTCTTTTGCTTCTTGAATTGTACCTAGTATTTTAACTTCAGGATGCTTTTCATGGATAGCATTTTTAACTCTCGCAGAAGTGTAGAATGCATACTCTCTTCCTGTTTCTTTTAGGTATATAACTAATGGAGCAACTATAGATATCGAATACTGTTTGGATAGATAGAAAAGATACTTCATTTAATTATCTCCATTATATCAAGAAACTTTTTATAAACCACATCAGCTGTAATACCAAGAGTTCTATCAGAAGAATCTTTGCATTCCCAGTTTCTTAAATATGGGTGAGTTGGCTTATGCCAAGCCTGCCATTTCTCAGGTTGAGAATGCGGCCCAAATATGGCTATTGATGGTGTTTGCATCGCAATTGCAACATGATTGATGCCACCATCCTGAGAGATATACATTTTAGCTCTTTTCAATAAAGCTCCGGCTTCATTGAATGTTGTTGGCAATGCTAAGATTGGCTCTGTATCCATCATCTCGGCAATTGTTTGACAATCCTGCTCTTCACCGGGTCCCCAAAGTAAAACAACTTTAAGGTCATGATTCTTCTGAATCATATCTCCGAGTTTTGCAAACTCCTCGAGTGACCACTTCTTAGCTAATACCGGAGTTCCGGGGGAGAAGACAACAAATCCTTGAAGTGGGATATTCTCTTGATTGAGCCAATCATCTACTCTAGATTGCGATTTATCCTTGATTTTGTAATAGAGTTCATGTTGTCTATGCTCGATTCCTAAAGGTTCCAGAGCATCGAACTTCATGATTGAATAGTATCTGTAATTCTGTCTTTTGCGTTGATAATTATAAACCCAGTTCCAACGTTTAAGTTTCCAACCTATTCTTATCCTTGCTCCACTTAACAATGCTATCTGAGCAGAACCTGAACTTCTTAGCATATCGATTACTAAGTCATACTTTGTTTTCCTGACCATGGATACTACTCTAAAACGCTCCCTATAGTAATCCATTCCCTTCTTTTTATGCATAATAACGAGATTATCAAGATAAGGATTATCCTCAAGTAGCGTGACATAAGGTTTCTGCACTAAAAAATCTATCTGAGCATCAGGGAACTTTTCTCTAAGAGCCGGGAAATATCCGGTATTGAGGAGTACATCTCCAAAAGGTTTGTACTGTATTATTAGTATTTTCTTTACTTTCTTTATATCCTCTACCGGAACCATCTTCTGCATATTCTAAACCTACTTATTTGCGTTTTTATAATCTACGTATTCTTTCTCTTCAACAAGGTTAGAGCCATGAGCAAGATTTATCTCTTTCTTGATATCTGCTCTGTTGTCATTCTCTACGTAAACGCTTCTGGCAAGTTCAATAAACCTATCACCAAATCTACCATTATACTCTTCGATGCGTATATCATCCTCAATATGCCAAAGACGTGTGTTTACCTCTTTTAATCTAAGAAAGAAGTCAGAATCTACAGTAATTCCAATACTTTCCATATCAGCTCTGAGTAACGCATACTCTTTCTTCACGTTTGCAAGCTTTTCTGCATTCTTAAACTTTTCTGTTTTAATCTCTAAAATCGTTACTTTGTCTACAAGTTCACCTATTGATACTTCTATTTTCATCTATTACTCCTCTTCAATATTTCTATGAAGTGTTTAACTCTTAACATAAAACCTGAATGCTGTGTGAATTCACCCTCTTCAAAGACAAACTCACCGTCTCTCTCTATTATTCTTCCGGGCTTCTCGTCTTTATACATCAAATCAGTTGTTGATTGACCCCAAATCGCTTGAAGCTCATTAACTAGAAGTTCATTATCCACAGTTTCAAAGATGTCAACAGACATCGATAGAAAGTTTCCCTTTTCACATATATCTTTGACAAGGTTGAGTACAGCTTTAGGAGGTAAATCCCAACCTTTTAGTTTCGACCCACTGGCAAAATCACCTTTTAGTAGTTTCTTATGACCGAAGTATGAGTCACCGACTTTTACAACTCTCCATTCCCATTTAATCTGCTTAAACTCTTGAATCAGGGCATAGTGCCGTTGTAGTGTTGCAATTGCCGGAACCGGTAGAATCTTTCCTGTCTTTTGTGGGGTATAACCTGTTGCCAGTTTTGTACCACTGAAACCGAACACATGGTTAGCTATTCTTTTTGCTACTACTTTGTTCTTAATGATCTTCACGCCTTTACCGGTTGAACCGGTATTAGTTTTAAACACTAATGGATAGTTTGCATTTTCAACATACTGAAGATAGTCTGCCTTTTTATAGAAAACTTTGGTTGGAACATGCGGAAATCCGTTCAACTCAAGCCAATACGCCATCATCTTCTTGTTCTCGTAGATAAAAAGTTCATCATAAGAGGGATAGATTGGTCTATTCATGAAGTGAGATATTGTGTATAACTTCTCATCATACATCGCCTTTCGCTCCTGATACTTAGAAGGAGGACGACATACGAATCCATCACAATCAGATTTCTTAACATTCTCTAACCAATCAGGTCCGATAATATCGATTATTTCATAATCAATTCCAAGCTCTTCGCAAGATCTAACATAGTATTTATGCTGGTCTCTAAACGCTGTGAGAATACCTAATTTCATAAATCCTTCCTATAGCTTTCAATAACATGTAGAGCTCTTTCTGATGCTTTTCCATCAAGCTCATCAAACATCAGTTTATTATATCTAGTCCTAGCTTCTGAAAGCTCATTCGGATTATCTAAAGCTCTTTTTAACATTGGTTTCAACTCATCAAAAGTATCTATTCTATAGGTCATCTCATCAAGCATTCCAATTATCTCATCTGTTAATCGCTTAAAAGCAGGAATTCTAAAGGTTATTATCGGTTTATCCAATGAGTTAAACTCAGCAATTATGGAGCTGATATCAGCAATCATTACATCTGCTAGCAGCAGATATGGCAAGATGTTCTTATCTTCAATAAATGTTGTTGTTCTTTTTAGTTTTTCAACTTTAGCTGGAGTAGTCCATTGATGCACTGTCACAAGCACATTGAAATCTGCCTTCAGCTCATTAACCCTATCAATCCATTTATCTATTGCCGAGTAGTTTGATTTATCCCAAGTAGCAGTAAACAAAACAGTAAGTTTTTCTTTCGAGAGTCCTAGTTCATTTCTGAGCTTATCAAGCTGTTCATTTGTTATCTGTCCGTTAAACATAGGATCTATTTTAGGAAAACCTATCGGAACTCCACACATAATATCTTTAGTTTCTGCATACTTAACTTCATGTTCTGAAGTAAACATGTATGTATCAAAAGCTTGATACTTATGACTTGAAACGAAATCCTTGAAGTGATAAGCCCCATGCCTCATTCCAATCTTAGCTATCTTCTTGACCGGATACTTTCTGGCAAGATGACGAGCCATAATCACGATATCAGGATATGTTGGATAGAGGATTGATTCTATATCATATTCACTAAGGGTTCTTTGTACTTGCTTACTTCTTGCTACAATCCTTATCTCCGGCATCAGCTTATGTATACTTTGAAAGCAGATATAATCAGCATGTCCTCCGCATAAGAAGTCAATTTGCTGTTTCTTGTTGAACAACTTTGAAACATACCATCCAAACTTGTACGGTAAAGCTGTGAAATACTGTGAATAGTTCATCTATTAGCTGTCTTTAATCGCCTGCTTCACTTCTGTAGATGAGATATTAGGTGTTCTATCAAGGTAAACTACTTCGCAATAATCTTTTAAAAAGTCAAACTTACCATCCCAATCACTGCCCATAACAAACAGGTCAACATTATTGTTCTTCACATCATCTATCTTCTGTTCCCAGTTGTTTTCAGGAATCACTTCATCAACATATTGAATTGCTTCCACTATCGCAGCTCTCTCCTCAAAGGGATAAGTACAAACCTTGTTCTTAATAGCGTTAAACTCATCTGTAGAAACTGCAACTATGAGATAATCTCCAAGAGACTTGGCTCTTCTCAACAATCGCAAATGTCCGTAATGGAACAGATCAAAGGTTCCGTATGTTAAAACTTTCTTCATCTATTATAATTCCTTATTTAAACTCATCATTGCTAATAAAGTGTTATTTGTAACAGGATTATTAAGATTGTTAGGTGTCAATAAAAAAGGTTTAGGATAGCTAGCTTATTGAATGAAACATAGTCTTCTAAAAACTTTTATAACAACAATTCTTTTCATTTCTATTTCTTCTCACCATATATACAAGTCCTTACTCACCTCTGTTCCAAGTCCTTATTGTCCTGCTTCAAAAACCTTGAATCTCGCTTGTCCCTCCCTAGACCCTCCCTATGAACCCCTAAAGTTATCCACATCGTGTGCATAACTTATTAGAAGGTGCAAGGAAGTTCTTGATGCGATTAGATAAAGAGTTCCAAAGAGTTAATTAATTGTAAATAATAGTTTGACAGAGTGAAAGATTGTCTGTATAAGACTATATGTATCATTAATAATGAGGTGAGTTCATGATAAAGGAAGTATTCATACCCTATTACAAACAGACTATTATCAATTATTGGGAAGAGCCAATATTCACAGATTACGGTACTGATATAGCATATAAATACCGAGATGTAGCAAGATACACCATGGCTATGAAAAGTTTTTTTGAAATGCTGGATGTTGAACAACGGGCGAAAGTTTCTGTTTGTGGTAAGAACAGTTCGCATTGGGCTTTAACATACCTTGGAACAGTTCTTAACAATAGAGTGATAGTGCCTATTCTTCCTAACTTCCCAAGTAAAGATATTCAACATATAATCAATCATTCTGATAGTGAAATACTATTTATAGATAACGAGATTTTTGATGAGATTAACGAGGAAGCGTTAAATAAAATAAAGCTCATTATCTCTCTCCAGTCGTTAGAAATCCTTTATAGTTCCAATGATGATATTAGAACAAGTATGGATCAGTTATATAATGCAGTTACTAAACTTGAAGTTAAGGATTTTGTACTTCCTGAACAGAAAGATAACTCAGAATTGATGGTAATCCTTTATACTTCAGGAACAACAGGTTTTTCGAAAGGTGTAATGCTATCTTACAATAATATTATGGCGAATATGATATACGCTAATGACAAGTTTGCTTTCCCGAAAGGAGATACAATTCTGGCATTTCTACCTAGTGCTCATGCCTATGGAGCTTCCTTTGATTTTCTATATCCTTTCATCAGATGTAACCACATCTACTTTATGTCAAAGATTCCATCCCCTAAACTACTTCTAAGAGCTCTTTCAGAGGTAAAACCGGCAGTAATAGAGGCAGTTCCATTGATATTGGAGAAAATATACCATAAGAAGCTTAAACCGACGTTAAATGAGCCCAAAATGAAATTGATGCTGAGCTTACCGGGAGTGAATAAACTTGTTTATAAAAAGATTAAAGACAAGCTTATGGAAACATTTGGAGGAAAGCTCAATGAAATGATTGTGGGTGGAGCTCCAATGAACCATGAAGTTGAAATATTCTTAAGAAAAGTTGGATTCCCAGTAACTATCGGATACGGGATGTCTGAGTGTGCGCCATTGATATCATATGAACGCTGGTTTGAAAGACGAATCGGTAGTGTGGGCAGGGAGGTAGATTATCTCCATGTGAAGATAGATTCACCAGATCCGGCAAAGGTACCTGGCGAAATTCTGATAAAAGGTGAGCAGGTAATGATGGGATATTACAAGAATAAAGAAGCAACCCAGGCCGTATTTACTGAAGATAGCTGGATGCGTTCAGGTGATATTGGAATCATTGACGAAGATGATTTCATTTTTATCAAAGGTAGAAGTAAGTCTATGATTCTAGGGCCGGCAGGGGAGAATATTTACCCTGAAGAGCTTGAGTTTACGGTCAATAACTTGTCCTGCATACAGGAATCATTAGTGATAGAAAAGAATGGTAAGATTGTCGCAATGATCTATATTGATATGGAGGAAGTTGACAAGTTAAAACTAACAGAAGACAAGATGCTTTCACTGATAGAGGAAAACCGAAAGGAAGTAAATAGTAATTTACCAGCTTATTCAAGGATACATGAATTCAAGATTGTAACAGAACCCTTCCAGAAAACCCCTACACAAAAAATTAAAAGATATCTGTATCAGTAATATATAGCATATTAAAAAAGGAACCGAGAAATCGGTTCCTTTATTCTATGTATTATGAATTATTTACTTATCTTTGCATCTTTAGACATAGGTCTAATATCTAATCTTCTGAACTTAGCATCAATAGACATCTGCTGTCTACGTGTAAGAGCAGTATTATTTGTAACAAAGTAGAAGTAATTTCTAGCAGTAGCTGATGTATCTAAGAAAGAACCAGCACCATCACTAACAGTACCAACTACAGTATATCTTGCCCCAAGTTCTTCAGCTCTATAGATGTTTTGAACAAGTCCAGGAACATCTGTCCAGAAGATTTCAGGATAGATACCGTTCATTACTAAAGAAACATTCTGAGGTGGATCTATAGCAGTAGAAGGATAAAGAGCAAATGCTAAATCATTGTCATCCCAGTCCCACTCTGTATTAGTGTCATCCCAATTAGCATTGAAACCATCACCAATTGGAGAAGTTGACCACATGAACCATGCATCATCAGGGGTGCCAACACTTGTACCTTCGATTGAAACCCAGCCATCAGTCATAGCAAGTTCAGCAGGAAGTTCGAAATGATACTTGTAAACAGGACCATTCGAGAATAGAGAATCAGCAACTGTTTCTCTTGTAATTGTAGGTGTATGAGTCTCGATGACAGTTCCCGGTCTTCCGGTTGCATCATCAAAGTCATAGAACTTTATTTCAAAGGTCATTGGATCTTCTGTGTCAACTGGAACCCAACCGGAACCATCATGATACCAGTTTATTCCCCAGAAATCCATAGAAGCGATATTCGCAGTCAAACCTTCAAAGCTCTCAGCATGTAAGTAGCCCGGAGCTAAGTCTGATGTACTCATAGACCAAGGATTATCTCCTTGATTACCTGCAGGTGACTGAGCATAAATAGCACCTGCATCAGCCCATGAATTATGGATATAACCTTCTCCGGAAAGTGGAATATTGTGAACTTCTCTGTCATTGATAGTAATAGCTATATTACCTGTAACTGCACCTGTAGCTGATGGAGTATACTCAATATAGAAAAGAGTGTTTTCAGATGAACCAAGTGTCAGAGGATATGAATCTGCATTAGGGTCATATACTGAGAAGTCAGCATTTCCGGTAAGAGCTACGTCCTGCACTACAAGACTACCACCACCTGCATTGGTAATAGTAACTGTGTCATATTTATACCCACCTATAGCAGTTTGACCAAAGTTATAACTGTCGTAGTTAAGTGATAATATAGGACCTACAACTCCGGATGTTTCAACGTTAGCTGTTGCATACATTTCATAGTTTGTGCCCCAGCCTGCACCCATACTAAGCCAAGATGTGCCGTTTCCTTGGAAAGTAGTACTAGTCGCTGCATATGTACCATCATCTGATAGCCATTGAACTTCAGCTATGCCGTATGAGCCGAGAGTCACAGTGTAAGTGATATAGAATACATCACCGGCTGTAAACGCAAGGTTAAGACTTGTAAGGTCAATAGTTGACCATCCTGTTGTATAAGTTACGAGGTTAGCTGTTGGGACAGTTACAGAACCTAACTCTGTTCCAGGTTCTCCTGCATTGTCATCATATACATGAACAACAATTGAAGGAGGAGTACCAACTATGGAATAAAGATAAAGTTCCCAAGATGATAGAGTACAGTCAGCCGGAGCAGTGTACTGAACACCTTGTTCAACGTCACCATACTGATTTGGAGCTGCCCAAAAATAAGCTAAGCTTGGGCCATAATTGGATAATGCCATTGGGTCTCTGTCTGTTGCAATCAGAGAAAATGCAATTAATAAAACAGACAACAATAGAATAGTTTTCTTCATAATATACACTCCTTTTTTGTATAATAGAAACCTACAATAGTCAATTTGGAGAGTTAATTCTTTTGATGTCAATACTTTTCTTAATTATATGAATTGTCAATGTTGATAAGTTGATTCTAAAGAAGTCTAACAAAATAAGAAAGACCTGCATTATTGCAGGTCTTTCTTTAATATGTTAAGAACTCAGTTAATTATTTAATGAATCCCATAATTACATCATTTACGAGGAACTGAATACGACCAATCAAAAGAGAAATACGAGCCATAACTGTATTACCAAATGATGCACCGAATCCAATCATCATAAACCAGATACCAATCTTAGTGAACTTACCATAGATACCTGTATGAGCTTTTGAGAAATAGAAATAAAGCATAACAGATACTGTTCCTAAGAAGATAAGGAACATATTGAAGCTATCGATTGGTTGCATAGCTGAGCGCATCTGCACAAGGACACTAGCGTTCATTGAGAGAATAACACCTGAACCTGTCATACCCATACCGATAGCGATAGGATAACGTGCAAGCCAGCTAAGTTTATTGTTAAAACGGAACCAGTAGAAGGTACCGATTATACATGGAATCACAAGATACCATTTATGTTGAATGAATATTGGCTGATAAACGAATGGGATAAACGCATTCTGCCACATGTAAGGGATACCATATCCTGCTGAAACACCAACAAGAAGCTGTTCAGACAAACGATACACAGGGTTATCTTTATATAAGAAAGAGAAGATAGCCAATGTAAAGAAAGCTGCAATTAGATTACTTATTATTTCAAACATCTCTTCTCCTTTTAACCATTTTTCCTTTTCTGATGACGCTCAACGAAATATCCAACATTACCAATAAGAATAAAGAGGAATATCATAACATGAGCAACAGATTGAGCATTCATACCGATACGAGCTGTTTTCCACTTGTATTTAATACCTGTGTTAGTTTCAGGATCATAGTCTTTTGAAATATCAATCTTAGCTTTCTCATCCTTGTCTTTAAGAATCTCTTTACTGAATGGTCTTCCATTAGGATAATCTTCACTCTCATAAGCAGCGAAAACATCGTTAAGGTATTCATATTCAGCAGCACCTTTCATACCTGAAAGCATACCTGTGAGCTGACCGGTCTGAAGGTAAGGATAAGCATCAGCAGCCATAACAGCTGTAACACCGGCAGCAACGTTTACACCATAACGTGCACGTGCATAAGTAACCCAACCCATACCATAACTAGCACCTGAAGTTTCTACAACGAGTTTAAGTTCGTTATAGTTGTTAAGGCCCTTCATCATAGGTAATGATTCAAGCTTTCTACCTTCATCATCAGTTTCAACGGCAGCAGCAATTCCATCACCCATACCAATAACGATTGGAAGATAAAGAGCAGCAGGTTTAAAGCCGATGTTGATATAATCTTCACCTGATCTCACATCAGGGAATTCGCTTTTCACTGTATCAATAGCATAACTAATCAAAGGAGCAGCAGTTTGAAGGAAAGTAAGTGTAAACACTTTAATATTTCTTTCAAAACAATGTCTTAAGATAGCAACTTCCATTGGGTAAAGCTCAGCCATAGTAGATGCATCATGAGCAAAACAGATAAGCACAGCTCTATCTTCTCTATCTGAGAAAGAATCAATAAGCTGATACAATTTTTCTGTTGGTTCAGTAGTATATGTCGGTGCGTTAAATGGAATAAGTAAAGGGATTATAATAGCCAAAGCTACAATAAGATATATCCACTTTCTATCTAAGTCCTGTAATTTTTTAATAAATTCCATCATATCTCCTTTAGTCGCCACCACCGAGGTAAGAACGCTCGATACCTAACATAATTTTAAGGGATACAGCGGTCATACCAAGACCAACACCAAGCATGAAACCACGCTTAGAAGCAAGGTTTGGTACGTCCAGAATCCATTGTGCAAAAGCAGGAATTTTCGGGCTAATCATAACACCGTAAGGCACCTGACCTAACATAACTACAACCGCTGCTATAAGCAACACAGTCGCTTCAGCTGAACGAGCACGGAAAGCTTTATAGGCTGCGGTAGATATATAGAACGCGAGCAATGAGAACATTGTTGCAGACATCGGCATTGAGATATTCTTAAATATCCAAATATAAGGTGTACCTTCACCGATTCCCCAGATGAAACCAATTGCTGCAGTTCCGTAGAACGCAAAAAGTGTAACGTAACTATATTGCCAGTTTGGGGCTTTTCTCTTAATCTTCACAACGTTAACCATTGTGATACTCATAATACCGAGAACAACACCAAATGGGGACATAGCTCGGATGAAGACAAGATAGCCCTGATAGAAGTCTTCTGAAATCTTATGAGGAATAATTGCCCATAAGGCAAACAGAAAACTCATGACAATTACTATTAATAATGGTACTTGTTTTTTCATTTGTATCTGCTCCTATTTATCAGGGAATGCGTTAATTAAAAATGTTATTTTGAATGAAGAAAGCAATGTTCCAAGGACAACAAAGAAAAGAATAAGGAACTTGAAGTAGTCCTGAGCTTTCAATGTACCAAGCATCATTGGTTCTTTAGAAAGATAAGCAGCTGCTGCATAAAGCTCTTCACCCATAAGTGTATAGTCACAAGTTGTGATGAAGAAAGGAATCTGTGTAACAGCGTCTGTACCGGAAATCTGAATAGCACCGATTGAGTTACCGGTTTCTGTCATAATAAGTGATTCAGCGTAGAACATACCCATATAGAAGTTAGTAGCTACTTTTTCACGAACCATGATACCGTTAATACCGGCAACGAATGCGAACTGTGAACCTGTCATATAGAATACACTTGAAGGATCAAATGTATCAGGACGACCGGCTTCATAATGAGCTTCTTTCACGATCTCCTGTGCAATTGGAAGCACGATAACGTCTCTACAAGGAACAAGGATTGGTGTGTCATACTCAGCAGCTTTCTTCGCAACCTGTGAAAGGATTTGAAGACCGGCGAGTGTAGCAACATCACTAATACCTGAAAGACCTGGAACGAAGAGGATAGGACTACCCATCTCAGTTGCACGACCAATAGCGTTATCGATTTCCTGGATACCTGCGATAGGACGTAAGTAAAGCGCTTTTCCACGTCTTGCAAGGGCAACCATAATGAATACTAAGAGACCAAAGATGATAGCAGCAATAAGACCGCCGACACGTGTGCTGTAAATCCAGTTAGGTACTGGGAAGAAATATGCTGTTTTACCATCTTCAGTTTGAAGAGCTTCTCCTTGGAAGAAGTTAGCTTTACCATCTGAAATCATAAGTTTGTAGCTCTTGCTACGCATTTCAGTTTCTCTAACTTTTCTGATATGGTTAATTCTAGCTCTTCTGCCTTTGATACTGTTTACTTCAGTAAGAGCAGGATTGTTAAGCTGTTCAATCTGAGCATTAATTTGTGCAATCTGCTGATCTAAAGCTTCAATGGCTTCTGTTTCAGTAGCAGCATTCTTTTGAGCGATAAGTTCATCAACGTCTTTCTTAAGCTGAGCCTTAGTCTCATTGTCAACTCCAGGGAAAAGACTTGCACGAAGAACTGACTCAGATGCTTCATCATACATATAGCTGATGTTATGATCAACAAGGAAGAGTTTCTTATCAACGTCGATATCCTGAACAACAACGTAATCTTTCTTGAGATAATCAGAAAGGTTATTGATGCTTCTATCAACAGCAGTAACTTCTTTAGCTACTCCATAAGAACCCTGTTGCATATTTTTACTGAAGACAGTGTAATAAGTTTGGTTAAGGTTAATGTTGCTACTATTGAAAACGTCACCTGGCTTGAGAGACTTAATAAAGTCATCCCAAACAAGTTCTTGTCTCAAGAAATAGCTGTCATCAAGGTCAGGTCTATCAACACCTTTGGCTTTGAATCTGATTTCAACATCAATACCATTAGCAGGATCATAACCCTTAGGGAGATTCAATACAATCTTGTTATCCTGATAGAATTCATTATGCATAAAGAAAGGTTTATCTTTACCCTTCTCGAAGAAATAGAAATGAATCTGATCAATTTTATAAAGATCATTGATTTTGTAATCATAAGCAATCATCATCTTTCTTTACTTTCTCCGATGAAGGAAGTAGCAGAGAGAAATGCTGTTGGTTTACCCCACTGAACTTTATTGTAATCACCCTTATCATCCGGTGCATCACCAGCATAGAAAGTAGTGTCTTTATAGAATTCAGGTAATCTTGAACGCATAGATTTGATAGGTGCTGATAATGTAATGCCACCACCATAAATGCCACCAATTACGAATGAGTATTTCTCAAGAGAATCAAAGTCGTAACCTGCAAGTTCACTTACTTTAGCTGATGCGAAAGTAGTACTGGAACTAACTTGGGCAATCTGTGTTCCATTGTCATAGTTTCCTTCGAGGAATGAATTCAATTTGCTGTCTTCAACGATAAATACTGAATATGCTTGAATCGCACCTGACTGTATTGGGTGTTTCCACTCAAATTGAACATTTCCTTCTTCAGGAAGGTATTTACTGTAAAAGTCTAAAACCGGAGCTGCTTCATTTGGCATTGGTGTGCCGGAAACAATCTCAGCTCTTTTGAAATACTTTCTCTGTTCATTCGTTGCAACAACAGTATAATAGTATTCTCTTCCGGCTACAAGTCTTCCTAAAATGCTTCCATGATACCATGGCATACCTGCATAAACCTGACCATCTTTCTCAACTTTCTTTGATTTGTAATAGTAAGGTTTGATATCCATAGCATAAAGCATGGTTGTTCCACTCTGAAGCTTCTTAAGTAGCTCCATGTCATGAGGAATCTCTTTGTAAAGCGGACTTGTTTCCATGTCCGGTTGTTTGTCTTTTTTCAGTTTAGCAGGTGAGTTGATGCTTATAAGCTGTGTCCAACTGCTATCGTAATAGTACATTACATCCGATGAAACACCTGTCTTAGGGTTCACAGGAATTGTACCGACTAAAAAGAGGGAATCAGGGCTGATACCGCGATATACATGATATTCCTGGATTCTTGCTTCTTTGGGAAGCGGAGTCCAGCTAATACGCAGTCCTGACCCGTCATCGTTGGGGATATCTGTAACTTGAAGGTTTTCTACTACCATATTGGCTGGGGCAGCACTCCATAGAGGTGTCACAGCTAATACTAAGAGAACCATCAAAAGAGATAAACCCGTTTTTCGATGTTTAATCATACGAATCTCCTTCCTTTTTTCGATTCATTTATTTATAATAACTTTATATACACTTTTCTCTTAATTACATAAATCCCTGCAATAATAGAACTTACATACAATAAAGTAATTGCAACGACGAGATATAGTGCATACTATTTTCCAGTTTAGTTATTTTTCAATACTTTGTAATACTGTCAAATCCTTTTTATAAGGGGAAGTTAGTCCAATTTATGACTATTATTCATCACTCTGAATCGAAAATTTCTCTCAATTATCTTTTGCTCTTCGTTCTCTCTTCTAAGCGGAAGGAGTTTTTAAGTGACTCCACCATTTAAAACACTTTCTCAGGGATTTGTTACAACTTTTTAAGACTTGCGTTACAGCGAAATCACAATGCGAAAACGAAACCAGCACCACAATCCTGTACCTTTGGATTGGTCCCTAGACCTCCCAAAAGGCGCAACTTAAAGAAGTTAATATTATATTGCAAGATTACCATTCCGAAGGTCTGTCAACCATTCGAAAGGTAGATTCATACGGCTATTTCTCAAACTCCCACCCGGTCTCTATTAGTCCAACTAGTAATTCCACCAAATTTGACCTGGATTAAGAAAGGTATATTAAGAAGTGCATAATGAAGAAGGCATAAATTTGCCAATTTGCCAATTAATTTGCCCTGTTCCCTCCCTTCTAATCCCCTGACATCGAAAGGTGTTTCAAAGGTCTCCCACAGGTGACCCTCTCGTGACCCTCTCGTGCAATGCCTCGATTTATCCACATCGTGTGGATAACTAGGATATTTATGGAAAACTTGTCGTAGGCACGGGACTGGAAGGGATGAGGTAGGCTCATTTCAGTATTAATGAGAATAATTGTATGATTTGATGGATGGTCTTATGCAATAATATTAAAGAATTGCAATACCTTCACCATGATACCATAAAAGACAATCATAGCACCTGTGGCAATTCCGAATGAGGGCCAGAATGCCATGCCTTTTTTAAGTAATATTGGAAAGAGTAAAAAGAAGATTAGGGAGGGGATGACTAACCAGAATACTGACTGCGAGAGGGCAATGATTGGTTTAATATCTTTAGTATCAATATATAGCCAGATGATTCCAAGGAAAGAGACTAATGGTAATGAAGCAAGTATCCCACCAAGTAGTGTAAAGCGTTTTGAAATCTCTGAGATAAGAACAATAATGATTGCTGAAATGAGTGTCTTAAGAGCGAAATGCATCATTTACCGCCTTTTATCTCTTTCTGCTCTTTCTTAGTTAAGCTGTTTAAAACGAGGTTATAGGAGTCATTAACAAGTTGTGTGAGTAGTTGTACATTGTCCATCTTAAAAACCAACACAGTGTTCCAGTGTTTCTTATTCATATGATAACCGGGTATAATGAAATCATACTGTTCTCGCAGAGTGATTGCAAAGTCCGGGTCACTCTTTAAATTGATTCTTAAACCTGATTCATCAGAGATAATAGCAAACAGTTTCTTTCCAACTTTCATCACAGCATGCTCCGGACCGAATGGTCTATCTTCCCAAGCTCCGGGCAGGTTTTTACACAGTTCAATCAACTCATTAATTTCCATATTGACTCCCATTATTGGTGCAATAAAATAACATCGGAGGATTATTGTGAAGAAAAAAAGAAAGATAATATCAAAAGCTAATTTGCTTAACATTTTAGGTATATTGATTGGCTCTCTTGGAATGGGCTTTGGCTACAGTCTCTTCCTAATGCCGTTCAAAGTTGCTCCCGGTGGTGCATCCGGTTTAGCACAGATTGCCTTCTTTAAGTTGGGTATCCAACCCGGTTTGTTTATGTTGTTGGTTAATATACCACTCTTTGCTATCGGATTATGGCAGTTTGGCAAACAGTTTGGTTTTAAATCGATTATTGCTATTATTCTAACTTCTGTATTTTCCGATTTCTTTATAAGTGATCACTTCATTGGAGCAGAAGGTTTACAGACGTTCTTATATGATATAAATGGGGCAATGAGCTTTACTAATGAATATATCTTAGCCGTGCTGGCAGGCTCATTACTTTATGGAGCCGGAATCGGACTGGTGATTAGGAACAATGGTTCAACAGGTGGTTCTGATATCCCTGCTCTTCTTATGCGTAAGTATTTCGGTTTCTCGATTGGAACCAGTTACCTTATTATTGATACTGTTATTATCATGCTTGCAGGATACTTCTTTAAGAATGCTAACCTTATCCTCTGGGCCCTCTTCTCACTTTGGATAAGTTCTAAAGTCGCTGACATTGTGATTGAAGGTTTCTCTATTACTAAGGGTGTTACCATTCTCTCAAACAACACAGAACAAATTAGAGAGGAGATACTCTTCGAGATGAATCGTGGTTGCACTATTTATAAAGGTGAAGGCGGTTTCTCCAGAGAGAAAAGAGACATTATTTATACAATCATAACAAATAGAGAACTTGGTCGACTCAAGAACATTGTGAGAGATATTGATCCGGATGCTTTCTTTGTTGTTCAGGATATTCATCAAACTCATGGTAGGGGATTTAGAGGATTTGACAGCTAATAGTTTCTTAAAACCAATAGAGTTTATCAGAGAACAATTCGATAAGTATGACGTTGTGCTACTTGGTGAATACCACCGAATCAAACAGGACTTGGAGTTTTACTGTAAGCTGATAGAAATGCTGCCGGAAATGGGAGTTAGTACTATTGGTACCGAGTTTCTTCGTAGAGCAGATCAGCAGTTGATTAATGAGCTAATATCCTCCAATACATTCGACTTTGAGTTAGCGAAGCAACTCCAGTTCAATATGAGTGTTTTCTGGGGGTACAAAGAGTACATTGATGTTTACAGAGCAGTCTGGAAAGTGAATAAATCAGGATATAAGCTAAACCTTATCGGTTTAAATGATTCACCTAACTTAGAACTTAAGAACAGGTACCATGCCGAGGGTGTTGAGCTTACGAAAAAGCACTGGAAAGAGATTGGTAAAGGTTGCTCTGAGGAGTTTTGGGCTGATGCAGTAGTAGATAGAGTTGTAAAGCATAACGAAAAGGTTCTCACTATTACAGGACGTAATCACTCCTTCACAAGTTTCAAGCAACCGGCAGTTCGGATGCAGGATGGGAATTATACCTTTATTCGTTTCATGGACGACAGGTATGGCAACTACCTAAAAAAAAAGCTACCCAATAGAGTTTATAACATTTTTATACACTCTCCGAATCTCTTACTTGATTGTGAGTCCTCCAGTTTACCCTGTAATGGTGAGTTTGAAGAACTATTCGATAAGTTTGGGGAAGCAGGTTTATCTCTTAAGAAAACAATGTATGGCGATATAAATCTAATTGATACAATGTACAATCCCGGGTATGAACAACTCAAACTTTCAGATATCTATGATGGTTACATAATCCATACTAAAGTATGTGATTTCAAACATGTTTCTGCTATTCCAAACTTTATAAACGAAACTAATCATATTACTGCAAGGAAGAATGTCTGGAATCCAAGTTGCTGTAATCTTACAATAGATGAATTCAATGAAGGAATAGCCCACGATGCTGAAATACAACAATTGTGGTGGGACAGATGTTATAAGTAAACTGTACCTTCTGAATGGTCCTTAGACCTTCAGAATGGTACACTTCGGAGTTGACTTTAAATTACAAGAGCACCATTTCGAAGGTCTGCAACCATTCGAAAGGTAGAACCGTATAACCACATTTCGCTATTGCTCCAACTCCCTGAAATGAAGTTGATGCAGTCAAATCTCTTCCTCACTCCTCAGTCACAATTCTAGAGTTTATTCTATCTCAAACTTCCCAAAAGCATATCAGTTACCTATTAATGGAAAACAACATTTCAATAGGGTTTTAACAGGTGTCTCTTTGGAAATTGATAACAATTGTGGCAGAGCAAAGAGACTTTAATCACTATTACGATATGCTTATATAACAAATCTAATCTTCTTACTGCTCACCTGTTCCCCGTTAGCTTCCCGTTAGCTTCCCGTTAGAAACTCGTTAATGAGAATGGGAATTAGATTTGGTGTAGATTAGGAGTTAAGGTATTTTGGAATTATAGTAAGATAGTGCATTGCATGATACCAGACTTCTTACAGAGATGTGGCAAAATATAGTTTCATGACAAGACGCACCAACGCAGATGGTGCACTCCAAACAAAAAAAAGCCTACCGTTTCCGATAGGCTTTCATTATTGTTTATGATTACTATTTCATTAGTATCATTTTCTTTGATTTTGTGTATGTTCCGGATTGCATCTTATAGAAATACACACCACTTGAAACAGAACTGTTATTATCATCAACACCATCCCAGATAACTGAATGTCTGCCGGCATTATAATGGTCATTTGCCAGTGTTTTTACTTTCTGACCTTTGACATTATAGATGTCGATAGAAACGTTACCTGCTTCTTTCATATCGAAGCTGATAGCGGTTTCAGGATTGAATGGGTTAGGATAGTTGCCACGTAATGCTGTAGTAGTAGGAACAATTACTTCTTCCTCTTCACCAACTGTAGCACCATTGTTTGTAAGCATCATGTCATCAACCATCATGAAGAAAGTCTGACTTGAAACACAATGCAATGCAACTCTGATAGTCTGACCGGCATATGCATCTAAATCATATGTGAACTGAGTCCAGTCAAGAGGGGCATCAACAGGGCTGTCACCAGTGATAATAGTGAAATCATCCGGGTCAGCACTTCCATTAGAAATACCCACTTCAAACTGTTCGTTTCCAAACTGGATAGTATATGATCTTGCTAAGAACTTAAGGGAAGCAGGATCATTTGATAAAAGAACTTGTTGAGAAATCAACCAGTCATCATTAGAGCCTGAATCAGCAGCAAAGCAAGCAAGATATTGATCTCCTGTATAAGCATCAGCGAACTGAACAGGAGGAACTGTCATTGATGGATTAAAGGCAATAAATGCCATAGGGTCATTTTCTCCTGTGAAATCTATACCATTGTTGAATCCATAAGTTCCTTCACCATCACCATCAATAGTAATCCATGGGCTAAGATCTGTGGTGAATGGATCGAATGTATCGAAACTATCAGCAATAACAGGTGGATCTACTTCAGTGAATACAACATTAATTGAGTCGCATGCAGGAGATTCACCGGTAGGACCTGTATATAGTGCAGTAATCTTATATTCATAAGACTGATCGAATGTTAAGTCATCAGCTGTATCAAGATAGAACTGAGCTGTAACAGGTTCAGAATTAACAATTACATCATCTCTATAAACATTGTAACCTGCAAGAGAACGGGTAGGTTCTTCAGGTTGCATCCAAGAGAGAGTTACACCTTGGTAGCTAATATCATGAGCTAAAGCAGTAGGAGGATAGAAACCATCCGGTTCATCATGATTATCAGTGATAACCCAGAGAGAGTAGTCTCCTGTAGCCCAGCGTGTACGTCCGTCGTTCTTTTTACCAACTCTATCCATTGCTGGGGAGTTATCGAATCTAGCTATTCTAAGATAATAGAAACCTGCTTCAGTGATGTTAGTTGCAATGTATGGATTCATACCATCAGTCCAGCTGTCATCATCAAATGCCATAGCCTGATCTTCTGGTACTGTCTGACCGAGGTCATCGAAAGGTCCATAAAGGAATGCAGATAAATCTACGTTAGAACCATAAAGATTCTCTGTATGGATTTCAAGGTTAGCAGGAGCTGCCTGCCAGAAAGCATACCAATCAATGTCTGTTACAGGTTCGATGATAGCTTCTAAACCTTCACAATCAAGTACTAGCTCAGTAGCATCATCAGATTGGTCATTGCTGTCTGCAACATAGGCATAACCATGCAGAGGAATCTCATGCACTTCTCGACTATCAGTTACATTGTCCACAATTGTAATAAGTGCTTCTTTGTGTCCCGCAGTGGTAGGATTGAAAGTTAAATCAAAACTAACTTCACCGAACTGAGGGATACTGATAGGGTATGTGTTACCGTCAGTTAGAGTAAATTCACCTGCATCATCACCTGTAAGGGTAATAGCAGGATCGATAACTGCATCGGATTGCCCGAAGTTTGCAATTCTGATATTATAAACATCAGAAGTTGTACCAACATTGTGAACACCAAAGTCAACATCCAAAGCACTAAGAATCACATATGGTCCAACACTTGGTGGAATCATGAAGAATCTTGTGTTTGGTATCAGGTTCGGTGTAAACATTGCTTCCGGTGGAGCGATTGGGTCAGGGTCAGTACCATCATTATAAAAATATATGCTTCTTGGCGTAGCTGTTTGAGTACAATAAAAGTCCTCTGTTGAATCTCCATATTCAGGTTCATTCTCTTCAACAGCTATAACAAGGTTAGACATACCATCATAGAAGAACATGTTTTCCAATGTAAAGTCTAACCATCCAGCACTAGTAGGATTTGCTATAGTTCCATTATACACCATAGTTAACTGATCATAAGGTATCCAAGAAGTTGTACTATCGAAACTCTCTTGGTCAGTTAATCCCATATATACAACCCACTGAGTACTTGAACTTAAGTCTCCACCACCATTGAACTGATATGAGATAGAAGTGATGAATCCCGCAGAGCCAAACTCTTCAGGTGTGTATATAGATTGAGAGTAACTATATCCGTAATATGGTTCTATAGGTAAGAATTGATTCTCTTCAACGCCATCCCCAATGATAACCATGCCTTCAGGTCTTGTAGAGAAAGTCCAGACAGGGCAACCGGTAGCATCACCAACGAAGTTGTAAGGGATAATCTGCCAATAGTAGTCAGTTTCAAATGCAAGAGGACCTGTGATAGCATATTCGTTAACGAATCCGGCATCAACACCGTCAACTATATTTGTTGGAGGGTTATCAGAACCAAAATATACTCTATATCCATCAGGATAGTTTCCACCATCAGCCCACTCTAATATAGGAGTGATGCTCTGGTTTTCTGAACCATCTTGTGGAGCAACTATAGTTGCAGCATTTGGTATATCATTGAATGTTGTAAATGACCAAACCGGGCAATTTGTTGCACTACCTATAGCATTATATGGTGTAACTTGCCAGTAATAAACAACACCAGCAGTTAAACCAGAATAATCGAATGTATAGTTATTACCTGCATCTACCATATCATAGACATCTGTAGGTGGATTATCAGTACCCATACTTACATAATATCCGGCTGCGCCCGGTACAGGATTCCATTCAACAGTACCAGTCATTGGTATCTCAATAGCTGCATCAACAGGAGCTACAAGAGTAGTAGGAACTGGAGCTGAACCGTTATCCCAGAATGAGATATCATCAAGTGCAACATCACCATTCCACATTGGACCACCGAGATATCTGAATCTAAGCTGTACTACACCTGTGTTGCCATTAAGGTCAACATCACCAATAAGCCAATCTTGACCCTGATCACCGGTTAGTGGAGGTCTGATATCCTCAGTCCATTGGGTTCCATCCCAAAGGTCAAAATGTAGTTCTCCAACATTTGCACCATAAAGGGTGTACCAGAAAGAGCAGAAAGGATTTGCGAGAGCAGAAACATCAACAGGAGGGGCTAATAAGTCACTTCTGTATCCCTGGTTACCATTTGACTGAGCTCTGGCAAAGAAACCTCCGTTACCTGTGTGGTCACCATTTTGAGGACCGGTTTCCCAGCTTGCCCAGTTATTAAAGAACCAATCACCCTCATCTTCAGTTCCCTGATCCCATCCGATTGGGATTGCTTCTTCAAGATCAAAGTCCTGAGTGTATGGGAATACTGTGATTGTCTGGTCAAATCCTTCACCGGTAAGAGCGATTGGATATGTGTTATTCTGATCATCTGTGATTGTAACATTGCATGTTAAAGGTCCGGCATTTACCGGTGTAAAAGAGATTTCAAAGTTTACAAGTTGGGTTGATGATATTGTTAACGGATAAGTATTGTTATCTGTTAATGTAAAGTCAGTTGTGTTATCCATTGTAACGGATTGAACAACCAAATCAGCCATACCTGTATTTGTAATTGTATATGTAACAGGATCTGTTGAACTACCGGTATACAGAATTCCATAATCATGGCTATCAGGATAATACATCAACTCAGCATCAGGACTAATGTCACCAAAGAAGAGCCTTGTATTTGGGATAGCTGTAGGAGTACCCATTGCCTCTGGTGGAGCATTGGGATCAGGGTCAGTCATATCATTATAGAAGAAGATACTTCTTGCACCTGTAGTAGTATCACATAAGAAATCCTCAGATCCACCTGCGCAATACTGTGGTTGGTTTTCTTCAACAGCTATAACAAGATTATCTGTGTTGTTGTAAACAAAAGGAGCTTGTAACACAAACTCAATCCAACCTTCCGCTCCAATAGCAGGTAAAGGTCCACTATAAACCTGGACTAATTGTGAGATAGGAATCCAGTCATTTGTTGAAGCAAATGAAGAGTTTGGAGTGTGCCCCATATAGATAACCCATTCGTTACAGTTAGCCATAGGACCAGCTTCATTAAACTGATAGTATACCTTCTCAATACGCTGGTTTGCTATGTCTATATCTGACTGAAGATATACACTCTGAGAATAGGAGTATCCATAAAAAGGTTCTATTGGTAATGATTGATTTACTTCAGTACCGTTACCAATTTGAATCACATCAGTTCCTAATTCTGTTGAGAAAGTACCTGAAAGAGAGTTATCATAAATACTGGTGCTGTTCTTTGCTACAATTTGCCAGTAATAAGTACCGGCATAATCAAGCACTCCGGGATCATATGTCTCTCCGGTCCCCGATATTGCTTGATCGGCAATGACCGGTGTAGCCGGTAGGGAACCCTCCCCGAAGTAGAGATCGAAGGTCTCTGTGTTAGCTCCCCAATCCCATGATAAAGTTGTTCCATTGATTGCAACGTTAAATGCACCCGGTGTAGGTACTACGTTTGTTGGAGTACCGGGCATACCTGGATCATTTGGTGTAGAACCAGATAAACTTACTAAGTAAGTTCCAGCAGCGTTATTTGAGTAACCTCGAAGATTAAAATAGTACCAGTCTGCATTAGTAATAGAGTAATCGATTTGTGATTGAAGAGTACCACCTGCATCATCGTTTGATGCTAATTCAGCTATTCCGCTTGAATCGTATAAGTGGAGGTAAGTATCGAATGATGTTGAAGCGTTTACACAGCTGATAGTTATGTTGTCACCGGCAACTGCCCAGAACTTCCAATAGTCGTGGTCACCTGCAGTGATTTCTCCGGTATGGTCACCATTAATTATGGTTAACACTCCGGTATCATCAAATGTGTTGTTAGGTTCAGTCTCAGGATCAGCCCAAAGACATAAAACGGATAATGAAAGAATAACCAATAAAAGTATTGTTCTTTTCATAATCTTCTCCCTTTTTACAAAGATCAATTATTTCCGAGGTAGGCCTACACCTACCTCGGCCCCTTTAAATTGAACGATAATTAACAGTTTTAAGTAATTGATGTCAATTACTTTCTAAATCAGATTCATTTTTTATATCCCGGAGTCCAACTCAGCTCTGGTTTTACCTGTCTTGAATTCCATAGATACTTCTCAATTCTATCTCTTAGAGAACCATCTATTTCCTTCTTAACCGGATATATAGCTGACTCTAGAACTCGTTTCATTAACAAGTATGAAGTTTCAACGTAATAGTTTAATCCCTGGGCAGTACAATGTTTCGCTACATCATTCTCAGTGTGTATATGGAAAGTTCCTTTTCCTCCAAATCTGGCAATATTGACTGAAGGTACTTCATATACTGAGAATGGAATACCATCACTACTATAGATATCAAGCTTCTCATTGAAAAGATAACCTTGCTCTTTCATGATACCATTAGCATACCCTAGTAACTGTTGAGAACCAATAACTGCCATCATATCAGTACCCAAGCTGTCACCTGCAACATCAACATTAAGCACAAGTCCTGCTCTCTTTTGAATCTCTTCCTTGTGTTCTTCAACGTATGCAGTAGAACCGAGTAGACCTAACTCCTCTCCAGAGAAGAAACATATCTTTAATTCACGCTTTAAGTTAAGCTTATGCAGTTTCTCAGCCGTTTTTAAGATGCATACAGAGCCACCGGCATTGTCAGTAGAACCATGTGATCTGGCTACAGAGTCTAAATGAGCCACCATGTAAGTAAGTGTATTGTCTAAAACAGGTTTTCCAACAGTTGCAACTATATTGTAAGCTGTTCTTTCTTCACAATTCTGCTCTATCTTCATTGTGATTTTTTTACCTGAAAGATTCATTAGCTTCTCAGCTGTTTTATAAGTAACAGTAACACCTGGGACTGCTCCATCGACCTTGCTTTGTTGTCTGAAAGAGAGTGAACTTTCAGTTCTGTAAGGAGGGGAAATACGAATGATACCGGCAACTTTCTCTTCATTCATAGCAAGCATAGTGTTACGTGTAATTGAACCTGCCATAATGATTTTGCCTTCCCAGATACCTTTGTTATAAATAATTTCATTTGCATTTCTAACAAAACAGAATTCACCGGTAAAGCTACCATTGTCGGATAACCCAAATGGCATTGCAGGGAACTCTTTTCCATCTATTTCTAATGACGCAACACCTGAATCGAAGCTCCATAATTTGAATGGTTCCTCAACATATGGGATACCTGCTTCATCCAAGTGCTTCTTGATTATTTCTCGTCCCTTTGCTTCACCTTCCGAACCGGCTAATCTTTCAAAATCTAACTCTTTTAAAACTTGTAATGGTTTAATCATCTCTATCTCCTAAATGTGATATACTACTTCTAAAGATAGTATTAAGATTGAGCAAGAATTTTTTTAAAGAAGTATTAAAACCCTGTTAAAAAGAGGTGCCGAATTGCATTTAGAAAGGAGTTATCCACATTTATCCACAATTACACCACAAGCCTTTCCACATGGTTATATTATTGGAATTAAGATATTTAGGATTGTTGAGTCTATATTAGCAGTAAGTTATCCACATAAAATGTGTATTTATCCACACTCGGGAAATTTGGATTATTTTACAAAACTGAGCTTTACCCTCTCAAAAACACCTTCACCACGTATTGTTAAGAAATAATTTCCTGTGGATAAAGCTGATTTTGTCAAATCTTCCAACCGAATAATTGTCTCACCGGACATTAAATTTCCAATTGTCTTACTACTGATTTTGTTACCGGCGATATCAAAAATCTCTATTTGAACTCTATCAACAGCCTCTATTAAGTATAATCTTAATTTACTACGATGAAGTGATTTAACCGGATTAGGGAAAACATAAGCTCCACTTAAAGCATAGCTTTCTTTGACACCTACGGTTTCCAGATCAAGCTCAGGTATAACGCTCTTCAAAATGAAGTATCCGGTTCCTGTAACTCTCATACTAAATTCTAAATCTTCTGTTTCAAAAATGCTCAATAATGTGTGATCAGAACTGTAAACCTCAGCTCGATACAAAAGTTTGTTTGGATATGCAACCCTATCCCATGAAACTTTTAAATTAGAGGAATTAGTTTTCACATTTGGAATAGGATCTCTTACGGTCATATAATCTGGAGCATAGTACTTATTCAGTATCTTACCCCATCCGGTGTATTGCTCAAACTGTAGATTTACATATCTACCATAGCTATTTTGGAAATAGCTCTTGTAATCAGGAAACCAAATAATGGCTGTTCCTACATCCGGATTCGTGAAAGTAGAGGAATAAGAGACAAAAGCACTATTAACAGAATCCAAAAGATCACTATATCCCAGCTCATCTAGAGTCATAGCAAACTCTTTTACATCAACATCCATAGCTCGAGTATTGAACTCATCCAAAGTCTCACGAATCTCTATCAGCTCATCAGTGTCAATGTGTTCAGAGTCAACAAACTCCTTTATTGATTTCAATAAACCTGTCTCAGCCCCAAAACTTTCACTACTGACAACTGAACAGGTGACATTTGGAGTAAATGTGTTGGGGTTTTGGCTTCCCCCCGGAAGGTATGAGTTAACATATACATCCGGAATAGTCAGGACAAACTCTTCAAAACTTGTTTCACACCAGCTGTTAAACAATTCATCATATGGCATACCGTCAACGGGAACATCATGAACTGATCCAACTATGTAGTCAGCTTCTTTGTAAACTTCAGTTATTACCTCTACAGTCTGCATATTACATGCATCAAGAACCAATAAATCAAGCTTACTGATATCCTCGAATGCTCTTCTAAGGTCTCCTTTTGAAACATAAAACTTACTGTCCGAGTCATCATCCGGGCAAATGTATTTTGACTTATAATAATCCAGTTCGTCCCAGCCTTCCCCATGTGACCAGATAAATACAGCTTTTCTATCTGATGGATAACGGGAAAAACCCCATTTCATAAAAGACTCAAGAGTCCTCCAGTCACCAGAATCAATCTCGCCCATACTCTTAAGAATTGGGGAGTTTATGCCATCTTCCTCGTCATGAGTAATCTTGTATCTGAAAGCTCTATCATCACCGAAGTCATATCCTGCAAAGTCTGCTTGTACTATGACATTCATATTATCAGGGATATCAGCTCTCTCCATCTCATCTATATCACTTCTGGCGGATTCGGTTAAACCATTATCTGCTGCCATATAGATAAGTATAGTCCAATCCTCTTCAGCTGCTAACAGTGTTGTAGAAAGTAGGGTCAGTATTATTAGTAAGTACTTCATATATTTAAAGAGAGAAAGGGTGCTGATGCACCCTTTCAATAATATTGTTAAATGTCCTTAGACAATTATTCTCCGTAAACTCCGGCTTTCTCATCACCTTTAAGTACACGAACTGCACCTTGGCTGAGAGCTTCCATCTCTTTTTCACCAGGGAAAAGATGGAAAGGAGCGATGAATCCTGCTCTTTTCTTAATATTGTTAACTGTAAGCTCATTATAAACGAGTCCACCTGTTAAGAAAATAGCATCAACTTTACCTTCGAGAACAGCTGCACAAGCACCTATCTCTTTTGCAACCTGATAGCACATAGCATCGAATACAAGTTCAGCTTTCTTATCACCGTTTTTGATTCTCTCAGCTATTTCAATACCACTATCAGTACCAAGGTAAGCCATTAAACCACCCTGTTTTGCAAGATAACCTGTGAGTTCTTTCTTAGTATAGTTACCTGAATAAGCCATATCAAGAAGGTCACCGATAGGAAGAGCACCGGCTCTTTGTGGAGAGAATGGACCCATACCGAGAAGAGCGTTATTTACATCAACTACTCTACCCTGTTTGATAGCAGCAACAGAAACTCCACCACCCATGTGAACACCAATCATGTTAACTTCATTGAAAGGTTTGCCCATATCTTCAGCAAGAAGTCTTACAATGTAACGAATGTTAAGTGCATGGAATAGTGACTGTCTTTCAATCTCTGGAATACCAGAAATTCTAGCAATCTCATCAAACTCATCAACAACAACCGGGTCAACAATGAAAGATGGAAGGTCTAACTCTTTAGCAATAGAATCTGCAATATAAGCACCAAGGTTAGAAGCATGAACACGTCCCCAAGTAGTAGGGTCTTTAAGATGGTCGAGCATAAGCTGGTTCACAGCATAAGTTCCACCTTTAAGTTTGTTCATAAGTCCACCACGGCCAACAACAGCAGCAAGGGTGTTAGGAGATACATTATTCTCTTCCATAGCTTCAAGAACAAGTTTCTTTCTATAATCATATTGCTCAATGATTCCACCAAACTTATCAAGTTCAACTGGATCATGGCGTAATGTTTTTGTAAACACAGGTGTTTTGTCGTCATAGACAGCGATTTTGGTTGATGTAGAACCGGGATTAATTGCTAATACTCGGTAGTTCATTCAATTCCTCCATTCATATTTTTATTGATTTTAGCCAAATTAGAAAAGCACTATTGTAAGGTCAATAATTTTATAATACCTAACAGTATATCTAAGGAGATATAATCGAAACTGTCACTTCGTTACCGGAGTAATAACTCTTTGCTCTAAAGCTATCTTCATATTGTTTAATTGTTATAGCACCATCTGATCCTGTGATGTAAGTTTCTATTTCACAAGCACAGAGTTTGTTAAGTGTCTTATCTGAAAGAACAGAGTATCCTTTTTGGTTAACAGGAATAATTACCAAATGTGGTGCTACAGCATTTAGAAATTCATAGCATAGTGTGTTCTTAGCACCATGATGTCCTGCTTTCAAAACATCACTTCTTAAGTATTCTCTATATTTTTGGAGTACCTCGACTTCTCCCTCAATCTCTAAGTCTCCGGTAAAAAGCATTGATAAATCATTGAACTCAACTTTTGCAAGTAATGATTGATTATTAGCACTAAACTCTCTCGGATTATCCGCAGGATTTATAAGCGTTAGAGTCAAATCTCCCTCCCTAATACTTAAAGTATCTATTACAATAGTATGCTTCATATCCGTTAAAATTGATTCAACTTCTTGCCAGTGTTTATAGAGTCTTGATTTCGCAAAGTTATTACTAATAATGATTTCATCAACATCGCATTCAAGTAGAAGTGGAAGCAACCCACCGTAATGGTCATTATGTTGATGCGTAATTATCAATCTGTTAATCCTACTTAGTCCTTCTGCTTTCAGATATGGTAAGACATGTCGCTCAAATGCAGAAGTTGAGTACCTGAAATCACCCAAGTCGATAAGAGTAATGTCGTCATTATTTCTTATCAAATGACAATCTCCGTGACCTACAGCAAAAGAGATTATCTCAAACTTATCTCTAGTCCATATGTTAGAAAGAATAAAAGCAACAGTAAAACATATGAATAGTATAACTAAAACTACTTTCTTCTTAATGATGGGGACAAGTAGTATGATTAACCAATAAAGTGCTATAATTAGTGTTGGCACAATAATGAAATTAAGTTTAAAAGGAAACCTTCCTGCTAAATTTGAAACGTAAAGTAATAGTTCTTGCGCTATTTCTGAAACCGGCAACAGGAAATTACTGATACCGGAGAAAGGAATAAGCAGTATTAGTAAGGTCACCGGAAGATAGAAACTAAAAACCAGTATTGCCGGTACGGAGCTCAGAATACCAACAATAGGTGCTTCGTGAAAGTAATATAGTATTATTGGTAGAAGGAAAATATTCACACAAATGGTCACAATCACCGGATTTAGCAGATGCTTTTTATACTTGTTCTCTTCATGTGGATTGATTAATCTCAGGCAAGGAGAAACCACCAAGATGGAATATACTGCGATAAAGCTTAATTGGAATCCGACATTAAATAGTTCTAATGGATTTACGGCTAAAATAACTAAAGCTGCTGTTGAAAGTAGCTGTAAAATTCCAATATCACGCTCAAGAAGTTTAGCGATGGAAACTACTAATATCATTATTACTGCTCTAGTGACTGATGGTGAGTTATAGCATAGCATCCAGAACCCTAGAATCACAATGTTAGCTAAGAGGATTGTTAATCGTTTGGGTAGAACCAATCTTAATAACGTGAATATAAACAGATAGATTATTCCAACATGAAGTCCACTAATGGCTAGCAGGTGCATGATCCCCGCTTGCTTGAATAGATCTTTTGTTTCAAATAGCTCTGATCTTTCTCCTAACAAAATAGCTTTTACAAATCCATGGGTTCCCTGAAACTTAACATTGATAACTCTTAAGACTCTTCTTCGGAGTATATTGATATAAATCGGTATTGAGAACTTAGTACTATTTACTATTGTCTTTCCAATGAAAGATCCTTTACCGTGAATACCTTTATTCCTCATGTATTCGGCATAATCAAATTGTCCTGGATTCATACTTGTTTCATAGAGCTCCAATTCAATTTTTGAAGTAAACAGATCACCAATACTCAGTATATCATCTCTCGAATACAGCTTTAGTTTTACTGAAAAAGGAAATATATTTGTTGAGTTGGTTTGCACTTCATACTCATTGTTTCCCAGTACATTTGTCTTTTTGTTAGTAACATACCCCTCAATATATTCAACATTTTTTTTAGTAAACATGAGATAGTCTTCTAGTGGGTTTGAAACTCTTTGTATCTGTATATCATAAGACAAAGAACCTGAAGCCATGATGAGGAGTAAAAGGGGAATAAGCCTGTTTTTAGTCAGTATTGTTATTATCAATAGAGGAACTGCTATCCCTAAAATGTATGGAACTCCTACATAGGCTTGAATAACTATTCCAAGACCAAAACCCAAAGTAGGGATAAAGAGTGGTGCAGGGAGTTTTTTCATCCCTGATTTGCTTCCTATCATTGTGAATACCTTATTAACTGATATATATAACTATATCAATCTGAGTCAAGAATTTAATTATTCTTCAAGTAAAGCCGGAACGGTTTGAATAACTAGCTGATTAGCATTCAGCTCGGAAATCTTAACATATTGTAACATCTGAAATTAGATTGCTTAGTGAAATAAAAAGTAGTTGCCAAAATAGCTACTAAATGAAAATATTGATATTCATAAGAAATGGATTAGTATTTCTTTCAAGGAGGAATTATGATTAAAAAGAATTGGCTTTCTATAATTATATTGATTCTTGCTCTAGTTATCGCTGCTTGTGCAGACGATGATAATAATGTTACAGAGCCGGTACAAGGAGATTTCTCGCAACTCGATGTTGCTGATGATTTCTCATTCAATACGATTAATAATGTTGAGTTTGACATTATGGTAAATCAGGGATTACCAAACATTGTCATCGAAATTTATAATGATTTCCCTGCTGACGGTGGCAAAGTTCTTTACAGAGGTGCTACTGATGCTGAAGGAATTTTTAGTGCAATCGTGCCACTTCCAAACTATCTTGATAAAGTTGTTGTTTCAGGCTTCATGTCAGAAACAGAAGTTGCAATTATCAATAGTAAAGTTGAGCTTACTTTAGGAACTACTGAAAGAACAACTCCAATTGGTAAGGCAGTACAACCACCTAAGACAGAAATGGCTTATGTTTTACCATACGATGCTGATGGAACTCCTATCGGTATGACAAGAGACACAATCCCTGCTGGTTTTATGGCTAAAATTAATGCAACTTTACCAGAAAGACAGTCTCTATTTGATTATCATCCTGACTACCTTACACCAAGCGTTGAGCTTAATGCTGTAATTATCAATCAGGAAACTGATATTTGGATTACTTTTGTACATGAAGGTGCAGGATACAAGAATACACTTGCTTACTACTCATACCCAATCGGTAGTGCTCCTGCTACTTCTGCAGATATCGATACTTTAAAAGTTATCTTCCCTAATGCTTCTTATCAAGGAAGTGGTGGTGGACTGGTAACCGGTGATAGAGTATATCTCGGACATTTCCAACCAAACACTGTTATCAGTTGGGTACTTATTGCTAATGGTTGGCATAATGGTCAAGTTCATGAAAGAACTGATACATGGTATTCAAACTACCATTTCAACCACAATAACCGTCAACAAAACATCCAGGTTTGGGATGAAGAATATGACAAACTACTCTTCGCTTTTGAAGATATCGAAGTTCCATTGGGTGATAATGACTATAATGACACTATCTTCTATCTGACAGGTAATCCATTAGGTACAATTGATACATCTAATGTACCACCAATTGATATTATTGATGATGATGATGGTGACGGTATCTCCAATATCTTTGATGATTTCCCTCAGGATCCTGAGAGAGCATTTGAAACAAATGACCATACATTCTCTACACTTGCGTATGAAGATTTATGGCCTGATACTGGTGACTATGACTTCAATGATATGGTTCTAGATTATAACTTCTTCTACCATACAGCTCCGGGCAACATTATCAGACATATTGTTGCAGAGTTCAAGCTTAAAGCTGTTGGTGCTAGTTTCAATAATGGTTTTGCTGTGCAGTTGCCATTTAACTCTGATCTGATTGAGAGTATCACAGTTGTTGATGGTTCAGATCCGTTAACATACTCGACTATTATCTCTCATCCGGCATTTAGTCCATATGTTGAAGGTGGTAATGAAGGTGTAATAGTTTTCTTTGAAGATACTAATACTCTTATCAACCAACCGACAGGACATTTCGTTAATACTGAATCAGGTCAGCCATATATCCAGCCAACTGAGATTGCTCTTGATATCAAGCTTGTAACTCAGGACTTCCTTGCTGAGAACTGGCAGTGGCAACCTCCATACAACCCATTCATCTTCGTTAATGGTGTGAGAGGACATGAAGTTCATTTAGCTGATTATCCTCCAACATCCCTTGTAGATAACAGTCTTTTCAATATCGGTGATGATGATAGTAGTTATACTATCGACAGATTCTATCGTACATCCAACAATCTCCCATGGGCATTAAATATTGCCACTGAGTGGGATCATATGTATGAGAAAACTGATATTACTAAAGGTTACCTCAACTTCAAAGCTTGGGCGGAAAGCTACGGAACTGTACATCAGGACTGGTATGAAGACCTACCGGGTAACAGGAATTGGGAAAAGATTTACATTAGACCATAGAAAGCAAAAATAAATAATTAAGGCTGTTGGATTTCCAGCAGCCTTTTTTCGTTTCTTCCTGGATTTGAAAATAGGTTTTGACAAATCAAATACATATAAAAACAATCGTGGAATGTGAGATTTGATTAAGTGAGGATAGATGAAAAAAGCAATAATGCCTTTGATATTGGCTGTACTGATTCTAGCCGGTTGTGCAGAAAGAATCGAGAAGATAGATTACTCTCTACTTGAAGATGAAATCTTTTTCCAGTTAGACGAGATTTATAAGAATCCCGACTTAGAGAAGGATATCCCAGATAACAACTTCGATATATTACTTACAAAGAAGAGGACTGATATCTTCTCAAAGAGATATGAAGTACTACAAAAGCAAAAGAACAATGTTGGTGTATTCTATGAGGAATATTATTACAACAAGAACTACACTCTGTTTGGTAAGAACTATCCAATGCATAGCTATGAGCTCAAAGCTTTTGTGCGTTTAAGAGAATCAGAACTGGGATTAGCCTTTTATGATAATGTAATCGAAGCTGAAGTTGTGGAAGAGACATCCAAAGACGAGGAAACCGGATATGCTGAATATAGACTCGAAACTGATGATGATTTCGTACTCTATATGACAACAGATGATAACACTGTCTTCAAAGATGATTCTAACTATTTTTATGCCGGACATATATATTTTGGCGGTATCCCTGATCCTTTGGGTCTTAAAGTCAAAGTTCATTACGATGAGGAAACTTTTTATGAAGAGGATAATGAGAAGATTATAAAAGCCCTACTAATCGAGCAACTTTCCGGTCGTCAAGAGTAAGGAGTCAGCTAAAGAAGGGCTTTAAACGAAGTAGGATTCCTCCCACCAAAGGTTTTTAAATTACGAATTACTAATTATGAATTACTAATTTATGCCCCAGCATTTAGCATTCAGCATTTGTAATCTTGCATTCAGCATTCAGCATTCAGCATTTGTAATCTTGCATCTTGCATCTTTCATTTTGCATTTAACTATAGGCTATAGGCTATAAGCTATTAACTAAAAAACCCCCGCTCCTCGCAAGAGGAACGGGGTTTTTGTCTAGCTACCGTTGTAACTGTTTGTCAGATCATCATACTTACTGATCTTAGGCAGGAAACCATTATCAATGGCATCCTTAACTGTCTGAATCCCGATATCCAAAAGCTGGATATCAGCAAAGGTAACAGTCTTCAGGTCAATAGTAGGATCATCTTTGTTCACGTTCCACCACATTTTGCTGTAGAGGGCGTAGAATCCAGGATGACGTTTCTTCTTTCCGAGAACTTCATTTCCATAGCGACGTGTGTAAGTCTTGAGATTGTCAATCCAACCTGAATCGAAACTGTCATAAACAGCTCCCAGGTTTTCAGCGACAGATCCCATAGTTGCGTTTTGTGTTGTGGCAGCAGGGACAACATAATCTCTACTGAAGCAGATGTAACCTTCATTGAAGGCGGAGTAAACCAATTCATCCATCGTTCCTGAGAATGATCTGAATGGCTTCATCATGTTAACTCTCATTGTGATCTCCTTTTCCTACTTCGCATAAAGCTTCGTAGGACACGTCCTACCAACGGACGACTTTGTTGTTTTTATTTCCCTAACGCGCGATGAGGTTTTAAATTATGAATTAGAAATTAGTAATTAGTAATAAGTATTAAGTAATAAATGCTTCAGCATTTAGCATTTTGCATCTTGAATCTTGCATTTGTAATTAAGCATTGAGCATTCAGCATTTTTCATTTAGCATCTTGAATCTTGCATTTGTAATCTTGAATCTTGCATTTGTAATTTTGCATTTAACTATAGGCTTTAGGCTCTTAGCTATAGGCTAAAAAAACTTCCCTCTATTATACGTAGCTTACGGTTCTTGGATTTCTGCTCATATTTAGTGTTTTTTAATGCAAAATACCAGTTTTTATATTGACACCTATACATGATTTCCACTTAGGTTATTGTAAGGTACATTATGAAATTCAAGATCACCGATTATATTAACGACTATGGTAAAGTTATGGATTTTAACAAAAATAAGTCCGTATATATGCACCAATGGTATCCTTTTGTTGAAGGGTATTCAGAGCAGTTCATCAATTCTATATTAGATGAACAGGAGAGTATACCAAAAGTTTGTTTGGATCCATTCAGTGGTAGTGGGACAACATCATTAGAGCTTCAAAGACGAAAGATAAAATGTTACTCCTTTGAGGTTAATCCATTTTTACATCTTTTATCAAAAGTGAAGTTAGAAACAAGATATTGTTATACCGAATTCTCAGAAATTGTGAGTAAGTTAACTGATGAACTATCCATTGCTATTAACTCCGATATTGATTTTCCTCTAAAGTCTAAGAAATTCATTGTGAACGATGGAGTATGTAAAAAATGGAATTACAGTAAAGAGGTTTACTCTATATTACTTATAATTAAAAATACAATAGATAAAATAGAAGATAAAAAATATAGAGAATTGTTAACCATCAGTTTAGCGTCAATTGTACTACCTGTTAGTAACTTATATAGAAACGGTAAATGCTTATCGTATAAAAAGAATTGGGAAGAAAAATCATTAACAAGACAAGAAGTCTTGGACATGTTCTTATCAAACATCAAAGAAAAGATATTACCCGATGTATTAAAACTAAATCGATATGATGATACTGAATTGTTTTCCAATAGAAGCAATTGCTTTTTTGGGGATGTTAGAATTAAACTTGATGACAAAGTAGATGACAATTCTATTGACCTTGTTATTACATCTCCTCCATATCTAAACTCAAGAGATTATACTGATATTTATATGTTAGAATTATGGGTTTTAGGCTTTGTAAACTCATACGAAGATGTTAGAAGTTTACGCAAATCAACACTAAGATCTCATGTTCAAGTAAAATGGCAAGACACAATTGCTCCTCAAAACAAAAAATTGCATACAGTATTAAAAGAATTAGAAACTTATAGTAGTAGTTTTTGGAATAACAGCATACCGGATATGATAAGTGGATATTTTGATGATATCAGGCATTTATTCTCTATATTATATAGAAAATTGAAACCTGATGGAAAGATATACTTTAATGTAGCAAATTCAGCTTATTATGGTATTGTGATTAAAGTTGATGAGATATGTGCAGAACTTGCAGAACAAGAAGGTTTTACATGTACAGAGATTAGAACTGCACGCTGGTTGAAGACAAGTGGACAACAAAAAGATGTTGTGGAACGACTTCGTGAGAGTGTTGTTGTACTTACTAAATAATATTACTCATCTACATTAAACATTCTACATCCAGAAAAAAAGTTAGTGTTAATGTGTTCATAATCTTTATTAATGATTAAATCATTTATCTTATTCTCAATTGCCTTGGATTCATCCTCTTTTTCAATTCTTGCATCGAACACTATCAAATAACCACAGCCATCTTTTTTATCGAGGATTTTTATACCCATTGATAAGTATCTGAATATTTGTTCTAAACCATCCTCTACTTTGTCTATTTTGTATGTATAAACTCCTTTTGTATTAGGGTCCCCACATGATTTTCCCATCCATTTAATTTCTATTAATGCAAATCTAGATGAGTCCTCAAGTAAGATATCATACCTTGTTTTATCTATAAGTTCTCCCTCTTTTCCTACTTGCATACAACTCTCACGATGAATGAATTCTTTCAAGCTTCTTTGAAATAAATACTCAGGTGCTGACCTGAGAAGATTTTTTATCTTTTTATTGGACTCCTTCTTTTCCCGGGTTGTCTGAAAGAAAAAAAGAGATATTTCCTTTCTATCTAAAGATTTTTGGTATTCATCAAACAATTGGTCAATCTGATCCATAGAATACCGTTTAGTATAAGAATGATACAAAGAAGGATTATCAAAAATACTTGTTGACACAATCGAAACACCTTCGTAGTATACATTGAATGAATGAGAAGTTTGATCGTTTCTTTCATGGAAGAGAACATAGCAATTTGAAGCGTCAGTACTTAAACCTTGTATGTTAGAACATGTGCATTGTAAATTCGTTTGATGAATGATGTTTAATGAATTATCTAAGCTTAGACAATTAAAGTGAAAAGACTGCTTTATAATCCTAGCAAACTTGACTTGACTGTTATCTAGAATAAAACCATTTTTCTTTATGCTAGAAAGATTTATAACTAATAAAAATATCCTTTTATCGTCACGCATCCCATCCAATGGCATCAATATCTGATAAAACAAAAGTTGATAGTCTTCTGCAAGTTCTTTATTCAAATTACATAATTTTTTGTCTCGAAGACTTCCGAATAAACTTTTATCTATTTTCACTCATCCCCCAAAACAATAGTTTCAAAAATATATCCGAAATAACCAATTAAATAGTCTTTCATGGTAGTTTCACTACCTACATCACTGGGAAACTGATTATCATACTCTTTCTTAAATTCACCCATGAATTTGATTGTAGCATTATGTGGATTCTGTGTATCTAAGTTCGACACATTTGAAGACAGTTTTTCTTTGAACTCTTCATCCCTATATATAAACCTAAACAATTTAGTATACCCATAAATACTTTGAAGTGTTACAGACAAATCTATCCACTCAATTATACTTGTTAACAATGGATCTTTGAGTAGTTTCGACTCAACAACTGAAACTCCTTCATGTGTTAGAATTGGTTTTTCAACATCATCAATATATCCATTTAGAAGCAATCTATCTAAAGCTTCATTGATTAGATTGCATTGAGGGCCCGTTGAATAAGTAACAAATTCATAAAGTTTAATTAAGTTAACAAACTCTGGATCATCTAGTGATTTACTATAGAAATGTGATAGTATAATCAACTGATACATGGACCAGTTAATATATTTCTTATTAATTTCAATCCAACCAAGTTTCTTTGTATAATACAAAAGAATCAATAAATGTAATGCTGATACAGTTTCTTTGCTTTGTGTCTCGTTTTTATTGTTCATCAATATTCTCCATGAAGGTTTCTCTAGCATCATGTAACGCTTTACTATTTATTTGTGTGATTGATTGACGTCCATAGAACATCATATCAAGTGTCTTTATTCTGTGTTTAGGTAGTTTCTTTTTTATGTGATTAAGAAAATCACTATTTCCATAATTAAAAGTAACAATCAAACTATTGCTATGTCGCAAGAAATGAATTAGAGATTCCGCTGCTTGTTGAGAATATGCTATGTCTAAACTAGAATCTGGAGTCTCAAAAATAAACATGGTAGGGTTGACGTAGAATACATCAAGAAAGCTTAGTCTAAATGACTGTTCCATAAAAAATGATTGGGATTCAGATAATTCATCACTTGAGTTGCGTGGGATTTCATCAATTACTGGAATGTAAGACTCATAATTTGGGTTGTAAACACTTTTATCAAATTTCAAATAGCAACTATACGGTAAGAATTTCTCCGCATAAGTTGTAAACAATTTTGATAAATCCTCTGTTAATCTAATTTTCTTGTCTCTAATATCTTCGTTTAGTTTGTCCAGTTTAGCTTGAGTTTCTTCCTTCTTAGTAATATAGAGGTTTCTTTCTTTCTCGATTTTCTTTATTCGCTCAACAATGTAATTGTTATCAGAGATTTCTCCAAATGAACCATCGTTTATCCTAGAATGTTCAAGATTTCTAATTTCAAGGTTTAACTTGAATAATCTTGTCTCTATATCCTTTGTCTGGTTATCTAAGGCTTCAAGTTGTTTTTTTGTTTGTTGCTTTTTGTCACGGGTTGCAACAATATTCTGATCTAATTTTGCTTTATTTTGTATCAGTAATTCAATATTTTTGGGTGCTACTTCATATTGCTTTTGTATTACTGAATCACAATAGAAACAGTTCATCAAATGCTTTTGCTGAGTAGCCAAGCTTTCATCGATATCTTGCATACAGAAAGGACATAATTTTTTTTCTTCGATATACTTTAAATAGGTGTGGTACCTCGGATCTAATTTACTGAATATTTTACGGTCTCGTTCTGACCGATATTTTTGAATTTGAGCTTCTATTTCTCCACATTCAATCATTGTTTTTTCTAACTCAGAAGATAAAATTTTTCTCTGATTTTCCAATATATTCCTCTTCCCATCAATTTCTTTACTTTTTTCAATATAAGAAAGCTTTTTTTCTCTTAATTCTGAAACATTTGCAGATGAATTAGTTCCCGTTTTGTTCATGTCTTCTAATAGTTTTCTAAGTGGTTTTCTATCTTCTGATAGATGTCTTATTCTACTATCAAAATACTTCTTGTCATGACTATGTTTCTCAATCTCTATAGAAATATCAGTTAAGAGATATAATGTTAAATATTCTTGAATTGTAAGATCTGCGTTGTTTTTTTCTTCCCAAAAAATAGTGGATCTAGATTCATCAAAAACGAAAATGTTAATAATGAAGAAAATAAAAGCATCAAAACTAGGTAAATTTGTTAAGTCTTTAACACATTCTTCGTATTTATACTGAATTGATTCTCTAAATCTTCTGACATCAAAAGAATCTTTAGAAGTTTTCTCATCATAGCCATTAGTAGAGTTAGTTCCATTGAACTTGTTAAAAAGTTCGTCATAATCTGCTTGTGGCAGAACTTCTCCATTTTCATTTTGAGAACTATTTTTTTGAATAAGTCTAAATTCAAGGAGCTTATGTTCATATAGACTTCTTACAACTTCTAGTTGAGAGTCTCCGATTCTAAATGTAACTAACACTTTAGCAGAAGGCTTGATTCCATATGCTTTCATCCTATTTTTGAAATAATCCCCATGTAAAGCTCTTCGTTTTATAATTCTCTTTTCTTTATAAGTCCTTTCGAATCTAGTATGAGTTCTGTATCCACCAATCAACGCATATTTGAGTATATTTATGAAGGTCGTTTTCCCCATGCCATTTCCACCAATGACAAGGTTAATCCCATCAATAAAGTCATAATGAATGTCTTCTTTATAAAGGCTGTAATCAATTATTGAAATGCTTTTTAGTGTAGGGAAAATTATTCTGTTATTAAAGACAACATCATTATCCATTATACCCCCTGTATGACATTATAATCAATGATATATGAAAAATAATTAATAAGTAGATTATGTCAATCTATTTATGTGATTTAATAACTCTTCCCCCACTCACCCCACTATCATAATTCCCAACAAACACCCCACAAATTTCTGTGAGTCTCTTGAGGGTCACTGGGGCTGGTTGATAAGTGAGTCTCTCGAAATTGGGTAGTTAGAGATAATTTTTTCATATTTATTATGATAGGGCATAGAGACCGCATATAATCAATGATTAGATGCATTTGTTATCTTTCAAATCTTTAAAAAATTGTGCTTTTATATACCGATTTATGCAAAACCGTAAGCTACGTATAATAGAAGGACATTTATTTTGGGCGACCCCATTAGGGTCGAGATTTGTATTACTCGGTTCCATGGGCTGAAGCCCATGGCTATTATAATGTTGCCCCTTCAGGGCATGAATACAATATTTGTGTAATTGCTCCATGGGCTAAGACCTTGGCTATTATAAGTTTGCCCCTTCAGGGCATGAATAAGATATTTGTGTAACTGCTCCATGGGCTAAGACCTTGGCTATTATAATGTTGCCCCTTCAGGGCATGAATACGATATTTGTGTAATTGTACCATGGGCTAAGCCCATGGCTATTATAATGTTGCCCCTTCAGGGCATGAATACGATATTTGTGTAATTGTACCATGGGCTGAAGCCCATGGCTATTATAATGTTTCCCCTTCAGGGCATGAATACGATATTTGTGTAATTGTTCCATGAGCTGAAGTCCATGGCAATATAAGGTTGTCCCGTTTAGACAAGAATGGGGAATAGATTATAACTATAAAATAATTCCATATTAAGAACCCTAAATGGGTTCCATAACAATAGCCATAGGTTTCAACCTATGGAATAGAGATACCCCACACCTTAACCCTAAAAGGGTTATATAATAATAGCCATAGGTTTCAACCTATGGGACAGGAACGCTCCCCATCCCAACCCTAAAGGGGTTGCCTTTCAAATAAAAATAAAGGAGATCACAATGAAAATTAAACTCGCATGTTGGATTAAATCGGTATCAGGTAAACTGGACGATTTAGTGTTTTGTGTTGATAAAAAGACCGGTAATGTGTGGGTACGTGATTATGTAGTACCTGCAAGAACAGCTCAGAATACCTTAATGGGATTGGTTTCCAAGAATTTGGCTGTTTATAAGCAAAATGTTAGCGCAGGTTATTTCTCTGATTTAGAGGATTATTCAGATAAATACAACCTAGCGACGCTAGGTCAACCGGGTAGATTGAATAGTGCTTCTACCTTAAACAAGATGATGTATGCGTTGAAGAGAGCATATCCCGCAATAGATTTAGTTACAATTACCCCTCAATATGTGGTTGATCATAGTTTACCGATTCGTACAATCGCGGAAGCAATTGAAAATAATCTTCTCCCTCAAGTGCCACGATATGATGAGTTAGTACATCTCATTGTATCATAAATGTACTTGGCTTTCATATACTCCGACAAAATGCCCGGTTTGTTCCGGGCATTTGTTTTTTGGGGCGACCCCGTTAGGGTCGGGGATTTATTTTATACGTTTCCATGGGCTGAAGCCACATGGCTATTATAATGTTGTCCCTTTATACAAGAATTGGGTTGATCTGATTGTATCCATGGGTTGAAGTCAGGGTTATTGTAACGTTGTTCCGGGCATTTGTTTCTTGGGCGACCCCATTAGGGTCGGGGTTTCGTAAAATTCGTATCCATGGGCTGAAGTCACATGGCTATTATAATGTTGTCCCTTTAGGACAAGAATTGTGTTGATCCGATTGTATCCATGAGTTGAAGTCAGGGTTATTGTAATGTTGTTCCGGGCATTTGTTTCTTGGGCGACCCCATTAGGGTCGGGGTTTCGTAAAATTCGTATCCATGGGCTGAAGCCACATGGCTATTATAATGTTGCCACTTTAGGGCAAGAATTGTAGTTGATCTGATTGTATCCATGAGTTGAATCCATGGAAATTATAAGATTGTCCAGTTAGGGCATGAACGTGGAATTTGTTGTAATTAAATATATCAATCCGTATAATGAACCCTGAATGGGTTCCATAATAATAGCCATAGGTTTCAACCTATGGAATTGATGCCCCCAGTCCTTCTACCCTAAAGGGGTAGCCCATTGTTTCATCTTAGCAAATATTGCAAAATAAAACCATCTTTCTTTGCTTGTAAACAACATTATATTATATACATCTGTAGAAATTTGGAGGAGATATGTCTACATATACGCAAATATTATATCACATTGTATTTAGCACAAAAGGACGTTATCGAACGTTGGAGCTATCGAAAAGAGAGGAAATTCTCAAATATGCCTGGGCAGTCTTGAAGAATAACAAATCATATGTTTACCAAATGAACATGATGGATGATCATTTTCATATTCTTTGTTCGATCCATCCACAGAAAAACCTATCGGATATGGTGAAGCTCATTAAGGCTTCGGTAGGGAATTGGATTAGGGATAACAATGTTTGCCCAAGATTTGCCGGTTGGCAAAACGGATATGGAGCATTTACAGTTGGGTGGAGTAACCGGGAACATTTAATCAAATATATAAAGGATCAGCAACAGCATCATAAGCGATTTACATATGAGGTAGAATATCAGAAATTGTTGGATGATGCAGGGGTTGAATATAATAAAGAATATTTGTAATTTGGACGACCCCGTTAGGGTCGGGATTTCGTATGATCCGTTCCATGGGCTGAAGCCCATGGCTATTATAAGGTTGTCCCTTTAGGACAAGAATGCATTTTGGTTGGATTATGTTCCATGGGTTGAAACCACATGGCTATTATAAGGTTGCCCTGTTAGGGCAAGAACACGATTTTTGTTAGATCTGTTTACGTGGGTGATGTTTATGGCTATAATAATGTTGCCTTGTTAGGGCTGGAAAATTGATCTGATGTTATTATATCGCATTTATTATAAAATAGAACGTTTATAATAAGATTTTCCAGGTAGGAATTCGCATGATCCCCACATCTTAACCCTGAAGGGGTTATTCTTATAATAGCCATAGGTTTCAACCTATGGAATTGATATCCCAAGACCTCAACCCTAAAGGGGTTGCCCAATTCATTTAAATCGAAAAGAATACCCGGATTGCTCCGGGCATTTCACTATACGACGTTCTATTCTATCTCTTCAATTAGCAGGTCAAAGTCATCATCCTTTTCAGGTTGATATTCAATTATTGCCTTCAATAAGATAGTTTTCTTAATGTGCTTTGCAAGGATTGGACAATACTTTTCCAGTTTCTTTAGTGCACGTTTTATGGCAGTATAGACCATATGATAAGTTTGAATAACAAGCTTATCCATGTTTGGTTCTTGATGAGACCATTTCCTAAGAAAGGCTTCAGTGTTAGCGATTTGATCCATTTCGAGATCATCGAAACGGGATGTATCATCTAGAGCTTGTTTCTTATACGTCCTTAGCTTTGTGAGTAGGTCAGCATTTTCTATCTGCTCCTCTCTTGCTAAGTCATAACATCTTGTAACATAATCAGCTTCCGTATCACTTGATACAGAATGGTGGTTGTTATGGGATTGGGAGTGCTCAAGGATAAAGAACAAGCGTTGAAGCTGGGTAGGTTGATTTGGATGAAGTAGAAGTTCTTCAATATACTTGAAACCATTAGTCTTCTTAATCGGTTTATCTTGTTCTTGCGTTATCCATGCATCACGGGTAATCTTCAGGTCGTAAAACATTTTTACCTCTTTGACTTAAACTTAGTTTAGTTAAGAGTCTTGGTAAACGGTATTGCAATCGTTTGCCTACACAGATTGCGATATTAACTCTATTCCCCGGTGTTGGGGAGACCTTACACGTAAAGATGTCCTAAAGGTTAGGACTTAAGGTCAGAGCAAGAATTCATAAAACCTCCAATGGATATGTTTAATATTATGCAATTTTAATTCCTTCGTAGATATATAATTATGGTGTTATTACGTGAATTGAGTCGGGTGCTGATTATAAGCAGGATTATAGGTGACAAAAAAGATAGTTAACAGCTTGCAATAGTTGCTTATAACAAATATATTTTGTATACTTTGTTTACAATTGTATTGATTCTACCTTTAGAATGGTCACAGACCTTCTAAATGGTACTCTTGTAAAACAATTCCACCTTGTTCGAAGTGCGCCATTCGGAAGGTCTGTGACCATTCCGAAGGTACAGATTTCCAAACACTCACAAGACCGACCAGGGGGTGATTGGGTTACATACGTAAAACGGTCTCTGGACCGTTCGAATCTCGTCCGAGACTGACGAGTTATATAAATACAAGAAATTAACCACGAAAAGCACAGAATATACGAAAATTGCTTTGAAAGCTATGTGCAAGTGGAGACACTCGCACTACGAGGGGCTCAACAATTTGAGCCCTAGGATGTGTCCAAATGGATAGTTTAGTCTGCAAACAATTTCTAGAGTTTGATTGTCATGAAACGAGGGTTCAAGATTTTGAACCCCTACTATATAGCTTTGCAAGCTATGTGCAAGTGGGGACACTCGCACTACGAGGGGTCTTTTTAGGAAGTCCGTTCTCCCGTTGGTCGTGACAAACTCCCTAAAAAGAGGTAGCTCAGCAGTCCCGGCTGAGGATAACGTCCCGGAGAGACGTTTTACGGGGTTGGTGCATTCCAAAGTAAATCACAAAAAAAGCCTACCGGAATCGGCAGGCTTAAAATATATTTAAGAACCTTATTATTTCTTATTGGAGTTCATACCTAAGATAAGACCAAGAACAACTGACCATAGAGCAGCTAAACCAATCTGATAGGTTTTTGGAAGCATGAATGTGACTGTATGTGCAGGAATCCAAAACCAGATAAGACTCATCATGGCTTTATCCAAACCTTTCCAATTCTTCTCTTTGAGAGGAATATTATCAAGAACTCTGTGTCCGAGAACCAAGGTTAAACCAAACTGAAGGTTCATCAAGGCTGACACCATAAATGCGAAGGCAAAAGTTCCCGGAACTATCTTATCAACCATACTTGGGAAGAAGTGATGGATAATGGCAGGTATCTGTCCTTCAGCGTATCCGACGAAGGCTCCTTTGATTAAAACAGCCAAAATAACCCACTGAATCATCTTCCATAATGAGATCATTGGACTGAAGGGTAAAAATATTTTCTTGGCAAAAATCCATTTAGATATAAATTCGCCCAGAGTACCTAAAATGGCAAATTGAATCATAGCCATGTATATGGGATGAGCTTTAACTGCGGTAATGTACCAGTTCATATTGTCTCCTGTATATTATTAATGCTAAATGACGGAGTCGAAAAAATGTCTAATGCGTCAAGCAATTAATATTTGATTGAGTTACCTTAGAGGAGGATATCGGTTAACTTATTAGGAACGATAATTTAAGTAGTAGTGTTGCAAGATGCAACGGATTATATTTTTAACCATACTTTAAGGAACTTGTTTTTAACAGGAGGAAGAATGAAAGCAAGAAGTTTGCTCTGCTTTCTATTACTGTTTGTGGTAAGTACTGCGTTTGCAGTAATGGAAGTAAGACTAGAAACCGATGATAGATTACAGCTTAGTTTTAAGCTAGATGAATATACTATTGTAGAATCTGACACCTATAGTCAGATAAATATTGATAACCTAATGTGGGATAGCCCTGCCGGTACTCCTGAAATTCCATATTATGAGTTCAACGTAGCAGTCCCTAAAGATGGAGACATTGCTGTTAGTTTAACCACTCTCCAAACTGAAACAGCTAATCTGACTTTACCATTACGACCTGCACCGGAAGTAAGACGTGGTAAAGAGGTAAGTGAATATCACTATGAAATGAGTGAAAACTACGGTCAATATCAAGGGGATATTCGCATTGATAAAGGTGAATATACTGAGTATAGACGTTCTGCATTTGTTCCCGTAAGACTTTATCCCATCAGCTATAATGCATCAAGCAATACATTAGATATAGGTATTAAGTTTGATATTAATATCAATATTCTGGGTAATACGAGAGCAAAGAATAATCATACAGCTAAAGAAGCGAATAGAATCTCACATCTTGTAGTTAACTCCGGTTCAGCAAAGAGCTGGAAGTTGCCTAGAGAAGAATCAGACATCAACTTTATTGATTGGTCACTTTCTAACCATTGGTATAAATTTAGCACATCCGAGCAGGGAATCATGGAGATAACTGCTAGTGATTTAAGCGAATTACCACTGGATGATATCGACCCCAGAACCATTAGAATTCACTCAACTGGTGGTAAGATGTTATCATACCAAGTTGATGAAATGGGTTATCAATTAGAGGAAATTCCAATTCTTATCGAAGGAGAAGATGACGGTTCTTTTGATAGTTCAGATAGGATTATTCTCTATGTTGAAGGCCGTGACCTTACAAGGAAAAACTTAGCCCTTGGTCAATCCTACTATAAGAATCCATATTCAAGTGATACAGTGTATTGGCTTACCTTTGGTGGTAGCTTTCCTGAAGCACCAAAACGATTAAGCTATTTGCCAACCTATAGTACTGAAGATATAGAAAGAACTTTTACCAGCTACCCATTTAAGGTACGCAGAGAAAATGAACGCCAAAGACGTACCCAAATGGGATTCGAGTGGTATGACTATTTAATGAGTGGAAGTTCATCAGCTACTTATGATTTCAATCTCAATGCTGAAGATGTCTCAGCTGAACAAGGTGTTTATAAACGATTCGAGATGTCAGTAAGAGAAACGGATTCAGACTTTAATGCATCTACTCATAGAATGGATGTTGACTTTAATAACGAAACAATTGCTACTTTAACCTGGTTAGGAGCTTCAGCTAAGTTTGTTAGTGTAGTTAACTTTACTCCTGTTAGTGGTAGCAATGCAATTGAGTTGACTGTTAATAGATCCGGTTCAGATGATATCTTACTTGATTATATAAATATGACCTATTATAGGGACTTAATAAAGCGTTCCGGTAAGCAATACAAACTATCAATTATGGATTTTGATGAGAATCAGGTCACCGATTTTAGATTCACTAAAGACAACAGTGAAGATGTGTTTGTCTTGCAGGCAGATGACTTTAACAAAGCTTGGTTGGTTCACCACGAAATGGATGGGAATGATTTTAACTTTATTGCAAATTGTACCCAGGTTGGTGGTGAATATACTGAAGAAACAGAGTATATTATAGCATCTCCTGATGATTTTATTGAACCGGGAGCTATAGAAGCATACTATCCGGAAGATTTGTCAGTAGCAGAAGCTGTTGACTATCTCATCATTACACCTCAAGAGTTCTTCAATCAGGCTGATAGATTAGCTCAAATATATAGTAACAACCGTAACTTAAACTGTAAAGTTGTAACTATGGAAAGAGTTATTGATCAGTTTAATGGTGGCATGGATGACCCCGGTGCTATAAGAACATATATCTACCATGTGGATAGAGTTAACCCAAGCTCCGAAGATATGTCTGTTGTTCTTATAGGATCCAGTACTTACGATTGGAGAAACAATTCCGGTGGTGCTGCCGATAAGAATAAGATGCTTATGTATCAGGAAGGTTCTGTTGCTAGTGACGATTACTTCGTGATGCTTCGCCAAAATGCCAGACCTGAACTTCCGATTGGTAGAATTCCGGCTCAAAACGAACAGCAATTAGAGCTGCAAATTGATAGAATTGAGGAATGGAACACAAGCATCAATCCGGGTTGGTGGCGAGATACAGTACTGTTTCTTGCTGATGATGACGAAAACGGTGAAGCTTCAGGAGAGTATTCACATACAAGACAAGTTCAAGAGGCTTCTGAAGTTATCAATCGAAGCGTACTAGTTGAGAAGATATATGCAATTGACTATGAAATGGATGAGTATAAAAAGAAACCTCAAGTTAAAAATAAGTTTGTAGAAGAGATAAACGAAGGTGCGTTGATATGGTATTATGTTGGTCATGGTTCTTACGATAAACTTGGAACAGAAGACTATTTCAGTGCAATCACAGATATTGATAAATTAGATAATACTGATAAGTTAAACTTGTTTATCGCTGCATCTTGTGATGTCGGGCAATTCGATAGCTATAATTTTGATTCATTAGGCGAACAACTTCTATTTGCTGATAATGGTGGTGCTATTGCTACTATCTCAGCTACTAGAGAATGTTATGGTAATCAAAATACGTCTCTTATTGAGTTTTTCTTTATCCACAACTGTAATGAGAGGCTCTCTATAGGGGAATCACTTATGCTTGCGAAAGCTCAGTCTTCATATGCATCAAATGATAAGAAATATATACTGCTTGGTGATCCGTTATTACATATTGTACCACCGGCTGTAGATAACTCAGTTACAACTTCATCAGTAGATGGTATCTTTAACTCTAGAGAAAAGATAGTGCTTGAAGGTCAATTTATAAACAGTTTATCAAATGGTGTTGCAGAATTCAGAGCTATCGATAATGATAAGTTCAGTGTTATGCCTGATTTGAATCAATACGCTGTAAATGGATTACCGTACTACAATGGTGAAGTTAGCGTGAAAGATGGTGAGTATGAATCAACATTTATCATCCCTGATGATATTAGCAATGGTGAGTTAGGTAGAACGCTTGCCTATTTCTATGATGAAACTCAGAAGATGGATTTTGTTAGTGTTCTCACTCCGATTTCCTACAGCGATGATCATGTTCAGGTTACAGATACAACACCTCCGGTAGCCGAAATCTGGATTGACAATGAAAGTTTTCAGACCGGTGATAGTGTTAGTAAAGAACCTCTATTCCATGCAACTATCAGTGATGAATCAGGTGTAAATACATTAGGTGCACCTGGTCATAAGATACTTCTCGATTTAGATGACAACAGTGCTTTGTACGACTTTACAGACCACTTCATCTATGACACAGACTCATACCAGCAGGGAACCTTAGAAGTAACTCTAACTGATCTGGAACCCGGATATCATAGAGCAACGCTGATTGTATTTGATAATTATAACAATCCATCAGTCACAACAGTTGATTTTGAGACAACTGATCAGAAAGGTTATGCTTTACATGATTTCCTTCCATATCCTAATCCAATGCCAAAATCAGGTGGTGACTTTACTTTCAGAGTAAACGAGTTATCTGATTATACAATAAAAATCTATACTATCTCCGGTAAGAAGATTCGAACTTTAAAGGGTTTCGGAAACGGATTTATCCAAGTTCCATGGAATGGTAGAGATGACAGGGGAAGCAAGCTTGCAAACAATACTTACTTCCTAAAACTGAAAACAAAATCACGATTTACAAATAAGAGTCTTGAAAAGACGCAGAAACTTGTAATCTTCGATAAATAAACTCTTAACGAGGAGTGGTTAATACCACTCCTCATTTTATTAAGGTATCTATGCTTAAATCAAACCTACTCCTACTAAACAGAATATTTAATCCTCACAGGCTAGTGAATGCGATAAAAATATATTCCTCACTGTTCATCTCAAACATTTCGAAGAAAGCAGTAGTTTGGGGATATCCAACTGCTGTTATGATTGAACCGACCAATATTTGTAACCTTAAATGCCCTCTGTGCCCATCAGGAAATGGCACTTTACAGAGAGCTAAAGGTTTTATGGATTTTGAAGTTTATAAGAGCATTATTGATCAAATTTGTAGATATAGCTATCTAGTTGTGCTTTGGAATCAGGGTGAATCTTTTTTGCATCCTCAATTTGTTGAGATGATAGATTATGCTAACAGTAAAGGATTATACACTCTCTCTTCTACTAATGCTAACACAGATTTAGATGCAGAGAAGATAGTGAAGTCGGGATTGGATAGACTCATTGTTTCAATGGATGGAACTACCCAGGAAACCTATAATAAATATAGAGTTAATGGTAAACTTGATAAAGTAATTGATAATATCAAAGCTATCAGGGAAGCGAAGAAAAGACTTAAATCCAGCACACCTATTGTAGAACTTCAGTTCTTGGTACTTCGTCATAACGAACATGAAATTGACGATATTCGAAAGCTTGCTAAAGAACTTGAAGTTGACCAGTTACGTCTTAAAACAGCTCAGATATACTCAAAAGAGGATATTACTACCTTTCTTCCTCTAAATCCTAAATTTAGAAGATACAAAATTATTGATGGAGATTTTGAGCTGAAGTTTGGTATAAAGAATCGTTGTAAGCGTATCTGGGAAAACCCTGTAATCAATTGGAATGGTGATATGGCTGTTTGTTGTTTTGATAAAGAGGCATCGATTAAGCTTGGAAACATAAAAGAGCAAAGCTTTAAGCAGTTATTTCAAGGAAAAAGATTCAATAGCTTTCGACAGGCAATACTAAAAAACAGAAGTAAGTTTGAAGTCTGTAGAAATTGTGGAGAGGGTGTTAGACTCAGTATCGAAACAAAGAATAGTTAGAGGAGAATATGGACAAAAGAAAGCGCTACCAAAGAATAGAGTCACAATTTAGAGATTTGCTTAAGAAATGCCCTAATATGCTCGCCAGGATGGCTACCTTGTCAGCCTTGCTACATCATAAACTCGAGAACTTGTCATGGACCGGATATTATCATATGGTTGATGGAACTCTTACAGTACTATCTTATCAAGGACCGGTTGCTTGTCAGGAACTTGCCAAAGATGTGGGAGTTTGTTGGGCAGCTATCAATGAAAAGAGAACGCTTGTTGTGCCTGATGTGCATAAGTTCCCGGGTCATATTGCCTGTGATAGCAGAACGAACTCTGAGATTGTTGTGCCAATATATAATCAAAATGGTGATTTTGTTGCAGTCTTAGATATTGATAGTCACCAATTCAACACATTCGATGAAGTGGATAAAGAGGAGTTAGAAAAGCTGATTAAGCTGATGTACTCTTAAGGTAACCTACTCAATCTCCCCATCCTCATACATCTGTTTCTTTCCACCGGAAATTATCAGTAGGATTACAGCGAAGGCTACTGATATTCCTATAACATACAATATCGAGTAACTGTAATCTCCGTATCTATAGGCTCTGAGGGCATATACGCTATACAGGATAACACCAAACACCCAGACTTTTACCAAGTATGGGAAGATCATTATGCGTATCCAAATCGCACCAAGTATATCAAGCATCGGAAACAATATTAAGAACAGATTAAATACAGTAAGGATCACCATTGTTGGAGCTGTCACAAAATCACCATAGAGCAAGTACACTCCTAACAAGTGAAGTATTGAAATAGCTGTAATGTAGATAAACATTCTATGTGAACCTACAATTCCTTCGATTACTCTACCGGCAACTACTAGCATAAATACTGAGATAGTGCGTGAGTACTCATCAAAAACAAATAGTTGCTTGAAAACATCAACCGAACCTAAACTATTCATATCGGACAATGACTTGAAAAAACCTGTATAGTTATATAAAATAGAACACAGAATAATTAAGGCTGTATAGATGTATGTAATGACTGCACTGTTCTCAAAATATGGTCCATTGATTAATTCAGGAAAGAACATATGACGAAGCGTAGCTTGTTGCTTCAAAGGCGTAAACATATGCTTGTTTTCTGAGTATGCTTTATTGAGTGTTTTCTCTCCGTCTAAGTTCTTCTCAATATCCCTAAAGTCTTTCTTAAAGTTTTTCCTCTTAAAATCCGGGACTTTCCGCTTTGCCATCGGTATTTCATCTAAAGACTTAGCAGGAAGTACTGCATAGTTACAATAGGAACACACTTCCACAATCGGAGTTCCACTCAGTGAACTCACTCGTTTCGATTTCATTGCTAAGCCACAACCGGGACACGCAGTTCCCATACTCCCATTATCAGTAACATCCTGCCTTAATGCCAAAAGAGAAGCTCTTTCTCTACCGTTCATTAGAAGAGTGGAAACACTAACAACTGCATGATTACAATTGGGGCATAAGTATAGTATATCAGGATTTTCAGGTACAGGAATCATCTCAACTGTGCATTTAGGACATTTTGGCATACATACCTCCATAGAAACAACACTCATCATCTTTTGTATGTCAATATAAAGTTTGTAACTGTATATACTATGGGCAAGGTTTATTGAAAGTTTAATAGTCGAATAAATATAAAAAGACTACCGAGAGTATCGGTAGCCTTTAAGTTTATAATGAAAATGAAACTATTTAAGCAGTAACATCTTCCTTGTTTTAGTGTAGGAACCTTTAGCAAGTTTATAGAAGTAAACACCTGATGGAACAGGTTTGTTATCACTATCTTCACCATGCCAAATGATTGTGTGTCTACCGGCATTCATTGAACCTGATTTCAGAGTAGTGATTTTCTGACCAAGAAGGTTATAAACAGATAAATCAACATCCCCTGCTTCTTTCAAATTGAATGAGATAGAAGTAACAGGATTGAATGGGTTAGGGTAATTCTGTTCCAATGTAGTCATAATAGGAACTTGAGTCTCATCTGAGTTTGGTACAGCACCATTAGCTGAAAGAATAACAAAGTTTTCAACTAAGAGAAGTTCACTATCATTATCCGAAACACAATTAATTGCAATACGAATATCGGTGCCGGTGTAAGCTGTAAGCATAACTCTTTGCATAGTCCAATCTGCACCTGCTTCGATAGGTGAATCACCAGATACTTCTATAAAATCAGCCGGATCTGTACTGCCTTCAGAAACTAGAACCCTGAACTTCATAGGTTGGTTACCATATGACCTTTGGTAGAATTGTACGTAACTACCACCATCGATATGAACTTCTGGAGAGATAAACCAATCATTGTTGTTTACACCATCAGCTCTAATTGCAGCAAGTGTATGATAACCTGACATAGCGACAATATCTTCATCAGGGAAAAGAGTTCGTGTATCTACAATGCCGAAACCACCTGTTGTACCTTCCCAAGGGATATCGAAATCAGCTAAATCAACGTTGTTAACGCCATCTTCATCAAGACTAATCCAGTTTGGGATAATCATATCACCATGGTTAAAGCCTTCAAAGTCTTCTGCTACAATAGTTATTGGGTTAGCTATTTCTACATAATACTCATCAACAGCCCAGCTGCCGTCAGTTCCGTTAGCTTTTACACCAACTAATAGCTGACCTGTCTGTGTTCCGGTTGCATAATCAAACTCCCAAGGACCTTCAGTAAGAGTTTGAGCAAGTGTTCCATTGATATAAAACTCAACATTCTCAAGGTTATCAAGACTGTTCCAAGGATCAGCAACAATATGAACAGTTTCTCCTTGAAGATATATTGAGCCAGTTACCGGTTCTAACATTTCACAAGTTGTATAAGGGATGTCCATATCAAGGAAACTAAAAGTAATATCACCATCAACTGTTTCGTTGATATAAGTTATAGGTTTATTAGTAGGTTGTCCAGCCCAGCTTAAACTGTTTGGATTACTCCAGTCATGGAAAGAGTTTATCTGCATAGTACCCGGAAGTGGGCATGATGCAGAGTTGATATTGCCATTATAAGCTTTAGGATAAAAGCCTTGATGCGCAGTGTTGTTTAAATTATTTTGTGGAGCATGATCCATTACATGGTCTTCATCAAAGTGATAGATTATCAGACCATGCCCTGGTACATCACCATTAAAGCTAATCTGCTGTCTATTTTCAAGAACGTAGAACTCATTATTTGTAGTTGTTTCAAAGATATAGAAATCATGAGCTTCATTAGAGTTTTGTATTGTAATATCTGTAATGTCAGTGTATTGGTCTAAATCAGTGAACTCACACCATCCGTAATATTGTTTCATTAACGGGTTATGATGAGCAGGAAGTGAACCACCGGGGCTACCATTCCATGAACCACCGGCCATGAGGTCCCACTGACCTGTACCGGGATAACTACCACCTGTTTCATAATCAGTATCGTAGAAGTCAGGTGCACCGAGGTTGTGACCAAACTCATGACACATTACACCAATAGTACTAATATTACCATTATAGATTTCAGGTTGGGATGTATACGCACCAACAGTTACACCGTCATAAGTAACTTCTTCTCCATAATAGATTAAGTTTGAGCTATGTGACCATATATCAGTAGGATCACCTGATGCTTCTTGACCGGGACCTTGGTGGATGATAGCAATACCATCTACCCAGCCATCATTATCATTATCAAACTGTGAGAAATCAAGTCCTGCAGCTTCAGCAGCATCAACAGCATGACGAGTAAACAAACCCCAGTTATTCTGATAGTCATCATGTCCCCAAGGAACAGTAACCCATTCAGTTACGACTGTATTGACTGTCAGCTGATTATGAGATACTTCATGATAATAATCTCTAAAACTTCCAATACCATTGTAGTTCTCTGAATTCATATAAGCATCAAAGTCTGCTTGTGCAAATTGAGTGTTTGTGTCACTAAAGTTAGCAAGAATCATAAGAAGGTTGTTTGTTCCAACTGAAGGGAAGCCATCTCTTGTTTGTCTAGGGACTGGAATGTTTTCTTTCATACTTTCAATCTGTCTTCTACTAAAGAAGATATCTTTCTCAACTTGACCAAGAAAAACCTGTTCTCTCTCAGTTCTTAACTCCGGATTTCCGGCTACCATTCCAGACGCAACCATATCTCCATTATCGTTAAGCATTGCATAAACTTTATTTCCATCTTTTGAATTAAGAAGTTTGTAGCCATCGATAGTCTCTGACCAATTGATTCTTTCGTCACCTCTCACATAGATACTTAAATCGGTTCCATCCGTCTGTTTCCAAGTTGTTAATTCAGGGGATGCCGGGACAGCAATAACGCTTAATACGTTAATAAGTGCTAACGTTAGTAGCAATAATACTTTGTTCCGCATAATCTTCTCCTTTTCTACGTGACAAGATAATCGAAACAGGGGGTTTTATGTCAAAAAATATTTTCTTGCCCAAATGCAATGCACGGAAAATCATGCGTTGAGGTAACAAAATGAGTGTACTATATAATCAATTAGCAGGCAAATTAGACAGATCAGCATTCTTTCAAGCATACAGCTCAGATTTAGATAAAAAGAAGAGCGGAATGGGCTACTTCAAAACGAATAATAGTCTTAAGATGCTTTTAGTTGCACACGCTTTTCAGCAAACAAAGAAGAAGATTCTTGTGATTACTCAGGACGATAAAGTAGCTGAGGAACATTTGGAAGATTTAGACGTACTTTTAGGTGAAAAGTTTTGCAGTTATATCCCTGATTATGAAGTACTACCATACGAACTCCGCTCTCCTCATTACTCAATTCGTGCTAAAAGAGTTGAAGCTCTAACCCGTATTCTTTCAGATGAACCGGGTGTTTTTGTTATCTCTATACGTTCTCTATTAAGACGAATTGTTCCTGCTATAAACTTTAAGAGAAATTTAATACATGTTCAGCAGGGTGTTGAAATAAATCAAGATGCACTCTTGGTTCAATTAGTTGAAATGGGTTATGAATCAGAATATCAAGTCAATAAGTTAGGACAGTTTGCTCACCGTGGTGGCATAATAGATATCTTTGCTCCCGGATTTGATTATCCGATTAGATTGGATTTTTTCGGTGATGAGGTTGAATCTATTAGGCACTTTGATCCTGTTAACCAGCGTTCGAAAGGTAACCCAATTAAGAAACTTAGTCTAATGCCGATGCGTGAGTTTTGTATCGATGATATTGATAAAGAATCACTTCGCTGGCAACAAAATGAATCAGGTTTCTTCTATAATTCAATCGAGAATGATGTCTCTATTTTACTAAAAGATACTGAAACTATTCCTGATTATTTTGGGGATAACACAATCTTCTTTTTTGATGAAATCCAATATCTTGAGAGTGAGATTCTTCATATTAACGAAGAGCTTCTTGAATACTATCAAAGAGAGATAAAAACAAGCACTTTGTTACTCCCAAAACCGGAAGAGATGTATGCCGGAGAAAAACTGATTGCTAGGATCAAGAAGAGAGAACACTATCTTCTAAATGCAAACAAACAGCTCTTCCATGAGGATATTGCATCAAGAGCAGTACCATACAAACCACCTGAGGTTATGCTAAACGACCTTTCCATGTTTGAACAACTATTAGATGACCACATCGACAGAGGATGGAATATATACATTCAGTCTGATAACAAGAGCCAGAGTAAACGTATGCAGGAGATGCTCATCAGATTGAGTAGCAAGCTTACTTTTACTTTAGGTGTTCTTCATAAAGGATTCAACTTAGAGGATATCAGACTATCAATCTATACTGACCATGAGATCTTCAACAGATATAAGAAGAAAGGCAGGAAGTTTACTCGTAAGGAAGCCTTAGTTGATTATGAAACCCTTAAACCGGGTGACTATATTGTGCATATTGACCATGGCATTGGTATGTTCGAGGGTCTTGAACTATTAAGCTTAGATGGGAATCAAATTGAGTGTTTAGCCTTAAGATATGAAGCAGGTGATAAGATATATGTACCTACTCACCAACTCCGATTGGTAACAAGATTTGTTGCTGATGAGGGTGTGACTCCTAAGATGAATAAGATTGGTAGTAAACGTTGGGAGAACACAAAGGCAAGAGTTAAGAAACAGATTGAAGAGATTGCAGAAGACATTCTAAAGCTCTATGCTGAAAGAAAGATGCGTCCGGGACTCAGTATTGAAAAAGATACCGTTTGGCAGGAGGAGATGGAGGATGCCTTTATTTATGAGGATACTCCTGACCAAAAGACTGCAACAGCTGAGATAAAAAGCGATTTAGAAGCACCTTACCCAATGGAACGTCTTCTTTGTGGTGATGTTGGATTTGGTAAGACTGAAGTTGCGATTAGAGCAGCTTTCAAGGTTGTGATGTCAGGTTATCAGGTTGGTGTTCTCGTGCCTACAACACTTCTTGCGGAACAGCATTATAACGTGTTCAGAGAAAGATTAGCTCAATATCCGGTTCGAATTGCAATGTTAAGTCGATTTAGAACACCTAAACAGATAAAGGATGACCTTGCAGGATTGGCAACCGGTGAAGTGGATATTATCATTGGAACACACAGAATCCTTTCGAAGGATGTTCAGTTCAAGCGAGCAGGACTCTTAATTGTAGATGAAGAACATAGATTTGGAGTAAGACAGAAAGATAAAATCCGTAGCTTCAAAGCAAACATAGATACCCTCTACATGTCTGCCACTCCTATCCCAAGAACCTTGAATATGGCTCTTTCAAAGCTTAAAGAGATCTCTCTCATTCAGACTTCTCCAAAAGAACGTCTTCCTGTGAGAACGGTGGTGACTCCTTACAACGACTCTGTTATAAAAGAAGCTATTCAGCGTGAAGTTGATAGAGGTGGACAGGTTTTCTACGTCCATAATAGAGTACAGACTATTGACTCAGAAGCTGAAAAACTAAGAAAGCTTCTACCAAACGTATCTTTTGCTATTGGGCATGGACAGATGCCGGAAAGACAACTTGAAACATTGATGAATGACTTTGTACAAAATAAGTTCCAGGTGCTCGTATCAACAACTATCATAGAGAATGGTATAGATATTCCTAATGCTAATACAATTATCATCAATAGAGCTGATAGATTTGGTCTTGCCCAGTTGTATCAGATGCGTGGTAGAGTTGGTAGAAGCTCAAGAAGAGCTTATGCGTATCTCTTAGTTCCAAAGGGTATGACCCCAATAGCTCTCAAACGTTTAGAAGCAATTGCAGAGTATGACTATTTAGGTGCCGGATTCCAAGTTGCAATGCGTGACCTTGAGATAAGAGGTGCAGGAAACTTGCTTGGTACAAAGCAAAGTGGACTTATTAACACAGTTGGTATTAACTACTACAACAGATTACTCCAACAAGCTGTTGAACAATTAGAAGAGGGAAACATTGCCTTTGAGGAGGAAGTAGTACCACTTAAGAAGATCTCTGTGAAGCAAGATGTCTTCTTCCCAACAGACTATATCAAAGATGACACCCTTAGAATCCAGATGTATAAACGACTAAGTGAGTTTACAGTTCCTAACGAGTTTGATGAGTTTAAAGTAGAGCTTGAGGACAGATTTGGTAAGTTACCTGAACGAGCAAAGAAGACAGTTGATTTCCATAAGCTAAAATTCATGGCTACAGGTGCAGGTTTAGCATCTGTAAAAGTTAGAGATAAAGCTCTTATTATGGAGTTTGATGAGAAGATCTTGCCCCCTCAAGCTGCGATTGGTAAGTTTATTACCCAGGTGACATCAAATGTCAGATTCGATACAACTAAAGGTTTAAAAATCATTATTGATTTGGATAGTAAGGCTAAGAAGGATAATATTCAGCTAAGCTCTGAGTATCTCAGTAAGTTCAAAACAATAATTGAAGAAGTAAAAGCAAAGAAGAAGAAGTAGTTACTCAATAATCTCTACTATTGTATTAGCCCCGTCTTCAGGTAAACTTTGAACAAGTTTTACTACGTCATGGTTCTTAAGTCTGATACAGCCTTCAGTTGCTTCAGTTCCAATTGATTCAGGTAGATGCGTACCATGAATACCAATACCTCGCCAGTTTTGCTTACTGATAGTCGTCTCCGAATTGGTCAGCAATCGAATAAACCATGGACCGTAAGCACCTTTAATTGAGCCTTTCCCATCACCAAAGTCATGTTCCCATTTTGATGAATCTTCAATGCCAACAATAGGGAAACGACCAATTGGAGTTCGCATATCACCAACAGCTTGTTTATCACCTGAGTTAAGACCGGTTGCAACGTAGTATTCTGCTACCTGTACTCCATCTTTGTAATGATATAGTTTGAATAGATGTTTAATTACTAATAGGTAATGACCTTTTTCTTCTGAATTAGGACGTTTATTGTCTTTAATCTCATCTGTGAGAATCTTCTTCTGTGGAAATCTCAGTTCCATATCATGACTCCGTTCAATCCGGTTCCTATTGGTTGCACAAGCTGACAGTAAGACCAAACTTATCAGCAAAATAATTAATCTATAATTCATGAATATCCCATTACCTACTGTTATTACCTTGAGCTTTGTATCATAACATATTACGTCAATGAAAATTTACAATTGACTTTACATTAGAGTGTTATTTTATGTATATTACACAAAATTTTATAAGATTACAAAGGATATATAATGTTTATTGATCATGCGAGAGTGAAAGTCAAAGCCGGAAACGGTGGTCATGGCTGCATCAGCTTTAGAAGAGAAAAGTTTATTCCTAAAGGTGGTCCAGACGGTGGTGACGGTGGTTATGGCGGTCACATAGTTTTTAAAGGAAATAGTAACATGAATACACTACTAAATTTCAGGCACATTCAAACTATAAATGCTGAGAATGGTCAGAATGGTGGTGGAGGTAACCGTACCGGAAGAAGTGGTAAAAGTGAATACATAGAAGTCCCAATCGGTACAGAGATATGGGAATTTGTCGATGGTGAGAAGATAAAAGTTGCTGATATAGTTGATGAAATCGAAGAAGTGGTTATTGCAAAAGGTGGTAGAGGTGGTAAAGGAAATACTCGCTTTGCAACAGCCACTCACAGAACTCCAAGAACTGCTACTGATGGTAAAACTGGCCAACAGAAAAGCCTTGAATTAGTTCTTAAACTGATGGCCGATGTTGGTCTTGTGGGTTTCCCTAATGCAGGTAAATCAACACTCTTAAGTACTGTCTCAGCTGCTCGTCCGAAGATTGCCGATTACCAGTTTACGACTCTTGAACCATCCCTTGGTGTTATTTCTGTAAGTGAATATGAAAACTTTGTTATGGCTGATATTCCGGGCATCATCGAAGGTGCTCATATGGGTAAAGGACTTGGCATCCAGTTCTTACAACATATTCAAAGAACTAAAGTTCTTCTTTTCTTATTGGATATAAACTCTCCCGATCCTCTCAAAGACTATCAGGTTCTAAAATCTGAGTTGCATAACTATGATGAGTTCCTTGATAGAAAACCTCATCTCATTGCTATGAGCAAGATTGACACAGTACCGGAAGATGAATTAGAAGAGAAACTTACTGAGCTTCGTGAAATATTCTCTGAGCAGATGCATGAGGAGATTATGGCAATCTCATCAGTTGCTTTCAAGAATATCAACATCTTAAAGCGTAAACTGTTTACGCTCTCAGAGAGTGATGCATAAGAGAATTAAAGCCTGGATTGCTTTCAAGAACCAGAAAGGAATCAAGTTGATAGATAAGTACAATATCTTAAATAAATGGGGTGAACCTGTAAACTACATAGGAACACCCCATTCCTCTATTCAAGAGAGCCAATTAGTACCTTATAAAGTCTCAAATATCTGGAGTAAAACCGACTTAGAGTTCGATCAGCACATCGATAAAATCTTTGAAGAACACGAGATGAAGTTCTGCTCAATTATGGATCCTGAGTATCCTGAAATACTTAAATCACTCTATTGTCCACCCATGTATCTTTTTTACAAAGGTAACCTTGCAATAGCTGATAACTGTATTGCAATCATAGGTACAAGAAAAGTCAGCAATTACGGAGTCAGGGTAACAAACACATTAGTAGATAAGCTTGTTGATGCAGGTGTAACAATCGTAAGTGGGCTAAGCTATGGAGTGGATTCGGAAGCACATCAGGCAGCTTTAAAGAAATCTGGTAAAACAATTGCTATTCTCCCGGGTAGTATCGATTTAATCTATCCTCCGGGTAATAGAGAGATGGCAAACAGTATAGCTGAAAATGGATTAGTCCTATCAGAATATCTTCCAGGTGAGAAGGTGGAAAGGTGGCATTTTCCGGAAAGGAACAGACTTATCAGTGGAATTTCAAAAGCAGTTATCATGATAGAAGGTCCCGAGAAGAGTGGGGCACTCATCACAGCCCGGTTCGCTTTAGAGCAAAACAGAGCTTTATATGCAATACCCGGTGATATTACACGAGAAACTGCCAAAGGTTCGAATAAACTTATTAGCATGGGTGCTACACCTGTGATAGATATTGACGAATTGATGACTGACTTAGGTGTAAAAGTAAGTAAATCAGCGAAGACTATCTCAAAAGTAGCCAAGAACCCAATATACAAGTTAATCCTTAAAGCTGAAGAACCTCTAGATATCGATACTATGATTGAGCTCTCAGGGCAAAGCTTCGGTGAGTTATCTGCTAATCTACTTGAACTTGAAATGGAGGGAGTAATCAAAAGAATTGCCGGTAGCAGATACACGCCTATAAAATAAACTTTTCTAAACTCTTAACTATATATATCAATTTACATTAGTCGTTTTAATCCCCTCTCCACAATTACGAGTATTTCCCTCAAAACAAACCAAAAAGTTAACTATCTTTGTAATAATATCTTTGCAAATGTCTTTGCAATAATATATAATCAATACCTAGTCTTTATCTAATCGCATCAAGAACTTCTTTGCACCCTTTAATAAGTTATACACACGATGTGGATAACTTTAGGGTTTCATAGGGAGGGTCTAGGGAGGCTAAAGGGAGGGACAAGCGAGATTCCTGGTTCTTGAAGCAGGACATAAAGGACTTGGTACAGACTTCTAGCAGAGATGGAAAAGAATAATAGTGAATTTATAAACTAATTGGTAGTGCTTACTGAAGGTTCATCTTTATGGTAATTATCCGTCTACTAGTAATTAACATTAGCTTAGAATATGGAAGTAGATATAAAAGAAGACCGTTATCGGTGGATAACGGTCTTAAATATTAGCCGGAAATCCTAAATCTCCATCATTTTAGCTGTTACATTTTCAAGTGCATTAAGTTTGCCCATCATCTCATTAAGAATATCTTTTTCACCACGAACTTCAAGGATGATAAGACCATCTGTAGAGCAGATTTCTGCTGTAGCTTCATGGAGACCTAAACGTACTTGAATGTGGCATCCATATTCGGTTAGAATCTTCTGAGCTTCAATAGCAAACTTACTTCTTTGATCAATTTTGATAACCATAATTTTGTAAATCATATTATCCTCCAACTAGTTTGTAATATATGCGTTTATAAGTTTTAAAGTATTTTCAACACCACGTCTATGAGTTCTCTCATAACCATGAGATGCGAAAACACCAGGTCCGATTAATCCATGTTTTATATCATAACCAGCACGGAGAGTCGCTTCAACATCTGAACCATAATATGGATAGATATCCACAGCATGTTCGAGTTTTAACTCTTCTGCTAACTTGATAAGTTTAGTTGTAATATCGTAATCGTAAGGTCCACCAGAATCTTTTGCACAGATTGATACTTTGAACTCATCAGTTGTAAGATCATCACCGACTGCACCCATATCTACAGAAATCATCTCATTAATATCAGTGGGGATGCCTGAAGAGCCACCATGTCCTACCTCTTCATAAGTAGTGAAAAGGATATAGACTTTGCGATTGGGAAGACATTCTTTTTCTGCAATAAGTTTAGCTAATGCCATCAGAATACCGGAGCTTGCCTTATCATCAAGATGACGACTCTTAATGAAACCTGATTCTGTGATTACTGTTCTTGGATCAAATGAGATGAAATCACCAACTCTGATACCTAGTTTCTTTACATCCTCAGCTTTCTTGACTTCCTCATCCAAAATAATCTCGATTGTCTTTTCAGAGCGAGTTAATGAGTTAACATCACGATAAACATGAGCAGCCGGATTTGTTAGATAAGCTGTACCTTGGAACTCTTTACCATCTCTCGTATGAACGATGATATTCTCGTTTTCAATATTGTTAGCAGCATATCCACCGATGCTTGTATAGCGAATACGACCATTACCTTTAATGCTCCTAACCATAGCGCCAAGTGTATCTACGTGAGCAGCGAACAGAATCGGGTCGCCCTCTCCCCCAAGATCACACAATAAAGCACCTTTCTTTGTCAGAACAGGTTCGAATCCAAGTTCAGTTAAATCTTGTTTTAAATCAGCAGTTATCTTTGCAGTAAAACCGGATGGACTTGGAGTAAGACACAGTTTCTTTATCATATCAACAGCGTAGTTTACATATTTTTCCATTATGACCTCTTGTTTCTTATTTTATATATCTCTAAAATCTTGTTTGTATGCTTTTCCCATGAGAACCTTTTAATCTCTTCCAAACCCCGTTCTATCATTTTAGCACGTAAGTTATCATTTGTGAGCACCTTGAAAATCGACTCCATTATCTCTTCTGAAGATTCCGGGTTAAATGTAAAAACAGCTTCTCCTCCCACTTCCGGTAAAGATGAAGTATTTGAGCAAACAACAGGAGTTCCTGATGCCATAGCTTCAACTAAAGGAATACCAAAACCCTCATATAGAGATGGGAAGACATACAAGGTTGCTCCACAATATAAACTCGGTAAATCATCATCCGGTACAAACCCCAGGAACTTGATGTTTGAACTACAATCAGATTGCCGGGCTACTTTGTGAACCTCTTCTGCCCCATTCCAGTCACTTCCGGCAAATACAAGATCATACTTCGCTTTAATCTCGTCCGATAACATTCCATAAGCTTCTATCAGTTTAACATGGTTCTTACCCGGATGCTCAATCCTTGCAATATAGAGTAGATACTCTTTCGATAGTTTGTATTTCTCTTTAACTGATGTTGCATCTTGCCCGGCATAGAATCGATTTTGATTGTAGCCGTTATAGTTCAGAATAATATCATCGTATTTCATCCCATAATAGCTCATCATGTCTTTTATAGTACTTTTACTAATAGCCATTACACTTTGGGCTTTCTTTAAGAAAAATGGTATCACTTTTTTAATATAGAACATTCTGAAGCTATCGTATTTGTTCTCTATATGAAATTGAGATAGATCATGAAAAGTTACAATCGTTGGCTTTGGATAGATACTCAACAGTCTTCTGTTTCCTGCAGGTAGGAAGATGAAATCATAAGTGGAATGTCCTAAGTGAAATGGCAATATGAAAAGATGCCACAGCATAGAGTTAATAGCTCTATTTACATAAACTGGAGCAAACTTAAATGATATATTCTCGTTTTTTACAGAGAATAGATCCAAGTCATCAGGGTGTATTAAAACTGTGAGTTTATGCTGTTTAGAAAGTTCTCTAACAACATTATTAGTATAATCAGCAATTCCTGATTTACCTTTATCATAAGCCAGACCGGAAACAAAAATATTAAGTTGCTTGGCTTTCAAAATATTCCTTTTTACCTTTCCAAACACCATAACGCTGAAAAAGTCTATATATTGGTGCTTTGGGCAACCACATCAATTCACCATGCTTAAGAAGGAAAAGAAAATCTCTTATACTTTCCATAGTCGCAGGAATAAGAATCTCAGAAAATACATTACCGGGTTTCTCATTATAAATATATCCTTCTGCCTTACCTTCACCTTTGAAACGCTTTATCGTCTGTTTTAAGTTGTAATTATGAGAATGTTCAACAATTGCATCGGGGGCATAAACAATCTTCTTTCCCATCTGTTTCATTCTCCATGACCATTCAATATCTTCAGAGTATTGAATCTCTTCATAGAATGGGAACTCTTCCCAAACAGAGCGTCTTACAGCACTGGTAGCCATTGAGAAGAAATGTCGCCATTTAGCATGTATTTTACCATCCCCAAAGGCTCTTAAATAATCTTTTCGAATAATTGGGGAAGCATCCTGACGAGTTATCTGATTCCCAAAAACAGCAATAACTTCCGGATCTTCAAACGGCTTAATAAGGTTCTCTAGCCATAGTTCATTTTGTGGAATGCAATCAGCATTGTTAAATACCAGGATATCACCAGAGCATTTAGATGCAGCCGCATTCATAACCTTACCGGGAATGTAGTCTTGTGGTTTAATTTGATAGGAAATCTGTGGATGTGCTTCTAATGCAACTTCCCAACTCCCGTCAGTTGAGCCAGAATCTACAACTAACAGTTCATAATCTCTTAATGTCTGTTTTGTAAGCATCATCAAACTGTATTTAATAAATGGCATCTCATCTTTAGAACGCATTATGATACTTACTTTCATATATAAATCCTTTTATAAATCTATTTCCATAACAGTTTCATTGATATCTTCAAACCTCATACGGCTAAAACAATTAACCATAGAGAGAACTAGATGAATACCTTTTCCACTTTCCATAAAGACATCATCTTCAAAACTATAAGGATTTTCTCTTGAGTAGTTGATACTAGCTGGAACCCACTCAATACCTTTATCCCAGAACTTCATAGTAATCTTATCTTTTCTGAATAAGAACTCAATAACAATAATTGCATCATGCTTGTAATTGTAACCATGTATAATAATATTGTTTAAGAACTCATCAATAACAAGCTCTATTTCAGATGCTAATCTTGAATCACCAGTCCATTCCAAAACTTTCTTTTCACACGTTTCTGCAGTTGATCCCACGTCTTTAAGCATAGATCTAACTTTAAACAGTATTTTCTTCTTTAGCACACCATCAACTTCAACATTGTTAACATTATCTTGAAGTTGGAAACAGAAAAGAGTGAAGTCATCTTGTCGGATGTTAAAATTGTTTTTACTCATATAGTCTTTCAAGCGGAATGGGAATGTTATACAACTATCTATCTCTATTTCCTCTTCAATGATCTTACGTAGTCCTTCGATTCCAAACTCGTTTCCATCCTCATCAACTGATTCGTTAAGACCATCTGTATATAAAAGAAAAACAGAATCTTCTCTTAGCTGAAGAGTTTCAATATCCTCATCAGTATATTTGATTTCTGTATCCCAACCCATTGGGACTGATCCCCTTTTATCATATATAAATGTCTTTTTAGTTGTAGTATTATATTCAACTAATGGTGGATGGCCGGCATTTAGAAATCTAAATTGCTTAGTACTGACATCTATTATACCTAGAATAAGAGTCATGTAATTAGTTTCAAAAAGCTCTTCTGATAAACGCTCATTAAGCTGATTTAAAAGAGTAGGAATATGCATATCCTTCTTCATATTTTCAACAAACATCTTAATAATACTTCTAATAGCAGTCATTAGAAGAGCAGCTTGTACACCATGTCCGGAAATATCTGCAACATAGGCAACGTATCGATCTTTATCTAGTTTTATCCAATCGAATAAATCACCACCTACATCACCTGATGGAACATAGTGAGATGAGAAAATTATTTGCTCATCCAAAAATACCCATTTAGGTAGCATGTTTTCTTGAATGCGAGCAGCTAACTGTATCTCTTTGTGTAACTTTTGATAAATAAATTCTTTCTCTTTTTCTGCTGCCCTTATTCGAAGAATGTTTTTGACACGTGCTTGAATTTCAACTTTATTTATCGGTTTTCTCAAGTAATCGATTGCACCGACATCAAATCCTTCTTTTAAGGATTCATCCTCTGTATTTGCTGTAATCAGTATAACCGGCAGGTCTTTATTTATATCATGGATTTTTAGACATGTTTCATATCCATTCATTACTGGCATTACAACATCAAGTAATACTAAATCATAATCATTCTTTTCTACAAGATTAATTGCATCCATACCGCTATGACAGCTATCTATTAGATAGTCATTTTTTAAGAGATAGAATTTAAGAGTTTTTACAATAATTCTATCGTCATCAACAATAAGAATCCTTGGTATATGAGCCACTATTCCCCCTGAATAACATTTATTTTTTTATAAAATCAAGTTTTAGTTTGTCAAGAGCATTTTTTCTATTGACATCTTTAAGTGTGAATAACAAAAATTTTATACTAACCCTTATTAGGATATGATTACATGCAGCAAAATTATTTTACGATATCTAGTCCTCAGCTTAAAGAAGCTATCCAAAAACTTGGAAAGCTGGTACAAAAATCTCCAGCAGAAGCACTTAACCTTATTCAGGAAATTTCTCAAATGGAAGGTTTTAATGATGAATTACTGGCTAAGGCATATACGGATAAGTATAGAGGAATTATCTTCTTTTCAATTAAGCAGTATGATAAAGCTTATAAATATTTTAAAAAAGCTCTGGAGAACTTTACTAAAGTTGGAGATCTTAGGGAGCAAAGTAATGTTTTAAACAATATTTCTCTTTATTACAATAGCAGAGGAGAGTATTATAAAGCTGTAGAACAACTTGAAAAAGTTCTCGAAATTCAAGAATCCCTTGGTAATCGACAAGGACAATTGGTTATATATAATAATATCTGTGAAATCTATAGAAATATTGGCAGGCATGATAAAGCAATACGCATCTACGAAAAAGTGCTATGTTCAACCCTCAACAAACAGGACAGGTTAATGATATGCCTTATGAAGGTCAATTTAGCTGACAGTTTTTTGATGACAGGAATGTTAAAGGAAGCTGAAAATTGGATTGAAAACAATCAAGATAATATTACTAAGTGTGCCGACATTAACATGCTTAAACTACATTATAGAAACTGTTATAATTATCACCGACTTAAAGGTAACTTTGAGGAAGCATTGGAATGTTATATAAGTTTTAGTGACTTCAGAGAACAACAAAATAAGCGAATGGATGATTTCCAATCAGAGTTCTTCCTTAAAAAGCAGGAGCTTGAAATTCTTAAAAAACAAAAACAAGAACTAGAAGTTAAAAATAAACATCTCTTATCTCTTCAAGCATCTCTAGAAGATAAGAATACATTCCTGAACACTATCATTCATACAATTCCAATCCCATTCTTTGTTATTAATAATGATGAAGTATATCTTGAATGTAATGATTCTTTTGCTAATACTTTCGGAAAAAAGAGGGAAGATTTTATTGGAAAGAAAGTTGGTGTTTCCTCATCAATGATTCAAACAGAGCTCTATTTCGAAATGGATAAGAAACTTTTAAGAGACAAGAAACTTCAAATATATGAGACATCCCTACTTAACAATGATGGTAAAGTTATTAATGTTATGTTCTTCAAAAATGTCTACTATGATAATAATGGTGAAGTTGCAGGAATTCTAGGGTCATTCATTGATTTAACAGAGAAGAAGGAATTGATCAAATCTCTTCATAAATCAGAAGAACAGCTATCTGCTGTTTTCCATCATGCAGCTGTAGGTATTGCAGTATTTTCTGTTAAATGGGATGCATTGTTTATAAATAGGTATCTTATTGAACTACTGGGTTTCGATCTACAAGACTTAAAAAACCTTAAGCACAAAGTCTTTTCCAATAAGAAATCAAGGGCATTCTTCGATGATATTTTCGTGCAACTTCGCAAAGGTGAGACTAAGTATATTAGAAAGATCTATAGAATGATATCAAAGAGTAATAAAGAAGTATGGGGAGATATTTCCATCTCAATGCTACATGATGAGTTCAACAACCCTGATAGTTTTATATGTGTATTCTCGGATATAACAGAAGCCAAACAATATGAAGACTCTATTTCCAAGCTTAACACATTATTGCAGTCTGTTATGAACAGTCCATACAAAATCTATATTGCATCACTGGATAGAAACTTCCGTTACACTTCTTATAACAAGAACTATAAAGAGGCCCTTCAAAGACACAGAAAGATCAATATTGTAACGGGTAGGTATTACCTTGATAATTATAGTGATCCTGAAGATAAAGATATACATCGTCAAATCCTGGAAAAAGTACTCAAAGGTGAGATACATAAAGGTTTGAGGGAATATGATTATGAGGATGTTCACGAAATACTAGAATACTTCTACTGCCCCATTTATGGTTCTAATGGAAATATAGAGGGCATAACTATCTACACTGTTGATGTAACAGATAAGATGAAAATCCAAAGAGAACTCAGACACTCAGAGACAGAACTCAAGCTTGCGAACAAAACAAAAGACCAGTTCTTCTCTATTATTGCACATGACCTTAGAGCCCCTCTTGGTAACATCAAATCTGTCCTTGATTTCATCAGTAATAATGAAGAATCATTAACTGAAGAGGAAAAAACTGATTTCATACGTGAGCTAAATATGGAAGCAGCAGAAACTTTCAATCTATTAGAGAATCTGCTACTCTGGTCTAGAAGTCAAAGAAATGGTATTGTTATTAATCCAACAAGAGTTGAGATAAAGAAACTTATTACAAGTATTTTAAAAGTTTATTACAGTATAGCTCTACGTAAGTCAATTGAGATCACAACTAACCTTGAACCAACTCTTATTGGTTTCTTTGACTATCACACTATCGAAACTGTGATCAGAAACATACTAAATAATGCGATCAAGTTCACTCCATCCGGTGGAACAATTATGGTTTCTGCTTATAATCAAAACGATCAAATATGCATTGTTATCTCAGATTCAGGTATTGGTATCCCTAAATCAAGATTGTCTTCTATTTTTCAACTTAATGAAGTTAGTAATATTAACTCCAGAGAAGATTCCAATACCGGATTAGGATTGATACTCTCTCATGATTTCATTGAGAAGAATAATGGTTCTATTAGCATAAAAAGTGTTGTAGGTGAAGGCTCTACCTTTACTATAATGTTACCAAAGCAATAAGCGATTTATTGTATTTATCTAAAAAGGGAATACAAAACTGTATTCCCTCTCTCGATCACCAGCAAGCAGACCTGCAAGTATAATCTCTGTTCGAACTCCAGTTATTCCGCATTAACTTTTCATTGCACTATCATAATACAAGAGAGAAAATTGTCCGATTCTAGGGAGTCTCTTGGGCCTCTCCTGTACTGATTCCGAAGTGACTGTCAGTGCAGGTGGCAGAAATTGACGGTTATAAATACAATATTAAGATGGTCTGATGTAAGTCAAATAACTGACTAATGCTACATAATCAAAATATCGAGAAAACTATAAAGGATAGTTAACAATATCCATTAATTCCCAAGTGCAAAATAAATTTGACATTATTGAATACATTACTTTATTCATACACAGAAATATTTAAAAGAACACAGGAGGACGATATGTCTAAAAAAGTACTTGTTGCAACAGTTAAACCTTTTTCAAAAGATGCAGTAGTTGCAATCGAAAAAGAATGCAAAAATGCAGGTTATGAGTTAGTTCTGTTAGAGAAATATGAGGATAATGCTCAATTTCTTGAGGCAGTGAAAGATGTTGATGCTTTAATCATTAGATCAGATAAGGTTACACCGGAAGTTATAGCAAAAGCAGAAAATCTCAAGATTGTTGTTCGTGGTGGAGCCGGTTATGATAATGTTAACCTTGAAGCCGCAAATGATAAGAACATTATTGTAATGAACACACCTGGTCAGAACTCCAATGCAGTTGCAGAGCTTGCGTTTGGTATGATGTTATTCATGGCTCGCAACAAGCTTAATCCTAAAGCCGGAACAGAGCTTAGAGCAAAAACACTCGGTATCCATGCTTATGGAAATATTGGTCGTTTAATAGCTCAAATTGCAAAGGGTTTCGGTATGGAAGTGTTTGCATATGATCCATTTGTTTGTGATTGCAAAATGGAAGAAGATGGAGTAACACCAGTCAAAACAGTAGAGGAGCTTTATGCTAAATGTCAGTATATCTCACTCCACTTACCATCAAATGCTAAGACAAAAGAATCAATTAATTATGACTTATTGAGCTCAATGCCTAAAAATGCTGTGCTTGTAAATACAGCTCGTAAAGAAGTTGTTCATGAGGCTGACTTGATGAAGTTAATGGCTGAGAGAGATGACTTCAAATATCTATCCGATATTGCACCTGTATGCAGAGAAGAACTTGAAGCTAAATTTGCGGATAGAGTACTGTTCACACCTAAGAAGATGGGTGCTCAGACGGGTGAAGCTAATTTCAATGCAGGTATGGCTGCAATTAAACAGATAATTGGTTACTTTGAGAATGGAGATACAACATTCCAGGTAAACAAATAATCAAAAAAAGTTATGTATAGGGATGGCTAAAAGCTATCCCTATTTTTTATTATCTTCATTATCAGATTCTTTCTTTATTTCAGAGGCAGCGGTAGGAGCTACAGGAACACCATAAGTATCAGCAATATCTCTAAACTGTTCATCAGATAAAACAGGTCTACCTTTTTCTCGTTTCAGAATAAGATCAGCTAGATTATCGGGCATATTTTCCGGTTTACAAGCAGTAACACTACCGGGAACACTCGGCAAGTCAGTTACTCGAATATTACCTGACTCAGTGATCTCAACATTTGTAAAAAGAAAACTTGGTGTTTCTTTATTATGCTCAAAGAATACCATAGTTAATCGATAATGATTTTTTGCTAATAGTCTGATTTGATAATCATGAATTTTCTTTATATTAAGTTTAGGAATCTCATCTGTAGAAATCTTTTTACCAAAATAAATCCTCATCTTTTCTAAAGAATCAGTTTCAACACACTTCTTAAATTTCTTCATAAAGCGTTGAATGTTTTCATTCAGTTTTGCACCGACAATATCCTTGGAAGTACGATATCCGGTTCGGATATGGTATTCAGCGAAAATATCTTTTTTGACACGATATAAAAGCTTTTTTAGTTTGTCATAACCTATATCTTCTCGCTCTGCAATCGCCCTAATCTTATCACCAGTTGAGAAGTATATATTAATCAGACGTTTTTGCTCAGGAGGTAGAGTATTGATAATTTCATCCAAAATAGGGTCATGTTTTTTCTCTTCGATAACATGGCTTTCCGGTAATTGTTCATCCGGAATAACATCGAAGTCTTGTCCTGTAAGAGAAATCTTGTTGTTCTTACAGAAGTCAGCGATTTCGTTGTTTGTAACCTTTGTCACCCAAGTTTTAATAGCTTCAGGTTTAACTTTCTCTATATTTAAATAGAGCTTCATTAAAACAATTTGAGCTATGTCTTCAGCGTCTTCTTTTGCTCCCAACTTCTTGTAGGCTATGCGAAAAGCTACATTTTGTACTGTTGTAAAATCAATTTTATCCATTACTTTGCGTCCCCGTTTTAAAAAAACTCAGTCTTACTATGTGAAACTTAATCGAAAAGCGAGGTTTAAAATGAAAAAGTTAGTTCTTTCTTTCCTAATGGTCGTAGTCTTAGTAAGTGGAATTTTTTGTCAAACATTTACTACTGCAAGTGGAAGTACAAAGGTTGTAGCAGCTACACCTGTAATCAGTATAACAGATTTAGAAGGTGTCGATTATACAATAATAGTTATGAAAGCTGATGTAGATGATGGATCAGGAGATATTGAATATGTAGAGGTAGACGGAACTGTTTACATTCTAAATAGATAATTCAACCACATACTTAGATATCAGTCTAAATTTGATTTCGTAAATCAAGATTTTTTAAAGCTAAAGGAAGTGAATAATGAGAAACACAGAAGTTAACAGATACAATAATGAATATTGGAACGAATCTGGTTGTGGGAGTAAGCAGGATAACCAATTGCTTATTATCAGAGACGATCGTGTTAAAGCCGACGAAATAGAATTTTTCCCGTCAGCTATCTCAGATAGTTGCACACTTGTTCTTCTGTAGAGTCTGTAGACTCACACATTGATACTGGTTTAGAACACCTGTTTTAGGTATTGTTCTATGTAATACATGCAAAAAACATGTAAGAAGTCTTTATTTCCTAATAGTTTACACAAGTTTTTTACGGAATCGTATATAGATGAGATTTTAATCTCTTCAATTTAGTGCTATATGTGTTTATTTGTGCACCGATCACCCAATCGGGAAAACTAAAATAGGGTAAAATTCGTTTTGGGCGTAATGCTTTTCCTATATCCGGAAATGGAATATGCATAATGCTTTTCGATTTAAGTTTTTTAAGTTTCAAAATAAATTTTGGGTAATCCTCGCAATTTTACCCCAAAATACCCGCTTCCCTCCTTGTAACAGCCGTTCTGGCTGTTCTTTCTTTCCTAAAACCCTCACTTCCCCCCTTGGAAGTGAGGGTCTTACTTTTTTATCCATTTTTTCTTGACTCATATGTTTATTCTAAGATATATTATAAGCATAAAGGATGGTCACCATGAAGAAAATCTATTTTGTTATTTATATACTCACGCATGTAGTTATAACTATTCAATCAATTAGAATTGATATAAATTTTAGTAGTCTTCAACCAAATGTTCTTTCTGAGATAAACAAAGATTTTAAGTACCCTGAAAAGATCGGAGAACCGGCAATTCCCTTTGTATCTAAACAAATTGTCTTACCTTTTGGGCACCGAATAAAAGAGATTAATTATACCTCTTCCAATGATTATGTAGAAATTGATTTTCAAATACCTCCTATTCAACCTAATGCAACTTTCACGCATGGAACATTCAGTTATGAGTTTGACAATGATATATATTCTCAGAATGAGTACTATCCAAATTCACCATATGAGTTAATGGGGGTACATAGAAAAAATGGTGTGGACATTGCTGTTATCCGAATTTATCAATACCAGTATAATCCAATTAATGAAGATTTGATTGCCCATAAAAATCTAGCATTGAGCATTCAAACTGAATACTTACAAGAGATCGCTACAGAGCAAAGTAAGATGCTTCTTAATCCAGATAAACTGAGTGCTTCACTTTCAGCACTTAATCTAGAAAATTCAGAGCTGATAAGTACCTACTTTAACCAGAATCAAAACAGTAACAATCATAGAACATCATTAGTTTCTCCATCCAACCCATATAAGTATATAATAATCTCACCCTCAAATTATAGTACTGAATGGGCTACATTTATTAACCACAAAGCAAATTTGGGTGTTAACGTTGAAGTTTTTCTTACTTCAGATATTTATGCTAACTATTCGGGTAGAGATAACGCAGAAAAGGTTAGAAACTTCATTATAGACGCCTATACATCATGGTCCGGAACGGCCACGCCTCTTGAATATGTCCTAATGGGAGGAGATTTCCAAGAAGTACCGGTTCGTTACGTTAAGGTTACTTCATACTATAATTCCGCCTGGAATCAGAACAGCTTAATATGTGACCAATACTTTTCAAACTTAGATGGAGACTGGGATAATGATGCTGATAATAGATTTGGAGAAGGTGATAGCTCTCTACACATTGAAGCTACCGGAACAGCTGGTGACGAAGCAGATTACTTAGCAGAACTTTCAATTGGTAGAGCTTCTAGTGATGATGTTGTTTACCTTCAGAACTGGATAAACAAAACTATTACTTATGAGAATAGCATTATTGGTGCAGATTATCTCAAGCGTACCGGTCTAATTGGAGAATACTTAGGTGGGGGAGCTTGGGGTGGTGACCATCAAGATGAAATTGAAACTTTCATTCCAGATTTTTACACTACAAAACTATATGCAAATGATGGTTCTTTTAACAAAACAAATGTAACAAATCTTATTAACAATGGAGTAAACATTATCTCACATATTGGTCATGGTAGAAGCTCCAATGTTCTTAGTTTGTATGAAGGTGATGTTGATACATTATTAACTAATACAGATTATTGCTTCATCTATACACAAGCTTGCGGAACTGCTAATATTGGTTATATAAATGCGATTGGTGAAATATTAACTAAGTACCCTCATGGAGCATTTGCATACATTGGAAACACTCATTATGGATTCTACAGCAGTTTTTTCAACCAAGGCTCAAACCAACTCTGTAATAGAGAGTTTTTTGATGCTATTATGAATGAAGGGATAGTAGAATTAGGTAGAGCAAATACTGATTCTAAAGAGGATATTATTGATTTAGTAGGTACAGTAGGAACAATGAGGCAGACCTACTTGGAGTTGATGCTCTTTGGTGACCCAATATTAACATTACATAAAGATGTTGCAACACTTAGTGCTGAACAAACAGGCTCTACAGAGGTAACTCTACACTTAGATGATTTTACTCCTGACAATACTGCATATTCAGGGACATATACTGTTTATGAGCGAGATAACTCAAGCTCAGTAATTGGAGTTTCTAACATCTCGGTATCAGGTAGTGATATAATCTTATCGCTTTCTTCTGCTATACCGGAAGGAATCCCTTTCTCAGTTGATATATCAGGAATAACAGGAGTAAGCGGAGTCCTGACTAAAAACATTGCTATGCTTTCGAACATTATTGAGTTAAGTGTGATAACTAATGATACATGGACAATCTCAAATAGTCCGTATTATGTCTACAAATACCTCTTCGTAAAAAATAGTCTCAATATTGAACCGGGTGTGGAGGTAAGAGTAAACTCAGACATCGGTATTTACATTTACGATAATGGAAACCTAAACGCTTCTGGAACTCAAGAAAACCCCATAATATTTAGTAGTTATGATCCTACATCCACAGTTGAAGGTGATTGGGTAGATATAACTTTTCATGAAAGTTGTGCAACTTCAGGAAACTCTCTGTCTCATTGCATTGTTAAAAATGCTTCATCAGGAGTATGGGTAGACTCAACAGCTGTTGTCTCAATATCAGATTGTATGATTATCAACTCTCCTGACTACGGCTTCTATAGTTATTATGGAAATCAGACTCTCTCGAACACAATAATAGCATTCAACAATGGTTCTGTAGGTGAAAATGGAGTATATTTTGAAGGTGTTAACTCAGTAGTTTCAAACCTTACTTTCTCTGGGAATGATATTGCCGATTTTACAGTTATCGATTCTGACCTGCAGATTACTAACAGTATAATTAGAGGTTTAAACGGTTCTATCATAGATACGGGTTCTACATTACAAATTGACTACTCCAATATTGATGGTGGATATCCCGGTACAGGTAACATTGATATGGATCCCATGTTTAATGATCCGGACAGTAATGACTATTCTCTTGATGCTAACTCTCCATGCATAGATACCGGAGATGAGGGTGATGATAGTGACCCGGATGACACGATCCCTGATATGGGTGCAGTTTATTATGACCATCCAATATCTTTTTCTGCTTTGTTCACTAGAGGAGACGCACCAATAGATGTTTCCTTTACTAATGAATCAGAAGGATCTCCAACTCTTATACAATGGGATTTTGATAATGATGGTGCTTGGGATGCTAATGGTGATAATCCAAGCTTTGAATTTAATTCTCCAGGTAGATATGATGTTGTTCTTAGGCTTGAGAAATCCTCATGGAGTGACACTTTGATTGTTGAGGATTGCATTATTGTTACAGACAATCAACTTGATTCTGTTTCCAACCCAATAATCACATCCACTGAGTTGAACTGGGACAATGACACGAATGCAGAATACTATCTTATATATTCTAGTGAAAACCCTTATTCAAACTTCGGTTTCTATGATTATACAACAAGTAATCAAACTCTTATCTCTGATACTGAAGAGAAGATTTTCTTCCAGATTAAGAAAGTCATGACTAATCCCTAGTAAAAAAACATTGTAAGAGTAGGAATCCTAAATAAACTGTAATCAACAATACTAAAGGTAATAAAAATATGCGTAAAGAAAATGATGCTTTAGGTGAAGTATATATAGACGACGATAAGTATTGGGGAGTTCAAACACAAAGAGCTATTGAGAACTTTAATGTCTCAAGTCTCAGATTCCCTAAAATTTTCTATAAAGCTTTGGCTGAAGTTAAACTGGCTGCTTTAAGAACCAATTATAGACTTGGATATATAGATGACGACAAGTTTGAAGCTATCACAAGTGCTATCCTTGAAATTATTGATGGAGATCATGCAGACCAATTTCAACTAGATGCCTTACAAGGCGGTGCAGGGACTTCATCAAACATGAATATGAATGAAGTTATTGCAAACCTGGCCATAAAATATATAAATGAGGAATTAGGTAATTCTAGCTCTATACAACCTTTGCATGACATAAATATGCATCAATCCACTAATGATGTATTCCCAACAGCGACAAGAATTGCATTGTTATACCTCTTAAAAGATTTAGAGTTATCTACCGGTAAACTTCAGGAGGAACTGCAAAAGAAAGAGCAGAAATTTCACCACACTGTCAAACTTGGTAGAACTCAGTTACAAGACGCTGTTCCAATGACATTAGGCCAGGAGTTTAGTGCCTACTCTGAAGCTCTTGCCAGAGATCGATGGAGAATTTTCAAGTGTAGAGAAAGAATCAAGGTTATCAACTTAGGTGGAACTGCTATAGGAACCGGTTTAGGTGCTCCACGTGAGTATATATTCAAAGTAGTGGAAGCATTGAAAGAGATAACAGGATTAACAATAGCCCGTAGTGAGAATCCCATAGAAACTACACAGAATCTTGACCCATTCGTTGAAGTCTCCGGCATGCTAAAAACTCTTGCTGTTAATCTAATGAAGATTGCTAATGACTTAAGAATCCTAGCATCTGGTCCACAAGGTGGAGTAGGTGAGATTATTCTACCTGCAAGACAAGCAGGATCATCTATTATGCCCACTAAGATAAACCCTGTGATCCCTGAGATGGTGGTTCAAGCTTCATTAAAGGTTATGGGTAACGATTCAGTCTTAACAACAGCCTCTGCTTTGGGGAACCTTGAACTAAATCACCTTTTCCCATTAATAACTCAAACCATTCTTGAATCTGCAGAGATTCTTAATAATACTTGTAATATCTTTGCTGACTTCTGTATTTCAGGCATAAAAGCAAATGAAGAGAAGTGCAACGAACACTTAATGAAGGGATCAATCATGGCAACAGTATTAGTTCCGGAACTTGGGTATAAGAAAGTCGAAGAACTGCTTCTTGAGTCAAAAGAAAAAGACGTTAACATAACAGACCTGATTGTCGAAAAGAGCTTAATGTCTAAAGATGAGATTAACAAACTTTTCGAACCGGGAAGAATGTATAAATTAGGATTTTAAAGGAAATATAAATGGCAAAAGTACCACGTGGGGAACGTCTAGTTCTCACTCTGATTGGAAAACGTAATGCAGGAAAATCATCACTCATTAATGCTCTAACCGGGCAAAACATATCTATTGTGTCAGACACACCTGGAACTACAACTGATCCGGTAGCCAAAGCTTATGAACTTCTTCCTCTTGGTCCGGTAACTATTTATGATACTGCAGGTGTGGATGATGTTGGTGACTTAGGTGAAGAGAGAGTTAAAAGAACTCGTAAAATCCTCTTCCGTACAGACATTGCTATTATTGTAACTGAATCAACTGAAGTTGATGATGGGCTCAATGAACTTATTGCAAGCGTAAACAAACTTAAGATTCCATATATTGTTGTTTTTAATAAAGCTGATGTTAATCAACTTCCAAAAGAAACTAAAGACTACTGTAAAGAGAATAAGATAAATTTCATATCTGTATCTAGCTCAGAGGGCAAAGGTGTCAGAATGCTTAAAGAGAAGCTTATGATGCTAGCACCATCTGAGATGATAAAAGAGCAGGTTTTAGTTAGTGATCTTATACGCCCTTCTCAAACTGTGTTATTAGTGGTTCCCATCGATCTCGCAGCACCGAAAGGCAGACTCATTCTGCCACAAGTACAGGTCTTAAGAGAAGTTTTAGATAGTGATGCAATAGGAATTATTGTTAAAGAACGTGAACTTGAACATTCAATCACTGAACTAAAACGTGAACCTGACCTCGTTATTACCGATTCTCAGGTAGTTCTCAAAGTAGTTGGAGATCTGGACCCTGATATCAAATTAACCACATTCTCGACCCTCTTTGCTCGCTATAAAGGCAATTTTGAGACTTTGATCGATGGTGCAAAGATGATTGATGAACTACAAGATGGAGATAGAGTCCTTATTGCTGAATCATGTTCTCATCACGTACAACCTGACGATATAGGCAGAGTAAAGATTCCTCGTTGGATTAGACAATATACCGGTAAAGATATTAAGTTTGAAGTAGCAGCAGGACACGACTTTCCGGAAGACTTGGAAGACTTCGCATTGGTTATGCATTGTGGTGCTTGTATGACAAATAGAATGGAAGTCAAACGCAGGATTCTTGAATGCGAAAGAAGGGGAGTTAAGATTACCAATTACGGAATCGCTATTTCAAAGCTACACGGAGTATTAGATAGAGTTATTGCTCCATTCTTTAGTTAGAAATTTGTAGTTTCCTAATAATGCTCTTTCGATGTATCTCGGAAAAGGCGTTTAAGGTATAATCTCCTGCTGATATGTATTCAGAGTTATCCATCTGACCATCCCAACGCTCTATGGTCTTGCCTTTTGGATACCATCTATACTTTGAGTAGAGTGTATAACCGTTTGTTGCTTTTATCTTCCATTCGATGTGACAGCTAACATCTGTTGTAACAACGATTGAGTATTTATCATTCATTGGTTTAACTACAATGTTGAAATCTTTCCCATTGAGTCTTTCAGGTTCCTCAACCTTCTTTACTTTCGGTTGAGGAATCTCTTTCTTTTCGACAACCTGTTTCTCCACCACTACCGGTTTAGGCTCGGGCTTTACCTCTTCGACCTTCACAACCTCAAGCTTAGGTTCAGGTTTACGTTTCTCAACTTTTTCTACTTCAGGCATAACCTCATTTTTCTTATCAACCAAAACTTCTTCTTTTATCGGTTCTGGTGTTGGTGTAGAAGCTTCCTTATTGACGACTATTGGTTCAAATACTACTTCTCTATCACCATCGTTATAGCAGCTTTTCTTCAATCTGCCAAAGTATTTCTTAAGTAGATCTCCGTAAGAGAAAAGTGATATGCCGGCATACTCATTATCTCTAACTTCAAATATATTCTGCTCAATTTTAACTAACGGGAAGTCTCTCTTCTTGTGCCCATTAAAAGCTCTGAGCCCTACAACGATTTTATCTTTATGCTTAAGGTTCTCTGCTTTTCCCAAGAAAGATGACACCTTGATTGTGCTTGTTGAATAAACCATGGGGTAAACATAATCAACATATCCTCTATCCAACCATTCAATCCATCTTTGGGAATATTCATTAACAGCTCTATCATAATCAGAGACAACAGCTACTGAAAGAGTTTTCTCATTGTCTGCATGTTTAATCTTTTGCTGTAACTCTTTAAGAAGCAAGTTTAGCTGAAGTATCTTCCACTCATTAAAGCTAACATTTCTCTCTTCTGCTTTAAAGTACTTCCACTCTTTCATAGCATCAGCATTGTATCCATACTTCTTACCCGGATATCTAAAATAATCGAGATGTATTCCATTCAATTCAGGATAGTTAACAACAATATCCATTATTCCATCTTTGATATAATCCTGAACAAACGGGTTTCCCGGATCGAGGAAGTAGCCCTCGCCCTTTACTAAACCCTTATCAGACTTTCCTCTCTGATTTGTGAACCATTTAGACCTTGTGAAATATATATGATTCTTTGGTAAACGACTAATATCTATAGGCGCTGCTACATATACAGGTAACCATGCATGTACTTCAATCCCTTGTCCCTTAGTTCTATCCAGAAGGTACTGCAAAGCATCAAAAGATTTGTCCTCCAAGAGATAACTTTTGGGATCAGGATTATAGTAAGTATTATCCGTTTTGTTTGGTGTGTACAAAGCATCAGCACGGTAACGGACTTCTGCTAATATTGTATTCTGATTGTGGAGAATTACATCCCTTACAAGATTATCAATCTTATGTGGTGTATCTATCTCCCAAGAAGTTGCCCACACAGCTCTAATCTCTTCCGAAGATAGGCTAAGTATTGCCATTAGAATTAACAGAGTTACATATATTCTCTTTATCATTTAGTCTCACTCTTTTTATCAACAGTACAACTCAGACTTCCATCACTTAATGTGACTTCTACAGCCTCTCCAATCTCAATTGATGATATAGACTTAAGCACTTTCTGCTCTTTGTGAAGCATGGCAAACCCTCTATCAAAAGCTTTCTGAGGTGAAAGAGACGAAAGAACTGTATCAACTTCTGAAATTTTATGACGGTAACCCTGCACAATGGAGTCTCCATCATGTTTAAAGCGTATCTTTAGATCATTAAGTTTGTACTTGTAGTCCTTTAATTTGTCCTGAGTAACCTTCTGCCCAAGTAACATAAAATGTTTCTCAATAGCCCTAATATCTTCTTTCTTTTGTCTAATCCTCCTCGAGAAGTATGTCAGACGTAAAACAGCTTCATCCAGTCTTTGCTGTTTAGTTTGAAGATTACTAATCGGGTTATGTGTTTCCACCTTCCTACCCAGTTCGCTAACCTTGATTCTAAGCTTCATCAACTCACGTTTCATTACAGTGTCTATTCGTGATTGCTTATCATTCAAGGCCCTTATTAGTTCTTGTGAATCTGGCACTGCAAGTTCTGCAGCAGCAGAAGGAGTTGGAGCTCTTAAGTCGGAGACAAAGTCTGCAATTGTAAAGTCAATTTCATGCCCGATACCTGTAATAATCGGTATCTTTGAATTGAATATTTCTCTTGCAAGCCTTTCATCATTAAAACAGAACAGGTCTTCCTGAGAACCTCCTCCGCGACCAAGAATTATGAGCTCTACAGTTGGGAAGTTATTGAAAAATCTCACACCTTTCACAAGTGTTTCAGGAGCAGTCTCTCCTTGTGTTAGCGCAGGATACAATACAACTTCAACAGGTAACCTTCGCTTCAGCACATTGCATATGTCCTGAAATGCAGCACCGGTTGGTGAGGTTACAACTCCGACACGATGTGGAAACTTAGGAATTGGTTTCTTATGTTCTTCATCAAACAACCCTTCAGAAAGAAGTTTTGCTTTCAGTTTCTCAAACTCTAGTTGTAGCAATCCCTTTCCGGATGAGTACATCTTGGTCACATTTAGCTGATATTGACCGCTAGGTTCATAAACTGTCAGTTTACCTGCAATTATGACCTTATCACCATTCTTGGGCTTGAAATCAAGATATCTATTTGCATTTCTAAAGAACACACACCGTAAAGTGCTGCTAACATCTTTAATACTAAAATAGATGTGACCTGACCTATGATGAGTGTAGTTCGCTATTTCACCCTCTACGAATAATGATGAAAGATTACCCTCAATTATATGCTTAACATGACTGTTTATTTCACTTACTGTAAATACTTCTTCCGGTTTTATTGCCAAAATTCTTCTCCATTCCTCACTTATTACATACCATCTATTAATATATAATAAAGTCAAGCATTCATTATTATATCATGCGTAAATCCCTAAGCTTAATCTATTTTTTCCCCTTTTTTCTCGTTTTTAACTCCAATTTTCATGATTTTCTCCCAAAATTGCCCTGCTTCTTCCCTTCCAGTCCCCTGACATGGAAAGGTGTTTCAAAGGTCTCCCACAGGTGACCCTCTCGTGACCCTCTCGTGGAAAGGCTAAAGTTATTCACATCGTGTGGATAACTTGAATATTTATGGAAAACTTGTCATAAGCACGGGACTGGAAGGGTAGAGGAAGGCTCATTTCAAGTTTTTTTGTTGTACTATTCAGAAGGACTAAAGGGCATTGCAGGTAGAGAATAATTTCACTTGCCAAAAATGTCTTTAGCTGTGATTAGTTTGGTAATGAAAATAGAAAGGTGTTTATGAGCTCATTTATCGTCAAAGTTTTGCCAATAATCCTAATCTTCTTAACCGGTTGGTTCACAAGAATGATTGGATTGTTCAAAATCAAAGATGGTGATTTCCTACTTAAGTTAGTTTTAAATATCACACTTCCCGCTTTGATTGTTGGGACTGCTCAAGACATTGTTTTTAAGAAAGAGTATATCTTTCTACCTTTAATAGCGGTAAGTGTTGTTTTACTAACTGCGGTTATTGCTCATATCATTGGCAGACAACTCAAACTATCAACTCCTGCTTTAGGTAGTTTCTTATGTGGTTCAATGATTATGAACACCGGATTCTGTTTACCTTTCTTTCAAGCTGTGATGGGCAATGAAGGTGTTGTTCTTGCTAATCTTTTTGACCTTGGTAACACTTTCATGATATACACCTTTATATACATGCATGCTGTTAAGTTTGGGAAAGTCGGCAACGGAAAAACAGATTGGACTAAGCTTTTAAAGCTCCCTCCGCTTTGGGGATTGATAATCGGATTTGGGCTTAGTTTCATAGGTGTTGTAATCCCTGATTTCATACAGAAGTATCTGTTGTTGATTGGTTCACCAACTACTCCGCTAATTATGTTGTCATTAGGTATCTATTTTCATCCCCATTTAGCAAGGATACCCAAGGCATTAATAGCTGTACTTATCAGAATGGGACTCGGATTGGCTTTTGGGTTTACCGCAGTCAGTCTACTGAATATTCAGGGGATTGCCAGACAAATAGTTATAATAAGCTGTGGAGCACCGATAGGGTTCAACACGATAGTGTTTGCTAACCTCGAGAGCCTTGACAAGGAGTTTGCCGCGACTATGGTATCGATAGCCCTATTTTTAGGACTTGCATTAGTGCCACTTTTCTTGTATATTTTCTAGGAAATAAGATATGAAGGATTGTTTTATGAAAAGAATCATAGTTTTATTATCAGTTTTAATTCTCTTAACAGCCTGTGGAGATATAACTCCATCCAAAGAGAGCATATTTGTTAGTATTCTACCACAGAAGTTTTTCGCTGAACGCATAGTTGGAGACATTCTTGATGTTGAAGTCATGGTTGCACCCGGAAGTAGTCCTGCTACCTATGAGCCAACTCCAAGACAGATGAGTAAACTTGGTACAAGCAAGCTTTTCTATGCAATTGGAGTACCTTTTGAACGAGCTTGGATTCCTAAGATTCAAGAGAATTATCCAAACCTATTCATTGAAGACTTATCTGTTGGCATTAGAAAAAGACCTGTGGATAAACCTGCTTCTCTAACTGAAGAGGAGCATAAACATATGCATCAGGGACACAAGCACCACCATGGCCATGAGCATCAGCACGGAGCTAGAGATCCGCATGTATGGCTTGATCCTTTATATGCAAAAAAGATGAGTAAGACTATGTTTCTCTCACTGTCAAAGCAGTTCCCTGAGCATAAAGTTGTTTTTGAGCAGAATTATGAAAAGCTAGCTAAAGACCTGGAATCTTTGGATATTGAATTATCAAATGTTTTAGGTAATGTTGAAGACAAAAACTTACTTGTGTTCCATCCTGCATGGGGATATTTAGCTGACAGATATGGATTCAGACAGATTCCTATTGAGATAGACAACAGAAATCCAACTGCAAAAGAGACAGCTGATACTATTGATTTTGCCAGAGAGAATAAGATTAAGATCATCTTCATTAACAGTCAGATAGACTCTTCTCAAGCAAAGAAGATTGCTCAGGAGATTGGTGCTAAAGTTGTTTCTATAGATCCACTTGCAGTGAACTATATAGAGAATCTGAAGCAGGTGAGTAGCATCATTTCAGGGAAAACTAGTGAATAAAGAAGCTGCAGTAAAGCTTTCAAAAGTAAATTTCAGTTATAACTCACTTTCTGTATTAGAGGAAGTGAGTTTTGAGCTGGAACCTAATGATTTTGTTGCCATAGTTGGTCCCAACGGGGGCGGGAAAACCACTCTCGTGAAGCTCATTCTAGGGGAGCTTCAAGCTCAATCGGGAGAGGTTACTGTTCTAGGTGGTAATCCTCAGATAATGTGTCAGAGAATCGGGTATGTACCCCAGTTCTCATCACACAATAAGCAGTACCCCATATCTGTATTTGATGTTGTTTTAAGTGGTGCTGTTAAAGCCAATTCGATTCTTCCATTCTATAGTAAATTGGAGAAGCAGAAAGCAAATAGTTTGCTTAAACAGATGAAAATAGCAGATTTAAAGAATAACCAGGTAAATGAGCTTTCCGGTGGACAGATGCAACGTATGCTAATTGCCAGAGCAATGATGACTGACCCGGACATCCTGATTCTTGACGAACCGACCGCAAGTGTCGATATTGCAATGGAACAGGATATTTTTGAGCTACTACATGAGTTGAATAGCGATAAAACTATCCTTGTAATCTCACATAACGTGAGTTTTGTAAGTAAATATGCAAACAAAATTATATGCTTAAACCGTAAGCTCGTGATGCACAATACTTCGGATGTAACAAGTGATTCTCATGAGTCCGAATTGAATCAAACAGAGATCATCCATCACTGCCAATTGTAGGGAGATATGCAACAACTATTATATGATTTAACACACTATCAGTTCTTAATAAATGCATTGCTAGCAAGTATTTTCTCAAGCATAATATTGGGATTACTTGGACCTTTAATAGTTGTGAAGCGCATCTCATCTATTTGTGGAGGAATCGCTCATTCTGCGCTGGGAGGAATTGGTATAGCAGTGTTTCTTGGACTTTCACCTGTGCTTGGAGCATCAGCTGCTTCAGTTGTATCTGCTTTGATAATCAGCTATACAAAACTGAAAGGATCCCAGCATGAAGATATTATTATCAGTGTTTTGTGGTCACTTGGTATGGCGTTAGGGTTGATATTTATTGCCCTTACGCCAGGTTATAAAGCCAATCTGATGACATATCTCTTCGGTAATATCCTCTTAGTTAATGATTCTGAGATTGTTATCGGATTATTTCTAAGCCTAACAGTCTTTACAATCATTTTCATTTTTTATAGGCAGTTCATTGCTCTAACCTTTGATGAAGAGTTCGTATCAGTCCGAAGGATTGGTAAAAATGGGTTCTTTACACTACTACTCTTATTAGTCTCAATTGCTGTAGTTACATTGATAAAAATAACAGGTATGATTCTTGTAATTGCTTTGATGACACTTCCATCAGCAACCGCATTGCTATTAGCTAAAAAAATGAGTATAGTAATGGCATTGTCAGTGAGTTTGAGTCTTATCTACTGTTTGATTGGGATAATCGTTGGATACTTGCTTAATTTGCCTATTGGAGCGACTATTATAGTTGTCAGCAGTATTAGTTACTTTGCTCTATTGCTTTCAAAAAGACTTCTTTGTTGCAAGGGAAATAAATAGTAAAAGTAGAACCTTTATTTACCTCACTTTCAACCTCAATCTTTCCACCGGATCTGATTAAGTAATCATGACTCAAATAAAGTCCTAATCCGGCACCTTTCTCCGAGTTAGTACCAAATGTTGATTTGTCCTGTTCCAGTAAAAAGAGCTTTTCCATAACCTCTTCAGACATACCAACACCAGTGTCTTTTATTGTTATTTTTGCGAAATCTTCATCTACTTGTGCTGAAAGGGTAATCCTTCCGTTATCAGGAGTAAATTTTGCAGCATTTCTTAATATGTTTCTTAGCACAATTGATGGAACATTTTTATCTCCATACACCTCTATATCATCATTGACATGATTAATCAAAACTATATTCTTTTTGTCAATAAAGGATCTGTTTAGGTTAACAACATCATCAAGAATAGGTAACAAGTTGAAATTATCAGGTTTTAGTGCTTCATTCTTAAGACTATTCTTACCCCATTGGAGCAAGTTATCTAATAAGAAAACAGTTGATTTAGTATCACTATGAAGTTCATTAACTATGATTTCTAACTCTTCACTAGATAACTCAAGGTTCATTTGAAGCATCTCAAGAACTGCATAGATATTATTAATCGGTCCTCTTAGGTCATGAGCAATCACTGAATAAAGCTTATCCCTTACAACTATAGCTTTGGCTAACTCTTCATTTTTTAACTTGTAAAGCTCTTTATCCATCTGATGCTCTTTCGTTTTATGCTTTATTTGCAGTTCGGCTAGTTTTTGCTTATGGAGTTTCTTATTATATTCATCATGAGCTAACTTCTGTTCTTTAAGAAAATAGTAGGCCTTCTCAAAGTCTTTTGCTTGCTCATAAGCTCTTGTTATAATCTCAAGCGCACTAAAAACTAGCTGTGTATATGATGCTTCTTTTGCAAGTTTTAACCCATATTCAGTAGCTTCAACCGCTTCATCATAAGATTCAAGCAGAAGATTACATTCTCCAAGATTAACATAGCTTCGTGCAAGTGAGCGAATATCATTGGTTTCAGCTTTAAGTTCAATAGACTTCTCGAAATACTCTTTACCTTGATTATAATTGTTCAATGATGCTTCAATAATACCTAAATTATTGTATATATTGGAGATGCCGTTATAATCGTTTAGCTTCTTGAAAGATTCTAAACCTTCAATGTAGAGCTCTTTAGCTTTTAGATAATTGCATGTTCTGTTATATATTGATCCCAAGTTTATTAAAATGTTGTTTATAAACAATGCTTTTTGCTCATAATCACTTTCATTAGTGTTTAATAGCTTTTTGCCCTCTTGGAAACATATTTTAAACTGTTCTTCAGCATGTTTAAAGTCTTGCAAATGAAAGTATATAATACCAAAGTCATTCTTAATAAGCAGATTAACATATTTCTCTGAATCTGGACACTTGTCTTGGGCTATATAGAGATTACTAAAGGATTCTTCATAGTTAGAACGCTGATATTCAATAACAGCTATTTTTCTATAAAGCATAGCAAGATGTCCACTTTGTTTATCAGGTTCATCTTTATCGTTGAGAATGAGGTTAATAAATTTAAGGACAATCTCATATTTAGTGTAGGCAATTAACTCATCACAGAAATCATGAACAAAAAACCAATAGTCATTATTATCTGCTTTTTTAAGAGCTTCTAAAACAGTTTCGCATGCAACTTCTGTTTCACTTAATAGTTGAGTTTTTGCACTATCATATAATGCCTGTAACGCTTCATTATTGAAACTTCTATTCATCCCCATATTTCCTTCCTATGCAAATCAACTTTGCTTATTAAGTTCCTCTAGAATTTTATCTTTATCCATTTCTGGATGTTCAAGCCAGAGTTCTCGAGCTTTCTTTAGATACACTCCAATTATTTCACCTTCCTGGATTCGAAATGCATCCATTATATCATGCCCTGTGAGAGGAAATGGTGTTTTGTTATACTCCTCTTTAATCTTGTTTATCCGCTTCCATAAACACTCTGCCTGATTAGGCATATTAAATTCAGGTGCATGTGATATATTGTCAGCATGAACTAATTGAATCAACTTGTCAATCAATTCCCCGATTTCGTAAAAGATTTTCCTAAGTCTCTTATCTGTCAAGTTTTCCGCACAATTACCACTATTTTTAAATCGCATATGATTTTTAACAAGTGCAGATACATGTAAAATGAACTGCTTTGAATATCTCAAATCCGATAACATTTCATATGCCAATTTGGCACTGTAACTCTCATGTTTATAGAAATGTACACCCTTCTCATCCACTGTTCTACAGCACTGCTTCCCAACATCGTGCAATAAAGCTGCTATTCTTACTTCAAGGTCAGCGGGAGAGTTTTCAACTACTGCAATAGTATGATTCCAAACATCAGCAAAATGATATTTATTCTGTTCAAGATTCTTTAATCCCTTGAGTTGAGGTAGAACATACTCCATAACACCTGTATCCAACATGAGATTCAATCCATACCCTACATTATTTCCAACCATAATCTTGGTTAATTCATCTTTTATTCGTTCTTTAGAGATATATTCAAGTTTGTTTACATGTTTCATCAAACCTGATAATGTGTTCTCTTCAATCGAATAGTTAAATCTGGCTGCAAATCTTATGGCACGAAGAATTCTTAATGGGTCTTCAACAAAAATTATATCAGGGTCTGAAGTTGAACGAATAATCCCATTATTAATATCACTGATGCCCAATTCACTAATATCAAGAATCTCTCCACTTACAACTTCCTGTAACAGGGAATTTATTGTGAAATCTCTTCTGTAAATGTCATCTTCAATTGTTCCTGATTCTACATCAGGCTTCCTTGATTTATCTCGATAAGACTCTTTCCTGGTCATTACGAATTCAACGTTATAACCATCTATCCTAATCATTGAAGTGCCGAAGTTTTCAAAAACGATTGGTTCTGAACTAATACCTTGTTCATATAGGTATTGTGATAAAAGAATACCACCGTTAGGTATAGATACAACTATATCCATATCTTGTGATTGGTGCTGTTTACCCATTATAATGTCGCGAACATACCCCCCTACAAGATATGTCTTACCATCAAATTCAGTACCAACTATACATTTCTTTATTAATTCTCTTACTTTATCCAATGTCGCCCCTGCGTTTTTTTACATTGAATAAAACAAAACCTTGTATAAAGTCAATCTTTATTGTATAAAAGCAAGCTTGAATGTACCTATAACATGTTTCAAGTGTATCCAAAATGGTTATAAGTAGTTACCTCTTTTTACCTTCCATTTTTTCATTATGTATGTGGCTGCTGATCAATGGCATACCCGACCACGGGTTGACCACGGGTAATCCACGGGTTAACCACGACTCGCGTGGTTAACCCGTGGATTACCCGTGGCTCAGCCGTGGTTAAATCACACTTTTGTACTTGTCAGTTACTCGATTAGACCTGAAGATTGTCTTGTATTATTAGTCAGTTAAATATCTAAAGTGTATGAATAGACTCCATATTCGAGAAATATCTATTTACGTAGAGAAGCTTTACTAAGCTTATTCTTTGGAATCTCTACATCAAAATCTATCTCATCAATAATCCACTCTGTACCTTTTCCCTTTTTGAGAACATCCTTGAATGTGATACTTTTTGGATAATAGCGACCCTTCACTTCCATGACCTCATTGATAACAGCTGTCTTAAGCAGCTTTCCGCTCTTAGCGTATCTTTCCTCTTTCATAGGTAAATAGACCTCTTTATCAACCCAAAGCATTCTCGTTGGATAAGAGATTTTCTTCACTTTTGTCTTAAGATTTATAATCCAACAATCATGACCATTTATAATCTCTTCACCCGTAATCTTAGCATCGTATAAGTCAGATAACTTTGATTCCTCCATAAAATCTTCGTATGAAAGGTCTGAGCCCATTACCGACTGTCTAAGCATATTACCTGATAACTGGATTGTTCGGTCAGAAGATGGCTCGTAAATCCAAAGTTTATTGCCAAGTTTAAGCATCTTTGTGCCTGCATCACGTGGAGGAGATAAGTATTCAGAAAATGAGTTTTGATCTCCTTCTGCATAACTCTGAGTAGTCATTGTTCTCTGTCCTCTACGTGTATAGACTACCATTGTTGACTTTGTTACACTTGATTTTGCATACATATTACTGTCAATTTTGCGAACAATAGAATTTGCATCTATTGGCTCTTCTGCACTAACAATCATACAGGTTAGTGATATCAAAATTGCTATAATTATCTTCTTAATCATCTCTATTCCATCTCCTTAAACAGTTGAGAAGTTTGTCTTTTATATATTGCTCTCCCGGCTAAAACTGCACCTAATGTTGAAGCAATTATACCGGGTATGAATCCAATCACATAGCTCATGAAATCTACCTTTGCACCAAACTCATTAGTCATCATAATAGATGAATTCTTCATGTAATGAGAGATATCAATAGGGTGGTATTGCAAGTAGTAGGAAATCGCTAATCCTATTGCCGTACCAAGTATTGAACCAACTACACCTAAGATTATAGCTTCATAAATCATCGATAGGTATACATGTTTTTTGGACTCTCCAATTGCTAAGCGTACACCTATCTCCCCATACCGTCTGATACCATTTAGTAGGCCTGAGTTCCATAGTACGATGGCAACCATAAGCATAAGCCCGAATGTCATAATGCCAACAGATTGCTTTGTCATACCAATCATAAATCCTAGTGTTTCATCGTCTTCAAGAATTCTCATATAGGGAGAGAACTCATCACTCTTATCATTGTAACTTTGGTTGAATCTATCTTTTATCTTGTTTACTGTGTCAGTATCATAGTCGCCATCCTTTAAGAAACAGAATACTTCTCCTGTGGCATTTTCCATATCCAACAAACCAGATATTGCACTGTTGTCTATCATAACAGCACCACGGTCAAGTGCCTGTACTCCAAACTTAACAGTACCAACAATGTTATAGTTTCTAATACTCATAGAACCATACATAGTCGAGGTAATCAAAGATACTTCTCTACCAAGTTCAATATTGAACTTCTCGAATAGGTTATCTGATACAAGAATCTCTTCACTGTTTTCAGGTAGTCTACCTTTAATCAGGCTTGAGTTCAGATTGAAGCGTTCATGCTCTTTTCTATCATGTATTAGGTTAAGTGCAATGCCCATGAAATCAGATTGTGAGATTGTATTACCTGTTGAATCAGGTAGGTCAATTAAGCCACCAAAGTAGGTTCTTGGAGCATAGCTAATCTCAGGGAACTCCTTATCAAGTTTTACAAACAACTGATCAGTTTCTGTTAGGCAAAGGTCATAAGGCTTCTGCTTAATCATCTCTTCATAGGCATTCGTAACTATCTTAAGATGCCCTAAATCTAAGTCTGCAGTCTTTGCTATCACTTGTGATAAAACTCCAACTGCCCAACACCACATAAATACTATCAATGAGACTCCTACAGCAATTGTAATAAGGGGGAATACTGTCCTTGATCTGTCTCTTAAAATACCTTTCAATAGAAATTTAAACATAATCCCTCCTACACCTTATTCCGCAGTGCTTCAGTAGGTTTTAGACGGCTTATCTTTCTACTTGGGATCCAGCTAACCAAAGCTGTGACAGTTATAATGATTAAAGCTGTTATCAAGTATAACCACCAAGGGTAAACCGGGTATAGGGTTCCATTCATCCCAACCATACCGGCTTCCTCGTAACCATCAAGCTTCCAACCGGATTTTGCGAAAAGTATGAGTAGTGGAATCCCATAAATCAGCCCTACAAACACAGCTCCAAAAGCATAAATTATACCCTCAGTTATGAATAGTGTGATAATTTTCATCTTCTGCATACCAAGAGCCATCAATGTACCAATCTCTTTGGTTCGTTTAAAGATTGCCAACATCTGGGTATCGAAGATTGCTACCATAGCAAGAACAATAAAAACTAAATACATAATAATAGCACCAACTGTCTCCGATTCCATGATTGCATCGAAATCAGCAAACAGGTATGACAAATCACGTTTAATCCAACCATTATGTTCTATTTTATAGTTTTCATCTGCCATTGTAATTATCGTTGCTTCCTCTTCAACCCCAAACATAAAGCTCATCTGCTCAATATCAAGCCATATGCAACCACCATCTACTGTGGGCACTCCTGAGTTAAAAATGTGCACTAGTTTTGCATCATTAGCATCAAAAGCTCCATTTACATCCCGCCATCTAATAGTAACAATATCCCCCTCTTTCATCTTTAACGATTTAGCAGAGGTCTGACCCATAATTATCGGGATGTAGTGTTCACTCTCATTTGCAAGTTTATCCGAAGGAAGCTTTAACAAGCTTTGATTCGAAGGGATACCTTTAATGACAGTATTTTGGAATCTACCTTCAGGATATAACACTGCTGTTGAAATCAATATCGGTACAGCTTGATTCTTATGAATCATTGCATCTATATCATTGGGTATTTTTCTATGACTTTTATCAAAAGTAAATGGGTCGAACTGGTCATAAGTATCAACCCAGTATTGCCCGTTACCTATTTCATAGTCTTTCATATCTCTTCTGGATTGTCTTTCCCATCCAATATAGAAGCCATGCAGACCAATTATACCTACAAAAACTGTGGACAGTATAAAGAAGTTTAACCAACTTCTGAAACCTTGTCCTAAAATGTTCTTAAATGCAAGTTTCCAGATAAGCATTTTACACTTCCTTTAACTCTTCTCCGGCTATTCTACCATCGATTAGTGATATCTTCCTCTTCAGATACTCAATAACTTTTTGGTCGTGAGTCGAGAATATAAATGTAGTGCTTAGCTCCCTATTCAATTTTAGCATTGTTCTCAAAATATGATGTGAGTTCTCAGCATCAAGGTTAGCAGTTGGTTCATCTGCAACAACAAGTTCAGGTTTCTTAACAATCGCACGAGCTATCGCAACTCGTTGGCACTGACCACCTGATAACTGGTCAGGTCTGCTTTTAATCTTATCAGTCAAACCAACCCATTCAAGTGCATTCATGACCATCTCTTTCCTTTTATGTTCCGGGAGTTTTAATAGAAGGAGAGGAAACTCAACATTTTCATATACTGAATACACAGGCAACAGATTATAACTCTGGAAGATAAAACCAATCTTGTCACTCCGCAGATTAGCTGATTGCTTTGCTGTCAAAGTCTTAACGTCAAGGCCAAGGACATTAACGTCTCCCTCAGAAGGTTGATCAAGTGTACCGATTATGTTCAGCAGAGTTGTCTTACCTGAACCACTTGGTCCGACAAGTCCTGTAAATTCACCTGTACCTATAGATAGATTGATACTATGTAGAGCTGTAAATTCACTATTGCCAATCGGGTATCTTTTTACAAGGTTATTTATCGTGATTAGTTCTTTCATTCTTCCCTCCCTAAAATGTGCATTCAATCGAGAATTGAACTATCTGTGAGTTATGGAAAATATGCTTTGCGTTTTTGGTAAACTCTTCAGGTATAAGTGAGTATGAAGTAGTTACTGTAAAATAATCTGTTGTTCTGGACCAGGAAATATAGCTACTTACCTTCTCAGTTTCCCAATCATATACAAAAAAAGACTGAATATTATTGTTCAAATCTATTGGATAATCCACAGATGCTGCGGTGAAGTTTATCTCATCATCAGAGCTTGTAATATCTTCTTCAGAGTACGATTTATACAAATGCTCTGTAAGTACATGTAAACCATTTCCTAAGCCTAGTGTGTAATCCAACCCTGTTGTAAGAGACTTAGCATAAAACTCATCCTCATCGAAAGCAGACAGAGTAGCTTCATACCATAAGCCGATAAAGAAGTCCCAACGTCCATCAAGTCCAAACCTATTTTCGCTTCTGTAAAATGAAGTATCAAGGTTTCTATAGTGATATGTTATGGCTTGTTCGTAACCTAAAATCGGCATTTGTATCCTTCCTCCAAATTCAGGTGAATCATCCTTTGATTTAAAAAGCTCTGAGCCCTTTAGTTCATCTTTTCCAAGTATAGTCCAGAGCCAGATAGTCCCGTTATTACCCGTGTAATATCTGCATAACGCACCCCAGACTCCAGTTGTGAAGCCCATATCATCTCTCGGGTCTACAGAATCAAACCATTGCTCTGATCTAAGTAGATAGGCTGTTCCAAAGTTTAGTTTCTGTAATCCAAATCTTACTTCATACTTTTCAGCACTCCATCTGGTCCAGGCTCTATAGAATTCAGCGTTTCCATCTCCTTCTGTTTTTCCAGGTTCAATATCAGTACTATATTCATGATTTAGTTCAGCAGTAATCCATAAGTATCCTTCCATGTTAAGGTCTAAGTTACCTGCTTCAGTCTTCCATGCAGTATATTTGAACTCAGGCAGATAATGCAATCCTGTTGAGTATTGATTTACACCGGATTGTCTATAAGCTGTTCTCAACCAAACCTTGTGTTTCATGGCAAAGCGTTCCTCTGAATAAAGTCCGACAGTAACAATGATGAAGCAAAGTAGAATTAGTAATCTCTTCATTCTATTCCCCTTTGCCCATAAAAGTTCTCAGTAACTCTCTATCAACAAGTTGGATACTAGCTTCTGGAGCTCCAAGAGTTCGTTCTATCATGCTTTCGTACGATTTGTAAGTTCTGAACATATCTTCAGGTGAGAAACCATCAATGCAGTGCCCCTTAACTTCAGTCTGAGCCTGAATTGCCAATCCTTCTCCTGCAGCAAATATCATCACAGCTGTCATCTCCGGATCTTCTACATGGAAGTTACCCTCTTTGTTGCCTTGAATAATTATTTTACTAAACTCATTCTTCCAGAAAAGTAACAGTTTTCTATTCAGTTCACGTAGGAGATATGCATTCTTCTCCTCATAAATAATGCTTGAGAAGAAGACTAATTTCTCCTTATGCTGAAGCTTATATTCACCAACGGTCTTAAACATGAGGTTCATTTTTTCAATAGCATTAAGCTTGCTTTCATTTATAACAGGAATCGCTACACCCATAATATTTGTAATAATGTCTTCTATTACAGCCACCATAAGCTCTCGCTTAGATTTGAAGTAGTAATAAAATGTACCTTTAGATATACCAACTTCATCAATAATCCTATTTACTGATGTGTTTTCATATCCAATCTCCTGAAACAAGCTCATGGCTGTCTCAACTATCTCGCTATATCTAACTTCATACTCTTTCGAGATACGTGCCATTAGTACTCCTAATAGGTCAGTAGCTTTTTAGACCACCAGTCTATACCGACCGTCGGTCTACCCTTTTCATCAATGTAAAAAATGTCAAGTGATTTTAGTTTTGGAGTGAGTAATATAACTTATTTTGCATATAAAAAAGGGTCGGACAAACCGACCCTAAAACTGAATTAATAACGCCTATAAGTCTTCAAGTATATCTCTTAACTGTTTAGCTTTGCTTGTTCTACCGGCTCTGTCAAACCTGCTAACTGCTTCCTGCATAAGTTCTCTTGCTTTCTCGATATCACCTAAGAGTTTTTGTTCGAAACCTGCTTCCTTAAGATAGATGGCAGATTCTTCCCATCTGTTTTCAGCCTTAAGCTGATCAGCAACAGCGACTAAGTCGAGATCATCAGAGAGTACTGTAGACTCAATAGTACCAGCTAATGCCTTCTCAATGGCTGGGATAAGCTTTTCATAGATTGCAGATTTAGCATGAACATCAACAGCTCCATTTCTGATAAGCTCATTTCTGATATCAATTGTTAGTTCACCTGTTAAACCAATAATCAAAAGTTCAGGGTTAATCTTTCTGAGTAACTTAAGGGTTCTGATACCATCAATACCGGGTAAGTTTACATCTAATAATACAAGGTCAATTTTCTCTTCTCTTGCTTTTTCAAGAGCAATCTCACCTGACTCAGCTTCAACGAACTTGAAGTTTGAATCACCGAGATAATCGATTAGAGTTTCGCGTAATAATTTTTTATCATCAACAATAAGGATATTCTTCATAATAGCTCCTTAAAATCCTATTTTTTCAATCGAGTAAATTTTAAAGTAAAGCATGTCCCTTTGTCAACATTACTTTTTACATAAATCTCACCTTGAGAGTTTTCAACCGCTTTTTTACAGATAACAAGACCCAATCCGGTGCCTTGGGCATCCTTCCAAGAAGTGAAATCGGGACGCCATATATTTTCCAGATTCTCTTCCGGTATACCACATCCGGTATCCTCTATTGAAGCATAAACATTTTTCTGGTCACACCATGTTTTCAACTTAATCTCACCTTCACCTGACATTGATTTATAGGCATTCTCTATTAAGTTTATCACAACTCGTAAGAGATCTTCTTCGGATGCTAGCATCTCAACAGGCTTATTAGAGTAATCCTCAACAATCTTTATAAGCGGATTCTCAAGTATACGTGATTCAGAGTAAGTGTGTAAGGCAGTGTTTACTAATGATGTCAAATCCACCGGTTTCATTGGTCTATGTGGTATTCCGATAGCATCACCAAGTTGCTTAAGGTTCTCGCCTAACTCCTTGAAGAACTTTAGCAAGAGGATAACGCTTTCACTTCTGTTTTGAGCATCTAGTATTGATTTCTGCATGGTCTCGAAGTTCTCAATCAGGTCATCAGAGAAGTCACTGTTTTCAGCTTCTGGTAATATCTGATTCAGATAAATATTTTTTATCCCTTCCATTTTCTTCTTGAGCATCTGAAGCTTGAGCATAAGAGATGCATAATAGGAACCAGACATATCATGTCCGACGCTCTTTACTAGTAACCTTGATTCCTCAATTGCCTTCTCTTTCTCTCGCACCAATTCTTCATTATGTAAACGCTCCTTCTGCCACTCAAAACCTTTCCTAATACTCATAAGAAATGAATCTGTGTAATCCACAACCGTATTCTTCTGAATGAAGTCTCTCGCTCCATATTTGAGCGTATTCACAGCGTTCTCGATAGTGATTTCACCCGTTAAAATTATAATGTAGTTTCTCTTAACAAGCTCATGTGAATTAAGCTTCTCCAATACTTCCAGTCCACTCATACCTGGCATCTTCAAATCAAGAAGTATCACCTTATACTCATTATTTTTCAGCTCCTCAATGCCCTCTCCCCCCGAGTGTACTTTCTCAATAGTCCATTCAGGTTCCTCAAACTCGAGCAGGTCACATATGCTTTCACAAAAGGTTAGGCTATCATCAATTATCAATATATCTTTCTTAAACATTAACTATTCTCCTGTCTCACCCTGCGGGATTAAGAGTTGGATAATAACACCATTAGTTTTAGGGCTAAGTAAAACTTTTCCATTATAATTGTTCTTAACAATATCTATAGCAACGTCTAGCATAAAACGCTGTGGTGTAACTATATCTCGGTCGTACTCTTTTCCCACTTCTGATTTTTCAAACTCCGGTTTTGTTTCATCGTCAGTAGATTCAATAGTTGTCAGAATCATTCTGTTAGAGCTATTCTGTTGAATCGTGATATTCAATCTACTGTCAAAGTGCTTAATATGTGCAATCGCATACATAACAAGGTTGATTAGCACTTCTGTAATCTCATTTGGTTCAACTAATATCTTTAAGCAATCCTGCTCTAGTTTAGTCCTAACAAGATTAATCTTTTTCTGCAAGATATGTTCACTCAGGAAAAGCAAGCTTTCATCAAGAAGTTCCTGCCAATCCTTAACAATCTTTGTAAATCCTGCCTTTGTTGAAAACTCATGAAGGTTCTGAACACCCGATGCTACCTCTTTCAGGTTAGCTTCTGTGCTTTGGAGAAGCTTAAGAAGTTTCTCGCCTGTCAGCTTATCAGCTTCTATTCTCTTTAGTAGGTTCTTCACATTTAACTGGGCTGTTGTCAGTGAGTTTGTTATCTCATTTGGAAGCCTGATTGCCATCGTACCAAGTGCTGTAAGTCGCTGAGTTTTAACTATTTGCTTAGCTGAGTTCTCCATGCTGTCTATGTATTGGATATTCTCAAGGGCAACAGAAAGCATATAACCAAGTACTGCTAGGTATCTCTCGTCATCTTCCGTAAACCAGTTCTGTTCACCCGGGTATTTTGGAATTTTATTGTAAAGCTTTATGCACCCTATAACATGTGTTTTAACTGCTATCGGAATTCCAAGAAAGGCAAGTCTATCACCATGCTTCAAAGTCTCTTTCATCTTATTTCTATACTTGCCTTTATACTTGTTAAAAGTAAGCACATTCTTTAATCTGATAATTCGGTTCTCTTTGACAAGCGTACCGGTTAAACCCTCTCCAACTTGATGAGATGCACTATTGATTAACTCTTCAGGAACACCGTATCCGGCTCTGAGCACCAGATTATTGGAGTTGTCATCCTCTCTTAAATAGATCTCACAAGATTCGGAAGAGAAGGTTTTCACAAGAGCTTTCGAGACATAATTCAATAGCTCTTTCTGCTTGTAGTAAGTGTGAAGTAACATGCCAACTTCCGTAAGCATTTTAAAGTAATCAGCCTTCTTCTGCTGTTGCATATATCTATCACTATTCTCTAAAGCGATTCCAAGATAATTACCAATATCAAGTAGCAATTCTAACTGGTCATAAGTAAAGTCATCATCCATCGAAGATGTTCTTAAAACACCGTAGAACCTGTCTGTATCAGAGATAATTGGAACACCCATCCAGGAGCAAATCTCTGAGGTTTTGCCCTCAGTATATTTATTTTTAAGGTAGATGTCCTCACCATATTTCTTCTTTAATTTCTCCTGGTCCAACTCCTGGAGATTTGTTAGCAACAATGGCTTTCTATATTTAAAAACCCAACCGGTGAGCCCTTCACCCTCTTCATAATAAGCGGCTTCACCTGAAACTCCAAGTAAACCCGTTGTCTCTGCCAAAACAATTCTCTTTCTCATTTCATCATGTAAGAATATCGAACAACCCTTAGCATCTAGAAGCTCTGCGATATTGTGTACCGCAATACTGAGAATCTTTGAACGTTCGAAGTTACTGAAAACTCTAATCAGATCTTTAAGTTTTGTCAGAGTAAATTGCATCAGGTCCTCACTTTTTCATTGAGTAAATTACATTATAACCAAATTTCCTAATAACTTTAGCATTTCCGAAGTTTTCCATCATAATCGTCTTTAAGATGTCGATGTTCTTGGCAACAAACCAAGCTTCACCACCTTTCTTCAGGACTCTTAGACCTGTTTTAACGAATAGCTCAGCTATCTTATAGTTTGAGAAGTAGGGGGGATTAGCCACAACTACGTCATACTCATCTTTCTTCTCTCTAGCACCATCAGCAGCTAGAATAAACTCAACATTTTCCAGGTTATTGATATCACAGTTGTGTTTACATGAATCTATTGCTCTGGCATTTGAGTCGCAGAACGTAATCTTTTCCAAAGGCTCTTTACATCCCAAAGCAATGCCAACACTACCGATTCCTGCACCCATATCGAAAAGGGTTTGTCCCGGTTTTACATCAACTGTCTTGATGAGTGCATAAGCACCATCATCTATTCTATGATGAGCAAAAACTCCGGCTCTTGAGCTGTAAGGTATCGCGATATCTTCCTCAACTTCACAATCAAAATAATCTCTATTAGTAAGTGGAATCTCTTTCATATCTGACTTACGTGAGATAAGACTGACACCATTTCGTTTATAATCATTGAAAGTCATACTACCAAAGTGCAGTTTGATATGATCCTCAAGCCATTTGAAGCGAGTCTCCATTCCAACAACAAGCTTGCCTTTCTTCTTTAGGTACATATAGGCTTCATCAATCCACTCCATGAATAGCTCTTTCATAATGTTTGTTTTAGAGCATTGTAAAAACACTGCGTCAAACTTCTCTTTCGGAAAATCCGGAGTACACATCACCTTTATTTCTCTTATGCCATTAGATTTAAGATTGTTCCACATCTTCTCACTATAGTATTTATCAATACTATGGACATAGATTTCAGCGTCCGGGTACATCTCATGTGCAATCATAGCAGCTGCACCGGTTCTATTTTCTGCAAAAAGAAGTCTCTTAGGCTCTTTCAAGAAAACAAGCTGCTCAATCACATGCTTCTCTGAAAGGTTTAAACCGGAACGAGATATTATCTCGAATCTATCATCAATAAACTTCTCAGTCCACTGTTCGCTACTGTCTGTAATGTATAATCGTTTCATTTATCCTCATTTATAATTGTTTTTTTTATAAGATACAATAAGCTCTACAAGTCAATATTTATTTGTCCGATATCGTGCTTGCTCTCAAAATGTGACTTCAGCATAATTCGTAAACAATGAATCCACATCAAATCTGTAACTCATCTATACCTAATCTGCCATAACGAGTTTCTAACGGGGAGCTAACGGGAAGCTAACAGGGAACATATGCGTAGTAAAAGAGTAAAATCAATATGTATTGTCTGTATCACTGCTCTATCTTAATTGAGCATAAAAGCATATCCGATTTTTATGAGTCTCTTGGGCAACCCCTGGGCCGGAAGACAAGAGAGTGATAAGAAAATGAGTAGGGAATACTCTCCGCTAATCAAGTATTATGATAGAGCAATGAACCGGAAAACAACCTTGAGAACGGTGTACGATGTAAGAAGTAAGTTGCAAAGAAGGAAATCCCTTTATTAGTCACCCTGAGCGAAGCTGAATGAAGTAAAACGAAATGAACGAAGTCGATGGGTCGCTCGGATTACTTTAGTGGATTAACGTTTGTAGTATTGACTTATCTTTAGGTTTATTTCCAGGGATAAGCTCTCCTTTAGTTGGGAGACTAAAGTTATCGGAAAGGTACTTCTACTCGGAAGTTGCTCACCTTCGGTAAGCGAGCTCCTCCTTCCAGTCGTCGGTTCATACTTCACTCGATCTGGATGACAAGCATGGGACTCGGTTTTGCGAATGCAAAACCTTTAACATAGTCACCTTGAATGGAACAGGAAACGTATACCACTATGATTTCAACTTATAACTCGCTATGAACTCAATTATATAAAAAAGACTGCCTGTTTCCAAGCAGTCTTAAATGTATGGTTAAAACCAAAACCTATTCTTCGAACATATCATCTTCTGATGGTGGAATGTACTCAAAGTGTTTGAGCATCTTCATTGTAGTAGTGTTTTCCATCTTCTGTCCACCAAACTCCATTACAGTTTCAGATACAGCTTTATTCGAGAAGAATAAACCTTTACTGTTTGTTTTGAAGTATGAAGTATTCTTCATAGCACTAATCATCTGGGGAAGAGGGAACATTGTGCTTTCTTCCATAACAGGTTGACCTGTTTTAGCATCAACAAATACTGTACCGATTATCTCAACTTCAGAACCATCTTGAGCTGTCTCTGTCTTTTTATAGGTGAATACAGCACAATCAGTACCTTCAATATCTTTATTCTTCTTCTTTCTCTTCAACTTGATTTCAGCAGGTTCAGCAAAGAAGATTCCATCTTTTTTGGGTGTGAAGTCTTGCATCAAGATTTGAGCAACAGCAGCATGATCAGCGGCTATCTCTTCATCACCCATAACGCCTTGAATGAATTCAGTTTCTAAACCCTCTTCAGTTTGTTTGATTGCCAGATGAATCTCAACTGTCATGCTCTGAGGACCGGTAACCTTAGATGTCATCTTGAATTTACCCGGAACCAGATTCCAATGTTTGTTTGATATATCCTGTGCTTTTGTCCATAATGGATCAACACCTTTTGCCATAAGGCTACTTGCTAAAACTAAAACTAACAGAGTAGCAAATAAAACTCTTTTATACATAATTTCTCCTTAATTTGTCCTGCCCTGAACAGTTACAGCTTCTTCAGGTACTGAACCACTGACACTCACAATATTATCGTAGGGATTCTTGTCAATAAGCTTAAAGTAAGGGTCAACTCCAACTTTAATAGGTTCTTTATCTGTTTTTAAACTGAAATGACGTTTACCATCAGTTATCTTCACTTTCTCTTTATAGAGTGGATATTCCTTTTCTTTACCATTCACATACTTCTTCCCGAGTACAGCAACTTCAACCCAGTCATTCATAACTGTATCAGTTGTCTCACCTTTGCCATCATCATACATCTTAGCAACTTCAACATCAAATTCAACCAGATGCTTATCACCTTTATCCTCAGGCTTTGTATATTCAAAGTTAGTTACTTTGTTATCATAAAGAGTAATTTTTCTATACCAGTCATCAACAAGATAATTAAGAGAATCAGGAGTTTCCTCTTCCAGAATTGAGAGGAATTCAAGTGAGTTAGTATATGGTCTTTCCTGGAACTTAACCGATTCAAGGTAGCGAGTAAGAGCTCTATTCATAGTTCTTCCACCAATCATATCTGCCATTGCATACATCACAATTGCACCTTTGTTATAATGGATATATTGCTGGTTCTCCACCAAGTAAAGAGGTTGTTCCTCTCTGCTTTCATAAGCTCTTCCCATAACATAAGAGTTAAGTTCACTCTTCATGAACTTACCCACTATCTGAATACCGAACTTCTTCTCCATAACCTTTGCAGCTGAATACTGAGCAAACGCTTCACTAAGCATCACAGAACCCTGTACATCAGCACCTATTACCTGATGAGCCCACCATTGATGAGCTACTTCATGACAAGTCACAAAGTAAGGATAGTCAATATCACCTTTTTTATCATCTACATCAGCTATAAAACCAATGGACTCAGAGAACGGGATAGTTGTAGGGAAAGATTGAGCATATGTAGCCCAACGTGGGAACTCAACAATTCTAAGTACTTTATTTTGGAACGGTCCGAAACTGTTTGTATAATATGAAAGTGAGTTCTTCATTCCACTCATCATTCTGTCTACATTTACAGGATGCTCGTCATCATAGTAAACCTCAAGGTCAACTTTTTGACCTGTCTTTCGACTCTTCCAATGACCTTTCTTTACCTCTAACTCAGCAGATAAGAAAGCCACAAAGTTAAGGATAGGTTGGTCCATTCTGAAATGAACAAATTTCCTGCCATTCTCTTCCCATTCATCTATAACATAACCGGGAGATATTGGTGTTTGTGAAGCGATTGTGCTCATTACAACTTCGTAGTTTACCCAATCAGAGTCATTTGATATGTAGGTGTTCTTTCTGGCTTCTAAATCATCAACTTTAGCCATTCTCGCTTTAGGAGGAAGTCCCATCTTCTTACGTTTATCAGGACTTGATATTTCCATATTCTCGCTATAAGCAAAGCCCGGAACAAACATCTTATTATTTAGGAAAGTACCGTTCTTAACAACAGAAGTTGAGTTGAAACCTTCAGGTTCTGTAACAAATTCAAAGTCACAGTTAAAAATCTCTCCCGGTTGTAGTGGCTCTGTGAAACGATATGTTCTGATACCAAACTTCTCATTCTCGACACTGATCTCTACATCTCTATCGAACTCAAGTTTGTTCATCGTCATATCCTGATTATAAGTAACATACATTGAATCAAGAGCTACTGTTTCTTTATTCTTTAAGGTTAGTTTACCACCAAGAACACCTCTCCCCTCTTCCGGATAGAGATCGACTTTTAAGCTTACATCTGTTATTCTTGGTCCCGGTAAACCATCATACTTTTTGAAATCCTTCTCTAACTGAGCTCTTATTTTAGTCCATGTCTTACTTAGATGAAACTCATTCACGATATTAGTCTGGTAGAATACGATTCCCACCATTGAAAGGTAAACAGCTCCCAGTCCGATAAGTGTAGCTTTCACTCCGGTTGTCAATCTCTGTTGAGCCAACTGCTTTCTCTCTACGATATTATTGTTTCTTCCACGAACCATCAACAGATAAGCCACTACAAGAAGAATAATATCCAGTGATGTCCAAAGCAGTGTATTCACAACATTGTAACCAATATTACCACGCCATCCCGCCATGTCTGAATAACTAAGACCGATCCCGGATTGATAGTTAAACAATGGGTGTTCAAGCCCAATCATTGACACCATACCTCTTAAGATTACTACACCTAAGAATACAAAATGAGAAACATATTTGTTGTTTACTAATGTGTGGATTGTGAATGCAGTTAAAGTTAAACGGAAGATTGCTAACGTCCTCATAATGAACTCAACAAGATAAACATCAGGTTTAATGTTGGTAAACCCACTAAACAGCTGGAATAATATAGCAACTAAGAAAGCTCCAACTATGATTATCATCTGCATTCCCATAAGTGCAAAGAACTTAGAAATAAGGAAAACCCAGCTCTTAGAAGGAGTTGAATCAAGCATCAAATCCATTCTATGAGTTCTGCTTTTCCAGAGAAGTTCTCCTGCGAAAAGGGTAACTAAAACAAGTACCAGAGTAGAGATACCACCATGCACACCTGTTACAACTTTATATGTAACCGGTAATGTCTCTGTTTCATATATTTGACCTGATGATCTGATTGTGAAGTAAGTTAAGACCAATCCACAGACAACAAGAATCCAGAAATAGAACCTGGAGGTTATGTTCTTTATCTCCATACCTGTCAGGTAATATAGCTGCTTCCAACCCTGTCTGTCAGAGAAATCTTTCTTCACGTCAGCCGGATTGAAACTGATTGGCTTAAACTTGGATTTAGAATTGCTTTTCTTCTCTTTCTTCTGCTTATTCTCAGGATATGCAAACACTGTTTTTATGTAAGATAACCAGAATAGCACAAGACCTACACCGCTCCAGATTATACGATTTAGCATCATAATTGGTGTGAACGGTACAAGACTGTTGTTTCTCTCTGCAACACTCATTAAATCAGTCACAAAACTAGATGTATGCATTGCAAATGGATCCAGTATTGCTATAAGCTTCTTCATACTAACACGACCGGCAAATGTAGATAGAACAAGGTAAAATACTAGTAATAGTATTGCACCAATATATACTGATGCCTGTTTCTTTGTTAATGAACCGATTGCATAGAATATACCGCATGTGAAAATCATATTTGGTAATACGATAGTTATGTAAGGCCAGAAGTAAGCAGCAACATTGATACTTCCAAAATAGCTTCTATCCAACCATGGTGAGATAGAGGATAGGAAGATACCCAATGCGATTGAGAACATTATCATTGTAAGTACGATAGCGTTACCCAAGAATCTTCCTAGTAAGTAACTAACTTTGCTTATCGGTTTCGAGTAGATAAGCTGGAACATCGAATATTCATGGTCACGACTCACTGCGTCACCCGAAAAGGCTGCACAGAAGAAGATAGCCAATAACTGGAAACCTAACACAGTTGAGTGAATAAAGAACGGGGAGTTAAGCATAATTCTCTCACCGCTTCCTGCCATCATAACTCTCATCCCGGTAAATGCACCACCGGCTACCTGTAATGTGATATATGATAGAAGGAAGAACACACCCATATAGATGTAGGTGGAGATTCTTGTTAACCTGTATTTAAGCTCAAATCTTAACATTTCAAGGAACATCTGTCCCTCCTTAAACTATTTCATCAGCCGGGATAGTGCTGAAATAGACATCTGAAAGGTCAGGATTCTTAAGTTCGAAACCTTCCCCCGGGTTCTCATCATTAAGGACTGTAATCTGCAACTTACCAACTTGGAGTTTAGAAGAGATTACTTTGAACTCTGATTGATATTGTCGCATCTCTGATTTATCTATGAGTTTGATCCATAGTCTGTTCTTCAGATCACCAATAGCCTGAATTGGGTTTGAAGATAGAAGTACTTCTCCTTTATGAATAATGGCAAATTCAGAACATAACTCACTCACATCATCAACAATATGAGTGGAGAGAATAACTATTCTGTTCTCACCCAGTTCGGAGAGTATATTGTAAAAATGATTACGTTCTTTAGGATCAAGACCTGCAGTTGGTTCATCAACAATAAGTAAATCCGGTTCACCTAATAGTGCTTGAGCTATACCAAAACGCTGTTTCATACCACCTGAGTAACCTCCAAGATGCTTCTTCCTCACATCGAACAGGTTAACTTCATTCAAATAGTGATTCACAATCTCTTTACGCTGTGAGTTGTTGGCAATCCCTTTCAAACGTGCAAAATGACTTAGCATATCATAAGCTGACACATTAGGATAGAAATCAAAGTCCTGCGGTAAGAAACCAAGTCTTTTTCGAATACCCATCTTATCTTTTGTTATGTCTATACCGTCAAATATAACAGTCCCATTATCAGCTTCTTGAAGTGTAGATATTGTTCTCATCAATGTGGATTTACCGGCTCCATTCGGTCCTAATAAACCAAACATACCTTCACTAATAGTTAAATCAATCCCTTTTAAAGCCTGTACTCCATTAGAGTAAGTCTTCTGAAGACCAGAAATTATGAGTTCTTTCATAATGATTCCTTCCCTTACATTTTTATAATCATATATATATCAAATGATAAACTTCAGTTTAGTTACTGAGAATTTATAAAATTACACTTACAGTGTTATGGTCAAGGAGATTATTTATAACACTATGGAGTGCACCTACTTTGTAGGTGTATCTTGCCATGCGACTAGCACAACTACTCAATGCCATCTGGAGCTGTCACCTGTACGACTGATAAGGAGTTTGGGGAAATGCGTACTTCGACTCAAAGCGATGTCTTGTCTCAACACCTGTACCTTTGGAATGGTTGAAAACCTTGCAAATGGTGCACTTCGAAGGGAAAGCACCTCACAATTGTAACGAAACCCGCTTCGAATGACGGAATTAGCGAATCACACTATCGTTGCAATTCACTTCTTCCTACTTCATCAAAAGCATTTTATTGCTTTTCTGTTCCTTATCAGTCTTCACAACTGAGAAATACACGCCTGTTGTCACAGTAACTCAGGAGAGTCGCAGTACAACGTAGTGCCAGTGCCCTCAATTGCATAAAACTCCTTCAGCTTGTTTTAGCCTTGAAAAGGCGTCTGTTCAATAGCCACATGCTTTGGCATGTGGTAAACGTAATCTAAAAAGATGTAGCCCTAAAGGGGCGTAAGATTAACATCTTTGGTGATCCGACGCCCCATCAGGGCTAATCTTGGCCGCGAACTATAACCCCAAGCGACAAGTCGCATGGGGCTATTGAACAATCGCTCTTTCAGAGCTTAATTTTTCCATTATTATTCCTTATTTTCTCTATTACAATTCCTGCGGAACACTTGGGGATATGCCCAAGAATTGGACATGTGATTCGCAAGCTATTCGGAAGAGATGAAAAACTATTGTAAGAGAGCAAAAAAATGAAAATACCATCTGCAATCTGTACCTTTGGAATGGTTGAAAACCTTGCAAATGGTGCACTTCGTAGGAAGAAACACCCCACCGTTAAAACGGCACCCCTTCAGTCTTCGCTTAAAGCTACGCCCTGACAGGCTACGAGAGGGGAATGTCCAAGAGCACCATTTCGAAGGTCTAAGGACATTCGAAAGGTAGAATATTGCCATATTTCGCTATGAGTCCAACTCCCATCCGGTCGCTATGAGCCCAGCTAACAATTTCCACTAACATTTTCCCCAATTTTGCCCTGTTTCATCCCTTCCGGTTCCGTGACTAAAATAGGTGTTTCAAAGGTTAGCCACAGGTGACCCTCTCGTGACCCTCTCGTGGAATGGCACGATTTATCCACATCATGTGGATAACTTAAATATTTATGGGAAACTTGTCTTAGTCACGGGACTGGAAGGGATGCCTAAAGCACAAATTGGAATTAATTACTTTAAACAAGCTAAATACAGTTGAAGACATTCTTTCTACAGGTCTATACTAATCATAAATGTTATAAATGCTATTCTTGTACTTTATGGATAACTATATGATAACAAATTTTTTACTTGCTAATATTATTGCTTTTATCAAAATTATCGGTCAACAATTGTAATCACTAAGAAGATGTATATATATTGAAGGAGACTCTATATGCAAAAAGTAGGAATTATTTGTATATTGTTGTTATGCTTGTCAGCGATGCTTACCGCTGATACAATCGCTATTAACAGCAATTCTGATGACTTGGCTTTAATCAATTCATCTGCAACTGAAATCCAATTCAAATATGGATTTAATGGAATTGATATAACTAATCTTTCAAATGATGATAGGAATTTCAATCAGTTAATTATCCCTGAATCTATTATTGATGGTAAAATCGGGGAACCGGGATTACCTGTTAGAAAAAAACTTATTGAGATACCTTGGGGGGCAGATTACTCAATAAAGATTACAAATTATAAAACAAGAAGAATCTCATTAGAAAATAGGAATAAAATATATCCTGTGCAACCCTCTATTGCTAAAAATGTGGATATTGCCGATGTTCCTTTCGAAATGAATGAATCTTTGTATAGAACTGATGCTTTTACATCATCTGAACTCGTTTCTTTGCAGGAAGTTGGTGTTATGAGAGGTATCAGAGTTGCCAGACTTGTAATCAATCCTGTGCAATACAATCCTGTCATGAATATGATAGAAGTAAAGTATGACATTGAATTCAGTATAGAGCTTTCCGGTAGCGATATGGCTTTAACAGAGTACAATAAAGATAAAGCTTACTCTCCATATTACGAAATCGTTTATAATCGTGTAAATAGGACTTATCCTGACCATGACTACCCTTCGAATCCTGATATGAGAAGATACCCGATAAAGTATCTCATTGTTGCAAATAGAATGTTTGAGAACACACTGCAACAGTTTATTGAATGGAAAACTAAGAAAGGGTTTGAAGTAATTGTAGGTTATACAGATACTATAGGTTCCTCATCATCAGCAATCAAAAGCTGGTTACAAGGACATTATGATGCAGGTACACCTTCTGATCCTGCTCCTTCATTCGCTCTTATTGTTGGTGATGTTGCTCAGGTAACTAATTACGGTACCGGTTCAAGTTCTGCCAAAGGTACTGATCTTTATTACTACTGCTATGATGGTGGTAGTGATTATGTTCCTGATATGTACTACGGACGTTGGTCAGTTACTTCAACAACTGAGCTTCAGAACATCATTGACAAGACACTATATTATGAGCAATATCAGTTTGCTACTCCATCTTATTTAGATAATGTAACACTTATTGCAGGTGTGGATGGTACATGGAACCCTAGAGTTGGACAAGCAACAATCCAATATGGTATGAATCAATATTTTAATTCAGCTCATGGATTTGCAAATGTTTACGACTATTTAACCTCATACTCAGGATGTTTCGATACAATGGATAGTGGTGTTGGATTTATCAACTATACTGCTCATGGCTCAACAACCAGCTGGGCAGATCCATCTTTCAGTACTTCAGATATAAGTGGTATGACAAACTCAGGAAAACCCACTTTTGCAATTGGTAACTGTTGCGTTACAGGTCAGTATACTGAAGTAGGAACCTGTTTTGCTGAACAATTCATCAGATCAGAAGACAAAGGTGCCTACGCATATATAGGCTCAGCTCCTAATACATACTGGTTCGAAGACTTCTACTGGTCAGTAGGTGCTTTCCCTATTTCAGGTACAAATGACGGTTATGTACCATCTTATAGTGAAACTACCTGGGGTGCTTATGATGGTGCCTTTATGACTGATTATGTTACAACCGACGCTACAAAGTTCTTAGGAAATTTAGCAGTGACTGAAGTTCATGCACAGAACTTTGAAAATCACTCTAGTGATATCTATTACTGGCAAGCTTACATGACATTCGGTGACCCTTCTGTTGTACCATATTGGACACAGGGTACTACTAATAACTATACCACTAATCCATTTATACCTATTGGAGCTTCTACATTTACTGTTAACGCAGAAGCAGGCTCCTATGTCGCTATTTCACAAAATGGAGTATTGCATGGTGCTGCTTTAGTCGGTTCAACAGGCACTGTAGATGTTCCAATCACTGCCTTCACAGGTACCGGAACAGCTGACCTTGTTATTACTAGACCACAGAGGCAACCTGTTATTACAACTTTACCTATTCAACCTCTGTCAGGTCCTTATGTCTCTATTGAAAGTGTTACAGTAAATGCCGGTGGTGATGATGTAATCTCTAATGGTGAAATTGTATACCTTACTTTACAGCTTGAGAATGTTGGTACTTCTACTTCAACATCGACTTATTTAACAGTAAGTGAATCTGATAGTTATATTACTTTGACTGACAATAATCAATCATTTGGTACTATTGCTTCAGGTGCAACAGCTAATGCTTCGAACTGCATAGCTTTCACAGTTTCATCCAGTTGTCCTAATGACCATCCAATTGTGCTTAATACAACAATCACCGGAAGTGGTGAAACTTGGGAAAGCACAATTAATTTAACAGCTTATGCTCCTGAGATTAGCATTGAGTCTGTAACTGTTAATGATGGAGCAAACGGCAACCTTGATCCGAATGAAACTGCTAACTTAAATGTTACAGTCACTAATACAGGTGGTGCTATAGCTACAAACTTCAACTATACTTTATCAACAACATATGGCAATATCACTATCAATGATAACCAGGAGACAACATCAGTTGCTACAGGCAGTAGCTCTGTTCTTACTTTCCCAATCACAGTTAGCTCTGCTGCTCAAGTAGGTGATACTGCTACTTTTAATCTTGCTATGAGTGGAACAGGTTATGCTAACTCTGAAAACTTCTCATTAGCTATAGGCATTATTGCAGAGGACTTTGAAACAGGTGATTTCAATAGTTACTCATGGATGATGGGGGGTGATGGTGACTGGACTATCGCAACCTCAGCATATGAGGGTACATATTCTGCTCAAAGCGGATCTATTGACCATTCAGAAACATCAGAACTTTCAATTGATATGGATGTAACATCTGCTGATGATATTACTTTCTATTATAGTGTCTCTTCGGAGTCCGGATACGACTATTTAAGATTCTATATTGATGGAGTAGAGCAAGGAGAATGGGCAGGTACAGTTGCCTGGACACAAGCTTCATATCCGGTTACAACCGGTAATCATACGTTCAAGTGGGCTTATGAGAAAGATGGTAGTGTATCTAACAATTCTGACTGTGCTTGGATTGACTCTATTGTTTTCCCTCCATGTCAGATTGTAGTGCCGGAACCAAACATTAGCCTCTCCCCAACATCACTTGATTATGGCAATGTAGCTGTTGGTGCTACAGCTGAAGACGTTTTCACTATTTCTAATACAGGAACCTCTACCCTATCCGGTTCTATCGTAACTCCATCAAGTTATTCAGTACAGGAAGTTACAAGCCGTTCAAAAGAACACCTGATAGCCAAAACTCGTAGAAATACTATCAATTATACAGTCGATGCCGGAGCAACTAAAGACTTTAGAGTTGTGTTTGCTCCAACTGCATTACTATGTTATAACTTCGATATTACAATAAACTCAAACGATTTAGATACACCTGTAACATTGCTTCCTGTTTCCGGTTGTGGTTCATCTATTGAAGCAAGTATCAACCCTACTTCAATGTCGGGAAATATGAACATTAATCAGACAGCCACAAGAAACATGACATTATCAAACAATGGTAATATAGATATGACATATTCAGTTAGTCTCACTGATCCTGCTCGAACTACAGGCGGACCTGACACATTTGGTTATACATGGTCTGACAGTAATGAATCAGGTGGTCCTGTCTTTAATTGGATTACTCCAAGCACTACAAATGAGATTACAAGTTTAGGTGATGATTCAGCCGGTACTGCTACACCAATAGGTTTCAACTTCCCATTCTACGGAACGGATTACAGTGATGTTTATGTTAACTCAAATGGTGTTATTACGTTTGGTGAAGGTTCAAGTTCATACTCTAACTCAACTTTACCTAATAGTAGTGCTCCAAACAACCTAATTGCCTGGTTCTGGGATGATATGAATCCCGCTGACAGTGATTTTACAGGACATATTTATTACCAAAATGGAACAGTGAATAGCACTAATGCATTTATCATCACTTTCCTAGATTATATGGAATATGGTGGTTCAGCAACACCTGGTGATTGCGTACAAGCACAGGTTATATTGTTTGAAAACGGAAACATCAAGATTCAATATGACTATGTTGGTACTTCAATTGATTTGACCTCAGAGTCCATTGGTATTGAGAATGCTGATGGTACAGACGGTTTACAAGTTGCTTACAACTCTGATGGTGTAACAATTACAGATGGTTATGCTGTTGAATTCAATATTGCAAGCTCAACTACTGAATGGATTACAATTGCACCTCTTAGTGGTACTGTTTCAGGCGGTTCATCAGAAACATTGGTTGTTAACCTTGATACTACAGACCTGGAAGCCGGTGTATATGAAAAGAATATTGAGATTGCTACAAACGACCCGGATAATCCTGTTCTAACAGTTCCGGTTAGTATTAATGTTGGCATGTCTTCCGATCCGGGATTCTCAGTAGATGTTAACAATCTGGACTTTGGTGATGTAATGGTAGGAAATACAGGTACAGAGGTAATAACTATCACTAATACAGGTGGTGCTACTCTTACCGGTGCAATCACTACCCCTTATGCTTACACAGTCAGTGTTCATAGCAGAGATAATGGAATACTTAGTAGTAAAGAAAAGGAAAGTATATTCCAAGCTTCAAAAACAATGAATCTTAGGAATAGCCTAAACTACTCAATAAATGCAGGACAGTCTCAATCATTTGATATTGATTTCACTCCTGTAAATCCAATTGTATATAATGGTAATATCACAATATCATCTAATGATACTGACAATACATCAACTTATATACCTGTAACTGGTACAGGTGTTGTTGCTGACATTGATGTAACTCCTACTTCTGTTTCTGTTGAAACATCAGTTGAAACAACATTAGATAGAACTGTGCAGATATCCAATACAGGAAACTATGACCTAAATTATAGCGTAAGCTTAGAAGACCCAAGTCGTGGTTCAGGTGGACCTGATACTTACGGTTATTCATGGATTGACAGTAATGAAGCAGGTGGACCTTCATATAACTGGATCGATATTGCTTCAACAGGAACTGCTCTCACATTAGGAGACGATGATTCAGAAGAGGTGACATTACCATTTACATTCAACTTCTATGGTAACGATTATAGTTCAATCTTTGTTGGTTCAAATGGTTTACTCAATTTTGGTTCAGGTTCTACAGTCTACTCTGATGTAGATATACCTAATACTAATGCTCCAAATAACATGATCTGCCCATTATGGGATGATTTGAAACCAACCGGAGCTGAATGGGGTAATGTATATACTCAAGAGGTGAACGGTGAATTTGTAGTGCAATATGAAGCTGTATCACATTATAATGGTTCTACTGTTACTGATCCTGTAACCTTTGAAGTTATTTTTAACTCAAATGGTTCTATTAAGTTCCAGTATGAATCTGTTGGAACAGAGACTGACCACCATATCGGAATAGAGAATAGTGACGGTACTGATGGTCTACAGGTTGCATCAAGTGGATATGCTCAAGATGGTTTAGCTGTGCTTATCCAAAGTACAGTGTCAAACCCATGGATTAGCTGTTCCTCTACAGGTGGAACTCTTACCGGTGGTGCTTCTACAAATATAACTCTTACATTTGATTCTAATGGCTTAAGTCATGGAACATATAACAAGAACTTAGTTATTACAAGTAATGACCCTGATGAAGGTTCAATCGTTGTGCCTTGTACTTTAATTTATTCAACTTCTGCTGTACCAACTATCTCAATCAGTGAAACTTCATTTGATTTCGGTGCTGTAGCAGTGGGTAGTAGTGCAAATGAAACAATCACAATAACCAACACAGGCGGAGGAACTTTAACAGGTTCAATCACCACTCCTTCAGGTTATAATGCTGCAATTGTTAGTAAACTAAGTCTTAGAAACTCATTAAACTTCAATCTCACAACCGGTGCCAGTGTGATGTATGATATTACATTCACTCCAACAACTCAAAGCACTTATAATGGTAATATTGTTGTTACAAGTAATGACAGCTCTGCCCCATCTATTAATGTAGCTGTGACAGGTTCAGGTTACTTGCCTGCTGATATAGATGTTAATCCCACAAGCTTCAGTTTCACTGCTGCACCTGATGTAACAGATTCTCAGACCCTTACAATTTCTAACATGGGTGGTCAGGACTTAACATACACAGTTGCACCGGAAGCAAGCTCTGGTGAACTTCTAAACGAATCATTCGATTCCGGTTTACCAACAAGCTGGACTGTTGATAATGGTGGCGATGCAAGCCACACTTGGAACAACATAACAGATTATAGTGGTGACTCGATAGATACTACAAACTTCATGTTCATCGATAGTGATGATGCTGGTTCAGGAGTAGCTTTTGATGATGCATTAGTTTCACCTGTTGTACCTTGTGCATCAGCTCAAAATCTTCTCCTTGAATTCGACCAATACTTCAGATTCTACAGTTCAGGTGGCGATGAAAAAGCAGATGTTGATGTCTGGGATGGCTCAGCTTGGCAAAACGTCCTTACTATGACTTCACAAACACATGGAAGTTGGACAGCTCCTGATCATCAGAATATTGATATTACAGCTTACGCAAACGCTGGTCTTCAGGTTAGATTCAGATACTATGATGCTGATTACGACTGGTTCTGGGCTGTTGATAATGTTACTATTACAGCAACCGGTGGTTCATCAAGCTGGTTAACTGTTGATGCAAGTTCTTCTGTTTCAGGTACTGTTTTAGCAAATGGAAACGATCAGATAGCTGTTCAGGTTAATACAGCTGGTTTAACTGAAGGAGATTACAGTAAAGATATTATTATCACAAGTAACGATCCTGATGAAAACACAATCACTGTTCCGGTGACTCTCACAGTAACAGGAGCACAGAATGACCCAAGCTGGGACGAGCAAGTTGTTGTATATCCAAACAACACTGCAACTATCTATTGCGAAGTAAACATTGATGGTATTCCTGCTTCCACAGGCGATGAAATAGGTGCATTCGTGAATGGTGAGTGCAGAGGTTATGGTGAAATAACTCTTATTACCAGAGATAATGCTTATGCAACTCTTCTCATTCAGGCATCAGGTCCAAGTGAGGTTGTTAACTTCCAAATCTACGATGCTTCAAATGATGAAGTTTATGATGTAGAGGATACATGTGAGATTACACCTGGTGTTGTTATTGGTGATGCTGTAGAACCTGAAGTTCTTAATGCAGTTACTACTATCCCTTCACCACAAGATCTAGCAATCTCAATTAATGGTGACCAATTGACTCTTAGCTGGACTGCTATACCATCTGCTACCGGATACAATGTGTATGTATCTGATACAAATGATTTCACCGGTATCACAGCAATCCCTGTTGCTACTAATAGCTGGACAGGTTCATCAACAGACAGATATAAATTCTTTATGGTGACCGCTGTGAAAGGACAAGCAACAAGATAATAATCAATAGATAATATAGAAGCCTGCCCTAACCGGCAGGCTTTTTAATACTTAGTTTTTTCCCATATACTTCATAACTCTTATCCTAAGAGAACTGCTCTCTCACAATTATAATCTATCTTGTATTTCTATCTCATCAGAAGCCAATCCAAATCCGATTCTCTGTAACGGGAAGCTAACGGGCATCTAACGGGAAGTCAATAGGTGTCTCATTGGAATTAAGGCAGAGCAATTACCCCATCATTGCTCTATCATAATAACCATGACACTGATATCAGATTCCAATGAGTCTCTTGGGCCTCCCCGGGGCAAAATGATAAGAGAGTGACCAGAATAACTGCTGAAATCGACTCATGAAAATGCTTTATTATGATAGGGCATAGAGGGACGTTTCCACTTCTAATTGTACCTTTCGAATGCTCTATTGACCTTCGAAATGGTAGTCTTGGACATTCCCCTCTTGTAGAGGGGTGCCGTTTTAACGGTGGGGTGTTTCTTCCTACGAAGTGCACCATTTGCAAGGTTTACAACCATTCCAAAGGTACAGATTGCAGATGGTATTTTCATTTTTTTGCTCTCTTACAATAGTTCTTCATTTCTTCCGAATAGCTTGAGAATCACATGTCCATAACTTGGGCATATCCTCAAGTGATGCTCAAGTGTTCCTCAAGGATTGCTTAGGTTGTTCACAAGATTTGCAATAGGACAAATACACTGAATAAGAGATGATTTCTTAGTTGCAATTAACATCATACCTATTTTATATACGATGCATAAAGATAAAAAAAGATTTGACAACTTAATTCTGTTATTGTAAATTCTACCATGTTATTAATGATTCGATAAATATTGCTTATCCTGTTTAGAAATAGGCAATATTTATTGGGTAAAAGTGTTCATATTAACCTTGTAGGTGGTTTTAATGAAACGCGTATCTATTGTAGCTTCTTTGGGAATAACAAACCTCCTTACAGGGCATCTGGGAAAAAATGCCTTTGGCATAAATAAAAGTAGGAGGATATTATGAAAATGCAAGTCACAAAAACAAGCATTGTTTTATTCATGCTTACAATCGTTATATCCCTATCAAGTATTGGGATAAGTCAAAGTGATGTAAACCTTACAGGTCTTCAATTGTTTAATAATGACCGGATAAGGAATACTATTGCTGTGCGTAAAGAACAGGGTGTCTGGAACATGTGGTCAACTTCTTTTGGTTTAGAACGAGAGGACATCACACCAACAAATGCTAAATCGGGAGAATACATCAAGTTTTGTTTAGATGTTAATGATGAACCTTTTCCGTCTGTAACGTTAATTGATCATTGTAGTTTCCCTATGAATTCAGCATTTGAAAGTGCTAATAACTTGGTGAACTCTGTTTCAGCATATACTACTGCTGATTCATTAGCAATATTTTCTGATACAAGCTATTCTCAATTTGAAAAAAACGGTAGGTATTGGGGAGCTAGTGGTTGCTGGGCTAGTCCGGTTCTGGATAGTACAAACGATTATGTTTATATAATCAACAAAAGTGGTATGCTTATGCAATTCGATAGTACAGCTGGTACATGAATAATATTGTTCAATTCTGTTATGACTTAAGACAAAGAGAAACTTTTTCTGACGGTGATTTGTATAAGTTTGAGTATATCGCAACGCCTGTAGTTGTGAATGACATTTTGTATGTACTTGGTATTAAAGGTATGTTCAGATTCTCATTATCCCCTACAATGTCATTCATTGATTACGCTCCATTCAATCTAAACGCAACTGATTTTCTCATGAATAGTCCGACTCTTAATGAGAATGACACTAAGATGTACATTGTTTCTAAAGAGGGTAAGGCCATCGAATACAGCTTAACCGGATCTTTTACCGGGATAGGACATATAACCGGAGGGTGTTCAGCATCAGCAGTTTGTGATAATGATGGTTTAGTTTATTTTGCAGGAGAAACAGGTTCTATTCATTATTATGACCCTTATAATCAATCTGAATTTATTGAAATATTTGACTCAGTTGATGATGCTTCATTTACTTCAAGTCTGCTCAATGATTTGAGTCATAACATATATGCATTTGCTGATAATGGTAAAGTATTCTGTGTAAATGACTGGTACAGTCCTGATAGTTTAAATGCTGAGATAGAGATTAATCATTCACTGTATAGATCATTAGATTCCGAGGATGACATATACAAATCATTTAATAATAATGGTAACGTTTATAATGCACAAGATGATACAACAAGTGTATGTGTATTAGCCGGTGATAATGACAATGTATTGGATATTTCAGATGCTTACCAACAGTTTACAGGTCTATCATCAAGTGGTCTTAAAATGTTTTTCCTATATTATAACACTGAATCGAATAGATTATCAAGTGTACAAGAGGTAGTAAACTATGATGGGATAAGCACATATACTTGGGGTGGTTTAAACTCCTATCTTGAAGATATTGCAAATGGTGCGTCTAAAGATCCTCAGAATATCTTACGTGATAATGTATTTGGTTGTGAAAAAGGGTATGTGTGGACTAGTGCAACAGGAATTGATAGTTATGTAGAAGGTATAAACGTACCTAACCCTGATGAAGAGAACGATGCCTTATCTCCTGAATGTTTAGCGAAGATGCATGAAAGTACGTGTCATGAATATGATTATGAGATTGCTGATGTTAGCATAAACGTAACCTCACAAGACTGGAATGTTAGCCAAATATTCCTTAACTATTATCCTGCATCTACAACTGGATATCTGTCTGATGTATTCTCGAATCCGCATAATTATATAAGTATTGAGTTTACGGATAGAAGTCCAATAACTCTTGGAGGTTATGAGATTGAAGAAGGATTACTAAATCAAATTAATATTGATTTGAGTGGAAGTTTACTTGTAGATAGTGATGTAACAATTTCAGCTGATGCGTTCTATTCTGATATCATAATTACTGATACCGGTTCTTTAACCATTCTTCCCAGAGTCTCACTATATTGTGATGATGCAGTTTTATATAATGGAGGAGAATTGATTTCATTAGGAAGATTTGACTGTATCAATCTTGATTGTGAATATGGTTCCTGTAGTTCGTCTTCGGAGACTAGGAACTATGACAATGCGTACGTAAATGCTTTTGGATCATTCAATATTCAAAACTACTCAATTAATGTAGATGCACAACTTAGAGATGCTGATAACATCATTTCCTATGAACGTAACTCTGATTTGAATGGGAACCTCAATTATTATGGTGATAGTATAACTATCGGACAATTCACCAACAATGCTATAAGCATGATTGAAGGTATGGGAAACATAGATATTGCAAACATTGATAATCTTAGTGATATGTCATTCGCTGTTTATGGTAGGATTCTTGGAAGCTCCTTCGAATCTAATGGAGCGACTACTAGTATTACAAGTGTTTTTCGGCATACAACAAACACTAACTTTACTTTTGGCACTATGGATTTCATAGATTCTTCTATTTTGGAGATTGATAGGAGCTTAGCCTCTTGTGAAGCTTTATTTAATGGAGGAGTATTAAGCCTTGATTCTAGTGATTTTATTATCGAAGAACCGGAAAAAGTTTCCTTTGTTAATGGCTGTCAGGTGATTTGTAATAACACTTCAGAACTTAAAGTACTGGGTCATGAAAATGTTGAAGATTATAGTGATTTGGAAAATGAAGATATTGGTTATACTCATCTGTCATTAACAAACAGTAGTATTACATTAAGTGGTGCTACTTGCAGATTTGAACTTAGATCAGCTACACTTTCTCTTAACAGTTCATCAATAAACGTTTATTACAGTGCACAATTAGAAACTGATAATCCGGACCTGGATGATAATAATATGTTTCCTGAAATTGTGTTAGATAATGGTTCCGAAATATTTGTTAAAGGAGGAGTGCAATTAGCCAGTGAGTTCTATATTGACTGGGGAACTAAAATATATGGTAACTGTTTAACTGATGCAACAACAACCGGAGATATCATTAAGAGTGCAAGCGGAGGGATTATTACTACTGGAGATTATGATGATTATCAGTTTGATACAGGAAACTTACAGATTTTGCCAGAACTTCCTAAAGTAGTTATTTCAGTGCAAGATACACTTAAAACATGGGATGGAATATCAGTATCTAAACTCAATGATTCGATTGATGCTTATAACCTTCTTCATTGCGATATTGGATATATAAAAGGTCTAATATATGATGGCTCTACTTTTGATGAAAGCAAGGTAGAATTATGGCAGACTGATTTTCATCATGGTGGATATGCAATATTCAATGGTACCGAAATATCCATAGATGATTGCAAGTTCAATCATAATAACTCTACCCCAATCCAAGCATATGAGTCTATTGTCTATATTAAGGATAGTGAAGTTAATAATAATCAGGGTTCTGGTTTACAGTTAAGCTTATGCTCAAATGTTGCTAGTGGCTCGACACTTGATAATGTAGAAGTTAAATCCAATAAAGCTGACGGTATCGTTTTTAAAAAGCACTTACTATCATTCAATGGATGTGATATCAAGTATAATGGAGCTAATGGTATATCATCATTCAGAGCTGAAACAGATAGTCCCATCGAAGATTGCTATTTGGATGAAAATGATTTAGCTGAGATGTATGGCTCAAGGCATACTTACAGGATTGAAACAGGTGGAAACAATTTTGATGATTTATTGCCAGAGGGTGGAAATGATGCTTATTTCCTAATGTTAACAGACTGGGAGCAAGGCAGAGATCCTGTTCCAATTTATGGAAATGACTTTAACAATGTTGCAACTAGTTCTTGGGTTGATACTTTGTTAATAGCAAAGCTATCTCCTTCAAATGCTAGTGCTTGGGAGCTAGATCCACCTGTTAAGTCTAGTAGTCCTTTCAATACAGCACTTAACTACTTTAATCAAGGTGATTACAGTACAGCAGGACTACTCTTTAAACAGATAATCCAAAACTCAATAGAGTCTGATGATGCAATTAAAGCTTTGCAGTATCTTTTGCCTGTAGAAGTTGTAACAAATCAAAACTACAGTGGATTATATAGCTTCTTAGATGGACTTATTGCTCCGCAAAACACAGATATTGAGCAATCGATAGTTGACAGTAAAATCAGTGTACTAATCAGGGATGAACAGTATGTAAACGCTATAAGTCAGCTTCAAGATATCATTGATAATACTACATCTGTTATAGATAGCATTAATGCATCTATTGAACAAGCTTATTGCTACATGAAACTCGTTGAAGACGAGTCTAAAGAGTTACCAAAGGATTGCTCTATGCAACCTCAATCAATCAATGAGTTTGTACAGATGACTGATGATTTATACTGGAGTCTTCCATATTTAGCAAAACAAGATTCTTATGATGAGGATAATCCGGATATTCCACAAATCACAGATGTAAGAAACTATCCTAACCCATTCAATCCAACTACTAACATTTGCTTTAGCTTAAAGAAACCGGGAAAGGTTAAAGTGAAAATCTACGATGTTAGAGGAAGACTAATCAAGACCCTTTGCAATGAGATTCTTTTAGCCGGATTAAATACCATTGTATGGGATGGTAAGGATAAAAATGAGCGTAATGCATCAACAGGTATATATTTCTATCGTATTTCATCAAAATCAGATGAAGTAGCCGGAAAGATGCTGTTGCTTAAATAAACTAATTGCAAGAGTCAGGATAATACTGGCTCTTGCTTCTTTTCTTATTGACCTTAATTTCGATATATTTTAGATTTGATTAGGAGTTATCATGAAGTTCATAATAAGCTTAGTTCTCTTTTTAGCGATTGGATCAATGCTATGTATTCAAGTAGGTGGAACAATGACTCAAGACACTGTCTGGGGACCTAATGATAATCCAATTCAAGTGCTAGACCACGTGATAATCAATGAAGGAGTAACACTTACTATACTTCCCGGTACCGAGATATATTTCCGACCACGTCAGATACTTACTTTCGAGCAATACATGGCTGGAGTTGAATATGACGGAGGTACAAGCGAACACAAGATTATCTGGTGTAATGGAAATATTATAGCCGAGGGTACCGAAAATAATCCAATTCTATTTACAAGAATGAATGATGAAGAAAAGACTTTTTGGGGAGGGATACTATTATTTTTTGGCAGTCAGTGGGGAGTTTTTAAGCATTGTATTTTTGAATATACTACTGATGTAATGCTTTATCCGGGTTCTTGGATGGATGCAGCTATTTCGATAAGAAGTGGCAATGTAATAGTAAATAACTGTCGGTTTTATAATTGTTGGGGTAGCATATTGAAGAATACTCGAGAAGAAGAAATAGAAGTAGTCTCATGTGACTTTTATAGAGATGATGACTTATTCTATACTGATACAAGTATTCCGGTTGATTGGAATATGATGTATTTTTCTAGAAATAATAATACGGAGAATGCTGGGTTGATTGCGAATTGCAGTTTCTACAATTTTGGTGGTTCAAATACACCTAATATCCAATGGTCTTTTAACAGTTTTGATTCATTAGATTCTCATAGTGCGGTATATAACAATTACAATTATAATTTTTTCTATAAAAACACTTTTACAAATCAAGATCGAGCCATTAGTGTACCTGATAATGGTTATATCCGATCAAATAGATTCATTGGAGGTGATGAAAGTATTCGTGGAGGTATAATTCATGTCGTTGATAACTATTTTGAGAATAATAGATTTCAAGGGGACTTTGGAAGTAGATATATAAGTAATGTTTATAACAATGCTGAAGGAGCACCTAGTATTACATGCTTAGCTAATGAGATTACTTATGAGTTATATGAAGATTATGCTGTTGGAGGACTAGATAACAACCATAACAACCTTGGTGTTGATTGTGAATTTGGTGTCCGTGGAGGAACGTTTTATAACTCGATAGTTGTTGGAAATGATAACATATGTGAAGATATGAGTGAAGCAACAAAAAGTTTTAAGAATTGTATTATAGACTTCCCCCTTGGATCTTCTTCTCTAGTAGATTTAGGTGGAAACATATATGTAGATCCTGACAGTATAGCAAATCTATTTGTTGATTATGAAGGTCGAGACTTTCGACCTGCCCCCGGTTCTCCTGCTATTGATGCCGGTTGTTGGGTTGACACATTAAACTGGTGCGAATATGCAGGTGGTTTTACCGAACGCTTTTGGGATGGAGATGGAGACGGTATAGCTCAACCTGATATTGGACCTTATGAATATGGAGCTCCTGCTCTTGGAGGAATAAAAGGTTATACTCGTAAGAGTACAGGTAATAATGAGATAGTTCCTTATGTCCTGATACATAATGCTTATGACTATAGTGAGTTTGTTATTAGCGATAGTCTGGGATATTATGAATTACCTCTTACAGCAGGCAGATATGAGTTTGTGGTTCAAAGAGTATTCTATGATTCTTTGTATGTTCACAAACAGGTAAATGCAGACTATAGCTGGAATGAATCCGATATATACTTAGTTCAGAACACGACATACAATGATGAGTATGAAATCTCACCACAACTATCAAGCATAGAAGTTACGAATTTCCCTAATCCTTTCAATCCATCAACCACAATCAGTTATTCAATCCCTGAAAGTGGAGATGTGGAGGTTACTGTCTTCAATGTCAGAGGACAATTAGTCAAACAACTATACAAAGGTTTCAAACCAAAAGGTGGATATAACATCAAATGGGATGGGACTGATGAACATAATAACACAGTTGCAACCGGTGTGTATTTCTCAGTTGTGAAAACTAACAAGGAGCAGAAAAGCAATAAAATGCTCTTGATGAAGTAGGAAGAAGTGAATCGCAATGATAGTGTGATTCGCTAATTCCGTCATTCGAAGCGGGTTTCGTTACAATTGCGAGGTGCTTTCCCTTCGAAGTGCACCATTTGCAAGGTTTACAACCATTCCAAAGGTACAGGTGACTGCTTCAGATTAATGAAAGAATTATCTCCTTAGAGAGTATCATTCAACTTAAGAATTCAGGAAGTCCGCTATCACTTCACTGCGTTCAACTCCTGCAAACTCCCTGAATTGCGATTAGTTCCTTCGAAGTGTACCATTTGCAAGGTCTAGCGACCATTCCAAAGGTACGGATTGGTGTACTCCATACGTTTTAATCTAAATCTTTAAAGAAGATATTGACGGAAATAGAATAACAATCATATACTTGTTGTAAGATAGCTGTTTTCATAGGAGGAGTTATGATCAATAACCTTGTTCAAAGCAATATAGTTCATTTATTGAAAGGATTTAAGATAGAATCAGGTGTTAGTTATCCAATCAATGCAGGAGTGCTGTTCCTTGATGTATGTTCATATACAAAGAAAACAGAGAAGGCAAGTAAGAAAGGACACTATGGCATAGAAATAATAACCGGGATGTTGAACAGCTATTTTGATATGCTGGACAAAGTTATTCAAGATAATGATGGCTACATAGTTAAGTATGGTGGAGACGCTGTGCTTGCCCTCTTCCCTATCTCAAATACTGATGATAAAAATATTATAAACAATCTTAATAATCAACTACCTCAAGCTCTTAAAACTCTTAACCTGGAGTTTAAACAAAGATACAATGAAGAGTTTCAGTATCATGCCGGATATGCTGAAGGAATATGCAATATAAACATTGTTGGAGATGAAAAATACCACCTTGATTATTACCTTACGGGAAATTGTCTGGTTGATGCATATGAGTTAGCTGAACAGTCCGGATTTAACGAGATTTACGGAAAAAGTCCGGGTGAAGTAATTGAGAATCCTGAGATAGATAGATCCAATTACGATATTGTATCCAGTGATCTATTCATACCGGACGATATTAGGCAAAAACTATCTAGTGGTAAATTTACTGCAGAGCTAAGAAATACTGTTGTTCTCTTTCTTAAACTACATCCGAAAACAGGTGAAAATATTCCAAATGACGTTTATAATGATATCTATCTACGTATACAACGTATTGTATATGGTCTAAAGGGGATCATAAACAAGATTGATTTCAATGATAAAGGTTATCTACTACTAATCACTTTCGGGACGACAGCTATAAGCCACGATGATATAGAAAGAGGGTTTACTTGTGCATATAGAATTAAGAATAGCATTAGCGATTTGGTAGATTTCAAGATAGGTCTCACGCATAATAGCATCTATTCTGGTATTATTGGCAGTAAGCAACATCATGAATTCGGTATTATTGGTAATTCTGTAAATATTGCAGCCAGGTTGTTATCTGCGATTGCATTGGGAGGTATAGCTTTTACTGAAAATATTTATAAGAAAATTGAGACCAGATTTGAGTGTAATTATGTAAAAACTACTACTGTGAAAGGTATAAAAGACTCGATAAGGATATATAGCCTTATAGGTGAGATTTCAGAATATAGACGCCTTTATGAAACCTCCTTCAGAGATATGCAACAGATTGCTTACAAGGATGAAACAGATCGTGTAATCAATTCCATTTTTGCTGATTCAGGTAGTTGCTTCCAGATGATTGGAGAATCGGGCTCAGGTAAATCTTTCTTGGTTTATAGATTGATAATTGAATCAGGATTAGATAATGAACAAGTTTGCTTGATTTCAGCTGATGAGTACAATAGCGAAAACAATTTAGAAATCATACGTCAGTTTCTTGCAAATTACTTTTCTACTAATGACATAATAAATGATATCGATTCTCTTCGTTCCTATTGCAACTCGAAAAAAATTAACGCTAATATTGAGATGATTAAAGAGTTTTTAGGAAATGGGATTCAAGGTGATTTTCTCTTCGAGGGAGAGCTTAGTTCCAGAAACAAGATTTGCATTGATCAGCTTACTCAGATTATAGTTGAAATACTGACGGATAAAAAACTTATGATTATTGATAACCTTCATTGGTTTGATAATACATCGTTGGAAATAATACTAAAAGCTATTTCAATACTAGCTGATAATAATACAACTACGGTAGTTACTAGTCTGCAAGATATGAAGTTAGATAGTTACACATCAATTGAACTACAGTTCTTGAATAATGAGTTAACTGAGAAACTGGTTCTAACAAAAATTAAGAATCCAACAGCTGAAGCTTTAAACATTATTTATTCTATAAGCAATGGAAATCCATTGTTTATCATTGAGTTATGTAGGCTTATTCGTAGAAGCCTTCATGATGAATATGAGATACTTTCAGCACAGCATGTAAAGCAGTTTCTGATAGATGGAAAAGTAACAGATAGAGTTGCATCCTTTTTTATGAAAGAGTTTGATAATCTGGATGAAGAAACGCAACGTTTATTGAAATTCGCTTCCATTATTGGTAAAGCCTTCTCTCTTGATGAACTAAAAGAGATTTCAGGTGATAAGCTGACAGGTGAGATTCAGAATTTTATTGGTAACTTACAAAACCAGGGAGTGATTGCTCAAATTGATATTAACCCAACTCTTCTCTTTATATTTAATAACAAATTGATGCGTGAGACTATTTACAGTTCAATTCTCAAATCTGAAAAGCTATCTCTTCATAGGAAACTGGGAGAGTATTATGAAAAGCAACTAAGTAGAAATATCATAAAAAACTTTGAGCTGGTTGCTACACATTATTACCTTGCAGAGATAGCTGATAAGACTGTTAATTATGCTGAATTAGCTGCCGAAAAGAACCTAAGATTAACAAACTACGCTGTCTCATTACACTATAACAGGATAGCAGTAAAACTTGCTGGAAAGACAAAAAAAGGATATGAGCTTAGGCTAAGTTTAATTGACCTGTTATTGAGATTGAGTGAAACAAATGAAGCAGAAACGTTGTTGAATAAGATTGATCAAGATGATTACTATCAAAAGTCTACTAGAATTAGCTATCTAAAAGCCAGACTTGCAATATATAAATCTGAATACAACAAACTAGTAGATCTAGATGTAATACCTGATATTGAAGATATTTTTAGTGTTAAAACTTCATTATATAAGCTTGATGCTTACAGGTTTACAGGAAGAATTAACGATTTTGATGCTCTTGCTTTATCTTTAAAACAACTATTTATTAGTAATAACAGAGATGATTATTTGGGAGAACTGCTTGCAATAGTCGGTCAAAACCTGATTTATAGAGGAGAATATTCCGATGCTATTAAGATGTATACACAAAAACTCAAGATTGCTAAAGTAAGAAAAGACTTTTATTCTATCAGGATGGCATATAGTTCTTTAGGAATAATAGCCTCACGTCAAGGTGATCAAGAACTAGCTGCTAAATACTATAATGAAGCAATATCTGCAGCAGATAGAAGCGGGGATAAAAACGGATATTCAAAAATAATGATGGATATTGGAGCTCTTTATAAAAATCAAAGTAGATTTGATGAAGCTGAAGAATATTACAAGAAAAGTTTATCAACTGCTAAAGCAATAGGCAATAAGCAACAGGTTTCTTTAGTATTGTATAATATGGGGGAGATGCTTCTTTGGCAAGATAGGTATGAGGAAGCACTTTCAATGTTCCTTAAGTCAAAAGATATCGCGATTTCACTTTTCGATGTAGTTTCTCTTAGTTATTGTGATGATGCAATTGGTGACTGCTATTTCAGATTAAACAGATTCGATGAAGCTGAAAGCATATATAGGAGTAACGAGCAAAGACAGCTCAAAATTAACGATAGAGAAGGATTAGCACATACCTGGGGTAATCTTGGTAATATAGCTAAAACAAAGAAGAAATATGATGATGCTATATCTTATTATCGAAAACAAGAAGAATTACTATGTGAAATCGGAGATTTAGACGGTCAAGGACGATCTTTATTCAATTGGGCAATGATTCATATTTTATGTGATAATAAAGATAGTGCAGTCAAAAAACTTCAAAGAGCTAAAGATCTTTTCTCTAAATGTGGTGCGATTCAGTTAGTTGATTTTACAGCACAACAGATTGAAAAATTTTCTTCTGAGTAGTATGTTCTCGCTAAGAGAATATTATATAGAATCTAACCATATCTAACAAATTTTGGATGGATGAATGCATTTCATGCAAAAAAAGAGCTTTTTAAAAATCCTCTCTTTAAAAGCTACCAAACAGTCACTTATAATGTTTGTCTACAAAGTGATTGTAAAAAATAATACACACATTCTTAATTTATTTCTAACTCTTTGTTTTTTATGTTACTTATGAGTTATTCACATAATGTGAGTGTTTTAAACTAGAAATGTATCATATTATTTTGCAATATATTAGCGAATAAGTAAACTTAATATACAGAGAGTTTGCGCAAGTTATCCACACTTGACAAAACGTAATCTAAAGCAATTTTTGAGACATCTTGGCATTTATAAAAATCCAATATAAAAAGATAAATTTTAGACGGTGGTATCATTAAAATGAATAGTGAATTGTGGAACAATGTACTACAACAACTTGAAGAGAATGTTAAACCTCAAACTTACAGAACTTGGTTTAATGATTCTCAATTCGTGTCTTTAAAAGACAACCTTTTGATAGTTAAGGTGCAAACTGACTTTGCAGCAAACTACCTTAACAAAAACTATGAGAAATTGATTAGAGAGATTCTTTCAAGCCTTTACAATGAAAAGTATCAAATTAGGTTTGTAAGCAAAATTGCTCAACCCAAAAAAGAATCTAGCTCAGAGAAAACAAACGGGATAGATACAGTTAGTCCAAATCATAAGTTAAGAGAAAGATATAACTTTGATGAATTTGTTGTAGGTAAGAATAATAATTTTGCTTATTCAGCAGCTTTAGGAGTAGCAGAGAATCCGGGCAGAAACTATAATCCTCTTTTCATTTACGGTGAATCAGGAATGGGTAAAACCCATCTTATGCAGGCTATTGGTAGTTTTGCTCTAGAAAATGATGAAGAGCTAGTTGTTTATTATACAACAACAGAAACCTTTACTAATGAGATGATTGAAGCTATTCAAACTAATAGTATGCACAAATTTAGGGCTAAATATAGAAATGTAGATATTCTACTCGTTGATGACATTCATTTCTTATCCAGAAAAGAGGGTACTCAGGAAGAATTCTTCCATACTTTTAACGCTCTACTAGAAAACAAAAAACAAATAGTACTTACAAGTGATAGACCACCAAAAGATATTGAGGATCTTGAAAAGAGACTTGTAACAAGATTTGAAAGTGGTCTGTTAGCTGACCTTAAGAGTCCTGATTTTGAAACTCGTGTAGCTATCTTAAATAAGAAAATTGAAACAGAATCGTTCTTTTTACCACAAGATGTGATATCATACATAGCTGAGAATATCTATACTAGCGTTAGAGCATTAGAGGGATCTTTAATTAGAATTATTGCCCATACTTCATTTAACAAAATAGATCCTGAAGAGATTACTATTAATATGATAAGTTCAGTATTGTCTGACTTAATCTCACAAAAGAAACAGGAAATTACTCTCGATAAAGTGCTTGAAACTGTATCATTAAAATATGGTATCCCCCAACAACAGCTTTTGGATAAAACACGTAAGAAAAACATAGCATTTCCAAGACATGTAGCTATGTATTTATCCAATATCCTAATTCCATCTTTATCGCTAAAAGATATCGCTACGTTCTTCAAAAGAAAGGATCATACTACAGTTATCCACGCTAAAGTAAACATTGAAAGTAAGTTTAAAGCTGACCCTGATTTCCGTAGTGAAATTGAAACAATAATTGCTGATATAAGAGATATTTAAAGTCTTGCTATGCAAGGCTTTATTTTTTTTATTTATAAAGTTATCCACAAGTTAACGGAAAACTATGTTAATAACTGTTTATAAGTAGTGAATAAGTAGTTATCTAGAAAACTCTGTGGATAATTTGTGTATAAGTTTTTAGTTATGCACATACTACTCACTTAGGTCTGAGAAACGCAACTAATGAAAAATAAAGCTTTACAAAATTTATTAATGACTTTTCAACAAATCCACACACCCTACTACTACTACTGTTTTTTTAATATTAATAGGAGAATTAATAATGTATAGAATAAGGATTATTCTTAGCATCTTAGTGCTACTTACTATCATAACTGCTTGTCAGAATGACAGAAACACAATAGGTACAGGATTGGAAACAGAACTCCCAATCGTTGGAGAAACTTTCATAGATTCTTTATTATCATATAGTTACGATAGTGAAATGATTATTTATAGTGGGGAAACATCAGTTTTATGTTCCAATCATGAGGAGATAGAGTCTATTGTTTTAATGAACTTCTATAATATGCCAACTGAAATGGATTCTTTGGGTGATGCTATACTCAAGTTTAAGATTAATGAAGACAAATCTGATTTTTCTATAGATAATTTAACATTAGGATTGATTAAAAGAAATTGGAGTGAAACAGCTACCTGGGAATCTCCATATCCTGATTCAACTGATGTTACTTGGGATGTTACTTCAGAGTTAATGATAGATAGAGATTATTGTTCAAATTCATTTAGTGTCGAAGAAGATAGTCTTGGAATAACTATCCCAAAAGATTTGATTGAAGATTGGGTGCTCGAAGATATCAATGGCTATAACTTAGCTCTTATCATTGATTCAGGATACATACTTATACAGTCATCGGAAACAAGTAATGGTCCAAACCTAAGTTTCGATTACAAAACTGATGATGAGACAGACGAATACAGCAGTGAATGTCTGTATGACACATACATCATAGAAGAAAAAATAGATAAGCAGACTTATGATAATCAACTCTTTCTTCAAAACATTCTACCTGTTAGAAGTTTTATCGGTTTTGACATAGATAAAGCAATTCTCAATATACCCGGTATTAATGAAGACAACAAAAAGTTCGTACTGCTAAATAAAGCTGAACTAGTATTCACTATAGACAAAGAGAATTCAGCATACTATTCTGAAGATATAGAAACGTATGATGAGTTAGAAGTTGATATTCTTTGGCCTGAAAATGAGATTGATTCTCCAACTGTAATTCAAAATGACGATTTAGAGGCTTCTTTGGATGATATACCTTATCCATACTACCTTTTAGAGTCTTCTACCGTAGAATTGGCCGATTCTTTAGCTACAATCGATATTTCTCCTATAGTTGAAAACTATTTAAAAGATAGAATTGATAATCATGGTTTTGTTCTTTATAATGTTGATGAAGATATCTTTTTCGGTAAGATTTCTTTATACGGTTTTGATGCAACAGATGAATTAAAACCAAAGTTAAAGGTGATTTACACAATTCCAGAGGTTGAATAGTAGTGAGATATTTTATTACATTTCTACTTGCATTAAGTCTGTTAACAGCCTGCAGTAGGGATGATTCTCAAGTTGTTGCTAAAGTAGGTGAGAAAGTTCTGACTCTTAATGATTTAAAATCATTTTATACAGAATCAGAATGGGAAACTGTGACAAATGAAGAGAAACGTAAAGTAGTCAGGAACTGGATGGATCTTCAAGCATTAGCTAAATATGCAGATGAAAAGAAACTTTCTGATGAAGATGCTGTAAAAATAAAAATGGATGTAGCAATTAATAAGGCAAAAGCAAACGCTTTATTAGCTAGTGAAATCAATAAAATACGCATTACTGAAGATGAATTGTTTAATTATTACAAGATTCATCAGGGAGAGTATAAGTCAAAAATAGAAGCTTTTAAAGTCCAAAGAATATATGTTAAGTCTGATACATTACTTGCAACAGTGCAAGAGCGTTTAAAGAGTAAAGAGAACTTCACAGAACTGGCAAAAGAATACTCTCAAGAAAGAATTGGTAGTAGTGGAGGATATTTAGGTTGGGTAAACGAAAAAGATGAAGATTTGACAATGTTTAATAGTGTAAAAAACTTGAAACTATATCAGTATAATACCATTAATGCTAATAATGGATATTACATAGTTAGATATTATAAAAGAAAACAGATTGACGTTGATGTCAGATATGAGTCTATAAAAGAGGAACTTAGAGATAAGTTATTCAATGAGAAGAAAGAGAAGATCTATAATGAACTTTTAAGGTCTTTGAAGAATAGTTATGATATGTCACTCTCTTTTTAAGGAATTATTATGAAGAAATTATTGATTATTACAGGAATATTAATGTTGCAATTACTTCTATTTGCAGAGGTAGTTGATCGAATTGTTGCCAAAGTAGGTGATGAAATAGTTCTCTATAGTGAGCTTGTTATGCAAAGAGATCAGATGAAAGAGGCTAAAATAATGCCTGATTCATATTCTTTGCAAGACGTTTTGAATGACATGATAGAAGCAAAGCTTATTATTCAAAAAGCTAAACTTTTAGACTATGGTGTAGATGAAGAACGAATTAATTCTATGGTAGACCAGAGATTTAAAGAAATTCAAAGACAGTTTGAAAATGAGACAATGTTCAACAAATGGTTGCGTGAAAACAAATGGACTAAATCTGACATGAAGAAATACTTCTATGATATGTTCAATGAGCAATTTCTTAAAGAACAGATTATCAATAATGAGATTAAAAGTAAGACAGAAATATCTGACCCGGAATTAGAAGAATATTACGATAACCATAAAGATGAACTTCCAGAAAGACCGGAGATGGTTGAACTTGGGATGATAATGCGTACAATCTCTGCTAGTGATGAGACAAAAAAGATTAAACTAACAGAGATAAATAAGGTTATGGAACTACTGAATAATGGAGCTGACTTCGCTGAATTAGCAAAAATTGAAAGTGAAGGTCCAAGTGGAGCCAATGGGGGAGACCTTGGTTTCTTCGGACGTGGTATGATGGTTAAACCTTTTGAAGATGCTGCGTTTGATTTACAACCCGGACAGATTAGTGAAGTTGTAGAAACAAGATTTGGATATCATGTGATAAAACTTGAAGAGAAGAAGGATGATGAAGTTTCTTGTCGCCATATCTTAAAAATCATTGAACCATCTCATATTGACTCAGTAGCTACAAAAGAGCTCATGTTTGGATTAGTCGATAAACTTGATTCAGGAGAGAGCTTTGCTGAATTAGCCAGGACATATAGTGAAGATGATTCCTCGGCTGTAAAAGGTGGATCTATTGGTGAGTACCCTCCTGATCAGTTCCCTGAATTATTTAAAGAGTATCTGGAAAGTATTGAAATTGGTGAACACACTAATGTCGTTCAGAATGGAGATATCCTCTATATTTTTTCTAAGCTTAAATCAGTTCCTTCAAGAAAGTACAACTATACTGAAATCAAAGATATTCTTAGAAAACAAGCTATGAATGAAAAAATGCAAGATATGTTAGATGAGTTTATAAAAGGTCTGAAAGAAGAGATATACGTGGAAACAAATTTATGAAGAGAAAACTAGCTGTATTATTCTCTACTCTTTTTGGGGTAGGCTATATTCCATTTGCACCCGGTACTTTTGGAACAGCTGTTACTGCGATTGGATACTATCTCTTTATGAGAAGATATTCATTTGAAATTCCTGATTATCTGCTCAATATATATATACTAATAACAGCTGCTATTTTATTCATTTTAGGTGTGATTTCATCTTCTGAGGCTGAGAAAAGCCTGGGACATGATAGCGGTAAAATTGTAATAGATGAAGTTGTTGGTTACTTAATTTCGATAATCTTCTTACCTTCTGTAGTTGTAGGGAGATTATGGTTAGTAGTTATATACTCATTTGTTTTATTTAGAGTTTTTGATATTGGAAAACCCTGGCCTATAAGCAAATCACAGTCTTTGAAATCTGGCTGGGGAATAATGATAGATGATGTTATTGCCGGTATTTTTGCTAACATTCTGGCACAGATTATTATTAGAATCTATCCAAATTTCTTTGGAATTTATTAATTAAGGAGTTATAATGGAACTTATATTATTACAGGCAGCGCAAGCTACTCCAGCAGCCGGAGCACAAAACCCAATTATGGGTTTCTTACCTTTTATCTTAATGATTGTTGTTTTTTACTTCCTGCTAATCAGACCTCAGCAGAAAAAACAAAAAGAGCATCAAAAGTTAATTGATGGAGTTCAAGTGCATGATAAAGTTATCATTTCAGGTGGAATTTATGCTAAAGTAATGACTATCAAAAATGATAAAGGTACTATAGTTGTGGAAATTGATGAGACTAATAAAACCAAAATGGAAGTACAAAAGTCATCAATAGTTACTGTTTTACCTAAAAACGAATCATAAGGTGATGTAATGGCTAAAGCTAATCTTTTACCAATAAGAATTATTGGTGATGATGTTTTAAAACAAGTTGCAAAGCCTATTGTGAGCTTTGACGATGATTTAAATGATTTCATTCGTGACTTGATTTATACAATGTATGAGCGTGATGGGGTTGGATTAGCTGCACCTCAAGTCGGTAGATCTCTTAGAATGTTTGCAATGGATCCTTTCTGGGCAGATGGAGAATCTAAGAAAAATCCTATTGTTATGATCAATCCTGAGATAATACATAAGTCTGGTGAGCAGGTTTGCGAAGAAGGATGTATCAGTGTTCCAGATATTTTCGATAAAGTTGATAGATATCAGAAAATCATTGTTCACTTTTTAAATGAAGATGGGGAAGAGATGGAGTTGGAAGCTGAAGACTTTATTGCTGATGTTATTCAACATGAATATGACCATCTTGATGGTATTCTCTTCACTGACAGACTTACAAAGATTAAACGATTGCCCCATATTCCAAAAATTAGAAGATTAAAGGCTTCAACGAATGAAAATGGAGAAAACATTAAGTTCTAACAAAATAGAACGATTGATTTTTATGGGTACGTCTGATTTTGCCGTACCCGTTTTTTACAAACTAGTTAATTCAGATTATAAACCAGTGTTACTTGTAACTCAACCTGAACGTAGATCAGGTAGAAGAAAAAATAAGAAACCTGAGCTTATAAAGCTAGCTGAAGAATACTCTGTGCCAATTTATCAACCTGATGATATTAACTCTGATGAAGCAATTATTTATCTTGCATCACTTAATGCAGATGTTATGATTACAGCTAGTTATGGTGCAATACTCAAGAAGAGAGTTAGGCTCTTAACTCATTTTGGATGCTATAATATTCATCCATCATTGCTCCCGCTTTATCGAGGAGCTACACCAGTAAACTTCCCTCTCTTCAATGGAGATTCAGTTACCGGCGTTACTATTTTCTTAATGAAAGCTAAAATGGATACCGGACCAATACTTATACAAGAAGAGTATAAGATTTCTGATGATGGTTGTTATACTGTTTTACAGAATAATCTATCAGAGTTTAGTGGTAAGTTATTAATTAAAGCTCTCAAAATGTTAGAAGAAGGTTCTTTTAAACTTGTTACACAAGATCATGAAATAGCTACTTACACTAGAAAGATTGCTAAAGATGACTTACCAATTAACTGGAACGATGATGCTCAAAACATAGTTAATAAGATTAAAGGGTTAGCCATTCTACCTGGAGCAAAGTCTAAGATAAAAGGTAAAGATATTAAGATAGTTTCAGCTAGAATCGGTCAAAGCTCCAATAATTCAAATCCCGGAGAAATAGTGGATATTATAAAGAAAGTTGGCTTTGAAGTTGTGGCTGGTAACAAACAGACAGTTATTATTACACAAGTTCAACCAGCCGGTAAAAAAGTTATGAACTGTTTTGATTATAATCTTGGTGCAAGATTAAGTGTAGGTGATTCCTTTGAAGAATAGATTCATTAGCTATTCTCTGATAGTTGATGTTGCTTTCATCCTGTTTTCTTACCTGTTTTTACTACTTTCATCACTAATTTATCCTGGGATAATAGCTTTAATTCTTGTTATTATAGTGAATCTTATAAACCTGATATCTGATTATACTTATAACAAATATTTAGTTGTATTTAGCAGATATTCACTAATGTTTTATTTCGATGTCTTAAGGTTCTTTACTCAACTTAGACTTCTAAACAAACAGAAGCTACGAAGAGCATTTATTGAAAGGAACAATGATCTTGTTGCCAGTCTTAAAAAACATTCACCTGATCAAGTAGTAATAATACTTCCTCATTGTTTGCAAGTAACTGATTGCAATATTCGTATTACTACAGATATAAGTAACTGTAAAATGTGTGGAAAGTGTTCAATAGGTGAGATTAGAAGAGTAACAGAAGAGTTTAGTATTAATCCATTTGTTGTTACTGGTGGAACATTAGCTAAAAGATTAGTCGCAGATCTTAAGCCGGAACTGGTTATTGCAGTAGCTTGTGAAAGAGATCTTGTTGAAGGTGTAAAAGAGGTATTCCCGTTCGAGGTTTATTGTATTATTAATATCAGACCTGAAGGTCCCTGTATTAATACTACATTAAATGTTGATGAACTTAGAACTGCTATTTCAAAGCTTATAAAATAGTGTTTCTATCGATAATTTTGTGATTCTTATATAAATTCATTACTTTAGAATATAATAGAGTTTAAACATGCTTTTTGAACCTTGGAGGAGAAATGAAAAGTAGATTTGTATTAACAGTTTTTGCTATTTTTATTGTGTTTAACCTTTTCTCAACTCAGATGTTTTTTGATTTAGATGAAAAATCTGAAGAGATGACTTCACTTAGCATCCAAAGAAACAATGCTGTTACTCATGCTGTACAGAAAATTGAGCCTGCAGTTGTTAGTGTTAATGTTATAAAAACTGAAATAGTCAGAAAAAGAAATCCTTTTGCAAATCCATTCTTTGATGCATATCCATTTTTTAAAACAGCCAGACAAGTAAAAAGTATAGGTTCAGGTGTTGTGATTAATCCTGATGGCTACATTATAACTAATGCACATGTGGTTGAAGGTGCTACTCAAATTAAAGTTACAACTCATAAAAGTGAAATCTACGAAAGTGAGATTATTGGAATTGATTCCGAACATGATATTGCAGTACTAAAAATAGATGGCAAAGATCTTGATTATGCCTATTGTGGTGATTCTGCAGACTTAATTATTGGGGAGTGGGTAGTAGCTGTAGGCAATCCTTATGGCTTCTTAATGCCTGATTCAAAACCAAGTGTATCTGTTGGTGTTGTTTCTGCTGCCAATAGAAACTTCGGTGGTAGGAATGATCAAAAAGTCTATAAAGGAATGATCCAAACTGATGCTGCTATTAATCCTGGTAATAGTGGTGGACCTCTCGTAAACGTGTATGGTGAAATTATTGGTATTAATAGCTTTATCTTCTCCGAATCCGGTGGAAGTGTCGGGATCGGTTTTGCTATTCCAATCAATCGTGTAAAAAGGATTGTGAATGAGCTTGTTGATCATGGTAGAATCAGGCAAGTTAATTATGGGTTCAGAGTACAAGATATGAGCAAATCAATAGCTCAATATTTAAATATAGATGATATGCAAGGTGTTCTTGTATATGAAATTGATAGAAAAGGTCCTGCTGCAAAAGTAGGGTTACAGCTTAAAGATATTGTTGTTAGAATTAATCAAACCCCGATCTATAGCACTGAAGACATTGACCTTGCCATTACAGATATTTTTGTTGATGATCTTATAGAACTGGAAATAGTCAGAGGTGGTAAGAAGAAGACCATTCTCATGAAGGCAAAATCTAAATAATAAACTAATGTTTCATTGAATTAACTCTAACCATTTAAGAAGATCATCGCTTAGATGACTTATAGGTTTCCCTTGGGTCTCCCTTGCGATGCAAGAGTAACCCAAGAGTAAGGCATGGGAGAACTAAGAGATAATTTTGCTTTCATATTAGTTTTAACTCTAATCAAAAGCTTTATGTTCTCTCAATGCTCTATCATAATAATTCATTAAAACAGATATTTATCTGCTCAGTTTCCGGAAACTCTCTTATGATTTTGCCCAGGAGAGGCCAAGAGACTCTTTAGAATCTGCCTCTCAAATCATGGGTATTATGATGGGGGCATGATAGGTAATTGGAATTGTATATATATTCAACAATAACAAATCCAATACAAGTGACTATTCTTCCAATAGCCTTTCAGTATCTATACTGTAGGTTTTCAATGGGTATACAACGCGTTGCATTGGTTGGCCGTTGGTGGACTATTGGTGGTGCGTTGCTTAGCCGTAGGTAGATGAATGAATTCAGTTTCATTTCAAATAGACTATTAGTGATTTATTCTTGATTTTGAATAGCTGAAGAGCATTATTTATGGGAAACAGATTAAACTATAGTAGGTTATCTCCGGCAAAGCTGAAGTAATTGTCGTTTGTTATAATAAAATGATCAAGCACTCTGATATTGAAGTATGAAGCCGCTTTCTTGATTTTAGCAGTAATATCAATATCAGATTGAGATGGTTTTAGTGAACCACCCGGATGATTATGAACCAAAATAAGCCCGGAAGCACCATTATTTAGGGCTTCTCTTATAATATTACTAACGTACACTTTAGCCTCATTTACTGAGCCTTTAGATACTGCTTTTAGTTTTATAACTGAATTTGAGTTATTGAGATATATTACAACAAATTCTTCATTAATCTTACCTTTAAGATTAAGATTTAGATAATCTATAACTTGTGAAATAGATGTTAAAGCATCAGTTTTTGGAATCTTCTCATAGTTTAAGTAGTTAGCAATATCTTTGTGAATCTTCAATTGGATAGCACTTTTTTCACCAATACCGGGTACATTACATAACTCTTTTACAGTAGCGTTCATAACTCCATTAACTGAGCCGAATATATCAATTAGTTCTTTAGCTAAGGGATTATTATTAGAGCGTGGAATAGCAGAATCAAGAATCATCTCAAGGATTTCATGGGGGAGAAAACCATCTATGCCGGATAAAAGATAACGGTCACGTAATCTCTTACGGTGACCGTTATAACTTTTCTTATCCATAAAGATGTTCCACGTGGAACACTATTGTGATTGTTTAATTCTGAAGTCTTTCAGCTTTTCAGCAACTTGTTCGTCAAAGAGTGCAATAATTTCAGCAGCTAAAATAACTGCGTTTTTAGTGCCATTAATTGCTACAGTTGCGACTGGGATGCCTGTTGGCATCTGAACTATACTGTATAAAGCATCTTCACCTGAAAGGGTAGCACCTTTTAGAGGAACACCAATAACAGGAAGATGTGTATATGCAGCTACAACTCCAGGAAGATGAGCAGCCATACCGGCACCAGCGATTATTACGCTTACACCATCTCCTGGTGCATCTTCAACTAGTTTCTTGGTTTTTGCTGGATTTCTATGTGCCGATGATACATGAAAATCATGCTCTAAACCAAACTTCTCAAAGTACTCAACCATAGGTTCATAATGTTTTATATCTGATTTACTCCCAAATAATACTCTTACTTTACTCATTTTTATTACCTCTATTTGTAATCAACACTCGTTAAGACTTTATGTATCTCTTCAACGGTTGATGCATTATTAATAGTTTCTAAATTTTTCGCATTCATCATCATTTTTGAAAGGTATGAAAGAGAGAATAGATGTTGTTTATCATTATGTAATAGTAACATAAAGAATAGATTTACAGGTTTACCATCTTGTGCATCAAATTCAACACCCTCTACAGAACGACCAAGTAATATTGAAGGAGTCTTAATTTTACTTGGATGTAAATGTCTTGGGTGTAACAAAGCAACGCCGTTTCCAACAGCTGTTGAAACTAATTCCTCTCTAGCAACAACGACTTCATAAAGCCATCTTGCATCTTTAACTATCTTATTCGCTTTAGCTTTCTCAGACATCATTCTGATTGCTTCATACTTGTTGTCAGGTGCCAAATCAAGGAATATCAACTCAGCATTAAAGTATTCCTCAAAACGACAAATCGTTTTCTTTAAAGCAAGTTGTTCCTCTTCAGATTCAGAAAGATTAGATAACCACTCTTCGATAGAAGCTCTATGAATCCTTAGGTCTTTACCTTTCTTTTCAATCTCAAACAGGTTATCTTCAATCATTTCTAAAACGATTTTTTCGCTCAATTTCAGGAACTTCGCTGTTTCTCTAATCGTTAGAAGTTTTTTTACCATGTCTTCTCCATCCCGTTTATTCATTTTTTGTTTAAATTCATAATATTACAAGTAAATTTTTACTGATAACTAAAATCTTGACAAGAAAAATCAGCAAAAATATCTAAAATTGTTATGAAATATATTAAACTATGCTATTTGTTACTGTTAACTATTACATTGATCGGGTGCACATATTCTGTGTTTTCCAACCAACTTCCACATCTAAAAAATGTGTATATTGAACCAATAATAAATAAAACCGAAGAAGTTGATATAGAAACTGAAATGTTTAATGCTATTAGTGATAAGTATATTGAGGATGGAAGGTTAAGTATTGTTTCCCAACAACCTGACTGTATTATTGTTTGTGAAATATTATCATACCAAGATAAGATTTACACTTATGATGAATCCAATAACGTTAAAGAATATCAGGTAAAGATGGTATTCAGCGTTTCATTCACTGATATTGATAATGAACTTGTTATTTTTGAAAACAAGAGTTTGATTAAAACAGAGAAATATCCTGCAGATGTTTCTGATCCGGATTATACAGACTCAGATATTCTCTCTGAAGAAGATGCTAGAAACGAGATTTATCAAGAAGTTTTTAATACAATAATGACCAACACGCTTGAGGCTTGGTAATGAACGAAAAAATGATAAGAATTAATAAATTTCTTGCTAAATGTGGTTTAGGATCTAGAAGAAAGGTTGAAGAATTTGTTACTAATGGTGAAGTAACTGTCAATGGAAACACTATTTACGACCTTTCATTTAAAGTAGATCCAGTTCAAGATATTGTTAAATACAAAGGGAAGCTTGTTAAAGCTAGTAATGATGTTGTCTATATAATGCTTAACAAACCACCAAACTATGTTGTCACTAAAAGCGATGAATTTAATAGAAAAACCGTATATGATCTTTTGCCGGAAGAAGCTAGATTGTTGAATCCCATTGGTAGACTTGACAAAGATTCAGAAGGATTATTATTATTGACTAATGATGGAGAGTTTTCTAATAATATAATTCATCCAAGGTATAAATTACCAAAAGCTTATCTTGTAAAAGTTAAGGGATCTATTAATGATGAGAAAGTTAACAGACTCAGAAGTGGAATTATAATCGAAGATAAGATTACGAATCCTGCTAAAGTTTTTTTGCTTGAGAAAACCGATTCTGATGCATATCTCAAAATAATTATCAATGAAGGTCGTAAGAGACAGATAAGACTCATGTTAAAAGCTGTTGAGTGTGAAGTTACTGAGTTGAAAAGAACCCAGATTGGTGAAGTTTCATTAGGTAATCTTCCAAGAGGGATGTGGAGATATTTGTTACCAAAAGAGGTTTTATCACTTATAACTATGAGCCGTAATAAGAGTAGGAGAAATAAATGAAAATAGGTATTATTGGATTACCTAAATCAGGTAAAACAACGATTTTTAATGCACTTACCGGATTAGATATCGATACTAGTAGCTTTGGAGGAAATACTGATGTTAACCAAGGTGTGGTTGAAGTATTTGATCCAAGAATCAAAGAGATGTCTGATGCATATAAGCCTAAAAAGACTATATATGCCAATATAGAGTATGTAGATTATCCGGGTATGGAAGAGGGTGCCGGTAGTGCTGATTTAATGAAAGGTGCTGTAGGTGGCTTAATTAAAAATTCAGATGCATTTGCTATTATTTTACGAAACTTTAATGATGATATTGTAAATAGCATGCAGGGAGAAATAAACCCGCAAAGTGACCTTTTATCAATAGATTCTGAGTTGGTTATTAATGATTTGATTATTATTGAAAAAAGACTTGAAAAGATTGAACTTGGGTATAAAAGAGGTATTAAAGATAATGCGATACAGCTTGAGGAAAAAATACTTCGTAAACTTGTTGATAAACTCAATGAAGAGATTCCTTTACGTGATGTTGAACTCACTGATGATGAGCTTAAAACAATACGAGGTTTTCAGTTCTTAAGTCTAAAGCCAATCATGGTTATTATAAACTCGGATGATAATAATTTCGGTCAGAATCAGGAGCTAATAAATAAGCTTTCTGAAAACTATAAAGTTATTGAGTTTGCCGGTAAGTTCGAGTGTGAGCTTAAAGATCTAGATGAAGAAGACGCAGCTATATTTATGGAAGATATGGGTATAACTGAATCAGCAAGAGAGCTTTTAACACAGATTTCTTATGAATTATTAGGTTATATAAGCTTCTTCACAGTTGGCTCAGACGAAGTACGAGCATGGACAATAGAAGATGGAACAAATGCAGTAGATGCTGCAGGTAAAATACATAGTGATTTAGCTAGAGGATTTATCCGAGCTGAATGCTTTAATTATAAAGATTGGAAAGAGTTAGGATCTGAAAGAGCTATTAGAGAAAAAGGCTTATTCAGACTAGAAGGTAAAACATACATTGTTTTAGATGGAGATGTACTAAATATAAGGTTTAACGTATAATGCCAACAAAAAAGAAAAGCAGTAAAAAGAAGAACAAGAAGAAGTTAGCTACCAACACTGAAATTACTTTATTAACTTTATCTGCAATTTTATTAGTGATCTTAGCAATACTATCATTGCTCCCGGCAAGTGAAGCTATTACTGAAGACTTTAATAATATTGGAAACGAAGGTTATAATTACAAGAATTTAATTGGTAAGATGGGTGTTTATGCAGGATATGGTATATCATACTTTTGGGGACATTCGTTAAGCCTTGTCCTAAGTTTAAGTTTACTCATTATTCTAATTCTTACTTTCGTTAAACTTCAAGATAAGACCTCATTCTTAAAGCTTATCTTGAAGTTAAATCTATTTGCTTTTCTTTTGCAGACACTCCTTATGGTAGGTCAATCAGAATTAACTCTAAACAATGGCTTTATCAGCTATAATATTAACCAATTCATGAAGAATACGTTCAGTATTACTGGTTCTATCATTATTCTTTCATTTCTTAACCTTATATCTTTAGCTATGATTGTGGGTTTCGATAGGATTTCTTCAATCTTCATGCGTAAATCAGAATCCTTCCCTAAAAAAAAGGTAAGGGAGAGAGCTAAGAAAGAGAGGAAGGTCATAAGTAAGGATAAGGCATCTGATTTGGTTATCCCAACTGAGGAATCTCCTGAGATTGTAATAAACAATCATACAGACTACAAAGAGTCTGAAACAAAACCTGCTAAACCGGCAACAAGAAATACTGAGAATGATAATTTTGAGATAGAAGACTATGTGTTACCTAACATTAATGAAATTCTTACATCCCCTCCTAAATCAAATAAGAAAGCAAAGAGTGCTACTGAAGCGGAGATTAAGAGAATAAGTTCTGTTTTAAAGGAGAAACTTTCAGAATTTGATATAGATTGTGATGTAATTAATGTGAATGTTGGACCAATTATCACTCAATATGAGCTTAAACCTGCACCAGGTGTTAAAGTTAATAAATTCACACAATTAGCTGATGATTTAGCTTTAGCTTTAAAAGCTAAATCCATACGTATTCAAGCTCCGATTCCAGGACGTGGTTTGATTGGAATCGAACTTCCTAATGATGATAGAGATATTATCTATTTGAAAGATGTTTTGATGTCTGAGTCTTCTAGTACAGCAAAGTTTAAGCTTGGTATCGCACTTGGAAAAGATATTTCCGGTATGCCTGTGATGGGTGATTTATCTAAGATGCCCCATCTTCTTGTGGCGGGTGCAACAGGTTCCGGTAAGAGTGTATGTGTAAATACTATCATAACCAGTTTAATCTTTAAGAAGAGACCCGATGAGTTAAGAATGATTCTCATAGATCCCAAACGAGTTGAGTTAGCTCCATATGCAACAATACCTCATTTGATTGGTGAAGTTGTTACTGATCCTGATAATGCCCTTGAAAACATGCAATGGGCTGAGAATGAGATGGAAAGAAGATATTCACTTCTACAGGAGCTAAGAGTCAGAGATTTAATATCCTATAATAATAAAGTTACTAAAATGAATCAGAACTTAGCAGAAGATGAAGAGAAGGAACATTTTAATCTTCCTTACATTGTGATTATAGTAGATGAATTTGCTGACCTTATTATGACAGCCGGAAGAGATATAGAATTACCTATTACCAGACTAGCTCAAAAAGCTCGTGCAGTTGGTATCCATTTGATATTAGCAACACAAAGACCTTCTAGAAAGGTTATTACAGGTCTTATCAAAGCAAATTTCCCTTCTCGTATTTCGTTCCAAGTATCATCTAGAGTTGAATCTAGCATTATTCTTGATACAACCGGTGCAGAGAAGTTGCTTGGTCGCGGAGATATGCTTTATTTGCCTGCAGGTTCCGGTTTCCCGGAAAGGGTTCATGGCTGTTTTGTCTCTGATGAAGAGGTTGTGGAACTTTGTGATTATCTGGAAACACAACCAAAGCCGGTTGAGATTAGGGTCAAGAAAGAGGTAAGTGAAAATGACTTAACTCTTGATTATGATGATGATCTATTTCCAGATGCAGCTAAGCTGGTAGTAGAAAACAATATGGCCTCAGTATCAATGTTACAGAGACATTTTAAAATAGGTTATGCCCGTGCCGGAAGAATCGTAGATATGTTGGAATCTGCAGGAATAGTAGGTCCACATTTAGGTAGTAAATCTAGGGAAGTGATAGCAAAACAAGAGGACTTAGATAGATATGGTTTATAAAAGAATTTTAGTAGTAATAATACTATCCATGACTATAGCATTGTTCAGTCTCAGTAACAATGATGCTTATGTAAATATTAAGAATGCGTATAGTAATCTCGAGCAGTTTCAAGCCGATATTACACAGTTAAATACTTTCGAAAGTGAGAATATTGAGATAGAATCAAAAGGTATTTTCTATTATACAAAAGAGCGTATAGCGATTAAATATAGTGAACCTCAGAAGCAGGAGATCTATATGAATGGTAATCAAGTTCTTTTCTTTGATGCAGATTCAAATACTTGTGTTGAGATGATGAACAATGATAGTCAAGTACATTTAAACCCTGTATACATGATTGATAACTATTGGAAGTATTCTGATAAGAAGATTAAGAAGCTAAAGGGTAATTACGTAATCATTCTGAGGCCATTACAGGAGAAAGAGTTTATACAGATAGATGTTCACGTGAATAAGAAAACTTTTCTTATTGAAAGATTGGTTTATATTGACATTGGAAACAATGTAGTCGATATTAAGTTTCAAAATATAAACACAGTCGATAAAATCAAAGCAGATGTTTGGAAGTTAAATCTTCCTGAAGATGTTAACTATATAAAGAGATAGGAGATTTCATATGGTCGGACTTATAATCGCAGGAGGAACGGGCACCAGATTCTGGCCGGCAAGTCGCAAGAGTTTGCCAAAACAGTATCTAAACATTTTAGGTGAAGATAGTATGATTAAAATGACAGTCAACAGACTGTTAAAGAAGATATCAATTGATAAGATCTATATTAGCACTACTGCTGCTCAGGTTGAGTTAGTGAAAAGAGAATTACCTGATCTACCAGAGAAGAATATTATAATTGAACCAATGGGAATGAATACAGCTCCATGTATTGGTTTAAGTACAAAGTATATGAAGCGGTTTGAAGACACATCCGAGCCAATGATTGTTTTACCTGCAGACCACTTGATTAAAGATGAAGCTGGTTTCATTAAGTCAATTGAAATGGCTGAAATTCCTGCTAAAGATGGCTATCATGTAACCTTCGGTATTATCCCTGCTTATCCGGCTACCGGATATGGATATATTGAATCAGCAGCTCAATATGCTGATGGGATGTTCCACGTGAAACAATTCAAAGAAAAGCCTGATCATGTTACTGCAAAATACTTCATTGAACAGGGTAATTTCTTCTGGAATAGCGGTCAGTTCTGCTGGACTATTGAGACTATTGATAATAGCTTTAAGACTAAATTACCGGCTGTTGAAGCAGTTCTTAATGAGATTGAAGCTAAATGGGATGCTGAAGGCGTGACAGCTGATATCACAGATTTGTATAGCAAGATGCCAAAGATACCTGTTGATATTGGTATTATGGAACAAGTTGAGAAGAGAGTTGTTATACCGGTTGATTATGGTTGGAGTGATGTAGGTTCCTGGAGAGCCTTGGCTGATATCTCTGATGTAGATATTAATGGTAATACTTTCTTTGGTGACCATATATCTCTCGATAGTAGAAACAACTATATCCGAACTGAGAAGTTTGTTGCTTTAATCGATATGGATGATGTAATTGTTGTAGAAACAGACGATGCTATTCTTATTACAAACAGAAAGAAAGCTGAACTTGTTAAGAACGTTGTAACTAAACTTAAGGAAGATAAGAAGGATAATCTCCTTTAATGATATGGCTGTTACTTAGCATTATCTGTTCAGCTAGTATTGCAAGCTTACTAAAATATTATAACGATGCCGATGAAAAACTACCTATTATGGTGGTTTTTTTCGGCAATTATTTTTTAGCTACAGCTCTGAGTGCTTACCTTGCTCTACCATTTCCCGGTTCGATTTCTATTAGTGAAATAGCTCTTGGCTCTTCAATTGGGATACTATTTATTATAGGTTTCCTCTGCTATCAGAGAAACATAGTTGTTAATGGAATATCTCTTAGCGTCTCAGTAATGAGGATGTCTTTATTGATACCTGTATTGATGTCTATCCTCGTGTTTAAGGAAGTACTAAATCCATTAAACTATGCCGGAGTTATCGTAATAATAGCAGTTTTCTTCCTAATGGGTGGGAAAGAGAAACGCTCAAACTATATGTGGCTTCTAGCTCTTTTCGTAGCTATTGGTTTGAGTGATGCAGGTATGAAAGTGTTCAAAGTAATCAGCGATAAATCAGATCCGTTCTTCCTTTTTCTTGTCTTTGGTTCAGCACTAATAACTTCAATAACTGTTGTTATGGCCAGAAGAAGTAAGATCAAACCAAAGCATCTAATTTGGGGATTAATCTTAGGAATACCCAACCAGCTAACATCGTTGTTCTTCCTTAAAAGTCTTGATGTTCTTGATGCAACAATCGTCTATCCAACCTTTGCATCTGGTGTAGTTATCGTTGGAATTGCTACTGATATCTTTATCTGGAAAAGTAAAATTGACAAGAGAAAGGCATTATTTTTATTGATTATCATTATTGGAGTTATATTAATAAACATAAGATAGAGGTTTAAATGTATAGAATTAACGTAAGATCACATTTCTCTTCTGCCCACAAACTGAATGGGTACGAAGGTGCTTGTAAAAACATGCACGGACATAATTGGAAAGTAAGACTTGAGATTGGTTGTACTGAGGTTGATGAGATTGGTATGGCAATGGATTTTAATGATGTGAAGAAGTATCTCAATGAACTGATGGAGATGCTTGACCATAAAGTGTTAAATGAGTTGCCACCATTTCAAACTCAGAATCCAACTTCTGAGAATATTGCTAGATGGTTATTCGATGAGTTCGAAGTAAGAATCAATTCTGATACAAGACATATCCATGAAGTAGAGATCTGGGAATCAGAAAAGTCTTCAGTGATTTATAGTAAGTAATATGCTTAGAGTTGTAGATTCAAGCTTCATTAAAAGCTGCACTAAACCGGACCATTATCCGACAAATCCTTATGTTGATATTGCCTTTGCCGGTAAATCGAATGTGGGTAAATCTTCTATGGTTAATACCCTCGTTAAGAGAAAGCTATTAGCTAAGAAAAGTAATACTCCGGGTAAGACAAAACTGATTAATTACTTCCAAATCGCTTTCAAGAAAGATGAACTGGATGATAGATTATATCTAAACTTTGTAGACCTTCCCGGTTATGGTTTCGCAAAAGTTGGTAAAGCTGAGAAGCAATCATGGAGACGTATGATTGAAGAATACTTTAAAGAGCGTACTCAACTGCGAGCTGTATTCTTATTAGTTGATATCAGGCATAAAGCAGACCCTAAGGATAAGCTTATGATTGAGATGCTTGAAAGCATGAATATCCCTTATTGTTTAGTTGCAACTAAGTCAGATAAGATTGCTAAGAATAAAATCCAGAAGACTCTCAAAGAGTTGAAAGCTCAGCTTAATAGTACAACAGATCAGCTTTTCTCGTTCTCAAGTTTGAATAAAACCGGAATTACCCCAATCTTTAATTGGATAGAAGAAAGAGTTTTCTAATGAAAAAGATTCATCTCATCATAGGTGCAAGACCCAATATAATGAAGATGGGCCCTTTGTATAAAGAGCTTCAAAAACATTCTCATAAGTATATTACTCAAATAGTACATACCGGTCAGCATTATGATGAGAGAATGAGTGATCTTTTCTTCTCAGAACTGAATATATCTAAACCTGATTTCGAGCTTGAGGTTGGTTCAGCTTCTCATGCAGAACAAACAGCTAGAATCATGGAAAGATATGAGGAAGTGGTATTGAAGAGCTCACCGGATCTGATTATTGTTGCCGGAGATGTAAACAGTACACTTGCATGTACACTTGTTGCAACTAAACTTCATATTCCTATAGCTCATCTTGAAGCCGGACTTAGGAGTTTTGATCGTTCAATGCCTGAAGAGATTAATCGAATTGTAACTGATTCAATCTCAGATCTTCTTCTGACACCTTCAAAGGATGCAGATATCAACCTGACTAAGGAAGGTTTTGCAAAAGAGAAGATTCATTTTGTTGGCAATATCATGATCGATAGTTTGATTAATAATCTTAATAAAGCTAAAGATTCTGATATCTTAAACAAACTAACATTGGAACCACAGTCGTATATACTAATGACAATGCATCGTCCATCTAATGTTGATAATCTTGATTCATTAAAAGAACTGGTAGATGTTGTAAGAAATATCGCTAACCTTATGCCTGTTGTTATTCCGATTCATCCCAGAACTGAAAGCAACATAAAGATGTTTGGGTTAGAATCTGAGTTCTATTCTATCAAGAATCTCTTTGTGCTTCCACCTGTCGGATATCATGATATGCTAAAACTTGAGATGAATGCAAATTGTGTTGTCACAGATTCCGGAGGTATTCAGGAAGAAACAACTTTTATGGGTGTTCCATGTTTAACTGTTAGAGAAAATACTGAACGTCCAATCACAATTACTTCCGGAACAAACAAGCTTGTTAAACTAAACACAAAAGTGATTCTTGCAGAAATAGACAAAATTTTATCTGTTTCAGATTGTGATTACTCAATTCCTGAATATTGGGATGGTAACACTTCAGCAAGAATAGTAGATGTATTAGATAATTACTTCAAATCTCACTCCAAAAACTAAGCTTCATAAGAAGCTACAGTAAGGAAAACTCAATTAAATTAATATTCTTTCCTGTCTTCTCGTAAATTCCCTTAAAAACACTGATTTTGGACGAAATTGGGTGGTATGTATATTTTTACTCCATTTTTAGGATAAATCGCTATTGAACCTGATTTCAATGAGTGACCTTTCTTTCGAACTTTCTCTTAAACTATTATCAAGTCTTAATCTTCTCTTTATCTTGTTGCATCAAAAACCTTGAATCTCGCTAGTCCCTCCCTTTAGCCTCCCTAGACCCTCCCTATGAATCCCTAAAGTTATCCACATCGTGTGCATAACTTATTTAACGGTGCAAAGAAGCTCTTGATGCGATTAGATAAAGAGAAGAAGAGGACGAGAAGTTGAAATATAATGATTAAATTAGATTTCCCTGTTATAGCTAACTGATAAACTTACTCGAATACAATAGTTCTTCATTTCTTCCGAATAGCTTGGGATTTGCTTGCTCAAAACTTGGGCATATCCTCAAGTATTGTCCAAGTAATGCCCAAGGATTGCTCAAGTGTTCCGCAGGAATTGTAATAGAGAAAATAAGGAATAATAATGGAAAAATTAAGCTCTGAAAGAGCGATTGCTCAATAGCCCCATGCGACTTGTCGCTTGGGGTTAAAGTTCACGGTCAAGATTAGCCCTGAAGGGGCGTCTGATCGCTAAACATGTTAATCTTACGCCCCTTTAGGGCTACATCTTTTTAAATTACGTTTACCAAATGCCAAAGCTTGTGGCTATTGCACAGACGCCTTTTCAAGGCCAAAACAAGCTGAAGGAGTTTTGAGCAATTGAGGACACTCGCACTACATTGTACTGCGACTCTCCTGAGTTGCTGTGACGACAGAGTCGTCAGCTTCCACTGACCGTAATTTAGAATATTACAGTCCAAGTATGTTCTCTACAGCTGACATCTCTTCAGTCAATACTAGTTTCAGTACACGATAAGCTTCCACAATATAGCTTTTCAAACTATGTGCAAGTGTGGACACTCGCACTACATTGTACTGCGACTCTCCTGAGTTGCTGTGACGACAGAGTCGTCAGCTCCACTGACCGTAATTTAGATTATTACAGTCCATCCAAGTATGTTCTCTACAGCTGACATCTCTTCAGTCAATACTAATTTCAGTACACGATAAGCTTCCACAATATAGCTTTTCAAGCTATGTGCAAGTGTGGACACTCACACTACATTGTACTGCGACTCTCCTGAGTTGCTGTGACGACAGAGTCGTCAGCTCCACTGACCGTAATTTAGATTATTACAGTCCATCCAAGTATGTTCTCTACAGCTGACATCTCTTCAGTCAATACTAATTTCAGTACACGATAAGCTTCCACAATATAGCTTTTCAAGCTATGTGCAAGTGTGGACACTCACACTACGTTGTACTGCGACTCTCCTGAGTTGCTGTGACGACAGAGTCGTCAGCTTCCACTGACAGTAATTTAGAATATTACAGTCCAAGTATGTTCTCTACAGCTGACATCTCTTCAGTCAATACTTGTCAATGGCAGTGAGAAATGGTACACGATGGCAGTGAAAAGTGGTACAAAACTGCCAACCTTTAAAAATGACTACTTCAAGACAGTTTGGAGTAGGTATGATTGGAGTAGAAGTGTATCATTCAATAAAAACTATGCATAAGCAAGGGCATAGTCAGCGTAAGATCGCAGAGGAGTTGTCTCTATCAAAGACAACAGTAGGTAAATACATAAATATGACACTTGATGAGTTCATGGAACTAATAAACAATAGCATTCGTGAAAGCAGTTTTGCCATATGTGAGCAATATGTCCGCGAAAGGCTTAGCAAATATCCACGATTAAGAGCTAGTGTACTATATTTAGAAGTTAAGAAAAAGTTCCCTGAGATAAAAGCAAAAGACAGAGCTTTCCGAGATTTTGTTCGTAAGCTAAAGCAGACTTATCCTGTCGATAAATACCGTAATTATGCAGTAATCGAGACGGCTCCCGGTGTTCAGGTTCAAGTTGATCCAGGTGAGATGAAAGTAGTTTTGGGTAATAAACGTCAAAGAGTTTATTTTATAGTTTTTGTGCTTTCCCACTCGCGTCAAAGCTATGTCCATTGGAGCACAACACCATATAACACATCAAGGTTTATTGAAGCTCATCGTGAAGCTTTTATCTATTTTGAAGGTATCCCTTCAGAGTGTGTTTACGACCAGACAAAGCTTGTAGTAATACAGGAACGCTATCGGGAAGTAATCTTAAATAATCAGTTCCATCAGTTTGCAGCAAAAACGGGCTTTCATCCTCATGTATGCGAAGGCTATGATCCACAAAGCAAGGGTAAAGTAGAGCGTAATGTCTCAGAAGTAAAGCATGGCTTTATGTATGGCAAAGAGTTCAAAGACCTGGCAGACCTGCGTTCACGCGGACTTGAGTGGCTTTTACACTTTAACGGCAGAACCCATGGCACAACCCGTAAAGTACCATCAGAAGTATGGCAAGAAGAGAGGTTAAAGCTAAAAGATATTCCAGAGTTTATCTTCACTTTAGAAGTTCGTAATGCAGATAAAACAGGCTTAATCTCGTATGAGGGTAATAAGTACTCTGTTCCATTAGAGTATCAGCGAAAACAGGTATATGTGCAAAAAGAAAAGAGCACTTTAGTGGTGATGGATATTTATACAAGAAAGGAAATCTGCCAACATGAGCTATGCACAGAAAAAGGCAAAATCATCAAAAACACTAATCATTATCGGGATTTTACGGTAGTGCTACAAGAGCTTATTGAGCGAGTAAAGGATGAGATGAGTGAATATATCCAAGGAGAAGAACTAATCCAGAGGCTTGTTAATGATAACCCTAAAATAGCAAGGGATCAGTTGAGAGCCTTAAGCAAGTTTAAGCGTAACTATGAAACAGATGTATGGGAGTCAGTGCTTCCTGAGGTAATGACTCTTTCGCATGTAAAGGCAACAGCCATAGAGAAGCTTCTGAATGCAAAAGTAAGACAAATGAAGCTAAATGAATTATCAGAATCAGAACCACAACAAGACTCAGAGAGTTCATTAATAGAGCGCTCATTAGATGACTACATGAAGGTGTTATAAGATGATAGAGATAACTAAAACATACATCAAAAGGGCTCGTTGTACTCATATTTTGAATACTCTTGAAAGTGCAGTTTTAGAAGCAGAGAAACAGAATATGACTTATCTGGAGTTCGTACATTATCTATTTGAAAAAGAGAACTCAGGAAGGAATCAAACCAATATCAACAGAAGACTTAAACAGGCTCACATCCCGGTAATAAAGACCTTTGATGAGTTCGACTATGCTTATCAACAAGTAATAACCAAAAGACAAGTAAAGGAGTGGAAGAACTTTGTCTGGCTGGAGCAGAGGAGGAATATAATTTTAATGGGACCTCCGGGAGTAGGTAAGACTCATGTTGCAACAGCACTCAGTTATGAAGCAATAAAGGCAGGATATAAGGTGGTGTTTTATAATCTGAACAACCTTATCGAAGAACTTGTACTAGCTGAAGCAGATAACAACATAGATAAATATCTAAGCAATATAGCCAAGAATGATCTGATAGTTATAGATGAGATGGGGTATCTTCCTCTCCAGACAAAGGCAGCTAATCTGTTCTTTAGACTCATCCATCTCTTATACGAATTTAGATCAGTAATCATAACATCGAATAGGTTGTTTAATGAATGGGGAGCTATTTTTAACGACAATGTGATAGCAACTGCTATTCTTGATAGATTACTCCATCACTCACAACCAATTACAATGCTCGGAGACAGCTTTAGACTAAGGAATTTTCAAAAATGAAGACTGTACCATTTTTAAATGCCAAACTGTACCAATTTAAAATGCCATTGACATCAATACTAATTTCAGTACACGATAAGCTTCCACAATATAGCTTTTCAAGCTATGTGCAAGTGTGGACACTCGCACTACATTGTACTGCGACTCTCCTGAGTTGCTGTGACGACAGAGTCGTCAGCTCCACTGACCGTAATTTAGAACATTACAGTCCAAGTATGTTCTCTACAGCTGACATCTCTTCAGTCAATACTAATTTCAGTACACGATAAGCTTCCACAATATAGCTTTTCAAGCTATGTGCAAGTGAGGACACTCGCACTACGTTGTACTGCGACTCTCCTGAGTTGCTGTGACGACAGAGTCGTCAACTTCCACTGACAGTAATTTAGAACATTACAGTCCAAGTATGTTCTCTACAGCTGACATCTCTTCAGTCAATACTAATTTCAGTACACGATAAGCTTCCACAATATAGCTTTGCAAGCTATGTGCAAGTGAGGACACTCGCACTACGATACCCAAAACCTTTCAATTCTACAGGATTGCACTATTCAAACAAAAGATAAATCTATGCTCTTTTCTTATTGACATGAAAAGAAATGTAATCATAGTCTTGTTATCGGAGGAATAATGAAAGGATTATCTTTGCTTGTGATACTGCTGTTCACATTGGTTAGTTTAAATTCTATCCAAGTAGGTGGTACAATGACGCAAGATACAATATGGAGTCCTGCAGATAATCCTGTTCAAGTATTGGAGCATTTAATAATAAGTGAGGGTGTAACACTTACAATTCTTCCCGGAACAGAAATATATATTAGACCTCGTCAAATATTGACATTCGAGCAATACATGGCTGGAGTGGAATATGCAGGTGGCACAAGCGAACATAAGATTATCTGGTGTTATGGTAATATTATTGCAGAAGGAACTGCTGATAACCCCATAATTTTTACAAGAATGAACGATGAAGTGAAAACTTTTTGGGGGGGAATCCTTTTTTACTATGGTAGTGAATGGGGAGTGTTTAGAAATTGCCAATTTTCATTTACTTCTGACATTATGATTGGACCTGGTTCATGGGTGATTGCTGCATTGTCTAACTGTAGTGCAAATCTTATTGTACAAGATTGTGAATTTTTTAATTGTTGGGGAAGTATTGATGATAGTGCCCGTGATAAGCAAATTGAGATTATATCAAGTTCTTTTATTACAGATGACGAACTGAATTATACAGATGATGATATTCCGGTTAAGAGGAATGCTTTAAAAGTTTTTGGAAGATATCCAATAAGAAATGAAGGTTTGATTGCTAATTGCTATTTCGAAAACTTTAATTATGCTGATACTGATAATTTACAATGGTGTTTCAATACTCTTGAGTCGGGTGGAAATCCAACACTTATGGCAAGCTGTGATGAATATTATAACTTCTTCTACGGTAATTCTTTTACAAATGCATTTACAGCTTTACATGTTTCTGATGTAGCATATATTAGAAATAATAGGTTTATAAGTGGAAATGAAAGCATAGATGGAAATTCAAATGTGAAAGTAGTAAACAACTATTTTTTCTGGAATGAAATGCTTTGTGATGATGGAAGTACATATGTGAACAATAAATTTTTTAGTGCTAGATGTTTTCCAACAAGACAAGGTTTTTCTAATAATGTTTTGCATGATATACCTTCAAATGAATCAGTTTTATACGGTTTAGAAAATTGCCATAATAATGCAAGTATTAACAACTATTACGGAGCATCCTTTACAGGTACTTTTGTAAATGATATTATAGTAGGAAATGATAATGTTCACCCAACTAATACAATAAGAGTTAAATCATTTCAAAACTGTATTATAGATTTCCCTATAGAAGGTGATGATATGGTGGACCTTGGAGGTAACATATTTATAGATCCAGACAGTATAGCAAGTCTCTTTTTGGATTATGAAGGAAGAGACTTTAGACCTGCACCCGGTTCTCCTGCTATTGATGCCGGTTGTTGGGTTGATACACTAAGCTGGTGTGAGTATGCAGGTGGTTTTACTGAACGTTTTTGGGATGGAGATGGGGATGGTATTGCCCAACCGGATATTGGACCTTATGAATATGGTGCCCCTGCTCTTGGTGGAATAAAAGGTTATACACGTAAGAGCACAGGAAATAATGAGATTGTACCTTATGTTCTTATTCATAATGCGTATGATTATAGCGAATTTGTTATTAGTGATAGTCTGGGATATTATGAACTACCTCTTACAGCAGGTAGATATGAGTTTGTGGTTCAAAGAGTATTCTATGATTCTTTGTATGTTCACAAACAGGTAAATGCAGACTATAGCTGGAATGAGTCAGATATATTTCTAGTTCAGAATACAACATATAATGATGAGTATGAAATCTCACCACAACTATCAAGCATAGAAGTTAGTAACTTCCCTAATCCTTTTAATCCATCAACCACAATCAGCTATTCATCCCCTGAAAGTGGAGATGTGGAGGTTACTATCTTCAATGTCAGAGGACAATTAGTCAAACAACTATACAAAGGTTTCAAACCCAAAGGTGGCTATAACATCAAATGGGATGGAACAGATGAGCATAATAATACTGTTGCAACGGGTGTGTATTTTACGATTGTTAAAACTGGAAATGAGCAGAAAAGCAATAAGATGCTTTTGATGAAGTAGGGAATCTACCTTTCGAATGGTCGCAGACCTTCGAAATGGTGCTCTTGTAATCTTAAGTCAACTGCCTCGAAGTGCACCATTTGCAAGGTCTGCGACCATTCCAAAGGTACAGTTGTTGAAACAAGACATCGCTTTGAGTCGAAGTACGCATTTCTTCAAACTCCTTATCAGTCGTACTGGTGACAGCTACAAAAGCACTGTTGCTGCATTTTAGAAAGTCCGTTTCCACTACACATGCTACACATCAGACAAATTCCCTGAAATGCGATAATTTACTCCGAAGTGTACTATTCGCAAGGTCTGCTACCATTCCGTAGGTACAGGTTATTTTGACTAGATACATGGAGGTGGTGGAAAAATCCATATACAACAATCTAATTGACATAATGGAAGTGAAAATAATAGTTATAATTACTTAACTAAACTAATTATACTGGAACAAGAATGAAATACACAAAAGTAAATTATGAATACCTATTGCCGAAAGTAGATAAGCCTTCCCGATATATCGGATATGAACTCAATGCTATAAATAAACCTGTAACTGATAATACGATAAACTTCTGTTTAGCTTTCCCGGATGTTTATGAAGTAGGTCTTTCACATCTTGGATTAAAGATATTATACACCATATTGAATGGGGAAGAGGATGCTGTTTGTGATAGAACATATGCGCCTTGGCCTGACTTCATGGAGCTGATGCAGGAAAAAGAGATACCATTATTTAGTATTGAGAATAAGATTCCAGTGAAGGACTTTGATGTTATTGGCTTTACTGTTCAATCAGAGCTAAACTTCTCAAATATTCCTTACATGATTGACCTGGCAGGAATCGAGCTTGAAGCGAAAGATAGAAGTGAAGATGACCCAATTATCTTAGCAGGTGGACCGGCAATATCAAACCCCGAGCCATTAGCATTGTTTTTTGATGCTATATTTATTGGTGAAGCGGAAGAGGGGATACTTGATATTAAGAACTGCCTGGTTGAGCATAAGAACTCAACAAGACAGGAAAAGCTTGAAGCTTTAAGCAAAATCGAAGGTGTTTACGTTCCATTAGTACACACTGAAAATGATAAAATCAATATCCGTAAATATGCCGGTTTTGCCGGTTATGAGAAGAGTCATGAGAATCAACTTATACCTTGGCAACAAACAACTCATGACCGTTATATTGCTGAGATTATGCGAGGATGTTCCAGAGGTTGCAGGTTCTGTCATGCGGGTTTCTTCTATAGACCTGTTAGAGAGAGAAATCCTGATGAAGTAATTGAACGTATTATTGATGAAATCGAGAAATATGGTTGGGAAGATGCAGCTTTGACATCACTATCTTCTAGTGATTATTCACAGATAAGAGGTTTGCTGTTTAGTATATTTAAACGTTTGAATGAGCATAGAGCTGATATATCCCTGCCTTCTTTACGGGTAGATACACTAGATGATAATCTTACTGCTCTGCTTAATGTTCTGGGTCAGAAAGGACTGACAATTGCCCCTGAAGCCGGATCTCAAAGACTGAGGGATGTAATAAATAAGAACATCTCTGAAGAGGAGATTCTTGAAGGTGTTAGAGTAGCTTTAGCAAATGGATGGCGTTCGATAAAGCTTTACTTTATGGTTGGACTTCCATTCGAAGAAAGAGAGGATATTGAAGCTATCGTAGAGCTTGTTCACAAAATGATAGCTCTTTCGGGTAAGAAGATACAGATTAATATTACATTATCTCCGTTTGTACCTAAACCGTTTACTCCGTTCCAGTGGGCAGGAATGGTTGAGAAAGAGGAACTCTTCCAACGTGTCTCAATTGTAAAACATGCTCTTTATAAGTACAAGTTTATCAAAGTTCGCTATCATGAACTACAAAGCTCTATGCTTGAGACAATTCTTGCTAAAGGTGATAAGCGAGTTGGTTATGTCATGAAAGAAGCATTTAAACTCGGAGTTAAGTTTGATGGCTGGAGAGAACATTTTAACTTTGAGCTTTGGGAACAGGCTTTACAGAACGTTGGATTAGAGCTTGAAGACTGTTTAAGAGGATTTGAGCTTGAAGAACGCTTACCATGGGATAATATATCTATTAAAGTATCAAAAGATTTCCTAAAGTCTGAATGGTTAAAAGCCCAAGCTGAGCAAACTACACCATCCTGTATTGATAGATGTACTAACTGCGGTATTTGTGACCAGGAAGTAACGATGGACTTTGCAACAACAGAGATGGATGAAGTGATTGAGAACCTTGAAAGAAAGGAACCTGATAGTAATATTGAGCTCTTCTGGTACAGAATATTCTTTAAGAAACAGGGTGGTTTGCAGTATGTTGCCCATCTTGATTTTCTGAGAATGATGCATAGGGTTCTACGTGGAACAGGACTAGATCTTGCTTATTCGCAAGGATATAGTCCACATCCTAAGGTAAGATTCGGTCCACCATTATCAGTTGGAGTACAGGGAATCAATGAGTTTATGGAAGTTGCATTCTATAAGAAATACAGCTCTGATGTTGTTTATGAAGCATTGATTCGACTTATGACTGGTGATCTAGCTGTGAATAGAGTTATTACTCTTGAGAAAAAGACAAAGAGTACGATTGAAGAAACCGGACTGGAATTGCTTCAAATCACGCCGAACGAGAATTGTACTGTAGATTTTGCTAAGATTATTGATGAATATAATAAGGTTGAAAGCTTTACTTTTGAAAGAATGAGAAAGAAGAAACTAAGGGAAGTAGAACTCAAAAATATTATCTCTAAGATAGATTGGAATGGTAGAAGCTTATTGATTCAAAAGAAGTTACAAGGTGCTAGTTTATTTGATATACTAGAACATCTCTTTAAGATAGCTAGGGATGAAACAAGTAGTTTTGAGATAATCAGATTAGACTTTATTTTCTAGGATTATGGCACTATACATTATTTCTGAAATTGTTATTCTGGCGTTGATATTCTTTGGCGTAATTTTCTTTCTTAGAAAGAGTAGAAAAGCCAGAAAAAAGATTAAAGATAGTAGGAAGGAGTTGTTTGAGATGCAGATCAAACTGCAAAGCAAACTACTCAACAAAGATACGTTAGAGGAGGAATGAGTAGCATGGTAGGATATTTCATTCTTGGAGCATTGTTGGGTTTACTTGTAGTTATTAGTTTTGTTAGAGAAAAAAACTCAAAAGAGGAACTTAAACAGCTTAGAGAAAATAGCAGAGATAACGAAATTAAAGCTGCGAAGATGGAAACAGAGTTTAATGATTTGAAAGCTAAAGCAGAGCTTGTAGAGACACTTCGTAAAGAGAAAACTGAGAAGAGCGAAGAGCTTGAGGTGTCCAAAGCTAAGCTCATTTCTGCTAATGATGAAATAAGTAGAATTAATGGAGATGTTCACTCTTTGCGAGAGGAAAATCTTAAGCAAAACAAGCAAATTAACGATAATAAAGAGCAAATATCACAGTTAGAGATAGAAAAAGCTACTCTAGTTACTGCAAAAAAAGAGCTTCAGGAAAAAGCTGACAAGCTACCACTATTAGAAAAATCGGATAAAGATAAATCTGTAGTTATTAAAGAGATCTCAACTCAGTTAGATAATAGTGTAGAACAACTAAAACAAGTTAGGGATGATCTGGAGAAAAGAAAGCTTGAAATTAAGGATTTAAACAACAAACTAACTAAAAAGCTGGAAGAGTTTGCAATACTTGAAACGACTCTCGAAGAGGAGCGAAAGCAGACTGAAGAGAAGCTTCAACTCTTGGATGAATCAAAAGAGAATATGAAGCATGAATTCCAGGTTCTTGCTAACAAGATTTTCGAAGAGAAGAGTGAAAAGCTCTCATCAACCAGTAAAGAAAGCCTTGATTCTGTGCTTAAACCTTTAAAAGAGCAGCTGACTCAATTTAAAACAAGAGTGAATGACATCTATGATAAAGAATCAGAGGAACGGGGTTTCCTTAAGAAAGAGATTTCTGATTTAAAGAAATTAAATGAACGTATCAGTGAAGATGCAATAAACCTTACTTCAGCTCTAAAAGGTGATAAAAAATCACAAGGTACATGGGGTGAGATTCAGTTACAGAACCTGCTCGAGCATTCCGGTCTTATTGAAGGAAGTGAGTATGAATTGCAAGTTTCACAGAGGGATGAGATGAACTCGTTATTCTTCCTTGATGCTGTTATTCATTTACCTCAAAATAGAGACATAATTATAGATTCAAAAGTGTCACTTGTGGATTATACTGATTATTACAGAGCTGAAAACCAGGAAGAGAAGGATTTGGCTTTAAAGAGACATATTAATGCATTACGGACTCATATAAAGCAACTTAGCGATAAGAACTATCAGAAATTGCCGGGTATTAATACTTTAGAATATGTCATTATGTTCCTTCCAATTGAAGCTGCCTATATTACAGCAATCAAAGAGGATCCAAATCTTCTTGAATATGCTTTGGGTAAAAACATAACATTGATTTGTCCTTCCACCTTATTAATAACACTTAAAACTGTTCATAATATCTGGAAGTATGAAAAGCAGAATAAGAATGCTAAAGATATTGCGATTCAGGGACAAAAAGTCTATGACAAACTAGTAGTTTTTCTTGAATCCTTTAAGAAGATTGGTAACAGTTTAAAATCGGCTAGTGATAACTATGAGAATGGAATGAAACAATTAGTACACGGCAGAGGAAACTTAATCTCCGGTTTCGAAAAAATGAAAGAGTTGGGGGTACAACCTAAAAAGAGCATAGATTCGAAACTTATTGATGAAGCCAAGGCGGAAGCTGAGGTTTCTGCACTGATAGGAACAACAGAGGAGAAACAGGCAGATGAGTAAGATAAAGAAATTGTATGTTTTACACCATAGTCATACAGATATTGGGTATACAGAGCAGCAGCAACAGATACGGACTTGGCATATTGACTTTATAAAACAAGCATTAAAATATACGAAGCAGGATTCTAAGTTTAAATGGAATTGTGAGTGTTTCTGGGCTGTAGAAAGGTATTTGCAGACTTGTAATAAAGAGGATCGTGATGATTTCTTTAAGGCTGTATTGAAGCATCAGATTGATGTCTCTGCAAGCTATCTTAACTTTAATGAGTTGATTGATGAATATACACTAAATTCGCTTGTTGAAAGGGCTGTATCCACTTCTAAGAAATATGGTTTTGAGCTTGATAGTGCAATGACAGCAGATATAAATGGAGTTGGTTGGGGCTTTGCGAAAATCCTTACAGATAACAATGTAAGAAACTATTTTTCATGTGTTCATACCCACCATGGTATGTGGCCGGCTAATAGAAAGCAATATCCTTTTAAATGGATTGCACCAAACGGTAAAGAACTGTTAGTCTGGAATGGAGAGCATTATCATTTTGGTAATGAACTCGGATTAGCCCCAAAAGCCGGATCAAGCTATACAATTAAAGATGACTGTGATGCTCATACAATTTACTATGACTATTGGAAAATGGCTGAAGTACGTATTCCCAGATATCTTGAACTGCTAGAACAAGAGGGTTATGACTTTGATTTTGTACCAGTTATGGTTTCCGGTCTTAGAACCGATAATTCTCCCCCATCTTTAGAGATTTCGAAGATGATTAAAAGATGGAATGCAGAGCATAGCGATATATGTGAAATTGAGATGACTACTTTAAGTGAATTCTTTAACAGAGTCAGAGTTTCTGATGTAGATATTCCGGTATATAAAGGAGATTGGCCTGACTGGTGGTCAGATGGATTTAATTCAGACCCTGATGGTGTTAAGATGTACCGTGAAGCTCAAAGGACATTTGAACTGGCACGGGCCATGGGCAATGGTTCTAGTACTATTACTGAAGCTGTAATTAATAATCTTGCTCTGTATAGTGAACATACATTCAGTCATTGTGATTCTATGGGCAGACCTTGGTGCAAACAAGTTAAGAATATTTCTTCCAGGAAGCGTAGTTTTGCTGTGGATGCATTAGAGAATGCCAGCATTCTACTTAGACATAAAATGGAAGAAGCCGGTCACACACATCTTTCTTACAATAGGTCTGCTAAGTTTAAGTTATTGAACCCATTTGAAGTAGCTATAGAAAAGCAGTCATCGAATGTTTATTGGATGGTATGAATGGAATGAGTTACACCTGAATGATGGTGCTAGAGTTATTGATAAAACATCAGGAAAGGTAATTCCTTCTCAAAAGCAATTTGTTCCATCCGGAGTAGAATATGTTATAAACCTTAAGTTAGATCCCAAAGAGGAAAAAGAGATATATCTTGAAAAGCATATTGAACAACCTATTGAGTTTGTTAACAGTTTTGAGCAGCGTGGTACTGATCGAGCCAGAATTGATATTGGACCGAAGGATATAAACAGCATAGAAACAGATGCCTTTAAAATAACATATAAAGCTGGTATAGGTATAGATTCAATCTATAGTAAACAATACAAGAAAGAGCTTCTTCATGGTGACTTTAGTGCTTTTGCTCCTGTTTATGAGCTAACTCCTGTTAAGGATGCTCAAGATATTGGTTCGGTTAGAGGAGCAATGGGTCGTAATAGAAAGGGATTTAATGTACAAAGAACAGTTGGAAAGCTCCAATCCGTACAACAACTTAGCAGTGGTAAGCTATGGAAGGACATTGAGTTAAATTATACATGTGATGGCATGGAATTTTATAAAGTAATACTGCGAGTTTGGAAAGAGCTTTCAAAAATCGATATTCAGGTTATTCTACATAAGCAAAGTGTTTGGGCACCTGAGAACCTTTATATTGCTCTGCCATTCACTACCAATCTAAAGGAGAGTCTTTGGATAGATAAACCAGATTGTATCTTTAGACCAATGCATGATCAAATACCCGGTACACTTACTGATTTCTATACTGTTCAAACAGGTTTTATAGTTCAATCTAAAAACTATGGAATATCACTGTCTATGCCTGATACTCCGATATTACAATTAGGTCCATTGCAGTATGGTAACCGCAAGCTAGCTGGAAATGATACAAAACCTGAGAAAGGATATCAATTTGCCTGGGTTATGAGTAACTACTGGGAAACAAACTTCAATGCATCACTAGGTGGTTTCTATGAATTCAGTTATACTCTGGAAGTTAACGATTTAGGAAAACAGGAAGCTTTTGCGAAGATGAAGAATGATTCTTTGGAATCTGTTACTCTCAGGCTTAAGTAGTACAAAACTACTATACCAATTGTCATACCGATCGAGTGAAGTATGAACGAGTAGAGGGAACTCTCCCATAACTTTAGCCTTTCAACTAAAAAAGAGTTTATTTCGCTAGAGAAGCAAAGAAAAAGTAAGGTATTCTTAGTTAGAGTAGCAGTCACCTGTGCGAGTCTGCGAGCTTGGGGAAATGCGGTCTTTTCACTTGATTATACTTCGATGTCGCATTTCCCCAAACTCCTTTCAGTCGTACTGGTGACTGCTTTAGACAGACTTTCACCGTAACGAAGTGTGGGGCGAGGATGAAAACTAGGGCTTACTACTCCGATGTGCATTATTTAGCCCATAAAGGGCTGGGAGTATTATGTTTTACTTTTCTATGGGCTCGCGCCCATAGCTATTCAGCTTCAGCCCCGAGGGCTGGTATCAGAAACACAGATTTCCACTAAAGCGACCAGTTATTCTTAGCTAGAGTAGTAGTCACCTGTGCGAGTTTACGAGCTTGGGGAAATACGGTCTTTACACTTGTTTTTTCTTCGTTGTCGCAAGAAATTGTTCGACTTCGTTCATTTCGTTTTACTTCATTCAGCTTCGCTCAGGGTGACAATATTCAGGGAATTGCGTATGTAAATCTGGTGTCATCCTGTTGATTTGAGTGATTTGTCTCATTTCCACCCACCTTTGGAATGGTCTTTAGACCTTGCAAATGGTGACCTCGTAGGACATGTTGCGACTCTCTCCTCACCAGACCTGCACCGTGGCGATAGCATGGGGCGGGAATGTTGAATGGTGAAACCGAAGCCAGGTATCCTAGTGTCAATTCTTCCTCGCCCCACACTATCGTTGCGGTGCAAGTCCGAAGGCTATCGTGTCCTCAGTTTGAGCTTGGTTTATCCGTGGTTCATGCGTGGAAAAGTAGTAAACAATTGCCATAGATCTTTATGGTTAAGGTATAGGTATTCCTTGTATATAGAATAATATCTTTTTAATTAAACTTGACAACTAAATAGTGTCAGATTTGCTTATTTAGTGAGGTTCCAATGAAATCAAAGAATAATGAATACTTCGATCGAGTCCTGTTGATAACAAACCAGAAGCTATCTGAAGAGATTTTCAGTAGTATTATTAGTGGTGCAGGTGCAGTATTAACTGTCACTGCAATGGTTTTGTTGATAGTCTATTCTGCCCTAAAAGGAGATGTAAACAAGGTTGTTTCCTTCTCTTTATGGGGGTCGTTTATCTTTATGGCCTATATATTCAGTGTATTGAATCATGCTTTAACTAACAGAAAAGCCAAAAAAGTATTTAGAGTGTTCGACAGCTTTTCAGGATATCTAGCCCTAATAGGTACAATTATTCCCATTGCACTTATTGGATTGCCGTCACCATACAACTGGATAATCTTTAGTGTTTTTGTATTTTACGGTACTATAGGTATTGTCTTTAAAACGGCTCTTCCAAAGAATGTCCAGCTTTATTCATTGATTTTGAATGCCTTAATAATCATTACTTTTGGTATATTTGCGAAACTGTTCTATCAGGAATTACCGGTACAACTCATCCACTATTTTATTTTGAGTTTTGCTTTCTGCCTAGTTGGTTTGGTATATAGAATAATGGCAGGAATCAGATTTAATCATAGTATTTTCCATTTAATGATATTGTTAGCAAATCTATTTCATTACTTTGCTTTCATGAGATACCTTCTATAGGATGTAAATGAACAAAAAGAAGAAAGATAAGAAACTAATCTCCCATAAAAAAGTAAGAATCAGGAATGTTGATGTTGGTAATCTGGATGATTACGATAATCTTACTCATGTTAAGCAAGTTAAAGGCATCAAACGTCATTCCGATAAGAATGTATCTTACAAATCATCACTGAACCTTAGAACCGGACGCGTTGTTGAAATTCAAACAAACCATAGATGTCTGGTAGAGTTCGAAGATGGTAAAGTTGAAACATGTGTACTCGGGGGCAGACTTAAGCAGTATAACTTCAAAACTCACGCTCTTGCTGTAGTTGGTGATATTGTTAAAGTAGATATGCTGAATAATGGCAGCTTACGGGTTGAGGAGATAACTCCTCGTGCTAACTGTTTCTCTCGTTTCTCGGAGGGTGGTTTCCAGAAAGAGATTCCGATTGCCAGTAATCTAGATTTGATTGTAATTACAGTCTCATGGGCTTATCCAATGATTAAATACGGTTTAATTGACCGTTATCTATGTTTAGCTGCTAAGTATGATATAACCCCTCTAATCTGCTTGAATAAAATGGATTTAGCTACAGATATTGAGTTTGTAAAAGAGGATGTGGCTTACTACGAAGAGAGTGGAATCAAAGTTGTGTTAACATCATGTGAAACAGGTATGGGGATTGAAGAGCTTAAAGATGAATTAGCAGGTAAAGTTTCACTGTTCAGTGGTCAATCCGGTGTAGGTAAAAGTACATTAATCAATAATCTACATCCCGGAATTGAACTCAAAACTGCTGAGATTAGTGATTTCAATGAAAAAGGAAGACATACAACAACCAGTTCACGTTTGATAAAGTGGAATTTTGGAGGTTATTTAGTAGATACTCCCGGTATAAAAACAGTTACACTGCACAGTAGTGATCATGATAGCATTCCAAACTTGTTTCCCGGATTTGATAGATTTATTGATGGTTGTAAGTTCAGAAATTGTACTCATACCCATGAAAAGCAATGTGGCGTAAAAGACGCTGTTGAAACTTTAGAAATACCATTAGAGAGATATGAATCATATCTACGTCTTTTAGAATCACTTAAATGAAAAATATCATAGCATACATCAATCCTGAAAGGGGTAATACACCGGAAGTAAAGAGTATTATTGATGCGATGCATAAAAAGCATAATATCGATTTTTGGTCACTTCCACAAGAGAGGAATCTCTTTCCTGAGTCAATCACTACAGCTACAGAAAAACAACTTAGAGAGCTCAAATGTGATTGCATACTGGTATTTGGTGGAGATGGCTCAATTCTACAAGCTAAAGATGCTGCACTTAAGTTTAATACCCCAGTCTTAGGAGTAAACCTAGGGAAGTTGGGATTCTTAGCAGAAACCGACATTACAGATTTAGAGAAATCTATGGATGAGCTTGTACAGAAGAAGTTCCGAATCCAATCCAGAATGCTGATTAGTGCTCAAGTTTGGCGTAAAAAAGAGATGATTTTTTCTACTCTTGCTTTGAACGATGCTGTCATCTATAAGTCAGTTTCTCCTAAGCTTATTGAAGTAAAGATTCTAGATAATAACAGACATGTTATGACAGCAAGATGTGATGGTTTTGTTGCTGCAACTCCTACAGGATCGACAGCTTACTCATTAGCTGCCGGAGGTCCTATTCTGACACCTGTAATGGATGCAATAGTAATTACACCTCTAAACCCTCATATTATGGCAATAAGACCGGTTGTGTTTCCTGCCAGAAACAGGATAAACTTTAAGATGATAGACCAGGAGCATAAATCAATGTTGCAGATTGATGGAGTGAATACAATTGAGCTCATGGAAGGAGATACTGTCAAAATCAGAGGGGCTAAACGAAAAGTTAACTTTATAAAGCTTTCCAATAGAACGTTCTATCAGATTTTGAGAAACAAAATGCATATGGGAAGGATATGATAAAGAAACTGGTTCTCTCCAACTTCATTCTTATTGATGAATTAGAGATAGATTTTCATGAAGGTTTCAATGTTATCACAGGTGAAACAGGTGCAGGTAAATCTATATTGATGGGTGCTATTGATCTTGTTCTTGGTAGTAAGCTGAAAGGGCAAGTTGCATACAATCAGCAAAAGCCTGTCTATATTCAAGCGGATTTTAGTATCGACAAAGATTACATCGAATTGATGCAACTTATAGATGAGCTGGAACTGGATATATCGGAAGATGAACTTTTCTTTATAAAAAAGATAAATACACAAGGTAAAGCAACCAGCTACTTAAATGGAATTAGAGTTACAAATAGCACAGTCTCAAAGTTTAGAGAACTACTTATCGACTTCCATAGTCAGAATGATCAACAACAGCTTCTTAGGCAGGATTACCAGCTTGATATACTTGACTCTTATGCCAATCTAATACCTCTTAGAGAGAACTACAACAATGAACTTAAAAACCTTAAAGAGTTGGATGAGACAATCGCATCCATGCAAGCAGAGGAACTTGAGCGCAGAGAGAAACTTGATCTCTACAAGTATCAGATAAACGAGCTTGAGAGTTTCGGATTGCGAGAAGGTGAAGACTCAGAGCTTGAAAGTGAGATTGAACTGCTTAGTCATGCTGAAGATATTATCAGATATAGCAGAGAGTTATATAGTGAACTCTATGAAGTTGATAACTCTATTTATGATAGGCTTCAAACAATATCCGGTGGACTTAATGGTTTTAGAAGCGATAATGCACAGTTGGTTAATCTGCAGAAAACATTGAATGAAGCTTTGATAGTATTAGAAGAGCTGGCTACTGCTTCAGGAGAAGTACCAGAGTCCATTGATAATGATCCCGGTAAATTAGAAGAGATCTCTCTTAGATTAAACTCAATCAATGAGTTAAAGAGTAAATATAAACTGAACTCAATAGAGCTAATTATAGATTATTACAATTCAATTCTTGCAGAAGTAAATCATGGAGAGGATAGTAATAAGCAGATAGAAGTTTTATGTGAACAGAGAAAGTCTCAAATAGCTAAAGTTATAAAACTTGGTGATAAGCTCACGAAACAGAGGGCTAAATTCTCCACAAAACTATCTAATGAGCTTCAAGTAGAGATAAGAAAACTTGCTATGCCTGACAGTAGGTTTCAAATAATAATTGACAAAAAAGACAAATTACCATCAACTAATTCTTCGGAAGTGAATGAATTTAAAAGGAATGGATTTGATGCAATCAACTTTTACTTCTCTTCCAATAAGGGGATAGCCACAAAGCTATTGAAGAATGCTGTATCCGGTGGTGAACTGTCACGCGTAATGCTTGCTGTTAAGAAGGTATTATCGGGATACTTAAGAAAACGTTTACTAATATTTGATGAGATTGATTCGGGTATTGGTGGTAAAACTGCTGACACCATTTCAGGAATTCTTTTAGAAATGAGTAAATATCATCAAATATTGTGTATAACTCATCTTCCCCAAATAGCATCAGTAGGCGCTAATCATTTGCATATTAGCAAAGATTCGTCAGGTAAAAAGACTATGACAGTTATTCATACCCTTGAAGGGAAAAATAGAATAGATGAGATTGCTAGAATGCTTTCTGGTATTGAAAGTTCAATAGCATATCAGCATGCAGAAGAATTATTAATAAGAAATAAATGGAGTCAAAATGGCAATTAGTAGAAGAGTTAGTAGAAGTTTAGCTATCTTTATTGTAGGTATTTCAATAGTAATCGCATTCTATAGAAATCCGGAGAAACCGGTTCATAGAGTGAATACATCAAAAGCAAAATCAGTTTATGAAGCAAACCTTTCTCAATATCATGAGTCAATCAAATATAAAGTTTTTATCGACAGTAGTTCGGTTGATTTTCCACGTCTTTCAGATGAATACACTATTCTTTTCCAGGAAGATAAAGGAGTTTATAAGAATTTTGTTATTGAATCACCAACTAATTCTACAAGTAACTTAAATAGTGTCCTCAAGGAACTTGGTGCACCCCAAGGGGAAGAGAGACAAGTTATTAACCCTATCCCTAAGAAAAGAGCTCAAACACTTCAAAGACTGAGAAAGAGATATAAAGAGCATGAAGAAGCTAGAGCTAACTTCAAAGAGAAACTTGTTACCAGCCAGTATGGTCTGGATAAGTATAAATCTCTCGTAAAAGAGGAAGAAGTTAAGCTTGATAGTCTTCAAAAACGTATTGATGATCTTGACGAAGGTACCTACGATATCATTATGGTAACATTCCTTACAAGACCAGGTAAGAGTGTTGGCACTAAGATTAGATTAACAAAAATGGCTATTGATACTGTTTTCCATATTGCTGCATTATCAATTCTACTAATTATTGGTTTCTATGGTGGAAAGTTACTCAATATATTCCTTGATTGGTTTGGTGTTGGCTCAAAAGTAAAAGGTTATAACTATCGTGGTTATAATGGTTACTATAGTAGATATGCCAGTAAACCAAACAAAGGAAAAAGGAAAGTAAAAAGGGTCTATAAAGACAAAGTGACATCAGACCCAAACAAAGATAAAGATAATTAAACTTTAATCCGAGAGGAGGAGTTATGAGTTTATCTCCATGGAATATCTGGATGATACTTGGTATTATCTGTGTTATTATTGAAATTCTTGATCCGGCTTTCTTCTTTTTAAGCCTTGGTATCGGTTGTCTGGCAACAGGATTATGTTCTCTGTTCCCATTCATCTATAATTCAATACCTTTCCAGATAGCACTGTTTGTTATCTTCAGTTTTATCTCATTCTTATTGATGCGTAAGCTTGGTAAGAAAGTACTTGAGTCCTCAGGAGAAGAGACGAATGTCTTTGCTCTTAAGGGGAAAACAGGTATCGTTGTAACAGAGATTCAATCTGACAACAAAGGTTATGTAAAGATTGGTGGTGAGGAGTGGTCTGCTGTAAGTGATGATAACTCAAACATACCTTTAAACACAAAAGTTACCGTCGTTGATGTGTCTGGTAATAAACTTATAGTACATAAACAGGAGGCAAACTAATGGAATTCTTTTTGATTATATTAGCAATATTAATCATACTTGTTATTGCAAAAGGTCTTATTATTGTTAGACAAGCGGAAGTTGTTGTAATTGAAAGGCTTGGGTCATATAATAAAACTTTTGCAAGTGGTTTACATTTAATTGTACCTATTTTTGATAGACCAAGAGCAATTGCATGGAGATCAGTTACAACTGATTCAAGAGGTAGAACATTAATTCATCAAAAGACGGTTTCAAGGATAGATCTTCGTGAAACTGTATATGATTTTCCTCGTCAAAATGTGATTACTAAAGACAATGTTACAATTAACATTAATGCTCTTTTATACTTCCAGGTTACTGATCCTTATAAAGCTGTTTATGAGATAAGAAACCTTCCTCATGCAATTGAAAAGCTTACTCAAACTACTCTTCGTAATGTGATTGGTGAACTTGAGCTGGATGCAACTCTCTCTTCAAGAGATACTATAAACTCTAAGCTCAGAGACATTCTTGATGAAGCAACTGACAAATGGGGTGTTAAGGTTAACCGTGTTGAGCTTCAGGACATTGATCCACCTGAGGAGATTAAGCAGGCAATGGAAAAACAGATGCGTGCTGAGCGTGATAAACGTGCTAAAATCCTTGAAGCTGAAGGTGAAAGAGAGTATAAGACAAGAACTGCAGAAGGTATCAAGCAAGCTGCTATCAGAGAAGCAGAAGGTAAAGCTCAAGCTAAGATCCTTGTTGCTGAAGCTGAAAAGAAAGGTATCGAACTTATTGAAACTGCTCTGAAGAACTCAAAGCTTGATCCTGCTCATTATCAGCTAATGCAGAAGTATATTACAGCATTTAATGATATCGTTCAACAAGGTGATAAAACTGTTGTCGTACCTTACGAATCATCTGCATTAATGGGTTCAATGAAGACTCTTAAAGAGTTGTTTGATAAATAAAAACATTAGAATATTATATAGTAGGCTACTGATTCAATCAGTAGCCTTTTTTCATGAGTAACGAAATCCACCTGCTCTGCAGGTGGTTCCAAAAAGCTTTAGCTATACACAAAAATTCCTCCAACGTAACTTTGTAGTGTCAGCTGCAAAATAAACAAAGGAGGAATTATGGATAATAGTACATTATCACACACCACATGGAATTGTAAGTACCACATAGTCTTTGCACCCAAGTATCGACGTCAGGTAATTTATCGTAAACTAAAAAAAGATATTGGTGAAATACTGCGAGTATTGTGTGAACGCAAAAAGATAGAAATCATAGAGACAGAGGCTTGCCCAGATCACATTCACATGTTGATAAAAATACCACCGAAGTATAGAGTTTCATCAATAATGGGATATCTTAAGGGTAAGAGTAGCCTGATGATATTTGACCGACATGCTCAGCTGAAATACAAGTATGGACAACGTCGATTTTGGTGTCGAGGCTACTTTGTCGATACAGTTGGCAAGAATGAAAAGCGAATAGCGAATTATGTCAGGTCACAACTCCAAGAAGATGTACTCTCAGATCAGATGACAATCAAAGAGTTTATTGACCCGTTTACGGGTAAGAAAGAAAACTAAGGTATTAAACTAACCCCTTTAGGGGTAGCCAGAAATAGTTGTGCAGCTGACATTTTTTCAGTGTGCGAGAGCTTGGTCAGTGTCCGCCCTTATAGGGCGAGTCCAAACCACCAGCTGAGCTGGTGGTCATGATTTTCTATAAAACACGTAGGACACGCTGCCAGCTTGTCCGCTTAGCGCAGCTAAGCTCATCCACTGACGTCAAATGGCAATAATTGCTTAAGTCCTGAGAGTTGCAGTACAATCGTAGTGCAAGTGTCCTCACTTGCACATAGCTCGAAAGAGCTATATCCGGGAAGCCAATCGTGTTCAGAAACTAGTATTGACCCGAATGATCATAGATAAAGTTCTAAGTTTAAATGGGCTTAATATAAATAGCTCCGGGTTTTATGAACCCTGGGGCAAGTACTCCCTAAAGCATTAGAATCCTGAAGGGGACTAGATAAAGCATTTAACATCACTCCCCAGAAACCCTACTTTCAAGTAGGGGCAGAAATCCAAATGAATACAAGAAAGCCCCTCCCTCCCGATTCACTGAATCTGGAGGGAGGGGCTTAAGAAAGTTTATGTTAGAGCATTTAGCCACCAGATAAATCTGGTGGTTCTGGGAAGCATTTGCATATCAGTTTTCACAGCTATTTCGCTCTCACTCCTCTGCTATAATTACTATTCATTAGATATTTCATTCTTATCAAATTCGAGTCTAAAACCTGTTAAAGAATAACTACATTTCAACAGCGATTCAACAGGTGTCTCATTCGAGATGGATAATAATTGTAGTAGAGCTGTGACAGTTACATGAGGTTGAGATGCCATATATATAAACTGAGTAATTTGTGGGTATTTACCCATATCTCCCCCTCTATGCACTTGAATAATTGTTAGGGATAACCTAGGGGTATCTTAGGCAAATGCCAAAGTTTTCTGTAACAGAATCGAAAGTTTATCGAAGCTTTTCCGAATAAATTATTCGGGAGCATAGTGAGAGAGCATCATGAGGAAAGCTTGTTTTCAAGCAATTATCTCAGATATATGTACGTCGAAAAGTAGGACACGCTGCCAGCTTGTCCGCTTAGCGCAGCTAAGCTCATCCACTGACGTTAATTAGTATAAATTACAAAGCTCTTTAGTAGTTATAATCAGGTTCTGCATTGGTGAATCCAGCTCTAAAGGAGCGATTGTTTAATAGCCCCATGCGACTTGACGCTTGGGGTTAAAGATCTCGGACATTTTTTAGCCCTGAAGGGCGTAAGAGTTCAAACGTATGAATCTATCACCCCTATAGGGCTACAATCTTCGTTGATTACATTACCACATGCCAAAGCATGTGGCTATTGAACAGACGCCTCTTCAAGGCTAAAAGACGCTATTGGTAGAATGATGGTGGTCAAATAACTAATTCGTTATTTGAAATTATGAATTAGGAATTACTTATTAGAAATTGGAAATCTTCACCTTGAACTACACCGATTAAGGGTGATCGGTTTACAGTATATACTAAAAGTGTATAAAGTATTAGCAGTATAAACTAAAACGAAGGCTATTGTTTGAACAATAGCCTTCGTTATGACAAGGATCTATTTCTGTTTATATAGAAATAGCGCTCCCTCCTCATCGCCTGAATTAACAGTTGTGAAGAACTTCTCATCCATCTCTATTTCAAAATCTTCTGAATTTGCATACTGAGCAGTAACAGTTACAGTACCGTCATCTTTAATCTTCACTTTCGCATAGTTGTAGATATATCCACCATAATTGATAAGTTTGCTTTCTGAGAACACTAAGAATGCATTTGGATTGCCAATAGACATTGGTGCGAAATATTCCCATACTCCAATACTCATTCCACCAGTAGCATTTGGGGCAGTTTTTTCTTCATTGTTTGATATGAGTTTGCAGTCACCATAATTGATAACGACTCTGATGTTTTCTCCCTTTTTAAGGTCTTCCATTAAGCCTTCAAATGATGTAACCTGAACAGTCTTAGCAAAACTTAACAGTGTTAACATGGTGAGCATAGTAATAAGTACAACTTTTTTCATGATTTCTCCTTTATCTAACGGTTATTTTGATTCCTTTAGAAATGGCATAGTCCCTGATTCTATCGATAGTTAAAGAATCCAAGCCACTTCTATTCACGTATGATGGGTTCAGTGTTTTCTGAGACTGAAATTGTTGCAAGCAATATCTCTCACCGGAAGATAATAAATCTAAACATGCCATCAAATTCTCTTGATTGTGCAGGTCGGAAACGACAGTCGTTCTGAACTCATAATCCTTCACATGCTTTCTGATTATATCCATGCTTTCAAGCATCTCATCGTAAAATGAAAAACCACCGGTTGCTTCGGAATATATATCCTTGCTGCCTTTCAAATCCATCGCTACGTAATCAATAATGCCTAAAGAGAGGATTTTCTCAAGAAAGATGGGTTTAGTTCCATTTGTATCGAGTTTAATTAAAAATCCGAGCTTTTTGGTCTTTTCAATAACATCAACAAGCTCATTATGTATAAGTGGTTCACCACCTGTAAATGTTACTGCATCCAGCTTACCGATTCTTGTTTCAAGGAAAGTGAAAAGCTCAGCATTTGGAAGTACATTCTCAAATTGTTCCGGTAGCACGAGAGAGGGATTGTGACAAAAGGGGCATCGCAGGTTACAACCACGCGTAAACACTACAGCAGAGAGTTTATCAGGGTAATCAATCATTGAGAACTTGTGGATATATGAGATAAACATAAAAGAGAAAAGGGAGCTTTAAAAAAAGCTCCCTATCCTAAAATAACAACTTAATTTGAGCCTACAGCTTCAACAAAGCTTGTAGTAGGTTTAACATTTTCTTTCGGTTCATCAAGCATGGAACCGGCTTTTACTACAGGAGAATCTTTAAACTCAAAAGTCTTACGAAGGTCAAACTCAGCTTGTTTTCCACCATTCCACTGTGCAACAGGTCTTAAGTAACCAACAACACGAGAATATACTTCACAAACATTTTCGCATTTAGGGCAGGTGTTATGTTCTCCATTGATATAACCATGTTCCGGGCAAACACTGAAGGTTGGAGAGAATGTGAAGTATGGAAGCTTATAGTTAGAACAAATCTTTTTAACCAAGTTTTTCATAGTTTCAATATTATTAATTCGCTCACCGGCAAATACATGGAGAGTTGTCCCTCCAGTGTATTTTGATTGTAGCTCATCTTGGAGGTCTAAAACTTCAAACACATCATTAGAGAAGTCGACCGGTAGTTGAGTTGAGTTTGTATAGAAAGGCTCTGCACCTTCATTTGCAACTTGAATATCAGGATAATTTGCTCTATCGAGACGTGCTAATCTATAGGTTGTTCCCTCTGCAGGAGTAGCTTCGAGGTTGTAGTTATTACCAGTTTCCTCCTGGATGTTTACAAGTCTATCTCTAAGGTAATCCATAACTTTGTTTGCAAAATTGTTACCTTCGTCTGAAGCAATATCACATGAGAGGAAGTTCTTACAAGACTCGTTCATACCGATAATACCGATAGTAGAGAAGTGATTCTTCCAGAACTTATTGAATCTTTCTTTAACGTTCTTAAGATAGAATTTAGTATATGGATAGAGACCACTATCTGTGAATGTTTCAAGTACCTTACGTTTTATTTCAAGGCTTGATTTAGCCATAACGATAAGTTTATCGAGTCTTTCAAAATAGTCCTTTTCATCCACAGCAAGATAACCGATTCTTGGAAGGTTGATAGTTACAACACCGATTGAACCAGTGAGAGGATTTGCACCGAAAAGTCCACCACCACGAGCTTCAAGTTTAGAAGTATCCAATCTAAGTCTGCAACACATAGATCTGGAATCATCAGGACTCAAGCTGGAGTTAATGAAGTTCGAGAAGGAAGGGATACCATACTTGGCTGTTGCTTCCCAAAGTGGGTTAAGATTCTCATCATCCCAATTAAAGTCTTTTGTAATGTTGTAAGTTGGGACAGGGAATGTGAAAACGCGTCCTAAGGCATCACCTTCAACCATCACTTCGAGGAAGGCTTTGTTAAGCATATTCATCTCTTCCTGATAGTCGGAATATACCGTATTCTGCGGTACACCACCAATAACAACTGATTGATTAGCATAAGCTTTTGGTGGGATTAAATCCATCGTTATATTAGTAAAAGGAGTTTGGAATCCAACTCTTGTTGGTACGTTTATATTGAAAAGAAACTCCTGTATTGCCTGTTTAACTTCAGGATAAGAAAGGTTGTCTTCTCTAATAAAAGGGGCGAGAAGTGTATCGAAACTTGAGAATGCTTGAGCTCCGGCAGCTTCCCCTTGAAGTGTGTAGAAGAAGTTAATTATCTGTCCCAATGCTGATCTAAAATGCTTAGCAGGTCCACTTTCAACTTTACCCTTAGCACCTTTAAAACCCTGAACAAGCAGGTCCATAAGATCCCAACCAACACAGTATACTGAAATTAGACCTAAATCATGTATATGAAGGTCACCTTCAGCATGAGCATTTTTAATCTCAGGAGGATAGATTTTATTTAACCAGTACGTCTTACTCACTTCAGAAGCAATATAGTTGTTCAATCCTTGTAATGAATAAGCCATATTACTGTTCTCATTTACTTGCCAATCAAGCTTTTCAAGGTATTGATCAATTAAATTAACATTAGAAGTTGAGATAATCTCTCTAATCTTAGCGTGTTGGTCACGATAGATAATATAAGCTTTCGCTGTTTTCTTGTATGGAGATGATAAGAGTATCTCTTCAACCACATCCTGTAACTCTTCCACAGCAATAATACTTTTGTTGTATAACTGTTGTGAGAGATTTACAACTTTCATTGTTAACTTAACTGCTTCTTTCATTCCAAATTCTGCTGTAGCCTCTCCGGCTTTAGCAAGAGCTTCAGTAATCTTGTTACTGTCAAATCTGGCTATTAACCCATTCCTTTTACGAACTGCCTCGAACATTTCTCATCCTCGCTGAAAGTGATTATTTATAACTATATTATATTACAATTATTTATGTGTATGATATATATTTCTTCAATAACGTTTTTGATTGTTGTACAGGGTTAAGAGACAAGGATTTCTGAATATTGTCAATAACTCTTTTTTCACAAACTTTTTTCCCTTTTGTAGATGCCTTTATTTAGCATTAATTGTGTCTTAAAAAAAAGTTTTTGGATATATATCAAAGATAAAATAACATCTTTTGGAACATTTTTAACATTCAATACGTTATACAAGTTTAAAACTATTTTCTGCAGGTCACTATATGAATATCAATAACCCATCTCTTAGAAATAAAAAAGCAGACTACCCGGGGACAGATAGTCTGCAATTGTATCTTCTTTTTATTAATTATATTGCCTAAGAGCTTCGGAGATGTTAAGTGCATAGTCACCAATATGTTCCATATGCTTAAGTATATCAATATATAGGAGCTCAGTGTTAACGTCAGCACCCTCTTTAAGTCTGCTTCTTGCTGACTTCTTAAGAGTATCCCTGGAACGATCTACTTTCTTCTCAAGCTCATTTGCAAGTCTGAAATCAGTTTGAGTTATATGCTCAATAAGATGAGATTTATAGAAGTCGATGAAGCGTCTGATTATATCAGCGAACTCTTCAATCTCTTTCTTAGCACTATCTGATATTACAAGTTTCCTATCATACTTCTTCTGGAAAAGAAGGAGAAGTCTGAAAATACTATCTGCAATACTTTCAAGTTCACTGGTTATACGTATCATAGCATTTATATTCTGTGTTTCCTGATCTGTAACAGTCTGCTTTGAACATTGAATAAGATATGCACAAATCTCTTCATTCATCACATCTGTAAGCTCTTCAGCTCTACGAACGCTTTTTGCAACATCACCCATCTTCTTCTGTGGATTAGAGAAAAGACTCATACAGTCGTTGAAAGCTTTCTCAACAACTTCAGCCATCTTGTTAATCTCCTGACGTGCTGTTTCAATGTTCATTCCGGCAGTATCAACGATACCTCCATGCAGGTATTGTAACGAGTATTCAACTGACTCTTCATCCACCTTACCCGGCTTAACAAGCTTTTCAACTGCTAACGCAAAGTACTTAACAAACCAGATACAGATAAGTGTATTCGTAATATTAAAGAGTGTATGGAAAAGTGAAAGGTTCAATGGTAAGTTTGTGGATAAGGTCTCATCCCAAGGAGTTAGCTTCAATACAAGCATTAAGAACCACCTGAAGACAAAGCTTATCCATATAACACCGAATACGTTGAATAGAAAATGAGCTCTAGCCGCTCGCCTTGCACTAACTGTCGTGCCAAGTGAAGCTAGATATGCTGTCACTGTTGTACCTATATTCTCACCAAGTACAACTGCTGCTGCTGTTGGGAAGTCGATCCAACCTTTATAAGCCATGGTAACTGTAATAGCCATCGCAGCACTTGAAGATTGCACAACAACAGTTAGCAATGATCCGATAACAACAAAGATAAGGTACGATAAGAAACCTTTACCGGTCCAGTCTGATACAAAGGCAAGAATCTCAGGATGGTTTTTGATATCCGGAACAGAGTCTTTTAAGAAAGCAAGACCTAAGAAAAGGAGACCGAATCCAATAAGTACTTCACCCCAATCCTTACTTTTACCTCTTTTAGCAAAGAGTAGTGGTAGTCCAACACCTATAATAGGGAGACTGATTGCTGAGATTTTGAACTTGAAACCGATAAATGATACAATCCAAGTTGTAACCGTAGTACCAATATTGGCACCCATTATCACACCGATTGCTTGGGTTAGATTTAACAGACTTGCGTTAACAAAGCTAACAACCAGCACTGTTGTTGCAGAAGATGATTGAACTAAAGCTGTTATTAAAAAACCTGTCATTACAGCTATATAGCGGTTCTTGGTCATATATCCAAGAATCGCTTTCATTCTGTTACCCGCAACTTTCTGAATTGCGTTACTCATTACATGCATTCCGAAAAGGAAGACACCAAGTGCTCCTAATATCTGGAATAGAGACTGAATGATATTTCCAATCAATGTAGTTTCCTCACTCACTTTTTCGTTTTTAGGGATTACAGTTCACAAATATTTAACTATTAGTAAACAATTCGTTAACATTGCTATTGAAAAACCAACTATCGTCAATTTCAAAATTAACAATGTTAAGTTTGTTAAGACTATATGAGATTATTAAAGCCTCTAATCTCCCTTATAATGGTCAACTAAGGGAATTGTTTATTAAATGTTAAATAAATGTTAAGACAGTTATTTTGTGATATCCGGAGTTAATATCATTAGGTAATATTAAGAATTATTGTCGCTATCATTGCACTCTCATAATTACCATGCAAGGATTGCCTGATTCCGAAAAGTCTCTTGGGCAACCCTAGGGCTTGAGCATAAGAAACTGTAAAGCAAAGGAGCAGGTTTTGCTCTCTTTCCAACCTTTATTATGATAGAGCAATGACTGCTTGATAATATTCATAAAACCACACTAAGCTTTCTATTTCTTTGGTAATCTACTTCTACTTCTTCCAAAATGAGCCTACTACCTCCCTGCTACAACCCTGAATATGACAAGTATTCCATAAATAATCAAGTTATCCACATGATGTGGATAAATCGTGGCGTTCCATGAGAGGGTCACGAGAGGGTCACCTGTGGGAAACCTTTGAAACACCTTTTTTAGTCACGGAACCGGAAGGGATGAAGCAGGGAAAATTTGAGAAAATATATGCCAGTGGGGAGGCTCGTACTGCGTCCCACTCTGAGGAACTCCATCTAGTTTACAACTATAGCTCTTTGAGCTATGTGCAAGTGGGGACACTCGCACTACAACTCACCTTAATTACGGAGTAGGGCTAAAACATTTGACTATTTATAAGATGGGATTTAATTTGTTTCAAAAATCTTAAGGAGTTTTCAATGTTCCAAGGTGGACCAAATATGAAAGATCTGATGCGTAAAGCTCAGAAGATGCAACAAGACTTACTCAAAGCTCAAGAAGAGCTTGCAAATAAGGTAGTAGAGACACAGGCCGGTGGCGGAATGGTTAAAGTTGAGATGAACGGACGTTATGAAATCAAATCACTTAAAATTGACCCTGAAGTTGTTGATCCTGATGATGTAGAAATGCTTGAAGATCTTATCGTGGCTGCAATGAAAGAAGCTTTAGAGAAGATTGGTAAAAGCAGTGAAGATAGCATGAGCAACCTTACAGGTGGGATGAAAATACCGGGACTCTTCTAAACTGAATGTTAAGTCCTAAATATAAGAAGCTAGAGGAGAATCTTGCAACTCTACCCGGCATAGGTAAAAAGACTGCCGGAAGACTTGCAATGCATCTTATTACCCAGAATCGAGCTCATTCCCTTGAACTTTCTGAGTCTATTACTGATGCTGTGAACTCCTTCACAAACTGCTCTATCTGCAATATGCTATCCGAGCAGGATCCATGCCCGGTTTGTACTGATTCAGATAGAGATGGACAAGTGCTTTGCGTTGTAGAGACAACTCAAGATGTGTTTATCTTTGAGGAGTTGCATTCATTCAAAGGCAGATATTTTGTCCTTGGACATCTGCTTTCTCCAATGCATGGAATCGGACCTGATGAGATTAAGTTCGAACTGCTTCTTTCCTTTATTGAAGAGAATCCTGTAGAGGAGATTATCCTGGCTCTGAGTCCTTCTGTAGAAGGTGAAACTACAATCAGTTTTCTGGCTGAACATTTAGAAAACAGAGGTTTAAAGATATCAAGACTCTCTACAGGTTTGCCATTCGGAACTAACCTTGAATATGCAAATAACATTACGCTTGCCAATGCCTTTAAAAATAGGACCAATATCTAATGAGATTGTTCAGAGCTTTAACAATAGTTGCAATACTGACATTGCTTGTAGCATGTGGAAGTAAAGATACGCTTACAGGTGGACCGGAAGATACAGTTAAACCCGAGATAGTCTCAGTTTATCCTGAAGAAAGGGAAGATATTAGTGCCGGTCAGATTGAGCTTATATTCAATAAGAACCTTGATAAAGTCAGTGTAGAACGTAGTATCTATATATATCCGGCTGTCGAGGATATGAATTTAAAGGTTTCAAAATCTACTGTTACAATTACATTTGAAACTGAACAGATGGAAGAATCTAACTATTACCTTACAATCAACAAAAGCTTGAAAGATATTCGTAACAATACAATGGAGAGTAATCAAACCCTTGTTTTTCGAAAGGGTGAGTTCAATGAGTACAAGATTAGAGGTGTTGTGCAATACGAAGAGGGAGCTGAAAAGGGACACAGGACATTTGTTACTGTCTTAACCTCCGATTCTCTCTTTATCCTATCTCAGAAATTGAAGAGTGACAGATTTGAGATTCCTAACCTTAATCCTGCTGATTACTTTTTACGAGCCTATACTGATAACAATGATAATGAACGCTATGACTTTGGGAGAGACCTTTTTTTTGAAGGTCCTTTCACTCAAAGTATGAGATCTATCAGACTTAATATGGCTGTTGCAGATTCCACTCTGCCTAAGCTTAGATCAGGTAGGTTTCAATATGATAATCAGCTTAGTTTGAGCCTTAGTGAAGAATTGAAGAGTTTTGAGAGCATTACAATTACATCTCTAAAAGATAGTACTGAAGTACCGTATAAATATGCTGTATTAAATGATAACTACCTCAATCTAATCACAGAACCTGTAGACACTCTTAAGTACAAGGTTACCATTAAAGGTATGGAAGACTTGAAAGGTAATCTCAGAGAGTTGATGGCTGTAGAGGTCCAAGGTATTGTCAAACCTGATACATTAGCACCTTCAATCATCTCAACTTTCCCAGAAGATGGTAGAACAATTAAAACTTTGAATCCAAGAATACTGGTTGAGTTCTCAGAGATTATCCCAAAGGCTTATCTTGTCTGTAAACTACAAGAAGTGGAGTCAGGAAGGGAGTTGAAACTTACAACATTGAGCAGTGATAGCCACCTTGCAGAGTTTATGCCGGCTAATAAGTTGAGACCTTACTATTCATACAAGTTTATCGTTACTAAATCAACAGCAGATGCTAAGTTCAATTTCTTAGCTGAGGATTATATAATTAACTTCCTGCCGGTTGCAGAGGAATAAAGTTTAAACACAAAAAAAGGCTACTGAGTTTTCAGTAGCCTTTTTTTAAAACTGTTAAGAAACTATAGTTTCATCTTCATCTCTTCATATCTTCTGCTGTGGTAAAGAAGGTTTGCGGGAGGGTCAATCTTGTTTATAGTTTTGTCGATAGAACCAAGTCTTCTTGAAGAGATATTACCTTTGCTGAAATGCTTGTTAGAGGCTCTTTTTAATTGTGATTGAATCTTTAAAAGCATTGATTTGAATCCATCAGGACTATAACCTGCTCTCACTGCAAATATAACACCAAGGTGGTCAGCTTCAATCTCAAAATCATCAAGTAGACCTTCAAGCAACATCTTGAAGTAACGTTGAGTTTCCTGTGTTAGTTCCTGCTCAAGTTTCTGTGTGTCTTCATTCACACCAAAATTGCTTTCTATCTCCATATCTAATCGACCGAAAGCATCTTGAGCACCACTATTAGATTCTTCAACTTCATAGTGCGACATACCATGTTTACGTGAAACATGTGCAACTTCATGTGCTAGTACACACGCTAATTCAGCTTCATTGTTGAGTAAAGACAATAAGCCTTCAGTGATAAATACATATCCACCCGGACAGGACCATGCCCCGAGTTGATTACTCTTTAAGATAAAGAATCTTACTCGTTGGTTTGGAATATCAGATGCTGAAACAATACTGTTACCAATAAAGTTGATGTATTCGTTAAGTTCGTAGTCTTTGTTTAACCCCATTCCTGCTAAATGAGCAGCTACGGCCAAGCCAAAACCTTGCTCTGTTTTACTGAATGTTACAGAGCTATTTCTTGGTGGTAGAGCTACTTTCTTTCTGATTCTTTTTAGGTTCACACCTTTGTATGTTTTCTTCTTAAACTTCTTGTATTTCTTTGCATCTATCTGAAAGCCAGATAAATAATCAAGTTCATGAACTTCAGTGTTATACATTGAACTGAAGGTTTCAGCAAGTCCCTTTATACCCGCAGATTCAGTTGCAGGAGAGGTAATCATGTCAGTTTTATTCTCTGCTAATTGACTGATGGAACTGGACATCTCAGTAACTGCATTTAAAGCGTTAGATGCTATATAACCTTCTCCACCTAAAGCAGATACTTTTAACCAGTTATCTTCATTAGCTATAACATCAACAGATGTGCCTTTTTGTAGCTCTCTAACTGCTGCATAATATGAACCGGGACCTTCTCTTAGAACCACTCCGGCACGTTTGATTGTAGCCTGATAAGCTGATAATGTTATCGCAAATACCAGCATCAAAATCAATATATTTACTCTTTTCATTTAACCTCCATGGTAAAGATACCTTCCCACTCCCCGGGAGGGTTTTCAAGCAAGCTTCTACACCTATTTAGCATAATGCCTGACGGTTTATCGTTAATTTCAGACGTATAAAGCCTATTAAAAATCTCAGAAGCCTTAAGAAATTCACTGTCAAAATAAAGCTTAAGCGCTTCTTCGTAATCATTTATCCATCCATATTCATTCTTGGAATCAATAGTTTTATTGTCAACAAGTTCATATATAGTTAGTGGTTTAGTCTTACCTTTTAGGATAATTCTATCGAGTTTTCGGAAGAGAAATTCATCCTTTACCTGATCATAAATGTGTTCACAAATAATGATATTAGTCCGGTAGTATTTATTTATGCTTTCCAACCTGGAAGCTATGTTAACGGTATCTCCGATCACTGTATAATCCATTCTGGATGGAGAACCAATATTACCGGCAATCAATTTACCGGTTGCGATTCCTATTCTTGTATTAAGATGTAGTTCATCTGAAAGTTCAAGATTACCTTTCTTCTTCAAATCCTTATTATGTTGTATATGTTGTATAGCCATATTACAGGCATTGTAAGCATAATCTGAGGTCTGCTTCGCTTGAATAGGAACACCGAATACAGCAAGAATTCCATCACCTAGATACGCTTCAAGTAGACCGTTATTACCGGTGATTCTATCACCCATTACTGTGAAATATTTATTCAGTATTTCCACTAGCTTACGTGGTTCTGTTTTCTCGGTTAAAGTGGTAAAATTATAGACATCACTGAACATTACTGCTGCCCTTACCTCTTCTCCACCTAAGTCGATTAGGTTTGGGTTTTTCTCTAACTCTTTTAAAATCTCTCTACTTATGTATCTGCTAAACATGTTTCTAATCTTCAGCCGTTCTTTATACTCTTTAGCAAAAGATAAGAATGTGAAGCTTAGCATGTAGATGATATATACTACTAGTATTTGAGGAATCGGAAGAATATATCGAGTACTGATCCAAACAGAATAAGCAATCAGAACTATCAGTGTTGTAATAATCAAACTAAGAACAAGTGGTTTGGCAAAACTATCCCGATTTGTCAACCACACCAGTAACACTAAAAATAATGATATGATTATAACAGTAACAAATGATGATGCAAAACGGATATGGTCATCAGTAACAAGGTTAGTATAAAGCGTTGCCCACGCTTCTATTCCCGGTTTTTGCACACCTAATGGTGTGTGCTTTAGATCATTTAAACCATCAGCTGTTGCACCAATCATCACAACTGCGTTATCAAAGTATCCTGAAGGTATTGTCGGTTCACCACCGTATTTCATAGCTATAGCACTTTGTAAGACAGCTTTTATCGGACAGTACATGAAATCTTCATTATACCAGTTTAGGTGGTAGGATCCTTGTTTTTGTGGGACTTTAAATAAATCTTCTCGTTTAATATGTCTTTCAACTTCAGTAACCGGATAGGATGGTATAATGAAGTTACTGCCATTTTCTTTCAGAATGCTATAGATAGGTATCTCTCTAAGAATCCCATCTTTGTCGCTTTGAACGTTAATGGAAACAACACCTTTAGCAGCATTGTAAAGAGTATCAATAGGCATGTTAGCACTGTAATACTCATGGAAATTGTATATGTTTTTATTAATAGTTTTGTAGTTAGTAAGAGAGCGCCCTATCTCTTTCGCTTCAGTCGATAACTGAGTTGCTAAATATACATTCCCGTGCTTTCTCATAGCATCGGCAAAGGTTTTATCGTATTCACCACTTTCAGCTTCTGAAGTTTCTCTACTTTCATCATAGAAAAGAATATCGAAAAGAACTGCCTTACTGTTCTCAGCTTTCAAATAATCAACTATATGAGCATAGAAATCACGGGGCCATGGATATGCATAGGATGTGTTCTTTCGAACATAATCAAGACTACTATTGTCAATTGTTACAATAATTACCTTTGTTGAATCGGGAATCTTATGGCTCCCAACCTTCAATAGGTTATCAGATATTGAGTCATCCAGAGAGTTGTTAACACCAAATCCGATTAGAAGTAGTAATACTCCCAACGTAATCTGTAATGCTCTTGTGTTTGTATACTTAAGTTTCATATTTTTCCTTTATCAACTTAAACAACTATCACTGATTTATGGCAATCTTTTTATTTTATGACATTACCTTTGCAATGTCGCAGACCATGCAAATTCTCATCGTAGGACACGCTGCCAGCTTGTCCGCTTAGTGCAGCTTAGCTATTCCACTGACGTTAACTAGTAAGAATTACTAAAGCTCTTTAGTAATTATAATCAGGTTTTGCATTGGTGAATCCAGTTCCAAAGGAGTGATCGTTTAATAGCCTCATACGACAACTTGTCGCTTGGGGTTAAAGACCTCGGACATTGTTTTAGCCTTGAAGGGGCGTAAGGAGCCTCAATGTGTTAATCTTTCACCCCTATAGGGCTACAATCTTCTTTTATTACATTACCACATGCCCAAGCATGTGGCTATTGAGCAGACACCTCTTCAAGGCAAAAGAACGCTCTTCAAGCTGTGGGCAGGCAAGCTGCATGCCCTACAACACAGCCCTAAATGGGCTAAATATGAATAGCCCCGGGTTTTATGAACCCGGGGTCAAGTACCCACCCCCCAAAAAAACCTTAGAACCCTGAAGGGGTTCAACGCTTTCAGGACAACGAAAATGATGCTCTAAAGAATCGCTCCAAACTATTGAAGAAAGGACGCCCAGATTGGTAAACTGCTACACCTATTTCGCTCTCACTCCTCTGCCATAATTATTAATCTACAGATATCGCTACCCAATCAAATTCGAGTCCAAAACCTGTTAAAGAATAACTACATTTGAATAGGGTTTCAATAGGAGTCTCCTATCTGAGTGTTAAAGATTGTAACAGAGCAGTGACAGTTTCATGATGTTGAGATGCCATTAAAAATTTTCTCATTTTATTCTGACGGATCTCTGCAAAAAGTCAGAAATCCACCCCTATTTTGCTCCCGCCCCTCCCCCGGACCTCTCGGGGATAGGCGGGAGAGGTCCCCGAGTGGTCCCGGAGAGGAGCAGGGGTGGATACTTCACTTTCGGTTGACCTTGCACAGACTAATTTCTGCCGAATTGCTCTTGAGCAATAAAAACAGAGCGGAAATACTATGCTCACAATTATCTTATTTAATTCTCACTTCTCAAGTGGGTGTTATGTCGGATTTGAGTGGGGATTGAGTGAGTGATGAGTGAGAATTGCTCATGGGAGTAACGTGGGAATAAAGAGAAAAAGGCACATGAATTTCAGATATTCTATCACCCCTTCAGGGTGTGTCTTAATATTGTGATGATTCCCATACGCTATCGCATATGGCTAATTGAACTTATACTTCTTCGAAGTAACAACATCTTCGAAGTAACAACTGCCTTTTCACTCTGAAAGAGTGATTGTTTAATAGCCCCATGCGACTTGTCGCTTGGGGTTAAAGTTCACAGATATTAGTTTAGCCCTGAAGGGGCGTAGGGAGCCTCAATGTGTTAAACTTACGCCCCTATAGGGCTACACTCTTCTTCTATTACACTACCACATGCCAAAGCATGTGGCTATTGACTTACTGTCAATGGCAGTGAGAAATGGTACACGATGGCAGTGAAAAGTGGTACAAAACTGCCAACCTTTAAAAATGACTACTTCAAGACAGTTTGGAGTAGGTATGATTGGAGTAGAAGTGTATCATTCAATAAAAACTATGCATAAGCAAGGGCATAGTCAGCGTAAGATCGCAGAGGAGTTGTCTCTATCAAAGACAACAGTAGGTAAATACATAAATATGACACTTGATGAGTTCATGGAACTAATAAACAATAGCATTCGTGAAAGCAGTTTTGCCATATGTGAGCAATATGTCCGCGAAAGGCTTAGCAAATATCCACGATTAAGAGCTAGTGTACTATATTTAGAAGTTAAGAAAAAGTTCCCTGAGATAAAAGCAAAAGACAGAGCTTTCCGAGATTTTGTTCGTAAGCTAAAGCAGACTTATCCTGTCGATAAATACCGTAATTATGCAGTAATCGAGACGGCTCCCGGTGTTCAGGTTCAAGTTGATCCAGGTGAGATGAAAGTAGTTTTGGGTAATAAACGTCAAAGAGTTTATTTTATAGTTTTTGTGCTTTCCCACTCGCGTCAAAGCTATGTCCATTGGAGCACAACACCATATAACACATCAAGGTTTATTGAAGCTCATCGTGAAGCTTTTATCTATTTTGAAGGTATCCCTTCAGAGTGTGTTTACGACCAGACAAAGCTTGTAGTAATACAGGAACGCTATCGGGAAGTAATCTTAAATAATCAGTTCCATCAGTTTGCAGCAAAAACGGGCTTTCATCCTCATGTATGCGAAGGCTATGATCCACAAAGCAAGGGTAAAGTAGAGCGTAATGTCTCAGAAGTAAAGCATGGCTTTATGTATGGCAAAGAGTTCAAAGACCTGGCAGACCTGCGTTCACGCGGACTTGAGTGGCTTTTACACTTTAACGGCAGAACCCATGGCACAACCCGTAAAGTACCATCAGAAGTATGGCAAGAAGAGAGGTTAAAGCTAAAAGATATTCCAGAGTTTATCTTCACTTTAGAAGTTCGTAATGCAGATAAAACAGGCTTAATCTCGTATGAGGGTAATAAGTACTCTGTTCCATTAGAGTATCAGCGAAAACAGGTATATGTGCAAAAAGAAAAGAGCACTTTAGTGGTGATGGATATTTATACAAGAAAGGAAATCTGCCAACATGAGCTATGCACAGAAAAAGGCAAAATCATCAAAAACACTAATCATTATCGGGATTTTACGGTAGTGCTACAAGAGCTTATTGAGCGAGTAAAGGATGAGATGAGTGAATATATCCAAGGAGAAGAACTAATCCAGAGGCTTGTTAATGATAACCCTAAAATAGCAAGGGATCAGTTGAGAGCCTTAAGCAAGTTTAAGCGTAACTATGAAACAGATGTATGGGAGTCAGTGCTTCCTGAGGTAATGACTCTTTCGCATGTAAAGGCAACAGCCATAGAGAAGCTTCTGAATGCAAAAGTAAGACAAATGAAGCTAAATGAATTATCAGAATCAGAACCACAACAAGACTCAGAGAGTTCATTAATAGAGCGCTCATTAGATGACTACATGAAGGTGTTATAAGATGATAGAGATAACTAAAACATACATCAAAAGGGCTCGTTGTACTCATATTTTGAATACTCTTGAAAGTGCAGTTTTAGAAGCAGAGAAACAGAATATGACTTATCTGGAGTTCGTACATTATCTATTTGAAAAAGAGAACTCAGGAAGGAATCAAACCAATATCAACAGAAGACTTAAACAGGCTCACATCCCGGTAATAAAGACCTTTGATGAGTTCGACTATGCTTATCAACAAGTAATAACCAAAAGACAAGTAAAGGAGTGGAAGAACTTTGTCTGGCTGGAGCAGAGGAGGAATATAATTTTAATGGGACCTCCGGGAGTAGGTAAGACTCATGTTGCAACAGCACTCAGTTATGAAGCAATAAAGGCAGGATATAAGGTGGTGTTTTATAATCTGAACAACCTTATCGAAGAACTTGTACTAGCTGAAGCAGATAACAACATAGATAAATATCTAAGCAATATAGCCAAGAATGATCTGATAGTTATAGATGAGATGGGGTATCTTCCTCTCCAGACAAAGGCAGCTAATCTGTTCTTTAGACTCATCCATCTCTTATACGAATTTAGATCAGTAATCATAACATCGAATAGGTTGTTTAATGAATGGGGAGCTATTTTTAACGACAATGTGATAGCAACTGCTATTCTTGATAGATTACTCCATCACTCACAACCAATTACAATGCTCGGAGACAGCTTTAGACTAAGGAATTTTCAAAAATGAAGACTGTACCATTTTTAAATGCCAAACTGTACCAATTTAAAATGCCATTGACAGACTTACGCCTTTTCAAGGCTAAAGCAGGCTCTTCAAGCTATGTGCAAGTGAGGACACTCGCACTACTTTTACAACAACATCTTGTCACTAACGAGGATACAGCATGCTGTATCCCTACAATATAGCCCTAAATGGGCTAAATATGAATAGCCCCGGGTTTTGTGAACCCGGGGTCATATACCCAAAAGATCATTAGAACCATGAAGGGGTTCAACGATTCCTTGACAAAGAAAATGATGCTACTTAAATAAACCTTTAGAATGGTCTTTTGACCTTCTAAATGGTTGATTAGATATTAATATGGGCAGGCTTGCCTGCCCTTTTTTAGATTTTGGAGAGCATCGCCTATGTCGATGCTCTTGATTTGACATAGTCAATTATCTCCATATTAACAAAGCAGGTCTTATGAAAAAAATAATATTAGCTATATTATTTATCGTATCAGTAATATTTCTTAATGCATTAGTAAGAGAAGTATCGCTAGATGGTTCTCATCAATTCACTAGTATCCAATCAGCAATTGATTATGCTGCTGATGGTGATACAGTCCTTGTGTACCCCGGTAGATATTTTGAGAATATAGCAGTAATTGAGAAAGAACTCAAGATTTTAAGTCATTATGTAATATCCAATACCTGGGATGATGTTTTGAATACTGTAATTGATGCTAATTCATTATCTAATTGCTTGCGAGTAGAAAGTAACGCTATTGTTACATTTAATGGATTCATGCTGGAAAATGGTATCGGACATTTCTACAGTATAAGTTATGGCTATGGAGGTGGGGTATCTGTGTACGATGATAGTACTCTGAACTTAAGCAATTGTGTTATTCAAAACAATGAAGCTACAGTTGCCGGTGGTGTTGGAGTAACTGATTGGTGCACATTGAACTTATCCGGAACAATTATTAGGAATAATAAATCAGTTTATCGTGGTGGTGGGCTGGGTTCTTATGGAGGGATAATCAATTTTAGTGAAGAAAACCCTTGTAGTATCTATAACAATTATGGTGATATACAAGATATTTATATGAGTGGAGTGTTATCAAGTACAATCTATCTCGACACATTGAGTTTAAATATTACTGAGCCTGATGGTTATTTTGTTTCATATTACTCAAGTAGTGGTCATCCTTCTCCTGCTGTTTCAGTGCAAAACGCCTATTACAATCAGATTGATGCTGATTTGTATGTATCATCGGACGGTGCTGACAGTAACGACGGTCTAACCCCTGAAACTGCACTAAGGACTATAGCCTATGCAAATCGTTTGGTTCAACCTGATAGTATTGATACTAACACCGTGCACATATTACCGGGGACTTATAGCACTGAGCTGAATAATCAGTTTTTCCCAATTGCTATTCAATCCAATACTAATATGATTGGTACAGGGAATGGACCTGAAGAGGTAGTCATTGGTGATGAATGGGGTATGAATCAGATAATCCCAAGGTATTCAGAAAACATTGAAATCGCTAATATGTTAATACATCGTGCAAATGAAGATACTGACTTTTCATTGGGTGCTGGAAGGTGCAATAATCTATATATTCATGACATCATACTACAAGAGAACAATAACGAGGAACCCGGGGTTGCTATAAGTTCATGTTCAGATGTACTCATTGAAAATGTTACTGTTCAAGATATAGATAACAATCGAGATGGACTAAGATGTATTAAGATTAACGAATGCAATAATGTGACTCTTAACAACATAATTGTTGATAATATCTATAATATGAATAATGATGGGTTTAATATATATTTCTATATGTCAAAGAGTCAAGTAATGGCAAATAATATATCAATAACCAATTGTTTTGAGAATGCAACAGGGAGGATGTTCCAGTTTGGAAATTCGAGTACAAACGGTAATCCTGAAGGTAGTATCCATCTGAATAACCTGCTCTTCTATAATAATCAAGCTTTATCCAACGAATCTACATTGCTTGGGTTTTCTTCTCGATTCAACGATAACTATATTAATAATGTTTCTATTGTACATAATTTCATACCCTCAATTATTACTGCCTTTGTGGGAAACTTTACTGTGAGAAATGGTATATTCTATAATCCAAATGTTGGCTGTGAGATAGAGATTTGGGAACCTGCCAATGGAGATCCAACACCATTATGGTCGAATGTAGACTTAGATTATAACCTTATTAGAAACGGATTAGCAGGAATCCCGGGAGCAGACAATCCCAATAACAATGTATTATGGGGTGATCATAATATAAATGCTAATCCAATGTTTAGAGGAGATGTAGAAGGTGATATACCTTTGGGAGACCCGAGATGGGTGCAACTGACAGAGAACTCACCATGTGTGAATGCAGGAACTCCTGATACACTTGGTATGAATCTACCGGCTTTGGATATAACAGGTAACCCGAGAGTGTGGGGGGATATCATTGATATGGGTGCACATGAGTATAATCCTACAGTTGAGAATAGTGATGAAACAGCACCAACCCCACCAGCAACGATACAGGTGTCTCATTTCCCTAATCCTGTGACACCGAATGGAAACAATGGCAAGGTAGCATTCATAGAGTTTACACTTCCAAAGAAACCAATCGAGAAACCAACGTTAGAGATATACAATATCAAAGGTCAGAAGGTTAGAGATTTGAAGATAACTCAGAGTTTTTCACAACTGGTTAGAAGTGCAGGTTTGTCATCAGAAGATAAGCAGACTGGGGAGCACTACTCTAAGATTTGGGATTGTAAGGATAATAATCGTAAGACAGTAGCTTCAGGGATATACTTCTACAAGGTAAGTTGTGAGGGTGAAGAGGCTATTGGTAGGATGATGGTGGTGAAGTAGGAAGAAGTGAATCGCAATGTAGTGTGATTCGCTAATTCAGATAGAGGTTCAACCAGACAACTTATTCCCGCCCCACACTTCGTTGCGGCCTGTCAGGGCGTAGATTTTAAGCGAAGACTGATGCAAGTCCGATGTTACGTGACAAGACAAACCGACATAGTCGGTTAACTCCATAATATTGCAGATTTCGTTCTCGCGTCACGCTGACTCTGCAACGCAAGTCCGAGATCCCAATACTACCTTTTCAATGGTCCAAAGACCTTGAAAATGGTACTCTTGCAATGTATCAATAACTTCTTTGAACTACGCAATTCCCCAAACTCCCGTTGGTCATACAGGTGACCGCTTCGCAAACATCAACTACTCCGAGTTGCACCATCTCAAGGTCTGCGACCATTAAGAAGGTACAGATATTCCTGCCATTTCATTCTTACCTCAAGAACCTTCGCTTATCAGCTACTGCTTCTCAGGCACTATCGTTGCGGTGCAGGTTTGAAACAAGTATAATCAATAATAATGAAAAATTTAGTTTACATCCATCGAACAAAAAGAAAAATCACATCTATATACAGAACTAAGTGTTTATATGATTAGTAAACAGCTTCAACCTGTTGAGGTTGAAGAGATATATAGAAAATCTTCTCGAAAGAGAACAGTTATTTTAAAAAATTGGACAAATGTATGAAACGTGAGAAAAGAACTAAGCAGTTCGCCCGTGTTTTACCACTACTTAAGAAAACTTGGCCAAAGATAGCTTTAGGTGTTGTCACACTTATAATAGTAGATACACTTCAGCTAATTATTCCAAAGTTTACCCAGAAAGCAATTGATGGAATTCAGACAGGCATACTTGATAAAGCAGGTTTAGCACAAATAGCCCTACATATTTTCCTTCTGACAATGGGCATTGTGGTTATGAGATTCTTATGGAGATACCTTATAGTCGGGAACTCTTTCTTTATTGAGACCGAATTGAGACAAAATTTCTACAACCACCTTTTAAAATTATCCCAGAACTTCTACAATTACAACAAAATTGGTGATCTGATGGCACATGCTACAAATGACTTGAATGCTGTCAGAATGCTATTTGGTTTTGGTGTAATTGCTGCATCAGATATTATCCTGATGTTCCTTGCATCTCTCGGGTTTATGGTAAATATCAATGGTAAACTGACATTGCTGGCTATTATTCCACTACCGATATTAACCTTAATTATTCTCTTCTTTGGAAAGAGAGTTCATATGTATTTTGGACAGGTACAGAACTCCTTTTCACAGCTAAGTGGAATGATTCAGGAGAGCATTAGTGGTGTTAGAGTTGTGAAAGCTTTCTCACAAGAGGGAAGTGAGTTAAATAAGCTTAGTGATTACTCTTATGACTATGTTAAAAAGAACATTACAATGGCAAAACTTCAAGGTGTGTTTAATCCATTGATGACGGTTATTGTGAGTTTGAGTATGGTTATCACGCTTGTATTTGGTGGTAGAGCAGCTATCAGTGGCGAAATCACAATTGGTGAGTTCATAGCCTTCTATTCTTATCTGGGTATGCTTGTATGGCCGATGATAGCAGTTGGTTTTATTATAAACATGTACCAACGTGGTACAGCTTCATTGGTAAGATTAAATAAAATCTTTGAAGCTCAGCCCGAAGTTAATGAAGCAAATACAGATAAATCAATCAAAGAGCTGCATGGTAAGATTGAAGTGAATGATTTAACATTCACATATAAGAAAGATGAGCTACCTACTGTTCTGGAGGATATCAACTTCACAGTTAATCCGGGTGAAACTTTAGCGATTGTAGGTCCAACAGGTTGTGGAAAAACAACGATTATTGATCTACTTGCAAGAGTGTATAATCCTGATGAGAATTCAATTCTTCTTGATAGTAATGATCTTCACAAAGTACCTTCAGAGACTTTATATAGAGACCTCTTAATGGTACCTCAAGAGATATTCCTCTTTTCAGATACAATTGCAAACAATATAGCTTTAGCAAAACCAAATGCAACTTCAGATGAAATTATGCAAGCTGCTGAGTTAGCACAAGTACATGGTGATATTGCCGGTTTCGATAAAGGATATGAGACAATCGTCGGAGAACGTGGTGTTACATTATCCGGAGGTCAGAAACAGCGTGTTGCGATTGCCAGAGCTTTACTTGGTAACCCAAAAATACTTATACTTGATGATGCTCTCTCAGCTGTTGATACTAAGACAGAGAGATCTATCATTAATCATCTTGTAAGAATCAGAAAAGATAAAACTACTATCATTATTGCCCATAGAATCTCATCGATCCAGCATGCTGATAAGATTATTGTTCTTAATGAGAAGAGAATTGCTGAGAGTGGAACTCATGAAGAACTACTTGCAAAACAGGGATTATATTGGGATCTGAACGAGAAACAGAAACTTGAAGAAAAGATAAGTGGAGGTGAACATGCCTAGAGGTGGCGGACCCGGACATGGTGGCGGTATGAACGTTGATGACCTTCAAGGAAAAATCTATGATAGAAAGCTTTATGGACGCTTGTTTGTCTATGTAAAGCCATATATGCATATAATAGCAATGGCATTCGTTGTAATGCTTGCGTTAGCTTTTGTTGAAATATATCTTCCACTTGTTACAAAGACAGCGATGGACGACCATGTGGTTTCTAATCGTTCAATCCTGATTCTTGATGATGAAGTCAAACAGGAAGAGTTCGAAAAGAGATATGGGAAGCTTAAGTTTAATAAGTATGATGCCGGTGATATAGAGTACGTAATTGTACCAACGAAGAAACGTAAACAGATAGGCAAGAAAGAGATTACAGAATATACTGAAGCCGGTATGTTGACAACTGCTAAGTATTACTTCACTGATAATAATTCTGAGCATTTAAAAATTCTGAATAGTTATGAACCTGTAGATAAAGAAGTAATAATACTTTCAGAAAAAGAGCTAGCTTTCTCTGAGACTATCTCTAAAAGATTTAAGTCAAAAGATTGGCTAAAACTCAGAGAGAGAGATACTGACAGATTAATGTATTATGGTTTAATATACCTGATATTTGTTCTTTTGCAGTTCGCGTTTAACTTCCTGCAAGTCTTTATGACTACTTATGCATCACAACACGCAATGAATGACTTACGTAAAGACCTGTTCGGACATTTGCAAAGAATGCCTGTGTCTTTCTTTGATAAGAATCCTGTAGGTCGACTTGTAACAAGGGTTACAAATGATATCAGGACCTTAGATGAGATGTTGGCTACAGGAGCAATAACAATTATACAAGATGTACTTAAGATTATTGCTATCATGATATTGATGCTTAACTTAAACGTTGAGCTTTCACTTGTATCTTTCAGTTTAATCCCAATCATAATTATGCTGATATTCCTCTATAAGAAGAAAATCAGACCAATATATAGAGAAGTAAGAAAGAAGATAGCCGGTTTGAATGCAACTCTTGCTGAGCATATGTCCGGTTCAAAGATAATTCAGATATTCAACCAATATGATGCAAAGAAGAAAGAGTTTAGTGACAAGAATGAGAGCTACTACAGGACTACCCTCAAACAGCTTACGTTAAATGCATTCTTTAATCCTCTTATTCGTATTTGTACTCATATAGCTATTGCCCTTATCATCTGGTATGGTGGTGGAAAGATACTTGATAATGTAATTACAATCGGTCTCTTCATGGCTTTTACTGAATATGTTCGTAAGTTATTCGAACCAATCAATCAGTTCAGTCAGAAGTTTGATATACTTCAAGCAGCTTTAACCGGTGCAGAGAGAATCTTCGGACTAATGGATGACCCACAGGATGACTATAGAGAAGAACTCACATCAGAGAAGAAATTTGATGGAAGCATTGAGTTTAAGAATCTTTGGTTAGCTTATAACCAGGAAGAGTGGGTACTTAAAGATGTTTCTTTTAAGATAAATCCAGGTGAGAAGGTAGCTTTAGTCGGTCATACAGGTTCAGGTAAAACCTCTATAGTTAATCTGATACTTGGAATGTATCCGTATCAGAAGGGTGAGATACTTCTTGATGGAGAACCAATTAAGTCTCATTCTCTACCGGATATTCGAAGCAATATTGGTATTGTGCAACAGGATGTGTTCCTATTCTCCGGTACTATAAAAGATAATATTGTTCTTAACAATGAGAAATTGAGTCAGGATAGATTGGAAGAGGTGGCTCATATGGTAAATGTGGATAAGTTCATTGATACATTACCCGGAAAATATGAAGAGCCCGTTCAAGAGCGTGGTGCAACTTTCTCAGTTGGTCAAAGACAGTTGATTGCCTTTGCTCGTGTTCTTGCCTATGATCCTTCAATATTCATACTAGATGAAGCCACATCAAACATTGATACAGAGACCGAGATCCTGATTCAATCAGCCCTTGAGCGAGTTATGGAAAACCGTACTTCCATTATTATTGCACACAGATTGTCTACAATTCAGCATTGTGATAGAATCATTGTTTTGCACAAAGGTAAGATAATGGAAGAGGGTAATCATCAAGAACTTCTACAGAAAGAAGGTTTGTATTATGACCTTTATAAGTTGCAATATAGCTAAATTTGGATTAAAATATGCATATTAACTGACTGAACTATGGTAGTTAGAGTAAATAAAGCTTAGATAAATTGATTTTAAATGCAAATCATTGAATCAGGCTCACCTTTATAACTACCATTTACAGTCATAATAATAATTTGACAGGAAAAACGGATATTATATATTTTGAAATTGTTGTTATGAAGATTATGTATAAATATAACGGAATGACCGTATAACAGAGGAGGAATTATGAAGAAAGCTCTTGTAATTGCAAGCATTTTTATCTTTGCTTGTAGTTTATTTGCTTTGGATTTCCAGCAAGCTAACTACAGAAACTCAAGTTCACAGGTGAACGATCGTTACCTCGAAGTTTCCTACACAGAAGACTTTGAAGCAGGTATTGGTCAGTGGACTACTTTTGATGGTACAGTTCCAGCTGGAATGTGGCGCACATATGATGATAATGGTGAAATGGTTTGGTGGATGGGTGATGAATCACTCGCTAACGGAACAAACATTGGTGGTTACCTTGACCATACTTATGTTGTTTTAGATACACCTGAATTTACAGTTGATGCTAACACACTTACATTCGACATGAACTATGCTGTTGAAGATTTAGGTGGCTCAGCTCCTTACGATGCATGGGATGGATGGAACATCCGTATCTCAACTGACCAAGGTGCTACTTGGACTATAATGACTCCAACAGCTCCTGCTTACAATGGTACATCTTTCTATTCATTCGGTTTTGAACATGGTGAAGGTGAAGGCGTTCCAGGTTGGGGTGGTAACTCTAACGGATGGCAGGCTGCTTCTTTTGACATGACTGCCTATATGAACCAGAATGTTATGGTTCGTTTTGCTTTTGCATCTGACCCAGGCTTCTGTACATCTGACGATGCTACTCTTTTTGGTGCTATGGTTGATAACATTGCTTGTGGAACATTCACAAACGATGCATCTGATGCAACAGGTTTCACACCTTCAAGCTTAGTTCCACTCGGTGGAGACTTATGGCACATTACTACAAGCGCAACTGCTCCATCAGGAAACAATATTGCTGCTTGTACTGATACTAACTTAGAATATGGTGCTAACGTACTTAACTACATAATCAGTCCTACAATTACTTTACCACCAGCTGGTGAAATTTGGGCTGACTTCCAGATTAAAACAAACTTCAGAGATGCTGATACTTTCCCAGCAGTTGATTACTTCGGTTTTGAAGTTTCTCCTGACGATGGTTTCACATGGTATGCTATGAGTAACCCTTATGGCGACACAAACGGTAACAACTATGTTTATACCGGTTCTGATGCTGGTGGACTCACAGATTGGGGTTCAATGATTGAAAGCTATAGCTTAGACGGAAGAATCGATGACTATGCAGGTCAAGATGTGAAATTCCGTGTATACTTCCAGTCAGACGAAGACACTCCTGATGGTGATGCAGACGCTGATGGTTGGGGAATCTTTATTGATGATTTCATGGTTTATAATGATATCTATCTTCCACAACCTTATGCTTTAACCGGTGACTTTGATCAAGCTACCGGTGTAACTCTTAACTGGTCAGCTCCAGCTGCTGCTGCACCGGAAGATGTAACTTTCACTAACTCAGCATGGGCTAGCTATGTTAACGATGCACAGCCTTATGCAATGAAAATAGTGAATCCTTATGACATAGATGTTCCATTACAGTCAATCAACTTCGTTATGTATGCATCAAGCACAGAAGTTGCCGGAACAGCTGATGTTTATGTTTATGAAGATAACGCAGGTATGCCTGCTGATACTCCACTCTATACATTAGAAGACCAAGGTGACCTTGTGCATTATGACTGGACTTCTGTGAACGTATCTGAATTTGAATATTCAATTCCTGCAAACGGAACTATCTGGGTTGCTGTTGGTGGTTTTGATGGTGGCGAACAAGGTCTTCTTTGCGATGACTCTTCTACTACTCCATCAAGTGCTGCATACTCACAAGGTATGTGGACTGCTTTAGAACAGAACTACGACACACTTGTTAATGCTGGTATCAGTGCTACTCTTTTAGTACCTGACACTGACGTTTTAACACCTGACGGATACTCAGTTTACCACTCACTCGACCAAGAAAACTGGTCAAATGTTGGTTCAACAACTTCAGATGTAACTACATATATGCATGATGCTCCAGTTGCCGGTCAGTTCAACTACTACAAAGTAGCTGGTGTTTATGGTGCAAACGAATCTGATGCATCTAATATTGTATCTGTATTTGTTATTACTGATGAATATGCTTACCTTGATAATACTGATGGTACAGCAGAAATGGGTTATCAAGTTGGATTCAACAACATGATGGCTGTTTATTTCGAACATACACATCAGCCTGAAATCATTAACATTGGTATCACTGTTGAAACTCTTGGAACTGCTCCATTCATTATCAGAATCTTTGATGATGAAAATGGTGTACCTGCTGTTAGTCATGCATTCCAAACAACTGTAGCTGCTGCTGAAATTGCTGAAGGTCTTAACGAGATTGTTGCTCCTGAAGGAATGAATGAGCAACTTCAAGATGTATTTGAAGATGGTAAGTTCTGGATTGGTTTACTTGAATTCTCTAATGCAAGTACAATCGGTATGGATACTTCTGCTACAGGTAATTCAATGAAGAAGATTGGAACAGCTGCATGGGAAGATGTTACTGAAGGTAATATCATGATCCGTACACTCGTTTTCAACGGTCCTGTAGGTAACGAAGAAGTTGTAGTTCCTTCAAAACCAATGTCAATCAACAACTTCCCTAACCCATTCAACCCAGAAACAACTATTAAGTATAGTGTACCTACTTTAGGTCACACAACACTTAAAGTTTACAACATGAAAGGTCAGTTAGTTGATACTCTTGTTGATGGTACAGTTTCTCAGCTTTCAAATGAAATCGTTTGGAAAGCAGAAAACAATGCAAGTGGTGTATACTTCTACAAACTTGAGAATGGTGGAAAAACAGTTATCAATAAAATGATTCTTATGAAGTAATCATTCTATTATAGAATTAAAGGGAATGCAGAAATGCATTCCCTTTTTCAATGATACAGATATCCATTCAAAACCATAATATTTAACTTTACAAAATCCCTTACCAAATTGCAATAAACTAAAAATATAGGAGTAACCATGGATTGCAAAAAGAGTGACAATCTTAAAAAATGTACTTGCACTTATGAGCCCTGCTCCAAAAAAGGAATCTGTTGCGAGTGTGTTGCTTATCATAAACGCTCAAGACAGTTGCCTGCTTGCTTCTTTCCCGCAGATGCTGAAAAGACTATGGACAGATCATTCGAACATTTTGCCCGACTTGTCCAAGAAGGAAAAGTATAATTGGAAACCCTTAGAGAACTTTATAAGATTGGTAGAGGACCATCAAGTAGCCATACGATGGGACCTACAATCGCTGCGACCACTTTTTTAAACAAATACCCCCTTTCTCCTCATTTTGAAGTTACCCTTTTCGCCAGTCTTGCTGCGACTGGTAAGGGGCATTTAACCGATACTGCCCTGCATGCTGTTTTTCATGACAGAAAGCTTGATATTGTATGGAAACCTGAAGTTGAACTTCCGCTTCACCCCAACGGCATGCTTTTCAAAGCTTTTGATGACAAACACAGTCTTCTTGGAGAGTGGCAAGTATATAGCATAGGTGGTGGCTCTGTGTCTGAAACAGGTGATAAGACTGCCCATAATGTCTATAAACACCAATTTATGGATGATATTATTGAGTATTGCGAAGAGAAAGGCTTGACCCTCTGGGAATATGTTATTGAGCAGGAAGGTATAGAGATTCTTGATCATATAAAAGAAGTCTGGCAGGTAATGGAAGATGCCATAAAGCGTGGTTTGTCTGATGAAGGTGTTCTCCCGGGTGGACTTGGTGTCCCTAAGAAAGCTAATTCCTTTCTCAGGAAATCCAGACTCTCATCAGCCCATTATAAGAAAGGTATGACAATCACAGCATATGCGCTTGCTGTATCTGAAGAGAATGCTTCCGGTAACTTGATAGCTACTTCTCCTACTTGTGGAGCGTGCGGAGTGTTACCTGCCACTATGAAGTATTGTCTTACCCAGCTCGAATGCACTGAAATGGAAGTTTATAGAGCACTACTTACAGCCGGTCTCATTGGCAACTTAGTAAAACAGAACGGCTCAATCTCCGGTGCTGAAGTCGGTTGCCAGGGAGAAGTTGGAACTGCCTGTGCAATGGCAGCCGGTGCTGTTGCTCAAATACTTGGTGGTACACCATGCCAGATAGAATATGCTGCTGAAATGGGGCTTGAACATAATCTTGGTCTAACATGTGACCCTGTCTTAGGGTTAGTTCAAATTCCCTGTATTGAGCGTAATGCTTTTGCTGCAAAACAAGCACTTTCTTGTGCTGAATATGCCATCTTCTCTGATGGTAGACATAGAATCTCTTTCGATGAAGTAGTTTATGTTATGACTCAAACAGGCAAAGACCTATCTCCGAGCTATCGAGAAACCTCGATTGGTGGATTGGCTGAAGCTTATACAAGAAGAGTAAGGAAAGAACATGAGAAAGATAAAAGCTGAAGAGATAACTAAAGAAGTTGCTGAACTATTCAGAGCAGCAAACTATGAGCTTGATGAAGAACTACCGGGACTTATAAAAGAGTTCATTGATAAAGAAAGCAATCCATTAGCCAAAGATATTCTTGAAAAGCTCCTTGTAAACGCAGAACTTGCCTTAGAAAAGAGAAAACCACTATGTCAGGATACAGGCGTAGCCGTGGTCTTTGTTGAACTCGGTCAAGAGTTGCAAATAGAAGGAAACCTTAAAGAAGCTATAGAGTCTGGTGTGGAATTAAGTTATAAAGACAACTACTTCCGTAAGTCAATGGTTTCGGATCCATGTTTTGGACGTGAGAATACCCATAATAACTTGCCGGCTATAATTCATTATAATATCGTATTAGGAGATAAGCTCAAAATCACTGTTGCTCCTAAAGGCGGTGGTTCAGAGAATATGAGTCTTATTGCCATGATGAAGCCTTCTGATGGAATCGATGGTATAAAGAAACTTGTTCTGGATACAATAATCGAAGCAGGAGGTAATCCATGTCCGCCTGTGATTATTGGAATTGGTGTGGGTGGTAACTTCGAAACCTCAGCTCTTCTTGCTAAGAAAGCTTTAATGCGTCCTTTAAGCTCTCATAATCCTGATAGTAATTGGGCTAATCTTGAGACTGAACTTCTGGAAATTGTTAATAGTAGCAATGTTGGTCCTCAAGGACTTGGCGGAGATACAACAGCCTTCAAAGTGTTAATTGAAACAATGCCATGCCATATTGCATCACTTCCGGTTGCAATCAACATCCAGTGTCATGCCCATAGACACAAATCAATAACTTTATAGGATTCAGAATGAACATCAAACTCACAACACCATTCCAACCGGAAGATTTAGCTAACCTTAAAGTTGGTGATAATGTCCTAATCTCAGGAGTTATTTACACAGCTCGTGATGCTGCTCATAAAAGGATTGTTGAATTAATTGAGTCCGGTAAAGAGCTTCCTTTAGAACTAAAAGATAATGCTATTTATTATACAGGTCCAACACCTGCAAGACCGGGAGAAGTAATAGGTTCTGCAGGCCCCACTACCAGCTACAGAATGGATGCTTATGCTCCTACACTCCTTGATAATGGTCTGAAAGGAATGATTGGTAAGGGTGCCAGGTCAGAAGATGTTATTGAAAGCATCGTAAGAAATGAAGCTGTGTACTTCGTTGCTATTGGCGGAGCGGGAGCTCTTCTCTCCGAAGCAATAATATCAGCAGAAGTAATTGCTTGGCCTGAACTAGGTCCGGAAGCAGTGCGAAGATTAGAAGTTAAAGATTTCCCATGTATAGTTGCTATAGATATCAAAGGTAATAACATATTCAAACGAGGAGACAGATGAAACTAAATATCGATTTACATAATTTAAGTGATATTTTCCCAGCTGAGTTTACACCTGAACAGAAAGCAAAAGCACAAACTCTATTCTTAAAGAAGTTATCTGAGAAAGCTCATTATTTCTATAATGGTAAGATGCAAACTCTCCCTAAAGCCGGTGTTTGGGGTTTTAACTGGTTCAATGTCTGGTACACACCGGGAGTTTCAAAAGTCTCTACTAGCATTAGAGATGATAATTACTCATCTTTCAAGCTGTCTAACCGTAGTAATCTTGTTGCAGTAGTAAGCGATTCAACCCGTGTTCTCGGTGATGGTGATTGTACGCCTCCCGGTGGCCTTGGTGTGATGGAAGGCAAAGCCTTTCTCATGAAATACCTTGGAGGTGTGGACGCTGTTGCCCTTTGCATAGATAATAGAGATGATGAAGGCAATCCGGATCCGCAGAAAATTATAGACTTTGTAAAGATGCTTCAGCCATCTTTTGGTGCTGTGAACCTGGAAGATATTTCTCAACCCAATTGCTACAAAGTATTAGACACTCTCAGAAAGGATTGCAGTATCCCTGTTTGGCATGATGACGCACAAGGTACTGCGTGTGTGACTCTAGCCGGGGTCATCAATGCACTAAAACTGGCTGATAAGCCCATAAACAGTGTAAAGACAGTTCTGTATGGGTGTGGAGCTTCAAACTCAACAATTGCCCGTTTTCTTATGAAAGCAGGTTTACCGGGTGAGAATATAATTCTATTTGATTCTAAGGGAACGCTTCATAAAGAAAGAAAAGACTTAGAAAGCAATCTCGGAAGCTATAAACAGTGGGATTTAGCGTGTAATACAAATCCAAACATGATTACAGATGTGCAAGAAGCTTTCAAAGATGCTGATGTTCTGATTGCTCTTTCCAAGCCCGGTCCTGATACTATCAAACCGGAGTGGATTAAGCTTATGAATGACAAACCCATCGTCTTTGTTTGTGCTAATCCTGTCCCTGAGATTTATCCTTACTCTGCAAAAGAAGCCGGTGCATTCATTGTTGCTACGGGTAGAGGTGATTTCCCAAACCAGATTAATAACTCTCTTGGTTTTCCGGGGATTCTAAAGGGAGCATTACTAACAGAAGCTAAAGAGATTACTGATAATATGGCTATCAGAGCTGCTTATTCATTAGCGGAATATGCAGAACAACGCGGTATTACTCCGGATAACATTGTTCCAACAATGGAGGAGACAGAAGTATTCCCTAAAGAAGCAGCAGATGTTGCTATGCAAGCTATTGAAGATGGTGTAGCCAGACATAATCTTACTTGGCAGGAAGCCTATGACCTGGCAAAAGAGGGAATCGAGAATGCTCGGAATTCTACTCATATGTTACTCGAGAATGACCTAATAAAGAGCCCTCCTCCAGAGATGCTGGAAGAAGCATTGGAATGGACGCTAAAACAGTTTTAAATAAAGCATTAATGGGACACAATCTTTTGTGTCCCATTTATATATATAGTGTATAGCTCTAGTTGTATCAATCAATTTGCTACTCAAATTTTCAATTGAACCCGAAATGAACCTTCTGCTTCCCTTCCAGTCCCGTGCCTACGACAAGTTTTCCATTAATATTTAAGTTATCCACATGATGTGGATAAATCGAGGCGTTCCACGAGAGGGTCACGAGAGGGTCACCTGTGGGTAACCTTTGAAACACCTTTTTTAGTCACGGAACCAGAAGGGATGCAGAAGGGCAAATTTTGGAAAATTGTTAGTGGGAAATTGTTAGCTGGAGTCAAAGCGACGGAATGGGAGTTGGACTCATAGCGAAATATGGCAATATTCTACCTTTCGAATGGTCCTTAGACCTTCGAAATGGTGCTCTTGGACATTCCCCTCTTGTAGAGGGGTACCGTTTTAACGGTGGGGTGTTTCTTCCTACGAAGTGCACCATTTGCAAGGTTTTCAACCATTCCAAAGGTATAGGTTACTGATGGTATTTTCATAGCCCCATGCGACTTGTCGCTTGGGGTCAAAGTTCAAGGCCAAGATTAGCCCTGAAGGGGTGTCGAATTACCTAAGATGTTAATCTTACGCCCCTTTAGGGCTACATCTTTTTAGATTACGTTTACCACATGCCAAAGCATGTGGCTATTGAACAGACGCCTTTTCAAGGCTAAAAACAAGCTGAAGGAGTTTTGAGCAATTGAGGGCACTCGCACTACATTGTACTGCGACTCTCCTGAGTTGCTGTGACGACAGAGTCGTCAGCTTCCACTGACCGTAATTTAGAATATTACAGTCCAAGTATGTGCTCTACAGCTGTCATCTCTTCAGTCAATACTAATTTCAGTACACGATAAGCTACAATATAGCAAAAGAAACTGATGTTAAAATCGATATCTATAACATCCGTGGACAGAGAGTTACAACCCTTGTTAATGATCATCATCAACCGGGTTATCACTCAATTGAATGGAGTGGTAAAGACAGTAATAATAAATCAGTAGCTTCAGGTATCTATTTCTATCGCATGAAAACAAACGACAAAGTCTTGACAAAGAAAATGATGCTACTCAAATAAACCTTTAGAATGGTCTTTAGACCTTCTAAATGGTTGATTAGATATTAATATGGGTAGGCTTCACCTTCACATAAGTTATGGTGAACAAGTTGCCTGCCCTTTTGTTTATCCTTGCACCGAATCGAACAAGTTTTCTTGTGAGTTTGGGGTGAGGATAATTGTTTAACAGAGTCTCATTCTCGACCCATACTTTGCTACGGTTCAAGTCTGAGAAAAGCAGGTGCCATGAAAAAATTATTGTTGGTTTTATTTATAATTTTAATCGTAAGAGTTGCTATCCGGGCAAACACAATTACTGTTTCCTTAGATGGTTCACAAGATCTAACTTCTATCCAATTAGCAGTAGATTGTGCTGCTGATGGTGATACGATATTAGTTCACCCAGGGCGATATCTTGAGCATGTCGATATTGTTGATAAATCAATTACAGTTATGAGTCTGTACGAATTTACCGGAAATCCATCAGATATTAGTAATACAATTATTGACCCTAATTTTCAATCGAATGGATTTAGAGTTGATGAGGGAGCAGATGTAAGTATAAATGGTTTCTTAATAGAGAATGGAGTAGGTTGGGGTAATTCACATCCGTACATCTATGGTGGAGGAATTTCAGTATTTGGTAGTTCAATATGCATATCTAATTGCGTTATTCAGAAATGTACTTCTATAAACACTGGTGGCATAGGTGTTTATAATGAAAGTTTTGCAGAGTTTTCTTCTAACATCATAAGAGATAATAGAGCTCTTCATCAAGGTGGAGGTATTGGTGCTAGCTATGGCTCAACCCTTTATTTTGATCCTGATAACCTAAACAGTGTATATAACAATTATGGAGATGTTCAGGATATATATCTATTTAATTCTACTAGTAATAATATTGCTTAAGATACATTGAGTGTAGATTTAGATGCACCTGATGGCTACTTTGTTATGCACTACTCTGGTTTGAATGCAACACAACTTTCAGTATCGACTCAGAACAGCTATTGGGAGCAGTTAGATTCAAACCTTTATGTTTCACCCTTGGGTGATGATAATAATGATGGATTAACACCTGAGACAGCACTACAAACTATTGCATTTGCTACAAGGCTGATACAACCTAATGAGCAGAATCCAAATACTGTATTTATTCTACCGGGGACATATAGTAAGGAGCTGAATAATCAAATCTTTCCAATTGCAGTTCAATCAAATACTAAACTCTTAGGAAGTGGTAATCAACCCACTGAGGTAACTATTGGAGATGAATGGGCACTTAACACAATCGCTATTCGATACGCTTCAAATGTTGAAGTTGGTAATTTAAAGATGATTAGAAATAACCAAGAGGATGAGTATAACATGCTTGTTTCAAGGAGTGAAGATATTTCTATCCGTGATATCGATTTTGGTGACTTTCATTCTGATAGACCCGGGATATTAGTACATTTATCAGATACAATAGATGTCAATAATTGTAGTTTTAGAAACATAACCGGATATAATGGAGAGTTTACTTGCCTTAGAACATATGAAAGTACTGTGATAATAAACAATATAGTACTAACAAACAATAATAGCTCTTCTATAAATGGACATGTTTCTATTATAGATTTTGATGATTCTCCTATTACCGCTAACAATATTGTTATTGCTAATAATACACACAATAGTCCGGGAGTGATGTTTCAATATGGCAATATTGAAGATAGTGGGCTAAATGGAAGTTTAGAGTTGTCAAATATGTTAATGTATAACAACTTATCTACGAGTAACACTTTACCAATGATGATCATTATGAACAATTATGAGCACAACTACTTGAATAATGTGACAATTGCAATGAACAATGGCAGTTTAAGCGTTTTAAGGATAGCTGGGGATTTCACAATTCGTAATAGCATTTTGTATAATCATGAAAGTCCACGTGAAATTGAAGTTTGGGATAATTTTGCAGGAGACCCAAACCCGATATACTCTAATATAGATATAGATTATAGCTTAATCAGAAATGGAGAATCAGAGATAATAGGGTTCGACAATGAGCATAATACTCTTACTTGGGGGAATCACAACATTGATACAGACCCACTTTTCCGTGGTGATGTCCATGGTGATGTGGAACTCGAAGATATAAGATGGGTGCAACTGACACAAGGTTCACCCTGCGTGAATGCGGGAACACCTGATACACTTGGGATGAACTTACCAACTGTAGATATTGCAGGAAATCCGAGAGTATGGGATAACATAATCGATATGGGTGCTTATGAATATAATCCCACTCCGAATAGTGATGAAACTGCTCCAAGACCACCTGCAACGATACAGGTGTCTCATTTCCCTAATCCTGTTACACCTAATGACAATAACGGGAAAGTAGCATTCATTGAGTTTACATTACCCAAGAAACCGATAGAGAAACCTACCTTAGAGATATTCAATATCAAAGGTCAGAAGGTAAGGGATCTGAAGATAACCCAGAGTTTCTCACAGCTTGTGAGAAGTGCAGGATTATCATCAGAAGATAAGCAAACAGGAGAACATTACTCAAAGATATGGGATTGTAAGGATAATAATCGTAAGATAGTAGCATCGGGGATATACTTTTATAAGGTAAGTTGTGAGGGGGAAGAAGCAATTGGCAGAATGATGGTGATCAAATAACCAAATAGTTATTTGTAATGAAGAATTAAGAATGATTAATTAAGAATTAGGAAGGTTTCACCTTGAACGATACCGATCAAGGGTGATCGGTGTATAGGTAACCATAGCTGTCACCATAGCGGCCGAATGGGAGTTGGGTGAATAGCGGAAATGTAGCATAATTCATCACTATGAGTCCAACTTATTTCAGATTTAGAAAAGAAGTCCATTTTCGCTCGTAAACTTCACTCTGACAAACTCCTTTTCTAAACCTGAAACTCGCTATGACTCCAATGATGAAAGAGATTGCTTCGAAGTGCACCATTTGCAAGGTCTGCGACCATTCCAAAGGTACAGATTGCTGGGTTTCGTCCTCGCCCCACACTACGTTGCGGTGCAAGTCCTGGGGCTGTAGGTCTACTCCAAGCGAGATAAGGCTAAGTATAGTTGTGTGACAAGACGCACCTACATCAGTCTTCGCTAAAAGCTACGCCCTGACAAGCAGTTGGTGCACTCCATAAAAAAGTAATCTAACTATACCATATTAATCTTAACAATAATTTTAAATAGCTCTAAATATGCATGACAAGCCGGATTGTTAAGATTCGGAAGTATACCTTAACAATTTCAATTGACAGTATTTTCCTTATAAACACAGACTGAATGTTGCGCCTAAGTAAAAAGCGTACTAAAGAGTAAACAGGAGAAGCGATGGGTGGAATAGTTTTTTTTAAGACTGCGATGTTCGAAGTCTTAAGAGATTTTTACCTTAATACAGTTGGTTGTACTGTCTGGCTAGAGCAGCCTAACATCTGCATTGTCAGACATGGAAACCAGATAATCGGGATTTGCGGAAGCGATAGAGCCGATTCGGATATGCTATTAACATTCTTTTACACATCGAGGGAGGAAGTTGATCAAATAGCTTCTAAACTTGAACCCATTAACACACCACAATACAATCCGAGTTATGATATTTATCACTTCTACTGCTATGATCCTGAGGGTAGAAAAATTGAGTTCCAGACATTCGAACATCCTGTTAAGCCCTATTATAATGGAACTGATCTGCTTAGAGAGCGGAGAAGTTATCGTAGTTTCACCGATGCCTCTGTTCCTTCAGAGGTATTGAATAGTGTATTTGAGGAATGTCGATTTTCACCAACAAGCAGGAACTGTGAATCTTATTACTATGTAGTTGTTAGAAACAGTTCCGCAATTTCCAAACTTGCCGGGATTAGGGGATCTGCATCTGCACCACTTGGAAAAGCAGGAGTTGTGATTGCTACAGTTACTAACTCTGAGAAAACAAGTAGAGTAACGCAAGACGCAGATATAGCCGGGTGCTATCTTCTCTTAGCCCTTGAAAACAACGGGCTGTCCGGTTGCTGGATAACAGATATGGACCGGACTGAGGTAAAAGCCTTGTTGGATATACCTCAGTCTCATCATATCTCCATGCTGACTCCGGTTGGTTATTCCGATCAAAAGTTATCGGAACCCAATAGAAGAAAAGTAGCAGAGTTTGTGAAATATGTCGATTAAGTTTTGTTAAGGAATTGTGAGCTATAATGAGTTTTTATTCTATTGAACTACATGCAATTATGATTAACTTAAACTTAACTGCAAGTTGCTTGACATCAAGTGTTCGAAGGAATTCCTTTAGGATGCTGTAGAATTTGATTAATGAAGTGATGTAGAGTCTGTCTTATTGAAGGCAAACAAAATTGTTATCGATATTAAGTAACCGAGTAATCGGTTTTAAACATGAAATAAATAATCACTAAAAAAGGAGAGGAGCAAAACAAATGAGAAAAATAATTCTTACTTTTGCAATTCTTGTATTCAGTTTAGTCCTGTTTGCTGACTTTACTGAGAATTTTGACGGTTGGAGTGATGGCTCTTATGCCGGTGTTGTAACATATGAACACACGGGTGTGGGTCATTGGGAAAACAATAATGCTATGGTGCATTCTACTTATGCACGTTCCGGCAACGCAGTTAGATTTAATGATGATTCAAGTTCTACTATGGAATACCTTCTTTTCAAAGGTTTGGATGGAAACGGTAAAGATGGTGGTATTGGAACTATCTCATTCTGGTACAGACATTGGGACGGAAACGTTCCAAGTGAACCTATCGAGTTTATCGTAGAATATCAAGTAGGTGGAACAACAGGCGATTGGACTGCAATCGGTTCATCTGTAAATGTTACTTCAACTACTTATACTGAGTACTCAGAAACAGCTAATATCTCAGGAGATGATATCTTCTTCAGAGTTAGAAATATTCAAGATAAAGAAAGACTTCTTATCGATGATATGACTGTTACTGATTACAGTGGTGGTGCTGTTACTACTCCTGTGATTTCAGGTATCTCTAATACACCTACAACTCCTTCACCAAGTGAAGATGTAGTTGTAAGTGCTACTATTACTGATGACGGCACAATTAATTCAGCAGTTATCAACTGGGGACTTACTACAGGTTCTTTAACTAATAATGTTACTATGTCTATCGACTCAGGTGATGTATATGTTGGTACAATCCCTGCTCAAGCTGATGGAGCTACAGTTTATTATACAATCACTGCAACTGATAATGACAGTAATGCAGAAACAAGCTCAGAGAGAAGCTATGATGTTGTACTACCAATAGTTGCAACTCCTTACTTCACTCCTGGTGCCGGTATTTATAGTGAAACACAATCTGTTGAGATTCTTTGCTCAACAGTTGGTGCTTCAATCTATTATACAACTGACGGTTCTGAACCAACAGATGCATCTACACTTTATACTGTAGCTTTATCAATCGATGCAACTACTACAGTAAAAGCAAAAGCTTATATGACTGGCTACGGACCAAGTGCTGTTGCAGAAGCTCTTTATGACTTCGCAGTTGCCGGTCCTGCTAATATCTATATCAGTGAATACATTGAAGGTTCTTCAAACAATAAAGCTATTGAAATCTATAATGCCGGTGATACAGATGTGAACCTTGGTTTCGTAGAGTTCTGGCGTATTTCGAATGGTGGCGACTGGGCTGTTGAAGGTTCAGGTAACGCTGTTACTTTATCCGGTACATTAGCACCGGGAGATGTTTATGTTGTTTGTAACTCAAGTGCAAGTGCAGAGATTCAAGCACTTTCAGACTTAGTTGGAACTTCTGTTTGTTACTTTAATGGTGACGATGCAATGGGTCTTGTGTACAATGGCACTCTCGTTGATGTTGTTGGTGATGAAGGTGCAGACCCGGGTTCAGGTTGGGATGTTGCAGGTGAAACTGATGCAACTGCAAATCATACACTTCTTCGTAAAACTACCGGTGCAGCTACCACTGATTGGGCAGCTTCATCAGGTACTAATGCTACAGATTCACAGTGGACTGTTATGGCAAATGATGATATTTCTAATCTTGGTCAGCCAACACCTCCACCGGCAGCTAACCCAGCTCCAGTGATTGCTAACATAGCTCACACTCCTGAAACACCGGAAGCTACAGATATTGTTACAGTTACTGCTGACATTACAGATGATGATGGTTTAACTTCTGCTACTCTTAACTGGGGACTTGCATCTGATGCAATGACTAATAATGTTGCTATGACTCTTTCAAGAGATGCTTATGAAGGTAACATTCCTGCCCAAGTTGGAGGAACTACTGTATATTATGAAATCGTTGCTATTGATGCTAATGCAGAACCTGCAACAACTACAAGCGCAACTTATGACTACACTGTTGTTAATATTGTAAATGTAGCTGATATTGCTACTCTTAGAGCAGGTTCTACAGATGGTACTATCTACTGCCTTACAGGTGAAGCTGTTCTTACTTATCAGCAATCATATCGTGGACAGAAATTTGTTCAGGATGCTACTGCAGGTATCCTCATTGATGATAACAGTGGAAATATAACAACAACTTATAACATTTATGATGGAATTACAGGTCTTTGTGGTACACTCAACGAGTATGGTGGAATGCTTCAGTTTATTCCTGTTGCTGACCCTGGTGCTGCTTCAAACACAGGTCTTTCAATTACTCCTGTTGTTGTAACACTTGCAGACCTTACAGCTAACTTCGAAACATACGAAGCACAGGTTGTAACAGTTAATGACCTTACTTTCGGTGAGACAGGTAACTTTGCTAATGGTACTGTTTACACACTTTCTGATGGTACAGATAGCTATAACTTCCGTACATCTTTCTATGATGTAGATTACATCGGAACAGCTATTCCTTCAGGAACAGTTTCTATTTCAGGTATTATGAATTCCCGTAACGATGGTGAATATATCTCTGCTAGAGATGCAGCAGATATCGTAACTGCAACTGTTCCTGTAGTAGCAACACCAACATTCAACCCTGCAGCAGGTACTTATGCAACTGCTCAGAGTGTTGAGATTCTTTGTGCTACTGCCGGTGCTTCTATCTATTATACAACAGATGGAACAGATCCTGATGAAACTTCTACTATGTATACAGTAGCTATCGATGTTACTGAAACAACAACTATCAGAGCTAAAGCATACCTTGTTGATTATACTGCAAGTGATATCGCTGAAGCTGTTTATACAATCGAAGCTATCGTAGCTCCAAACATCTATATTAGTGAGTATATCGAAGGTTCTTCAAGTAACAAAGCTTTCGAAATCTATAATGCTGATACAGTTCCTGTAGACCTTTCAATGGTTCAGGTATGGCGTATATCTAACGGTGGTGACTGGTCTGAAGGTGCTAGCAATGGAACAACATTAGTTGGTACACTTAATCCGGGTGAAGTTTGGGTTAATGCTAACTCAAGTGCTATCCCTGAAATTCAAGCATTAGCTGACTCTGTAGGCTCATCAATCACTTGGTTCAATGGTGACGATGCAATGGGTCTTGCTTATAACGGCGTACTTATTGACGTTGTTGGACAAGAAGGAATTGATCCAGGAACAGGTTGGGATGTAGCCGGTGTTACAGCTGCTACTGCTAACCATACACTTCTTCGTAAATCTTCAGTAACAACAGGAACTACAGACTGGACTACTTCTGCCGGAACAGATGCTTCTGATTCACAGTGGATAGTACTTGGAGAAGATGACTACAGTAACTTAGGTGATACTACAGCTAACTATAATGAAGCTCCTGCTATTACTAATATTTTAGTAAACCCAGTTGCTCCAGAGGTTGGCATGAACGTAACAATTACTGCTGACGTTACTGACGATAGTGCTGTTTCTACTGTAGAACTCAAATATGGAACAGAAACTGGTGTTTATGGAACTGTTGTTACTATGAACACACGTGCTACATATACAACAACACTTACAACACTTACAGCCGGTACATACTACTTTGTAGTTGAAGCTACAGATGATGGTAGTGTTGTAACAACATCAGATGAACAGACATTTACTGTTACAGAACCTGCTCCAACTGAAGGTATCATTGTAAGTGAAACAGCTCTTGCATTTGCAGCAGAAGTTGGCGCAACATCTGATCCACAAGAATACACACTTCAAGGAATTGACCTTGGTGATGTAATCAATATAGAGGTTGCAGGTCCATTCGAAGTATCTGACAATGCTTTAAGCTGGGATACTGATATTTATGACCTTGACCCTGATTTCGACGGAACTATCTGGGTTCGTTACACAGCGACTGCTGCAGGTGATGAGTTCGGTACAATCACTCATATGTCTGATGGATTTGATGATGTTGTAATCAACCTTACAGGTACGGGTTCACTTCCGCTTGTTGATATCTTCAATGAAGATTTCGAATCAACTACACTCGGAAGTTGGACTCCAGTTTCTGTTATTGGTGACCAAGCATGGGAAGCACGTTCATATAGTGGTAATTACTATGCATATATGAGTGGTTTTTCAGGTAGTGCACAAGACAACGAAGACTGGCTTATCTCACCAGCTGTTAACATGGACGCTTATGAGAATGAACAGTTAAACTTCGATACAGCTTATAACTATACTGGCCCAGCATTAGAAGTATATGTATCTACTGACTATGTAGATGATCCAACTACTGCAACATGGGCACCGCTTAATCCTGTTCTTTCAACAGGTGGTTTCTCATGGGCTAACTCAGGTATCCTTGACCTTTCTGGTTACAACGGTTCTTTAAGAGTTGGTTTCAAATATCAATCTGATCCTACAAACGGTTCAGCAGCTTGGGAAATTGACAATATCGTAATGCAAGGTACAGTGATTCAAGGTGTAAACACAGCTCCTGTTGTTACAAACGTTATGACTTCTCCTGCAGTACCTACATCAACTGATATCGTTACTGTAACTGCTGACATTGCTGATGCCGATGGTATCTCTTCAGCAACTCTTTATTGGGGTTTAGCTTCAGATGCACTTACTAACGAAGTACCTATGACTCTTAACAGAGATAGTTACACTGCTGACATCCCTGCTCAAACAGGTGGAACAGTTGTATACTTAAAAGTTATGGCTACAGATGCACACGTTGAACCAATGACAGGTGAAAGTGGAGTTAATAACTACTCTGTAATACAAGATGTAGCAGACATTGCTGCTCTTAGAGCCGGTGCTACAGATGGTACATATTACCAGCTTGCTGGTGAAGTTATCTTAACATTCCAACAATCTTATCGTGGTCAAAAATATGTTCAGGATGCTTCAGGTGCTATTTTAATAGATGATAACGCTGGTGCAATCACTACTGCATATAACTTATATGATGGTATAACTGGTCTTTGGGGAACACTTAGTTCTTACGGTGAAATGCTTCAATTCGTTCCAGCCGGTGATCCTGGTGCTGCTACTACAACAGGTAATACAATTACTCCTGCTGTTGTAACTCTTACAGACCTAACAAACAACTTTGAGATGTATGAAGCTCAAGTTGTTACAGTTAATGATGTGAACTTTGAAGATGTTGGAAACTTTGCTAACGGTACAGTTTACTCAGTTAGTGACGGAGCGGTTAACTATAGCTTCCGTTCAACTTTCTATGATGTAGATTATATTGGAACTGCAATTCCTTCACAACCTGTAAACATCACAGGTATTATGAATTCACGCTCAACTGGAGAATATCTTACAGCTAGATTCTTAACTGACCTTGATGTTAATGAGACTGTTGTTGCTACTCCAACATTCACTCCTGCTGCAGGTACCTACACTGAAACTCAGAATGTTGAGATTCTTTGTGATACTGCTGATGCAATGATTTACTACACAACAGATGGAACAGATCCTGATGAATCTTCATCACTCTATTCCGTTGCTATTGCAGTTAGTGAAACTACAACAATCAAAGCAAAAGCATACAAAGATGGCTTTACACCAAGTTCAATCAGTGAAGCTGTTTATACAATCGTAGAAGCTACAGAAGTAAATATCTATATCAGTGAATACTTGGAAGGTTCTTCTAATAATAAAGCGATTGAGATATACAATGCAGGTGCTGATCCTGTAAACCTTGACTTAGTTGAGTTCTGGCGTATCTCTAATGGTGGTGACTGGGCAGTTGAAGGTTCCGGTAATGCTGTAGCATTATCTGGTACACTTGCTCCTGGTGACGTATACGTTGTTTGTAACTCAAGTGCAATTCCAGAGATTCAAGCTGTTTCTGACTTAGTTGGAACATCTATTTGCTACTTTAACGGTGATGATGCTATGGGACTTGCTTACAATGGCGTTCTCATTGACGTTGTTGGTGACGAAGGTGCTGATCCTGGTTCTGGTTGGGATGTAGCTGGTGAAACTGCTGCTACAGCTAATCATACTCTTCTTAGAAAAGAAACAGTTACAGAAGCAACTACTGACTGGGCTCTTTCAGCCGGTGATGCAACAGACTCACAATGGACTGTTATGGAAATTGATGACTATTCTAACCTTGGTTTCCCAACAGGACAGGGTGGAGCTGCAGACCCTGCTACTCCAACAAATGTTGTTCTTGTTAATGATGTGACAGGCAGAGTACTTACATGGGATGCAGCAGCTGATGCTGTAACTTATAAAGTATACTCTTCAACTGATCCTGCTTCCGCTTTCGATAGTTGGACACTTGAAACAACTACTGATCAGTTAACATGGACTGATACAGATAATGCTAATAAGAAATTCTATCGTATCGTATCTTCAACAGACGCAATGCCTGTTAGAAGCAGAAGATAGTTAATATAGCTCACAAACTGAAAGAGTATCGGGTAACCGGTACTCTTTCTTTTTTCTGACAGTAATTCACTATAGCCATCCGAGCGACCCTATCGATTTCGTTCATTTCGTTTCACTTCATTCAGCTTCGCTCAGGGTGACGTGGTAATGGAACTTGCATTTGCAAGTTTGAGTACCATGTTGTCATCTTGATTGAACCATTGGGAGTTCTTCTCTAAGAAAAAGACGTAACATCCTTGTAATTATTTGATTTGATAATAGCAGCGTTTTACATCTGGTATCAAACATAAGTCCACTTCAATCTTGACAAGTTGAATGGGTTTAAAACCGATACAACTTGTTTAATCAAAAGGAACCATAGAAACTTTGATATGATTAGTCAGGTATGTTTATACTAAGATACTGCAAAATATAGTATTAGCTATGGAATGAAAATTTCATCATTGTTATATTGGTAGTTGTTATGATTATATTGTAAATCATAATGTATTTATAGGTAAGGCTATGTTAAACAAGGCGTTATTAGTTTGGAGGAGAAGATGAGAAGACTTATTCTTTTTTTGGCTTTGGCTACACTGTTTACACTCAGTTTTGCTGAAGTAGTAAATATTAGTGGAAGCGTAAGTTCAATGAATGATTGGATTACACCAATTGAGGGTGCGACTATACAGGTTGAGAATATTGATGAGCAGGTAATTACGGATGAAAACGGATATTATACTATAGATGTGGATTGGGTATGGAATGGACCGATTGTTGTTACATGTATTAAAGAGGGTTATACTTCAGTGACAGAAACACTTTTCCCTGAGCATCCTTATGAATATCTAGATTTCTTTTTAGAAGTTTTAGTGCCAACCAATGTGATTCAAGGAAATGTTTATTACACAGAATTGTGTGGTAACACTATACCGATAGCCGGAGCTTTTATCTCGGTTGGTGGGGTCGAAAATTTCGTTGAAACAGATGCTAATGGATTCTATTCAATAGAGTTTATATGGAACTGGGATAGCGCAGTTGTAATGAATTGTGAACATATTGATTACGAAACTATAGTTTATAGTTTCTTCCCAAGTGAGAATCCCGCAACAGTGGATTTCGAAATGATTCCGCTACCATTACCTTACAGTCATTCCATAAGTGGAAATGTATCTGATATCACTACTGGTTCACCAATTGTAGATGTTGAGATTCATATAGATTCAGTTAATGAAAATGTGTATTCTGATTCAAATGGAAACTATCAGTTTATGTTTAATTGGGATTGGGATAGTGCAGTAATAATTACCTGTTCTCATGCAGCATATGAATCACAGATTGTTAGTTTTTACCCCGACAGCGAAGAATCATATGTTAATTTTACTTTATCTACAGAAGCTAATCCTGCACCTATAACTATTCAAGGATTTGTTACACAAGCATACCCTAATAATGATCAACCAATAGAGGGAGCAGTTTTATCCTTTGGAGCTCCCGGAGCAGACCCGGTTGCTGCGACTAGAACTGAAACTAACGGGTTCTATACTGCATCTCTTGTCTGGAACTGGTATGGTCCTATTCAGATAAATTGTCACTATCCGGGACATTATCATATAGTCATGGATTGTTTCCCTGATGGTGAGATGAATGACCTAAATTTCTTTATGCAGCCATTACCTCCTGTATTTGAACCCCCAGCAAATTTATCAGGATATGTTTCCAATGATGATAGGGTTGTTTTGGAGTGGAGTGCACCTATGAACTGGCCCTTGGAACATCCTTTGTCTTACAGGATTTATATAAAAGAAAATGATAACCAATATTTTCATCCATTGGCAACTACATCTTTAAGTGAGTTCGTTCATACATTTTCTGTTTCTGGTAGTGGCACATGGAATGCAGAATTCACAGTTACTGTTTTTGAAGATAGTACTGAGACAGCATTTAGCAATATTATCACTTTAGGGCACACAACTGCAAACGATGGTGATGTGCAGGTTTTACAGAAACCGATACTAGATGTGTATCCGAACCCTTTTAATCCAAGTGCTAATATTTTTCTCAATATTCAGGAGCATCAACATGTTAAAGCTCAGATATTTAACATAAAAGGTCAAACTATCGAAACTTTGCTTGATATGAAACTTCAAGAAGGTTCTCACAATCTTGTTTGGGATGGAACTGATTCGAATGGTAGTAAGCAAAGCTCCGGTATATATTTTTTAAAGGTACGAACTGGTAGTGGAGTGAGTTTAACTAGAAAACTGACTTTGATAAAATAGATTTGATTTATTTTTGTAACAGAGACGCTTACATTTGCGTCTCTTTTTATATATCAAGTCAATCCATTTCAGACTGTTTAGTAATCTTCATTAGCCTATCTTAATAGATTTACTTCTAATGTCATTTTCTTTTGCAACATTAGGGTGTCTCTTATCAGTTTGCCCCGGGGATGCCCAAGAGACTTATTAGAATTACACACTCTTTGATGAGCTATTATGATAGAGCAAAGAACGATTAGTGATAATTACTTAAACGTTTCAATAATAAACTGTGATTCAAAGACGAAGGAAGGAAGGATATTGCTTGTATGATTTGAACTAATAGAATCAACTTAACTTGCAATGAAGGTGGGCTGAGATTCGATGTCAAGTATAAAAAAGCACTTCATAGATTGGTCAGAAAGACAGCCTCATTACATCTTTTATAGAAAATAACTTTACAAGAGAGAATTTGTATTAGTTTTGGACAATGGTATATTATGAATATTAAGGAAAGTGTATGAAGAAAATTTCGATAGTTTTGTTAGTATGTCTATTTCTTAGTATCCTTAGTGCTGTAAAGATTGATTTAAACAAGGCAACTCTTGAAGAAATAAGAGAGTTACCAATCACAGAACAGCAGGCTAAAGATATCTATGAATACAGACAGTATGTAAAGTTCTTTGAAGATCTTTATGATCTCAGAGAGATAGAATCGATTGATCAGAAAACATTGCTCGAGCTTAGAAAGCTAGTAATCATAACTCATTATGATGAGATGGATGAAGCAGCGAAAAGGTTTGAGGAAGTTGATTATCTGATACAACGATTAGGTAGTAATGAAGGCTCATCCGAAGGTATCTCAGATATTTGGAGTGATTTCCTTATGAGCCCACAGAATGTTAACCATATGCTATTCGAAGACTTTATTAGTCTTCCGAATGTATCACCAATAGATGCTGTTGCAGTACTTAAACGTAGAGCTAAAGGTGATACTTTGCAGGATAAGCGTGACCTTAAGCATACAAATGGTATCTCATATTATGGTTACTCTAATCTTAGACATTATGTCTTTTATAAGCAACCACCTGTGAAGAACAAATTGTTCTTTGATTACCAGTTTAAATATCATCTCTATAACTTCAGCGATGACATAGAAGAGATGTTTAAGTCTGCTTTCTTACGTGATGCATATCCCAATCCTGCTCCTCATAGTACAGATTTAACATTATGGGGATATCTACAACTTGATAAGTATTATCCGGAAACATCACATAAGTTTAGAGTCAGATATGGTAATAACCTTAAAATGGGTATGATGATTGATCAGCCCAAAGCTGAAGCAACTATTGATGAAGCTGAAGGCGATGATGTGCTCTCAGATACAAAATACTTCGCTAAGTATGACCATAAGTTTGATTTCCTAAGCCGTCAAAACACATTAAGAATCATTGCCGGTAACTACCGTGCTACTTATGGTGAAGGTTTGACTATGGAGAATACTGATTACTATAGCCCACGTAAGACAGGTTATGGTTTTGATAAGAGGATTTATGGTATCACAGAAGACCTTTCCAGAACTGAAGTAAATGCCCTAAAAGGTGTTGCATTAGAGTGGAAGAATAGTCTTTTCCAAACTTCATTCTTTGCATCAAGAGATAAAAAAGATGCCTTTGTTTATATGGACAGATATGAAGATGAAGATGGGAATATCCATTCAGTGGCAAGAAAAGATGAGAACGGCAATTATGAAGTGTTTGGTTTAGTTAATTCAACAATCCGTTTCGAAGATGATGAGATGGAAGATGCAGAGGTATACTTTAATAATGAATTAGCTGCTGGTGGCTCTCAATATACAAATGGATATATTAACTTAGCACCACGTAAGAACCTTGTAGATGAAACACTTTATGGTGGTCACTTACAGTTTAATCCTTTCATTGGAACCAGACTCGGCATGACAACATACACTTCTTATTATAATAATGCTGAGATTATTATTCCTGAATATGATGAGTTGGGGCAAACAGTCTTAAGAGATGAATACAACTATCAAAAAATAAAGATTGTAGATAGTGCAGTTTCTGACCTTTATGGTACAAAGACAGATGAGTATGACAGAGATTATAGACAGGTTGTTGGTTTTGACGGTATGACTGTGTTTAACAATGTTTCACTTCAAGGTGAATACGCTGAGTTAACCAAAACAGGTGAACTAATGAAGCTTGGTGATGATCCCAATGCTTATCTTATCAGTACTAGAGCTCAGTTTGACAACCTTTACCTTATCCTGCTTTATCGTGATGTACATGCTGAGTATGATAACCCCTATAGTAACTTCTTCTCAGAGAAATCTAAGCTTGATGGCACTATCTTGGAAGATTCATACATGCTTACAAACCCAATGCTGAGTGACCTTGTAGAGAACAACTCTCAGAGTCAGCCTGAGAAGGGTTTTTATATTCAATCGCGCTATAAATTCAATAAGTATTTCACTCTTTCAAAACTCTATCTTGATGTGTTTGAGAGACAATCAGATCATAGAAGAACATATAGATTCGATAGTGCTCTTGATTACAGACCTGTTCACCCACTAAGATTTAGTATTAAATATACTAACCAGGTTAACAGATATGATGATGAGCTTGATCGCCAGACATCAACTGTGAATCGTTATACTGCTGCGATAACTGCTTATTTATCTAAGCGTGACTACTTCTCAATCGAGTATCGTTATGATACTGTATATGGTCCTCCTTATGTATACCTTTTCAACAATGCAGAGGGTTATGGAGTTAATGAAAATGCAGTTGGTAGAGTATTCCAGCATGGTGACTATATTTGCGCCAATTACACACATAACTTCACTGAGGACCTGAAAGTAAGAGGCTCATTCCTCTTCTGGGATGGTCATGGTATCTCCCACTGGGACTTTGAAGATATGGAGATGGATTTCATGGGTGCAAAAGGTCACAAATATTGGGTTACAATTATTGATAGATTATCAAATAATCTACAGGTAAGATTGAAATACAAATATAAACAATATAAGAGCCATGATTATGAAATCAGAGGTTTCTACAATGAAAACGAATATATCGACGGACAAAACTATTATGAGCTCGTAGAGAAAGATGAGCATGCAATCCGTCTTCAAATAGATTGGAATTTTTAAGGTTGGAGGATAGATGAAAAAATATATATTACCAGTAGTTTTCATCCTGTGCATCACAGGTTTGCTTGCATTTTCGATTACAGATTACGCATTTGGTTACAAAATACCATCAAACAACGTACGTTCAATGGCTATGGGTGGAACAGGTGTCGCCAGAGGTTACAGACCAATGGATGCTTTCATTAATCCTTCTGTACTTGGTAACATGGAGAGTGGATATTGGGCTGAATTGAGTGTTAACGGCTCACAGTTCATGGACAAGAGAAGCTTCCCATATTATGACTCTTTTGAAGGTTATGTTGATGAAGCTACATATGCTACTAACTTCAACTATAATGCTGATATTTATGGAGCTATTGCCTGGATATATGATATGAAACCAAGTACATTCTCAATATCTGCTCGCTATGCTCCAGTATATGATTTCTCAGGTTTCTATGAAGAACAAGTAAGAAACAATAATAACTCAAATGATAATGGTTATCCTGAAAGAATAGCAGATAACAAGATTGAGAACGAAGGTTCATTAGATGGATTTTCATTTGATATTGCCTATGCTATTGAACTTAATAACGCATTTGTTTCAAATGCAGGTGTAGGTTTTGAATTCACCAGTCTTATGGGTGATGTGAATCAGAGTACTACAATCAACTGGTCTGACTGGGCAGTTGAACAGGCAGTTCTTCAGACTGCTCCAGTAGATACTCTAAAAAACTTTATTTATAAAAATGAAAGAGATCTTTCCGGTATTCAAATGAAAGCCGGATTTAATGCTGACCTAGGTGATAGAATATCTATTGGGTTTGCCTACACTCCAAAAACAGAAATTGATGTAACATACAATGTTGAAAAATATCTTATCAATACAATTGCTGATGCAGATGGTGTATATAAAACTTATGCTTTTGATGCAGAAGCAGCTGATGAGATTACATTTGAAAACTATGACTTACCATCAACTATGCGTTTCGGTTTCACTTATCGTCCTAGAAACATCATGAGAACCGTAATGAATGTTGAAGCGGAATATGTCACCTGGAGTGATATCAATGATATGTACGAAGATGCATTCAACTACTATCTCGGTGTTGAGCACTCATTGACAAATGCATTACCTGTGAGAGTCGGTTTCAGTTCTGAAACTTCATATCAGAATATCTTTGATGATAACGGACAATATGCACGCAAACTTACTATGCCTTCTATTACAACCGGTACAGGTTATGAAATAACAAAGGGGCTAAATCTGGATTTTGCATTAACATATAGTTTTAGAGAGTATGAAGCATTAGATTTGTTTGCAGATAGTTTCTACTATAGTGGACATTCATACTTATGGCCGAATACTCATATTAACATTCAGGATAGAGATTGGGATAATCCTGATAAAGTTAAAGAAGCGTTCCTTAAAGCAAACGTTTCATTTACATATAAATACTAGTAAAAACTAGAGGTTAATAAGAATGAGAAAAATATATCTGATAATTAGCATAATAGTCATAAGTTTTTCTCTGCTTTCTGCAGATGAGATACGCTTAGATATTATGTCTACAAATGATGTTCATGGCGGTATAGACCGGGCAAAAGCCACATTCATGAATCCTGACTTTCCTCCTCAACTTGGTGGTGGTGGTTCTGCTGCTAGATTGATAGAGATGGTTCGTAGTATGAGTGATGGTAAGACAAGGGATAACTTCCTTCTTGATGCCGGTGATTTCTTCCAGGGACGTCCAGTTGGAACTGTATCCAAGGGTAAAGCAGTAATTAGGTACATGAACCAAGTTGATTACGATGCATTAACTGTTGGAAATCATGAATATGATATTAACGATGTTGAACTTTTAGAAGCTCTTCAAATGGCAGATTTTCCTATCTTATCTTGTAATGTTGTCAATAAAGAAACCGGTGAATTAGTTCCTTATGTTGAACCATATATCATTAGAGAGAAAATGGGGATTAAGTTCGGTATTATTGGACTTACAACTACAGATACAGAGCTTATGAGTTTCCCTGAGAATATCAAAGGTATAGATTTCCTTGATGAGAAACAAGCTCTTAATAAATGGATTCCTATAGTTAAAGATCAAGCAGACATTATCATTGTTTTAGGTCATTTAGGTTTACCTTATGATCCTGCTTCAATGTATGAACATCGCTATGGAAAAGATATTTATAAAACCTCAGACAACCGTCGTTGGGGTTGGGATGCACAGGAACTTGCGCATGAAGTAGAAGGTATTGACCTTCTTATTGGTGGACATATCCATAAAGGTATCCCAGAACCTTGGGCTGACCCATTAACTCATACACTTGTTATGCAAGGTTATGCTTATGGTTCGAATCTCAATGTTCTAACTCTAAAGATTGATACTGATACTAAGACTATCTCAGGTTGGGAAACAATGGACGAACGTAATGGTATGTCTATTACCCTATTTGAGGATGAGTTCATTCCTGTTCCAAAGGTTGCAGAATCAATACTTGAAGATCAGAAGATAGCTGAAAAAGGAATGGATGAAGTTATTGGTGAAGCTGCTGTTTATCTCTCTAGAGAAGGTTCTGATGCTCAAAATAGAATGGGTAATCTGATAATGGATGCTATGATTGGTGTAACCAATGCTGATTTCGCTTTCATGAATCTTGGTGGTGTACGTGGTACTATCCAGCGCGGTCCTATCACTTATCGCCAAGTGTTCACTGTTATGCCATTCGATAATCAGGTTGTGACTTTTGAATGTAAAGGTGACTTCCTTAAAGAGATTATTGAAACCAGAGTTGAAGGTGGGCGTCATGGTATGCTTGTTTCCGGTGTAAAGGTTGTTTATAGTAAGAAAAGAGATGACTTTGACCGTGTAACTAAGCTTGAGATTCAAGGTGAGCCTTGGGACCCTAATAAGACTTATACAGTTGCAACAACTGACTTCCTTATGGGTGGTAATGCAGGGCTAGCACTTCTTACTCGTGTTCCACAAGAGAAGATAAATAACTACAATGTTAACTTGCGTGATGCTATTGTGGGCTACATTAAGCAGAATACACCTATTGCTACAGATATTGATGATAGATGGATTAGAAATGACAAAGCTGTTTATTCACCTGAAATGAAGGCAGCTTTAGGAAACATGTAATGAGTAATAGGGTTAATACTATAGAAGAAGCTTTCACATTCGCGTTCAAAGAGGAACTGCGCTTTAGAGAGCTTTATAATAAACTTTATACAATAGCTGAAGATGAGACAACTAAAGAGCTATTTAGAGAGCTTTCAGCTATGGAAGATGGACATGTCGAAAAACTTAAACTAATGTATCGAAAAAACTTTGATGGGAAGGAGCCGGTTCTCGAAACCGTCTCCACACCCGGAAACGTTGCCGGAGCCGGTGAACTTACAGTCCGCAGTGGGCTTGAATTCGCCATTATCCGTGAAGAATATGCAGCTGATCATTACTATATGATGGCTGATATGATTGATGATGCTGAAGTTTTTAACCTTCTTAATGAGCTTGCTCATGAAGAGGAAAACCACGCAACTCTTTTAGAAAATAAACTGGAGATGCTTAACTAAGAAACCGTTATTGATTAATATATATCACTGAGAGACCATCCCCGGTCTCTCTTTTAGTTTGAGAATGCAATTGACAATAATGTTCTATAACTATAAATGATGATAGTTTAATAATGGAGTTAGAACTCATTTATGAAGAAGTATCTTTTACTAACAATTATTCTTACATTGTTTGGGTCAGTAGTAGCCATAGAGCATGAGTTCTGGGTAAACTTGGGCTTGAGTCATGTGAAGGCTGAAGGTGACTTTTATCGATTACATGAAGGCGAACCTGTTAAATGCAGGAACGTTAGTACCACCAGGATATTGTTTGCTTCGCAGTTAAGGTTATTTATCTATGAGGATGCGTTTATTGGGATTGGTAACAGACTTAATGATAAAACGATCGAGTTTTTGCATGATGGTCTTGTACATGTTGATGACAAGATGGATATGCTTACAACTTTAGATATTCCTATCGATATCTCTTATCGCTTTTTCTCAGCTTTAACAGTATCCGGTGGCTATTCGCTCTCTATTCCCATTCACTATGAACGTCTGAATGATGAATTCGACTATGCAGATATTGAGTTAGTTAGACCAACTATGAACCTTGAGACAGCTATTTCGCTGCAATACAAAGGTATTTTTGCTGAGGTTAGATATGTCCATGAGATGTACTCACCACTTAAACCGGATGATTATGGAAGCGATATTGTGCATAGACAGCTTTTATTCACGATGGGCTTCAGATTATTAGATAGCAGGAAGAAAGAATGAGTTGCATAAAAATGTCAGCACTAATGTTAATGATTGCTTTAGTCATACCAAACAAGTATTTACCCAAGTTTAGTTTTTGGTTGAATTATGGTGCTAATATTACAAATGCATCAACAAGCTATTCTGAAGATAGCCATGTCCCCAAAAGCAGAACGAAAGGTTGGAGATTTAACAAGCAGTTTGGTTTTAATCTTCAGGCACAGATTATTGAAACAAAACTCTATTTTAACGCAGGTATAAGAAACACAGGGAATGCTTTATATACTGATTACCAATACTGGGATGACGATGACTTTGCTCTTATCCTTTTAAGTGTAGGTGGTTTTGAGTATCCACTTACTGTGTCGTACTTCATAAAGCCATACCTGTGCCTAGATGCCGGAATCTCTATGTATCCAAAGGTGAACAGGGGATCTGTTCACATCAATGAAGAGATTGGTAGCAAAGGAAGGTATCAAGACTCCACAAATCTGGAGTTGGCAGTAGCGTATCAACGGCAGAGCTTGCGTTATGAGTTAAGGTACCTGCAAGGTCTGACGAATGAGTACGATGATAACGTAAATGCAGAACTCTATTATAGCCAAATAATGATTAATGTTGGAATGAGATTGCTTAATTACAATCCTAAAGGACCAATGATAATCGGGTGGTAATCTGATTATTCCTTGCAAAGATAAACTTATTGTGCATGAATGACGCAGTATTTCCGGTAAAGGAGAGAGTATGAAAAAGAGAATACTTATCGCAACAGGTGGAGGGGATTGTCCCGGTTTAAACGCAGTAATTAGAGCTATTGTTAAAAGTGCTTATCTAGATCCAAAATATGAGTGGGAAGTTCTTGGAAGTGTTGATGCGTTTAACGGAGTATTACTTGAACCAATGGAGCTGATAGAACTTACTCCTGAGAAAGTAGCCGGAATCCATGTACAAGGAGGTACAATCCTTGGTTCAACCAACAAAGGTGGTCCTTTTGCTTGGCCAATCAAGAAACCTGATGGTACAATGGATAGTGTTGACCGTTCTGATGAGTTAATCCGCAAAATACAGATGCAGAACATTGATGCAGTAATCAATATTGGTGGTGATGGTTCACAAAGAATCTCACAGAAGCTGTTTGAGAAAGGTTTCCCTGTGATTGGAGTGCCTAAAACTATTGATAATGACCTAAACAGTACTGACTATACATTTGGTTTTCAAACAGCAGTTGAAACAGCAACAGAAGCGCTTGATAAGTTAGTGACAACAGCTGCAAGTCATCACAGAGTACAGATTCTGGAAGTGATGGGACGTTATGCCGGTTGGATCGCTCTTAATGCAGCAGTAGCAGGTGGGGCTGAGGTGTGTCTTATTCCGGAGATTCCTTACGATGTTAACAAGGTGATTGCCCTAATTCATGATAGAATGAACTGCCAGAAGAAGTTCGTAAACATTATTATTGCTGAAGGTGCAGTTTCAAAAGATGGTGAGTTATCAATAGATGAAGATGTTGAATTTGGAAGACATGAAGTGAAACTGGCCGGAGCAGCATTGGAGCTCAGTCAAAGGATTAAAGCTGAAGGTTATGATTATGAGATTAGAGAAACGATTCTTGGTCACTTACAACGGGGAGGAACACCGAATCCATTTGATAGAATCTTAGCTACTCAGTTTGGTGTAAAAGCATTTGAACTTGCTAAAAATGGAAAGTTTGGGCATATGGTAGCATATAAACATCCCAATGTGGTAGATGTTCCTATCAAAGAAGCTATCGAGAAATACAATCTTGTTGATGTAGATTCTGATCTAGTAAAAACAGCAAGGATGATAGGGATTTGCCTGGGAGATTAGACTCTTCTAAGTGTTAAGGTGAACTTACTACCTTTGTTTTCCTCAGATTCCACAGAAATAGTCCCACCATTCAACTCAGCAAACTCTTTACACAGAATCAAACCTAAACCGGTACTGGATTCTCCATCTGTTCCAATACGGCTATCAGCAATATCAATTCTGAATAGATTCTGCATTCTTTCAACATCCATTCCTATACCGCTATCAATAACTGAGATAGTAGATAAATCGTCATCTTCAACTGAAGTTCTTATTGTTATTGATCCACCGGTATTGGTGAACTTTATTGCATTAGAAATAAGGTTTCTTACTATAGTATTTGTCATCTGAACATCAGCCTTCGCAAGAACATCATTACCAAGCTGAAGATTGAGCTTTAGCTTTTTTCTTTCGAGAGATTCTTCGAAGATTCGAATACAGCTTTGAATAAGCTCTTTTAAGTTAATAGTCTCAGGATCCGGGGCGGTTAGACCTCTCTGAACCCTAGCCCAATGCAGAAGATTCTCGAGTAGTCTATAAAGCTTGTTTGCAGAACTGTTTAAGCTTTCTGAGAGTGATTTAATCTCAGAAACATCCATGCTTTCTGATTGGGTACTCAATATTTCAGTAAAACCAAAGAAAGCGTTAAAAGGGCTCCTTAAGTCATGTGCTATGATTGAGAAAAACTTATCCTTTTCAGCATATAGTTTAACAAGTTCTTTATTCTTAGCTCTTAACTCCTCATCTTGATCAAAGATGTTTGCTTCCACTATTTTACGTCTTGTTATCTCTTTTCTTAGTCTTAGATTCAGCATAATGAAAATATACAAAAGGGTGAGTACTGTTAATAGTGCTACAAGTAGTGTCGTTAAGAGTTTCCAGTGTACCCAAATCTTATGTTCAAGCTCCTCGATATATACAAGTCCATTAGTAGTAAAGTTACTGTCTATTCTGCCTAACTTCTGATAAGTATCAAGAATGGCATTCCATCTTCCCGGATTTGAGTACCCTACCGGTACTATATTGGGAAGGATAAGCTTTTGCATCTCTTTAGCTTCAAACAAAAGATGCTCAATTGAATGCCTTTTTGAATATTTGCTATAGATTAAATGAGCTATTTCTTTCTGGTTTTCCATTGCGTATAACCAACCCTTAAGTGATGCTTCCCTGAACTCCTTCACTAGTTCAGGGTCATCATCTACGAGTCTCTCACTTGTAAATAGTAGATCTCCATAGAAATCGATTCCTGCAGAAGCGGGATGAAGATATGTAACTTCAACTTCTTTCTGTTGAAAAGAGAAAGGTTCATCAGTTGAGTAAGATGTAATAGCATCAACTTCGTCCTTTATTAGTTTACTGTAATCATAATCATAGTCTTCAATAATACAATCATTAAGGTCTACGCCTTCGGCTATCAGAAAAGCGATTAGTTCATCAGCTCCGGGTTCAATGGCAATTCTCTTTCCGGAAAGATCCTGAGCATAATGCAAGCCAGAATTAGCTTTAGTAATGAAAATATGAGGAGAATGCTGAAAGATTGTTGCCAGAACTACAACCTTATCACCATTTGCACGTGCGATCATAATATCAGTAGTACTGGTTCCGAACTCTGCATCTCCATCAAGAACAGTTTGAAAAGGGGTTCTTTCTGGAGTTGGGGATAATAACTGAACATTGAGACCAATATCTTTATAAAAACCTTTTTCAATGGCAGCATAGTATCCGGCAAATTGAAACTGATGTTCCCACTTTAACTTAAGACGAATCTCTCTCAATTCATCTGAAAGCAATGTAGTAAATGAGAGAATTAACAGTACTAGAACTAGGAAAACTTGTTTAGTCGTTATCTTCACGTCGCTTACCCCTTTATGCTTGAATATTGAGTTACATATACTTTTAAAAGTATGCATCTATATTTGATAATGTCAACTGATTTTTTTATATTGTCGATTAACTCATAAAGGGTTAGTTCAAGATTAGTAATAACATCTAGGTAAATATCGGTGTGATTTATTGAACGCTGCATATTCCGATTTTCAGTAATTTGTAAATAAATGAAATAAGTTCCACTCAATAGCAACTCAGAAAAATTCTTAGATGTTATAAAAACTCAATGAAAAGCTATAAATTCTCACAATAGGTTATGCAATACTAACAAATGCTATGGGGATTGAAAATCAGGTAATATACTACTGCTAAGATAGGGGTTCAGTAAGATTACAATGCAATTAATTTTGTTTGACATCAGAATTTAAGAATTGTTTAATTGCACTGTAGTTAATGGAGACCAAAGAGGTAGGATTCTTTTCATCAAAATTAACTGGGAAGCAGTAAGCTTTTAATGATGATAAAAATGTCAAAAGGGGACTTAGCTGATTACAGCTAATAATCATTATACAAATAGTAAATTACTAATTCCATACAAGGAGTTTCCGTATGAAACAACTCTCAATTTTGCTGTTATTGTTTTTGGTAACAGCCTGTCTTTTTGCTGATGGAACCAACACACATGTTGGGGCTCCATTAGTAGATGCATTGCCTTACACAGATACAGGTGATCTGGTAGACAATACAAATGATAATAATGACAGATACCGTGACGAATGGTGGGAAATAACACCTGTTATTGACCTAACAAATGTCGATATTCATCCTGTTTATGATGGATGGGATGGCTATCTCTTTGTCTACGACGCAAATCTTGTTCAATTAGCTTTTGATGATGATGGTCCAGGGGGAACAGCTGACTCACAAATCATTATGGACATGACTGCTGGTGAGACATACTATATTGTTGTTGATGAATATTCTTCAGCTACAGGCAATCGTACTTTCACCTTAAACATCTCTTCTCCGGATTATTCTGGTCCTATTTCAGATGCTGATGCACCGGGTCAGTGCGAAAATCCATTCCCTGCAGTCAATGCGATTAACGTTCCTTTGGATGCAACTTTGACTTGGGATTTTGGTGCAAACACAGAGACGTATGACTTGTTCTTTGATTCGGTTTACCCACCTGTAAATCAGGTTGTTACAGGAGGAACTGCCGGTGCAACCGGTTCATATACTCCAACCGGTATGCAGAACGCTTCCTACTACTATTGGAAAGTTGTATCGCATAACTCAATCACAACAACTGCAACTTCTACAAGTTTCTATTTCCAAACTGATTTAGGAGCAAATATTGTTCAGATTGGTAGTGGTGTTGATACAAATCTGCATTTACCAATAGAACCTTATAACCATTACACCTATTCTCAGACTATTTATTTGCAATCTGAGATTAATATGGTATCTCAGCGCATTGAGAAAGTTTATTACCACTACACAGGTGGTGGCTCTCTTGCAAATAGTACTGATTGGACTATTTGGATGGGACATACAACTGCCTCAAACTTCATGTTTGGTAATGGTTGGGAGTCTCAGAGTTCTCTAACTCAAGTTTATGATGGCATGATAACTCCTACAATGGGGGAAGGTTGGATAGAGATTGTCCTTCAGACACCATTTGTTTATAATAATTCTGACAACCTTGTAATCGCTATTTTGGAAGATGCACCTGATCGTGCAACAACCAACGAAGATTTCTATTGTGAAACTGTAGCAACAACAAGATCCCTTTCATATTATGATAACACAACAGTTCCTGATCCGTTAAACCCATCGGATGGTGAGTTGTTAATGAGTATTCCGGAAACACGTCTTTTCTTTGACGCACTTCCAACTACTCCTGAGCTTTCTTACAATCCTTCTACTTGGGATTTCGGAACATTATTCTGTGATACAGCTTCAACTCCACTTCCTTGTACTGCTCAGAATACAGGTACCGGTACATTAAACATTCAATCAGTTGTATTAGATGATGAAGTTAATTTCAGCCTTGTTGATAATAACACATATCCTATGGCTCTTAACTCAGCTGAATCTATGAACTTTGATGTTGTTTTCAATCCAATTGATGAGGGTGATTTAACTGGTACTGTAACAATCACTGATGATACTCGTCAAACTTATACTATGACATTTACAGGACATGGCTTCCAGGCTACTGTTAGCACATACCCTTATGCTCAAACTTTTGATGATGCAACATTGCCAATTGAATGGACAATTGATCCGGTTGTTGCCGGCGATAGCTGGGAAGTTGCAAACAGTGATATTGGTGGACATGGTGCAGATACAGACGCAACCGGTAATTTCGGTTACTGGATGGTTGTTGATGATTCAAGTCCTGAAACTGTTCCGGCACATCTTTATTCTCCTCCATTCGATATGACTGCACTTACAAATCCACTACTTACTTTTAACTATTGGATTGGTGATAATGCTAATACATCAACTCTCAATATTGATGTAATTGTTGATGGAGTCACTACTACAGATGTAGCAGTTGTACAAGAACCTAACGGTTCAACTGCTTGGACATATACTGAAGTTTCATTAGCTGCTTATGCTGGTCAAACTATCATGCTTGACTTCAGAGCAATGGAATCTGATAGTTTCTATGGTGATATTTGTATTGATGATGTCGCAATCTTCGATAACTCAATGCCACCTGCAGCGACTACATTAATCGCTCCTACTGATGCAGAAGCAGGTGTACCTATGACAGGAACACTTAGTTGGCTGCTTGCACAGGGTGCTTCTGGGTATTACGTATCTTTAGGTACAGATAACCCACCTACAGATGTACATAACATGGCTGATGCAGGTAATAGTCTTACTTTCGACTATGCATCATTAGCTGCCGGAACTACTTACTACTGGCAGGTTGTACCTTATAACCCTAACGGTTCAGCACCTAACTGTCCGGTTTGGTCATTTACAACATTCAATGATATTCCTAATCCGGCAACATTGGTTAGTCCTGACATTGGAGCTACTTACCAAAACATCTACCCAACACTTGTTTGGGCTGATGGTGGTAACTTCCCTGATGGTTATAAAATCAATCTTGGAACAGATAATCCACCTACAGATGTTTATCAGAACCATGATGTTGGTTTTGTTACAACCTTTGTTAGTGATATTGAATTAGCTCCTCAAACAACTTATTACTGGCAGGTTGTTCCTTATAACTTTGTTGGTGATGCTCAAAACTGTCCGGTTTGGAACTTTATTACAGCACCTGATGGTTTGGTTGTTGTAGGAGGTGGTACAGAGATTAACCATCACTTACCAATTGAACCTTACTATGGTTATTCATATTCTCAATCAATTTATCTGCAAAGTGACCTGAATGTTCAGGGGCAGCAGATTGAAAGTATTCTCTATTATTATAATGGTGGAGCTACTCTCAATAATAGCTATGATTGGGTAATTTATATGGGTCATACAACCGAAAGCCAGATTAACGGTACTGACGGTTGGATTCCAATAGACCAGCTTACTGAAGTATTCAATGCTACTATTCCACCTGCAACAGGTGAAGGTTGGATTGAGTTTATGCTTGATACTCCGTTTATCTATAATAATACAGATAACCTTGTTGTGGCTGTTGAAGAAAATATGCCTGCTTATGGTTCCAGCTCAGAAGAGTTCTTAGGAACAATTACTCAGACACCTCGTAGTATCTATTATTATAGTGATAGTACTGACCCAGATCCTACAGCACCACCTTCAGGTACTGTAATGTCTCATATTCCAAATACAATGTTCTATTTTGATGACCTACCAACAGGACCTGAATTATTATATCGTCCTTTAGCTCATGACTTTGGAACAGTATTTACTAATACACAAACTCCTCCTGTTACATTCACATTGCAGAATGCAGGTATCGGAACTTTAGTTCTTAACTCTGTTACACTTAGTGATGGTACAGACTTTGTATTAACAGATACAAATACTTATCCTGTTAACCTAAATACTGCAGAATCCACAACTATCGAAGTTGTTTATGCACCTGTAACAGAAGGTCCTGTATCTATTACTATTGATGTAGATACATCTGAAGGATTAGAAAGTATCCCGCTTTCTGGTACTGGGTTCAACTCAACTATTTCAGTATTCCCTTATGTAGAAAACTTCGATACGTTGGCACTGCCAATTGGTTGGGAACAAGGTACAGAAGACCAATACGATTGGTCATTTGGTACTAGCACTCCTTCAACTAATACAGGTCCTCAAGCTGGTGACCATACATCAGGAACAGGTGGATTCGCCTTTACTGAAGCTTCAGGCCAGTTAAACTCAAGATTCGACCTTATCTCTCCTCCAATTGATGTATCTTCATTAAGTAATCCATTCAGTACTATTTGGTACCATATGCTTGGTGAATCAATGGGGACACTTCATTTCGATATTTGGGATGGAACTCAGTGGAATGAAGATGCATATCCTGAAATCACAGGTGATCAAGGTGATGCATGGTCATTCGTAGACATCAGTCTTGGTGGTTATGGTAATATCGTACAAGTTAGATTCAGAGGTATCACAGGTGATAACTATTATAGTGACATTAGTATAGATGATTTTGGTGTATGGGATAACGATTCCCCACCTGCACCTACAACTCTTGTAATGCCTGCTGATGGTGCAACCGGTATTGCTATGACAGGAACTGTATCCTGGGATCCTGCACTTGCATCTAGTGGTTATTATGTGTCAATCGGTACAGATAATCCTCCAACAGATATTGTTGATATGGTTGATGTAGGTAATGCATTAAGTTATGATTATTCAGGTTTACAACCCGGTGTTGTTTACAACTGGATGGTTACACCTTATAACGCAATCGGTGTTGCAACTAACTGTCCTGTTTGGTCATTTACTACATTTAATGACTTACCAAATCCTGCTACTGTTGTTTATCCTGCTGATGGCGCATTAAACAGCTATGTATCTATGGATTTAGAGTGGGCTAGTGGTGGTAACTTCCCTGATGGTTATAGAGTTTATCTTGGAACTGATAATCCTCCAACAAATGTTTTAGATGGTGTTGATGCTGGTTTCAATACTACATTTACAATTCCTGCTCCTCTTGAGTATAGCATGCAGTATTACTGGCAGGTTGTTCCTTACAACTTCGTTGGTGATGCTACAGGTAATGCTATCTGGACATTCACAACACATCCTGCAGGAATGGTTATTCTTGGTGATGGTACTGTTGAAGGACAGCACCTTCCAATAGAACCTTACTATGGATACTCATATTCACAATCGATCCATACTCTCCAAGAGATTGGAACACCTGGATTCATTACTAGTGTAAGCTATTATTATAATGGTGCTGGTACTCTTAATAACAGTACAGATTGGGTAATTTATCTTGGTCTTACTACTCAAAATGAGTTTGTTGATGGTACTTCATGGATTCCATTAACAGATTTAACTGAAGTTTGGAATGCTCCGATCACACCTCCAACAGGTGCAGGTTGGATTGACTTTCCACTCGCTGAAGAGAACTGGTTCCTCTACGATGGAAGCCAGAACCTTGTAATTGCTGTTGAAGAAAATATGGCTGCATATGGTTCAGGTTCAGAAGAGTTCTTATGTACTGCTACAACTGATAATAGATCCATCTATTACTATAGTGATAGCACAAACCCTGATCCTGCTACTCCACCTTCAGGTAATCCATTAGCTTACATACCTAATACAAGGTTATTTACATTACCTACTGGAGATAACCCTTATCCTATCATTACTCCATCTTCACTGAACTTCGGTTTCATTGATGTTGGTGGTACTTCAGATACACGTACAATTACAATTCGTAACGTTGGTCAGGATTCACTCTATATCGATGTAAACATTGCTATACAGGGTGATGATGCTGCTGAATTTATTCTATCAGACAATAACACATATCCGGTTCAAATTAACTACCTTGAAACAGTAGATATTGATATTACATTCATGCCTACAACAGAAGGTTATAAAACAGCCGATATTGTTATTATAGATAATGCACCGGATAACAGAAATGGCAGAATGCCACGTCAGGTTCATAACCTGCCAATTTCCGGTAGAGGATACTTCCTTGATAACAATGATACTCCTCAAACTGCTACTCAGTTAGCTCTTAACGTTGCTGATTATGAAGAGATGATCTACCCTGAAACAGAGGTGGATTGGTATTCATTCTGGATTACAGCTCCGGCTGATTTAACTACATTCACTGAGGCTATCAATGGTTCACAGCTAGATACTTATATGTGTCTCTATGGACCTTATGACTCTCCTGATCACAATGTTGATGACCAGATGTATATCATGGCTGATGATGATGGAAATAATAATAGTCAACCTCGAATTGAGATGCCTCTCAATGAAAGTGGTTTCTATTACATAAGACTCTCACAATTCCAAAATGTACCTGCCGGAATGAGACCATTCAAAAAACGTACATTCGAAGAGAATCTTAGAAACACAACAGGTGAATACTCACTCACTATTCACTCATCTAACCCTGTTCCTCCGGAGGATTATTATCCACCTGAGAACTTGATGGCTGAAAGCTTGTTTAACGGTGTTGAACTGACTTGGGATGCTCCTACAGTTCCTGTGAGAACTCTGGATGGTTACAACGTTTATCGTGATGATGTTATGTTGAATGCAGAAACAATACATTCAACAATCTACATTGATTATGATGCAGTTGTTGGAAATACTTATGAATATAAAGTAAGTACTGTTTACAATAACCCTCCTGGTGAATCAGCACCTTGTGATTCAATAAACTATACTCATGTTGCTGTTGATGCACCGATTATATCTGAAAGCTTCGAAACATATGATGATTTCGCTACAGATATCTATCCTTGGTTCAACATGGATATGGATGGTGAAGGTACTTATGGATTCAATAATGGTATCGACTTCCCTGGTGAAAATGATCCTATGTCATACATAGTATTTAATCCAAACTCAACTGTACCTCCGCTAATGCTCGCTGACGCTTATAATGGTGATAAGTATGCTGCTTGTTTCGCTGCTGACTCCGGTTCAAATGATGACTGGTTAATCACTCCTCATCTTGATCTCGGTGATAATGCAACTGAGCTTTCTTTCTGGGCTCGCTCATATACTACTCAGTATGGCCCTGAACAGCTTAGAGTTTGCATCTCAACTACGGGTAATGACCCTGCTGAATTTACACCTATCGTTACAGATGAAATTCATGATGTTCCACTAGATTGGACCTATTATAGTTATGATCTTACTGATTATGCAGGTCAGCTAATCTATATTGGATTTAATTGTGTTTCATCACAAACGTTCTTCATGATGCTTGATAACATCGTCGTTAATAGTGACGGTGGTACTGTTGGTAATGAACATCCTGAGGTAGTACCTAATAGTAATGAACTCTTTAGTAACTACCCTAACCCATTCAACCCAACTACAACAATCAAGTTCAATGTTAAAGAGAACGATAAAGTTAATGTAAGCGTTTATAATATTCGCGGTCAGAAAGTTACAACTCTTACTAATGATTATTACAGTGCCGGTACACATTCTATTGTATGGAATGGTACTGACAGAAATAATAAGCAGGTAAGTAGTGGTATCTACTTCTTCAAGATGCAGGCCGGAACATATACTAAAACAAAGAAAATGATACTTATGAAATAGTATCAGAACTATAACCTTAGAGCCTATCGCATGCGATAGGCTCTTTGCTATTTCAATGTGTCAGTTTATAATCACTATTGATCGCTTCTATCCTACTTTCGAATATTAATCTGGAAGAATGCATCCAACTATTTAGCTCACAATTAAATCTCCTGGGAGTTTCTTGGAATCCTTAAGAATCCTTTACTTAATCGCATCAAAAACCTGGAATCTCGCTTGTCCCTCCCTTTAGCCTCCCTAGGCCCTCCCTATGAACCCCTAAAGTTATCCACATCGTGTGCATAACTTATTTAACGGTGCAAGGAGTCTCTTAAGGAGATTAGATAAAGAGAAGCTATTGAGTAGATATTGATGAGATAATAAAAAGGGCATATTTTACTATGCCCTTAACATCTGTATGTGAGTGTAGTTAGTCTGACTAGTTAAGTAACTCTCTCAATGTCCTTCCTAAATCAGTATTGTCTATGTATTTTCCTCTATGCTTATCTTTGCCTTTTATAAGCTTTTTGAATCTCTTAGCATCACTGCCCTTCGCATAGAAGGGAACTAAAGAATTTGTGTGATCTGAGCTGTTAAATACGAAACCGGGAAGTTTACCCTTCCCATTGTATTTAACTTTGTTAAACTCCTGTTTTTTGGCGTTTGAAGGGCCCCAAACACAACCACACTCATGGTCGGCTGTGACTATAACAAGGGTTTCTTTCCAATTACTGTTCTTTTTTACCCAATCATTGATATATTCTATTGTGTTATTGAAATCATCCATCTCTTCGACTAAGCGTCCGGGTTCCTGATAATGTCCGGTATAATCTATAGCACCACCTTCAATCATGAGGAAGAATCCATCTTCATCTTCATCAAGTATATTGATAGCAGCAGCTGTCATCTCTTGAAGTGAAGGAACATCTTCCTGGAATGGAACTACATATGGATTTGCTTTTCTATCACCCTTTCTTGTTTGCTGCCCATTTTTTACTGAGACATTAACTCCAATCACTCTTTTGGGAGTATCTCCCTTTTGTAATGCTAGAAAATCATCTTTTAAAGTAACAAAGCTCCAAGGATCAGGTTGTCCATCACCATCTATATCCTGTACTTGTCTCTCATTATAGGTTGTTTCTTCCTCTTTTAACCAGTTCCAGAACTCAGTTGGTCCAATGTATTTGGTCTGCTTTTTCTTACGATAATCAGGGCTTCCGCCACTCATGATAACAGTAGCTTTGGAATCAAAAATCATATTTTGCCCAATTTGATGATAGTCTTTTCGATATTCCATAGATGTGAGAATTCCCGCCGGTGTTGCATGCGGGAATGGCACTGTTGTTACAACTCCTAATGCTTTACCTGAGTTTACAACATGATCTCCGATAGGAGTAAGTTTTTCACCATTAGGATTGTAATTTAGTTTCGTGTTATCAGTTTTAACACCTGTAGTCATAGCAGTGATAGCAGCAGCTGAATCAGTGAAACCCGATTGTAAGTATTCATAGCTTTCCCAAGCTATATCTTTGTCATAGCTTCCATTCGTGTTTGACCATGTGCTCATCGCCAGTTTAACCGGGAACTTTTGGTATATCTGCTTACCCCATCTCCCCTTCTCATAGTAGTTAGCAATCTTGAGATGATTGAATCCCATGCCATCACCGATAACTAAAATAATGTTCTTAGGTTTAGCGAAAACCGAAACTGTTATCAGTATAATAAACAATACAAATATATTCTTTTTCATTAATCCTCCAAATTATCACATGCCATTTAGATGAAGAACAGAGAATCTGGCAAATAATATTCACGTTAAGATTCATTTGCCATAGAGAATAATAATCTGATTGACATAAGTTAAAGCAAAATAAAGATAGAGACATGTTCTTTGAGAAATAGTAACGCGTATTTTGGGGTACTGCTGAAAGTCAGCGGTTGAGAATAAACCCATCATACCTGATCCGGATAATGCCGGCGTAGGGAAAATATGTTCGAATAATATTTTAACCATAGCGTCATTGGCGATATGGTTTTTTTTATTCCACATAGTTTTCTCTTCAATTCTCAATGAGAAATTGATGGAGGAAAGATGAAAAAGAAACTATTAACTCTTTTTGTACTTCTAATCGGAATAATTTCCGTGTGCTCAGCAATGACTCTTAAAGGAGTCGTAGTTGACAAAACAACAGGTGTACCTGTTGAAAATGCAATTATCTCAGATGGTGATGTAACTGTTACATCCGACTCAGAAGGTCGTTTTGAGATACAAACTGATAATGCTGAGATTTCAGCTAAAAGAATGGGCTACGCAGAAAAAGTCGTTAAAGCTGATTCTGAGTATGTAAAAATCAAGCTTCAACGAAAGTCTATTGAGCTTTCAGGAATCAAGGTTTCAACTACACGTGTGACAACTGAAACCTCACCAATCACATTCACAAACATTGAGCAGGAAGAGATTCTTGAAGAGAGTCACGGACAGGATATCCCTCTTCTAATCAATGATGTGCCAAATCTTCACACATACTCAGAAGCAGGTTCTGCTCTTGGTTATTCTCATATGAAAGTACGTGGTTTTGATGAAAAGCGTATTGGTGTGATGGTTAATGGTATTCCTTTTAATGATCCGGAAGATCACTCAGTTTATTGGGTAAATATGCCGGATCTTGCAGAAAGTGTAGAGAATATTCAGTTCCAGAAAGGTGTTGGTAACTCACAGTATGGTGTTTCCACATTCGGTGGATCTCTTAACCTTATGACAAACAGCTTGAATAATCCGCATTTACTGGAAGTTACAAGTAATTACGGTAGTTATGATACATTTAAGAATAGTGCGAAAGTTGCATTAGATATCACAAAGAATCTCAAGACTAACCTTCGTTTCTCTAATATGGTTTCTGATGGATACCGTGATAATGCAGGTTCTGAGATGTGGTCATACTTCTTTAACCTTTCTTATGTTGCAGAAAACAACGTAACAGAGTTTAACACATATGGTGGAAAAGAGATTACACACGCTTCTTGGTATGCTTCTCCTGAAGCTGAACTTGAAGCAAATCCTCAGTATAATCCTGTTACCTATGAGAACGAAGTTGATAACTTCTCTCAACCACATTATGAATTACATAATCGTTGGAGAGTTAATGATGATTTCTTATGGCAAAATTCAGCCTTTTATATCCGTGGTCATGGCTATTATGAACAGCTTAAAGAGGGTAAAGACCTTTACTACTACTCACTTTCAGATGAAGATGATGATTCTGAAGCTGATTTTATAAGACAGAAATGGGTTACAAAGAACCATTATGGTGTAATTTCAAACCTCTCTTGGTCTCACTTTATGGGTGAACTCACTTTCGGTACATACCTTGCTATGTTTGATAGTGACCATTGGGGAGAAATTGAGAACGTTTCTAATGCTGTTGATGCTGATGGAAACCCTATTGACGTAACATACACAAAAGACCAGAAATACCACCAATACAAAGGTAATAAAGACTATATGACTTTCTACATGAATGAGAACTTCAAGCTTAACGAATCACTCTCATTTATGGCCAATCTGCATTACCAGGGAATTAAGTACAGCTTCGAACAGGAAGAGGTAGGCAACTTCACAGGTGAGAACCTTCATAGTTATGAAGTAGATTATAACTTCTTGAATCCTCGCTTTGGTTTCAACTATCAAGCTATGGATGAACTGAATATCTATGGTAACGTATCAATGGCTCAAAGGGAACCTGCTGATCAGGAACTTTACAACATCTGGGATGATGCATCTGACCTTGGGACTGCTCCACTCTTTGAAGACTATACAGAGATTCTTGATAGCGAAGGTAACATTGAAAGAATCGAATGGAGAAACCCTGTTGTGCAACCGGAAAAGGTTATCAATTACGAGATTGGTCAAAGATCTAACGTATATGGTTGGGAAGTAGAAACTGCTCTCTTCTGGATGGATTTCAGTGATGAAATCGTTCGTTATGGTGGTGTAGATTCTGATGGCTATCCTAATATGGGTAATGCTGAGAAGACAGTTCACAGAGGAATTGAGCTTTCTTTGAAGAAAGAGCTTATCAATAACTTAATGTTTTCCGGTAACATCTCATATAACGATAACTACTTTGATGAGTTTGTTGCATATGATACTAACTGGGATACTTGGGAAACATTCGAAGTGGACTTCTCCGGCAACAAGATTGCAAATTTCCCTGACCTTTTAGCTAATGCAAAAGCAAGCTACACTTGGAGATGGGTAACTACATCTTGTGAGTATAAGTATGTTGGAAGACAATACATTGATAATACTGAAAATGATGACCGTTCAATAGATCCATATGGTCTTGTGAATCTTGGTTTACTTGTAAAGATACCTAATAAAACTAAAACCAACACATTCTCAATTACATTCAATGTAAACAATGTACTTGATGAATCTTACTATACTGATGGCTATTATGATGCCTGGAGTGGTGGGAATCAGTTCTGGATAGGAGCTGAACGCAACTTCATGATTGGTTTCAGAGCCGGTATATAAACTATCTAATGCCCATGCTACAAATGTTGCATGGGCATTTTTTCTACAGAGGATACTATGAAAAAACTTAAACTATCAGAGATTATATTTATAACAGTTGTATCGACAGCAATGGGTGTTTTCTGGTGGGGATATACCTTTATCTACGATATTGTATCACCATTCTTGAAACCATTAGGCTTGGAGAATCTTATGTCCGGTGTCTGGCTCATGGGTGCAGTTTTCTTTCCTTTTATTATTCGTAAACCGGGTAGTGCTATCTTGGGTGAGACTGTAGCAGCCTTCGTGCAAGGCTTTATTGCTCGTTGGGGAGTGACATCTATTATCTGGGGATTCGGACAAAGTGTTCTGGTAGAACTCTTCTTTTTAGCTTTAGGGTATAAGAGATGGAATCGTGCTGTGCTAGTTGTTGCAGCTATGATATCAGCGATTAGTTCTTACTTGCTTTCATTCATCTATGATAAATGGTACACATATAACCTCGGCTTTAACATAAAGCAGATAGTATGTTTCCTCATCGGAGGAGCTGTTTTCGCCGGATTGTTTAGTATCTTTGTTGCTAATCGACTTAAAAAAACAGGTATCTTAAATCAGTTTGAAATTGTTCTCGATGATTTGAGGTAGATTTGTAGAACGACTCTCCGGGTCGTTAACTAGGTACGCGGACATCACTGTCCGCACCACTAATCTCGGCAAGATGCCGGGGCACCCAGTGAGAGCCGACAGGATGCCAGCATACCCAGTATGTCTGCAACCCTGATAGAGCATAGATATCCCCTAAATCATAGCAAAACTTTAAGTTATGAAAAAACTTATTGACTCTTTTATATAGCTAAACTTAATCTTGTAAGTAATTAAACTAACTACATATTACTTATTCGGGGGAATAGTTATGAAAAGAGCATTTTGTATTAGTGTATTGATTCTGTTAACTGCAATTATTTTCGCTCAAACCACCGGTGGACCTGATACGTTTGGTTATACATTCATTGATAGTACCGAACCTAATGGACCTGCTTTTAATTGGTATACCTCTTCAATGACAAATGAGATTACCGGATTCACTGATGACAATTATGTCGGTCCGTTTGCGATTGGATTTAACTTCTCATTTTATGATAGCGTTTATGACCAATGTTACATTGGCTCAAATGGTATGGTTGGCTTTGATGAACAAGGGATGAATGATTTGGGAAATGACCCGGTACCATCCGATGGGACACCTAATAGTCAAATCTTCTGGTGTTGGGATGATTTGAATCCAACTTATGGATGGTCGAATAGTCATGTCTATGCTGATAATGCAATGATAGACCAGATGAATGCATACATAATATCTTTCGTTTCATACTCAGAGTATGGTGGTTCAACCGCTCCTAATGACTGTATTACTGCTCAAATTATCCTATTTGAAAACGGTAATATCAGGTTGCAGTACCAAACAATCGGTACATCTTTTGATATAAATAGTTGTACTGTGGGTATTGAGAACGAGACAGGTACTGATGGTCTTGAATATCTCTTTGATAATAACGGAGCAATGCTACAAGAAAACCTTGCAATAGATTTTTTGAGACCGATTCCACAAACCGATGATTTAAGGGCTTTATCGATTGAAGGTGATATTGTGCCAACAGCCGGAAATAGCATTCAATATGATGTCGCTGTAATGAATCGTGGTACTAATCCTGCTGATAATTATAATGTTAAGCTGATGCAATATGTCGATGGACTAAATGATGTAGAGCTTGCTTCTCAATCCGGTAATTTATTACAACCCAATGCAACTGAAGTTTATGTGTTTAACCATACATTTACAACTTCGGGTGATGTGCAACTTTATGGATATGTTGATTATACTGTAGAGTTAGCACCTGATGATAATATGTCCCCTCTGTTGGATGTGTCTGTACAGCCAACAGGGACAGCTGTATGCACAATAGGTGATGGAGATAATCTAAGCTTCCTAACACCTTTTAACTTTTTCTATACAAGTAGTCTGACACAAACCCTTATCTATCCTGATGAGATAGGAATAGGTGGCGTTATCTCAGGTATTGATTTCCATGTAAACTGGGCTGAAGACCTTCCCGGTCAAGCAATGAATATGTGGATAGGTGAGACAGGTAATGCTGACCTTTCCGGTGGCTTTATCCCTGCCGGCAACCTTACACAAGCTTTCTCTACAACTTATGATTTCACAAGTGGTGAATACTTTATTCATATAGATTTTGATACGCCTTATGCTTATAATGGTGGTAATCTTGTTCTCATGTATCAGCGTCCTTTGGGTACACAGATGAACAGTTCTGCTAACACTTGGTATTGCAGTGGTAGTACATATCCCAATCGGTCATTAGAGCTCCATGATACAGCTGTGGATTTTGACCCTTATACTGATCAAACCGGTACTTATATAGACAATGTACCTAATATCAGGCTCTACTTTGTTACTTCGGGGCTCGGAGCTTTAGAGGGAACTGTTACTGATGGTGTTTCTGCTATGCCGAATGTAGAGATTATTGTACAAGGGACAAACTACTCAACAATTACGAATGCGAATGGTTTGTATACATTCCCATATCTACCGGCTGGTGATTATACTATTACAGCTAATACACACGGTTACTATGAAAGTAATATCAACGTTACAGTTATTGAAGATCAGATGGTAAACGGTGATATAGTCATGAATCAATTGCCTACTTGCTCTGTTTCAGGACAGATTATTGGCTCTGATACTATGTCTGGAATTGAAGGAAGCTGTCATCTGACAGGATATGAAGACTATGATGTTCAGACAGATGCAAACGGGTTCTTCACAATAAACGGAGTTTATACTGATAATACATATGATCTAACATTGAGTTCTCAAGGATATTCATCTACTTCGCAAGATGTGGTTGTAGGAACTTCAAACATTGATCTAGGACCGATAACATTACAGGAGATCGCCTTTCCGGTTGGCAACGTAACAGCGGAACTATTAGATACTGATGAAGCCTTAATAAACTGGAATCCACCTGTGACAGGAGGAACAGGTGGTGCTTGGATTCATAAAGATGATGGAGTTAATGCAGATGGAGTTGGTTTGACAAATGGGGGTACTTTCGATGTTGCTTGTAAATACGATACAAATGAGTTGGCTATCTATTCAGGTTTCTTTATTAACTCTTTGAGATTCTACTTACAAAGTCCGGCAACTTCACTTACAGTCAAAGTTTACTCAGGTATTAATGGTGATAATCTTCTGCTTGAACAACCATTAACTAATTATATCGATGGTGACTGGAACGAAGTACAACTCGATACATCGATTATGATTACAGGTCAAACTCCGATATGGTTTGGATATCAAGTTGAGCATAGCTCAGTTGATAGACCGGCCGGTTGTGATGCAGGACCGCATCAACCGGGTGGAGATATGATTAAAACTAATACTGTATGGGAAGAGCTTCATGTTATAGCTTCCACACTTGATACAAACTGGAATCTCCAAGCCTTTATATCACAAGTACCAACCAATAGAGGAACTGTTTTGGGCAGAAGAGTTATGCCTGCTTCAGTAAAAGCTCCGATTGTATTAAGCAGAGAATCCAATCACAGACCAATAGAAATTAGAACAGTTAATGAGCGATCATTACTTGATTACACAATTTTCCGACTTAATGAGGGAGATGAGGATAATCCAAATCTTTGGTCAGAGTTAGCAACAGTTGTAGATACTACATACACAGATTCCGATTGGATAGGTGTTCTACCAGGAGTTTATAGATTCGCTGTAATTGCGAACTATACTAACAATGTACATTCACTCCCTGTCTTCTCGAATTGGCTTTCTATGGGCTTATATGGAAGTTTAACAGCTAATTTGACAACTAATGTTGGTGATATTCCTGCAGGTGCATCAGTTGATTTAACTGCACTAACCCCTAATCCCGATGGTGAGTATCTGACTTACCATAGTGAAGCCAATGATCAGGGCATAGCAATTATCCCTCATGTTTGGTATGGTGATTACAGGATAACAACTACTTTAGATGGGTATCAAGGCAATACGATAGATAGTTTCACTATTGATGGCAATAACAGTGTTGATATTATGATTACAGAAATCGTTATCCCTGCCCATGATGTTGTAGCAGAGGTTAATGACCACAATACACTTGTCAATGTTCATTGGGGAGAACCGGGAGCTGGCAGTGCCCCACAATGGTTAGCTTGGGATTCAGGAGAAAATGGTAATGGTGTTGGAACCGGAGCTGCTGCTCAGTTCGATATTGCCTGTAGATGGGAACCGGAACATCTAGATGATTTCGGTGGTATGTTTATTACGGAAGTTAAGTTCTTCCCAAGAGAACAGAACTGTGAATATTCAGTAAGAGTATGGTCGGGGCCTAATGCTCAAACTATCTTAGCAGATCAGCTATGCGATGATATAGTCAATTACAATGACTGGCATACAGCAGTACTGGATAACCCAGTGCAGATTGATCCATCTCAAGAGCTATGGGTAGGCGTGAGTCTTGATACACAAACCGGACACCCTGCAGGATGTGATTCTGGTCCGGCTATAGATGGATATGGCAATATGATGCTATGGAGTGGTTCATGGCAGACACTACTTGAAGTTGCACCAACCTTGGATCATAACTGGAACATTCAAGCATGGGTTGATTGGGAAACCCGTGGACGTGAAGCTGTGCAACTCGGAAGACCATTTGTACCTGAAGAAACTCCTACTCTTGATAGTAGATTACTAGCTACAGGCTTTGAGAACAGAGATACACGTGAAGCACTGGGTTATAATCTTTATAGATTAGTTGCCGGTAACGAGGGCGATCCACTCAGTTGGACACTAGTTGAAGCTTTAACTCCGGATACTCTGTTCGTTGATTTGAATTGGCCGGGACTGCCTTCCGATGATTATCGCTATGCTGTCAAAGTTGCCTACACCGGAGGAGTTGAGTCCCCAGCTTCTATCTCAAATGTAATTCACTTACAAATTTAAGGAATCACTTATAAATTTAAGGAAGCACTTATAAAATTAAGGAAGAACTTATAAAGTTTAGGAATCACTTATAAATTTTAGGAAGAACTTATAAATTTAAGGAATCACTTACAAAATTAAGGAATCACTTACAAATTTAAGGAATCACTTACAAAATTAAGGAATCACTTACAAAATTAAGGAAT
>CAXXOU010000002.1:0-374623 GCA_963677495.2 Cloacimonadales bacterium (SeqCode)
ATGATTAATAAGCTTAGCCATATCGGTATTGCTGTTAAAGATCTTGATAAAGCTATTGAGTTCTATAAAAGCATGGGACTTGAGCTTGAAAGCATTGAAACAGTTGAATCACAGAAGATTAAAGTCGCTTTTTTCCCTGTAGGAACTGAGTGCAGACTTGAGCTTCTTTGCCCAACAAGCGAAGATAGCCCTGTTGCTAAGTTTATCGAGAAGAAAGGTGAAGGAATCCAACATATAGCTCTTGCTGTTGATGACCTTCCGGCTGAACTTAAGAAAGCTGATGAGAACGGAATTCGTTTGATTGATAAGGAACCAAGACCAGGTGCTCATGGTGCCGACATTGCGTTCTTACATCCAAAATCAACCGGTGGAGTTCTGCTTGAGCTTTGCAAAGAGAAACATCACGACTAAGTGATATATAGATAATTCTTAAAGCCCGTACATCCCGTACGGGCTTTTTATGTTTCCCATAGTTCTAAATGAATGGATAATTGAGAATGCAAAGAATAAAGGGAGTTTGCCGGAACGAAGTTTACGAAGTGAAAGCGGACTTCCTATATTCTTTGAAGTGGCGGGAAACTCCTATGGATGCGAGCTTGGAAAGTAGAACAATTATCAGTTCAAACTTGACACTTTAACTTCAATTTAGATAATCCACATATTGATTATTGAAAGGGTTAATTATGAAGAAAATACTGCTTGTTTTACTTGTTATATCTATTGCTATTTTAAATGCTGAAATGAATCAATTGAGGATTGAGGGAAAGGCAAAATTCCAAAGTGGAGTGATTATCTCAGAAAATATTGTAGATAAAAATATGGAGAAGGCTGCTCTTATTGTTTTTCTTACCGACTTGACTGTTGATATAGATTTCAGACCTTCTAAATGGGGCAGTTAGAAAAGTAGATAAATCTACTAAAGGTAAGTATGAAGTTTATGTCTCCCCAGGTGAAAGGACTATCAAAGTAAATGCTCTCGGCTTCAAAGAATTTGAAGTAGTTCTATCCACTTATGGTGTGAGAAGATTACAAAGTGGAGAGACTTATCAATTAGACCTTACCGGCGACCAGAAGGTTACAGAAATACCTGTTGTGATAACTTGTAGTGTAGATGGGGCTGAAGTGTTTGTAGATAGTAATAAAGTAGGTATTACTTCTAATAAAATGCTGACAACGAATATCAGCACTGGAGAACATATTATTAGAGTTGATACAAATGGATTTAAGCCAAAAGAGATAACTGAAACAATTAGTACTTCTAACAACTCATTTAACTTTGACTTGAAAGTGCTTGAACCTGTTATGCTAACAATAAAATCAAACCCTAAAGAAGCTGATATTTATATCAATAATATCAAAGAGGGAAGTACCAATAAACAGCTTTTTAAGTATCCCGATAACTATCAGCTAAGAATAGTTAAAGATAAATTTGATTCTGTTGAAGAAACGATTACTGTTACTTCAAGCGGGAGTAATGAGTTTAGCTATACTTTATTAAAAAGTACTGCTGTGCTTACTGTTAATACCACTCCATCAGGTTGTGAGATTTCTGTTAACAGAAGCATGATAAGCGGAAACAGTAAGGAAGTATCAGCTGGTACATATTTAATAGAGGTTTCTAAAGATGGTTGGTACACGCAAACGCGAACCGTCCAAGTTGAAAAGGGAAGAGATATAATTGAAAGCTTTATCCTAAAACAGAAAACAGGGAAACTCCAATTTGTTGTTGAGCCAATGGAAGCTAAAACTACTATGAAATATATTGGTTCTACCTATAAATCATGGTCAGGTTCTAAGCATTTATCTAAAATACCTGTCGGTTCTTATGAATTGGCTGTAGATTTGAACGGTTATAAGAAGCAAACTAGGACTATCTCTATTAAAGAGAATGAAACTACACAAACTAATGTTACCTTAGAAAAGGGAGTATCTAAGCCTGCATATACTACAAGTGGCAGTATTGAAATGGTCTTTGTAGAAGGTGGTACCTTCCAAATGGGGAGCAATGATGGAAGTAGTGACGAGAAACCTGTGCATAGTGTAACAGTTAATGATTTCTATATTGGGAAATATGAGGTGACTCAAAAGCAATGGAAAGAAGTAATGGGGAATAATCCCTCTCGTTTTAGGGGTGAAGATAATCCGGTGGAGAAAGTTAGTTGGTATGATACTGTAGAGTTTTGTAACAAGTTGAGTGAAAGAGAAGGTTTATCTAATTGTTATAGTGGTTCAGGTAAAGGAATAACGCTGAATATTAATGCAAACGGTTATAGAATGCCAACCGAAGCGGAATGGGGATTTGCAGCAATTGGAGGTAATAAGAGTAAAGGATATAAGTACTCAGGGAGTAATAGTATTGGTGATGTTGCTTGGTATGATTCTAATTCACGTAAGAAAACACACTTAGGTGGAACAAAGCAGGCAAATGAACTTGGAATATATGATATGAGTGGTAATGTTTGGGAATGGTGTTGGGATTGGTATGGAAGTTATAACAGAGGTTCACAGCTAAACCCAACAGGAGTTACATACGGCTCGTACCGTGTTTATATGGGCGGTAGCTGGTATTTTAATGCTTCTGACTGTCGTATTGCTAATCGTTGCTATAACTTTCCTGACGGTAGCTCTGACGATATAGGCTTTCGCTTAGTCCGCAGTTTTAATTGAATTGAGAATGCAAAGAATAAAGGGAGCTTATCCGTTGGTCTGGCAAACTCCCTAAAAATGGGCTGGAAGTTCTTTTCCCTTTCAGTCCAGTCTTCGCTCTACTGCTTCAACCTTCGTTAAAACTACGGCTCGATAAAACGTCCTGACAGGCTGAAGAACTCCTTAGAATTGCAGGTAGTTATCTTCGTTCCAAACTCACAAAAAAGCAGGTTTCTTAGTTCATTGCAATACAAGTCCTAAAAAAAGCTGTAACTTCAACTCGTTCTTATAACTTACTATATAACACGAACTGTCTTTTTAGTGTAAAAAATGCTTGCTTGAAATTCGCAAGTATGGATTATTTGCAAAAATTACAATAAAATAAGTAAGGAGTATACTATGCAGAAATTGATGTTACTCGGTGATGAGGCTCTGGCACAAGGTGCAATAGACGCCGGCATGTCAGGTTGTTTTGCTTATCCCGGAACACCATCCACTGAAATAATGGAGTACATCCAACACAATAAGGAAGCTGCTGAGCTCGGTATTCACAGAACTTGGGCTTCTAATGAGAAAACAGCTGTGGAAGAAGCAGTTGGTATGTCATATGCAGGAAAGCGTACAATGACATGTATGAAACACGTTGGTCTTAACGTTGCTGCTGATCCATTCATGAACTCAGCTTTCGTTGGCGCTAATGGTGGTTTAATCGTAGCTGTTGCTGATGACCCATCTATGCATTCATCTCAGAACGAACAGGACTCACGTTTCTATGCAAAGTTTGCAATGATTCCATGTCTTGAGCCATCAAACCAGCAAGAATGCTACGATATGGCTTTCTTGGCGTTTGAGCTTTCAGAAAAATTCAAACTTCCTGTGATGATTCGTCTTGAAACACGTCTTTCACACTCAAGAGCGGGTGTTATTAGAAGAGAAAGAATCCAGGAAAACGAGATGAAGTTACCTGAAGATAAGAACCAATTCATGCTTTTACCTTCTTTCTCACGTAGAAAATATAAAAACCTTCTTAACATGCAGCCTGAACTTGTAAAAGCTGCTGAAGAATCACAATTCAACAACTACAAAGACGGTTCTGACAAATCACTCGGTATTATCGCTTGTGGTTTAGGTTACAACTATGTTATGGAAAACTTCCAGAACAGAGAATGTAACTTCCCTATCCTTAAAATCAGTCATTACCCACTTCCACGTACACTCATTGAGAAGATGTATAATGAATGTGATAAGATTCTCGTTGTTGAAGATGGTATGCCTGTTGTTGAAGAGATGCTTAAAGGCTATATCTCAGGAAATGAGAAGATTAAAGGTCGTTTAGATGGTACATTCTCACGTGATGGTGAAATGAATCCTAACAAAGTAGCTGTTGCTCTCGGTTTCGAGAAAGAAGAGATTATTCCTATCCCTGAACAGCTTGTTGGCAGACCTCCTGCACTTTGTGTTGGTTGCCCACATATCGACTCTTTCGTTACTCTCAACGAAGCTCTTAAAGAGCATGGTGACGGACATGTATTCTCTGATATCGGTTGTTATACATTAGGTTTCATGCCTCCTTACAACTCAATCAACACATGTCTTGACATGGGTGCTTCAATCACAATGGCTAAGGGTGCTGCAGATGCAGGTCTTTTCCCGGCTGTTGCTGTTATTGGTGACTCAACATTCTCACACAGTGGATTAACAGGCGTTTTAGACTGTGTTTATGACAACTCGAATGTTGTTATTGTTATCCTTGATAATGCTACAACCGGTATGACAGGTGGTCAGGATTACACAGGAGCTAACAAAATTGAAGAGATGTGTATCGGTCTCGGTGTTGATAAAGATCATATCAGAGTCGTTACACCTCTTAAGAGATGTCATGAAGAGATGATTCAGGTTTACAAAGAGGAGTTTGCATACAACGGTGTATCTGTTGTGATTCCTCGTCGCGAATGTATTCAGACAATGACACGTAGAATGAGAGCTCAAAAGAAAGCTCAAAAGAAATAAGGACGGAGGTAAGATAAATGAAATTAGATATTATTTTAGCCGGTGTTGGCGGACAAGGTATTCTTACCATCGCAAAAGTATTTGGTCAGGTTGCAGTTAAAGAAAACCTTTACCTTAAACAAGCAGAGGTTCATGGTATGAGTCAACGTGGTGGTGATGTTCAATCTCACTTACGTATCTCAGACAAAGAGATCTTCTCAGACCTTATCCCTGATGGTGAAGCTGATCTTATTCTTTCAGTTGAACCAATGGAAAGTCTTAGATATCTTCCATTATTATCAAAAGACGGTTGGTTAATAACAAATTCAAAACCATTTGTAAATATTCCTAACTATCCTGAAATTGATACTATATATAACGAAATTAAAAAGATTAATAACCATATCCTTATCGATGCAGAAGCTATTGCCAAAGAGCTTGGTAATGCTCTTGCTTCTAACATCGTAATGGTTGGTGCTGCTGCTGAAAAGACATGTTTCACTATGGAACAGCTTCAGACAGCTCTCAAAGAGATTTTCGGTGCAAAAGGCGAGAAAGTTGTAGATTTGAATCTTAACGCTCTTAAAGCCGGTAACGAAGCAGCATCTAAATAATAATAATCGGGAGCTTGTTTTATTAAGCAAGCTCCCTTCTTTCTTCATAATTAACTCTCTTTTCAGGAAATAATATGGCAACTTATAATACATTCCCGGATAAAGTTACCGATTTCTTACAGGGCACAAACTTAATTTGGTACTATACAAGAAATAATAGTACGATTTACTTCAATAAAGACTTACAGGATTTACTTGGGTATCAGGGCATAATCATTACAGATGATGGTCGAAAAGAACCCGGATTCCCAAATAGATCTGATGTCGTTTACGAAAATGATCTTCAATTAGCTTCCCGAGAAGTTACAAGACTTCAAGGTCACAACTCATTTATTGAGATTCGAGTTAAAGATATCAATGGTAAATGGATTACTTTCTCATCTAAAATGGAGTTTGTTGACTGTAGTGAAGAAAATGCAGTACTTTGTGGTAGAGCTATCCATATCACGGAGACCGATTTTAATCATGATTATGAAGGGAACCAGGAGTTCTTTTATAAACTGTATCTTGAAAACTTGATTAATTCACTGCCTGTTGCAGTTTTTACCAAGGATCCAGTTAATCATAAATATATTACCTGGAATAATGCCATGGTTGAGTTAACAGGAATAGAGAGGGAAGAGGCTATTGATAAAACTGATTACGAAATCTATAATCAGAAAGAAGCTGAGGGCTATATTGCTGGAGATAAGGACGTTTTAGAGAATAGGAATTCCGTAATTCTGGAGGACAATTTTTGGAACAGGAAGGGTGAGAAGAAAGCTGTTAAAATCATTAAAGTACCTAACATCTCCCGTAATAAGAAGATTGAGTTTATCATAGGAATCTGTGTTGATTTAACTATCGAAAAAGAGCACGAACAGAAATTAGCATCTAGCGAGAATAGATACCGTGCCCTACTCGAAGCACTTGATATGAGAATTGTGCTTAAAGACTTAGCAGATAATATCATCCTTTCAAATTCAGCCTATTTCAAATCTCTAGGGTATTCCCAAGAACAATTTTATAGAATGAACCCGAGTGACTTGATACATCCTGATGATCTTGACCATTATCTTATGGTAAAGAAAGATATAACTACCGAAGACCTTATTAGCTATGAGTATAGAATTAGACATGCGAAAGGCTATTGGCAGGATATGCTTGCAAAATCTATTCTCATCAAGAATGAGGAGGGAAATCCTCGTCATGTATTATTCATTATCCATGATATATCCGAAAGAAAGTTTAGAGAAAAAATATTAAGGGAAAATCAACTGTTCCTACAAACCATGATTGATAATCTTCCGGTTGCTATCTTTGTGAAAAGAGTTGACACTGGGAAGTATGAGATCTGGAATAGTGAAGCTGAGAAGCTTACAAGCATTACAAAAGAGGAAGCAATAGGGAGAGCTAATTCCGAAATATTTCCTCAGCAGCTGGCCAGTTTATTCGATTCAACAGATGAAATCGTTGTTAATACTGGAAAACCATATCGCATAAATGATGAAAAGATTACTTTGGCAGGATTAAGTAAAAGTACTCTGAATACTAGTAAAATTCCGATATCTGTTAAAGGTAAAGTTCAATATATTCTTGTAATGGTACAAGATATTACAGGTGAGAAGAACACCCAAAATGAGCTTAAAAATGCACTAGAGAAAGCAAAAGAGAGTGACCGACTAAAAGCAGCATTCATTAATAACATTTCTCATGAACTTAGAACCCCACTTAATGCAATTGTCGGATCTGCTAATATTCTTGGTCAAAGTGATTTAGATATGGATGATAAGGAAGACTATATCTCAATTATGAATCAGTCATCTGAAAAACTCCTGCATATGGTTAGTGATATTATGGATATATCTCGTATAGAAACCAATCAATTCGAGATTAGTTTCAGTGAATCTAATGTTAACGAGTTACTACTGAAAGTCGATGAGTATACTAAAAGACTTGCAGATGATATGGATAAATCTCATCTAAGATTCAATATTAAACTATATCCTGATAATGATATGAATATCTCAACTGATGCATCCAGGGCTTATCAAGTATTTCAGTACCTTGCATCAAATGCTGTTAAGTTTACATCAAACGGTGAAATTGAGATAGGATATTATGACCAGAATGACAGGGAAATTACATTTTATGTAAAAGATACTGGAATTGGGATTCCTAGTTCAATGCATAAAGCAATATTTGAGAAGTTTTTCCAACTTGAAATGTCTCTTACTAAAGAGTATAGTGGTTTAGGAATCGGGTTGTATCTAACTAGAAGTATTTTACAGCTTCTTGGCGGAAGAATTTGGCTTGAATCTGAAGTAAACAATGGCTCTACTTTCTATTTTTCTCTTAAAAAGCAGATGAGTGAAGCAGAATCAAAGGGTAAGCAGATAAAAATAAATACCGGTAAGAAATACAAATGGAATGGGAAAACAATTCTAGTCGTTGATGATACAAGGTCGACTACTACATTACTAAAAAAACTACTTGAGAGAAATGGAGCTTCTATTGTTACTGCTAATTCAGGTAAGGAAGCTATTGATATTCTCAAGAACTCTTCACTGATCGATTTGGTGTTATTAGATCTTCAGATGCCTGTTATGTCTGGAGCTGAGACTGCTGAAAAGATGCACAAGATACATCCTGATTTGAAGATTATAGCACAATCAGCATATACACTTGAAGAGGATAGGGAGTTTGTAGAAAATGTTAACTTTGCTGCGTATCTGACAAAGCCTATTATTACTAATGAGATGTATAAAGTTGTTGATGTATACTTGAAAAACTAAAGCTAAGTGATAGACTTATAGCTACTTCATTTGAAGTAGCTATTTTTTGTGTCACTCTGAGCTTATCCTCATTTCGTTCAGGAAAACAAATATGGCACTCTGATTTTCAGTAGCAATTACCTATATTACTTAAACACTTCAGGAATCTCTTCAACCAGGTCCTCATTTGGTGTATAAACCCATATTCTATTATTCTCAGGATCTTTCAATCCTCCATACCAATACTCCACCTCCTTCGAAGGGCCAAAGGATACTTTACCACCAGTCTCAGCAACTCTTTGAAAGAGTGTGAACATATGACTGCTTGATATTTGCATAAAAGTAGCACTTCTTCTTGGTAAATGAAGGGGTTTATCTGCTTCATTGTAAGCAGTAATACCTACTATGCACTGGTCTCCTGACATCAAATCAACATATCCATCCTCCATACCTTCATAGTATATTGGATTTAAATCAAATGTTTCTATATACCATTTTACCATTGCTTGAAAGTCTTCTGCAAAGATCACTGTATTTATCGGTTTTATAATCATTACTTCTCCTTTATCTTATTCTTTAATTCATCAGATACTTCTTCTTCTAAATCTTCATCAGGAGTAAATACCCAGATTCTATTTCCTTCCGGATCAACCATCACAACTGTATTGAATAACTTAGTTTTCATCTTTCCTCCAGTGAAAAACTATCTATAATTCTGACTAGGGCAACATAAATATCACTCAAGTCTTCTTCATTACTCTATCTTAATTCTCATAAAAGAACTACCGAAAGCTGGGGAGTCTCTTGGGCATTCCTGGGGCAAATGGACAAGTGACTGCTAAGATATTGATAGGAGAAAAGGTGTCTTTGACTCATAATTATGATAGAGCAATGAGAGGACATTGGAAAAGGCAGACTGAAATAGTCTGCCTTCATTAAGTCTATTTATTTAAGCTTTAGCTTAAGCCATCAAGAAGCTCTTTGGTTTTATCCAACTTCTCCTTAACCTCTTCATACTTAGCTTTCTCTTTCTCTACAATCTCAGGTTTTGCTTTACTCAAGAACTTCTCATTACTGAGTTTTCTTGAGATACCGTTAAACTCTTTCTCAAGCTTATCAAGTTGCTTCTGAATCTTAGCTTTCTCAGCATCCATATCGATAAGACCTTCTAAGGCAAGATAGAGAGTTGTTGAACCAACCACTGCAGCTATTGCACCTTTTGGCTTCTCTGATGTGAACTCAATACCGGTTACTTTAGCAAGCTTATTCAAATAACCATTATACTCTTTGTAAAGAGCTTCAACTGATGAATCATCAGTTACAACGGTGATATTTACCTCTAAACCGGGACTTAAGTTAACCTGCTTTCTAAGGTTTCTGATAGCAGTGATAGAGTCCTGGATGAACTTCATTTCAGCAGAGATCTTCTTATCAATCATAGCTTCATTTGCAATCGGATACTGAGCAATAATCAAAGCTTCTTCATCATTAGGAAGCTGAGACTTAATCCCCTGCCAAACCTCTTCAGTGATAAATGGCATAATCGGGTGAAGCATACGCATAGATTTCTGCATTACATCTAACAAGATATACTTAGCTGTTAGCTGACCAACTTTGTCATCAGTATTATAGATTCTATCTTTTGTTAACTCTAAGTACCAAGAACAGAACTCATTCCAGATGAACTGCATGAGTGAAGACGCAGCATCATTGAAACGAAGTGTTTCATAATACTCGCCAACCTCTTTTGATACTTCATTCAAGCGACTGTAAATCCACTTGTCTGCAAGTTCAAGTCGGAGTTCTTCCTGCTTAGGCATACCTTCAATCTGCTCAGCATTCATCATAATGTATCTATATGCATTCCATATCTTATTGGCAAAGTTTCTACCATTCTCAAGTAGAGCATCTGAGTAATAACTATCAGCACCTTTAGGAGTATTGAAGATAATACCGAATCTAAGGGCATCAGCACCAACTTTCTTGATAATATCGATAGGATCAGGTGAGTTACCAAGAGACTTACTCATCTTACGACCGATCTCGTCACGAACGATTCCATGCAGATAAACTGTATCGAAAGGAATGGCTCCTCTGAACTCGAGAGTTGACATAATCATTCTAGCAACCCAAAGATAGATAATCTCATGACCTGTAACCAGTAGATTTGTTGGTAAGAAGTAGTTCAACTCCTCTGTTTCTTCCGGCCAACCCATGGTTGAGAAAGGCCATAACCAGCTTGAGAACCAGGTATCAAGAACATCTTCATCTTGTCTGAAAGAACCATGTCCACATTTTGGACACTCTTTAGGTGCATCAACTGAAACTACAAGTTCACCACACTCTTCACAATAGTAAGCTGGGATTCTATGACCCCACCAGATTTGACGTGAAATACACCAGTCTCTGATGTTGTTCATCCAATGCATGTAAACCTTGGTCCAGCGTTCAGGTTGGAACTTAATCTCACCTGATTCAACCTTCTCAATAGCCTCTTTTGCAAGTGGCTCCATCTTAACAAACCATTGGTCTGAGAGATAAGGTTCAATAACAGTATCACATCTGTAGCATTGACCAACTGAATGAGTATGTGTGTCTATCTTCTCTAAGAGACCTTCTGCTTCCATCATCTTAACGAGTTTCTTACGACACTCATACCTATCGAGTCCGGCAAACTCTTCACCGGCTGTCTCATTCATAACACCGTGTTCATCTATAACGAGAATACGCTCAAGGTCATGTCTGTTACCAACTTCGAAGTCGTTAGGGTCATGAGCAGGAGTGATTTTAACACAACCTGTACCGAACTCCATATCAACATAACTATCAGCAATAACCGGAATCTCACGACCGGTAAATGGAAGAATAACATTCTTACCAATAAGGTCAGCATAACGCTCATCTTTAGGATTAACCGCAACAGCTGTATCACCAAGCATAGTCTCAGGTCTGGTTGTTGCTATTATAACATGACCTTTACCATCAACGCGTGGATAGCGAAAATGCCAGAGTTTACCTTCTGCATCTTCATGCTCAACTTCGTCATTCGCAAGTGCAGTTACGCAACGAGGACACCAGTTGATAATATATTTACCTTTGTAAACTAAGCCCTTTTCATAAAGGTGAACGAATACTTCACGAACAGCTTTTGATAAGCCTTCGTCCATTGTGAAGCGTTCTCGAGTCCAATCGCAAGAAGCTCCAAGTTGTTTAAGCTGTTCAATGATTCTGCCACCTTTCTCCTCTTTCCAGGACCAGATACGCTTAACTAGCTCTTCTCTACCAATATCGTGTCGGCTTAAGCCCTCTTTCGCAAGCTGCTTCTCAACAACATTCTGAGTTGCGATACCTGCATGGTCGACTCCCGGAATCCAGAGAGTAGGTACACCATTCATTCTTTTATAACGAATGATGACATCTTGTAATGTGTTGTTTAGTACATGCCCCATGTGCAGAATACCAGTTACGTTTGGTGGTGGAATCAAGATAGTGAAAGGCTCTTTGTCCTTATCTATTGTTGGGGAAAAGTATCCCTTATCATTCCAATGTTTATACCATTTCTTCTCAATCTGACCCGGATCGTAAGTCTTATTTATTTCCATGTGAATCCTCTATTTATATTCTTAATTATTAACTATTATTGATTAGCTTTAGGCTTAAGGCTATAGGCTTTTAGCTATTATCTATGCAGTATGCTTTGTAAGGCAAACCACGTCTTTCTAATTCTTTCTCCAGAAACTCTTTCTGAGTACTGAAAGCAACAGGAATCAGATCAGACAACGGGACGAACCGGGCATCGATGGCATCGTCACCGGCCCTTAATTCACCTCCTGTAATACGCATGCAAAAGCATAATGATAGCACTTTGTGATAGAAAGGATTGTCACCCATAACATACCCAACAAAGTGGTCAACTTCACCAATGAGACCTGTTTCCTCCAGCATCTCATCAACAACAGCAGTCTCAGGAGTCTGATAGATCTCCATATAACCGCTAGGAAGAGCCCACTCTCCGGCTGCAGGTGGCAAACCACGTTTAATCATTACAACCTCATCCTTGTCGTTGATGATTATAGCAGCAACAACAGGAACCGGGTTGCGATAGAAAGTCCAACCACATTCCGGGCATATAGCTCTAAGCTTCCCCTCATCATCTTTCTTGAGTTCCAATTTCGTGCCACATCTCTGGCAGAAATTAACTCCTTCATAGTGCTTTTTTGTAATTAAATCCATAGCAGTAACAAATTTAGGATGTGAGGATAATGTCAAGGATTATGGAACTACTAATTCGCAAGGACAAAGTATTTTATTATCAATTGCTATTGATAAGATGACTATCAGATACTTGGTTATCATAGAATTGCTTAACGAACTGTACAGGTAATGGCAGTTGATGGTGTCTACATGCAACAGTAATGATTGCTCCTAATCTATTTTTTATTGCTGACATATTTTCAAACTCAAGTTTTTGAGCACAAGTGTCGTAAACTATTTTTAACAATTCTTGTGGATTTTTTGGTAAGTCAAAAATAATAGCTGTACCAAAGTTACTGGAATATGAGTATATCTCTTCTATTGATTCATTGTTTGGAGTCCATAACTGGAAGGAACAATGAGATAGTTTTTCATGTCGAAATTTATAGATTTTATCGTATACATTATCAAAGCTAAAGAGTGCTGAGTAAAAAGCAATTAAAGGATATATCATAGAAGCGTCAGTAACTTTCATCTTGTACTGTTTGTCAGAATTTATTGGGTGATCAGATAGATCTTGATAAGTGTATAATGAACATGGGTATCTGAGATTCGAGTTGAATGCAAAAATAGCTCTATCAGTTAATGATTCAAGATACTCTTTCAAAAAAACTTTGTTACTACATAGTACAGACAATATTAATGATAGTTCTGATGCTTGCTTTTCGCTCAGAGGTGAAGCTAAAATTGGATTATTTCTGATTAGTTCTTCCAGATTTTCAGTTCTTTCGTTAATACATTGTAAAAAATCTTTTTGATTATCGGGGTAAATATTGTAAAAAGTTATTAACCACCAGATGTGAACTGCCAATCTACTTGCTAATGAAAAGACTCTAATACTTATATCTACACTGTTACCAGAAACAATACTTTCAGAAATAGAGAATTTACTATCAAAGAAAGGACTAAGTTTATCAACATAAGTATCTGTTATCAACATATATAGTCTAAAAATGCTATCAAAGCTTGATCCAAAGTAATCAATATCTTCTTTAACTAGATCCCAGACTTTTAAGAGTGTTCTTTCTGATGCTAGATATGCTGCTTCCAAATTCCTCAAGTCCCTGCACCAAATAAATAATATCCATAAGCTAATATTCATTTCTCTTATTGTCTTAACAACTTGTTTCTTAACAGATAATTTTGTATTATCGATTAGATTATCGATTAATAAATTGTAGTTCTTTGTAGAAACTTCGGGATGTGAAATCATTGCAATAGACTTTCTTAGGTTGCTTTGATAATTTGGAGGAAGTGCATGTTCATTTAATAGATATCTAATCATTAAATTTGTAATTGAATCTCCATTCCATTCCATGAAAGAAATTGTATTATTCTGATTATTCTTAATATATCCGGTGACATTACTCCTAACAGATTCAACTATTTCTCCTCCTACACAAATGCATATAACAATTGGTAAATTTTGAAGTTCAGGGGGAATGTTAATTTGAATATACACGTCTCTAATTTCATCAAGTGAAGTTCTTAAAGCTTGAAGAGAGTTACCATCCCATGTATTACGATCTAAATCTCCTCCCTTTATAGAAAATAGGTACAATTTATGTGTGTCTCCACCTATTCTGCCATGTGCAGCAACATCAACACCATATTGCCTGGTCCCTATTTTGGGTTTACTCAACACAGTTAATCCCATCGAACTAAGTAATTCCGGAATAATCCTGTCAAGTTCTCCTCTCTCTTTTAAGCCTGATAAGTATTGTTTGATAATCATCCTCATAACGGATCTCCAAATCTAAGATTAAAGGATTGTATTTCAAACCCTATGGGATCCAAGATAAATGATCGAGGTAGATGAATACTTGCTCCAATTGGGTTGAGCTTCATTTCTACTTTCTGAGTCTTGTGCTCAAAATCTTTTATCAAGACACATTCTGTACCAAGCATTAAAACATTTGTAGTGCAGAGTAACGATAACAATGAGCTCTTATTTGCTTCATCTAGCATTTTTTGTTCTTTATCCCATTTAAGTTTATGAAATAGTTGCCTTTCAAAATCTGATGGCTTTAACTCTTGGATTTCAGTTGTGTTCCTTATCCTGTCCATAATTACTTTGACTTCATCTTTAAACTTTAACAAAGTACTGCTTGCATTAATCAGACCTGTATCATTAGCTAATTCTTCGATCACATATGGATAGTCTTCAATTACTAACTCAATAAACAAAACTTCAAGTCCTTCTTTTAAGCTTTGATCTACATTCTCTATGATTGAGACAAAGAAAGTTAATAAGAACTTTAAGTTAATATGCAACCAGCCAATCAGTCTTAAGCTCAAAACTTTGATTTGCTTTTCTGTTAATGTAGACAAAACACTTACATCAATAGAACCAATGAAACTAGCATTTGAGTTATCGATAATATCATGCAGGAATCTACACAATATTGGTTCACCAGAACTCATCCATTTTGTCACAAGGAAATTCACTAGTGCTTTGTTTACTATGTGTGTTTTAAGTATTTTAAGATGTGCGAAATCATATTCAAGAGTATCATTTCTAAGTAATGATTCTAGTAAATCTATAGCAGTGTCAGTTTTATTTATCTCAAAAAGTTCATTAATAAGAGAGATAACACTTTCAGAGTAGTCTAAACTATTAATATTATCATTGATAAAATCAAGAAATCTTTGCAAAACAGCGTTGTGCAATTGCTTAAGATAGTAAGTAAACAATCCAATCATCTCATGAAAAGAGATTTCTTTCTTAAGTAGACTAATTTGAATATTGCATAGTTCCTCATAGTGTAAGCCTGTATCAGTTTGTACTTTGATGGAAAAAGCAAATATTGCTCTCAATGTTGCTATTTCATTCGTATTTATTATGTTATCTCTAATTAATGAAGTAATCTTCTGGATTATGTCTTTATCTTTGTAGCTTTCAAGATGAATCCCACTGAAAGCATTTATAACAATCAACTGATACTTCTTCTCTTTTAGTAACTCATCAGCTTTCTTAGAGAAAAAGTCTCTATCGATATCAAATCCATCAACAAGTGCATAATACAGAAAATCCAGATATTGTTCATTGTTTACTATTAGTTTCAACAGAGCTTTATGTGCATCTATGTTCCCTTTGTATTTATTGGAATAGAATCGATGATAGTTATAAGGTGAGTTTGAAGAAATATGGCTTATTGCGTCCAAGAATTCTTGAAGTTCAACTTCTAATAAGACTAGAAGATTGCTTATTCTATACCTTAATCCTGGATTACTTTCATCATCTAGAACAAACACGGTTGATAGAATTGCTTCAGTTATGTTAATCTTACTCTCATTGTGCAAATTGCTAATTGCACCATCGACTTCCTTATGAGAGAACTTATTAGTTAAATTAACTACTTCGTCAATCAATTTTCCGGATTTATACAATGAAATTATTTCATTTGATAAACACAAAAGCTTCTCCTTTAGCGATTTAATCCTATCGATTCTAATAGAATATGAAACTCAGAAAATGGAACTTTACAGTTCTGAATTCTAGTACCCAATGAAATAGCTCTACTTCTATTCTTTATTGATTGTTTAGAGTTACTAATTGCAGTATTTAAATTGGGTTTAAGGTATTCATATAGTTTTGCTGGGCACCTAGCTTTAATATAATTAGGAATATTCTTTTTTACTTCCATTTCCATTGCTTTACAATTTGAAATTGGTTTATTAACAATTTCATAATGAAATTTAATCCAAGTTTCAAAGCAGGGATATAACTCAATAACTGTAGCATTATCAATTTTTTGTACTTCGTTAACAAGATTTTGATAATCAGTATACAACGACTGATTATGAATTTGATCTAAATCTACAATACAATATACTTGGGAATGTTCCTCAATTGTTAGCTTCGAGGTGCTTTTATCAATCTCTGCCATATCTTTGATTTTCTCTAAAGCTTTCAAAGTGGCAAGCTTAAGGTTTGGTCTCATTGAGAAAGGAATGTGATCATACTTTTTTAAATCCTTTAAATAAAGCTTCTCAGTTTCTCCATCACAATATACAAGAATCTGTTTTTTCTCACTTCTCTGTTTTCCCATAATTATCCCTTACATAGACCATCAATATAGAAGTCATAGATGTCTGGTGTGGCTCCATAGTTTCCTGCCATATATTTCTTTAAGACTTTGCTTCGTTTAGTACCTTTAAAATCCGCAAGTGAATACAATTCGGTTGAACCATCCCTTCTTTTGTCAGTAAAGAATACTGTGTCATTTCTTACTTCATCCCAGTCTAAAAGCATTAGATTGTGGGTTGTGAAAAAGAATTGGGTGTCTTTAGCATTATGGAGAAATACTAGGATTAAATACTTCTGAAGTTCAAAGTGTAATGATGATTCAAGTTCATCAATATACAATATCCTATCCTTTTTGATTGCCTCTAGGAAAGGACCGGCTAAATCAAACATTTTTTGGGTACCTAACGATTCTTCATCAAAATCTAAACTTGTTTCAACATTTTCTACTAAATCATTTTCGATTTCATGAATTAGTGTTCTTTTATAAGTAGACATTTTCGAAGGAAGTTTTTCTTTGTTTTCCACTTGTTGTTTTAGAAACTCTAAAAACTCAGCTGGTACATCTTCCTCGATAGCCTCAATGACAATATCCGAAATGTTAAAGTCAGCTTTCTGTAAGAAGCTCAGTAACAACTCTTTTTGATCCTTGTTATCAAGAAAGAAATCAGTTGAATAAGTTCGTATAGACGAGTTTTCATTAATTATTGGATTGAGGTTGTCTTTTAAATATGCATAAGCAGTTTTTAAAGCTGGAAACAGAGGGTTAACTTTTTTCAGGACTGAAACTATTGATGTATTATGGAGGGTATTTGCTTCAATAACTTCTCTATCCGAGATTTTAAGCTGTAATGTAGTTGGGATCTTTAAGTCAAATCCTCTTTCATTCTCAAGGTTTTGCCTTCGGTGGAAAACTAATGCGGGTTGTATTGATGGATAATACTCCAGTTTTTCTTCAATAATAGATTTTTTATTTACTATTAGTTGATATTTATACTTAACATACTCTTCATCTTTCTTTGCAAAGAATATTAATGTTAGCTCAGTGTTACTTTTTCCTGTTGACTTGCAGAACTTAAAAGGTTCAGTATAAATCCGAGCATCTGAATCTCTTCGACCAATAGCAAGAATACGCAATAAATGGAGTGCATCTAAAACATTCGATTTCCCGGAAGCATTAGCTCCGTAAATCATAGCCATTTTAAGAAGACGATATTTACCAATCTTTGTTACATAGTAGTCTTCATACTCTTTATCTTTGCTTGCTTCGAAGCTTAAAACTTGTTCATCTTTAATGGAACGAAAATTCTTCACTTTGAATTCAATTATCATAATACCTCCATCTAATTGCGAAAACTGCAATAATTACGCAAATATTATAAATAGAAAGAGGTGTCAAGCTAATTCTATTTTCTCAAACGTGATTAAAGATGTAGTAGGTTTAAAGTTTCATCACACCAAAAGCATAGATTTAAACTTAGCTTCCATAACCAAAACTAAAACTGCTACTTTGATGATAATTAGGATTGCATAAAACAGTTTGTGACGTCTTGGGACAATAAATGAGAAAGCTAAAACTAGGGGGATTAATCCTAAGAAATAGACTGATACAATCATCAGCAATATTTCACCTGCAAAGCGTAAGTTGATTTCTTGCTTATCTTTTTTGCTTTCATAAAGTTGTCGCATGTTACCTCCGTTGAATACTTAATACATAAAAGCTATTATGAACAAATAAAGTCAAGATTATTCACTCAAGCTTTCTGCTTTTTTTCTCTGTTTTCATTTCCATCAATTCTAACTCTGCTACGAGTCTGGTACGTGCTATATCAAAAACCTGGAGTCTCGCTTGTCCCTCCCTTTAGCCTCCCTAGACCCTCCCTATGAAGTGATAAAGTTATCCACATCGTGTGCATAACTTATTTAACGGTGCAAAGAAGCTCTTGATGCGACATGATAAAGAGAAGAAGCAGACTTGAAAATATAAGATAAAACTAGTTAGAACTATAAAATGAGCAATAGTCTATAGGAAGAGTACTTGTGCTTATAATGATTTTTGAATAATTGTGCCACTTATGGTTTGTTTCTTAAGAAGTCTGTTTCCGCTCCGCAAGCTTCGCATCTGACAAACTCCTTTTGAAACAGAGGGAGTTGACCTCTCCTTCTGAGTTAAATGAGTGAAGACTGGACTTGATAGGATTAGAAGATTGCTCTAAACATAGAGACTCGACTACCAAATGTCAGATAATAACTCATAATAACAAGAATCCATATTATACGATGCAACCAAATCTTTTCAGGAAGAAACTTCAGAACAACTATGTCGATAATTAGTAAAAGGATAGATAGAAACTCATATTTTGTGTGCCCGACTAACCAAATCCGTATTGATGTTGCGATGATGAATACAACGTCGATTCCGATATAAATGCTTTGAAAACCTTCCACACTAGACCCCTTTGTATTTAACTAAATACAGATAAACTATCCTCACATGAATCCTTGTCGGAAACTGAAGTTAAAGCTTGCAAACATTAGGGCAATTATCGCAACAAATATTATGTTTCTTACCAATCGAGCTTTAGGGTACTTCACCGCAATGTACATATCTGCTAATAGGAGAGCAATCTCAATTGCACCGACTAGATAATCACATCTCATGTACATTGATATAGCGAATACTATTATCAGGAATATATCTGCAACAATTACCGTTCTAGTTTTAGTCTCCATCTTTACCTCATTTATGACTCTCACGTATTGATTCTGTTTATCACTTTATCAGAACCATCTTCTTAAGAGAATAAACAGAATCAGAATCCAGACGATAAAAATATACACCGGAACAGACTTTCCCGTTATTAACATTGGTTCCGTCCCAGATAACTGAATGCTGTCCGGCTTCAAACTCAGGATAGTCTTTTACAACTTGTCCTTTGATATTGAAGATTGTCAAGGTACCTTTTTGATTCTTAGGGATAAAGAACTCAATCGTTGTTTCAGGGTTGAATGGATTTGGATAGGCAGAATTTAGTGATGCTAATTGTGGTTGAGATTGATGGTTTTCATACTCGAAGTTGTCCACAGTTTGATCCATACTTTGAAGATATGGGTAAGAATTATTGATTACGCTATTCACCGTCCAAGTATTTTCAAAGTCCCATCCCTGTTGATAAAAGTTCAGATAGTCTTGCATCTCGGTTGTAGGTAACCCGTGGATATCAAAGTTATGACTATTTGCTGCGACTCCAATGCTTTCTTCAAGTGAGCATACATCCGTATCCCAAAAGCAATCATCAACATCTGCATCACAGCACCCGAACAAACCACCGACATAGTTGTTGATATAATAGGGGTCATCAGGGTTGGGTATGACAGTAATTTCTGAGACAGAATAGCTGTTCTTGATTCCATCAGTTTCATCGTCTCTGAAATGACCAATCAAACCTCCCATATAACCTTCTCCTGTAAGATGACTGAAACTGTAACAATTAGAGATTGAATTGTCCAGGTTAGTGTAATCCTGCCAATTATAGAGACCACAAATACCTCCAATATAAGCAACTCCGTTTATTGTTACTTCCGTAGCACAATTAGTAATAGTAGTATCAAGTCCAAAACTTGCAATTCCTCCTAAGTTAACGTCTCCATTAATAATTCCGGAAGCGAAGCAGTTGGTTATGTCAGAATTAGTAGCAATACCAGCTATTATACCGGAATTAGAACCTTCTATAGTCGAGTTTAGTACATACAGGTTTTGTATAGCTACGTTATCTATTTGGCCAAAAAGACCTTGACTTCCATGTGTATCACTAATGTTACAATTCGATATAGAGTTGTTGTATCCTTCGAAATCTGCTGAAAGATAAGGGATATGGAGATTAGGCTCATCGCATAGATCAATGTCTCTAATCAAAGCAAATCTTACATCCGAGTAATCTGAGAAGGCTAAGAGATTCTTGAAATCTGTAACACTATTTATCAAATAGGAACCACTAACAAAGCTGAAATAGTCATCTATATTCAATGACATACCATTAGCTAGCCAAGTTGTGAATAGCTCGTTTGAGATGGCTCTATTGGTTATGATATGTTCGTCGTTTATAGTGACAGCTTCGTAATTGTAGAAACTATTTATAATTGATGATGAATAATGATTATTTAAGTTATTACATAAACCTGAAAGATTATGAGTTCCAGTAACATTTACAGTGGAATATGAACCAGTTATTATTGAACCATCTCTGAATAGTCCAACCAAGCCAGCCACATAACTGTTTCCTTCAACTGAGCCTGATGCACTGCATCTGTTAATAACAGAATAATAGCTTTCCCCTGCAATACTGCCAACTCTTCCTTCTGAGACAATTGAAACGTTATCTAATATTAGGTCTTCGATTGTTGCACCTCTTATCTGTCCAAAGAGTCCCTTAGGAGATGCTCCGCCATCGATAGTGAGGTTGCTAATTGTCTGATTTGATCCATTAAAATTTGCTTTAAAGTATGGAATATAGAAATTTGGGTGCTCTGAAAGATCTATATCAGATAGTAGTTTAAAAGATATGCTGTCCTGCATACCAAATGCTAGTAGTTTCTCAAAATCGTTAAAGTCACATATAATGAACTCATCGTTTAAGTCAGTTAGATAGTCAGAGATATTCAATTGATAATTGTTTGCAATCCAATCAGAATATATATAGTTAGGTATTCCCCCAACAGTTAATTGATTAATACCATTTATTAAAACTTGGTCCATATCATAATAACTATTAGTAATATTGGAGATAGAGGAAGCTAAGCCACCAAAAGCATCATTCGCTGACGTAACATAAGCACTTGAGGAGCAATTAACCATACTCGAAGCACTTGCTGCTAAACCACCTACAAAATTGTCTCCAACGACACTTCCGGAAACATGACAATTCGAGATACTGCCTGCTCTACCGGCAATAATCCCAACAGAATTGTGTCCTATAATGTTAGCATTAATAAGATTTAAATCTTCAACACTACCATATGTATAACTAAACATTCCAATATTGTCAGTTGAAGGTCTGTTTATGAATAAATTCTGTATCTCGAATCCTTGTCCATCATAATGTAGCTGCCAGTAATCCTCTAATCCAATTGGGATAAATCCTGCTCCATTATTCCAGTTCTGTGTATCACTTGCATCTATATCTGAAGTTTGAATAAAATGATAATCCCACAAGTACTGAGTTGTACTTAACCAAAGAAGATTGTCTAACGTTGCTATCTGAAACGGGTCATACTCAGAGCCCGTACCTTGTGGTTGTACACCATCGGCGATTAAGATGGAAATGAGAAATACAAATGTTAGTGTGAAAAGAGTTTTCATGATTCCTCCATTACAGTTTTTTCTGAAATGCAGGTATAAATCTTACTTTGTAAAAGCTATATCTACATTTAACATGGCAATTATGGTTTTGGTTTGATAGTAGTCAAGAAGTTTGTTTAAATGAAAGCATCAATTGGTTATTGGGAACATTTTCTGCATACTATTAAATGCAACTTACACCCTGATTATAGTATTATATAATTAAGGTGCAGGTGACTATTGTCAATTTAAGCATGGAAAATGGTTGCCATTTAATATAGTTATAAAAAACTGGTATGAAATTAATGTGAGGTAAGATAATGAATAATATAGAGAAAGGTCGCGACGCGATTATTGAAAATGCAGAAGATATAATATTAGAGATGGAGGACGGAAGAAACCTCAAAGTTACACCAATTGCTATGACTGAGATGAATAATAAGCAATACATCGCAGTACTCCCTGAGGACTCTGATGAGTTTTGGGTCTACATCAGTGAAGATCATGGAGAGACAATTGATTTGATTAGCATTGAGGATGAGAAGGAATTTGATCTGGTCTGTGAATATTTTGAAAACATGATAAATGATGCATATGATGAAGCTGATGATGAAGAAGCTGAATATGAAGATGAAAATGAAGAATAATTTATAAATAGGAGATAAAATGGTACTCGAAAAAGGTAAAACAATCCAAGGTTTCAAATGCGAATGGATTAAAGAAGTACACGAAGTTAATTCAACTGTATACTTCCTTGTCCACGAAAAAACAAAAGCACAACTATGTTATCTTAAAAATGATGACCCAAATAAAGTATTTATGGTGGGTTTCAAAACTCCACCGGAGGATAGCTTCGGAACTCCTCATATCTTAGAACATTCAGTTCTTAATGGTTCTAAGAACTTCCCTGCAAAAGATACCTTCACTGAGCTTATTAAAGGTTCAATGAAAACATTCATCAATGCTTTCACTGCATCTGATCACACTATGTATCCTATTGCCAGTACTAATGATAAAGATTTCCTAAATCTTATGACAGTTTACCTTGATGCTGTTTTTAATCCTATGATCTATGATCGTCCTGAGATATTCTGGCAGGAAGGTTGGCACCATGAACTTGAAAACATGGAAGCTCCTCTCACATACAAAGGTGTTGTATATAATGAGATGCTTGGTGCTTTCAGTTCACCTGAATCAATTCTTTATCGTTCTATCCAATCTACTCAGAATCCTGATAATGCTTATCAGCATGAGTCAGGCGGAGACCCTGAAGTTATCCCTGAACTTAGCTATGAGAAGTTCTTAAACTTCCACAAAAAGTATTACCATCCCGGTAACTCATATATCTATCTCTTCGGTGATATGGATATTGAAGCTACTCTCAAAATCATGAATGAACAGTACCTTGCTAACTTTGAATATCAGGAGTTCCAAGTAGTTATCGATGAGCAGAAACCTTTCGAACAGCTCGTTGAAAAAGAGTTAACATATCCTGTTTCTAAAGATGAATCTACAGATGAGAAAGATTACTTCTCTTTAACATATACAATTGGACACATGGAAGATGAGAAGCTTGCTTTAGCTATGAACATCATTACTGACATTCTTCTTCAATCAGATGCGGCTATCCTTAAGAGAGCTCTTCTTGAAGCTCAGATAGGTAAAGATATAATGGGTTCATTTGATGATGGTATTCTTCAACCTGCTCTTTCTATCATTGTTAAGAATACAACTGCTGATAAGAAAGCTAAGTTTTTCGAAGTTATTGAGAACACTCTCAAGAAACTCGTTGAGGAAGGAATCAACAAAGAGCTTATCGAAGCTTGTATAAACAAACGTGAGTTTGTGATGAGAGAAGCTGACATGCGTGGCTTCCCAATCGGTTTATTCTATGCAATGATGGCTACACGTGGTTGGATGCATGGCTATAGCCCACTTAAATATCTTGCTTTTGACGAAGCACTTCAAGATGTTAAGAAAGCTCTTACTGAACCATATCTTGAGAATATCATTAAGGAACATATCCTTGCAAACAACAACAAGAGCTTTATCCATATGAAACCGGAACCGGGTTTAGCTGACAAGAAAGCTGCTGACCTTGCTAAGAAACTTGCAGGTGTTAAAGCTGCAATGAGTGAAACAGAACTTCAAGAAATCATTGATAGAACTGCTAATCTTAAAGTTTATCAGACAACTGCTGATACTCAGGAAGACCTTGAAAGAATTCCAATGCTCTCACTTGAAGACCTTGATAGAAACTCAAAACCTTTACCAATGGTTGAGAAAGAGATTTCTGGTGCTAAAGTTATTGAACACCCAACATTCTCAAATGGTATTGTTTATCTCAATGGCTACTTCAATCTTGCACGCTTGAATGAAGATGAGTTACGCTATTTCAGCTTACTCACTAACTTCTTAGGTAAACTTGATACTAAAGAGTTAAGTTACGCAGACCTTTCAAACCAGATTAACATCCACACAGGTGGTATCTATACTGATGCTCAGTTTGTAAGAAACGTTCAGGATCCTAACTGCTTCAGTAACTGGGCGACTCTTAATGCTAAAGTAAGCAAAGACAAGCTCCCTGAGCTTCTTAACCTTATCAAAGCTATCATCAAAGATACACTCTTTGATAATAAAGAAAGAATTTCACAGCTTCTTATGGAATCACAGTCTCGTAAAGAGATGATAATGATGTCATCCGGTCATGTTGCTGCGATTACAAGAGCCGGTAGCTATGTAAGTCCTCTTGGTAAGCTTCAAGAGATCTATTCAGGTCTTGATTATTACAAATTCATTTGCAAGATTAACAGTGAGTTTAATAGCAACCCTGATGAGCTTATCAATAAACTTCAATCTATGATGGCTAAGATCTTTAACGTTGAGAATCTCATTCTCAGCATCACATGTGATGAGGAAGATATGGCAGCTGTAGAAGCTACTATCCCTCAATTTGTTGAAGCTCTTTACACTGATTCATATCCTGTTCAGGAGTTCAAGTTTGAACAAGATATCAAGAATGAAGGTCTTATGGCTCCAAGTAATGTTCAATATGCAGCCCTTGTTGGTAATGCAAAGAACAATGGCTTTGAATACAGTGGCTCAGCTAGAGTTATGAGTAATGTTCTCAGAAACGAATATCTCTACAACCAGATTCGTGTTCAGGGTGGTGCCTATGGAGCAATGTTCAACTATGGAATGGATGGACAGATGTATTTCTCATCTTACAGAGATCCAAACCTTGGTAGAACTTATGATGTCTACAAAGGTGCAGGTGAGTTCTTAAGAAACTTCACATGCTCAGACAGAGATTTAACTAAGTACATAATAGGTGCTGTTAGTCCTCTTGATAACCCTGTTACACCGGCACAAGTTGGTGGAATCGTTATGCGTCGTTTCCTATCCGGAACTACTGAAGCTATGATTCAGAAAGATAGGGAAGAGGTAATCGATACTAAGATAGAAGATATCAATAAACATGGTGATTTAGTAGATTCTGTTGTTAAAGGTAACGTTATTTGTGCCTTTGGTAATGGAGCTAAGATTGAAGCAGAGAATGAACTCTTCAATAACCTTGTAAATATCTTCGAATAGATAACTATATTGAAAGGCAAATCCATATCGGATTTGCCTTTTCTTTTTTTGTTTTTAATCTTAGCCCCTTGTGGGCTGAATAACAATAGCTATAGGTGCAAACCCATAGATGGTTAGTGTTTTAAATCTCAGCCCCTTGTGAGCTGAATAATAATAGCTATGGGTGCAAACCCATTGATGGTTAGTGTTTTAAATCTCTGCCCCTTGTGGGCAGAACAATAATAGCTATGGGTGCAAACCCATTGATGGTTAGTGTTTTAAATCTCTGCCCCTTGTGGGCAGAACAATAATAGCTATGGGTGCAAACCCATAGATTGATACCCAACCAACCAGCCCTTTATGGGCTGAATGATTAATCGGACAGACAAATGCAATACAAAATTAAACACATTGATGAGATAGAGATTAACTCACAACTTGAGACACTTCTTCCAAACTTCAAATTAGCACAGTTCTGTAGCTATAGTACTGATAAATTGCAAGATATGCATCTTGCCGGTTGGTCATTACTAATAGAGTTACTTGAAGAAAATGGTTACTCTCGTACTCTTCTGACTGAGTTATTATGCAATGACTATGGTAAACCATATGTTGATGATGTCTATTTCAGTATATCCTACTCAGAACCCTATGTGATAGTTGCTATTAGTGATGAAGAGATTGGGGTTGACATAGAAGTAATTGATGAACTTACATATGATGATGTCAAGCCTTTTTTAAACAAGAAAGAGAAGATATCGATAACACCTGAATCATCAGTTGAAGAGTATTACACAATTTGGACAAAGAAAGAAGCAGTGCTTAAGTTAATAGGAACAGGCTTTCAAAAAGAACCTGATAGTGTTAACGTAAATTCTTCTCAGATAAAAGTCGATGGTAAGGTTGTAAGTCTATGCAAGTTGGATTCTGTTGAAACAACTATTGCATTTATAGCAAGTTATCGGTGACTAATTCCAGTAAAACATCCTTATCAATCATAATTTGCACCCAGGTTTTATATATACCATCTCCTTTTGAATAATACCTGATTTCTGAATTAGTAATAATGCACTTCTTTATCCGACTTGCTCCAACAATCTTTACTGATTTTTCAAGTTCTACATCAGAAAGCTCAGTGTCCTCAACCTGTGTCCCTTCCAGATCCATCTGAATCTGGCTTGCACATTGGTAATAAGCATAAGCAAGAGCATCACTTCTACCTTTTTCTAAGCAATTAATTTCGTGTGCACTCACTTCTGATGTGCCATAGAAAAAGTAGTAATCTGTTGAATTTTGGGTTTCATACCATTCAGGATAATACACTTTCTTAGGACCTAGACACCCTACTAACAGAAGAGAAACAAATATTATTACAAAGAATAGAATCTTCCTCATAACCTAATCCCCAATCTCAGCTTCGAGCTCTTTAAATGCCTGAGAAGCTTTAAACTTCTGGTAAAGAGCTTTTTCTTCATCTTGCTGACTCTTAAGTTTTTTGGATTGATCAATAGCAATCTCAATAAATGCTCTAAACTGCAAGGCTTTAGTAGTATTAACTCTCTCGATATATGTGTTCGTTATCTTATGAGCTTCACTAAAACTTCCTTTTCGTTCTACTTTAATTGCAAGTTCGGATGTCTCTTCGAAGTCTACATTGTCCTCAGCTGTAGTCTCTTTTGCAAAATGTTTAGAGATGAAATCAACATCTGCTTTGAGATAAAGTGCATACTGTGAAAGAGCATGTTCCAAAGCTTTCTTCGTTGCTTCCGCTTCACTTTCACCTGTACCGATTCCATAGAAATGTAAATTACTTTCAGTGACAGCTCTACTGTCCCACCATTCCGGTAATACTACCTTTTTACCTTCAGGATTTAATTCACATGTCTTATACCCGGCAACAAATGCAAGACATAGTAGTACAATAATTGCAATGATTCCCAATACTTTTGTCATAAATACCTCCATTAAGCATTAAGCATCTTTCACAAATAAAATATTGCTGTCAAGTCAATGTTATCAGTATTTCAATGCTCTATCACAATAAGTAGTTGAGAACCATCAATATCTACTCCATTTCCGGACAGTCTCTTGTCAATTTCCCCAAGGGAGCCCCAAGAGACTCATTGGAATCGGACCTGTCTTCCATGGTAATTATGATAGAGCAATGATGCTGAAATGATATAACTTGACCCATAACCAAAACTTAATAAGGTTGTAACTAATAAGGAGAGGGTACAATATCTGCCTTGTGCAGGAGGAAAGTCCGAACACCGCAGAACAGGATACTTTCTAACGGAAAGTCCCGGTAACGGGAAGCTAGCTCCACAGAAACAAACCGCCGGTATTAATCGGTAAGGGTGAAATGGTGGTGTAAGAGACCACCGGAAACTCGGGTGACCGGGTTTGCCAGGAAAGCCTTATCCGGTGCAATGCCAAATAGGGGAGAAATTCGCTTTGCGAATACGGGGTTGTTCGTCCCGTTGTACTCTCGGGTAGGCAGCTAAAGCCGTTCCCTTAAAAGGAGCTCAATTGAGCGTCGTAAGACACGGATTAGATGAATAGATATTCCTGCTGTTTTTAGCAGCAGCACAGAATTCGGCTTATGACCTTCTCCTTAATTGCTTATTTTTACTTTTTAGATATATAAGGGGTAGTATGAAAAAGATTTTAGTTATTGGATTTATAGGTTTACTATTACTAGGGTGCTCGGGAAATAAGAAGCATCATCATAAAAGACCGCCAAAACCAAGAAGAGTGTTGTCTATTGATATCCCTGTATGGTTTTATGATATTCCACAACATTCATCCACCGGTATTGGAATTGGCATAAATGAGGACAGTGCTCGAATTAACGCAGCAAAGCAGGTTGCACTGTTTGAAGAAAGCCATATTGTATGTAAGTTTTGTGAATATGATAATGAACGTGATAAACTCGGTCTTCGCTTGCAAAGGATGGAAGTTAAGTACACTGAGATTAATGATGAATTACGTCATGATTATTTGAAAGAAAACCTAAATCACATTGACGGTGTAAATATTAAAGGTGATTATATCGGCCTATTTTCAGTGAATGAAATCGAAGCACCCTTTGGTAACAAAACAGTTAGTGAGAACGATGTGCCTGAATGGTATGATGAAGGCAAAGAACTTCAAGTTGAAGGACAGAATGTATTGGGTTTTGGCATGGGACGTTCTCATACAATTAGTAGAGCTTTTGAAAAAGCTTATAACGATGCACTTCTTAAATTCAGTCGTTATATATCAACAAAGGTTGAATCCTATGTTGAATCAAAGTTGAAGGAAGATACTGATTGGGTTTATAATGCCCAGGCTATTGAGTCAGATATTATTCTTAAGAATGTAAAGCTTGTAAAACTATTTGTTATCCCATCAGCTGATGCTGTTGGATTACAGCAATACAAAGTCTTCTGTCAGATTCGCTGGAACAAACAACAGGAGATTATTGACCTAAAATAGTTACTCCTGTTCATCCTTTAAAGTTTCTAACACAGCCTTCGGAATAGTATATTGAACGAAGGCTTTGTTTTTGTCTGCATTCTGGAGATAATATATCTCTGAGTTAGTTCTTTTCAGTTTTGAAACAACAAACTTAGTTGAGTACGCGTCATCACTAACTTCATCTTTAAGATAATCAATCAATGCCTGTTTGGCTCTGTTACCGGCTCTGTAGACTGCAACATCTTCTGACTTAGCAGATGCTGTCCCATAGAAATAAACTACATCGCTATCTATGGGTTGAGTCTCCCACCAAGCCGGAGCTAATGTATTATTTTTTGCTGTATCTTTGCTCCCAACGTTGAAACCAATCACGAAGCTGATAAGGATAAGTATAAATACAAATAAGTAGTTAAACAGTCTGTTTGCCATCATTCCTCCAAAAGTTATTAGTTATACAAAAAGCCCTTTCCGGTCGGAAAGGGCCTGGATTGTTATCCGACTCTAATTTTTATTTTCCTGAAAGTTCAGCTTCAAGTTTCTGGAAAGCTTGAGTTGCTTTGAACTCATTATACATTGCTTCTTCGTTCTGTATAGCACTTGTCATCTCTTGATTAACTGTATCTTTTGGAATAGCTAATTGAGCAAAAACTTTATAGCGATCTGCTCCGTTTACTTCAACAATAATAGCTTCTGATTTAGTTGGAACCGCGTTTGCAAATTTAGCATCTGAAACAACTTTAGTTACTCTTTCTGTAAACTGTAAAACGCGAGGATTGTCAGTACCTGATTCTTGAATGAAATCACTCATCATGTCCTTAACATAAGCTTTAACGTATTGAGCTGCATTACTGAAGGCTTCAGTTTTTGCAGATGAACGAGCAGCTTTTTCACTAGCTTTTGTTGCTGAACCGTAGAAATATAAGTATTCAGCACTAGGATCCTGTGATTCCCACCATGCAGGAGCATATACTTTTTTAACACCACTAGGCTTTTCTCCGCCTTTAGCACCACCACATCCTACTAACAATAAAGCTAATAAGATAAGACCAATCAATAGAATTTTAGTTCCTTTCATATTTATCCTCCTCTATGAGTTTCGAATAACAATACTCAATAAAAGTGACTCCAAAAAAAGTTGTCAATCAAAATGTTGTGCATTATTACCGCTTACTATGCATATCCTTTCTATCTTGCTTGTAGATAACAATAAAGCGGAGAAAGAAAACTTCTCCGCTTTTGATTAGTTAAGTATTTATCTTAGTCAAAGATTCTTAATACTACAAGTCCATCTTCTCCATTAGAGATGAAGATATGGTTGTTATCGAATCTGACATCTTTTACTGTTGTAAGACCATCGTCGTTTGTTTGCTGAAGCACTGTAGGGTTACTTGTGTCAGTTACATTAGCAATTGTTATACCACCATCACCGGCTGCAATTACTGCGAAGTTATCTTTTACATAACATGATACCGGAGTACCTACTACAGTACATGAACCCAATGGACTCAGCTGTGAAGGTGTTGCCATGCTGAATGAATAGAATCCATCCCCTGTTGTTACATAAAGAACATCATCAACTGGGAATACGTCTGTTGCCGGAGCTGTTGTTGCTGTTGTGTTTGCAACTGTTGGATTAGCAGGATCTGATACATCAACAATAACGATTCCGTTATCCATATCAGCTACATAAGCATAGTTGCCAACCACACATACTTGATGAGCTGAACCATCAGTATCGAGATTACCTACTATCACAGGACTGGTCTGATCAGTTAAATCTAATATCTGCAATCCATTCCCTGCATCAGCAACGTAAGCATAGTTACCTTCAACCCAGATGCCTTCTGCATTACCAGGTGTGTTTGCGTAGCCAACATATTGTGGTAATATTGGATTAGAAACATTATTTACCTGCATACCCCATTCAAGGTCAACAGAATAAGCGTGATCATTATAATAGAATACATCATAACAGAATTCAGGAGTGTTAATCAATCCACCAACGTAAGGACTTGAAGGATTGTTCACATTGATTACAACCATGCCTGAGCCGTTATCAGCTGCGTAGATGTAACCATCGTTGTAGTCCATTCCATAAATACCATTTGGTACATCACAATTTGCAACAGGGTGTAAGCTCCATTCACCGGCAGTAATACCGGTATCGAATGACCATGTTGGTCCCTCAGTTTCTAAGGCTCCATCTGATGCTACAACTTTCCAGTAGTAAGTTGTTGATGTATCTAAATCTTCAACTGTATAAGTTGTATCAACTATCCCATCTGCATAAAGAGAAGGAGTTGCTTCTGTTCCTAAATATAATGAATAAGTTAGTGGTTGACCTGTGTTTGCATCGCTACAAATCCATTGGAAATCAATAGTAGTATGTACATCCACTGCTAAGTCTTCAGGATAAGGTGCTGAAGGCACATCAGGAGCTACGTTAGGTCCATCGATAGTACTAAATTCCCAAACCGGACCATTTCTCCATAAACTGCCATCAAACGCCTTAACTCTCCAGAAATATGTCTGTGCATATTCAAGATTGGTAGGAGCAAAAGTAGTTTCTGTAAGATTTTCTGCAATAGTATCCATACTTAAAGAAGTACCCATTTGAACTTCATAAGTTAAGTCATCTCCATCAGGATCTGAGCATTCCCAGCTTAAAACGGTATCTAAGAATAAGTATTCAGTTTCATCAGCAGGATATGGATTCTCTAATGGATAAGGTTGTGTATTTGTTCTGAACTCCCATATTGGGCTGGAAACAGAAGAATAATCGTCAAAAGCTTCAATACGCCAGTAATAGATTGTCGCTGATAAAAGATCAACAGCTTCGTATGTATTAGCTGACTGGTTATTACTCATGAGTGGTGGATCTTCCTGTGTACCGAAATAAACCTTATATACAAGATCATTACCATCAGCATCCGGGCAGTCCCAAGACAATGTAACATTATTTGGAATACCAACAGCATCGTGTGCAGGCATAGGGTTTGATGGTACAGGAGGTATATTGTTTGTAGTAAATGACCAAATAGGACCTGATGTCTCATTATAGCCATCAGAAGCTACAACTCTCCAGTAGTAGGCTGTTCCATTATCCAGCTGGTTTGGTATGTATTCACTATATATATAGTTCTCATTAACTAGTGGAGGATCAGCTTCTGTGCCAAAATAAAAGTCATATTGAAGCTGAGTTCCATCCGGATCTGTGCATTCCCAAGTCATTCTAGGATTTGGTGTCACACCTGTAGCTTCATCAGCAGGAAACTGGTTACCCGGTTCATTTGGTGGTGCGTTTTCTCCAAGAGTAGTTCTAAATTTCCATCTTTCACCAACAGTTTTGACAAAGCCATCATAAACATCAATTCTCCAGTAATAGGTAGTACCTAATTCAAGTTCTAAAGAATCAGGGAAGGCAAATGATGTTGTTGTCTGGTTATCAGATATAGGATTAGATGGAAGAGATGTTGATGTACCATAATAAACATCATAAACTAATGCATCACCATCTTCATCAAAACTTTCCCATGTAAGAGTCGGAAGTGTTGGAACACCTTCAGCTTCGTGATCCGGTGTTGGGTTGCTTGCTCTTTCCGGTGCAACATTAGGTCTGGTTAACTCAATGTTTACAGGTGTACTATCTGTACTGTTACCGCTTTTGTCCACTGCTTTAGCAATAAGTACATAGTCACCGGGTGTTAAACCTGAAGTAGCCCAAGCATATGAGTATGGAGAAGTTGTAAGTGTCTCTACTATCTCTCCATTTGCTTTAAATTCAACACGATTTACACTCTTGTTGTCATCAGCATTAATTGATACATTGATAGTATTACCAATAACGTAGTTCGCACCCTCAATTGGTTGAGCGATACTTACTGTAGGGGGGGTTTTATCCGAGCTGGTTGAATCCCCACAACCGGTAAATATTGCTAAACTAAGGCATAAAAGACTAATAATTATATATTTAGTCCCTTTCATCATTCTAACCTCCAGTAGATTATTATTTATATTTTTATGACATCTATATCTTTGCATGTCAACTAAAAACTATTTATTTCTTATCCCAACGATAATCTATTGCATTATTCTTTAACGCTTTTATTAGTCGGTATTGTAGCTCATCCTTCCCAAACAGCTCATCCAACAGTGTTTTCTTATCTCTATAAGTGTCTCGTATATTACTTGATTCATAAGGGCATTCATAAGATAAGAGTGGTAGTTTAAGTGTATTGTAAACCTTTATTATATCCTTTTCGCTTACAGTAAGCATGGGTCGGATCACAATCAAAGGATACTTCTCATATCTCAATTTCGGCTTTAAACCATCAATTCTGTTATGCTCTAGCAGATTCATTAGGAAAGTTTCAACTACATCCCCGGCATGATGACCGAATACTACTCTTTTAATACTACGTTCCTGCATGAATTCCCACATTGCTAATCTTTTAAAGCGTGAACAGGAATAGCATACACCCTTTTTATTTGCTAAACTTCGCTCCATATCGATTTTTAGATCAACATATTCTACACCAAGCTCATCACATAGAACTCTCATACTGTCCGTATTATAGTCATCTGTTCTAACATGCAGGGCAACGAGATTGAAGTTTAGATAGGAGTATTTATTTATGTACCACAGTAGGTAAAGAAGAGTAGTGCTGTCCTTTCCACCTGAAAGAGCGAGAGCAATGGTCTCATGATCATTGATCAAGTTGTAATGCCTAATTGTTCTGATTATCTCAGCAACAATGGGTTCAAAAGACTTTTGAAACTCCTTTATTATCCTCACCTGTACTCCTTTAAATAATCCCTGTACACAATTCATTTATGCAGTTTTCTATCCAAAGCACTAGTTAATTACTATATGCAGAGATTTTTTACCCCTTTACCCCTTAGAGCTCGGGAATGAAGTGATTTGATTATTCTCTAATACCATTTTGTATGAAGAAAAGAGTCGTAGTTGTATACGACTCTTTGTTATTGGTTACTTAATTGCTGATACTATAAAATCCCATTCATTAGCTCTTCATAGCGCGGAACAATGGGTATAATCCCTGCTTCCACTGCCTGACGAACTGTGGTTATTGGAAGTCCACTATCTATTGCATATTGTGGAGTAATAGTTACTAAATTTACTGATGGTACTTCTCTTTTCAAAGAGTAAAGCATTTTAATTAGAAGTGAGTTTGAATTGACCCGAGTACCATGTCCCAGAACCATAATGTTGAATCGGTCTGAGTAGTTTTGCAAATCGGTGAGATAACCTTGGCTGATAGAATGATAGAACCTTCCAATATTGGATGAGCGTTCTGCCATACTATAGTGATTTTCTCCCATTGTTGGTTTAACATAAGCTCGAGCTAAAGGTGCTCCTGTAATCTTATCGACATAATAGACCATCTTTGCTAACTTGCCTACAAATCCATCTACCGGTCGCATGTACTTAACTTTCATTTTCTTTTCCTCCGTTGAGTTTAAGTTTTTTATTTGAAAGAAATACAACGATATGAGGTACTATTAACCTCCCTAATTATTGACCATCTGCTCCTCCCTCTCGTAAAGGGTTAAAAACGTGTTTTACCTAAGCAAAATCAATGTGTATAATCGACATTAATTTAACACTAATTCCATCTGTGCCAATCTTATCCCTGCTAGTCCCGTGGTCAACAAAAATGTTGCTATAGTCATCAAGTTATCCACATGATGTGGATAAATCGAGCCCTTCCACGAGAGGGTCACGAGAGGGTCACCTGTGGCGAACCTTTGAAACACCTTTTTTAGTCACGGGACCAGAAGGGATGAGGAAGGGCAAAATTGGAGCAAAATTGGGAAAATTGATAGTGGAAAATTGTTAGCTGGAGTCAAAGCGACCGAATGGGAGTTGGACTCATAGCGAAATATGGCAATATTCTACCTTTCGAATTTCCTTAGACCTTGGAAATGGTACTCTTGTAAATTCCCCTCTCGTAGCCTGTCAGGGCGTAGCTTTAAGCGAAGACTGAAGAGGTGCCGTTTTTAACGGTGGGGTGTTTCTTTCTTCTTAGTGCACCATTTGCAAGGTTTACAACCATTCCAAAGGTACAGATTGCAGATGGTATTTTCATAGCCCCATGCGACTTGTTGCTTGGGGTTAAAGCTCTCGGATATTTTTAGCCCTGAAGGGGCGTAAGAACACAAATGTGTTAATCTTTCGCCCCTATAGGGCTGCAAGCTTCGTTGATTACGTTACCACATGCCCAAGCATGTGGCTATTGAACAGACGCCTTTTCAAGGCTAAAGGGCGCTATGATAGCTATGTGAAAGTGAGGACACTTGCACTACATTCCAGCCCTAAATGGGCTAAATATGAATAGCCCCCAGGTTTTGTGAACCCGGGGTCATGTTCCCAAAAGACCATTAGAACCCTGAAGGGGTTCAACGATTCCTTGACAAAGAAAATGATGCTGCTCAAATAACCGAATAGTTATTTGAAATTATGAATTAGAAATTACTAATTAGAAATTGGGCAGGTTTCACCTTCATTAAAGTTATGGCGAACAAGTTGCCTGCCCGTTTTAGATTTTGGAGTGCATCGTCTATGTAGATGCTTTAGACCGACACAATAGGTAAACTCCATATAAAAGCAGGAACAATGAATAAATTATTAATACTACTTATGATTCTCTCAGCATTTTTAATGCTTAATGCAACGACTCTCGAAGTCTCTTTAGATGGTTCACATCCATACACCTCTATCCAAGATGCTATTGATGATACCATTATTGGGGATACAGTACTAGTACATCCCGGGAGATACCTTGAAAATTTAAGTATTTATGGTAAAAGCATCTCCATGTGTAGTGAGTTTAACAATAACCGAGATTGGAATGTTGTTGAATCAACGATAATTGATGGGAATCTGCAAGCAAGGTGTTTATTAATAGATAGTTATTCAGCAGTTATACTCAATGGGCTTACGTTCACAAATGGGACTAGACGGCCTAATTTTCATCCTTATCACGGTGGAGGACTCTCCATTAACGGGAGTTCTACTGTATCCTTATCCAATTGCATCATTGACAATAATGAATCTGAAATGGGGGGAGGAGTTTCCTGTTCAGATAACTCTTCATTAACTCTATCTGGAAATATAATCCGTGCTAACAGAGCATTTGATAGGGGTGGAGGTATAAGCATTTCAGAGTCCAGTGTCTTGTTTGACCCCACAAATTTGAATAGTATTTTTGACAACTATGGCTCTGTTCTGGATATTTCAATTTCGAATTCTTCCTGTAGTGATATAATTTTGGACACATTAAGTGTAGTTCTTTCGGAACCTGATGGATATTTTATTTCATATAACTCCATAGATAATATAGAAGATCCTTTTGTTTCTGTTCAAAACGGGAAGCTAAATTTGATTGATTCTGATCTTTATGTCTCCCCTAGTGGTAACGATAACAATGATGGTTTAACTCCATCTACAGCACTTAAGACAATTGCTTATGCGACAAAAATTATACAACCAAATGAAGTAAACCCAAGACAAATTCTGCTATTGCCAGGGACTTATAGTAGAGATGTGAATAATCAGATATTCCCAATCGCTCTAAAATCAAATACAAAACTCATAGGTAGTAGTAACTCTCCTCATGAAGTAATTCTGGGAGGTTGGATCGATACAAGCACAATACAGCTAAGTTTTGGAGAAAACATCGAGATTGGCCACTTCTTCATTAGTAGTAATTACGAAATCATATCTCCTATAGGAATGTATCAATGTAGCAATATCTCAGTGCACGATATTGAATTTAGATGCTCTGAAAGTGTTTTCTTAGGTGTTTGGGCGAGTCATATCAACTATCTTAACATCAGCAACTGCTCAATCACTGATGTTGTTGCCAATAGAAACATGTTTGGTCACTATATAGGAAGGTGTAGCAATGTATCTCTTAATAATATTGTAATCAATAATGTTACAGGACTAACTGATGTTGGTTTTCAATATGGTATAGACATGTCAGCCTCTTCTGTAACTGCGAATAACATCATAATTTCAAACACTCATTTTAGGAATTTGGCAATAGCAACTAGTAACTTTGAAAGCGAGTTTTATACTGAAATTGGGAGTCTTCAACTTACAAATTTGATTATGTATGATAATATTTCTACTTCTGATATGCCCTTGATAAATCTCACTAACTGGGGAAGCCAGAATTATCTGAATAACATGACAGTCTATAACAACGACTTAGCTGCTGAAATGATAAGAGTAGTAGGCGATTATACTGTAAAAAATTGTGTTTTGTATAATCCAGAGGCAAGTTATGAAATAAAGATGTGGGAACCTTACGATTTTGAAATAGACCCTCAATATTCTGATTTACATCTTGATTATAATCTTGTAAGAGATGGGAATCAAGGAATAGGTGGTACTGATGAGCCTAATAACACCCTCACATGGGGAAGTCACAACATTGATGCTGACCCAATGTTTAGGGGAGATGTCATAGGTGATGTACCCCTAGGAGATTACAGATGGTTACAACTCACTGAAAACTCTCCCTGCGTGAATGCGGGAACACCTGATACACTTGGTATGAACTTGCCAACAGTAGATATTGCAGGAAACCCGAGAGTATGGGATGATATAATAGATATGGGTGCTTATGAGTATAATCCGACTCCTAATAGTGATGAAACAGCTCCATCCCCACCTGCAACGATACAGGTGTCTCATTTTCCTAATCCTGTAACACCAAATGGTAGTAACGGAAAAGTTGCATTTATCGAGTTCACACTTCCTAAGAAACCTATAGAAAAACCAACCCTTGAGATATTCAATATCAAAGGGCAGAAGGTTAGGGATCTGAAGATAACCCAGAGTTTTTCACAACTTGTGAGAAGTGCAGGATTATCATCAGAGGATAAGCAAACCGGGGAGCATTACTCTAAGATCTGGGATTGTAAAGATAATAATCTTAAGACGGTTGCATCGGGGATATATTTTTATAAGGTTAGTTGTGAGGGGGAAGAAGCGATTGGCAGAATGATGGTGGTGAAGTAGGAAGAAGTGAGTTGCAACGTAGTGTGACTCGCTAATTCCGTCATTCGAAGCAGATTTCGTTCTCGCGTCACGCTAACGCTGCAACGCAAGTCCGAATGATGTAGCTGTCACTATAGCGACAGAATGGGAGTTGGGTGAATAGCGGAAGATGGCAAAGAATAGTTTTGTGACAAGACACACCTACACAGTTGGTGCACTCCATGAAGTCCGTTTTCGCTCGTAAACTTCACTCTGACAAACTCCTTTTCTAAACCTGAAACTCGTTATGACTCCAATGATGGAAGAGATTGCTTCGTAGCGCACCATTCGGAAGGTCTAAGGACCATTCCGAAGGTACGATTATACTTGTAGATTTCGTTCTCGCCCCACACTTCGCTGCGGTGCAAGTCCGAAGGCTGTAGCAGTCACCTTTGCGAGTTTGCGAGCTCGGGGAAATGCGGAATTGGTAAAGAAACGTTTTGTGACAAGACGCACCTACACAGTTGGTGCACTTCATAGCTTGGTGTCGAAGTCGTAAGCTAAGGGTGATCGGTTTGGATATCATTCTTTTAACCAAAAAAGTAGAATTTGCTTATCAGATATAGTGTCATATATTCTGATTGACAAGGAGAGTGGTTAATAACTTAATGTCAGATAGTCACTAAGAATAAAGCTAAAAGCAGTGAAATTCTTGCTTGACACCGTAAGCGAAGAAAATAATTTGGTGCAGTGCGAAAGTGGCGGAATTGGCAGACGCGCTGGACTTAGAATCCAGTGAGCTTAGCTCGTAGGGGTTCAAGTCCCCTCTTTCGCACCATTTTTTTATTCAAAAACAAATAAGATAATATAAAGGAGACTGTTGTGAAAATTGAAATCAATAACAAGAGTCAAGTATTGCAGGAAGCTGTAATCACAGTTGATGCTGATCAGGCATTAAAAGATTATAATAAAGCACTTAAGAAAGTATCAAACAAGGTTGTTATCCCTGGTTTCAGAAAGGGTAAAGCACCACTTTCAAGAGTTGAGAAAGACTATGAACCACAGATAGTGAATGAGTATTACAATACTTATATCGATAAGTATTATCAGCAGGCACTTGAAGAGGGTGATTTCCATCCAATGACAGAACCAACTCCTACAAATATCGATTGGGAAAAGGGTAAAGACTTTGTTCTTACACTTACATATGAAATTGAACCTACAATCGAACTTACAAAGTATGAAGGTCTTGAAGTTCCATTTAAGCCAATGCCTATCGATGCTCAGTTAGACAGCTACTTAGAGCAGCTTAGACAGCGTGGTTCAACTCAGGTTGATGTTGATGAACCTGTTATGGAAAGAGATATTATCGATGTAACTGTAACTCAAGGTGAAGTTGCAACTCAAAGAGAACTTCTTGTAGACCCAAGTCTTGGTGATGACCTTTATAATGGATTACTTGAAAAGAAAATCGGTGATGAGTTTGAAACTAAGATGAAAGCTCGTCTAATCGACAAAGATGCAGAGAACGGGGAAGAGGAAGTAGAAGTTAAGATCAGTGTTGATGCAGTACGCAGAGTTAAACTTCCAGAAATCGATGATGAGTTTGCTAAAGATTATGAGTATGAAAACCTTGAAGATATGAAAGCAAAACTTGCTGAAGAACTTAAGGTTGATAACGATAAAACAAACCGTGAAACAGGTCGCTCAAACATTCTTGTGAAGATTTCTGAAGAGAATGAGTTTGAAGTACCAAAAGTAATGGTTGATAACTATGCATATCATATGGCTAAACCATATATTGATGCTTATAACATGGAAGCTGAGAAGATTCTTCCTATGTTCCAACCTGAAGCACAGCGTGAAGTTAAACACTACTTCGTACTCAAAACACTTAAAGATATGATCGAAGTAGATTATGATGATGCTTTCAAAGCTGAAATGATTGAAAGATTTGCTCTTGAAGCTAAAAAGACAATTGATGAATACAAAGAAACTCAGAAGAGCTTCATCGAATCTGATGATTTTGAAGATGTGCTCAAAACTGAGAAACTCTATCGCTGGTTAGAAGAGAAGAACACTTTCGTTGAACCGGTTGTAGAAGAACCAAAACAAGATGAGGAGCCTGAAACAGCTCCTGAAGCATAAAGCTTAGGAGGGTACATGAGCTTTATACCTTTCGTAATTGAACAGACAGGTAGAGCTGAACGCTCTTATGATATCTTTTCAAGATTACTTAAAGATAGAATCATCTTTATCGGTGGTCCTATTAATGATGTAGTTGCTAACCTTGTGGTTGCACAGCTTCTTCACCTTGAAGCTGAAGCTCCTGAAAAAGATATCTATATGTATATTAACAGCCCCGGTGGTGTTATCACTTCCGGTTTGGCTATATATGATACTATGCAGTATATTAAACCTGATGTAAGCACAATCTGTATTGGTCAAGCTGCAAGTATGGGTGCGGTTCTCTTAGCTGCAGGTGCAGAAGGTAAACGTTTTGCCTTACCTAGTAGCCGAGTTATGATTCACCAACCACTTGGTGGAGCACAAGGTCAGGCAACTGATATTGAGATTCAAGCGAATGAAATTCTCTATATGAAAGATAAGCTTACTGATATCCTTCGTAAACACACAGGTAAAACTGCTAAAAGAATCAAAGCTGATTCCGATAGAAACTTCTTTATGAGTGCTCAAGAAGCACTTGAATATGGAATCATTGATACAGTTATTGATAAAAGGAAATAACCTTGAGTGATATTTTAGAAGAAAGCTGTTCGATATGTGGTAGACCACAGTCAGAAGTACGCTCCATGATACATGGTGTTACAGGTAATATTTGTAACGAGTGCATTGAACTTTGCCATGATATGGTACACAGTCAGAACAAAACTGAAGAGGTTGATAACGAGTTTAAACTTCCAACTCCATCCGAGCTTAAGAAGCATCTCGATAGTTATGTTATTGATCAGGATAGAGCTAAAACAGCAATATCTGTGGCCGTATACAATCATTACAAACGTATCTTCAAACAACAATATATGGATGAAGATATCGATATTGAGAAAAGTAATATCTTGCTTCTTGGACCAACCGGTTCAGGTAAGACCTTATTAGCTCAAACTCTTGCCCGTTTCTTGAAAGTACCATTCGCTATTGCAGATGCTACTACTCTGACAGAAGCAGGGTATGTTGGTGATGATGTAGAGAACATTCTTACAAGACTACTTCAAGCTGCTGACTTCGATGTTGATAAAGCTGAACGTGGAATTATCTACGTTGATGAACTTGATAAGATTGCCAGAAAATCAGAGACACCATCTATTACACGTGATGTTTCAGGTGAAGGTGTTCAACAAGCACTTCTTAAAATCCTTGAAGGCTCAGTAGTGAATGTACCACCAAAGGGCGGGAGAAAGCATCCTTATCAGGACTTCATTCATCTAAATACAAAGAACATCCTCTTTATTTGCGGTGGAGCATTCTTTGGACTTGATAAGCTTATCAAGAGCAGAACTAACAAGAAAACTGTTGGTTTTGATGCTGTGATAGCAGGTGAAAAGATTGATAAAGATATTCTTAGCAAAGTAAGCTATGAAGATCTGCTTAAGTTTGGTATTATCCCGGAACTTATTGGTCGTTTACCTGTAGTGACTGCTCTTCATGAGCTCAATGAAGAAGCACTTGTTAAAATTCTTACAGAACCTAAGAACTGTCTAGTGAAGCAATATGAGAAACTCTTTAAGATTGATGGTGTGCAACTAACATTCGAAGTTAAAGCACTTAAAGCTATTGCAGAGCAAGCACAGAAGCAACGTACAGGTGCTAGAAGTCTCCGTTCTATCATGGAGAAGACTATGCAGGATATCATGTTTGATCTTCCTGATAAGAAGAATGTTGTTGAATGTATAATTACTGAGGATGTTGTCAGAAATGGTGGCACACCGAAGTATAAGACAAAGAAGATTTAGATTTATATATAATATAGAAAAGCCTGCTGATTCCAGCAGGCTTTTTTTGTTCTATCTTTTATATTGACAAAGAAAATCCTAAAGAAAATCATTAGACAATCTATTGGAGGTACAATGACTCTTGAAGAAATCACAATAAGTAATTATAAAACTTTTAGAAATGTCACATTTACTAGTATTAGGAAAATGTGCGTGGTTGTAGGTGCAAATGGATGTGGTAAAACTACTTTCTTCGACGTCTTTGGTTTTTTGAAGGATGCTCTTTTATATAATGTAACTATAGCATTAAATAAAAGGGGAGGTTTCAAAGAAGTTGTAAGTAGAGGGTATGAAAATGAAAACATATCTTTTGAGATTAAGTTTAGAAGTACTGAAAATAGATTAGTAACATACAAGTTGGAAATAGCATTAGCAAATGATGTAGTTACAGTAGCTAGAGAAGTGTTAAGATTTAGACGGGGCTCGAGAGGTAAACCTTGGCATTTCTTGGACTTTAGTAATGGTACTGGTACTGCTATCACAAATGAAGATGAGTATGATAGAGCAGACACTACAGAAATGAAAAGAGAACAACACACACTAGATTCTGCAGATATTCTTGCAATTAAAGGAATTGGTCAGTTTTCTAAGTTCAAAATAGTTTCAATGTTTAGAAAGACTATAGAACAGTGGCAAGTTTCAGACTTTCACATAACTGAAGCAAGGAAAATCCAAGATGAAGGGATAGCACAGCATTTATCAGAGCAAGGCGAAAATTTACCACAAGTAACAAAATATATTTATCAGAATTATCCAGATATTTTCGAGAATATTCTTCTTAAGATGTCTGAACGAGTTCCTGGAGTTACAAAAGTAGAAGCAAAATCAACAGAAGATGGTCGCATAGTCCTTCGATTCCAAGATGGTAACTTTAAGGATCCATTTTATGCAAAGTTTGTGTCTGATGGAACAATTAAAATGTTTGCTTATCTTATGCTGCTTTATGATCCAATACCACATAACTTACTTTGTGTAGAGGAACCTGAAAACCAGCTATATCCTCAATTAATGCTTGAATTAGCTGAAGAATTCAAACTATATGCCATGCGGGGTGGGCAAATTTTTGTGTCTACACATTCTCCTGATTTCTTGAATGGTGTGAACCTTGATGAGATATTTTGGCTAGAGAAAAGAGATGGATTTACGATTGTACATAAAGCATCAGAGTATAGGGAACTTCGTAATCTGGTAGATGTTGGGGATAAACCTGGTACTCTGTGGAAACAGAGATTGTTTATTGGGGCTAATCTATGATAGTTTACATTTTTATGGTAGAGGAAGAATCAATAGAACCCTGTATCAAGAAAATGATTCAAGAACTTTCACCAAATATATCTTATAGAGTAATAATACATGATGGGAAGCAAGATTTAGAAAAATCAATACCAAGGAAATTACGAGCGTTTCAAAACTATGATGATGTTGAGTATAAATTTGTAATTCTTAGAGATCAAGATTCAAGTAATTGTATCGCATTAAAACAAAGACTTTACAAAATGTGCTGTGATGAAAACAAGAATGACTCAATTGTAAGAATTGTTTGCAACAGTTTAGAAGGATGGTTTCTTGGAGATTTGGATGCTATAGCTCTTACATTTAATGTTAGAGTTCCTAGTCAGAAAAAAAAGAAGTTTCGGAATCCTGATATTATCACTAATCCGATCAAAGAAATTGAGACTATTACTTCTGAACATTACAGTAAAGTCTCAAATGCTCGTAAAATATCACAAAATCTGGATTTAGAAAGAAATGTATCAAATAGTTTCAATGTGTTCAAGGAAACCATAGTTTCATTTAATAATGATTGATTGGTAATAATGTAAAGCCTGCTGATTCCAGCAGGCTTTTTTATTGCAATGCAATTTATCTAATAAACTCTTCCAGCTCGAGGGCTTGATCTGTGCTCTCATCTCTGTACTTAACAATCACAGGACAATATATGTGATGTGCTGGATTATTCTTTAGTGGTCTGCTACCCGGCACAACAACTGCTCCTTCAGGTATTACGAGAGAACCATCAATCTTCTCGAGATAGCAATCATTCACAGAATCATATACAGGAGTAGATGAAGAGATGATTGTACCGGGAGCGAGTACAGCTTCCTTCTTAACAATAACACCTTCATAAAGTCCGGATTGTCCACCTAAGAAAACGTTATCTTCAATAATAACAGGTTTACTTCCAATTGGTTCTATCACTCCACCAATCTGAACACCTGCTGAAATATGGCAATGTTTACCAACTTGGGCACAACTACCAACGAGGGCATGAGAATCAATCAATGTTCCCTCATCTACATATGCGCCAACGTTAACATATGCAGGCGGCATTATAATCACGCTATGAGCAATATAAGCTCCATCACGTACTGATGAACCACCAGGCACAAGACGCACATGACTATCTAGGTTAAACTGTTTTGGTGGGTATGTATTCTTATCCCAGAAACTGTGGCCGTTTTGAAGTGGGTACTCGGTGATAGCACCAATCTGGAAACCGAGTAAGATACCTTTCTTTACCCATTCATTAACCTTCCAGCAGTTCTCCACATATTCAGCAGAGCGGATAAGACCACTATTAAGTCTGAACTTAAACTCATTAAAAATGTTAAGCTTTTCTTCGTAGTATTCCGAATTGTCCGCTTTATCATAAAGGTCGATAATCTTCTTTTGTAAATCCATTATAGCCTCCCTAAAGTTCTTTTATGGCTTTTACCATCTTATCTAATGCTAACTCTAATCTATTTTTTGGCAAGGCAAAATTTAGTCTCATGTAACCTTCACCAGATGGGCCGAACTCTGAACCCGGGCTTAAGGCAATGTTTGCCTCTTTCAGGAAGTAATCATTCAGCTCTTTACTTGTCTTGCCTGTGAATCTCAAATCAACCCAAGCAAGATAGGTTGCTTCTTGCTGTGCAACCTTTAGCTCAGGATGTATACCCTTAAGTTTTTCAACGACTAAGTTCAAGTTTTCACGTAAATAATCTTTTAACTCTTCCAACCAAGCTTCTCCATGATTATAAGCTGCTTCAAGAGCAACCATACCAAACGTATTAGCTGAGAACATATGAAGTTTAAACATATAAGCCTTTAGCTGTTTGCTAATTTTCTCATTAGGAATAATCAAAGCAGATGACATCAAACCTGGGATATTGAAGGTTTTACTTGGAGCAATACCTGTTATAGTGAATTCACTGAAATCTTCTAAAGTAGCAATCGGGATATGTTTTCTTTCTGAGAGAATCAAATCGTTGTGGATTTCATCACTAAACAAAAGTACGTTATGTTTCTTACAGAGTCTACCGAGTTTGAGAAGTTCCTCTTCTGTCCACATTCTACCAACCGGGTTATGAGGACTGCAGAATATGAACATCTTAATACCTTCAAGCTCTTTATCAAGTGCATCAAAGTCCATTTCCCAACTTCCATTATTGTTGATTAGTTCATTAACAACAAGTTCTCTTTTATGGTCTAACACTGTATGTCTGAATGGACTGTAAACCGGTTCTTGAATCAGCACTTTGTCTCCTGGTTTAGTGAACTCTAAGAGCACGAAGTTTATCCCGGGAACGATACCGGGACTGTTTGTAATCCAATCTTTCTGAATCTTCCAGCCATGTCGTCTATCCACCCAATTGATGATAGATTGGTAGTAACTATCAGGTCTGAAGTTATAGCCGTAAACCGGATGCTTCAGTCTCTCTTCCATGGCTTTAGTAATTTCCGGCGCAATCGCGAAGTCCATATCAGCTACCCAAAGTGGGATAATGTCATCTTTCTTGTAAAACATGCTAAGAGCATCATATTTATAACAACCTGTGCCATTACGGTCATACAGTTTATCAAAATCGTACATAAATGGTTTCCTTTATATATTGTTTTCTTTAGCTACGTAAGTGATTCTCAAACGTCAATAAAAATATAAACTATTCTCTTACTGCTCCCATTCAACCCTCGGGAATGTGACGCGACTTGCTCGGGATTTTCATGGGAATTTCTCGGGCAAAGCCCCGAGTGATTCTTATATTGACTGAAGAATCAAACATCAGTCTGTCATTGCTCTGCTACAATCTTTAACACTTCCGAATGAGACTCCTATTGAAACCCTATTCAAATGTTGCGTGTGAATAATAAGATTTGGATATGTTTTTGAAAGGGTAGAGATTGGTTTAGATTGATAATTATGGCAGTGCAATGAGGATGAGATGAGGTGTAAGGGTTCAACAACTTGAACCCTTGTTTGATGACAATAATATCCGATAAACCAAGCATAATAAAGTACACATATGGAGACACCTTAGGGCTCAAAATGTTGAGCCCCTACGATAGAATGGCAAAGATTCTACCTTGATAATGGTCGCAGACCTTCTCAATGGTGCTCTTGGAAGAAGTGAATCGCAACGAAGTGTGATTCGCTAATTCCTGTATTCGAAGCCTGATTCGTTCTCGCACCACACTTCGTTGCGGTGCAAGTCTGAGATAGTTTCTTCGAAGTGCACCATTCGGAAGGATTCGCAAGCTCAACCATTACGAAGGTACATCTTTTCGCACTTCCCCAAACTCCCGATGGTCGTACAAGTGATCGCTTCACTTCTCTTCATTCAGCTTCAGTCTTCGCTTAAAGCTACGCCCAGATAATTAAATTGTAAACTTCTGTGTATTGATTTAAAGTGCACTAATACAAGAAAAAGCTTTACTATTCTAAACAAAGTATTTTTAATTGCAAAAAATATTATTGGGGTAATATGAAAAGAGCGATTGTAGTATTGGGGTTACTGTTGATTGCGATATCATTATACTGTTGGAACAAAACAGGGGAGAAGGAAGCAATCCTACATCTTTTTGAGAATAGTGAAAATCAAGAGAATTTATTAAACATTTTAGAATTTTCATCAACTGCTGATGAGTATTTTCAAAAGACAGACTTATTGATTCCTGAGGTTTTGAAAAAGAAAGAATATAGAAGAGCATTAAGCCTTCATTTAGTCAGTTATGCTCATCATCGTAATAGCAAATCTCCTTCTGTTGTGGATAGCTTAGCAAAAGAGATAGTAAATCTATATGAAGCTAACAAACTCAATCCTAAAGAGTTCGAGATTCTAACTAAAATGGGTCAAGTCTATAACGATCTTGAGATGATAGATAAAGCATACGAATGTTATATTAAAGGAATTCAGAACTTTGTTGTAGGATATGACTCACAAGATTTATTGCAGACTACCCATTCGAGAACAGGATATTTAGCAAGATTGTTAGGTGATTTAGATAGTGCTGAAAACCATGCAAAGATAGCCATTGATTTAGCAAAAAAAGATAATAATGTTGCTAAACTAGGCTATGAATACAATAACTTGGGTAATGTTTATCTAGATAGAAAGAATATGGATAAAGCCTTAGAGTACTACCAAAAGTCATTAAGATATAAAATTGAAACCGGAGACAAGAGAAGAATTGGTGGTGCATATAACAATATAGCGTTGATTCAATATGAAAGAGGTGACAAAAAGGGTTGTTTAGAGAACTTAAAACTTGCTGTTTCATATTATGAGGCTACCGATAATGAGACAGAAGCCTTAATCACGAGTTATCAGAACATATGTCAAGTTTATCACGAAACTGGTGATAATAAAAGAGCTATTTACTATGGAAGATTGGCTATTAAGAAGGCTAATGAAAGCAAGCTGCCTATTAGTGAATCATGGTCTGTTTATACACTTGAAGAGGTTTATAGAAATATTGGTGATTACAAAGAAGCCTACAAACTTTCCAAAAGACATCGAACAATTAAAGACTCTTTGTTCAAGGCTGAAATGACTAGGAACATAGCAGAGATGAAGGCAGAATTTAACCTTTTCGAAGCTGAGAAGAAGCAAGAACTGCAGGCTATCCGGATAAAACGGCAACATATAATGATTATTGGAGCTTTCACTATTATGATAGGTCTGATTATTATAATTTACCAGAACATTCGCAACTCGAAAAATCAGCAGAGATCAATGCAGGTTATAAAAAAAGAGCAACAAAACTCAGAAGCCCTATTGGCAAATGTTTTACCTGATTCAATAATCAAAGAGATTAAGACTAAAGGAGAAGCAAGTCCGCGTTTATATGAAAATGTTGCAGTTTTAAATATAGATATTGTTGGGTTTACTAAACTAGCTGATACTCAAGATCCAGACAAGTTGTTTAGCAAAGTAAACAAAGTTTTTACTGTGTTTGATGATATAGCACTTAAACATGGCTGTCAAAGGATCAAAACATCCGGTGATGCGTACTTGGCGGTGTCAGGTATGTTTAGTCATGACCCGGATTACATTCAAAATATATTCAATGCTGCGGTAGAGATATTGAGTCATATGAATAGTGATTGTAAAGATATGCAATTCAGAGCTGGTATAGCTTGTGGGAGGATAGTTGGGGCAGTCGTTGGAACCAAAAACTTCATTTATGATATTTTTGGAGCAACAGTCAATACAGCTTTTAGATTGCAACAAGGAGCTGAGCCGGGAACAATATTAATCGATGAGAAAATTGCATTAGCGATAGACAGAGAGAACCTTGAACTTAAGGATATAGAATTAGTTATAAAGGATAAAAAGTATCAGGCAAAATGGGTGCAGTTAAATAAAAATTGACAAACATAATCCCCATATGAATGATTGAAGAGAAAAAGCATTATTTTTCTTTGGTATTCTTAAGAACATGCTTAGTATATTCAAGTGAAAAGAACATGAATATAAATAAAGGAGATAAAATGGAAAGTAAACAAGTTTATTATTGCCCGGTTTGTGGGAATGTAATTGAAGTCTTACATCCTGGAGCTCCTGCACTAGTTTGTTGTGGGCAGGATATGGAATTGTTAGAAGAGAAAACAGCTGATTTTGTTAACGAAAAGCATGTGCCAATAGTAGAAGAAGTAGATGGAGGCGTGTTAGTAAAAGTTGGTTCAACAAAGCATCCTATGGTTGATGATCACTACATTGCATTTATCCAAATTGTTACAAAAGACACTGTTATGCGTGTTGAATTGAAACCTGGCGATGAGCCTGAAGCATTCTTCCCAGTAAAGAAAGAAGATGTACTCTACGCTCGCGAATGGTGTAATAAGCACGGGCTTTGGAAAGGCTAAAAATGGCAGATGTTAAAGATAAAGTTTTAGAGATATTCAAGAATGCAGCAGAACCGATGAAAGCCGGAGAAGTTGCAGAAAAGGGTAACTTGGATTCTAAAGAAGTATCAAAAGAGATTACTAAACTAAAGAAAGAGGGATTACTAGAATCCCCCAAAAGATGTTATTATCAAATAAAAAAATAATGTGAGGAGATAGAATGAAAGGCACTAAAACCGCAGAAAATCTTATGAAAGCTTTTGCCGGAGAATCACAGGCAAGAAATCGTTATATGTTTGCAGCAAAAACAGCAAAGAAAGAGGGATTTGAAGAGATCTCTGCTATCTTTAAAGAAACTGCAGAAAATGAACAGGAACATGCCAAGTTATTCCTTAAACATTTATTAAAGCATGGAATGGAAGGCGAAGGTGTTGAAATTACAGCGATGTATCCTGCTGCCTGGGCAAAAACCAGTACTTTAAAGAATCTTGAGTATGCAGCAAATGGTGAGAACGAAGAGTGGACTGAGCTTTATCCTGAATTTGCAAAGATTGCTGAAGAGGAAGGATTCAAAGATGTAGCTGTAGCCTTCAAAATGGTTGCTCTTGTAGAAAAAGACCATGAAGAACGTTATCGTCGTCTTCATAAATTTGTCCAAGATAATGAAGTTTTCAAACGTGATGGAAAAGTTTTCTGGAAATGCCGTAACTGTGGTTATATTACAGAATCAATGGAAGCACCAACAGTTTGTCCTGTTTGTGATCACCCTCAATCTTATTTTGAAGTAACATATAAATAGTAAATAACATAGGAGGAAACATGCAAAAATATCAATGTCTCGCTTGTGGATGGATCTATGATCCCGCTGAAAATGACAATGTAACATTTGAAGACTTACCAGAAGATTGGGTTTGCCCAGATTGTGGTGTCGGCAAAGATATGTTCGAACCAGTAGACTAAATTATAGTAATGGGCTGTACGATAAGTACAGCCCTTTCTTTTTAAACTTATTTCAGGAGGATTAATGCAAGCCAATTCAGATGTATTTGATATCATGATTGATAAAGAGCAGGAAGCAGTAGCTTTCTATACTGCCATGTTAGAACAGGCAAAATTCGAAGCTTTCAAAGATACTATTAGGGAATTTATCAAAATGGAAGAGAACCATGTTAAAATTATAGAAGACTTTAAAGAACATGGTTTCAAAGACAGACAAATGAAAGACTTTAAATCTCTTGGGTTAAGTTCTGAAACTGATGAAGCAAAACCTATTGATGCTACATCTTATGAGTCAATTCTGCATCAAGCAATCCAAAGAGAAGAAGCTGCTTTTCAGTTATATACTCAATTACAAAATGATATGCAGGGAACTGAATATGAGTCCATATTTGCAACAATGGCGAAAGAGGAAAAGAGTCATAAATATTACTTTGAAAAACTCTATGATGAGCATATTCTAAAGGACAATTAGTTCAAAAATTTATAAGCCTGATGTTTTGCATCAGGCTTTCTTTAATCTTCTAAAACACTAAACGGGTTCTGTGAATTCTCCTGCAATTGCTTAGTTGCTTTGGAAGGCCCTGATTTATCTATTCTAAATGCTCTCGGATTATCAATGAATCCACATTTTTTATAGAATGCTTCGTTCCCTTCCGTTGATGTCAGAAAGAAATATGTCCCTTCAAATTCATCTTTTATCAGTTCCAGCATCGCTCGTGCGATACCTTTCTTCTGATATTTAGGAGATACAATTACATCAAAGATATTTGTGTAATAGTATTTATCAGATATAGCCCTAGCGAAGCCAACAAGTTTTTTACCATCTCTAGCCGTGATATAATATGAGTTTTCAAATGCTTGGATTATATCAATGCCCGATTTATTCCAACCAACACTTTTAAAAAGTGCAATTATCTCTTCTGCATCAATCACTGAGTTAATCGAATATGTTATTGTCATGGTTCCTCCATATTGCTTTGGAATATCTAAACAAACCTATGAAATATGTCAACAACTGTTCAGCTCTATCTGTTCATGGACTTAGTGGACAGGAGTTGACTGAGTGATTGATTGCTCTCTGCTACTAGTTATTACTCTTGTATCTTATCATCATCTGAAACTAATCCGATTCCCATCTCCCGTAACGTGTTTCTAACGGGGAGCTAACGGGAAGCTAACGGGTATCTAATTGGAATTATGGCAGAGAAATTCATCGGCGTTGTACCGTTTAAACGGCGGGGTGTTTTTTTAGAATATACTCTAATTACTCAAACCACGAAATGCACAAAAACACACGAAAAGGGATTACATTATTTTAGTGCTCTTTCGAGTGTTTCGTGGTTAATAAGTCCTGAGAATTGCAGTACAATCGTAGTGCAAGTGTCCCCACTTGCACATAGCTCGATAGAGCTATAACCGGGAAGCCAATCGTGATCTGGAACTAGTATTGACCTGAATAATCATAGACTAAGTTCTACGTTCGAACGTATGATTTCCAAGTTCCGGTCAGTGGAAGCTGTCGACTTTGTCGGCACAGCAACTCGGGAGAGTCGCAGTACAATCGTAGTGCAAGTGTCCCCACTTGCACATAGCTCGATAGAGCTATAACCGGGAAAACAATCGAGTTCAGAAACTAGTATTGACATGTATAATTAAAAGCTAAGTCTATGTTTATATGGGCTTAATATGAATAGCCCCGGGTTTTGTGAACCTGGGGTCAAGTATCCCCATAAGTCATTTAGAACCCTAAGGGGACAAGATAAAGCATTTGCTATCAGTTTCACAGCTATTTAGCTCTCACTCTTCTGCTATAATCAATATTCATTAGATATTTCAATCTTATCAAATTCGTGTCTAAGACCTGTTAAAGAATAACTACATTCTAATAGGGATTCAACAGGTGTCTCATTCTAGATGGATGATAATTGTAGCAGAGCAGTGACAGTATAATGATGTTGCTCAAATAGCGTAGGGGCACAACAACTTGTGCCCGTGTAAACTGATTTTGTGACAGTTGATAGGATGTTTTCTGTATTATGTGGTGACATCAAAGGGGTGTAGCTGTCACCGTGCGACCGAATGGGAGTTGGGTGAATAGCGGAATATTACATGGTTCATCACTATGAGTCCAACTCGTTTTTAAATATTCCAGGAAGTCCGTTTTCGGCACACTTCCGTGTACTTCAGACAAACTCCATCAGGAGCTCAGTAGTTTTCTTTTTCGTGCAAGTCCGAAGTTGTGTGAGAAGACAAACCGACACAGTCGGTTAAATCCACAATATAGTAGATTTCGTTCCCGCCAAGAACCTTCGCTTATCAGCTACAGCTTCTCAGGCATTATCGTTGCGATACAGATCTGAGATTAGTTCTCATAACTACTTAGGGATTATCTAACTTTGAAATGCTTAAGCTTGTTTGTTACTTCTTCTTGGATAAGGTTCTTTTCTAATGATTTGAAATCTTCTCTAGTCGCAATCTTATCGATGCAACCATCTTTCAGGAGTATGAAGCTATCACAGATGTTTGAAAGAGAGGAGAGGATGTGGGAAGAGATTATTACTGTTTTGCCTGCCGCTTTCAGACGGAGAATTATTTCAGATAGAAGGATGTTACTTTGTATATCAACTCCATTGAAGGGTTCATCCAGAAGAAATATGTCATTTGATTGCAAAAGGATGGCTGTAAATGCAAGCTTCTTTTTCATACCTGTAGAGTAGGATGTGGCAAATCTGTATAGAGGTAGGTTGAAGATATTACTTTGCTTAAAATTGGGCTTTGAAACTCCCTTGGCATTACAAATTAGCTGTAGATATTCTTTACCAGTTATTAATGAAAGAAAGGTGGGATTGGTTGGAAGATACGCTATTCGCTGTAATGCTTCTTTTGAGGGAAAAGTAATAGTACCAGAATAATCCAAGAGATTTGCCATGCATTGGAAAAAGGTGGTTTTACCGGCTCCATTAGGCCCAATAAGTCCGTAGATGTTTCCTTCTTCGAAATCGATTGTTATATTATCAAGTGCTTTTACTTTTCCAAAGTGTTTGCTGACAGCTTTTAATGAAATCATAATAAAATACCCTTTAGTTGTTTCTTTGCCCGGTAGTAGAAATAGGGGAATGCGATTATTGAAAACCCGGGGAATAGAACTGTGAACAGTAATAGCATACCTTCTTTAAGGGAAGGTTCATCTGGAAAAGCTGAGTATTTACTGACTACTGCAGTTAGTACAATACTGATTCCAAGGAATAATGCCAAGCCAATTAGGTGTAGCCCATTGGAGTCGATTAGTATAGAAGTTAATGTTGGAATCAGGGCTAGCCCGAAGTATGACAGAACTGCTTCTTTCAATTTATAAAGTAAGAACTTGTTGGGAGTAAGCTTGAAAACCCAGACAAAATAGGGTTCTTCTATTTTTAAGTAATAGAATAAGCTTAGGATTGAAAGAGCAAGAATGACGAAAATGCTTAAATAGAAGTTTGAATATCTATAGGCAGTGTAGGATAAATAGTATCCAAAGAAAATCAGATAGAAGGAAAGTCTGAACCCTATGATAAACTCAAAAGGATGCTTATAAAAGGGAGTGGGTATAGGCTTTGCTTCAAACTTAACAGGATCAAAGTATATTGATGCTAAGCAAACAATCAAAGCTCCGAGACTTAACAGGGCTGAGCCTGCGATAAACAGCATTATTACGAAAGGGGAGAGCAAAAGAAGGTTTTCAGTTATTCTAATTCTGTGATAGTCTTTTTTAGTATAAGTTGTTCTTAAAAAGTAAGCATGTTTGGAATTGCTCAAACTCAAGGGATTGTAGAGAGCTAAGCCGGCATAGATGTATTGAAAGTTCTTTATGGTCATAAAAAGAGCACTTGAGAGAGCAGTGAACCCTCCAATTAAAAGAATTAGTGCAAGAATCAAGGGGATTTGTAATCTATCAATCTTCCTTAAGAACCTAAGCTTTTGAAGTTTTAGATAGAACTTAACTACATGCATATAACCTTCAATATAGTTTGTAACTAATGGAATGGCGGAGAGTCAGGGATTCGAACCCTGGGTACGCATAGCGCACAACGATTTTCGAGACCGCCCCGTTCAACCGCTCCGGCAACTCTCCTTATTTACGTTTAGAACTAAAGAAATTTTTCAAGATAGAGGAGCATTCCTCTTCAAGTATTCCCTTAACAATTTCAGGATGATGATTAAAACATTTATTCCTGAGAACATCATAGATAGAACCAACAGCACCTGCTTTATCATCAGAAGCACCGAAAACAACTGTTCCCACTCTGCTCCATAAGATTACACCTGCACACATCACGCATGGTTCTAGTGTTACATATAATGTGTAATCATTCAGATAGATATTTGACTTAGCAGATAGCATTTCGTCAATGATTAACTTTTCTGCATGTGCTAAAGGGTTATCTAATTGCTTTGTCCTATTATGATTAGAAATGATAACTTTGTTATCCTTAACAAGCACAGCCCCAACGGGAATTTCACCCTCTTCAGTGGCCAAAACAGCTTCATTTAAAGCAAAACGCATCCAATATTCGTGATTATATTTCATAAAAGTAGAAAGGGGCTATACAGCCCCTTATTTAAATTTGTCTGATTATGGACGACCTATAGCGAAATAGGTAAATCCTTTATCTTTTAATTGTGTTGGTTTGTATTGGTTTCTACCATCGAAAAGAACAGGTTTTGCCAATTCAGATTTGATTCTATCGAAATCAGGGTACCTGAATTGATGCCATTCTGTAACAAGAAGAAGTGCATCAGAGTCTTTGAGAACCTCATATTGATCTTCAATATAAGTAATACCTTCAACACCGGCAAGACGGCGCTTTGCTTCATCCATAGCAACAGGATCATATACTCTTACTTTAGCACCAGCTTTTAGAAGACCATCAATAATAACTAATGATGGAGCTTCACGCATATCATCAGTTTGAGGTTTGAAAGAAAGTCCCCAGATGGCAAAGGTTTTACCTGTAAGGTCATCTCCAAAATGAGCTTGAACCTTTTTGATGAGCACTTTCTTTTGTTCATCATTTACATCTTCAACTGCTTGAAGAACGCGAGAAACAACTCCCATCTCTTTTTCCATTGCAATAAGAGCTTTCACATCTTTAGGGAAACAACTTCCTCCATATCCAACACCGGGATAGATGAATTTGTAACCAATGCGAGTATCTGAACCGATTCCATGTCTAACTTCAGCAATATCTGAACCCATCTTCTCACAAAGAGTAGCGAGTTCATTCATAAATGATATCTTCGTTGCAAGCATTGCGTTTGCAGCATATTTAGTCATCTCAGCTGAGCGAATAGACATAGTGATAACTCGGTCACTGCTTCTATTGAACGGTTCGTATAAAGCTTTCATCAATTCACCAACACGTACGTTATCAACACCAACAACAACACGATCAGGTTTCATTGAATCTTCTATAGCTGCACCTTCTTTGAGGAATTCAGGGTTAGATACAACATCATATTCGAAATCTGTACCTCTTTCATCTTGAATCTTAGCTATTTGAGCTTTAACTTTATCAGCTGTGCCAACAGGGACAGTAGATTTATCAACAACGACTTTATAGTCATTCATATAGTTAGCAATATCACTTGCAACTGCTAGTACATATTGCAAATCAGCAGAACCATCTTCATCCGGAGGAGTACCAACAGCGATGAATATGATAAGGGATTCTTCTACAGCAGACTTAATATCAGTAGTGAATTTAAGTCTACCCTCAGAAGCGTTTCTTTGCACCATCTCTTCGAGACCCGGTTCCCAGATAGGGATTTTACCATTGTTGAGCATATCAATTTTAGTTACATCGTTATCTACACAGATAACGTCGTTACCCATTTCTGCAAAACAAGTTCCTGTTACTAAACCGACATAACCGGTTCCAACAACTGCTAATTTCATTTTATCTCCTTAGTAAGTATTATAACCTTCAGGGTTCCTTACTTGCCAATTCCAGGCATCTTTACACATATCTTCAAGAGACAACTCAGTTTTCCAATTAAGGAGTCGATTTGCCTTTTGAGGATCTGCATAGCTTATGGGAATATCTCCCATTCTTCTCTCTTTAAACTTATATGGAATCTTCTTACCGGATACAGTCTCGAAACATTTTATTGCATCTAATACACTGTAACCGATTCCAGTTCCAAGATTAAACACATCAATGTCATGCACTTTGTCCATGTAGTCAAGTGCAGCTAAATGCCCATTAACAAGGTCAACAACGTGAATATAATCACGAATGCAAGTGCCATCAGATGTTTCATAATCGTTTCCATAAACATCTAAATTTTCACGTTTGCCTAAAGCTACGTCTGTCAAAATCGGGAAGAGATTTGTAATTGTACCTTTTGGGTCTTCACCAATCAATCCACTTGGATGAGCACCAACCGGATTAAAGTACCTCAAAATACTTATATTCCAACTATTGTCTGACTTATGTAAATCAAAAAGAATGTCTTCAATCATTTTTTTTGATCTACCATACGGACTATCTGCTGAAGTTGGTGTTGTTTCGATTATGGGGAACTCCTGAGCATTTGAATAAACTGTTGCTGATGAGCTAAATATAAGGTTTTTCACATTATGGAGTGTCATTGCTTTTATAAGATTAACTGATGAGAACAGATTGTTATAGTAAGTAGTAATGGGGTCAATTACAGATTCACCAACAGATTTATTACCAGCAAAATGAATTACTGCATCTATTTTGTTCTGCTCAAAAACCTCAGCTAAAGAATTAAGATTACAAAGGTCTACGTGATAGAAAACGGGAGTTGTATCAGTAATAGCATGAATCCTATTTAATACTTCAATCTTACTATTAGTGAGATTATCAACAATAACAACATCATAACCCTTTTGAATTAGGGCAACTGCAGTGTGGGAACCAATGTATCCGGTACCGCCTGTGAGAAGAATTGTTTTAGACATCTATTTAACTACCCTTACCTTGCTAGGTGCGACTGTTACTTGCACCGCTTGACTTAGCATATTCACTTTTAGAATTATCTTATCTAACTCATCATGTGAAAGTACGAGACCTGTTAACCCTTTTAGAGGACCATCCGTAATGCTTACTTCTATCCCTTTATCTATGAACTCATGAATCGCAAATTCTGCCCCTTTACTTCTGTAAGAATAAATATTGTTCAGTTCAGAAAGCAACTCCCTTTCATTTTGAATCTTTATTACTGAAGCTATAGCACCGGAATAGAACAACGAGTTCATCTCCTCAGCACTCGCTTTGATGAAGATATATCCCGGGAACAATGGTTTTGTGAATTTCACTTTCCTATATTGATATGTTTTAATGCTGTCGAAAAGGGGGAGATAATAGCAGATATTATTCTTCAAGGCATAATCAGCAAGTTTCTTCTCAGCTCTGGATTTAGTATGAATAACTCGCCAGATGTGTGATGAATCGGATGGAGTTAGTTCTCCATTGAGTTCAACAATATCTATAGGTTTGTGTGTTGCCATTAAATTAAAAAAAGGAGCTTAAGCTAGGCCTAAGCTCCAATATTCTTTATAATAATGTGATATTTGGTGCAGAGATGCCTTTTGTAGCATTTCTAGTATCAAGAATATCAACACCGGAATTAACGATTGTTTGATAATCATAACAGCTATGAGCAGTTACGATCATTATGAGGTCATAAGATTTGAGATTTAACTCATCCCATGGTTTGGTCTCATAATGCTTGTCGTTGAATTCGTTATGGAACGGAGACTCAACGTGTGGATCGTTGAGGTCGAATGTTACATTAAGATCTTCAAGCTCTTTGATAACTCTTTCAACCGGAGATTCTCTTGGATCTGCAATATCTTTTTTATAAGCTACACCCAAAACTAAAATCTTAGCTTTAGAGATACTTAAACCTTTGTTGTTGAGCATTTTGATAGAACGTTGAACAACATACTCAGGCATAGAGTTATTAATCTCACCAGCAAGCTCGATAAGTCTTGTGTGATATGTGAATTCACGTGCTTTCCAAGTTAAATAGAAAGGATCAAGAGGAATACAATGCCCACCGATACCAGGACCAGGATAGAAAGCCATAAAGCCATAAGGTTTTGTTTTAGCTGCTTCAATCACTTCCCACATATTGATACCCATTCTCTCACAAAGAATAGTCATTTCATTTGCAAGAGCGATATTGATGTTACGGAATGTATTCTCATAAATCTTTTCCATTTCAGCAATTTCAGGGCTTGAAACTGTATGGATAGGTGCTTCTAGAATAACCTCATAAAAAGCTTTTGAGATGGCATTACATTTCTCAGACATACCACCAACAACCTTATCAGTATTTGCTGTGTGATAATCTGGATTTCCAGGATCAACACGTTCCGGAGAGAATGCTACAAACATATCTTCACCAATAACGAATCCCTTCTTCTCTAAGGCAGGAACAACTATTTCACGAGTAGTGCCCGGATATGTTGTACTCTCAAGGATAATAAGAGTATTCTTTGATACAACTTCAGCTAATGAATCTGTAGACTCTCTAACATAAGAAGAATCCGGTTGCTGGTACTTATCCAATGGTGTTGGAACAGCTGTCATAATAATGTCAGCTTCATGAAGAGGGGCATAGTCAAGTGATGCACTTAATAAGCCTTTTTCAACAAGCTCTTTAAGTTCGTTGTCATCAACGTCTCCAATGTAGTTTTCTCCCTTGTTTACAGAAGTAACCGCATGCTCACTTACATCAACGCCTAAAACTTTGAAGCCTTTTCTAGCAACAGCTACAGCCATTGGTAAGCCAACATAACCTAAGCCTACAACTCCAATAACAGCAGTTCTGTCATGAATCTTCTTAATCATATCCATTTAAATCCTCCAATTATTATGTTTATCTATCAATATCTATAATGTTCAGGCTTGTAAGGTCCTTTAACTTCAACACCTATATATTCAGCCTGTTCGGGTGACAATTTTGTTAACTTCACACCAAGCTTGTCAAGGTGTAATCTAGCAACTTCTTCATCTAGTTTTTTTGGTAACCTGTACACGATATTATCATGGTCATTTTGCCATAATTGTAACTGAGCTAATACCTGATTAGTAAATGAATTACTCATTACAAATGATGGGTGTCCAGTTGCATTACCAAGATTCACTAAACGACCTTCGCTGAGAAGAATTATACAATGACCATCAGGGAAAACTATCTTATCAACTTGTGGTTTGATGTTTACTTTAGTAACTCCAGGAGTTTCATAAAGCTTATCTACCTGAATTTCATTATCAAAATGACCAATATTACAAACAATTGCTTGGTCCTTCATTGCCTGCATATGCTCAACAGTAATGACGTCTTTATTTCCAGTTGCTGTAACAAATATATCTCCTGTTGCAAGGTAATCTTCAACAGGACCAACAGTAAGTCCATCCATCGCAGCTTGTAATGCACAAATAGGGTCAATTTCAGTTACAACAACTCTAGCTCCGAAACCGTACATTGATTTAGCACATCCTTTACCAACATCACCATAACCGCAGACAACTACTTGTTTTCCTGCAATCATGACATCGGTACCACGTTTGATGCCATCAGCAAGAGACTCTCTGCATCCATATGTGTTATCAAATTTAGATTTTGTTACTGAATCATTAACGTTGATAGCTGGGAATGGTAACTCACCCGTTTCCATGCGTTGATAGAGCCTGTGAACACCGGTTGTTGTTTCTTCACTAACACCTTTGAGTTTTGAAGCCATATCCTGCCACTTGGTTGGATACTTCTCTAAGTCTTCGATTATTGCTTGTTGCAGTATTGCGAACTCTCTATTATCTCTAGTTATAATAGGAAGTTTACCTGAAGAAGCATACTCTTTTTCAAGCTTTGCTCCTTCAAGAATCATCAGTGTTGCATCTCCTCCATCATCAACAATAAGGTCTGGTCCATCAGAATTACCCCATGTAAGTGCTTGTTTTGTACACCACCAGTACTCTTCAAGAGTTTCACCTTTCCATGCAAAGACAGGTATATCTTGTGTAGCAATAGCAGCTGCTGCATGGTCTTGTGTGGAATAGATATTACAGCTAGCCCATCTAACCTCAGCTCCTAAAGCAACTAAAGTCTCTATAAGAACAGCTGTCTGGATTGTCATATGAAGGCTGCCGGTAATCTTAGCTCCTTTGAGAGGCTTTGACTCACCATATTTATCTTGTAAAGCCATGAGACCAGGCATTTCAGATTCAGAGATTTTAATCTCCATCTTACCAAAGTCAGCTAAACTAATATCTTTAATCTTATAATCCATTTTGAATCCTTGATTATCTTCTTCTGTTATCTCTATCTCGTCCACCACGACGGTCTCTGTCACCACCACCACGTCTATTGTCATAACGACCTCTTCCACGGTCACGGTCTCTGTCGCTACGTTCCCTTGGTGGAGCTGGTTTTAAAGCTTCCTCGTCCGGCTCAGGATTTCCTTCAATACCTTTCATTGAAAGCTGAACTTTACCATTATCTGAACCTGTGTATCTTACTTTTACTGTATCTCCTACAAACAAGTATGAAGCAGGGCTACTGATTCTTCTCTCATCAAGTTTAGAAACGTGAACAAGACCTTCCTTGCAACCACCCATGAACTTCACGAATACACCGTATGATTCTACACGTGTAATAAGACCTTCATAGATTGCGTTCATCTCAGGATCTCTATAAATGTTTCCAATCATCTCTTTAGCTGCATTCATACTAGCTGCATCGCTAGCAAAGATACGAACAAGGCCACTATCCTGTATATCGATTTCTGCCTGTGTCTGTTCGATGATTGCTTTAATATTCTTTCCTCCAGGTCCAATAATCTCGCCTATCTTATCTGTAGGAACATTAATTGCCTCGATTGCTGGAGCGTATGCAGAAAGATTTTGTCTTGGTTCCGGAATAGCTTTATCCATCTGCTCAAGAATATGCATTCTGGCAACGTGTGCTTTCTGAAGAGCTAATGACATGATGTCTTTAGTTATACCATCTATCTTGATATCCATCTGCATAGCAGTTATACCATCTTTAGTACCTGCAACTTTGAAATCCATATCACCAAGGTGATCTTCAAGACCCATGATATCTGTTAGAACAACAAAATCATCATTTTCCATAATAAGACCGTTAGCAATACCTGCAACAGCGGCCTTTATAGGTACACCGGCAGCCATAAGTGCTAAACTTCCACTACAAATAGTCGCCTGTGATGATGAACCATTTGATTCTGTAATTTCAGATACTACTCGGATTGTATAAGGGAAGTCATCTTTACTTGGCATTACTATTGATAAGGCTCTTTCAGCAAGATTACCATGACCGAGTTCTCTACGTCCCGGACCTCTCATGAAGCCTGCTTCACCAACACTAAATGGTGGGAAGTTATAATGTAAGAAGAAGTTTTTCTTATATTCCTCATCAAGCCCGTCAATAATCTGTTCGCCGGCAGCACTACCTAATGTAACTGCACCTAATGATTGAGTTTCACCTCTTGTGAATAATGCAGTGCCATGAACTCTTGGAAGTACATCAATTTCACAAGTAATATCTCTGATATCATCTAATCCTCTGCCATCAACTCTGTGATGATCAAATAGAATGGCATGACGAACAAATTTCTTTATGAGATCATGGTATCCGTTTGCAAACCATCTTTTCTGTTCTGCAAAATCATCTTCACTAAGTGCTTCTTCGTAATCAGCTAACATCTGCTCTTCGATAGCATCAAAAGCTTGGTTACGCTCTAATTTACCATCAATACCGGCTGCTTCTTTAACTTTAGCTCCATACTTCTCTTCAAGGTCTTGCATGATTTCTTCAGGAACAAGGTCAAGCTTAGGAACTATCTTTTCTTTACCGGCAACTTCAATAAACTCAGTCTGCATCGCAATAACTTTCTTAATCTCTTCATGACCTGTATAAACAGCTTCAAGAAGTTGGTCTTCTGAAAGCTCATTTGCATGTGCTTCAATCATTACAATAGAGGTCTCTGAACCTGAAATTGTAAGGTTCAGTTTTGATTCCTCATGAAGCTTATCATTTGGAGGGTTTACAACAAACTGGTCATCTAAATAGCCAACTGTGATACCGGCAATTTTTCCATTGAAAGGAATGTCTGAAATCCCAAGTGCAGCTGAAGCAGCTGAAACTGCCATGATACCAGGATCATTAATGCCATCATATGAAAGTACAGTTACAACAACATGAACTGCATTTCTGAATCCCTCAGGGAATAAAGGTCTGATTGATCTATCAACGATACGAGCGTTGAGTGTTGCATTAGTTGAAGGTTTAGCTTCACGCTTGAAAAAACCACCCGGAATCTTACCGGAGGCATACATCTTTTCTATGAAATCTACTGTTAATGGGAAGAAATCTGTGAACTCTTTTGGCTCTTTTCCCATTGTTGCTGTTACAAGAATTGTTGTTTCACCTTGTGTTGCTAAAACTGCTCCATTAGCCTGCTTAGCAATTCTACCTGTTTCAAAGGTTAACTTTGTTCCACAAAGATCCATCTCTTTTTTAATAATATTAAAATTATGCATTTCTGCTCCTTTTCTGATTTGTGTCAGTCGGGACAAAAAGCAATAGATTAAAGTCATTGATGAATGAACTTAATGTATTGCTTAACACCCGATACTGACTTAACTGTAATTTAACGATTCAAAATAAAAGGGGGATATAAATCCCCCCTTCAACATTATCTTCTTAAGCCTAATGCTTTTATAATAGCACGATATCTTTCAATATCTTTGTCCATAAGGTAATTAAGAAGTCTTCTACGTTTACCAATCATTTTAAGTAAACCTCTTCTGGTAGAAAAGTCTTTCTTATGAACTTTCAAATGCTCGGTTATCTCTTTAATTCTTGTAGTTAAAAGAGCGATCTGAACTTCAGGACTTCCTGTGTCACCCTCATGGAGTTTAAACTCTGCCATGATAGCCAATTTGGCCTCTTTCTTCAACGCCATTTCGTTTCTCCTTTAGATTTATGAAACTCCACTTAATTTTCGGCTCTATATTTGTAAAGAAAATTCTATCTATTATAGTGTTATTAGCTTGCTTGATCTAGTTGTGGTATTGTTAGAATTAAGTGAGTTTCACATTCCTTATTTTATGACAATAGCAAGTATTTTTTAAAGGCTCTTATTGAAAATCTGGGAAATAATCAGCTAAATTAAATCCGTTAATGTAAACATCACATTCTAGTGTTGAATCTTGAATTTTTCGGATGGATCTAATTTCTACGCATTTATCCATAACCAGATACGATAGTCTTTTCTCGATTGATGTCTTTTGCCTTTCGTTTAGCTTAGAAATTTTGTACCCATTTATTTTAATGAGTGTCCCATACTGGGATTGATGTTTCCATCCCGGTTCAATTCTTAAAATATTCGAGTCTATAATTTCAACTACAATATGACGTCCCATTAATTTGCCTGCCTAAAGTTAGTGACTAAATTTAGGTCACACTTGAGGTGAAGTCAAGTTAATATTTAGAAAACTGGTGATTAAAGACTGTTAATATGTTGTATTCTATTTGAATTCCGGAAAATAATCAGCTAAGTTGATTCCATTTAGATAAACATCACACACAAGTCGCTCTTTCTCAACTCTGTATGCATGTCTTAATTCAACATGTTTACCCTTTATGAGATTTTTAAGTCTTCTAAGGGCAGACTTATAAATTGGACTATCGCATCCGGGACAGTTGTAACCTGTAACTCTAATTCGTTGTCCCACGTCTCCTTGCCAATTCCAGGAAGGAGATACAATAAAAGTGCCTGGATCAACAATATCAGTAACTTTGAATCTGCTCATATTATTATTCCTCCTACAGAAAGTACTTACTGATTGTATTAGAATGTAAAAAGTGTCAATAGATATTTAGTTTAAATAAGCAATAATAAATACTTAGGAATGTTTTGATCCGGTAATAGTTTTGGGTTGCTATTTGTTAAATAGTACATTTTCAGAATAATTATGTAAATACGATATTGACAACAATCTAAAGGCGCATGATCTTGTTTGTGAGGAGCTTTAAATGAAAAAGATTCATTTGTTAATTGTTGTTTTTATTCTAATCACTTGCTTAAGTAAAGCTGAAAAAAAAGATCTTAAAATCGGATTGACTCTCAGTGGGGGAGGGGCAAAAGGTCTCGCTCATATTGGAGTATTAAAAGTTCTTGAAGAATATGATATACGCCCTGACTATATAACCGGTACTAGTATGGGAAGTATTGTAGGTGCATTATACAGTATAGGGTATAATGCTGAAGAACTTGAGAATATTGTTAAATCCCAAGATTGGGAATCTATTTTATTTGATGTTTTGCCTAGGACAAGTGTTTCCATGGAAGAGAAAGATGTTGATGCAAAATTTGCAGTTACTTTCCCTATGGATGGGTTAAAGATAAAGCTTCCTTCTGGCATGGTTTCAGGACAGAATGTCACTCAATTACTAACACGACTGACATACGGCTATCACAATGTTAATGACTTTAATAATCTCCCCATTCCTTTTAAATGTATAGCAACCGATATTGAAAATGGAGAAGCTGTAATACTAGATAAAGGATATCTACCGGAAGCAATAAGGGCTAGTATGTCCATCCCTTCTATGTTTACACCTGTTGAGCTGGATAGTCTTTTGCTTGTAGATGGTGGGCTTGTAAGAAACTTTCCTGTTTCCGATTGCAAAGAAATGGGTGCTGATTTTGTGATTGGCATAGATGTAGGAACAGGTCTTCATAACAAGGAAAACCTTAAATCTATAATACAAATCATGGAGCAATCGATAGGGTTGTATGGAGCTGAGAATAACAGAATAGAAAGAAACAAAACAGATCTTTTAATTATCCCTCCGGTTAAAGACTTTTCTATTACAGATTTTGAAAGAGCTGACTCATTGATTGCTATTGGAGAACGAGCAGCAAGATTAAAGATTGAAGAGATTAAAATTTTATCTAAGAGGCTTGGATTAAAACCACCGGTGGAGAAGTATTGTCCCTCAAAACGTATTAAGATTGTTGATATTAAGTATAATGGCCTAAATAAGGTATCAAAGAATCTTATTATTGGTAAGATGCCATTAAGAGAGGGAAGAACTTATACTCTTGAACGTATTGATAGAGCAATAACCCAATTATATGGTACAAGGTATTTTCAAAGTATTAATTATAAACTCTATGAAGAAGATAATGGGTTTATATTATTCATTGATGTTAATGAGAAAAGACTGAATCTCTTTAGAGCTGGTTTTCATTATGATAGTGATATGAATGCATCAATTCTTCTGAATACTACGTTCAGGAATGTTGTTGTTGAGGGCTCAAAAGTGACCATTGATTTTGAACTCGGAGAAAATAAGACTTTCCACTATTCTGAATTTATTCATACAGGGCTACGTCCCGGCTTTGGTTTCAAAATTGATTTGCTCTATGATGAGTTTGATTACACCTTCAGAAACCCGGAGGGAGTAAAGCAAGCACAGTTTGGGATCGAGGATAGTTCAATTATTTTCTTCTTTGATACAATCTTCTCAGACAATTTCCTTGTTGGCACCTCTCTCCAGTTTTTAAGAAACGAGTTAATAGGAGAAATAATTCCTGTAGAATGGGGGAATTTAGATGATACGAACTGGTGGATGAGGTCAGCTGTTTACGCAAAGATAGACAAAAGAAACAAATCGCATTATCCAACAAAGGGGCTTTATGCTTATTGTGAATATAAATGGTTTAATTGTCTATCTGATATTGAATACTATGATAAGTATTTTGCACGTTTCTACTTCTCAGCAGAGAAGATTTTCCCTATTAATAAGAGTGTTGCATTTGCTGTTGGTGGATTTGCCGGGAGCACAAATAGTACGCAACTACAGGGACAGGATACATTCTATCTCGGTGGTTATGTTGATAAAGATAATGGCAGACCTTTTACAGGGTATTTTTTTGGAGAAGTTCTTGCAGAAGAGACCTATATACTGCGTGGACGTGTTCAAGTTGAACCATGGCGTAACATTTTCCTAATCGCTAGGTGGGATTCCGGACGTGTTATTAGAGACTTGTTGGAATTTGGGGCTGACGATTTTTGGACTCATGGTTATGGCATTAGTTTTGCTTACAAAACTCCTATCGGGCCAATAGAATACACAATAATGGCAAATGATAGAGATGACGATACTCGAAGCTATATAAATATTGGTTATAATTTCTAAGTAACTATGGGCTCAACAGTTTGCTACTGGTTGTTTTGTCCGGTACCTTCTTACTTGCCTTTAAATAGCAAAGTCTGATAGTCTATAGCTGATAAGAGAAGCTCTTGAAATCTGAAAATATAAGAATTTATAAGATGCATTACACATTCTATTGCTCTTTTTAAACATACGGGACACACGCGGGAATCTCCCGGGACTCTCACGGGAATCACACGGGGCTTTGCCCGAGAAACTCCCGGTTTATTCGCGACTATGTCCCAAATTAATCCCGAGGGTTGAAAGTCAGAGCAATTGCTGGTAACAGTGATTTAATCTTTGCTCATACTACTACGCTCCTTCTTCTCTCAGCAGTAATAATTAATGATTTGCTAGTGATTTCTTAGTAATAACTTACCCATTTCTTGGAAGTTAGGCCAAGGGTTGACCAAGTGTTTGCCAAGGATTAACCAAGTGTTTATCAAGAGTTACTGCAGAGAAAAGGGGGAGAAGTGCGTGTAATATAAAAGGACACAAACAAATGTGTCCTTGTGATTTAAGATTCGTTAACTGTTTGTATGATTACTATTAAAAGTCCCAATCATAATGAGGTTGAGGTAGATTAATTGCATAATCAAGTTTCTCTAGTAACTCTTTAGGAGCTTCTAAATCATCAGAAACACTCAATTGAGTAGCTTTTAACGCACCACTCCATAATCTTGTGAAAGCATTTATTGTAGCTTTCATTGTTGGAAGCCCATCGGTGAAACCTTCTTTGAGATGTGATTTCCCACTTAAGTCAATTGTATACTCTCCACCAACACCTCTCCAGGCAATCTCTTCTGGAATATATTTTGAGATTGGATCACTCAATTCAAGGTTAAAATTAACTGGCTTTACGGTTTTCATTACTGAAACACATCTCTCTAAATTCACAATTCTAAGTTGAGACCAACATGAAGCTCTACTGAAGTTTTGGAATTTAGAACCATGAGTAATACGATTATAGGTAAAAGGCTTCTTCAAGAAATCCTGAAACTGGATTCCGGGTGGTTCCACTATGCGAACTATGTTTATCTGGTCACCGAAGCTCTTAATAAGTGCTAAAAGATCAAGGAGTTGCTCATATGTCTGATAGATTAAATAGGTTGTATATGGACCATGTTCGCGACCTCGTCCATAAATCCAGATTAGATGAGTTAACATGCCATTATCATCCCTGAAACCATAACCTTGATAGTTTTCATTGTCCTGCAAATCGGCTTTTGTTGCAACTTCACTTAGATAAGCATTACCATGCATTTGGAGACGATTAATTCTTAATTCATGGATTTCTGTTGCATGAGAAAGGTCTAAACGCACCGGTACAGGAATCTCTCTCTCAAGTTTCAGGTTTGATGGTGAGAACCAAATCATATGCTCATAAGGATTGTTGCCAAAGCCAAGTTGGTTGTAATAACCTTGTTCAAAGAAGCCAAGTCCTGAAACATCAGCACCATCAAGTGCATCAAGAGCAACCTTTGATGCTGTTAACCTAGAAGCCAGCCTCTGTTTTCTAGCAACAATACCGGTACCAACTCCGGCAACAGCTGAGAGATTAAGCCTAGTGCCATTATAGTTGTATCCCCCTAGTATGGAGGTAACGAAACATTCAACAGAACCATTAAGCTCTGAAACGATAGTCCTGCTCTGTGGAATGCATTCGTTTAGCCAGAAGTTTTCTTTCTTAGAAACCCAGCCAATTTCATTAGCAATCCTAAACATTGCTTCTTTGTCTGTCTCATGATTATAATTTCTATAACGCATAAATCCTCCTGTGACAAAAAGTGTAGATACAACATTATAAGTCAAGAAGATAATGAAATGAGATGGTGTTGAAGATAAATAAGTGAAGAAGAAAAAGCAGAATGCATTCAAATGCAATCTGCTTTAAAACATATATGGAGCTAAAGATGGGATTCGAACCCACGACCTATTGATTACGAATCAAGTGCTCTACCGGACTGAGCTACTTTAGCGGTTCATTCCTTTAAATACTGAGTTTATGTGTGGTTCGTTAATTGTCAGGTTGTAAACCCTGAAGAATTCATCTTTATCGGGAGTTTGAATTTCATTCTTCCAAGTTAAATTATAACTTTGCGGTAATATCCAGTTGAGTTTAACCACCTCTTTCTTACTAATATTGGTAGGATACCAGTAATCAAGGGCATTGAAAGTGAATTCACTCTTAGAGTCATTGTAAATATCAGTTTGTGGTTGTGAATAAAGGGAATAATGAATAATGAATTGAAGCTCTTCCTCTTCCTTCATGTCATCAGTTAAGTGTACCTGAAAAATATTGGCATTCTCTTTAATATGATCCACAATTTTAACAGGAACATAATCAGGAAAATCACCGTTAAGATAACGATCGACAATGAATACATCTTTACGTTGTTTATTCACAGCGACAGTATTCAAAACGATATCCCTTTGCATGATGAAACAAACAATAGGCCAATCTTTAACGTCTTCAGTTTTAATTGTAAAAACGTCCTTCATGTTGAGTACATCAACATCAGCTTGATATTTTATGCAAATATCATGTTCGTCAACAGGCATAAGTTTAATGGGAAAAACTCTCTTCTTTGGAGTTTTATCCTTTGCTTTTCCACAACCATTAAAAAAAAGACTCCCGACAACAATAACGAATAGTAACACGAGTTTAGTAATAATTCTCATGCAGTTAAATACACGTGAGAATGTTATGGCGTCAAGAGAAAAGTTCGTAATTGTTAAATATTTCTTACACCTTTAGTAGAAAAGGCATTTGCGGTCAATGTAGAATATTCTCCATTTCTATACTTTCTAATAGCAGCAGCACCTATCATTGCTGCATTATCCATACACAGTTTAAGTGGTGGATATGCAAGCTTAATGTGGTATTTAGAAGATTCTTTAAGCATTTTAGCTCTAAGATCGGAGTTTGCAGAGACTCCTCCGGCTAAAACAATCTGTTTAGCATTGGCTTTTCTCGCATAAGATATGGTCTTTTTCACCATTATATCATTGATTGCTGCCTGTAATGAAGCTGCAATATTGGCTTTGTTCTCTTCAAGAAATGGATCTGATTTATCTCGGACATAAGTCATAATTGCAGTTTTTAATCCACTAAAACTAAAATCATAGTTATCCTTTCTATTGAGTGCACGAGGGAAATGATGGAACTTAGGGTCGCCCTCTTTAGCAAGTTTATCAATAATTGGGCCACCGGGATAACCGAGTTCAAAGAGCTTTGCTGTCTTGTCATAAGCTTCTCCGGCTGCATCGTCGAGAGTTCGTCCAATCACATCAAATTGTTCCCATGTTTTGAAATGAACCAGCTCTGTATGTCCACCGGAAACAACTAAGGCAACAAAAGGTGGATTTAAATCCGGATTCTCGATTAGGTTTGCATAGATATGACCAACCATGTGATTCACTGTAATCAATGGGAGATCTCTACTCCAGGCTAGGCCTTTCGCAAACGACAAGCCCACTAGAAGTGAACCAATTAGCCCTGGATTAACTGATACAGCTACAGCATCAATGTCACTTAATTCTCTTTGTGCCTTATCCAAAGCATGGTGAGTTAGGCTGACAATATTTTTTAAATGTAATCTTGAGGCAATTTCAGGGACAACTCCCCCAAACTCCTCATGCTTGGTTTGGGATGAAATAAGGTTTGATAGTACCTTATAATCCTGATCTATTACTGCAACCGATGTGTCGTCGCATGAAGTTTCAAACGCTAATATAGTAAATTTATCTTTCAATTATCTGTACCTTTTCCGGACTGAATTCAAGTAGCATAAGTTCGGGAGGTAGTATAATGTCAAGTTTTCTTGTGCTTGTAGATTTATCTGAGCTGTCAGGCTTAACGATTATTGAGCTAACAGATAGAGTGTCCAGCTGTTGCTTAGGTCCGACCAATCTGATTGAAGCCCACTTCGGAATGGATTGTTCTCCTGAATCAACTTTTACCGGAACCAAAGAGAATGTTTTAGAAACGATATCCTTCTCTGGTTTCAATATTGTTATGTCATGGTTTGTGATTAGCACGTTTTCATGTGGTGGCAATATAGCAACAGTAACATCATTACTTACAAGATTCTCTTTTGTAATGCTCTCAGTTTCAAGAAACTCTAATCTATCTAAAACCGATTCAGCTCCTGTTGCCTCAATAAGTTTGGGATTGTAATTATAGCCTGTCTCAATATATCTTTTCTTAACTTCATCATTGAGAAAATTTAGTTTGATCGGAATACTGCGACTAACAAGAAGATCAGTCTCAATATAGAAATCTTTTTGTAGCGTTGGTTCAAACTTAAGGGATTTGAATCTAGATGGATGCATCACTTCAAAAGATTGCCATGGAATAGAGCTATCTTCTACATTTATATCCCCCATATCTACTCTAATATAAATGTTTGCATTTTTTACAAGTATCAAATCAAAAACTTTTCCCTGGATAGAATATTTTATGCTTCTTTGAACTAAACGAGGTAATGACATACCGGCCGGAATATTCTCAACCTTTACCGGTATCTCTATAGAGATGCTATCAATCTGTGAAAAACGGAATACAACCCAGAACATTGTTGCAATCAGAATCGATAGAACAAAGAGTAGCTGAGGTCTTCTCATACTATCCTTTTAGGCTAATTCCTAGCCTTCTTAGCTTCTTATATAGAGTAGAGTAATCTAACTCCATAAGTTCTGCTGCTTTAACAACATTCCAGTTAGTCTTGTTAAGAATATTTTTAATGAAATCAGTTTCAAAAGTTTCTATAGCACGTCTGAAGTTAGTCTCATGAAAATATTGATGCGTACTATTCTTAGGATACTTCTTGTAGCTTTCTTTCTTTCTATTCAGATACTCTATTATTGTACTATTTGAGATTCTTTTCTCGCGAATCATAATATGTTTACAGAAATTAAATAACTCTCTAATATTACCATCCCAGGTATATGTCAAAAGTTCAGGAAGGATATCCATCTGGTTATCGACAACATGGGATGAATACTTAGGAGAATGAGTTTCAAAGAATGTATCCATAAGGAGGACAATATCTGATTCACGTTCTCGTAGTGGAGGAAGAGTAAGAATGTTTGCTTCAACTCGGTAAAAAAGGTCTTTCCTAAACTTTCCTTTAGATACTAGTTCTAGTAAGTCATCATTAGTTGCCATGACTAATCTTGTGTCTACCTCTTTCTCGCCACCACCGATAACTTGAATCTTTCTATATTCTATTGCTCTTAATAGTTTTGTTTGTGCAAGGGGATTTAAAGTAGCAACCTCATCAAGGAAAAGTATACCGCCATTGGCTTTTTCAAAGATTCCAGGTTTATATGAATCCGCTCCGGTAAATGCTCCCTTTTCATACCCAAATAGTTCTGATTCAATGAGAGTGTCAGGTATTGCACTTGAATTCATTACTTCAAAAGCATTTCCAGTTCGAGGGGAATATCTGCTGTAGAACTGAGCAGCAATCTCTTTACCGGTTCCTGTCTCACCTACAAGTATAACATCTTCGTCTGCTCTGGCATATCGTTTAATATCTTCTCTAAGTTTTTTAATCGCAGAACAATCACCTACAAAGTAAGCATTAGGATCATATTTTGATTTCAGACTTCGATTCTCAAGCTGAAGCTTATACGCCTTTTCTTCTTGATGCTTAAGAGTTACTGCATTGTCAATGCTCAGGAGAAGTTGGTGAAGTTTAAAATTTACTCCCTTCTCAACATAATTGAAAATACCAAGATTTCTAACTCTATTTACTTGCTCTTTATTGCTCATGGATGAGAGGACAATTATTTTCGGTTTCTCTTCATCTCTTTCGTATAAGTTTTCCAATATTTCCAAACCATCAAGTGGGCTTTCTTCTAAGAAGATATCCATCAGAATTACGTCCGGTTTGAAACTATTATATATTTTAAAGAAATCGACACTGTTAAATGCACATTCTACTTCGTAGTTGTTCTTTAAAAGAACCTTTTTTAACTGTCTTGAAAGTATTAAATCATCTTCAACAACTAATATATTTGCTTTCACGTCTAAAAAACTCCCCTGATGTTTTGAACAAAATTTGACATTTTTCCAAAAATAGTCAAGTCGTTTCTTTTTTACTTGTAAATGCAATAGTAAGTGAAAGTTCACATATCAGGGAAAAGCTCTTCTGATTTTTGGTTTAAATTAGCTTAGTTATTTAGAATAATCCCGGTTCGTTGATTTACTCCAAAGAGTTAGATAACCACGGCTCAACCACGGGCAATCCACGCCCAAACGCCGGAAGCCGTGGTCAACCCGTGGTTTACCCGTGGTCAACCCGTGGAAAAGTATGCCACTTCTGTAAGGAAAGAAGAAAGCATGGACAGAAGATAAATTGAAGTCACAATGCTTGGGATTTTGCTCGTGAAGAAAAATAGATTTTGACTGGTATAATAGGAATATTATCCATTATAGTTTTGACTTTTATCCAAGCCATGCTTTATTTAGCAATGAGTTAAACTAAGTTGTGAATTAGAAAAAACTTGCATTTATCTAAATAGGTTATAGAAATTGAAAAACATGTGAAAAGAGGGGTATATATGAGTATTCTCAGAGTTGAAAATATCTCAAAACGGTTTGATAAGACTGTTGCAGTTGACAACATATCTTTCCAGATTGAGAAGGGGAAAGTTTACGGTATCTTAGGGCCCAATGGTGCCGGGAAAACTACTACAATTAGAATGATTATGAACATCATTATTCCTGATTCAGGTGAGATTGAAGTTCTTGGTGAAAAGAATCTCAAGAGAATAAACAGTAAAATAGGTTACTTACCAGAAGAGCGTGGTATCTATAGAAAGATGAAGGTTAATGATGTGCTTAAATTTTTAGCAGAGCTTAAAGAGATGAAAGGGAAGAGTGCTCAGTCAGAAATAGATAAGTGGCTTGAGAAACTGGATCTTACTAAATGGAAGAAATCAAAGGTTGAGGAACTCTCAAAAGGTATGCAACAGAAGCTTCAGTTTATAGCTACAGTTATGCCACAACCTGATATCCTGATACTTGATGAACCTTTTCTCGGACTTGATCCAATTAACACCCAATTGATTAAAGATATTATCATGGAAGAGAAAGAACGTGGCACCACAATAATTTTCTCAACTCATCAAATGGAAAGTGCCGAAAAACTTTGTGATGAGATTATGCTCATCAATAAGGGTAAGAAGATACTAGATGGTCCTGTACCGGAAGTGAAGAAACAGTTTGGGCGTAAGTGTGTTCAGATATCATATACCGGTGATAATAGCTTTCTAAAAAGCTTTGAAGGCATAAAAAGTTATAATGATTTTGGGAACTATGTTGAAGTTGATCTTAAAGCTGAAACTAACCCACAGGACTTATTGAAAGAGATAGTAGACAAAATCTCAATTAGTCGTTTTGAGATAATGGAACCATCATTACATGACATATTTATCAAGTCTGTGAAAGGGGAGGATAAATCATGAATATCAAAACTCTACCTGTAATTAAACGTGAATATCTTACCAGAGTTAAGACTAAAGGCTTTATTATTGGAACCCTGTTTCTGCCTGTTTTCTTTGTATTAATCTTTGGAGGTGTTTTTATTTTTGGTAATCTTCTACAGCCAAAAGGTCAAGATTACGTAATCGTAGATGAATCAGGTTTTATCTATGATGAGTTCACAATGATTCAGAACAAAACACTTAAAGATGGTAGTCCAAAATACAGATGGCAAAAGTATGATTTAGCAGAGATCTCGGTAACTAAAGCTAGGGAGGAACTCACTAAGAAAGTCAGGAGTAAAGAGATTGATGCGTTCTTTATTATCCCGAAGGACATTGTTGAAACTGAAAAAGTTACCTATATGGGACGTAATGTCTCTGATATGGACGGTCTTTCCTCTTTTAATCGTACTTTCAACTGGCTTGTGGGCAATAAGAGACTTGAAGCTTTAGGCTTCCCTGCTAAAGAAATTAGGAATGAAATGGGTTTAGTCAATGTACAACTTGAGAGTATCCAGGTTACTGATAAGGGCGAAGTTGGTAAAGACAGTGTCTCGAACTTCCTACTTACTTACATACTCTGTTACTTCCTATTTATTTTCATTATGTCTTACGGACAGACTGTCACAAGAAGCGTTATCGAAGAGAAGAGTCAAAGAATTACAGAAACCATTATCTCATCTATCAGACCTATTGAGCTTATGATGGGTAAGCTAATCGGTATCTGCCTTGTTGGTATCACGCAGTTAGTAGTGATTGCCGGTTTTCTCTATATCTTCACTCTATATGGTGATGATATATTAATCAAAGCAGGAGTAGAAGCTCCCAAGCTCTTAGATATAATTAGAAATCTTAGTTTTACACCTGTTGTATTTGGCTACTTCATTCTTTTCTTCCTTTTTGGGTATCTCATATATGGTGCTATCTTCGCTGCAATTGGAGCTATGGTCAATACCGAAGACGAAGGACAACAGTTCCTTACTCCTGTTATTATGTTGAATATTCTTAGTTTCTTCATTATGTTTGCTGTAGCTAAGAATCCGGATACTGTCCCTGCAATGTGGTTATCCTTAATCCCATTGTTTACTCCGGTAGTTATGTTTGCACGTATTGCTGCAATGGACCCGGTTCTCCCATCCGCTGCAATCATTTCTATCTTCACAACCGGACTCTCTATCTATGGACTGCTTTGGGTTGTAGCCAAGATATATAGAGTTGGGATTCTTATGTATGGTAAAAAACCATCTCTTAAAGAAGCTATTAAATGGATTAGATATTAATGTAACTTACAATGATTTACTGAAATTCAGGGAGTTTGTCGGCCTGATAATGCAATGAACTCCCTGTCTTGCTATCCGAAGGAAGAAGTGAGTCGCAATAGAATGTGACTCGCTAATTCCATTCAGGGTGACATGTTGAGGGATTTGCTTCTGCAAATCCGATAACCATGCTTGTCATCCCGATCGAGTGAGGATACGAATGAGCAGAGGGATCTCTCCGATAACTTTAGTTTCCCAACTGAAGAGCAGTACTTTTCCGAGGAAAACATTCAGAAGATAAGTCAATACATTATCACAAATCCCCTAAAGCCACCCGAGCGACCCGTTCGACTTCGTCACTTCATTACATTTTGTTCACAACGCTCAGGGTGACATACACAGTGCCATTTGCAATAACTTACCGCATTTCAGGGAGTTTGTCAGCCTGATAAGGCAACGGACTTCCTAAAATGCACTCCGAAGTCGCATGTCCCTGATTTCGTTCTCGCGTCACGCTATCGCTGCAACGCAAGTCCGAAATGGACATACACAGTGCCATTTGCAATCACTTAGCTACATTCCCTGCTCTTTTTACTCTCCTTTACTGCTCTATGCATCAACCCACTGTGTCTGCACTGTGTACGCACTGTGAAGGCACTGCCAACCCACTGTTTCACTGGGTGCACAGTGCGTGCACAGTGGGAAAACAGTGGGATGACTGCGTTTTGTTAAAGAGTTTAATGAAAGTTTGCAATATCGCAAAAGCTTGCACAAGAAAGCGGAAATGAAACAGATTCATAAACTAACAAGGGCAAAATGTACTATTTATTTAGATAATATTAACAAGAAAACTATTGACTTTATCATGCACTGCTCTATTTGATACACTCAAATATTTATGTGAGGTAGCTATGAATATGAAAATCAAATGGGGCATATTCTCTTTACTTTTATTAGTGGCATTAGGGTTAAATGCTGAGAATATGTACATTACGATTATGCCTGAAGGCATGAGTGCAGCACTTAGGAATGCTGAGCTGACTGCAACAAATCCAAACCTTTTGGACGAGATTACAGGAGAGGATGTCCAAACAGGTGATTTAACTAACAACACCGACCAATCAACACAATCAAAACCAATTGCTTCAGCGATGGAGTTCACTGTTTCTGGTGCAACCAAAGCTGTGACTTTGCCGATTGGATATCATTACAAGAACTTTGGATTAAATTGCAAAATTCCATATATCTACGAAAGAACAGTAGTATATATGGATGCAACAAAAAGCTCAAATGGAGTGGGGGATGTATCTGCTGAACTTAGCTATATGAAGAGGTTTGGTCAGTTCAAAACAGATTTTGGAATAGATGTAAAGCTTCCTACCGGTGATGATGTGAATGTAGTTGATGGCTATGTAGTACCACTCGGAACAGGTTCGACTGATTTCAAAATTAATGCATCTTTTGCTATTCTTCATAAAACTAAGAATGCTGCTATGGTGCTTAGTACTTCCTATTTCAAGCCAGGTATGAGTAAGAAAAAAGTACAATCTGTACCTGCAGAAGCTAAGAATATCGTAGAAACTCTGGATTATGAAGTAACAAACGGTGCAACTTTCAATGTTAAGGGTACTTATATGCTCGAGACATTCAGGAATCTTTATCTCTCATTTGTTTTATCATATACTAATATTCAAGATGGTGAGACCGATATCAAGCACTCCTTTGATAATGGAGCACCCGGGTATAAAGAGACAGGCATCCCAAATTATCAGGATATGCAACTATCAGACTTTGTTCCAAGTGTTATCTATAGTCGCTGGTTGTTTGATTTTGCCATGGTTATGCAGGTTCCAATTATGTCGGAATATAATGATAATGCTTCCGCAAAAGAACGTGATTTGACCTTCAAATTTGTAGTAACAAGGAACTTTTAGGGGGAAGCATGAAAAAGATACTTTTTATACTTGTGATCGCATTTGTTCTTATGTCGTGTCATGATTCTACTATGATCGTTAAATCCGGTAGCTTGAATATTAAACTCAACAATGCAACGAAAGCAGATTTGCCTTCTGAGTTTGATGCAAGAGTATTTGTTATGAGTAATGACTTTGAAGATTACTACAAAGATGTTCACTTTGTGCAAGCAGATGGTACAGTTAACTGGTACGCCCAGGGCAATCTTGAAATAGCACCTTCACTCTATTTCAGACTCAGAATCGAAGCATTTCTTGATGATGAAAATTGGGTAGGAGAGACAACAACAGAATGCAGTGTCGAGGAAGATGTCTGCGTAGAGATTACTATCAACATTCATGTTGAAGGAGAGGAACCGGAAGGCAACAGACCTCCGGAAACACCGGCAAGCCCTACTCCTGCAAATGGCGCAACAGATATTGATTATAATGATGGTGTAAATCTTAGCTGGGTTTGCTCAGATATTGATGGTGATGCTTTGACTTACAAGGTAACATATAGTGATTATGAAGGTTTTGTTGATAATACAGAATATCACGATAATCTTACTGAATGTAATGCACAAATTAGTGTTGTACAAGACAGAACTTACTGGTGGAAAGTGGAAGCTACTGATGGAGAATATACTGTCGAAAGCCCCGTCTGGAGTTTTACGACTTCCAATAGTAGTCTGGAAGCACCATCCTATATCTCTCCGCTTGATGGAGCTGTAATAAATGATAACTTTGCCGGCTTGATTTGGGAACATTCTGAAATGGGAATGGGTACTGTAACCTACAATGTTTATTTCGGACAAGATGCTCAGTCCCTTGTAATGCAAGTTGATGGTTACACTGACGATAGATACTATGTCCAAAATCTTGCACAAGGTACACAATACTATTGGCAGATTGAAGCCAGTAATGGTGTAAGTGCTGCTTCAGGACCTGTCTGGAGTTTCACTACTTCCGGAGTACAAGATACAGAGAATCCGACTGTTGATCCTTTATATACTGTACCTTACATGAATCCTCTAACAGGAACAATCCAATTGGGTATGTGGGCTGTTGACAATGTTGGCATTGACCATGTTGATTTCCACATTGAGAATGGTCCCGATAACTGGGAGTTAATTGGTACTGCTACTACCGGTACCGATGATCAGTATCTGATTGAGTTTGATTCTACTCAATACCCTAACGGAAACTATAGTTTCAAAGGTACTGCGTATGATGCAGCAGGTAATAATAGTGAATACTCGCAATCCTTTAATATTGAAAACAACTAAATCGTAATGACTCGTATTGTTTACTAAAAACAAAAAAGGGGGTGCTGATCAGCACCCTCTTTACAATATGTCTCTACACTCTCGTAAGTTTCCTATAAGTAATACGCTTAGGGACAAGAGCTTTCTCCCCAAGACGCATGAGTTTATTCTCTTCATACTCACTGAAGTTACCATCAAACCACTTAACCTTACTGTCACCCTCGAAGGCGAGGATATGTGTACAGATACGATCAAGGAAATATCTGTCATGGCTAATAACAACTGCACAACCGGCAAAGTCCATAATAGCATTCTCTAATGCTCTGATAGTATAGACATCAAGGTCATTTGTCGGCTCATCCAAAAGCAGTACATTCCCGCCTTGTTGAAGCGTGAGAGCAAGATAAGCTCTATTTTTCTCTCCACCACTAAGAACGTTGATAGGCTTTGAATGTTCGCTACTACTAAAGTTAAACTTACTTAGATATTCTCTAACGTTTATCTCTTGATCTCCGGCAACAAGTACATCTCTACCTTCACCAACAACATCAAGGATAGTCTTATCTGTTTCAGTGAAACGACTTTGATCTACATATGACAATTTAACGGTCTCACCAATAGTGAAAGTACCGCTATCAGCTTCAATCTTCTTAGTAATCATGTTGAAAAGTGTGGTTTTACCTGCGCCATTAGCACCGATAACTCCAATGATGCCACCGGCAGGAAGGTCAAATTCAAGGTTCTCATAAAGCAACTTCTCATCGAAACCTTTGGAAACACCTTCAGCTTTTATAACATTACGACCAAGCTTAGGTCCTTTTGGGATAAAGATTTGGTCAGTTCTATTCTCTTTCTTATACTCTTTCTCAGCCATCTTCTCATAATTAGCAATCCTGGCTTTGCTCTTAGCATGACGGGCTTTCGGACTACTACGAATCCACTCCAACTCCTCGGCAAGTGCTTTCTGACGCTTAGTTTCACCACGTGCTTCTTGTGCTAAACGCCTCTGCTTTTGCTCTAGCCATGATGAGTAATTACCTTCATAAGGAATACCTTCTCCACGGTCGAGCTCAAGTATCCAACCGGCAACATTATCAAGGAAGTATCTATCATGTGTGATAGCAATAACAGTGCCTTTATACTGGTGCAGATGATGCTCAAGCCAAAGAATAGTCTCTGCATCAAGATGGTTGGTAGGCTCATCAAGAAGCAGAATGTCCGGTTCCTGAAGAAGTAAACGACATAAAGCAACACGACGTTTCTCACCACCGGAGATTACACCAACTTTAAGGTCTGATGGTGGGCATCTCAACGCTTCCATCGCCTGATCTAAACGACTGTCAAGATCCCAAGCATTACAAGCATCAAGCTTATCTTGTAGTTTACCTTGCTCTTCTAAGAGTTTATTCATCTCATCATCGGTCATCTCTTCTGCAAACTTCATATTGATTTCATCGAATCTTTCAAGTAAAGCAACAGTCTCAGCTGCGCCTTCCTGTACAATCTCAAGTACAGTTTTTTCCGGGTCAAGCTGTGGGTCTTGCTCAAGGTACCCGATTGTATAGCCTTTAGCCATAGCAACTTCACCAAGATAATCATCATCAAGACCTGCCATAATCTTCAGTAGCGTACTCTTACCTGATCCATTTAGACCAACAACACCAATCTTGGCACCATAATAATAGCCCAAATATATGTCTTTTAGTATCTGCTTTCTGCCATCGACAACCTTGCCGATACCTGACATAGAATATATAACTTTCTTTTCTTCCATTAATTCCTCTTTGTAAATAGTTTCAATGAGTTAGCAATTTTTACAAACCTGCAATGTGTCAAGAAAATAGGGCACAATTAAGTGCCCTAAAGATTAAATAACTATCTATTCAGCTTTCTGCATAGCTTTTCTGGTCGTACCTTCCCGTATCTCCGACTTACGAGTACTGTTCTCAAATGATAGCATCTTCTTTGAGTTATTTATCAAAGTAACTGACTGATTATCTGCCCAAGGGAGGGTAAAGTTTTGTCCGTGTTGCCAATAAGAATAGTAAGACTGGTTTAACCAATAGGCAGCTACCATGGTGTTATTATATGCTTCATAATAGCCAATGTTATAAGTAACTGAATCATTCGGGATTACAACCTGATCCATAGTTTGTGCAGATTGTTGATAGTTTACATAAAGAGGGCCAAGCTCCACGGAACCAATATTCTTCATCATCAAGAAAAAGAATGAGTCATTATAGTAAAAATCAATAGTGTTCTCTGAACCTACCATATTAATAGTATCATAACCTTCAAGGACTAAACCAACTACATCTCCTTGGTTGGTATGCCCTGATGTTGTACCCCTATAAAAGTAGGATCCATCTGATTTTAAGAGCTCAAAGCTTGTTGTCTGCATTGGGGCAACAGTTTGCGTGCCATAACCGGTAAGGGTTACTTCAATATCTGTGTACATCTGGTTATAGAAATGAGCATAGAAATAATCAACGAACAATGTCTGCACTGATACTACTTCAGAATAACCGCTTGTGCCTTCTTCACCTGTTGCTCGTACTCTATAATAATATCTGGTATCGCTATCAAGCCCATCGACAATACATGCTGTTCCAAAGACATTTCGATGATTATATCCTTCCACATAATTATCAAACTCTATGCTTGTTGAAACATCAAGAATGTACATATCAGCATTATAGATTGCTGTCCAGTTTGCAATGAAACTTGATTCCTCGATCTCAGAAGCATCTAGTGTAAGTGGTGTTGCAATATTAGATGAAGGGGAAGTAGTCGAATCTTTACATCCTACTACCATTAATAACCCAATCAATAATATCAGCGATATACTTCTAATAGCTATCTTCATATTAAACCCCATAGTTTTTGCCTATATAAAGTAATTATTACATTATTTGTCAATCCAAATCTTTAGTTCTTGGCTTTGTTACCTCCTTCTTCGCACCCTTTCAATTCACGGGAAACACACGGGACTCTCCCGGGAATCTCTCGGGACTCACTCGGGGCTTTGCCCGAGTGAGTCGCTTTTGATTCCCGCTTGAATCCGGAACAATTCCCGAGTATTGAATTGGAGCAATTAAACGGAGAAGGTATGCTGATATATAGTCCATCCTGTATGGTTCATTCTGTGAGTCTCTATCTGTCCCTGAAAGTCCCTGTTCAAAAACTGTAAAAAATGAGAAAAGAAACGAAAAATGGCTTTTGGATTAACATAAACTTAGCAGTGCTTGAAATTAATTGCGATTTAATATATACTTTAAAAATGGTAATTTATAATACTAAAGTGTCCTTAGTAAAAATAAAAAAGCACTTTTTATGTTGACGCATTATCAGGTCTCAATAGGTTGTCCAAACACTTGTTGAACGGAAGCGGGAACGCGGAAGGGATGTGGGTGGCGATCTTTAAGAAGTCAGAAATAGTGAGTGAATAATAAGCCAACAAGTCAATTATGATAATGGAGAGTTTGATCCTGGCTCAGGACGAACGCTGGCGGCGTGGATTAGGCATGCAAGTCGAACGAGAACGCAATCTTCGGATTGTTATTACAGTGGCGAACGGGTGAGTAACACGTAGATAATTTACCTTTAAGTTTGGGACAACCCAGGGAAACCTGGGCTAATACCGGATGTGATCTTCGGATTAAAGGGGGCCTCTATTTATAAGCTCTCGCTTAGAGATAAGTCTGCGTCCTATTAGCTAGATGGTGGGGTAATGGCCCACCATGGCGATGATAGGTAGGCGGCCTTAACGGGTGGCCGCCCACACTGGGATTGAGATACGGCCCAGACTCCTACGGGAGGCAGCAGTCGAGAATCGTCTACAATGGGGGAAACCCTGATAGTGCGACGCCGCGTGAACGATGACACCCTTCGGGGCGTAAAGTTCTTTTCAATGTGAGCAGTGGGTGATATGTGAATAATGTATCACACGAGATATTAGTATTGGAATAAGCCACGGCTAACTCCGTGCCAGCAGCCGCGGTAATACGGGGGTGGCAAGCGTTGTCCGGAATCACTAGGCGTAAAGGGCAGGTAGGCGGACTGATAAGTCAGATGTTAAAGGCAGCGGCTCAACCGTTGTATGGCATTTGATACTGTCAGTCTAGAGTTAGGTATGGGAGGACGGAATTCCCGGTGTAGCGGTGGAATGCGCAGATATCGGGAAGAACACCAAAGGCGAAGGCAGTTCTCTTGGCCATAACTGACGCTAAACTGCGAAGGTGTGGGTATCAAACAGGATTAGATACCCTGGTAGTCCACACAGTAAACGATAAACACTAGGTGTCGGGGAGATACTTCTTCGGTGCCGTAGCTAACGCGTTAAGTGTTTCGCCTGGGGAGTACGATCGCAAGGTTGAAACTCAAAGGAATTGACGGGGGCCCGCACAAGCGGTGGAGCATGTGGTTTAATTCGATGCAACGCGAAGAACCTTACCTGGGTTTGACATCCTGAGAATCCTGCAGAGATGCGGGAGTGCCCTTCGGGGAATTCAGTGACAGGTGCTGCATGGCTGTCGTCAGCTCGTGTCGTGAGATGTTGGGTTAAGTCCCGCAACGAGCGCAACCCCTATCCTTAGTTGCCATCATTTAGTTGGGGACTCTAAGGAGACTGCTTCGGTAATAACGGAGAGGAAGGTGGGGACGACGTCAAGTCATCATGGTCCTTACATCCAGGGCTACACACGTGCTACAATGGCCGATACAATGTGTTGCGAGATAGCAATATTAAGCTAATCACAAAAAGTCGGTCTAAGTTCGGATTGGAGTCTGCAACTCGACTCCATGAAGCCGGAATCGCTAGTAATCGCGTGTCAGCATAACGCGGTGAATACGTTCCCGGGCCTTGTACACACCGCCCGTCAAGTCAGCCGAGTTGATTGCACCCGAAGAAGGTGAGCTAACCCGTAAGGGGGGCAGCTTTCGAAGGTGTGGTTAGCGAGGAGGACTAAGTCGTAACAAGGTAGCCGTACCGGAAGGTGTGGCTGGATCACCTCCTTTTAAAGGTGTATAATGCGATGAATCTTTTAATCAGATTCCATTGCAATAATTAAACGTTTGGTAAGTTGTTCACTCACTTTTATAAATTTTGAAGCAAAATATAGTGGGCTTGTAGCTCAGTTGGTTAGAGCGCACGCCTGATAAGCGTGAGGTCGGCTGTTCAAGTCAGCCCAGGCCCACCAGCTTTGGGGGTTTAGCTCAGCTGGGAGAGCACCTGCTTTGCAAGCAGGCGGTCAACGGTTCGATCCCGTTAACCTCCACCATATTTTTTTTGATCTTAAATAGTGAAATACGTGGGATAGAGTGTATAGAGGATATTCGGTGAATAATTAAGGGCACATGGTGGATGCCTTGGCACTGGATGGCGATGAAGGACGTGGCTAACTGCGAAAAGCCTCGGGGAGCTGTAAGCGAGCTTAGATCCGGGGATTTCCGAATGGGGCAACCCGATAGCATTAATGTGTTATCATCCCTTTTAGGGAGGCTAACGAGGTGAACTGAAACATCTAAGTAACCTCAGGAAGAGAAAGTAATAACGATTCCCATAGTAGCGGCGAGCGAACGGGGAATAGCCTAAACCGGAGCAATCCGGGGTAGTGGGACCACAACATACGCGATATCATGATAGACGAACCAGGTCTGGAAAGCCTGACCGTAGAGGGTGAAAGTCCCGTAGTCGAAATTGTGGTGTTAAGTTAGTGAGCTCCCGAGTAGGTCGGAACACGAGAAATTCTGATTGAATCTGCGAGGACCATCTCGTAAGGCTAAATACATCCAGTGACCGATAGTGAAACAGTACCGTGAGGGAAAGGTGAAAAGCACCCCGGGAGGGGAGTGAAATAGAACCTGAAACCGTGTGCTTACAAGCTGTCAGAGCATCTATAAGGTGTGATGGCGTGCCTTTTGCATAATGAGCCAACGAGTTAATCTAATAAGCAAGGTTAAGTAGTACAGCTACGCATCCGAAGCGAAAGCGAGTGTTAATAGCGCGTTTAGTTTATTGGATTAGACCCGAAACCAGGTGATCTATCCATGGCCAGGTTGAAGTTCAGGTAACACTGAATGGAGGACCGCACCAACCGACGTTGAAAAGTCGGTGGATGAGCTGTGGATAGGGGTGAAAGGCCAAACAAACCTGGAGATAGCTGGTTCTCTTCGAAATATATTTAGGTATAGCCTCGAAATAGATTGACGGAGGTAGAGCACTGAATGGGCTAGGGGGCACACCAGCTTACTGAACCCAATCAAACTCCGAATGCCGTTAATTGTTTTTCGGGAGTCAGCCCGTGAGGGATAAGCTTCACGGACGAGAGGGAAAGAACCCGGACCGCCGGCTAAGGTCCCCAATTTGATACTAAGTGCTAAAGGATGTTTAATTGCATAGACAGCCAGGATGTTGGCTTAGAAGCAGCCATCATTCAAAGAGTGCGTAATAGCTCACTGGTCGAGTGATCATGCACCGAAGATGATCGGGACTAAGTATCAAACCGAAGCCACGGACACTAATAAGTGTGGTAGAAGAGCATTGTATTCAGCGTTGAAGGCTCACCGCGAGGTGTACTGGAGCGTATACAAGAGACTATGTTGGCATGAGTAGCGATAATGCAGGCGAGAAACCTGCACACCGTAAGCCCAAGGTTTCCTGAGTAAAGCTAAACTTCTCAGGGTAAGTCGGCCCCTAAGGTGTAGCCGGAAGGCGAAGCTGATGGGAATCAGGTTAATATTCCTGAACCTTTTACAGATGCGATGGAGTGACGCAATGGTGAAGCGCAGACAGCTGCTGGACGAGCTGTTGAATGCATGTAGGAGGAGATACAGGCAAATCCGTATCTCACATACTCCGAGGTGTAGGACGAGGGAGTCATCCCGCAAAGTGCGTGTATAACGTTGCCAAGAAATAGCTTCTAAGCTTAATTTGTATGAGACCGTACCTAAACCGACACAGGTGGGCGAGGAGAGTATCCTCAGGTGTTCGAGAGAATTCTGGTTAAGGAACTAGGCAAAATTACCCCGTAACTTCGGGAGAAGGGGTGCCCTTGATTGTAGCATGTTAACTCATGTGGCGATTGGGGGTCGCAGTGAAGAGGCCCAAGCGACTGTTTATCAAAAACACAGGTCTATGCGAAGTTGAAAGACAAAGTATATAGACTGACACCTGCCCGGTGCCGGAAGGTTAAATGGAGGGGTTAGCTGTTAAAGGCGAAGCTCTGAAATGAAGCCCCGGTAAACGGCGGCCGTAACTATAACGGTCCTAAGGTAGCGAAATTCCTTGTCGGGTAAGTTCCGACCTGCACGAATGGTGTAACGACTTGGGCGCTGTCTCAACCAGGAACTCGGTGAAATTGTAGTAGCGGTGAAGATACCGCTTCCCCGCGAAAGGACGGAAAGACCCCGTGAACCTTTACTGTAGCTTGATATTGTAATTCGGTACTATATGTGTAGGATAGGTGGGAGGCTATGAAGCATGGACGCTAGTTTGTGTGGAGCCACTGTTGAAATACCACCCTTATATTATTGCATTACTAACGCGTTTACGCGGACATTGTCAGGTGGGCAGTTTGACTGGGGCGGTCGCCTCCAAAACAGTAACGGAGGCTTACCAAGGTTCCCTCAGGTTGGTTGGTAATCAATCGAAGAGCATAAAGGCATAAGGGAGCTTGACTGCGAGACTGACGGGTCGAGCAGGTAGGAAACTAGGTCTTAGTGATCCGGCGGTTCTGAATGGAAGGGCCGTTGCTCAAAGGATAAAAGGTACTCCGGGGATAACAGGCTGATACCGCCCAAGAGTTCATATCGACGGCGGTGTTTGGCACCTCGATGTCGGCTCAACTCATCCTGGGGCTGAAGAAGGTCCCAAGGGTTTGGCTGTTCGCCAATTAAAGAGTTACGCGAGCTGGGTTCAGAACGTCGTGAGACAGTTCGGTCCCTATCCTTCGTGGGCGTAGGAGATTTGCGAGGATCTGCATTTAGTACGAAAGGACCGGTGTGGACGAACCTCTGGTGTATCGGTTGTGGCGCCAGCTGCATTGCCGAGTAGCTAAGTTCGGAATGGATAACCGCTGAAAGCATCTAAGCGGGAAGCCAACCTCAAGATAAGATCTCCCATGAGATTCGTTGGAGACTACAACGTGATAGGTCACAGGTGTACGTACAGCAATGTATTCAGCCGAGTGATACTAATAAATCGATCGCATTTACTGAAACTTTATATACTCTATCCCAGACAATATAGTCGCATAGCAGCGGCTGAAGATGGTGGCAATTGCGGTGATGATACACCTGTACCCATTCCGAACACAGCAGTTAAGCTCACCAGCGTCGATGGTACTGCATTGGCAACGATGTGGGAGAGTAGATCGCCGCCATCTTCAGCCGCTGTTGACTTTTATAAACAAAGTTAGCGATGACAATTTCTAAAAGGGAACCTATTGCAGGTTCCCTTTTTGCATATATGGCAATGTACAAAGGGTATACCAAACGAAGAGTGTGGTGACGTATTTAAAAATATCTTGCCAAATTGAGTTAATGTTTTAATATTCGATCATAATTAATAAATATGTAGTTAGAACTCCAACGGAGGATGATATGAAAATTGGTATAAGACACACTTTTTTAATGCTACTTATCACTTTATTAGCGGTTAACACTCTCTTTGCCCAGAATTCAATGGAACTCATCTGGGAGAGCCAAGGAGAACATCCCGACTCTGAATATGGCTCCTCCATGACATCTATGGATTTTAATGGTGATGGTATTGATGACTTGGTAGTTGGTTCAAGGTCTTATGAACCAGGTGAAACCCCATCTTTACTCGGTAAGATTTATTTCTATTATGGGGGGGGTAATTTTTCAACAACCCCTAATCTAACAATTACAGGGTCTTATGCTAGTTACACAGGGGTTTCTTTACACAACTTTGGAGATGTTAATGGGGATGGTTTTGATGATCTTGGGTTATATCGTCGAGACCCAATCTATGAGATAAAAGCTGTTATTGATATCTATTATGGAGGAGTAAACTGTGATACAATCCCTGATTTTAGTTATGATATCATGCGAGGAACCGGGGATGATGAGATTGAAGACATTTTTTCACTTTATCCTTTAGGTGATGTTAATGGAGATGGTTGTTCTGATGCAGGATATGTTCTTCTAGGTATGAGTCACGTAAATCCCTTTTCTCATTTCTATATTATATATGGTGATGAAGAGGAACCCTATGTAGAGTTCTGGAAAGATACCGGACCGTATCGTAATGGAGATGTCATTAGTGGAAGTGCAATACGAGAGATTGGGGATATTAATAGTGATGAGTTTGATGATTTTATTATTGGTTATTTTGATGCTGAAGACCTGTTGACTAAAAACTCAATTATCTATGGGGCTACTGTTGTTGATACAATTTTAACGAACATTGTTTTTCAAGGCACTAACTTTCTACCGGGTGGAGTTGCTTGCGGGGATATAAATGGAGATAGTGTTGATGATTTCATTGGAGCTAAAAAATATGCCGGTACATGCCCGGGAATATGGCTGGGTGGGAATCAAAGCAATGTAGTACCTGATATTCACTTATCAAATTATGGGCAATATAACAATGGAATAGCACATGGTGATTTGAATGGAGATGGTTATTCAGATTTAGTGATTGGTAGTCCTTGCTGGAGTTTAGATCAGGGAAAGGTCTATTTCTTCTTTGGGCATGAAGACCCCAATGGACTGCGGGATTATGAAATTGAAGCCCCTATCATAAACCATTCTGAATTTGGGACTTCCGTTGCAATTGGTGATTTTAATAGTGATGGATATGATGATACAGCAGTTGGGGCTCCCGGCACAGGTACAAATTATGCTGGACATGCCTATGTATATGCCGGCGATGCATCATTGTATGATACTACAGTATCAATCTCGGATGATACAATCCCTGCACCTTATGGAGTTGAGTTTACAGCATACCCAAATCCCTTTAATCCATCAGTGCAGTTCAGTGTAAAGACAGATAAAGAGTATAATAAACTTGAAATTCAGATTTATAATGTGAAAGGACAACTTGTAAATATACTTAATGCAAGTAAAACTCAAAAGGAGCAAACAGTTACTTGGGATGGAGTCGATAGTAAGGGTAAGAATGTATCTTCCGGGATTTATCTCTGTAAGTTAACTTCGAGTAATACAATTCTAAGTTCTGTTAAGGTTTCATTGATAAAATAGATGTAGTCTACTTGCTCCGCAGTGAGCAGTATTGCTGCGAATGTGGGGCGAGGAAATAAAGAACTTGCCAGTATTAGTCAATGTTTTAATATTCAATCGTAATTAATAGATATGTAGTTAGAACTCCAGCGGAGGATGATATGAAAATAGGTAGAAAACACTCTTTTTTAATGCACTTAATTCTTTTAATAGCGATTACCACACTCTTTGCAGAGAATTCAATGGAACTAATCTGGGAGAGCCAAGGAGAGCATCCGGACTCTGAGTATGGTTCCTCAATGACCTCAATGGATTTTAATGGTGATGGTATTGATGACTTGGTAGTTGGTTCAAGGTCTTATGAACCAGGTGAAACCCCATCTTTACTCGGTAAGATTTATTTCTATTATGGGGGGGGAATTTTTCAACAACCCCTAATCTAACAATTACAGGGGCTTATGCTAGTTACACAGGGGTTTCTTTACACAACTTTGGAGATGTGAATGGGGATGGCTATGATGATCTTGGGCTTTATCACTATGTATCCAATTATGATATAAAAGCTGTTATCGACATTTACTATGGAGGTGTAAATTGTGATACAATCCCTGATTTTAGTTATGATATCATGCGAGGAACCGGGGATGATGAGATATGGGACATTTTTTCACTTTATCCTTTAGGTGATGTTAATGGAGATGGTTGTTCTGATGCAGGATATGTTCTTCTAGGTATGAGTCACGTAAATCCCTTTTCTCATTTCTATATTATATATGGTGATGAAGAGGAACCCTATGTAGAGTTCTGGAAAGATACCGGACCGTATCGTAATGGAGATGTCATTAGTGGAAGTGCAATACGAGAGATTGGGGATATTAATAGTGATGAGTTTGATGATTTTATTATTGGTTATTTTGATGCTGAAGACCTGTTGACTAAAAACTCAATTATCTATGGGGCTACTGTTGTTGATACAATTTTAACGAACATTGTTTTTCAAGGTACTAACTTTCTACCGGGTGGAGTTGCTTGCGGGGATATAAATGGAGATAGTGTTGATGATTTTATTGGAGCTAAAAAATATGTCGGTACATGTCCGGGAGTTTGGTTGGGTGGAAATCAGAACAATGTAGTCCCTGATATTCACTTATCCAACTATGGGCAATATGAGAATGGAATTGCACATGGGGATTTGAATAATGATGGGTACTCAGATTTAGTGATTGGTAGTCCTTGCTGGAGTTTAGATCAGGGAAAGGTCTATTTCTTCTTTGGGAATGATGAGCCCAATGGACTGCGGGATTATGAGATTGAAGCTCCTATAATCACCAGCTCAGAGTTTGGTACATCATTAGCAATTGGTGATTTCAATAATGATGGATGTGATGATGTAGCAGTTGGAGCTCCTGGAAGAGGATCTCAGTATGCCGGACATGCCTATGTATATGCTGGAGATGCATCATTGTATGATACTACAGTATCAATCTTGGATGATACAATTCCTACACCTTATGGAGTTGAGTTTACAGCATACCCAAATCCCTTTAATCCATCAGTGCAGTTCAGTGTAAAGACAGATAAAGAGTATAATAAACTTGAAATACAGATTTATAATGTGAAAGGACAACTTGTTAATACTTTGAATACAGGTAAAGTGCAAAGAGATCAAACAGTTACTTGGGGCGGAGTCGATAGTAAAGATAATAAGGTAGCTTCCGGAGTATACTTATGTAAGCTAACCTTCGGGAATACTATTTTAAGTTCTGTTAAGGTGTCTTTGATAAAATAGATGTAGTATTGGGATTCTATCACCATTCCCGCCCCACGCTTCTTTGCGGTGCAGGTATGATGATTGAACTTGCACCCGTCTTCATTCCACTTCGCCGTGGCAGGCCGTAACGGAGTGTGGGGCGAGGGCAACAAGATCACGGTAATAATTTGGGTGAGTACTTATGTAGGACTCAAAAATTTCAACTAATCAAACATTTGGAGATTTTATGTACAAGACAATTCAGCTTTGAACATTTACAGAGCAATTCTAATAGATCAGCTGGTAGAGGAGCAAAAGGATTGGGGCTTATGTATGGATAAAGCTTTTAGTATTACCGGTATAATAAAAGGTGATTTTGATTTGTTAGTAATATTCTATCAATCCCTTATAGACAATCCTCCAACATATTTAACTGTGACAGAAGAAGCTGACTACATAGCACTTTTATCTGATTATATAAAGAAATGTAAAATTGCAGTTGGAGACAAAGACGGTGCAAAAATTATAGTTCAAGATAGAATTGATAATCCTGATTCCGAGCTTGATCAACTATGTGCAACAATGGACCTAAACAATATTGAACTTCTTGAAGTGATAGAAGATACAAGTAAACAACAGGATAACGTGGAAGATAAGATGAAACGAATAACAGGAATAATGAAGAAGAACTCAGAGTGTTGGACTAGATACAATAGTCTTATAGGATTCAATACTGAGGATTATGAGAATACTCCACTACCTACAAAGGTTACTTTGAATAACTACCCAAATCCATTTAATCCTGAGACCACAATTAAATACTATCTACCTGAACAATCAGATGTAAAACTGAGCGTTTATAATATCAGAGGACAGAAAGTTAAGCAATTAGCTAATGACCACTTTGATTCCGGGTATCACACAATTAGATGGGATGGCACAGATAAGAATAATAAATCTGTCTCTTCTGGAATATATTTCTATAGGATTGAAACAGAGAGAAGCAATATTACCCAAAAGATGATGTTATTGAAATAAAGGATGATTTTATCAAAAGGGAACCTATTGCAGGTTCCCTTTTTTCATTTATTGAATCTTTATTTCTTATCCAAAACAACTGTTTTAAGATAATCTCTGTAGTAACAGTTAGGTAGATTATTAATAACTTCCTGCATCTGCTCATCATTAATGAAGCCTTTGTTATATGCAGCTTCTTCTATACAACCGATCTTGAGACCTTGACGTTTCTCTACGGCTGCAATGAAGCTTGACGCTTCTAGAAGTGAGTCAGGTGTACCTGAATCTAACCAAGCTATTCCTCTACCCAGTGGTCTTACTTTAAGCTTATTTCTTTCAAGATAAACCTTATTAACATCAGTTATCTCTAATTCACCTCTAGCGGAAGGAGTAATGTTTTTAGCAATATCAACAACTTCTGAATTGTAAATATAAAGCCCCGGTACTGCATAATTAGATTTAGGTACTTTAGGTTTCTCTTCTAATGATACAGCTTTCATATTGTTATCAAACTCTACAACACCGTAACGCTCAGGATCTGTTACATAATACCCAAATACAGTTGCGTCAGTATTCTCATTAATACTCTTTCTTAAGAACTCAAGATAACCATAGAATATGTTGTCACCAAGGATAAGAACAACATTATCATCACCAATGAAATCTTCACCTATAATGAAGGCTTCAGCAATACCTTTTGGTTGATCTTGTAATGCATATTCAATCTTTAAACCAATATGGGAACCATCACCAAAGAGCTCCCTATACCAAGGTAATGTTTGCTCATTAGATATGATTAAAATTTCATTGATGCCAGCCATTATCAGGGTTGATAGTGGATAGTAAATCATTGGTTTATCATAAATAGCTACCAGTTGTTTTGAATAAATCTTAGTAATAGGATACAATCGTGAACCTGCACCACCGGCAAGTATTATACCTTTAGTTTTCATTTGAAACCCCACCTTTAAAAATTATATCTATTGTTTTTGCTTGTTCTAAAGCATCATTATACCACTTGTTAATCTCTTCCTTATCATCAAGGTTTTTTATAAAATAATCTATTTCTTGTGCGAAATGGTCACAAGGTGCTAAAGAAACTTCACTTTTCTTACCATGAACTTCTATAGTAAGGGTTGAGGAAAAGCTTTTTGGTAATGAAAATGCTCTAGTAAGAGTCAGTTTACCTTTAGTTCCCCAGACTGTATAGCTGTTCTGATAAAAGTTATTAAACCCAAAAGTAAGGTTCGCTGATTGATTCTTTCCAAAATCCATTATAACAGTACCATGAATATCTAAATCATCTTCATTGTTGTGCAAAACTGATTTGATGGATAGAGGGTTTCTTTTAAAGAAATGTCTACTGAAATGAACAGTATAAGCACCAGCATCAAGAAGTGCACCCCCCCCCATTGCTTTATTGAATCTGAAATTTTCTTTAGGTAATGGCGGGAAACCAAAAGTAGCACTAAGGTTCACCACATCTCCGATCGTGCCATCAGAAATTACATCTCTAACATACTGATGTTGTGTGTGATATTGGTACATAAAACCTTCGAGTAAAGCAACATTCTTAGACTTACAAAATTCAACGAGTTCTTTTGCTTCTTTATAAGTAGATGTCATTGATTTCTCGCAAAGAATGTGCAAACCATGTTTAGCAGCTTCAATCGCTAAATCGAAGTGTGTACCTGTAGGTGTCGATATATATACAGCTTCTAAGTCATGATTGAAAAACTCATCTAATGACTTACATGCTTCGCAGTTAAACTGCTTTGCGTATGTAAGACATTTATCATTATCAATATCATACACTGCCCTTAAATCAATGTTCTCATGATTAGCAATAACAGGTAAAACGCTGCGAATTGATACATACCCTAATCCAATTACTCCTATTCTTACTTTTGACATACTACCTCCATTTAATAGTAGAAATGACACTTCTAAGTTCAATATTTAAAGTCGATGCAAACAGTGACATCTGTTTCAGCTGATTCAATGTCATCAAGGCAAAAGTAGCTTCATCATGCATTGGTAGTTGCCCAACATTCAAAATCATATTCCGATTCTCTTCTCTAAAGAACCTACCACCTTCTTCGCTTTGCATCGCATCACTCAAAATAGAGCTACCATTATCTACATAATTTATATATGGGATTGCTTTTCTATCGTCGTAGTTCGATGTGATACATTGAATAGTTGGAGCCATCTCCATATTATCTATCAGTCCGCATTCCATCTTGAATTGCACCAAGTAGTAACTCACACCGTCTATAACAGTAGTCACAAGTGCAATAATCCCACTATTGCTTTGTTTCACTATAGGTTGATCCCATTTGATAACTTCTCTGTGGCTTGCTTCTACTGCAACACCCATTATCTCATAGAATCTATTATCAGGTCTCTTAATCGAATAATCTGAGGAATCCCAATCTTTCATATCCTGAAGAGGGATGAATTTCTTATCGATAATGCACTTGTATCTTTCGTTTGTGAAACTACTGATATGCTGATTGATACTCTTCAAAGTTGGTGTGTTAGGATGAGCTGAAATGATGTTACTAAGTGCATATTCAGAGATCTCTTTATCAAACATAGAGAAACTATTTAAACATGCTCTTAAAGACTCTCTCTCAATCTCTTTCAATGAATCTGGTCTTTCCGGTAACAGGTTTAAGCATGCTATGATACTTCTAGTATCCATGTTAACATGATTGTCAAATTGGTTAAAATGTACTAACTGACCCAATGTCATCCAGCGGAAGTTATCACCAAGCTCAATCTTCTCATTCTCATCAACAAGCACCACAATGTTTCTATTTCGTTTATGGAAGAATCTCGTACCTTGCTCACTTTGGAATCTGTCTAATAAGACTACTCCCTTCTTTTCACCATTGAAGTACTCAAGGAAGGTCGTTGCTTTTCCTCCATGCAATCTAAGATAGTTACTTCTTGTTGCTTGAACAGTAGGGGAGAGCTGGAAAGTGTTAATATTCCCCGGTTCAGCTTTTGCTTGAACGAGGAAATGTAGGACACCATCAATCTTCTTAACTACGAAACCAAGTATACCGATTTCAGGTTGGAAGATAATTGGTTGATCCCAGCTTTTTTCTTCTTTGTATTGTGACTCAAGATGCAATCCTCTAATCCTAAAGAATCCACCTGTATGATGACCAATCTCTCCTTTATCTTTATCCCAAACCCACTGCTTCATCTCATTCAATGGAACTTGCTTAACATCGAACAATTGCTTACTGTTCAATGCTCTTAACCATGTGCGTAGTTCCTCTATTGATGATACTGTTGATGTCTCAATTTGTGATGAAATCAACAAATCAAGGTTAATATCATCTTGTTTATAATGAAGTATTGACTTCAGGTCTGACTTTAAAGCATTCAGATTAGTCATAAAGCTTCTCTAAAACTTTCTTCATTGAGTTAATGCAATGCTCCAATCCTTCAGTTGCGAGGTCAGCATAAAGAGGTAATCTAACTAATCTTGATGCTATATCTTCTGTGATTGGTAGTGAGTCAGCTTTATAGCCATAACGTTGTCCCATTGGAGCAGAGTGTAACGGCATGTAACCAATATATGCAAAGACTTCATCCTTCTTAAGCTGTTCTATGAACTTATCTCTTGATTCTGCTTTATCAAACACAACCCAGAAGGCATGATAGTTAACAATCATATCATCATTCAAATGCGGGATAACCAAATCACCTTTATCTTCATAAGGAGTATAAAGCTCAGTGTATGCATCGAATACTACTTTCCTCTTTGCAAAGATATCATCTTCAGCTTCCATTTGAGCATAGAGTTGTGCAGAAAGTATGTCTGCTAACAAGAAACTTGAACCCAAATCTACCCAATGGTATTTACTCTTAACTCCGCTTAGGACCAAAGATCTGTCAGTTCCTTTTTCTTGTAAAAAATGAGCTCTTTGCACAAACTTTGGATTATTTATTACTAATGCTCCACCTTCTCCGCAAGTTATATTCTTGGTTTCATGGAAACTAAATGTTGCAAAGTCTGCCCACGCCCCGGTAGCCTTACCTTTATAATATGAGCCATAAGATTGAGCGGTGTCATGCATAACAAGAAGATCATGTTTTTTAGCAATCTCCATCACTTTATCAATCTCACAAGGGATACCGGCATAATCAATAGGAACAATAAGTTTAGTTTTAGGAGTTATAAGATCCTCTATTTTGGTTACATCTATATTCATAGTCAACTGATCTATTTCACAGAATACCGGCTTCGCATTTCTAAGTACAAGAGCATTCACAGTAGAACTAAATGTATAAGAAGGGACAATAACTTCATCACCCTCCTCAAGATTAGCTAATAATGCTCCCATCTCTAAAGCAGAAGTCCCTGAAGGAGTTAAGAAAACCTCTCCTAATCCATGTTTCTCTTGCATGTGTGCAATGGCTTTTCTCGCAAAACCATGATTCCCACAATGACGTTTGCTCTCTAAAGCTTCCTGGATGTAATCACCCTCTTTCCCTGTTAGATAAGGTATGTTAAATGGGATTCTCATCTGAATATTTTACCTACTTTTTAATCATTTACACTCTCATCGAGTTTGAATGATTATAAGCCCTTTTATTTTGTTAAGTGTCAAGTAAAAATAGTATTAATTTGAACTATCCAACCTGCTTCATTGCTCTATCATAATTAGGAGCACAATTTACTGGGTTTCTGCCCCAACAATTATGAAACACTTGTCCTCAACCCCCAGGGTTGCCCAAGAGACTCACAGGATTTCCTAACTTTTCTTTGCGTTATTAAGATAGAGCGATGCATGATTAATAAGTATGACTAATAATATATTGACACATAAAACTAATTATATAACATTTGCATATTGAGCGGGTTTGGCTCAGTTGGTAGAGCATCAGCTTCCCAAGCTGAATGTCGCGGGTTCGAGTCCCGTAACCCGCTCCAGCTTTATTATCCTTATTGTTAAAAAATCCTTGACTACTGCAAACATCCATTAAAACTTCCAAGCAATTATATAACTTATGAAAGGAGAGCCTATGCCACAGATTATCAGTGCAAAAGAGGCAGCTGAACTTGTAAAACAAGGTGACAAGCTTCTCATTGGTGGATTCCTTGCAGTGGGAGCACCGGAATCAATTATTGATGCTCTTGTTGAGAAAGGAACTAAAGATCTTACACTTGTTGTGATTGCTTCCGATTGGGAAGATAGAGGAATGGGAAAACTCATTGTAAACAAACAGGCAAAAGCAGTCCAGGTGTCACATCTTGGGACAAATAGAGAGATTCAGAGACAGATGAACGAGGGTGAGATAGAAGTAGAACTTGTTCCTCAAGGTTCTCTTATGGAACGTGTGCGTGCTGCCGGTGCAGGATTAGGTGGTGTATTAACACCTGTTGGACTTGGTACTCTTGCAGCTGAAGGCAAACAAGTAATTAATGTTAATGGCAAAGATTTCTTATTAGAAGAAGCTCTTCCGGGAGATGTTGCTATTATCAGAGCTCATAAAGCAGACAAACAAGGTAATCTTGTGTATAGAAAGACTGCCCGTAACAGTAATCCGATTATGGCTACCGCAGCTAAAATAGTGATTGCAGAGGTTGATGAGATCGTAGAAACAGGTGAGTTAGACCCTGAACAGATTGTTACATCCAGTATCTTTGTTAACTACCTGGTGAAGAAATAGGAGCAGATCATGATAGATAAAACAGATAAAAAGTATAAAAGACAGATTATTGGCTGGCGTGTTGCTCAAGAGATGAAAGATGGTGATTATGTGAATCTCGGTATCGGTATTCCTACTATGGCTGCCAACTACATCCCTGAAGGTGTGAATGTTGTTTTCCAAAGTGAGAACGGTATCATGGGTGTAGGTCCTGCTCCTGCAGATGGAATGCAGGATGAGGATATGATTAACGCCGGTGGTGGATATATTACTCCTGCGAAAGGTGCATGCTATTTCGATTCATGTGTTAGCTTCGGCATTATCCGTGGTGGACATCTTGCAATGACTGTACTTGGTGGTTTACAAGTAGATGAGAAAGGCAATCTAGCTAACTGGATGATTCCCGGTAAGATGGTTCCCGGTATGGGCGGAGCTATGGACCTTGTTGTCGGTGCTAAGAAGGTTGTTGTAACTATGGAACATACTGATAAAAAAGGTAACCCAAAGATATTAAAGAACTGTAATCTACCACTCACAGCTATGGGTGTTGTTACTATGATTGTAACAGAGATGGCTGTGATTGATGTAACTGATAAAGGTTTAGTACTTCATGAAGTAGCTGAAGGCTATACAGTAGAAGAAGTTGTGAATGCAACTGAAGCTGAACTTATTATCCCTGAGAATGTAGGGACTTTTAGTTTGCCGCAATAGAATAGTTTTGATAGATGTGGGAGCTCATTATAATGAACTCCCTTTTTTTATCCTGAAAGGATAACCCAATGTTAGCCATGTGGCTTTAGCCCATGGATTAAGAATAGAACACCGATTCGACCCTGAAGGGGTCGCCCAATCAAATATAATCTTCATTGAAATCAACCCCGGCATTGTGTAACATTTGTTTATACTCTTCTTTAGAAGAAAATAGTTTGTGATGTTCCTGCTGATGTTTTATGTAATCCATTATTGGTTTTCTATCTCTCCACGTGATTGAGAATGCCCCATATCCATTTTGCCATCCTCTAAAACTTGGACATACATCATTCTCCTTCATCCAATTTCCTAAAGATGCCTTCATAAGTTTAACAAAGTCAGATAAGCATTGCTGAGGATGTATTGAACACAGTACATGTATATGGTCATCCATCATGTCCATTTGATAAACGTATGATTTATGGTTCTTAAGAACTCCCCATAAATAGCCTAAAATCTCATCTCGTTTCGATAGATTCAATGTACGATAACGTTCTTTTGTACTAAAGACAATGTGATACAATATTTGAGTAAAAGTGGACATTGTTCCTCCTGTTTTCTACAGATATAGATAATATAACTAAGAATAGATTTTGAGCAATATTGTGATGGGCAACCCCTTCAGGGTTGAATATTTAATTGCAATTTTCCCATAGGTTAAAACCTATGGCTAACCGTGGGTAACCCTTTAAGGGTTAAGGAGAAAAGGGAGCCTGCTATTGCAAACTCCCTATATTATATATTAAATCTATTATTTAAAAGCTTCCATACCTGAATAGTCACGATAGAAGTCGTAACTCTTTAGTGTACGAATATCATCTTCAGTTTCGCTATTTGTAGCAATACGAGCGATTAACTCACCCATACCTGGTCCGAGCATGAAGCCTTGACCACTCATGCCAACACAATTTATGTAGTTCTCAATCTCTTTGGTTCTTCCAACGATTGGGAAACCGTCAGGAGTCATCGGATATTGACCTCTCCAAGTTCTACGCACTTTGTAGAAGCGAAGGCGTGGATAAATCTTAAGCATTCTACGAGCTATAGTAGGCAGGAATTCAGAAGTTGCTTCATTATCGATACCTACGATTGGAGGGTCAGGAGTATAACAGAATACAATCTGACCTTCATGGTTCTGGTAGAAGTAGAAGTTTGCTGAGCCCGGGGCTTTACGCATATCGATAACCATAGGACCAAAGAATCTTTTAACAGGATCAGAGATACCAGCTTCGTGGTTATCAGGGAATACTTTTACATCAAGTCCAACCATCTTACCAATCTGACGGGCATAGTTACCGGCAGCGTTAACTACTTGTCCGCAACTATAAACACCTTTATCTGTTTTTACTCCTGTAATCTTGTTCCCGGACATCTCAATACCGGTAACAGATTCATTAAAATGCATCTCTACACCTGCTCTTATTGCTCTGAAGTAATATGCAGACATTGAGAGAAGTGGGGAACAGCTTCCATCTTCAGGTGAATATGTTGAACCACGTAATCCCTCCATCTCAACACCTGGTACGATTTCATTATACTCTTCAGGGGAGAGCCAGTTAATGTTCAAACCAAAGCTATGTTGAACCTTCATAAGTTCTTTATATTTCTTCTCATGGTCTTCTGAGTAGGCAGGATAAGAGTAACCATTAGACATCCAACCGATATCATCTCCATATACCTCTTTCCAGGTTGAGAAGATCTCAATACTTCTTTTACATGTTTGAATCTTTCCAAAATCGGAATGAGTAGCTCGCACACCACCAATAGCTTTTTTATTATTTGCTTGTCCCGGTCCCGGTAAAGAGTCAAGACAAAGTACACTAAGCTTTCTTTCTGCCATCTCAACTGCAGCAGGGAGTCCAACAGAACCTGCACCAATTACAATAACATCATAATTCTTCATTATTTACTCCTTACCATCTGCAAATACTTCTAAAGGAACCTCAATAAACACAGGTCTCTTAGTATTTGGTACGACATTCTCAACAGGAATTCCTTCCTGTCTAAGGACTTGCTTTATAAGAGTATCACATGTTTTAGCTCCACATGGTCCCATACCTGAGCGAGTAATCGCTTTAATCTGGTTAAGGTCAGTGATACCTTTTCTGATTAGCTCTCTAACTTCACCAACAGTGACACGTTCGCAAAGGCAAATCATGGCATCATCAGCTTGTCTTTCATCGATGATAGTGCCTGTATTTGCTTTAGATACTTCTTCAGCTTGAACGATAAGTCCTGCAATCTTCCGAGCATTAGCTTTAGTTGCTTTTACTCTTACAAGCTGTGTTCTGTTTGCTTTGTTAGTTAGAACTTGGGTTACTTCTGCTTCTTCAAGCTTGTTACCATCAATATCAACAACTCTTACTTTATTACCCTCAACAACAGGATAATTACCAACTTCATAAGGCATAGTAACAGTTGGCATATCTGCATCTTTTCTGAAGTCCACGAGCGTTATAGCGAGACCCGGGCAGATAAGAACACATTTACCACAACCGATACAGCTTCCTTCATAGATAGGAACACCCATCAAACCACCATCTTCAGTATGGATGGAGTTAGTCGGGCAAACAGTTGTACATGGATTACATGGAATCTCTTGCAAACAATGTATAATAGGGAATACACCCTCATCTTTCGGATAGTTTCTGTATGAATGCAATGCACCCGGATGTGATTTAAGCACTTCAGCTTTCTCTTCCCAGTCACTTGGAATCTCACCAATCTCTGCACCCATAGCTTTGCAGATTTCAATACCTGCAATCTTACCATTAAACATAGCAGAGGACGCTTCGGCAATCTCGTGTGCGTCACCTGCAGCAAATACTTTAATACCTGCAATCTCAGCTTCATTAGTAAACTCATCGAGACGATCAAGTCCAACTGCGATAAGGATAGTGTCGCAATCGAAAGTCTGTTCTGTTCCCGGGATAGGCTCAAATTTATCATTTATAGCTGCAATTGTGATAGAACTAACTTCTTCATCACCATTAGCAGAGAGGATTGTATGTGAAGTATATACAGGAACACCGAGTCTTCTCAGTTTATCATCATGCACCTTGTAACCACCACATTTTGGCATTGCTTCCACAAGACCAACAACATCAATCCCTGCTTGAAGTGCATGATATCCTGCAATAAGACCAACATTACCACCACCGATAATGAAAAGACGTTCAGTTGGTCTTACAAGGTCACGGTTCACGAGAGTCTGGAACGCACCGGCACCGTAGATACCGGCTAATGTGTTGCCACTAAAGCGAAGGAACTTTTCTCTTGCTCCTGCAGCATTAAGGATAAGCTTTGGCTCAACTATCTTATAAACGCCATCTTTTACAATTCCGACTTTCTTGTCACTAAAGACATAGAGAGCAGTACTGTTTAGCCATACTTCTATTGTATCCATACCCATTACTTTCTCTGCAAGCTTTTCACCGATGGCATTACCACGTGTTCCGGCATGAGAATCTTCAACTGAACCAAAGAATTTATGTGTCTGTAGAACAAGCTTTCCACCGAGTACATTCTTATCATCAACTATCAGTGCTTTTATATTACGCTCTCCGAGCTCAATTGCAGCTGACAATCCTGCAGGACCACCACCGATAATAAGTACATCAGTTTGTAGCTCTTCTACAGGTTCAAGATTAGGGTTTTCTTCTGATTCAGGCATTTCAGGTAAACCGTCAGCCGGTTTCACAATCATATTCTCCTGCACAGCAGTCATACATGATTTAACCGGGATTCCGTTTGCGATTACCATACATTTGGCACACTGACCATTTGCACAGAATATACCTTGAGCAGTACCATCCTTGTGATGATGTCCGAATGTTTTGATTCCGTTAGCCATTAGTGCTGAAGAGATTACTTCGCCTTCTTTAGCGATGAGACACTGGTTGTCCCAATAGAACTTTATCTCTTTTTTTTCAGGCACATCAAGCACCGGATGCTGATGGATGCGTTGTTGTTCCATAGACTTACTCCCTATTCTATATTTTTCCTCTAAACACTGTTTTGGCTATTCTGTGTCAAGAAAAAATGAGGAGTTATTAATCAGATATTCACTATATATGAGAGCATGCACATATATATCATGCTACTCTCTGCAGTAACTAGTCATTGTAAACAGGTTTTAACTTGGCGATAGGTTGGTAAATTCTTGGCAATTAGGCCAAGAATAGGCCAAGGGTTTACCAAGGGTTTGCCAAGTGTCTACCAAGAATTACTGCAGAGAGATGAAGGACAATAAGGGATTAGATCAATCTGTTTTGTAGAGAGTAGTATCAATGTGTCTTTCTAACCGGAATTAGTAGATACATAATAGTATTAAATCTTGACAATATGAAATTATTAATGTTGAACATATTTAGGAGGTAATATGAAGCAGATTATTACTATTGTATTTATGTTGCTATGTCTAAGTTGTTTTGCTCAAACTCAAAGATTAGTTGGTTCCGGTACTGAGGATGACCCTTATCTAATTAGTAGTGAATATGATTTATTCGTGTTTGGTTCGAACTCCGACACTGCCTTTGGTGATACCCTATATTATTTTCAAACATGCGATATATATTTTAGTAATATGGCTCATAGTGTTGTTTATGACGGGTTCTTCTCGTATGGCCAAACTTATGCCCCCTTTAACGGTGTTTTTGATGGAAATAACAAAAGAATAATCTATGATGATAATTTACCACCGGTGACAGGAAGTTTCATGGGTTATACTGATGGAGCTGTTTTAAAAAACATTAATCTGGTTAATCTAAATCTCTCATTGAACTATGAAGGTGGTGGGTTAGTTAACTCAGCCAATTATACAACATTTCAAAACTGTAGTGTGTCCGGTACAATTACAACTAATCAGTATTATGGAGGATTGGTAAATCATACAGATAATTGTACAATTGAACAATGCTTTGTTGATGCCTCGATTACTGCAGATGAGGGTACTAACCCTGATATTGGTGGATTAATCAGACATTGTTACAACTCTTCAGTATCAAACAGCTTTGTTAAAGGATCAATAGATACATATTCAAGTGGAGGTCTGGTTTATGATAATTGGCAATCTACTATCAGGAACTGTTATGCAAATGTTGAGAATATTGACAATCAGGATATGGGAGGAATATTTTCAAGTACAACAAATTTTACAGGGGATTCATTACAGAACAATGTATGGAACTCAGACCTTAATACCTCTGATCAAAGTAATATAATATTTTTCCCACTCTCATCTGATGAGGTATTGGCCGCAACTACAGCTGAGATGCAACTTGAGAGTACTTATACCTCCAGAAGTTGGGATTTTATCGGTGAAACTGTGAATGGAACAGATGATATTTGGGGGATTCATCCTCAGGTAAATGATGGTTTACCATATCTTACTGTCTTTAATCCTCATGTAACAAGCTTTGTCTCTGATAGCACGACTGTATATGTTGATTCACAAATTCAGTTTACTGACACAACAAATAGAAATCCCTCAAGTTGGGAATGGGATTTTGATAATGATGGCAACATTGACAGTAATCAGCAAAACCCTACTTATTCGTATGAGTTACCCGGTACTTATACAGTATCATTAATTACAGTGGCTGATAGCAGTACTATTACAACAACAAAACAAGATTATATTACTGTGAACCCATTAAATCAACCTGACATTGTTTGTGAAACTGATAGCTTGATATTTGGTGCTGTACCTTCTCAACAATCCGTAACTTTACCCATCGTTATTCAGAACATTGGCTCTGTTACATTGAATATAACAGATTTCCCTTCTACTAATCCAGCATTTTCTGTTCAGTTGTTGCAACAGACTCTGCCTATTTCGTTAGCTCCAGGTAGCTCGCAGCAATTTGAGGTTGAGTTCTCTCCAGGTAGTGGAGGAGAGTTTGAAGGAGTTATAACTGTGTTGTCTGATGACCCGATACATCCTCAGATTCAAATAAACGTTCATGGAACAGGAAACAGTTTAACAGCAGATTTCGAAGCCCATCCTCAGTCAGGAGATGTGCCTCTTAGTGTACAGTTTGTAAATAACTCATCTGGTAATATTACAAGCTATTTATGGGACTTTGGTGATGGCTTTACATCGACAGATGAGTATGCATTTCATGAATATACAACTCCGGGTACATATACAGTTACCCTTTCAGTTTCTGATGGTAGTTCACAATCAGAGAAAATTGAGACTGATTATATAGTTGTAAATGATTATGCAAATATTAGTACAAATCTTACAACCATAGATTTTGGTACAATATATCTTTCTTCCGTTAGACCTGATTCTACTGTTATTATTACAAATACAGGTGTGTCAGCATTAGAAATTACTGATATAAGTGTCTCAGATGTAGAGGGTGTAAATGGTTTCAACTATAACTATCCTAATATGTACACTACCATACTTTCCAATGCGAGTGAAGAGATGCAAGTATCTTTTACACCTCAAAATGTGGGAGAATATCAAGCTAGTCTGATCTTAACAAACAACTCGAATGCTTCCCCAACTTATACCATTCAACTCACAGGAATTTGTGAGTATAATCCTCCCTTGAATCCTGAAAATGTAACAATCATTACTATAGGTAATGATGCTCAGATATCATGGGACCAAGTGACTGAAGATATATTTGGCAATAGTATTACCCCTAATGGGTATATTGTACTTTATAATGAATCTCCTAATAGTGTTGAAGAAGATTTCTATTTCTTACAATATGTAAGTGATAGCACAGCCTATACTCATCAAAATGTTGGTTATTTTAGGGACAATATGTACTATCAAGTAAAAACATATATTAGTTATGATCCAATTAGAATAGAGGGGCTTGAGCTTTTAAACACTATAGATTCTAAAGAGATTAGAAAAGGTGATATTGAGAAGTACTTAAAATAAATTATTGTTACTAAAATCGCATCAATATGTGTTTACTGGAATGACTCCATGCGTTTGATAGTCAACTAATCTAAGTTATTGGCTCAATACCGAATAGAGTGGAACTCCCATTGGTCGCTTCAAACTTTCGCTTGAAGCTTCGTCTAGACAGGTGGACTCGTCCATCAGATTAAGAACATACACAGTGCCTTTTGCAACGACTTAACTATATTTATTGCCCTTTTTGCACTCTTTCAGTGCTCTAGCAAGCAACGCACTGTTTTCCCACTGTGCACGCACTGTGAAGGCACTGCCAACCCACTGTTTCACTGGGTGCACAGTGCGTGCACAGTGGGAAAGCAGTGGGATGACTGCGGTTTTATGAATGGATTTGTACTGGAGCGATCTGATCAACTCCAATCTTAAGGAGAAGCATTAAATTAAGAAACCACCTTTTTAAATAGATCAAGAATTTCTAAAATTGCCGTTCTGGTTATACCTTCGGAATGGTCCTTAGACCTTGCGAATGGTTCTCTTGAAAGTTTACGTAAAAATAGCAACTTCCACCATTTGCAAGGTCTCGCAAAACTCAACCATTCCAAAGGTAGAGAATCATAATTAGGTTGCCCGATACAACTCTGAAAATAGTTATTGCTTGACATGATAAGTAGCAATGTAGTTATACAAATAGTATTACTCTATGCAACTTGAACATAGAGTTAGGAGTTGAGTATGAATGAGAAATTGATAATAAAGAATTTTCTTGCTATTGAGCATGCTGAGGTAGATATTAAACGGTTCAATGTTATAATTGGACCTCAGGCTAAGGGTAAGAGTGTAATAGCTAAGGTGTTGTATTTCTTTCGGACTGCTATGGAATTTTATCTGGTTAGTTTCGATAAGTTTTATGATGAGCAAGCAATCATTGATGAACTTATAAACAAGTTTAGAGAGTGGTTCCCATATTATACATGGAAAGAAAAAAGATTCAACTTAAATTATATAATAGGTAGCCACATGTTGTCACTATCAAATGAAATTGATTCACTAAATAATCATGTTTTAGTGATGAGTTTTCCAGATAAGTTCACCACTATAAGAGATACAATACTTGATGAAAAGAAGAGCGATTCATTACTTATGGAGACTAGCTTAAGTAGTGCATTAAAAAAATCATATTTGAGCGTCGAATTTGCCCGTGAATTAAGATTGCCTTCAATGGAAACAACTTACATACCAGCTTCAAGATCATTTCTCTCGTTTCTACAAAACAATATGTTCTCTTTTATTCGTGGTAAAAACAAAGTAGATCCTTTCCTAATAGAATTCGGTAGTATTTATGAGACAGCAAGAAGAGAGTATGAAAGTCTTGGTACGGTATTAGATTTGTTTTTAGAGCTAGATGTAGGAACGATAGATAAAATAAAGAAGATAATAGAAGAAATAGTTCAGGGTAGGTACGTATTCGAAGATAGAAAGGATTGGATAATTAGCTCCAACAATATCCAAAAAACAGAATTATCATATAGCTCCTCAGGACAACAAGAGGCTATACCAATGCTTATTGTTTTAGCATATTTTATGTATATTAAGGATGGTCAGAATTACCACAATCTATGCCTTTTAGAAGAACCTGAAGCTCATCTATTCCCACAGTCTCAAAATCAAGTAATCTCTATGCTATCACTTTTATATGATGAACTTAAGACAAATTTCTTCATCACAACCCACAGTCCATATATACTCTCAGCCATCAATAACTTGATCCTTGCTGGTGATACTATAAATGCAGGCAAGATGACACGTGAAGAGTTTGAAAAGATTAATGGTCCGAGTGCACCAATAAACCTTGATGATGTAGCAGCATACACTATTGTTGATGGTAAAACTGAGTCAATAGTTGATTATGATTACAGACTTATTGGGGGAGATATTCTTGATAGTGTATCTGATCATTTTTCCAACGTTATGAATGAGCTGTTGAAACGGGATATGTAGAATGGATTGGGTAAAGTGTACAATTGCAAGGAAAGATCCAATAATCACTTTGAAAGAAAATGGTAAAGTCTTTAGGTTAATAAACGAAAACAGAATAGAAGTGAATGAAATAAAAGTAGATAATTGTTTGATTTGTGATAACAGACAGCGATGCGACTATATCTTGGATTATCCGATCGATGAACAGGGTTATGTATTGTTAATTGAACTCAAAGGGAATGACGTACCTCATGCAATTGAACAATTGAAAGCTACTTTGAGTCATACAAAATCAAAGTATAGTAAGTATTGTAAATATTGTTTTATAATCTCCTCAAAGTGGCCAAGAATGAGTACTACTAAACAAAAGATAAAAAAAGACTTCAAGAGACTTGGAGCTTTGTTTGATCAAAAAAACAATGTGTTTGAGTTCAAGGTTTCTGCATTCTAATGCAATCCATTTAGGATTGTAAGAATCCATATACTTTACCATGGGTCGGTTGACACCATCGCTAGTATTATGTGTTCCTGTCGGAACAAAAGGTACTTGGTCTGCACCATGTTTCCGAAGAAGTCCGTTTTCGCTCCGCAAGCTCCGCATCTGACAAACTCCTTTAGAAACAGGATAATTTACTGAAATATATATAAAGATAAGACACTTCTAACACCTTTTCCATAATCAAATATGATGAAAAAGCCAAAAATATCTTGATTTATATTAAATAACTCCAAATATGACATACAGTATTTATAATAGGAAAATATACACATAAACAAGCAAAAGAAGGGAGTAGTGATGAAACTAAAGACATTCCCTGGCGGGGTTCATCCGCATGATTATAAGGAGTATTCGAAAGATGCTGCTATTGAATCAATGGATCTTCCCCAAAAAGTGGTAATACCGCTTTCACAGCATATTGGAGCGCCATCCAAGCCTGTTGTAAAAGTGGGGGATGAAGTTAAAACGGGACAGATGATTGCCGAACCGGGTGGATTTGTTTCGATTGCCCAGCATGCTTCTATTACCGGAAAAGTGACTAAGATTGCCGAATTCCCACATCCATGTGGTACAACTTCAATGGCTATCGAAATCACCGGTGATGGAGAGACTGATGATTGGGTAGAACTTGCAAACGACGAGAACTTTATGGATTTACCTGTCGATGAGATGAAAGACAGAGTAAAAAATGCAGGTGTATGTGGAATGGGTGGAGCCGGTTTCCCGACTCACGTGAAACTTAGCCCTCCTCCTGACAAGAAAATCGATACGGTTATTCTTAACGGTGTTGAGTGTGAACCATTCCTAACAGCTGACTACAGACTTATGCTTGAAAGACCGGAAGACATAGTTACCGGTTTGCAATTGGTTATGAAGATTACCGGTGCAGAAAGGGGTATGATCGGTATTGAAGCTAACAAACCTGATGCAATCAAGATTATGCAAAAAGCTGTAAGCCAGTTTAACAACATAAGTGTTGTTGGACTGAAAGTTCGTTACCCTCAGGGTGGTGAAAAACAGCTTATATATGCTGCAACCAAGAGAGCAGTTCCAAACAAAGGCGGACTTCCAATGGATATTGGTGTTGTAGTTCAGAATGTTGGAACAGCAATCGCAATCTATGAAGCAATTCGTTACAAACGTCCTTGTATTGATAGAATTATTACCATCTCCGGTAGTATCGTAAAAGACCCTAAAAATCTTAATGGAAGAATCGGAACCTCTTTCCAGTCACTCTTTGAGAAGTGTGGTGGAGCTAAAGAGGAGATTGGTAAAATTATCTCCGGTGGTCCGATGATGGGTTTTGCAATTCCTGACCTTAATGCTCCAATGGCTAAAGGCTCATCAGGTTTACTTTTCTTCAACAAGAAGATGGCTAAACTTGATAAAGAGCATACATGTCTCCGTTGCGGAAGATGTGTTGATGTATGCCCTCACAACCTTATCCCAAGCATGATATCTAATGCTGCTAAAAACGAAGCATGGGAGATGGCTGAGAAAGCAGGAGCTATGGATTGTATGAAATGCGGTACATGTGCCTATGTATGCCCTGCCCAGATTAAAATGGTGCAGTGGATAGACATAGCTAAAGTTAACGTCGGACGCATAATGCGTGAAAGACAAGAGAAGAAATAGGCCGGAGGATAAATGGAGAATAGATTTAAAGTATCCGCTGCCCCTCATCTGCATGACAAGTCAACCGTGTCCAACGTTATGTGGCAGGTTGTTATTGCACTTGTTCCTGCTTTGATTGCAGCAGTATATTTCTACGGCATCAATGCCTTGTTACTCACAGTATACGGTGTAGTTGCTGCTGTTGTAACAGAATTCCTTATTCAAAAATGGAGAAAAGTTCCTGTGACTATCGCTGATGGTTCAGCTGTTCTTACAGGCTTACTCCTCACATATAACCTTCATGCCGGTGCACCTTGGTGGCTTCCGGTTGTGGGTTCAGTATTTGCTATTGCCATTGGTAAACAGGTATTCGGTGGATTGGGTAATAACCCTGTGAATCCTGCTCTTCTTGCAAGAGCTTTCCTTGTTGCCTCATGGCCAACATTAACAACTTCCGGTTGGGTAGCACCAAAGAATGGTATCCTTAGCGGAATCACATGCCTTGAAGGTCTCGGTTCAAAAGCTGAAGCACTTATTACATCTTCAACTCCTCTCGGTGTTGCAAAGATGCTTCGTGACTCAGACTTTGTTGCCGGACTTGGCAGTGGAGAAGGTGCTAAGATATTTAACGCTCTTTTTGACTCATCTACACTACAACACCTATTCTGGGGTAATATCGGTGGTGTGATTGGTGAAGTTTCAGCGTTTGCTCTTCTTCTCGGTGCAGCATGGCTTATCTACAAAAACATTATTGAGTGGAGAATCCCTGTAGCTTACATGGCTACTGTTTTCTTCCTTACCTTTATCTTTGGTGGAATCAAAGGTTTAGGTCAGTTCTCACTTCTTTTACCTGTATTCCACGTACTTGCAGGTGGTATGGTTCTCGGTGCCTTCTTTATGGCTACCGATTATGTAACCTCGCCAATGACGAAGCTTGGACGTATATACTTTGGTATTGGTTGTGGTCTCCTAACAGTTGTTATCCGTCTTATCGGTGGATATCCTGAGGGTGTTTCTTACTCAATCTTGCTTATGAACCTGGCAGTTCCACTTATCGACAGATGGACACTTCCTAAACCATTTGGTGGGAGGAAGAAATAATGAAGTATTATCTTAAACTTGGTTTTATCCTTCTGGCAGTATGTGCTGTTGCGACAGGTATTCTTGCTTATCTCAATACAGTTACTGCTCCAATGATTGCTGAAGTGAAAAGAATTGACGCTGAGAATGCTCGTAAAGAAGTTATGCCTGATGCTACATCTTTTGAGAAGCAGTTCTTAGTCGATGGTTCTGAGAATGATACAGACATCTACTTCATTGCGAAGAACGATGCCGGTGAGATGGTTGGTTATGTAATCACTGTTTCTAAGTATGGTTATAGTAGTGATGTTAAAACTGTTGTTGGTTTAAAGCAAGACCTTTCAATCAACAAAATCAAAGTTATCGAACAAGCAGAGACTCCTGGGCTTGGTGCAAAGGCATCACTTCCTGAGTTTGCTGATAAATTCAATGGCAAGAAGCTTCCTCAGTTGTTAGTAGACAAGGACGGTGGTGAGATAGTATCTATTACAGGTGCAACAATCACAACCAGAACTATCACTGTTTCAATCAATGAGGGCATTGTAAAGCTTCAAGCTAAACTCGCTAATGCGGAGGTAACAAATGAGTAATATGAAAGTATTAACAGATGGTTTCATCAAAGAGAATCCGGTGTTTATCCTTGTTTTGGGTATGTGTCCTACTCTTGCTGTAACCTCCTCAGTAATGAACTCCTTGGGAATGGGGCTATCAGCAACATTTGTGTTGATCTGCTCAAACATAATTGTTTCTCTGATTAAGGGTTTCACACCTGCTAAAATCAGAATTCCTGTGTTTATTGTTGTTATTGCTACATTCGTGACAATCGTTGATATGACTATGGGTGCTTTCTTACCTGCTTTACACAAATCACTCGGACTGTTCATACCACTTATTGTGGTGAACTGTGTGATTCTCGGTAGAGCTGAAGCATTCGCAAGTAAGAACAATGTATTTAAATCTCTTCTTGATGGTATCGGGATGGGACTTGGTTTTACATTTGCTCTTGTAGTTATCGGTGCTATTCGTGAAGTATTGGGTGCAGGTAAATTCCTTGATATCCCTGTTCTTCCTGAAGCATATATTCAGTCACCAATGCTTGTTGCAATTCTTGCTCCGGGTGCCTTCATCACAGTTGGTTTCCTCATGGCATTAATCAACATGTTAAAGAAAGAGAAGTAGGAGATACAGATGGAATTTTTAGCTAGAATGATGGTCATGGCTGTTGGAGCTATCTTTGTTCAGAACTTTGTTCTTGCCCGTTTCCTTGGTCTGTGCCCTTATCTCGGTGTATCCAAGAAACTTGATTCAGCTTTCGGTATGGGAATGGCAGTTATTTTTGTTATGACCATGGCGTCAGCGATTACATATCTTATTCAGGTATACTTGCTTGTTCCACATGGACTGCAATACCTGCAAACAATTGCTTTCATCCTGACCATTGCGACGCTTGTGCAGTTTGTGGAGATGGTTATTCAGAAGAACTCACCGTCACTTTATAAGTCACTTGGTGTGTTCCTTCCGTTGATCACAACAAACTGTGCTGTACTCGGTGTGGCAATACTTAACACTACAGCAAAGTGGCCTGACGGTTCAGCATATAATTTCTTGGATGCAGTTCTCAATGGTTTCTTCTCAGGTGTTGGTTTTACACTCGTACTTGTGCTAATGGCCGGAATAAGAGAAAGATTAGAATTCGCAAACGTTCCCAAGAGCATGAAAGGTATGCCGGTGTCCCTGATCGTTGCAGGTGCTATGGCTCTTGCCTTCCTTGGCTTCTCCGGGCTTAAGATGTAGGAGGAACCATGACATTATTATTACCAGTAATTATAATCGGTGCTCTTGGCTTGTTATATGGAATCGGACTTGCTATTGCTTCTGTTGCTTTCCACGTTGAAGTAGACCCTCGAGTAGAGAAGATACTCGATGCACTTCCAGGTGCTAACTGTGGTGCATGTGGAAAACCCGGTTGTGGTGGTTATGCTGAAGCAATCGTAGAAGAGGGTGTTGATATCTCTCTTTGTGCTCCCGGTGGTGCTTCTACAATCCAGGCTATAGCTGAGATTATGGGAATGCAGGCAAGTGAAACAGTGAAGAAGATTGCTTATATCCATTGCTCATGTGGTGGAAATGACAACACTAAATTCAAGTTTGAGTATGATGGCGTTCCTACATGTAAATCAGCTGTAATGGTTGCAAATGGTCCAAACATGTGCTCATTCGGCTGTGTTGGCTTCAATGATTGTGTAGCTGCATGTCCTTTTGATGCTTTCATTATTGATGAAAACAACAACCGAATCATCGATCCTGATAAGTGTACTGCTTGTGGTGCATGTGTTCGTGCATGTCCTCGTAGTCTTATCGAGATAGTTAAGTTTGAACAGCAAGTTATGATTGAATGCTCAAACAAAGAGAAAGGCATTGCTGCTAAGAACAATTGTGGTACAACAAAAGGTTGTATTGGTTGCGGTCTTTGTGCTCGTGCATGTCCTGTTGACGCTATCACAATGGAAGGTAATCTCGCGATTATCGATTATGATAAGTGTATCAATTGTGGACTTTGTGCTACTAAGTGCCCTACTAAAGCAATTGAAGACAAGCTTGCAGGTAAACGTAAGAAAGCTAAGATTATCGACGATAAGTGTATTGGATGTACAATCTGTGCTAAGAAGTGTCCTGTAGATGCTATCACAGGTGAATTAAAGCAGCTTCATACAATAGACGAAAGTAAATGTATTGGTTGCGAAATCTGTTATGAAAAGTGTCCTAAGAAAGCCATTGAGATGGTTTAGGACTTAACTATATAGTAAAAAAGGCACCCCTTCCGGCGAAGAGGTGTCTTTTTCACCTTTCAAAGGCAATATGAAAATCGTATCAAAACTTCAGTCAGGCCTACTCTTAATAATCATCCTATTTGCAATAGTTACAAACGGATGTGAGAAAAAAGAGGAGATACCTTTCTCTATGCAGGAAAGGCAGGCATTCTCGACTCTAAAAGTAAATCTTAGACGTCAGCTTGATGATCTTACACTCACAGCTGAGAAGGTCTCACGCTTCTTTTTACCACCCGGTATTAGTGAAGAGAAGATGAGGAGTTATCTACTGGCGGGAGTTGATGCCAGAGACTATATCATCTCGTGTGGTCTTATATCCCCTGAAGGTACAATGCTTTATGTTGAACCGAAAGAGTTCAGACAACCGGAAGGTTTACTACTAAGTAAATCTGAGAAGTTCATATATGTAAAAGAGCAGAATAAACCTTATATGACCTCACTGATTAAGGGGCACAAAGGTATTTTATTACAAGAGTATCTCATTCCTGTGTATAATGCGGGGAATGAGTTTATTGGTGTTTTGACATTGCTTATTGATACATCAAAACTACTTGACTTTATTGCCTGGTTACCTGAACTTAATACAATAAACCTGCTGATGTTTGAGACAGATGGAGCGTTAATATTCAATAACCGTACCGGAAAACTCGGTGGAAATAATCTTAACAATCTTAAAGCTGAGGGAGCCGAACAGTTAGTAGATCTTATCAAAAGGGCACAAACCGAGGAGTCAGGAAGCTCCTATTACTACCTTTTTGATGAGCTTTACGACATGGAGTTCAGATACTATGCTCAATGGCTAACAGTACCGTTATCCGGTCGTGAATGGAGAATCTTTATGAATACGGAGTATGAAATTGAAGAATAGTTTAATTGTTTTATTAGCATTGCTACTTGTAGCTTGTGGGATTAGCTCTGAGAAGAAGGGCAAAGGGATCGTTGTAATCTCTCCTGAAGTTGCAGAGATTATTGCAGAACTCGGTGCTGTTGATGAGATAGTAGCTGCCACGGATGAGTGTACTTGGCCTGAAACGCTCAAAGAGAAGCCAAGTGTAGGGAAGTTCGGTGAGATAAAGATGGAGGAGATTATTAAGCTCAATCCTGCTACTGTCTTCACTACTGAACTTGAGCAACAGGATCTTGCTGATAACCTTGAAAAACTTGGAATTAAAGTTGTACGTATCTATCCTAAATCTGTAAGCGATGTTTATGTAGCAATTGATAAGATTGCTTCTATTATTGGTAGAGAGAAGGAAGCCAAAGTACTAAACACAAAGCTTAGAACTGAGGTAACAAAGTACAAAGATACTATCAAAAATAGACCTGATGTTTATCTGGAGATATGGAATAATCCACTTATGAGTGTAACTGATAACTCATTTGTAGGGGAACTTATTGAAATAGCCGGTGGCAACAATATATTCACAGAACTGGAGAGAGACTATTCCCGTGTAAAACCTGAGAAGGTTATTACTGCTAATCCGGATGTGATACTAACATTCTCGAAGACTGACTTAGATGATTTCAAAGCTCGTAAGGGTTGGGATGGAATCAAAGCTGTAAAGTCAGGTGCAGTATTCGGTGATGAAGTTGTTAATCCAGATCATATCTTCCGTGCCGGTCCCAGGTTCGTGCTTGGACTTAACGAACTAAACGAAATATTCAGGAAGTATGAAACAAAATAAGCTTTATCTTTCTACAGGCATTATTGCAATACTGGGAGCAGTACTCATCTATCTGTTTCTAACTTTTAAAGCTGACTCACAACTTATCATAATGCAAGTACGCTTACCCAGATTACTTCTTGGTCTTTTAGTTGGTGCTGTACTCGCAGGTTGTGGCTCTATCTATCAGATGATGCTCAACAATCCTTTAGCAGAACCGTATATTCTAGGAATATCATCGGGTAGTGCTTTCTTTGCAACTTTGGCAGGGCTATCTGGTATGATTTGGTTTATGCCGATTGCAGGATTTTCCGGTGCCTTACTGACAATGGTGATTGTCTGGAGTATAGCTCATATAGGTGGGTGGAGAGATAGCTCCAAACTACTGCTTTCCGGTATTATAGCCGGCATGTTCTTCTCTGCTTGTATATCGCTCCTTATGTATCTTAATCAACAGGATATTGGCATAATTATCAATGTCCTAATGGGTAATCTTGGAAGAGTGTTTACTAATACAGAGTGGCAAGCATTCACAACCATTGGGATTATCTCAGTTCTCTTGCTTGTTTATCTATATCTTTTATCCTTGAAACTTAATATTGTAAGTACCGGTGATCTTTCAGCCGGAAGTCTTGGAATAAACGTAAAACGACTCCGTCTGCAGATTTTTGTGATTACCTCACTCCTTATAGGTATAACAGTATCTTTTGCAGGTATTATAGGCTTTATCGGACTTATAATCCCACATATCGTAAGGATGCTAACAGGCCCTGACCAAAAGAAGGTCTATCCTCTAAGTATTTTAGTAGGTTCACTTTTCCTACTCCTCTGCGATTTTCTTTCCATGCATATCGCAGTCATGGAACTCCCCGTTGGAATCATCACATCCTTCCTCGGAGCCCCTTTCTTCGTCTATATTATGGTGAAGAGTAGGTAGTTTGGGAGTGCATCATCTGCGTTGATGCATGAATTGCATGGCAATTCCATGTTTATCCTCAACATTTCGAACCCTAAGATGTCTCCACGAGGAAAACTTCAATCAATGTTACCTTCCCGATAGGGAAGCATAATAATAGCAATGGGTGTAAACCCATGGATGCGAAATCCTATTACCCAATTCAATGGTAATAAATCTAAACTAATGCCAATCACATATCTTATGACAGGCTTCCCCAGAACCCCTACTTTCAAGTAGGGGACAGGGAACCACTATAGAACAGATTCCACTCCAGCCGATTCGCAGAATCGGCTGGAGTGGAATCTGGCAAGTTTGTTTGGAAATCTGCCACCAGATGAATCTGGTGGTTCTAGGGAGCATTATAGACCTTTTACAATAGAATCAGTTAAAACAACTGGAAGTTATAACTTATTGATAATGTCTGTGTGTTGCTGATAATACTGCTCCCATTCTTTTCCTCTTCAGGATTAGATATCATCCAGTTTAAGTTAACGCGATGATGTTTTGATATTTCATATCCTAGTTCGATGAAATAACCTATTCCGTTTAGGGTTTCATAATCATCTTCGAATAGCTCAGCCCAATCAGAGAATCCAAAACCTGACCCAAAATAACATTTATCCAGAACATCATAATTCGTTTTGTTCTTTAGAAAGATGTTTAATCCAAAAGCATGTAAGTGGTTCGATACTGTAGCTTCCCTATCTGAGGAATATTCCACTTTGAACCATGATATTTTTTCCACTATGTATATTTCAATATTATTGTCAGGGGAGTAACCTAGTTTTAGTTGTGTGAAAAGTGCTGGCTCGATTTCAGTCGGAGTCTCAGCTGTAATGAAATCAGAATCAATTTTAAAATTAAAGGATGTACGTGCTGCACCAATACCTCCGGTTATAAAGAACCCTTTACTCTCTTCGTTAAAGAAGCCAAATATCGGTACTATAAGTAAGCAAGTAGTAATTAATATGATTATTCGTTTCATTAGTCCTCCTTTATTATTAAGTAAATTCTTAATGTGTGTATTAATGTTGTCAATATCATTCTACCCGACTGTCAAAGTTAATAATATTCGACCTCTTTGGAGTAGTTATTGTGAGGAGTACGGGACCATGCATTACATAGTTACTCACATTTTATCCTTTCAGGATACTAACAACCGGATAACTAATCCTGAGATTAAGCTTCCTTTGAATCCCTGCCTGTTATTCTCACTCCCCACATATAGCAAACAAGTTTGCTTCATCGCTGCGGTGCAAGTAAGATCTCTGCAACTAACATGGTTTTACACTCTTTCATTGCTCTATCTTAATTCACGGGAGTATGACGGGATTTGCTAAGGATTTTCAAGGGAATTTCTCGGGCAAAGCCCCGAGAGATTCCCGAGAGAGTCCCGGGTGATTCCCGAGAAAGTCCCGTGAATTAAGATAGTGCAATGGGACGAGGAGGAGTTTGACAAGAAAAAGTAAGGTTAAGATGTAACCAAAACCGGGATAATCTATTCTTATCTTGTAGGAAGTCACTTGATTATGGAATTGAGTTGACGGGAAAAGAAGAAATATAAAAGATGTAATTTAAGAGTGTCAAATTTTGTGAATGAATATGGTTGTTGAATTGTTATTATTTACATAGTTTATCATTCACGAAGAAATAATGAGGTGAGAATGCACGGAAAAGTGAAATGGTTTAATAAGAATAAGGGTTATGGCTTTATCTTAGATGAGAACAATAAAGAGTACTTTGTACATTGGAAGTCAATTGTAACACCTAATCCAATGGATGAGAAGTTTCTTGAGCAAAATGAACCTGTAGAGTTTGATCTGATGCCTACTGATAAAGGTACTCAGGCAGTAAATGTAATACGTACAAGTGTTGGCTTATATTAGTATAAATGATAACTTTAACTTTGAGGTAGGAGCATAGCTTCTACCTCTTTTTTCTATTATGAAGATACCTTTTTTACCTGTAAACAAAGCTGAAATGAAGCGCTTGGACTGGGAACGATGTGATGTGATTCTGGTTAGTGGAGATGCATACATTGATCATCCTAGTTTTGCTGCTGCCTTACTTGGAAGATTTCTAGTTTCCAAGGGATATCGAGTTGGAATTATTCCTCAACCGGACTGGAAGAACCCTGAAACTTTCAAAGCTCTTGGGGAACCTGCTATTTGTTTCGGGATAACAGCGGGAAACATGGACTCGATGATTAACCATTATACTGCTCAGAAGAAGAAGCGTTCAGAGGATGCTTATTCTCCTGACGGTAAGGTTGGAATGCGTCCTGATAGAGCAACAATTGTCTATACTTCTGCTCTTAAAGCTATCTACAAAAGGACACCTATTATTATTGGGGGTATCGAAGCATCGCTGAGAAGAGTTCCTCACTATGACTACTGGTCTGATAAACTCAGAAACTCAATTCTTTTTGATTCTAAAGCTGATATACTTATTTACGGAATGGGGGAGAGACCACTTTTAGATGTTGTAAACTATATCGCTTCCGGTTCACCAATAGCAGATATGGAAGTCAATGGAACGGTGACAATCTCGGCAACAAGTAGCGATAAGCTTTTACCCGAGTTTAGTGATTGCAAAGAGGGTAAGAACTTCCTTAAGATGCATAGAATGTTTGAAGAGCACTACAGAACCTCAACTATTTACCAGAAGTTTGGGAACAGGTATCTTAAACATAATCCACCTGCTGAACCTTTATCAAAACAGGAGATGGATGATCTTTACAACCTGCCTTTCAGTAGGAAACCACATCCTATGTATGGGAAAGCAAAGTTCAAAGCATTCGATCAGATCAAGGAATCAGTAACATCTCATAGAGGTTGTTTTGGTGGTTGCAGTTTCTGTGCAATCGGTGCGCATCAAGGCAAGTCGATAAGCTCTCGCTCTCAGAAATCGATAGTTGATGAAGTTAAAACGATTAGCAAGCAACAATACTTCCATGGCACAATCTCTGATATTGGTGGACCATCTGCTAATATGTATGATATGAGCTGTCGATTGGGGATAAGTCAGACATGCAAGCGTCTATCTTGCCTGTATCCCGATATCTGTCCTAATTTGAACTATAGTCATAAACCGAATATAGAGCTCCTTAAAGCTGCGAACAATGTCCCAGGTGTTAAGCACCTTTTTGTTGCATCCGGGATAAGATTTGACCTTGCTGTTATGGATAGAAAATATACACGACAGATTGCTGAGAAGCATATTGGCGGACACCTTAAGCTTGCACCGGAACATGCTGTTGATAGTGTCTTACAGGTTATGCAGAAGCCATCTTCAGAGTCCTACTTATACTTCTGCGAGAAGTTTCAAAAGATCTCTAAAGAGTGCGGAAAGAAGCAGATGGTTATACCATACTTGATAGTCGGTCATCCGGGGACTACCCTCAAAGATGCAGTAAAGCTGGCACTTTTCCTTAAAGAGAACAATATAAGGCCTGAACAGATACAGGAGTTTACTCCAACTCCCATGTCGGTCTCAACAACTATGTACTATACAGGGCTTAACTACTTTACAGGGAAGCCGATCCATGTTCCTAAAGGACGTGAAGTAAGACTTCAGAAAGCTCTTGCACAATGGTTTGTAAATTCTAATAAAAAACTTGTTCAGGAAGCATTAAAAAAAGCCGGAATGAGTCACCTTGAAAAAGAGTTTTACCGACCTGAAAAGAGTAAAAGAGCACCTGCCTCAACTAAGCGTAGACGAAAAAGATAGCTTTAGTTCAACTTAACTGAAAAAACTGTTTACAAACTGGAGTTTGCCTATTAAATGGCAAAAAACAGATGTGAGGACTTATTGTTAGATAAAATCAGGAATACTGCTAAACATACTGCTGTTTATAGTATAGGTAACATTGCTATGAAAATCCTTGGTTTCATACTATTACCTCTCTATACAGATAAGCTTCTTCTCAGTGAATTCGGTACATTGGGACTACTGGAAGTTACAGCTATGTTTATGATTGCAGTCCTTGGTTTTCGCATTCCAACCGCTATGATGCGTTGGTGTGCAAATGCTAAATCAGAGAATGAGCAGAAAAGGGTAGTTTCAACATCAGTATTCTCCTTATTGGTAATTCTAGCAATCTATCTTATATCAGTATTCCCATTCAGAGCTAACATCTCGGAAATACTATTTAAAAGTAGTGCTTATTCCTCTTATCTAACGATACTGTTTATATCTGTTGCGAGTGAGATAATCAATCAGGTACCATTTGAACTAATCCGATTCAGACAGAAGTCGTTTCTATATACTTTCCTGATGTTCATCAGATTTGGAACTGTACTAGGGTTGAACATCTATTTCATCGTATACAGAGGTATGGGAGTGAAGGGTATTATATTAAGTACTCTTATCAGTAATCTAATGATAACAGTTCTTACTACTCCTTTCCTGATAAAAAACATATCTTTCAGCTTCGATAAAGCAATTTTTAAAGAGATGTTTACATACAGCTACCCACTTATCTTCACACAAGTATCTACAATGCTACTTTCAATGTCTGACAGATACATACTAAACCACTACCTTGATCTGGATCAGGTAGGACTTTATACACTCGGTTACAAGTTTGCAACTGTGATAAATGTGTTTATCTTAACTTCTTTCCAAATGGGGTTCCTGCCGATAGCATATAAGACATATGATAAACCCAATGCCGGCAGGTTCTTCTCAAAGACATTAACATATCTTGTGTTTATTAGTATTATTGCAGCTTTGGGACTATCATTCTTTTCTAGAGAAGTGATTCAGCTTATGGCTAAGAATAGCAATTATTGGGGAGCATACACTATTATCCCTGTGATAACTCTTGCTATTGTCTTTAAGGGTATCCAATGGGTATTCTCATTAGGATTACATTATGTGAAGAAAACTAAGTACAATGCCTGGGTCGTACTCACATGTGCTATTGTGAATATCGTACTAAACTTGTTCTTAATACCATTATGGGGGATATACGGTGCAGCCCTGACAACACTTTTATCAATGATTTTGATGGCTGTACTATTCTATATACAAGCAGGTAGATTCTATAGGATTAAGTATGAACTGAAGAAGCTTGTTTTACAGGTAATCCTAGGCATTGTACTATATGCGATTTCACTAACATTTTTTAATCTACCGATGCTACCAAATGTATTACTCAAACTCGCTCTTATTGCCGGTTACCCATTCATCCTTTACATCTTCAAGTTCTATGAGGAGATTGAGCTGGATAGAATGAAAGGTTTCTGGAAGAAGTGGAAAAATCCTTTAACTTGGGCTTCTCATCTACCGGAACTATTTAAAGACTAATGAGACGTAAACCTAAAGGAAACTTCTGCGAGATAAAGAAATACAGGTTGATTACACCTTCCATTTGCAGTGTCTGTGAACGTATAGGGTTCTGCAAATCGTTCCGCGAATACTATTATAAAAACAAAACAAAATACAGAAATTTCTGTTACCAACAAGTAGAAAAATTTCCTGATAAATATCAATTGGAGGTAGTTTTCATGGCTACAAAGAAGACATTTGTTCAAATCGTGAACAAGAAAACAGGTCAGATCGAAAGGATTATGAGTATGGATGACCTGAATGCATTAACTCTAGAAGAGAAGATTGGAATCGTAAGAGGAAAGCAATTATTCCAGATTGCTTATGAGATTGAACCTGTGATTAAGGTTGAAATGAAGAAGAAAGCAATAGTTGAAGAGATTAACTATGAGCCTGAAGAGGTAAAACCGGAACCGAAGAAGACAACAAGAACTCGAAAAACCACTCCTAAGAAGTAGACTTGTTACCTTTATTAACAAGTCGCTTCTTACGATGCGACCAAAGCTCTCGTTGTTTATCAACTGAGATTGGCATTAGGTTTAGGTAGTCAATTGCTCTTTGAGTATATTGCAATGCCTTCTCAATGTCTTTTACTTTGTGTTCGTAGTATTTCGCCAGCTCTTCAAGTGCTGCGAAGTTGCTTGTTAGAATAGGTTTACTCCAGATTTGAACCGCTTTATCAAGTTGTTTCTCTTTCTTGTAAAGTGAAGCTAAACGCAATAAAGCATCAGCATCGGAACAGTTTTCGTCAATAGTCTCAAGCAGTTCAACTGCACGTTTTTGCATACCGGCATTCTCGTAGTATTTACTGCTTGGCAGGATATGTTCCTCTTCCTCTTGAAGAAGAATGTTGCTAATATGATTCAGGATTATCGGCATACTCAGAATATCTGTAGCATTATGGTCATGAATCTTGATTATATCATCAAGGTAACCTGTCTCAAGAAAGTTAAAATACGCCCAGGGGATCTTCCATCCGGGAATCTCATCTTCAGGATTTCTGTTATATCCCAAAACTTCACTTTCAATTGTCTGCAAAGAACAATCAATAAGTTTCCCCTTCCAGAACCTTCTGACAATATGCAATAGATCTATCTGTTTAAAGGATTTCACCATGTAATTCAATTGATAGTAGTCGTAACGGGACTGTAATAAGTTCATATCATAGCTTTTACCATTATAGTTGACGATTATATCGAAGTCTTCTAAGAACTTTCTTATTTCCTCCAGCATCCTAATCTCACCATCAGGAGCATTCAAAAACCACCTTCGAACAACGAACCAGTTATCCACAAAATGCCCCAATCCCACGAGCACTGCATATGAAGCACCACCTGTGTTTAAGCCTGTTGACTCTGTATCAAGATATAGTACTTTATCATAAGGGACATCACTAAGAATCTTCTCTTTCTTCTTTATTACATCTGCAATCTTTGGTATTGATAAGGTGCAATTCCCAAACTCTGAATCTAAATCATAATAAACTTCTGAATAAAACAACGACTCTGTTATATATCTACCTTCTATATGGTCAGCAATGGAAGCTTCTGACTTGTTATCATCCTTCTCCTCGATCTTCTTATTGAGCTGATTAAGAATGTTATCAAGACCTTTCATACTAATGTACAAGCTCCTTTAAAATACCTAAAACAATCTCTTTAGAGCCTTCACCCTGCTCTGCAACAGGTCCAACACAAGCTGGACAACCATCACTACAGGAACACTGTTTCACAAGTTTATATGCTTCTCTCAAAAGCTCTGGATATATCTCATAGAGTCTTTTACAAAGCCCGATTCCACCATTTGCACTATCATGGAAGATAAGAGCAAACTCCTCACTCGAAAGGGGGTTGTTGGACTGATAGTTAACTCTTATATCTTTTCGATCACACATCAGATATACAGGTGATATGTTCTTCATTAGATAAGACATACCGGCAAGCCCACTCTGGATAATTAGAGTTCGTTCAGCATCCTTGTGGCACTTTGGACAAAGAGTTGTCAGATTCTCGGGAGCATTAGCTTTCATTCGTGACGGGAAGCTCTTGAACGGTTTGATATGGTGCACATCAAATGCTTTACCGGATTCTGCTATTCCACATGCTTGACAGATAAACTTATCCCGCTCACGTATAATCTTTTTTAGATTAGCCCATCCTGGACCATAGTCATTTTTGTCATTATTCCACAGCCCAAGCTGTTTGAAATGCTCAATTGTTTCAGACTTAAAACCAAGCCAGAAACCGTCAGTTATGACTGTCATTGATGGCATCTCAAGCTCATGATAACTCAGTATCTCATTTGTATACCACTTTTGCCTTTTATAACCTGTAACTGTGTCTGTAACCTGTATCTGCCCTGAATATGCTTTCAGCTCTTCTGCATCCTTCTCTTCATAAAGCTCTAAAAGCTCATACTCAGTTTTGCTCATAACCTGAGTGTAATAATCTGAGTTAAAAGGCTCTAGCTGTGCTTCTTTCTTCTCAAAGTTCAGGTCGCTCACAAAGTATGTCTCTCCATTATGAATGTAGACAGCTTCAGGGTGTACCATCCAGTACGCACTTGGTTCATCTACAAGTCCGATTGTTTTACCTTCTGACTGAATTCTAAAGCTTCCTGCTCCGGTACTGCGGAGTGAGAACTTATCAGCAGGGAACTCTTGTGACTTCCAATAATACTTATCTCTTGATTTGAATATCTTTCCGAGATTCTGTAGGTAACTTAGGTATTTGCTAAGGTCTTCATCGCTTAGAGAGCCAAAATTCTCACCTTGCATAAATGGCTTCTCAAAAAGGGCACATTGCAGGTGAAATAGCAGTATGTACGGGTTGTCAGGATTAATCAAAGGTTCTTCAGGATTCCTCTCTAAGAGAAACTCGGGATGTTGAATGAAGTACTGATCCAAAAGCCCTGATCCGGCAACAAAGATAGTCATAGACTCAGTTGCCAGTCTTCCGGCTCTACCACTCTGTTGAGCAACTGAAGCAATACTACCGGGATAGCCACTGATAATCACATTATCAAGTCCACCAATATCAATACCCAGTTCAAGTGCATTGGTTGCAACCACCATCTTTATCTCTTCGTTTCTCAATCTATTTTCGATCACACGTCTTTCAGCAGGTAAGTATCCTGCTCGATACCCTAAAATCTCTGCATTTGCATCCTCTTTACTCAAGTTTAGGTATGAGATAAGAAGTTCTACAGAACGTCTGGTGACAGTAAAGATTAAGGATTGTCCCGGAAAGTCATAGAGGAAGTTACCCACTCTCACAGTTTCCTCGATTATGTTTCTTCTGATCCCAAGCTCTTTATTGATGATAGGGGGATTGTATAAGATAAAATGCTTTTCACCGTGGGGAGATCCGTCATTGTCAACAAGCTCAAAATCCTCTTCTATCAGTTTGCTTATGAATGCATCAATCCCTGAGAGTGTTGCAGATGTGATAATGAACTGTAAGTTACCACCATAATGTGTAACTATGCGTTTCAGTCTTCTTAGTAGGTTAGCTATATGAGAGCCGAATACACCACGGTATATATGTACCTCATCAATCACAACATATTTAAGCTTAGAAAAGAACCTGCTCCACTTTGTGTGGTTTGGTAAAATACCCAGATTCAGCATATCAGGATTAGACATTATAATCCGAGATGATTCACGTATTTTATTCCTCTTTTCAGTGGGAGTATCACCGTCATAGACACCCGGTTTCTCATCTAATCCCAGTTCAGACATCAGTGCCGATAACTTAGTAATCTGGTCTTGGGCAAGTGCTTTCATAGGAAATAGTAATAACGATGTAGAATCTAAACCATTAAGAATGCTATTGAGAATTGGTAGCTGATAACATAGGCTTTTTCCACTTGCAACTCCGGTAGTGATGACAGCGTTTTTACCTTGTAGAATATGTTTAAGAGCTTCAGCTTGATGAGAATACAGATGTATTATGTGTCTTTTATTCAAGAGCTTATGCAGTTCTGTATGCATCCCGTCAGGGATATCAGCATAATCAGCCGGTTTCATCGGTCTATGCTTCTCAAGAACAATATTGTTCCTAAAAGATGGGTTCTCAGTGAAATATTCGTACATCTTATAAATCCTAGTAAGTATTACTTAATTCTTTTACTGATTTGGATGTTTACTGTCAATGGAAAACATGAAAGTAAGAAGTCCATTCCTGTCATTTCGTCCATGATGGTCCACTTCTGTTAACTCAAGTCCACTAATTTCCATAATGAAACTATTGCTAACCAAAACCTTTTCAAGTCTCTCAAAACCACCTCCCTTTAATAACCCTTCTACGCCCGGTCTATCCATAGGCTTCTCACAGGTTAGTCTCCCGTTGCTCTCCCGTTGCTCTCCCGTTGCTCGCAACGAGTGGGAAACGAGTGAGAAACATCCAAAAAAGTTGTGGATAAACCGGGCGCAGAAGGGAAAGTATTGACATGTTAAGAAATAGATATCTGGGCTCATAGCGACCGAAAGGGAGTTGGAGCAATTGCGAAATGTGGTAACTGCAAAAGTAGCATCTCTGTAACCAAGCACATGTAAAAATAAACACGAAAATCACGAAGAACACGAAAAAGGGAAATTTAATATGTTAGTGTCTTTCGTGTGGTTTGTGGTAATTGCCCACCACTATGAGTCCAACTCGTAAACTCGCTATAACCCCAATTGTTAAGTAAATTACCTAAATCTCACTTGACAATAGGAATAGTTTATTAACATTCAATATATAAATTATTGAAAGGGTTAATCATGAGGAAATTATTGATTTTACTGTTTATAGTATTGGTAGCATCTTTAGCAGGGGAGATGAATCAACTTAGGATTGAAGGAAGGGCAACAACTCCCAAAGGAGTCTTTATAGCTAAGGATTTAGTTGATAAGAATTTAGAACAAGCAGCGCTGATTATATTTCTTTCAGATATAGATACAGATTTAGCGTTTCGACCCTCTAATGGGCTTGTTCGTAAAGTTGATAAGTCAACCCCCGGAAGGTATGAGGTATATGTTTCACCATCTGAGAAGCGAATCAGAGTTAACGCAATGGGATACACTGAGTTTGAAGTTGTTCTGTCTTCATACAATATTACAAACCTTGAAAGCGGAGAGGTGTATCAACACAATCTTACCGGTGATGCGAAAGCTGTAGAGATACCTGTTATTATTACATGTCCTGTGAATGGAGCTGAGGTATATTTGGATGGCACTTTACAAGGTATTATTGAGGATAGAATGCTGCTGCTTAAGCATGTTGGACAAGGGAAACATAGAATAAGAGTCTCGTTAGATGGATACAAACCGTTTGAGATAAATGAGAGAATAACTTTGGATAATAACTCGTTCAAAGTTGATTTGTTGTTCATACAAAAAGAGATTGTTACGATAAAATCAATACCTGTAGGTGCTGAGGTATATATAAACGGGGAGCATCAGCAAAATAAACAAACGGATACTGAAATCTCTTTGTTTCCGGGAACATATAACGTAACCTTAAAGAAGGTTGGATTTAACGACCTTGAAAGTGTGATTGATGTCTTTGAGGGTGATAAAAACATATATAGCTTTAACTTCACTGAACATGAATTTTACAATAGGGGTGAAGAGAGCTATTTTGATACGATTTACGATCTGGATAAAAAAGGGTTTGTTATGCAGGTCTCTTCACTGATTGGAGCATATAATCGATGGACAGGTAAGAAAGGACATTACACTTTTGCCAATCTGTTACTCACACCAGATGGACTGGGCTACCAAATACCTATGATTGCAAAAGTTTCGTTTATGGTTCCAAGAAAATCAGCTCAAACACTTCGTGCTTATTACGGTGGTCTTAGCGTGTTGGGTGATATTGTTTTAGGGGAAGATAGTTTGATATTGGATATCGTGTCATTGAATTTTGGTTATATGATTGCATCAAAAGATTTCAAGAGAAGAGTAATGATTGACTCAGAGTTTTTGGGTAAAGTTGCTTTTAACACTGTGGATGCCTTCAAAGTTAATGGTAAGGAAGTAAAGCTATATGACAATGTTAGGATTGAGGATGGAGAGCTTAAGAAGGATGGAGTGTCACCTGTTGCTTGGGTACCGGCACATATTGCTCTGAAGTATGAGCATATGATTAAAGGCTCTTTTTGCTTGAGCGGAGGACTTGGGGCTTATTTACAGATATCATCTGAAACAGGTGATTGGTATGAAAAGGATGTGATTGAGAATTGGAACAATGCAGATGTACTTCCAGAAGCTTTTGATGAAGATCCTGACATTTCTGTTTACAAAACAATCATACCTTACATTAGTGTTGGAGTAAGGTTTTAAATCATCGTAGTTAGAGGTGTAATCATGGATTTGATAAGAAAAGATAGATATGAAGTGCGTTCTTATGATACAGATTTTCAGGCAAAGCTGACTTTGCCTAAACTTTGTTTGTATTTTCAGGAAACAGCGTGGAAGCACTCTGAAGATTTGGGAGTAGGTTTTACTCATTTAACAGAACAAAACATGACTTGGGTACTTTATAAACTTATGATAGATATGGTAGTTTGGCCGAAGTGGGGAGACGTAATTGAGATTCACACATGGCCATCCGGTATGGATAAATTAATGTGCTACCGTGAGTTTCGTATTTATCTGAACGGTGAATTGATAGGTAATGCATCTAGCTCATGGATAGTAATTGATTTCGAAAGACGAAGACCTGTCCGAACCTCTAAATACTACAATAGTGAGATTGTTAACTCTACAGAAAGCTACTTTGGTGATGCATTAGCACGTAAGATGGTCAATCCGGAAAGTTATGCTACATCTTCTATAGAGAAGGTTAAACTCCAGCATATTGATGTTAATAATCATGTGAGTAATGCCTGCTATCCCACCTGGTGCTTAAGTTACTTCTCACCTGAGTTTATCAGCACTCATAAGTTAAGAACAGTAGAGATGCAGTTCGTTGCTGAAGCGTTATACGAACAGGCACTGGAAGTTAAGATAGAAACTCGAGATTCAGATACATATCATTTGATAGAGTTTAATGGTAAAGAGCTCTTTAAAATGAAACTGGGGTGGATAGAGTAATAGATCTTTAGATAAAAGAAAAAAGGCTGGCATGATGCCAGCCTTTTTATGTTTATACAAACTCTTACAAAGAGATTATTTCATAACCCTGTGCGATGTATTGTACCATTGAAGGGTGCCCCATCATGTCACCGGATATTGTTAGTCCCTGCTTCTCAGCCTCTTCCAGAGTCCCCATCTTGGCAGCACATGCTTTGCAGATGCAGTCAAGAATACCTTTCTCTATAAGCTTCTTGTAAGCCTTATGGAATGGGCATTCCGGTTTATTCAACTCAGTGATTAGTTTGGTAGCCTGACCTTCAATAATAAGACGAACATCATATCCCTTTTCATGCAAATCCAGCACATTCAACATACCATGAAAGAAGCACATCATCTCCCCATTAAAAGCAAATATAGCTATTTTACGATCCACTTATTCCTCCTGTTAATGATTATATCATAAATCAATGTAGAGAATAGTCAAACATTAAATAGATATGAAAAAGGCTGACCTACTGGTCAGCCTTATCGATTTGATTCTAAACTGTTATTTCATTACTGTCATTTTGTGGGTATACAAACTTTCCAGGATTCTCATCTTAACAAAGTAAATACCTGATGATACCTCTTTACCATTCAGGTTTTTACCATTCCAATGAAGTGAATGATTACCTTCAAGATAATCATGGGTTCCAAAGTTATAAACAAGTTGTCCTTTGGTGTTATAAACCTTCACTTCTACATCACTATCTTTATTTAATGAGAACATAATGTTAGTTGATGGATTAAAAGGATTAGGATAATTCCCAATTAGCTCTGTAGTTAGATTAAGTTGAGGGAGGTCTCCCGGATTCTCCTCCTGCTCCAACACTGCTTCAATTGGTCCAAACAAATTTGTAACACCATCTATCTCAACAGATTCTAACCAGTATGTATATGTATTTCCACCTTCAACTTCTTTATCTGTAAAGCTATAATTTTGTTCTGAAGAGTTGTTATGTGCCAAAATCGGATTAGAATTAATTCTAACAGCGTTTAGAAGGCTTGCGTTAGTAGCTCTTAGTAGATTGTAGTTGAGCAAGTTTGACTCTGATTCGGTAGTCCAATGTATCTGTACACCTTCAGTTTGTACAATACTAGTTGTAAATGAAGACAAGCTAATCGGCAGAGTTGAACCTTGACCATTGTTTATTGCAAACTCTTCGACTCCTCGACCTGTTGAAGTATAGTAAAACGCAAAACTACCAACACCGAAGTCAGACATTGAACTAGTTGTTATATCTATCCAATCTGTACCGTTCCAATGCACAATTTCATTTGGTGCTGAACTACCTCCAACATCTAATATAATGTGCGTTCTAACACCTTGTGGTAGATAGAGCTTTAAGCTCATTAAACACCTTGATGGTTGAGGTAAAGGATTGCTTGGTTGATCAGTGATTTGAATTTCTGATGAGAAATCGGATACTTCTGTTTCAAAGATAAGATCAAGCCAAGGTTCTTCATCTTCTCCATTTAAGTTAATAGTTGGGAAATCGATTCTACCTGATACTGCGCTGTTTACACCATTTACTTCAGAATAGACAATAGCATCGGGAACAGTTGATGAGTCAACTGGCTCATCCATAACTGTAAAACTATACTCGATAGCAGTTTCAGTCTCTCCTGAACTGTTATATGGAATAGCTTTCCAATATACAGTTTCACTCCAGGTTGCTTGATTCAATCTACTATTATACATTTTATCTTCATCCCAATCAATACTCTCTAAAAATGTATTATTCTGATAAATATTGAAACCTGATGGAGCTCCTGTTCCTTCATATCGCCAATTGACTGTTACTTGTCTTGGCATATCTTGAGAAAGATCTATAGGAAACACATACGTCGATGGAGCAGGTTGTGTGTAAAGACTGTATATATTATTATAGTTACCTGTACCTGCTTCATTAGAACCTTGTATTCTAACATAGTATTGGGTATTATCGATTAGACTACTTACTGTTGTTGATGTATCAGAAATATCACTACCATTTAGAACAATGTTCGAGAAATCTATAGAATCACTTATCTGATAGTTCCAGCTTGTTATTCGATAATCGTTTGTATCAGTAAGAGTTATAGTGAAACCATCTGAGGTAGCATTTGATAATGATATTATCGGATTTACCGGAAGAGCATAATCCCACCACACATCAAGCTCTGCTTTGTAGAAGTCATAATCATCCTCAGCACCACAATCTACACAATCACCTGATTCAGAGTCAGAGTTATCAAAATTTCTCCATGTGTTTCTTGTAACTGTTTCTGAAAGGTTATAGTGAATATCGTAGGAATCATAACTGTAATAACTATCAGTACCGGAAACATAAGTATGAGTGTCAGTACCTTCATTTTCATAACCCTGAATTCTTACGTAAACATTGTCTTCATCCGAAAGACACATACCACTCCAACGTTCAGTTGCATTTTCTGGATGCCAGTTTCCATTTCTATAAGCTCTTGAGCCCGGGACATCTGCCACACTGATCCAACTAGGCCAATTGCTATTGTTAACAGTTGAGCTAACTTGACAAGTTAACTGCCAAACCGGATCGGCATTACCTTGAAAAAGATTTCGTTCCTTTGTTGTTGCAAAATAGTCGTCTGTCCTGATGTTGTAGTTAATGTAAACCGGATCAGCTGGATCATTAATTACAAGATTAACCAAGTCTGATCTCATCTGATCATCATTCAACGCTTGTATCCCGTAAACACAAAGAACAAGAGTAATTAAAATAAATAATAGTTTAGTACTCTTCATTTATTCCTCCTAATGTTTTCAAATTTATATGAGCAATGTAAGAGCCAAACATAAGTAGGAATAAAGAGTTTTCTTTAACCTACAAGTAGACATAGTTTTATAGAAAACGGATAATTAAATTGACAAAGGTTATATACTCTTAGAATTGCTAAAGATGGCGATATCGCTAGCGATAATGCTGTAAATAACGAAATCGTAGGTGTGTATGGATAGAATAAATGAGCTACTTCTAGCTCTTAAAACTGACGGTAAACTTGAGAAAATGTCTACTTATAAGGAACTGATCAAGTTGTCTATTAGGGAGAGACCACAACTTGTGTATACGAGTTTTGATAAGATGCATGAACTCTTTTGTGAAATCATTGAATTTGATCCGAACATTGGGAGGTCGGTTAAAAGTAATTATTCTGAAGCAATGAAGTATCTATTTAATCATATTAGAAGTTCCTCTGATGTAGAAGCATTTGATAAATACAAAGCCTTGTACAACAATTACAATGTTTATATTGATGATAATGTTGTAATAGCAGAGATTAATCAAGTTTTTGGTTATGTTAGCTGGCTGAAGAATGATATTCCCAAGGGTTTAGAGTATTTAAAAAGATCACTAGTCTCTATTAATGAAACAAGTTCTATGGCAGTACCTCAAAGGTATACAAATATTGGTTACCTATATGAGGATCAAGGAGAGTATAAACTAGCAAAAGAATACTATATAAAGGGTTTAAAGTTTGCGAAAGTAAACAATTGTGATGATGCTTTAAAATTTGCATATGCTGCTCTTGGACGATTGAATCATAGAATCGGGAAGTACCTACTCTCGATTAAGTATTATGAGAACTGTTTGAGTATCTCTGATAGTAATGATGAATCTATAAACGACATAAGTGTCAAATCCAATATTGCTATGAGTTATTATTGGCTTGGTAAGCATGAAAAAGCTCTTTCGATACTAATGGGAATAAAGAAAAAATGGGTGAAGCAGAGGGATCCAGAATTGTATTTCTCAATAGTTTCCAATATTGGATCATGTTATACAAGTTTTGATGATTTCGATGAGGCTTTGAAGTATTATCAAGAGGAACTGGTTTATGTTAAAAAGAGCAACATTACTTCTAAGTTTATTGGGGTATATCACAATATTGGCCATTGTTATTGGAGGTTAAGTAATTATTCAGCGAGTGTTGAAATGCTTGAGTTAGCTATGGAATATGCTATGAAGGGGACGAATGAAAGAGATATAATGCTTATAAATCAAACTCTTGGTAGTGTTTACTTTGATATGGGAGAGTTGGATACAGCATTGGATAGATTTCTAATTGCTGAAAAGATTAGTGAAGAGAAAGCTGATTACATGCTACAAGAGAGAATTAAGCACAAAATTGCAAGGTGTTATAAAGAGCTTGGGAATCTTGAATCAGCTTATAGTACGTTGCTCGAAGAGATCGATATAGTTAAACGGTCCAGAGATGACATAATAAAATCAGATGATGAAACTGATGCAAGTGATGTAGTAACTACTGGTTCCAGACAGCTTTATATTTATCAGGATAGTATGACCTTTCTATCTAAAGAGTTGATTGAAGAGATTGGTTTGCCAATAATTGGAAGAAGTAAAGAGATTAAAGAGGTGATCGATAAGGCTTTGCTGGCATCAAAGAACAATGCAAGTGTTTTAATAACCGGTGAATCCGGAACAGGTAAAGAAGCAATTGCTAGATTGATTCATTATACTAGTGCTAGAACTTCAAACTCGTTCATTGAAGTAAATAGTGCTGTGTTCTCAGCGAGTTTAGCAATTAGTTCCTTGTTTGGTCATAAAAAAGGATCATTTACCGGTGCCACACAGGATCATATAGGCTTGATACAAGCATCAAATAAAGGAACTCTTTTCTTTGATGAAGTAGGAGAAATGCCGTTGGAGATACAAGCAATGTTGTTACGAACAATCGAGTCAAAGACAATAGCTAAACTAGGTAGTTCAAAAAATGAGAAAGTAGACTTCAGGTTGATTACAGCTACAAATCATAATATTCAGGAATCAACCGATAGATCTGAGTTTAGATTTGATCTGTTTCATAGAATAAACACTATTGAGATTCATATCCCTCCGCTACGAGAAAGAGTATCTGATATTCCACTTCTAGTTAAGTATTATCTTAACTATTTCTCACAAGAGTTGAATATTAATTGCCCTATTCTAACTCAAGATGCATTACAAAAACTATACTGCTATACTTATCCTGGTAATATTAGAGAACTAAAAAACATAGTTCACAGGCTACTTCTATTCAAGAAGAACGAAACTATCAAGGAAGATGACATTATTCTGCCTGATGATATTGTTTCAAACACCCAAGAATCTGTGATTAACCTAAATCTTGAAAGCAATGAGAGACAACTTATTACAATTGCGATGAATCAGACAAATAAAGTCATGACTGAAGCTGCTAAGTTGCTCGGGATCTCACCATACGCCTTAGCAAGGAGAATTAAGAAGTATAAGTTAGAATTTTAAGTGTATTAACTTAGAGTTTTTTTAGAATGGTCGCATCGTAACTCCGTCGTTTCCTTTAATATGATAGGTGATGCTAAGATGTTCCACTCGTGACCCACTCGTGACACTCTCGTGGAAACGCTCAAGTTATCCCCAAAATGTGCATAACTTATTTATCAGAGTAGCACATTTCATATTCAAGGGTAAGCCAAGGAGGTGACAAACTCATTTGTTGATAAAAATCAAAAAAAGAAGATAAATTGTGCTTGGTATGATGGTAAAACGGAATTTGTTGCTTAGAAATTTAGATCAGTATAAATAATTATTGACACCATTTATAAACTCGTCTCTTTTATTTGATATGAAAATTTAAAAAAAGTTATCGAAACTTGCCATTTATCCATACAGAGTAGAAGATGAATAACGTTTTGATAAAGGTGAAAAGTTTCATTTAAGAGTAAACTATGTGAGGTATCCATATGAGTATAAATTGGAATAATATTAGAACACTAGAAAATTCACAAAATGAAGGTTTCGAGGAATTAGTCTGTCAATTAGCAAGAAAAGAAAACATTCCCAATTTAAAAAAGTTTATCAGAAAAGGAAAGCCAGATGCCGGTGTAGAGTGTTTTTGGATATTAGATAATGATGACGAAATCGCATGGCAAGCAAAATATTTTACTAGTAGTTTAGAAGATACACAATGGTCTCAAATAGATAATTCGATTCGAACTGTACTTGATAAACATCCAAAACTAAAAAAATACTATATTGCTATTCCCAATGATCCACCAGATGCTAGAATTGAAGGGCAAACTTCAATGTTAGATAAATGGGATTCAAGAGTCACAAAGTGGAAGGGATGGGCTTTAGAAAAAGGACTTACAGTAGAATTTATTCCTTGGTGGAGTTCTGATTTAATAGAAAGATTACAAAAGCCTGAGAATGATGGATTGACATACTTCTGGTTTAATAAAGAAGAATTTACCGATGAATGGTGCAAAGAACAGTCTGAACTATCTATTTCAGACTTAGGCAAAAGATATACACCCAAATTAAATATTAAATTAGAGATTTCAGAAATTTTTAATGGAATTTCAAGAGACAAAGACTTCCTTAATCAAGTCACAACTCTATTTGATGATTTTCTAATAATGGGTAAAAAAACTATACCAAGAATAGATGATTTAGATTCTTGTTCTTCGGCTCTCAAAAAAGAGTTAAAGGCAATTCATGATCTGTTTAGTTCTACAGACTTTCAAGGAATAGAAACTTTACCCGTTAATGAGTTTTTGACATCTATCGAAAACACAGATCAAATAGTAACTAAAATCAGAGATTCCTATTTAGAACAAGAATCTAAATTACAAACGAATCCTGATGATTATCGCTATTATAAGAAGTTTGGCTCCGAGATAAGTCACATTAGAGATTTTGAGAATTCAATTTACTCACTATCAAGATTTTTAGAAGATACAACCATGAAACTTGCAAATCATCCTTTTTTATTATTGGAAGGAGAAGCGGGTATAGGAAAATCACATCTGCTTGCTGATATAATTAGTACTAGAACTAAAGATAATCTTGTTAGTCTTTTATTTTTAGGTCAACATTTTGTTACTGATGAAGATCCTTGGACACAAATATTCAAGAAGAATGATATTAATTGCTCTGTAGATGAGTTTTTAGGAGCACTAAACTCGAAGGCTCAGATTAGAGGACGAAGAATTATTCTATTTATTGATGCTGTTAATGAGGGCCGAGGTAAGTATTTTTGGAACAATAACATTAAGAGTTTTCTTACCAAGGTTAAAAAATATAAATGGTTAGGCGTTGTAATGTCAATACGTACATCGTATTCAAACTTAATTTTTCCAAAGGATGAAATAAAAGAAGATGAAATCATTAGATATACTCATTATGGGTTTAGAAATCAAGAGTATGAAGCAACAAAACTTTTTTTCAATAATTACGGAATAGAACTACCTAGCATCCCCTTGTTGCATCCAGAATTTCAAAACCCCTTATTTTTGTTGTTATTCTGTGAGGGTTTAAATAAAGCTGGTTATACAAAGATTCCTGATGGCTTACAGGGTATTACTGCTATAATAGATTTTTTTATAACAAGTGTTAATAATATCCTTTCAAAACCAACTCGATTAGATTATCCGAGAAGTATAAACATTGTTAGAAAAGCAATAGAATCATTAATCGCATACAAAATTGATAATCATTTAAGGTATGTCCCTTTCGAGCAAGCATTTGTTTTATTTAACAAAATGTCTCATGAATTTAGTACAAAAAAAAGGGGCTTGATTGATGAGCTAATATCTGAAGGTATCCTTTCTAAAAACTTATTTTGGAATCCAGAAAAACGATATGAAGAGGGTGTTTATTTAGTCTACGAACGATTCGAAGACCATTTAACAGCTTCATATATCATTGATACAAATCCTGAAATAGAAGAAGCTTTTAAAGAAGGTGGTACTCTTTTCAATTTAGTTAAGGATGAGATATCTTGCAATATCAATAAAGGAGTGATTGAAGCTCTTACTATTCAAATTCCTGAAAAAAAAGGCAAAGAGTTTTATGAATATGTCCCTCATATCAAGGATAGTTATCCAATCATTGAATGTTTTGTGCAAAGTTTGTTATGGCGTAAAAATGAAACAACATCAAAGAAGCTCGTTGGGTATGTAAATTCTACAGTATTAAAATATCAAGGTACTTTTGATTTGTTTTGGGACACCATTTTATCAGTAACATCTACTCCAGATCATTACTTTAATGCATATTCATTGCATAATAATCTAATGGGATTTAGCTTGCCTGAAAGAGATGCATGGTGGACAATTTACCTAAAACAACAGTTTTATGATGGATCACCAGTCAAAAGACTTATTGATTGGAGTTGGAATACAAATGATAAAAGTCATATCTCAGATGAATCAGTTAAGTTGACTTCAATAACTTTATCCTGGTTTCATACAAGTACGAACAGAAAATTACGAGATTCTGCAACAAAAGCTTTAATATGTCTTTTGGAAAATAGAATTCATATTTTAATTGAATTGCTTAAGTTATTTGAAAAAGTTAATGACCCGTATGTATATGAGAGGTTGTTTGCTGTTGCATATGGCTGTTCCGTTAGAACAGAACAAACAGATAAACTAAGTGAACTGAGTAACTATATCTTTGAGACCATATTCAATGATGAAGTAGAAGTATACCCACATATTCTTTTAAGGGATTATGCAAGGGGAGTAATTGAATTTACTTATTATCGTGGTTATGATTTAGAGTTTGATATTTCAATGTCAAGACCACCATATAAAAGCTCTTTTATTGGTAGTTACCCAAAAAATGAAGAAATTAATGAGTTGTATGAGCCTAAAGATGAAGAAGGACATTACGGAAAAGAAAAATGGGGTGTCACAGCAATACTATGGTCAATGGCAACTGAACATGGGGCAAGAATGTATGGGGATTTTGGAAGATATGTTTTTCAAAGTGCATTTAGAAATTGGGATATTGATCCAAATGATTTGAGTAATTTAGCTATTGAGTGGATTTTTAAAAAATATGGCTATGATTCTGCATTGTTTAATGATTTTGACTTAAAGATTGGTACTGGACGAGGACGGAATACTTTTCCTCATGAACGAATTGGTAAAAAATATCAATGGATAGCTTTATATGAGATGCTAGCAAGAGTTTCTGATAATTGTAAGAAATATGCAGATTGGAGTTTTCTACATTCAGAAGAGGATGCATTTCAAGGTCCATGGGAACCCTATGTTAGAGATATTGATCCTACAATGATAATAAACAAAACAGGAAGTTATGATGAAGAAGCACTTCATGACTTCTGGTGGTCTCAAGAAAAATATATGAACTGGGAATTTGAGAATGAGGAATGGATAAAATTGATTGAAGACCTTCCTAATTCTAAAAAAATCATAAATATTGTTAACAAATCTGGTGAAGAATGGCTTGTACTTGAAGGTTATCCTGAGTGGGCAGAATCAAAAAAAGTTGGAGATGAGAAATGGGATAAACCACATAAAAGGATATGGTATCAACTGAGAAGTTATCTAATTACAGATGATGACTATGTAAAAATTAAAGATTGGGCTTCAAATCAGGACTTTATGGGGAGATGGATGCCTGAAAGCTCCAGTAGATATCAAGTTTTTAGCAGAGAATATTATTGGTCGCCAGCTTACAATTATTTTTATAACAAAGAATATTATGGAGGAATGGAGCTTAAAGAAATACATGAAAAGATAACTGAAGATTCTATAGGTAATGTAATCTTAACTACTAACAACTTTTTATGGGAAGAAGAATTTGATCAGTCCAAAGAGGATTCAATTCACTTCCTGAAACCATCAAAGTATATATTTGAGCATATGAAGTTGGTTTATTCTAAAAAAGAGGGTGAGTTTACAGACGATACAGGAGAAGTAATATGTTTTGCACCTTCTGTGTATTTTGATTCTCAATCTTATCTGATAATAAAGAAGTACCCATTACTTAAGTTCTTAAAAGAATCCAAACTAAGATTACTTTGGACAGTTTTAGGAGAGAAATCTATCATTGGAGGTCATTCAAACGGAGATGTATTTTATGGTAGGCTTGAAATAAGTGGAGTATACTATTTAAATGAAAACAATGAAGTCGAAGGAAAAGTTTCTACCAAAGTAACATAATGTAGAGAAAGTTTAGCGCTTTCACTATGATAGACATAGTGATTGTAAGCCAAGGTAAGAGATAATTCGTAACGGTTCTTGGGTGTGATTAAGGATATTATGAATGCTTGCAATTAATACCGTTGTTATAGGGAAAGAAAAAAGGGCTAACTCATTGCTAGCCCCATTATAAAAGGTGGTACACCTGTAGGGACTCGAACCCTAGACCCGCTGATTAAGAGTCAGCTGCTCTACCAACTGAGCTACAGATGCATCTGATATGCAGAAAATAAATTTTGGGCTTAGGTGTCAATAAAAAAGGTTTGGGTGAGAGGATAGGGTAAGATCTTAAACAGTTTCGACAGTCATTGTACTGCTACAATTGTTATCACTTTCGAAGGAGACTCCTATTGAAACCCTATTCAAATGTTGTTTATGGACAACAGGATTTGGACTAGTTTCTGAGGTGGAAGAGTCTGTTGAAACATGATAATTGTAGCAGAACAGTGAGATTGAAGTGAGATATACCTATTTCGAAGAAATTAGTATAATAAATATTTTTTACTTTACAACTCAAATGTAAGTTTAGATAGTAGTATATGGAGGTTTGTATGAAAAAAGTAATATTTGCAATTGTTGTGTTGTGCTTAAGTCTTGCAGTTCAATCAACTGAGTCTGATATGAAAATTGATTTAACTGAAAGGTTTAACCATAATCAGGGTAGTGTTCAGGAGGATTATACTGAATACCATTATGTTAATGAGGATAGCGATTTGATCGATTATACGATTAATTACGAGGGTGCAACAGGTTCCGGTACAGAAGCTGTTAAACAAGTTTATCAATACACAGATTCCGGCGAGATTCTATCTATAACCCAATATTTATTTCATGAAAATGACTGGGAACCTAACTATTTAGCTGAATACGAATATTGTAGTTATGGGGAAGATTTGCTTTCAATGTATATGTACATGACTGGAGAATGGCATCTGTATGCTCAAATGGATTATCTTTGGAACAATGGTGTTAACTATAGGACAGATCACTATCTAAGCACTACCGGTGACCCGGAGTTGGTAGGCTATTATCATAACACTTATGATGGAGATAACCTAATAACAGAACTTATATATAGTAACATAAACGGGCAGTGGATGCAATACGCCAGAAATGAGTATAGTTATAATCAATATGGAATGGAGACATTGGAGATGTACCAACTAAACTTTAACACGATGACTGAAGAATTCAATGGTAGATACGAGTTTAGTTATCAAGATAGTGTAGTTCATGAAAGCCAATTCTTCATTGGTTCTAACTATGATGATGCGACCTTAAGTATTAGTTTGCTATATCATTATGTGCCAACAGCTGTTGAGGAGAATGTGATCCCAAGACTTACAATATCTGTTTATCCCAATCCCTGTAAAGATTCCTTTAAGATAGTATCAGATGAGCACTTAGCGGATTATGTATTGTATGATGTGAAAGGAAGAAAACTTAAAGAGATTGACACAAATGATGTAATCGATACATCAAATCTTTCCAATGGAATATACTTTATAAAATCAAAGAATCATAAAACAGCTACAAAGAAAGTAGTGGTTGTAAAATAGGAGGGTATGTGAAGAGAGTCATTAGCATTGCAATATTACTTACTGCAACAATGTTACTAAATGCCATTAATCGTGATCCGGTTGTATCTCGAATGATTGGTTATCAGTACGATAATGGGTGGCAACAGGATCGATACATCGATTTTGACTATAATGACAATGGATTGGTTGATGTTACATCCTACTTCGAAGGCGATGTTGATGCCGGTGTTGAGTATATGAGAACAGTACACTCATATAATGAAGAAGGAGATATCATCCTTGATATGGAGTATGATATTGTTACTGATTCTTTGGAACCAGTAGGTAAGGTAGAATATGAGTACTGTGCAGAAGGGCTTGATTTAAAGACTTACTATGCTTGGGAAGATGAAGCTTGGGAAGTTATTACTATTTGGGATAATCTGTGGCAAGATGGTATTCTGTATAGAATGGATCAAACGGTATATTCTATTTATGGAGATATGGAGATGTATGACCTTTATACATACGATGAAGGTCATTTGGTTTCTAAAGTGTCATACTCATATATAGAATACTATGGTGGTTGGGTCCAAATGAGTAGAACAGAATACACATACAACGAACATGGTATTTTTGAAAGAGATGTTTATAATGTGGATCTAACTTCTAATACTGAATACCACTCTTTTCATGAAAGCAATTCCTATATAGATGGCTTGTTGTCTGAAACGATTTATTCCTATGCTCAAGGTGCAACCAATGCCCTTGAACTTTATAGACGTTATACTTATGAATACTCTAACACCCCTTTAGAAGAGAATGTTCAACCAATAGTAAATGTATCTGTTTATCCAAACCCATGTAAAGACAGTTTCAAGCTAACATCAGATACTAGACTTGATGATGTTGTGTTGTACGATATCAAGGGTAGAAAGATTAAGGATATTGAGGTAAACAATGCAGTTGATACTACTAACTTAGCTAATGGTATCTACTTCTTAAAGTCAAAACAGAATAAGGCTATAGCTAAAAAGGTTGTAGTAGTGAAGTAAAATGAAAAGAGTTGTATTGTACCTATTATTGTTCACAATCTGTTTTTTAAACTCGACTGAGCAGATACAGATAGGGGATGGGAACATTACAAACTCGCATTTACCTGTATATAATAGAATAAACTATAGTTATTCACAGATGATTTATCCCGATTATCTCTTTGCTTATGACATTGAGATAATCGGGATTGCTTTTAACCTGAACTTTGACCCGGATACACCAAACCCAGATGCATATAATCAATTCTTTCAGTTACAGAATGATATTGTTATAAAACTGGGAATGACTGATACTAATAGCTTTAACAACTCATCATGGTTTATAGATAATGATCTTGCCGAGTGCTTCAACGGAACTTGGAGTTCAGATGACTTTGAGTTTACTGATGCAAGCTCAGGTTGGTTAAATATTTCACTGGAAACTCCTTTCCAGTTTCATCAAGGGCAAAGCTTATTGATAAGTATTGATGAAAATAGAGATGGATACCTATCTGCATATGAGAGGTTCTTATGCCATAGTTACGCAGATACAATGGGATTGTACACCGGAAGTATGAATACCAACATTGATCCTAATCAACTGGATAATGAGACTATATATTACGAAACAAATCTACCTAATATTAGGCTTATAGTGAATCGTGAAATGATCTATCCTGAACAACCTTATCCAATAAATGGGGCTGTTGATATAGCAGTTAATACTAATCTAAACTGGTATTGGAATGCTGAGAGTTATGATATTTTTCTTGGTACTAACGAAAACAACTTATCCCTGATAGGGGAGAACCAAGCATCAGAAAGCTTCGATATACCTTTTGATTTACAATTAGATACTAACTACTACTGGAGAGTTGAAGGTCAGTTCCCTGAAGAGTTAAGAGTCGGGCCTGTCTGGCATTTTGTTACTTTGGAAGGTCAGAATGTCTGTTTCCAGGATGACTTTGAATCATATCCTGCCTTTCAGGATCTATCACAACCGTGGACGGCTATAGATGGTGACGAAGCTGATACTTATGGCTTAACAGGATGGGACTTCACAGGTGAGGGAGAACCACATTGCTTCTTGGTCTGGGAACCGGGACAGTTAACAGACTTTCCTTTCAATGCGTTTACCGGGGAGAAGTGTATAGTATCTCTTGCTTCGGTGATTCCCCCCAATAGTGATCTAATAATCTCACCTGTCATCGATCCAATAGAAACAGGTTCTTTTAGCTTTGTGGCAAGATCTATGACTGCTCAGTATGGACTGGAAAGACTAAAACTCTATATCTATCCTAATGCAGACTTAAGCAATCCTATCTCATTATTGGAGGAAAGCTATCTTGAAGTACCTGATGTTTGGACACATTTTGATTTCAATATCAGTGAGTGGTCTAACCAAAGCATCAGAGTTGGTATTGAATGTTGCTCCTACGATGCATTGCTCTTAGCAGTTGATAATCTCATGATATCAGGAGTTACGGCAAACCAGAACAATGTAGTTGAAGCAGTTATCCCCTGTTTGAGCATATACCCCAACCCAATAAGCAATCAAAGTAAGATTGAATTTTATATCAATGTCCCTTCAAAAGCAACTCTTTCTATTTATGACATAAAAGGTCGAAGGTTAGGAGAGTACAAACCTACATACGATCAGCTATTAGCAAATAGTATTGACATTGAGTGTCTTATAGAAACAGAAGCACTAAGTTCAGGAATATACTTCATAAAACTCGAATCAGGGAATCACTCACAAACCTCAAAGGCAATTTTAATTAAGTAAGCTAAACTTAACTTAATCAAGCAGATTGCAGTGTCCTGAATAAGTTTACCATAGTTTTAGTTACTCAGTTTACTTCAATTGAATGAAATAATTCTATCTTTTCTAAATTGATTTACTAAGAAGCATATACACTTCCAGGAGTGTTGTAGTCAAGTGAAGAATGATATCTTTTATTATTATAGATATAAACTGCTTCTTCCGTTGCTTGCAAAGCGACCTTTTTGTTTGGGAATTTCAATTTCATTCCCAGATCATGTTTCAATGTTCTGTTTACTCTTTCAGCGACTGCATTATCATAGCAGTGATTCTTTCCTGTCATACTAACTCTTGCATGGCTTCTTTTAAGCAATCCGATGTATTCTTTACTACAGTACTGGACACCATGATCAGAGTGAAGTATTATACCTCGCGGGATTTTTGTTCCTCTTTTTGCTTTATTAAATGCCTTCACTGCTCCTTTTGTTTCCAGAGTATCAGATAAGTAGTGACCAACTATCTTTCTTGAATAGTAGTCTGTTACTAAAAACAGATACATAAACCCCCTTCCAACTGAGATATATGTAATGTCTGTTACCCAAACTTGGTCTTTTTTTGTGATGTTCGTTTCCGGTAAAAGATTGGGGTATATCTTCAATTTATGCTTCCAGTTTGTTGTAAGTACATATCGCTTGGGAGGTCTTTGCAATAAGTTATTCATACGTAACAACTCTATTAGTTTATCTCTACTTATCTTTAGGTCAGGATCATTATGTTTTATAAGCATTTTCATTATCATTCGATAGCCTGTTGTCTCCTGTTCTCGCCGGAGCTCTTCCACGAGTCGCACTATCTCACGGTCTCTCGCAGCATCTCGTTCGAGTATTTTTACATGCTTATTATAGCCTTGTCTTGTATAACCGTACACCTTACAAATCCTCTCTAATCCTCTGTATCGGAGTCCGCATTCAATAGCTCTTTCTTGAGTTTTTCCTGCACTATCGAACCAAGCTTTTTTTTTAGATCCATACCTAGCTTATTACCGGATACTTCTATCAATGTCTCTAATGCTAACTCTTTAAGATAGCTATCGTCCAATGCACGCTGAAGCCGTCTATTCTCCTTGCGTAAGCGGATTAATTCGGTCTTTTCATCTTTAGTCATATAGTGTACCACCTTATCAATCTTTTGATCCATTCCATATTTTTTGATCCAACCTCGAATGGTTGTCGTACTTGGTATTTTATAAAGCTGAGTTGCTTCACTAATAGTTAAATATCCACTCTCGATTTCGTCTACTACTTTCATCTTAAATACTACACTATAGTTTCTCAAAACTCTCTTTTCTTCTTTCTCTTTCATCTCTTTTCCTTTCATAGTTTAGGGTAACTATTTCAGGACAATACAACCCTTACCTTACTGCATTAATTCCTAGCAATCTCTTGGCAAACACTTGGCAAACACTTGGCTAGGCAAGGAAAGGGCAAGGGAGGAACAAGGTGAAGGCAAGAGATGATATGCCAAAGTCGAGTGCTTAACTTAACATGATTATCACTTGACTTGCAGATAATGACTGTTAATCTGCCTTGAAATTCTATTTACTATTAATTGGAGGATATATGAGTAAATTAATGGTCAGTGTATCAGGAATTAGAGGTATTTTTGGAGAAACATTAACTCCTGACCTTGTTATGCAGTTTGCTGCGAAGTTTGGTACTCTGTGTAACAGAGGTAAGATATTAGTCGGAAGAGATTCAAGAACAACAGGTCCTATTGTTTATCATTCAGTTGTTGCAGGGCTTTTAAGCGTTGGTTGTGAAGTTGTAAATCTTGGAATCGTTTCAACACCAACAACTCTTCTTGCAGTTGAGGAATCAGATGCAGACGGTGGATTATCTATCACAGCTTCTCATAATCCTGCTGAGTGGAATGCACTCAAACTTGTGGGTGGAAACGGTATGTTCCTTTTCCCTGAAAATGCTCAGAAATTCATTAAAGATATTGATACTCCTATTGAGTATTGCAACTGGGATGAAGTTCGAGGTGTAAGCGAAGACTTTGAAGCAACTCAAAGACATATAAAGAAGATTCTTGAGATCCCTTACCTTGATTTAGAGAAGATAAGAGCTAAGAAGTTCAAAGTTGTTCTCGACTCAGTTAATGGTGCCGGTGGTGTTATCTCTCCAACTCTCCTTAAAGAGTTAGACTGTGAAGTTATTGAGCTTAATACAGAACCTACCGGGCATTTTGCACATACCCCAGAGCCATTAACTAAGAACCTTACTCAGATTGCAGATGCTGTTAAAGAACATGGTGCAGACATTGGTTTTGCAACTGACCCAGACGTAGACAGATTAGCTATTGTAGATGAGAAAGGTGAGTGTATTGGTGAAGAGTTCTCTATCCTTTTAACTGAGAAGTATATTCTGGCTAAGAACAAAGGTGACATCGTAATTAACCTCTCTTCTTCAATGGCATCAGAAGATATAGCTAAGGAGTTTGGTGTTAAAGTACACCGAACTAAAGTTGGTGAAATTAATGTTGGTAAGAAGATGAAAGAGCTTAAATCACCTGTTGGCGGAGAAGGTAACGGTGGCGTTATCGTACCTGAAGTTCATTACACACGTGATGCTCCGGCCGGTATGGCAGTTATTCTTGGTCTTCTTGCTGAAGATGGAAGAAAAGTATCTGAGATAGTTGCTGAGATTCCTCATTATTTCTTTGCCAAAGGTAAAATAGAGATTCCAGCTGATAAACTTGATCCTGTTATGGAAAATGCAGCTAAGGTTTACGCAGATTATGAGAAAGATACTCAGGACGGACTTAAGATTATTGGTGAAAAGTTCTGGATTCATATTAGAAAGTCAGGAACAGAACCTATTATCCGCGTTTATGTTGAGAGTGAAACTCAAGAAAGATCTGACCAAATCTGCCAGGAAGCAATCTCTAAAATTACGAACGGAATAGTATAGATTAAACATATAGAGCTACCTGAAACGGATGGTTTTCAGGTAGCTTTTTTGTCATCCCGATTGAGTGAGGTTACGAACCGACCCTTACGGCTTCGTTCATTTCTTTTCACTTCATTCACTCCGTTCAGAGTGAAAAAGTAAATACGTTACAAGAGGTAAACATGCATATATTTAGATCAGATCTTATGGATAAGAAACCAGTTACAGTTAATGTGCCACATAAAGAGATAATGATGTGTCTGAATGAAAGCACGCTAAATCCATTTAAAACTTTAAGAGAGGAGCTTTTACATAACTTAGAGCAGGTAGAGTTAAACAGATACTATCAATCAGTCACTGAGAAACTAACCGAAGCTTTGGTGGATTATGTAGGACATGGATTAACAGCAAATAACATTTTCTGGGGGAATGGGGCTGACGAGATGCTATACTACCTTTTTGTAGCAGTTAGAGAGGATAGTAATTCTTTCGTACTTTCTTTGTCTCCATCATATTTTGACTACAAAAGCTATTCGGGTGCAGTTGGACTTGGAATTAAGTTCATTAGTTTAAACAATGAGTTCGACTTCGATGTTGATGAATACATAAACCAGCTGAAAGATGATAACTGTAAATTAGGGATACTCTGTAATCCTAACAACCCAACAGGTAATACTCTAAGCATGAACAAGATTCACAAGATAATCCAATCTACTGACAAACCGATTGTAGTTGATGAGACCTATTTCGAGTTTTCAAAAGTGACTTTGGCTGATTATCTGGATAAGTATCCTAATCTCCTACTTGTTCGCTCCTTCTCTAAAGCTTTTTCCGGAGCTGGACTTAGATTTGGTTATCTGCTTTCAAATAGTTATAACATTGAGCAGATTAAGAAAGTTCAGACAGTTTTTAATAGCAGTCTTCTCATTCAAACAATGGTGCTGACTATGCTCGAGAACAAAGATGTTCTACTTAAACACACTGAAAAGGTTATCGCACAAAGAGAATGGCTTTATAAGGAAATGCAAAAACTGGAAGGAGTTGTTGTCTATAAATCTTCTACAAACTTTCTAACATTTTCATTAGGTGAAAGCTCATTGAATTTCTTCGATTACTTACAGGATAATCAAATAGCTATTCGGAATGTCGGAGCACATCCTATCTTAAAAGACTGTTTAAGAGTTACAGTTAGTGATAAAGCACATAATTCTAGTTTCTTGAATCATCTTAAAAGGTTTTTGGAGTTGTAACATGAAAGAGAGAATAGAGCAGATAATCAGGGATGCAGGTCAGATAATAAAGGATAACTTCTATCTTGAGAAGAATATTACTACTAAATCTACAGGTATAGACCTGGTAACAGATATTGATAAAAAAGTTGAGCTATATCTTAAGGATAAACTATCAATGGTTATTCCGGGGTCATCTTTCTGGGCTGAAGAGACAGATAACAAGTACACTGAAGCTGAATACTTGTGGATTATTGATCCCATCGATGGTACAACGAACTTCGTACATAGATTCCCATTTGTAGCAATTTCAGTAGCTCTACAACACAATGGCGTTACAATACTTGGATTTGTTTACAATCCTATCATGAATGAGTTTTTCATCGCAGAAAAGGGAAGTGGTGCTTTCTTGAATGGAGATAGGATAGAGGTAGCAAAAGAGACAGAATTAAAGGCTTCTCTTGTTGCAACAGGTTTTCCTTATGACTACAATGCTGTTCCCAACAATATGAGACATTTTGATGTGATGATGGAGCAGGTGCAAGGAATCAGACGTCCCGGTTCAGCAGCACTTGATCTATGCCATACTGCTAATGGCCTGTTTAATGGTTATTGGGAGTTTCACTTACAACCTTGGGACATGGCTGCTGGTATTCTGATTGTAGAGGAAGCAGGTGGTATAGTTCTCAATACAGAAGGAAAAGAACACACTCTAACTGATAAAGGCTTAATTTGTGGGAATAAGCAGATAGTTGGGAAGATGTTAGCTGTGTTTAAACAGGTGTAAAAACAAACTTTTCCAATTTTCCTCGTCCCACATTCGTAGCAATGCTACTCACTACGGTGCAAGTTCAAATTGTCATATTGATTGAGTGATGTACACAGTGCCAATTGCAATAACTTACCGCATTTCAGGGAGTTTGTCAGCCTGATAAGGCAACGGACTTCCTAAAATGCACTCCAAGTCGCAATTCATGAACTTCTATTCTCGCCCCAAGAACCTACGCTTATCAGCTACGGCTTCTCAGGCACTTCGGTGCGGTGCTACTCACTACGGTGCAAGTTCATTTTGTCATACTGAACGTAGTGAGTTTTGCGAGCGTAGCTGAAGGAACTCTCCGATAGCTTTAGTTTCACAACTAAGAAGAGCATGTTCCTAAAGATAAGTCAATACTCCAAACGTTAATCCACTAAAGTCATCTGAGCGACCCTTATGTCAATGGCATTTTAAATTGGTACAGTTTGGCATTTAAAAATGGTACAGTCTTCATTTTTGAAAATTCCTTAGTCTAAAGCTGTCTCCGAGCATTGTAATTGGTTGTGAGTGATGGAGTAATCTATCAAGAATAGCAGTTGCTATCACATTGTCGTTAAAAATAGCTCCCCATTCATTAAACAACCTATTCGATGTTATGATTACTGATCTAAATTCGTATAAGAGATGGATGAGTCTAAAGAACAGATTAGCTGCCTTTGTCTGGAGAGGAAGATACCCCATCTCATCTATAACTATCAGATCATTCTTGGCTATATTGCTTAGATATTTATCTATGTTGTTATCTGCTTCAGCTAGTACAAGTTCTTCGATAAGGTTGTTCAGATTATAAAACACCACCTTATATCCTGCCTTTATTGCTTCATAACTGAGTGCTGTTGCAACATGAGTCTTACCTACTCCCGGAGGTCCCATTAAAATTATATTCCTCCTCTGCTCCAGCCAGACAAAGTTCTTCCACTCCTTTACTTGTCTTTTGGTTATTACTTGTTGATAAGCATAGTCGAACTCATCAAAGGTCTTTATTACCGGGATGTGAGCCTGTTTAAGTCTTCTGTTGATATTGGTTTGATTCCTTCCTGAGTTCTCTTTTTCAAATAGATAATGTACGAACTCCAGATAAGTCATATTCTGTTTCTCTGCTTCTAAAACTGCACTTTCAAGAGTATTCAAAATATGAGTACAACGAGCCCTTTTGATGTATGTTTTAGTTATCTCTATCATCTTATAACACCTTCATGTAGTCATCTAATGAGCGCTCTATTAATGAACTCTCTGAGTCTTGTTGTGGTTCTGATTCTGATAATTCATTTAGCTTCATTTGTCTTACTTTTGCATTCAGAAGCTTCTCTATGGCTGTTGCCTTTACATGCGAAAGAGTCATTACCTCAGGAAGCACTGACTCCCATACATCTGTTTCATAGTTACGCTTAAACTTGCTTAAGGCTCTCAACTGATCCCTTGCTATTTTAGGGTTATCATTAACAAGCCTCTGGATTAGTTCTTCTCCTTGGATATATTCACTCATCTCATCCTTTACTCGCTCAATAAGCTCTTGTAGCACTACCGTAAAATCCCGATAATGATTAGTGTTTTTGATGATTTTGCCTTTTTCTGTGCATAGCTCATGTTGGCAGATTTCCTTTCTTGTATAAATATCCATCACCACTAAAGTGCTCTTTTCTTTTTGCACATATACCTGTTTTCGCTGATACTCTAATGGAACAGAGTACTTATTACCCTCATACGAGATTAAGCCTGTTTTATCTGCATTACGAACTTCTAAAGTGAAGATAAACTCTGGAATATCTTTTAGCTTTAACCTCTCTTCTTGCCATACTTCTGATGGTACTTTACGGGTTGTGCCATGGGTTCTGCCGTTAAAGTGTAAAAGCCACTCAAGTCCGCGTGAACGCAGGTCTGCCAGGTCTTTGAACTCTTTGCCATACATAAAGCCATGCTTTACTTCTGAGACATTACGCTCTACTTTACCCTTGCTTTGTGGATCATAGCCTTCGCATACATGAGGATGAAAGCCCGTTTTTGCTGCAAACTGATGGAACTGATTATTTAAGATTACTTCCCGATAGCGTTCCTGTATTACTACAAGCTTTGTCTGGTCGTAAACACACTCTGAAGGGATACCTTCAAAATAGATAAAAGCTTCACGATGAGCTTCAATAAACCTTGATGTGTTATATGGTGTTGTGCTCCAATGGACATAGCTTTGACGCGAGTGGGAAAGCACAAAAACTATAAAATAAACTCTTTGACGTTTATTACCCAAAACTACTTTCATCTCACCTGGATCAACTTGAACCTGAACACCGGGAGCCGTCTCGATTACTGCATAATTACGGTATTTATCGACAGGATAAGTCTGCTTTAGCTTACGAACAAAATCTCGGAAAGCTCTGTCTTTTGCTTTTATCTCAGGGAACTTTTTCTTAACTTCTAAATATAGTACACTAGCTCTTAATCGTGGATATTTGCTAAGCCTTTCGCGGACATATTGCTCACATATGGCAAAACTGCTTTCACGAATGCTATTGTTTATTAGTTCCATGAACTCATCAAGTGTCATATTTATGTATTTACCTACTGTTGTCTTTGATAGAGACAACTCCTCTGCGATCTTACGCTGACTATGCCCTTGCTTATGCATAGTTTTTATTGAATGATACACTTCTACTCCAATCATACCTACTCCAAACTGTCTTGAAGTAGTCATTTTTAAAGGTTGGCAGTTTTGTACCACTTTTCACTGCCATCGTGTACCATTTCTCACTGCCATTGACAACCCTTACGACTTCATTCACTCCATTCCATGTCGTTCATTCCGCTCAGGGTGACATCACTAGAAAAATATTCACAGTGCCATTACCAATAACTTAGCTATACTTATTGTCCTTTTTACTCCCTTTTACTGCTCTTTTCACCAACGCGCTGTACACGCACTGTGATCCCACTGTGAAGGCACTGCCAACCCACTGTTTCACTGGGTTCACAGTGCGTGCACAGTGGGAAAGCAGTGGGATGATTGCGTTTTGATAGACAGTTTAATCCAATTGTGCAGATGTTGTAAAATTGAGAAATTGTGACTATAACATTGCGATACCAAAGCCAGAGAAGTAATCCCATAATAGAGATAACATTCAGCAAAATGACGCTTAATTGTTTGATACTATGGAAATTATTAGATACATCTAACATTAATATTGGTTATTAGACAATTCCAACTATAATATGGAAAATATTTGGAGGAAATAATGCTGAATAAGAAAATATATATACTTACAATTACAGTACTTGCGCTCCTATTTCTTATAGGTTGTGACGATAGTACTACCGGTCCTGACTATGATTATATGGATATCACTGCAGCCAATGCAGTAGATCTGATAAATAGTAATCCTGAATTAATAATAATTGATGTTTCAAACATGTGGAATCTTGGACACCTACCAGGTGCTCTGAATTATCCTTTAGGTGATGGTAGCTTTGAAGCTGAAATCCCTAACTGGGATCCTATGGCTATGTATTTAATTTACTGCCACTCTGATGCTGCTGCAATAGCTGCTGCTGAGATGCTTGAAGATGAAGATTTTAAACATGTCTATCGCCTGGTTGGTAACTTTGGAGGTTGGGTAGATTCCGGTTATCCAATCGAAGTAGCTGACTATATGGATATCACACCTGCTAACGCTCAAACTTTAATAAACGATAATCCCGGGATCTTCATAATTGATGTATCCAATATGTGGGAATATGGTCATATCCCAGGAGCTTTGGATGTCCCTTTAGGAGATGATAGTTTTGAGAATGCTATTCCTACATGGGATTCAATGGCTATGTATCTTGTATATTGTCATACAGATGCAGCGTCAATGTCTGCTGCTCAAATGCTTACAGATGCAGATTTCCCACACGTTTATCGTTTAGAGGGAAATTACGGTGCTTGGGTTGGTGCAGGTTATCCCATCGAAGTAGAAGCATATAGAGATATTGCTCCAGCTGATGCGCAGACTTTGATAAACGATAATCCCGGAATCTTCATAATTGATGTATCCAATATGTGGGAATATGGTCATATCCCCGGAGCTTTAGATGTTCCATTAGGAGATGACAGCTTTGAGAATGCTATTCCTACATGGGATTCAATGGCTATGTACCTTGTATATTGTCATACAGATGCAGCGTCAATGTCAGCAGCCCAAATGCTTGTTGATGCTAACTTCCCCCATGTATATCGTCTTGAAGGAAATTACGGTGCTTGGGTTGGTGCAGGTTATCCAATCGAAGTAGAAGCATATAGAGATATTGCTCCTGCTGATGCACAGACCTTGATTAATGATAACCCGGATATATTCATTATTGATGTTTCAAACATGTGGGAATATGGTCATATCCCCGGAGCTTTAGATGTTCCATTAGGAGATGATAGTTTTGAGAATGCTATTCCTACATGGGATTCAATGGCTATGTACCTTGTATATTGTCATACAGATGCAGCGTCAATGTCAGCAGCCCAAATGCTTGTTGATGCTAACTTCCCCCATGTATATCGTCTTGAAGGAAATTACGGTGCTTGGGTTGGTGCAGGTTATCCAATCGAAGTAGAAGCATATAGAGATATTGCTCCTGCTGATGCACAGACCTTGATTAATGATAACCCGGATATATTCATTATTGATGTTTCAAACATGTGGGAATATGGTCATATCCCCGGAGCTTTAGATGTTCCATTAGGAGATGATAGTTTTGAGAATGCTATTCCTACATGGGATTCAATGGCTATGTACCTTGTATATTGTCATACAGATGCAGCGTCAATGTCAGCAGCCCAAATGCTTGTTGATGCTAACTTCCCTCATGTTTATCGTCTTGAAGGGAACTACGGTGCTTGGGTTGATACAGGCTATCCAATCGAAGTAAAAGCATATAGGGACATTACAGCAGAAGAGCTTTATCAGATGTCTATGGATAACTCAGAATTAGTAATCATAGATGTTTCTCCTATGTATGATCAAGGTCATATTCCAGGAGCAATAAACTATTATGTGGGTGACGGTTCACTTGATAATGCAATTCCTATGTTAGATTCAGCCGGTTATTATGCAGTATACTGCCATACAGATTCAGCTTCGATGCTGGGTGCACAAAAACTTATTGATGCAGGATTCATACATGTTTACCGTCTTGAAGGAAACTATGATGCCTGGGTTAATGCAGGTTATCCAGTCGAGTAAACAAAAGTAATAAGTTAAAAAACTCTGGTTTACGCCAGAGTTTTTTTTTTTTAGTTGAGTTTATAGATCTAGGATATATCTAGACTTAAGATTGGATCTAAACAGTTACATTACCACGCAACATCCACGGGTAAACCACGCCTAAACCACGCAAGCCGTGGTTAACCCGTGGTTTGGGCGTGGTCAACCCGTGGTAAAGAATCTAATTGATACTTCATAGAACACAGTTTATCAGAATACATCAAAGACCTTAGATTTTTTATGAGTTTCAACAATACATAGTTATTGACATAAGATGACTAGGGGAGAATATTAACTTATAAAGTTTGTGGGGAGACTGATAAGCAATTTCAGTTTCGCACAATTAAGTTAGTATTTATTACTGGGAAATCTATCTTCAAAATCAGGGGATAATTATTACTTATCATTGAAGTACAACAAAGCAGATTACATCTATTATCGTAATCTGTTTACAGATTAGAGGTTCCTTATGAAAAAAACAATACTTATCCTTCTTCTTATACTATTATCGTTCTCGATTTTTGCTGAAATCATCACACAAGAGTTCTATTCAATACCTAACAAAGATGGGCAACTATTTCATCATTACTTAAGTGGAAACATCATGCCAAGAATCACGGCAGCAGACGCAAGAATAGGTGATGAATATGATAGCTTTGCTGGCACAAGAGCTTGTAGTAGAGCATTCCTTAGCTATCCAATACCTGCCAATTGTGACTCCCTTTTAGCAGAGGGGTATGCTTTAACTCATGCTGAGATGAGAGTGTTTATTGGTAGTTCAACCGGAAACAATTTAGTCCCACACACTTACCCAATCTATGATGGGAATGAACCCGGAGTGAGTGAATTTACCACCTATATCGAGAGAGTAGCACTTGGAGATTCACTTGTAATAGAGGATTGGGATACACCTGCACTTAGTAGCCCTTATGTATGGCTTACTGAAGAGACATTTGTCGATACTGTTTGCTTAATAGATAGTGTCTACTACACATATTTCGATGCAACACAAGAAGTACTCAATACGATAGAAGAGGATAGAGAAGTACTTTCCTTAAGAATCAGACTGTATCCTGATGCAGATTATGATGAGTTCACGGATGCTATGGAGATTAATACAGGAGATTTGTTTAATATAATCTTGGAATATCAAGATTGGAGTTTAATCGGAAGAGTTCCTAAGATAACCTATACTTTTGATAATAATCCTCAAAGCAATGAGGAGTTAACCCAACCGGATATTAGTTTATATAACCAATATCCTAATCCCTTCAATCAACAAATCAACTTCAAAAGCAAGGAGAATGGTAAACTTCAAATCTTCAATATCAAGGGCCAGTTAGTTAAGACACTGACAATCACACCAAATGTAGAAATCAAATGGGATGGAAAAGATGAAAAAGGAAGCCCAATACCTGTAGGAGTTTATCTTTCCCGTCTTACAACAGAGAGTATCATAACTAAACCCCGGAAGTTCCTCTTCTGGAAATAGTTAAAAATCTGTACCTTCGTAATGGTTGAGTTTACGAATCCTTCCGAATGGTGCAAATCGGAGAAACTGACGGTTATGCGACATGAGTACCATTGAGAAGGTCTACGACCATTATCAAGGTAGAAAACTGTACCTTCGTAATGGTTGAGTTTACGAATCCTTCCGAATGGTGCAAATCGGAGAAACTGACGGTTATGCGACATGAGTACCATTGAGAAGGTCTACGACCATTATCAAGGTAGAAAACTGTACCTTCGTAATGGTTGAGTTTACGAATCCTTCCGAATGGTGCAAATCGGAGAGATTGACAGTTGTGTGACAAGAGTACCATTGAGAAGGTCTATGACCATTATCAAGGTAGAAAACTGTACCTTCGTAATGGTTGAGTTTACGAATCCTTCCGAATGGTGCAAATCGGAGAAACTGACGGTTATGCGACATGAGTACCATTGAGAAGGTCTATGACCATTATCAAGGTAGAAAACTGTACCTTCGTAATGGTTGAGTTTACGAATCCTTCCGAATGGTGCAAATCGGAGAAACTGACGGTTATGCGACATGAGTACCATTGAGAAGGTCTATGACCATTATCAAGGTAGAAAACTGTACTTTCGTAATGGCTGAGTTTACGATTCCTTCTGAATGTTGCAACTTAGAGGGATTAACGGTTATGTGACAAGAGTACCATTGAGAAGGTCTACGACCATTATCAAGGTAGAAAACTGTACCTTCGTAATGGTTGAGTTTACGAATCCTTCCGAATGGTGCAAATCGGAGAAACTGACGGTTATGCGACATGAGTACCATTGAGAAGGTCTACGACCATTATCAAGGTAGAAAACTGTACCTTCGTAATGGTTGAGTTTACGAATCCTTCCGAATGGTGCAAATCGGAGAAACTGACGGTTATGCGACATGAGTACCATTGAGAAGGTCTACGACCATTATCAAGGTAGAAAACTGTACTTTCGTAATGGTTGAGCTTGCGAATCCTTCCGAATGGTGCAACTCGGAGAGATTGACAGTTGTGTGACAAGAGTACCATTGAGAAGGTCTATGACCATTATCAAGGTAGAAAACTTGGAGGAATTGACTGTTGTGTGTAAATAGCACCATTGAGAATACAGTTAATACTCTAAGCCTTCAGATTCTTTACCAGATTTGTAAAATCTAAAACTCTCTAAATAAGCATCAAAAGATCCATAATAGTCCACATAATACTTATTAAATACAAATGAATTATTAGTTAGAGCTAAAGATGAGAATTGCTTTAAATAGAGACTTTTAGGATTAGAATGTATGTAGTTAATAACAGTATCTAAATATGTATTACCTTTAATCTCTTTAAGTTTCATCGCACTTTCAAATAGAGTCCCGATTCGTTTATGTCTTGCATTATAGTACTGAGAATATGTATTAAATATATAACGGAACCACTTAAAAATAAGCTTATCGCTGTTTTGTTGGACTAAGAAATGATAATGATTGGGCATGAGAGCAAATGCAATAATATTAACATAATCAGGATACTTTGATTCTCTGATAACTGATAAAAGCTTATTGTAATCATAGCTATCTATAAATATTTTTCCTTTGTTACAACCTCTATTGAATACATGATAGTACAAGTTCTTCTCCGTAATCATTTATCCTCCATGAAATAACATGATTCTCGCAATTATAGTGAATGTCAATAAATAATGTAATTGATAACCGTTTGTGAGTTGTGTGACAAGAGTACCATTGAGAAGGTCTGCGACCATTATCAAGGTAATCAGTCGGTTAAATCCATATTGGGTTACCACTCTCCGACTAGTCTAAGCTCTCTTTCTAAGGTAACACCAAACCCTTTGAGAACTGTAGCTTGAGTAAACTTGATTAAACTAATTACATCATTAGCAGTTGCATTATCCTGATTGACTATGAAACCACAATGCTTATCAGAGATTCTAGCCCCACCGATTTGATAACCTCTGAGGTCACAATCATCAACCAGCTTGCCTGTGTAGTGACCTTCCGGTCTTTTAAAGACACTACCACCACTTGGTAGCTCCATAGGTTGCTTAAGCCAACGTTGTTCTTTCAACTCATCCATGCGAGCTGTAATGTCATTGAGATTCCCCTTTGTGAGCTCAAAAGTAGCTTCCAAAACAATGAAGTCACCAGTTTGGATAATGCTTTGTCTATACCCGAAGTTCATATCCGTTGATAACATTGTCACAACTTCACCGGATTTTGATAGTAGTTTAGCACTTTTGAAGCAATCTTTGATCTCTCCGCCATAAGCACCTGCATTCATTGTAACTGCTCCACCAACTGAACCGGGAATACCGTATGCAAACTCAAGACCGGTGAGACTTAACTCTTTTGCTTTAAGAGTCAGGTCTTCCAATAATACTCCGCATTGGGCAGTTAGAACACTATCCTTACATTCAAGTTTGTTTAGACGGGTCATGTTTATAACAACTCCTCTAATCCCTTTGTCACTAACCAGGATGTTAGAGCCATTACCAAGGATGAAATAGGGGAGCTTTTGCTCTTGAACATAGGAATATATATCAATAAACTCTTCGATGTTCATAGGAGATACGAAGATATCAGCAGGACCACCTATCTTAAAAGATGTATATTTCTTTAAAGGTTCGTCTTGCAGGATTAAAGAATTTGGGAATCTATCAGTAAAATCTCTAATTATATCTTTAGTCATATTGTAGCTTTTTTAGGAATGGAAGTACTTGAGCTTGCAGCTCTCCAATTGATTGTGTGTTCACAGCTGGAATTGGTAGTACTTCCTTAAAATACTTACCATACCTTTTAGTATTTACTCTGTTATCAAGAATTATTATCACACCACGGTCACGTTGAGATCTAATTAATCGTCCGAAGCCTTGCCTAAGCTTTAGTAAAGCATTAGGAACCATGAAGTGCATGAATGAGTTTTTACCTTCAGCTTCTAACATCTCAATATATGCTTCCACTATCGGATCAGATGGAACTTGGAAAGGCAGTTTATTGAGAATGAGAAGCTCAAGTGATTTCCCGGGAACATCAACACCTTCCCAGAAGGAGCTTGTGCCAAGTAGGACAGCGTTGCCCTGTTTTTTAAACTCATTAAGCAGAACTGTTCTATTACCACTTTTGCCTTGTGCTAGAAGGTTTATACCTTTCTTAGCGAAGTCTTCTGCCAGAGCTTCGTATGTATTATTCAAATCTTTGAAGGCTGTATAAAGAATAAGTGTGCCTACCTTAGCTGTTGGGAGAAGGTCTTCTAACAATCTTAAAGTCTGGTTGTGGAAAAGGTTATCCTGTGGTGCAGGTAAGAAGCCTGTAGTTATAAGCTTAGCTTGTTTGTTATAATCAAAAGGAGATTCCACGACTGTCTCAACTGCTTTCTCTTCAGGTAAAAGATTTATACCCATTCTATTTCTAAAGTACTTGAAGCTACCTCTAAGAGCTAAAGTAGCAGAAGTAAAGACAATAGTATCTACTTTGTTATAGAGAATCTCATTTAGAATTGTGCTTACATTTAATGGTGCATAATTAAGAGTCACCTGATATGCTTTCTTCTCTATACCTGGTTTACCCTCTAACCATAAAGCATGGTTTTCAAGACCTTTTGATAGAAGCTCATCTATTTCCTGTCTTACTTCAGATATACGCTTGTCCATACCTTCTAGTTGGTTCATATGATCTTCAAGGTTAGCCATAATATTAGTACTGATTGTGGAAAGAGTATGGTGAATTGTTGCAAGCTTCTGACTAACTTGTGCCCAGAACTTTGAAATCTCACTTAAGCTTCCGCTAAGCTTTTCTAGATCATTATCAGTTTTAAGTCTTAGTTTATTCCAGTCGCCACGGTCATCTAGGTCATGCGCCATTTCATCGAAGAAGTCAGTTGTGAAATCAAGCTTTAGTTTAAGTTCTGCAGTAAGAGTTGATATAGCTTTGGATAGTACCTCTTTATAGGATTTATCCATATTACTGTTATCAATGTCTTTCATTAAGCCTGTTAAAATACCTGATTCATGTTTCTTGCTTCTATAGTAAAGTGCATTATTAAGAGCAGTGAAATCAGAATAATTGAGTTGGAACCCCATATGTTTTGAAGCTATATCGGGTAAGTTATGAGCCTCATCACAAATCAAGCAACTATAGTCACCTAGAGTGGCGTTATCATTGCTTAGGTCTGCTAGCATAAGTGAATGATTGATAATGATTAGGTTAGCATCTTTCAGCTTCTCACGCACCTGCATATAGTGACAATGCTTATAGTGTGAGCATCGTTTCCCAGAACAGATATACCTGTCAGCAAGGAGTTTCTTCCAGAGTCCACTATATCTATTCTTATCGAAAGAGCTGTTCTCTGAAACATCTCCGGTAGTCGTAAATTCTTTCCATATGACCAGATATAACAAGCCCTTAAGATCGTATGGGTTGGTTATGTCTGCCATATTGAATGTTACGTTATCCCAATAACGGTTACAAATGTAGTTGTCGCGACCTTTAACAAGGCCTGCAGTAAAAGGAATTGGTAGGATTTCGCTTAGAACAGGGATGTCTTTGAAAAACAGCTGTTCCTGTAAGTTCTTTGTATTTGTTGAAATAACTACTCGTTCTTTATTCTCGTAACTGTATTTTATTGCAGGAATAAGGTAAGCAATTGATTTGCCAACACCAGTTCCGGCTTCAACCAGAAGATGTTTCTTTGTTTTCAAAGCTTGTTCTACCGCAACAGACATGTTTATCTGTCCGGTTCTCTTCTCATAATGCGGGAACTTATTACTAAAGAAAGAATCTTCGGCAAAAAGGTTTTCAATATCGTAGACCTTTGGATTTGGCATCTTATGTTCTATGAAATTGCCAATACCTTTCTGGGGAGGTTTTGGTCGCTTGGTTTGTAAGAGAGCATACTTACGCTGGTAGTTGACAATTTTCTCTAGAAATACAGCTAAAGATGTATCAATATCAATACTTCTAGCTATGGTTAATAGATTGCTGTTAAGTCTAACATCTATGTACCTATCAATGTGCTCAAGAAGCTTAATGAAGATTTTAGCAGTTGTATCCGCATCATGTATCGCTCTATGAGCTGAAGGATTAACTACATCGAAGTATTCAGCTATTGTACCTAACTTGTGGTTAACTTCAAACGGTAGATAGATTCTTGTTAACTCAAGAGTATCAAAAACATGATTTGTTGGTGGCATTATACCGTTTTGAAGCATATGATGTGTTACAAATGGAACATCAAAGTTGGAATTATGAGCTATGAGATAGTTCTCACCAATGAACTCACGAAATGATTCTAATACCTCTTTTGCAGGTTTGCCTGACTCAATCTGTTCATCAGTGATATGTGTGAGCTGCTTGATGAAGAATGGAACTTTTTGAGTTGGTTTAATAAACTCAGAGAATCTAGCAACTTCGACACCTTGCTGATACTTAACAGCACCAAGCTCTATGATTTCGCAAGTCTCTTTGTTAAGACCTGTAGTTTCGATGTCAAATGATATGAAATCGAAATCAGTTATATTGGTATGATCTTTCAATACTACCTCAATTAGCTTTCTTCATCCGGATTCTCATCCTTATAAAGCTCATATCTACGCATCTTCTTGATAAGACCTTGTCTACTTAATCCGAGATGTTTAGCCGCTTTTGTTTGATTCCAATCAGTAGCTTCAAGAGCTTCATTGATCATAGTCTTTTCAAGTTGCTCAACAGCTTCCTTAAGGTTGGTATTCTGAGTTAACATGCTAACAGCTTTTGTGTTTTCTGCAAACCTGTAGATCTCTTCAGAGAAATCAGACGGTTTGATATAAGACTCATCATCAGCAAGTGTAACAGCACGCTCGATTTCGTTTTCAAGCTGCCTAACGTTACCGGGGAAGCTATAACTCATAAGATATTTAAGCGCTTCGTCAGTGAAGCCTTTTATCTGTTTATTGATGCGTTTATTGAACTTATCCAGGAAGTGAATTGCAAGCAACGGAATATCAGTAGCTCTATCCTGTAAAGCAGGTACTTCTATTTTAATCACATTGAGTCTATAGTAAAGATCTAGTCTGAATTCACCCAATTCCACTTTCTTCTTAAGAGATACGTTTGTAGCACAAACAACTCTAACATTGACTTTCTCAGTCTTTGTTGAACCAACTCGCTTAATCTCACCTTCTTGAAGGAATCTTAAGAGTTTAGCCTGTGTGGAAAGACTTATATCTGCAATCTCATCGAGGAAGAAAGTACCACCATCTGCTATCTCAAAGAGTCCCTTCTTGTCGTAGGCTGCACCAGTGAATGAACCTTTAACATGACCGAATAATTCACTTTCAAGCAGAGTCTCAGGTAGAGCACCACAATATTGAGCAACGAAGGCCTTATTCTTCCTGTTTGAACTGTAATGGATAGCTCTAGCGATAAGTTCTTTACCGGTTCCACTAGGTCCGTTCAAGAAAATAGTAGTTGGAGTATCTTTAATCTTGCGGATTACGTCGAAGATATCCATCATGCTTTGATGCTTACCGATAATATTAGCGAATATATTGGAAGAGTTTAGCTCTTCTCGAATAATCTCATGCGTCTTCTCAAGGTTAGTGGCGCGGATATTCTCAACACTAACAATAATCTGGTTCGTGAGAGCGTTGAGAAGATTGTTTATCTGATCATTGAAGTAATAGCTTTCATGATTTGAGAACAGAAGTATCACACCAAGCGACTGGTTTCTCATGTTCATGGGGAAAGTTATAACATGGTTATATTTCTTTGCTTCCTGTGGCTGTTTAAGACTAAGACGTTTCTTCTGACTGTAAGTCTCTATAACTTTTTCCATGAAGAAATCATAAGCCGGATCCTTGAACGTAAAGTTTCTGAAGAGTTTGTACTCCCAACTTTCAGGCATACTTTCAGCGTTATACAGACATAGTATCCCACCATCGGCATCAGAGATGTTGATTATCTCATCAATAGCAGTATTAAGAAGCAGATCAAAGTCATGAATCTCATTTAACATCTCAGAGATAGCATAAAACTTATCTAGGATACTTTCCTGATACTTAGCTTCATCAACTTTCTTCTTGTAATCCTTATTTATCTTCTCATACAGCAAGTCGTTCTGCTCAAGAATCTTGATTGAACCGAAGTTCTTTATCACACTCTTATTAGATTTAAGGATACTAAGTGCTTCCTCGGAATCACCCATTTCAGCAACAATGTTTGCAAGTTCATAGTTTGCTTCAGCCAGCTCATATATCTTGTTATGCTTTTCAAATATCTCAACTGCTTTCTCTAAATGGCTTTTTGCTTTAGCAAGATCTTTACGGTCAAGTCTTGCTCTTAGAACCCAAGTATTTCCAATTTCAAACTCATTGTTTAGTTCTTTTGCTAGATCATAAGACATCTTCAAGTAGTAATCAGCACTTTCATGGTTCATTGTAACAATGAAGTATACAGCTTGTTTCTGACAACCTTCAATTATCTCATTCTTTGCTTCGAGAGCCTTAAAATAGTCGAAACTTTCAACTAGATAGCGATAAGCTTCTTTGAACTTATGCATTTTGGTTAAAGTAGAACCCAGATTTCCGTAAATCTGTGCTTGGATATACTCATCATTAATTTGAGGAAGTAGCTCTAAACCTTTAAAATAGAGATCATAAGCAATGTTTAGCTCTCCTCTTTTTTCGTAAAGTTCACCTAAGTTTATATATGATCTGATAAGACCATCAACGAAATCAGTTTCTTCTGACTTCTCGATAGCACGCTCATAAGTATCGATTGCCTCATTCCATTTACCTTGTTGGAAGTAGAGGGCACCGATATTGTTTAACGTTGCAATAGTGTTTCTGTGGAAGCTAAAGTTTATTGCAGTTTGAAGAGACTTATTATATGCTTCTTCTGCTTTCTCAAACTCACTGTTATCCATGTGAGTAACGCCAATGTTATTATAAATATTCGTTATATTGTATGGATCGCTAAGCAGCTTCTGAATGTTCAATCCTTGGTATAGGTAATAGATAGATTTTTCTTTATCACCTTTATCATCCATTAAACCACCAAGATTGTTGTAACAGATAGACATACCATTCAGATTATAACGAGATTTCTCTATCTCTAGCGATTTTAGGAATAGTTCTTCACTTTCTTCCCAATCACCACTAAGCATTGGAATAACTGCAAGGTTGTTATAAATTGCGGCTAACCCACTAATCACGTTTCCTTGCTCAAAATATGACTTTGCATCGTTGAAACAGTTCTCTGCATGGTCCCAATCATTGGAATAGTAATAAATCTTACCTCTGGCTTTATGACAGTTGCCAAGAACCATGTTTCTTGTCTTTTCATCTTCTATCTTGAAAGCTGCTTGAAGTGCTTTGTCGAGTTCAGGCATAGCATTTCCGAACTCCTCTTTTTCTGTGAGGATTTCAGCTTTAAGAATTAACAAGTTAGCTTTAAATGTATTCTCGAGTTCATCATAGGAGTATTTCTTAATAATCTCCAGTGCAAAGTTAGATGAATTTATCAAAGACAAGTTTTGTGCTAAAAGATATACCGTTTCCTGATTCGGGAGGTCTTTCTCTGTGCTAAGTTGTAAGCAGTTTCTGAATGTATTAGCAGCTTCCTGATACTTCTTAAGGTTCTGATATGTTTTCCCCATCTCTACCATAAGAACTAGTTTATTCTCTGCTTTCTTAGTTTTCTTAAGTGAGTATTCCAGTATCTCTAATAGATTCTCATTATTGCAGATGTTTTGTAACTCTTTTCTTGTTTCTGCAAATACTGTACTTTCATATTTATCTAAAGAAGTTAGGTATATTGATAAGTGAGGGAGAGGTGTCTTTGCTTTCTTCAAGAACTCAAGAATTGTATTTGTGTAGTCAACTCTTGCATCTTTTTGAAGATCTTTAAACCAACCTTGGAAATGGTCCGGACTGATAACGCATAGTCGGCCATGATAATCTCTTACAAAGCTCTTTTTACTAAGAATCTCTAAACTGTTTTTAAACTTGGTTTTACCAAGGATAGTTTGTATCTCTTCAGTACTAATCCTTCCATCAGACAATGAAATAAGGCTGATTAACTGACGCTCTGAATCGGACAGCTGATTAAGGAACATAGCATAGAAATCGGTATCTTGTGTCTTCTCTTCAACATACTTAAGAATATCAAAACGATTCCCATTTCTATATTCATCTGAATTCATTATGTCTATAAGTATTAATTCAAGAGTGAGCATATTACCTTGTGTAATATTCCAAAGAATCTCACTTTCGAATACAAAGTCAGAATTCTTAGCAGGGAACACATCTTGTATAATAGTGGTAATACCTTGAATCGACAACTCATGAAGACGCTCAACATGTGAGATGTGAAAATCATGCTCTTTTGTGAAAGCAAAGACCTTAATACCAATATCTTCAGCGTATTGTACTAGGAATTGTATGAACTTTCTTGAGTGCTCAGTTAAGAAATCTCCATCCATCACAAGCAGTGTGATTGATCGGAAATAATAATCTCTATTGATTATCTCTGTTAAATAGAAGAAGAAATCGTAATCACAGGTAAACTCATATTCTGAGCTCTTTAAAATGATTTCATCGTACTCTTGTTCAGTTAGATTTGTTACAGCTAACACTAAATCTTTAAGCTGGTTCCAAGAATAGATTCTTGGATGGTAACAATAAAAGTCCATCTTTCGTTTTATCAATTCCTGTTCGAGGTACTCTAACAAGAGATATTTACCGGTACCGGTGTAACCGATAATCTCTATTATCTCACTCTTCGAATCACCATCACTAAAAATCTTACTATAGCTGTTGAAATCTTCAGCTAAATAACTGCTTATTATATTTTCTAAGCCTTTGCTCATTGTTACCTGCTTATTTTTTAATTATGCTCTCAAGAAAACCCAACTGTTAACAAAGTAACCAATACATGAATCTGAAATGTGAAGTCAAGAGCATTTTTATAAATTTCAATAGTAAGATAGAACGTGGTGGCGACTAAGTATTGAATACTAATGGATTACATTACTGTAAACAAACTTAACAATAATGAATAAGGAAATCCAGTATGAGTAGAACTTACTATGAATATGATTAAATAATTGGTAATGATTTATGATTATAGTTTACTTTATCTACAGCTTATTGTACACACATAATAATTGTAAACAGTGTTAACCTACTCTTCGTTTTCTTTCCTTATGATAGATTCTGTAGTTGTTTGCCACTACTAAGCTAAAGATAGCATCAGCAATTGCAAAGACTGCTCTAAAGCCTTTAATGTCATCCTTTAAGTACTGAGTAACAAATATAATAAAAGGTATTAATATTCCAACTTTAATTATAACGATTCCCCTTTTTACTCCAAACTTCTTCATTATCATTCTTGCAAATGGGTTTCTTTCTTGTCGGTACCTATTTGGTTTTAGCACAAGCCAGGTGGAATGAGCGTCTAAGGCATTTAGTACCCCAAAAACTAAGAGTAGAAAATAGGAAATAAATCCTTTCATTATAGTCCTAGACTCTCTGCTTTTGCAGTCATTGCATTTAAAGAAAGCTCTAAGAAATCTATGAGCTCAATTCCAAGTACTTCACAGTAACTAACTTGTTCCCTTGAAACTCCTGCAGCAAAGTTCTTTGATTTAAACTTCTTCTTAAGTGATTTGAGCTTTACTTGCTCTAGCTTTTTGTCCGGTTGCATCAATGCTGTTGCAGTGATTAGACCGTTTACAGGATCAGCAATCCATAGACACTTCTCTATCTGAGTCTCAAGTTCTTTATGCTTATTATGAGCTTTGATTGCATCAAGTGCATGTTGAGGTAAGTCAATATCCGCTAAGAGTTCCATTGCTTTAAGAGCATGCTGGTCAAAGTCTTCACCAATAATATCAAGGTCAATATCATGTAATAGGCCTGTGAGATAGTACTCATCTCTATTCTCATTAAATCTTTCAGCTAATGCTTCCATAACATAAGCAGTTGCAAGACAGTGCTTAATAGTATTTGGGGTAGTAACGTGCTTTTTCAACAGTTCAAAAGCTTCATCTCTTTTTATCATGATTTTTTATCTCCATATTTTCTGAGTATTTCATAAGCTGTAACAGCATAGCTAACAGCCACGTTCAATGAGTTCTTTCTACCTCTCACAGGTATCCTTAATATGTTATCACACATCTGCAATATCTCCGGTGATAGCCCCAGAGCTTCATTACCCATAACTATTGCTAATGGTGTTTTTAAGTCGTATTCATACAAGTTAATGCTTGGTTCAGCTGTCTCCATTGCAACTATTGCATATCCGTCTTGTCTCAACTTTTCAATAGCAAAAGAAGTCTCTGCAATGTATTCCCATTCAACTAATTTTGCAGTACCCATTGAAGTTTCAACCACATCACTCATCTCAGGGGTTGGAGTGATGCCACAACAATATATTTTACTGGCATTTACACATTCAGTAGTTCTAAATATTGATCCTACGTTGAAACTTGATCGTAAGTTATCTAAAACTACGACAATAGGCAATGGTTGTGTTTCACTCGTTTGCTTATCTCTAGTATATATTTGCAGTTCATTCTCTTTAAAACGGTCATTAAGTTTGTTTCTTAAATCAGCTAGATTCAATGAAAACAATCGTTTATCATCAAGGCATTTTGAAAGTTCTTCATACATTCCGGAGAATTCAAAAGATGAATCGATATAAGCTAAGCAACTAGTATAAGATTGTTTAAGTTCTAAGAATCGAGTACAGTCATTTCTTGAAAGTTCTATTGCTTTTAAAATCTCCAGTAAGATCCTTAGTTGTTTTTCAAGATTAAAGCTCTTGAATTTCTTTTCTGAGTATATTAAACGTTTTTGCACGTATCTTATTATCAGCTTCTGAAATCTACTTCTGAGGTCTTAATATGCAGATCTCGTTGTGGGAAAGGAATCTCAATATTGTTCTCTTTAAATGCGTCCCAGATTGCTAAAAGGACTTCTGAACGAACGTTAATGATCCCTTTCTGAGGGTCGCGAATCCAAAATTGTAGTTCAAAGTTAACAGAACTATCCCCAAAATCCAATAGAAAGCTTTCCGGTTTCGGACGTTTTAGTACACGATCAAAATTCTGTGGAATGGTTTCTAGTATCTCTTTAACTCTATGGATGTCTGAATTATATGATACACCAATATTTGCATTTACTCTAATTAGTCTATTACTGTGGGACCAGTTCACAACAGGTTTAGAAATAAACTCCTCATTAGGTATAAGAATCTCTTTTCCCTCACGAGTAACAATCGAAGTATATCGACTACTCATCTCTTTCACTGATCCAAATGTATCTCCTGTTTCAATCACGTCACCGGGTTTAATCGAATCATCCAACAGCAGTGTGAAACCACTGAGCAGGTTAGAGAATATCTTCTGCAGTCCAATACCGATACCAAGACCTATACCACCGGTAAAAAGAGAAAGTGTTGTCATACTTATTCCAAGACTTCCCATTAACATAAATCCGGCAAACGCATAGATGAAGTAGGTAATTACTTTACTCAACAGAACTTGCATTGTTGGACGTAAAGACTTACTGTTTTTTAGTCTTACATCGAGGAAATGAAGTATTTTCTTCATCAACCAGAAGAGGAAAATAGCGAGTATAAAAGTGATTATGATAGAGTAAAGCTCTAGGTTTACTTCTCCGAAGTTCAGTTTAATCTTTTGAAGCATCTCCTTCGTTCTTTCCCATACTCCAAGAATACTAAGAATTGCTCTAACCCAGAACCAGACCTGAATCACCTTTTTCACAAACATATGGTCAATAATCAGTGTAGTTAACTTTATAATTAACCATATCTGATAGAAGTTAGCAACAATCTTAATGAACGATACAGGCAGCTTCGCATACATCAATATCTGACTTGCAACACTCAAGAAAATGATTGTAATGATTGGGCTTACAAATCTGTAAACATACTCCATGAACTTCTTGGTTTTAGGATGATCTTCATTAATCTTAATCTTCTTAAGAGCGATATTAATTATCTTAGTTAGTGGATAAGATGCTACTATTGATGCTGCAACAACTGCCAATTGGATAAGGATGTTCCAACCGGTGAAGTTGTTCATCAAGAGTTGGTAAAACTCTTTAAGATACTCTAAAACTATTGCTTGAACTTCTGTGTAATCTGTCATTATTTAATTAAATCCCTGTATAGTTGTTCAATTTGTTTCTGTGAAACTTCGAAAGGATTAAGTGCCATATTACGACTTCCCATCACTTCCTTAACTCGTTTTGATATGAACTCTTCAGTCATCTCCATCTCTGGAGCATCTAACTTGAAATCATCAAGCCATGCATAAAACTCTAACTTTGTCATCTTGATATTCTCAAACAGGTCATCCAATTCTCTTTTGATATGTGGATAATAAAGCTCCATCATTGCTTTCATAAAGATACCGTTTGAGAGACCGTGTGAAACACCAAAGACTGTTGTTACAGGGTATCCAATTGAGTGCTGTAATGTTGTGCTTGAGTGCGAAATGACCATGCCACCGTACAAAGCAGCTTGCATCATTGCAGCTCTAGCTTTCAGGTTATTCGGTTCTTTTATAGCTGTTTTGAGGTTGTCGATAACCAGCCTTACACCTTTATAAATGAGGGGGTAGGTAAGCTTTTCTCGTTTGTTTGAATATAACCCTTCTAATAAGTGACTTAAGGCATCGATTCCGGTGTCTCGTGTGACTTTTGCTGGCATAGAACATGTATATGTAGGATCACAAAACGATATGTTTGGGAAGATTGCCGGTGAACCAAACCCGGCTTTTTTACTTCTTTCAACATCTGTTATAACGCTATATGGTGTTGCTTCAGTTCCTGTTCCACTTGTAGTAGGTACTGCAATAATTGGCAATGCTACATCATAGAAGTTAGGGTCAAAAATGTCTCTCAATCTTATGTTGTTTTTCCCTAAGACAGCAATCGCTTTTGCTGCATCTATTGGACTTCCACCACCTATTGCTATTACATAATCACATCTATTATTCTTGCAGATTGCTCTACCTTCTGCAACTGAATCCAATGTTGGATTCTCCACTATTTTATCAAAGATAACGTATTCTTGGTTAAGCTCTTCAAGTGCTGCGATAATATCATCCAATGCTCCTGATTTCTTAGCTGAACTTTTACCCGTTACGATTAATGGTTTTCTTCCTAGTTTTCTTATTAATCTTGTATTTTCTTGAATGCATCCCTGTCCGAATATGACTCTACTTGGCATAAAAAATGAATTCATTATTACTCCACATATTGTTTTGTTATTAATCTTATATTAATTCTAAAGCTGTCAAATGAAATCTGATTCATTCCAATAGCAAACTATCAATCAAAACGTAGTCATCCCACTGTTTTCCCACTGTGCAAGCACTGTGCACCCAGTGAAACAGTGGGTTAGCAGTGCCTTCACAGTGCGTGCACAGTGGGAGCACAGTGCGTTGGTGGATAGAGCAGTAAAAGTGAGTAAAAAGGGCAATAAATATAGCTAAGTTATTGAAAAAGGCACTGTGTATGTATTCAGAAGCGGTCACCATTACGACCAACGGGAGTTCGGGGAATTGCGACTTAGAAGTACGAAATGTATAAGCTCCGCAATTCCCCAAGCTCGCAAACTCGCACTGGTGACTGCTGCTTTAGCTCGTGTCCATGAGAGCTTGCGACTTCGACGCAAAGCGAAAGAAGGCAAGCTAATCAGACTTAAGTGGTAAAAATTCAGCTTGGAGTCGAACTCCCGTTGGTCGTATGGACTCTAGCTTTTGTGTTTATGATACAAGCCCTTTTGTGTTTCTGATACCAGCCCTTGGGACTGAAACTGAATAGCTATGGGCGCAAGCCCATAGAATGGTAAAGCCAAATACCCCAGCCCTTTATGGGCTGAATGTTAAACGCTAATCCTGAATGAAAGGGTTACCTGTGAATAGTCCCGAATACGATTAGAGGTTCTTGTATACAATAAGTCACTACCCCAATCGGTTGCATTTGGATTGGTGTTGTAGATTGCTGTTTAAAACATATTCGACCCCGTTGGTGTCGTCTGTTTGTTGGTATTCTCCTAACCATGTATTCCATGGCTACTCACATTTTATCCCGCTGGGATAATGACCACCTACTCGTACTCCTTTTAGTCGAATGGACTCGTGCTTAGGATATCGGAATATAAACCCCCAAAAAAACATTTGGCACTAGCAACAATTACCACTATAATGTAAAACAAGAACTAAACATGGTATGTAAACACGAAGATTCTTATTGACATCTTTGTGTTGATTTTAAAGTTCAGAATAAGATTGAATCCTGAGATTAAGGTGAAAACTGAGGTCAAGGGGTGGAAAGATCACTAAAAGCTACTGCTCCGCCATAGGAGTATTAGATAGATTAACTCCATTCCAGCCTCGGAATAGGAGTTTTTTTAATGGAAAAATTAATTAGAACGATTACGATTACTGTAACAGACCGAGAAGCTGCTTACAACCCCGTAAACTCTCTTGTGCATGACATTGCACACAACATCCGCTTGCGTACCGGCTATCCAATGCCGGATAAGAACGCATCAATTCTATTTCTTATTGTTGAACTTACAAATGATGAACTCGGAGCTTTCTCCGGGAGATTAGGGCAAATACCATCAGTCTCAGTCAAATCAACTACGCTTAAAATATAAAAAAAAGATAAAGAGGTAATGATGAAAATCGATGTAGAAGGCTTAAAATCTTTCATCCCGGAAAAAGAGATCTGGGGATTACTGGAAAAGAACGCTGAACCAACCCATGAACAGGTTGAGAAAGTTTTAGAAAAAGCTGCTCTCAAAAGAGGTTTAGACCTTGAAGATGTATCTATCCTTATTCAAAGTAAAGAGCAAGGTATGCTTGATAAAATCTTTACTCTTGCAAAGCAGATAAAAGAGGAAATCTACGGACGTAGAATCGTGCTTTTTGCCCCTCTCTATGTTGGAAATGAGTGTATTAACAACTGCGTTTATTGCGGATTCAGAGTTTCTAACAAAGAGTGCCATCGTGCAACTCTTAGTACCGAAGAACTCAAGAACGAAGCACTTGCACTTGAGGATTTAGGGCACAAACGCCTTATCATGGTTTATGGTGAACATCCTATGTATTCACCTGAATTCATCAAAGAAACTGTTGAAACTGTATATGCTACCAAAACGGAGAAAGGTGAGATTCGTCGTGTAAACATTAATGCTGCACCTCTCGATGTGGAAGGTTTCAAGACAGTTAAGTCTGCCGGAATAGGCACTTATCAGATTTTCCAGGAAACATATCACCAGGAAACATATAAGAAACTGCATCCATCAGGACCAAAGAGCAACTATCTTTGGAGACTTTACGGCTTAGATAGAGCGATGGAAGCGGATATTGATGACCTTGGTATCGGTGCTCTTCTCGGATTGTATGACTGGCGTTTCGAAGTTATGTCACTTTTAGCTCATAGTTTCCATTTAGAAGAGAAGTTTGGGGTTGGACCTCATACAATATCTTTCCCTCGTATTGAGCCTGCTCTAGGTAGTGATTATACATTACATCCTGAATATGCAGTTAGCGATGATGATTTCAAGAAACTCGTTGCTATCCTCCGTCTCGCTGTGCCATATACAGGCATGATTCTTACTGCTCGTGAACCGGTAGAGATCAGAAATGAAGTTATCAATTACGGTTGCTCCCAGATTGATGGTGGTTCCAGTATCGGTATCGGTGCTTATTCAGCTACAGATGAAGAAACAGTGAAGAAGAGTCAGTTTGTACTCGGTGATAATCGTTCTCTTGATGAAGTGGTTAAGGAGCTTGCAGAGCATGGCTTTATTCCTTCCTGGTGTACAGCATGCTATAGACTCGGTAGAACAGGACATGACTTCATGGGCTACTCAAAAAGCGGAGAGATTAAGAGCTATTGCCAACCTAATGCTATCCTCACATTTACAGAGTTTCTCAATGACTACGCTTCACCGGAGACTAAGAAAGCCGGAGCTAAACTTATCGAACAAGAGATGCCGAAAGTTCCTGAAGGCAACTTAAAAGAGCAATTAAAGAAGAAACTAGCTCGCCTGAATGCTGGTGAACATGATATGTACTTCTAAAGGACAATATGAGAAAGTTTAACTTTGATAACCTGAGTCGAGAAGAGATTATTGCTCTTCTAGAGACTACAGACAGGAAGGAAGTGGATGCTTTATACAAAGCTGCTTATGCTCAGAAACTAAAAGAGATAGGACCTAATGTCTACCTCAGAGGAATTGCTGAGATAAGTAACATCTGCACTAAGGATTGCTATTATTGCGGTATTCGCAAGAGTAACAGCAATGTTAATCGTTATAACATGACAAAAGATGACATCATCAATGCTGCTAAGTTCTGCCTTGAACATGATTATGCTTCAATTGCTATCCAAGCTGGTGAACGAGATGACCCGGAATGGGTAGACTTCATTGAGGAAGTTGTTACTGAGATTCATGCTCTAAGTGACTTTAAACTCGGTATCACACTATCGCTTGGTGAACAAACAAAGGAAACGTTTGCACGCTGGCGTAAAGCCGGTGCGACAAGGTATCTGCTGAGAATAGAGTCATCTGATCCTGAACTATATAAGAAGTTACATCCTGCAGACCATTCTTTTGAAAAACGACTTGAAAGCCTTAGGTTCCTTAGAGAAACTGACTATCAGGTAGGAACAGGTGTGATGATTGGTTTACCATACCAGACAGCTGCTAACTTAGCAGATGATATCCTCTTCATGAAAGAGTGGGATATCGATATGATTGGTATGGGACCTTATATACCACATCATGAAACTCCTCTTGCAGAAGCTGATTATACATTTGATGAAGAGCGTCAACTTGATCTTGGTCATCGCATGATTGCACTTGTAAGGCTTGTTCTTAAAGATGTGAATATAGCAGCAACTACTGCGCTTCAGGCTCTAGGTGGAGATGGACGCATTAAAGGTTTACAGGTCGGTGCCAACATCATTATGCCAATCGTGATTGATGATACAAACTATCGAAAGAACTACTTCCTTTATGATAACAAACCCGGTGTTGATGAGAACTGCGAGTCATTCCGCATGAAACTGGAAGACAATATCAAAGCTATTGGTGAGAATATTGTCTATGGAGAACGAGGTGATTCAAAGCACTACAAAAAGCGAAAAGGTTTAATCTAATAAATTATAACTGCGAACGATAGGGGAGCATGGAGCAATTCATGCTCCCTTGTCAATTTTTCGGACTTGCACCAGTCTTCGCTTAAAAGCTACGCCCTGACAAGCCGCAGTGAAACGTGGGGTGAGGATGAAATCCTTAGCTCGCGTCCATAGGAGCTTGCTATTTCTACGCCAAGCGAAGAATGGCAAGCTATTCTTAAGTCAGTGGGCAGAAGTCCTTACTGTTATTTGAGACCCCATGTAAAGAATTAAGGAAGTCCGCTTTTACTTCACTAGAGATACGCTTCCGGCAAACTCCCTACATTCTTTAGATTACTCATTTTTTCTCAAATTTTACATTAAATTGGCCTTCCGATTCCCTGATGGAATCTGGACTAAGAAAGGTGTTTCAAAGGTATCCCACAGGTGACCCTCTCGTGACCCTCTCGTGGAAGGGCTCGATTTATTCACATCATGTGGATAACTTGAAAATCTAAGCTACACTTTCAAAAGTCACGGGACTGGAAGGGGAGAGGTAGGCGAAATTTGGAAAAGTGGATAAAAAGCGGATATTGAGAAGGGTTATTTAGTGAAGATGCATTAATCAAAGAAATAGGTTTACAACTTTCAAAACATAGTTATGATTTGAACAATTATAGTGTAATAGGAGAGAAACCGTTAACCAACCCTAATTTGTAAATAAGGAGAAGAGTATGAAGCAGATGATTCTGCTCTTTTCTGTGCTGAGCATAGCAATTATCATAGCTATACCTATTGAGGAGAGAGATTTCAGTGTTTTCTTATATGGAAACGACGATACTTTTGCCTATGATAATTGGTATTCTCATCTTGCAGAAAATGTAGCACGTCCGGGTTATAATGATTATGCCCCCTTTGATAGACAACTGACAGGTTTTGGGGGATACGTACAACCTTCAGCAACCGACTCACTAAATTGGTATAATGCAGTTTATGCGTTTGCCAATGATAATCTCCCAAATGCTCAATCATGGTTGGATAACAGCTCTTTGCCATTTGAGGTGCTTTATATGGATGATACTGATACAGGTCGTAGATACAACGTTCTCAGAGAGCTACCGGATACATTGTATTATGATGATAATAACACTCTTGATTTGCTTGATGATGAGATCGGTGCTTTTACTCACGGTTGGGGATTAATTGTAAAGAATGAGGAGAGCACAAATCCAAGTATTATCTCTGTTGTTCACCCATGTGATGATTTCATTGCAGTACCGGTTGCTTATGATATCTTTAAAAAGCTTGATGCGAGGTATCTAATCATAAATGGTGTAGGCAGAGAAGTAGCATATTGGGGTTCAGCTTCAAGCTTCAATAATAGTCGTGCCCTCAGTGATCCGAGCAGGAATGCCAGCCATCCTAATCATACTGCTTTCAAAGCTGCTTGTGATGAGATTAGAGAGACTTTCAACAGAGAAGAGTTTGTGTTGCAGTTGCATAGTTATGACCCTCAAACTGCAATAGATTGGGATGTTATCGCTTGCTCAGGTATTGGAAGTTTACACTATAGACCTATTTATGATTGGGATGAAACAAACCAAGGAATTGTCAACAATCTACCCTTTAGAATTCCTATACTTGATGGTTTTGAGTATGAAGAGGATTTGAGTATTGTGGAATATTTTGCCATAGCTAACTACGCTAATTATCCTTATGACATTTACTATAGTACGACTGATTCTTTGCGTATACAAACAATTAATACTTATGGTGGTTATGGTCCTAACAAACAACGATTGTATATGCAAAGTAGTCCCTTATACAACTATCAAAACTGGTTGCATATAGAGATGAGAGAGTCTCCATCATACTGTGATGATTGGAGATTGTATTATAACTTCGATGAAGAGACACAGATTTATAATCGTGATGAGCTGTTCAACAAAGTGATTGAGCACAATAGTCATTGGGTGGATGCACTGGTCAGCTTCTTTCCTGAATTTATTGAAAAGTCGGATGGTGGGATACCCCCGAGTCCTGTTGCTCCGTTAGTCTATAATCCCGGTATTGTTGATACAGGTGTGTTTCAATGGTCTGAGGTTGAGGACGCTAATTTCTTGAAATATGAATTGCTTGCTTCTCCACAAAACTCTTTCTCAGAGAGCATTAAATTGATCACAGCGAATACAAGTATAAATGATTCTTGGGTTGAACTACAAAACACTGAGTATTTACCAAATTACTGGTATCAGGTCACAGCAACTGATTTTGATGGGTCCTTTTCTCAATCGAATAAGGTTTACATTGATTCCAATTACAGCAGTAGTGGCTACCCGTTTCTGCCATCAAATAGCTTCGAAATTGAATTTGAACGTTCTGATTTCTCAAATGAGCTTGTCGAGGTTCTCCTCCAAAACAAAAGTAATAAAGCTTTTAATGTAATAAGCATTACCGGGCTTGAATATCCATTTAGCATTGCTACAGCCAATCTTAGTAGGCCTTTATCTGTCGAAGCCTATGACTTCATAACTATAGATGTAGAAATAGATTTGCACACTCCCGGAGCTTATGAATCAGAGTTGATTTTAACTACTGATTGTGATGATATCCCCAGACTCAGATGTAGTTTCAATGCCTGGATAATAGATTATTCTGCACCTTTACAATCTGAAATCTACGTCGATGAAGAGAATCAGATTGTACTTCGATGGGAGGATAAACCGGAGTCAGAATATCTTATTTATTCGAGTGATTTCCCTAATTACGGGTATAACTTGTATACAAGAACTGATAAGAACTACCATATTCTAGCTAAAAGGGACAGAGCATTTTATCGGGTTTATCGGAATAGAAAGGGACAATAATATACTCTATCCTATTGCAAAATAGCTTTTAACTAAAATAAAACTATTGACATGAAATAGCTCTGTAGTATTGATGCTACAATTCAAAATACAGGTGAGTGAGATGTTCATTTATTTCTTATAATATTAATGCCCCAATTTAAGTAACGCAGCCCTTCAGAGAAAGGGAGATTATCACTATTATTCAATATCTGTTATAATTCTATAACAATCACTATCTATTATTTTTAAGTATTTTGGAGGTTTTATGCCAATCAAAGATAAATTATATGAAGTTTCGGAAGAGATAAATACAAGAGCTATTCTTGTCACAGTACGCTTAAGAAGATCACAAGAAGATATTAACGATTCCTTGGATGAGCTCGAGAGATTAGCTGATACAGCCGGTGTAGAAGTTGTTGGACGCTTTGTTCAGAACTTTGATAAACCAAAAGCAGGAACCTATATCGGTCCCGGTTTTGCTGAGATGATAAAGGAAAAGTTAGAAGAGTTAGATGCTAATCTGGTTATCTTTGATAATGAGCTTACGCCTTCTCAAGGTCGTAACCTTAGTAAGAACTATGAAATGGATATCACAGATAGAACTGAGTTAATTCTGGATATTTTCCATCACCATGCAAAGACAAATGAAGCAAGAATGCAGGTTAAGCTTGCAGAGCTTCAATATCAGTTGCCAAGACTTAAAAGCTTATGGACTCATCTTGATAAAATCAAAGGTGCAGCAGCCGGGTCAATGGGTGCAGGTCGTGGTGCAGGTGAGAAGCAGGTGGAGCTTGATAAAAGAAAGATTCGTAATGAGATTGCCTCTATTCAGTCTGATTTGAAGAAGCTCAATATTCAGCTTGATACTCAGCGCAAGAAAAGAAAACTAAACCATAAACTTGTCTGTCTAGTGGGTTATACAAATGCAGGTAAATCAACTCTATTCAACAAACTGACAGATGCTGGTGTTCTTCAACAGGATATGCTGTTTGCAACTCTTGACTCGACTTCAAAGTCAGTCGAGATCGGTTTCGGTAATGAGGTTATTCTTACTGATACTGTCGGATTCATAGCAAATCTTCCGCATCAGCTTGTTGCAAGTTTTAGAGCGACTTTGAAAGAGGTCATGGATGCTGATTTGCTACTGCATGTAGTAGATTGTTCTGATAAGAGATACAAGCAACTGATCAACGAAGTAGAGAAAGTCCTACTTGAAATCAAAGCCAATGAAGTGCCGGCTTTACTTGTCTTCAATAAAATTGACAGACTAGAACAGGATGCTATCGATGCCCTTAGAGAAGAACATCCCTGATGCTATGTTTATCTCTGCTCAGACAGGAGTTAATATTGATGGGCTCAAAGAGCACTTAGAGAATGAGCTTAATCAAGCAGTTCTAGCTGAACTGATGATACCATATACTGATGGTGCTATTGAGGCTGTTGCACACAAGAAGTGTGAAGTACTCGAGAAGCAGTATAAAGAAGAGGGAACATACCTCAAAGTGAGGATTAATATGGAAGATATGAGACATTTTGAAGCTTATAGGATAGGTGAATAGTGGTACCTTACCTCTATTGTCTTATAACAATCCTCTTCTTCTCAACTTTGGAAGTAGTTGGAAAACTCATTGGGGCGAACATCTCTCCTGCTTCCGTCACCGTATTTAGATTTGTAATTGGAGCTACAGTGTTAGCTCCAATTGCTCTTTCTGAGGTTAAGAAAGCGAACAAGAAGCTTAGCCCAAAAGAGATTATAGGTATTGTGATACCGGGCATTATAAATGTAGCTATTAGCATGTATCTCTTGCAACTCTCCATATTCTATGGAAAAGCATTTCTTTCTGCTATCATTGTCAGTACAAATCCTGTTTTCACTACAATTCTAGCGCATTTCATTCTAAAAGAGAAGATGTCTCCTAAAGTGCTGATAGCCCAGATTGTAAGTATCTTAGCCTTAACAGGTATAGTACTTATGGAGAAGGAGTTGCTTGCTGGTTCAAAGGACTTAGCGTTAGGTATCTTTTTTGCTGTCTTGGCATCAATAACTTTTGCACTCTATACTGTACTATCTAAAAGGCAAGTTAAAGTACATGGAAGTATTGTCTTCAACTCTGTAAGCTTCTTTGGTGGAGCAGTGATTCTTGCTCTTTTCACGCTTGTAAAAGGTGGTTCACTAGCCTTTGAAATGAACCTAAGAAACATCTCAATGCTACTTTATTTAGGTCTGTTCGTAACCGGACTCGCTTATTATCTTTTCTTCAAAGCTCTGAAGAAGATTCCTGCAGCGGTGGGCTCATCCTTTTTCTTCCTTAAACCTGTGATCGCAAGTTTACTTGCCTTCTTCATTCTGGGTGAGAAGATGCATCATTTTCAAGCTTTGTTCTATTTACTCATTGTTGCATCTCAGCTGTTTATTGTGTTTTCAAAATCTCCTCGCCCCTTTGGGGAGAGGATTAAGGTGAGGGGTCGTTAGTTTAAAAGCTGGACTCATAGCGACCATCGGGAGTTAGAGTCATAGCGAAATTAGCAATTCCCCGCTTTGCATCGTACTCGTAAACACGTATGGACACAAGCTATAGTAGCAGTCATCAGTGCGAGTTTACGAGCTTGAGGAAATGCGGTCTTAACACTTGTTGGTACTTCGAAGTCGCATTTCCCCAAACTCCTTTCAGTCGTACTGGTGACTGCTTCGATAATTCACTAAAGTTATCCGAGCGACCCAGAAGGTAGCAGTCATCAGTGCGAGTTTACGAGCTTGAGGAAATGCGGTCTTAACACTTGTTGGTACTTCGAAGTCGCATTTCCCCAAACTCCTTTCAGTCGTACTGGTGACTGCGTCGTTAATCCACTAAAGTTGTCCGAGCGACCCGTTCGACTTCGTTCATTTCGTTTCACTACATTCAGCTCCGCTCAGGGTGACATGTTAATGGATTTGCTGTTACAAATCCAAGTGCCTGGTTATTTTCCCAACGGGATAGAATGTGAATAGCCATGAGATGCATGGTCAAACCATCTAAAGAATCAAGGACCCCAACGGTGTCGAATCTGTTTTATAACACAATCTACATTGTCCATCCCAATGCAACTGATACCAGTAAGATCAATTGATTGTGAAAATCATTGACTAATACCTGCCAAACCCCATATTTCGGATATTGAGTAATTGAGGAGACATTCATGTCCAAAATATATATATTCTTTCTAATTCTAGCTGCCACGCTAAGCATAAACGCAATTGAGATATTCACTGCCAAGAATTATTATACAAATGAAGAGACTATTCAACTTTTCTGGGTAGACAATACAGACAATGTGGATTCATTGCAAATTGCAGGAAAGTCATTTACTGCAAAAGATATTAAGAGCTATCGCAAATCAATAAGGGCAATTGAGATTGCTATTGATAAAGTTCAGCAACAAGAAGATGTGGTTGTTTATAAGGGAAATGAAGTAGAGACAATTCAAGTTGAAATAAAGAAATTACCACATAAACTAAATGCAGTAAAGATGGATAGAATAAGGGGATGTGTGATTGCTGATGATATGATCTATATGCCTTCCGGGTTCTATACTTATTCACCAGTTCAGCCATTCCTGCTTGAAGATGAAGTTGTTCGTGGGTTCAACATGGTATCGCCTTATCAAAAGATTTTACCCAAGACAAGAAAGCAAAGGTTAGATTATCTCAATCAAGCACACAACCTAGGAATGAAGGTTAACTACAATCTTCTCAGTGTTGCCGGTGGGGAGGAGTAAACCTTAAGGATCATGATTTCAGTGATCTTGAAAAGACCTTCAAATGCTTAAAGATGAAGTTAAAGCAATTAAAGATCACCCCGCTCTTCTGAGTTGGTATATAAGCGACGAACCATATTATACAGGTACAAAACCTGAATATCTTGAGCAGATATACAAGATGATCAAGGAGATAGATCCATACCACCCGGTTACGATTGTATTCATGAAATCATCCCAAGCTCACAAATATAGGAAAGCTCTAGATATAGCAATGGCTGATCCTTATCCAATCCCTGTGAAATCAGTATATGAAGTGGAGCAAGTCACCCATAAACTAGCTAACGAGTTCTTCCCTGAAAGACTGGTTTGGAATGTCCCACAAACCTTTGGTGGTAGCGAGTGGTGGAGAAGAGAACCAACACCTAATGAGTTGCGCTCTATGCTTTATTTATCACTTCTTAACGGCTCTTCCGGTTACCAGTTCTTTATTCGTAAAGGACTGAATGGCTTCCAAAATCAACTCAACTATGGAGTGAAGGAAGCAGAGCAATGCTGGAGATGCAGGAGATTGTTCCATGGCTCTTTAGCGAAGAGGAGAATCCGGAAGTTAGTGATGGCACTGTCAAAATCACTTCTAAAGCCTATAGAAAGGACAATAGTATCATCATTATTTCTGTTAACGGTGAGAATAAACCTGTGCCATTAACTCTAAAGATGACTGAGTTTATCAATGGTAAAGCTGAAGTGCTGTTTGAAAACAGAAGTGTGAAAGTAGTGAATGGAGTTATAAATGATAACTTAGATGTGTTTGGTGTAAAAATATGTAAGATTTACACAAAAGATAAACCCAAACTACCTCGGATTACTGATGAAACATTCCTAAACCACTCATTCGAAAGAAACTACGTAGCTTCGGTACCTTCAGGTTGTTATGCAAATGTTGGTAAGGGACGAGGTAAAATCTATTCTATCGATTCTCGAGATGCTACTGACGGGGAGCATTCATTAAGGATGCATGTTTCACCTGAAGCTGAAAGTTTTAACCTGAATTTCTATCCGATAAAGATGGATAACGGTAGAAGTTATTATGCATCTTTAAAAGCAAGAAAAGGTATTCATACTTTCAAGAAGACAACAACTCGAACAATTACTCCCGGTTTTTTTGCAGATTATTTGGAGCAAAAGAGAAGGTTTTTAAGAATAGTATTAATCAACGAAGCTCCTTTAAATTTAGGATTGGTAAATTAAGTTCATCGGAACAGTTTTTAAATCAAAACTGGACAAAATTCTCATTTATTATAAATAACAATCAGGAAAGTAAGCAGGTGGGAAGAATTAGTCCGAGGTTAATCTATAATGGCCCCGGAACTGCTTGGTTCGACGAGTACGAAATTTTACCTCTGTTGAAGCTATGTTCCAATAACGAGGAGGAAGCGCGTGTTATTACAACTACGTATGCGTCAGCAGAGGTCCCTCTTTTTTATACTTTAGATGGATCTGAACCTACGAAGAATTCTCCTACTTTCTCTGATACTCTTATCATAACTGAATCTTCAACTCTAAAGCTGAAAGCCATTGGAGCAATATAGTAGCAGGAACAGCTCAACAAAGATTTGCTATACATAGTGCTCTTGATTGTGTTGCTACATCCAAAGCAAAGATTTCAACCAAGTTCTCCGGTGATGGTCTTAAGTCTCTTACCGATGGGTTATTAGCAAATGATAACAGCTACGATTACAGAAATGTCGGTTTTGAGTCTGATGAGATAGTTTTAGATATCAAACTAAAGAAGTTAATGGAGATTGACAATGTCGCAATGAGCCTTGTCTCTGAAAAGAATAAGGGAATCTACTTTCCGACAGAAGTACAAGTTGAATACTCAGCTGATGGTAAAGAGTTTAAAAACTTCCATGCAGTGAAAATAATGCTGGAAAACTCTATTACTTTTAACAAGGTCCATTTACAGCTGGATGAGGACGATATCACGGCTCAGCATATCCGCATTAAGCTATCTTCAGATAATAAACGGGAGAACACGATTACGATATTGGACGAGATTATCATTAATAACTAAAATAAAAGCTTTACACAATAAAATTCCATTAACAGAATGCCGTCATATCCGATGTATAATTAAAGGAGGTATTATGCAAAAGGGTAGCAAAGCCGGCTTAGCCGGAAGGAGATTTCTTTCTTGGTTGATTGATTTACTGCTGTTCTCTGTGATTGCTATTTTCACCGGAATCTACTTCACACAGGAAAGCACAATGATAAGTATTGGTATGGGATACATTGGTAAGATTACTAATATTATCTTGCTACTCGGTATTGCATTACCGGCAGTATATCTATTTATGAGTTGGGTTTTCTTTGGAGCCACAATCGGTATGAAAGCTCTTGGATTAAGAGTTAAGTCGATTCACACTAATAAAAAGCTCAATCCGGTGTTGCAATTCTAAGATTCTTAATGTGGATTGTAAACTGGTTCTCTTTCCGATTGGATTCCTCTGGATGCTTTGTGACTCAAGAGGGCAGACCTTTGCTGATAAGCTATCAAGTACTGTGATTGTTCGGAAGGGTGACTATAAAGAGGAAGTACCTCCTTCTTCTGAACGAGATCGAAAGGTTTGGTTAGTAGGAGCTATCTTATCCGTTTTGGTATGATTTTAGCCTCATCAACTATCTTTCTATTCTTGTATCAACCACGCTTGAATCCAGGAATTAGTAACACCCTGTATTCCTATCTACCCGGTGATAACCCCGAAGAAAACAGTTTCTATGAACTCTATGGTTTCACTGCTCCCCAAGGCATAGATCCTTATGATGCCGGATTGCAGAAAGTGGTTAATGCTAATAAAACTTTACTTGATTATAATGCAACCAATGTTCCTATTTCTGATCCTAGATTGAAGAAGCTGGTTAGTACATTTAAAGATACTCTCCGCTCGGATATACACTATGTTAAAGATAGAGCAGAGGGACAGAGTAATATAGATTTAATCAAATCGAAGCGCAAAGAGCTTAGACCAATTATTGAAAAGTATCAATACATGAAAGAGCGCTACTCGAGAATCAGGGAGTACAAATATTTCAAACAAAGATTATTCCACATACAGCCTCCCCATACTGGCGTGGTTCTCTGTTAGTTGCCTATCAAAGGTTGGTTTCTGCTGAGTTCGTGCTTGAATATCTCTATGGAGATCGTAATAAAGCTCTTGAACTTATGCAACTAAGCTATGATGTGAATCGAAATCTTTTCAAAGTTTGTGATGACATGTTGATAAAGTATATGACCGCTTATAATCTTGGGAATGTAGAAGAGATAATAAGTGAGCTGATGAGCTATGAAAAGCCATGTGACCAGCGTTTGTTAAACTTTGTTAGCAATGTGCAAGGCTTCGATAGGGAGGATGTTAATCTTCGTAAACCTCGAGAGACAGGATTTAACTATACCCTCATTTCAACCTTGGCTGATAGAATGAATAACAGACAGATTTTAGAGGATTATGTTGTCACTCCTAAAGAGATTACTCAATCCAGTAGCTTCATGTTTAAATCAAACGATTTTGCCAACCAGTTCTATGCTTTCAATGAATATATAATGGATTACTCAGAGAAATCCTTCCCTGAGATTTATGCTGAGAAAGATAATCGATTCAGTTATAATCCAACCTCAGTATTGAATGTATTTAATACACTGGGAGTAGCTCATACAATCACTGTAATTCATGTTGAGAAGATGGCAAAAGACTATCTGTTTAGGTATATTCATAACTATTTGGGCACCAAGCTGCTAAAAGCAAAAGCTGATATTATCAGAGAGAATGTTCCTAAAGATAAGATTGAAGATTTCCTCCAAAACGATGTGGTTAAGTATGGAGTAGAGTACAAGGACGAAACTTTCAAGTATGATTCTGTAAACCACAAGATCTACTTTGACCAACTCAATAAAGATGAGAGTTACGGGTTTAAACTGTAGGTATACATCACAAATGTATAGATGAAGCCTGGTGCCTTGCATCAGGCTTTTTATTGTAGTGCGAGTGTCCCCACTTGCACATAGCTCGATAGAGCTATCACTGGGAAGCCAATCGAGCTCAGAAACTAGTATTGACTTGTATTTCCCAAAATAAGAACTACTTTTCAACGTATGATTTCTAAGTATCAGTCAGAGGAAGCTGCCGACTGTGTCGGCACAGCAACTCAGGAGAGTTGCAGTACATTCGTAGTGTAAGTGTCCCCACTTGCACATAGCTCGATAGAGCTATAATCGGGAAACTTATCGTGTACTGGAAGTAGTATTGACATGTATAATCACGAAACTTAATTCTACGTTCTAAACGTATGATTTCTAAGTTCCAGTCAGAGGAAACTGCCGACTGTGTCGGCACAGCAACTCAGGAGAGTTGCAGTACATTTGTAGTGCGAGTGTCCCCACTTGCACATAGCTCGATAGAGCTATAATCGGGAAACTTATCGTGTACTGGAAGTAGTATTGACATGTATAATCACGAAACATAATTCTACGTTCTAAACGTATGATTTCTAAGTTCCAGTCAGAGGAAGCTGCCGACTGTGTCGGCACAGCAACTCAGGAGAGTTGCAGTACATTCGTAGTGTAAGTGTCCCCACTTGCACATAGCTCGATAGAGCTATAATCGGGAAACTTATCGTGTACTGGAAGTAGTATTGACATGTATAATCACGTAACATAATTCTACGTTCTAAACGTATGATTTCTAAGTTCCAGTCAGAGGAAGCTGCCGACTGTGTCGGCACAGCAACTCAGGAGAGTTGCAGTACATTTGTAGTGCGAGTGTCCCCACTTGCACATAGCTCGATAGAGCTATAATCGGGAAACTTATCGTGTACTGGAAGTAGTATTGACATGTATAATCACGAAACATAATTCTACGTTCTAAACGTATGATTTCTAAGTTCCAGTCAGAGGAAGCTGCCGACTGTGTCGGCACAGCAACTCAGGAGAGTTGCAGTACATTTGTAGTGCGAGTGTCCCCACTTGCACATAGCTCGATAGAGCTATAATCGGGAAACTTATCGTGTACTGGAAGTAGTATTGACATGTATAATCACGAAACATAATTCTACGTTCTAAACGTATGATTTCTAAGTTCCAGTCAGAGGAAGCTGCCGACTGTGTCGGCACAGCAACTCAGGAGAGTTGCAGTACATTTGTAGTGCGAGTGTCCCCACTTGCACATAGCTCGATAGAGCTATAATCGGGAAACTTATCGTGTACTGGAAGTAGTATTGACATGTATAATCACGAAACTTAATTCTACGTTCTAAACGTATGATTTCTAAGTTCCAGTCAGAGGAAGCTGCCGACTGTGTCGGCACAGCAACTCAGGAGAGTTGCAGTACATTTGTAGTGCGAGTGTCCCCACTTGCACATAGCTCGATAGAGCTATAATAGGGAAACTTATCGTGTACTGGAAGTAGTATTGACATGTATAATCACGAAACATAATTCTACGTTCTAAACGTATGATTTCTAAGTTCCAGTCAGAGGAAACTGCCGACTGTGTCGGCACAGCAACTCAGGAGAGTTGCAGTACATTCGTAGTGCAAGTGTCACCACTTGCACATAGCTCGAAGAGCTATAATCGGGAGACTTATTGTGCTAAGTAGTAGTCACCAGTACGACCAACAGGAGTTTGGAAAAATGCGGAATTGACTTTCTGAAGTGCTACTATATCCTGATGGAATAACCATATAATATCCATGGTGCTTTAGCCCATGGATAAGAATTATCACCAAAACCCTACCCCAACAGGACTGAATTTTCATTCCCAATTCTATCCCATTAATCCCTCATTCCTCTATCATAATTCCCGACAGAAAACTGTCTCATTCCAATGAGTCTCTTGAGGCTCACTAGGGCAAAAGGATAAGAGACTGACAATAAACCGGGCAGAAATCGGTTGCTCTTGAACCCGAATTATGATGGAGCAATGATAGAGAAATATAGCTCAAAGCCTATAGCCTATAGCCTATAGCTCAAAGCTTATAGTCCTTATTTCAGCTATAGGCTATAGGTTGTTAGCTTTTAACTACAAATTCACTCCCCGTTAGAAACACGTTACAAGAAATGGGGATTGGATAGGATCTGGATGAAGAATTGATATACTCCCCAATTGTAGTAAGATAGTGCATTATTTATGACTACATATGATGTATTTGCTCCGTTATTGCTCTGCTACAATATTGAACAAAAACGAATCCATTTCCAATCGCTCTCCTAGCAGACACCTATTGAATTCAATAGGTGTCTAATAGGAAACTGCAAAGGAAATGATAACTGAGGGTTGAGAATTGTGACAGAGCAGTGCGGAAGGGATTCTAGTATTAGGAACACCGTTTCCCACCACTTGAAAGTGGTGGTTTTGGGGAGCATATATTCAACCCGTTTCGGGATCGAAGGTTCTTCTTAGGGATTCATGACAATGCATTTCATGAATGGCTACTCACATATAATTCCGTTCAACCATCAAAATATTACGGCACGACAAGTGGGATTATTATTAAGGTTAATTAAGTGAACAGGGTTGTTCGCTATACATTTCCGGGTTTAACAAATAAAAGCCTATTATCTGAACTTATCCGAGTAATCTACGGCTATTTAGCATGTTACAGTCAGTCAGTGGCAGTACATTCGTAGTGCGAGTGTCCTCACTTGCACATAGCTCGATAGAGCTATCACTGGGAAGCCAATCGTGCCCAGAAGCTAGTATTGACATGTATTGCCAAAATTAGTTTTACTTTCCAGCGTATGATTTCTAAGTTTCAGTCAGTGGATAGAAGCTGACGACTGTGTCGTCACAGCATCAGTCTTCGCTGTAAGCTTCGCCCGACAAGACTAAAGAGAGTTGCAGTACAAAAAGCGAACCAGCATTGACACAGTCAATGCACTCCATAATAGGATAATCATTGACTAATATAGACAGTTCATCTGAATGCATAAAAATCACGATAGGATTGTCATGAAAACGGATTTACATATACATACTAAGTTTAGTTCAGATGCGAGGATAGAACCGGAAGAGTTAGCTGAAAAGGCACTTGGAAACGGCTATGAGTTGATTGGGATTACAGATCATTTCGATATCTTAGCTGAGAGTGTCAGTACACATAAGAACATTGAGTTTACAGATTATGTTGAATACTTCCACGAGTTGAAGGCAAAGTATTCAGAGCTTAAGATTGCTGTAGGGGCAGAAGTAGGGGAATTGCATTGGTTCAAAAAAGAGTTAGCTGATGTGTTTGGTGACCTGAACCCCGATTACTTATTAGCATCTATCCATTTCTTATCAAATAAAAAGGAGGTTTCGACTTCTTTTGCAGGTTACTTGTCGAGAGATGAAATCAAAGATTACTATATGATGAATCTGAACATGGTGGAGCAGGCTGACTTCCATATCCTGGGGCACTTGGGTATATTCAACAGATACAAAAAACATGATGAATCGCATGTTCGAGATATCAAGAAAGAGATTTTCAATGTGATGATTGATAGAGGGATTGCTCTGGAAGTTAACAGCTCAGGATATAATAAACCTATAAATGAGATTCTGCCTGTTGTTAGAGATCTTGATATGTATATGGAACTTGGTGGAAGACTTTTAAGCATCGGTTCTGATGCCCACACACTTGAGATGTTTGATAAGTATTATGACAGATGTATGCAAGTACTAGGCGATATGGGAGCTGAGTACAAACTGTTCATACCGGAGATGAAGTTATGAGATTAGCAGTAGATTTACATTCACATTCAGGTTATGCTGGTGGTGTGGGAAATATAAAATTGGAAGATGTAATCCAGACGATGAAAAGAAAGGGTATCGATGTTTTCGGGGCCGGTGATGTATTGTTCCCAAAGCGTACTGAAGAACTACGAGAAGTGCTTACTGAAAGCAGTGAGGGTCTTTTCTCTCTAAATAGTAGTAAAGAACAATTTGCTTTGCAGACTGAGATTATTCTATCGGTAAGATTGGAAGGCTATAAACGTAAGATAATGGCACATCATGTCGTGCTTTTTCCTGATTTTGAGTCAATCAAAAAGATGCAAAAGCTAATGACTAAATGGGGACAGAAGAACACTATTGGTCGCCCTTTTATTGTGAGTGATGATTTAGCACAGCAGACAGAGAGACTGTTTGAGATAAAGAATATCCACCCATTGGTTGAGGTGATCCCTGCCCATGTTATGACTCCGGAAGGTATACTCGGTAGTAAGAATATGCTTGAATCTATCAATGAGTTTTACGGTGAGTTTACTGACGAAATACAGGTTGTCGAGACAGGATTGAGTGCTGATCCATACATGCTTGAGCAGATAGAGGAACTGGCAGATATGACAATGATTTCCAATAGTGATTGTCACAGTGCAGCTTTGAATCGAATCGGACGTGAGTTCACTATGCTTGATGTTCAAGATAGAAGCTATAAAGGCATTGTTGAAGCTCTTAGAACAAATAAAGTCGAGTTTACAGCTGAGTTTAACCCGGCAGAGGGAAGATACTACAATACCGGCCATAGAGCTGATAGACAGGGACATGAAGAAGCATATATCTCTGATAACCCGAAAGAGACTGTATGCCCTATATGCAATAAACCTTTCCTGCCGGGAGTTGAAAGACGAGTGAAGCAGTTGAGTAGTGGGTATAAAGCGAAACATACTCGTGAATTCCATCATCTCCTACCATTAATTGAGGCAATTGCACTGGCTATTGGGGTTAAAAGTATAACATCAAAGAGGGTTGTAGAAAGGTTTAACACAGTATTGGATGAGTTTGACACTGAAATAGCGTTTTGGTTAGCATCAAAAGAGGAGATACTGAAAAAGCTTGATGGAAAGCTGGAGGGAGAGATCCTCATGCGCCTATTAAAGGTCCATGATGGCAAGTTCTCGTTCCAACCACCGGGATTTGATGGCAACTATGGGGTGCTATCGCTTTAGCTCGAAAATGGCACCTGTTTTCCAACCATCGGTTGCACTACTAATAATACCTCCGGCATAACCTGATCCTTCTCCGATTGGGAAAAGATTTGTTACACTTGTAGAAGCACGTGTTTGATAATCACGAACAATTCTAATCGGGGAAGATGTCCTGGTCTCAGGGGCTATTAGAACACCTTTCTCTGCAAATCCTTTATACTGCTTATCCCAGTGTTTTAGAGCTTGATGTAAAGGAGCAGAGATCGATTTTGGGAATAGGTCATGTAGGTTTGCATTGTGAACTGAAGGAAGGAACGAACCTGTAACAGGTTTTGAGTCTTTCTTATGTTTCAGATAAGACAATGCTGATTGGACAGGAGCTGAATAATTGCCGATGAAGGCTTTCTTCTCTATTCTTTCCTGAAGTTTCACACCACTTAAGATATCTTTAGCATTAGACTTTACTGATACAACTAAGGCACTGTTCCCATATTTGCCTGTTCTGGATGAGTTACTCATACCGTTAGTAACGATTGTATTTTGTTCCGAACTACTATTGATAACGAGTCCACCCGGGCACATACAGAAAGTATAGACTCCTAAACCATTAACCTTTCTGGTTAGTCTGTAGTTCGCCGGTCCTGTAATATCTATATCAGTGTTTTCGCCATAGAATGTTGAGTTTATGTAATCCTGATCATGCTCAATTCGCACTCCAATAGCAAAATCTTTCGATTCAATATCGATGTTCTTTCCCGGTAGCATCCTGAAAATGTCTCGAGCTGCGTTTCCGATACCTAGAACAACTATTTCTGGTGAAATCTTCTCTTCATTGATTGTTATTGATTTGATTCTATTATCTTCAACTTCAATATCAGTAAGTTTAGAGTTCCAGTGGAATGTACAACCATTTTGTTCTAAGTACTCTCTAATCTTAGTTATTATTATCTCTAGTCGGTCAGTTCCAAGATGGGGAAGAGCTTCATACATGATCTCAGAGTTTGCTCCAAAGCGAACAAATAACTCAAAGACCTTAGTAGAAAAAATATCTCTGTTTCTTGCTGTAAGTTTTCCATCTGAGAATGTTCCGGCACCGCCTTCACCGAACTGGATATTGCTATTCTCATCTAATTTACCATTCTTCCAGAAATTCTTTATCTTTTGCTTTCTGTCTGCAATGGTTTCACCTCTATCGTAGATTATTGGTTTCAATCCCTTTTCTACCATGGATAGTGCGCAGAATAGCCCTGAAGGTCCAGCACCAATAATCACAGGCTGAGAATCATAAAGAGAATACGATGGGAGTACTACATTTTTAGGTTCTCCTAAGGGGATGAGGTCATTATGAACTGGTGGTTTATGAGCAAATGAGAGCTCTACAGTAAAGTTGAACTTGAGATTATTACGCTTTCTGGCATCCAAAGACTTACGTACAATTGTCAAATCAACAATGTTGTTTGAGTTAATATGCAGTTTCTTTGCAATAACCCTGTTTAGATCATACTCTTTTGCAATTGGGAATATAACACTTCTTAGTAGAAAACGTTTCATTAAAAACCTCATTTTCAGCTTTATAGGGAAGTAAAAAGATCTCTTTTTAGTTTGTCAACAGGGATAATCTCAAAACAAAGAAATTGATCATATCAAACCTGATATGATTCAATTTAATTTTCTGCCATATGTGACGTGCGAATGGCATACTTGACCACGGGTAAACCACGGGTAAACCACGGGTTGACCACGGCTCGCGTGGTTTGGGCGTGGTTTACCCGTGGTTCATTCGTGGTTAAACACCTCTTTAGTACTTATCAGCTATCATTAAAAATCTATAGAACTAGTTCTGTTAAGTAGCAAAATACTAAAGTAAAACTACGGGATTAAAAGAGCAATCTCTATAAACAAAAAAATCCCGACCTAGGTCGGGAAAAAGATGGTGGCGAGACCCAGAGTTGAACTGGGGACACAAGGCTTTTCAGGCCTCTGCTCTACCTGCTGAGCTATCTCGCCCTGTCGTTGAACAGTGATTGGAATAAATTTCAGGTCGCTATAATTGTCAAGCAAAAATGGACAATTATTTTCATTTGGTTAATAACTGTTAAAATATCAGTAAGTTGGCTATGTCTTTGCCCGTTGCTTCGTGATGTAATAGACGATAATACTACCAAGAACAATCACATTTATGATAATTGCGAAGAAGAAAACAAGGACAGGATGAAAGAACATAGTATAGACGAAATCCCTGAATCTAGCCGAAGATTGCTTTCGACTGGAAGTCCAAGCCTTTCTGTTTGACTCAAGAATCTCAGGGTCGAAACTAGCCTGATCAGTTGTAAAACTAGATGTGTAAGGACTAGTTTCTTTAAGCATAGGTTCGTTTAAATCTTTTTCATTACTCTCTATGAGTAAAGTATAGGTTAACCAGACTAACCCAATAGCAATCACAAACAAAGCAATACCATGAGCAACTTTTCGGATGGAATCTTCTCTGATTAATAGGATAAGCTTTTTTAGTAATTCTCTCATAATGTTATCTTAATGATACTTTAATACCAACTCCTATATTCAATGGTTCCTCTTCATAATTAGAATATTTAGAAGAGCCAGTGTTGATTAAATGTTCGCTTTCCAAATAAACTGAAATCTCTTTCTTAAATCGATACTCAATATAACACTTTAAATCATACATCGGATCAAGCTTCACGTTTTGATGGCTGTATCGATTACTCTTATATTCAAATAGAGTATTAAAAAGAAATTTGTCAATATTTATATCTAATGACGTATTATTCTCATACTCACTAAGATATGGAATCTTTGTATAATCTACAGAACCTTGATAATTGAGAGTGTTATAATCAAAATAGTTAAAGATAGTTTGATTTGAGAGTTTAAATCTCTTAGATTTATAGCTTATAGCAAGAGATAAGCCGGTTAGATTGACATCTTCATACCTAAATCCAGTATAATCATTGGGGTTAATATAGCCGTAGTTGACAATATATTTATGGAAGAGACTGATATTTAGGGGAAGAATCTGACTATTCCCATATACTAATGAAGCATTAACAGGTTGATACTCTGATTTCATGTCTGAAGCTATATCTAAATAATGATATGACTCTAAATCCTCACTAAAACTGTTTACTTTAACATTAGGACGATTACGAAATGACAATATGCCAAGTTTATTGTCAAATAATGGTAACTGCCAACCTAATGTTGGAACTAGGAGCTCATTATCACCCTGAATCCAAAATGAAAGCTTCATATCGCTTATTGAGAAATGATCCGCTAGACTGTATCTTATGTAATCATCTTTGCTTATCAGATTTAAACGAAGCTCTTGGGTTGGAGATAAGTTATATGAAGTGATGAGTTCGCTAGACATAAGTGTTTCTTTATCACCATCATCATACTCATCAAAAAAGGCACTTACGTATAACTCATTGAAACTAGAAACTTTGGATAGCTGATTTAAGTCAGCAGTTAGCTTGACTCCTGAAAGTGTTATATCATTTCTAAGTTCATATGACTGGTTATAGAGATTGATACCAAAAGAATTATCTCTAATAGCAGGAAACCAGCCAAACTGCATTGAAGAAATCTTCCAGTCATCAGCATAATCTTTAAAATCATAAAGAGCAGAGAAGCTTAACAATGATCTCTCAAAATCTTTATAAGCAGTTCTGAAATGGATTTTACTAGCTGAACCGATCTCTAACTCAGAATATGATTTGTGCTGTAAGAGAGAATCTTCTATAGCATTGAACTCATTTACGGGAGCGAAATACTTATATCTGGTCTCTAAAGGGTGCTCAATTAACTCATACTCACTGATATCTCGATTGACTAGATGAAAATCAGCTGATTTGTTATCATCTCCCTCAATCTTGACATCCTGCAGATTAAGGTCTCCTGCTTGCGCAAAGATTGAAAGGCATAGGGCTAGCAGGATTATTAGAAATGAAGCTCTCATCTATTTCAACAACCTTTCGATCTTCTTTCTTTTATCTTTGGTAAGCTCATTCTTTATAACCTTAAACAGTTTTTGTGCCTGTTGCTTCTTACCTGCTTTGATATAGCATATACAAGTAGAGTATTCTGCATCTAAGACAGTATCTTTAAATTCAGGATAGATATATTTCACTCGTAATAATTCAGGTATCGCATCAGCATATTTCTTCTGAACTAGAAGTGATTTACCTTTTAAGTATTGAGCAGTAGCTCGTATTTGTTTGTTGTCATGCTTCAGAAGTTGCTCTAGCTCTTTTGAAACAGTTGATACTTTATTCTTATCTATGTAGTACTCAACATACTCCAGTTTAGCTTCAGCATAATCTTTTGATGTACCTGAAGATATTACATTAGTGTAATCTGATAAGAAATCAGGATTATTACTCAATCTGGAGATTCTCAGCAATCTAATAGCGGAAGAATACTCAGGGTTATCATTCTGTATTGCCCGAAGACTTGTTAAGGCTAATACGGTATCTCCTTTTGCAATATAAATATCTGCAAGATGGAAATTAACTTTCGATGGTTCAAGTTTCTTCAAGGTTTTTGTGAACAAGTTTTCAGCTTTATCGAAATCTTCATTATGCTTCAAAGCTTCAGCATAGAGAATGACAAGCTCATCATCTTCACCGTAGTATTTTAGCTTTTCTACGATTTTATCTCCTGTCTTGACAGCATCTTTATAAATCTTTCTTTCCATTTCCCATTTCAACTGAATTGCTAACAATCTTTTGTTCTCATCTTTATCCTTATTGTTAGTGATCATCTTATGTAAATCACCACGATAGTCACGTTGAGAATCTCGTACCATATTCCAGTAGAGTCCATCAATGACTAACTGAGTATTCTTTTTCAAATTATGCTCTAATAACAAGTAGGCAAAAGACGAGAATGATTCTTGATATGCCCCAAGATTGTACTGGGCATTAGCGATTCCAAGCTTTGCTTCGATGATGTGTTTTGATTTTTTGTGTTTCTTAATGAGCTCTTCGTATACATTTATTGCTTGTTGATAGTCTTCATGATTGAAAGCTGCATTTGCTGAAAGAAGCAGATATCTATCCGGCGTGTCTGATTCATTAGAAAGTAGTTTGAATGTTTCTTTTGCTTCATCATATCTTTCCATTTTGTAATATGTCCAAGCAGTCTGACTTAGAACTAGTTCAGTCTCTTTTGCATTTTTAGCATATTTCTTGGCAATTTGGTAATATATAAGTGCAAAATTATTCTTATCTCTATTAAACTCGATGTTTCCTTGAAGCATATATTTGTCAAAGAGATATGGCTCCATTTCAGGTATCTTTTCAACAGATGTCATAGCTTTATCATATTGGCCGGAATAGTAGTATGAATGTGCAATTCGCTCAGTTGTTACATTGGTTTCGAAACCTTTATCTAATGCTTTAGTGAAATGAGAAATCGCCTTTTTATACTTCTTCTGAAGGAACTGAACTTCTCCTAAATAGTAGATAGATGTAATTGCTTTTGGGTCTTCCGGGAAATCATCAACTACTTTGTTAAACCATCTGGTTGATTCATCCCATCCCCTTAGCGCAAGGTTACACATACCAAGTTTAAAGTAAACTTCACTTAAAAAGATTCCTTCATCATACATCAGTGTGTATTCAAGATAGAACTCTTTCGCTTCTGCATACCTTTCCAACATGTAGTAGATATCACCAAAAAGGAACTGAGCTTTCTCTTGAAGGTTTGGATTTAAAGAGGTTTGACTTAGCTTAATCAGACTGTTCAACGCATCCGGATACTGCTCGAGCAAATAGTGAATCTGAGCTTTTTGATAATACGCTGTATCCAGATGGTTTTTGTTCGCAGGTGATTTTATAAATTTGCGTAGTTCAGCTAAAGCTTTATCGGGATTCTCTAAAGAAATAATATCCACTAGTTTAAAGAAACTATTATACTTAACCTCATTGTCAGTGGAATTAGCATAAAGTCTGCTAAGCTTCCCTTTAGCTTCTTCGAGTCTTCCTAAACGCTCGTATGCTAAACCTTGATAAAATGTCTTTTTATCGATGTATTTATCCATCCTTTTCAGGACGTCTAATGCTGTTACATAATCTTCAATTTCATAATAGGTTTGAGCTAAAATTAGGAGGTAATCATTATAATATCCCGAATCCTTTCTCAGTCTATAATGCCTATCAAGTATTGGAGCAAAGCTTTTCTTTTGATAGTTGTAATCAAACCATTTTACATAAGCAAAGTCAGTACCGGGATGTTTGGGAAAGCTTGAAAGCATCTTTTCCACTTCGTTACCGGTTTCAGTATCATTACCACGTTGGATCATAATCTGTACTTTCACACTAATGATATCAGGATTGCTCATAACTTCTTCAGCTTTCAATATTTCATTATATGCCTTTGAAATTTTGTCCTCGTTTAAATATGCTTTTGCATTCCAGTAATAAGGAATCCATCTATCTTCTCTTCGTGGGAATTTCTTTACGAAATAGTCTCTCATTTCTCGAAGTTCTGTATATCGATTTAAGTGGTATAAACATTGAATACGTTTTATAACTGCCTCACCACGTAACTGCTCCATAGGCGCTTTTTTATAAATCGATTTAAACACTTTGTCAGCTTCACTAAAGTTCCTCTCGGAAAAAAGGATATCTCCAAGAATAAGCCTTACAACCGGGTAGAACTCAGAATCCGGATAGTTCTTTTCGAATCTTGATATTTCAGTTTTAGCAATTGAGTTGTTACCATCTGAAAATAGACCATAAATGAATTGAAAGTCTTCTTTGTCTGTTCCAATAAGGTATGAAGCAAACAATAATATTGCTATAAGGATTGTTATTGTTTTCTTTGACATTAATTTTCCTCTGTATTCATCTCTTTTATCATTGGAAGAGCAATGTTAACTACGGTGCCTTCATCCTCTTCACTTTTTATCCATATCTTACCATGATGAAGATCAACAATCCGTTTAGTTACAGATAAACCAAGCCCTAATCCACAACTATCGTATTGAACAGTACCTGAGTGGTGAGAGTATAGATCTTTTAACTCTGAGAACTTAGTGAAAATACGGTCAATTTCATATTGTGGCATTCCTTTACCATTATCTCTTATTATGAAGACTATAGATTGCTGATCATTAATCTTCTCAGTTTGGAAAGTGGACCTTCTTATCACAACCTCAATTGAACCAAAGTCTTTTGTGAATCTTACCGAGTTATTAATAACATTCAGAACAGCAGTGAACATCGCTTCCCAATTAAAATATACATCAGGTAGGTTTTCCTCAATAGTAGATTTTACTATCATCTTGCGTGATTTAGAAATTAATTCAGCTTCTTCAGTAATGTGTGAGGAAAACTCTGACAGATTGTTTGAAGTCAGCTGAAGCTTAGAAAGCGTATTGTAGCGATGTAGAGTCATGATACTTTCAGTAGTTCTAGTTAAATGTCCTATATTATCATCCGCTTTCTCCAGTAGAGTTGCTTTTTCCTCTTCAGAATGATACATCTTGCTTTTTAATCTATTTACTTGGCTGTTGAGCTTTGTAAGAGGAGTTATTAACTCGTGAGATACTATTCCTGCAAAACAGTCTTTAGCTTTCTCAAGATTTCCTAGAGCTATATTCCTTTGAACAAGGTTTTCATATTGTAATGAGTTCTGGATAGCAGCAGAGATTTGCATGAGCAAAAGTTTCATCATATCCTGATGTATATTTAAACGACTACTGCTATCAAGATAGTTGTCCAAATATACAATGCCATATATCTCATTATTCTTTTGGAGAATAGGTGCAGCATATACTGTTTGAACAACCAGCTCATCCTGATCTTGGTTCATCTTAAACTTTTTCTCATTCTGATTTATATGATGGTAATATTCTTTCTTTTGTGATTGAACATCAGTAATTACATCATGACTTACATGTTCATTACTGTTTAGGAACTTCTTACTTGAATCCAGAGCAAGGTCTATTTCAAGCGAACCATCAAAAGTCTTTTTAAGAAGGAATCCTCTACTTGCACCGGTAAAGTCAATGCACCAGCTTAGTAAGCTCAAGTTTAACTTTGAAACATCAATTATGCCCATCATCTCTTGCGAGGCAAACATAAGTTTTGTGATAAGGTCTCTATTCTGTTTCATCTCAGAATATTCTTGGACTCTTACCAATATTGCAGTTAAATGTAATTTAAGGGCTTTCATCATCATCAGTTCATGTTTCTGATAGTTTAACTCACCTTCATCAGCAATAACTAAACAACCAATTTTAGCAGATTTTATGATCAATGGAACAAACAGATAATGCATACCTTTAATGTTAACTGTCTGTATATCATTATTGAATATGCTGTTGTATATATACTCCGGAATTTTTACAGAGGATGAGATTAGCTCTTCACATTGGTATTCCATGAAGCTGGTAAGGTCATTATTGTTATCTATAAGATATATTGCGAAATGAGCTGGAGATATTGTTTCCTTCAAAGCTTTCTCAACAAAGAATCTGATACGTGTAACATTGCTGAGACGTAACAAGTCATAAAGCTGTTCAACAAGACTCTCCTTGTCTTGTTTTTTTCTAGGTTTAATCTCAACAAAGTTAAGGTCGGTTAAATATTTTTTTCTGTAAAAGTAATGCTTTTTAAAGAAGTTAGAAACTTCGACCTCGGCCCCGTCAATGATTATATCAAGCTTATTCTTCAGAAGTTTGAAGTACTGAGCAGCATATTTTCCTGCTTGTTTTTGTGAGTAGATTTGCACTAACATCGCTAGAATGTTTAGTTCCAAGAATAAGTATTTATTAACCTTGGCTTCCTGATAAGCTTTTCTTAATGATCTTAAAACCAGTCTTATTGGTATATCTGCAGTTGCTAAATGAAGTTGAGCCTCAAGCATATCTGCTTTTACAGACCAATATTTGAATCCAAACTCTTCACAATGAGTTCTGACCTGCAACAGAAGCTCTTTAGCTTCTAAGTACTTGCCTTTATTAATAAGTATTCTTGCTTTGTTACAATAGAAGATTGTTGTTGCATAGAAGTTATTGTGTTTTTTTACATATACCAGTGCTGATTCAAGATACTGTTCTGCTTCTTGGTAATTGCCTTCTGACTCAGCAATCATACTTAAAAGGTTATAGTAAAATTCCTCATTTTTAGTTTTATTAAAATCAATTTTAGCATTATTTTTAACTAACGGCATTATTTTTGATGCTTGTCCGGTTGAGATTAGGTAGTAAAAATAGGTTTTCACCGCCGGGGTTAGCTCCTCAATTTTTCCTTCAAGTAAGTTAGGCTGTAGATTGAAAAGGAATTCTGTAAAGTCTTTTAAAGGAGCAGTTTTGCTTTTCATCAAAGCAATGTTATTCATTATCGATGCATAGAATAAGTTGTTCTCAGTCTTAAGCGAAAAAGTCTTTGCTCTCTCTAAGTATTGACCTGCAGCTTTGAAGTCTCCCATCTTTAAGTAGGACTCTCCCAAGTTTAACATTGCTTGGGTTTTTGTCATTTTATTACCAAGTTTCTCAGAGTTATCTAAAGCCATATTAAAGAGCTCAATTGCCTTGTTAATATCACCTTGTCTAAGATAGATGTCTCCTATGTTGTTATAAACAAGAGATAGTAAACGTTTTATCTTATAAGTTTCCAGAATACTACGAGCTTGACTTAAGTGGTCAAAAGCTTCGTCCATAACATTAATCTCTTCATAGAAGATTCCTAGATTATTATGAAGTGAAGCTAAGCGGAAAAATGCAACAGTATCATGAATAGGGGGTAGGTTCATGTAACAGTTTTCTAAGAGCTCAACTGCTTCTCTTGATTTCCCCATTCTACTTAAATAAACACTCATCCTGTCTGAATAGTATATTTTCAAAGGGATGCTCAATGGATACCCTTTCAATCTTTCCAGATGCTTTATTACTTCACGTGTTTTTCCCAATCTTGAATAAGCATGTGATAACACAATAGTTACAAGTCCCATCTGACGACCGGTAACAACTAATTCTTCAGCTTTTTCAAGATTCTCAATCGCTTTATTATATTCTTCGGCATTAAAATATATCATGCTAATTACAAGATACTTTTCGAAGATATTCGGGAGCTTCATAAACTTTGGTAATAGGTTATAAACATGTGATACATCTGCAGACACTGTTATCTTGTTTAGCAGTAAATTCAGATCTGACATAAACAGGTGTTCAGGTAACTTCCCCCCTAGATCAAAGTCTATTTCCAGAACTCTAACAATCTCTTTAAATGCTTCATCCTGTTCATAATCAGAATCGAATCTATTATATAATCTCAATCTATATTTACGCATACAAAGCAAGTCACCGGTGACTTTAGCATTTGCAATAACACCCAGACATACTTTAGGATCATTTGTATTGATTGTCTCAAAGTAATCAATAACCCTTCTAGATATTTCTTTTCGTGTCTTGAGAGGCATGTTTTTAAGAAGTCTTGTTTTAGCTTCCTTGAACGTAAATCTATAGCTATCATTAGCTTTTATAAGGATATCGTTATTTACTGCGTCGTTGATCAGGAAGAAGACCTGCTTTTCATCCAGTCCCAATACAAAAGTGATAAGCTCATTGGTTAGGGGAGTCTCAACACATGCAAGCGTCTTCAAAAGTCTTAAGTTCTCAGTTTTTAAATGTATCAACCTGTTATGTATCTGCATCAACAAGTTACTCTTCATTCTATAGTTTGAGACATTATAGTCGAATTTGAATCTACCGTTTTTTAGTATATGACCCTCTTGGGTTAAGGCGATCATCAAATCTCTAATCATACCGGGGTTACCGGCACATCTGTTCCAAAGCTCCTCCACAAACTCTTTAGGAGGTTCTATTTGAACTAGTTTATGTATGTAGTTTTGAGTTTCCGTTACTGTTAGAGGTTGTACTTTAATCAAGGCACCATTCTTAAGAAGAGGTACTTTCGTGAAGTCGCTAAAGCTCAAAACAAGTAGAATTCTCTGTTCCCTTATTTCTACTGATAAGTAGTTAATGAAATCTATTGTATGCTGAGTAAGATACTGACAGTTTCTGATAATAAAGACAAGTGGTTTATCTTCAGAGAGGTGCACTACATAGTTCTTTGCAGATTCAAAGTCAGCTTTTAAGTCATCGTCACTCTTATATATCGAGCTAACAGATTCTTTCGACTTATATAAATATTCAGAGAAGTTCGGTGAAATTGTTTCAAGGTCTTTAGCAAACTCTTTATCACTCATTGCTTTAAACTCATGAAACTCTTTTATTAATGCATAGAAAGGATGTAGTGTCTTTGGTCCGCAAGCATAATCAAACAAGTAAACACTTCCATTTAATAAGTGGTATTTGAAAAGTGATAGCAGGTTATTCTTTCCAAGCCCTGCATTTCCAATTATTGCAACAGTTTTACCATTCCCTTCTCTAATACTGGGCAGGTATCCGGTTAACATGTGACTGTACCTATCTCTGACAATATAACTATTGAAGCGTAAATTATTCACTATGCTCCATTCTCGTGAAAATGGGTACTGTGTTAATTGGGTACTATTTATGTACTTAATAACCTGTCCCGCTTTGTTGAAGCGTTCTTCAGGGTTCTTACTTAAGAATTTAAGAAGCATCTTCTCAAGCTCTAGCGGGATACTAGGGTTTAACTCTCTAGCTGATTTTGGGAAGAAGTGTTGCTGTTTGCCCGAAATCAGAGATGAGATAGTGTCGATTGAGAAGGGATATGAACCTGTAGTCAACCAATAGAGAATAACACCTAAAGAGTAGTAGTCACTACTTTTATTTGCCTGCTCCCCCAAGAAAACTTCAGGAGCAATATAGGGTAGCGAACTCGTGAGGTGACGATTCTTCTCCTGTAATGTAACTTTAGTAAATCCAAAGTCAGCGACTTTCACTTGTAAACCGTTCTCATTAATTCTGTATAGAATGTTTTCAGGTTTCAAATCTTTATGTGTAATGCCATGACTATGCAGAGCATGGAGTGCGTAGCATATTTGTACAACTAACTCATAAAAAAGGTCGATTTGATTTATCTTGAAAGGAAAGTTCTTTAAAGAACGACCTTCGAAATACTCGCAGATGTAGTAAATTCTGTCTTCTATATTACCGAAGTCTTTAACATGAATCAGATTTGGATGTTCAATTTTTGTAATATGATGCATGTCTTCCGGTGTGAATTTCTCATACAATTCATTTGCAGAAATTTGCTGAAAATACTTAAGCGCGTAGATATTACCGGTTCGGATATCCTTAACTTTGTATACTGTAGCCCAGATTCCGGTTCCCAGGCTCTCTAAAACCTCATAGCGAGAATCAATAATCATTAATTCCTCCCACAATAATGAACTCTTTGTTTTTATCTAAATGTCAAGGGAAATGTTGTGCTATTTATCTGGAGATAAAAGGAATTAATCTATTATCCCTAAATTGAAACGGAGTTAACTACTTCTCCTGCTTTTCTAAATCTATGTTTGCCACAGGATAGGGGTAGCTAAAATGAAAGATTTGCATAAATGTACCCCTTAATCTATTATCCTTTATATTGCATGGAACTGTAAATCTACGAATTTCTTGAGAATCATTTTCACTAATCTTTCCTACTAAAGTTCCGGATTTTACTATATAGTCTGATTTTACATTAAGAAACTTCCCGATTTTACCTCTATTATATGCGAAAATGCAGTCATTTAGAATTGAATTACCTAGTTTTCCCGTAACAGAAAAATTCTCATGGAAGGTGATTTCTACTCGAACTGAATCTCGGATTACAACTCCATCGCTTTTGAGAAAAGCTTTTGATTCACCTACCCAGCTTCCAAGTAACTCTTGGGGAACTACCCCTTCTGCAAAGAGTTGAAAACAACCTATTAAAAACGCTATAAATAGAATGTGTTTCACACAATACCTTCCTGTTTAAATATGTTTTAAAAAGCATTTGCAGAATGAAACCAATTTGGTTTATGTCAAGATAATCGTCAATCAATCCTAATCTATCCTCGAATTAATGCGAACAATTTATGAGTGTATTGTAAAACAAGTAAAGTAAACAAAGTGTAGAAATGATTCATGCATGCTCATGTGTGAAGAGATTAGATAGTTTTCATTGGAATGTGAAGTCTGAGATAAAAAGCTATAGTTTTTTGAAAATTCTTGACAATTGACTTCATGCGATGTAATTATATATTGCGAGTATAGTAAGAAAGATGGGGAGTCTCATGTATAGACCTAAGTTATCAATGCGAACAGTCCTTTTAGTGACGTTGTTATCCCAAGTTCTAATAGTGGCTTTTATTGTTGGATATATCTCATTTAGATCAAGTGAAAAATCGATTAGATCTCTAACAAATAGATCGTATATGAATGAAAATAAAGCACTTAAGGCAGAGATTTCTCAGTTTCTTCAACCACCAATAGAGATAAACACGATGCAGGGTAATATGATAAGTGGGGGGCAATTAAACTACAAGAATCAAGATCAGTTAATTGATCACTTTAAAAATGTTGCTTCCATGAGACACACGATAAATAGCATATATTTTGCTAACACTGAAGGTGGACTCGCAAATGCAGGCTTTGATAGAGATTCTAATAAGCCGTATGTGATTGAAACTGAAAACTTTCGAAGCGGAGTCTTTTCTAAATTTCGATTAGATCATGAAGGTAAAAAGGATTCATTGATTGTTACAATACCACATTTTGATGCCAGAACCCGACCCTGGTACAAGAAAGCTATTGAATCAGAGGAAGTAATCTGGAGTGAGGTATATCAAATGACTACAGGTGATGCATTAGGGTTATCCGCAAGTTGTGCTGTAAGAGATAAAAAGGGAAAACTTTTAGGAGTTATAGGGGTTGACTTGTTCCTCTCTTATATCAGTACTTTCCTTTCTCAGCGTGATATTATTGGGTCTACCTTTATTATGGAGGATTCAGGATTACTGATTGCATCGTCAGACAATGTTCCTCTCTTTTTCATGAGTGAAGATAAAAAACATAACCAAAGAATTAGGGCTAATAGCTCAAACAATGTGTTTGTTCAGAAAATAGCAAGATATATGGAACAGTTTTATCCTAATCTTGGTAGTATAAAAGAAGATACCTTAATGGAATTCATGGATAAGAATGCTAAGTATTTAGTACTTGTTTCACCGTTTAAAATATCAGAAGACGAAGTCTGGTTAATTGTATCCGGTGCTCCCGAAAACCTATTTTTAGCAGAAATTCATGAAAACAACAAAGTTATGCTAAGATATGTCTTGATATTTGTGCTTATATCAATTCTTGTCGCATTATTATTAGCGAAGCTACTTTCCGATCCCCTAAAGAAACTTGATAAAAGTTTACATGAAATCTCTAGTGGTAATTGGATATCTAATCCTAAAGAATCTTTTATTAAAGAGCTTGATGATCTAGCAAATGAGACATTTAAAATGAATAACTCTCTGCAGAAATTGTTCCTATCTCTCAACAAAGAGATTGCAAGACGTAAGATGACAGAGGAGCAGCTTCAAGTTTCGAAGGAGAAAGCTGAAGAAAGTAATAGGTTGAAATCCAGTTTCTTAGCTAATATGAGCCATGAGCTACGAACTCCGCTTTCAGGTGTGCTTGGATTCTCTGAGATTTTAACGGAAACTGAACTTGATGACAATCAGCTTGAGATGGTAAATACCATTAATAATTCTGGTAAAACATTACTAAATACTCTAAACTTAATTCTAGATATATCCAGAATTGAATCTAACAGTCAGAATGTACATGTAACCACTTTTGATCTCGACAAAGTGATTGATCGAGTTAGTAAATTGTTTAGTCCGCTTGCAACTGTTAAAGGGTTAGAAATAAAAGTAATTAGTAATCTTATTGATTCTAATATGCAATCTGATAGTAGCTTGATAGAACATGTTCTCAATGAACTTGTTAATAATGCCATTAAGTATTCAGATGAAGGTATAATTTCAATAATTTCATCTCAACGGGAAGGTTTTATAGATATAGAGGTCTTGGATAATGGGATAGGAATCCCAGAGGATAAACATGAGACTATTTTCGAAGCTTTCAGACAAGCCAGTGAAGGACTCAATCGCAGGTATGATGGTTCTGGTCTGGGACTCACCTTGTGTAGAAATTATGCAAAACTGTTACGTGGAGATATTAAAGTCCAAAGCATCATGAAACAAGGAAGTAAATTCACTCTTGAGATACCTAGAGTAATTGAAGATTAACGAATCTGTCAGAATAGTGGATTATTAACAATGAAGCCCCTTAATCTTAACATATCCAATTTAGCTCAATCTCCTTTGTTATAAACTAACAATGAACTATCAATGACTTAATGATTGACATTGATTGAATTCCTGCCAAACTTGTATCTAGGAATTCTCTATTCCGTTAATACTTGATTAAAATGTATCGGGAGATACCAAGATAAGGAGAAATAATGAGTTCAGTTGCGATACTGGGTTGTATTTGGGGCGATGAAGCTAAGGCTAAAATAGTAGATGTTATGGGATCTGATGCAGATATAGTAGTTAGATTCCAAGGTGGCAGTAATGCCGGACATACGATAATCTGTGATGGAAAGAAGTATGTATTGCACATGATCCCTTCAGGAATTGTAACACCTAATCTACAATGTGTAATAGCTCCGGGAGTTGTTTTAAACCCAATCGAAGTTATCGATGAAATAAAAAGTTTAAAGAATGCCGGGGTTAGCTTTGATGATAGAATGTTCATTGACCCAAGAGTAAGTCTTGTATTACCTATTCACAAAATCCTAGATTGTAAAGCTGAAGATGATTGTGCTCAAAAGAAGATTGGTACTACAAAACGTGGTATCGGACCTGCTTACTCAGATGCAGTTGCAAGAAAAGGACTTAAGCTATATCATCTTTATGACTTAGAAAACCTAGGAGCTAACTTAACAAAACTCTATAATTATCACAATATGGCACCTGAAGACCTTCTGAATGAGATTGAACAACTCAAAATGGCTGCTAAGTATTTAAAACCATTTGTAAAGCAAACTCCATATTTCCTAAACGAACAGTATAAAGCCGGCAAGAAGATAATCTTTGAAGGTGCACAAGGTTCACTTCTTGATATTACTTATGGAAGCTATCCATTTGTTACTTCTTCACACACAATCTCAGGTGGTATCTCAATCGGATGTGGTGTTGCTCCTAGCAGGATTGATAAAATAATTGGTGTTTATAAAGCATACTTTACAAGAGTAGGTGAGGGAGCTTTTCCAACGGAGCTCTTTGATGCAACAGGAGAGCAGATAAGAACTCAAGGTAATGAATTTGGCTCTACTACCGGAAGACCTCGTAGATGTGGTTGGTTTGATGCTGTTGCCGGAAGATATACAGCTATGCTTAACGGTCTTGATGAGATAGCTATTACACTCGTAGATGTGCTTGCAAAAGTTGGTGACCTTAAGATTTGTATTGCTTATGAAATAGAAGGTGAGACTGTTACAGAATTCCCTGCTGAAGCTTCTATGTTAGCAAAAGCTAAACCTGTTTATGAAAAAATGCCGGGTTGGGATGAGGATATTAGTGGTATCACCAACTATGAAGATTTACCACAAAATGCTAAGAACTATATAAAACGTGTCGAAGAACTACTAGAGACCCCTGTTAAGATAGTTTCAGTGGGTCCCGACAGAAAACAGACAATATTCCTTTAATAGTTAGGAGGTCTTATGAAACGAGTGTTATTAATTTTACTCGTATGTGTGATTGGTGTACTTGGAGCTCAAAAGCTTGAGTTTACTGCTCCTTGGTACTTGAACAGTTTTTATGATTATTACTCTGATAATTATGTTGGAACTAAAGCTGCCGGACGTGGTTATACCGGAACATCTGTGATGGGAAACATAGATAATGTTTTCCTTAATCCCGCTGCATTCAAGACAGACTCATTTCATGTTTATTATGAAATGAACGCTAAGATGCCGGCTGATGAAATCAACAGTAATGCTCCCGGTGATTTGACTTCTCCCGGTGCCTTAGGTATGGTGGGTATTAGCTCTCAGATTATGGAGAATCTGAACGTTGGTTTCTCTTACAGTATCCTTAAGTCAATTCAATATGACAGGATTAGGGTTGAGCTTATGCAAGCTCCCGGTAACTACACATTTAGAGATCCTAAGTTTGTTGATAAAGTACTAACGCTTTCAACTTCTTACCAATGGAATTGCTTCTCCTTTGGTTTGAATGTTATGAACCATATATATGACTTTGAAGATTATGTGATTTATGGTTCTGCCCCTTTTGCCTTAAACGACTTTAGAGAGAGTGTTGTAAGATTCCAACCCGGTGTATATTGGAGTAACAAAAAGTTTGCTGCCGGTGTGTCCTTTACTCCTTCTACATCATACGATTTTGAAACAGATTTCTTAACATATGATACTACTTTACCGACTGTAGTAAATGGTGGTATCTCTGTTACACTGAACAAACTTCTACTTGCGTTAGATGTTAGCCATGAGTTCTGTTCTCAGATGGATGATGCCTTTGATGATAGATTGAATATTAGGACAGGTCTTGAGTATAAAGTGAAGCAGTATGCATATCGAGTAGGATTCATACATCGTCCTGCTGTTTGGAAAGGACGTTTTGAAGTCCCTGAATATATAGCTCCCGGAGACGAGAGTGAAGTGTTTGAATATACACTTGACGAAATCTTCCAGTTCGAAGAGGGACTAGTTGAAGAAACAGAGCAGAACATGATTACTCTCGGTGTAGGCTGGGGTAATGATTTCTTTGGCGTGGATGGTGCTTTAGTACAAGATGTAACCGGAAATGTACAAAATACACAGCTCCATGCATCAATATATATGAACTTAGACCCAATCTTCAAGATTGTTCTGCACGATAGAGCTAAGTAATGACTAAGCTGTTTGTTGGAGAATTTAAAGAATATGATGCTCAGGAGTTATATGAGTACTTTAAAGAGCACTTCGAAACCATAAACTTTTGGGAAAAGCTCAAAGATAAGAAAACAATTTTACTTAAACCAAACCTTTTGGGTGCATTTGCACCCGAAAGGGCGGTTACAACTCATCCTGCTATAGTAGATGCCATAATGCAATTACTCTCTGAACATGACAAAGAGATTTGGATTGGAGACAGTCCCGGTGGAACTGTTAAACCCCAGAAAGCATGGCGTGTTACCGGGCTGGGAGCAATTGCTGAAAAGTATGGAGCTAAAGTTATTCAGTTTGGTGAAAATGGTGTCAGAACTCTAAGCAATAATGGAGAAGAATATCCTGTTACAGAAGATATATTCAATGCTGATGCCTGCATTAATCTTTGTAAGTATAAAACTCATAGTATGGCTCGATATACGGGAGCTGTAAAGAATCTTTATGGTTTAATCCCGGGTTTAGAAAAGGTGACTCTTCATACTAGATACACAAATATGAATAGTTTTGGAGAGTTTGTTGCTGACCTTTACAGGCAAACTAAAGATTGTTTTATTTATCACATCCTGGATGGAATAGTTGGTATGGAGGGTGAGGGACCTTCATCAGGAAACCCAAGAGATTTTGGCGTAATTATCCATTCCGAGAAAGGTTCTGCAGTTGACTATCTGGCCACAAAGATGATGGGATTTGATTGGCATGAACTTCCTATGATTGCAAGAGCTCTCCATCATGACGGTGTTTTGCCTTCTCGCATTGAGGTAGATGATAAGTGGAAAGATTTCTTGTTTGAGGATGTCGATTTAGCTGCTGTTAACTTAAGAAGTAAATTTATGTCTCTATTACCCAATCGAACTGAGCAGGTAATGACAAAACTGATGAAGTACTATCCTGCCTTTAATGAAAAATGTCGTCTATGTAAAATATGTGTGAAGAGTTGTCCTGAACAAGCGATAAAATACACGAAAGGGGATAAGCATCCCGAGATAGATTTGAATAAATGTATTCGGTGTATGTGTTGTCATGAGTTTTGCCCGTATGAAGCAATATATATACACAAATCATTTTTCACTAAACTTGTTTTCGGAGATCGTTAAGCTCTGAGTGATAGAGATAAAAATAATATAGCAAGAAAACAAATATTTGGTTTGACAAGAAAACTAAACCTCTTTTATTAAGGGGAATCAGGAGGAGATATGAAAAGAAAAAACGAAAAGTCCAAGAAATCTACCTTGCGCATAGTTCTCATCTGTGTATTTCTTTCTGTTGTATATCTTGCATTCTTTGACCATTACAGCTTTCTTAAAGTTGTTAAAACTAAAGCTAAATCAACAAGACTAAAGAAAGAGTTAGCTGAAGTTAAAGAAAAGAACGAGCAGTTGAAAGAGAAGAATGTAGCTCTTAAGAAAGATGATGATGAGATTGAACGTATTGCCCGAGAAGAATATGGGTATCGTGGAAAAGATGAAAATGAAGTAAGATTTATAGATAAAAAAGAGATAAAATAGAGGAATTTATGGCAAAAGTTGTAGTATCAGATGTAAACAAAATATATGAAAATGGTTTTCATGCGGTAAAGGGTGCAGACTTCGTTGCTGAAGATAAAGAGTTCGTTGTGCTTGTAGGGCCGTCAGGCTGTGGTAAAACAACTACTTTACGGTTGATTGCAGGTTTGGAAGATATCACTAACGGTAAAATTTCAATTGGTGAGAAGGTTGTGAATGACGTACTTCCAAAAGATAGAGATATTGCTATGGTGTTCCAGAACTATGCTTTATATCCTCATATGACTGTTTTCAATAATATGGCCTTTGCTCTTAAGCTTCGCAAAACTCCTAAGTCTGAGATTAATGAGAAGGTGCAATATGCTGCGAAACTTCTTGGTATTGAACATCTATTAGACAGAAAACCAAAACAACTTTCAGGTGGACAAAGACAGCGTGTAGCTCTTGGTCGTGCTATTGTGAGAAACCCGAAAGTGTTCCTCTTTGATGAACCATTGTCTAACTTGGATGCGAAACTTCGCGTACAAATGAGAGCTGAGATTTCAAAACTTCATAAGAAGTTAGCTACAACAATGATTTATGTCACTCATGATCAGGTAGAAGCTATGACAATGGCAGACAAGATTGTTGTGATGAAAGATGGAATCATCAATCAGATAGACTCTCCTCTTAATGTTTATAATCATCCTTCTAATCTCTTTGTTGCCGGTTTTATTGGTAGCCCATCAATTAATATCTTCCACGGTAAATTGAATAAAGAAGGTGATAAGCTCTACTTCACAGCTAATAATTTCAAGCTTGAGCTTTCAGAGAAGCACGAGAAACACGTGAAGCACCTTGAAAATAAAGAGATTATTATGGGCATTCGCCCTGAAGATATATATGACTCAGAATATGATGCAATGGCTTCAAATCCACAGCGTATCAATGCTGTCTGTGATTTAGTAGAGCCAATGGGTAATGAGTTTACTGTATTCTTTGTTTGTGGGGACGACAAATTTACAGCTAGATTCGATCCTAAGAAGTTTCCTGCATTAAATGCTGAGATGTCCGTAACTTTCGATATGGATAAGATTCACTTCTTCGATAAAGAATCTGAGGAGTGCATCTACTAAACTAGTTTTTAGCCCCTGAGAAATCAGGGGCATATTTCTTCCCATCCGGATATTGCGATGAAGCTAAAATCGTTCATGCTTGGGATAATTCTATACATATCTGTTTTTTGCTTTTCAAGTCAGTTATACCTCAAAGAAACTCCATTTAAGATTGCATCTTCCGGTATTAACGCTCCACTCAACTCTCATAGAACTGCAACCACAGGAATTATTTACTATTTTGAAGAGTCAGATCTTATCTCTCAACAACTATCTTACCAAGATCATACCTCCCTTTTTTATTACAAAGTGAATGCAGCTAATCTATCAAATTCAATGATAAGTGAGCTCTTGTTGACAGGGAGTCTTGGATATACAATCAAAGACTATGTTGGGGGCATTTCTTTATCATGTTCCTACAGTAAAGCTAAAGGGTATGATGATGTAACTTCATTCTCCGGTGATTTATGGAGTAACTGGAGAATTGCTATGCTTACAGCACTTTTTAAAACTCATAATCTACTCACTTTAGCAAAAAGCGATCTAGACTTTCAAAAAGGGATTACTCTTGACTTTTGGTGGAAAGAGATGGAGTACTTAGAGCTTGGTACTACAATTGAACTCGAAGAGGAGCATCCCACTTCATTTTCGTTATGCTCTGTTATTAATACTAATGATATATTATCATTGATTGCAAGTTATAAAACAGCGACTAATTCTTTGAGCTATGGTGTGAGAATCAACTTTAACTCATTTGAATTGGTTTATGGTCTTAGAACTCACACAGAATTACAAGCAACACATGCGTTATCCATTGCCTACTCCTGGTAGTCTAGTTGCTGTAATACTACTATTATTATGTGTCACATTGCTTTGTGCTTATGAGCTATTCGTCGATGAAGTTGAACTTGCGAACTATATTGAAGATAAAGAAATCATTGATTTTATATTGGAGAATGGGATTGATGTAAATAGCATTTCAACAACTGCACTTAAAGACTTAGGTATTAATGACTACGATATCGAAGAGATATTGAAAGTGAGAGAAAACTTTAGGGTTATGAAAATGTCTCAACTCAGAAAGCTGCTAAAACACGATAACTCTCTATTTATCTATGAAGAATATTTATGCTTTAGTAACCGTAAGGGTAAGAAATTTGAGCTAAAAGGTTTAGTGAATGGTAAGTATAATGATGCTGAATATCAGTTTGCTGCAAACGTGTATTCTAAGATAAATGATAACAAGCTGTCTCTTGTTGTAAACAATCAGGATGCTGCAACTTCCGCGAAGTTCTGCTCTTGGTCTGAATCCAGGTCAAATATTAATTATGCCATTGGGAACTTTAAACCCCATTTTGGGATGGGACTAGTATGGCAGGGCTCTCATAATCAAAACAAGAACTTTTTGCCGACCACATCACTTTGGAATAAACCCAACAGAAAAGGCGCATTGCTGACATATAGGAGCGATAATTTATCCATCACTACTGTTTACAATTATGATGCAGATATACCTGATAAGACAGTTCAATTGCCAAATGAAGATGCAGTAGCTTGTACATATGGATTAAATATAAAGTATTATGATGTAGGAATATTGTTAAGTAGGCAGATTGTGCAAAAAGAGTATGTTAGGGATATTCTGAGTGTTGCTGTAAAAAGAGATATTGGTATCTCTAATCTTAATCTCGAGTATGTATATGATAGTAGTAGTTCAATCATTATGTTGTTAAGAACAAAATGGGAGTTACTTGAACAAGATGTTATAATAAACTATGTTAATGACAGCTTAAAACACCCTTTTTCAAATTATTATAATGATTATTATTACTGCAACTCTTTCGAGAAATATGCTTGGAGTCTTAAATATAGAATAGGTACATGCTACCCACATTTTCGGACAGAAATTAGTAAAAGTAAAGAAATGAGTAGTTATGACAGCATGCATCAACTAGGCATAAGAGTGTCAGGGAAAAGAGTATCACCAAGATTTTCGATTAACTACAAAAGTAGACTTGACAAAGAGGAGTGGAAGGGCTCAGCAATTATAAACACATGCATTAATAAATGGTTAGCGAACAGACTCATTTTGAGTTCTCTTATTCAAGGAGACAAGTTCGCTACAATAGTTAGATTCAGAATAAGCTATTCCGATAGATCGTTCCAAAGTTTCGTAGAGTTAACTGCTTCAACATCTGAGTTTGAAGTCTTTGGAAGTGATTCTGATTATAACAACGAAGTAGTAGAGATAGATAATAGTTACAGGTTAGAAACAGGTGGTAGTTTTAAGCTTTATGAGAACTCGAAAATAAAGGGTAAAGTAGGCTATAACATATTGAGTGAAAAGCTTACAACTTCAATATGGATAGTATATAATTATTAATGATTTAGATAAAGTTATGTTGAATAGTAGTTTACTAGATGTATACTCGGTTATAGGATTTTGCTCTATATTTTGTTATTGACAATTCTTCAAAGAGTTACAACCATTGAGCCATGGGGAAAATTATATGACTAAGAAAGAAAAGAAACTTGCTAACAGTTTTCAAAAAATACTTATCATCAGTACGATTCTAAGTGTTGCAATTATTTTTGCATTCAGAATGGTCTGGCATTATTCGTTTCTTAAGTCCGGGTTAAGTTCAACTCAGAACAGTATTGAAAAACTTTATCAGAAAGAAGTGAAAAACTACTCCAGGTACAATACGCAGTTCTTTGATGAATTCTTGCACGATATAGAGATTCAAATCAATCGAGAGATTGAGATGTTTGGAAACACATTGCATAGTGCAGCAATCTCAGTTTATAGAGACTATAATTCTTCACTCCCTGAACATGAGGTTAAGACTAAGATTATGAATACATTGGAGCAGATGCGAGATTTAGATATTGTTTCCTCTGTCTCAATTGTAGATACTAGCGGAACTTTCCTAATGACGAGAGGTATAGACGGATTAGAGGGAAAGAACTTATCGTCATATCTTAGCCATTCAGCTAACAGATACATGCTTAATGAGTTCAAGCAGTTCTCCAATACTTCTGTTACGACCCATAAAAAAGACAGTTTATATCTTAGTCGTTTTTGGACTGTTTGGTTACACAATTACAGAAACAATATTGTTGTTTCCAATGATTCTTCGTCAGTTATTGTCCCACCGGTAGTTGTTACAGATGATTTGAAGCAAGTGAATCCATCATATAGGAATATGATTGTTGAGTATTATATTAACAGAAATGAGTTAGAAACAGTTCTATGTATCCAAAGATTTGCACCCTATCAATGGGGTATAGTGTATGAATATAAGACATCCGAACGCTGGAAACAGATTCTTGAAAGCAAAAGAAAAGACGCTTATTCACTTATTCAAGGATTGTATGAAGACGTCAAAACAATGTCAATATTCATTGATGCAGATACAGATAATCACATTTTTCTTGGTAAGAGTGATTACTGGTCAGAGAAGAAAGATTTAATTACGTATATAAAAAAATCGTTAATTGATGATTATAAGGATGGGAAAGAGAAGGAAGGATTCTTTCCCTTCAGATATCCTTATGGGAAATTAGCTAAAAATTATGTGTGTTATTATCAGTTAACTGAAAATCCTTCAGGTATCTCCGCGACAATAATTGAAGAGGGTGCAAAGATAGTTAGTGCTGATTATCTTGGTGCAATGTATCGGAAACAAGCAGTAGTTGAAGTAATTATTATCATTATCTTACTTAGTATACTACTCGGTATCGTTCTCTTCTGGACATATCAAGTCAGACGGAGGCTTGAACATTATGTAGAATATATTTGTGATGCTTTTAACTCATATATGCCTGGAGTAACTCCTTTTGAGATCGGTAATATTCAGTACTGGGAATGGCAAAAAGTTGCTGATGCAGCAAATAGAATGATGATGGAACGTTCCAGAATTGAGAACGAGTTAAATAGTGAAAGGGCATTAACTGAGCAACTCTTCTCAAGAAACATTAATGCTGTAGTCTTGATTAATCCTGGTGGTGAAATTCAAAAAGTAAACCCATCATTCCAAGAACTGTTTGGTTTTGACTGTAATGAAGTAGTTGGTAAGAATATTGATGATCTGATTGTTCCGGAAGGTATGATCAATGAAGCCACTGACTTCACAAATAAGGCTGTTACTATAGATAATATTAGCTTTGAAGCTAGAAGAAAACATAAGAATGGGAAGCTCTTGGATGTTCAGGTCTATACCACTCCTGTGATTGTTAATGATTATGTTGTAGCTATCTATAGCATTTACGAAGATATATCTCTTAAGAAGAAAGCTGAGCAGCATATTATTAAGGCTAAAGAGGAAGCTCTTGCTGCCTCAAAAGCTAAATCCAGTTTCCTTGCGACCGTTAGTCATGAAATAAGAACTCCTCTTAATGGTATTATTGGTATGACTGAAGTTATGACCAATACTGCCCTTAATAAAGAGCAACAGGATTATCTTGAAATTATTCATAATAGTGGTGATACTTTACTTGTGATAATAAACGACATCCTTGATCTTTCCAAGATGGAATCAGGAGACCTGGACATCGTTAAGAAGATGTTTGACCTTGATAAGTGTTTATCATCTTGTCTTGACGTTATTAGTGCCGAAGCTGACCAAAAGGGGATTGAAACTTTACTTGTTATGGATTCATCTGTTCCTAGAATGATATCAACAGATGAGTTCAGACTCAGACAGGTGATGCTTAACTTTGTTAGTAATGCAGTTAAGTTTACTGAAAAAGGTGAAGTAAAACTCATAGTCAGTGTTGTTGAAGAATCTGAAGAGAGTATCAACCTTAGATTTGAAGTATCTGATACAGGTATTGGTATACCGGAAGATAAGCTGGAAAGCATATTCGATACTTTCACCCAAGCTGACTCAACTATTACTAGAAGATTTGGGGGGACCGGACTAGGCTTAGCTATTTCTAAGAAGATTGTTAGAATACTAGGTAGTGATGTTCATGTTCAGAGTAAAGAAGGAAGTGGTACTTCATTTATCTTTAATCTAAACATTGAGGAATGGGAAAGAACAACAACAGTCTTCGATACTTCGCGTATACTTAAGGGTAAAAAAGCATTACTTGTTGATTCTAATAGACAATCGCAAAGAGTAATAAAAAGCTATCTTGAGAGCTATGCATTGCAACCATTTATTGCAAATGATCTCATTAGTGCACTTGCAATTCTTAATGATGACAATGAGTTTGAATTCTGTCTTATTAATAACAACTCGAATAAAAAGAACATTCTTGAATTTGCAAAAAATGTAAGAAAGAGCTACTCTGCTGATGATTTAAAGCTAATACTCTTGAAGTCACCGGGCTCTACTTATAAATCTCTATCTGATTTCCAAGCTGTTCTCAGAAAACCTGTTTCTCTCTATAAACTAGCCCCGGCATTTAGTGAAGATAATAGAGAAAAAAGGGAAGAGAAAACCTTGATAAGTCGAGAACTATATAAAGGGTTCTCCGAAGAGTTCTCATTGAAGATTCTGCTTGCAGAAGATAACATTGTAAACCAAAAGCTAGCTTATCACTTGTTGGGAAAACTTGGTTATTCCATAGATATAGTTGATAATGGTAAGAAAGCACTAGAGCATTGCTTAAAAGAGAAGTATGACGTTGTGCTTATGGATCTCCAAATGCCTATAATGGATGGTATCACTGCTTCTAAAGAGATCATCGCACGTCTTGATGGTCAAGAAAGACCATATATTATTGCGCTTACTGCTAATTCTGCTGAACTTAACCGACAGGAATGTCTTGAAGTGGGAATGGATGATTTCATCTCGAAACCTTTTAAAGCGAGAGAACTAAAAGAAAGATTCGTTAAAGTATACAACGATAAATATATGTAAAAAACGCTTCATTTTGGATATATAGGATTATGCTACATAGTTGCATAATCCTATTCTTCGTATTTACACACACAGTGGCGTTTACAATAACTTACATCATTGGAGTCAAAGCGACCGAAGGGAGTTGGACTCATAGTGATGTACTTTCGCCATTTTCGCTATCCGCCCATCTCCCTTCGGTCGCTATTGCGACAACTTCAGAACAACGTACGCAGTGCAATTTACAATAACTTAGCTATATTTATTGCCCTTTTTACTCCCTTTTACTGCTCATTCCACCAACGCACTGCGCACGCACTGTGATCCCACTGTGAAGGCACTGCCAACCCACTGTTTCACTGGGTGCACAGTGCGTGCACAGTGGGAAAACAGTGGGATGATTGCGTTTTGTATTATGGATTGCTTCAACTGCAAAGATGGAACTAACTCTCGAATAGAAAAAAGCAGGAATAGACTAATGTAACCACTGTAAATCGTTCACCTCTGAGCGATGAATTATACTAAAACTTCTTCAAAACTACCATTCTAATCCCCCGATACGCACTGGAGCAACAGATATATTTAAAGTAAATCCATCTTTTATCCAACTTATATGTATCCTATATGCTCATAAAGGTTTCATATAAGAGTCATATAGGGAACATATAGGGATTATGTGTCTGTTACTCCAGTGCCTAACGTGGAAGTGGAGAGAACAATTCAAAAGAAAGATGTTGAAATAGCACTGTGCACTCCATAACTTAAAACGTAACTATTGTTAAGTAAATCTATTGTATCATAAAAGGCTGATATATGGGAGAGATAGATTAGTTGACAAATAAGACTCTCTTTACATTATATCGTAAAAAATCTGAGATTTGGGAAAGTTTATGACAAAAACCTACGAAAATGAGAAGGGCAATCTTAAAATTGATGTGAGTGAAAATGCTATGGAAGCTTATCTTACAATCAAACTTACCCGTGATGTAATCAATGAAGAAGAGATTAAAGAGCTTATAAATAAAGCAGGTATCGTATATGGTTTCGATACTGCTGCCGATGAAAATAAGGAAGCCGGCATCGAAAAGGAGTACGATGTACCATTCCTTATTGCAAAGGGTGGATTAGATCCATTTAAGAGTGAACTTGTTTGCAAGTTTGAAGCGGAAACATGCTATGCTCCAGGTAAAGATCCATCCAGAGTTTCATTAACCGGATGGTGTTTTGTGGAAGCGGGAACTAAACTAGCAGATATAAAAGTGGATGAGAACTCAAATGCAATAAAGAATATTCATGGAGTTACATTGGAACAGAGAGATTTACACTCATTATATTCCAGTCAATATATTGATAGAAATGTTACATTTAAAGACTCCGAAAAAGCTATCTATTCTACAATAAAAGGATACCCTTACCTGAATAATGACGGGAAAGTTGGTGTTGTAGATGTTCTTGGGCTTACTTCGGAGCAGATTAACGATGCCAAATACTTACACTTTAAGACTCACGTTGATATAGATGGTCCAATAAAGGATTGCGGATTATTATCAGTAGAAGGCAATGTAACAGTTCATGGGAATGTGGATAATTGTGCAATATACGCTACCGGAAGCATCCATGTTGATGGAACTGTGTCAGGTTGCAAACCAATCGGATTGATAAGTCACAGGGATATAACATTTAATTCAGGTAGAGCTACTTTCTTTCATGCTAAAAGCACTATTAAACCGGAGCGTCAGGTGATTGATTCTCGTATGGTAGCAGGGGATGCTGTTGTTGGTCCTGATAGAACCTTTGAAATAAGTGGTGGTAGCTGTTATGCTGCAAATTATATTAGTGGAGCTTATGCGGGAGACAGATTCAATTCTGCAACAAGAATCGAGATAACACAAGATTGTTACCCGCAAATGTTAAAAAACAACTTACAAAAGATAATAGATAATAAGCTATTTGCCCCAGTTATTATAGATGAACTGAAATCGAACCTGGATCTCATAAACGAGGATAGTAATTTAGGTGAAAGACTATCTGAGGAGAACGGTATCAGTTTTAAGGGAAAGATATTTCCCGGAGTTGAGCTGGTAGTAAATGGTAAATTGATTACGATGGATAAAGTAGAGAGTGATGTAGTAATCACTTTCTAAGTAGAAGGGAGAGAAATGAAAAAAGTCTACTTATTACTATTAATCCTTTCATTGGTTGGGATTAGTTTAGCCTATGAACCTCATTTTATGGACGATCCGGCGATATCACCGGATGGTAAAATGGTTTGCTTTTCCTATTTAGGAGATTTATGGTTAGTACCTTTTGAAGGCGGAGAAGCGAAGAGAATCAGTTTTTCTGAGTCTTATGAAAGTAATCCTTCTATTTCACCAAATGGGAAATGGATAGCATTTAACTCAAATAGAGCTGGAAATACATCTATTTTTGTAATGCCTATAGATGGGGGGGAAGCACGACAAGTACGTGACTGCTCTCTTAGTCTTGATGGTTGGTATGCTAATAGCAAAGCTCTATTAGTAACAAAACGTGTACCATATGGACGTGGAAACTTGAACATGAAGTTATCGCTTGATGGCAAGAAAATGGAACAAGTTAACCCATACACAGATAGTTACTCCTATCCTAGTCCTGATGGTAACAAAGTTATCTTCAATAAACAAGGTATGCCTTTTAGAGAATCATACAAAGGTAGCTTGAATGGTGACCTTTGGGAGTATGATAAGAAACTTGAGAAGTTTAACAGATTAACTCAGACAGAGACAACAGAACGCTATCCGGTTTACTCTCATAAAAGTGATAAAATCTATTATGCCGGTTCAGATGGAGAGATTTTCCAGTTGTTCTGTGTTGAGAATAGAGATTTTGGTAATCCCAAACAGCTCTCAAATTTTGATACATGGTCAGTACGAGACATTGATATCGCGGTTGCTAATGATAGAATCGTTTTTGAGATGTTTGATGAGATCTGGAGATACGATCCAAAAGCAATGCTAAACAAGTTTGCCAAAATAGATATTGAGATTGTTGAAGATACTTGGCATGACTTGGATAGATATGAAAGTGTTAGGAATAAGTTTAAGAACTTCTCTGTATCACCGGATGAAAAACTCTTAGCATTTAACTATAAATATGACCTTTTCGCAATGCCTGTAAAAGGTGGAGAAGTCAAGCAGTTGACACATGACCAACGTGGAATAAACGATATATTTATTCTACCTGACAATAAGACAATATTCTTCACATCGTATGAGAAGGGTGTGAATCGTATGTATAAAATCAACATCTTTAACCCTGATGTGATTGAGAAGGTTGATTGGGCTAACGATAAGCATATTGATAATGTGGATATTGCTCCTAATAAGCAGTATCTTGTTGAATATAGTCTAAATGAAAAAGATATTAATAGATTAGCATTAATGGATTCAACAGCAACAAAATTTACTGTTATTGAAAAGGATAATACTCCTTGGTATGGATTCGAGATTTCAGAGAATGGCAAATATGCCCTTTATACTACTAGAGATGTTAATGTCTGGAACTCTAAATTGCATTTCTATGAATTCGAAACCGGGTTTGATCAAGTAATCTTCTCAGATGATAACTGGATTGGAAGTGCTTCTTGGGGTAAAGATAATAACTCAGTATTCTTTGTGAATAGCAGTACTCTTTTCCGGATGGACTTAAGCCCGATAAATGAGTTTAAGTTTAAGCATGATCATTGGGAGGATATCCTTGTAGCTGACTCTCTTCAGGTTAAAGAAGAAAAGATGGAAGACATTGCTATCGATTGGGATAATCTTGAAAAACGCATTACTCCTATAGTTAAGAAGGACAAATGGCCGGGAGTTTTCACTGTAAGGAATGACTCAATACTATATTACTGGCAGGGTAAAGAACTCTATAAAACTAATTATCAAGGTAAGAACGAGAAGTTAATATATACGTTTAACCATGATTGGAGATATTCGGAATACAACTTTGATTCAAATAACATCTACTTTGTTGGAGCTCAAAAACTCTATAAAGTTAACTTGAATAACGGTACTTCGAAAGAGATTAAATCTAAGTTTGACTATCAATATAATGAGTTAGAACTTAATAAGAAAGTCTTCGAAGAGGTTTGGGGTGATTTTGGTCGTGGATTCTATGACCCTAAAATGCATAATGTTGATTGGGATGAAGCATATAACAAATACTTCCCATATACTGATTATATGTACAAACCAAGCCTGCTTTCAGATATAATTGAAGAGATGATAGGTGAGGTAAACGCTTCTCATACAGGTTTCTATCCAAGAAGAGAGAAAAGACAGCATTATTTCAAACGTGGAATGATTGGTGCAGCTTTTGATTGGGATAATCGACTGAAGAAGGGCATAGTATTGAAGAAAGTATACCTGTATTCAGCTTTGAACGAGATTTATAAAATCAATGATGGTGCCATATTGCTGAGTATTGATGGTGAAGAAATCACTAAAGATACGGTGATAGAGAAGTTGTTAAGAGATAAAGTTGGTAAAAAATTGCACCTGACAATATCCCAAGAAGGCAAGCTAATAGAAGCAGAGATTAAGTGTTTGAGTTGGTCTGAGCAATATTATCTTGGATACCATGATTGGGTTGAGACAAGAAAGCGAAAAGTACAAGCTGTTGACCCTGACTTAGGATATGTTCACGTGAAAGCGATGAGTGAATCCAATTATACGCAGTTTGTTGAAGACCTTTTCAGTACTGAATATACTAAGAAGGGATTAGTTCTTGATTTTAGAGGTAACTCAGGTGGTCGCGTACACGATAAGATACTTGAAGTTATCATGAAAAAACAGTATGCTTGGGAAAGTAGTAGATGGAGAGGAACAGGCAAATATCGAGCCCCCGGTAAAGTATATGATAAACCAATTGTACTTCTCATTGACCAACGCTCTTTCAGTGATGGAGAGATTTTCCCTCATATCTTTAAACATTTAAAACTTGGCACAATTGTAGGTGTTCCAACAAGTGGTTCAGTTATTGGAACAGTTCCTCATGATTTGATGGATGGTTCTTCAATGCGTATGCCAAGAAACGGTTGGTGGCTTGATAATGAGGAGCTAACTAATCTGGAAGGTAATGGCGCACAACCTGACATAATAGTTGAAATGACACCTGCTGATATAGTGAATGATAACGATGTTCAGCTGAAAAAAGCAATCGAAATCTTGCTAGAGCAGGTTAAGGAATAGAAAGTTTATTAATTGATATTTACTCTATAGGGGTGGATTAAACCACCCCTTTTGAGTGAGGATATATATGCACGAGTTTTTAGAAGTAATCCGCAAGTTTCGGAAACGATATAATACACTTATTGGATTTAGGTATTCAATTTTAGCCCTTTTATCATTACTCTGGGCTTTTCTGCTCTTCTTCATACTTTATGGTTTAGTTAGAGCAGGTGGATTCCCAATGTTCTATTTCGGGTTAACTCTAAGAATCACAGCTGCATTGTTTTTGTTATACCTGTTTTATGCAGGTAAAAATAAGCTGTTGGATGATGTAAAATCTGCCAGGTTCTTAGATAGACTAAACAATGATAAAACTGAAACTTATCAGAATGCTTTAGAGTTGTTAAACGATAAACAAGATTATGATGAAAATATCCTTAAATTAATCTTTGAAAATGCAAACCATAAATCCCAAAAGCAGGAAGAGCATAAACTAGACCTGTTAAATCCACTACAAAAACAAATCAGTATTTACGGGTTCATCGGTGCAACAATAATTTTGTTAGTAAACTTAAATTTTATCCCTACTGCATGGAGTGCTTTTTATACAGACAAGCTTATAAAAGAGCAACATAGCAAAGTGATCGAGTTATCTCCCGGAAATGCTAAACTTCCTCGTCATAGCAATCTCGATGTAGAGATACTTAACCCTGAACTTGGAAGTGACTACAAGTTTATGTATCGTCTTGATAAAGAGTGGCGTCAGGTAGAAATGGACCAATTCAGATATAGGTATAATAATCTTGAGCATAGTATAGAGTATATGGTGAAGAGCAAGTATGCTGTATCTGATACTTTTAGAGTAGAACTGATAGAGAAACCTGGTGTAAAAGGACTTGAGGTGAAGTATTTCTACCCCGAGTACACTGGACAAGAGCCGTTCGTTGATAGTTTATCTACCGGTAGAATAAAAGCGATTGAGAACAGTAAAATTAAACTTACTGCTGAAGTTATTTCACCATTAAAGCAAGCGTTGATGGTGTTTAGCTCAGGTGACTCAAAAGTGATGCAAGCAAGTGATTCATTAAACTATACAACTACTTTTACAATAACAGAGAATGATAGCTGGCACTTGAATCTTGGGGACTATATTGGACAGGAAACGATTGATGTTGAAAGAGAAATAATCATACTTCCCGATGAGAAGCCATCGATTGAAATCTCCTATCCAGTAGCAGATACAACCCTAAATCAGACAATGCTACAGCTTTTACGAATCGTTGCATCTGATGATTTTGGACTACAAAACCTTGTTGTTCATTTTCGTATTGAAGATAGAGAAGTAATTTCCAGATCTGTAGTAAAGCAGATTAGAGGAGCTCTTTGGGAAAATGATTATGTACTCGACCTTACAGGACTGGACCTATTTCCGGGTAATAGAGTAGAATATTGGCTAACTATTCAGGATAATAAGCCTTCACCTCAAGAATCAGAATCTGAACATAGATTCCTTAGGTTACCATCAATTGAAGAGATCTACAGAGAAATTGAATCAACTGAAAGGGAAAAGAAGGAAGACCTTGAGGATGTTCTTCAGAAATCTAAAGAGATGACTGAGGAGTTTGAGGAAGCAAGAAGAGAGCTTCTTAAAAAAGAGGAACTGGAGTGGGACGATAAGCAACAACTTGAGAAGTTCATGGAAGAGCGCAAAGATATAAAACAAGATGTTGAAAAAGTTGCTGACCAATATCAGGATTTAATAGATAAGATTCAAGATAATGAGGCTCTCGCTTCCGAAACTGTTGAGAAGATGGAAAAGATTCAACAGTTGATGCAGGAATTGGATAGTACTCAGATGCAGGAAGCGATGCAGAAGATGCAGGATGCTATGGAAAACATGGATCCTGATGTACTCAAAAAGGCTATGAAAGATTTTAAGTTCTCAATGGATGACTTTAATGAGAAGCTGGAAATGACAATTGAGCTACTGGAGAGTATTAAAAAAGAGCAGCAACTTCAGAAAGCTCTTGATATAGCAGAACAGATGGAGGATCTCCAGAAACAGATAGAAGAGAAGACTAAAGACAATTCATCCGATCCACAACAGCTTGCAGAAGAGCAAAAGAAACTTCAGGAACAGCTTGAAAACCTTAAGAAAGAACTTGAAAAACTCCAGGACATGCTTGGTGGAGAAAAGGATAAGGAGCTTTCAGAGCAGCTCAAAGAACTTCAAGAGATGAAAGAGATGCAGGAGCTTATGCATGATATGCAAGAGTCACAGGAGCAGTTACAGCAGAACAATAGACAGTCAGCTCAGGACTCACAACAATCTGCCAGTCAAAAACTTCAGAAGATGCGTAAGATGCTACAGGATATGAAATCACAAATGAGCTCCGGTGGAGCAGGGGAGATGAGTGAAGCTCTCGGAGTTTGCCTTAGAAAGATTCTTTTCTTCTCAGATATGCATGAGCAACAGGTTGAGATTTTTGGTGATGATGCTTTCCAAATCCTACAAGCTGAGTTAGCAATTTTTGAAGGTATTGGAATGGCTGTAAATGAGATGTTTAAGGCACCAATGCTATCTATGTTTATCACACCAAAATTCTTCTATGATATGAACTTCCTGGAACAATCCTATAGAGAGATGTTTAAAGAGATAAGTGAAAACCGTCACCATGTAGTGAAGAACTACCTTTCTGATATTACTAAAGGTATAAACTTAATTGCATACGACCTAATGCTTACACAAAACAGCTCTTCAAGTAGTGGTGGCTCAGGTATGGAGTCACTTATGCAGATGATGCAACAGATGGGACAACAACAGATGGCAATGAATATGCTAACTCAACAGCTAATGCAACAGTTGCAACAAGGGAATCGTGGTATGTCTTCCGAAATGAGACAACAGATTCAACGCTTGGCTTCTGAGGAACAAAGATTAGCAGATAATCTCAAACGTGCTCTTCAAAACAATCCTGCTGCCCAACAGCAAACAGGAGCTATACAAAAGCTTATTGAAGAGCTGGAACAGATAGCTAAAGCACTAAAAGCTAATAGACTAAATCCTGACTTGCTTAAGAAGCAGGAAAGAATAATGTCCCGTATGTTGGATATCCAGAAGTCGATTAACAAGCGTGAATTCAGTCGAAAGCGTAAGGCTGAGAATTCAGAATTTGATGACTGGGATACTCCTGAAGAGATAAAGCTGAAGTTTAAAGAACTACAAAACAAAGCGATGCTAAAGAAAGATTATAAAGAGTTTCCTCCTGAGTATAGAGAGCTCATAAAAGAATACTTAAAACTACTAAATGAGAAGCTTAATGAAGAATAGATTAATAATAATAGTTATCATTGTCTTTTCCTGTTTCTTGCTCTACTCGCAAGAGTATGATGAAGTGAAAGTGTTAAAGCAACAAGCAACAAAGTACGTCAGATCAAAACAATTTAAAAAAGCTGAATCTATCTGGACAGAGCTTATTAAAAAGTATCCCAACAACTCAGAAGTAGTTAAAGGTGCTTTTAGCTTTTATTTATCACTGAACAAGCGTCTAGAAGCAAAAGAAATTTTGGATAAGTATGGCAAAGCTATGCCAATAAAAGAACTCTACAAGGCGCGAATTAACTATAACCTGATTGCCGGAAATTTCGATGAAGCAGGTAGAATCACTGACAAGATGCTCACAGATTTCAAGTCAGATATGAACTTATACAGAGAGCTTTCTAGGTTGTTCTCAGCAAGAAAGCAGTTTGATAAAGCGATTGAGATTATTACGAAAGCCAGAAAAATGGCTAAAGATCCTAATCTGTATGCCTTAGAAATGGCAAATGCTTATCGTGAATCCAGGCAATTGCCTAAAGCAGTTGTAGAGTATATAAAACTAACGAAGACAAACCCAAATTACTTCTATTCCTCGAAAAGATATCTCCTTCAGATGGTGAAAGAGGATATCGGTGTTATTGATTCAATGGAAGAAGAGCTAAGGGATGAAACGGATGTAAAGATACTTGAAATCTTTGCTACTGCTCTTATGCAAGTTGAGATGTATGAGAAAGCGTTAGATGTATATAAGAAACTAAATCCAACTCGATTACTCTATTTCGCTAATGACCAGTTCAGAAAAGGAAATGATAGAGTTGCTATTCTTGCATATTCGGAGCTCGATAACATGAAAATCGATGCCAATGTTGCAGCAGATGCAAAGGTGAAACGTGCTAAGAGTAACCTAAACCTTTTCAATCTCGAAGAAGCGGAAAGACTACTCTTAGAAATAACTCAAGATAAAGAACTGTCTTCTAATCGCTATAAGTTTAGAGGTCAGGCAAACCGTGAAGCCAGAGAGATACTTGCACTACTTGCACTATACAAGGGTCAAGGTAAAGAACAGGTCTTATCTCATCTGGAAGATGCAAAGAGCTTTGCACTCAATGGTAAGAACCGAAATAAAGTGGAGCAGAAAATCATATATCACCAGATTCTTTTTGGTGACTTTGAAGATGCTAAGCAAAGGTTGAATACACTCTATAAAGCTGTAGAACAAGGTACAGATACTTTCAAAGAGAACTATTTCTACAGTTATCTGATAGCTTTAAGCACGAAAGATCCTTTAGCTGACTCGCTACTAACAGAACTACTTGTTCTTACACCTCAGACGAACAATGTGAATGATGCTATATACTTGGCTGATATATCAGGTAAGCTTGCACCAAACGAGTTTGAAGTATTCATGCAAGCATGGCGTGAGAATGAATTAATGAGACCTGAAGTAGCTGTTAATACATATCAATCTATCAACAAAGATAAGCCTAATGAGGAAGTGTTGCTCGCAATGGCTAAATGTTACCTGCGCTTCGGGCAGATAGAAGCCGCTAAAGAGATATATGAAAGAGACTTTGAAGATGAAGTTTTAGGGCAATATGCACTGCTTCAATTGATTAATCTAAGTAATGATGATCCAATGCTTAGGCAACAGATGATCGTCAATTTCTTAAACAAGAACCCCAATAGTGCTTTTGCACCAGAATATAGACGAGTATTAAGTGAGAAATAAATGAAAGAGATAAATATCATTGGTGCCGGTTTAGCCGGTTCAGAACTGGCTCTGCAGTTCGCAGATGCAGGATGGAAAGTAAAGCTATATGAGATGAGACCGATTAAAACAACAGAAGCTCATGAGACAGATTTGTTTGCGGAAGTTGTGTGCTCTAACTCTTTCAAGTCTATGCTGTTTGATACAGCTTCCGGTTTACTTAAAGCTGAGATGCAGGAGTTAGGATGTAAACTCATTGATATTGCGAAAGAGACTTCTGTTCCTGCGGGTAATGCATTAGCAGTCGATAGAAATCTCTTTGCTCAAAAAGTAACTGATATTATCAATAATAATCCGAACATAGAGGTTATTAATGAAGAGGTTAAAGAGTTACCATCAAATCTTACAGTTTTAGCAACCGGACCACTTACTTCAGATGCTTTAACCGATTCACTTCTGAAAACTATCGGAGAGAATCATCTCTATTTCTTTGATGCCATTGCCCCGATTGTGAGTACTGATTCCTTGAATCGGGGAATTGTTTTCTCAAAAACTCGCTATGATAAGGGTGAAGCTGATTACCTTAATTGTCCTTTTAGCAAAGAGGAATACTACAGATTTGTTGAAGCCTTGAATGAGGGAGAGAAGCATGTTGCTCATGAGTTTGAGAATAAGTTCTTTCAGAATATTAATTATCACTTCTATGAGAACTGTACTCCGATCGAAGAGTTGGCAAGAAGAGGAGTGGAAACACTAAGATTTGGTGTCATGCGTCCGGTCGGATTAGAAGATCCGCGTACAGGGAGAAGACCCTACGCAGTGCTTCAATTAAGAGCTGAGAATAATAACTTCTCTGCATATAACCTTGTTGGTTGCCAGACAATGCTTAAGTATCCTGAACAGAAAAAGGTATTCAGACTAATCCCCGGACTTGAGAACGCAGAAATCCTTCGCTACGGCTCAATTCACAGAAATACATATCTCAATACCCCTGAGATTATTAACAACGATTTTTCGCTGAAGAATGCGCCAAATATCTATATTGCCGGACAGCTTGCCGGTGTGGAAGGCTATGTTGAATCAATTATGAGTGGTTTGATTGTAAGTAAAATACTTATCAATGATTTGAAACAACCACCTCTTACAACGATTACAGGGGCCCTTTGGCAACACCAGATTACTCCTGTTAAAAACTTCCAACCCATGAATGCTAATTACGGAGTACTTCCTCCACTTGGAGAAAGGATCAGAGATAAGAAGCTCAAGAAGAAGATGTATTCAGAAAGAGCTATCGCTGAGCTTAAAGACTTCCTAAAAGTTATATAAACCTAGCTAGCATCAACTTGTTTACGACTACGAGCGAATGATGGATTAACACTTTATACATGTAGTCGAACTCCCAATGGTAGTTTGGATTATAACAGTAGGTTAAAAAATGCATACACAGTGTCTTTACCAATAACTTAGCTACATTTTATGCCCTTTTTACTCGCTTTTATTGCACATTCCACCAACGCACTGTGTCTGCACTGTGCACGCACTGTGAAGGCACTGCCAACCCACTGTTTCACTGGGTGCACAGTGCGTGCACAGTGGGAAAACAGTGGGATGACTGCGTTTTGATAAGAAGTTTAATGAAAGTTTGCGATATCGCAAAAGAGGATGCTAGGATAAGACTTATTAAATGAGATTCGCTATTCTTTAGACTCCCATGGTAGTGTACATAGTATATCTTTGTGGTTTATAATTAAAAGATTATAACTCATAGCTTTCTAAGACTTCCCAATTCCATTGTAAATATGTACTAATTCATCATTATCCAATGACAAGAAAAGTGAAAACTAAAACGTGGAACAATAAAAATTAGCAGTCTCACTTTTTGTTTGACAAAAATATAAAGTCACATAAATTGTCATTATATTAGCAACCGAAAGATTTGATTGCTGATTGGAGTAATGATGAAAAAGAATATTAAAAGATTAGATGATACACTTAAAAGCTTGATTGATGAGTATGTTCTCAATAGAGAACCTGTTTCTTCCAGAGTGCTTTATGAGAAGTATATGGGGCATGTTAGTCCTGCTACTTTGCGTATTGATTTGAACAAACTGGAGCAACAAAATTATATTCATCAGCCTCACACATCTGCCGGTAGAGTACCGACAATTAACGGTTATCGCAGGTATGTGGATTTAATTAGCAATGAAGTAACTGAGATGGAATATGAGAAAAAAGACATCTTGAGACAGTTGATTATCCGCAACTATAAGGATACTCAATTAGCCCTTCATTACATTAAGCAGATTCTTGCTAACGAATCTGATCAGCTTAGCTTTGTTGCAGAACCTGAGGTGTCTAATGATTATCTTAGCGACCTGCAGGTTTTCCAGCTAAGTCCCAGAAAGCTAATCTTCGTCCTTAGTCTGGATTCAGGACTTGATAAGACAGTTATTCTGAACTGTGATTATGATGTGAACGAAGCGCAGCTTAAGAAGATGGTTAATTTCGTGCGTGAAGACCTTCTTGGTGAACGTATCTTTGATATATCTCATCGTTACTTGAACGAGATGAGTGAGATGGTGAAGAAATCTAACTTCCTGCTTGAACAGTTCTTACAGGAGTTGCATAAAGCATTTACCTCAATTACTGATTACTATATCCAGTTTGATGGCAAGATCTCATTCTTAGAACAGCCTGAGTTTGATAAAAAGATGAATGTTATGAACTTCATGACGCTTGTGCAGAGACAGGATATCCTGATTAAGATGATGAAAAACCACGATACAGGTGGAGATTACAACATTCTCATGGGTGAAGATTTTGGTGATGGATCATGGTATGACTTTGCGGTAATCTATGCTAAATACGAAGTTTTTGATATTCCGGGTTACCTGGGAATAGTATGCCCTGTAAGGAACAACTTCCGTAAGAATATTTCAATGATTAGAGATTTTGCAAAAACAATTACCCAGACGACTAAACAGGGTATTGTTACAATAAATAATTAAATGTGGAGAAGATAATTAATGGCTAAGAAGAAAGCTGATAAGAGAAGTAAAAAAGAAGCTCCAGAAATAAAGAAAAATACTGAGGAAGCGGTAGAAGCTGCAGAGACAGTAGAGGTGGAAGTCGAAGAAAAAAAAGAACCGACTATGGAGGAGAAGCTGGAAAATCTTGAAAAGGATGTCAATGTTTGGAAAGACCGTTATATGAGAAATATGGCGGAGTTTGAGAATTTCAGACGCAGATCACTTAAAGAGAAGAGTGACTGGATCAAGACAGCAACAGAGAGCATTGTTGTGTCTCTTTGTGATGTTATGGATAATTTCGAAAGAGCATGGGAACAAGTTGAGGAAGATGAGCTTGAAAAGCCTTTCATCAAAGGTGTTAAACAGATTGAACAGCAACTTAACTCAATTCTCACTAAAGAGGGAGTTAAGAAAGTTGAATCAAAGCAGCTTGAGTTCAACCCTGAGTTTCATGAAGCTTTAGCTCATATACCTTCAGAACTTGAAGAGAATATTATCGCAGCAGTTATCCAGAACGGATACACTTTAAACGGCAAATTAATCAGACCGGCAAGAGTTGCAGTTTCTAATGGCGTGAAACCTCAACCGGTTGCAGAAGATAAAGAAAATAAAGAATAAAGAATCGGAGGATTAAGATGGGAAAAATCATCGGAATCGACCTTGGAACAACTAACTCCTGCGTTTCAGTAGTAGAGGGTGGAAAACCTGTTGTTATTGCAAACGTAGAGGGAACTCGTACAACTCCATCAGTTATCGGTTTTGTTAAAGCCGGAGAAAGAATGGTGGGTCAGCTTGCTAAACGTCAAGCTGTTACAAACGCTAAAAACACAGTTTACTCAATCAAACGCTTTATGGGACGTAACTATGGTGAAGTTTCTAATGAAATCGAACAGGTGCCTTATAAAGTTATTTCAGGTGTACGTAGTCAGGCTGCTGTACATATTGATGTAGATAATAAAGATTATACACCACAAGAGATTTCAGCGATGGTTCTTACTAAGATGAAAGAAACTGCTGAGACTTATCTTGGTGAAAAGATTACAGAAGCTGTTATTACTGTTCCTGCATACTTCAATGATGCGCAGAGACAGGCTACTAAAGATGCAGGTAAGATTGCAGGTCTTGAAGTGAAGAGAATCATCAATGAACCTACTGCTGCAGCTTTGGCTTATGGAATGGAAAACAAGAAAGAGCAGAAAGTTGCTGTTTATGACCTCGGTGGCGGTACATTCGATATCTCTATCCTTGATATCTCTGAAGGTGTTGTAGAAGTGCTTTCAACTAATGGTGACACTCACCTTGGTGGTGATGACTTTGATAAGAAGGTTATCGATTGGATACTTAAGAAGTTTAAAGAGCAGGAAGGTGTTGACTTATCCGGTGATGCTACTGCTATGCAACGTCTTAAAGAAGCTGCTGAAAAAGCTAAGATTGAGCTTTCTGGTACAACAACTACGAATATAAACCTTCCATTTATCACAGCTGATGCAACAGGTCCTAAACACTTGAACATTGACCTTTCACGTTCTGAATTCAACCGTCTTATCTCTGACCTTGTTGACCGTAGTTTACAGCCCGTGAAGAAAGCTATGCAGGATGCAGGTTTATCTACTTCTGATGTTAATGAAGTTCTTCTTGTTGGTGGCTCAACACGTGTTCCTGCAGTTCAAGAGGCTGTTGAAGGCTACTTTGCAAAGAAAGCTAACAGAACAATGAATCCTGATGAAGTTGTTGCTATTGGTGCTGCTATTCAGGGTGGTATTCTCTCTGGTGACGAGAACATGCAAGACGTACTTCTTCTTGATGTAACTCCTCTTTCACTTGGTATTGAGACAATGGGTCAGGTTATGACCGTCCTTATCCCAAGAAATACAACTGTACCTACAAAGAAAAGCCAGATCTTCTCAACTGCTGCTGATAACCAGCCTGCTGTTGACATCAAAGTTCTTCAGGGTGAACGCCCAATGGCTAATGATAATAAAGTGCTTGGAAACTTCCAGCTTACAGGTATCCCACCAGCACCTCGCGGAGTTCCACAGATCGAAGTTACATTCGATATGGATGCAAACGGTATCCTTCATGTTTCTGCTGTAGATAAAGCTACTAATAAACAGCAATCTATTAAGATTGACAGAAGTGGTAGTCTTTCTGAAGAAGATATCGAAAAGATGGTGAAAGATGCTGAAATGCATGCTGATGAAGATAGTAAGAGAAAAGAGATGATCGATGCTAAGAACGAGCTTGATCAGATTATCTTCTCAACTGAAAAGAGCATGAAAGAGCACGGTGAGAAGCTTGGTGATGAAGACAAAGCTAAGGTTGAAGAAGCTATAAAAGAAGCAAAAGAAAGCCTTGAAAAAGGTCAGAGTAAAGAAGACTTTGAGTCAGCTAAAAATACTCTTGCAGAGAAAGCTCAGAAACTTGGTGAAATCCTTTATGCACAGCAACAAGCTGAACAGCAACAGGGACAACCCGGACCTCAACCACAACAAGAGGAAGCTCCTCAGCAGGATGCAGGTAAAGATGGTCCTATTGATGCAGATTTCGAAGTTGTAGACGACTAAGATATATTTGGGAAACGGCATAATGCCGTTTCCCGTCTTTATAATTCGGTCTTATCTTTAATGGGATCACCACCTATCCCATTCAAAATAAGACCTTAAAACATAAGAGGACAAAATGGCAAAAAGAGATTACTATGAGGTATTAGGTGTTGATAAAAACGCTGATGCTAATACAATAAAAAAAGCTTATCGTAAACTTGCGATGAAGTACCACCCTGATAAGAACCAGGACGACAAGGAAGCAGAAGAAAAGTTCAAAGAAGCTTCAGAAGCTTATGAAGTACTAAGCGATGCTGATAAAAAACAACGCTATGACCAATATGGTCATGCCGGACTTGAAGGTGCATTTGGACAAGGTGGTTTCAGCTGGAATGACTTCACACATGCAGGTGATTTCGGTGACCTGTTTGGAGATATGGGCAGTATCTTCGATTCACTCTTTGGTGGTGGTGGATTTGGTGGACGTAGTCGTTCACAAGGTCGTAACTATCGTGGAGAAGACCTCCAAATCGAAATATCTCTTACTTTAAAAGAGATTGCAAAAGGTGTTGAGAAGAAGATAAAAATCAATATAAAGGATAAATGTCCTTCTTGTAATGGCTCAGGTTCTGCTGACGGTAAAGTAACTACATGTACACAGTGTGGTGGTAGTGGTCAAGTACGTCAGATGAGACGTTCTCTTTTTGGAAATATTCAGACAATCGGTGAGTGTCCTGCCTGTAGAGGAGAAGGGCGTATCATTGAGAATAAATGTAAAAAGTGTCATGGTGACGGGCGTTCAGCACATCTTAAAGAGATTAACATCAAGATCCCTGCCGGTGTAGAAGAGGGTCAATACATCAGACTACGTGGTCAGGGCAATGCCGGAACCAGAGGCGCTTCAGCAGGTGATATACTTGTTATGATACGTGAGAAAGAGGATGATACTTTCGATAGAGACGGTAGAGACCTTTATATGAAGTTCCCTATCAGCTTCTCACAAGCAGTGTTGGGAACTGAACTTGATATTCCTACTATCAATGGTAAGATTAAAATGAAGGTGCCTGCCGGTACTCAAAGCGACAAGCAGTTCCGACTTCGAGCTCAAGGTATGCCTGTAGTCAACTCCAGTTATGTTGGCGACCTGTATGTCACTGTATATGTCGTGACTCCTACTAAGCTTTCAAAGAAAGAGGAAGAGTTGATTAGACAATTAGCTGAGCTGGATAAAGACAAAGTTTTCTCTCCAAAGAAGAGCTTTGTTGAAAAGCTAAAGAACTACTTCTTCTAATGCCTTCTTTCTATACACCCGATTTAGACAATAGAAGTACTAAACTACTTATAACGGGTAGTGAATACAATCATATAGTAAATGTTTTTAGAAAGCGTCCCGGAGATGAGATAAAGCTCAACTCCGGGCATGGTTTTATTGGTAAAGCAGTCATATCACAGATACGAAAAAAAGAAGTAGTAGTTGAATTAATATCTGTCAGAGAGTATAAGAAAAGTACACCTGAGATTGCAGTTGCTTTCTCGCTTCTACGTAATAAGAATGATAACCTATTGGTTGAAAAACTCACGGAGTTAGGGGTTAAACATCTTTATCCTTTCACATCTGAGAATAGTGTAAGAAAGCCTTCTAAGAACACAATAACTAAGTTCGAAGAGACATGCGTTAGTGCAATCAAGCAATGCGACAACCCTTTCTTACCGGAATGCCATGAAGTCCTTTCTTTGAAGTCTACATTGAATACTGTTACAGAAAATGGCTATATCCCGCTAATTGCCTCAGAGTTGGAAGGAGAACCATTGTTAGGAGCTGTTGTTGAAAGTTATGACAAACCGTTTTGTATCTTCATAGGACCAGAAGGTGGATTCAGTCCGGATGAGTTTGAGATATTCAAGAAAAATAAGGTTGTAACATACAGTTTATGTAATCGTGTTCTAAGGGCTGAGACTGCAGCAATTACTGCAATAGCTCAAATGATAGCAGAATATATGAAGCTTAATCCACAGTATCAATAGTCTTAAGTTTTTGTTGTAACTCTTTAACCTTATCCCTAAGTTCCTTGATTCTAAACTCTCTCCCAACAAAGAGGTTATTGAATCTTTCCAGCTCTTTGTTTTTTTCTTCCAATTCAGCTGTTCGCTGTTTTATCATCTCTTCCAGATGCTGTTTATGCTTCTCAAGATCTGCTCTATACCTATTTCTATCTGTAACATCTATATGAGTGCCAACAACTCTATGCGGCTTTCCCTCTTCATCATAGATTATGATTGCTTTTGCTAATATATCCACCCATTTACCTTTCTTATGCTTCATTCTGAAATCAAGAGTGAACCTTTCTTGCCTATTAGCGAAAAGGTCATCAAACCGTCCCATAACCTTCTTAACATCTTCAGGGTCAGTTAGTCTTTCCCATTCTGAGAAATCATTCTCAATTTCATTATCTTCATATCCAAGCATCTTCTTCCATTGGGCTGAATAGTAGACATTATTAGTCTTTAAATCCCAGTCAAAAAGCCCATCCTGTGAAGCTGCCATTGCTAAATCAAATCTTTCTTCACTAAGCTTAAGTTGCTTCTCAATCCTTTTACTCATAGATATATCAACATGAGTACCAACAACTCTTACAGCTTTCCCTTCTTCATTAAATATTGGCTTAGCTCTAGAGAGAATATCAACCCAATGTCCATCTTTGTGTCTCATTTTGAACTCAATCTCAAACTTGTCCAATTCCCCCTGGATTGTTTTTTGTATCATTTCCCAGGATTTTTTTACATCTTCCGGTGCTGTTAGTTTCTCCCAAACAGAGAAGTCATTTGGTAATTCATCATACTCATACCCAAGCATAGATTTCCAAGTGGGAGAATAGTAAATATCATTTGTTAGCAGATTCCAGTCCCATAATCCATCATTAGTAGCATTCACAGAGTAATCAAAGCGTTCCTTTTGTAGCTTTAGTTCATTTTCTGCATTTACACGTTCAGTAATGTCTAGCCCGGAACTAAGCAACCCGGTTATCTTCCCATTTTTTCTAAGAATTGTGTTGAACCAAGATACATTCTTTATTTCTCCTGATTTAGTTAGCACTGTATTCTCATACCTTTGTACATTCTCAAGATCGCCGTTCATGAGCTTAGAAAAAACTTTTTTAATCTCAGCACGTATATCTTGTGGGATACATAAATCAAACCAATTTTTTCCAACAAACTCATCTCGATTATATTCTAATATTTCTAGTCCTACACTATTGATAAGCGTAATAATCCCTTTACAGTCAATTGAGATTATAATCCCTCCGGCTAAATCAAGATATTGCAAAGCTTCTTCACGTGCTTTTTGTAGTGCTTCCTGTTTTAGCTTCAGCTCTGTAATATCTCTGTGAGTGCACACAACTCTGTATGGTTTTCTATTCTTGTATAAGACAATTGAAGTTGATTGTACGTGGACAATCTTACCGGTATATGAAAAGAATTTGAGTTGATGATTGAATCTTTTTGAAGTTCCATCGAATCCTTGCTTTAACTCTTCTAAAAATGAGATACAGTCAGTATGTAATGCTTTCTTCAATTTCTCAATAGAACTAAAGTCAGTACTTCGAGAATACCCAAGCATTTTCTTCCATTGTGGAGAACAAAAAATTATATCTTTCTCAATATCCCAATCAATGAGACCATCGTGTGATGCATCTATAGCTAAATCATATCTCTCATTACTCTCACGTAATTTTAAGTCTAACTCCTTCTGTTTAGTGACATCAACTTCATGAGTTACAAGCCCCTCAACATCATTATGTATATTGTAAAATGGGTAGTAATTGAAGTTCACCCATCTTCGACCTTTGTTAGGAACATAAACGTTCAAGGTGAAACTTACAGATTTCCCTTCCAGTGCTTGGAGCATTCTCTTCTCGATTTCATTCTTGAATGTTTCAGGGTTGACAACATTGCCAACATATACGTGCAATATGTTCTGATAATCAAGTCCCCAATATTCGAAAGCAGCTTTATTTGCTGCAAGTAGTGTAAGGTTTTTTGAGATTAATGTCATTGGCTCAGGTATGGTTTTGATTATCTGATTTAATCTTTTCTGTTCCTCTTTAGCTTCATAGGCATACAAAGCCAAACTAAGATCATCAGCTATCATTTTGAAAATATTATGGTCTTTTATATAGAGATTCTCCGTTGAGTATTTTATCTCAAAACTGCCGTATGTATGACCGTTACAATGCAACTGTTCAGTATGTTTAACTGTTTTAGACTCACCCTTACTCTTATCGTTAAGTCTACTTTTAACTTCAGTCACCGGTTTATATACCTCTCCGTAGCCGGAGTTAAAGAAAGTTCTCTTGGGGCGATGCCAGTTTGTTATTTTTATTTCTGTACTCTGGAGTTTCATGATATGTGTTAAAGAATCACATATATTTTGAAGCTTACTATCCAATTTAGCATCACTATTTATTATCCCTCTGATTTCTGTTAAAAGTGTTTTATCATTCAAGTCAGACTTCATGATTTTGTTATTTTCAGTAGTTTGAGAGATATTCTTAAAAATTAACATTACTTTGTCGTCAAAGACAGTTTTGTCAATAGTGAGAAAATAATAGGGACTATAACCTTTCGATTCTTTTAAAGTTAGCTCTAAATCAATTGTGTGCATCTCATGAAACTGATCTATTAAGGCTTGATTGTTTTCTTTGAATAACTTGAAAAGCTTAAAGACAGAAACACCATTTCTATTTTCATTACTATTGAAAAGCTCTCTGGATTTCTTGTTGCAACTAATAATTGTTCCATCTGAATCTGTTACTATTATCGCAACTACATCCCTTTTCTTTAAATCTTGTTCATCTGTCATAAGATATACCTCGCATTATAATTATAGTATGATTATCTATGTTGTCAATCAAAAGAATCATATATAATTATAAAATGACTTTGGTTCATTTTCATGAAAGGATTGTAGCATTATAATCAAGAAACTTTTCCAGAAACTTTTCCATTGATCTAATCCCTTATTGTCTGCAGTGTCCTGAATAAGTTTACCATAGTTTTAGTTACTCAGTTTACTTCAATTGAATGAAATAATTCTATCTTTTCTAAATTGATTTACTAAGAAGCATATACACTTCCAGGAGTGTTGTAGTCAAGTGAAGAATGATATCTTTTATTATTATAGATATAAACTGCTTCTTCCGTTGCTTGCAAAGCGACCTTTTTGTTTGGGAATTTCAATTTCATTCCCAGATCATGTTTCAATGTTCTGTTTACTCTTTCAGCGACTGCATTATCATAGCAGTGATTCTTTCCTGTCATACTAACTCTTGCATGGCTTCTTTTAAGCAATCCGATGTATTCTTTACTACAGTACTGGACACCATGATCAGAGTGAAGTATTATACCTCGCGGGATTTTTGTTCCTCTTTTTGCTTTATTAAATGCCTTCACTGCTCCTTTTGTTTCCAGAGTATCAGATAAGTAGTGACCAACTATCTTTCTTGAATAGTAGTCTGTTACTAAAAACAGATACATAAACCCCCTTCCAACTGAGATATATGTAATGTCTGTTACCCAAACTTGGTCTTTTTTTGTGATGTTCGTTTCCGGTAAAAGATTGGGGTATATCTTCAATTTATGCTTCCAGTTTGTTGTAACTACATATCGCTTGGGAGGTCTTTGCAATAAGTTATTCATACGTAACAACTCTATTAGTTTATCTCTACTTATCTTTAGGTCAGGATCATTATGTTTTATAAGCATTTTCATTATCATTCGATAGCCTGTTGTCTCCTGTTCTCGCCGGAGCTCTTCCACGAGTCGCACTATCTCACGGTCTCTCGCAGCATCTCGTTCGAGTATTTTTACATGCTTATTATAGCCTTGTCTTGTATAACCGTACACCTTACAAATCCTCTCTAATCCTCTGTATCGGAGTCCGCATTCAATAGCTCTTTCTTGAGTTTTTCCTGCACTATCGAACCAAGCTTTTTTTTTAGATCCATACCTAGCTTATTACCGGATACTTCTATCAATGTCTCTAATGCTAACTCTTTAAGATAGCTATCGTCCAATGCACGCTGAAGCCGTCTATTCTCCTTGCGTAAGCGGATTAATTCGGTCTTTTCATCTTTAGTCATATAGTGTACCACCTTATCAATCTTTTGATCCATTCCATATTTTTTGATCCAACCTCGAATGGTTGTCGTACTTGGTATTTTATAAAGCTGAGTTGCTTCACTAATAGTTAAATATCCACTCTCGATTTCGTCTACTACTTTCATCTTAAATACTACACTATAGTTTCTCAAAACTCTCTTTTCTTCTTTCTCTTTCATCTCTTTTCCTTTCATAGTTTAGGGTAACTATTTCAGGACAATACAGTCTCTTCATCTCCCTGCAGTAATTCTTGGTAGACACTTGGCAAACCCTTGGTAAACCCTTGGCCTATTCTTGGCCTAATCGCCAAGAATTTACCAACCTATCGCCAAGTTAAAACCTGTTTACAATCACTAGTTACTGCAGAGAGTAGCGAGATGAATGAAAGTAGAAACAATCGGATAAAGTCTGGAAGAATTGGTATTATCACGTTTGCATTTACCTAACACAAGTCATGATCTACCCTTAACTTACTTTTGTTTAGAAGACCCACAAGAGGATTCTCGATTTGGGGTAGTGATTCATTATTCATCACACGAAGTGATGTTTATGGGGTAATGGAGCATCAAACAATGACTACTCTAAACAGTTTCATATTGCGAAGCTTTATGGTCTTAGTATAAAAAGAAACTTACCGAGCAAAACAGCAAACTCACTACAAAGCTTAAACTGCTTCTATACCTTTTTCATTGTTTTTCGAATAATTGTTATTGACTATTCTAGTGCAGATACCAAAATCATAGACATTAAGGAGAATACGATGAGACATAGGATAGTTATTACAGCTTTGTTATTGATGTTGTGTGTAGCTCTATTTGCACACCCTCGACTTGATAAACCAATCTCTAATGAATTAGCACAACGATATGCTAATATGTATACAAGAGCTGATTCATTACATGGATTTGATGTTGAAAAATATGAGATATTCTTAACTATAAATGATCAAACACAATATTTAGACGGACATGTTATTGCCACTGTTAATGCAGAGGAAGCAATGTCTGTGATTGAGTGGGATTTGGTTGGTCTCACAGCTACTGCAATTGAAGTTAATGGAGTTATGCAGAATAACTTCTCACAGAACGATACACATGTGATAATCCCTCTTACAGGGATAAATGATGGTGATCAATTCACTACTACTGTTTACTATTCAGGAAATCCTACGATGAGTCCTGTTTATGGCTGTGGTATGTTTTTCCAGAATGGCTCAGTGTTTACTATCTCGGATCCTGATGCTTCCAGATATTGGTGGCCTTGTTATGACCACCCATGGGATAAAGCAATTGTAGATTTACATGTAACTATCAGAGATGATTGGGTGGCAGCCTGTAATGGTCTAAGAGATTCTATTGTTGATAACGGTGATGGAACAAAGACACATAACTGGTTGGGCTCAAATCCTATGACTACATACTTAGCTTGCATCACTGCCGGTAACTATCATGAGCTTCCTTTGCAGTATTATAATGGCATTCCGATTCAGGACTTTGTCCTACCTACTCAGATTGCAAATGCGACAGAGGACCTTTCCCGTTTACCTGACATGATGAGTGCTTTCTCACAAATGTTTGGTGAATACCCTTTCGAGAAATATGGTCAAACAACTGTGAGTATGGGTGTATATGGTGCTATGGAGCATCAAACAATGACAACTCTAAACAGTTACATGATAACCGGTACACATCAGTATGATACAATATTTGCTCATGAACTTTCACATCAATGGTTTGGCAATTGCTTAAGTATACTTGAGTTTAAAGATGTATGGCTTAATGAGGGTTTTGCAACATATTGCGAAGCTTTATGGACAGAATATGACCAAGGTTATCAAGCAATGTGCGATTACTACCGTGATGAGATATCCGGATACTATTTGAGCTATGCTAACAGTTATGGTCCCCATACTACTTATGACCCTCCTTTTAACGCTTTGTTTACGCCAGTTACTTATGAGAAGCCCGGTTCAGTACTGCACATGCTTCGTGCGAGAGTTGGTACAGAAATGTTTTTTAATATACTTCAATCCTGGTTCCAGGAATATTATAACGGTAATGTGAAGAGCTCTGAGTTTGAGGAGAAGTGTGAAGAGCTAACTGGTGAGAACTTCGACCAGTTCTTTGACCAATGGATTTATGGTTCAGGTATCCCTGAATATGAATATTCTGTATTTTATAACTACAATTTAGCAATTCCAAGATATAAAGTTTACGCTAAAACTACATCAAATACAGACACTGAGTTTGTTCTCGATATACCTTTCCATCATTATAGCTCTACTCAGCGAGACAGTGCATTAATACAAGCCGGTCCTGATGTCACAGAGTCAGTAGTTATGCTTGAGTACTTGCCGGTTGGGTATGAGATGGATCCTGATGAATGGATGATGGTAAGAGGTAGAGAGGAGCATAAAGTTGAAATAGTGGATGTTTATGCAGGAACCAACAGTGCACGAGTTGTATGGGCTCCATTCTGGGAAGATGTAGAAACAGAAGGTTATTACATTTATCGTGCTACTTTTGATGGTCCATTTGTAATGCAAACATCTGAACCTGTTACTGGAACAGAATGGACTGATACTAACCTTTCACCACAAACTGAGTATTCGTACTATGTTGTTGCAGTAGACTCACAGGGATACGAATCCATGCCTTCTGAAACGAGAGTGGTTTGGACTGTCGATATGCCTATGGATCAAGGGATGCTCATCGTTGATGAAACTCGTGATATGAATGGTAATGTGCTTACTCCGGATGATGCTCAAGTAGATGATTTCTATAGAGAAGTGTTTGCAGGAATGATATATGATGAGTATGATTACGCAACGGAAGGAGAAATAAGTGCTACAACACTTGGTCAATACTCTATAGTATTTTGGCATGATGATGACTTCGCTGAGTTATTTGTAGAGGACAATCTCAATGCATTAGGAAGTTATCTAATGAGTGGAGGTAATCTTATTCTCTCAGGCTTTAAGACAACCGGTCAGATGAATCAGGATTTCCTGAAACAATATTTCCCTAATCTCTCTCCTGTTTATACTAATAACGCAGTCTTCGAATCAGCGTTCAGTACAACATATCCAAGTCTGATTCTCGACCAAACGAAAATTCCTGCTAATTGGAATCAGAGCTTGAGAATGACTTTCAGTTTCCCTAACTATGGTGATGGTGCACTATATTTTGCAGACTATACAGATGGAGAACTTGCTGATGGTAATGCAGTAATCATCACAACAGATACCGGTGGTTCTCTAACGCTGAGTGGTATTCCGCTATATATGTTTGAGGTAGAGGGTGTCACTACTTTCTTGAACAGTTATATAGAATCGATTGATGAGTTCGTAGATAACGAAGACCACCAGCAACAGGTTGTAAATCCTGAACTTGTAGCGTATCCTAATCCTTTCAATCCTGAGCTTAATGTAAAAGTAGAGGGAATATCTGAAGAGATTGAAGTCTCTGTCTACAATATCAAAGGGCAGAAGGTTGTCACTCTTATCAATGAGAGAGTAAGTGGTAATAAAACCCTTGTTTGGGATGGTAGAGACAGCAATGGAACAAACTGTGCATCCGGAATATATATGATACATGCAAAAAGCAATTCATTGAACACTGTAAAGCGTGTGATGTTGCTTAAATAGGGAGTATTTATGATGAGAAGAGTATTCATTTTATTGGTCTTGGTTCTACTTCTAGGTTGTGCTCAAGAATCAAATGTTTTTGTTCCTGAATCAGGAACAGGGGAGATGCCTATATCACTCAACCTGGCACCTGCTTTCGAACAAGGTTTACGCATATCAAGAGTGCTTGTAACCATTACAAAAGATGAGTTTATAGAGTCATTGGAGCTCAATGTCGATGGGACAAATGCTCATGGTACTTTTACCGGGCTTGAACCAGGTGAGTACCAGATTACTGTAAACATCTATGAAGGTGATACAATCGTTGCAACAGGTACAGGAAGTGCTACAATTGTTGAGAACGAAACAGCTACGGCATTAATAAACTTAGAGTTTGTTGAACCTACAGGTGATTTAGAGATAGTTGTAACATGGGGTGAAATCCCTGAGCGTATCCTCTTTATTGGAAACAGTTATACCTATGGAAACGGTGGTATGGATAACATCCTCGAACAGATAGTCTGGGGCGAGAACCCCCTAGCAGAGATTGAGATAGATGCAATAACCGGTGGTGGTATGACTCTGCAGAACCACTATAATAACCAATCTACCATCAATTCTATAATGGAAGGTGACTATGATGTTGTGATTCTTCAGGAACAGAGTCAGATGCCATATCTTGATCAAGCTACGTTCTTTCAATATGCAACACTCATGGATGAAGTGATTGATGCTTCCGGAGCTGATACTTGGTTCTTTATGACTTGGGCACGCCAGTATGAACCACCCCAGATTGTAGAATTGCAGAGCGCTTATGAGACTATTGCTACAACATTGAATGCAGATGTTATTCCTGTTGGTGTAGCTTTTGATCTCGTGAACATGGACCATAATCAACCCTTAGCTTTGAATATTTATAACTCAGACCAAAGTCACCCATCACAAGAAGGTTCATATCTTGCAGGACTATGTTTCTATATGCGTCTTTTCAAGCAGTCCCCAATGAATATATCATGGAGTTTTGCTACAACTACAGATGAGTATAGGACCTATCTTCAACAGAAAGCATGGGATGCTTGTTTTGGGTATGGAAATTGATATAATCTAATCTTTATACAAGAAAAGGCAGGTGTCAAACCTGCCTTTTCTAAATTGATAAAGACACTATCTCAAAGATTCAATCACTTCCTTTGTGAAAGGTGCTACTTTGATGAATTCTTCCATCATCTTACATGGATATTCTGCACATTCAGAGCAGTTCTGGTATCCTTTTGATACAACGCATGCTCTCATTTTACATTCATTACAATGTCCAAGTTTAACACCATCAGCCATGCAACCTTCGCAGTTGATATGCTCTGCTTTGATCTCAGCATTATACATCTTAGACCACTCTTTAGCTGTCTTTGCTCTCAGTTCATCATTATTTGCTTTTGTGGCTTTATACGCTGCACACTCTGTACAAATAATTCCACAAGCACCTATTAGTCTTTCCATTACGATTCCTCCTGTTGACAGTATAGTAGAATCAGCCACTGCAAGGTCAATAGCTTTTTTCGTAGTTTAAATAAACCCATATATATACTTCAAAGATAAGTAATTATCACTTCCTTAAAGTCTACAAGTAGAATGTATAGCAGTTTTTGTGCACAAGTTGTACACTCTCAATGTTTTTGGAGCTTAAAAAAACTGTTCCTATCTTATCACCATCATTCTGCCGGTTGCAGTGTCATTACCGCTACTTACTCGGTAGAAATATATACCGGATGTTACTGACTTACTGCTAGCATCCCTACAGTCCCAAGCTTTGGAATAGTGAATCTTTGTCTCTGAAATCTCGATTTCCTTAACTTTCTGTCCTTTTATATTGAAAATCTCTAATCTTGGCTTTTCGCTTGAATGCTTAGGTAAAGAGAAATCAATACTTACACCACTATTTGTGTTGCTAAGGAATACCGGATTAGGGTAATGAGATAATGAGATTGAATTCGAAAGAGAAGGGGCAGTTTCATCATCAATAGCATTGTACTCTTCAAACAGAGCAGTTAACTCAATATCGGAAGTCAGATTTACAATGATACTATCACTCTCTGCGTCAATACCATTCCAACCTGAGAATATATAACCGGGATTTGGAATTGCCTTTATTGTGACTGGGATATCTTGGAAGTACTCTCCGGTAAATGGGGTTGGAATTGAACTCTCATTATTCCCTAACTCCAATGAGTTAAGCAATACCGAACCAAAACTTGATTGATTAATGCTTAGAGTTAGGTTGGCAGTACCAGAATTTAAGTTAAACTTGTTAGTTAACTGAGTAATGATACTTGCAGGTCGATTGTTTAAGAATGCTCTTACTCCATTCACATCTGCGTTCCATTCCTCAGTAGTTTCGGGATAAGTCCATCGTGCAATATGCTCAGGCATATATGGTGCGAAGTCAGATTCTACACTGTCTAGCTTTCCAACAGTGGTTGTAGGGGATAGATATGAATTCATTGCATCGCAATAGTAGTTTATGAACATATTACGGAATTGTGGTGAACCTGTATTGTAAGGTCCATCAGCAAGAAGATTACCATTGGCATCAGAAGCTCCAATAAGCTTTCTGAATAGTAGGAAGAAGTTATCATTCCAAGTACCAATTGAACTTGCACTTTGGATTGTATTTGCAGTGTAATTGTGGAATCTTCCTAATGCTTGGTCTAAATCGAAGAGTACCCATCTGAATCTACCATCTTCGACAGCTTCATCAGGAGTATCATCATAGAATTGATTAGGAGTAAACAACTCTGGTTTATAACGCCACATACGCACATTATATGAGGGCCAATCAGAGTTGGCAATAAAGGTTTCAGCAATGTAGTACTTAATGTAGTTCTCAATATCCATCATCTGCGAAAGTACGTCATAGTTTTCTTGAATTGAAAGGTCGTTATCTTGGACAAAGTTTAGGAGACTCATGTAATAGTCTTCTGTTCCCTCAATCTCACTTGGATGTGAAGCTCCTCTTGTTTCCAAAAAATCCATCTCATCTGTATCTACATCATGAATACGAGAGATGTAATCTTCACGTGAACGTTCACGCAGATTATGCAACCCCCAGTATTCACCATTTATGAACAATACAACAGTTCGATAGGGAGCAGTTGATAAATCCTGTTCTTTGAACAAGGTCTGTCCGAATGCATCTCTAAAAAGTGTCTGCTGAACATCTTGTCCGGACGCTCTAACCAAGAAGGATTCAAAGCTCTCATCTGAGCCTGTATCAAACAAGTCGTAGTTTAACTCTGTAACTCCAATATTACTACCAAACTCTATTCTTAAGCCTTTACGCATAAGATTAGCTGAAGCAGAACCATGGATTTGAGCGATTGCATTTGTAGCAAATCCATCTGTTCTGTTTGGCTCCCAAAGCTGCAAATGAATAGGTCGTTCCCAGTCCTGACTATAATTTGCTGTAGCTGAGGTTGTGTTTGGCTCACCATTTTCATCAGTACCGGGAATATATATACCTGTAGTGTTTCCAAAGAAGTTATCTCTAGATGTTACCAATGATATGACAGGAATATCCTGATATTGTGCTTGTATCTCAGACCCAATGAAGTAAGTTAGACTCAAAGTCTTACTAGCCATTGCACCGGGTTTGACTACCTTAGTACGTACTATAGTAGCCTTACTGATTAGCTCAGTAGGGGGATTCCAGTTGTATATCCAGCTACCTGAATCATCCAAAGTAGTACGTATCATTGAAATATCATTTGGATTTGAACTTATATCATCTATTGAAATAAAGTCACTGTTATTGAATTGATATGTATTAGGAGAGCCGGGAATAGGTTCTGAACAATCAAGTGTATAGTATATTAATGCATCGGGTTCGGTTGTTGACAGTGATAATTGAATTGGGTTGTTATAGAATCCAGATTCATGATTAACTGTTGGTTGTTCCAAAAACTCTTGGAATCCTGTTTGAGTTTCATTCGGTAGGAAAGGAGTAGGTGTTGTGAAATAAGCCCAGTCTATAGCACCATCAGACAAACGACCGAATGATTCATCCTGCATAAGCTCTGGCAACGTAATCTGGTTAATTATGTTTCCTGATGGTGAACTTAGAACAACGGTCTCACCATTACTAATCTTGAAGTTAGTATGTAACTCTCCCTCTGCTGTTACTAAATCACGGTCTGAAGCCCAAATCAATATTCTACCATGACTCGCAATAGCACCAGATGGAATCTGCCACTTCTGGGGATTGTTCACTCTGTCCGAGATGTAATACCCGGTTAAGTCAATAGCGGAATCAGTTGGATTATAAAGCTCAACCCAATCATTATAAGAACCAAACGAGTTAGCAATCGTGTTCTGATTTGATGCTTGGATTTCGTTTAGCATTGGTGTCTGTGCTAATACAGTTGTGATGCCTAATATGCTAAGTAATAAAAGGATTGTTTTCTTCAATGTTCCCTCTTCTATCATGAGTTAATTCTTATGAAAGTAACACTGCCTACCTGTTTTTTAGCTGTCAAGAGTAATGTGCTTCACTCGGTTAGCTTTAGTTGAAATCTATAGCAGTCACCATTACGACCAACGGGAGTTCGGGGAACCGACTGAAAGGAGCTCGTAAGCTGATAAGCGAACAACTTCTTGCGACTTCGAAGTAAGATATAAGTTTCTCATTTACCCAAACTCGCATTGGTAACTGCATCCGTGGGATAAGAGTTGCTTTTGACTTAAACATATTCGACCCCGTTGGGGTCGTTGATTCTTAAGGGGACTTGACACCATGCATTGCATACATTGGCTACTCACATTTTATCCCTTTGGGATAATTCCTGCTAACCATGGAATGGTTACCTATAAGTAGCCCCGAATGCAATTCGGGGTTTTGAAGCACCTTCCTATTTTGTAACCCCAACGGGGTTAAATCTGGTTAAAAGTTAATTCCAAGTTAATACTACTCTCACTGCTCTATCACAATTCCCATGAGTCTCTAGAGGGTCTCCTATTGAAATCCTATTAATTTCCGGTTATGGGGGATAGGAGACTGAGTAGAATGTGGTAAGGTGAGTATAGTTTTTGAATCATTATTGTGATAGGGTAATGAAATGGGCATGTAGCTCCAATTTTACATTAAAATGTACGCCCTTTAAAAGCTATTTCTGCCTTCCTTATTTCTCAATAGATACTCGTTAGCTTCCCTTTAGATCCCCGTTTCGGAAGTAGGGAATTGGATACGCAATAGATGGGATAAAGATGTAGACAAAATTCCAATTAAGAAAGAACAATTCTAAAGATATAAATCAGGGAAATAGAAAAAGCCCCACACCTGGATGTATGAGGTCCTTTTTTGCAATTCATTATTAGTAATAGTTTTATGGAACAAATATTGCATCTATATTATTAAATTAATGAAGGAGTTATACTATTATGAAAAGGGATTCTATCATTTTACTTCTGATTCTATTGTTTTCATCTACTATTTTATTTGCCCAGGATATGCAATGGAAGCAATATACTAATGGTGATTATACTCGTTGCTCAGCTTTTGATGGAGATTGTGTATGGGTTGGAACACAAGGTGGACTAGTAAAATATAATACTATCACTGAAAGCACTGAGTACTTCAATAATGCAAACTCAGAACTTCCACATAACGATGTAACTTCGATTGTTGTATCTAGTGACGGTACGAAATGGATAGGAACAAGATATGGTGGACTAGCAAGCATTCACAACGGTAACTGGACTATCTATAATAGCTCTAATTCAGGTCTTCCTTCAAACTCTATTGATTGCCTGGCAATAGATGATTCTGATGATCTTTGGATTGGCTCATACGGACTGACCAAATTCGATGGTGTAAACTGGACGACATGGAACTCAGAAAACAGTTCATTATCCAGTAATATGATTAAATCAATTGATTTTGATAGTCTGGGCAACATTTGGTTCGCATTGTTTTATAGAGGTCTCGTAAGCTTTGATGGCTCAACTTTTATTGAGTATTCTGCCCATGAAATAGATTTACCATTTAACTGCTCAAAGGGTATAGCAATAGATGACAATAATGTTGTTTGGTTAGCTGCAGACTTTCATGGAGGTTTATATCGATTCGATGGTACCTGCTGGACTGAGTATCAAACGAACAATAGTGGCATTCAGAGTGACTACTTAAGGGATGTTACAATTGATTCAGATGGAATAATCTGGCTCTCTGCAGCCAGTGGAGTAATAAAATATAATGGAACGTCATGGGAACATTATAACACTACTAACTCAGGTTTACCTTATAGCAATGTTCTAGATATATCTGTTGCCGACGAAAAACTATTTGTTTGTACATCGTTTGGCTCTGTACTTTTTGACAAGATTGCGAACACATGGGTTAACTTGAATGAAAGCAACTCTCAACTAGATACAAATAGAATTAATGATATTGTTGTAGACTTAGATGGAGATGTTTGGTTTTCATCTCATGGTATTACTCGTATCGAAGGTGATACTTGGAATCAGTATCTAGAAGAAAATACTGGTGCTCCAATTGATTATAACAGGGATATTGAGTTTGACTCTAATGGAGTTCTTTGGGTAGCAACTTCAAGTGATGGACTTGTTTCATTTGATGGCTCTGACTGGATAGAATTCAATACTAGTAATTCTGATATCCCTACAGATCATATGGAGTCTATGGAAATTGATAATAATGGCACTATCTGGTGCATCGGACACTATGACAAAGATAGAGTATTGTTTAACTATGATGGCAATGGTTTTACAACTTATTGGGATCTATTTAACTACTATGACAGAGGGTTCAATCTTGTAATTGACTCTGATAACACAGTTTGGATAGAAGCAGATTATGAACTTGCACATTTTGTTAACAATCAGTGGATCCATTACACAGCTGATAACTCAGGATTGAGAGATGAATATATCTGTGACATAGCTGTAAACAATAATCTCATTTGGATTACTTACAGTGATGGATTTATTTCAAGCTATGATGGATTAAACTGGGTAGACTATGATCTGACACCATATGGTTTAACTTTCGGTTCCTTCCAAATCCATTACTTTGACTCAAATGATTGTATATGGTTATCAAACAAAAACTACGAACATACTGATTCATATCTGGCAAAGTTCAGTTTTAATGATGTACAGTACTTCAGGACTTCCAATTCCGGTTTGTCAAGTAACAAAGTTTCAGCAATGGTAGCAGATAATAATGAAACCTTGTGGTTCGCTACAGAAGGTGGAATCGCTATTTACGGTGAACAAGCAGTTTCATTACAAGATGATATTCAAGCTTTTGAACAGCTTAACTTTACTAATTACCCCAATCCTTTCAATCCTTCTACTAATATCTCATTCACTCTTAGTAAAGCACAAAAAGTGAAGCTTTCTGTTTATAATGTGAGAGGACAGCTTGTAAACTTGATTACTGAAAACTCATTTAGTAAAGGTACACATTCAATCGAATGGGATGGTTTAGATAAGGATAACAGAACTGTTTCAAGTGGTGTATACTTCTTTAGGATTGAATCTGAGAGTTCTATTGAATCTAGTAAAGCATTATTGTTAAAATAAAGATATCAATTTAAACAAAAAAGGGTACTCAATTCCGAGTACCCTTTGCTCATATCTTCTTCATTACTCCCTCACAATTCTCATGAGTCTCTTGGGCCTTTCTTGGGGATTTCAGGAAAATTAACTGATCTAATGTATAAGAGAGTGATAGGAAAATGGCAAGGAAGGGACCATTAAGAAATCAGTATTAAGATAGAGCAATGTAGAAGGTATAAGTTATGGAAACAGAAAAAGCCCCACACCTGGATGTATGAGGCCCTTTTTTATACGTCATTGGATGGATACTTATTTTATATGCATAAAGCGTTCCATTTGTTGTGAGTTTTACTAAATAAATTTAATTAACTGACTAGGCTATACTAGAACTAAATGCTTAAACACCACTTAAGTATGGATTCTAGGAGCAATATCAAAAATGAATAATATACATATCATTGTAATATAAAAAAGGATGACTTTGTTTGTCATCCTTTAAAGCTTAACTTTCACTGTTCTTAAAGAACTTTCTGACCAGTTCAGGATCCTTGTACTTACCAAAGAGTACCATCAGCTTAATGCGTGCTTTCTGACCTTTAAGGTCTCCACCCATAAGACAACCCATCTCAACGAGTTTTGCTCCTCCACCAACATAACCATATTCAGACATGACACGTCCTGTCATTGATCTGGTTACGATTATTACAAGTATACCGGCATCCAATACTTCTTGAATCGCAGGGACTATTTCTTTTGGCACATTACCACGTCCGAATGCTTCAATAACAACAGCTTTAGCATTATGCTCAATAGAAGCTTTCAAGTATCTTCCATCCATACCTGCTGCGAGTTTAATTAAGTCAACGTTGGTATCAATGCTGTCAGTCCAAAAACTCTCATTAGTTGACAATGAGCGTTCGAAGATGATTTTATCAGGGTCTACCATACCAAGTTTACCATACCCGGGTGAGATAAAAGTGTTTACTTTGCTTGTATCCGATTTAATCACTTCGCGTGCAGCATGGATTTCATCATTCATTACTACAAGCACACCTTTGTCTGCAGCAGCATATGTACTGGCAACGCGAACAGCACCAATTATGTTTCTTGGTCCATCGAGACCAAGATCGTTGAAGTTACGCATTGCAGCTGTGAAAACAATTGGTTTTGAGGATGTAATAACAAGGTCCAGTAAGTAAGCAGTTTCTTCAAGAGTATCAGTTCCATGAGTAATAACGATGCCGTCATAATCAGCAGACTTTATCTCAACTAATTTAGCAAGTTCAAACATCTTCTCAGGAGTCATCCAGGGACTGGGTATATCGAGCCAATCCAGTACATCAACTTTAGCCACCTTAGCTAATTGCGGGAAGGAGTGCAAGAACTCCTCTAACTCATGAGTAGGTACTACTCCTGAGTTTTCAACATTTCTCATGCCGATTGTACCACCGGTAAGTATGATTAATATATTCCTCATATCAACCTCAAATTCATAATTTTCTTCTAACTAAAACCTTATCTGCTCGGGTGTGAAATGCGTCAACCAAAGAGTTGGTTAAGAGAAGCTTTTACCTTTGGAATGGTCCCCAGACCTTCCAAATGGTGAAAAACGATATGGATTTATTGTTAGTGATGAGACTACCATTCCGAAGGTCTGGGGACCATTCAGAAGGTAGATATAACACCCCGTCGTTAAAACGGCACCCTCTACAGAGGGGAATAGGCAGCTCTATCGAGCTGTGGGCAAGCAGGGTACATGCCCTACGCGAACAGACATCTCACTAAAAGTTCAGGTTCAAGTCTATACTTCGAGCCTTTCCCTTCAAAGAAATTATGTTTTCGAATCATATGTATGTGTAATGGAGTCCAGGAGAACTCAATTGCTTTCTCGTTATCCTTAAGCTTAATCACTGCTTTGGAGTAAACTCCCGGATCAGCAAACGGGCAGATAACCTTTCCTCGATAAGATAAATACTCCAACGTAAAATTCTTATACTCAACTGGTCCCATCGGACTTTGGTAGGCAATATCGGTTAACTCTTCTAACTTATCTGCAATCTCTTCAGGGGTAATTCCGAGAACTTCAAGTGTTTTACATCTTCTGCGATAATGTCATGTACATGACGGGTATCATCACCAAGAAAACCTTCAGCAGAGATTGTGCCCGGTTGCATTCTTTTTTGAATCTGCAATTCTTTTTCAGTTTGTTTCATTCTAACCCCCTTTAAGCGAAGCTATCAAAGTAGATCTTATCTTTAGGTACACCCATTTTCTCAAGTTCTTTGCACACAGCATCGAGCATTCTAGGACTACCGCAAAGGTAAGCTTCTGTATTCTTAGGATCTTTAATATACTCATTGAAATGAGGCATTACAAAACCGGTACGCCCTTCCCAATTATCTCCATCTTGAGGATGAGACAGTACTGGATAATATGTGTAATCATCAAAGATATCTTTATAGCTCTCCATCTGCTCAGTTAAGTATAAATCACGTTTACTAACAGCACCAAAGAAATAAGCCATTCTTCTATCAGTTCCCTTCTCCTGGAAATCTTCAAGCATACTCTTAATAGGTGCTTTTCCTGAACCACCGGCAACATAGATAATGTCTGCTTTAGTATCTCTGATGTAGAAATCTCCATAAGGTCCTGTTAAGTCCACGATATCACCCTCTTTGAGGTGGTCATGTACCCAGGTTGTACAGATCCCATCAGGTACACGTCTGATGATTAATTGTACACGATTCTTCTCTGAAGGTTTTGATGAGATAGAATATGCCCTGGAAACAATTTGCTTCTGCTTAGCATATTTCTGAGTTATAAGTTGCATATATTGTCCGGCTTTGAAGTCAATCTCGGTAGGTGATATCAGCTTAAAGGTAATACCCTTTATATCATGAGTATAGTCGACAATCTTCTCAATCTCTGCTTTGAACTTACGAACATTAAAAATCTCTTCAGGGATATTGATATTGATATCTTCTTTAACCTTTACCTGACATGATAGTCTAACATTTCCCGCTAACTCTTTCTTATCAAGAAACGGTTTCTCAGTTGGAAGTAACGGTCCGCCACCGGAGCTGACTTTACATTTACATGCTCCGCATGAACCTCTTCCACCACAAGCTGAAGGTACGAAAATATCGTTTTCAGCAAGACTACTGAGCAGTGATGAACCACCCTTAACAGTGACTTCTCTTTTATTATTTATAGTTATCTTGCAATTACCATAATTACTGAATATCATCTTTGCAACAACAATCATAGCAGTCAAAACACCGAATATTACAACAAGAAGGAGTATCTCTTTAAGTATTAACATTAACATAAAATAAACTCCTTACTGAACATTCACAATACCGGAGAACCCGATAAACGCAAGTGCCATAATTCCTGTAATAATTAAACTCAGTCCTGCTCCTTGTAAGCCAACCGGTACAAGTCTCTCTTTAACTTTCTGTCTGATACCTGCAAGCATCATGATTGCAAGCATCCAACCAAGCCCTGAACCTGCACCAAAGAGCACTGATTGTATAAAACTGTAGTTTCTGATTATCATGAATAAAGATACACCCAGAATAGCACAATTCACTGTAATCAAAGGTAAGAATATACCTAGTGAATAGTACAGTACCGGTGAGAATCTTTCTATAATTATCTCAGTAAGCTGAACAAAGGCAGCTATAACAATGATAAAGACAATGTACTGCAAATATATCAGATCAAATGGTACAAGTATATAGTGATAAACCAACCAGTTCAACGCTGCTGAAACTGTAGAAACAAAGAACACAGCCATACCAAGACCAAATGATGATTCAATCTCCTTAGAAACTGACAGGTATGAACACATACCAAGGAAGTTACTCAGAAGTATGTTACTTGTGAAAATCGACGCGAAAAAGAGAACAAAAGGATTTATTTCCATGACCTACCCCTGCTTCTTTTTAAGATAAAAGTTGTTGTTTATAATCCAAATCATAATCGCAAGAAGGAAGAATGCACTTGGAGCCATAATCATAATCGACCAGCTTACCCACCAGTCACCGAGTATCTGAAAACCAAACAGTGAACCGAAACCGAATAACTCTCTAACGGTTGCAATTGCTAATAGCACAAGCGTATAACCTATTCCGGCACCCAAACCATCAATCATCGAATCGATTGGGCTATTCTTAGCAGCAAAGGCTTCTGCTCTACCCATAAGTATACAATTAGTGATAATTAAACCAATGTATGGTCCGAGATTCTTACTTATCTCAGGCATATAGGCTTTTAAGACAATATCTACAATAATCACATATGCTGCGATAATAAGTGTTTGCACCATCATACGTACACTTCGAGGGGTGTAATTTCGTATTATGGAGATAGTGAAGTTTGCCATAACTAAGGCGAAGATAACACCAAGTCCCATAATCAGACTGTTCATCATAAGATTAGTAACAGCAAGACTTGAGCAGATACCAAGAATTTGTTTCCAGATTGAGTTATCTGTGAAGGCACTGTTCATAAAGATCTGTTTTTTTGTCATTATTCAGTCCCTCCTTTCATCTCATTAAGTATTGCTTGAATCTCATTGTAAAGCATGTTTCTAACACCTTCACTAGTTCTTGAAGCACCGGTAACTTGCATCATTTGGTTGTCACCAACCTCTTCTGAACCCTCAGGAATCAAGACATATTCAATTGGGGTTCCATTAATGATGATTGCCTTATCAGTGAACTGTGTTTTAAACCATTCTTCATCGATACGACCACCTAAGCCAGGAGTTTCAAGATGCTGGTAAACATCAAGGTTAATTATCTGTTCATAATCAGGAGTTAATGCAATAAGTGCTTTCATTGAACCCCATAATCCTTGTCCATTTATCACAAAAGCATAACCGACAAGTTGATTATCTTTTTTTACTTCATAATATGTTCTAGCATCAGTCTTAATCTCAGTGAAGAACATCTCATATACTGTTGAAGCAGGACCTTTAGAAGGAATCTTATCTCTAAACAATCCGGTCAGCGTTGTCTGATACTGGCTTAACTCATTACCTTTTATTCTATCTAGGTTTATGTGATATATAAACGATAATAATCCGATAAAGATTACAGTCAAAAGCACCATGAAGAAGATAGGGTAGATGTTGGTCTCAGAGAATGTTTTCTTTTCTTTAGACATCCTACACCGCCTTCGCTTTTAATTTCTTCTTTTTCTCAGCTTCTAGGAAGAAGTAATCAATCAAAGGCATGAAACAGTTTGCTAAGAGGATTGCAAACATAAAACCTTCTGCAAAAAGAGAGAAACGTCTTATAAAGACAGTTAAAAAACCTATCATTATACCGTAAATCCATAGAGCTTTAGAGTTCTTAGGTTGAGATACTGGATCAGTAGACATAAAAACAGTTCCAAACATAAGACCGGCACCTGCTAAGAAGTATGGCAGTTGTGAGACCGGGTAAAAAATAGCAGTGGTAACAATGAATCCAATCAACGTAGATACCATTGCCTGCCATTTAGCAGTCTTGGTAACTATAAGATATATCGCTGCTGCTAAAATTAGAAGTGTACTGGTTTCACCTATACTACCCGGTATGAAACCTGCAAAGCTGTTCCACAAAGAGTATCCAAAATCACCTGTATTTCTATATTGAGCCAGCATGGTAGCAGAAGTAGTCAATTCAGGAGCAGGATTAAAGTGAGCAAAGCCACCCGGGAATCCTGTGTAAATGCTATTCCATGTCGTTGCTAACTGCTTTGGGAAAGAGATATAAACGAATGCTCTTCCAACAATTGCTGGATTAAAAATGTTAAGTCCAAAACCACCAAATACCATTTTACCGAATGCAACACCAAATGCCGCTGCAACAGCTGCTATCCATAATGGAATTGCAGGAGGTAAAATAAGTCCCAGTAAAGTTCCGGTGACGAACACAGCCATAGAAACTTTACCCATTTTCTTCTTTCTAATAAACAAATACTCAGTTAGAAATCCAATACCGTTTGTTACAGCCAAAACTGCCAGAATCTTCCATCCAAACAGGTATACAGCCATAACTATAATCGGAACAAGGGAATAGAGAACTCTGTTCATCATCGCTTGTTTCAGGATTATTTGCTTCATAACGCTCCCTTCAATATTTATGTTTACAATCTATTCCATATTGTACACTGTACAAAGATTATTTCATAGAAATATTATTGCTTATCATCTTTCTTGCCAATACCTCGTATCATTATCAATAATCCAATAGCTATTAGTATTATTCCCAATGGACCGTTAACTTGTAGGAATATCAGCATTAATGCTCCGGCAATGACAAGAATAAGTCCAGTTATTAATATATACAGTGATACTATCATGTTACTTCCTCTTCATTAAGTTTAGGAATGGGTGTTTTTAGTGTCAATCAAAAGTTGTGATTAGTTTGACTGTTTAGTATATATTTCAGCTCTAGTCCATACGATCTACAGGAACAAGGCTTCCACCGAAATATTGTATCACTATAGTTGATAAACGTAATTTACGTACTCGGTATGGAAGTGAGTTTAAGTCTATTAATTGTCACTATGAAATTGACTTAACTTGTCACCTTGTAGTGATAGTATGACGTGAGAATGATCTAAACATAGAGTAACGGACTTAGTGATTCAAGAGGCTTGGATAAAGCTAGAACACAACCCAAAAAAGCCACCAACTTATCGAAGTAATAATCCCATTCGTCGAAAAGATACCAAGATACATCTAACTAATTTGAAATCGAAGTTTAAATAGTATATGTTGTAACCAGAAATGAATGAAAGAGGAAGTTTTATGAAAAGATATGGAGCAATGAATGGATTCTTCTTACTTGTTCTGGTAATATTGTCATCAAACTTGATTGCAGAATCGACAGCATATTCACTTGAACAATGTATTGACTTTGCTTGGGAACATAGTACGACTATGAGTAGAGTTAACAACTCCCTTGAAAGTAAACAGGCTAATTTAGAACAGTCAAAGGCTGCGCTGCTACCCAATCTGTCTGCGTCAGTTAATCAATCTTATAGTACAGATGAAAACTATGTTGATTCAACATCAGGTGGTTATTGGGATGGTAGTGATAACTCCAATACAAACCTTGCCTTGAGCTCGAGTCTAACGCTTTTCAATGGGTTAAAGCTGATAAACACAATCCGCCAAAGCAAGGTGGAGCTTTCTGCAACTGAGCAAGAAACACATTTTGAACAAGATTTGCTTAGCTTAGATGTTTTGAAAGCATATATCAATGTCCTGATAGCTAAAGAGAGATTAACAAATAGCGAAACCCAACTCAAATCATCTGAAGAGCAAGTAGAACTTTCTGAAGCGAGGAAGGAAGCAGGGATTATCTCCAATTCAGACTACTTGAATATCAAATCGCAGTATGCATCTGATAGAGCAACTATGATTGCTGCAATGAGCACATTTAGAATTAACACAGTTTCCCTAATGCAGACAATGAACATGCCACTTAGGGATACTTTCGAGATTATAGAACCGGATTTAAACACACTGTTGAATAACCAAATTGATGTAGATTCAAATCTTATCTATGAAACAGCTTTGGGAGTTAGACCTGAACTTAAGACTGCTGAATTAAATGCTGAAAGTGCACAAATGGAAGTTAAGATAGCTAAGGCAGATTATCTGCCAAGTCTGACTCTCAATGGAAGTCTGGAATCAAGTTATTCAGATGCATTGGATAGTGTAGATTTTGCCGAACAGATGGAGAATCAGTTCAAAACATCAGTAGGCCTCAGGCTTTCAATCCCTATCTTCCAGAACTTAAAGGTCAAAAACCAGGTAACTCAGGCATCTATACAAGCTAAAAACACACAGCTTGAGTTGATCGATTTAAAGAATAACCTTCGAAAGAGTGTTGAGCAAGTTTGTACTGATCTTGAGACAGCATATATGAACTATCAAGCCTCATTAGATCAATTCAACGCTGAGCAAGAAGCATACAAACTCGCAGATGAGATGTTTGAACAAGGGATGATTAATTCAGTAGATTATCAAACAGCAAAGAATAACTATGTTAATGCAGAGAACAGCTTAAATCAAGCGAAATACAGTGTCTTACTGCAAAGCAGAATCTTAAGTTTCTACAAAGGTGAATCAATAACATTTTAAGGGAGAAACCATGAAAAAGATTAAGTTTACAAAGAAATCAGTAGTAGTGATGATCATAGTCCTAATAGTTGCTTCAGTTGCAACATATCTGTTCAGTTCAAAGAGTGAGAGTGGTTTCACAATTGAAACTGTGAAAGTAGAAAAGGGTTCAGTTAGTAATACAATAACAGCAACCGGAACGCTTCAGGCAACCGATACAGTAGTTGTTGGTACACAAGTATCGGGGGTGATTCAGAAGTTGTATGTGGATTTCAATTCAAATGTAAGGAAAGGACAGCTAATTGCTGAGCTTGATAAATCAACCCTTCAATACAGTTTGGAGAATGCTGAAGCGGATGTAGATAACTCAGAAGCCGAGTACAACTATCAGAAGTCAAACTATGAAAGGATGCAGGAGCTATATAATAAGGGATTCCTTTCTCAAAGTGATTATGATTTAGCTGAATACACTTATAAAAAAAGTGAAGCAAATCTTAAGTCTGCTAAAGCTAACCAGAAGCGAGCAGAACAAGATTTATCATATGCGACAATCTACTCTCCGATAGATGGAGTAGTTCTCAATTGTGCTGTGGAAGAGGGACAAACAGTAGCTGCAAGCATGAGTACACCGGAGCTTTTTACAATTGTGAATGACCTTACAACCATGCAAGTGGAAGCCAATATTGATGAAGCTGATATTGGCATGGTAGAAGAAGGACAAAGAGTCGAGTTCACAGTTGATGCTTTTCCGGATGAAACATTTGATGGTGTTATATCTGAAGTTAGGTTGCAACCAACTTCAGCATCTAATGTGATTACATATCCTGTGATTATAAAAGTCTCTAATCCCGAACTTAAGCTTAAACCCGGCCTTACTGCAAGTATTACTACTTATGTTGAAGAGGCAAATGATGTACTTGTTATATCAGAAAAAGCAACAAGTTTTGAACCAAGCCCTGATGTTTTACATAGTTATATGAGCCAATTTGAAGCAAATAAATCTCTAAGACCTAATAGAATACCGGATGGTGATAGAAATCAAGGAAATCCCCCAGAAATGGATGATTCTCATAAGATTGTGTGGGTGAAGACAAATAATGATATCAGACCTGTAGAGATAGAAACAGGTATTGCAGATGGCTCAAATGTAGAAGTATTATCAGGAATAGAGGAGAATAGTGAAGTGCTCGTAGTTTTAAGTAGTGTATCCGGTACTAAGACGAAGAAAGAGAGCAACGATGCGAAGAGTCCATTTGTTCAGGAAAGAAAACGAGGTTCAGGGAATGGTGGTCCGCAGGGTCCTCCACCACAGAATTAAGGAGAGTAGCATGAATATCAAAGAAATAATAAGAATAGAGAATATGCATAAGCACTATACTTTAGGTGACGAAACTATCAAAGCTTTGAATGGAATAAGCCTGTCAGTGCCGGAAGGTGATTTTGTTGCAATCATGGGTTCAAGTGGCTCAGGTAAATCAACAATGTTGAACATACTTGGATGCTTGGATTTACCAACAAGTGGAGAGTATTTTCTCGATGGCATAAATGTGAAATCATTGAGAAAAAACCGTTTGGCTGAAATCAGAAATCTGAAACTGGGATTTGTTTTTCAATCATATAACCTGTTGCCTAAAACATCAGCTATAGACAATGTACAACTACCATTACTTTATAATCCAAAGATAAGCAAAGTAGAGCGTAGAGAACGAGCAGAGCAAGCATTAATAGCTGTAGGCTTGAAGGATAGGATGAAGCATCTGTCAAACCAAATGTCAGGCGGTCAACAACAAAGAGTAGCAATTGCCCGTTCTATTGTAAATAATCCGATTGTTATATTCGCAGATGAAGCAACCGGTAATTTAGATACAAAGACATCATACGAGATTATGGCTCTCTTTCAGGAACTGAATGAAAATGGTATGACTATCTGCTTTGTTACACATGAACCGGATATTGCCTCTTTTACTAAGCGGAATGTTGTCTTTAGAGATGGTGTGATTATCGAGGACAATGTCAATTATGAAATGCGTAATGTGATGGATGTTCTCGCTGACTATAACAAAGTAACTAACGAATATCAGGTGGGATAAAATGAAACTAACAAATATAATTATGATAGCGATTACAGCTATTAAACGGAACAAGACACGTTCCATCCTGACAATCTTAGGTATTGTAATTGGTGTTGCAGCTGTTATTGCAATGTTAGCAATAGGGTATGGCTCTAATCAAAACATCAAAGATACAATATCTTCCATGGGTACTAACCTAATAAATGTTATGCCTGCACATCAGGTTGTAGGTGGTGTGAAGCAAAGCAGAACCAGTTCACCGACCTTAACTGAAGAGGATGTTGCATATCTTCAAGAACATAGTGAGTTGATTGATGCAGTATCTCCTGAACTTGATGGTCAGGGACAGATAGTGTATGGCTCGAACAATTGGCCTACTTCAATATATAGTGGTGATGAGGACTACTATTTTATAAAGAAGTTTACAGTTGAATCAGGGCGAATGTACACAGCAAAGGAGATAAAGAGTGCTTCAAAAGTATGCCTTATTGGGCAGACAATAGTAGAGAATGTCTTTGCAGAGAATGAAGACCCTATAGGAAAAGTTATTCGCTTCAACAATATCCCATTCAAGGTCATTGGTATATTAGCCGAAAAGGGTGACAACACTTTCGGGCAAGATCAAGATGATATGGTATTAGCTCCATACACTACAGTCATGAAGCGATTATTCAGACAAACACATCTTAGAGCAATTGTGATTTCAGCAAAATCAGAAGATGCCATAGAGGAAACAAGTGCTGAGATTACAACTTTACTTAGAAAGTCACATAAACTTAAAAGTGATGAAGATGATGATTTTGAGATAAGAACTCAAGAAGAGCTGATCAGTAACTTCACCTCAATATCAGAGATGATGCTTGTGTTATTAGGTTCTATTGCTGCAATCTCATTGGTTGTTGGTGGCATAGGTATTATGAATGTGATGTATATGTCTGTTACTGAGAGAACACGTGAAATCGGACTTAGAATGGCGATTGGTGGTAAAAGTAAGTTCATCTTGCAACAATTTCTTTGCGAAGCGATGCTCTTAAGTATATTGGGTGGAATTGTAGGTGTACTCGTTGGAATAGTGGCCTCAAACATAGTGGAGAAAGTATTGGGATGGCCAATATTGATTACATCTAACTCAATAATCATTTCATTTCTCTTCTGCACTTTTATTGGAATATTCTTTGGTTGGTATCCTGCAAGAAAAGCATCTGCATTAAATCCTATTGACGCTTTAAGACATGAGTAGATAGTTTAAACTTGAAGAGGTGATTATGATAAATAGAGAGAAAGTCTGGCGGGTATTACCCCATATAATCGGAGTATTGCTCATAGCGATTATGCCAATGTTTTTGTTCGATGAGTCCGATGAGAGAATTAGAACCTGGACATACAGATATTATTATCAACTATTCTTTTTGATTATAGCATTTTATGGTAATTATCTGTTCATTGTACCCCAATTCTTTCTCAAGAACAAACGGATCAGATTCTTCCTAATCTTGATAATGTTTGCCGTCTCTTTGACATGGATCTCTCAATCAATATCGAAGAAACTCGATATTTATAAACCACCTCGCCGTGAGATGAACACAACCAATGAAGTTAATGAAATAACTGAAGAGAAACGTATCTTGGGTTTACATCCAAGAATTATGGACGATTTACTATTCCTAGTCTTAGTTTTTGGTTTTAGTACCGGAATGAGCATTCTTCAAAAGCAGAGGAAAGATAAGGAAAAACAGCAGAAGCTTGAGAAGGCTAATGTTGAGAATGAGCTCGCTTTTTTAAAGAATCAAATTAATCCTCATTTCTTTTTTAACTCTCTCAACAATATCTATGCTTTAATAGATATAGATGGCACCAAAGCCCAGCAGGGTATTGAGAAACTTTCAGGGCTCATGCGTTATCTTATCTATGAGTCTAACAGCCCCTATGTGCCCGTCAGCAAGGAGTTTGAATTTACACGAAACTATATCGAGTTAATGCGTCAGAGATTGACTAAGAAGGTAAAGCTTGATGTTGATATTAGCGATGAAAACAGTGGTGCAAACATACCTCCCTTACTCTTCATATCCTTCATTGAAAATGCTTTTAAACACGGGATTAGTTATAGAAGTGATTCGTTCATTGAGATAAAACTACACACGACTGAGGATACTGTTCATTTCAGTTGTAAAAACAGTATCCCGGCAGCTCAAGATAAGCAAACCAATAATCAGGGTGGGGTAGGAATTACCAATATCAGGAAAAGGCTCAATATTCTTTATGGTAATGAGGAGCGATTGATTATTAACGAGGACAAGAATGAATACTTTGTAACTATGAAGATACCCTATGAGGTGAAATCATGAATAAAATAACCTGTATTGCCATTGATGATGAGCCGTTAGCTCTTGGATTGATAGCCGGACATATAAAGAAAACCCCCTTTCTTGAGCTGAAGGGTGAATTTGATAATCCTATTGATGCAATGGAATTCTTAGAAGAAAATCCGGTACAACTTCTGTTTATGGATATTCAGATGCCGGATTTGACTGGGATTAAATTCGCTAAAGTACTTGATCGAAAGTACAAAGTTATCTTTACAACTGCTTATGAAAAGTATGCTCTGGATGGGTTCAAAGTCGAAGCTCTTGATTACCTCCTCAAGCCGATTAGCTATGAAGTTTTCTTGAAATCAGCCAATCGGGCAAAACGCTATTTCGATGAGCAAAGTGATAGTAATGAAAGTAACTCTGAAATACCCTTAAAACTTGATAAAGAATTCCTATTCGTTAAGTCTGACTTCCAAATCAGACGCTTTGAATACAAAGATATCCTCTATTTTGAGGGATTGAAGGACTATATTAAGCTCTATGTGAAATCCTCAAAGGAAGCAGTCGTTTTCCATGCAACTCTGAAGGCTGTTGAAGCCAAACTACCAACCGACAGATTCATGCGTACTCATAAATCTTATATTGTGAACCTCCAGAATGTAAGACTTATCGAAAAATATAGAATCATATTTGGCACTAAATATATCCGGTAAGCGATAAATATAAAGCGACTTTCGATAATTTTGTTAAGACCCAATTCCTGTAACCTATTGTTTAGAACCGGTTAAATCCATATTCTTTGGATTGCATTTACTATGTAAATGCAACAGCCACATGACGCTGAAAGCATTCACTCAACTAAAATGAGCCACTAAACTAGGCACCGCAAGGCAAACCGACATAGTCGGTTAACTCCATGAACAAAAGAGACACTAACCGTAGTCAGTGTCCTAATCTTGAATACAGATTATCGAAAATTTTTGGGTAATACTTTCTCCTTCAAGTTTTCAACAATCTTCCGTATCCTCTTCGTTTTAGTTGCAGGGCGCTTAGCCATAGCTATCCAAGCCAACAGACCTCTCTTCAATGACTTTGATAGGGAATTATAATAGGTCTTTGAACCGGGGTGGGATTTAAAAGCTTGTTCGAGTTCATCCGGTATCTGCAATGCTTCTACTGAATCAAGTATTGTCCAGGAACCGTTCTCTTTAGCAAGCTCAATTACGTTTAATCCTGCATTTGTCATTAGATTTGCTTTAACAAGTGTTTGGACCTTATTCTTATTCACTTTAGACCAAGTGCTGTTAGGCTTGCGTTTAGAATAATATTGCATATATCTGTCTTTATCTATTGATTTCTTTGTACTATCAATCCAGCCAAAGCAAAGGGCTTCATCTACAGCATCACTCCAAGTGATTGTTGGGGTTGCTGAACTTTGCTTGTAAACTACAATCCATATAGCATCTTTTGTCTGATGGTTTTGTTTTAACCATTCTCGCCATTCTTTCCGATTCTTAGGGCAGATCTTTTCCGTTGTTTTCATGTTTTGATATTGATAGGCAGTTTGTATATGTCAACATAATAGTGCTCAATCCAGCTTCAATGAGATATCTAACCACGGATGATCCACGGGTAAACCAGGCCTAAACGACGGGAGCTGTGGTTAACCCGCGGTTTACCTGTGGTCAACCCGTGGTTAGATATGCTTTTAGTATGCCAGTTGAAGGCAACGAATTTATATATATCTTGCAGAAAAGTTAATATATCTTTAATTATGTGCAGGATATTTTTACCGATGTTGTCATAGAATGAGTAAGAATAATCGGAGCCGATAAACAAACAACACACACTAACTATAAGCGAGAGAATTATGTCAGATAATCTAACATTTAAACGTAAGGAACGTAAATACATAATCTTAGAAAATACTTTCGAACAGGTTGTGGATTCAATTAAAGAGAAGCTTCCAATTCATATATTTGATGGGGTTAATCCTTATACAGAACTAGAGACTATTTATCTTGATACTAAAGAACTTATGCTATTTAAGGAGTACTTGAATGGGCGCAGCTTCAGATTCAAAATCAGACTCAGACGATATGGCCATGACGGTGTCTTTGATAATAAATATCTGGTAGAACTGAAAGTAAAGCATAATGGCATTTCAAGAAAAAAACGCTTTATATTACCGGCGGAATGCTTAGATGATTTCCTGAAAGGTGAGAAGATAAAACCTGCTATCAAAGAAGCAAACAAAGGCTTTGTGGGAGCACAAAAGACCTATAAGTTGATTGCAATACTTATTGAAATGAACCAGTTTGTACCTGTTATGAAAACAAGTTATGAGAGAATTGCATTTCAAAAGAAATCTAAAAAGAACAGACTTACAATAGATCGGAATATTACTCATACGAGACTTATAGGTAAACCTTGCGAAGAGAAATTAGACACTTATGTCTTAGAATCAAAGGTAATCGGTAAGACACCAAAATGGTATAAGAAGATGGTGAACAGACTATCTCTTCTAAAGCAAAACCGTTTCTCCAAGTTTGCGACCGGGATGAACTCACTTTATTTCCCTCAAAGAGGAAAGTATAATTTCTCAAATGACGACTTCGAGATAGATGAGATGCCGGAAGTGATAAAAGAATCATTTGACCTTATGAAATCATATCTTAAACTTAGTGACGATATTGAAGTGAGGTAACAAATATGCAGGAACTATTTGAGGTAATTCAGAACAGTGCTAGCGGAGGAATAAGTCAATCCCCACTACAGATTCTTCTCAATCTTACAATGGCAATGATACTTGGTCTTATCTATGCTTATGTCTATCGACTGACCTATGTGTATAGCGGAAGTTTTGCTAAAGAAAAAGATAAGAAAGTACTTAAGTTGGAGATGAAAAGTATACAATACACTCTTCTTCTTCTTTCAATTGGTGGTGCCTTTATCTGGATAGTTGTTGCAGATAACTTGGTGAGAGCTTTTGGTCTTGCCGGTGCACTCAGCTTGATTAGGTTCCGTACGGTTGTGAAAGATCCAATGAATACGATTAAAGTGTTCTATGCAATTATCATCGGTATGTCCTGTGGATTGAGCCAGTACTATACAGCAATTATTGGTACTGCTTTCATTTGTTTTGTCTTAACTGTAATATATTTCATCAAAAACCGAGAGAAAGAACAAAAAGCACTAAAGAAAAGCCTTGAGACACAAGATGTTGAGGAAGTAGTTGATGAGAGTAAAGAATAGACTATATCTGATAGTACTTATCCTCTACATAAGCTTTTCTTTAAGAGCACAGACACTTGATGATTTTATGTCTGAGATGCTCTTGAAGAATAGTGATTACCAGGAAGCAGTATATAGATTACATCAGGAGAAAGCTTCGCATGATATTGATTCATCATCGGAGTTTGGGGAGCTGAGTCTTAGTTACAGTAAGAATGATAACGAGATTGAGCGTAGTATTACTAAATCATCTGTCGAAGATACAGAGATTAATGAAGAGGATGAACGCTGAAGGTTGAGTATACTAAGCAATTCTTTCCTAAAGACTTTGATGCTACTGAAGATGCCATTAGTTATAAGATCAACAAATTCCGCTATCAACAGAGCTTGCTAAATGTCCGTTTGAAGAGTATGAATGATATACTTGAGGATATGATCGAATGGTATGAGATAAGCGAGAAACTTACTTTATATAAAGAAGAGCTAGGCATGTTGCATGCCGAAAATGTTATCCTTGATGAATATGAGAAGCAGAACATTGTAAGCCCCAATAAGCTACTAAAGAATCTGAAAGCGATAGATAAACTTGAAGATAGAGTATACTACTCACAGAGTGAAATTAAGAAGTACGAAGCGAATTATGGCGAAAGATTAGAAGAGTTTAGGCAAGTTTTTAATCAATACATGCTTACTCAACCGCAAGCCGATACTTTGAGTTTTACTAGTTACAGTATCGATTTACTTAATAGTGTTGAGAGGAAGATGGAGAGAATTAGTAACTCAATCAAGCTTCATACTCTTTTCGCATTCTTACCGGAAGTGAATCTGTCAGTCTCATATAATCAGCGAGATATTGATCAGGATTGGGTGACCACAGAAGATGGAGATGTTGATGAACTTACCCGTGTCCAATCAGAAGTCTATCCTGAAGCAGAACTGGAACTATCAATACCTTTGAATCTGTTTTCCAATATTCGAGGTAAGAATAGAATGCTGAAATCGTTTAAACAAGAATTGAGGTATCGAAAAAATGAGCTTCAACTTGATTTAAACGAGTTTGTTATAGAACTAAAAACTGCATTATTAAGTAACAGCACCTCAGTTACCCGTAAAGAGCGAATCCACGAACTTTCGCAAGAACAGCTAAATGGTGTTAGAGCTATGTTTAATGAGAACCCGGAACTTCTTGGTGCTGCTCCGGAAGATAGACTCCAGGAGGAGATTATTTCAGCTTCTAAAGCAGAAATCAATTATAATGTTAGTAGAATGAATCTCTTTAAGACAATATATATCATGAACCGATTTGATGAGGGGAGAGAATGAAGAAGCAAAAGATAAAAGTTATATTTGTACTTACACTTTTGGTGATAACAGGAACAATTATTGTATCATATTTCATAGATTCCAATTCTCAGAAGCTACCGGCAGTTGTTAGAAGCAATAAAGTGTTTGTGAGTACAGAAGTTTCCGGCACGATTGCTAACTATTTTGTTGCCTCGATGCAGGAAGTTAAGAAAGGACAAGCAATTGCAAAGCTTGAGAATCCACGACTTACAGAAAAGCTCAAAGCTCTCAGAAGTGAGTATGATAATTATAATAAGCTTGTTAAGTCAGCAGAAGATGGAGATATTTTAAAACTTGAGCTTTTCAAGATAGAGAAGGATATTCTTGAAACTTTTGAAGATATTCAGAAAGCTGAGTATAAACTAAACAAGCTTTATCAAGAGCTTGATATTCAAACCCTTGATAACCAAAGTGCAATCAAAAAATACAATTCCATTAAGAAACTCTATGAAGAAGGTAAAATCTCCCAAACTGAATATGACCTGAAAGCTAAAGAGTATCTTTCCATTATAAACAAATACGCCAACTGGCAAGCTGAATCGTCAATGATAACAAAAGAGCTTGAAGCTAGTAAAACTGTTTTGAAGATGCAGAAAGCACAACGAGACATAATCAATTCAAATACGGCTATACTTGCTTCTAAGAACTTAATAGAGTTAGACAAGATTAGAGTGGACATTGCTGATCTAGAGCATGATATTGAGAATCTGACTATTCTATCACCCTTAGATGGAGTGGTAACAGGTTTACGCAATCGCCCGGGTGAACGAGTAAAGAATGGTGATGTAATTGCCGAAATCTCTGATATAAGCGATGTCTGGCTTACTGCTTATGGGAGTTCATACTCCAATCGTGAACTTAAAGAAGGCAACAAAGTTACCATCTACTCTAACAATAAAGAGAAGATTGCCGGTGTTGTATTCTCAATCTCACCTGTTATGGAGAAAGTGAAATCATTGAGTGCAACTTCTGAAACGGTTAATACTTATACTAAGATTAAGATTGGCTTTATTGACCACAATGAAGCTATGAAGCACTTGACTCCGGGAGAGAGGTTGTTTGTTAGGATAAGCTTGGATTAAATATGGATTTATGGAATTAACCGACTATGTCGGTTTGTCGTGTCACATTTCGTTGAGTAGCTGATAATAGTTTAGTTATGCTTTTTTAATGTCGCGTGGCAGTTGCATCTACACAGTATATGCAGTCCAAAGGAATATGGAATTAACCGACTATGTCGGTTTGTCGTGTCACATTTCGTTGAGTAGCTGATAATAGTTTAGTTATGCTTTTTTAATGTCGCGTGGCAGTTGCATCTACACAGTATATGCAGTCCAAAGGAATATGGAATTAACCGACTGTGTCGGTTTGTCATGTGGCACTTAGTTTAGTGGCTCATTTTTGTTTAGTTGATGCTCTCAAAGTCGCGTGGTAGTTGCATCTACACAGTAAATGCAGTCCAAAGGAATATGGAATTAACCGACTGTGTCGGTTTTTCATGTGGTACTTAGTTAATTTGTAATAAGTTCAAGTAAGGATGTAATATGTATAAAGAGTATAAGCATAATCCCCCGCACCTTTTTCTTGCAGACACAAAATACTTTATCACAACTTCAACCTTAGGAAGGTATAAATATCTTGGAACTAAAGAAGCCAAAGATGCTATTTTGCATTATCTCGTGAAAACAATCAACCACTTCAATTGGATATTAGAAGATTGGGTCATTTTAGATAATCATCTACACTTAATGATGACAGCTCCAGAGGACGCTACTAATCTTCCAGAATTAATGCATAACATCACTCGATTTTCTGCCAATTGGCTTTCTAAACATGGTGTCAAAAAGATAGAAAGACAATATTTCCATAACTATTGGGATACCTGTATAACATACGAAAGGTCATATTATTGTCGTCTAAACTATATTTGGAATAACCCTGTAAAACATGGATATGTTGAATACCCGGAAGATTGGGAGTATGGGAGTTATTTCTACAGAATAAGAGAACTTGAAAACGACACTCATAAGATAATGAACAACTATCCCATTGACAGAATTCATGTTGAAGATGACTTTTAAATATGGAATTAACCGACTGCGTCGGTTTGTCTTGTCACACATAGTTTAGTGGCATATTTTTATTTAGTTGATGCTCTCAAAGTCGCGTGGCAGTTGCATTTACATAGTATATGCAGTCCAAAGGAATAGAAGGAAACGAACATGAAACCATTAATACTTTTCGATGTGAACGGAACATTGATTAAGAGAGATAGCAGAACTGATCTGCCATATGAATATGCAGTAAACGAGCTTTTAAGTATCGAGAATAGCCTTGAGGGTGTTAATACTTCAGCAAGATCAGATGTAGATGTCCTCATGGAAATACTTGAAAAGCGAGGGTTGGAATATACAGATAAGCTTTGGAATAAGTTCATGACATTATATATGAAACAGCTCGAAGCATACAAATCCACCGATGTCTGGAGAGAGAATAGCACAGCGGTTGAGTTTGTTACAAAGCTTGCGGATGCTGGTTACCCCTTAGCGTTAATAACCGGAGAGCTGAGTATTGGTGCAAAATATAAGCTTACAAAACTAGGAGTTTGGCAGTATTTCCCTACAGGTGGTTTCGGTGAAGATGGGCTCAAACGCTTTGAAATTGCTGATAAAGCTGTAGATAATTCAATCAAGCATTTCGGTCATGAATTTGAGAATATCTTCCTCATCGGTGATACTATTCTTGATATAAAGACAGCAAGACACCTTGGAGCTAAAGTAATCTCCATTACTACCGGCTCAAATACACGTGAAGAGCTTGCTGAGTGCAATCCAGATTATCTAATAGATGACTTTCAAGAATTAGACCTATTTTAAAACTTAATCCCATTTTCTCCACCTACAAGATGTTATATTTTCAACTTTTACCCTTATTCCCCCTCATTGCCCTGCAGTAATCCTTGAAAGACCCCTGTGAAACCCTTGGGAAACACTTGGGTAACCCTTGGGTTAAATACCAGGGAGTAAACAATTTATTAATAATTTAGAATTTAGTTGAAGGCATTTGTTACTGCTGAGAGAAGAGAGGGAATGAGAGAGTACTGTTTAGGATTGGAGTGATTATATCCTTTTTAGTGGACTATTGATATTCTATAAGTTAGTTGGAATAAGTGATCTAAATTATATTGACATATTAAGCATGCGCATGCTTTTATGGTATTAATTGGGAGTAAAAATGCTACATAATTTCTATAACAAACTTATAGCGGGAGATCTCACTTCTGAACATGAGTACTTACATAATAGGCTTTGTCTTAGTCAGAGGGACAAAATTGTTAATCTTGAAGTGAAGGAGACTATAAAGACAAATACTGCGAATCTGATCTTTCTTGACGTTGAGATACTAAAGCCTGAAAATGAGACGGTGCATGAAAAGCTTTTGCTAAAACATTTTAAAGCAAACGATTCTAACAGAAACTACTTAAACCATTGTATTAGAGAAATAGAGTTCTACAATCTGGAGAGGAAGACTCTTTCCTTGCCGGTTGCAACTTGCTATGATACATATGTCTCCGAAGATAAAAGTATGACTTGTCTTCTTTTAAAAGACCTATCAGCAGATTATAGTTCTGAGCTCAGATCTAAATGCCTATGTTATTGGCTAAGTGCAGCTAAGTGTTTAGCAGAGTTACATGGAAAATTCTGGAATAAGAGATATACAGCTGATGAGTTAGTGGAAGAGCAAGTATCTAAGAAAGTGCAAGAACATAGAAATAATCTTGATTCTGCTTTTAAGAAGTTCGAGAAGTATGTAAAGAATCATTTAGATCACAGATTTTTAAGTATTTACTCTGATGTGCTAACAATTTCTAATGATTTGATGAGAGAAAGACTTAGCAGATTGTCTGAAGAGGAAAACATTACATTAATACATGGAGACTCACATATCCATAACTTCTTGTTTAACAAGATTAATCATAATGCATTACTAACAGATTTTCAGTTTTGGAACGAAGGTATAGGAGTAGCTGATTTAGCTCATTTAACAAGAGTATCATTTCCAAATGAATTTGGAGCTAAGGAGCATAAATTGATAGTCGAAACTTATCATGATTCACTATTGGAGCAAGGTGTTTCAGGTTATACATTTGAGCAATGCTGGAAGGATTACCAAAAACATGTTGCGTGCATGCTACTAATCCCAATGTGGCAATATACTATCTTCGGACTGGAGTTTGAGAAGTGGGGAAAGGATGTTAAAACTTTGATTAAACACTATATGGATGTGCTGGTGTAATTATGAAGCTGATTGAAATGAGTTTACCGGAGTACAATATTGAATCAAAACCTGATTATGCAAAACTTGGTAATATTGTAGATAACGTAATTGCTCAGAACCTAGATGATGGGGAGTATATTCTTAGAGCAATAAGCTCATATGATCATGACGGTTTATCTCTTGATAACTTAGTATCAAAGATTACTGAACTCGGAACAGATCATTATGATCCCAATCGAAAGCAAGTATGTCAAGCTGAGTTTGCTGATTATGATTTCGACATTCATGCCGGAAGACTTAAAATTGAGAATGGAAAGGTTATTGTCCCAAAAGATAACATAGTAGATTCTGAATTTGGTGATATAATATATCATTTTTATGAGCATACCTTGCTTGATAGAGGTTATCCTCTAAGAATAGATGTTTTGATGATTTATGACTCCAAACTAGTTGTCCCAGCTACAAGAGTTCGGACAGATCTGCCTGATGTTAATCCCAACCTTAGTAATTGCCTATATAGGTTTGTTAATCCTGACAAGAAAAGGGATGCTTTAATTGCCGTAGTGAAAATATTGAAGTAAGAAATGTTAGGACAATTAGATGTGCTTTTTTCATCCTCAATTCTCTATCACTGCACTATCATAATTCCCAATTGAAGGTACTCTGATTCAAGGGAGTCTCTTGGGCCTCACTGGGAAAAATAGACAAGTGACTGATTGGAAATGGACAGGATGTTCTAGGTTAAAGAACCATTATTATGATAGTGCAGTGAAGATGAAAAGTGTGGGTGGTTTTTATATTGACAATATGGATAGGACAAAACTGATAAAATGAAATAACCTAAATGGAGATGATAATGGAAGAACTTAACAAAGTAATGGAATCATTAACACTTGAATTTCTCGGTTCAGGTACATATAGAGTGTCACCGCAACAGTTCATTGCAGAAAAAGACGCAATATTTCTTGATATACGCACCAATGAAGAGATTGAAACGATTAGTTTAAACCTTAAATACCACCAAACTGTACTAAGAATTCCTCTAAATGAGCTTCCTAAAAGGCTTGGTGAGATACCAAAGGATAAGATAGTAGGTCTGTTCTGCTCATCCGGCGTTAGAATTGCTATGGCATACCTTTATCTAAGAACTGCGGGGTTCGAGAATGTTTTGATGATTTCCGGTGGTCTTGATGCTATTATCAGTGAACTAAAACCCGGTGGAGTGCTTAAGGCAGTTCAAACTTTGTAGTCCAATTACCAAGCTCGCGTCCATGCGAACTTGTGAGTACGACGCCAAGCGAAGGCTGTCAGGTTCAACTTGAGTTAGTGGCCAATTTACGCATTTCCCCGAACTCACTATCGTTCGTAATGGTGACTGCTTCTGAATTAAGTTCGTACTGAACAATCAAGGGAGTCCGTTTTATATCGTAAACTCCCTTCTGACAAAATCCCTTAATTGTTTTTAATCACTCTGATAATGACTTTCTGTTATTGAACCTAAAGATATAGATCGAAGTTATTATAATCAGCACTGAGCCGATTAGGCTCATAGTATCAGGAATCTCTTTCCAGATTGATAAACCAAGAATTGCAGCAAATACAATGTTAGTATAGTTATAGATTGAGACTTCTGAAGCTTTTGCGTATTTATAGGCATAGGTTAATCCAAACTGTCCGCCTGCTGCGAAGACTCCAATTGCTATGAGAGATAAAAGCTCTAACCATGTAGGTTTAACAAATACAAAGAACATTGCAGGTAACAATGCAAGTACTGAAATCAATGAGAAGTAGAAAACAATAGTCTTAGGTTTCTCTCCCTTTGTTCCAAGATATCTTACAGTTGTGTATGCAGCACCGGCACATATTGCTGAGAGAAAACCTGATAACGAAGGTAAAACCGATAAGTCAAACTTAGGCTTTATAATCAAAAGTGCAGAGAGGAACACTACAACCAATGCCACTACCTGCTGTTTGTATATCTTCTCGCTCAAGAAAAGAAAAGCAAACAAAGTGACAAAGAATGGGGATAGCTTGTTTAGCATTGCCGAGTCAGCGAGGTAAAGGTTGTTAATAGCGTAGAAATAGAGGAATACACCTGTTAAACCTAATAATGATCGCAGGATAAGGAACTTCCGGTTCTCAGGATTCCCTTTAAAGCTACCGGATGCCTTTCTAAACATAAAGAATGTTACGATTAAACTCACAAGATTTCGGAAGAATACCTTCTCTAGCACGGGAATCCCAGGAAGAAGCTTTACAAATACCGACATCAATGCAAAGGACAATGATGACAGCAGGATAAATATTACTGAACGTGATTTGTTTGTCATGGGAGTAGAGGATTGTAGGAAAGTGTTCCGGTCAACATCATTTTCATTGACACACTCATTTTAATCTTTAAAACTCTAAACATATCTCCTAAGGAGGAACCATGTTAGAGAATAGATTTAAAGAATGGGGTAACAACCCCTCGAAGCTGGAAGAAGTTTTCAGAACTGATGAAAAAGCTTTTAAGAAGGATTTCTATGAGTATATAGATGGGGTGGAGGAGACAGATTTAATCCGCTATTGGAGAGCGAGACTTGAGTATAAGAAGCTCAAATCTGTTGTTAAGAAACCGATACCTCATCAAGTAATTTCTACACTTATCATTTGTGTTATTCTATATCTGCTTACAAAGATACCGGATATTATAGGAGTTCCCGATAAATCATTCTTTTTCGAGAAGAACCTTGCTTTAATTATTATATCAGGTTTACTACTGGTTGTATTTCATAAGAACAGGTCCAAAATATTACCGGTGGCTCTTACAGGACTATTCATGGCAGGATGTGTCGTGTATATAAACACGATTCCTGAGTTAATGACAGAAAGTGTATCGCACCTGCTTAAGCTACATCTTCCCTTCTTACTCTGGTTCGTTTGGTGCTTTAGTTATGAGGATTTTAGCCTGACTGACATTGATACAAGAAACAAGTTTATAAGGAATAATGGAAATATTGCGATAATTTCAATAGTTACATGTCTGGGACTTTTCGCCTTAGCCGGGCTCTCAATAGCACTCTTTTCACTTATTCAAATAGATATTGAGGAGTTCATGGAAGAGAATATCTTCATGTGGATAGTAGTCTCTTCACCAATTATTGCATTTGTTATCACTGAGAACTACCCTAATATAGCCGGTAAGATAGCCACTATTATGGTAAGGGTGTTCAGTCCGATAACACTTACAACTCTTTTAATCTATTTAGCTCTACTTCCATTCTCCACTCACAATCTTTATGAAAACCGTGGTTCATTACTTGTCTTTAATCTGTCACTCTTCCTTGTACTTGCAATAATGGCATTTGGATTACTTGATACAGAAGGTTTAAAAAGCAGATTTTATAAGTATATATACTTGTTTTTGGGAATCGTAGCGTTTGTGATAAATGTTGTAGCGTTATCAGCAATCTTCTATCGTGTTAATGAATATGGCCTTTCACCCAATAGATTGGCTGTATTAGGCTCAAACTTGGTTGTCTCAGTTCATCTTGCAATGTTGATATTAGCATTACACAAGTACAAACGCAATAAATGTGAACAGGAGTTTGTTTCAAGAACAGTTGGACTTTATCTGCCGGTATACGCTATTTGGCTGATGCTGGTACTTTCTATGTTCCCAATTCTGTTTTAATATGGAGTTAACCGACTGTGTCGGTTTGTCTTGTCACACTTAGTTTCGTGGTTTATCCTAGCTGATATATGCTATTTTACATCGCTTGGCAGTTGCATTTACATAGTATATGCAGTCCAGATGAATATGGAATTAACCGACTGTGTCGGTTTGTCTTGTCACACTTAGTTTAGCGAATCATCCGTGGTTAGAAGTCAATCAAATACTAAGCATTATAAAGTTTGTTTAGGAGCAACTAAGCTTGATAACATAAAGAAAATCGCAATTAGTGTTTGACATTTCGACCTCAATGTTCATTATATATATGTAGTTGATTAATTGGAGGTGATTATGCAGATTGACATACATTATTATGCAACATATGTGATTGCTCGCGTTGCAGGAATAAAAGCAGAACATGCACAAATCATAGCTTCAGCAGCTCAGTATGTTGATGATGGAGTCACTAAGGAGTTAAGAAAAGAGTTCGAAAACGGAGCTCAGATTTCACCAATAATTACAGCTCATCATGGAGATTCAGCCAAGAATCTAGATAGGCATGATCAGAGATATGTCTGGATTCCTTTTCATTTCTTACCCGGTGATATTGGGGATGAGCTTGAAGAGAGGCTAATATGCGTTAAAGATAGTACTATCGCATTGGAGATGGTTCACAACGCTTTAAGATGTCATTGGATGCATAATAGTGATTTTCTGATAGGAATAACTGCACATGTCTATGCTGACACTTTTGCTCATACCGGATTCTCAGGTATAAGTTCATCTTTGAATAAGGTTAAGTACTCATCTCTCCAATTGAATATGAATGATAGACAAGAACAAGAGCGAGTTGAAAATAAAACCAAAGCTTTTATCGAAAATACAGGAAACTTTCTTGTGAGATGTTTTCGAGCTATAGGTTCAACTCTAATTGAAGCTGCATCAGGAGCATTGGGGCATGGGGCTGTATATACACTTCCGGATAAACCTTTCCTCAATTGGGCTTTTTCATATGAAGAGAGTAGAAACCCACGTCTGGATTTTAGTGTTAGAGATAATCAAACATTATTCTTAGAAGCATTGGAAGCCCTATTCGATATGTTCAGAGAATACGTAGAACTTAAGCCCGAGATTAAAGATAACACAATAGACCTTGAATTCTGGCAGATAAGAGAACAGTTGAGGGATTGTTTAAAGGTAGAAGGAGACAAAGAAACAAGATCTGAATACTGGAAAACTATCTTTAGAGATCACAAATTTTGCCGATGTTCTGAACATGTAATTCCTGAGTATCTTGGTCATACCTGGGAAGAGGAATTACGGAACATTGATCAATCAGAGATTATTAAAAGGGATACATTAGATATTCATAAGTTTTATTCAGCTGCATATTACCATCGTTCTTATATTTTAAATCAGTTACTTCCAAATCATGACATCATCGTTACATAAGGTCTAACAAATACATATAGTCTGAATACACATTAAAGCTTAACGTATAAACATAATATCTGTACGAATCTGTTATTGGAACGAATCTTTCATATTACAAATACGGTTAGTCTAATTGAGAAAATTGTTAATTGTAATTTACAGTTCTAGGAAGAGGTATTGATATGCGTTGCAAATTACTGTTTCTTTATTTATTATTTATTGTTTGTGTAACTCCCTTAATCTCAATTAACAACATAACTCGTGATCCAAATAGAGCCTTTGAGATTACAGAATCAAATCCAACTGGTATTATAGTCAAATTCACATTGCCAGAGTTTCAAGTAGAGGGTAGTATTGTAGATGGGAATGAGAAGGTCAGAATCCTTTCTGAATCAGATAATAGGGTTTCTCTGGCCAGTGGTATTGACGTACCATATTATTCTACAACACTTGCCATCCCAAATACTGGAAAAGTATCATTGGAAGTACTAGAAGAGAGGACTGAGACTATTAAACTCACGTCCTTTGGTTCTAAGCATCTTGATAGAAACTCTGAAGAACTTCCAGTTATTACAGAAGAGTTAGAAACTGTTAATCTCTCAACTCCTGCAATCATGAGAGACTTAAGAGTTGTAACTCTTTCAGTATCTCCTTTCAACTATGATAAGCAGACAAAAAATCTTAGTACTGTGAACGAAGTTACGTACAAAATCAGTATCCTACCGGAAAGAGGTGAGAATGAGTTGGAGTTAGGAAATAAAAAGCTTTCTGCTTCTTTCTTACCTCTTTACCAAAATGTAGTGGATAACTTTAATGAGGTAGTTGGTAGACATGAGATTGACTACGAGAAGAGACTATTAATTCTCTATGCTGATTCAGACAATCAACAATACTTGGATAAACTAGATGAGCTTATTCAGTGGAAGCGTCAGAAGGGATTTATTGTTTCAGGTATTGAAGTAGCAGGCTTAGGTCTTTCTGAGATAAAAACCATTATACAGAATCACTATAATAATGAGAATACAAGACCTGATTATGTCATGCTAATTGGTAATCCAATGGGAGCTTATGATATAACATGTTACAATTATAATTCTGGAGCATCTGACTATGAGTATTCCTGTTTGGATGGAAACGATAGTTTAGGTGATGTAATTATCGGTAGAGTTCCAATGGATAGTGTTGTGGGTTTTCTAACAATGACAGAGAAGATTTTCGCTGTGGAAAGGAACCTTGATAGGAGTAATGCCGTTTGGTTGAATCATATAATTCTTGATGCATTAACCCAATATTGTGGTAAATCGGTTCTATATGTGAATTATTACGTTAAGCTAATTGCAGGCTTAGCGAACAATGAATATAGCTTTTCTGAAATATATGATAACCAACTCCCTCCTGAAGAAATATTTAATCAAGGTTCGATGTTATATCACTTCAGGGGGGGTAATTACAATTGGATTGAGAATGCAACTTTTTCGAACGCAAACAAATTACCTCATTGTATAATGATTTCAAGTAACTCCGGAAACTTCAACACAATGTGCCCAACTAAAACAGTTGTAAACTATGGTACTCCTGATTCTTTAGGAGGTGCTTTAACAGCTATTGGACTATCATCTTCACCATCTCATACAATATATCGAAATATCTATAGTGCTAACGTTGCTGAGGGTGTTTTTGTGAACGGTCTTCGGGATATGGGCTCAGCTTTACTCTATTCTAAATGGCAATCAACACAATTGTTACCTACCTATACTCCTGATTACATTAGTCTTAATCATCAATGCAACCTTTTAGGTGATCCAACTGCAGAAGTATTTATTGGTATACCCTCTGAATTGCAGCTCTCATGTCGTGAATCAATTACTATTAACGAAAACCAATATGCAGTCTTAGTTACAGATGCAAATGGAGTTGGTGTTGAAGATGTTTGTGTTACACTCGTAAATGATTCGTTACAAGAGATAGCGTTTACAGATATCACCGGAAGGGCAATGGTCGATGTACCTGTTGGCTCAGCAATTGCTGATAGTTTGATAGTCACAGCGAGTAAGCAAGACTTTGTCCCTACAGTACAGTATCTCCAAATTCAGGCTGAAGGCCAAGTCTCTATAACTCAAGCGATATTTTTTGATGATAGCGGGAATAATGATAATGTCCCAGATGCCGGAGAAGTACTGGAACTTAGTGTTGAGTTGCAGAATAACACTGACATTATGCTAAATCAGCTCAATCTTTCTCTTACTACTCAGGATCCGTACATAACAATTATCAATAATCAAGCGACTATTCCCTGCATTCCTGAATCGGGAACCGCAAGTATTAATACACCATTTACACTGAGCACAGATCCTAATACTCCAGATGGGCATACAGCAGAGCTGTTAGTTCACTGCAATGATTCAGTCTATCCTGTAATTTTAACAGTGCACAATGCTATGGTTTGTGTAAGTGAATGTATTTTGATTAACAGTGATCAATATTTGTCTCCTGAGCAGGAGGTAAGTCTTAGTCTAACCATCCTTAATTCAGGCTCTTCTCGGGCTGAAGATATTTATGTTTGTCTATCTTCTGAATCTAATCTGGTTAGCTTTAGTGATTCAGAAGCATTTATTGGAGATATTTTACCTCAACAAGCAGTTACTAATTTAACTGATACTCTAATGATTGTTACATCTGAAAATTATCTAACAGAATCTGCAAGAACAATATATGCTACTTTTAGTAACAACTCAGGTTTCTTACAAACTTGTCATTTCACCCTTGAAGGAGAACCTGAGAACGCAAATACTCCAACCGGACCTGATGCATTTGGTCATTATATCTATCATAATAATGATTCTGAACATTTTGATACTCCAATCTATGAATGGATAGAAATTGCTGTACCGGAGGGTGGAAATGGTTCTCAGTTCTATTTTGCTGACCACACACACGATGCAGATAACACAGACCAGTTGTATAGTATCACAATTGATGAAGTTGATTTACCTTTCAACTTTACGTTCTATGGGCAGATATATGATAAAGCTTACGTTTGTTCAAACGGATTCATTACATTTAACGAAACTCAGTTTGGTGCATCCAGGAACTATGAGATACCCGGTGCTATGTCCCCTAACCCTGTGATTGCTGCATTTTGGGATAACCTGGAGATTCATACGGATGGTGGAGTTTACTACTATTATGATTCTACAAACAACTACTTTGTTATTGAGTGGTATAACGTATGTAATAGTGCTGATCCACAGGCTCGAGAGACTTTTGAGATTATCCTGTATGACCCTGAATACTACCCAACATCAACAGGAGATGGGTTAGTGAAGATTCAATACCAGGAGTTTAATGATATCGATAGTGGTAGTAATAGTGAATTGGTTCACGGGCATTACAGCACAGTGGGGATTGGTGACCATACCGGTTTAGATGGTATGACATACCTATTCGATAATAACTATCAAACTACAGCAAATCCTATTACTGATGGTACTGCTCTATTGATTACATCTGAACCTTTCTATGAACCATTTATCAGATTCGAGGAACATCAGATTATTGAAAGTAACAGTAACGGTTTCTTAGAGCCTGATGAAACTATTTATATGAGCTTAACAATGAGCAATGTAGGTACTCGGAGTGGTGAGAATATTCAAGTAACTATCAATGCTAATTCTCCATATCTAAACTTTATTAATAATACAATAGATGGGATAAGCATTGATCCGAATGATACTTTTACAACTCAGGAGTATTTCCTTCTTCAGATTGAACCATCCATTCCGGGGTCAATGTGGATACCGATCTATATATTGATGACGGATGGTACTCATGAGTGGTATGGGGAGACACAAATCTTTGCTTCATCAGCCGGTCTTAATCATTTTGCTTATCGTATTTGTGACTTCCAAAGTGGCAATGGTAATGGTTTACCTGATGCCGGTGAAACTCTCTATCTAATTCATGAACTTCACAGTTATGGGCTTACAGATATTGAAGGTATATCTGTTGGGATTACATCTGACAACAATAGTGTTATGTTTGGTGAGACAGTTAATAATATTGCAAAATTCCCTGCTCAATCTAGTATGCAAACATGGTATGAAGTAACTCTGCCAAGCAACCTCAATATTGGTGATGAAGTCCAGATTATGACTAATTATAGCAAAGAAGGTTGGTTTGATGAGACTTTTAATGCTACTCTGGAGATTGGAATTCATTCTTATCAAAACTTTGGTTTAATAGAAGGGATTGTAACAGCTTCTCATCCTTATACAGAACCGGAAATGGGACTTGTTAATATCGATACAAGATACTGTAGTGTGGATGAATCTAGTACTTTTAAAGCTTTTGCCGGTATCGGAAACCATGCTTTAGACTTAGCTCTTCCACATTATCAGCCGACAGTGATCGAAGGTCTTGAGCTTAGTAACCCTGATAATATGGTACTAAGTGATATTGAATTTACACCAGAGATACTTCCGGTTGCAACTGAAGTTACTGGTATTTATGAATATCCATATCTCTCAATAAACTGGCAAGCACCAATAACTACCGTTTACAATGTTGTTGGTTACAATGTTTACAAAGCAATTGGACAAGATGATTTCACTCTTGTCGGGTTCAGTGAATACAACCAATACATTGATGGAATTGGCAATACTGGAACATACAACTATCAAATTGAAGTTGTGTATGAAGATGATACTAGCTTCCATTCTGAAACTCTAATGATGGATATAACAGGTGCTGAGGATAACAGCAATGCACTCAGAACAGAGTTGTTAGGAAATTATCCAAATCCTTTTAACCCTACTACAACAATTGCTTACAGTATTGCCAAACAAATGCATGTTGCAATTGATATCTACAATATAAAAGGGCAGCTGGTCAAATCATTAGTAAATCAGATTGTACAACCGGGGAATCATACAATTGAGTGGGATGGATTCAATTCAAAAGGTAAAGAGTGTGCATCCGGATTATACTTCTATAAGTTAAAAGCAGATAGTAAAACTACTATAAAGAAGGCGTTACTAATCAAGTAAACTTTCACTTCTACTACCTAAGAAAGCCCCACCGTCTTGTGGGGCTTATTATACCATTTTTCATCGCTCAGAGTAGTAAACCCTTTTTATGGAGTTTGTCACACCCAACGGGCGAACGGACTTCCTAAAAAGACCTAACCCTTGCAGTTACAAGAGCAACATAGCCCGGCTAAAGATACATAATCCAGGACCTACCCGTCACCCTCCAAAGAATAAAGGAAGTCCGTTATCACTTAACTACCGTTAAACTTCGGTAAACTCCCTTAATCTTTTCAATATCTGCTTATAAACATCTGATCTATTGCTTCTCTTTATCTAATCCCTACAAGAACCTCTTTGCACCGTTAAATAAGTTATGCACACGATGTGGATAACTTTAGGGGTTCATAGGGAGGGTCTAGGGAGGCTAAAGGGTGGGACAAGCGAGATTCTAGGTTTTTGATGAGATTAGATAAAGAGAACCAGTTAACAAAGAATGTTAAATGTTAAATGGTAAACGAATGCAAAATGAATGATGAAAAATGTGAAGTAAGAAACGTATGACAAGCTTCTTAACAATTGGGATTATTTACTGGAAGGAGATTTTACATTATTCTTGAGAAGCGATATATGAGATAGAATATTGCTCAAATACTCAACGAAACTTGGTATATAAACATATTTTAGGGTAAAAAAGACTATTGGAATAATTATTACATTTTGTGAAAAGTGGTTAGTCGAATTGGGAAAGTGAATTTTTAATGAAAACACAAAAGATGAGAGGTTTTAAGATGTGTAAAAAGGTCACGACTTTAGTTCCCATATTTATGATGGTTCTTGTAGCATCGTTATTTGGTAGTAATGATTTTCTTGAGAACAAAAAGGGTTCATTTCAAGTTATGGAATCAAATGATTCCGGATTAATTGTTAAATTTAGTTTACCTGAGTATGAACTCAGAACAGAAACAGTTTCAGGTAAACAAGTTAAAGTTATTGCATGTGAATCTGAAGGTAAAGCATCTCTATCAGGAATAGATGAAGTTCCTTTATTCACATCAATGTTAGCAGTTCCCAATACAGGTAGCTTTGAGTTGGAAGTTATCGAGAAAAGTACTTCTACTATAAAGGGTGACTTCAAAATATCAAGAACAGCTCTTGAGAGTTTTGATGATAAAGATCCACTTGAAGATACAAGACTTACCTTAGGTAAACTCTCACAGCCGGTTATAATGAGAGATTTAAGGACTGTATCATTAACTCTCTCTCCTTTCCAATACAATGAGTCAAAGAATGAACTGGAAGTGGTTTCAGAAGTAACATATAGATTGAAGCGATCAGACAATCCTGGTGTCAATGAATTGAATTGTGCTGATAATACAATCTCAGCTTCATTTCTTCCATTGTATCGATCTATTATTGATAACTTTGATTTAATTTCAGATAGGTATACTGTTAACTACGATAAAAAACTCTTAATTATTCATGGTCATTCTACAGACCAGCAGTACATTAATAAGTTGAACGAATTTATCAGATGGAAACGACAGAAAGGATTCAAGGTAACATCTGCTTCAACACAGACTATCGGTTCATCAAACACAGCTGTAAAAGCTTATATTCAGAATAAGTATAATAATGTCTATACTCGACCTGATTACGTACTTCTAATTGGTGATACCTCAGGTGCATTATCTATTAGTTGCTGGAATGGAAGTGGCGATACTGATTATCCATACTCCTATTTAGGTGGTAATGATACACTTGGTGATGTTTTTATTGGACGTATGCCTGCAGAAACAGTGTCTCATTTTCTTACTATGGCAGAGAAAGTTTTTATCTATGAAAGAGATATAGTCCCTATGCCTGATGCTTGGTATAATCAAATGCTTCTTGTAGGCGATACTCAACCTTCAGGTCAGTCATGTCAGTATGTGAATTACTATGCAAGAGATATATCTGAAAGAGTAAATCCTAATTATAATTACACTGAGCTTTATGGTCCTCAACCCTCCTCGTCTTCCATTACAAGTGCTATAAATCAAGGTGTAGCCATCTATAATTATCGAGGTCACATCGGTATGAGTGGATGGGATATGCCTAATGAAGGTAGTTTTAATAATGCCAATAAACTTCCTCATTGTATCTTGAATACATGTTCAACAGGTAATTTTAGCGGAACTGATGTAACAGATAGCTTTGTTAGATTCGGATCTCCTGCTCTTCCTAAAGGTGGACTAACAGCTATAGGTATGGCTACGTCTTCCACTCATACACTTTTAAATAATGTACTAACTACAGGCACACTAGAGGGAATATTTGTTCATGGGATGAGAGATATGAGTGCTCCTCTTCTTCATTCAAAGTGGTTATTACATGAAGTTTACCACGATTTGCTCCCGAGTCATTCTATCTCCTTCCCTGAATGGTGCAACCTTATGGGAGATCCTACAGTAGAAGTCTTTGTTGGTACACCGGAAGCTATGCAGGTTTCGTGTAGGGAGAGTGTAAGAGTAGGGGATAGCATCTATTCAGTTATGGTTAGTGATTCTAATGCTACCAATCTAAAAGATGTGTGTGTGACCTTTATGTATAATAATGTTCAGACAATTGCTTATACAAATGAGTTTGGCTATGCAACACTACCATTACCGAATGATATGGTAGAGGGTGAAACTATCACACTAACTGTATCTAACCATGACAGTATACCATTTATACATGAAATTGATGTTTTTTCTGCTGCTGATGTAGAGATAGATTCATATACATTTAGTGATGAAAATAACGGGAATAGTGATTCAATATTCAATGCAGGTGAAGAGTTGCAGTTAACCATTTCTTTAAGAAATAATAGTCAATCAGATATATCTAATGCACCTGTGACTTTAGAATCAGTAGATCCATATATTTCTATTATAAATGGTGAAGCCGAAATTCAGAGTTTACCTGTTGAGGGAATAGGTGAGATAGCTGAACCTATCATTTTATCACTTGATCCACAATCACCCGATGGGCATGTTGCTGAGTTAGTTTTATCTTATGATGATATTGATATGCCTATTGAGCTAACTATTGTGAATGGGGATGTTTGTATAAACAGTTATCAATTGTATAACGAAAGTGGTGTTTTGGATGCAGGTGATTTAGTTAATCTATCATTGAGTGTTGAAAATATTGGTAGTTATCCATTGAGTAGATTGAGTGTTGAGTTATCCTCAGAATCTGAGCTTGTATATTTTCCTGATAGGGAAGCATTTTTTGGTAACACTAATCCGGGACAAGTTGTAACAAACATCACAGATGGGCTATCAATTGGTACTAGAGAGCAGTTCCTCACTGAAACTGATATACCGCTTGTTGCTACATTTACCGGAGATAATGGCTTCAATCAAGAGGTTGAGTTCACGATTCAAGCAGCAACACCATCTTTAGGCAATCCTTCGGGTCCGGATGCCTTTGGTCATTACATCTACCATAGTAATGATACTGAATGGCCGGATGCACCTGTTTATGATTGGGTGGAGATTGCACCTCAACAAGGTGGTTCAGGTACATTGGTATACTTAACTGATTCTACACATGATAGTGATAACAGTGATTTAGTTAACATCATCGCATTTGATAATGCCCAACTTCCATTTGACTTTACATTCTATGGTGTTGATTATGATGAAGTATATATCTGCTCAAACGGGTTTATCAGTTTCTTACCTACTGAAGTTAGCACTGCAAGGAACCTTCCGATACCCGGGCCAATGACACCTGATCCAATAATTGCCCCGTTCTGGGATAACTTAGAGGTACATTCAGATGGTGGAGTCTATTACTATCATGATACAGTAAATAGTACATTTATCATTGAATGGTATAATGTGAAGAACAGTTATAATACATCCTATTCAGAGACTTTCCAAATCATTCTTTACGATCCAGATCTATATCCAACCTCAACCGGAGATGGATTAGTGAAGATTCAGTATCAAGAATTCAATGATATAGACGCCGGTAATCCGGCTAGTTATACACCCGGGCACGGGCAATATTGTACTGTAGGAATTGGTGATCACACCGGAACAGATGGAATGAGTTATCTTTTTGACTTAGATTACCTTCCAACTGCGCAACAAATTACCGATAATACCGCATTAATCATAACCGGTGAACCTTATGTCATGCTCACTCCTGATTTAGATATTGAAGATTTCCACTTTACGGAGACTAATGGCAACGGGTTCATCGAACCGGGTGAAACTGTTCAGTTTGGTGTGACAGTCACAAACAGCGGAACTGCAGATGCAACTAGTATTCTTGGTACTGCCATAACTGAGAGTCCTTATGCTACTATCATAGAAGGAGCAATTCCTAGCATTACAATCAACATGGATGAGTCTATTACAACAACTACCGGTTTCGAAATGCTGATTAGTGAAACAACACCTCTTGAAGAACATATTGTAGTAACAGTTAATCTGACAGATGGTATAGATACTTGGTCCGAAGATGTTGAGTTCTTTATCACTGCCCCAATGCTGGAACATTTAGCATTTAGAATCTGTGATTATGAAACCGGAAATGGAGATGGTGAGCCTAATGCAGGTGAAACTCTATATCTAGTTCACGAAGTTGTAAGTTATAGTACAGTTGATATGCACGATGTTACTGTTGATGTTGATACAGATGATTATAGCGTAACTCTCTTAGAGCATGTTGATGAGTTAAAACTGATACCAGCCGGGGGAGTGATGCAGAGCTGGTTTAAATTAACCTTACCTGATAACTTAAATGTTGGAGATGAGACAACTATTACGGTAACTTATGAGAAGGAAGATTGGTTCAATAACAGCTTCGATGCAACGCTAGAAACAGACATGCACACATATCAAAGTTATGGGATGATAACAGGTACTGTTCATACTGAGCATGAAGATGCAATTCCCGGAGATGGATTAGTAAAGCTTTCTAATAGACATACAACCTTAGGTGATGGTTCAGTTTATAGAATGTTTAAGGGATTTGGTAATCATACAATAGAAGCTCATATGAACCATTATCTTCCTGCCTACATAGATGATGTGGAGCTGAATCTTTATGATGAAATGGTTGCTAGTGGGATTGATTTAAGTCCTCAACCACTTCCTTTGGCTTCTGAACTTGAAGGAAGCTACAATAATCCTGAGTTTACTTTAACATGGGTGGAACCAACTCATAGTGAGTATGATATTATAGAAAACAATGTCTATAAAGCTATTGGTGAGGGTGATTATAACCTTGTAGAGATTACTGATACAAATCAGTATGTAGAAACTATTAACACTGATGGTGTTTACCACTATCGTGTAGAAGTTGTGTATAACTATAGTACAAGTTTCCTTTCTGATGTCTTTACTCATAATTTAACCGGTAGTGATGATAATAATCAAACTCAACTTGTTACAAAACTATATGGTAACTACCCTAATCCATTCAATCCAACAACCGATATTTCCTTCTGTATTGCCAAAAAAGGGCATGTTAAAATTGATATCTATAACGTGAAAGGACAGCATATTCATTCATTAGTTGATGATGTGAAAACTGCCGGAAACCATGTAGTTAAATGGGAAGGAACAGACAAGCACGGAAAGCCATGTGGCTCCGGCTTGTATATGTATAAATTTGAGACAATCAATTCGATCTCAATTGGAAAGGCTATGCTTTTGAAGTAACCTTTCTTGAGGCTAACCACCAAGCCCCGTCAATCCCGACGGGGCTTACTTTGTTTTATAGAAGCAGTCACCATTACGACCAACGGGAGGAGCTCGTAAGCCGATAGGCGCACAACTTCCGGGTCGCTCAGATGGCTTTAGGAGATTAGTATTAGTAGTATTGACTTATCTTTAGTATAATCTTTGCGGATAAGCTCTTCTTTAGTTGGGAGACTAAAGTTATCGGAGAGTTCTTTGGACTTCATTCACAAAACTCTCTTCGTTCAGAACAAGTTGGGCTCTCGAAATTGCTAAGGTAAATTCCATTAACATGTTCCCAATCTCGTAAACTCTCTAAAAAAGGGTCATGCTTTCGCATAACCCTTAAATTATATTTGAATTCTTATTTCCTAAATTTCGCTTCCATTGCTATCCTAACCGGCTCAGGAACCATGTCCATAAGATTCCCTCCCGCTTCGGCTACTTGCCTGATAATTGTTGAGGACAAGTAGAGATAGCGATAGCTTGGAATTAGGAAAAATGTCTCGATACATTTCTCTAATCTCTTATTCGTTAGTGCTACTGAGAGCTCAAACTCAAAATCAGATAATGCTCTTAGTCCACGAATCATAACTTCGCAATCCTGTGACTTAGCAAACTCAACAGCTAATCCACCGAATGGCATTACTTTAACATTTGGTAGATGTTCAAGTGATTTCCTGCAAAGCTCAGTGCGTTCTTCGAGTGTAAACAAAGTATTTTTACCTGTAACTCCGGCGACAGCTAAGATAATCTCATCAAAATGAGCAGAAGCCTTCTCAATTATATTGATGTGACCGCTTGAAATTGGGTCGAAGGTTCCGGGATAGCATGCTCTTCTCATAAGACTAACTCAAAGCTGCTGTGCGAATCTTCTCAAGCTCTTCCACTTCTTTCGGGATATTGATTGAGAGGTTCTTATAACCGTCTTCAGTTACAAGTATATCATCTTCGATTCTAACACCAATAGCTTCTTCCGGTATATAGAGTCCCGGTTCAACTGTAATTACATTACCAACTTCGAGAACTGAATCTCTGGCTCCAACATCATGTGTGTCAAGTCCAAGGTGGTGACCTATGCTATGCATGTAGTACTTTCTGAAATCCTTTGCATCATCAATGAGTTTAAGCTCAAGCATTGCATTTGCTAAACCTTCAGTAGCAGTTGCATTAAGTTCTGTCATTGAAACACCGGGTTTAATCATCGCAATAACTTCTTTCTGAACTTTGAGCACGGCATTATAAATATCCTTCTGGCGAGGAGTAAACTTACCACTTATTGGGAAAGTTCTGGTAATATCAGCACTGTATCCATTGCATGCAGCACCAACATCAAGTAGAACTAGTACGTCTTCTTCTACAGGACAGTTATTTTCTTCATAATGTAGTGTTGTAGCATTCTTTCCACCAGCAATTATAGGACTGAATCCCCAATGACGAAAACCGTTTGAAAGCATCTCGTTATAAAGCATAGATTCGAGTGCATACTCATGCATTCCAACTCTGGAATCATCAATAATCTTGCGTATCCCTTGTTCTGTAATATCAATAGCTTTCTGCATCTGTTCGATTTCCCAATCCTCTTTTACAGAACGGAGTGGGCTGACAATCTTATTTATACCTGCAAACTCTATGTTTGGATAATGCTTTCTGATTTCTTGAATCCACATAGCAGAACGAGTTAATGGTGTTCCGAGAGGAATCTGGAAGTTCTGCGAGTATACTCTTTTTAAAGCAGGTCCATATCCTGAGATAACTCTTTCAAATTCATCAAGATAATGTACTGATGTGATACCTGAAAGCTCAGTGGCTTCCTCTTTATACATCTTAGCACCTTCCCAAACAATGCGTTCTGGGATATTACGTTCGATGAAAAGAATAGTTTGGTTAGTCTTTCCAAAGTTTATTTGTAAAAGAATCGCATTAGGAGTTTCCAGTCCTGTAAAATAGAGGAAATTCTTCTCCTGAATAAAGTTATATATTCCTCCAGGTAGTGGATTAGCAAAAATAAGCATTCCTTCACCCGGTTCTAAGTGCTTAAGAGCCTTTTCTCTACGTGCAATGTACATCTCTTTGTTCATGTTGACTCCCTTTATCGAGATTGAAAATTAGTCAGCTATTTTGTCTTTGATCTCCTCGATCTCTTTCTTAGCAGCTTTAATCTGCTTGTTAGATTCCTTTTTCTTCTTTTTCATGTCCTTTTCAATCTCTTTTTTAGTTTTCTTTATATCTTTCTTAACTTGATCTATCTCTTTCTCTGCATCAGCCTTAAACTCTTTAGCTTCTTTATTCATCAGCTCAAGATGTGATTTCACCTTTTCCTGCTTTTCTTTTAAGTCATCCACTTGTTTTGAACAGGCTGTGAAACCTCCAATAATCAATACTGAACTTATAATTGCAATTATTTTACGCATTTTCTTAACCTCCGAAAATCTGTTTGTTTACCAATTAACATAATAATTCTACTGTCAAGGGAATTCCGATTTATTGAATGAACCAGTTATATTGGTTTGCATTTTTACTATCCTCTCATTTGTAATGGAGTAATTGCGTTATATGAGATAGAATCTGGAATCAATTCATCTCTTTTGCGATAACGCAAACTTTAAGTAAACTCTTTAGCAAAACGCAGTTATCCCACTGTTTTCCCACTGTGCACGCACTGTGCACCCAGTGAAACAGTGGGTTGGCAGTGCCTTCACAGTGCGTGCACAGTGCAGACACAGTGCGTTGCCGGATAGAGCTGTAAAAGAGAGTAAAAAGGGCAATAAATATAGCTAAGTTATTGCAAAATGCACTGTGTATGTCCTTTTCGGACTTGCGTTGCAGCGATAGCGTGACGCGAGAACGAAATCAGGGATATGCGACTTCGGAGTGCATTTTAGGAAGTCCGTAGCCTTATCAGGCCGACAAACTCCCTAAAATGCGGTAAGTTATTGCAAATACCACTGCGTATGTATTTTGAAGCAGTCACCATTACGACCATCAGGAGTTCGGGAAAATGCGTAACGGATAACATATCTTTTCCGCATTTCCCCAAGCTCGTAAACTCGCACTGGTGACTGCTCCTGATATGTCACCCTGAGCGAAGTGAACGCAATGAAATGAAGTGAACGAAGTCGAACGGGTCGCTCAGGTGGCTTTAGTGTATAATTGTTAGTAGTATTGACCTATCTCTTTATGTTTTCCTATCGAAAATTAGCTCTATTTTTGCTGGGAAACTAAAGCTATCAGAGAGGTCTTTCGACTTCATTCGTATTCTCACTCGATCAACATGACAATTGTATTGCTATGCCTTTAAAGAAGTAAGTCAACTCCCCTAATCGCATCCATCTTAGCGAAAAAGAGAAATAATGAGTTGACAACAGGTTCTCAAAACTCATGATAAACTGTAATAAAATCAATAAAATGATGTAAATTCATTAATAAGGGCAATTTGGAACACTAATTGCCTAATAATAATACGGACATTATTTTGATTAAGGAGATATTCATGAACAAGCGTCTAGTTTTTTTACTTTTGTTACTAACAATTTTTGTTTCTCTGTCCGCAAACCCATTCAACCTGGTAAGGAGTAGCTCTGAAGGAGTTGAACTCTCTTTTGAACTACCCTCTTATCAGATTGAACAGATGAAGGACGGATACCAGTTAATTAATGCAAAGGGCTGTGAATGGACAGTAGAGGAGGGGCAACCTCAGTTACCAGTTTTCACTACCGTTATTGCTATGCCGGATATGGGTAGTGTTACAACTAACTATCTTATTCAACAAGAGGAAATGGAATCAGGTTTACAGATTAAACCATTCAGAGCTGACCCTTCAACTGCACTTGGTGAAGGTTCTGTCTATAGCTTAAATAATTATTATCCTAAAGAACTTGTACTTACAGGTCAGCCTGCTATTATGCGTGGACAACGCCTTGTAAGTGTTACTTTCTCTCCATTCCAGTACAACCCTGTTACAGGTGAAGTAAGAGTTATTAAAGAAGCTGACTTGCAGGTTGCCTTCAATCAACAAATTACAGGTGTAAATGAAGTTACATCTTCACGGAACAGAATGAACAGCATGTATAAGAGCATGATTGAATCATTGGTAATAAATCCTAGTAATCTTAATCTAAGAGTTGAAGAAGACCAACCGGTACTTGCATACATCGTTGAAGACGGTGCAATTGATGAACTTCAACCACTTATTGATTGGAAAATCCAGGTTGGCTATGAAGTAGTAGTTGCTCCAACTAGTGTAACAGGTACAGGAACTAATTCAGTTAAATCTTGGATTCAATCAGCTTACGATAACTGGGTTAACCCGGTAGATTTTGTATGTTTAGTAGGAGATACTGATGTTATCTCAGCTTCTACCGGAAACGGTGACCATGAATATGCTCTCCTTGATGGTGGTGATCAGATAGAAGATATTGCTATCGGTCGTTTATCATATGGTAATATTGCAGAATTACAAGTTCTTGTTAATAAGCAACTTCTCTATGAAAGAGACACATTCTTAGGAGGAGATTGGCTTGATAATATGCTTCTTGTGGGTGACACTTCTCCATCAGGAGTGTCCACAATCTCAACAAATAAGTATATCAAGGAAGTTTCTACAGCTTATAACCCTAACTATCAATACACTGAACTCTATGGTGGATCTCCTAGTCCTGCTAACTTTGACCAAGCTCTAAACAGTGGAGTTGGTTTCTTTAACTACCGTGGTTATTTGGGAACTAGTGGCTGGACAGGTTCAAATGCTAGTGGCTTGTTAAACGGCCCTAAGCTTCCTGTTGTAGTAATTATTACTTGCGGAACAGGTTCATTTGCCGGAGGGACAAGTCTTACAGAAGATATAATTAGAGCAGGTACAGTACAAACTCCTAGAGGTGGGGTTGCAGCTATAGGAGCCGCAACTATCAGTACACATACTGCTTTTAACAACTGTGTTGCAGGTGGTATCTTTGAGGGTTTGTTTGTCGAAGATTTTAGAACATTAGGACAGGGGCTTGTACGTGGTAAAGCTAACCTTGTCTTTAACTATGGGAGCTCAAACCCTGGAAACGCCCAGTTCTTCTCAGATATTATTAACCTAATGGGTGACCCATCTCTACAAGTTTGGAAAGGTCAACCACAACAGATTCAGGTTATTACACCTACTTCAATACCTCCACATACAGAACAGTTTGCTGTAAATGTGCTTGGTGCAGATAATGCACCTTTGGAAGATGCATGGGTTACTGCAACCATGGGTGATTTCCAATATACAACTTATACAAATATTAACGGTGATGCATTTATTGAACTTGAAGATAATACAAGCGGAACAATCTTAGTAACAGTAACTAGACCGGATGCTGTTCCGGAACAAAACAGTGTATCATATGGTGGAACTGCTGATGGTATTACAGTAAATGATGTTAGTATTGATGCCGGGGCTACAGCTCTAAATGCAGGGAGCACTCAGCAAGTTATGTTTGAGTTAACCAATATCGGTTCTTCTGATTTGAACAATGTTGTTTTTGATGTAAGTGGAGAGAATATTACTAACACTTCTGGTCAATACTTAAATATTGCACCATTCCAAAGTGGCTTTATGAGCACACCTACGTTCGATATTGAAGTAGCAAATATTAGCTTCCCTACCGAAGAGATAGAACTATTTCTAGAGGTAAACTCTGATGAAGGCAGTTGGACATATAGCATAGTCTTAGCTGTAGATTCACCAATTAATGCTGTTACAAACTTCACAGTTGATTCTAACAGCCTTAACTATATGTTCTTAGGTGCAACAGAAGATGTGACAGTGACTTTATCCAATACTGGTGAAGTAGACCTTGAAAACTTCGATATCAACGCAGTCTGTGAAGACGGCAGAATTATTGTTAACACTGCTTCTCAGAATATCCCGATGCTTGCAGCAAATGGCACAGTGGGTGTTCCATTAAACCTTACAGTTGAGATGAATATAGTTTCTGGTTCATTATTACCTATGTACTTTGATATTACAACAGCTGATGGTTATGTTGAACAGGTTCCATTCACAGTTCAAGTTGGACAGGCTACAGCAGAAGATCCATTAGGTCCTGATGCTCATGGTTATTACATTTATGATGAAGAAGACTATCTCTACAATCTTGCACCATACTATGACTGGCAAGAAATCAATACATTAGGCACAGCACTTCCTTTGAATGATGATGGTCCTAATGCCGATTGTGTTACAACAGTTGACTTACCATTTAACTTCACATTCTATGGTGAAGATTATAGCAGAATCTCTGTATGTTCAAATGGTTGGATTGCCATGGGTGAATCAGAACAGGTTACATTCCGTAATTGGAGAATCCCCGGTCCGAATGGTCCTCATGCAATGATTGCAGGATTCTGGGATGATCTACGTGGTGGCGACATCTATACATACTTTGATTCAAACGACCAAACATTTATTATAGAATGGGATGGTTGCACTAATGAATATGGTGGAGCTGAAGAAACCTTCCAGATCATTCTTTATAACCCAACAACCTACCCATCCGAGACAGGTGATGGTTCAATTAAGATTCAATATAAAGAGTTCAATAATGTGAATAGTCAAGCAGGTTCTTCACATGGTAACTACTGTTCAATTGGAATCATGGATCATACTGGATTGGTTGGTTTAGAATACACATATAATGATGAGTGGCCAACTCAGGCAATGCCATTATATGACCAAACAGCTTTATATATTACTACTCAGAATCCACTGTTACAAGATCCACCAATTGTGGGTGTTAGTATTACAAATTTAGATTATCAAGCAAGTGTAAGTCAGATTATAACTGACCAATTCAACATAACTAATACAGGTGAAGCTGATCTTAGATATAGAATCTCTAAAACTTATTTATCTAGAAACCCAGAGGATTACTACAGTTGGGGAACAAGTGAAGATATAGGTGGACCTACTTATAACTGGGTAGATATCTCTTTCACAGGATTTAATATTAATTTGACTACTGATGACCAGTATTCAGCGATATTACCTTTAGGCTTTAGCTTCCCTTATTGGGATAACAGCTATAACACTGTGAAAGTCTGTGGAAATGGCTTCTTGAGCTTCACTTCAAGCAATGCGGCTTATGAAAATACAGAGCTCCCAGATACTGCACCACCAAACAATATAATAGCTCCATTTTGGGATGATCTTAGCCCCCAAAACGGTGGAACAATCTATTACTATCCAGACAGCTCAAATAATAGATTTATTGTTACATATTCAGAGATCCCTGTTTATGGAAGTGGTGCTCCATTAACCTTCCAGGTTATTCTTTATGAAAATGGTAGAATTGATTTCCAATATCAGAACATGGCAATTGGATCTGAAACTGCTACTGTAGGTATAGAGAACTTTGATGGTTCTGAAGGTATTCAGATTGCTTATAACGAACCATTCATTCAAAATGATATGATAGTATCTTTTAACCCTAACTTCAACTGGATTAGCTGTGATCCTGTAATAGGAACAGTTGCACAGAACATGAGTGAAACAGTTAATATTACTGTTGATACTGCTGATATGCTGTTTGGTGACTATGCTTGTAATATTGAAATTGTAAGTAATGATCCAACTCAACCGCTTATCGTAATTCCTGTAACATTGGAAGTTCAAAGCGATCTTCCTCCGTTACCACCTGAGTTGCAGGTCCCAATTAGTGATATTAGCTTTGATGAAGATACTTTCTATGGTGGTTTGGACTTGAATGATCACTTCTATGACCCTAACCTTGACCCACTTGAATTTACATATTCAGGTAACGAGCACATTAATGTAATCATTGCTGATGGTGAAGTCGGATTTATGCCGGAAGGAAACTGGTATGGTTCTGAAGAGATCATCTTCTTTGCTGATGATGGTCAGACAAGAACAGTCGTTACTGATACTATAATGGTTACTGTTAATTCAGTGAATGACGCACCAATACCAATGACTGTTTTACCTGAAGTTGATGATATGATTGTCGGGTACAATGATGATATTCACTTCGTGTTTGAGTGTCACGATCCTGATAGTGATGTTGAATATACATGGGAAGTTAATAATGTTGTTATAGCCCAAGGCATTGATGAATCAACATTTGATTTCAATACCGGAATGGGTCAGGTATACAGAATCGAAGTTACAGCAGCTGATGAAATAAGCTATGTAACAAGAGATTGGATTGTAGAAACCGATGCAACAGGTACACATGAGATGGTTGCTGTTGCGAAGAGTGAGCTCTTCCAGAACATTCCAAATCCATTTAATCCTACAACCAAGATTAAATTTGCTCTTAAAGACAACGGTGTTGTAAGAGTGGTTATCTACGATACAAGAGGTAGAAAGGTAAAGACTATATGTAATGGTATGCATACACATGGTATTCATACATATGTATGGGATGGAACAGACGATAATAATCGCAAGTTAGCATCCGGTATTTACTTCTACAGAGTCGAATCTAAACAATATACAAAAACTAAAAAAGCTGTAATGCTGAAATAGTTTTCTTTAAACAATTAACAGACAAACAAACCCGACCCCTGAAGAAGGTCGGGTTTGTTTAATTTATACTCGATTCAAACACGTAGGACATTCTGCCACACCTTTGGAATGGTCTTTAGACCTTGCAAATGGTGCCCCCGTAGGACATGCTGCCAGCTTGTCCGCTTAGCGAAGCTAAGCAAACAAACTTGCATTGTAGCGATAGCATGCATGGGGCGGGAATGGTGAAATCGAAGCCAGTTATCCTGATGTCAATTCTTCCTCGCCCCACACTTCGTTGCGGTGCAGGTGCAGGTCAGAATGCGTAGCTGTCACCACAGTGACCGAATGTGAGTGGATGAATGGCGGAACGTACAAATGACATAAGATAATATTGCCATTTATCACTTGGCGTCGTGTTCGTACCTCACATTGACGCGAGCTAAGTTCATCTCTATGAGTCCCTTTTATTTCAGATTTAGCAAAGAAGTCCGTTTTCGCTCGTAAACTTCACTCTGACAAACTCCTTTGCTAAACCTGAAACTCGCAGTGACTCCAATGATGAATGTAACTACCTTTTCAATGACTAGAGATCTTGAAAATGGTACTCTTGTACTTTGATGGTGATTACTCCGGGTTGCACCATTCTCAAGGTCTGCGACCATTAAGAAGGTACAAATTACATGCTCCCTAGTTTCACTTTGAAGAACTCCTTTAAGGGTTACGTGACAGGATGCACCTACATAGTTGGTGCACTCCATAATTCTGAACATTAATCAATTAATGATATTAGCTTGACAAGATAGCCCTAAAAATAATTTTGGAATAAGGAAAGTAAACGATTGCTGGCTGAGGTTTAAAGTCAGCATGTTTTTATATATAATAAATGCTATATAAACCACTGTTCGACAGTGGTTTAAACTTTATAAAGAGAAAGCTGTATGAGAAGAGAATATTTAAATAAGATTGAAGAATTTGCAATGCATGCCTGCAGTGAACATGGCGTGTCACTTTATGATGTCGAGGAAAAAGAGACATCAAAAGGTTTAGTGATTCTCATATATATTAATAAAATGGGTGGAGTTTCAGTAGATGATTGTACTGCAGTAAGTAGAGATGTGGACAATATGATTGAAGCTGAAAATCTTTTGGAAGAAGCATATATGCTGGAAGTTTCTTCACCCGGGATTGAAAGAGAATTGAAATTTAAGAAGCACTATGCAAGTGCGATAAATGAAAAAATTAAAGTTGAGTTTGACGTTGATGATAAACGTGAAATCATTATCGGAATATTAGAAGAGGTATCTCCTGCAGTTATAAAAGTGAAGGGAGATAACGGACAACAAATAATAGCTTTTGAGTCGATTCATAAGGCTCGTACTTATTTTGATTTTAAAAAAGGGAGTGGGAAATGAGTTCCAATATCGCTTCAATACTTTCTAATTTAGCTAATATAAAGCAGTTAGATGCAAGAGCACTTCAAACAATAATCGCTGAGAGCATTGAGAGTGCTTTGTCTAAGAAGATGGTCCAGGAAAATGAACTAGAAGTAATTGCAGATTTTGAAAATAATGATTTCTTTGTGCGTCTTAAAAAAATTGTAGTTCTTACTGATAGAAATCTCGGAGAACTTTCTTTAGCAAATGCTAGAGAGATGTATGGTGACCATGTAGAATTAGGTGACTGTTATGAGACAGTTATCCCTATCGGTGATTTGGAACCAAAGATAATCAAGATTGCCAGAAAAGCAATCCTTGAGCGTATTAAAGACTTGGAAGAAGATAGAATACGTTATGACTTTGAGAAGCAAAAGAATACAATTGTTTCAGGTGTTGTAAGACGTATTGACTATAACGGTATCGTTGTAAATATTGGATATACTGATGCACTTCTTGCTAATGATCAACAGATTGAGGATGAGTATTTCAAAGTTGGTGATGTTATCAGAGCTTACGTTGTGAGTATTGCTCAAAAAAGAAGTGGAATTCAGGTTGTACTTTCAAGAACTAATCCTGAGTTTGTACATAAGCTTTTTGAGCTTGAAGTACCTGAGATCTATAAAGGTGATGTTGAGATCATTAAAATAGTAAGAGAACCTGGAATCAGATCTAAGATTGTTGTTGTATCTCATAAATCGAAGATTGACCCTTATGGAGCCTGCTTAGGTGAAAAAGGTAATAGAATAGACCAGGTTAGAAAAGAGCTTCATGGTGAACAGATAGATATTATTGTTCACGATGAAAATCCTGAAGAGATGATTGCAAATGCTGTTGGTAATGATCTTGTCGAAAGAATTATCGTAGCTGAGCGTGGCAAGTTTGCAAGCGTTATCGTTACAGAACGAAACAAGAATCTTGCTATAGGTAAAAGTGGTAAGAATGTCAAGCTAGCAGCTAAACTTACAGGTTTTAAACTTGATATCTTCACTTTCGAAGAGTATGAAGGAAAACTTTCAGCTGAAAGACGTATTACTAGCTACGTTACTGAACTTGATGGTGTTACTGATAAGATTGGAACTATCCTTCGTGAGCATGGTTACACTGCTGTACAGGATATTTATAATGCATCAGTTGATGAACTTTGCAGACTGGAAGGAATTGGAGAGAAAACAGCTGAGAAGTTGATTGAAGCTGCTCAGTCATTCTAATGCCAAATAAGTCTTCCCATGCAGGTCATATTGCCGAACGCAGCTGTGTTATCTGCAGAAAGAAAAGTGATAAGAGTGAATTACTGAGGTTTGCCTCAGTAGATGGAATTCAGGTCTTTGATCTGAAGAATAGAATACAAGGACGTGGGTTTTATATCTGCAATGATAGTGATTGCCTGCAACGTCTTGATAGATGGATAAAAAAGAAGAGACCATGGTTAATAAAGAAGCGACTCAGAACAAGATAAAGAGCTTGTTGCAATTTGCCAGGAAAGCCGGAGTAGTCCAGATAGGCTTTGATGCATCAGTGAGATGCTGTTTGAAAGGCAAGTGTGAGTTGATAATGTATGCCGAAGATTTAGCTGAGAATAGCTGTAAAAGACTATTAAGAGTCATTGATGAAACCGGTGTGCCAGCTTTTGAAGTTTTAACCAAGAAAGATATGAGTGAATTGTTTGACCGCCAGGAGATTGGTATAATTAGTGTCAATGATGTGAACTTTGCTAATGGATTGAAGAAGCATCTGAAGTCCATTGTATAAAATTTAATATTGGAGGATGTTGTGCCATCCAGAGTACATGAACTTGCAAAAGAACTAAAGATTTCAACAACTGCTCTTAAGAAGCATTTGGCTGATGTTGGGGTGAAAGTTAAAAGCCACATGAGTGTTGTTGAAGATGATGTTGCCGTTAAAATTAGAAAGATGTTTGATGATCAGGTTAAAGCAGTAAAAATGATGGAAACTGATCGAAGAAGATTGCACACTCCTCGTCCGAAAAGTACTGAATCTCCTAAAGTTGAAGCTAAGGTTGAAAAGGAAGCTCCAAGACAGGAGAAACCTGCTGTTTCTAAACAGGAAGAGCCTAAGAAACAGGAAGCAAAACCCCAGCCAAAGAAACAGGAACCCCCAAAACAGGACAAACCGGCTTATCTTCAAAACTTCGGTGCTCAGAGTAGAAACACTGAACAAAGAGGTGGAAGAGACGACCAGCGTCGTGAAAGACAGCCACGTGATAATCGTGGTGGTTATCAAGGTCGGGATGGACAGAATCGTGATAATAGAGGTTACCAACCAAGAGATAACCGTGGTGGTTATCAAGGCCGTGACGGACAGAATCGCGATAATAGAGGTTACCAACCAAGAGATAATCGTGGTGGGTACCAAGGTCGTGACGGTCAGAATCGTGATAATAGAGGTTACCAACCAAGAGATAATCGTGGTGGTTATCAGGGTCGGGATGGACAGAACCGCGATAATAGAGGTTACCAACCAAGAGATAACCGAGGAGGTTATCAGGGTCGTGATGGACAGAATCGCGATAATAGAGGTTACCAACAGAGAGATAATCGTGGTGGTTATCAGGGTCGTGATGGACAGAATCGTGATAATAGAGGTTACCAACCAAGAGATAACCGAGGTGGCTATCAGGGCCGTGATGGACAAAATCGTGATAATAGAGGTTACCAACCAAGAGATAACCGAGGTGGCTATCAGGGCCGTGATGGACAAAATCGTGATAATAGAGGTTACCAACCAAGAGATAATCGTGGTGGTTACCAGGGACGTAGTGATAGACCTCAAGGACAACGTCCACCACGTGACAACAGACCAGGAGCTCCTCGTACCAATAAAACGGATCAAGATGTTAAGAAACTTGTAACAACTCCGATTATCAATAAGAGATTTGATAAGAAAAAGAAAGCTGATGATTATGGAGATCAGAGCCGTCACATCAAAGCTAAGCAGAAGTCAATGAAGAAGAAAGGCGCAAAGTATAGCGTTGTTGATGTTGATGAAGCAGCAAGAACTATTAAATCTACACTTTCTAAAAAGAAAAAGAAAAAATATGAGAAGAGAACTCAGTCTACTGATCATTTAAAAGATAGAGATATTACAGTTAGCGAATTCACATCTGTGAATGAACTTGCGAAGCTCATGGATATTAATCCATCTGATATTATAGCAAAATTCTTCCTTATGGGTAAGATGGTTACAATTAACCAGAGACTTGATAAGGAATCATTAGAGCTTATCTGTGACGAGTTTGAAGTTACATTCACATTCGCAGATGAGTTTGGTACAGAAATCCTTTCAACAGATGAAGAGGAATTCGAGAATGCAGAAGATGTATCAAGACCACCGATTGTTACAATTATGGGTCACGTTGATCATGGTAAAACATCGATTCTTGACTACATAAGAAGTACTAAAGTTGTAGCCGGAGAATCAGGTGGAATCACTCAGCATATTGGTGCATACCAGATTGAACATGAAGGTTCTAAGATTACATTCTTGGATACACCTGGTCATGCTGCTTTCACAGCTATGAGAGCTCGTGGTGCTCAGTTAACAGATATCGCTGTTATTGTTGTTGCGGCTAATGATGGTGTGATGCCTCAAACTAAAGAAGCTATTGACCATGCTAAAGCTGCCGGTGTTGATATGATTATTGCAATCAATAAGGTTGACCTTCCTGAAGCCAATGTAGATAGAACTATATCCGGATTACTTGAGAATGGTGTATATCTTGAAAACTATGGTGGTGAAGTACCATGGTGTGAGTGTTCAGCTAAAACCGGTGAAGGTATTGATGATCTTCTAGAGCTTATGACTCTTAGTGCAGAGATGCAGGAATTAACTGCTAAAGAAGAAGTACCTGCTGTTGGTGCTGTTATTGAAGCAAGAATGGATAGCCGAATGGGTACTGTGGTTACTATAATTAACCAGAACGGTATCCTCAGAAAAGGTGACTCTATCGTTTGTGGTGCTACACATGGTAGACTAAAGAAGATGGAGAACGAACGTGGTGTTGAAATCATGGAGTTATTCCCATCTGATGTTGCTAGAGTTTACGGTATAAATGATGTACCTAAAGCCGGTGACGTATATAACTATGCTGAGAATGATAAACTTGCACGTTCAATCAGTAGTGAACGTCTTCAAAGACGTCTTGAGCGTGAGAAATATAACTCTACAGCTAATCTTGATAACCTGTTCCAAAAGATTAAACAGAATGAGATTCAAGGTCTTAATCTTATCGTAAAAGCAGATACTGACGGATCAGTAGAAGCTATTTGTGACTCATTTATGAAACTATCTAATGAAGAGGTTAAAGTAAACATCGTACGTAAAGGTGTTGGTGGTATCACAGAAGCTGACGTAACACTTGCTTCTGCTTCAAGTGCAATTATCATAGGGTTCCACGTTAGATCAAATCCTCAAGCTCGTAAGCTGGCTGAAGATGAGAAGATTGAGATTAAAATCTATCACATCATCTATGATGCTATAAATGACATAAAACTTGCGATGGAAGGTATGCTTAAACCTGAATTTGCAGAGAAAGTTACCGGTACAGCTAGAGTAAAACAGCTCTTCAAAGTTAAGAAGATTGGTACAATTGCCGGTTGTTATGTTGAGAGTGGAAGAATCGTTAAAGAAGCCCATGCTATCAGACTTTATAGAGATGATAAGCTTATTCATCAGGGTGGACTTGCATCACTTAAGCATTTTGCTAATGATGTTAAAGAGGTCAAGGCCGGTACTGATTGTGGTATAGCATTCGAAAACTTTAACGATATCAAAGAAGGCGATATCCTAGAAACATTCGTTCTTGTATCAGTTGAAAGGAAGTTAGAAGATGTCTAATTTCAAGATCCCAAGACTTGAAAAAGAACTATATAAGCTGATAATAAATACTTTACGTTTCAAAGTAAGAGATCCCATATTCTCCACTGTTCAGATTACAGAAGTGAAACTTACTCCGGATCTGAGATATTTGAGAGTGTATTATTACTTTGAGAATGGAAAGAAGATAAAGAAGATGGAAGAAAAGCTGAGAAAGGTTTCCGGCTTTATAAAAAAACAGATTGCAGGAGCAGGAATTATGAGAATAATACCGGACATACGCTACCATTATGATGAAACAGAGGAGAAAGCAAACCGTATTAACAAGTTGCTTTCATCTGTTAGAGATGATAGTTATGATGACAGTTCCAGTAGCTTCAATATGGACGAGTTTCTTCTTGAAGATGAGTACGAACCAGAGTCTTTTGGTGAGTACGATAAAGATATCGAAGAACTCTTCGAAGATATTGATGAAAAGAAATAATCTTAAATCAAAAGAGGGTCAGGGAGTATTTTAAATACTCCCTTTTTCTAAATATGAATGAGTTTAAAAAGAATTTACTTAACGCAATAGAGCGTCACGAAAATATATGCCTGTTAACGCATCATGAACCTGATGGTGATGGGCTTCCGGCTACACTTGCACTTAGAAGAATCTTTTCTACTATGGGAAAAGATGTAAAACTTATACTTGAAGAACAAGCTCCTGACCAGTTTGACTATCTTAATGCAAAAGAGCACTCATTAGTTGTTGATGAATCTATGCATTTTGACTTGGTAATCGTTGTTGATTGTCATGAGCAGAAAAGATTAGGAACCACAGGTTTTATCGCACAAAACGCTAACGAATGCTTCGTTATCGATCATCATGTTGTTAAAGACGGTGTGATCGATGGAGCAGAAGCTTTTGTTGATACAGAGATTGCCTGTGTTGGAATCATCATTTTCCACATGTTTATGGACGAAATGAGAGTATTATCAAAAACTGATGCTCTTTATTGTGCTGAGTGTTTTTATACAACTATCCTAAATGATACAAACAGCTTCATGAATGCTAATACAGATGCTTTTACACTTCGCTCAGCTGCTGAACTTGAAGATTTTGGAGTTACATACTTTGATATCACTGAGAAGTTCTTCTATAACGACCCCTGGAGAAAGCTTAAATTAGTTGGTAACACTATGTCCACTCTTGAACCTCATTTCCACGAGAATGTTCTGTTTTTACACACAGAAGAACAGATGGTTCTTGATTGTGAGATTGGTTATGAGTACCTAACTAAAGTGATTTCATGGGTTCGGAGTGCTAAGGATATTCTCATGATTGTATACTTTAAAGAAACAGCGAGAACGGATATCAAGCTTAGCTTCAGATCAAAAACAATCAATGTTGCTAAGATTGCTGCCGATTTCGATGGCGGGGGGCATGTTCAAGCTGCCGGAGGTGTGATTCATGACACACTTGATAATGCAAAACAATTGGTGATTAATCGTTTAAAGGAATGTGATGAACTTCGGGATCTTGCTGATTGATAAACCTAAAGATAGGACATCCTTCTCTGTAGTTGCTCAGATTAGAAGAATTACCGGAATCAAGAAAGTAGGTCATACCGGTACTTTAGATCCATTTGCTACAGGTTTGCTTCCTATCTGTATCGGAAAAGCTACCAAACTTGTAGATAAACTTCTTCTGGACTCGAAGACATATAAAGTCAAAATGAGGTTTGGTGAGCAGACAGATACAGGAGATAATACTGGTGAAGTTAAAGTTATCGGTGATATTCCAAAATCAATAGATGCGGAAGAACTAAGAAAATTTGTTTTGAGCATTGTTTCTCAAATCCCACCGAAGTATTCAGCTCTAAAAGTTAATGGAAGACGAGCATATAAACTTGCTAGAGAGAATCAAGATTTTGAGCTAAAACCACGCAAAATATCAATTGAATCTTGCGATATTGTTGAGTATGTAGCTCCCTATCTAACATATAGAGTAAGAGTCAGCAAAGGTACATATATTCGTGTCCTTTCAGAATCTATTGCAAACTATCTTAACACGGTAGGTGTGACTGAAGAACTTTGTCGGGAAGAGATTAGTGATTTTCATCTATCATCTGCGATTGAACTTGAATCTCTTACAGCAGAAAACTGGCATGAGCATGTTTTACCTGTTACCACCCTCTTTCCTGATAAGAGTATAATTCAGCTGAATGATAATGAAGTACTTGACTATGTTAATGGTCGTCGTTTCTCTATTGAAAGAGAAAATGGTGAAGAGGAACTGGTTTTTGATACTAATGGTAAGTTTCTTGGATTTTGCAATGTTGTAGAGAAAATGCTTCATCCTAAAATGGTGTTTGCAGATCAGACAGAATACATTACTATGGATAAAGAATGCAAAGAATAAATGAAATTGAAAAGAATAAAACAGTTATAACTATTGGCAACTTTGATGGTGTCCATAGAGGGCACTTAAGGTTAGTAGATAAAGTTGTAGAAAGAGCATCTATACTCAATGCCATGAGTGTTGTTCTAACCTTCGATATGCATCCGTATCATCTGCTCTATCCGGAGATGAAGCCCTATCTTCTAACTTCTAATGAAAAGAGAGAAGAGTTAGTTAAACTACATGGTATAGATTATGTTTGTGCAATGGAGTTTAGTGAAGATCTAGCCCAAATGTCTGCTGAGGAATTTCTTATAAATATACTTCTCAAAAAACTCAATGCCGTTGAGGTAGTGATAGGTTATGATGCTAGATTCGGACATAATAGAGAGGGTGACTATCAATTCCTTAAGAATAGGGAAGAGCAATATGGGTATAAAACTATCTATGTAGATTCACTTAAACTTGGTGATGAAGTTGTCAGTAGTACTACAATTCGGGATTCAATTCGGATCGGTAATCTGGAGAAAGCTACAGACCTTTTAGGATATTTCTATCATTACAAAGGTGTTGTGGTCCATGGTAAGAAGATTGGGCATAAGATAAGTTTCCCAACCTTGAATATTGAACCTCTCACTTTACATCAACTCATCCCCGCAACAGGTATTTATTTAACTGGTTGTGTCATTGATGGTGAGCATTTTTGGGGTGTTACTAATGTTGGATATAGTCCTACTATTAAGACAGAACAGATGCTTGAAGTTGAGATGTTTGTTTTTGATTTTGACAAAAATGTGTACGATAAGACACTTGAAATTGAGTTCTATTCACGAATAAGAGAGGAAGAAAAATTTGCTTCTATTGATGATCTTGTGAAGCAGATAGGACTTGATGTGGAGAAGGCTAAATCTATGATTCCTCTCTATGAGAACCATATATATAGGAGACAAAATGGATAAGTTATTTATAGAAGAATTAAAGTATCATGAAGGTGAAGAGATAATCAGCTACTTCCTTTGCACAGAGAAAGAACTAAGAGATGGACAATCAAGCCAATTTTTAAGACTGTCACTAGCAGATAAGTCAGGCAAAATAGTTGCTTATGTTTGGGGTAATGCAAAGACCGTTTCTCAGGAGTTCGCGGAAGGTGATATTATTAAAGTGCAAGGTAAAGTGCATAGATATAAAAATCAGCTTCAAATTAAAGTTGATAAACTCAGACTTGCTGATGAGACAGAAGTCAATTTAGCTGATATGCTTCCTACAACAAAGAAAGACCTTCGTTTACTTGCAGAGAAGTTCTTCCGTTTTGTTGATTCTATCGAGAATGAGTATCTATCTAAAATGCTTCAGATTATCTTTGACGATAAGGAGATATTTACCAAGTTCTCTCGTTGTCCTGCAGCTAAATCATGGCATCATAACTATATAGGTGGTCTTTTAGAGCATACAGTTTCTGTAGCTGACCTTTGTGATCATGCATCAGAGATGTATCCAGTTGACCGAGACCTACTTCTCACAGGTGCTATGCTTCATGATCTTGGAAAGATATATGAATATGAACAACTTCCAAAAGTTGAGTTTACTGATATTGGAAGACTTATCGGGCATTTAGCACTTGGTGATGAAATCGTTTACAAGACTGCTGCAAAGATAAATAACTTCCCGGATAACCTTCTGATGAAGCTACGTCACCTCATTCTTGCTCACCATGGCTTGTATGAGAATGCTTCTGTGCGTTTACCGCAAACCCTTGAAGCTGTGTTATTGCACCAATGCGATAATCTTGATGCCCAAACTGTGGGAGTCAAACAGACTATCGAAGCTTCCGCTGAAGATGCTGAATGGTCTGAGTTCGATAGACTTAATTCCAGATATTATTACAAAGGTTAGAATGTTTCAAACCTCTGTTCTTGCCAGCGGTTCCAAGGGGAACTGCGTTGTTGTGCGTAGTGAGAAAGCCAAAATCCTTATTGATGCCGGGTTGAGTGGTATAAAAATCTGGACTGCGATGGATGAGATTGGTCTCACTAAAGATAAAATCAAAGCACTCTTTATAACTCATGACCATTCTGACCATATCAAAGGTGCTGGTATCGTTGCCAGAAAACTCAACATCCCTCTTTATATGACTGAAGAGACTTTTGCCAGAGCGAAGAAGAAACTTGGTAAGATTGATAACCATATCCATCACTTCGAAGTAGGGGAGAGCATCCATATTGATGACCTTATCATTGAGTCATTCCCATCTTCTCATGATGCTGTAGATAGCTGTAACTTCGTTGTGAGACAAAATGCTAATGACTTAGCAAAGCTGGCAGTTTGTACTGATTTAGGTTATTCCACACGTGTGACTCTGAACAGAATTGCCGGAGCTACGACTCTTATCCTTGAATCTAATCATGATGAAATTATGCTCCTCAATGGTCCCTATCCCTGGGAACTGAAACAGAGAGTTCGAAGCAACAAAGGTCATCTTTCCAATAAGCAGGCTGTTGGTGTGATTAACAGCATTTTGCATAAAGACCTAAAGAACATTATCCTTGCTCATCTCTCTGAAGAGAACAACACCCCTATACTTGCAGAGAAAACCTCACGTGACTATCTGGATTCAGTCAGATACGAAGGTAACCTTTTCGTAGCCGGACAATACAACCCCCTTCCACTTATAGATATTTAGAGTTATATACCGGGAACGCGGACATCCTGTCTGCTGTAAAACGACTCTCCGGGTCGTTTATTCCCCTCTCACAGAGGGGTGGCGTGAAACGACGGGGTGTTGAAACTTCGGTCGAGACAACTAATCTACTACGACCGTATTTTCTTTTGTACTGCAACTCCCCTGAGTTGCTGTGACGACGAAGTCGGCAATATTTTATGGCAATCCAGTTAATTTTAGTTTCACTCCTCTGTAACACTACCAAACCCTTTCCCCATCTAACCCTATCACTTTCGAGTCCAAGTCCTATTATCTGATAACAACATTTGAATAGGGTTTCAATAGGTGTCTCTCACCTGAGTATTAACAATTGCAGCAGAGCAATCAATGCAGTATGAACCTGCTAACACATCCAATCCTATGCAGTCTCTATGCCCTATCATAATAAGAGATAAAAAACTATCAGTTTCTGCCCCAAAACATGTCACTCTCTTGTCAATTTCCCCCGGAGTTGCCCAAGAGACTCCCAAAAACCGATGTCCTGAGTCTAAGTAATTATGATAGAGCAATGAATGGGGAAAAGTATTGTTTAAACTCATTATTGAATGCTACACGAAAACATCTCGAAATAGAAATGATTGATTGACATGGAAAGGAAAGATTGTAGGAATGGTAAAATACGATTCCATAAAGGGGTATAAATGACTGAATTACATAAACAGACATCGATAAATATACAAGAAAAAGCGAATATGATTTGGAATATCGCTGATATTATCCAGGGAACTTTCAAACCACATCAATATGGATTAGTGATACTTCCCTTCACAGTTATAAAGAGATTAAATGACACACTTGCAACAACCAAAGAGAAGGTTTTAGAGACTTATGAAAAGGTGAAGCATTTAGAAGTTAGAGATGGATTTTTGGAGAAAGCTTCCGGGTACTCTTTCTATAACACGAGTAAGTTCACCTTTGAGAATCTGGTAAATGATTCTGAGAACATTGAAGATAACTTCAAAGCTTTTCTGGGTGGCTTCTCTGAGAATGTGCAGGATATAATTAAGAACTTCGATTTCATTGGAACACTTAAGAAGTTAGTGGGTTCTACTAAGCATGAGGACAAACTGTTCTATGTGATTCAGGAGTTTAATAAGCCCCAATCATATCTTGGGATTGATAAGATAACTACTGTGGATATGGGTTATGTGTTTGAGGAGCTTGTGCGTAAGTTCTCAGAGAGCTATGATGAAGATGCTGGGCAACACTTTACGAGTAGAGATATTATCTACACAATGACTGATCTACTCACAGCAGAGGAGGAAAACACTCTTATTGAAGAGGGTGTTGTTAAAACGGTTTATGATATGGCTATGGGAACGAGTCAGATGCTTACATGTATGGAGGAAAGGCTCACGCAACTGGATTCAGATGCAGAAGTTACATCTTTCGGACAGGAGATAAACCATGAGACCTATTCTATTGCTAAATCAGATGCGATAATCAAAGGGAGTTCGGCTCAGAATATGCGTCTGGGTGATACACTTGCCAATGACCGGTTTGAAGGCTTTGAGTTTGATTACATTATCTCTAATCCACCCTTTGGAAGAGATTGGAAGTCAGCTAAGAAGTTGGTAGAAGCTGAACATAAGAAGGGCGAAGATGGCAGGTTTGCTCCCGGCTTACCAAAGATATCTGACGGACAGATGCTTTTCACAATGAATGGAATTAAGAAGCTGAAAGATACCGGAAAGATGGCAATTATCCATAATGGGTCTCCCCTCTTTACAGGAGATGCAGGCTCAGGACCTTCTGAGATTAGAAGGTATATAATTGAAAATGACTGGTTAGAAGCGATTGTGCAGTTACCCAATGATGTGTTCTACAATACCGGGATTAGTACCTATATCTGGATTATCTCTAAAGAGAAACCGACTCACAGAGTTGGGAAGATACAACTTATTGATGCTTCCAAGATGTTTGAGAAACGCAGGAAGTCGATTGGGAATAAAAGAGTTGATATTACAGTTGATTGCAGAGGTGCTATTGTTAAGGCTTTCGGTGACTTCATGGATAAGCTCTATGAATATGAGAACGGTAAACAAGTTGAGTCCCGTATCTTTGAGAATGAGGAGTTTGGCTATTACAAGATTACAGTTGAGTCTCCCGAACTTGATGAGCAGGGCAATAAGGTCTTAAAGAAGGGAAAACCTGTTCCTGATAAGAAGAAGAAAGACACTGAGAATGTGCCGATGCAGAAAGATCGAGATGAGAGAACAGTTATTGATGAGTATTTCCAAAAAGAGGTTATCCCCTATAATCCTGATGCCTGGGTTGATTACAAGAAAACCAAGGTTGGCTATGAAATCCCCTTTACGCGTCACTTCTATAAGTATGTTGCTCCTGAACCTTCCGAGAAGATAGCTGAACGCATAAACGCTTTAGAGTCTGAACTTATGACATCCCTTAAATCTCTCTTCTCCGATGAGGAGGAATAATGCCTCGTAAGATGAAAGATAGTGGGATTGAATGGATTGGAGAGATTCCGGAAGATTGGCGGTTAGTAAAATTTAAGAGGTTTGCTAAAAGTGGCATGGGGGCAACAATATTAAAAGAAAACCTACTACCAGATGATTCATCAGATGATAGAATCCCAATTTACAGTGCAACCAATACTGATAAAGTATTTGGTTATATCTCAGATTCTGTAGTAAAACTAAAGAAGAATGACTTTGTTATTCCAGCAAGAGGAAACTCAATTGGATATATAACCTTAGTAAGGGATCAAATAGCTACATGTACACAAACAACAATATACAGTAAAATTAGTAATATTAACCATAAGTTTTTATTCTACTGTGGGTATGGTCTTAAAGATTATTGGTTTGAGTTTGACCAAACAGCTATACCACAAATTACTGTGAAGCAGGTGGATAATAATTTTGTTCCTGTACCAGATAAAATTGAGCAAACCCGAATAGCCAACTACTTAGACCGAAAGGTGGCATTGATAGATTCGATAATTGAGAAGACAAAGCAGACAATTGAGGAGTATAAGGCATATAAACAGTCACTGATAACTGAGGTTGTTACCAAAGGACTCAATAAAGATGCCAAGATGAAGGACTCCGGAATTGAATGGATTGGGGAGATTCCGGAGGATTGGGAAGTTGTTAACCCCAGAAGATTTTTTACTGTTAGAAGAGATAGAGCTAGTATAAATGATCAACAACTTACATCATCTCAGAAATATGGAATTGTTACTCAAAAAGAATTTATGGAAATTGAATCAAAAAGAGTTGTTGTTGTTCAAAAGAATTATGCAATACTTAAAAAAGTATTAAGAAATGACTTTATAATAAGTATGAGAAGCTTTCAAGGGGGTCTTGAACTAAGTGGTAAAGAAGGTTCTATAAGTTCAGCCTATGTCGTAATAACTCCTAATGAAAAAATCTTTAGTAAGTTTTATAAGTGGTTTTTCAAATCAGTCAAGTACATTGATGCATTACAAAGCACATCCAATCTTGTTAGAGATGGTCAAGCAATGCGATTTTCTAACTTTACTCAGATACCAATTGTTTTGTTACCATTAGCTGTTCAAGCTTTCTTAAGTGAATACTTAGAAAATATAACATATAGAATAAATATAATAATTCTAAAAAAACAACAACTAATCACAGAATTGGAAAACTACAAGAAGTCATTAATCTATGAAGTGGTAACTGGTAAGAAAGAGGTGTAGGATATGAGTATTGAGCGGACTGAAAAGCGGTTTGAAGCGGATATAGAGGATTATCTATTAAATGAGGGCGGTTATAGAACAGCCAACAAAGATAATTATGATGCCGGAAAAGCAATTAATCTGACTGAGTTGATTGGCTTTATTAAAGATACCCAGCCGAAAATGTGGGAACGCTATGAGAAAACCTATGGTGATGAGGTTGAGAAGAAACTCTTCAAACGCTTTAACGAAGAGGTAAATCATCATGGTCTCTTGCATGTTCTTAGAAACGGGATAAATGACAGAGGAGTTAAGTTCAAGCTTGCTTACTTTAAACCGGAATCAGGTCTTAACCATAAGCTCATAGATAGATATAACCTAAACAGATTAAGCTTAACCAGACAGTTCTACTATTCAACCGAGAATAGGAACAGCATTGATATGGTGCTCTCCCTAAACGGGATTCCTATTGTTGCTCTGGAACTAAAGAACCAGTTAACCGGGCAATCGGTAGAGAATGGTAAATCGCAATACTGCTACGATAGAAACCCACGTGAGTTTTGTTTTAACTTCAATAAACGTATTCTTGTCTATTTTGCTGTTGACCTTTACAATGTAGAGATGACTACCCGATTACAGGGTAAAGATACCTATTCCCTCCCTTTCAATCAAGGCTCAAACGGTGCCGGGAATGTGGGTGGAGTCGGTAATCCCGAGAACCCAAACGGATATGCAACCTCCTATCTCTGGGAAAAGGTTCTGCATAAAGATGCCTTGATGAATATACTCCATAGGTTTATCCATCTCAGTAAAGAGAAGAAATCTACAAAACTAATCTTCCCCCGCTATCACCAGCTTGATGTTGTTACAAAGCTTATTGCAGATGTAAAAGAAAACGGCTCAGGGCACAACTACCTTGTCCAACATAGTGCGGGGTCGGGTAAATCCAACTCCATTGCCTGGACTTGCTATAGACTCGCAAGCTTGCATGATGAGCATGACAATAATATCTTCACATCTGTTATTGTTGTAACTGATAGACGGGTATTGGATAGTCAGTTGCAGGAGACAATCTCAGCGTTTGACCATAAGTTTGGGCTTGTAGAAACGATTGGCGAGGGTAAAAGCTCCAAAGATCTGAGGGATGCCATAAACTCGGGGAAGAAGATAATTGTTACAACCCTACAGAAGTTCCCTGTAATCTATAAAGAGGTTGATGACAATACCGGCAAACGCTTTGCTATTATTGTTGATGAAGCTCATAGCTCTCAGACAGGTTCATCTGCCCAGAAACTAAAGACTGCTCTTGCTGATACTGAGGATGCTAGAAATGAGTATGCCGAATTAATAGATGAAGATGAGATAGAAGATTTTGAAGATAAGATTGTGAAAGAGATGCTGAGTCATGGCAAACATAAGAACCTCTCCTTCTTTGCTTTTACGGCGACACCTAAACAGAAGACGCTGGAGATGTTTGGTGAGAAGATGAAAGACGGAACTTTCAGACCTTTCCATGTATATTCGATGAGGCAGGCGATAGAAGAGGGCTTTATCCTTGATGTACTGAAGAACTATATGACTTATGAGACTTGCTATAAAATAGCAAAGAACTCACCCGATAACCCTGAACTGGAAGAGTCGCAAACCAGAAGAGCTATAAGAAGATTTGAATCCTTGCATGATTATAACCTGCAACAAAAGACTATGGTGATGGTTGAAAGCTTTAGAGAGAATACTGCGAACAAGATTATGGGTAAAGCGAAAGCAATGGTTGTTACTCCTTCACGCATGCACGCTGTTAGATACTATCAGCAGTTTGTGAACTATATTAAGCTCAAAGGCTATGAAATTGGAGTGCTTGTTGCATTTTCCGGTACAGTTGATGATAAAGGTGAAGAATATACGGAAGTTGGGCTTAATACAAAGGCAAATGGTGAAAGGATTAGTGAGAAACAACTCCCCAATGCCTTTCATAGTGATAAATACCAAATATTGATTGTAGCGGATAAATATCAGACCGGTTTCGATGAACCCCTGTTGCATACTATGTTTGTTGATAAACCTTTAAAAGGTGTGAAAGCAGTCCAAACGCTGTCTCGCTTGAATAGGATAGCTAAAGGTAAGAATGATACCTTTATTATGGACTTTGCAAACGAAGCTGAGGATATTAAGGCTTCCTTCCAACCCTACTTTGAAGAAACACTGCTTGATGAAGAGATTAATGTGAACCTTATCTATGATACCCGTACTAATCTGCATGCTATGATGCTGTATAACGAATCTGATATTGAAACATTTAACAAGATATATTATAAATCAGGGAAACAATCACCAACTGATTTGGGAAAGATAACAAGTAGGTTTAAACCAATTATTGAATCCTACAACAGATTAGACGATGATAATAGGTTCAAGTTCAAGAAAGGTGTGCGAAACTTTGTTAAATGGTATGCCTATATCATCCAAATCGTGCGGATGTTTGATAAAGAACTGCATAGAGAGTATAACTTCCTTACTTATTTGAATAAGCTTTTGCCGAATGATGTGCGTGAAGGTGTGCATATAGATGATAAGATTAAGTTGGAATACTATAAACTTGATAAGACCTACGAGGGTGATATTGTGCTTGAGCAAGCATCGTACGACAAGACATTGGTGAATCCGAAGACAGTTGATGCCGGTCAGAAACAAGACCCTAAAAGTGAGTTGTTAGATGTAATAATTGATCAGGTTAATCAACGCTTTAGTGGAAAGTTTAGTGAAGCTGACAGAGTGATAGTTGAGACATTATTGGGTAAAGTTGTGTTTGGCAATGAGAAGCTGAGAAAGAAATGGAAGAAACAAGCTAAAAACAATAACGCTGAGATCTTCCAGGATAGTATCTTTCCCAAGATATTCAAAGATATTGCAAATGATTGCTATGTTGAACAGACAAATGCTTTCACAAAACTCTTTGAGAACAAAGAGTTTTATGATATTGTAATGGCTGAGATTGGGAGAGAGGTATATAGACAGTTGAGGAATGATTAAGTATTTACAAACTTAACTTTACGCTTATTGGAGGATTATGAACACTTTTGATTTCAACAATACAACAACAGATTACAGTGGTTATCTTGATTTCATCAATCTATATCACCTTCATTCTAAAAAAACAGATACACTCAATTCATTAGATATATATAATTGGTTTGATGCAAATTTATGCTCACCATTGGGAGCCATTCTTGATTTATTGCAGAGTCAAGATGTTGATATGGAGTTTAACCAGATTGAAAGTGGTGCAATGCGGATAATGCAAAAGAATGACTTTCTTTCGTATTATGGTTATACAAGAAGGTATGATGAATTTGGCACTACTATTCGATATAGAAAATTCAAGCCAAATGATAACAAACTGTTTGCTAATTATGTAAAAGAAAATCTTTTAGAACATCCTGAAATGCCAAATATATCTATAGAATTAAAAATGAAGTTTATGGAGATTCTGACTGAACTATTCGAAAATGCACGAATGCATAGTGAAACTAAATCTGTTTATGCTTGTGGTCAGTTCTTTCCTAAAAAGCATGAAATCAAGTTCTCTTTGACTGATTCAGGGGTTGGATTTAGAAACAGAATCAACAGTACTTTCCAAACAAGTCTAAAAGCTATCGATGCAATCGAATGGGCTTTAGTGGAAAGTCATTCAACTAAACAGAACACATCCGGTGGATTAGGATTGAGCATTTTAAAAGAATTTATTTGCCTAAATAGTGGACTGATTCAAATTGTCAGTGATAATGGATTTTATTCGATGAGTAAAGATGGTGTTTCAAGTAAAGAATACGGTAACCCCTTTCCGGGAACAATGATAAATCTGACTTTCCGGACTGATGACACAAACTCTTATTCTCTTGCTAACAAAGAAGAATTAGGTGACCTATTTTAGGAGAAGATTGATGAAAGACTTAAGAATCGAAATAATCAATATTGTTGGTAGTGAATACTGCATTGAAGCAGAAGATGGACAGTTAGTATATGAACAGATTAGAAAAGCTATTGATAATGGTAATAAAATAATCCTATCTTTCAACAATGTTGAGATTTTAACTACCTCATTCCTCAATACAGCTGTAGGACAACTTTATAAAGAGTATAAAGATGAACAAGTTAAAGAGATTATGTCCGTAGAGAACATGTCCCCATCTGATCAGGCAAAACTAAAAAGAGTAAATGATACCGCTAAGCTATACTATAAAGATCCTGATAGACTAAAGAGAAGCCTTGATGCTGTAATGGAAGATTGATATGAAAAGGTACTCCTTAAAAGATGTAGATAGTGTAAAAGATAGGAGAATCTTTTTTGATACTAATATCCTTATCTTTCTTTTTGGTACACATACTCAAGATAGATATAGACAAAACCTATATGCTAAACTCTACAAGATGTTATTGAGTCCTAAGAGCTTATTCTACGTCGACTTTATAGTTGTTTCAGAATTTATTAACAGACTAAGCCGTGTAGAATATGAGAATTATTTAAATTTCCATAATTTGCAGAGAAGTGAATTCTCATATAAAAAATATAGAAATACAGATGAAGGTACTACAACCATCAAAGGAATCTATTCAACTGCAATAGATGATATTTTAAATAAATTCCTAATTACTGGAAAGCAATTTATAAGAAAAGATCTTGAAAGTTTCCTACAAATTAATGACTTAGATTTTTCCGATAAAGCAATTGAACTGGTTTGTAAAGAGAATAACTTTGTGTTATTCACTGATGATAGAGACTTTGCTGATTCAGATATAGATATCCTAAGTGCCAATGGAAGCATCGTTGAACAATAGAATATTAATAACTCTCTAGGTCGTTTCAAGCGACCTTTCCTTATCTCTCACAAAATCTAAACAATTTTTACCCCTCACTAGCTCTTCTCAAAACAGGTATTCAGTCCCTCTAATGGAAAACACAAGTGAGGAAAGGTTCAGAAAATACCTTAAATTCCCAAAAAGCGTGAGCTACAACTAATAGAGGTATAAATAATAATTACCAATTATGAATTAGGAATTTACTTGCAGTTTGCAAGACTCGTGGTATCAATGGTTTTTAGGAAGGAAATTTATTTACAATTTCTTTAATAATTGAAAGTTGGCATCATATTTGAGCTGGAGGAAAAGATGCTTAGAACAATGCTTTACGCGAAGATACATAGAGCGACTATTACAGAGACCGACCTTGATTATGTCGGTAGTATAACTATTGATAAAGATTTGTTAGATGAAACCGGAATCTTACCTAATGAGAAGGTTGAAATCTATGATATAGACAATGGTAACCGTTTTGCAACCTACGTGATTGAAGGTGAAGCCGGTAGTGGTATTATCGGTGTAAATGGTGCAGCTGCACGTCTTGTCCGTCGTGGTGATAAGGTTATAATTGTGAACTTTGTTGAACTTCACACTGATGAACTTGAAGGACATAAGCCAAACGTTGTTATTGTTGACGATGAGAACAAAGTAATCGACCGCAAATAGAGAGATTATGGAAGTTATCAAGACAGTTGAAGAGATGCAAAATCTCACTCGTAAAGCTATGTGGAATCGTAAGGTTGGTTTTGTACCAACAATGGGCGCATTGCATAAAGGGCATATTAGTTTAGCTGAGCAAGCCAAGAAGGAATGTTCATTAGTTGTAATGAGTATTTATGTGAATCCAAGTCAGTTTGGCCCAAATGAAGATCTTGATAACTACCCTAGAACCTTGGATGCAGACCTTCAGAAAGCTAACGATGCCGGTGTTGATATTGTTTTTCTGCCAACTGACAAGGAGATTTATCCAGAGGGATATAGCAGTTGGGTGAATGTTGATGGACTTACAAATGTTCTTTGCGGGGCATCTCGACCCGGTCACTTTAGAGGAGTAACTACAATTGTTGCGAAACTGATGAACATTGTTAAACCCAACTTCATGTATATGGGAGAGAAGGATTATCAACAGATAGCAGTGTTGAACAAGATGATTATAGACCTAAATTTTTCTACTATCATTCGATCTTGCCCAATTATCAGAGAATCGGATGGACTTGCAATGAGTTCTAGAAATAAATATCTCTCTAAGCTTGAAAGAGAAAATGCTTTATGCTTAAGCAATGCAATTAAACAAGCAAAATTGCTATATAAATCAGGTGAAACTGACGTTGCTAAACTTAGATTTGAAATGGAATCGATAGTAAAAAATGCAGATGGGAAGATAGATTATATTGAATTTGTTGACAAAGAAACTTTACAGTCTAAAGTTGAGGTTGATGACAATACAAGAGTTATAATGGCAGTTTACATTGGCTCTACAAGATTAATTGATAATTCAGACTTGAGGTAATATGGCTGATAAAAGTGTATGGTTTGAGACAGTTAAGCACTATATCAATGTGCTAGTTGGTATGATTGTAATTTTTGGTGTTGTAACAGGTTTGTATTTCGGGTGGTATCAATCCCGCTCAGGTAAGATGATTTGGGTTTCAAATAGCTACCATTTAGCAACATCTCTCCATTGTTCCTCTGCAAAAGAGCAATACATGAAGATTATTAACAGCATCGAGAAAGAACTGAATAGCTCAAAGCTTACAGAGAATAAGATTGATGCCAGTGAAGCCTCTTTGGCATACCAACTTGCTGTTAAAGATATTTCAATGATAGTGCTGTTGCAAACAATACATCATGATGATAAGTATACTGATAAAACAGACCTCGTTAGAGATCAATTCAATTCAATAGTTATCAAGAATAATCTACCTCGTGAACAAGCTAAAGAGATAAGCAAGAATGCTTATGAATATATCAAAGTTTTAGATTCTCTCCAAGCTGAACACCAAAATGATAATGTTATCTTGGAAGCAAAGATTAAAACATGGCGTAAACGAAGAACATATCATTTCCTAGGTTTCTTAGTGCTTATTCTGATTATCGGATTTGGACTTGTAAGGCGAATTACAAGCTTAATTAAAATGATTCTATTTAGATTACTAGAAGAGAGTGATGAAAGGGAATCTGAACGAAAAGTATTAAAGAAAAGGGAAGAGGAGATAGAAGAGCTTCGTTCTATTATCTATAGAGTTAAGCAGGAACATCCAGAAATAGAGCTATAATCCTTTGCAAAATCCCATAAAGATTCTTTTCTTTAGTGATACACATCTGGGGTTCGATTATCCTGTGAATCCAAAGATTCAACGTCGACGCAGAGGGGATGATTTTTTCAATAACTTCGAGCAAGTACTAGATATTGCCCACAAAGAGAACTTTGATTTAGTTATCCATGGTGGAGATCTTTTCTTTAGAAGTAAAATTCCTCCGATGATTGTCGATAAAGTCTATCTTGAACTTCTCAAGTTCTCAAAACATGGTATACCAATAGTAATTGTACCCGGCAACCATGAACGTTCTATTTTACCTGAATCAATCTTATTGGCAACCCCTGAGATTAACATCTTTCAAGAACCGAACAGGTTTACATTTCGAATAAAAGACAGGACAATATCAGTTTCCGGCTTCCCATTTGTACGTGGGGATATTAGAGCTACATTTACGGATATTGTGACAGAGTTAACCAATGTCAAGCGGAGTGACATAGAATTACTTGTTGTGCACCACCCATTCGATGGGGCACAAGTCGGACCGCAGGAATTCACATTCTTTAAACGTGAAGATACAATAGCATTATCCCCTTTATTGACATACTATGATATGATTTTAGCAGGACACATTCATAGGCGGCAAGTTCTTAAACTAAAAGATACTCCTATAGTATTTAGTGGATCAATTGAGCGTACTTCCATTGCTGAAATTGGGGAGCAAAAGGGATTTGTGGAGATAGTTATTGATGATACTGTTGCTTTCAAGTTTAGGGACCTTTATGCGAGACCAATGTATGTTTTAGATATCCCCAATGTAGATAATTTAGAGTCAGAAGTAGTTAAAGCTATTTCAACTCTGGAAAAGGACAGTATTGTTTACATTAAATTCACAGATAAATCATATCTTAGTGATTCACATCTTAGAGAGTTAGCACCTGATACAATGAATATTCAATCAACAGGATACAGAAAAAGGCGATCATAAAGATCGCCTTTTCCAATTTATAAGTGAAGACTATTCTTCAGTCTTTTTCTCTTCAGAAGCTTCAATAACTTCCTCTTCAACTACAGGTACCTCTTCAACAGCAGGAGCTGTCTCTTCAGCAACCGGAGCTTTCTGTTTTGTTTCTTCAACTACTTCAGGTTCTGGAGTTACTTCTTCAGTTGCAGGAGCTGTTTCTTCAACAGCAGGCTCAGTAACAACTTCTTCTGCTACAGGAGCTTCTACAACTTCCTCTTTCTTAGCTTCTTTTCTTTCTGCTTTAGAAGCTTCTTTTTTCTTAGCAGCTTTCTTCTTTCTGTCCTCTTTACGCTTTCTGTCTTCTTCGAGGTGCTTCATAATCTCTTCATGCTGTTCATTATGGAACTGAACATAAGTTTCTTGAAGTTCAAGGTCTCTTGAGAAGAAGTAAGCTTTAACTGAGAGGATAAGACGACGGTTTTCCATATCAAGTTCGATAACTTTAAGTGGAAGTTCTTCGTTCATCTTAAAGAACTCTTCCGGATGCTCTAAGTTTGGAATTGCAAGATGAGAGATAGGTACGAAACCTTCTACTGATGTTCCTTCTACAGGAATATCAACTAAAAGACCCTTAGGGATAAGCTTAGATACTTTACCGATAATCTCAGTGTTGAGAGGTAATAATGTATCAAGACTGTTCCATGGATCTGTGCTCATCTGTTTGATTCCAAGAGCGATACGATGGAGAGTTCTGTCTACAGCAAGAACTATTGCTTTAACCATCTGTCCTTTCTTGAACATTTCTCTTGGATGATAGATACGTTTTGTCCATGAGATATCGGAGATGTGAACGAGACCATCAATACCATCTTCGAGTTCAAGGAATACACCAAACTCAGTGATATTCTTAACTTTACGCTCGATAGTAGTTCCGATAGGATATCTTTCATCAATTGAAACCCAAGGGTTAGGGAACATCTGTTTCATTCCAAGAGAGATCTTATGGTTCTCTTTATCAATTGCTAATACAATAGCATTAACTGTTTCACCAATCTTCACATATTTGTGAGGGTTTACAATAGATTTAGTCCATGACATTTCTGAAACATGGATTAAACCTTCAACACCTGGCTCAAGCTCAACGAATGCACCGTAATTTACGATGTTTACAATTTTACCTTTAACCTGCTTACCTTCTGGGTAGTTTGCATCAACATTTGCCCATGGTTCAGGAACGAGTTGTTTGAGTCCAAGTGCTACGCGACCGCTTTCTTTATCGAAATCGATCACTTTTACTTTGAGCTTGTCGCCAATATTCAACATCTCTGATGGGTGGTTAATTCTTCCCCAAGACATATCCTGGATATGAAGAAGACCATCAATTCCACCGAGGTCGATAAATGCGCCGTAATTAGTGATGTTTTTAACTTCACCTTCAAGCTCTGCATCAATTTTAATACTGTCGATAATTTCATGTTTTCTGCTTTCAAGGTCTTCTTCAAGAACTTTCTTGCGAGAAACGATGATGTTACGACGTTCTTCATCTAACTTAATGATGTAGAAAGTGTGTTCTTTACCAATAAACTGGTCCAGGTTAGGAATAGGTTTGAGAGCGATCTGTGAACCTGGTAAGAAAGCTTCCAGTCCTAAGATCTCTACAATCATTCCACCTTTAACTCTGCGTCTAAGAATGCCTTGCACACGGTCTTGTGCTTCATAGATCTCTTTAACCTTAACAAGGTTAACTTTGAAATCTGCTTTTTTCTTTGAAAGCTTAATTCTGCCTTCATCGAAACGTGTAACCATCACTTGGATTTCATCCATGAATGAAGGAACACCTGAATAACTGAATTCAGAAACAGGGATAGCACCTTCAGATTTTCCGCCGATGTCTACAAGAACTTCTTTATCGTTTACAGAAACAACTGTTCCCTTCACGATTTCACCTGCTTTGTAATCCGGGAATGATTGATCGATAAGGTCGATCATTTCCTGATGCTGAGATTCCTCTTCAGTTAATGGTTTTGCATCTTTTTCCGGTGCTATTTCAGCATGCTCTTCAGCCTGGTGGCGTAAAGCCTCTTCAGCTGCAGCGAGTTCTTCTTCCGGAACTTCAGTTTTGATAATTTCGTCTTTTGTGTAATCCATTCTTCCTCCTGAATTAGTGGACTGGAATATCTGTGACATTGTCTGCCTTGGACAGATCCCCAAACCAATCTATTAATTTATTATATATTTCTACGATTATGACATCCGGTGTGGAAGCACCGGCAGAGATACCGATTTTCTCTTTTTGCACGAACCATCCCTGCTCTAACTCCTCTGCTGTCTCAATATGATGAGTCTCTACATGAGGAGATGAAAGCTTGGAGAGCATTCTTGTATTTGAGCTATATTTTCCTCCAATAATCAACATGACATCAACAGATTTTGCAAGTTCAACTGTATGAAACTGCCTTACTTCTGTTGCTGTGCATATCGTATTATGAACAAGTAACTCCTGACACTCTTCCACTAAATGGCAGGTAACTTGTTTAAACCCACTTAAGTCTTTCGTGGTCTGGGAAATCAGGGCAGACTTATGATGGGGGGCTTGAATCTCTTTCTCTGAAGAAACAACAATAGCTCCTCGTTTTCTTGCAAATGAACATAGGGACTTAACTTCCGGGTGGTCACCATCTCCATAGATGTAAACTTGATACCCGTTTGAATCTGCACTATTTACATGCTCCTGTGCCTTTTTGACGAAGGGACATGTTGCATCAATAATCTCTACTTCTTTTGCTTGCAGCTCTTCATAGGTTTCACGGGGTATTCCGTGAGAGCGAACAATAACAGGTTTATCAGTGCATTCATCTATTGAAGTTACCGGAACAACTCCTAGCTTTGAAAGTTTCTCAACAACCTGAGGGTTATGAATAATATCTCCAAGGGTATTAACTTCTTTATACTTCTTTGCACTTCTCTCTGCAATTTGTACTGCTCTTTTTACACCGAAACAAAATCCGGCATGCCTTGCTAAAAAGATCTGCTTCACTATTTAAACACTCTATGCGTACGCTTTATTTTTGATAATTTCCTTAATTCTACTAACCTGCTCATCAATCGATAAGCCGGTTGTGTCAATCTCGATAGCATCATCTGCTTTCTTCAAAGGAGCAAGGGCACGTGTTGAATCATTCTTATCACGCCATATTAAATCATCTCTGACTTCTTCAAAGCTGATCTCCATCCCTTTTTGCTGCAATTCAGCAAATCTCCGTTGTGCTCTTACTTCTACGTCTGCAATCATGAATAGCTTTAAGTCTGCATTGGGGAACACAACTGTTCCAATATCGCGACCATCCATTACTACTCCACCTGCTTTTCCCATCTCACGTTGTAAATCGACAAGCTTTGTGCGCACAATGCCTATCTGCGAGATATCAGAAGCAAGCCTGGAAACCTCTTTTGTTCTGATTGCTTCACTAACATCCTCATTATTCAAGAAGATGCGGTTTCCTGTTTCACTGTATCTAATTTCGATAATTATATCCTGCATCATTTCAGTGATAGCAGGGATGTCAGATAGAGGTATACCTAACTGCTTGGAACATAGCCCACAAGCTCTATACATAGCACCTGTGTCTATGTATATGTATTCAAGCTCTTTAGCCAACAGCTTAGCTGTTGTACTTTTGCCTGATGCAGCAGGGCCATCTAATGCGATGATTAATTTCTTATCTCTATCTTTATATATATTCTCCATAATAGTACATATCCAAGAGCCTGTCCAAAACAGTCAACACTTTTTTCTCCTGTATTTATATTTCCTGTAAAACTGTTCAAAATGTCTACTTTTAATAAGTGTAAATCAATGTTTAAGTTATGTTACTTCACTGCTACTTTATGGTAAATATTTATTGTATAACATAACTCTAACGTAGCTATATAGTTGATACTATTATCGAATCAATTGCTGTTTTCGATCATATTCGTATAATTATAGTTATTTTTCTTAACAGATTTCGAGAAAATAGATTATCATCTCTATAAGAATATTTATGGAGGTAAAAGATGCGATTAGGTGCATTTTCAGTAAGCTTATCTGTAAAAGATATTAATGTTTCGAGAGAGTTTTATTTAAACCTTGGATTTGAAGAGATGGGTGGAAACATAGAGCAGAACTGGTTGATTCTTAAGAACGGGGAAACTGTGATAGGTCTCTTCCAAGGGATGTTCGAAAAGAACATTATGACCTTTAATCCCGGATGGAATCAAAAGGCTGAGAACACAGAAGATTTTGATGATGTTAGGGTCATACAAGAAGACCTTAAATCCAAAGGGATTGAAATAATAAATGAAGCAAGTTTAGAAAGTGAAGGACCTGAGAACTTCATCGTTGTTGACCCTGATGGTAACCAGATTCTCTTCGATCAGCATAGATAATCTCGGACTTGCACTGCAACGCTAGTGCCTGAGAAGCCGTAATCGATAAGAGAAGGCTCTTGGGACGAGAACGAAAATCTTACCTCGCGTCCATAGGAGCTTGCGTACTTCGACTCAAAGCGATGTCTTGTTTCAACACCTGTACCTTTGGAATGGTTGAAAACCTTGCAAATGGTGCACTTCGAAGGGAAAGCACCTCGCAATTGTAACGAAACCCGCTTCGAATGACGACTCTGTCGTCACAGCAACTCAGGAGAGTCGCAGTACAATGTAGTGCGAGTGTCCACACTTGCACATAGCTTGCAAGGCTATATTGTGGAAGCTTATCGTGTACTGAAACTAGTATTGACTGAAGAGATGCCAGCTGTAGAGAACATACTTGGACTGTAATATTCTAAATTACGGTCAGTGGAAGCTGACGACTCTGTCGTCACAGCAACTCAGGAGAGTCGCAGTACAATGTAGTGCGAGTACCCTCATTTGCACAAAACTCCTTCAGCTTGTTTTAGCCTTGAAGAGGTGTCTGTTTAATAGCCACATGCTTTGGCATGTGGTAAACGTAATCTAAGAAGATGTAGCCCTAAAGGGGCGTAAGATTAACATGTTTAGAGATCCGACGCCCCTTCAGGGCTAATCTTGACCGAGAACTATAACCCCAAGTGACAAGCCGCATGGGGCTATTGAACAATCACTCTTTCAGAGCTTAATTATTCCATTATTATTCCTTATTTTCTCTATTACAATTCCTGCGAAACACTTGAACAAACCTTGAGCATTACTTGAGCAATACTTGGGGATATGCCCAAGTATTGGACAAGTGATTCGAAAGCTATTCGGAAGAAATGAAGAACTATTGTAAGAGAGCAAAAAATGAAAATGCCATCTGCAATCTGTACCTTTGGAATGGTTGTAAACCTTGCAAATGGTGCACTTCGTAGGAAGAAACACCACACCGTTAAAACGGCACCCCTCTACAAGAGGGGAATGTCCAAGAGCACCATTTCGAAGGTCTAAGGACCATTTGAAAGGTAGTATATTGCCATATTTCGCTATGAGTCCAACTCCCATTCTGTCGCTTTGACTCCAGCTAACAATTTTCCACTAACAATTTTCCCAAATTTGCCCTTCCTCATCCCTTCCGGTTCCGTGAATAAAAAAGGTGTTTCAAAGGTTAGCCACAGGTGACCCTCTCGTGACCCTCTCGTGGAATGGCTCGATTTATCCACATGATGTGGATAACTTGAATATTTATGGAAAACTTGTCGTAGTCACGCGACTGGAAGGGATGCGTAATGCTTATTTTCAGCAAAATTTGGTTGCAAAATTTGTTTACACTCTGTAAGTAAGATTTATTTCAAAGTGTGTAAAGGTACCATTTTCAAGGTCTGAGGACCATTGAAAATGTATATTGCTATGATAATAAAAAAGCCCCAAAATTGCTTTGGGGCTTTCTTAAAAGTGTTTGGGTAAATTATCTATGATAAAGCTGTCTGGTTTCCCATGCTATGTTTTGCAGTATAGGACGTTCAGTTTCATCTACAATTGTACCATGATCCCAATCTGAGCCTAATGCTGATTCACCCCAAAAAGCTGAATAGAACATGCATGCAGCTAAATATGTACCTTCCGGAGTTGGGTGATTGCCATCTGCTTGGTACAATTCTATCTCTGGATACTGATTGCGGCATCTTTGGAATGCTCTGCCTACAGCAATTACTGGTGCACCAATCTCGTAACCAATGTGATTGTACGCTGCAGCTTGCATCTCTATCATTGTTTCGAATGTGCCTTGATATGGGGCACTCATAAAGAGAACAGTTTGAGCACCTGATGCAGTGATGATATTATTGAAAAGTGTTACATATTCATAGAATATCTCAGGGCTGTTTACAGGCCAGGAAGTGTTTTCTTGAAGAACCACATAGTCATAGTTTCCATTAGTTATTGCATCTTGAGTAGTCTGATTACCCCAATGTCCTTGAAGAGTCATTCCTCCACCTGTTATGTCTTCGCAAATAATATCAGTTTCAGGGTTAAGGTCTTCTGCTATTGCTTCTAAATGAACATATACACCACTATTGTAATAGGTGATACTGTTACCAATAAAGAGGATACGCGTTGGTGATTCAACATCCTCACCAAAATCTACTATTATTTCTAATTCACCTGTATTCGGGTTCATAGTTACATCAATGTTTGCAGTTGCTGTTTCTCCTGCAACAATAGTAGCAGTTCCGGTACCGGAACCAATAACGTCGTCATCTTCATAAATGTTGACTGTTATGGAATATTCACCCGATTGTAGGTCTGTAAATCTTCCGGTTGCGGTGGAGCCATCAATTTCAAGTTCTAATGATTCGAAGAAATCTCCAGATGTGATTGAAACTATCACCCGTGATATTCGATAATTCATTTCAACAGCAGACGCGAGATCTAAAGAGATTGGAAGTTCACCTGTTTTCGTTTCCGGTTTAGTGGATTCAGTACCACATCCAACTAAAAGGAGGGTTACTAAAAGTAATATAGAGAAAAGCTTATTCATTATTATCTCCTGAATCACTTAAATAAAGTTTTGCTTTGTTTATAACTTCAGTTTCAACACCTAGTAGTTCAGCAATCATCAGTGCTGTCCTTGGTGGTTGTCTCTCATTATCAAGTTTGATTAAGTTAAATTTTTGAATCTTATTTAGTTTAGCAATTCTTGATTCAGTGTCAAGAATCTCTTCTGATTTAATCTCATTAAACAGTTCTTCCGTTAAGCCGGGTATAACAAAATGGTCAGCATCATGAATCATTGCCGGGGCAGTGAAGTGGGTAGATGTGAAGACAAAGTGTTCTGAATCTTTGAATGACTCCAGCACTGCTCTGCATAAGGCTTCACCCTCTTGCGGGTTAGTTCCACGAGCAAACTCGTCAATAAGGAATAGTCCTTTACCTGGCTGATCTTTATGCTTCTGAAGTTCAACAATATTGAAAGCAAAACTACTCAAATTATCTCCTTGCAGATGAGGATCATATCCGCTGAAGTAGATGAAATCAAAGAGCGGTATCTCAGCATAACTACAAGGAACAGGGATTGCGTATGCTGCTAAGTAAGCTAGTTGACCAATAGTCTTAAGTGCTGAAGTTTTCCCTGCCATATTAGCACCAATCAGGATTGATAAAGGATTCTCAAGCTCAATATCAATTGCTTGATAACTCAAGCCTGCCTTTGTAAGTTCCCTCTTCATGGGTATATTTACTACATTACTGATAATAAATCTATCCATATCATCAATATGAGGAACAGAACAATTATACTTGTAAGCAAATAGAGCTTTAGCAAACCTGATGTCAAAGAGAGCAATCCTGTTTTGAGTTTTAATGATGTTATCTAGGAAGTGCTCTCTAATGTGCTCAGTAATAAACATTCTTGCTGTATGTTCAGCTTTCCTAATTGCAGTTATTGTTTCTGCTGTTTGCCTTGCATTCTCAAGATCTTCTTCGTCATCTTTTAATTTGTATATAATATTAGCAAAGTTCTGTTTTGTTCTCACGAACAACCCACACTCATCTAAACTCTTAATCATCTTCATATTTGTTCTCGATACTATGATATCACTTTCGCATTTAGTAAGATTCAAGAGCTCTTTAGCTTTATTGATTTTATTTTGTTGCTTAAGTTTGCTTATTCGTGCTAGTTCAGCAAGTTTTAGTCTTAGATTTGTGAGTTCTTTAGAAAACTCATCATATAATTGAAAAGATGAAGTTTCCGATTGTCTAGGGTCAAGATAGTGATACAACTCTTTCATCTCATGCAGGTCGGGAGGACAGAGATGGCATTCTGACATAAGCTCAGTTATTTTTCTTATCGCTAGTGCAAAGACTTTAATCTCTTGTAGTTCAAATAGCTCCAAAACATTATCTCTAGCACCATGTAAAGTACCAGATAAATCTTTTATATGTGAGAGCCAAAGCTTAATCCCTTCAATTCTACCTAAATCATCTTTAAAATGGGAGATGATTCCTGAAACAATCTCATACTCTTTTCGAGCTTCTTCAATCTCATTAGGAGTAAAAGGTTTTAACTCAGCTTTAAGTTTCTTACCAGGCTCCGACTGAGGGTTAATATTAGAGATAATACTCTGTAGTTCTAAGATTCTGTATGATTGCTTATCTGTTATTTTATGCATTGTCTCTCCGATTCATAGCGATATCATCATGCAAAGTATGAGATAGTTAGCGTCAAGTTTTTTGTCATCTATGTCATTGTAATATCATTTTCCTTGACACTATAGTCGAATCAGCAAACTGATTTTTACTTGATAATTCTCATTTAAAGGAGCTATTATGTTGAAGATAGGCGTTGTAGGCGTTGGCCACTTAGGAAGACATCATGCCAGAATTCTCAGCACCCTCAGTAATTGCGAGATGGTTGGGATTTACGATAATGATAACGAGAGAGCGGAAGCTATTGCTAAAGAGTTTGGATTGAAGAGTTTTGAAAGCTATGAGAGTCTTTTGCAGAATATTGATGCAATTGATATTGCAGTAACCACAACTTATCATTACGAACTTGCCAAGCAAGCTTTGGAAGCTAAGAAGCATGTTTTCATTGAGAAACCTATCACAACAACAGTAGCTCAAGGTGAAGAACTTATAAAGATTGCTAAAGCTAATGGTGTAAAACTACAGGTTGGACATATCGAGAGATTCAACCCTGTAATCGTTAAATCAGCTGATTTAATTGGTTCACCTTTGTTTATAGAATCACATAGGCTTCATAAATTCAACCCACGAGGTACTGATGTACCTGTAGTGCTTGACCTTATGATTCATGATATTGATTTGATACTTAGCTTTGTGAAGAGTGATATTGTTGATATCCAGGCAAGCGGTGTTGGAATTGTTACTGATAGTATTGATATCGCTAATGCAAGACTTCAGTTTGCTAACGGTGCTGTTGCAAATATTACAACCAGCCGTATCTCAATGAAGATGGAAAGAAAGATTAGATTCTTCCAGAAAGAAGCTTATATCTCTGTGAATTTCCAAGATAAGGAGATTCTCGCTATTCGTAAATCCAAAGATCTTAAGAAGATTCTTCCATCTATTCTATTAGGTGAGAAGAACTTCAATCCGGAAGATCTGGTGGAACAGGAAGTTATTACAGCTGAAGATATTATTAAAGATGCCCTTACTATGGAGCTTGAATCATTTGTTAATGCTATTGAAAAGGACACAGATCCAATTTGCAGTGGTGAAGATGGACTCAAAGCTCTTAAAGTGGCACAAAAGATTATAGATAAGATAAATAACCATATGGTTATGAACTAGAATATATTAAGTGGAGTTATAAATGAAAGATGTACAAGTAAAAGATATAAAGAACCATTTAGGTGAAGAGGTTCGACTTAACGGTTGGGTTAAAAACATCCGTTCAAGCGGTAAGTTACTCTTTATCATTTTCAGAGACGGCACAGGTTGGTTACAAGCTGTAGTTTTTAAACCTGGGATTGGAGAAGAGAAGTTTGCTTATGCGAAAACTCTTACTCTCGAGTCTTCTGTTTCCATCATTGGTGTTCCTAAAAAGCATCCGAAGAAAGAGGATGTATATGAAGTTGATGTGAATGATGTGCAGATTGTCCAACTCACTGATGACTATCCTATCAGTAACAAAGAGCATGGACCAGACTTCCTTCTTTCAAACAGACATCTCTGGATACGTTCATCTAAGCAATGGGCTAACTTGCGTGTAAGACATACAGTTTATTTCGCTATCTGTGAGTATCTTAACAATAATGATTTCATTAGATTCGATTCACCTATTCTTACTCCGAATGCTTGTGAAGGAACTACTACACTCTTTGATGTTGATTACTTTGATCAAGGTAAAGCGTATCTTTCACAGTCTGGTCAGCTATATCTTGAACCGGCTATTATGAGTCTTGGTAAAGTTTATGACTTCGGTCCTGTTTTCCGTGCTGAAAAATCAAAGACTCGTAAGCATCTCACAGAGTTCTGGATGATGGATGCTGAAGCTGCTTATGTTGAACATGCTGAAAACATGAAGATTCAGGAAGGGATGATTAGACACGTAATCAATAGCGTTGTTGAGAAGTGTGCGAAAGAACTTGAGATTCTTGAAAGAGATGTTGAGCAACTTAAGAAAGCTGATGCTCCTTTCAAGATTATCACTCACAAAGAAGCTGTTGATATTTGTCGTGCAAAAGGCTCAGAGATGGGTTATGATGAGGACTTCGGTGCTGCAGAAGAGAGCATGATTACTGAAGGTTCTGATGTCCCTGTATTCATTGAGAAATGGCCTAAAGAGATTAAGGCTTTCTATATGAAACGTGACCCTGAGAACCCTGAGCTTGTGCTTGGTAGTGACCTTATTGCACCTGAGGAGTTTGGTGAGATTATCGGTGGCTCACAGCGTGAAGATGATTATGACCTGCTTCGTGAAAGAATGGTTGCTGAAGATATGGATATTGAAGCATATCAGTGGTATCTTGATATGAGAAAGTACGGTTCAGTCCCACATAGTGGTTTCGGGGTTGGTCTTGAAAGACTTACTCAGTGGATGACCGGTACTCGTCATATCCGTGAAGTTATCCCATTCCCACGTATGATTTATAGAATCTATCCATAAGAGATAGTTGATATATTGTTTAAGGGCACACTTGTTGTGCCCTTTTCTTTATGGAATGCACCATCTGCGTTGGTGCGTCTTGTCATGTCCTACAATGTTGGAGACATAGCGAGAGCTTCTCTGACGAAATCCCTTGATTGTTTAAAACTTGCTCTAACTATAGCTATACACAGTTTCAGAAGCTGTCACTAGTGCGAGTTTACGAGCTTGGGGAAATGCGTTAATGCTTCATTGACACTTACTCACTTCGAAGTCGCAATTCCCCAAGCTCCCAAGCTCCTTCCAGTCGCACAGGTGACTGCTTCAGAATTTGTACACAGTGCGATTTGCAATAACTTACATCATTTCAAGGAGTTTGTCAGCCTGATAAGGCAACGGACTTCCTTAAATGTACTTCGAAGTCACTTTTCCCTGATTTCGTTCTCTCGTCACGCTGTCGCTGCAACGCAAGTCCGAAATTGACATACACAGTGACTTTTGCAATGACTTAGCTACAATTTATGCCCTTTTTTATCCCTTTTACTGCTCTATCCGGCAACGCACTGTGTCTGCACTGTGCACGCACTGTGAAGGCACTGCCAACCCACTGTTTCACTGGGTTCACAGTGCGTGCACAGTGGGAAAACAGTGGGATGAGTGTGTTTTGATAGAAGGTTTACATCAACTCTCACTCACCAGACCTGCACCGTGTGTATCAAACTTGGCTTAAAGCTTCGTCTTGCCAGGTGTGCTCAAGATTTTGTTATGTGTATTATCCTGTACTGCTAACTAATCTGAATTAGATTAAACCCTATCACATATTAAAAAAATCATAAAAAATAGGACACTTTGTTTACAGCTTATAGTAGATAATACTAACAGAATCTACATTGCATCTCACCTAAATATTCAAAAGAAGATATATTCTAATTGATTATAAGCGGGGGTTACTTGCCTTGTGAAAAGATAATATATGCTTGGAATATATTTTGCATGCTAAATAAGGTGTAGGAAATCATGATAGGAGGTAACTATGAGATTTCATAATAATTATACTTAAATTAGGTTTCGATGACACTTTTGTAGGACTTTTAAATAGTTAACTGTAAAAAAAACTAATGATTACGTGTTTTAACTTCAAAGCTTAGTTATTACTTATTTTTATAGGTAATTGGCATTCTAAAACAGATAGCCTTTTGCTATCACAAATTCATATTATCGGAGGATAATTATGAAAAAGATTTTATTTATTGTAGCACTGATTTCAATAACGCTGATGTGCTTTTCAATCGAATACATTACTACCACAGTAACTTGGGCATCGAATCAAACTATAACGGATAATATTGAAGTAACTTCAACAGGGTCATTAACAATTGATGCTGGAGTGACAGTGACATTCTCTGGGGACTATTACTTAAAAGTTCAGGGTGACTTTTTTGTTAATGGTGCCAGTGGAAGTGTTGTTACTTTTACTGCTACTACTGAATGGCAGGGTCTAATTCTAGATTCTATCTCGGGCTGTGATATAGAATATGCAAAATTTGAAAATGTTGAAGGAGCTGGTGCAATCCAAATAGATAGCTGTAATAACCTACTTGTAGATAATTGTACAGTATTTAATTGTAATGGTAATATAGCATATTCAACATCGAGTGCTACGAGCGGTGGCATTCTAGTTGTTGATTCAGAAGAAATTACAATCAGCAATTGCTATATTCATGATAACGAAATTAATGATTCAACCAGATCTATGTTTGCCGGCTCAGCTATTACAATTTATGAGTCAGAAGATATTGAGATAATAGACTGTCAAATTGATGATAATGAAGATGTATATGATACTAATGCATATAGTAACCATCATGGTGCAATAAAGGTGAAACATGCCTGTGATTTAAATACTTACACTACTGCCGATGCTATAACAATTAAAGGAACTACATTAGATGGTAATATCAGTTACAAAGGTGGAGCAATTGGGATAGATGTCCAACATGATGATATTGAAGTTTATATTACTGATTGTAAAATGATAGACAATACAGCAGAATTACATGGTGGGGGATTATATGTAAAAGCAGAAGATGTTATAGTAGATAGTTGTGTAATCGCTTCTAATGAGATCTTAGATGATGAAGGTGCTGGAGGTGGATTTTATTTCACAGATTCCGGTTGTGGTAATACATCCAACAATGTCTTTAAGAATAGTTTAGTTTATGATAACTATTCAGATAAGTTTGGGGGAGGTGGTGCAATTTATCTGACACAAGTAGATGTTTTGAACTGTACTTTTGCTGATAACTCATGCTTAGCTAACAATGGAATCGGTTCTAATCCTTACTATAATGCTCATAATCTGTATTCCTCAGATACCCATACATCACTAGTATCCACACTAAGAAATAACATATTCTATTTATCTGATGACCAAGTAAATTATAATATTGTTGTAACACAAGTAAGAAATGGTGATATAACACTAAAAAACAACTGCTATACACCTGATAATCTTGATAGCAATTATACATTAGAGCATGATGATTGCTTGTTTGATGAAGACCCATCATTTGTTGATGCTGGAAATTCTACCACATACCCAGATACTTATGGATTTGAAATTACAGAGTTCAGTCCTTGTGTTAACACTGGTCTATCCTCAAGTGCAAGTGATCTTGATGATGATGATTCCCCTCATGACATTGGCTTCTGGGCTTATGATAACACAGAAGAACGAGAGTTCAATTCCGGTATTCATTGGATCTCTTTCCCAAGAATCAAAGCAACTTCCTATACTGATCCAGTTTGGACTAATAGGAATGATACTGATGAAACTGAAGCAATAAATATTCAGCTATCTCAATTTGAGCCTTACAATGAAGAAGTCCATGTTGACATAATAAATGAAGAAGATTATGCTTATTGGGTTAATAATGCTTGGACAGGAGGTACTGAGACAATAAAGAGTCATTTGGGTTACAAAGTAGAACTCGATGTAGCTGACGAACTTGACTACTCAGGTCCTCGGCTTCCTGATGAAACAGAAGTAGAATTTGAGTATAGTGGCTCCGGTACAGACTACTTTTGGCTTGGGTTCTGGAAGGAAGGAGGTCCATATAATTTCCGTAGTTTCATAACCGAGGAAATGGATGAGAATGTTACTTACATTAAACATCAGAATTGGTATCTGACTCGAATGACAACTCAGCAAGGTGTCATCTGGTGGAAAGGTGATGTTGATGCGAAAACACAATATGGTGATATGGTTATGCTGTCCTATGAAGGAGACTTTGATTTTCCAGGCTATCCTGATATAGTTGGAAACAAAAGTGAGTCCAATGATACTAACTATTATTCAGATTACTTTACATATGAAGAGCAGATTGACTATCTGCCAATTATGTTGGAAGTACCTGATACCCTTGAAGTAGCAGAAGTTGGTGTTTATGTTGATGGAGTTTGTAGGGGTTTTGGAAAGGTTGCAGAAGATGACACAGCATACATAAGAGCATATGTCTTGGATGAAAATAATCCTGCTGAAGCTGAGTTACAATTTGTTTATTACTTTGAAAATAGTAAGAACATGTTCTTAGTTGAAGACTACAACGTGATTGATCCAAAGACAGGTATTACTTTAGCCACTCAGATTGATTTAGCCAATCCATCAGATTATTATATGATATCCACAAACGGAAAAGTAACCTCATTTGAAGATACATTACCTGTAAACAAGATTAGGTTGAATGTTTATCCTAACCCGATGAATTCTGAGAGTTTGAATATCGCTTATCAAGCTAGAAAAGATGCTAGGCTCAGTGTCAGTGTTTATAACATAAAAGGTCAAAAAGTAGCAAATGTCTTTAATGGTATCAGTAACACAAAGAAAGGTGAATTAATCTGGAACGGTAAAGATATAAACGGAAAAAGCGTTGCAAATGGTATCTATTTCATGCGTGCAAATAGCGAAGGAATGTCAATAACTGAGAAATTCATGATAATGAAATAAGTATTATAAAATGAGAGGGGGAAACCCCTCTTGTTCTTATTTTGAAAGATTGTATTGACATAACAAAAGATGACATGATATCTTTGCAAGTTCTTTTAAGTAACTCGACTGTCTCGGTCGAGTCTAGGTTTGGAGAAACGACTCTGGGAATCGCTATAAATTTAGATGAGTTGGAGATAAAATGAAGAATAAATTATTGTTTCTGATTTTAATGTTACCCATACAGCTATTTTCATGGACATGGCAAGTAAATCAAGATGGCTCTGCAGATTTTGACTCTATCCAAGCTGCTGTTGACTTAGCTTATAATGGGGATACTATTATTCTTCATGATGGTATATATTATGAAGAGGTAGACATTGTAAATAAGTCATTAACAATTGCAAGTCTATATCATTTAGATGGAGATGCATCCCATATTGAGAATACGATTTTTGATGGTGAAAATCAACATAGATTACTTAGAATCATGAATAATACTTTTGAAGGAGCATCTAATATAATTGGTCTGACTTTTAGAAATGGGAATGCAATTATTGTAGATAATTCTTGGTGGTTAAGTGTAGTTACTGTTATTAGAACAGAAATACATATTTCAAATTGTAGTTTTTATAATAATATCAGTGTTCAAGGTGGTGGATTTTCTACAGGTGAATGTCAAGTTACCTTATCCGGTAACTCAATTAGAAACAACATTGCTACTGAGGGTGGTGGTGGATGTCTCCTATATAGTGGAGAAGATACAGAGAATCTCCCAACAGTTTTTAGTGAAACAAGCTTAAATAGTATATATAACAATCAAAGCATTTGGGGATCAGATATTCTTATTTTGAAAGATGAAAACATTAGTCCAATCATAACGGATACGCTAAGTGTCGATACTAATGATCGTTTCTACAATGTTGCAACTCACTTTAATCATACAGCAAATCATGATATAATAATTCAAGCAAATGTTACAACCTTGCCACGTATTGAGACAGACATATATGTAGCACCTTGGGGAGATGATGATAACGATGGATTATCAGTAACTTCACCTTTAAAATCAATCTGGTGGGCATGCTCAATTATAGCTCCAACAGAATCCAATCGATTGACGGTACATTTACTTCCCGGAGAGTATTCACCATCACAAAACGATAATTTCTTTCCTTTTTATGTGAGAGACTATACCACTCTTCTTGGAGAGTCTGCTGATAACACGATTCTAAATTGTGAAGGAATTAGAAGTCACATTGTAAATAGGTCAGGGCAGAGTCATATAAAGCTTGAAAATCTATCATTAATCAATCATCAAATAGTTGAAGAAGATAGTCCTGAAGATAATTGGGCATATCGGAATTCAATTTACTTTGAACCTGATTTTCCGTTAGCTCCTGATTATGATCCGTCTGTTATTCAGCTTGAAAACATTAAATTTTATCATACAATTAATCACAATCTTGTGAGACCTAATAAAACTTTGTATGTATTAATTTCAAATGGGGTTTTGAATAACTGCCAATTTGGGAGTAGAAATACTGAAATAATCACAACACAAAAATCTTTAAGAAATGGAAACATTAGTTTTTGGAATTCAGGCTCATTCGAGATAACAAACACAGCATTCTACAATCAAAGAGAACAGATTTCTATTGATAGCGCTGTACCTAGCAATGTAACAATATCTAATTGTTTGTTTGATTCTGAAGATACACTTCTGTTTAATAATGAGTATTTAAGATCTTATATTTCACTTGGCGGTCCTTTGAATACACATATTGTAAACAACACTTTTTATGGTAATCATCCTGCGGGACAATTGGATGGAATGATATATATTGCACACTCAAATTCCCAATCAAACCCAAGTATAACAAATATCAAAAATAATATAATGGTAGACAATTTCGCTCCTCAACAGAATCACTCTGTGAAGGTTGAAACCTTCTATGGTCCCTTTGCAGCAGAGATAAATGTTGAGTACAATTTGATTCCTGGTGGTGAAAGTACAGTGTCATATACAGATTGGCCGAATCTTACATTCAACTACGAAGACACGAACATAGATACAATACCTCATTTAACAGGATATGGAGAAAACAGGTTTATGCTTGATGATAATTCTCCTTGTATAGATGCAGGTACACTGAATCTACCTGATGGTTTTGAACTACCTGAAACTGATTTAGCAGGCAATCCGCGTGTTCATGGAGATAGCATAGATATGGGTTGTTATGAATGGCAAGGAAATGTAGCTGATTTCACAATGCAGGCAATGGGGAATGTGTTCCCGATTGATGTTGTGTTTACTCCACACTACAACTATTCAATTGATACAATTGCCTGGGATTTAGACCTTGATGGCGTGATTGATAGCTATGAAATGAATCCAGTCTGGTCTTATCCTGATTTCAATGGACATGATGTCGGGATGTATATCAACGATGGCGAAGCTATTGAGATTAAGTATGACTGTATACAGCCTACAACACCAATAATAGAGGAAACTTTCGAAACATCGGAAGCTAATGAGCTTTTAGCTTGTTATCCTAATCCCGTGAGAATCAGTACAGGTAATGTTATACTGAAGTACAATGTGAAAGATGTTGGAAGTGCAGAGTTGAAAGTGTACAATATCAAAGGACAAATGGTAAAATCCATTAAGGTTAAGAGTCAACGCAAAGGACGCAACACTATCTTCTGGTATCTTACCGATAATCGAGGTGTGCATGTCCCATCGGGTGTATATCTGTATAACCTTGGACAGAATGGTAAATCCATTGGTAAAGGGCAGATAACGGTGGTCAAGTAATATTAACACTTGATATATGTCGGTACAAAGAATCGGAACAGTGAATAGAGTGGAACAAATACTGCATATAACTATAACAGATACTGAGATATGCGAGATTCAAATGGTTAAGATAAGGTTAAAATCTGAATCATATCTCATAAAAGAGCTTATTATAGCAAAAAACAGTTGACATGGTGCTTAAAGAGAATAAAATGTAATTGAATGGCTATGGTTAAATAGTTAGTAAAAAAAGAGTGATAAATATTTGGAGGAAATAACATGCGTTATATTATGTCGATTTTACTTGTAGTTCTGATAGGTGCGTTATCTGCAACATCAATTTATGATGTACAGTACACAACTAATGCCGGTGATGGTACTTATCCTTCACCAATGGTTGGTCAACAGGTTACTGTTGAAGGTGTTGTAACAGCAACATTGATGCAAGGTGAGAAATTCTTCATCAGCGAACCACAGGGTGGTCCATGGCGTGGTCTTTTCATTTATGAATGGGAAACAATGCCACAGCTTGGTGATATGGTATCTTGCACAGGTACAGTTGCTGAGTACAATGGTGTTACAGAGTTAACTTATGTAACTACACAGGTTCTTAGTAGTGGTAATCCATTACCTAACCCAACACAGGTTACAACAGGTTCAATAGCCAACCCTGCAACTAGAGAGCAATATGAAGGTGTTTTCATTGCTGTATCTAGAGCTACTGTATCTTCAAGTACTGCAGATAATGGCTTCAACCAATTCGGTATCAATGATGGAACAGGCGAATGTCTCGTTGATGACGATATGTATGATGGTTATAATGTAAATGTTAATGATACTATGGATATGCTTGGTATCGCACATTATAGCTATGATAATATGAAAGTTTTCCCAAGAACAGCTGCTGACCTTCTTCCTTACGGAACAAGTAATGCTAAGAAATCTTGGGGTAGAATTAAATCTATTTACAGATAAGCTATAATTGGAGCATTCAATGAGTAAGTTTTTTAAAAAAGCTTTTAACTTTGCCGTACTGGCTGGTTTAGGTTATTTAGGATTAAAGATTTATAAAGTGATTCATGGTGTCATGAAGCTTTCAAAGAATCTTCCTGAATTTCTTACAAATGTTTATGGTGAGAAACCATCAATAAATATAAACCAGCAGTTCAGATCTATGCAGATTAAAGTCGGTTTCTCTACTGAAATATTAGAGAATAATAGTGATATCGAAGCTATAATATTAGAATATATTGAAGATTTCTATCCTGAATTATGTAAGAACATTAAGATTGATATCTTTGATAAAACAGCTAAAACCGATGAATGTAATTGCGGTGAAGACTCAGAATGCGAATGTGGAGATGACTGTGATTGTGGTGACGATTGTGACTGCAAAGAGGAAAAAACAGAAGAAGCTCCGGTAGAAGAAAAAGAAGAAAGCGTCGAGTAATTTAACGCAGATTCATATATTTAGGGTCGCACAACTTGTGCGACCTTTTTCATTATCAAAGTAAAAGTAATTTAGGTTTGACAGTTTACAGGAATCATACAATAATAGAAAAAAGAATAAAAGAGGTACATTATGAGCCAGAACTTAGTTACAATAGCCAAATATGATACTCCCTTTGAAGCTGAATTAGCAAAGACTTACCTTAATGACTGTGGAATCGAAGCAGTTGTTTTTAATGAGTTAATCAATACAATCATCCCCTCATTTGCAGGACTCAAATATGAGACAGAATTAAAGGTTAATGATGAAGATGCGGATGTTGCAAAAGAACATCTTACTAACATCAATTCTGCCTATGTAACAGAATCTGTACTTAAAGAATGTGGTTCTCTTTTAGAAGGACATTTCAAACTTACATCCGGTCGCCATAGCAATAAATATGTTGAGAAGATTAAGATTATCCAGGCACCGGATAAGGTTGAGATTATCTGTAATCGTATGGCTCTTGCTATGAAAGATATCGAATGCGATATTGTTATAGGCCCGGCATTCGGTGCTATAGTGCTTGGCTATGAAGTAGCCAAACAGCTTGGTAAGAAGTTTGCCTTCTGTCAGCGTAAAGAAGGTGTGATGACCTTTAGAAGCGGTTTCGAAATCAAACCGGGCATGAAAGCAATTATCATAGAGGATATCGTTACAACAGGTGGCAGTGTATTTGAAGTTATAGAAGCACTAAAAGAACGAGATGTTGAAGTTGCCGGTGTTGGGCTCATCGTTGACCGTTCCGGTGGAAAAGTGGACTTTGGTGTCCCTACATTCCCTCTCCTGACTCTTTCAATAGAATCATGGGAACCTGAAGATTGCCCACTCTGTAAAGCTGGTGTTCCAATTACTAAGCCCGGGAGCAGTGATAAGAAGTAATGAAAAGAATTGGTATAACTACCGGTGATCCTGCCGGTATTGGACCGGAGATAGCTGTAAAAGCTCTCCGGTTTCATTCCTTAAAGCAGGATTTAATATATATTGTTTATGGCTCTTATCCATACTCTAAACATGGATATAAACCTGTTGTGATTGATAATGTTGATTTGGCTACTCAGCCTGGTGCTGTTTATCATATTTCAATTGAGAATGACTCCGTTGTTGCTGGAGAACCATCCTCTTCAAGTGGAAAAGTAGCTTTCGAGATATTGGAAAGATGCAGTGTTGACCTGAACGCAGAAAAGCTTGATGGTATTGTGACAGGGCCTGTTTCCAAAGAGTATATAAAACCCTTTGATAATGAGTTTATAGGTCATACAGAATATCTGGCTAAACGTTCCAATGTTGATGATGTTGCAATGACTTTCTGGGGTCCGGTGTTTGATTTGGCACTCTTATCAACTCATAAAGGTCTTTGTGAGTTATCTGAATATCTCACAGAGGAGAGAGTAGAGAGTATGCTTCGCTTAATCCATAAAGAGTATACAAAAATCAAGCCCAAAGCAAAGATTGCCTTACTCGCAATTAATCCCCATGGGGGAGAGAATGGGATGTTTGGTAGTGAAGATATCATGATGGAAAAAGTGGTATTGCGTCTTGCTGAGGATGATATCTATATTGATGGCCCTTTCCCTGCTGATACGTTCTTTGCTTACAATCTTAAAGGTTATGATTTAGTCATTTCACCATATCATGATCAAGGTCTTATTCCATTCAAAATGCTTTCAAAAGGAAGCGGAGTAAACGTAACTTTAGGATTACCTTTCTATCGTACTTCAGTGGATCACGGTACAGCATTTGATATTGCCGGCACTGGAAGGTCTGATTCTGCAAGTATGAAATCCGCTTTAGAGTGGCTTGAAAAGCGACTCTCAGATGAAAAGATTACAAGTACATCATACAATATCTTTGCTGAATACTATGATGACTATATGGGGCATGTTGACTACAAAGGCTGGATGAACCTTGTTTTAGATGAATATAAGCTGGTCTATAATCAGGAACCTTCAAAGGTTTTAGAGATTGCATGTGGTACTGCCAATGTTGCTTGTCAGCTGGTTAAGAAAGGTTTTGATGTAGATGCTAGTGATAACTCAGAAGCTATGCTATCTATTGCAGCAAAAAAGAAGTACTCTCCAAATCTTTATCTTGCCGATATGGCAGATGTTATTGATGGGAAGTATGACTTGATTCTTTGTTTGTTCGACAGTGTTAACTACCTTCTAAAAATTTCGCAAGTTGAGCAGATGTTCTTAAATGTGAAGAACGCACTAACCGATAATGGAATGTTCATATTCGATGTCTCGACTCTACGAAATAGTATTGAGAACTTTGATGATTTCGTGAATATCGAATCTAATGATGAACTCTTAATGCTCCATGAAGCGGAGTTTGACTCAAAACGCTTAAAACAGTACTCTAATCTTACGCTCTTTAGAAAAGATATGTATGGATATAAAAGATATAAAGAATCTCATTTACAGACTGTTTATCCGCTTTCTGAGTTGATTAGTTCAATCGTTAAATGTGGTCTTGATATAAGAGAGATAAAATCACCTACACATCATAAGAGTCTTCTCTCTATGCAACCGGAAGCTATTGAAGATGAGTTTGAACGTGTCTTCTTCTGTGTGACTTCTAATGAATAGACTTTACGCAAATGAAATAGAAAGCTTTGGTTTAGATAAGCTTGTAGCAGGGGCTGACGAAGCCGGTAGAGGACCTTTAGCCGGTCCTCTTGTAGCTGCTGCAGTGATTCTTGACAGAAATGTGATTATTGAGGGTGTTAATGACTCAAAGAAGCTTTCTGAGAAGAAAAGAGAGTCTATCTTTGAGGAGATTCTTGAGAAAGCGCACGCTTATGTAATTGAGATAGTTTCACCCCAAGAGATTGATGATTTGAACATACTAAATGCATCTCTTGAAGGTATGAGAAGAGCTATCGAAAGATTAGATACAACTCCTGAACATTGCTTAATTGATGGGAATAAACTACCCCGAACGTTAAAGTTATCAAAAGAAGCTGTAGTCAAAGGGGATGGAAAATATGCCTCAATTGCAGCTGCCTCAATTCTTGCAAAAGTTACACGTGATCGTATTATGGTAGAGCTTGATAAAGAGTTTCCGCAATATGGTTTTGCCCAACATAAAGGATATCCAACTAAACAGCATCTGGAAGCAATCAAGAAACATGGTGTCACTGAGCATCATCGAATGTCATACGGTCCATGTGCTCAGTTGACTGTTGATTTCTTTTAGGCTAGTAAACAAGCTTTTCACTATTCAGATTTCTAAGTCATAACAGATAATTCTACATGATTTCACGCAGCATTCTCTGTTACTTCTTGCCTATTTTACCACGGATGAACCACGGGTAAACCACACCCAAACGACGGGAGCCGTGGTTAACCCGTGGTTTACCCGTGGTCAACCCGTTGTATATTGACATTATATGATTAAATAACAGGATTTGAAAAAGAATAAGGGAAGATGAACAAGCTATATGACCCGTTGAGTCCACAAACTCGTTAGCCATGTTTAGCCCATCTTCCACTTAGTCTGAACAGTACATTGGGCATTAAAGCCCGTATTTTACAATGATAGACTACTTGTTCTTTTATTTTTGTAAAGGAGAATATTATGAAAAAGAAAGTGATTGGAGTAGATGTATCAATGGAGAAGCTAGATATAGTGATTTACGATGGGAATAAGCACAAGCATTCGATAATTGATAATACTCCAAATGCCTTTGAAAGATTCTTAAAGCGATTTGCTTCCGGCTCTGTTCATATATTCATGGAAGCAACTGGTGTCTATCACATTCAGATTGCTGTTAAAGCTTATGAACTAGGTCATAATATCTATGTAGTTAATCCTCTTGTTATTAAGAGTTTTTCTGATGCTATGATGAGTAGAGCTAAGACGGATAAAGTAGATGCTAAGATGATTGCTGAGTATGGTTACAAATGTGATTATAGACCTTTTTCTCCATCATCAAAGGCAAGATTAGAGTTGTTAGAACTATTAAGAGATTATAACTATTTAATAGAAACACAAACCAAGATATCCAATCGTATTCATGCATATAAGCATGGTTTACAGGTGTCTAAAGATGCTCAAAAAGTTCATAAATCACTACTTAAAGAGATCAAGAAAAACATTCTCATGCTAAAGAAAGCTATCGAACAAATAGTAGTTAAAAGCTATCACAGGATATATAATAAACTTATTGCAATCAAAGGTGTAGGAATTATGACTATTGCAACAGTTATTGCTTTTTATGAAGATTTCACAGATTTTGAGACATCAAAACAAGCTATTTCTTTTGCTGGTATGAATCCACATATTCGGCAATCCGGAAAAAGTCTTAGGGGACGTGGAAGCATAAGTCGAAAAGGTAGCCCAGAGATTAGGAGGATGCTATATTTAGCTGCGGGAGTAGCCAGGATACATAATCAGTATTTTCAAGAGTTTTACGTCAGATTAAGAAGTAGAGGTAAAAGTTATAAGCAAGCAATAGTAGCTGTAGCCAATAAGCTTCTACGCCAGATCTTTGCCGTTGTTAAGTATGACAGAGAATGGATACCTAATTATGCTTCATTAAGAGAACAACTTGGTGCATAATAATCTGAATGTAATAGTATTGTGGACAAGTATCGTTCGGAGATAACTTATCCACAATCCACGCCTAATGGAGCTTCTCACTCAAGCTCCAATAGTCGTGGTGTGGAATGTGGGTAAGTTAAGATACTTGCCCATGATGCTATGGAATGTAGTCTGATTTAATATTGTTAAATTGTCGAATATTTTATTGACGTGAGATACAGTACATGGTTAAGTATGCTGATTCTAACAGTGTATAAGTACTTTAAGAAACTTAGGAAATAATCATTAAAATGGGATTATATTGTTAAACCAATAATACATACAAATAGGGGAGAGCATAGATATTACTATGTCTTACCGATAAAAAGAAATTATATCAATTAATCAAGAATCAGGTTAGAGATATCTTTAACCAAAACCCGTTTATCAACTAGCTCAAATTTCCGACTTATCGCTGAAATAGCTTTTTCGATACTATCATGACTAATTGATTTTATATATTTATACTCAGTATCAGAATCAACAGAATAGAGCTGTATTTGTGGTGAATGTAGTTTGATCAATAGATGTCGCTTATATGTTTCCTTGCACTTTAACAGATCTCCATTAGTGAAGATGATAGACTCGGGTGTCAGGTAATTATACACTCTCTCAAAGTCCGTTGTGTTAACAACGGACCATTTCAAATCCTTAGGTTGGTAATCCAAGCCAATAAATATTAAATGTGCCATATTAATCCCTAAATATGCTTCCAGAAATGAACTCTTTTAGTAAAGAGTTAGCAGGAACTAGTTCCTCAGGTATATCTTTTACAAAGCTCAATAGTTCGAGAAGACGCTGAGCTTCTGTGAAAACAGGGGATTGAGCAGGAACATCTCTTAGTAGTTTTACTGCATATTTTTTAAGAACAGCTAATTCGTAAGTAAGACTACTATTAAACATAAAGTCAGCGTTCTCCTGGAATGGGAATATATTCTTATCTTCTCCATCACGGACATCTTGCCATCTTTCCAGTGTTTCTTCTGCAGAATAACCTCTATATAGCTTATCTCTTACCATTCTTCGAAGCTTACGGCAATCAGTTGTAGGTATTCTATTATGGTCATCAATGTTTAGCTGATTCAGAGCACTGATATAAATCTTAACTTTATTCTCTTTGGGAATCGATGCAGTGAGTCTATCATTAATTCCGTGAATACCTTCCATTACGATGACATTGTTATCACCTAGTTTGACTTTCTGAAAACTTCTTTCAGAAGTACCGGAAGAGAAATTGTATTTGGGTAACTCTATCTCATCACCATTTATCAACCTTTGAAGATGATCATTAAGCAAAGGTAGATTCAGTGAACCAATTGATTCAAAATCGAAAGAACCATCCTCTTTGCGTGGGGTTTCTGTTCTTGGTAAGAAGTAATCATCCATACTTATAACAAATGGTGAAACACCACAGACTCTGAGTTGCACTGATAAGCGTTTGGCAAAAGTTGTTTTACCTGAAGAAGATGGTCCGGCAATGAGAATGATTTTCACTCTATCATCTTTTGTGATTTGGTCTGCAATTAACGCGATCTTCTTCTCATGTAAAGCTTCTTCAACAAGAATAAAATGAGAAATGTCATAACCGTCAACAAGCATATTTAGGTGTCTAATATTATGTACATTAAGGATGTTAAGCCATTTATCATGTTCCTGATGTGTCTTAAAAAGCTTCTCAGGAATAGCAAACTCTTGATCTGTACAATTATTGAATATCAAAAGGAAACCGTTTCTCTGTTGAATAAGATCGAACTTGGTTAGAACTCTTGTATTATCTGCTAGAGTTCTCAAATAGTAATCATAATAGCTGCCACATCTATAGAGTTTCAACTCTCTAGGGGAGAAGTAGTCAAGGTTCTTTAGAAAATCTTTTCTATTCTGTTCCTCAAATATCCGTTCAGCTTCTTTAAGAAAAACAGGTACTTTGATAATATCCATGGATCTACTAACAATATGTAGCATCTCTTTTTTAAGATTTTCAACATCTTCATCTGTGAATCCATTCTCTTTCTCAAACACTTCACAATAAACAGCGTTGCCAACTGAGTGTTCAACAAAGAAAGAAGATTCAGGGAACAAGTTGTGGAATGCTTTCGCCATAACAAATATTGCAGTATCTTGATAGATCCATCTACCTTCCGGATGACAGATATTTATGCATTCAATTACTGTATCTTTATATATAACCTTTCGTTCATCTACATAAGCAGAGTTATTGAGTTTAAAACTAAGATAGTCACCACTATCAAGTTCAAGAGTCTGAAAAATCTCATATATACGTTTAGGTTCTTCAAGTTGTATGCTTAACTCTTTACCTGGTTCAGGTATCACTCTAACTGTTAATAATTTATCCATAGAAACTTCCTTTAAAATCTTTCCAATTACTAAATCAATGTGCTTATCTCGCAAAACTAAGTCAGCACAATCTCTATATAGATCTTCTCTGTTATGATAAAGCTTTAGCAATCCTTCTCGTCCCAATTTCTTTACTAAAGGTCTATCAGATCTAACTATCCTTTTTAGCAGTTCTAATGGCTCTGCGTCAAGCCAAATTACAAAATTCTCTTTCTTTAACAGAAAAGCCCGATTAACTTCACTCTCAATAATCCCACCACCAGTGGATATTATAGTGTTTTGAGGTGAACTTAACAGGACTTTCGTTTCTAATTGTCTAAACTCAGCTACATTGTTATTTGTAAAATATGATTGGATTGTTCTATCTGATGTGTTTTGAACTAACTCATCAGTTTCATAGTAGGGGAGGTGTAATCTAGAAGCAAGTAGTCTTGCAATAGTGGACTTGCCGGCTCCCATAAACCCGATTAAAATGATACGCATAAACATGAAAACGGGGCAGTATCATACTGCCCCATAGTTTTATATACTCTTAAACAGCAGCTTCAACTTCAGCTTCAACTTTAAGGGCTAATTCATTTACGTCTTTAGCAATCTGAGTTGCTTTTGCCATTACATTATCCATCCATGCTTTGTCTTCTACAGCACCCATGTTAATCTTAACATTAAGGAATGCTGATTTAGCTGCAGCATTTGCAGTTATAGCGGCAACACCGGCATCAGATAACGCATTTGCATTACCAATTTTTGCGATTCTTTCTGAAAGTTTAACAGCTTCTAATGAGATCTCAAGAGTTTCGAGTGGAATCATTATAGCTTCCTTAGTAGCTTCTTGAATTGCAGCATTTCGAGCAGCTTTGTCAGCATCTGTCTTTTTAGGAAGCTTCATTGCATTCATCATATCATAGAAAACTTTAGTATCTTTATCGATAGCTTGAAGAGATGCTTCCTTTACTTTCTGTCCTTCTTCAGCAAGTTCACCGGCTAAAGCCCAATGCTCTTCATAACCTTTCTTATTCATTGTAAGGTTAGCAACCATTGAGGTTAAAGCACCTGAAAGAGATGAACAAAGAGCAGCTACACTTCCTCCACCGGGAGCTGGTGAATCAGAAGATAACTCATCACAGAAACCTTCAACAGTCATGTCTACGAGTCTGCCCTCTTCTTTGATAGCATATTCGATTACTTTGGCATCAACATCAAAATCACCGAGATCATCAAGGCCCATTGATTGGATAGCTGTTTCAATTATCATACGCTCAGGGATTCCTGCACTTTCACCCATTCTTCTGAGGTAGAATTTACCGGATTCTAAGATAGCTTCTTTAGGGATAAGACCTACAAGCTCACTACCTGTAACCTGAATATTCTTCTCAGCAGCAAGTTCTCGAACTTTCTCAAGAACCATATGAGGAGGAGTAATTTTGTAGTTTGTCAGGTTGATTGAAATCTGAGCTCTGTTATACTCATCAATGTACCAACCAACAGCTTTACAGCATTTAAAGAGACCTGGAACTTTTACAAAGTTACCATTCTCATCTTTTATTGCTTTACCTTTAGCATCACGTGCTCTTCTTCCTGCTTCACGAATAGTGAGGGCTAAATCATGAGCTTTCTTTTTATCGCGAGTATTGAGGTTAATATTATATGCAATAAGGAACTCACGAGCTGAAGTAGCTGTGGCACCGGATTTTGCATTAAACTCATGAGGACCAAAATCAGGTTTCCATTCTGGTTTGCCTACTCTTGCTGCAAGACCTTCATATTCACCCTTTCTTACTTCAGCTAAGTTCTTCCATTCAGGTTTAGAAGCTGAGTACTCATAGAGATAGATCGGAATACCTAACTCATTACCAACACGCTCACCGAGTTGTTTTGAAAGAGTAACACACTCATCCATTGTCATATTTGCAACAGGGATAAATGGACATACATCAGTAGCACCCATACGTGGATGTGCACCTGAATGTTTAGTCATATCAATGATTTCAGAAGCTGTTTTAATTGCCTGAAAAGCTGCTTCTAAAACGGCTTTAGGCTCACCAACAATTGTGTAAACTGTACGGTTAGTGTCAGCACCGGGATCTACATCTAGTAATACTGCACCTTCAACTTCTTTGATAGAGTTTGATATCTTATCAAGAATCGACTTATCTCTTCCTTCACTGAAATTAGGAACGCATTCGACGATTTTCATTTCTCCTCCAGTAGTATCTTCTATTTTTTGGTAATTTTTACTTTTATTACTTTCTTCCTGGTGACTTGCAGTACTTGAATACTGAACACACCGAGATCTATGTATTGTCCCTGAACAGGGATTCTTTTTATGTTATCGATGATTAGACCTGCTATTGTCTCATAATCACCTTCAGGGATGGCAATATCATGCTCATCAATTAAAGTGTCAACCTCTACATCACCTTTTACTAACCAGATGTTTTCACTGAGTTTTTCTACATCTTTTTCCTCTTCACTATCATACTCATCTTCGATGTCTCCGACAATTTCTTCTATAATATCTTCGATTGTCACGATACCTTCAGTTCCACCATAAGGGTCAACAATGATTGCCATAGATTTCTTTTTGTTCTGCATCTCTCTGAGAAGCTCATCCGCATCCATAGTTTCAGGTGCAAAGTATGCTTTATGGATGATGTCTTTTGCTACAAGATTCCTCTTCTTGGATTTGATTATATCATATACAATAAGAATACCAATGATATTATCAATGCTTTCACGATATACTGGATAGCGTGTGTATCCTTCTTCTCTTGCCAGCTCGATAATTTCATTAACAGGCATATCTTCAGGTACTGCAACAATGTCAGTTCTAGGGGTAATTATGTTTTTAGCTTCCAATTCTGCAAACTCAAGAGCATCCTCGAGCATCTCACGTTGAGGGTCTTCGAAAGAATCATCATGAGCTGTTGAATTAAGAAACAATGCTAAGTCATCTCTAGTCAGATAAGCAAGAGAGGAACTTGGTCTTAGGTGGAATACTTTTATCAAAGTATTATTAATCAAAGTTACGCATTTTACAAATGGGAGGAATAAGGTGTAGAAGAGTTTCATAATTGGAAAAAGTAGTGGTACTAGTTTATCCGGATAGTCTCTAAAGAGAGCTTTAGGTACGATTTCACCGAAAACGAGAACAACAAAACCCAGACCTATTGAAACAAATCCATGCCCGACTTCACTGATATTACTAAGCATGAAAGTAGTAACAGATGCCAGAACAACTTGTGTGATGTTGTTACCCAGCAGAGTCGTACCAAGGAATCTGTCCGGTTTCTCAATGAATGAGAGTAGTTCCTTACTCTTCTTACTTTTCTTGGCATCCTGTTCCAGTTTTAGTCTGTCAACAGAGATGACTCCCGTTTCATAACCTGCAAAGAAAAATGATAATGCTAACGCAATAAGAATAATAATCAAGGCTGTTAATAGCCCCATTTAAAGCCTCATTTTACAATTTAGTTTTCAATCTTTTCGTTTCTGTATGCTAGTTTTAAAGCTTCAACGAATTCATCTAACTCGCCGGTTAAAATATCGTTTAGCTGATAAGATGTCAAATTAATTCTATGGTCTGTAACTCTGGATTGGGGGAAGTTATAAGTTCTGATTTTAGCACTTCTATCACCGGTTCCAACTTGGGAACGTCGCTGTGATGAGATTTCTGCTTCCTGTTTTGCAAGCTCCAAATCGAATAATCGTGCTCTTAGAACCTTCATTGCTTTATCTTTGTTCTTCAACTGTGACTTCTCATCCTGGCAAGTAACCACTAATCCTGTCGGTACATGTGTTATTCGTACTGCTGAATCAGTTGTATTCACTGACTGACCACCGTGTCCACTTGCACGGTAAACGTCAATACGAAGATCGCTCTCTTTAACGTCGATATCAATAGCTTCAACTTCCGGTAAAACTGCAACTGATACAGCAGAAGTATGAACACGACCACTAGCTTCTGTTTGAGGAACACGTTGAACACGATGTACACCACTTTCAAATCGCATTGAACCGTAAACGTTATCTCCTGATACTTGGAAGACGATCTCTTTGTACCCACCAATTCCGATAGCATTTGAGCTCATAACCTGGAGTTTCCAACCCTTCTTTTCTGCAAAGTACTGATACATTCTGAATAGGTCAGAGGAGAAGAGAGCAGCTTCATCACCACCGGTTCCTGCTCTAATTTCGATAATAACATTCTTCTCATCATTTTCATCTTTTGGAACCAAAAGATCTTTTAACTGCGTGGCTTTTACTTCGAGTGCTTCAACACTCTCATCAAGCTCCATTTGTGCTAATTCTACTAATTCCTCATCAGTTTCACTAGCGAGTATCTCTTTGCTATCCTCAATACTTTGAGTAAGTTTTGCCCACTCATCATAGCAATCAAGAATCTCTTGCAGTTCTTTAAACCTTCTGGATATTTTGCGATATCCACGCTGATCAGACATATATTTGGGGTCATATACTTTGACCTTTAGTTCTTCATATTCGTTTCTGAGACCTTCTAATTTCTCTACAGGTATCATTTCTCGTCTCCAATTTCTGTTACATCAAATTCACTATAATCCATATCAAGTGATGCTTTCATTGCAACGAGTGCACATTCAATCATCTGATCCTCCGGTGGCTGTGTTGTAATTCTCTGTAAAGCCATTCCGGGACCTGTCATCAACTTAACTAAAGGATGGTTTATATTCTTGCCTGACAATTTCAATATTTCATATGAAACACCTGATATTAATGGGAAGAATAGCAGGTGATAAGCTAATCTTACTAATACTTGTGGTGGAGCATGGAAGATCCAGGCAACAGCCATTGTGTCAATGATAGAGAAGATTAGGATACTGATTAAAAGCACAAAGAACATGAAACTTGTACCACATCGAGGGTGCAAAGTTGTTAGCTTCTGAATCTCTGATACTTTCAACTTTGTCTCTTTTTCATAAGCATTTACACATTTATGCTCTGCACCATGATATTGGAATACTCTATTAATATCTTTGAGCTTGCTGATTATCAATAAATAGATAACAAAGAATGTGATTCTTACAACACCGGCTGCAAGATTAAAGTACACGTTCTGTTTAGAGAGATTCACCCAGTCAGCGATCTTATAGGGGAGTACACCAAAGAGAAGAAAGGCTAAGCCTAAAGATATGGCATAACTAAAGAACTCACCAACTTTCTCTCCGGTTGCTGATTTCTTCTTTTTATTCTCTTCCTGGTTGTCCAGTTCCCAACGGTTAGCTGAAAAAGTCAAAGTTCCAATTCCAATCTTCATCATCTCTATTAATGAGATAAAGCCACGAATCATTGGTAATCCTAAGAACTTATTCTTTTGTGTAATGCTTTTGAATGGTTGCACCTTAAGCTCAATAGCTCCACTTGCTCTTCTTATAGCGGTCGCAATCTTTTCAGGACCACGCATCATAACGCCTTCTATTACGGCCTGTCCACCAACTGCAATACTCTTTTTATCTTTGCTCATAAAGTCTCCGTATATAGTCAAAAATCGAGTAATGAATCTTTATTACTCGATAGAATTAAAAAAAGCATCACATTGCTACCAGTGTGATGCTCTTTCTGTTATAAAAGCTATTTTTTAGTCTGTCTGTTATATTTCTTATTGAACTTTTCAACACGACCCGCAGTATCAAGAAGCTTTTCTTTTCCTGTATAGAAAGGGTGACACTGGTCACAAATATCAACTGTGAGATTCTTTCTGGTTGAAGCTGTCTCAAACTCATTTCCACAAGCACACTTCACAGTGATTTTCTCATATTTAGGATGAATACCTTGTTTCATTTTATGTCTCCTGTTATTATAATCTTCACTTTGTTGGACATATTTTTTCTCAATGGCTTGAATGTCAATTCTTTTCTTAAATTTACTGCTACTCAATCAGTTTATTGTCTTTTTTGCCTTTTATCATCTATCTAAACTATGCGACTACATTATATATTTAATCGGATCTTTATAGAAGACACAATCAATTCTTACAGTCTTAGCTGAGATAGCTCCCAAACTTAACCATCAATCAAAACACAGTCAACGCACTGTTTCCCCACTGTGCACGCACTGTGCACCCGGTGAAACAGTGGGTTGGCAGTGCCTTCACAGTGCGTGCACAGTGCAGACACAGTGCGATGGTGGATAGAACAGTAAAAGAGAGTAAAAAGGGCAATAAATATAGCTAAGTTATTGAAAAACTCACTGTGTATGTCAATTTCGTACTTGCGTTGCAGCGATAGCGTGACGCGAGAGCGAAATCAGGGAATTGCGACTTCGGAGTGCATTTTAGAAAGTCCGTTGCCTTATTCGGCCGACAAACTCCCTAAAACACGCTAAGTTATTGCAAATGCCACTGTTTGTCACCCTGAGCGGGAAGAACGCAATGAAATGAAGTAAACGGAGTCGAAACGAGGACTATCGGAAGGAACTTGAAAGCTGACAGACTCATCAACTTTCGGGGCAAGCGGATATTTTTGGGGACTTCATATATTGTAGTGACTTGTTTAAAAAGTATCTCACATTATCCCTTGACTTATAGAAAACAGCATACATTTCTACCTTGACCGCATTTTAAAAACAAGGTGGAGATTATGAAAAAGATAATTAAGCTGATCTTTGCACTAACTCTATTCTGCTTGCTACTCCATGGAGTTAGTAGGTTGAACTACCAGGTAAGTCCTATTGAGTGTAACATGTGCGGTCGCTGTATGAATAGTTGTCCAAATAATGCTATAGTTCCTGATCCTGAGCTGATGTGTATGCGCATTGATCAAAGCTTATGCGATGGATGTGGGAGTTGCGTGTCAGATTGCCCTCGGGGAGCTTTTTATGCGATAGATGGACGATCATTTATCTTTGGTAGAATTACTAACACAGAAACAAATTTTGCCATTAGTGGAGTGACAGTATCAAATGGAACAGATACTGTTGTTACTGATAGATACGGTGAGTACAGTTTTACTGTTACACAAGGAAGTTATACAATTACAGCAACTTCTCCAAACTTTGATTCAGTAGTCATTAATGATATTACACTCGGAGCTGATGATGCAAATAGGTTAAACATAAATATGTCACCTACAACTTCCAATGCAGAGCATGATGTTGCCGAATTAAACAGTATAAGATGCTTTCCAAATCCTTGTGGGGAAGATGTAATGTTGAAGATTGAGTTTGGTGGTTATTCAGATTCATTACTAATGGTAAGTAATATTAAGGGACAGATTGTTTTGAAAACTCGTATCAATGGGAGCTTCGAGTGGGATTGGAAAGATACGAATGGACATAAATTGCCATCAGGAATATACTTTGTGAATATTTATGATGGTAGGATTGCATGTACTAGAAAAATATTGTTAAAATAGAGGGTTATATGAAGTATAAAATATTGGTGCTAGCTATTATTATTACAACAGCATTAGGAGCGTTCGAAACACTCTTAAAGCTACCGGAAAGTGTAGTGTATATTGAAGAGATGAATGCTTTTCTGAGCTCAAATAAGAGCGGAGGAGCAATAATCAAATCTGATATGGAAGGTAAAGAAACTGTTTTCAATCAGGATCTTATATCAGTCCGAGGAATTACTAGATTAGATTCTTTACTATATTGTGCTGCAGATGGGGGAGTTTTTGGTATAAGCCTAAACTCAGGTAAACTGGAAGTCCAAATCCCTATACCTGATACAGGCTTTTTAAATGACATTGCCTGGGATGGAAAAGATTATCTTTATGTCTCTGATATGAAGAAAGATAATATAATTAGAATAGATCTTCGTAGTAGATACAATATGATTTTTGCAGGTACAATCGAGAGTCCCAATGGCTTGTATTATGATCGGGAGAAAGAAGAGTTGATTGTTGTTTGCAATATCAAGAAATCCCCAATAGTTTCTGTTAATGCTGGAACCGGTGTGGTAAAAACTTTAACCAAAACTAAGTTGTCCTACTTAGATGGTATTACACGTGATAAGAACGGATATTTCTATGTTTCAAGCTGGGGAGATGGGACTGTTTACACTTTCGATAGTGAGTTTAAAGAGAAACCACAGAAGTTTATTACCCATCAGGATGGCCCAGCTGATATATATTACTTTGAGAAAGAGAATGCCATAGCTATACCCAACTTTAGAAAGAACATCATAAAGTTTGCAACTGTAAGAGATAGCTACCAGTTTTAACCACAGGACTTGCGTCGCAGTGATAGCGTGACGCGAGAACTGTACAATGGCGATATGTTTTGATTAGCAAGTCACACTTCGTTGCGACTCACTCCTCAAAAAGGACTTGCGTTGCAGTGATAGCGTGACGCGAGAACTGAACTTTGGCGATATGTTTTGATTAGCAAGTCACAGTTCGTTGCGACTCACTTCTCAAAAAGGACTTGCGTTGCAGCGATAGCGTGACGCGAGAACTGAACTTTAGCGATATGTTTTGATTAGCGAGTCACAGTTCGTTGCGACTCACTCCTCAAAAAGGACTTGCGTTGCAGCGATAGCGTGACGCGAGAACTGTACAATGGCGATATGTTTTGATTAGCAAGTCACACTTCGTTGCGACTCACTCCTCAAAAAGGACTTGCGTTGCAGCGATAGCGTGACGCGAGAACTGAACTTTGGCGATATGTTTTTGATTAGCGAGTCACACTTCGTTGCGACTCACTTCTCAAAAGAAAGGAGGAATGCTGTTATGAGATGTCATAAAGAAGAGTTCATCGAAGGGGCTACTTTTCATTTGTACAATAGAGCACCAGATGATACTGAGTTATTTAAGCATGATGATGATTATGAATACTTTTTGCAAAAATTGAGTAAGAATATTATAAAATATGGTTGTGATGTGAATGCATATTGTTTGATGCCAAATCATTTTCACTTTTGTATGACGCAAAGATCAGAGAAACCATTGTATAGAGTTTTGAATGACAGCTTTACATCATATGCACTGTATTTTAATCATAAATATGCTCGGAAAGGGCATATCTTCCAAGGAAAGCTGCAACACAAAAGAGTTATTGAGGATAGATACGTATATGAGTTATGTAGATATATTCACCTGAATCCCGTTAGAGCTGGGTTAGTAAAAGCACCAGAGGAATGGAAGTATTCAAACTATTATAATTTAGTTAAAGGAAAAGCATCTATGTTATTATCACAAAACTTCATTGACTTAGTTAATGAAGGATTTGATAGTTATGCTGAGTTTGTTAATGATTATGTAAAAGATGAAGAAGAACAACGAAGGTTTTTTTGATTAGCGAGTCACACTTCGTTGCGACTCACTTTTCAAAAAGGACTTGCGTTGCAGCGATAGCGTGACGCGAGAACTGAACTTTAGCGATATGTTTTTGTTTAGCGAGTCACACTTCGTTGCGACTCACTTCTCAAAAATGAAGGAGGAAACAATGAACAAGACAGAGATATTAAGTCTATTCGAACCAATGCAGAGATGCTGGTTAGCAACTTATGATGGAGAGTATCCCCGAGTAAGACCGATGATACTTACTTTTTGTGATAACAGATTCTGGTTAGCGTCAGGGATAGAAGACGCCAAGACTGAGCAAATAAAGAATCATCCTAATGTTGCAGTTAGTGTGTCACTTAGGCAAGATGGGGAAGAGTGTTATTTAAGAATAAAAGGTAAAGCTCATTACTCAAATGCACCGGAAGAACGTGAGATGGTTTGGAATGTAGCCAAGTATATTGCCGGTTACTTTGACAAACCTGACCACCCGGGTTTTGGACTAATAGAAGTGATGCCTGATACTGTGCATTTTATGGCACCCGGTAGTAATATTGATGAACCTATAGATTGGAAGTAAAATAATGAAGGCTGTTGTAAATCAACAGCCTTAAATCTTTATCTGATAAAGTTAGTCATTATTTTCTTCTCAGGCTCCGGACGCTTTACTGTGTCCTTTGTCTGCTCTATCATCTGCATAATCCAAGCCATGTTCTTACCTAAAACTCTCATTATTTGCTTACCCTCTTCATCTTTCTCAGCGTCACCGGGCATTGTACCATGGATAACGTTCCAGTAATTTGAATTAGGCATAACCATTTCAGAGTAGTTGATGTAAGTATTCATTTGATGGAAGGAAGGTAATCCACCGGAACGTCTTACTGCTGTAACTGAAGCCCCGACTTTATTTCTAAATAGACTGCCATTTGCTCCTGCAACATAGAAAACACGGTCTAAAAATGACTTCATTGTTCCATTCATTCCGGCCCAATATACAGGAGAAGCGAAAAGCAGGCCATCTGCATCTTTCATCTTTTGTATGTATTCATTTACCACATCACCAGTGATGATACATTTCTCATCTTTATTACGGAAGCACATGCCACAGCCTGTACATCCTTTAATAGTCTGATTACCAACAGGTAGTATCTCAGTTTCGATTCCAGCTGCTTCCAACTGTTCGAAAACAACCTTTATTGCATAAGCAGTGTTGCCATTAGCCTTTGGGCTTCCGTTTAACGCTATAACTTTCATATCCATCCTCGTTATATACTTTGTTTATGATATTGAAATGAATATGGGGTTTATGTCAATAAGATGTTACTGAAGTGCTTTTTGTTGGGGAGTGAGCTGCTTAAAAACTCAAGATAAGGTTTAACAGACTCTCTTGTAGGAGATGCTTCTAATCCTGAACCTGAGTAACATAAATAGTGCATTGTTCCATTTATATTCATGAATCCCTTAACTCTTATGATGCTCGGAGTCTTGATTAGAAGTGTTTCCAGTTTAGTTAAGTCAATATTACGCTTACTCTTAATTGTGTATGAATAGAAACTGCTTTTAGTTGCTATAGGCTTGTCTACAATAGTATGATAAACACTAGATTCCAGTTCATGTAAATCAATATCAGAGAATGTCGCTTCAACGATAGAAGCTTTTGGATTGTAATTGCAGAGAACTTTCGTTATTTCGGTAGTAGTCGATTTATCAACTAAATCTGTCTTATTAAGTATAATCAGATTGCCAACACACAACTGAGATTGTATGAATTGGAACGCATCCAGAAGCTTGAGGACGTTTGTAGAATCAACTATGCAAACTATAGACTTAATACAAAAAGAGTTATCAAGTCCTGAATCCCTAAGCATGGTATCTGCTGAAGAAGGATTGGATATACCACTTGCTTCGATTATTACTTCTTCAAAGCTATTGGTATCAATGCTATTAAGTGCTTCAACGAATTCAGTTATCTTGCACGTGCAGAAAATACTACCACCGGTGATAGATTTAAGTGCTAAATCATCAGAATCAACCAACTCAGCATCAACACTGTTGGGAGAGAAGTCATTTACAAGATATAGAACTCTCTTCGACTTCTTATGCTCAATAATTCGTTGTAATAGGGTCGTTTTGCCACTACCTAAGAAACCTGTAATGATTGTAATTGGTAATTTTGACATTATCTCAGGTATTCTTCAACCTTCTTACGCAATTTATCACTATCCGGAATTATAGAGCTAAACGCAATCTCACCATTTATGCAGATAGTTGGAATGGAATGAACATTCAATGCTTTCATCATTAAAAGTCCTTCTTTAGTTGATATCTTGTATTCACGAATTTCCACTTTATCTTCTAATCCATGAATTGCATTCTTTACAGCATCCACCATATAGAAGCATGGGGGACAAGAGCCTGAATCAAGTGTTACAACTTCGACTAAAACCTTATCATAGTTTGCATAATCTTCTAAATCAGGTAATTGTTCATTCTCATCCTGCATATCTTTGATAAGAGCTTTTGCAATATCACGCTTATATGAATCTCTTGCAACTTCAGTCACAGCTATAAGATTCTTTTCCGGACAGTCAAAAGGAAGGTCACAGCCAGGGGCAAGAATGAAGCCTTTCGTACCTCCAATCTCTAAGCATTCAATTGCATTTTGTTGGGATTGAAGCTCAGTTCCAAAGAGAAGAATCTTGGTTAACTGAAGGTTACCTCCAAAGGATTTGTTATGCTTTTCACTTAGCTCCTTCAAGTATTCAAGCGAGATATTTTCATCAATGGAGATGTTGTCACAAGATGTTTTACACATCACTTCCAGATTTCGAGTAGCGTTACCACACACGAATAAAGAGCTAAGCAAGCCTGATTCTTTTATGTAATCAAATACTTTGTCTACATACGGAGTTACAAACTCAGTGAAATGTTCCGGTGATATCTGACTTGTCATAGGGTCGACAACAGCTATCACATCCATACCATTTTCAACGTAGAACTTAGTTGTTTCGATTGCAATGTCTGTACAAAACTCTAAAACATCCTTAATCTTAGTAGGATTCATAAGCATATCTAAGAATATATTGTTACCATAGAGGTGCAGAGCTAGAGTGAATGGACCGGTTATAAGCCCATAAAGTGCAATACTATCAGCAACCTTAGGCTTCACTAGTGAAATAGCTGTTTGAACCTCAATAAAGCGACCTGAATCAGTTCTATACTCAGGGAGTTCATCTAAAGATACTTTCTCTAAAGGATGAGAAGCTACAGAAGGAGGAAGCTTATCTCCCCATCGCATCTCACAACCCAGCTGTTCCGCTTCAAGTTGCAGATCAAATAGTACCGGTAAACCGTCAGGCTTATATAGCTCAACTGCTTTAAGCAATCCCTCTGCAATTCTCTCACCTGATTGCAAATATTTTGTAGCAGTAATGCCTAAAAGCTTTCCTCCATGAACTCCAACAAATGGAACCCAAGGGGTTCTTTCTACTTCTCTATTCTTAAGTGCATTTAAAACTAGTTCTTTTCCGGTCATTGTTTACTCCAAACTTGTATAGTTCGATTTTAAAGGAAAGCTTAATTCAAAAGTTGTGCCTTGATCTTGAGCACTTAGACATCGGATTGATCCGTTATTCTTTGTAACCAACTCTTTAATCAATAGCATACCAATTCCGGTACCTTGTTCACCATTCGTTCCAAGAGTTGAGACATTGGATGAATCAAACAGGTGTTCAGCTTTATCCTTTGACATACCAACTCCGGTGTCACTTATTGAAAAGACTAATTTATCGGGTTGGATAGATTCGCTCAGAGTGATGGTAGAACCTTGTGTTGAATACTTAATAGCGTTCTGAATAATATTGCGGAATACAGTTTTTAAAGATCTTAAGTCACCTTTGATTGTGACATCAGAACTGATAGTGTTATTAATAGATATGTTTTTGGATTGCAATTGATCTCTAAACAGCTTTGCTATCTCTTGAATACAATCATGGATTCGCACATCCATAATTGAAGACTCAAGACCTGAAATAACTTCTCTAGCCCAATTTATCAGGTCATCTGTGAGTTTATGAGTATTCTGCATTGAATCGCTAATACTCTGCATAATCACTGTCCTCTCCGATTCATATTCAATATCCGGAATCAGGCTTAATAGCTGATTAGCATTTCCAATAGGACCTCGAACATCATGAATAATGATGGAAATCATCTTATCTCTAAGCTCTTTCTCTTCTTTGAGACTACTAAGATTACCCAATAGCATCGATTTATCCTCTTCTAAAACATAATTTAGATACTTTAGCTCTTGGAGTTTATCTTGATAAGCTGATATAGCAATACAATCATGGTTCTCACTTAGTGCGGAAGTAATATCCTCTAAGGCAAAAGCCATTACTTCGGTTTGCTTTTTAATTAAATACTCATTGTATTCTTTAGAACAGTCTAATGCTTTTTGAATATCACCTGTTTCCTGATAATACCTAATTCTTAATTCTGTAAACTTCATACTCATATTAGTTCCAATCTTCTCATCTACCATATTTAAGTATGTTTTGAAAGTATCATAATCATTCAGCTCAAGACAACATTCCATAATCAAGCTAAAGTATTGAAGTTGGTCTTTTATGTTTTCCCGTTGCTTTACCTGTTCTACCATGCTTATTAATTGATCAAAAGCTTCCTTATAGTTACCAATATGGAGGAGATATGAACCTTGATTCCGGTTGTGAACTATATGGAAATGACTATGAGTTTCAAACTCTATTTGCTCGAATTTATCTAAGTATTCTTTGGCTTTTTGCAACTCACCATTTAAGATATAAGCGGAAGTTATATTATTGTAAAGCAACGGAAGTGGTACACTCAAATCATATACTGAGACTGTATCAAGAGCAATCGTAAAATAGTTTATTGCTTTAGAATACTCATTAATGGACATATAAGATGTGCCAATATTTGTCAGAATCCTATAGATAGCTCTGTTCTCATGTTGGTTATACAATTGTGAGTAATTATATGCTAATATCAGATGCTTAAGGGCTTTTCCGTGGTCTCCAATATCATTATAGATTGCCCCAATATTAGAATTAATTCCCATCAGCAATCTATTTGTCTCTTCAACTGTGCAGAGCTCTAATGCTTTGTTATAAGCATCAAGTGCTTCTTCTGTTTCGCTCAACTGTGTTTTTATCACACCCAAATTACTATACAGACGTATTCTTTGCACTATCGAGCCATACTTAATTATCTGTTCTTTCTTCTCAGCGAATTGTCCTTCAAGCTTCTTAAAATTGAATTCATACATAAAGTTGAATTGTAACTGTTTCAGAATTAGTTCTATCGATTCAATACTATTTGATTTATACTTTGGTTGTAACTCAGACATCAGGATTTCAAACTGTGCTTTATCATTTGACATGATGCACTTATCTAATGCCTTTAGATTCTCATTAAAGTTCATGACTCCTCCATAACTACACCTATTTAAGATCTTGAGCTTTGTCAATAACTTCGAAACATTAATCTTTTCTTTTTATACAAGTTGGAGTTTCGCAATCATTACATGTATATTCACGTTTATTAACTCCATCTCCTAACCCAATTATTCCACTAACAGATTTAATCGGAGTCATAAGGGCTGATTCATTCAATTTAACTCCACAGAAGTTCTGGGGTAGAAGCTTGAAAAGCTTATGTTGCTCAATTACATCCCAACCACAATACCCCGGACTGAATCTATTGGTAACACCTAGACCTGTAGAGTTTCTACTTAAATAGTCAGCAAGATAATCCACAACATTCTCAACAGCAAGTGAACCGATAGTATCGACAATATACCCATTGAAAGGATCGTTATTGCTGAAGAATTGGTTCATAAATTGGTCAAATCTACTACCTAAGGTAGCCAGGAAGATAGCAGATGATGTAACCTTGGGAAAGTGACTCATGATAGTTATACCAATATTTAGTTGTTCATTAGCAATAACTAAACTGTCATCATTTGTGGTTACGTTTTCAATCAAAACATAACCACAACTGATATCTATAACTTCCTTCACTCTTTGAATCAAATTCTCTATTAAAGGAGCAAAGTCATGATGTGAACCTCGATGATACCCAAGACAAATGGATACATCTTCGAGTGATGGTAAAACATCATCACAGTTTGGTTTTAGCGTAACCATCAAACTAAGACTAAAGCTTTGCCAAGTGTTCAGCTAATTCGTACGGATCTTTGAAGTAACCATCAGCAAGAGTTTGTAGTCTAAACTCTTCAGTTACCGGAGCTCCACCAATGAATATCTTTGTGTTTGGGAATTGTTCCTTAATTGCCTCTATTGAGATTTTCATATTAGCCATGGTGGTAGTAAGAAGAGCGCTCATTCCCAGAATCGCATCAGGATGCTTCTCGAGTTCAGCAACGAAATCTTCAGTGTTGGAATCGACACCCAGGTCAATAACTTGCCAACCGTCACCTTCAAGTACCATTTTCACAAGGTTCTTTCCAATATCATGGAGGTCACCTGCAACTGTTCCTAATATAACAGTCCCTTTGTAGACTGCGTTCCCTGACTCAAAATATGGTTTTAACTCTCCGAGTGCAGCATACATTGCCTTTGCAGCAATCAATAACTCAGGAATAAAGGCTTCACCTGCTGAGAATCTCTCACCAACTTCGTTCATACCGGGCATTAAACCCTGTTGTAATATATCAATCGCACTTATGCCATTATTAAGTGCTTTATTCGTAAGCTCTTTCGCACCATCCTGCCCTTGCATATCAGGAGGATAAGGTGATTCCTTTGTGTCTTTTCCTTTGCTAATTGCATGCGCAATATCATTTATAATCTGATCCATAAAATTCCTTTATTTAACTGACTCGTTATAACTATCTACAATATCTCTAACTATCTTTATTCTTTCGATATCTCCTGTTGATGAGATCTCATCTGAGATGCCAAGAATTAGTTTCGGGGCAAACATCTCGATAAGTTTATTAGTGCATTCTACCAGGGTTTCAACTGAGTATGTTTCATCAAAGTATACAGCCGGTAACCCATCAATTAAGAACATATCATCACCAAGAGCTTCTTTTACCTCTTCTAAAGTTACATCACCCTGCGGTTTTGGAGTAATTGCTTCAATACCGTCAAGTCCGGTTTCTTTAGCATATTTAAGTAGAGGTTTAGTATCTCCATCCCAATGAGCATGAACAAACTTATCAGCTTTATGAAGCTTCTCACAACGTCTCTGACATGCAGGAAGATGGTATTTTATGAAAAGGTCCGGTGATAGTGTACCTGAATGGATATTCTCTCCAAAGTTGATAACATCAACCGGACAGTCATTGATTACATCAATCAATCTGTCATGATTATCTTCCAAAGCATTAAAGAATCGTTCTACAATCTGAGGTTTACCGAACATAGCATAAACAGCATCCATTACGCCCATCTTCTCGATGTAGAGAGCTTGAACATTCATACGTGGCATGAACATTGTAGGTAAACCAAGATGTCCAACTGCTTTCATAGTTTTGTTATAATGATCCCAGTCAAACTCCCAAGTCGAATTCTCTTCGCGCCAGGTAGCAATCTTAAAGTCATCATCAGTAACTATCTCCCATTTCACTGTAATTACATGCTGGGAATTTTTAGATACTCTGTTGATAAATGTTTGATTACCTACCGGTGTGTGAATTGTGTGCTCGTAGTCTGTTTCATTCAGCTGTTTAGTAGTTAGTTTTACTTGTGGGTGCTCGATGCGTCTGAAGCATCCGTTAAAATCGTATAGTCGAGATGATACATCCAGCTCTTCATAGACTTGAGTTGGATTCATACCCTTGTACTTACCGGGTAACCCCTCTCCGGTAAACATTTTATCGTCGTACCAACAACCAATCCTCGGTTGCCAAATAATCTGTTTATTACCTTTCTCAAAGGCAACTTTTCGATGCAATTCGGGATAATCTTTTCTCATATACTCCCCTTAATCATCAATATTCTTCGGATATCCGGCAAAACTATCTAGAGAAAAATCAATGTCAATAAATGATTCCGAAAAGTGTATATCCCTTAAATTGATTTGCAGTGATACTGTACACTTAACACCCTCTTGTAACAAACGGGACACACACGGGTATCTCTCGGGACTTTCACAGGAATCACACGGGCTTTGCCCGAGAAATTCCTTTGCAATTCCCAACCAATTCGCGAATCATTCCCGAGTGTTGCAAGGGGGAGTGAAAGTTTGTAACTATTAGTCTAAAGCCAATAGTTATAAAGTCTATTTATTGTTCGATAGTAGTGTTATGTCGTTTCAGATTGAAGTCCTTAATCTATAAACTAAACTTCTCCTTCTAGTCTCAGCAGTAATTATTGCCTTTATGATAGCTATATCTCAGTAACAACTTGCCAATTACTTGGTGATTAGGCCAGGAATAGGCCAAGTGTTTGCCAAGTGTTTGCCAAGTGTTTATCAAGAATTACTGCAGAGAGTAGAGGGTGTATTGTCCTGAAATAGTTACCCTAAACTATGAAAGGAAAAGAGATGAAAGAGAAAGAAGAAAAGAGAGTTTTGAGAAACTATAGTGTAGTATTTAAGATGAAAGTAGTAGACGAAATCGAGAGTGGATATTTAACTATTAGTGAAGCAACTCAGCTTTATAAAATACCAAGTACGACAACCATTCGAGGTTGGATCAAAAAATATGGAATGGATCAAAAGATTGATAAGGTGGTACACTATATGACTAAAGATGAAAAGACCGAATTAATCCGCTTACGCAAGGAGAATAGACGGCTTCAGCGTGCATTGGACGATAGCTATCTTAAAGAGTTAGCATTAGAGACATTGATAGAAGTATCCGGTAATAAGCTAGGTATGGATCTAAAAAAAAAGCTTGGTTCGATAGTGCAGGAAAAACTCAAGAAAGAGCTATTGAATGCGGACTCCGATACAGAGGATTAGAGAGGATTTGTAAGGTGTACGGTTATACAAGACAAGGCTATAATAAGCATGTAAAAATACTCGAACGAGATGCTGCGAGAGACCGTGAGATAGTGCGACTCGTGGAAGAGCTCCGGCGAGAACAGGAGACAACAGGCTATCGAATGATAATGAAAATGCTTATAAAACATAATGATCCTGACCTAAAGATAAGTAGAGATAAACTAATAGAGTTGTTACGTATGAATAACTTATTGCAAAGACCTCCCAAGCGATATGTAGTTACAACAAACTGGAAGCATAAATTGAAGATATACCCCAATCTTTTACCGGAAACGAACATCACAAAAAAAGACCAAGTTTGGGTAACAGACATTACATATATCTCAGTTGGAAGGGGGTTTATGTATCTGTTTTTAGTAACAGACTACTATTCAAGAAAGATAGTTGGTCACTACTTATCTGATACTCTGGAAACAAAAGGAGCAGTGAAGGCATTTAATAAAGCAAAAAGAGGAACAAAAATCCCGCGAGGTATAATACTTCACTCTGATCATGGTGTCCAGTACTGTAGTAAAGAATACATCGGATTGCTTAAAAGAAGCCATGCAAGAGTTAGTATGACAGGAAAGAATCACTGCTATGATAATGCAGTCGCTGAAAGAGTAAACAGAACATTGAAACATGATCTGGGAATGAAATTGAAATTCCCAAACAAAAAGGTCGCTTTGCAAGCAACGGAAGAAGCAGTTTATATCTATAATAATAAAAGATATCATTCTTCACTTGACTACAACACTCCTGGAAGTGTATATGCTTCTTAGTAAATCAATTTAGAAAAGATAGAATTATTTCATTCAATTGAAGTAAACTGAGTAACTAAAACTATGGTAAACTTATTCAGGACACTGCAGGGAGATTGGAGTGAATCTTCGATGTCAGGTATTATCAACCACGAAATGCACGAATGTGTTGTTAGATATGAGTAACAAATAGCCTTGAAAATTAGATGCAAATGCATATATTTTATAGCTGAATAAAAGCTCAATCGTGATAAATGTAACAATGTGCTTTTTTTTATTGACCAACAAAGCGTAATGAGAGAAATTACTTCAATTAGAAGTAGTAATTTAAGAAATATAAGTAAATATAAATATAATAATGACTTAGGAGGAAAAATGTCGGTTGATCTCAGAAACTATGACAGTCCTGAATACCAGGAACTTCAGCAGATTATCGAAGAGAAGAAGAAGCTGAGAGACCCATTGATTGAGGTACTTCACAAAGCACAAGGGATCTTTGGTTACTTACCACCGGAGGTTCAGCAATTCGTTTCAGAGCACTTAGGTGTTCCTTTAAACAAGGTTTACGGAGTTGTTACATTCTATAACTTCTTCAGTATGACTCCACGTGGAAAATATGTGATTAACGTGTGCACAGGAACAGCTTGTTTTGTTAAAGGTGCTCCTCAATTACTTCAAAATTTCGAAGAATTACTTGGAATCAAGAAAGGTGAGACAACCGAAGACGGCTTGTTCACACTCGCAGAAGTCAGATGTGTAGGTGCTTGCTCATTAGCCCCTGTTTTTGTTGTTGGTGAAGAGACTTATGGTCGTGTTGAAACAAAAGACCAGTTGAAAAAGATTGTTGATCAATTAAAAGCAGACGCATAAGCGAGTAGATCTAAATGCAGGATATTTCATTACATCTTTTGGACATTATAGAGAATTCAGCCAGAGCTGAATCGAGCAATATTCGTATCTCTGTATTGATAGATGAGAGAATAAACCTGATGAGATTTACAGTAGAGGATGACGGAACCGGAATGGATGAAGAGACGTTGAAAGCTGCTCAGAATCCTTTCTACACTTCAAAAGCGGAAAGAGTTAAGAAAGTTGGACTTGGTATCCCGCTCTTTGCTCAGAACGCAGAATTGTGTGCAGGTCGATTTCAGCTCGATAGCGAGTTAGGCAAAGGTACGGTGTTGGTTGCTGAGTTTGAGTACAACCACATCGATAGAATGCCTTTAGGAAATCTGCAAGATACACTCATTAGTGGAATTATCGGGCATCAGGAAGTTGACTTCTGGTTGAATCTTGATCACCACATTGGAGAAGTTCATCACGATTTTGCTTTTAATACAGCAGAAATCAAAGAGGAACTCGGTGGCATACCATTAACCTATCCGGACGTTATCCAGTTTATCGAAGAGAATATTAAAGAAGGAATAAAAAAAACAGAGATGGAGGAGAACTAAGATGAAGACCTTAGCCGAACTCAGAAAGATTCGTGAGCAAGCTCAGGCTGATATGAAGCTTAGAGCTTCAGGAAGCCGTGTAAAGGTTATAGTCGGAATGGGAACTTCAGGTATCGCAATGGGTGCTCGTGAAGTTATGAAAACATTCTTGGACGAAATAGCTAAACGTGGTCTTAAAGACGTATTAGTAACTCAAACAGGAGAGAAAGGACTCTCTTCAGTTGAGCCTGTTGTTGATATTGTTATTGAGGGACAAGATGCCATAACTTATGGTAATATGGACCCTGAAAAAGCCCGTAAAGTTGTAGTTGAACATATTGTTAACAACCGTGTGGTTGCTGACTTTGTAGTTTCAGCAAATAACTAGGGGGAAGAATGTCTTTAAGAAGAATAGACCTACTTATCTGTTGTGGTTCAGGATGTGTTTCAGCAGGTTCTTTAAAGATTAAGAAGAAATTCATAGAAATGCTCAATGAGCATGACATGATGGCTGAAGTTAACATTATTGAAACAGGTTGTATGGGACCATGTGATTACGGTCCTGTTATGATGATCTACCCTGAAGGTGTTTTCTACAAGAAAGTAACTGTAGAAGATGTTCAGGAAATCGTAGAAGAACATTTCTTAAAAGGACGTCCTGTTAAACGTCTTATGATTCAGGACGACGAAGATAAAGTTATTGTTGAGAAGAAAGAGATCCCTTTCTATCAAGATCAGATAAAAGTTGCTCTCGAGCATTGCGGATACCTTAATCCTGAAAGCATCGAAGAGTATATTGCTGAAGGCGGATATGAAGCTCTCGGTAAAGTTCTTACAGAAATGACACCTGCTTCTCTTATCGAAGAGATTAAGAAATCAGGACTTCGCGGTCGTGGTGGTGGTGGATTCCCAACAGGTTTAAAGTGGGAATTTGCATTCAAGAACGAAGCTGACCAGAAGTATGTTGTTTGTAATGCTGATGAAGGTGACCCGGGTGCATTCATGGATCGTTCACTTCTCGAAGGTGACCCACATAGAGTACTTGAAGGTATGATGATCTCTGCTTTTGCTATCGGTGCTAGCATGGGTTACTTCTATATTCGTGCTGAGTATCCTCTTGCAATTAGACGTATCAAGCTTGCGATAGAAAAAGCAAAAGAATACGGTCTTTTAGGAGAAAATATCTTTGAATCAGGTTTCAACTTTGACGTAGAAGTACGTTCAGGTGCCGGTGCTTTCGTTTGTGGTGAAGAGACTGCTCTTATCCATTCAATCGAAGGTCGTAGAGGTCAACCTACTCCTAAACCACCATTCCCTGCTGCAAGCGGATTATGGAACAAACCAACTATCGTTAACAACGTGGAAACTCTTGGTAACCTTCCTACAATCCTTCTCAAAGGTGCTGACTGGTTCGCATCTATGGGAACTGAAGATTCTAAAGGTACTAAAGTGTTTGCTCTTACCGGTGACATCAAAAACACAGGTCTCGTTGAGGTTCCTATGGGAATCACAATTGGTGAGCTTATCTTTGGTGTTGGTGGTGGTATCACTAATGGTAAGAAGTTTAAAGCCGTACAGCTCGGTGGACCTTCAGGTGGTTGCTTAACAGAAGACCATCTTGATGTGCCTATCACATACGAATCTCTCAGAGAGAAAGGTGCGATGATGGGTTCAGGTGGTGTTATCGTAATGGATGAAGATAAATGTATGGTTGACGTTGCTAAGTTCTTCCTCGACTTCTCAGTTGATGAGTCTTGCGGTAAATGTTCACCATGTCGTCTTGGTCTTAAGAAGATGTATGAAATCATGGATAGAATCACTTCAGGTGAAGGCCGTGAAGGTGATATAGAAGAGCTTGAAACACTTGGTGAAATGATTAAACAGACTTCACTTTGTGGACTCGGTCAGGCTGCTCCCAATCCTGTTCTCAGTACTATCCGCTACTTCCGTGACGAATATGAGAATCATATTAAGCATAAAAGCTGTCATGCAAAGGTTTGTCAGCCACTTATGCACTTTGAAATTGATAAAGATAAGTGTATCGGTTGCTCACTTTGCTCACGCAAATGCCCTACATCATGTATTCCTGGTAACAGAGAAGAGAAATACACAATTACTCAGATTGACTGCGTAAAATGTGGTAACTGTCTCGATGTCTGCCCAGTTGGAGCTGTAAGTAAACTTGCAGGTATCCATCCTGATGTAATTGCCCATAAAGCAAAACAAGCAAGTTTAGTAGACGATTACGAATAAGTAATTAATACTATAAATATAAGACGGGAGTATTGCTCCCGTCTTTTCTTATCTATCCACTTCTATAATATCTCATTGGGATCTTCATAAGTCTCCTTAACTATAAAGCTTACTTATAATCTGGATATATACCTGTAAATTTATATAGCCATGAATATTTTCGAATCATCAAAAAACAGTTGACTAATACTGATATACAGCTTAGAAGGGCTGTAGAGAGGAAGAATCTGGTGGTTCAGCCGGTCTTCAAAACCGGTAGTTGGCGCTTAACCCCGTCAGTGGCAGGTTCGATCCCTGCCCTCTCTGCCAAGAGGTACTAATGAAAAAAAGAATCATCGTTATTATTATTTTACTTGTTGCTACTGCTATAGCAGTGTTTATGCTGAATTATAGATCAACTAATCCGGGAAGGGAGCGTGATAAGCTCTTTATGGCTGCTGATTCTCTGAACGCAACGTACTCCGAATTTAATGGAAAGCTGAATCTACTTTCTCAGCTCGTAACATCTCTATACCTTAGTAAAGAATATGCTTTCGATGGAGTTGTGCCCCAGAATTACCAGGTCGATGAGTATGAACTATATAAGAATAAAAACGATGGTTTAGCGGCTGTGTTCTATACTGGAGATATTCCGGTAGGGGATAACCTGATCAGTGATGTGGTTCTTATGGAGCAACTGGATGAATATATGCAACAGGTTTTCATTAGCAGTGAACTGGTTGAATCAGTATACTATTATGATAACAGTGAATTCTTCAGACATTATCCATATATAGAATACAAACCAGAGTTTAAAAATTATAATTATAAAGAAACTGATGAATTTAAAGAGATTATCTCTCATATACAACCGGGTAAAATCTTTTGGCTTAGTACTCCTAAAGTCTCACCCTTTACCGGTGAATGGATTATCTCTGCTATCAAGCCTGTAATTCAACAAACTAATCTCTTAGGTTTAACTGTTGTGAACCTCTCTGTTAGTAGGATGTGTGATTATATCGAGAGCATTGACTCAGAGATAGGTTTAATCACAAGTGGTGGACACATACTCCATCAGGATAACCTTTTGAGAAGGACATTAGAATCACCACCGTGGCTTATTGGACAAGATTTACCTGACTCATTAGCTATGAAAGACTACTCAATTTTCAGAAGTAATTCATCAGCGCTAAAATACATGGCAAATAAAATTATAATTGAGAAAGACTTCTTCTACAGTCAGAAGCTTATAGATACTGACTATATTGTTCTATCCTATGAATTAAATCACCTTGGTGTATTTCTATATACATTGGTTTATGATGATGGTAGCGTTGCTAAAGTTAAAAGATTGAGACGACGTATAAACAGATCTCGTCAGAAAAGATTAGATAAGGAGAAAAAGAAAGGAGCTTAACTCCAATCTGTCTTCAACTCTTCTTGTAGTTGATAGAACCAGTCTATCACTTCATTAGCATTAGCTTTTAGAGTTTCAATATCATTGTAAGTCACCAGCTTTCTTAATCTATTATAAACATCTTCCGGATAGTCTCTATAGCCATATTTCAACCCAAAATCAACCTTAGCAGGTCTATACTTAAGATTAAGCAGTATTGAAAGTCTTCTTAAAATACTTCCTTGCAGTTCAATAGATGCATCTACCAATCTACCACGTTCAATAAGCTTTAACACTTCTACCTCTACAACAAAGAACAACTCTGTCGAGAATTTATATGCATTTTTGCCTTTTGAAAGAACTGTCTCTTCAGGAGTGGGTGATGGATTAATAAGCTGCTTTTTATCAAACCATTTGATCGGAATTCCATGACGATCACTTTCCTGAAATTTGTCTTTATTAACAAGCTTCTGAACCGCAATATCAAGGTAAAAGAATCTGGGGGCTTTGTCTATCAGATAGAAGCATTGTGACATTCCGTGCCATGCAGGTTCAGGTATACGAAACTGTTTTAAGATGCCATAATTATTTTGGAAGAAGCTTTGCAGTAGAGAAAAGACATCCTCGACTCGCTCATCATCAGAAATTATCATTAAATCCAGATCTGAGTATTCGTCTAAATAACCTGTTGCAGAAGAACCACCTTCCCAGACAGCATGTATAAAGTCTTGATTTAATAGCTCATTGAGTTCGGATGAAATCTTTTCTCTAAAACTTTGCATAATATTTCCTTATTTGACCAATTTAGAAATCTCTCTAAAATGGGGATGTTTTGAACTCTGCATGATTTCAAAAAGAAGCATTTCAGAGCTAACTACCTGAACACCAAGCTGTGATAGTCTTCTTATAGCAGTCACTTTATTTCTGTCATCTCTAGAAGCTACACCATCTTCAACGTAAAACACTTCTAAGCCCAAATCTAAGGCATCTAGTGATGATTGCATAAGGCATACATGACTTTCAATTCCATAGAGCACAATTTGTGTTTTACCGGTTGATTTGATATACTCTTTAACTTCCGGGGCAAAGATAGAGAATAGGTTCTTTTCAAATATATTAGCAGTTTCTGGTATGTTAATATTCTCACATGTTTTGCCTAATCCTTTAGGATATTGTTCTGTAACTACTAGTGGTATTCCCAAAATCTCAGCTGATTTGTTCAGAATATTAGCAGTCTTGATTACTTGTTCAAGTTCTGGTATAAATGGGCCGAACGCTTCCTGTATATCTATCATTGCAAATATTGCTTTGTCTTCTTTAAGTCTCATTATTGACTCCTTTTCATATTTGTAAATATCTCATATACTAAATTCTTACGCATTTTTGTGTTTTCGCCAACTTTTTTTATAGCATCTTTACCTTTAAGTCCTTTAGAAATCTCCTCTTTTAACAGTAACTGAACTTGCTCAATCGTAATCTCTTCTTGTATGAAACTTTCAACAAGAATCACAAACTCTCCTTTAAGATTGAGATTTTCAGAATCAATGAGTGTACTGAATCTTCCACGGTAAAATGTCTCATGCAGTTTACTAATCTCTTTTGCAATTACGATATTTCTATCTCCAAGCAGTTCCTGCATCGCTTTCATAGTATTAAATAGATCATGAGGTGAGCAGTAAAATATTAGCGTTTGCTTGTATGCTTTTACACTTTCAAGGAGCTCATCACGTAGTCTCTTCTTTTCGGGTAAAAATCCTAAAAAGCAGAAACTATCACTATTCAAACCTGAGCTTACAAGAGCCGGTACGAAAGCTGTAGCACCGGGAAGAGTCACAACTTCAATTCCTTCCTTTATAGCAGCTTTAATAAGAATAGAACCAGGATCAGAGATACCTGGGGTTCCTGCATCACTTATAAGTGCTATCTCTTCACCAGATTTAAGCCTGTCAATCAACTCAGTTGTACGCTTTCTTTCGTTGAATTTGTGATAGCTAAGCAGCTGTGTTGTAATCTCGTAATGCTTTAAAAGGTAAGAACTTGTTCTAGTATCTTCAGCAAGGATAAGTGATACACTTTTTAGAACTTCAACTGCTCTAAATGTCATATCCTTAAGATTACCGATAGGTGTGGGAACAATATATAGTATAGGATTTGGTTTCATATAAATGTATGGATAAAAATTAAGCCCTCTTGCGAGGGCTTAAAAAACTTTATGGGAGCCAGGATATATCAATGACCTGCTTTGAGTCATTATTTATCTGATATGGTCCTGTTGGAAGGTAGAAGATAACATCGATATCTTTTTTTCCAAACTCTTCAGTGGATGTTGCAACAATAGTTGTGTCAGTAACCGCATAATTAAAGAAATTCTCTTCAAGTTTAAGATTAAGCTGACCAATATCAAAAGCAAAATCACCATCACCAAGATCAGGATTATTTTTGAAATCAATATTAGCTTTTGTTATCGTCTCAATATTACCAATCGCTTCTTGAAGATTTGCTCTGTATATTTTGGCTTCCTTCATGGGAATCCAAATCACGAATATCAGCCCAACAAGCATGACAATCATCAGAAGTTCCACCAAAGAAAACTTATCAGTTCTTTTTGTAACAGCCTTTGTCTCCGGCATTCTTCCTCCAGAATATTATTTAATTTTTACAAATAAGCAGTGACACTGTATTTTGTCAAAGCCTTTTTAAACTGTTCTTGTGGCAAAGGAGTGGGAATCGTTAATTCCGTGGCTTACAGGAGTGGTCACCAGTGCGAGTTTACGAATACGACGCCAAGCGATAACTTGCCAATTTCGCATGGAGTCGAACTTCCGATGGTCGTATGGACTCGTGCTTAGAATTAGAAAACCATACACAGTGGCTTTACCAATGACTTACTGCATTTCAGGGAGTTTATCAGCCTGATAAGGCAACGGACTTCCTAAAATGCACTCGAAGTTGCATATCTCTGAATTTCGTTCTCGCCCCACACTTCGTTGCGGAGCAAGTCCGAAAGAGGTATACACAGTGTAATTTGCAATGACTTAGCTACATTTCCTGCCCTTTTTGCTTCCTTTAACAGCTCTATCTACTAACCCACTGTGTTTGCACTGTGCACGCACTGTGAAGGCACTGCCAACCCACTGTTTCACTGGGTGCACAGTGCGTACACAGTGGGAAAACAGTGGGATGACTGCGTTTTGGCAGATGGCTTAAATATGGACTGCATCAACTCAGTAGATGACTAAGGATGAAGTGATTCACAACGAAGTGGTAATCACTAACTCCGGAATACAAAGTCCGAAGTTAAGTGACAAGACTAACCGACATAGTCGTTTAAATCCATATTTGTAGAAATTACTGATTATAATAATTGACAGTATTGATTATTAACATTTCTGCTCTTTGCATGAAGCTTACAGAACTTAATCAGATTGAAAAGAAAACGTTTTACTCACTACTAATTGGTACTTTCTTCGCTGCTTTTATCATTAGCGTTGGAAATATTCAAGATATTGTTGTGAAGAAGGCATTGCATGCTGAGAACTGGCAATTAGCAGTACTCACTATGATCTGGCCTGTATCAAACCTATTCTCAATTTGGTGGGGAAAACTTATCGAGAGAGCCGGTTCCCTTCGTAAGTTCTTCATATTTGCAGGATTCTTCGGACGATTAACACTACTACTGGTTTTCTACATAACTAATGTTAATCAGTTTATCATGATACTGTTCTTAATGCACTCAGCAAACTCAATTATAATTCCTAGTACTAATAAGATTTACCAATCTAATGTAAGAAAAGAGGTTAGAGGAAAACTCTTCGGTTTCACAATGAGCCTTAGAACGTTCATTTTACTGATACTATCATACATTATTGGTAGATTACTGGACTGGAACGAGAACCTCTTTAGGATCATAATAGCAATTTGTGCTATAAGTGGCTTCATAAACTGTATGATAATGTCATCTATAAAACTTGAGAAGAAACCTGATGACAGACCCAAAGAGAAGTTCAACATCTTAGCACCATTAAAGCGCTCTGTTGAGATTCTTAAAACAAACAAGCCCTTTGCCCATTTCCAGAGAAACTTCACTTTCTATGGTATGGGTTTTATAATGATGCAGCCTGCTATTCCTATCTATCTGGTTGAGAAGTTACAACTTTCCTATACGCAGAACTTTGTTGGTAAGATAATCTTGGCTAATATTGGTCTTATGTTTCTGTCTCCAATTCTTGGAAGTAAACATGACTCCTTCCATCCTTTCAAATTCACATCAATGGCATTTGGTGGACTAATCATATATCCAATTAGCATCCTGGTTTCAAGCTACTTTGCACCCTCTAACATTGCTGTTGCTATTGTCTTTGTGGGATTCTTCCTCTTCAGTATTGCAATGTCGGGTATAAACATGGCTTGGAATATGAGCTCGATCCATTTTGCAGGTAATGATGACAGCTCGATGTATCAAAGTGTACATGTTACTGTAACCGCTTTCAGGGGTCTTTTAGCTCCACTTCTTAGTCTTTTCCTTATGAACACATTCGGAGTTATGACTGTCTTCATGGTGGCAATTGGATTCTTGTTGATCGCTGCATTCCTTAGCTATCGAGATTATCGAGCTGTTCAATCCGGTAAGCTTGTAATGAAATTATAATATGCGAATTTGGGTTAGGGGAGTTAGTTGCTCCGGTAAAACAACTCTAGCGAGAAAACTATCTAATGAATTAAACCTTCCTCATCTTGAATTGGACCAATTGTTCTGGTTGCCTGACTGGATTCAAAGAGATAGGGAAGAGTTTAGAGAAATTCTAAAGGACAAGCTTTCAAGTGAAGATTGGGTTATTGATGGAAACTACTCGATGATAGAGCAGATTATGCATGATAACTGGGATTTTCTAATTTGGCTTAATCCTCCTTTCCATGTTGTTCTAAGAAGAGCATTCTCACGCACTTTTAAAAGGATTAAGACTAAAGAACTTGTATGTAACGGTAACATTGAAACCTGGAAGAACTTTTTCACTATCGATGGGAATATGATTATCTGGGTACTTAAGACTTACAGAAGAAGACAAAAGCAACTTCAGGAAGCCAAGAAGCAGTTTTCTAATGTGGTTGAGGTTAGATGTGAGAGTGATCTTGAGAGGTTTATTACTAATCTAAAAAAACGTTTAAATATGTCACCCTGAGCGAAGTTGAACGCAATGCAATGAAGTGAACGAAGTCGAACCGACGACCATCAGGAGGAGCTCGTAAGCCGATAGGCGCACAACTTCCGGGTCGCTCGGATGACTTTAGTTGAAATCTTTAGCAGTCACCATTACGACTGAAAGGAGTTCGGGGAAATGCGACTTCGAAGTACGAGCTGTATAATATTCGCATTTCCCCAAGCTCACAAATTCGCACAGGTGATTGCTTTCGTACAAATCACTTATTCATCTCTGAATGCACCATTTGCAAGGTCTGCAACAATTCCAAAGGTACAAGGTTATCTATTTCTTCTCAGTTGTAATCACAATCTTTTCTAGACCACTCTGTTTAATCATATCCATCGCTTCAATTACGACACCATAGTCAGTTGATCTATCCGCTTTTAGAGATATTGATTGAGATGAATCCTGTTTAGCTATCTCAGATAGGGAAGAGGTAAGCTCTTCAATAGATACATCTTTACCGTTTACTTGTATTTTGCCTGTTTTATCAATAGTAACTTCAAGCTCTTCAACTTCAACATTGCTGAAACCCTCAGTTTCCGGAAGCTCAAGTTCCATACCCGGTTGCTCTGAGAAGGTTGTTGTGAGCATAAAGAATATCAGCAGTAGCAGAACAACATCTATTAGTGATGTGATGCTAATAATAACAGTTCTCTTCTTCTTTGATAGAAGTTGCATACTATTCTCCGCTGTTAATATTATGAAGCTTCTGCATTAGTACGTTTGCACTCTTTTCCATATCGAGAATTATATCCTCTGCCTTTGCGGTGAAGTAGTTGTGAAAGACCAAAGCTGGGATACCAAGTGTTAAACCAATAGCTGTTGAAAGCAATGCTTCACTGATACCACCGGAGAGGGCAGATGCTTCACCAACACCATTCAGTGATATCATCTTAAACACTTTTATCATACCAATCACAGTACCTAAAAGACCTAACAGTGGGGATACTGCCGCAACAGTTTCAAGAAGCACCAATCCACGCTCAAGCTTTCTCATCTCTTGCCTGCCTTGGTCAGCAAAGGCTTCTTTAACAATATCAAGTGGTTGAGTAGCTATATTCAAACCTGCTAACATAAGATTTGCAAAGGAACCGGGATACTTTTTACATACAGAAATAGCTTCCTGCACATCCTCTTTCTTAGTTATGCGGTCTACTGCGAAGTTGATTTCAGGGAAAACTATCTTTTTCTTTCTAAGGTGTACTAGTTTCTCAATAATCACAGCTACAGCCACGATTGAGAACAATATCATCGGGTATACTGTAATACCACTTTGTTTAATGGTTTCTATTACGTCTTGCATTTGGACCTCTATCTATTATGTAATTGAAATATCCGGTTATTTCTAAATACTCCTCCGGGAAGTCTTTAGGTAGTTTCATATGTGGGAACGAGTATCTTACAGCTCTCATACTTGTATCATCTAATGTCTTGTGAGTCTCGGAATCAAGAAGCTTTACACTTACTAATTCACCCTTTCTATTTATCTTAAACTTAACTATATTCTGACCGGCCCCAATCCCCATTCTTGTAAATGACATCGGAGGACGCATATTTGCTTGAATCTTGTCTCTTAATGCTAGCATATAAGGTGCAAAATCCCAATCATAAGTATTGAGAGCAAAGCCACCTTTTTTATATGCTGAACTCTTTGATTCCTTTATCGTCTCCGGGATCTCATTCTGTTGAATCTGCTGTTTACTTGTCTGCAGTTGATCCCAAAACTCAAGAGCAGATGGAGTGTATGCATCTCTATCGATAGGCTTTTTCTCTTCTAACTCTTGTTGGGGTTTAACATCCTGGTTCTGAGAAATAACGTGATTATCTCTATCAGCCATTGGATTACCTTCAGGCTTAGATAAATCAGGGTTATCCTGGGACGCTTCTGCATTTCTATCCGAAGCAATCTCTTCTCTAACAGCTTCCTCCAATGGTTTTTGTTCGTTCTTAACAAGCTTGAACTTAAGCTTTGTCTGTTCCTCTTTCTTTGTAATAAGGGACTTAGGATGAGTATTCAGAAGTGATTTAAACAAAGGGTAGGTAAGTAAAATGAATATATGGAGCAGGATGGATATAATTACAAATACCCATATGCTAACCTCATTCCTCTTCTGTTCTACTCTATTCATAAACTCCCTGTTCTTCTTTGTTCTTAATATTAAATACAATTAACGGGAAAGATTACTGCATTATTTATCTTACTTGCACCGCAGTGAAGCGTGGGGTGAGAATGATAAAAAAAAGCCTACCTTTCGGCAGGCTTATAATTATATAGTTCTTATTACTTTTGCAATAACTTAGCAACTTTAGGTGATCTGAGTCTATGAGCTACAGGATAACCTGAGCCAATAAGTGGTCTTGCATAGAATTTGAATGCATCGGTTACACCATTACCTTCTTCGTTGATAAACTCATCAGGCATGTGACGTGTTTTACCCGCAATATCTTCAAGTGGTACTAAATCATAATCTACAGAATAGAAACCGGTTCTTTTGATTCTGATTGAGCCATCAAGATTGTGCCATAAAGCGTATTGAACTGCTCTTTCGCCAACTTCACGAGCTTCGTGTTGGTCAACATCTGAAACGCAACCGATGAATGAGCGTTGGAGATAACCGAATGTATCAGATCTAACTCTCTTTATTGGTAAGTTTTGTCTGATAAGCTCAGAAAGTTTATCACCAAGCATTCCTGTACCTGAAAGCTGAACATTACCATGTGCATCAGTTTCTGTTTCACCAACTAGTTTAGTGATGATTGGTACTCCCTTTTCATCTGAAATACCCTCTGAGACAGCGATAACACAACGACCATATCTATCCCAGCATTTCTTTACATCTTGTAAGAACTGCTCTCTATGGAATGGCCTTTCAGGAAGGTATATTAAGTGTGGTCCATCATCAGAATACTTCTGGGCTAATGAAGCAGCAGCAGTTAAGAAACCTGCATGTCTACCCATTACTACTCCAATATAAACACCGGGTAAAGCTCTATTATCAAGATTCACACCTGTGAAAGCAGAAGCTACATAGCGAGCTGCTGAGCCATATCCCGGAGTATGGTCATTGAGTACAAGGTCGTTATCAATTGTCTTTGGTATATGAATAGCTCTGAACTCATAGTTAGCGATTTCAGCTTCCTGATTCACGATTCTCACTGTGTCTGATGAATCGTTTCCACCAATATAAAAGAAGTATCTGATATCGTGAGCTTTAAGAACCTTAAAGATTTCGCGACAGTATGCCTCATCAGGTTTATCACGTGTTGTGCCTAATGATGAAGATGGTGTAATAGCCACCTGTTCTAAACTATGAGTTGTTTCCTGTGTAAGGTCAATAAACTCTTCATTAATAATCCCATGAACACCATTAAGTGCTCCATAAACTCTTGTTACTTGAGGGAATTTTCTAGCTTCAAGTACAACACCTACCATAGATTGATTGATTACAGCAGTAGGACCACCACCTTGGGCAACGAGTACTTTACCTTCAAGTTTCATAATTAATCCTCCAATTTATCTTCTTTTTCTCTATTTCTCGGGTGAGTCTGTTTATAAACAGATTTTATTTCATTCAAAGTTACATGTGTATAGATTTCAGTAGATGTCAAGAAGGAATGTCCCAACATCTCCTGAATA
>CAXXOU010000003.1:0-541871 GCA_963677495.2 Cloacimonadales bacterium (SeqCode)
AACTTTAGACCTGCAGAGAAGTAGCTATACTATTGATTTACCAAGTGGTATGCATTATATTGTTGCTCAGAAAAAAGGATATGTCAGCTATTCAAACGACTCATTATTAGTTGATTCTGACAATTTAAAGCTTGATATAACTCTAACTCCACGACACGGATTGTTGTTAATTAATACAAAGCCTGCTGATGCCCTAATTAAAGTCGATAACAACCTGATAAGCAATAATCATGAAGCTGTAGAAATGCAGGCAGGAACTTATAATGTTAAAGTATTTGCTACAGGATATGTTGAAGAGTTGTTTGATGTCGAGATTCTCCCTGATAAAACAACAGAGAAGTTTGTTGAACTTGAAAAGAAGAAGCCAAAATTTACAGTACAAACTGATCCTGCAGATTGTACACTTAGCTTTAAAAATAGACAAGGGGAAACTGTACTGACAGAACAATCCAGTTCAGTAATTGAATCATTGAATCCGGGGAATTACATATTAACTGTATCTAATAAAGGCTACGAATCACACGAAACAGATATTAAAGTGATGTATAGCATATCAAAACCTTTTGAAGTAACGCTTTCTCCGCTTGAAACAGTTTTAGCGATTAAATGGCCTAAGAATGATTACTTACCTGTTAAGGCGAAGATCTATCGAGATGATTACCTACAAGTTGAGTGTAATAGTAGAAAAGATCTAACCTTGTCAGGTCCGGGAATATATGACATGGAGTTCTATGTAAAGAATGGTTCAAGGCCATTGTACAATTGGTGGAATTATAAAGAATCGGCCTATTTAGAACCAGGAGTTACTGAAATTGATATAAAGTCGAAATGGCTTAAAACTAATAGAGTTTTCAAGCACAGAATAGGTAAAAATGGTAATTTGAATTATATTGTGAGTTTTAATGCCGGATATTCATCCATTGCTCCATATCTAACTTTGACTGCGATTGAAGGAGTTTGCGGTAAAACGTTTTGGTTTCCATTCCTACATGTCAGGAAGTTTAGGGCAAATCTCACTCTTCTATCAAAACAGAAACTCTCTCATGTATCACTTAAATCTTGCAAGTGTAGGTTTTGGTTTATGCTATCTACCCCAATCAATATCATGTTTGACCACACTAGAGTTGAAAGTACAAGCTGCGATACTGGGTTCACACTTTGATAACTCATTTGAATGGAGCTTTAAAGATGGTGATTATGTATTGTTAAAAGAAGAGGAAGAAAGTCTTAGTAAGAAATCATACTCAACTGATGTTATAACATACACACCAATCGAGCTACAAATGCGATTTGATGTGCCATTTAATAAAAGAGGAGTTTACTTTGAAACATCAGTCACACCAGCTTATATAACTGATAATTATAAATGGTTCAAGGAAAATGACTTTTACTCTGATGGAGACATATTTACAGAGGAAAGCGAAGTCGATAAAAGCAATATCATCGTTTTCTGGAAAGCCGGAATAGGATATAGGTTTTAAGTATGAGAACATCAAACTTCACTCTAGATATTGAGAGACTGAATATCCAAATCAATGATTTGGATGAGCTCTATGCACAGCTCGTTAAATCAGATGACTTGTTTGACTTAATAACTAGTGATAGAAAACTACATAATATCTTCTTCAAGTGGCTAGAAGGTGCATTCAATGAAAGAAAAGTGCTTATACTCAAAAGCCTTGCAGCATATTATTCTTCATTTGGTAGTACATACTTAAAGCAAGTATTCATTCACTACATTTTCTCGGATGCTCCAATAACTTATGGGGATGTGTCAATTGAGTTATCGTTTGATACTAATGATTCTTTACAAAAGCTCCAAAGTGAAGTGCAATTATTCTTTGAGCAGTTAGACAAATCCCATTGGGAAGAGTCATTAACAAAAGTAAGATTCCTATTGTTCCAATTCTCATTCAAGCTCAGATGTTTCTTGGAGCAAGACATTGGAACTACTAAGGCAACATGTATATTCTCAACTATTCAGCAAATCAATCGCTACTTAAATGATAGTAGTGAACAGGAAAGTGGAGGCTTAGAATTCTCACCGGTACAACATGTGAGAAATAGTGATTGGCAATATAATATGCTTCAATTGCTACACAGTGTTTTAGTTAACAGAAAGATCCGAATGCCTGATAATACTGTTCTTGAAACAATTGAAGAAGTTGCAATATTTCTTGTTACTCACCCGAAAGAGTTTTCTAATGAACTTGTTTATTTTGAGATTAAGACATACTTAGAGATTAAGCTGAAAACCAATATCCATCGTTCATTTACGCTTACAGATTTTCTATTTATTGCTTTAGAAGATAAGATTGACTATGTGGTTTCACTGAAAGAGATGGGTGTATATTCATTTAATCAGATGGATAATAAAGAGATTGTTGGCTCAAGAATATACAACTTTGTAGATGAATTACAAGAGAAAGATGCCTATATATCAATTACAGTAAAGAAATCATTAACGCGATTTTTCAGAGAACAAAACCTTACTGAGAAACTGGAAGATTACTACAGAGATATCTCTCTTATTACCAAACATAATACGATGAATGAATTCTTCGAAGCAGATAATCTTTTGCACAGCATTGCAATGGAGTTAAATATAGCGACTGAGAGCATAAATAATAGTTCTATAGTTTCTTTATCAGATCAGATAAGAGAGAAACACGAAAAGATCTCCAGAAAGCTTAACACTGCAAACAAGCGATACAAGCGTAAGGCAATTTTTCATAATAGTATATATGTAGTTTGGATCGGATTGGTTCTCAATTGTCTTGTCTCATTGTTATCATTACTTCTAGTTTCAGAGCATCAACCCAATGACTTGTCTATGATATTTAACAACATTTTGTTTTATCCAGTATTCTTAAAACAAGTGTTATTCTCTTTTCTGCTATTCATACTGTATGCTATAATTGTGTTTTCAAAAGATGACATTATTGTGAAACCAACTAAACTGATTATAGGGTTCTTCCTTCCTTTTAACCTTATAGTAATACCTACCCTATCTTATTCAGCATATTACTTACTTTCAAGCTTCACTTCCATTTCTTTTTTTCTTATTCAAAAAAGCGTGCTGGTTATGTACTATTTAACACCACTAATTATTATTACTTCTCTTAGTTATAGAGCCCGGTTATTTATGAAAATCAAAGCTAAGCTTGTTAAAGCGGTAGTTATTGGCATTGTGCTTTCTCCTTTCTTTATTAGTCTTAATCCGCATCTATTGAATAAATTTAGGAGTATTTGCAATCCATATGCAGTTGAGCATTTAAACTACATTTCCATATCAGACAAAGGTGTTAAGCTTTATGAAAAGGCAGATACTTCCTCAAAGCTTGTTAAGAAGAATTTCAAACCCGGTAAAGCAATAGAGTACAGCTTATACAATGATGAATGGGGCATTATTTTTGATAAAGACAAAGAACGGTTTTTCCAGCTAAAAGAGACAGTGAAAACTCCAATGTGGAGGTTAAAACAATGACAGACCAATACACAAAATCGTTTCAAGTTGTAATCATGACAGACCTTGTCGGTTCGACAAAGCTCTATGAGACTTATGGAGACACTCATGCTAAGAAGATTGTTGATGAGCACGATAGAATACTAGAACCAATAATCGAGAAGTATGATGGAATCACTGTTAAGAAACTTGGAGATGCAATCCTAGCCAGATTCCCTTCAGTAGATAAAAGTTTGCAAGCATCAATTGAAATCCAAAAACTCTTAAAGGAAACCAATGAAAGGAAAGAAGAAAAGGATAAAATTGTCATCAAAATCGGGATGCATTGGGGTGAAGTAATTCTACAATCAGGTGATGTATTTGGAGATGTTGTAAACACATCTAAGCGTCTAGAATCGTTAGCTGCAGGATATTTGATCATTGTTTCAGAAGAACTGAGAAACAACTGCTCACTTGAACTTAGTTTTGTTCCTATGGGCTCATTCTCTGTTAAAGGTAAAAAGGAACCTGTAAAGACCTATGGAGTTATTTGGGATACGTCAGATATCTTGATAACAAAATACGAGACTCGAAAGAAGCAGTTGCAAAAAGAGGAATTCAAACTTAACCAGAAGAAAGAGTTTCATTCCATATCTCTTGGACACGCCAACAACGCCCCCCTAGAAATAATTACCAACCCACCTGATGTAAAAGTAACACTCAATAAGCAAGTATTGAGTCAAACAACTCCAATTACATGTAACTATAAAACAGGAATTACTGAGATTATACTAGAATGTCCCGGCTACAAAACGATAGTCGATAAGATTCTCATTGAAGACAGTATGAAAAACTCTTTCCAGTTTGAACTTGTAGCACAATTTGCCAGGATTGACCTTACAAATTGTGAGAGCAATATGGACATATACATCAATGATCAATTCCAAGCTCAAAAGACTCCTTGCATTATTGAAAACTTAACAGCCGGAGAATATACACTTCAGCTTAAAAATAAAAATTTCATTTCTAAGAAGTATAGATTCACTCTCTTCTGGAACGAAACTAGAAAAGAAGAGTTCAAGGTGTTTAAACCTGTACAAGTCTGCTTGGTTTCGCAATTCAATGAAGTAGATTTCAATATTAGAGAGGTTTCTGAAGATGATATTGTTAGAGAAAATCTAGAGATTTCTCCTAATAGGCAGTTCATCAAAGGTGTTTCTAAAACAGTTTCTCTAACTCCCGGACAATATCAACTTACCCCAATTGACTCTGAGTTACCTGATATGATTGTCGATATACCCTATGAAGAGCAATATACTATTGAATACGATCATCAAGTGTGCACGAGGAAACTAACAATAGATTATTCGAATAACTATTACAATACCAGTATATCCTTTCTCAAGCAAAAGAATATACTTAAGTTTGATAAATGTCACAAGATACATTGTAATGTCCCGCCTTGTATAGTATCATTAAAAATCGAATCTATCGGCAAGAGAATCAATAAGTTGATTAATCTGACTGAAGCAGATAAAGATATTGTATATAATGATTTATTCAAAGTTAAACCTTCTAAGCATTGGATTAAGTCTACAATTTTAGTATCATTCCTACTTGTCTTAGTCCTGGTACTTTCATTCATCAGCAGTAATATTTTATGGAAAAAGCTGGAAAGAACTAATGATATTAAAAGCATTCAGAGGTTTATGCTAAGCCCCATATCATTGCAGAATCATAAAAATGCAAAACAACGACTTGCTGAGTTAGAAATTGAATACTACAATAGAGTAAAGCAATCAGATGACATAATGATATTGCAGTCATACATCTCCTTCTACCCTGAAGGTAAACATGTAAATGAATGTATCAAGTTGGTGTTTGAAAAACATGTAAAACAAATGCTAAACGGATGTAAAGTTAGTGGCGTTTGTGAAAATATAGTTAACACAAAAGATTATCAATCTCTACTAGTCAGTAAGGAACAACAGCTGTATAGAAGGTTCAAGAAGAACCCATCAATTATTAATGCCGAGAAGTATATTACCCTGTTCCCCGATTCGAATCAGTGCATCGAGATCTTAAAGCTAATACAAAAACCACTTCTGAGAGTTAAGATGAATGAAGAGAATAGATGTTTGTTTGTGGCTTTGTTTAATCAAAGAAATGGGCTTAAACTTTCTGAAAACGACCTTAAGAAGCTTCAGAAAAAAGAGGAGATGTTTCGCAAGGACTCTCACAACGTGGGCACATTACTGTCATCATTAAAATCCGGTATGAATGACTCTCTGGGAAGAAGCTATATCCGAAATGCAAATCCTGATTTAAGAATTCTGTTTCATGAGGAAAACTTGTCACTATTAGTACAAGGGGGATTAATTTCATTAAAATGGTACTCTTTAAAATACAGATTAGTATTCATTGTAATGAGCTCTATTTTAGCTCTTAGTATTACAATTGTATTCCTAGTATCACTTTTTAAGAAGATTTTATCTATCTAGTTGTTTTCGAGTTTGCTACACAGTGCATTTTGCAATCATTTACATCATCGGAATCATAGCGACCAAGGGGAGTTGGACTCATAGTGATGTACCTTTGCCATTTTTCGCTATTCGCCCATCTCCCTTTGGTCGCTATTGCGACAGCTTCTGAATGCATCTTGATAGATAGTATTGTTTAAGAACGTAGATACTATTTTGACTATCGGTTTAAGGGATCTCTAAACTGCATGGAAAAATATTCAAGGAAATTTAATAGAGCTTATAAGTATAGCTTGGATATATTGGAACATTAAAAAATCGTAATTATTCAATAAATATATTGACTATTTATAGATCATCTTAGAAAATCACCTTATACTGCGATAGAGTGCTTTGATTTTTCTTAGTGAATCTGATTGGAATATTTTCCAAAGGGGATCAGATTAGCATTTCGAAAGCGTTTTCGATATGTTTAACAGAGAATTCATTTGACTCTGAATTGTAGTTACATAGAATAATATCAAGATGGATTTCGAAATCTTCATAATGAGGATATCTTTGGATGAAGTCCATTACAGCGAGAGATATTTTTCGTTGTTTAGAATAGGAGATAGCTGTTTGTATTTGTTGAAAAGGGGTATTAGTGCGAGTCTTAACTTCGACGACCACTAAGACATCATCTTTTTTGGCAATTAAATCCAACTCTCCATAACGTGAATGAAAATTTTTGAAAAGGATTTGGTATCCCTTGTGGGATAGGTATTTAAGAGAAATGATTTCTCCACGGGTGCCTAAGTTGTTTTTCATATAAACCTCAGTACAATAGAAATAGCTTGACTAATTAATTGTCAATCATATTTTATTACTGATAAAGTCTGATATATATATTAAATAATGGAATAATAATCCCTAGGAGGGGGAATTGATGAAGAAAATTTACCTTATCGTATCTGTAATGTTTTTCATCTGTTCACTTGTAGCTGCTCCTTTTACATCTTTAGGATCAGCAATTAGAACACCAAACGGCTATGTAGTGCCACATACTCAGTTTACTGGAACTTTCGCAGCGTATACACGTGACGATGGAGAAGGCAAACTCGAAAGCAAAATAGTTGGTGCAGTTTCAGGTGGTCTATGGGACAGAGTTGAAGTAGGCGTTGTTTACACAGATGATTGTGATGGACTTACTTTTGCTAATGCAAAGGTTAAAGTATTTGAAGAAACACCAAAATTCCCAGCGATCTCAATCGGTGTGGATAATATTGGTTCTTCTATCAATGAAGATGCTGATGAAATAATTGATGGATCTAGTGATGTTCAAGAGCATAGTTATTACTCACGCTATTTTGAGAAAAATGCGTTTTATGCTGTTGCCACAAAATCAACTGTTATCCGTGGATTACCAGTGTTTAGTTACATTGAAACTGTTGCTTCCGTAGGTTTTGGTTCTGAGCAAAAGTACCAAGGTGTTGGAGAATTATCCGAAGACTTTAGTGGACTATTTGCATCAGTACTTTTCCGCCCAAACAAGTGGTTTGGTGTAATCGGTGAAGTTGATGGTTCAATGGTTAATGCCGGATTAGACATTAACTATAATGATTTCGCTTTAAGAATGGCTCTAACCGAATTGGATGAGTACTTTAAAGGTGATGAATCATATGACAAACTGAACTTTACTTTTGCTCTTTCATATACGTTCAATGATTACGTTAATGAGAGCAAACAACCAAGAGTAGCAAGATCTAACAAAGAAGCTATCCGCGGAACCAGAGTTATACAGAATCAGGATCAATTAGGAGAGACTGATGACCTTCTTCAAGAATTAAGAGCTATCAGAGAAAGAAGACAGAAAGCTCAGCAAGAACTTGAAGATATCAGAAGAATTCTCGAAGAGTCTGAATAAACACAAACACGCTCAACTTTTGAAGTAGGAAGTAATGAGAAAGATATATTATCTTTTCTTATTAATTTCATTGTACCTGAGTGTTTCAGCGTATGCTGAGATTAGTGAGAACCAGTTTCAGAGATTAGGTCAGTCTGAACAGATTGAAATCCTTAAACAAGAACTGGAAACTGAAATAGATTTTGAAGAGCAGGTTGCACGATTGAGTGTAATCGCAAATCGCAAAGTGCAAGTAAAGAGTTTAAACAAAAAGGGTCTTTACGAGCAGATTAAAGAGCTCTTCAAAGAAGATGAGAAGAGTATAAAGAGCAACCTGGTAGAAAAAGATTTAGCTCATACTATCTTGTATCTTGAAGACCTCAAATTGGCTTATAAGAATACAAATGTTGTTAAAGACCAGTTCCTTTATTATGACGCTCTGATTGATTTCCAGAAAAGAGATTACACTAAAGCTCAACTAAAACTTGAAGATTTAGTTAGTAAATACACCTCTTCTAACAAATATAAGGCTGCATTGTTTACTTTGCAGAACATTTATATGAAAAGCAGCCAGAATGATAAATTCCTGGTTGCTTATGAAGATTATGTTTGGGATAAATCAGCATCACAAGAGTATTGGTATGGACAAGCTTTATACAATCAAAATAGGTATTTAGATGCACTAGTAGTTTTTGAAACATTAACCGGAGACGATAAATTTGGTTTTAGAGCACAGTTCATGTTGGCTCTGATTTCAACATTTACAGAGTCGTTAGAAACCGGTTTAGAGTCATTCCTACTGCTAATGCAAGCTCATCCAATTAATACTCCATATTATGAGTATTTACCCCTTAATATTGCACGTATTCAAGCTCAATTAGGAAATATCGAAAGTGCGACAAGATTCTATAGCCAGTATAATAATATGGTTAGCGAATCGGGGAGCATGACAACAGATGTTAAGTTCGAGATTGCTGTTATGAGTATGAACGCAGGTGATATAGAGATGGCTAAAGCTCTTCTCGAAGATATACAGGCTAACCCATATGCAAATGAATATTATACTGCTTGTGTTTATTTATTAGCTACTATGGACTATGACAAGACCTCTTTGGCAGAACAACAAGCAGTTGTGAGTTCTGCAGTAGATTTTGCTAACCTATATTTGGATATCCTTACAAAGAAACATAAGAAAGTCCAAGAGCTTCAAAACTTAAGAATTAAGCTTTTTAGTGCTGATAGCAAAAAAGAGAAACTTGACTTAGTAACCAAAATACAAAGCGCAGAAGATAAGATATCTTTGGCCTCAGAAAGCTTGTTAAAATATGCATCGGGAGCAGACGAGGAAAAGCTTCGTAAGTTGTGGGGAATGGAAAATAACTACATTGATACTATTAACGGTTCTGTTGAAGAAGTTTTGAGACTCCATCTACTAAGTGAACAGCCTAATGATGCTAGAGTAGCAATGGTTGATGATATATTGATCGATACTGATTTGCTGTACATCTTTTCTTTAGCCAAAAAATTCTTGCTGGATATGGAGAACGTTTCCAGCAATGATCTTAATACTGCACTTTCTGTAGCAAAAGAAATATATGATTCTAAGAAGATGATACAAGTCTGGGATAATGTAAAAGAGTTACTAGAGACACAAGACAACCTAGCTAAAATTGAGAAGATTGAAGAACATGTTTTCAATCTTAAAAAATCAACTGCTAATCTTGAGAACGAGATGGAATTGAGATTTGGAGATTACTGGGAAGATGAAGAATTAGCCGAAGCATTACAATCAAATTTAGAGGATATGCTTGAAGAAAGGCAACATTATCTGGAGATGAGAAAGTTTATCTCTGAGAGTTTCAATGAACGTTTAGCTGCAGCACTATTGAGAAGAGCTGAGAAAGATATAGCCGCTCAAGATAAAGTTATAGATGAACATACAACTACTGTAGCTGATATTAGAGGTGATATTCTTAAAGTTAAAACTGAGTTTGATTATACAATAATTGATCTTCTATACATTGATGTAATCAAAGAAGATAAAGCTTTTATCCGTGCTAGGGATAGAGATGTTTTCCCAACTACAGGAGGCAAGTAGACATGAAAAGATGTAGTGTTGTATTAGTTTTAGTTTTACTTGCAATAAGTGGACTTTGGGGACAAAAGAGTTTAAAAGAGCAGTTTGAGGAAGTTCAAAGTTATAAAGAAGATATTTATAATCGAACTAGGCAGTTCATCCTTGATAATCCTGACAGTCCTAATTTACCGAAACTATATTATAATCTTGCTGAAATTAGCACCGGCTTATACCGAGAAACCCCCTCGATTACCTTAAATTGGTATAAGAAGGTTTTAGAAGCAGATCCTGACTTCTACGATAAAGAGGTTATACTATATAATATAGCTTACTACAGTTATAAGATTGCTAAAGATAGAATTGATGACAGCAGACCGATTTATGAAGAAAAAAATCCAACTTTTGTAACGTGGCCTGATTCTCTTAAGTATTCTAATGAAGTCTTCGCAGAAGCTAAAGATTTCTACTCAAAAATCATGAAAGAGTATAGCTATACTGATTATTATGATGAAAGTATATTTAAACTTGCTCTTGTGTTCTCTGATATTGCCACAAATGCTGATGTTCCTGTTGATTATTACAAGAAGACTGCAGCTTTCTTATCGATATTGATAAACCGTGATGATGAGTATAGTGAAATGCGTATTGATGCACTTTTCCAAAGAGCTTGGGCATATTATCAAATGTCTAATTGGGATAATGCGATTGCAGACTTTGCTTCAATCTTAAGTAATGATGAAGATTACACTAACCTTTATTATCGTGATTTTGCTGTAGAGAATGTAGCCTACTCTTTAGTAGGAATCGATAGTACTGACTATCTTGATTATGCTGAATCAGCTGACATTTTTGTAAATGAGTATGCATCTCTCTTCTCTCCTGAAGTTAATCAAAGAATTTTTGATGAAGTCATAGCTTTAAAACTTGATTTGAATGCTCCTATGCAAGCCGCTGATTACTATTTGGCAAGAATATCTAATGACCCATTAGACATTAACAACCCAACGTATATTGATTCTGTATTAAATTTGTATTCTACGTATGCAAGTTACATTCGAGAAGGCAAAGAATATAGAGATGTAGTAAAGGAAAAATCACAGTATTCAATTGATACTTATGGTTTTGATAGTGATTGGTATAATGAGAATAGAGACAATCCTGATTTTATGGATTACTTCAACTCAATAAGAGATAAATTTGAACGTCTTGAAACCTTTTACAGTAATGATTTAATAAAATCAGCTTCTGTAGAGAATTATAGAAAATATATTGATTTGATTAATGCTTATGCAGAAGTTCCAGAATTCACAGATAATGTAGGTGTTGCCTGGCTCACTGATAAAAGTGACAAAATGATCAACTTTGGATTCAATCTTGCAGAGAATACCGGTCAGACTGAATATTATCTTTTTACACAAAACTTAATTCTAACACAAGAGTCTGCTTCCGCTGACACAACAGTTGATTATAATAAGGAATACATGCTCTTTTCCGCAACAGATTATGCATATAATAAGCTAAGTCCTGTTGTTACTGATTCAACATATTTTGATCAGATTAACAACATTGAAATCAATAAACCGTTACTGGATAGTATGTATGTTGCCGGAGCTAGTAGGTTTTATGATGTTATTACAAGTGAAGAATTCTATACAGAAGATCAAGATGAAACAATTAAAAGTATCTTATGGAACAGAAGCATTATCAATGGTGAACTGGAGAAGGATGATTTAGTAATCACCGACTTGAATAAGCTACTTGATTATCAGAACGATAAAACTAAAACAAGAGATATTTATGTTATACTAGCCCAGTTGCATGAAAAGAAATCAGAGTTTGATAAATCTGAGATTTATTACTCTGAAGCTACAAAATTCGCTAATGATGAAGAAGATGCGAAAGAGCTTGAACAAAGCTATCTTGCTCAGATTGATAAAAGTGTAAATCAGTTAGCAGATACTTCTGATTTTATTTCAGCTGCTGAAGAGCAGATCCGCTTGGCTTCTAAATTTGACGTTACAACTGATAAAGATCGAGTATATGACCTTAAAGATAAGGCACGTGACCTTTATTTTAAAGGTGGTGATTACCAAAAATCAATAGATATACTTCTTGAAAATGCTGAGCTCAAAACTGAGCTTACCGATATTCATGCTTTATATTACAATGCTTGGGCAATTGCTGACACTGTTTTAGCTGACTCTGCTCAAGTTGTATCTATACAGAATAGATTCGTGGATAAATTCCCTGCATCAAATGAGTCATTTACGATTATTCTCGGTCAACTTAAAGACAAAGAGAACACTAGTACTTTACAGTACGATGCTGCATTAGGTTACTTAGATTTGCACGAAGTAGCCAAAGCGAACAAAATAGATATTGGTGAAAACAAAACTGAAGATATCTATAAAATGGCTTTAAACATCTACCTTAAAGATGAGACAGCAAATCAAGATACTCTGATAACTCTGATGAGTAACTTTGAAAAAATCTATCCAGATGACCCTAGTTCGATGGATTATTTGAAATTCATAGCTAAAATTTATTTAGATTCTGATGAAGATAAATATGAGGAGATAGCTCATTACATATACAAGAAAGATCCAACAGTAGATCTTTATAGTGCTATAGCCTATGATAAGATTGATAAAGTCTCAAAACAGGTTGATAAAGCCTTTAAAGCAGAGAACTGGGATGAGATGACTGCAAAGATTGCAGAAACTCGAGATTTAGAAGATTATTATGTTAAGAAGGGTGTCAATCTAGAAGCAGTTATGCCAAGTATTAATGAATGGTTTGATTATTATGCTGAAGAATACAAAGCTTGGCAAGAATACCAACAGTATCTTAAAGATAGAAAAGAGTTCTTAGCAAGTTATGATAAACGTCTTAAGAGTATCAGAAACTCATGGGTGAATGGCAAAGATAGAGATATCTTTAAAGTCAATCATAATACCAAATTTAAAACACACATTTTGGACAAAGGCAGTAGTACTATAACAAAAAATACCAACCGAATCCAGAATGTTTTAAAATTAGCCTCAAAGAAAGAAGAAGAGTTAGTTAAACTACTTCAAGAAGCTACAGAGTGGGATATTGATATAGAGAGAAAGGTAAAGCTTTTTTATACCTCTGGTGAAATTTGGGATCATGCTGCTAAAGTTGTTGAGCGTAGGATGAACTTCTATTATAAAAATTCTAACGAGATGTATAATTACAGACAAGCTTCAGGAGCTGATGTTATCAACAATATGATCGATCTGCAGTTCAGACCAATGACTGATGGATTCGTTAACCTTTATAAAGAGGAAGCTCGAAAGAGATATTTAAGTCTTTATAATGTATTTGTTGATGGTACAGGGTATACAGATGAAAATATAGAAAAAATGTTACCCAAAATAGCAGATTTGACACCTAAGTTAGATGTTATTGATAATATCCCTGACATCTCATGGTATTCTGAGAATAACTTATTAGCTTCCCAAGACTCACTGATAATTCCTGTTAAGGGCTATCAGGAAGTAAGTCCTATTGTAACAGAACGTAACCTTTCATTTAGTGGTTATCAACTTAATGCATACAATAGTATTTTCGCTAGCTGTAAGATTAATGCAGAGATATTACCATCAAAGGCATATGTTCAATTTGCCTATCCTGATACTGCGAATGCGAAATTCTGGGTAAATAACAACATGATAAAACAGATGCCTGTTTATGTTGATTCAGTTACAGTTAACGAACAGAAAATACCACATTACCTTTACAAAGTTGATTATAGCTTATTGAAGGAGGGTGAAAACAGTTTTGAAGTAAGAGCTGAGAATGTTTCTGACACAACTGCTGTACTTTTAGTAAACATGCAAATGGCCTATGATAGTGAAACTCTGATTTATCATAGAACAACTGCTGAAGATATGTTTATTTCTGATAATCAATGGAGAATGTCTGATATATATTCCCCAACAGATTCTCTTAGTACTGATTGGATAGCTGTTGAGTCATTTGAACAGATATATACACCTGATAAAGTCTATGACATGGAATCCACAACAGCAAGTTGGATATATTGCACAAATCCAACTATAAGTGACTCTCTTGCAACAAATGTGCCTGAGGCTGTTGAAACAGTTGTTGACAGTATTCAGGTAGCAGTAGGAGATAGCACTGCAATCAGCGATAGCCTAGCTACTCCGGTTGAGCAGGAAATTTCAGTTCCAACCTATGTGAAATACTTTAAAAAGGATTTCATAGGGTACGATGAAGTAATAAAAGCGAATATAAATTTTGCTGCTGTAGAGAAAGCTACAATCTGGTTGAATGGAGTTATGATTTCGGAAGAGATTGAAGCATTTATTGATGATGAGAATAATGCAATATTCTCGAATCCTGTTGAGATTGATCCGGCAAACTTCAATAACGATCTTAATTCATTAGTAGTCAAAGTTGAAAGTAGTAAAGAGAAATCAGCGTTATTACTAGAGTTAAACCTTGTTTATAAAAAGGGAGGAGAATAGTGAAAAAAAGAGTTCTTTCTGTTATATTACTAGCTTGTGCGTTTTCATTAATGACATCAGCTCAGACTACCTTTACAGAAACAGAAGTTTTTGAAGCTGAAGTTCGAAAAGCCCCCAAAATTGAATCAAATCTTCTTCGCAAGGAGACTGAATACAAAAATAAGTATCATAAATTTCTTCTAATGAAACTTAAAGAATCAAATAGAAATTTATATTAGAAAAAAGGAGTAAGCATGAAGAGTAAGAAATTAGTTTTAGTTGCATTACTGGTATTAATGGGAGTATCATTATTTGCACAAGCTGCCGGTGGATTAGATTTTGCCTCAGTATGGAAAGAATCAGCATTCTGGGCATATATTATCCTCGGCTATCTTATAATTGCTATAGTTTATGGATTCGTAAAATTCAAAAAACTTTTCCTCGATGAGAAAATTGATACCCGTAATTTCTATCTGAAATTACAAGGGTATGTTAAATCAGAAAACTACAATGAAGCTATCAAGATTTCAGAAGCGTTCAAGAAAACAACACTTGGATTTATCTTCTGGAGTGGTTTAAAAGTGTTCGTTGACCAACAGAAAAGTGGAGTTCAAGGTAAAGAACTGAAACGTTCAGTTCAAAGAGCTTTTGACGAAGCATCACTTCAGAAGATTCCTAAAATCGAATCTGGTCTTTTCTGGTTTGAAATCTTAGCTAACATTTCAACTCTTACCGGTCTTCTTGGTACTATTTACGGTCTTATCTTGGCGTTTAGTGCTCTAGAAGGTAAAGTTGGTTCAGAGCAGCAAGAAGCACTTACTGGTGGTATTAAAGCTGCGATGGGTACAACAGGTATGGGTCTTATTGTGGCTATTCCAACTACAATTATCCAGGGTGCCCTTAGAAACAGAGCTGAAAAAATCATGAATGACATTGATGAATACAGTGTTAAAATGATTAATAAGATTAACGCAAACATTAAGGAATAATAATGGCATATAGACCGTCTCAAAGTAGAAGCAACAAAGCTTCTCACTCTACTGATCCGCCAAACCTTGTGCCGATCATGAATCTCTTTTTGACAATCATCCCCATGTTACTTCTCATGGTTGTGTCCGTGCAAGTAACACTTCTAGCCCTGAATTTCTCAGGTGCTGATGCAGGAGGTTCAGGAGACGGTGGAGGCGGTGACGAAGAAAAGATTTATGCGGTTGATTTAATCATTTATAATGATGAGGTCGACGGTAAATTTACCCGCGGAATCGAAATTAAAGAAGAGCTTAATAGTAAAAATAAGTTCATCGATGAATTCGATTATGTAGAATTAGATGAATACCTTAATGGAGTTAAGAAAAGGAATCCAGAGCAAGAGACTATCAAGATTACTCCTTATGATAATGTCAAATATGAGCATTTGCTGAGAGTTATTGATATTTGCAAAATGCCTACTGAAGAAGGCAAAACAAGATTCCCGGACGTTGCATATCAACGTCGTAAACTCGTTCAAATGCAATAGCAGAGGTGCATATGTTAAGATTAAGAAACTTTGAACTTGAAGAAGATTTTGAAGATGAAGGTTATGCACGTGCTAAAACCCCAAAAGGTAAAGTCAAACAGCTGAATATTACTTCTCTGGTTGATATCCTTACTATTCTACTTGTTTTCCTGATTAAAAATGTGAATATGACTGCTCAGGTTCTTAGCCAACCTAAGGGTCTGGAATTTCCTACTACTCTTACTCAAGAGAAGTATGATGAAAGCTCTAATAGAACACTTCTAGTTAAAGTTTATCCGGATAATATTTATGTTGGTACTGATAACACTCCTGTTGGTTCAATTGATCAGATAGTTAATGATCAAGCAACAAGAGAAAATCTCAAAATATACCTTGAAGCAGAAGCGGAGACGATTGTGAAAACTAATCCTGATTTGTCTCCTCTGTTAATTATTCAAGCAGACTATTCTATTCCATGTCAAATTATAACTGAACTTGTCTATATCGCAGCTAAAGCGAAGTTTTCTAATATTTACTTTGCTTCCCAGCACGATGATAACAAAGACAGTGTTCTTGGCATGCCTTCGAAAATTTAGAGGAGAAGATTATGAGTGAAAAAGTATTAAGAATGCGCCTCTATTTTCGCGGGAAACAGATTAATTACGCTGCATCCATTGGTAATAAAGAATCATTGATAGCAAACAAAATGTACCTCGGTAACAATAGTGGTATGTTTTGGCAGATCATAGATCCTAAATTCCCTGATAAACACCTTTTTGTTGTTAAACAAAATAATACCTTCAATATCATGCTGACTAAAAATATGAAGCTTGATATTAAAAAAGGAGATGACCAGGAATTATCATTGGATGAATTAAAGAAGAAAAACCTTCTTAACGGTAATAAACTTGTACTTTCTCCGGAAACAAGTGGAACAATTCATCTTAACGATGATTATGAAGTATCTTATAGTTTTGGTAATCCATATGTTCCTACATATACAAAACAGCAAGAAACTATTATTAAACAGTATCATCGTTTTGAAGAGTTAACATCAGAAGCACGTTTTACTAGAAATTTCATTATTATTGCAATGATCATTTCTTTTATAGGAATGGCAATATTCAGTAGAACATATCAACCCCCGATTGTTGAAAATACTCTTGAAAACAGACTTGCAGCTATCAGAGAATCTCAAGCTGCAACTAAATCTCAAATTGGTACTAGTTTTTCGGATCTTGAGCAAGGAACCGCACAAACTGCCGAAGCTGAAGAAGTACCTGAAGAAGTTGTCGATGAAGGTCCAAAAATTGCAGACATGTCTGCAGGAGAGAAGAGTGCTGCGGCTGCTGCAATGGCACAATCTTTGCTTGGATTTGATGTTTCAGAGACTCAAGATTTAGTTGAAGTGCAAGGACCTGCATTTGCTGTAACATCAGAAACAATCGTTGCTGCTGCTGCCGGTGGCGGTGGTGGTGGTAAAGGTAAAGGAAAGGGAAAAGGAAAACCTAAAGGTGGACCTGGTTCCGGTCCTGGAGTTGGTGGCGGAGCAGGTGGACTAGATAATTCTGCTCAAGTACTTGCATCAGTTGGTGGAGCTTCTCTTATGACTCAATCAGAGCTTAAGGGTGCTGCATCTGCTATCACTGATCTTTCTCAACTTGCAGGTGGTGGTGCTGCCATTACAGCAGGTAACGTAAAAGTTCTAAGTGGTAAAACAGCTGTTGCTATGATTGCTAATTTCAAAGCAAGAAATATCAAAGTAGTCACTGAAGAAGGTCCTAAAGAAGATCTTACTCCACAAGCTAAAGGTAACTATGCAAAGATTGAACGTTTTGTGCAGATGCGTAAAAAACAAATCATTGCATTATATTCCAAAGAAAGACAGATTCAGAACATTTACGGTATTCTCAATGTCACAATTGAGGTTGATGTGAATGGTAAAATTGTCGAAGCTGGTGTTGAAGGAACAGCAGAGAGCGTATTTACTCCTGATTTCCTTAATAAAGCTAGAGACATTGTACTTGGTTGGAAGTTCCCTATGAAACTTAAAGAATCTCTTGGTTACGGATTTAAGCTTATGCTTCGTAGCTAAGAAACTAATATTAAAAACAGCTTTGCAATTGCAAAGCTGTTTTTTTTTGACTTTTAATTACGTATCCCATTAATTGATTTATGTTTTATTTTGAAGTTTTCTTAAACATTGATATTGATACAACGTTCTATTACTACACCTTTTCTGAGATAGAAGTAGGTACTAGAATCATTGTACCTTTTGGTAATACAATAAAAGCAGGTTTTGCCGGTGAGATTGTTGGTGAAAGTGAACTTGATGACTCTATTAATTATAGAGCAATTCTTGAGATTATCGACGAGAAACCTTTAATAAACAAACACCTATATTCTCTAGCTAAATGGGTAAGCAAGTATTATTGCTGTAGTATGGGAAAAGCTCTTTTTGCTATCCTCCCCCCTGCTTTCAATCTTGAGATTATGCAAAATATCATTGTGCTTAAAGACTTCACAATAATTGACAATCTAACTCAAACTCTCTCAGAGCTAGACTTAAACAGTAAACACAATTTGAATACTGTAAGGCGTGAAGCCAAAATCGGTAACTTCTTTGCTAGGATTCTTGAGTTAGAAGCTCAAGGACTCATTAGAATTGAGCGTTCTTTCCCACAGAAGGTAAAAGAAAAGACGTGTGATTATGCAGTTCTTAAAAATACTGATTTGAAACTAACAACACGACAATTAGAAGTTGTAAGTTTTCTTCAAAAACATAAAGGTAAGTTCCCGAACACTTCATTAACAAAACTTTTCTCCACATATGTCGTCAATGCTCTTGTGAGTAAAGGAGCAATTGAAAAGATAAGGCTACCTTTAGATAATAGTTTCTCAAGTGTGATACTTCCAAATGCTAAATCAAATATTACGCTATCCCTTGAGCAAGAATCTGCTATTACTGCTGTTGTATCAGATTTAAATACCTTCTCCCCTTTCCTGCTTCATGGAATAACCGGAAGTGGTAAAACTGAAGTTTACATTAGAGTGCTTTCAAAAGTGATTGAATTAGGCAAAACAGGCATTGTCTTGATCCCAGAAATCTCTCTTACCCCTCAAACAACTCAAAGATTCAAAGCTGTTTTTGGTGACAATGTTTCGATTCTACACAGTGGCCTCACTAACAGAGAACGTTATGATGAATGGCAAAAGATAAACAATGGACAGTCAAAAATTGTTGTAGGTGTCCGTAGTGCTATATTCGCACCTTTTAGTGACCCCGGCTTAATCATAGTTGATGAAGAGCATGACCAAAGTTATAAGCAGGATATTGCTCCAAGGTATAATGCTAGAGATATAGCAATTGTGCGAGCAAAAGAGCATAACTGCCCTGTTATTTTAGGCTCTGCGACTCCTAGCTTAGAATCCTTCAATAACGTCCACAATGGACGATATAAGCTTTTAGAACTAACTAAACGTCCGACATCTCATGCTGAGCCTAAAATTACCTTGGTAGATATGAGAAAAGAACCAAAAGAAACGATTCTGTCCCAGTATTTGATAAACAAAATCTCCGATAAGCTTGATTCTAAAGAACAAGTTATGGTCCTACACAATAGAAGAGCTTTTTCTGCATATGTACAGTGTACCTCTTGTGGAGAGATTGTCAAATGCAACAACTGCGATATCAGTATGCATTACCACAAAGATTTAAACAAGCTTGTTTGTCACTATTGTGGTAATGAAACTCCACCTGCCAGGAAGTGTAATAACTGTGGCTCTTTCGAGTTCAGACTGGGTACTCCCGGTACTCAGCAAATAGAAGAGTTGCTAAAAAACAAGTTCCCTGAAGCTAATATTCTTAGATTGGATTCAGACACTTCCAGAAAACGTAATGCACATGAAGAAATTTTTGAGGCAATGAACTCAGGTGGAATTGATATCCTACTCGGAACTCAGATGATTGCCAAGGGTCTCGATTTCCCTAATGTCACTTTAGGTGTAGTAGTCTCTGCAGACCTTTCACTTAGCTTTCCTGATTTCAGAGCAGCTGAGAAAACATTCCAGCTATTAGTGCAAATCTCAGGACGTCCCGGAAGAGCAGACAAGTCAGGAGAAGTTATCATTCAAACTTATCTTCCTGAACATTATGCTATCAGTTATGCTGCTGTTAGAGATCAATCCCGCTTCGTAAAAGATGAACTTAATCTTAGAGAAGCATTGAAGTATGCTCCATTCTACAAAATGGCTAGGTTCGTTTATCAATGTAAGAATTTGAATACACTTACAAAAGAGATGACAAAGCTTCAGTCAATCTTTCGCAAAATCTCTGATTCCCTCGACAATCAAGTAATTATTCATGGGCCTATTGAAGCACCTTTAGCAAAAGTAAACAGAAACTTCCGATTCCATGCTATTCTCAGAGCTCCCAATGTCGCATTGCTCCACAAGGCAGTACAACTTCTCAAACATAATGGTCCTAAACCAACCACAATACATACAGCACTCGATATTGACCCAATAAACCTTCTTTGATTTATCCCCTAATTAGTGCTTGACTAAAATATTTATGTTGTTACAAGTCATTTGAGGTATTGTAAATGACAGATAAATACATTGGTGCTATTGATCAGGGGACCACAAGTTCAAGATTTATTATTTTCGATTATCAAGGTAAGATAATTAGTAGTGCTCAATTAGAGCATAAACAGATATATCCAAAACCCGGCTGGGTTGAACATGACCCTATGGAGATTCTTACCAATACAAAAAAGGCAATAGCTCAAGCATTGAAATCTGCATCAATATCGATAGATATGCTCATCTCAATTGGAATTACAAATCAAAGAGAAACTGTTATCATCTGGGATAAGGAAACAGGAAAACCTCTATACAACGCAATTGTATGGCAAGATATAAGAACCTCTTCCCTCTGTAAAAAGCTTGAGCAGGAACATGGTAATGATTTCTTTCGTAAGAAAACAGGTTTACCCATCGCTACTTATTTCTCTGCATCAAAGATAAAATGGATGATTGACAATGTACAAGAAGTTAGTGATGCCATAAAAGACAATAAAGCTTGCATTGGCACGATAGACAGCTGGTTATTATGGAATCTAACAGACCATATTCATGCAACAGACATTACCAATGCAGGAAGAACTCAGCTTTTTAACATAATTGATTGGGATTGGGATAGCGATTTACTTGAGCTATTCTCTATTCCCAAAACAGCTCTCCCCAATGTTAAATCATCTATAAACACTGAAGGTTTTGGATATTTAGTCTGGGAAGGCGAAACGACCAATGTTAGTATTAATGCCATATTAGGGGACCAACAAGCAGCTCTTTTCGGTCAAAACTGCTTTAGTAAGGGTGAAGCTAAAAGCACATATGGAACCGGTGCTTTCCTGCTAATGAATATTGGTTCTGAATTCTATCTATCAGATAATGGATTACTAACAACCCCTGCTTATTCAATAGGAAACGATAAACCTGTTTATGCTCTTGAAGGCTCAATCGCCTTAGCCGGTTCATTAGTTCAGTGGTTTAGGGATAACATTGGTTTAATCAAACAATCACCTGAGATTGAGCAACTAGCATCTTCTGTTCCCGATAATGGTGGAGTTTATTGTGTCCCGGCTTTCAGTGGATTATTCGCACCATATTGGAACTCTTCTGCTCAAGGTTTGTTTACAGGTCTCACTCATCATAGTAATTCTGGGCATTTCGCAAGAGCTATATTAGAAGCAACAGCATATCAAACCAATGATGTATTTAGAGCAATGGAAGCTGATACCGGCATATCTCTAAAGCAATTGATGGTAGATGGCGGTATGACAGAAAACAATCTATTAATGCAGTTTATAGCTGACATTATTGAATGTGAGGTGACTCGACCAATGATAAAGGAAACCACTTGCCTTGGCGCTGCATTTGGTTCAGGAATTGCATCTAAGTATTGGAATTTAGAGGACGTTAAGAAGATACAAACTGAAGACAAAACATGGCATCCAACTTTAGAAGAGCAAGAAAGAAAAAAACTTCTCGAAGGTTGGACTAAAGCAATTAAGAAATCAATAACAACATAGGAGGAACTATGAGTTTATTAAAACATCACCACGAATTTAGTCACGAAGGCACAGAGGACATTGGAGTCGTTATAGTACATGGATTCACATCAACCACTTCCAGCATGTTATATGTAGCTGAACAGTTTGCTGAGAAGGGGTATCATGTTGAGATGCCCCCTCTGAGCGGTCACGGCACAGAGTGGAAAGACCTTGAGAACACACCTTATACTGAATGGGTAAGAGATGTGGAAAAGGGCATTGATGACTGCATGAAACGTACAAAGAATGTCTTCATTCTTGGTTTATCAATGGGTGGCACGATCGCAATGAGAATGCTGGAGGTATATCCTATTCTCAAAGGTGCTGCTCTCATCAACCATGCAATGGTATTCAAGGATCCTAAAATGAAATGGATACCATTATTGAAGAGTATTAAAAGGACTACAAAAGCGATTGCATCTGATATCAAAGATCCTAATCAGAAAGAGATAGCTTATGAAAGAACCCCGCTTGAAGGGGTACACCAGATGCTTAAGCTTATAGCTGCTGTCAGAATTGACTTGGCGAAAATTACACAACCGGTTATCATATTCAAGTCAAAAGATGACCATGTTGTACCGACAGTCAGTGCTGAATGGACATATGAGAACATCCGCTCCAAAACTAAGAAGCTGTTATGGCTTGATAATTCCTATCATGTTGCTACTATGGACTACGATAAGGATATCATTATTGAGAGTGCTGATGAGTTCTTTAAAATGATTTTAGAAAATGAATAGATGGAGGAATAATGAACATCAAATTGGTTTCCGCAATTCCGGAAAGTACAAAAGTATTCTTAAAATTAGGCTATGAACAAGAGGGCTATCCTGAATGGGTAACTCCTGCTCAAAAACAGGAACTTGAAAATGCTGACTTCAACTTTAAGAAAGGTCAAAGTTACACTTACATTGATAGAAATGAAACAGGTAGACTCGATATTATCTTCATCGGACTCGGTGAAGAAACCAAGTTCACACCTGAGATTCTTAGAAAAGCGATTGCAACCAGTATCAAAGCTGTTGCCAAGTTTAAACCTATCACTGAATGCGTAATTTCGCAATACCCTGAGTTTGAAGATAAACAACTCTTCGGTCGAGTTATCGGAGAAGCTGTTGAGATGGCTGTTTATAAATTCGATAAATTCCTTGAAAAGAAAAAAGAAAGCTCTTTAGAGATTGTATATCTTCTCAGTGCTACTAACTCAGACTTAGAGACAGGACTTAAAGAGGGGCAGGTATTAGGTACATCAACCAATTTTGCTCGTGATCTAGTAAATGACCCTGCCAATGTGGTTACACCAACCGAGCTTGCTAAAAGAGCTTTTGATTATGGTACAGAAGCAGGATTACAGGTCGAAGTTCATAATAAAGAGTATATCTTAGCCAATAAGATGGAAGCATACTGGTCGGTTGCTAAAGGTGCTACTGAAGAGCCTAAGCTCATCATCATGCGCTATAAAGGTAATCCGGATTCCGATCAGACTTTCGGTTTAATCGGTAAAGGTCTCACCTATGATAGTGGCGGATACTGCATCAAAACTGCAGGTGGCATGGTTACAATGAAAGCCGATATGGGTGGTTCAGCAGCTGTTATCGGTGCTATGCTTGCAATCGGTCAGATCAAACCAAAGATCAATGTTACTGCTATTGTTGCTGCTTGCGAAAATATGATTTCAGGCGATGCTTACAGAACCGGAGATATAATTGGTTCTATGGCCGGGAAAACTATTGAAGTTATTAACACCGATGCTGAAGGGAGACTCACTCTTATCGATGCTGTTCATTATGCGATCGAGAAGGAAAACGTTTACGGTCTTCTTGATATCGCGACTCTCACCGGTGCCCAGGTTGTTTGTCTCGGTACTACTGCTTCTGCCGTAGTTACTAATGATGAAGGACTTCTTGAAGCTTTAGAGTCTGCTTCCGATATTACTGGTGAGAAGATCTGGCCTCTCCCCAACTTCGAAGAGTATAAAGACCTGCTTAAATCTGAGATTGCCGACCTTAAAAACGTTGGTGGACGTGAAGCAGGAACAATCACTGCCGGCATGTTCATCGAAGAGTTTGTTCAAGGCAAACCTTGGTTACACGTTGATATGGCAGGACTCGCATTAAGCATGAAAGCTAAAGGTTACACACCTTCAGGTGCTACCGGCTGGGGAGTAAGATTACTCACAGCTCTTGTTGAAAACCTGGCTGATTAATTTAAACAGATAATTTCAATATAGACAAACCCCAAGCTTCGATTGGAGCTTGGGGTTTTTAGTATTATTTATTTGAATCTCTTGCAAGTAACTGTTTTTCTAACTTGCTCAAGTCATTTACTTTTGATGTTATAAAATTCCATTCATTAGCTCTTCATAGCGCGGAACAATGGGTATAATCCCTGCTTCCACTGCCTGACGAACTGTGGTTATTGGTAGTCCACTATCGATTGCATATTGTGGAGTAATAGTTACTAAATTTACTGATGGTACTTCTCTTTTCAAAGAGTAAAGCATTTTAATTAGAAGTGAGTTTGAATTGACCCGAGTACCATGTCCCAGAACCATAATGTTGAATCGGTCTGAGTAGTTTTGCAAATCGGTGAGATAACCTTGGCTGATAGAATGATAGAACTTTCCAATATTGGATGAGCGATCTGCCATACTATAATGATTTTCTCCCATTGTTGGTTTAACATAAGCTCGAGCTAAAGGTGCTCCTGTAATCTTATCGACATAATAGACCATCTTTGCTAACTTGCCTACAAATCCATCTACCGGTCGCATGTACTTAACTTTCATTTTCTTTTCCTCCATTGAGTTTAAGTTTTTTATTTGAAAGAAATACAACGATATGAGGTACTATTAACCTCCCTAATTATTGACCATCTGCTCCTCCCTCTAGTAAAGGGTTAAAAACGTGTTTTGCCTAAGCAAAATCAATGTGTATAATCGACATTAATTTAACACTAATTCCATCTGTGCCAATCTTATCCCTTCCAGTCCCGTGGTCAACAAAAATGTTGCTATAGTCATCAAGTTATCCACATGATGTGGATAAATCGAGCCCTTCCACGAGAGGGTCACGAGAGGGTCACCTGTGGATTACCTTTGAAACACCTTTCTTAGTCCGGGAACCGGAAGGAATGAAGCAAGGCAAATTTGGTGGAGGAGGAGGAGGTGGAGAAGTAGGAAGAAGTGAGTTGCAACGGAGTGTGACTCGCTAATTCCGGTAGAGGTGTAACCAGACAAATTTTTCCCGCCCCATACTTCGTTGCGGTGCAAGTCCGAAGCTTGTAGCAGTCACCTTTGCGAGTTTGCGAGCTCGGGGAAATGCGAAAAAGTTTCAAGTACTCTCTCTAGGTGCACCATTTGCAAGGTCTATGACCATTCCAAAGGTACAGGTGACCGCTTCACAAACTCAATCAGGGACAAGCATAGAAAGCCAATCTTTAAGAGATAAAAGTTTCCTGCATAGATATAAAATCAACATTCTGAAAAAATTACTTGAACAAAAAGAGTTCTTTTTTGTTATTGCATTTGGTAAGATGAAATGATAATAAGCTGGAGGAATATATATGCTTGAGAAATTTCGTGAGAAACAGAAAGCAGTAATTTATGTAATTGTTTTCGTATTTATTGTTGGTATGGCTGTTGGTGGTGTAACCGGTTTGTTCAATGGTCGTCCTAACTACGTGGGCAAAATCAATGGTGTGAAGATTGAACGCAAAGAATTTATCGATAACTATCGTGCTGAAGTACAGTCATGGGCTGCACAGGAAGCAAACAAAGAGAAAGAACTTGATGAGAATATTGAGAAGCAGTTAATGAATCAGACTTGGGAAAGATTCATGGCTCGTATTCTTCTTAGCAAACAGCTCAAGAAACATCATATCAAAATCGATGATGACATACTTATCGATAGACTTAAAAATGATCCTCCTGCAGATGTTAAAGCATTACCACAAGCTCAAACAGATGGTGAGTATGATTATAACAAATTAGCATCTATGCTTGCTGATAATCCTAATTTTGCTGCCAGTATTGAAGCATATATGAGCGAAACACTTCCTTACACTCTTCTTGAAGAGAAGATTAAGAATGAAGTTATCGTTACTGAAGACACTGTTAGAGTTGAATATATCGAAGATAACACTAGAGTTTCAGGAAAGGTTATCGATTTTAACTCACTTGATATTAAAGATATTACAATCTCTGATGAAGAACTTAAATCATATTATGATGATAATAAAGAAGATTTCAAACGCGACCCATATTCAAAAGCTAAATATGTAAGAGTTGATGTATCTGCTCCAACAGATGCTGATTACGATGCAGTTAAAGTTAAAGCTGATGAAATTTACAAAGAAGTAAAGGGCGGAGCTGATTTCGCAGAGATGGCTAAAAAACATTCACAAGATGATTCAAACAAAGCCAAAGGCGGAGACTTAGGTTTCTTCGGCCGTCGTAGAATGGTCAAAGAGTTTGAAGAAGTTGCATTTGCGCTTAAGAAAAATGAGATCTCTGAACCTGTTAAAACTAAATTCGGTTGGCATATCATCCAGAAACTTGATAGTCGTAAAGATGATAAAGGTAAAGATGAAGTTCAAGCTCGACATATCCTTCTTAAAGTTGAAGCCGGTCCTGAATCAAAACAGAGTCAGATTGATGCTATAAACAAGCTTGCTGAAGTTGCTACACTTGAAAACTTCGACAAAGAAGCTGAAGACAGAGGTTTCGAAGCAAGAGAAACATCTGAAATCAGAGAAAGCTCAACTTATGTTCCCGGAATTGGTAACAACGAAGAAGTTATTGATTTCATCAAGGGTCAGAAGATTGGTAAAGTTACTGACGTATATGCTGACAACAATGAGAAGTTCTACTATGTATATGTAGTTTCTGAACGTAAGGGACAGCATTACCAGGAGCTTGAAAAAGCTAAAGGTGGAATCGAGAATAAGCTCAAACGCCAGAAGAAACTTGAACTTGCTTATGAAGAAGCACAGAAATTCATGAAAGCTAACCAACCGGATCAGTACCTTGTAAAAGCTAAAGAGATGGAACTTAAGCTTGTTGACGCTGAAGATATTAATGCAAAGGCATCTATCACAGGTCTTGGTATGGTAAAAGAGCTTAACGAAGCTATGCTTGCGACTGCTGAAGGTCAATGGACTCAGGTTATCAAGAATGACCGTGGTGTTTACCTTGCTAAGGTTAACAAACAGTCTAAACCTGATATGGAAAAATTCGAGACAGAGAAAGATGAACTTCTTAAGACAACACTCGAAAGAAAACAGAATAAGCATTATGGTGACTGGTGGAAGAGCCTTCGCGATGAAGCTAAAATAGTTGATAATAGAGAAGCTTTCGGTTTTAATTAATCGATTGAGTCTTTGATAGATTTAGGTCACTCGAAAGAGTGACCTTTTTTGTTGAGAAGAAGTGAATCGCAACGAAGTGTGAGTCGCTAATTCTCTCCCCCGTTCTCGCTTCACACTCGCAAACTCGCTGCGAAGCAAGTCCGGTACAATTATTATTTGACAAAGGAATGCTCCCATATATTTGGAATGTAACTGAGGAGAATATCCTCTACATCCCGATTATAAGAACAAATATAGATAAGGGAGAAAAGATGCCTGACAAAAAACGCATTTTAGTTATCAACTGCGGGAGCTCTTCCCTCAAGTATGAAGTTTACCGTATGCCTGACAGAGTTAGTTTAGGTAAAGGTTTAGTTGAGCGTATTGGTTTGGATGAAGGTAAAATCACCCAGAAAACAGAGAAAGGAACTTATGAGAAGGTTCAGCACATCAAAGATCATGCAGTAGCTATGGAGTTAGTTACAGCAGCACTGGTTGAAGAGGAACTTGGTATGCTGGAGTCAATTGACCAAATCTTTGGTGTTGGACACAGAGTTGTGCATGGTGGAGAGGACTATTCCGCATCAGTTGTTATTGATGATAAAGTAATCAAAGCTATCGAGGATAACTCTAAGCTTGCTCCTCTTCATAATCCTGCAAACCTTACAGGTATTCGAGAAGCGATGAAGATGCTTCCAAATGCAAAGCAAGTTGCTGTTTTTGACACAGCTTTCCATCAGACTATGCCACCATCAGCATATCTTTACGGGCTCCCAAGAGAACTTTATGATAAATATAAAATCAGACGTTACGGTTTCCATGGCACAAGTCATCGTTTTGTAGCAGGTGAGGCGTTGAAAATGCTTAAGCGCGTTCCTGAAAATACAAACATGATTACATGCCACCTCGGAAACGGCGCATCTATTACTGCAATCCAACGTGGGGAGTCTGTTGATACTTCTATGGGCTTCACTCCTCTTGAAGGGCTGCTTATGGGCACCAGAAGTGGTGATTTAGACCCAAGCATCATCCCTTACCTTCATGATTGTGGCTATAGTGTTGAAGAGATAAATACAATGCTCAATAAAAAGAGTGGATTACTCGGGCTCAGCACAATCTCAAGTGACTTAAGAGACGTTGAAGAAGCTGCTGAGAAAGGTGATGAGAATGCACAACAAGCTTTAGAAGCGTTTGCTTACAGAGTAAGAAAATATATTGGAGCCTATTCTGCTAATCTCGTGAGAGTTGATGCTATTGTATTTACAGGTGGAATTGGTGAACATGCAATTAAAATGAGACGTCGCATTTGCCGTAACCTTCAAAATATCGGTATCCACATGAGTAAAGAGCTCAACCGTCACGTAGGTCACGGTTCAGGTGTTATTTCAGAACCTTACTCACCTACTCAGATACTTGTTATTCCTACTAATGAGGAATTACAGATAGCCTGTGATAGCTATGATTTAATTTTTGGTTAGACTCAAGAAAGAGTGAATTGAAAGGGTGCTTCGATTGAAGTACCCTTTCTTTTATAAATTAATTTCTTGACGAATAAAAAAATGGGATATAAACAATAGTTATATACTCATTGGTACGAAGGAGGATACTATGAAACGCATTACATTATTAATTTTAGTCCTGAGTCTTTGCCTTGTTACCCTGTCCGCACATGGTGGTCACAAACACGGAGTTCTAATTGTAGAAGTTATATCCGGTAACAAAACAGTAGCAGATGCAAAGATTGAGCTTTATCAAAATGACAAGTATGCAGAAATTAGTGGTAAAACCGACAAAAAGGGAACCTGTGTTATCAGAGATGTCCCTGTTGGTGATTTCGAAGTAAGAGTTTCTAAGAAGGGATATGAACCATTGAAACTGGAAACAGAAATTAAACCTTATGTCAATTCTAAACTTAAGGCTGAACTGATACCTAAGGGAAAACAGGAGACAGGTACACTCGCTGTAAAAGTAAAAAATGAGAAGGGTGAACTACTATCTTATGTAAATGTTGTTCTTTACAAAGATGGGAAAAACACTCAGATTGCTGGAAGGACAAAGAAGAATGGTACTTGTACAATCACCAATATCCCACCGGATGTGTATGAAGTTCGAGTAAGTAAAATGTCTTATTTAAGAGCGACCATTGATAAACTTGAGATACACGCAGGTAAAAATAATGTTCAAAGTGTGATATTGAGACAGAAGAGTGTTGGAATGGAGGGCGTAACTGTTAAAGGCGAGAAACCCAAAGTAGTGACTCATATTCTTCATTCATACCCAGGTTATGATAATGATATTGAAGAGATTGATACCATTGAATCGACAGCTTTAGCACCTCAATCCGGTACTCGCGTACGCGGAGGTCGTAAAGGGGAAGTAGTATATTCTGTTGATGGTATGTCTGTCGGGCAACCCCAACAGAGGAGAATGCCTAAAAGAGATAATCGTTATCACAACTATGATCCTATCCCTAATGCAGTTGAGTTTGAAGAGATAACTTCAAACGAGTTCAAAACACCGGAAGAGGAACCATATTCAACTTTTTCAATTGATGTGGATACAGGTTCTTACACCGCTGTTCGTAGAATGCTGAATGATGGTTATCTTCCAAGAAAGGATATGATTCGTATAGAAGAGATGATAAACTACTTTGACTATGATTATGTTCAACCGGGAAAAAGAGATCCATTTAGCATTAACACAGAAGTGGGAGTCTGTCCTTGGGAAAAAGAGCATTACCTTGTGCATATTGGTTTGCAAGGCAAAGAACTTAATAAAGATGAGACTCCTCCAAGTAACCTCGTATTCTTAGTTGATGTTTCCGGTTCAATGGGATCACACAATAAACTACCTCTTGTTCAGAAATCTTTGAAAATGCTTACCAAACAGTTACGACCGGAAGATACTGTTTCTATCGTTACTTATGCCGGTGCTGAGAGATTGGCTTTAGAAGCTACTAAGGGTGATAATAAGCAAAAGATAATAGAAGCAATTGATAACCTCAGATCAGGTGGTGGAACTGCCGGAGAACGTGGAATCAGATTAGCTTACAGAATAGCTAAAGAAAACCTTCTTAAAAAAGGAAACAATAGAATAATTCTTTGCTCAGATGGAGATTTCAATGTTGGTGTTTCTAGTACTGATGAACTTGTGAAGATGGTTAAGAAGGAGAATAAAAACAATATCTTCCTGACTATCCTCGGATTTGGAATGGATAACCTTAAAGATAATAGACTTGAATCAATCGCAAACAAGTGCAATGGTAATTATGGCTATATCGATAGTATTATTGAAGCTAAGAAAACTTTTGTAACTGAGCTAGTCGGTTCTCTATATACAATAGCTAAAGATGTTAAGATTCAAGTTGAATTCAATCCGGTTCATGTAGAAGCTTACAGACTTATTGGCTATGTTAATCGCAAGCTTGCAGCAGAGGACTTCAATGACGATAAGAAAGATGCTGGAGAACTGGGAGCAGGGCATACAGTAACAGCACTTTATGAAGTTGTACCTGCCGGGTCAAACTCAAACTTCCGTAAAGTTGACCCAACTCGATACCAACGCAAACCTAAGCCAGAACCACCTAAAGTTTACGATTCTCACATTGATGAGCTATTGTTTGTGAAGCTTAGATACAAAGAGCCTAAGGGCACTAAAAGCAAGCTTATCGAAAGAGCTGTACCTGATGTAGTTAAAACTTTGAAGAGAACAAGTGAGAACTTCCGTTTTTCAGCAGCTGTTACTGCTTATGGATTCATGCTTCAAGATAGTGAGTTCAAAGGGAATACAGACTGGCAACTTGTTAAGAAGCTTGCAAAGAATTCCCTCGGAGAAGACAAGTACGGTTACCGTGCAGAATTCATGCAATTAGTTGAAAAAGCTGAGTTGTTGCAGGAGAATCAGTAGTCTACATTATTATAAAAGCATCTGCATTTCTTAAGTGCTGATGCTTTTTTACTATACGTAAAATGACTTATTAATTATCTTACACCTATTATGTTACAAAGGAATCAGATGCAAGGTACAATAAGAAACAATATAAAACCGGGATTACATGTTAGAATAGTCCTTAAACAGGATCAAAGAACCGGTAAACTCACTGAGGGAGTAGTAAAAAGAATTCTCACTAATTCGCAGAGACATCCACATGGGATCAAAGTCATGCTAACCGATGGTCAAGTAGGACGAGTAAAGGAGATTTTAAATGAAGAATAACGATATATTGAGAAGATTAAGATATACATTTGACTTGAATGATGATGCTTTGATGAGAATTTTCCAACATGCCAATGTTGTTGCCACTCGTGAAGAGATTTGCGATTGGCTTAAGAAAGATGATGACCCTAATTACAAAGAGATTAGTGACACTAAGATGGTTGCTTTCCTCGATGGTTTTATTGTATCTAAACGTGGGCCGAGTGATAAGAAGATTGTCTCTGAGTATCTTATCAACAACAACATAGTTCTCAGAAAGCTAAAGATTGCTCTCAAGTTACAAGCAGAAGATATGCTTGAAATGCTCAAATTAGCTGATTTCTCTATTAGTAAACATGAGCTTAGTGCTTTCTTCCGACGTATTGATCATAAGCATTTTAGGCTTTGTAATGATCAAATCCTCAGACGCTTCTTGAAAGGATTGCAGATTAAGTATAAGAAATAATCATTTACAAAGCGAATTGCAATGACTTACAGCTAATTCCTGTCACCAGTGCGAGTTTACGAGCTTGGGGAAATGGAATTATACTTCGAAGTCGCATTTCCCCAAGCTCCTTTCAGTCGCACAGGTGACTGCTTCATAACTGCACACACAAAAGATAAGTCAATACTAGAAATGTTAATCAACTAAAGCCATCAGAACGACCCATTCGACTCCGTTCATTTCGTTTCACTTCATTCACTTCGCTCAGGGTGACATACACAGTGCCTTTTTCAATCACTTAGCTATATCTATTGCCCTTTTTACTCTCTTTAACTCCCCTATCCATCAACGCACTGCGTTTGCACTGTGCACGCACTGTGAAGGCACTGTCAACCCACTGTTTCACTGAGTGCACAGTGCGTGCACAGTGGGAAAGCAGTGGGATGACTGCGTTTTGACTTATGGATTGCAGCAACTGCGTAGATGCAAGAATTATGCACCAGATAAATCCTAAGAAGAGCTGGTTGAAACAAACAGGGACAAACAGATTGCATAAAAAATCAGCAAGCAACAAAAAAGACTTGACGTGAACATATGTTCATTTAAATATGTGAACATATGTTCATAAGAGGAGAGTGAATGGATAGAACGAGAAAATGCAGAATGGTGAAGAACCCACCTAAACACAACCTTTTCAAACCTACTGGCGTAGCGATTAATGATTTGGAAGTGATTAACCTGACAATTGATGAGTTTGAAGCAATCAGATTGGCAGATTTAGAGGGTTTAGACCAGCAGGAAGCATCAGAAAGAATGGGGATTTCCCGTCCAACATTCACCCGTTTGATTCAAAAAGCCCGGCTTAAAGTAGCTACATTTTTAGTCGAGAGTAGGGGCTTGAATATTGAAGGTGGGAATATTCATTTTAAGAAAGATATAGTAGAGTGCCTTGATTGTGGCACGAGAATAGAAATTGAGTTCGAAAATAAAGATGTCAAATGTCCAAATTGCGGAAGTACTAACTTTGCCAGCATAGCTGCGAAGTATGGTCATGGCAGATGTTGCAGGAATCGTAACCGTGGAGGGCAAATGCACGGTCATGGTCGTCATTGTGGGCAAGGACAAAACAAGCAACCTAAGTAACCTAATGGAGGAAACAATGCCAAGAGGAGACAAAACAGGTCCTAACGGACAAGGTCCAATGACCGGAAGGCAAATGGGAAACTGTAATCCTAATGCCGGAACCGGACGTAGAACCTTTGGTTTTGGAAGACGCTGTGGTGGTGGAAGAGGTTATAGAAATGGATATGGTTATGCACCTATCTCAGAAGCTTCAGAAAAGAAAGCACTTGAAGCAGAAGTATCTATGCTTAAAGACCAATTAGCAGCAATGGAAAGCAAACTTAGTGAATTAACAAAGTAGTTAACTAAATGAAAATGGGCAGGATCAACCCTGCCCAGACGAATTCGAAGGAAGTACCGATGAATAGAAGAGAGTATAAACATCGAAACAAACGGATGAAAACATCCGGGAATACACTGTCTGCCTTGTTAAGAGGGATTTCTCATACTGTAGCTTCCTTTATTGCTGTCGGAGTCGCAAATGACTTGCGAAAGGAGAATAGCAAAATCAGAAACACAATAAAGAAACTTTTAGAAAATAAAAACAAGACCAAAGTCGTAAAACCGAAATACAAGGTTTATGACATGAATGGTAAGGAGAAAAAATGAATAAGAAGATAGCAATTCCAACAACAGGCGGAAAACTCAGTGCACATTTCGGTCATTGCGAGAAATTCGCAATATTTGTAGTAGAAGACAGCAAAATCGTTTCAAATGAAATGATTACTCCTCCCCCACATGAACCCGGTTCTCACCCTAAATTCCTCAGAGAATTAGGTTGTGATGTAATCATTGGTGGTGGTATGGGCACAAGAGCACAGAACCTTTTTGCTCAAAACAATATTGAAGTTTTTATAGGTGTTCCTGATGTAGCTTTAGAAGAGCTTGTAAACACATACATTGCTAACGAGCTAAAATCAGGTGATAACCTTTGTGGTCATGAAGATGGTCATGATCATGAGTGCCAACACTAAATCATTATAGAAGGCTTGAAATGAAAATAGCTATTGCCAGCGGAAAAGGTGGAACTGGTAAAACCACTGTTTCAACTAATCTGGCACATTATCTAAGTAAAACACAACCTGTAGTCTTAGTTGACCTTGATGTTGAAGAACCAAATTCTGCACTCTTCATCAAAGGGAATGAGACTAAGCATACAGATATGTTTAAGTTTATTCCGGAATGGGAATCTAGTAAATGTACGCTCTGTGGGGAATGTCAAGGGCATTGTAATTTTAATGCAATAATGAAGTTGGGAGAGACCATTATGGTCTTTCCTGAACTTTGTCATAGTTGTTATGCTTGTAGCGAGTTATGCCCTACAGCTTCATTACCAATGAAACCAACAAAGATGGGACAGATGAATTCAACAATCATTGATAACCTTTCTTTTATAGAAGGCAAACTGGATATTGGACAAGAGCAAGCAGTTCCTCTAATTGCACAGGTGATGGGAACAGTTGAAGAGGTCTATGACAATGAAATTATCAGGCTTTTCGATTCTCCTCCGGGTACATCCTGTCCAGTTATTGAAGTAACAAAAGAAAGCGACTTTGTGTTACTTGTGACGGAACCAACACCTTTTGGATTTCATGACTTGAAATTAGCTGTTGAGACAATGGAAGAGATTGGTAAGAAATATGCAGTTATCATTAATCGTCATGGCATAGGATCAAACGAAGTCGAAGACTATTGTGAAGTGAACAATATAGATATTGTAGCAAAGATACCAAATGACAGAGATATTGCTGTGCTTTATTCAGAAGGGAATTTGATTTATCCTAAACACAAAGGATTCTTGCAAGCTCTAATGGACATTGAAAAATATATCAATAGGCTGGAGGTAAACTAATGAAAGAATTGGTGATAATCTCCGGTAAAGGTGGAACAGGTAAAACTTCTATTACTGCCTCTTTTGCTGTATTAGCCGGTAAACAAGCTGTAATTGCAGACTGCGATGTAGATGCCGCTGATATGCATCTCTTGCTTGAGCCTAATTGGCAGGAATCAGATGACTTCTATAGTGGTGTTGCTGCTGAAATAGATGCAGAGAAATGTATCAACTGTGGAAAGTGTAAAGCAATATGTCGTTTCAATGCAATCACCGAGCAAGAAACTGCCCATGAAGTAATAAACCTTAACTGTGAGGGATGTGGCTATTGTGCAACTATATGCCCGACAAACGCGATAAAAATGATAGAACAGAATGTAGGTAAATGGTATAGTTCAAAAATTAAGACAGGCACAGAAATGATACATGCCAGATTACGTAGTGGTGCAGATAACTCGGGAAAGCTCGTAGCTAAGGTGAAGAAAGAAGCAAAAGCTAAAGCTGAAGAGCTGAAAGTACCTTATGTAATAGTTGATGGATCACCCGGAATCGGATGCCCGGTCGTCTCATCATTATCAGGAGCGGATTATGTGCTCTTTATTACAGAGCCAACAGTATCTGGTGTACATGATTTGGAACGGGTACATGCTCTTGTTAAGAAGTTTGGAATTAGATCAGGTTGCATGATAAACAAAGCTGACTTAAATGGTGAGATTAGTGGGGACATAATCACATTCTTAAATCGTAACTTAATTGATCATCTTGGAAACATCCCTTATGATGAAAGCTTCACAAAAGCTATGACTGAGGGGAAAACTATAGTAGAGTTGAAAGACTCAATGCTTGCAGAAATGCTTAGTGCAAGCTGGAAAACATTAAAAGAGAAATTGGAGAAATAATGAAGATAGCTTTTACTGCTAAGGGAGAAAGCTGGGATTCAGCAATAGACCCTAGATTTGGTAGAACTGAATATATCGTAGTTTTTGATGAAGAAACGAAAGAACTCACAACAGTAGATAATCGTAGCATTGCTCAAGTAGAGCATGGTGCAGGTCCTAAAACTGCTCAGTTAATATTCGATGTAAACCCTGATATACTTATAACAGGAAACGGTCCTGGTGGAAACGCAGCTAGTGTGCTTGCTAAAGCCAATCTTAAGGTTTATGTAGGTGCTGGAGAGATGAATCTTAAAGATGCTTATCAAGCTTATAAAGATGGTAATCTTAAAGAGGGATAGAATAGATGGGAAACAGGATTGATGTTGAGAAAACTGATGAAGCTACAAGTAAAAGTTCCTTCCATTATGGGACAGTACTGACTGTATCTTTCGCTCATTTGTCCCATGACTTGTACTCATCTTTCTTAGCACCAATCCTCCCCCTCCTAATTTCTAAGTTCGGCATTCCATTGTCCGGAGCCAGTCTATTAGATGTGGTAAGGAAGCTACCATCTATATTCAACCCTCTAATTGGCTTATTGGCAGATAAAGTTAGCGTTAAATGGTTCATCATTATAGCTCCAACTTTAACTGCTCTAACCATGAGTTTGTTAGGAGTAGCCCCGGGTTATCCGATAATCCTGCTATTGTTGTTAGTAGCCGGTATTAGTAATTCCATGTTTCATGTTCCTTCCCCAGTTATCATTAAAGAGGTTGCCGGAAGGGAGATAGGAAAAGGGATGAGCTATTACATGCTTGGTGGTGAACTGGCAAGGAGCTTAGGTCCGTTATTGATAACAACGGCAGTATCGATTTGGGGATTAGAGGGCTCATGGCGTGTAATGCCTATCGGGTTTGTTGCTTCCATCATACTATATTTTAGACTTAGAAACATCAAGGCCTCTCATATAGGGAAAAAACAGGAAAAGGCATCAGGAACAATGAAGAAGTTCTACAAATTCTTCTTTCTTATAGGCGGATTGGCTTTCTTTAGAGGTTTAATGCACATATCCTTAACCTTGTTCCTCCCAACATATCTAACTCAAAATGGAGCTTCTCTATGGCTATCCGGAGTAGCAATCTCCATTCTCCAGTTAGCGGGAGCAGTTGGAACATTCTTTGCAGGCTCATTATCTGATAAATATGGGAGAGAGAGAATATTACTTATAACATCAATTCTCAATCCTATCCTGATGTTTATCTTCATAATAAGTAATACTGTAGCTAAACTACCTGTCCTAATACTGATAGGATTCTCATTGTTTGCTACCGGTCCTATATTGTTAGCAATGGTTCAGTCAACGAAGAATGATCGCCCTTCCCTAATGAATGGAGTCTACATGGCCTTGAACTTCGGAATTAGCTCATTAGTTTCAATTCTGATAGGTGTTTCAGGTGACATGATAGGACTAGATAGAACATATGCGATTACTATCTTTGCAGCATTCTTAACTATCCCCTTCATATTTGGGCTAAAGAGCCACATTAAAAAGATTTAGCTTTTCCTAGTTGACAGATTGCAAAAGATATTATAATAATGATAACTGATTGAGATTAAGTCAAAATCAGTAACTACAGCTTATTGGGGTAATATGAGTCGTATATATGAAACAAAGACAGTAAGATTTACTGTTATCACTTCTAGATTAATAAGGATTGAGTGGTCTGAAACAGGGGAATTTGAGAATTATAGTAGCCAAGTAATGCTTGACCGTACACAGGATGATTGCAACTGCCATTATTTACATAATGAAAAAATCTTAACTTTAACAACAAAATATCTTCATCTTGAATATAACGCAATCGGTGAAAAGATCTCCAAAAAAAATCTTAAGATATCTTACAATTTAGATGATAAGGAGTTTGTTTGGAAACCGGGCAAAGCTGATGCACACAATCTAAAAGGCACAACTAGAACTTTGGATGATACAAATGGAGAAGAGCTTGAACTAGAGCCCGGCCTTATTTCTAGAGATGGGTGGGTATTGTATGATGATAGTGATTCATTAGTTTTTAATGATGACGGTTGGCTTCAGAAAAGAAAAAATCCAGATAATATTGACTGGTATTTCTTCGGACATGGCCATGATTATAAGGCTGCACTTCGAGATTTTACTAGGGTAGCAGGAAAAATACCTATACCACCAAAGTTTGCTTTTGGTTACTGGTGGTCCCGTTATTGGAACTACACTGATTCTGAGTTAAGGAAACTCGTAAATGATTTCAAAAGATTCGATATTCCTGTTGATGTACTTATTATTGACATGGATTGGCACAAGACTTATGGGCTTAGCAAGCATACTAAGGACTATGCCCCCGATGGATCATTAGTAGGTTGGACAGGTTACACTTGGGACAACAACCTCTTCCCTACTCGCCAAAAGCTTCTATCTGATCTTCATTTACAAGGACTTAAAGTAGCCTTGAACTTACATCCTGCTTCCGGTATTGCACCTATGGAAGCATGTTACAAAGCTTTCATAGATGAATATGATTGTTCAGATGAAACGGGATATATCCCATTTAGAATGGCTGATAAACGTTGGAAAGACACATATTTCAAAACAGTTATAAAACCTTTGGAAAAAGATGGTATTGATTTCTGGTGGCTTGACTGGCAACAGTATCAAACTAGCAATGTACTTGAGGGTTTAAACAACACTTGGTGGCTTAATCATATATTCTTCACAGAGATGGAGATAACAGGAAAGAGACCTATCCTCTTTCACCGTTGGGGTGGTCTTGGGAACCATAGATATCAAGTAGGCTTTTCAGGGGATACCCGGGCAAGTTGGGAATCACTCAGATATCAACCGTACTTCACTGCTACCGCTGCAAATGTCGGTTACGGTTACTGGAGTCATGACTTAGGTGGGCACTTCCCAAATGGTGAAAGTACAGATCCGGAACTATATTTGCGTTGGGTACAGTTTGGTGTTCTTAGTCCTATTGTTAGAACACACTCAACCAAAGCTGCCAACATTGAGAGAAGATTCTGGATGTTCCCAGAACACTATGATAATTTCAAAGCAGCAATACATCTTAGATATGAGCTAATTCCATATATTTATTTGTGTGCAAGAGTTGCTCATGAAACAGGGCTCTCAATCTGTCGCCCCATGTACTATGAATATCCTAATTTGGATGAGGCTTATAAGTACAAGAGTCAATACTTCTTTGGGCAAAGCATCATAGCTGCACCAATAACTGACCCAATAGATAAAGATACACAACTAATCGAAAAGGAAGTTTGGTTACCGGAAGGTTACTGGTACGAATGGACTACAGGACGTTACCTTAGAGGAGAAAGAGTTATCAAGCATTCCTATTCAATTGATGAAGTTCCCATGTTTGTAAAAGCTGGAGCAATAATCCCTGCAAGAAATATGATAGCTAACTCCACAAATACAGAAAGCGATATAAAGTTCAAAGTTTTCCCTGGTGAAGAAGGTGAATGTCTCTTTTACGATGATGATGGGAAAACAACTGACTATCTATTAGGTCGTTATGCCAAAGTTGCTCTCAAAGGGAAACGAAGTAATAACAAATATACTTTAGAGATAAATCATGCTGTTGGTGATTACCATCCCAAAAACTTACATCGTAATGTTACTATTGAATACGTCAATACTCTTCCACCAATCCACATCTCGATTAGTACAAGACAAAAAGTTGAAATTGACTATATTGCAGAAGAACTGACCACAAGAGTTTCGTTCGTGAAGGATTGTAATGTATCGTTGTATGTTGATGCGGAGTTCCCGAATTTAGACCCAGAACTCCTTAATGGACATAAACGCCTTTTCAATAGATTCAACAAAGCATGTGAAAAGCTCAAGTATGAAGTAGCAAAAGATGATTGGAGCGGTACAATACCAGACTCTGTACACCTTTTCCAGCAAACTCTTCAAAGAGTATCATACAACAAAGAGCGTGCTGCAATCGAACTTAGTAAACTTAATGAAAAACTGGAAGAAGTATATAAAGACTTGGAAAATCATCCCTCCATAAGCACTGACTTCCTATCATGGTTTAAAAACTTTACAATCTTGCAGGATTAAAAAACTATTGACTTAAGGTACCTACTATTTACAGTTCAGTAGATACCTTAAGGAGTAATTATGATTAAGAGATTGATATATACATCTATTTTATGCTTGTTAGTTGTATCACTAATAGCTGACATTTTTCCATCCGGATTCGGTGGCAATCCAAATCCCTTTGCCAATTTCAATAACAACAACAGTTCTTTGTTGAATGTTGAGAACCTGGATATGGGGCATACTGTATCTTTTATGGCTGGTGGAAGTAGTAACTCGCAAGGGTTCTATCAATCTATGTATACTAATCACATGTTCTATACGATTAATGATAAGTGGAAATTTAATCTTGACCTGAACTTTGTGAATTATGGTACTGCTACCATAAAAGATGACTTTGATATTGAAGGCAATAACGATAACCGCTCAAACGTCGTTCCCTCTTTCAATATGCAATATAAACCTAATGAAGATACCACTATTGAGTTTCATTTTCAGTATGGTGGTTACCGGAACAATGGCTTCTGGAATAGATATGATGAGAGGTATAATAATTGAACCCGTATGATTTACCATTAATTGTTGGTTTAATAGTTTTTGGAGCTGCTTTTGGCAGCTTTTTTAATGTTTTAGTTTATCGTTTACCAAGGAAAGAATCGATCGTCTTTCCCGGTTCACATTGTCCGGCTTGCCAAAGAAAGATTCCTATTTGGCTTAATATACCAATCTTAAGTTGGATAATACTAGGTGGAAAATGCAAGTATTGTAAAACAAAAATTCATTGGCACTATCTGATACTAGAGATTCTAACTCCGCTTGTTTTCTTAGGGGTTTACTTTGCATTTGGGTCAAGTAATCTGTTCTTAATCTTCAAATACTGCCTATTTTTTGGTTTAGGATTAGTAATATTCTTCATCGACCTCTTTGAAAGAATCATTCCGGATGTAATAAGCTTGCCACTAATTGCTTTAGGTTTACTCTTTTCTTTCATACCCGGTAATGATATTACATGGAAGATGTCTCTTCTTGGAGGAGCAATTACATTTGGATTCTTCTACCTTATAGGCTTATGGTATTACTTCACCCGTAAGAAAGAAGGCATGGGTGGCGGTGATGTTAAATACATCGCAGCAATTGGTACATTCTTTGGTCCAATGAACAGCTTGTTCGTGATAATTGTATCTTGTGCAATAGCATTGGTAGTGATGCTACCACTGCTTAGGTTCAAAAAGGAATACTTCCCGTTTGGACCATTCCTCGTCATTGGAGCTTATATCGTGATGCTCTTTCATGACACCTTTTTCTCTGCAATTAATTATATTACATATTAGGAATTTATAATGGCAAATTACACTTTCGGGAGTGATAACCACTCCCCTGTTCACCCACGTATCTTTGAATATCTTCAAGAAATTAACCACGGTGACGACAAGGCTTATGGCTATGATAAACTTACTGCTAAAGCTGAAGAACTCTTTAGAAAAGAGTTTGGAGCAAAAACAGAAGTCTTTTTCGTGTTTAACGGCACTGGTGCAAACATACTTTCAATTAGATCGTTCTTACAACCATTCCAAGCTGTTATCTGTGCTGATACTGCCCACATCAATTGTGATGAATGTGGTGCTCCGGAATTCATTAGTGGAGTTAAACTATTAACTCTACCTAATCAGAATGGTAAACTCACCCCAGAACTGATCGCTTCACGTTTGCATGATAGAGGTGATGAGCATCATAATGATCCTGCTCTCGTTTCAATCACTCAATCCACCGAGCTGGGAACTGTGTATTCTGTTGAAGAGCTTAATACACTTACAAAGTTCTGTCACAAACATAATCTTCTTGTTCATATGGATGGAGCACGTATTGCCAATGCAGCAACGACTCTCAACTGCACATTTAAAGAGATCACAACAGATGTTGGAATTGATGTACTAAGCTTTGGTGGAACGAAGAATGGTCTTATGATGGCAGAAGCTGTTGTTTTTCTCAACCAGTCATCACCGAAATGGATTAAGCACCTTAGGAAGCAGAATATGCAGTTAATGTCTAAAATGAGATATCTTTCTGCTCAGTTCATACCTTACTTTGAAGAGAAGTTATGGCACTCAAATGCTCTAAAAGCAAATCATTCTGCAAAGATCTTGAGAACTAAACTTCAAGGAATCGGTATCAAGATTACACGTCCAACAGATGTGAATGCTGTTTTTTGCAAGATACCTAAAGCAATGAAAAAACTCGTCTTACCTCATTACTTCTTCTACACATGGGATGAGAATACTGATGAAGTTAGATTAATGTGTTCCTTCACAACAAAAGAGAGCGACATAGATAAGCTTATAGAGCTTCTAAAGCAATTCAAATAAGAATTTACCTTATATAAGAAAGTTGAGGGGTTACCGGGAGGTAACCCCTCAACTTGTGAGGGCATTTATGTAGGGTATGTAGGGATCACTAAAAACACATAAATATAATAACTGGAAAAATAGCCTAGGCAAAAAAAATAGTTTGACTTATTCATAAATCCTCACATTGTTTAGTCATGAAAAAAGATAATACCATTAAAGAAAGTACTATACTTGTAATAGTCATGATTCTAATCATTGCCTTATTCACGATTGTCGGTTACTGGGATTCGATTGGAGAGCGTCAAGCAAAAGATAAAGCTGAATATTACAAAAAAGCTGATGCAATGCAGAAGAAAATGGAACGACAAAAGAAAGAGAGCTTTGATAGAATTGGTACATCTGGGGGAGTTAATGACTTTGTTAATCCAAAAACCAAGCTATCTGATCTAGAGAAAGAAAGAGGTAATAAGTAATCTCAATGTCCAGAAGAAGAAGGTTTGCAAGAAATAAACTACTTGTTCGTTTGATATTAATACTCCTCTTCCTCCTGTTGATATTCCATGTACTTGTTCTGTTTCAGGTAATACCATATAGCATTATATGGGGTGGGAATATTGACAATTTTCAAGCCCTAGTTCAGATGGAAACTATCTCCATTATAGCTACAGTTTTAATTTTTTTAATTACTTCCTTTGGGCTATCTTTTACCATTATCAAGGGAAGCAGTAGATATTCACTTCAATATCGGTATTCACTTTTGATAATTGCTCTTTTCTTTGTTTTCAATCTCATTACGAACATCATATCTAGGAATACTATCGAAAAGCTTATCTTCATACCAGTGACTTCAATTTTCATCCTGCTATATCTTTCACTATTTAGGAACTTAAGTCGCTAATGCTGTTCATTTTCATAATATTATTAGCATCAAATTAATAAAAGAAGGCTGACGAGAATCTCATCAGCCTTAATGTCTATTATTGTATCTAACTTTTAGTTCTAACAAAGAATTGGATTATCTGAGGTTGAAAAAACCATATATATAATCCTAGCAGAATGATTTGTAAAGTAAACAAAAGCCAAAAAACTCTCCTGAACGATTTCTTACTTGTTTTATGATGAAAGAGCCACTGTCCAACAATTGCGAAAGGTGTTCCACCGCAGAACATAAGCGTATGAAGAACAATCTCAGGTATTCTAGAATAGCCTTTGATAGCCATAAACTTATCTATACCATATGCACCGAAAGTTACTAAATTAGCAGATAGTAACCATGAGAATACAGGACCTAAGTAAAGCCAGAAATAGAGTCCTGTTGCAACAGCTGCAATTATGATGAGAGTAGTTATTATTCGCATCTTACTTACTTTCTACCTCATATCTGAAAGTAACTTCCACACGTCTGTTTTGCTCTCTGCCTTCTTTAGTCTCATTATCAGCTATTGGCTTTAACTCGCCAAATCCCAGAATTTCTTCAGTAAACTCTTTTTTACATTTCTGTTTGAGATATTGCACTACCGATTCTGCTCTTCGATAAGAAAGGTCATAGTTATAATCTTCAGATCCAACACTATCCGTGTGTCCTGTAATCTTTACAGAAGAAGCAAGAACATTCTTTTCTAGCTTCTTGCAAAGAGCTTTTAAGATCTTAATGTTCTCTTCACCAGTATTAAGTAAAGCAGAATCAAACTCGAAATTGAGTTGATATGTTTCAGAGAACGTCTCAATAGTTGGAGGTGGTGGTGGAGGTGGTGGGATAGTATAAGGTAGTTCTAAGTTCACTATTCTCGGGTATTCGAAGTATTTATCACTAGATTCTAAGGTGAACTTCGAAGGCTTAGATGTATGTTCCAAATATTTCGCAGAAATACCAGATACATTGTCTCCCATCTCATACTTAAACCAGAAATAACCTAAAGAGTCTGAAAGTGCTTTTTCGTTATCATTAGCAGAGACAACAGCATTACCAACAGGTTTACCTGTCATTGGATTCCAAATACGACCACTAATAATTTGAGTCCATGGATAAAATCGGTTTAAAATATCTATTTTATTGTATTTAGGTACAATTGAAACAATTTCCCACAATGGTCCGGGATTCTTTCCAAATCGCTTGATTTGAGGACTCACGTTGATCAACGAACTAGTAACCTCTGTAGATTCAGGGGTAGGGTTGCAAATCATATAAGAGACAAGTGTCTTTCTTTTAAAAATCTTCACAATCACCGGTGGCATTTGCACCCCAATATCTGACATGTGACTGTTCATTGAGAATGGGTTACGCAGATAGATACGGCATTGATCAACTATTCTTCCAGGTAATGATATTTGATATTTCTGCTTATCAAAGTCCATTGTACTTGAAGTTTTCTCAATCTTAACACCTGCAAGTCCTTGACTGCCCTGAATCGAGAATTCATCAACAACAATGCTATTATTGCCATCTTCGTCAATCACATTAACATAAGGGTTTAATTCAATCTCCATTGAGCTAATCTCAAACTCAATGCGAAAATCAACAGCACTTAATGAAAGTGCGACTAATACTGCGATAATTAGTAAATACTTCTTCATTATTTCTCCATTATTAAAAAAGGGCAAAGACTAGCTTTGCCCGAACTCAAATTTATTCAAGCATCTTATAGTACGAATCCATACGAGTACGTACTTTCTTTAGATAGTGTCTTGTTTCTTCCCAAGGAACATCTTTCCTGAGCTTCTTATACAGCTTTTCACTATCCATTTCGTTAAGATCTTTCATCATCTTATCCCAACGTTTTTGACCAATCTTGTTCATACGACCGGTCATTGCTTTGTAGATAGTACCCCAACCACCATTGAAGCTACATGTCACGGCATAATAAAGATTTCTTTTATTCTTAACTTTGGGCCATTTCTTTTCAGCAATCCAGTGAAGATAACCAATACCCATTTCGGCATTGAAGTCTGCGTCAAAGAGCTGTTTTGATGTTGGAGGTTTCTTCTTGTTGTGGATATATTTATTCATTGTTACACCGGCATATTTTGGTACAATCTGCATTAGACCATAAGCATTACCATGACGGTTATAAGCTTTAGGATTAAATGATGATTCAGTCTCAATAATAGCAAGTGCTAAAGGAACATCAACCTTGAATTTCTCGCACATCTTGAAGACCGTTGGTAAATAATGACTAGCTCTTTTCTTTACCTGATTAGGTATAAGATCTAAATTGATCTTATATACTGTTCGCATCTTACCATCTTTACCTTTTACTTCTTCAGTCTTTGCATTCTCTACAACAGCTTCAGCAACTTTATCAAGGTTCTTTTCATCAATAACAGCTTCTTTGTCACCAGGTACTTCAACCTGATCTTTAAGAATTGCATTACCGGTATCATCTTTCTCTTTAAGAATTGACTTTAACTGTTCTTTAACAATTGCTTTAGCTTTCTCTTTGCTTTTTTCCTCTTTAGGATCAACAACAGCTTCTACTTGTACTTTTCCCTTTTCAAAATCAACTTCACTACGTCCTTCGAAACCTTTAGTATAACTTACCCAGGTTTTAGGGGTTGATTCTTTGTAGTTTTTCCACATGTTCTCAATATCTTTCTTGTATTGAATGAAGAGGGAATCCTGTTGGGAATGGAAGTTCGCCATCTCCTTAGCTTCTTTCTCATAGAAGTTTTGGAAACCTTGTTTATCTTGTTTAGCAAAATCTTCGAATGAATCCTGGGCAAACAAACTCATTGCTAAAATGAGCAAAAGCCCTACAAAAACTATCTTTCTCATATCTCCTCCAAATTTATTTCTAAAGTCTAATTGCAATAAAATGTATAATAGAATGATTGTTGTCAATATTTTTTCTTGTTTAAGATAATCATCAATCCGGTTGTTATAAGATTATGAAGACTCGTTTATAGGTACTTTGGAGAAATTAGTTTTGTTGATTCAGAAGTATAAAGTTATATTAATCCACAATTACTCTTCTCTTCTAGCCAGTCTTTCTTCAAGTATCTGTATCTTTTCTCGCAATTCTTTCATCCTGAACTCTCTGCCAATAAACAAGTTATTAAATCGTTTAAGCTCCTCATTCTTAACTTCCAGTTCGTTTGTACGCTGCTTAACAATATCCTCGAGTTTCATACTGTGCTCTTCAAGCTGCTTCTCAATTTTCTTCATATCTGTTAGGTCAACAGCTTGAACTATCGCATTTATAACCTTTTTATTACTGTTCAGCACAGGTGTTATAACTGTTTTAACTGTTACATGCTTGCCATTTAGTGGTGCAATATGAGATACTTGCTTGAAATCGTAATCGATAATGAACTCTACGGTTTCACCATCATTGAATACCTTCTCAATTAAAGGCATATGGCCTGATTCTTTGATTATATTGTCTTTGAAAAGATTATATTTGCCGACAACCTCTTCTCCATTAGTGCCAAAAAGCGACTTACTGGCAGGATTTAACGAAACTAGTGTACCATTAGAATCTGAAATCCACATGCTGACGCTAGCTGATTCAATAATTGTGTTCAAGAATGTAGTTTTTTCTTTAAGGTCCCGCTCAATCTCTTTTTGATGAGTAATGTCTCTAACTATATGCACTATCCCATTTAACTGGTTATCATTGCTTAAAACAGGAGTAACAATAACCTCAAGCCATTTACCATTAGTGTTGATTACCATAACCTCTTTATGAAAAGATTTAAACAAGCGTTTTGATGGGCAGTCAGGTAGTCTATAATCAGTTTTGTGAAAAATTTCATTACATTTCTTATTCAGGATGTCCTCTGCCTGACAATTGAGCATGCTTAGGGTAGCTTTATTGTATTGAATAATCCTTGAGTCAGTGTTTAATAAGCATATAGAGTCCGTGATTGAGTCAAAAGTTGAGTGCCATTTATTAATAACATCATGAAGCTCTTTTTCACGTATAATCACCTGATTATACTGATAATTCAATTCTTTAGTCTTTAACTGTATCTGTTTCTTTAAGAGGAAATATATGAGTAAGGATATAACTGCAAGAGTGAAGATTGAGATGCTTAAAAATTTAATCCACCTTGTTAACCTCTTTGATCTTCTATGTGCTCCCAGATGATGCCTTTTTGATGTATGATAGATTGAGTTTTCATTAGTCTTCATCTTAGACAACCAGGAGTCTATTTTACCAATTAAAAACTCTCCTTTTGGACTTCTCTTGACAGCAGCATAGGAAAGCTTATATGGCTTTAGTTGTATTGGAGCAGCAATGAGCCCATACTCATCAGCGTGACTATTACCATAATCTTTATTGGTTATTACAGCATCAACTTCATTATTTTCGATAGCAACAAAAGATTGTTTATATGTATCAAATTCCTTTACATTTATCTTAATGTCTAGCCTTTTAGTTATGTCAACAAGCCCATTATCTCCAACAAGATTTAGACTCCCACGCATTCCGGCAATTGTAAGCCCCTCTAAGTCATACAGCGAGTTAAGGGGTTTATCTTTCTTTGTATAGACTTGAAACCAACTTAGAATTACATGTTCTGAAAAAGTGAAAGTTTTGACACGCTCAGTAGTAATACCGACATCTAAAAAAAGGTCTATTTCCCCCTTTTTAAGGTTCTCCATATGCTCATCAAAAGAGTCAAATACATATTCAACATCCCAGCCTTCCTGCAACGAAATAAAATCAGTAATCTCTGCCCATACTCCCTTCGGAGTGCCATCTTTACCCATGAAAATCTTGGGTGGATTATCGTAGATTCCTATTCTGACAACCTCTTCGCAAAATATTAACCCTGAAAGCACAAGTAATAAAGAAATGGTAAGTATTCTAAGCTTCATATTATACTCACTTTGTTATGAAAAGTTAACAAATTACAGACACTTAACTATAAATATAAGGTTGAGTTATACTTGTCAATATTTTTATTATTAGCTGTTTTCTCAAGACTTTTCCCTCTATGCTCTATCATAATTCTTGAGAGTCTCTTGGGCAATCCTAGGGCAAAACTTCATAATCACAAGTTGTAATACTCAAGAGAGTGATAAGCTTTTCATCAGCAAATCCAGTAGATTTAATAACAATTATGAGAGGGCAATAAGGCGGAAATTAGGAAGCTAAATATCATTCTAGAAAAGTTAGAATAAACGAGATTGATTAGAAAATCATTGCCAAATAACAGAGACATTCAATTATTTGAATAAATTCAAATCTCGAAGGAGGCAATATGAATCCTCAGATGAAAACCTCTGTTAAGAGCATCATTCAGGAATACCCAAACTTGAAGTTATCCATCGATTATGAAGAGTGGCAAACCGATTTTCTCAGGTTTTATAATAGCCAGGTAAACTATAATATATCAAAGCAATCTGTTTCTGTCGGTATCTCCGTATATGATGGTAAAAAATCATATTCATTCGGTATTACGGAACCAACTGAGTCTAAAATTAGAACCGGTATTGATAATGCCATCCTCAAAGTAAAGGATTTACCGGAAGACCCTGATTTTGTTGATCTTGAGGACAATACAGAGATCGTAGAACCCAAAAATATTCCAAATAACATTGAGCTTCTCTCTCTAGAAAAGAAGATTGCAATCCTCGAAAAGATTGCAAAGATGGCTGAATCACATGGTTTTGGAATCTATGGCACATTCATCTGTAATGCTGTATACTATAATACACAGAACAGTAATGGTGTTGATAAAGAGGACTTCGGTTCTCCAATCATGCTTGAACTTAAAGCTGTGAAACATGATACGCAGGTTACAGTTTTAGAAACATTCGGTAGTGAGAACATGGAGCATTTCGATATTGATGGCTTCATTTCAAGACTTGAGCAGAAGATTATCTCTGCTAAACTTCCGGTAGAAGATGTAGAACCCGGATATTATGAAGTTGTACTTGCTCCCAGATGTATTGGTGAATTCTTATTCTACTTCCAAGGTTCAATGTCAGCTAACTCCTATGACACTAAATCAAGCTTCTTCTTAGGTCAGGAAGATGAACAGTTGTTCCCAACAACTATCAATGTTTCAGACCAACCTAACCACCCTTACTTGATACATAAGAGTTATTATAGCGGTTATCCTGCAAATGATTTAGAGTTAATCAAAGAAGGTAAGTTTGCTAACTGGATGTGTTCAAACTATTATCATCATAAAACCGGATTACCTAAGAATGGTAACCAGGGCAGATGTCTGGTGATGGAAACCGGTGATAAGACTGTTGATGAGATGATAAAAGGCGTTAAGAAAGGCATCTATATCTCAAGTCTGCACTATATGAACTTCATAAACTCACGAGAGACTTCACTTACTGGTCTCACTCGTGACGGTACATTCCTTATCGAAGATGGTAAGATTACAAAGGTATTGAATAATCTTCGTTTTACAGAGAAGATTTCTAACGTCTTGAAATATACTACAGAGATTGAGAACCAATCCTACACAGTTCCATGGTCAAACAACTATGGTACATTTGGGATAAACTCCAGTCGCACACCTCATGTGAAGGTGTCTAAGTTCCAGATCTCATCATCAACACACACAATATAGGGAGGTAACATGAAGAAATTAGTATATGATATTATCCGAAAACTGGACCTTCCTGAAGTGACTTTTGCTGATGTTCGCTTTACATCTACAGACAATAAAGGTATCTTCTTCCAACGTGGTAAACTCAAAGGTTACAGTGCTAATCTAGATGCTACTGCTCTTGGTATAAGAGTGCTTGTTGATGGTTGCTGGGGTTTTGCTGGTACAGACATTATTGATCCTACTAAAATCGATAACCTTATCAAGATTGCCATCAATAATGCTAAGCACGGCAGTAAGTTCAGGAAGTTCCCAGTTAAGTTTGAGAAGATAGCTCCTACAGTTGGCAGCTATTATTTTACACCTGAAATCGACCCATTCATGATGAGTGATGAGGAGTTTACCGGTTACTTTGAAAAGCTTTCTAAGATGCTTGTTGGCAATGAGAAGATTGTAAACTCATACGTGATGGGTAGTTTCTATCGTCAGTATAAAATCTATGCTAACACAGAAGGTACTTTCACGGATACTCTTGTTTACGATACAAATCCAATGATGATGGTCTTTGCCAGTGATGGTAAAAGTATGCAGACAAGAACCTATCCCGGTCATATGAATGGTCGTAGAGGTGGCTTTGAAGTTGTGAAAGGATATGAGTTTGAAAAGAATACTGAAAAGATAATCAAAGAAGCAATAGATCTTCTTGATGCTCCACGTATCGAAGAGGAAAAAGCTGATATCATTATCGGTGGTGGACACTTAGCTCTTCAATTACATGAATCAGTTGGACATGCAACAGAAGCTGATAGAATCTTCGGTATGGAAATTTCTTATGCTGGTAAAACCTTTATTAAACCGGAGATGCTTGGCAACTTCAAGTATGGCTCTGATATCGTTAATATCTACTCTGATAGTACAGACCCAAGAGGCATGGGCTACCATCTCGTGGATGATGAAGGTGTACCGGGTCGTACTGTTGATATTATCAAAGATGGTATCTTGTTAGATCAGCAGACTTCAAGAGAGATTGCTCCACAACTTGGTGTGCAAGCCAGCTCTAACATGCTTTCATCTTATGCAGATGATTTTCCACTTATCAGAATGACAAACTTCTGTCTCGCCCCTGGACATGGTTCTCTTGATCAACTCATAAAAGAGACTGAAAAGGGTTACTTCATAGATTATACAAAGACTTGGTCTATTGATGATAATCGTAATAATTTCCAGTTTACTACTGAAATAGGTTATAAGATTGTCGATGGTGAGATTGTAGGAATCGTTAAAGAACCTACATACTTCGGTATTACTCCTGAATTCTGGGCTGCATGTGATAGAATCTGCGGACCTGAAGAGTGGTTACATTTCGGCACATTCAATTGTGGTAAAGGTGAACCGGGACAGTCAATGCATCTGTCTCATGGTGTTGCACCTGCTCGATTCAAAGATATTGTTGTTAACGTGAAAGCATAACAAACTAATAAATCTATTATGGGGTATAGCTTGCTATGCCCCTTTTGTTATCGCTCAAGGTGACATATCCTTTTTATTGAGTTAGTCACGACCAACGGGAAAACGGAATTCCTAAAAAGACCTAATCCTCGTACCAAGCTCGAGCCAATACACTGAAAGGAGTTCGGCTCCAAGCGAAAGATGGCAATATAACGTTTTTAAATATGATTACAGTAAACCTGCTGAAGTTCACTTGGCGTCGAAGTCGCAAGCTAAAGCATCAGACAAACTCCATAAAACAGAATCCCTCCAAATCTGCCAATCTACCCTTCTATCACAATTAACAGGTCACTATTACCAATTTTAAACAGCATTGTATGTGCACTATAATTGCCCCCGACCAAGAAAATGCTTCACCTGCAACCTTAGTTATGCACACGATGTGGATAACTAAGGCCTTCGCCAAGGAGGGTCCTTGGTGGGTCCTAAGTGGCTCCAATGTGGTTCCATGTTTTTAATTGGGGGCTAATCATGTTCATCAACGCAATGTTCATCAACGCATGGTGTCGACTGGATGTGTCGACTGGATGTCGATGGATGTTAACTCAAACTCAGTAATCTTAAACAAACTATTGAGGAAATAGGTAATATGATATTACTCAGTTAAAGCCAAGATAAAAGCCCCTCCGAAAGGAAGGGCTTTAAGCTTGAACGACTTACAAAATCGTTATGTTTTGAATTATTATTATCGAGTCGATTTCATGAATAGGGTAGACCCAGAGCTTTGTACTGCTCTTCCACCAACTACAGCCACAACTCTGTAGAACTTATGTGCAACACTTCCTCCACCGGCATGAGTGAAATCACTTGTTGGTGTTGTTCCAATCAAAGTTGAAACACTTACTGTGAAGTATGGATTGTTATCAGCATATACTTTGTAAGATGTTACAGTGATAGGATTACCGTTAACATCAAGTACTACATCATCCCAATCAAGCAAAATGTCACCATTACTTTCTGTGACAGATGTGATAACAGGAGCAACAGGTGCAGCACCTCCGGCCATAAGAGCGGATATTTCAGGATACAATGCAGTTGTATTACCTGCTAAATCAACAGCTCGAACTGTGAAGAAATACTGAGTTCCAGGAGTCAAACCTGTTAGTATAGTCTGCTGGAATGTCACACCTATCTGACCCATATTAGGATCATCATCAACACTCCAGAGAGCATCATTCTCTGAGACACCTGTAGATGTAGAATAATACAACTCATAATGACTGAAGTAATCATCAGCTGTGATTAACCAACCTAGGGTTATCTCTGTGTCAGCAGGGACTCCAACAACTGCGAATACAGTAATATCAGTAGGAGGAGTTGTATCGTAGATAAAGTCAAATGACCAATCATCACTGATACCAATCTCATCCATAGTTCCTGAATAACCGTAGCCCATACTGTTCATGACTCTTATCTCATATTGATAAGTGCCACTATCAGTTGGGTAAACAGGTATTGAGATTTCAACACTGTCAGATCTTGTTGTTCTTACGTTACTTCTTGCAAGAGAAAGCTCTGGTTCAATATAGTTTACCCATGGTTCATTGTAGCTACCGTTTCTGTCGTAATCTACTCTGATTTGTACTGAGTTTAGGTTTATTGCTTCCTCATCAGTAATCTTACATGTTACAACAGCTTCTTGCAGATTATTGTACTGAATCTCAGCAGGTGTAAGGTTCGTGATTTCAGGAGTAGGTGGTATAAATACAAAGTAATCAGCAACAGGGGTTGCATATACATCATAATCAACATGCATTCTGAAATACCATGTTGTTTCAGGATAAAGAGCAGTGATATTTATCTGAGTTGTTGTATCATTTAAGAATGAAGATTCTGTTGTTCCATCGATGATGATTGAACCGGTATATTGGTCATTATCAGCATATTCAAGCACAAATTGGTCGAATCTATCACCAGTAAACTCATCCCAACTAAGAATAAGCTCAGTAGGACTAATCAGCTCGGAAGTTATACCTGCAACTGCCGGCATAAAGATATGCTCAATAGCCCAGTCATCAATAATGCCTTCGTCACCATTTGTTCCTGAATAACTGTAACCGTGACCATAACTGTCCATAGCTCTGAACTCGAATTTGAAGATTCCACTACTTGGTAGTGTAAGGGCAACATCAATAGATTGTGTATCTCTTGAGTCTAATGCTGAACGGATAGGAAGTGTATAGTCTTCCCAAGACTCATCGTATACATCATTCAGGTTATAATCAACTCTATACTGGATTGAGTTCATATCGATATCTTCTAAATCATCCATAGTCACAGAGATTGTAGCTTGATGATTATCATTCACGACAGGGTCGGTAGTAGTGTTATTTGTAAACACCGGACCGGTTGAGAGGTACTGAGTTACATAGTCAGTAAACTCACCTTGATAGCTTTCGAAGACGATTCTTGCCCTGAAGTACCACATTGCATTTGATGCAGGTACATTAACTTCTACTGATGTAGTGGTTTGCACACCTAAATCAGCATAATCAGCGGAGGTTAAGCTAACAGCATTAGTGAAGTACTCATTGTCAGCCATTTCAACCTCAAATGTTGAGAACTGTTCGCTTGCATATTCATCCCAACCAAGTAGAACTGAGTTTGTACTTGCTGGAGCAACTGTAAGGTTTTGCAAAGAAGGTAGTGTGATATCATCGACAATACCATTAATGGAGAAGTTATCAATTATCCAATGATTATCACTTAATTCAGATGCTGAATATAGGAATCGGAATTGGACGTTGCCTTGATAATTTAGAGCATCAAGTGCAAATGATTCGAAACCTGTAGCAGTTACTAAATAAGATGATACATCTGTCCAGGTTCCACCATCAATAGAGTATTGGAAATTTGCTGTAGTGGTTCCAGAAGTTGTTAGGAAATCATGTTCGAAACCAATTTCTATATCTCTAACACTGCTTAAATCATAAAGAGGAGTTAACAATCTTTCATTACAAGATGCGAACAATGAGTTAGATACATTTACAGTATAATTAGTTTCAGCAACTAAAGTTGCAGTCCATGGATTAGTAGTAGTTCCCAAATGTTCAGTTGTCCAACCTGTTGGTAAAGCACCAGACTGATCAAAGTCTTCACTAATAAGGTAATCATCAAGAACTTCCACATAGAAGGAATCAACGCCAACCGCATTACCACTATCCTGACCATAGAAATAGAGCATTTCGCCACCATCAAAATCAACAACAGGTGTGATCTGAGCTGTGTTATCAGGATTAAGTGTAATGTTGAAGTTTGGTGTAGTACCAAAACTAAGAGATAAAGATGTATCCTCGACATCTGTGAATACAGTATCAAGGTCGATTAGGTTGATAGATTCATCTGATGTAATTACTTCAGAAGCTATTGGATTAACAACTGTTGGAACATCATTTACCGATAATACTCTTACAGTGAGTTCTGAAATCCATGTACCATCAGCATCGTAGATATCAAGAACTTCTGTTCCATACCAGTTCTCAGTTGCTGAGAATGTGATGTCCTCATTTGCAAGTAACACACTAACTTCTGTATTGCCTGTCCAGGATGCTACAGCTTGCTCTTTGAAGCTATTTACAACAGTTAATGTTGTATCTTCGTTAAACTGGACTGCCGGTTCCATCTGTATGCGAATATTTGGAACAAATGAAGTTCGGTTACCATTTGGAGGATTTGAAGGGGATGGGTTACTGCTATCACTATAGTAGAAGATTGATCTGTAACCTGCAGTAGCTGATGCAAGGAACCTATCACTACTGCTATTATAACCACCACCATTTTCATCAATAGCAATCACTAAGTTATCAACATTGTTATAATTGAATGGAGAATCTAACTCGAACTCTATCCAACCCGGGTTAGCCGGTGTTGTTGAGTATGGAGATATATCGACTTGAGTCAACTGTGAAAGCGGAATCCAGTCATTATTGGATGAGAACTCAGTTAGTGATGTATGCCCCATATAGATAGTCCAGTTCATGCTGTTAGAAAGACTTGAGCCACCGTTATAATAGTAGTAAATCTTATCAATCTGGAAATTCTCTTTGTCAAGTTCAGATTGAAGATATATTGACTGAGTATAGTTATATCCGTAATAGCAGTTTATTGGCAAATAGGTACCGATATTATCATCTTCTCCAATATTTACAAAGCCTGCATCACGAGTATCAAACTCCCAAATTGGACAGCTTGTTGCATCACCAAAACTGTTATATGGAACAACCTGCCAATAATATGTAGTATCATAATCAAGTTCTTGACTAATAGTATACGATTCTACATAACCTAAAGCCAAGCCATTGATATGATTTGTAGGAGGATTATCAGTTCCAACATATAGTTTGGAACCTGTTGGGAACAGTCCGTTATAACTCCATTGGAGATTAGGATTCCGAATAACATGTCCTTCCTGGTTGTCAGGAGCAATATATGTAGCTGCTTCAGGTGGTAAATCTGAAGTTGAGAATGACCAGACAGGAATATTCTGTCCATCACCTGTATTATAATATGGTGTAACTGACCAATAATATGTAACTCCACCTTGATAACCATTGTAGCTATACTCTAGTACGTTTCCTAAGTCCAAATCCTGATAGATATTTGTTGGAGGGTTATCAGTACCTAAACTAAGTCTATATCCATTAGCATTGTTTGTACTACTCCACTCCAGTAACTGAGTTAACGACCTCATAGTTTCCCCATCCAATGGTGCTACTAAAGTAGTTGGAACCAATGGTAAATCTTGCAGATGGAATCTTGTATTTGGAATATATGAAACTCTGTTACCACTTGGTGGAGAAGCAGGAGATGGATTTAGAGTGTCACTATAGTAGTGTATACTCCTATTACTTCCAACAGAAGAACAATAGAAATCTTCACTACTTGAACTATAACCTCCAGAGTTCTCTTCTACTGCTACAACTAAGTTATCCACATTATTGTATAAGAAAGGAGTGGTTAAAGTAATCTCTACCCAGTTATCTGAACCTATAACAGGATCACCACTAAAAACTTGGATTAAAGAACTAACATCAATCCAATCAGATGAAGATGCATACTCTGTTTGCTGTGTATGCCCGATATATACGACCCAAGCATGATTGTTAGATAAGGTACCATTACCATTATGTTGATAATATATTTTATCTATTATCTTGTCATTCACATCTAATTCTGATTGATTGTAGATTGTTTGTGAGTATGAATATGCATAATATGGCTCAATTGGTAGATTTCTATTAACTGAATTTCCTGTTCCAATACCTATCCAATCATCACCAAGATTAGACTGAAAACTAAAATCACTTGTAGAGTAACCTGTTGTAAATCTATTCTTACAAACTACTCTCCAATAGTAATACGTTTCCTCTGTTAATGTTGGTGGAGACCACTGTCCACTTACCCCCGCAGGTTCATTAAACAGTACTTGGTTTACTGGTGGGAAGACTGTATCAAAGTAAAAGTCATATGTATCAGTGTTGACACCGAAATCCCAAGAAATAGTAGGATTCAGGTCAACATAGATTGCCTGGTATTCCGGAGATACATTGCTGATTGCAGATGGCAACATACCTGATGTTGTGAAACTATATGTGGATTGTGTTTCAACTTGAGCATTACTATTTTTCGATACAACAGTCCAATAATAATCTGTGTATATTGTTAAGTCACCTGGATCATATGAACCAGAGACTCCAGCTACTGCGTCTGAAACAACTAAAGTGGTTGGAGGATTAACTGTATCAAAATAGAGATCATATGTTTCTGTATTTATACCGAAATCCCAGCTTAAATCAACTTCACAATCAATATCATTTCCCGTATTTAACGGTGATTCATTACTTATTACTCCAGGTGTCATATCTATAGTTGTAAAAGAAAACTCATTTGTAGTTTCTGTTGATGTGTTCGAATTTCTAAGTACAACTTTCCAATAATACGTAGTATTATCAGTTAGAATACCAGGATCATATGTAGCACTTACTCCCGCTACAGCATTATCAGTAACCATACTTACCGGAGGATTGACAGTATCAAAATACAAATCATAATTCTCAGTATTGATGCCAAAATCAAAATTCAAAGTAGTATCAAGTGGAAGATTACTACTAGCATCAATAGGTGTGTAAGAGACAAGTGATTCAGGAGTATAATCTATAGTCGTGAAAGAATAGTTATCTTCTGAATCTCCACCACCTGCATCATAGCTAAATATTTGTAAAAAATATGTAGTCCCATCCATAAGTGTTCCCGGAGTGAAACTTCCCTGACCTGAAACAGATCCACCAACTACATGCTCAACAGTTGGAGGATTATCTGTACCGAATAAAAGATCATATGTAACAGTATCAGGTGCGAAATCCCAAGTAATAGTTGGACTCAGCTCTACATCTACTGCACCGTCTGTTGGTAACATATTTGTTACATTACCGGGTCCTGAAATACTTCCTGATTGGTCAGCTGATACATTGATGACATAAACACCATTGTTTGAGCTATAACCTTCAACACAAATATAATATATGCTCCCCTGATTTAATGGAATATTATATATTCTTGAATCGTTACCGGTTCCACCATCATCATCTGCCCAAAGTTGTGTCATTGTTGAATCATAGACTCTAAGGTAAGTGTCAAAAGATGAACCACTAAGGTCAATATCTACATTGGTTAAGTCCATGCTTGGAGCAATTGAATAAAAGACATCTTTTGCTGTATTTCCAACAGTGTTAGTTACTGAAAAATGGTTTGTGTTACCAGTATCATAAAATGGTAAACTCTCAATCTCAACTGCTGTGCTATAGGTGTTCCCCCCTGTAGCAAAAACTAATTGTGTTATTAAAAATAGGATAAAAACTATTCCCAATCTCTTCATATAAACCTCCTCTCTAACATGTTAAGTTATCAAAAATTAACATTTTGCAAATATTTGATTTCGAAAATTGGGTGTCAAGATTTAATAAGAAAGTAATGAGATAAACTCTGTTTTAGAAGAACTTATGCTTATTTTGAAGAAATGCTACTTAATGATTGACAATTAACTTCTTAATGCACAAAATGAAATCATAAACAAGGAAAGTATAAGCAAACGATTAACCTCACATGCAATCAGCGGGAAACATGAAAAAACTGAACTTAACATTTTTCTACCTATCATTATTGGTTGGTTTATTCCTTTGGTTACTAGATGCAATCTTAGATTGTTTTTTCTACGAAGGGAATTTCATTCAAACACTTATTTTGGGTATACCGAGACAAGAACTCTTTATTCGTATATCTGTTCTATTTGTGCTAGGTGTGTTTGGCTTAATAGTCTCACATTATTATACCAAATCAAAGCTGTTGAGCCAAATGAATAAACGGAATCAAGAAAGGCTTTCTCGAATGCTAAACCTTTCTCCTATGGGAGTGATCACACTAAACTTTAATGGTAATTTTGAGTTCTTTAATAAAGCATTTATTAATACAACCGGTTATCAATTAAGTGATTTAGAAACAATAAATGACTGGTTTGAATTATTATATCCCGACACTCAAAGGAGAAAAGCTGTAAGAAAACTTTGGGAAAATGATATTAATCAGGTGAGGTTAGGAAAGAAAGAGATAATAACCTCTGTACAACCGATTAACTGTAAAGATGGTTCAGTTGTTTATGCTTCAATATCAGCGTCAATAGTTGAAGAGCAGATAGTATTGTCTTTTCTTGATATAACTGAGATTAAGGAAGCAGCTCTGAAAGTTGAGCAGCAACAGAAACAATTAAGACAGATAATTAACTTAGTCCCACATTTCATATATGTTGTGGATGCGGATGGGATATATAAACTAGTTAATAAGGCTGTAGCTGACTTTGTTGGGCTTACTGTTGAAGAACTTGAAGGCAGTAAGAGCTGCGAAGAGCCTGTATCAGATGAAGATGTAAAAAGGTTTAGAAGTACGAATGAGGAAATATTGTCAGGAAATTGTAGCAAGCTAGAATACTTTGAGACTCTGACTCATAAGGATAACAAATTATTCAATTTCAAAACATTGAAGGTACCATTCGACGTAGAAGATGAATCCAAGAAATATGTGCTTGGAGTATCAGTAAACATTACAGATTTGAAAGAAGCCAAGAAAAGTGAAAAGGATTTACATAATGTTCTAGAAAACATAGTCCACAATAGCTCAAATATGTTCTACCAGCATGATACAAACTTCAATCTAACTTATGTTAGTCCACAGATTAAAAATCTTTTGGGCTATGAAGTAGAATATGCGTTAAATAATGGAACGAAGTGTACAACAGATAATCCCATAAATGAAGAGGCGATTATCCATACAAAGAAAGCAATTGAAACAGGTATAGCACAACCATACTTTGAAATGGAGCTGATACATAAAGATGGTAATATTGTTTGGGTAGAAGTCAGAGAGACACCCTTAATAAAAGATGGGAAAGTTATTGCTATTGTAGGAGCATTAATTGACATCACTGCTAAAAAAAGACATGAGCTTCAACAGAAGACTTACCAAGAAGACTTGCAAAAACAGATTATTGAACGAACAAAAACTCTTGAGGAAAAAACAAACTCCCTAAAAGAATCACAGGTCGCATTAACTTATCTCCTTGAAGATGTCAATGAAGCTCAGTCCGAGTTAGTAAAGGCTAATGAGGAATTAGTTGCAATGAATGAAGAATTAGAATCTTTCTCATACACTATTTCACACGATTTAAGATCACCCTTAAGAGCTATAAACGGATTCACAAAGATTCTTAGTGAAGAATATTGCAATAGCTTTGATGAAGAGGGAAAACGCTTGATGAGTATAGTTTGCAATAATGTTACAATGATGAGTGATTTAATAAACGACCTTCTCAACTATTCTAAACTAGGTAGAAAGATGATACAGAATAGGGTTATAGATATGAATCAAGTAGTAGAAGTAGAGCTCGATTTAGCTACAAAGATTAGTGAGAATGATAAACTAAAACTTATCAAGCATAAGCTTCCTCAAGCCAAGGGGGATATTGTCTTAATTAAACAAGTATGGCAAAACCTTATATCTAATGCAATAAAGTACAGTAGTAAGGTTGAGTTCCCAATAATAGAAATAGGTTCTTTTATAAAAGATGAGCATGTGGTATATTTTATTAAAGATAATGGTGTTGGTTTCGATATGAAGTATCATCACAAAATCTTTGGTGTTTTCGAACGTTTGCATTCTCTTCTAGAGTTTGAAGGTACAGGAGTTGGATTAGCAATTGCATATAGGATTATTCAAAAACATAATGGTAAAATCTGGGCAGAATCAGAACTAAACAAAGCAACTACATTCTATTTTTATATAAATTAATATGAGGTACAGTATGATTGATAACTATCAAACCAAATATGATGCTCTATTCAATCAAAACTTGGTTGGTATGATATACACTAATATACAAGGGGACTTTAAAGAAGTTAATGATAAATTTGCTCACATGTTAGGTTACACTAAAGATGAGCTAATCAATAGGAACTTTAAAGAAATCACTCACCCGGAAGATTTAAATCTAAGTGATGAGAGTATTATGCAACTTGAGAAAGGACTTATTGATACTTTTACAATCGATAAACGCTATTTACACAAAAATGGCTCTCCAATTTGGGTAAGACTTCATGTTAAAGAAATAAAATCTAAGGATAAAGATGATAGAACTATTTTAGCTATAGTTTTAGATATATCTGAACAGGTTAAATGTAAGAATAGATTGGAGAAGAATATCCAAGCATTAACAACTCCCTTGGAAAATCTCGAGAGCATAGAGTTTCAGACCCTATTCGATGTTAATGATATACAGCAGATTCAAGATATTTTTTCTGATTCTACAGGGGTTGCTTCTATTATAACATATCCTTGTGGACAACCCATAACTAAGCCAAGTAATTTTAGAAGAGTTTGTTCTGATATCATAAGATCAACTGAAGAGGGGTTTAAAAGATGCAAGCATTCTGATTCATATATTGGTAAAATGAACCAGGATAAAGCGAACGTAATTGAATGCTTATCATGCGGATTATGGGATGCCGGTGTGAATATTTCTGTAGGTGGAAAACACTTAGCTAATTGGCTCATCGGCCAAGTTAGAGATAAAGATGTTGATAAAGAAAGACTTATTGAATATAGTAAGGTTATTGGAGTTAATGAAGATGAGCTTATAAAAGCTTATTTAGAAGTGCCAATAATGGAACTACAGCAGTTTGAAAAAATAGCAAAAGCCCTATTTATAGTTTCTCAACAACTTTCCAAGATAGCGTATCAAAACCTACAACAAGCTCGTCTTATTGCCAAACTTCAGCGTATAGAAGAAGATCTCAAGAAAAATGAGGATAATCTCTCTAAAGTACAAGAAATTAGCAGATTAGGAGTTTGGGAGATTGACACTGAAACAAATGTCATTACTTGGTCGGAGCAAAACTATAAAAACTTTGGTGTCAAATATGGGGAGCCAGTTGACTATGATAGATTTCTTAGTACAATACATCCGGAAGATGTTGAATATGTTAGTAACAAATGGAATAAGGCTCTTCAAGGTGAAGATTATGACATAGAACATAGAATTATTATTGATAATCATGTGGAATGGGTCAGAGAGAAGGCTGAAGTTTTCTTTGATGAGATAGGAAAACCATTAAAGGCAATTGGCTTCACACAAAACATAAGTGAGAGAAAATTAATAGAGTTAGAATTAAAGAAATATAAAGACTCCTTAGAAGAGATTGTTCATGCCAGAACTCATGAATTAGAGGAAAAGAACAAGGAGTTAGAGCGTTACAACAACCTGTTTGTTGGTAGAGAGTTTAGGATAAAAGAGTTGAAAGATAAACTCAAAGAGCTTGAATCTAAATTAAACAAGAACTAGTTTCAGAAGTCTCGAATAGAGAAAACTGAAAAAGTAATTGACTATAAACCAAGTTTAACTGAAAAGTCAGTTACAATGAATAAATATTTGCAGGGAGAACATCAGATGTTCAAACGTTATTATTGAAAATGACAAATTAAGCTACAGCCAGTTTGGTTGTATTCAAAACAATTAACAGCATAACCCTGCGTTAGTTAGTCATTTCTTATGATGTTTCGCAGGTGTGCGAAATATAAGAGAGGTGACTAATGTCTTCTAATTATTATCCCCTATGGTCTAAACTGGGTTTAGATCTTGAAACACATGATGCTTTACTCGCAGCCTTAGGTAGTGGGTATGAGAGTGTATTCCTTAATCAAAAGAACCGTCCTGCAGGGATGGAGTACTTTGATTTTGTTATGTCTGAAGTTCATGGACTAAGGATTAAAGAGATTGATGATGCTAGAGAACAAGGTAAGCTTGTTGTTGGATCATTCTGTGTATTTGTTCCTGAAGAACTAATACTAGCTGTAGATGGCGTGTCTGTAGGTCTATGCGCAGGTGCAGAGTTTGGCTTTGATTTAGCTGAACAACATATTCCACGTAACACATGTGCTTTAATCAAATCTGCATTTGGTTTCAAACTTACTAAAGTTTGTCCCTACATGGAAACCTCTGACATCATTGTTGGAGAAAACACATGTGATGGTAAGAAGAAAGCTTATGAAGAATTTGCAAAACTTGAGCCTAAACTATATGTTATGGATTTACCACAAACAAAGTCTGATTCCGGTAAAGCTCTTCTCAAAGCTGAGTATATCAAGTTTATCCAGCTATTAGAAGAGAAATCAGGTAAAAAAATAACTCTTGAATCTCTTACAAAAGCTATTGAGACTGTAAATAATAAACGTAAAGCTTTAGCTAGACTAAACAACTTAAGAAAGCTGTCCCCATCTCCTATCTCAGGACTTGATGCACTGCTAATCAATCAGGTCTTTTTCTATGATGATCCTCTAAGATTTACAGATTCAGTAAACAAGATCTGCGATACTCTAGAAGAGAAAGTAACAGATTCCCAATCAGATAAGCCTAGACTTATTGTTTCCGGGTGCCCAATGGCTGTACCAAACTGGAAACTTCCATCTATCATTGAAACTAGTGGTGCTGTAATTGTAGGAGAAGAATCGTGTGTCGGAGAGCGTGGGGCAAGAAACATTACAGAATCAAAAGCAGATACTCTTGAGCAGCTGGTTGATAATATTGTTGATAGATATTTCAAGAACGATTGTGCCATCTTTACTCCAAACGTTGAAAGAACAGAGCATATAAAAGAGATGGTTAAAAAATATAATGCTGATGGTGTTGTACATTACTCATTACAGTTCTGCCAGCCTTATGATATAGAGAGCAGAAGTGTTGAAGAGGAACTTGAAAAGAATGATATCCCAACTCTCAATATTGTAACTGACTATAGCCAGGAAGATGTTGGCCAGTTGAAAACACGTATTGAAGCATTTATTGAAAGAATTAAGGATTGATAGGCTAATTGGTCTGTCGACTATATGTCGGCAGACCTAACTTTTAGGAGTAAATATGTTATTTGGTGGTTTGGATATAGGATCAAGAACAATCAAACTTGTGCTAGTAGAGAATAACGAAATTGTTTCTCAAGAAGTAATGAAAAACACATTCGATAAGAAGTTCATTAAAGAGGGACTGGTCGGTTCATATGATATTGACCACTTGACCATAACCGGTTATGGTCGCCATCTTTTTGATAATGAAGAGAACTGTAGTATTATCACAGAGATAAAAGCATTTTCACTTGGTATTCATCATCTCTTTCCTGAATGTAGAACAATACTGGATATAGGTGGACAAGATACAAAAGCTATATCTCTTGATTCCAAAGGAAGGATGAAGAAGTTCGTGATGAATGATAAATGTGCTGCAGGCACCGGAAGGTTTTTGGAGATTATGGCTAATGCTCTAAATTATGAACTCTCAATGTTTGGAGATGCTGCCATAAAAGCAAAATCAACTGTTAAAGTTAATAACATGTGCACTGTATTCGCTGAATCAGAGGTTATCTCACTTCTCTCAAACGGTATTAATCGAGAGGACATTGCAAAGGGTATTCATGAATCCATTGTTAGACGTGCAATTTCCCAGCTTCAAACCATTGGATTAAAGGATAAGCTAGCTTTTGTCGGAGGTGTTGCCTTGAATAAGGCTATGAGACATATTCTTCAAGACCTGTTGCAAACAGATATTATAACACCTGAAAATCCTCAAATAGTAGGTGCTCTTGGTTGCGCAATTCATAGTATGAATAATTAGACTTAATGTATCCACAGCTCTAGACATTTCCATAGAACTCCTGCAAAAAACTAGTATCAAACCACGCATTATCCACGGATAAACCACGCCTAAACCATGGGAGCCGTGGTTAACCCGTGGATTACCCGTGGTCAACCCGTGGTCAGGAATCAAACATCAACCTGTCATCAGACTATCTTAATTCGGATTGAAATTCCATCTTTTTCTGCCCACTTCCCAAACAGTTTCTTATGATTTAGCTCAGGGGAGCCCCAAGAGACTCACCAGTTTCGGGCAATTTTCTCTGCTTTATTATGATAGAGCAATGAGAGGTAAATAATACAGCTAAAGTGATTTGCTGAATGATTACTTTGCTTTCAGTTGTTCTGATTTGTGGACTTAGTGGACGTGAGTGGACTAGTGTTTGATTGCTTTATCTTAATAAAAATCCGACTTTCATCTATTTGCAATCTGAAGCCAATCCGATTCTCATCTGTTATAATGGGAAGCTAACGGGTATCTAACGGGAAGCTAACGGGGAATTCTTGGGTAATAAGGAACTGAAATTATAAGGGTACTTGACTGAAAAAAGAAAACCTGTATTGTTACAGGTTTTGGGTTAAAAATCACTATTACTAGATTATAGCTTAATCATCCAGCTCATTTTCATCGAAGTTACTAGGATTAGGGTCCGGATGTCCCCATAATCTATTTTCTTCTACCTCTTCTTTCCATTTCGTATCCTGAGGTGCAGCATCATAGATATCGAAGTCAGGTCCCATATAATCTTTCCAGTTTGGATCTATCACCTCTTTGTCATCTTGAGTTGCGTATAGAAATTTATAGTTACCATTCATCTGGATATCTAAGAAAAGATAAACGCCTTTTTCACTATCAGCATATTCCCACACTTGGTAATCTTTTCTTGTATAGGCAGTGTTATTTGATTGTGTTTTACCGTTTATAACAATATCGGGTGCTCCGTTACGTAAGAATACTCTACCTCTATCTGTTTCCCATCCCTTTTTAAAACGATAGTCATAAGCAGAAGCTTCATTTACTTTTACTCTTAGCATCTGGATGTAGTCCTCTATCTCCATCTCTTTTTCCATTGCCATATGAGTCCAAAACTTTGTTGCAAATCTCTTCTTTGCCATATCAGAGCTCAATCTGTTCCATCGTGATATTGTGTTACTATTTCCATAATACTTCATCAATGTGTATTCATCTTCCAGTTTTGAGAATACATTGTATACATCACTGGTTAGTTTCTTTAAAACTACGTAGCTTTCTGATAATACCTTATCATCTTTATCAATAAGTTGTATGTCATAATATCCAACCGGAAACTTCTTGAAGTCTATTGGAAATGAGCCATTGGGATCAAGCTCTAATTCTACTGTTTCGAATAGCTCATCTTTCTTAAGTATCTTAAGCTTTAAGTCATCAACACTAAATCCAGGCTTTCTACTGAAATACAAATAGGCGTTATCAGTTTCCTCTAAATTAATAATATGAGCCGGTTCTACCCTGTAAGTAAAGCCATCACGCTGGAATTTCTTTAAGTACTCACTTTTTGCAGGAATTACGTTAGATGAAATCTCCATATCACCTACTTGTGCATCTTCAGGTAATGAGCTCAGATCAACTTCCCAGAGGAATGAATTGTTTGTAATTGAATCAACAAACTCAAGTACAAAAGAGATATCCTTTTTGTCAAAAGAGTAGTGTAATTTATCAAGGTATCCCTTAGAATCAGACTTTGTGTCAGGTTCATTAGAAACAGCAATTTGGAAAGTGTTCACATCATTGTATATTACTTTATCCGCTTTTTTAATGCTGAAATCAAGATAGACTTCAGAAACAAAGTACTGTTCACCTTTCTCGAAGGTTATAGAGCTATACGGTATAAAGAAGTTTATATCGTAGCCTGTTTTGTTATCTGCATCAAAAGAACGAACAAGCTCAATCTGCATTGGGAAAGAATCAGCAAACAAAGCTGATACTGAAACAAATAGTAATAAGATGATGAAGCTAATCTTCATCTTGGGTATTTTTAAGTTCATAATCACCAAATCCTTTTAAATCCTGAAAGAGGAAATTCTTGCTTAGGGTGTAATAATACCAGATGATGTACGGCCTTGTCTCAAGAGGTAAAGGCTCATGAACAATCTCATCAGGCTCTCCGTATTTAATTAATATCCTACCTCGGTCGGTCATCCAACCACGTTTATAATTTCTAAATGAAAATCGTCTGTCAGCCTCAATAATTCGTTTATAAAAAATTGAGCGCATAGTCTCAGAGCCATTGTTTGATTCACTGTATGCATCCCAGAATTTATTAATTCCGGCTTCTATGTCCTCATCTTTTTTTAGCTTTCTGAGCTGTTTCCATTGCCTTTGAGTCGTAACATATCTCAACTGCTCAAGTTTATGCTTCCAGGAATAACGACCGGAATACAGGACATAAATTTGCTCGTTCCCTATCTTGGACTGATGTTCAATACCATCTGTAATCCATGAGAATCGACTCGTTTGTCTTAACTTCATCAAACAATCAGGTTTTGGTGTAAAAGATATCAGTGTATCCGGTTTTATTGATTGTGTAAGCTCGTTATCACATATGAGGTTTAAACTCTGAGGAATTTTGCTGAAAGCAATATTGAAAGAAAGGTTTTCCATTGTTGCTAGTTTGCTAATATCATCTATGATTTGATGTGTATCGTTGTTAACAATAATGGGAGGAGCAAAATCTGTGACTTCACCAACCTCAAAAGATATACTGTTTTTATATCTGCTACCAAGTTCATCGTTGAAAACAGTAAAGTAGAGTAAGTACTTATCCTGAGAGAGAGAAGTATAAAAAGTATGAATAAATGCTTCTTGCTTATTAAAACCATTCTTTGTCACAGAAAACTCTTGATAATCTCTGTATGCTATGTTCTGTTCTCTGTCATCAATAGTAACTGATATAGCGTTTTCAGAGACAGGGCCCCCGTTCGGAAAGTTTATAAAACCACCGTCGAGATACAGGATTATCCGCTGATAAGTTCCTAAATTATCTACCTTTAGCGACTGAGCAGATAAAAGAGATAATCCTAATAAGAAAGCACATATTAGTAACTTCTTCATTATTGTCATATTATTCTTCAAACTTCAGAGATAATTTTGTGCTTAAATCATTCAATTTGTCAATAACATTCTTAGTAAGGTTTATCTTTAGGTTCTTTGGTGTAAGACGCAAGGTTCCAAACTCCTTAGAAACAGTATCAATAATAAACTTAAAACTACCAGAGTCATTGTGCATTTTCATGAAGTGATTTGCTAAACTATCATCAAGTCTATCCTCATCAATTGTAACCCAAATTTCTCCACTGTTTGAACTCAGTACTTTATCAATTGGCACTATCTGTTTGGGCTTAATCTTTAATAGTTTGTCTCCTTCATAGGAAGAGTTAAATCCTTTTACAAATACAATGTCTCCAACATTCAATTTATCGGAGTATTGGTCGAAATCTTTACCGAATAGAGATACTTCAAACTTACCGTGCATATCTTCTAGTGCTACTATTCCAAAGATGTTCCCCTTTCTGGATTTCTTTCTCTGATTAGATGAAACTATACCAACAATTCTAATAGAATTTGGTACATGACCTTCACTGATGCTGTTAGAAAATGTGTTGGAGAAATGCTCAATCACATACTCATACTCGAACAACGGGTGTCCGGAAAGATAGAACCCAAGAACGTTTTTTTCATTCTCAAGTCTCTCCATATAGCTCCATTCTTCCACAATTGTCAACTCCGGGAAGTAATCATTATCATCATCCTCATCATCACCAAGCATATCGAAAAGTGTCATCTGACCACCACGCTTATCCTTCATGGCTTGGGCTGAATAGTTAACGGCCATTTCAACTGAAGCAAAGTGAGAAGCTCTATTTCCTTCAAAAGAATCTAGAGCACCTGCAGAGATTAAACTCTCTAAAACGGTTTTATTTACTGATGATGAATCACAACGTCCCATTAAATCATACATACATTTGTATGGTCCATTAGCTTCACGTTCCTTAATAATAGTTCTGATAGCTGCTGCACCAACATTCTTAATGCCTTTGAATCCAAAAAGTATCTTACTATCCTTCACACTAAAATCACGTTCAGATAGATTGATATGTGGAGTGATAACTTCTATTTTCATGTTACGGCACTCTTCAAGGAACTTAGTAATGTCTTCTGGATTCTCAGACATTGAGAGGTTAGCTGCCATGAACTCAACAGGATAATGAGCTTTTAAGTAAGCTGTTTGATAAGCAACATAAGCGTAACACGCGGCGTGCGATTTATTGAAAGCATAGTTTGCAAAGGTTTTCCAATCTTCCCAAACCTTATCTATTATTTTTCTCTCAATACCATTTTCTGTACAACCTTTCAAGAATAAGTTATACATATCAGCCAGCATCTTTGCTTTCTTCTTTGAGATAGCTTTTCTAAGAGTTCCCGCTTCTGCACTTGAGAAGTTAGCCATAATCTTTGAGAGTTGCATCACCTGTTCCTGATAAACAGTAACACCATAAGTCTCTTTGAGAACTTCTTCCATTGAATGATGCTCATAGGTTATTGGTTCCTGACCAAACTTACGCTTAATGAAAGATGGGATATTGTCCATCGGACCAGGTCTGTACAATGCAACCATCGCTATAAGGTCTTCAAACACATTCGGTTTCAGTTCACGAAGATATCTTTGCATACCTTTTGATTCATACTGGAAAACACCACCTGTAAGACCTTCAGATAGCAGGTCATATGTCGGTTTATCTTCAAGTGAGATGTTGTTTATGTCGATTTCAATGCCACTATTTGCTTTTAGCATCTTTAGAGCTTTATCAATGACGGTAAGTGTCTTTAGACCTAGAAAGTCCATCTTTAACATCTTCAGATCATCAAGCCATTTACCCTCATATTGTACAAGAATACTCTTCTCTCCATCCTTCTGTTGAGTTACAGCAAGCGGTACGAAATTACTTAGGTCATCAGGTCCAATCACAACCCCTGCCGCATGGATACCTGTTTGACGCACCAATCCTTCCAATACCATTCCATGTCTCAATATGCTGCGATAAAGGTCATTGCTTTCCATTAGATTTTTAAACTCAGGAGATTTATCTAATGCCTTTTCCAAAGTAACTTTGGGGCCATCGGGAATGAGTTTTGTCATCGTATTAGCTTCAGCAACAGTTACTTCAAGAGCCCTGGCAATGTCTTTGATTACTGATTTTGCCTTAAGTGTTCCAAATGTAATAATCTGTGATACACTCTTTCTGCCATACTTCTGTACAACATAGTCAATAATCTTTGCACGTCCTTCGGCACAGAAATCGATATCGATATCGGGCATTCCTACACGTTTAAGATCAAGGAATCTTTCAAAGAGTAGCCCATATTTCAAAGGATCAAGTCTTGTAATATCCAGGCAATAAGCAACAATAGAACCGGCAGCTGAACCACGACCGGGACCAACAGGAACGTCCTGAGCTCTGGCAGCGTCAATGAAGTCTTTCACAACTAGGAAGTAGGCATTGTATCCCATTTTACTGATAATCCCAAGCTCAAAGTCTATGCGTTCTGTTACTTCCGGAGTTAACTCCTCATAACGTTCTTTTGCGCCTGCATAAACTAAGTGCCTTATATAATCATCTGTGTTTTCATTGAACTCAGCAGGAACATCTGTTTTAGGAAAGAGAAATTCATCATAATTGAGTTGAAGATTTACTTTTTCTGCAATCTTTACTGTATTTTCATAGGCATCAGGTACATCAGGAAAAAGCTTTCGCATCTCCTCTTCGCTTTTAAAGTAAAGCTCTGTAGTCTCATATTTCAATCTGTTAGGATCATTGACTGTCTTAGATTCCTGCATTGCAAGCATTACATCATGCGATTCCCAGTCTGCTTTATCGATGTAATGACAGTCATTTGTAACAACCATTGGGGTTTCTGTTTTACGAGCAAGTTCAATTAGCTGTGGCATCACTTTCTTCTCTTCAGAAAGTCCGTGTGCTTGGAGCTCAATATAGAAGTCCTCACCGAACATCTCTTTGTAATCTATTATATGAGCTTCTGCTTGTTCTATATCACCTTGCAAAATTGAATAGGGTACATCTCCCTGGATACATGCAGTTAAGCAAATAATACCTTTTGCATGTTCTCTAAGTCTCTTCTTATCAATTCTTGGTTTATAGTAAAAACCATCTGTGTATGAAAAGGATGAGAGCTTAATCAGATTCTTATAGCCTTCTTCATTTTTAGCTAACAGTACGATGTGATGACGTTTAAGTTTCTTAGAAGCTTCCTCATGCACATCACCGTTAATAACGTATGCTTCTAAACCAATAATTGGCTTAATCTCGTTTTTCATGCAAGTATTGTAAAAATCTATAGTTCCATACATATTACCATGATCAGTCATGGCAACAGCAGGCATTCCAAGCTCTTTGGCTTTTTTGGCAATCCTATCAACACGACAGGCACCGTCTAAAAGGGAGTATTGCGTATGATTGTGCAAATGGACGAAAGACATCTAGTAAACTCCAGTAAGATATTTGAATTCTTTATGCTCTTTGCATGAATATTGTCAAACTCTTTAAAGGAAAATTAAGGAGTAATTAAGCAGAAGTAATGTATAAAGTTAATATCTATACAGTTATGGTCACTCCATCTTCAATTATCTGCACTGCCCGATTACGGAATTGATCTTTATATGAAGATTTTGCGAATGTATGGATTGGGACAATATGCTTCGGGTTAACCGTTTCTACCATTTCAACTAATGCAATTAAATCTGCATGTCCACTTGTATGAATATACTTGTAATTGAATCCTGAATCTTTAAATTTCTGGACAAAGTCAGCTGTTTTCTTATCTTTCAAATATCCTTTCCACATAGAATATATTATTGTGCCCTTACCTGTATCTATTGCAGTTTGGACAAACTTAAACATACTTGGTCTAAGTATTATTACAACATTATCACAATCTTTAGTAATCGCTTCTTTATCATATTTGAAAGGCTTGAATTGGTATAATAAATTAGCATTCCCACCCTTAACAGCTCTGTCGCTAATAAACTTTGGAAAGAACACTTTAATCTCATTGAAATCCTTAGACGGATATGGTAGCTTTGCATACTGTTTAAGCTTTTTCAAAAGAGATGCGATATAAAAATCAATAACCAACTTCTTCCCGGCTTTACGGCATGCTCTAAAAATGGTAACCAATCTATCTATATTCTGTCCGGAGGTAAACACTACGTGAATACCTTTAGTTCCTTTGAAAGTATCCAGGAACTGCCTTTCCAAATCTGTTTCAGTAACGGATTGGTGGGAATTATTACCTATAGTCGTTCCCTCTAAGAGAAGGTAATCCACTGACATATTAAATTTATGTTTAAACCAATCGAATGACTTTCTCTTTCTACCATGTAATCTGAAGTCTCCGCTATAAAACAGACTCTTCCCATCAGCTTCTACCAAGAAAGCATAAGCATCAAAGGCAGAATGATCCATTAAGTAGGGTGTGATTTCAATATCACCAACTTGGAATTTCTTACCTGACTCAAAGTAGTTATGATTGGGAATCTGCACTTCAGTTGGTGTAAAAACTCCAGACAGCTTAATTATTTCATGCGTAGCCTGTCCAAGATGTACTATACATCTACGACTGAAGTAATTCAGTAATCCATAATGATCCTGATGAGCATGTGAGATTAGTATCTCATATTCACCTGTTTCTAAACCTTTTATAGATGGTATCACTCCCATCACAATCAATTCATCACTGCTTTTATCTTTAAGGATGGAGCTGTTGAACTGAGATTTATCAGGGTTCACCAATGGCAATCCTAAATCAATAACAATTCCTGCTTTATCAGTCCACACTTCAACGCATGAACCTCCAATCTCATTTGTCCCTCTATGTATTTTGAAGTGCATGTTTCTCATTCCATAATCTTGCCATAAAAGTTGGATGGTCTAATAAATACTTTTTATGCAATCCATACCCCATAAAACTGGACATGAAAAATCTTGTGTTTGCACATATGCTATTTTTTACAATGTCTATTAGTTTTGTACTATCAGGATCATGGTTTGCTATTAGTAATGCGAATTCTATGTCATTTTGAACGGACTTTACTTCATTTGAGTTGCCAGCCTTAGAGAAATGTACTAACCCAAGCTTCCTCTTCTGGTTGAATACTTCCATCATCTCACTTTTAAATGCACTTACATCTGATTGATTTTGTTTGAAAGTGTTAAAATCATTTATGTGTTTATGTATTCCTGAGTTTCCACTAATAGCACCATCTCCATATTTCATCTCAATCACAACTAGTTTTGGTTTGTAATTACTAGTTAGTTTTCTTGCTGTTCCTTTTGATTCCCATTCTAAAGCAACAATATCGAATTTGGCACCCTTTCTATTGTCATACTCTATATCAATTATGAAGTAATCTGTACCGTTTGAAATCGAAGAGTAGTTGTTTTCTCTTACAACCAATTGTTGAAATTCTCTTTCTAATTTACTTTTTGAAATGAAAAACATATCCATAACTTGTTTAGTGCTAGCGAAATAGTTTTCCCAATCTTGAGCATTTTTGTAACTCTCAATTCTAGATTTATTTATGGTTGAAGATGATGGTAGACTGTTCAGATATTTTTGATCAAATTTAAAAGTATATCCTGCCTTTTTTGGATGAACACCAAGAATTCTTCCTCCTCGATAATAAATATCAGCATAGTTTGTTATAATCTCGAAATCAAGAGTATGATCGTTTTTTACAAACTCAAGTAAAGTTATTAAATCACCATTCAATAAATCGTTCATAAACGCATCGCTTAATCCCCGTGCCATATAACATACCTCCTACTTAATACAGAAAGATTAAACCGGTAACTTAAAAGTCAAGAGATATATTCCTTCATTGTTATCAGTATAAATCCTTTACAAACTTGATTCTGTTACTAATCGTGGTAATTCTAGATTGTTAGAGGTAGAGGTATGTAATGCAATGTAACAAATGTGGAAACGAAGTCGAGAATAACTATTGTTCTCATTGTGGCTTTCCGGCTAAGATAGCACGTATAAATAAAGAGTTCGTCTTTTTCGGTTTAGCGGAAGTTCTAAATTTGAATGGGGGTTTATTCTACACATTAAAAGAGTTAACCATCAGACCCGGCAAAGCAGTTAAAACATACATAAAGAAAGACAGGTCAATGCTTTTAAAGCCGATTACCTTCCTGTTCTTGTGTTCATTATTATACACTTTAGTATCTCAATATTTTACATTTGATAGCAACATTATCTCGTTTGATATGAATAATTCAGCTATAGTCAATTCTCTCTTAATCTGGATTAATAGTAACTACGGTTACATGAACCTATTCTTAGCAATCGTAAATGCCTTTTGGTTAAAGACTGTCTTCAAAAATAGAGGTTATAACTATTTTGAATGTCTTGTAGCCTTTGCATACACTTCTGCTTATGTAATGGTCATTTACTCTATCTTTGGTATTTTTGCAAGTTTGATTAATAGCAACATTATGCAACTTGCCGGACTAATTGGCATCGTATATCCAATCTGGGCATTAGGTCAGTTCTTTGAAGGTAATAGATTTACCAGAACCCTAAAGACCACTTTAGCATTCATCTTATCTCTTCTATCTATTGGATTTACAATTATTGTTTTTGGTGTAGCATTTGGATTGTTGTTTGGAGAATAACTTCGAAAGTTACATTGAGTATCTATAAATTGCCCTTTGTTTCATAAATCAAAAAAGGGAACCATAAGGTTCCCAAAAATCTGGCACGCCCAAGAGGAGTCGAACCCCTAACCTTCTGATCCGTAGTCAGACGCTCTATCCAATTGAGCTATGGGCGCAAGATGAATACATAAATTTAAACTGCTCGGAGCATGTCAAGAATAAAAGTTAAAACTTTGTGATGATAAGAGTGGATAGTATTATATAGCGCTGAACTAGGGTCTAATTTAGATATTGACATTGAAGCATCATGCAGTTATCAAACACAGTCATGAATTCAAAATCTATGCAATTTCCATCATTATTATCAACAAAACACTGATCAAATTGAAAAAAAGGTTTACAGTAAAAAATCAGACATATATATTTGTTATGAAAATATTGATAGGTTTTAATGTATGGGAGATTATTATGAAAGTATGTCTGTTAGTTTTCTGTTTCACACTAATGGTTTCTTCACTTTTTTGTTTTGAATCACCCCTATTCAAAGTCGCAGCTCAAACTGATCTTTTACAACAAGGTGCTACTTTAGGAGTTAGAGTTAGTAATGAGCAAAACTTAACACGACAGTTGTACGTTGTAGCTGGAGCAAAAGCACCGTTTATAGATGAAGGCGAGAAAGGGTTTTTAGTCTCCTTATTCGCAGAGAAGCACTTTATTTACAACGACAATTCGTATGGTAAATACTGCCTGGGAGTTGAATACGTCGAGTTTGAAGATTGGTCTTTTGATAGCGATGACTTGAATCGGATTTTCTTACCTAAACTAGCAATTGGTGTCGGATATCAAATAAAAATTGATGAAGGAATCTATCTATTTTCAGACTTAGATTTTGGAATTCAATATTACATGGCAAACATAAATCTAGGGATGAAGTTTTAATGAAGTATTTTCTGGTACTTGTTTTTATAATATTAGTAAGCACATGTTTTGCATGGGAAAGCACATCTGTCAAATTCGGTGCATATGGTGATTATGAATATTTCGGTGGCACATTTGGATACAAAATCAGTCATGAAACAGATCCTGAGAGAGAAGTATACATTGTTCTTGCCGGTAAAGCTCCCTTCTTCGATAAAAAAAGAGATAATCATCTTATCTCTCTATTTGCAGAGAAGCATTTCATACGTGCTAATAACGCATATGGTAAGTATTGTATGGGAATTGAATACACCAAAATAGAACCATTCATTAACTTTGATGATGAGGAAGCTGACTATGTGGTAATTCCCAAATTAGCAGTTGGTGCTGGTTATCAATTCAAACTTGATGAAGGGGTATATCTGTTAACTGACTTTGATATCGGTATACAGTATCATATATTTAACATTAACATAGGGATGAAATTTTAATGAAGTATTTTTTAGTAATCTTCTTAGTTTTAGCTGCATGTACATGCTTTGCGTGGGAAAGTACATCTTATAAATTCGGATATGTATATTCAATGAGTAATGGAATATCAGCAGGTCTGAAAATGCCCCATTCTAAGCGAGAGAACAAAGAAGTCTTTTTGTGTGCTGATTACTTCTTTGCTGAAGAAAGCGGATTGGACTACAAATCGATGATGAGTCTCTACACAGAAATTTCCAGTATCTATGATAACAATTTTTACTCTAGCTATTCAATTGGCTTGTTATACAAACTTGACGATTACATCAATAGTGAACGTATGATTGGCGATGTATACCTTAAACTAACTGCCGGATTAGGTTACTTATTCCCAATCGATGACGGGATATTCATCTTCACAGAGGTCAATGGTGGCTTTCAGTATTATACTTTGAATGCAAAGTTAGGAGTTAAATTCTAATGAAAAGATTTATTATGATAATTACTCTTATATCATCAATCACATTCCTTTTAGCATGGGAAGAACCAACATTCAAACTCTCCTATCAGAATTCAATTGCACATGGTCCGGCTTTTGGATACAAACTCAAAGTGAATAGTCTTAAATCACGAGAGAATTATCTCATGGCTAGTTGTCTGTTTGCTCCTAATTATCAAAAAGAGAAATCTTATATAGCTAGTGTATATTGGGAAAAGCTGTTTATCCGTGAGAATAACTTTTATACGAAGATTATTTTTGGAGCACAAGTGTTTCGATACAAATGGGACATTGATGATGAAGACTTGAACTATGCATCAATGATAAAACTAGCCGTCGGTGGTGGTTACCAATGGGAAATCGATGATGGAATTTTCATCTTTCTTGATGCTGATATTGGTATGCAGCTGATTTTGTTTAATGTTAATTTGGGGATTAAGTTTTAAGATCTAAGCAGTCACCATTACGACCGAATGGGAGTTCGGGGAAATGCGTAAATCGAAGAGGTGTTATAATGCAATGTAAGAAAAACGAATATGTGGAAGGAAACATTTTTCACTTCTATAATAGAACTCCCAGAAACAAGCTTTTATTTCATGAGACAGACGACTATATTTATCTATTGAAAGTATTTAAGAAGAATCTGAACTCCATTCCCTGCGATGTATTAGCATATTGCTTAATGCCAAACCACTTTCACTTTTGTCTTCTTCAGAAAGGCAATATTCCTTCTTATAGGATATTTAATAGAACTATCATGTCCTATGCTATGCATTATAATTCAAAGTACAATATTCAAGGAAAATTATTCGAATCTAAGTTACAGAGTAAACGTATTGCTAAAGATACTTACCTATTACAAGTTATCAGATACATTCATTATAATCCAGTCAAAGCCGGGATTGTTAAGGATATTAATGATTGGCCCTATTCAAACTACTTAGAATATGTGAACAAACGATCTGGATCTTTACAATCAGCAATATTAAAAGAGTTTTTCCCATTTGAGATGGATAATTATGCTAAAACGTTAACTGATTATGAGCAGTATCTGGATGAAGTAAGCACAAAAGGATATTTATTGGACTAGAACTTTCTTGCTAAATCCCAATTCCCCAAGCTCATAAATTCGCACTGGTGACAGGGATTTAGAAATTGATTTAGAAAAGGGTAGCATCTCTGCTACCCTTTTCATATTATCTATTATCTTATCCCATGAAAGGATAGCGATAGTCTGTTGGTGGTACGAAAGTTTCTTTGATAGTTCTAACAGAAACCCAACGCATAAGGTTGAGTGAAGAACCTGCTTTATCATTTGTACCTGAACCACGAGCACCACCGAATGGCTGCTGACCAACAACTGCACCGGTTGGTTTGTCGTTGATATAGAAGTTACCGGCTGTATGAGTAAGAGCATCGATACCCTTTTGAACAGCGTATCTGTCTTGTCCCCAGATTGCACCTGTAAGTGCATAAGGAGAAGTCTCATCACAAATCTTAAGAGTTTCTTCATACTTCTCATCTTCGTAAACGTAGATAGTAAGGATAGGTCCAAAGATCTCTTCTTCCATTGATTTGAATTTAGGGTTAGATGTTTTAATTACAGTTGGTTGTACGAAGTAACCAACGCTATCATCATACTGACCACCGTAAACGATTTCAGCATCATCAGCAGCTTTTGCATGCTCAATGTAAGAAACACAGTTGTCGAAACTGTTCTTATCGATAACAGCATTAACGAAGTTACTGAAGTCATGTACTGAACCCATTTTCACTGTTTTAAGTTCAGGTGTAAGTTCTGCCATGAATTCATCCCAAAGAGAGGTTGGAATATACATTCTTGATGCAGCTGAGCATTTCTGTCCCTGATACTCGAAAGCACCACGAAGAGCTGCGATAGCAAGAGGACGAGCCTGTGCTGATTTATGAGCAAAGATGAAGTCTTTACCACCGGTCTCACCAACGATTCTTGGGTATGAACGATATTTATGGATGTTGTCACCAATGAATTTCCACATGTTCTGGAAAACTTCAGTTGAACCTGTGAAATGGATACCTGCAAAATGCTCGTTAGACATAACAGGATCACCAACTTGACTACCTGAACCAGGTAAGAAGTTGATAACACCATCTGGAACACCGGCTTCCTGGAGAAGCTTCATTAAATAGTAGCCTGAATAAACAGATGTTGAAGCAGGTTTCCAAAGAGCAACATTACCCATGATAGCAGGAGCTGTTGGAAGGTTACCTGCGATTGATGTAAAGTTAAATGGAGTCACAGCAAATACGAATCCTTCGAGTGGACGGAACTCTAAACGGTTCCACATTCCTTTAGGATTGATAAGAGCTTGATCTTCATAAATCTCTTCCATATAATAAGCATTGAAACGCCAGAAGTCTGCAAGTTCGCAAGCACTGTCAATTTCAGCCTGGAAAGGATTCTTAGACTGGTTAAGCATAGTCGCAGCATTAACGATGAAACGATACTTAGTAGCAAGAAGTTCAGCTGCTTTTAAGAAGATAGCAGCACGCATTGTATAAGGAGTTTTCTCCCATTCAACTTTAGCTTTCATAGCTGCTTCAATAGCCATTTCAACTTCAGCTTTTCCTGCTTTATGATATTCAGCAATAACGTTTTTGTGGTTATGTGGTTCTACACATTTACCCATATTACCGGTCTTTACCTCTTTTCCACCGATAATCAATGGGATTTCGATTTTTTCCTTAGACATTTTGTCTAAAGTCTCTTTAAGTTTGAGTGTTTCAGGATTGCCCGGGGCATACGGCATTATAGGTTCATTGTAGGGTTTTGGTACGATTCCCATCGTTTCCTCCTGTTTTTATATTGATTTCTTAAATCCTATTTCGCCAAATAGGTTCGACACTGTATTTACTGTCAAATCTTTTTTAGGCTAGTGAATTAATTCCTTTTTCCAGTTTGATTATAAGCTGATTTAAAGCATTATACTTTTACTACGATACAAGTACTCAGTAGGTAGCCACTGATTTCGCGGAAAAACTTTTTACAAGATTTCCTTCAATTCTTTAGGAAATGCATTTACTGTTTAGATATAGAAGGTTTGTCTACAATCTGATGTGGCTAATGAACTTATACTTCTTCGAAGTAACATATACCTTATTCAGACAAATCTACTTTTACCCATCTCTCTACTCTCAGCAGTAATAAGTGCTTTCAACTAAATTTTAACTTATTAATAAATTGGTTACTTCTTGGTAGTTAACCCAAGGATTACCCAAGTGTTTCACAAGGGTTTCTCAAGTGTCTCACAGGAATTACTGCCGGGAGATGAGGGTGAAAAGAAGTTAAATGTGCCACAATGATCGCTTTTTTATCCCGATTCTCCCTGGAGCAATAAAGATATGAAGATAATATTCATCCAAAATCCAACTTATAAGATTCCTATATATTCATATAGGGAACTTATAGGGATTATATATCTATTGCTCCAGTGCCTAACTTGGGAGTGGAGGTTGTAAGGACTGTTATTTAAACCATCCATCGCTAAAGAATATAGTTTACAATCAATTTATGCCTATAGAGGCTGAGTATGAATAGTTCCGGGTTTTGCGAACCCGGGGTTAAATATCACGGTCATAGATTAGCCATGAAGTGGCGTCGGATTACCCAACATGTTATTCTTACGCCCCTTAAGGGCTACTTCTTCTTTACTTACATTTACCACATGCCAAGGCATGTGGCTATTGAACTGACGCCTTTTTAAGGCTAAGCAAGCTCTTCGAGCTATGTGCAAGTGAGGATACTAACACTACTTTCTAGCCCTATATAGGCTGAATATGAATAGCTCCGGGTTTTGCGAACCCGGGGTTAAATATCACGGCCATAGATTAGCCATGAAGTGGCGTCGGATTACCCAACATGTTATTCTTACGCCCCTTAAGGGCTACTTCTTCTTTACTTACATTTACCACATGCCAAGGCATGTGGCTATTGAACTGACGCCTCTTTAAGGCTAAACAAGCTCTTCGAGATATGTACAAGTGGGGACACTAGCACTACTTTCTAGCCCTATATAGGCTGAATATGAATAGTTCCGGGTTTTGCGAACCCGGGGTTAAATATCACGGTCATAGATTAGCCATGAAGTGGCGTCGGATTACCCAACATGTTATTCTTACGCCCCTTAAGGGCTACTTCTTCTTTACTTACATTTACCACATGCCAAGGCATGTGGCTATTGAACTGACGCCTTTTTAAGGCTAAGCAAGCTCTTCGAGCTATGTGCAAGTGGGGATACTAACACTACTTTCTAGCCCTATATAGGCTGAATATGAATAGCTCCGGGTTTCGTGAACCCGGGGTCATGTATCCACAAAAAACCTTTCGAACCCTGAAGGGGTTCAACGATTCCTTGACAAAGAAAATGATGCTACTCAAATAAACTTTTAGAATGGTCTTTTGACCTTCTAAATGGTTGATTAGATATTAATATGGGCAGGCGTGTCCTGCCCATTTTTAGGAGCGCAGGCATCTTGCCTGCAAAGAATACGGACAGGGATGTCTGCGTTCCCAGTAATAACAAAGCAGGTGCTATGAAGAAACTATTGTTGGTTCTATATATAATTTTCGTTGTAAAAATTGCTATCTGGGCAAACACTATTACTGTTTCCTTAGATAGCTCTCAAGATTTAACATCTATCCAAACAGCAGTAGATTGTGCTGCTGATGGTGATACAATCTTGGTTCATCCAGGTAGATACTTTGAGAATGTCGACTTTTGTGGAAAAAGTATAACGATAACAAGTAACTACATAAATAACCCTGATTGGAGTATTGTGGAGTCAACTATTATTGATGGGAATCAGCAATCAAGTTGTGTAGTTGCGATTGATTATGAGGAAAATGCTGTGCTTAATGGGTTTACATTAACAAATGGTATTGGATCTCAATCAAGTAGATTTGGTGGTGGAGTTTTTCAAAAGAGAGCAAGTACTTTGACGGTTTCTAATTGCTTGATTCATAACAATAATGCTATAACTGGTGGAGGAATAAGTACAGGAAGTTTAAGCAATTTAACTCTTTCCGGTAATATAATTAAGAACAACAATGCCCTACATGAAGGTGGAGGTGTTGGTCTATATGGTTCTACTGTTTATTTCGATCCTGTTAATCTAAACAGTATCTATAACAATTATGGTGATGTTCAGGATGTTTATCTATACAACTCTACAAGTAACGATATTGCTTTAGATACATTGAGTGTAGATTTAACAACTCCTGATGGTTTTTTTGTTTCTTACTTTTATAATTCGTACCCTACACCTCCTACAATAACAAATCAACATAGTTACTTAAGTAGAATAGATGCGGATCTTTATGTCTCAGAATTGGGGGATGATAGCAATGATGGATTAACACCTGAAACAGCACTACAAACTATTGCATTTGCTACAAGGTTGATACAACCTAATGAGCAGAATCCAAATACTGTATTTATTCTACCCGGGACATATAGTGAAGAGCTAAATAATCAAATCTTTCCAATTGCAGTTCAATCAAATACTAAACTCTTAGGAACCGGTAATGAACCCACTGAGGTAACTATTGGAGATGAATGGAATCTTAACACAATTGCTATTCGATATGCTGCAAATGTTGAAGTTGGTAATTTTCAAATGTTGAGAAACGATGTAGAAGATGAGTACACTTTATTAGTTTCAAGGAGTGAAAATATTGTTGTTAGTGATATTGATTTTGGTGAATCGCACGCAAATAAACCCGGGATATACGTGCTTCGATCTAGCGACATAGATATATTTAACTGCTGTTTCCATGATATTACAGGATTTAATGGAGAGTTCATATGTGTCTATATGAATGATAGTATTGCTAATCTGAACAACATTATTGTCAATAATAACAGAAAAACAGCTAATGAAGGTCTTGCATCAGCATTTCATCTTTCAGGTAGCTCAGTTAATGCTAACAATATTATTGTTTCTAATAATCTTCAGTCTTTTCCCGGTGTATTAGTTCAATATGGTAACTCTGAACCACTTGCTGAGAATAATGACTTCAGTATGTCTAATCTATTAGTTTATAACAATACATCAACAAATGCCAATAATCCACTTGTTATTTTTACTAAAAGATTTAATCAAAGCAACCTTAATAATATCTCCATTGCTAATAATACAGGACCTACCGGTATATTGAGGCTAGCTGGAGGTTTTAACTTAAGAAATAGTATTATTTATAATCCTGATGCAGGGTCAGAAATAAACATATGGGTGCCATCTTCTGTAGAATCATATCCTTTATACTCTTATATAGATGCAGATTATAATCTTATTCGTGGTGGAGAATCGGGAGTATATGGTACTTATGATTCTAACAACACTTTAGTATGGGGAAGTCACAACATTGATACAGACCCTTTGTTCCGAGGTGATGTACATGGAGATGTGGGGCTTGAAGATATAAAATGGGTGCAACTTACACAAGGTTCACCATGCGTGAATGCTGGAACACCGGATACACTTGGTATGAACTTGCCAACAGTAGATATTGCAGGGAACCCGAGAGTATGGGATAATATAATAGATATGGGAGCATATGAGTATAATCCAACTCCTAATAGTGATGAAACAGCTCTAGCACCACCTGCAACGATACAAGTTTCTCATTTTCCTAATCCTGTTACTCCAAATGGCAGTAACGGTAAGGTAGCATTCATAGAATTCACACTTCCAAAGAAGCCGATTGAGAAGCCTATGTTAGAGATATACAATATCAAAGGGCAGAAGGTAAGGGATCTGAAGATTACTCAGAGTTTTTCACAGCTTGTAAGAAGTGCAGGCTTATCATCCAAGGATAAGCAAACAGGGGAGCATTATTCCAAGATTTGGGATTGCAAGGATAATAATCGAAAGGTAGTAGCATAGGGATATATTTCTATAAAGTAAGTTGTGAGGGGGAAGAAGCAATTGGTAGATTGATGGTAGTGAAGTAGGAAGAAGTGAGTTGCAACGGAGTGTGAGTCGCTAATTCCGTCATTCGAAGCAGATTTCGTTCTCGCGTCACACTGACTCTGCAACGCAAGTCCGAAGACTGTAGCTGTCACCATTGCGAGTTTACGAGCTCGGGGAAATGCGGTAAACCTATAGCTCTTACGAGCTATGTGCAGCAAGTGAGGACACTTGCACTACAAGAAGGAAGAAGTGAGTTGCAACGGAGTGTGACTCGCTAATTCCGGTAGTCTTATGGCGAAGAGTGGCAGTTTCGTTCTCGCGTCACGCTATCGCTGCAACGCAAGTCCGAGGGCTGTAGCACGAGTCCATACGACCAAAGGGAGTACGACTCCATGCGAGAAGTGGCAAGTTTCGCTTAGCGTCGAAGTCGCAAGCTCCTTTGGACGCGAGCTAATTCTTCAGTGAAAAGCCACAATTCCTTTTCCCCAAGCTCGTTGCACTCACACAGGTGACCGGAATTGCGTTTCGCTCTCGTGCAAGTCAGAAGTTGTGTGACAAGACAAACCGACAAGTCGGTTAAATCCATAATATTGCATATTTTATTGACAAAGAGTGTTGCTAAGTAATTATTCTACTGATTAAATAATGGAGGTGCAATTTGCGTCGCATTGCAGTTTTAACCGGAGATATAGTAAAGTCAACTCAGTTATCATCTGAGTCCATGAAAGAGATTCAATCATGCATCAGGAACATCCCTTCAGAGTTTAATAGATACTACCCAAAATCTGTGATTGAGAATGTTTCAATCCATAGAGGGGATGGTTGGCAGATTGCTCTAAAGAAGTATAAGTATGCTCTGCGTTTGGCTTTGTATATAAAGTCAGTTCTCAAATCCAAGTTCAAAGTTGATACCAGAGTCTCGATTGGAGTAGGGACAGTTGACTTCTTAGATGAAAAGAACATTAGTTCATCAACAGGTGCTGCTTTTAACCTTTCCGGTCAAGGACTTGATGATATGAGAAAGAACCATCTACTTTCATATAACTCTGCTAAAAATCATCTAGGTTCAAGTATTAGATTCCTCGATCTTTTAGTTCAGAAGCAAACACAGAAGCAAAATACTATTTTTATGCATGCTTTATTAGGACTATCCCAATCGGATATTAGTAGGAAAATTAAGAGTGAAAAGACTCCAACAAAGACTGTTTCACAGCAAGCTATTTCAAAAGTTTTGGACAAGCTGCATTGGGAAGACATTCAGGAGTTTATGAAAGTTTTTGAGCAATAAATAACAACCTCTGAAGGTTGTATTTGGTATTTACAACCAATAGAGATTGTATATTCATATATGAAACAATAAAGGATATTGCACTATGTTAGAGGTTTATGTATTATTCGTGTCTGTGCACTTCATTGCAGACTTCTGGTTGCAATCAGACACTTTAGTCAGGAAGAAAAAAGAGAAGTTCAGATACCTTCTTCTACACATTTTGATTCATTCAGTTATTACAACAGGAGTCTTGTTGTTATTTCAAGTTGATAACCTTCTACTTGTCCTACCTTTAGCGTTTGCACAGCACCTTATGATTGACTTTACTAATATTAAGTTAGAGGAAGAAGGCTACACTGAGTACAAACTATTTATAATAGACCAACTATTGCATCTGAGTGCCTTATTAGCTATATCAGCACTTGCAGAGGTCAATGCTCAAATCTTCTATGATGAGTTATTAGGAATGTTTCACATTATTCTCATAACCCTCATCGGGGTAATTGGTGTGACCGGTTTCTCAAAAGTGTTGATTAATAAGCTGATGGATTATTTAATTAAGGAGAATCCTGAACACAAGGATGAATTTAAAGACTCGGTGAAGCATAGTGGAACTATCATTGGCATTACAGAACGGCTTATTATCCTCATTCTCATCATAATCAATCAACCATTAGGTGTTGGGTTTCTTCTAACAATCAAATCCTGGCTGAGAATTAAGTCAGAGAAGCGATTAGAATATGTCCTTATCGGAACATTAATTAGCTTTCTTTTAGCGATTTTGTTTGCCATATTTGTAAGACAAATATTCGTGGAGATAGACTTACTATAAAAGCAGGAAACAATGAAGAATAGAAAATACGAGTATCAGAAATATAACCAATACTTTGCCCAGACAGCTAATTACATGGAAGATATGACAGCACTTGAGTTTGCAGAGCTTGGCGCAAAGGAAGTGCAACCTATCTACAGAGGATTAAGCTTCAAAGCAGGTAAAGAATCGCTGTATAGAATCCTCTACCAATCACGCTTAGCTACTCGTATTATTGCACCTTTAATAAGTTTTGACTGCCATAGCGAGAAATATCTGTATCGTCAAACCGGCAACATCGATTGGTCCGAGATCTTCTCTTTGGATGAAGCTTTTGCAATAAACTCCAATGTTTCAGATAGTAAGATTAAACATTCTCATTATGCTGGACAGATAATGAAGGACGCGATTGTTGATCAGTTCCGCAATAAGTTCAACAGACGTCCTGACTACGATCAAAAGGAACCTGACGTAAGGCTATCTTTGCATATACATAGGAATAAGGTAAACATAGGTCTTGATTTGTCGCTTACATCAATGCATAAACGTGGTTATCGTTCACGTGGCGTAATGGCTCCGTTGCAAGAAACTTTAGGAGCAGCTATTATTCGCTATTCCAAATGGAATGGTGAAGTTCCTCTAATAGACCCTTTCTGCGGTTCAGGAACACTCTTAGCAGAAGCACTCATGCATTATTGTAATATCCCTGCAGGTTATCTGAGAAAGAAGTGGGGAGTTAAGTATCTTCCGGATTTTAATGCACGTGTTTTTGAAGATGTAGTTGCAACTGCTAATGCCCAAATCAGAGAACTACCGGAAGGTCTCATCACAGGTAGCGATGTTTCTGATATTGCTGTAGAACGCTGTATAGGAAATTTAGCTGCTCTCCCCTATGGTGATAGAATCAAAGTTGAGAGAAGAGACTTTAGAGCAATTAAAGCTATTTCCGATAGTACAATTGTGACTAACCCACCTTATGGAGTTAGATTAGGAGATAACTCAAGAGTAAAACAACTCTATAACGAACTGGGAGATTTCTTCAAACAAAGATGCAAAGGTTCGACAGCTTACGTATTGGCCGGAAGTAAATCATTAGCATCAGAGTTAAGACTTAGAGCAGACAGAACCCGTAGGTTCAAGAACGCTGACATAGAAGTCCAAATAGTAAAACTAAAACTATATTAATAGAAAACTTTTAGCTATAGGCTATAGGCTATGAATTAAAGAAAGGCACCCCCATTTCTGAGGATGCCAACATACCCATTAATCTTTATTAATTAATAGCCTCTAAACTTCTTTATCAACTTCTCTTGAATAGAAGCAGGAACTATCTCATATTTCTTAAATTCTAATGTATAAATCGCACGTCCGGAACTAAGAGTTCTCACTCTGGTTGCATACCCAAACAGTTCACTCATTGGAACGTCGCTAACAATCTCATTCTTGTCATTACTATCAGTTCTGATAATCTCAATACGACCACGCTTTGCGTTGATGTCAGAGATAATATCACCAACATACTCTTCAGGGGTAATAACTGTTAAGAGCATAACAGGTTCCATCAAGATAGGGCTTGCAGATCTAAGGGCATTACCAATCGCCATTGATGTAGCAATACGGAAAGCTGTTTCGTTTGAGTCTACCTCATGGAAGCTTCCACCTACTAAGTCAATCTTAACCCTTTCACATAAACCACTAATCTGTGGACCGTCTGTTAGCGCATTTAATGCACTTTCTTCAATAGCTTCCTGATAACATTCAGGTATCTGCTCATGTGAAATACTTGATACGAATAAATTCTTACTATCTTCAGGTAGTTCACTCTCTTTCATAGGAGAAAGCTGGAACTTAACATGTGCAAAGTTGCCTTTACCACCCATTTCACGTTCGAAAGTCTCTTCAACAGTGAATGGTTTAGTAATAGTCTCTTTATATGAAACCTGAGGAGTACCAACATTTGCTTTAACGTTGAACTCACGTTTCAATCTATCAATAATAATCTCAAGGTGAAGTTCACCCATACCTGAAATCAAGTTCTGGCCTGTATCTTTATCTGCATGTACTTTGAAAGTAGGGTCTTCCTCCTCCAAACGTCTTAATGCTTCATGTAAGCTATCTTCATCAGCCTTTGATTTTGGTTCAATCGCAATAGAGATAACAGTATCAGGGAAAGTCATTTTATGCATAATAAGCTTCGAAGATGTATCAGTAATTGTATCACCGGTAAATGTAATCTTTGATCCTACAATAGCCCCAATATCACCTGCATGCAGTTCATCCACATCATTCTTCTTGTTCGAATGCATCTGTAGAATTCTGGCAACACGCTCTTTCTTGCCGGTAGTCTGATTAAGGTAGGTGTCACCCTTCTTAATTCGACCTCTATAAACCCTAACATAAAGTAGTTTACCGACATATTTATCTACTTGAATCTTGAAAGCTAAGGCAGCAAACTTACCATTTTCATTAGGAAGAACTTCAATTTCATTATGTGTTTTAGGATCAAGACCGGTAGTTCCACCAATATCGAGTGGTGAAGGAAGATATTCATTAACTGCATTAAGCAGAAGTTGAACACCTTTATTCTTTAATGAGCTTCCACAAAGTACAGGGACAAAACCATGCTCTATCACACCATTACGAATAGCACGTTTAATCATTTCTGAGCTTACATCTTCACCTTCAAGATAGAGTTCCATAAGTTCATCATCATATTCAGAAATCTTCTCAATCAACTCTTCACGTGCTATGATTGCTCTTTCAAGTTCATCTTCTGGAATATCTTTAACTTTGAAATCAATCCCCAGATTATCAACATCAAACTCATAAGCTTTCATTGTGATAAGATCTATAATATCAGAAAAGTTTTCCTCTTCACCGATTGGTAAACTGATTGGAGTAGCATGTTCTGTTAATCGTTCTCTCATCTGATGTACTACATGATCAAAATCAGCTCCCATACGATCCATTTTATTAACGAAGGCAATTCTTGGTACATGGTATCTATCTGCTTGATGCCAAACTGTCTCTGATTGAGGTTCTACTCCTCCGACCGCACAAAATACACCAACAGCACCATCCAAAACTCTTAATGACCGCTCAACCTCAGCAGTGAAATCAACATGACCCGGAGTATCAATAATATTGATAGTATGGTCGTTCCAGAAACAGCTAACAGTTGCAGATGTTATAGTAATTCCTCTTTCTCTTTCTTGATCCATCCAGTCAGTGTAGGCATTACCATCATGCACTTCACCCATTCTTCTAAGAACGCCTGAATAGAAGAGAATTCTCTCAGTAGTAGTCGTTTTACCGGCATCAATATGAGCCATAATTCCAATGTTACGAATTTTACTTAAATCTGTCTTAGCCATTTTCTCCTGCTTTCAGGTTTGAGTCTTTTACGCTATCTTCTTATATTGCTATATATTAGTTGTATAATTTACTCAATAACGCACTTCAAATCTATGATGATATGCATTAATACTGGCATTTATAATGTGTCAAGTATGAATTACGAATCACTTCATCATTGGAGTCATAGCGAGTTTCAGATTTCCCAAAGGAGTTTGTCAGAGTGAAGTTTACGAGCGAGAACGGACTTATTTGAGAAACCTGAAATATGATTGACTTATCTTTTGTAATTTCTCCAAAGATAAGCTCTTCTTTAGCTGGGAGACTAAAGCTTTCGGAGCGGTCAAGTAGTTGCTCGCCTATCGGCTTGCGAGCTCCTCCCGCTGGTCGTCGGTACAACTACATTCGTATCCTCATTCCGTTCAGGATGACCAATTGGGCACTTGAACTTGCCCCGGCAAGTTCTTAAGCATGTCACCCTGAGCGAAGTGAATGAAGTGAAACGAAATGAATGAAGCCGATGGGTCGCTCGGATAACTTTAGAGAAAGCCTGATACTGTATTGACTTATCTTTCGTTGCTTCCTTACCGGGAAGTACTTCTCTTCAGTTGGAAAACTAAAGTTATCGGAGAAATTCATCCACTCATTCGTATCTAGTTTCGATCAGAATGACATGTCTGATCCTTAAATTTGCTTTCATTAGAAGTAGCTGACAAATTCACTTGACAACAACACTCATTGTTAACAGTTTGATTGCATGTGGGTGGTTAGCTCAGTTGGTTAGAGCGCTACGTTGACATCGTAGAGGTCACAAGTTCAACTCTTGTATCACCCACCATTTCTTTATAAACTTCCCCTCTTAAATAATTTCTTTCTTGACGGATTTTCGACAAAATAAACGGTGTTAACTAACTTAGAGGTTGATAAATGGGAATACAAGAAAGAAGACTGAGAGAGAAAGAGAATATTAAGCGTTTAATCGCTGAAGCAGCTAAAGAGCTCTTTATTGAAGAGGGCATCGAAAGCGTTTCTATGCGCAAAATTGCCAGTAAAATCGAATACTCTCCCACGACTCTTTACAACTATTACCACAATAAGACTGAGATTCTGAAAACCTTAGTTGAGGACTATTTTAGGGAATATGCTCCTTCAGCTGAGAAGCACAGAGACAATACCGAACTCTCCCCTCTTGATAATCTTAAGTCATATTTAAGGCTTTCCGTAACAAGAGCACTTGAGAATCCGGGCATGTATCTTCTGCTTGCAAAACTGTTCTCTGAATCTGCCCAGTATAAGTTTGGTATATCAGGGGCCGGAAAAGGATATGGATTACTCGTTGATCTAATACAAGAATGTATTGATAATGGTGACTTATCTGCCGGTAATGTCGATTTAAAAGCACAGTCCTTATGGTCTGTAACACATGGTCTTTCATCACTTTTAGTGAGTCGTCCCGGTTTCCATTGGGAGGACATTGATACACTGATTAACTCAACAATTGATGCTGTTCTAAAAGGCATGGCATAATTTTTTTGAGGTTATAGTTAACAGTGTTAAGTTAGTAAACAATATTAGGAGATGACATGAAGAAGTCTTTATTCTTATTAGTTATTTTAGCATGTGCTGTTGCTATCAGCGCATTGCCTGTTAGTTCTTTCTTTGAAGCTTTTGATGCTTCTGACTCAATGCCTAACGGTTGGTCTACAATCGTTCAATCTGAATCTACTGTATCTAATGTTTGGGTGCATACAGCAGCGTATGATGCCTATTCAGGTACAAATATGATCAAAATGTTCGGTAATACAGATGATCCTCAGGATATTCTTGTACTCGTGTCACCTGAAGTAACAAACCTTTCAGATAATCCACTCAGCTTCTGGGCAAAAAGTAGCTGGGGAGAAGTAACAGATTCTTTGATGGTTGGAACATTGAGTGACCCTAATGATTACTCAACATTCAATCATATCGCTACATACGGAATGGGCATTGAATACGCTCAGTTCACAATAGATTTTGATCCTGCAAATACTGATAGTTATATTGCTTTTGTTAATCCTTTAACAAGTGATTATGGCTATGCTACATACATCGAAGACGTATCTTGGGAACCATCAGCTATCGTTCCGGGTCCAGCCATTGCTATCGCACCGGAAGAAAATGCAACTGATGTACTTATTAACTTTGCTGATAACATGATGACATTCCCATTCGAATGGAGTTCAACAGGTGGAAACCCTACAGGTTACAAACTTAGCTTTGGAACTGATAACCCACCAACAAACTTCATGGACAATGTAGATTTAGGTAATGTTTCAACATATGCACCAACAGTTCCTCTTAACTATACAACCCAGTATTTCTGGCAGATCACACCTTATAATGAATTTGGTGATGCTGTAAACTGTCCGGTTTGGGGTTTTTCAACTCAGAGTGGTACTACAATTGACTTCAGAACAGTTAATTCATGGTCAGAAGGTTTTGAGACAGCAGAAGTTGGTTTCTTACCTTTAGGAATGGAACAAGAAAACGTAAATGATGATAATGCTCAGTGGGCAGGTATTGCCACTTCTGATTGGTCTCCAAATGCTCATACTGGCTCAATGGCTGTTCACATGGCATTTGCTATCATGAATTCACATGACGATTATCTCTATACACCACCAATGTATATGGTTGCAGGTAACACATACACAATCGATTTTTGGTACAAAATTTCAGCTTTCGAGAACTCTTTCGAAAAGATGGATATCTATGTAGGTGACTCACCTGTAAATACAGCGATGGTTGACCAGGTCTGGGATAACAATTACATTAATAATGTTGATTATATGCAAGGAACCTGCACATACGTAGCACAGGAAGATGGAATCAAGTTCATCGGTTTCCATGCTTATAGTGATGCTCTCCAGATGGTTCTTCTTCTTGATGATATCACAGTTACACAGCAGAATACAAGTCCTAATGCTGACGATGTAGTTAATGTAAACACACTTTCAGTTTCTAACTACCCTAATCCTTTCAATCCTGAGACAACTTTTGAGTTCTCAATCCCTAAAGGACAGACAGGTAGCTTAACTATATACAACCTCCGCGGACAGGCTGTTAAGTCGTATACAAACCTTACTTCCAATGATAACAAAATAGTATGGCAAGGTAAAGATTCTCAAGGGTCATTATCCCCATCCGGAACTTACTTCTACAGACTTAGTGTCGGTAATGATAGTAGAACCGGTAGAATGACTCTCCTTAAATAAACCGTCCGTAGATCAATCTACACCGGTACATGAAGATCCGCATGTACCGGTTTTTTTGTTATTCTTAATTAATCCGGAACTCGACAATCACTTTGTCATAAGAGCGAAGGGTGATATATCAGTAGCAGTCACCTGTGCGAGTTTACGAACTTGGGGAAATGCGGACTTTACACTTGTTGTTTACTTCGAAGTCGCATTTCCCCGAACTCCCGTTGGTCGTAATGGTGACTGCTACAGACATTTACGAATGAAGTAGAACCGACGACCATCGGGAGGAGCTCGCTTGCCGAAGGCGAGCAACTATTTACCTCTCCCATAGCTTTAGTCTCCCAACTAAAGAAGAGCTTATCCCTGTTTACTACACGAAAGATAAGTCAATACTAGAAACAGTAATCCACTAAAGTCATCCGAGCGACCCTATCGACTTCGTTCATTTCGTTTCACTTCATTCAGCTTCGCTCAGGGTGACATACACAGTGCGATTTGCAACAACTTACCGCATTTCAGGGAGTTTGTCAGCCTGATAAGGCTGCGGACTTCCTAAAATGCACTTCGAAGTCGCTATTCCCTGATTTCGTTCTCGCGTCACGCTATCGCTGCAACGCAAGTCCGAAAGTGACATACTCAGTGCCTTTTGCAACAACTTAGCTACATTTACTGCCCTTTTTACTCCCTTTTACTGCTCTATCAGGCAACGCACTGCGTTTGCACTGTGCACGCACTGTGAAGGCACTGCTAACCCACTGTTTCACTGGGTGCACAGTGCGTGCACAGTGGGAAAACAGTGGGATGACTGCGTTTTGATAGATAGTATCATATTGGAGAAGGAAGAATGAGATAAAGTGTCATAAATGTAATCATGTTTGCAGTGTCCTGAATAAGTTTACCATAGTTTTAGTTACTCAGTTTACTTCAATTGAATGAAATAATTCTATCTTTTCTAAATTGATTTACTAAGAAGCATATACACTTCCAGGAGTGTTGTAGTCAAGTGAAGAATGATATCTTTTATTATTATAGATATAAACTGCTTCTTCCGTTGCTTGCAAAGCGACCTTTTTGTTTGGGAATTTCAATTTCATTCCCAGATCATGTTTCAATGTTCTGTTTACTCTTTCAGCGACTGCATTATCATAGCAGTGATTCTTTCCTGTCATACTAACTCTTGCATGGCTTCTTTTAAGCAATCCGATGTATTCTTTACTACAGTACTGGACACCATGATCAGAGTGAAGTATTATACCTCGCGGGATTTTTGTTCCTCTTTTTGCTTTATTAAATGCCTTCACTGCTCCTTTTGTTTCCAGAGTATCAGATAAGTAGTGACCAACTATCTTTCTTGAATAGTAGTCTGTTACTAAAAACAAATACATAAACCCCCTTCCAACTGAGATATATGTAATGTCTGTTACCCAAACTTGGTCTTTTTTTGTGATGTTCGTTTCCGGTAAAAGATTGGGGTATATCTTCAATTTATGCTTCCAGTTTGTTGTAACTACATATCGCTTGGGAGGTCTTTGCAATAAGTTATTCATACGTAACAACTCTATTAGTTTATCTCTACTTATCTTTAGGTCAGGATCATTATGTTTTATAAGCATTTTCATTATCATTCGATAGCCTGTTGTCTCCTGTTCTCGCCGGAGCTCTTCCACGAGTCGCACTATCTCACGGTCTCTCGCAGCATCTCGTTCGAGTATTTTTACATGCTTATTATAGCCTTGTCTTGTATAACCGTACACCTTACAAATCCTCTCTAATCCTCTGTATCGGAGTCCGCATTCAATAGCTCTTTCTTGAGTTTTTCCTGCACTATCGAACCAAGCTTTTTTTTTAGATCCATACCTAGCTTATTACCGGATACTTCTATCAATGTCTCTAATGCTAACTCTTTAAGATAGCTATCGTCCAATGCACGCTGAAGCCGTCTATTCTCCTTGCGTAAGCGGATTAATTCGGTCTTTTCATCTTTAGTCATATAGTGTACCACCTTATCAATCTTTTGATCCATTCCATATTTTTTGATCCAACCTCGAATGGTTGTCGTACTTGGTATTTTATAAAGCTGAGTTGCTTCACTAATAGTTAAATATCCACTCTCGATTTCGTCTACTACTTTCATCTTAAATACTACACTATAGTTTCTCAAAACTCTCTTTTCTTCTTTCTCTTTCATCTCTTTTCCTTTCATAGTTTAGGGTAACTATTTCAGGACAATACAGTCCTTCATCTCCCTGCAGTAATTCTTGGTAAACACTTGGTAAACACTTGGCAAATCCCTGGCCTATTCCTGGCTTATTTACCAAGAACATGCCAACATATTACCTAGTTTAAACCAGTTTAGAATCACTAATTACTGCAGAGACAAGAATGATGTACAGGAGTAAAGTTAGTCTGACGAAAGGCTGGGATAAATATTGTAATCTCGCCTTATTTATCCATGAACCTCCCTTGTCCATCTCTTGGCTTTGCAAGAGAGACCCAAGAGTAAGGTTAGAGTAACCCAAGCGAGGATCCCAGATTTCAGTCAGTTAATATCGGAAGTAAAGTTTTATGTATAATCATAAAAAGGTTTACAAATTAACTATCTTAAACAGTAACATTGCTACTAGTATGTATTAATAGTGTATGACAATGTTCAGGAGGATGAATGAGCAAAGATTTTATGATGAAGGGTAGTGATTTTTTAGGAGTAAAGTATCCGATAATTGCAGGTGGGATGACCAGAGTTAGTGATTATGAACTAGTAAAAGCTGTAAGTGAAGCCGGGGGATTCCCTGTTTTTGCTGCCGGGAATATGCCGGCTGTTCAGTTTGAAGAGCAGATTGATAGATTAGTTGCTGATTTGAATAAACCATTTGGTGTTAATCTTCTAACTGTTGCCCCTAACTACAGGTCCCACTATGAAGTATTGCTAAAAAAAGATGTAGAGTTTGTAGTATTTGCAGACACGATTCCATCTAAAAAAGATATAGAAGGAATGAAGAGTTCCGGTGCTAGAACAATGTCTTTTGCTGCCAACAATTCAGTGGCAAAGAAGTTAATTAAAAGTGGAATTGATGCTCTCATTTTAGAGGGTTCCGAAGCTGGTGGTCATATAGGTCCGGTGGCTCTCAGTATACTTTTACAAGATGTTTTGCTTGAACATAGAGGCTTCCCTATTTTTGTTGCCGGTGGAATTGTCAAAGGAGAAATGATGGCTCAAATGCTTATTATGGGGGCGTTTGGAGTTCAGCTTGGGACAGCGTTTATGCTTAGTGAGGAGTGCACAATCGATGATAACTTTAAACTTGCATTAAAGAAAGCACATGCAAGACAGGCTGTTGCACTGCAACCATTTGATGATTCTCATCCTCGTATTGGAATTAGAGCCATTAAGAATTCAGGGATGAACAAGATAAAAGATTTCCGTGAGAATCTGGTATCTGCGTGCAAGCAAGGCGACTCTCCAATCGAAGAGGTGTATGGTAGATTAGAGATGAAACTAGATGAAATGCTTTGCGAAGCTACAGAAAAAGGTAATGTTGACCACAGTGCCTTGATGGCAGGACAAAGTGTAGGTCTGACAAATGAGATAAAACCGGTACAGTTAATAATAGATGAGATGGTAGATTCATGTAAAAAAGAGCTTGAGAGAATCAGAGCTGAGTTTCTTTAGTAAAAAAGCTTGAGATTCCAACCCTAAGTAAAAATTTGACAATCTACTGATTACATATAATTTTGTTTCAATTAAATTTAGATGTTATAAACAGGAGTTTTAATGAATAGATACAGCAAGGTTTTGATTGTAGCAATACTTGCATTTAGCTTAACAAGCTTGTTTGCGGGAAACTCAATCTTTAGCAGATATGGATTCCCTGTGGAGAATGATGGATATGATATTTATGGCATGGGTATGGGTAATACCGGATCCGGTGATTTCATGAGGATGAATCAGGGTGTTGGGGTCAATCCTGCCCTTAGTAGTATCAGTAGCCATGTTCTATTAGCCACCGGCATAAAGATGGGTAACACTACTTATAAAGATGTTGCTGATAATAGTTTTAGAGATGATTCCTTTGACTTCCCGTTCTTTAGTTTACAAATGCCGATAAAGAAGCATCATTTTGCCTTTCAATTCACATCTTTGATGAGTGGTAATTTGAAAAGTGAATCTACAAGTACTGTTGATATTGATGGGACTGATTATGAGATGCTCATTTATGAATCTATCTATTCTTACCTTTATAGAGCTGATCTAATGTACTCATATAAGTTCAATCATTTTAGCATAGGTGTTGGTGCTAATTATTATTTAGGGAACAGAAAGACTAAGTTCACACAGGATTTTGTTGGTGTTGGTCCGGATATTGATACTGACAATCTAAACTCCGGTTATGACACTTTTTATGAGACAAGTGATGCTTATAAAAATCCCGGTTTCATGGCTGGTTTGGGTATGAGATTTAGTCATTTTAGTTTTGGTGCTTCATATCATAGTGCAGTAGATTTAGATGACACAAGAAAATACAGTGGTATCTTGAACTCTTATGAGTTAGAGAACAATACATTTAAGCTCCCGCAGACAATTATTGCCGGTGTAAGCACAAAGCCGATGAACACTCTTAAGGCGAATGTAGATTTCAAGTATGAGATATGGGAAGAATCAGATGTTTACACTGATCCGCAGAACTCATGGCGAGTTGGATTTGGTGTTGCTTATGAGCCTCTTTCCGGAGAAGATAAGTTCTTCCGCAAGATCCCGCTAAGAGCAGGTTATTCTCTTAAGCAGTTACCATTTAAAGTAAATGGTTCCAATGTAATGGAAAGCACTATAACCGGTGGTTTCTCAATGCCAATCAAAGCAATATTCAGTAGAATAGATGTCGCTTATCAGCTTACACAACGTGGTAATGCTGATGATAATAATGTAGAGGAAATCTCTCATATGTTCATGATTGGAATGAGTGGGTTCGACATTTTCAGAAAAAGAATTAAAAGAGATCAACCACGTGATATACCAATTGCTGAGGAACTCTATTAATGCATTTTACATGGGACACAGATGATACGACCAGCGAGTCCGCAGTTGACTCGCTTGTTCGAAAACGGAATTTGGGGTCAGAATATACTAACTCTGATTTGTCATTACTCCCCGACGAATCTCTACTCAAAGATATTGATATCGCAGTAAAGCGTATTTTTGATGCTATAAGGAATGATGAAAAAATCATAATCTTCGGTCACGACGACCCAGATGGTATCACATCCACATATATAATTTATGACTATTTGAAATCCCTTGGAGCAACTGAGTTAAGCTACTATATTCCTAACAGAGAAAAAGAACACCATGGTATTCAGAAAGGATTCATAAACTATGTCAAAAAGGGAAATCACAAGCTAATAGTAACAGTAGACAATGGCATTAGCTCAATAGATGGAGTGAAGAAACTTAGAGATATGGCCTGTGATGTAATTATTACTGACCACCATATGCTTAAAGAGGAAGGAGCACCCCATTGTTATGCAGTTGTCAACCCTAAGCAAGAAGAGTGTAACTACCCCTTTGATATGATTGCCGGAGTTGGTCTTTCCTATCTGTTAACCAGATATATCTACAACTATTGTAAACATCATGCTATTATTGCAGAAGAACCGCCTCTTAAGTATGTGTTCTGGGCTGCTGTCGGTTCTATTACAGATAAAGTTCCACTAGTTGATGTGAACAGAAGAATTGTGAAACATGCAATTGATAATTTTGAGAAAATAAGAGATACTCATATTGAAAATCTACGTCTTGCTTATGGAACCGTTAATAATCAGCAGCAAGCCTTAGAATTTATCACATATACCGGTTTGCTTCTTAACAATGGTAGAGACCTTAATGGTAACCATGTAGGTATGGATTACCTTCTTGCTGAAGGTGATGAAATAGATCCGGTTTTGAATGAACTAATACAACTTAAGAGTGAGAATGATAAACGAGTAAAAGCAGTTACTGAATATGTTGACATGCTTATCAGTGGTTATGAAGGAGAAGGTTTTATCTACTTTGATGAGGCTGATAGTATTCCTTATCCCCTCTTAGGTCTTGCAGCTTCACATACCTGTTTTAACTTAAAGATACCGGCAATTTTCCTAAAACGTAAAGGTGATGATATTGTTTGCGAAGGACGTTGTGGCCCCGGTTTTAGCGTTTTGGAAGCATTTAGCTATTGCAGTGACACACTTCATCAGTTTGGGGGACATGTTAAAGCTGCTGGTTTTACAATGGCACCTGAGAACCTTAATGAATTTATTTTCCAATTTAATGGTTTCCTTGAGATGTCTAAGGATTCGATAGATGAGAATAAGATTCTTCAAATTGATGTAGCTATCGAGATAAAGGACTTGAACAACGACTTTTGGGAAAGATTACAAGAGCTACAGCCATATGGCATGGGAAATCCTGTACCGATATTATCTATCAACGCAGATAAAGGACAGTTAAAATCAGTAGGATTCAAACTCACGGGCGTGAAACTCCCTACTACCAACAAAAAGATTGCTTTCCAATGGATTAAGCGTAAAACACTTAATATAATCGACTACAGTTAATGAAGCCACTACTTAAGGAAACTTTAAGAAAAGCAATTCATATTAGTTCGCTATTGCTACCCCTTTCCTATCGGTATCTACTAGGTTCGAATAAGCGAATTTCGTTTTGGGTCTTTTTAATTCTGGCAATAATATCACTCATTATTGATTTACTAAGACTTGAGCAGTTACATTTCAAGCGCTATTTCATGCGTTGGTTCGGGCAAATCTTAAGAAAGCATGAATATGCCGGATTCACAGGTGCTACATTCATGATGATTGCACATCTGATTTGCATTACAGTGTTCTCAGCTGATATTGCATTTCTGGCAATGGCCTTCCTGGCGATAGGTGACACTTTTGCTGCAATAGTTGGTATGAACTATGGGAAACGTAAGTTTCTTGGTTCCAAAAAAAGTTTGGAAGGTTCTTTGGGTTGCTTCCTATCCACATTTAGTTTTGCCCTTATTTACAGTGGCACAATCAATCCTGCGGTAGGTTTTATAGGTGCGGTTACAGCGACTTTTGCAGAAGCTGTTAATTTACCGGTTGACGATAATTTTAAGATACCATTAATTAGCGGTATAGTTATGACCGTTACAGATATATTTATAATTTGAGGTTAAATATGTTAATCAGTTTCATTATTCCAGTATTGAATGAGAGCGAATCATTAGAACAGCTCTACTCGGAGATCATTCAAAATGTCAAACCACATGAGCATGAGATTATCTTTGTCGATGATGGTTCTACTGATAATAGTTTGGAAACTATGAAACAGCTTGCAAAGAGAGATAACAAAGTCAAGATAATCTCCTTTAGAAGAAACTTCGGTAAAGCAGCAGCATTACAAAATGGTTTCAATATAGCAAATGGAGAAATCGTTTTCACAATGGATGCAGATCTACAGGATAATCCTAATGATCTACAAAACTTCCTAAAAAAAATAGACGAAGGATATGACTTAGTCTCCGGATGGAAGAAAAAAAGATTAGACCCTATCAACAAAAGATTACCCTCAAAGTTCTTTAATGCCATCACATCATCATTCTTTGGTATAAAACTACATGACTTCAATTGTGGCTATAAAGCGTATCGAAAAGAGGTTATTAAGGACGTTGACTTATACGGTGAGTTGCACAGATATATACCAGTTTTAGCCCATACAAAAGGATACAGAATTGCTGAGTTAGCTGTTCAGCACAGAGAGAGAAAACATGGTAAATCTAAGTATGGTTTTGAGCGCTATATGCGTGGATTTCTTGACTTACTATCAGTTGGTATGGTAACTATGTTCCGAAGTAGTCCGCTTTATTTGTTCGGAACCTGGGGTGCTTTTTTCGTTATTTCCGGTAGTGTAATTTCTCTTTATTTGACAATAATGAAAATATTCTTTCAAATGTCTTTAACAAATAGACCCCTACTTTTCTTAGGAGTTCTATTAATATTAGTAGGTATGCAATTCTTCTCTATTGGTCTTGTATCTGAGTTAATTGTAAGTAAGACTCATAGATTGACCTTGGGAAGGAATATCTCGATAAAAGAAAAAGTTAATATTGATCAGGAGGTATAGATTATGAAAAAGGTTTACCTTATTCTTATAGGGATTTTGTTATCAACATTATGTTTTTCACTTGGATACTCTTATGATGACTTTGACACAGTTACAAGAGGTGTAACTGACACTTCAAAACTTATTGAAACATACAGAGACTTCATTGAGAATGCTAATGACTTAGAAGTATTGAAAATGGTTGAAGATGTTTGGATGGTTATGGATGAGGCAAGTCTCAGATCTCATCTGACTAAGATGTCAATGAAGTATCCTAAAGATTCATTGTACTACTTTCTTCTAGGTAGAATTGAAAAAGATCCTGTTTCAAAAATAAGCTATGCCAGAAAGACAATTAAGAATGATAGAAGAGCTATTCATGGTTATGAAATGATGCTTAAGACTTATAATGACTACTTCTTCGGTAATGAGACACTCTCTCCAAATCAAATTCAATCCTTATCTATTAGTATCAAAAAAGATAAACGTTATGGAAGAGAGTTGCTTAGACAGGACATGTATAATCGTATTGGAATAGCTTTTGATACAAATTACGTTAAGTATAAAGCAGAGTTAAAAGCTGCAAAGAAAAGAAAAAAATAACTTTTAGATACAATTTATTATGACAGATTGAGCTTCAAAGCTTAATCTGTCTTTTTTAAGAGGATGAAATGGATTATAGAGTTGCCGTTGTTCAGTTCGAGCCAAAACTATTAGATTTAGTGACAAACTTGCAAACAATTGAACGTTTATTAGATTCAGTAGAAGCTGATTTAATAGTACTTCCGGAATTAGCCACTTGTGGTTATGTTTTCAATACACAGGATGAAGTGAACAGTGTATCTGAAGATCCTGAGAATGGCGATTCTGTTAAGCTTATCGAAAACATTTCTAGTAAAAAAGACTGTTCGATTATATATGGATATGCAGAAAAAGCCTCCAATGGCATCTACAATTCTGCTATGCTTGTTAATCCTGATGGAACAAAGTACTCTTATCGTAAAACCCATCTTTTTGCTGAAGAAAAGAAATTCTTTTTACCTGGGGACTCAGGATTTCAAGTCAAAGAAGCTAAGCATGGTGTTAAAGTTGGCTTAATGATATGCTTTGATTGGCAGTTCCCTGAATCAGCACGATCCTTAGCACTTAATGGTGCTCAAATCATTTGCCATCCTGCCAACCTTGTACTTCCTTGGTGCCAGCAAGCAATGATAACTCGTTCTCTGGAAAATAGAGTTTTCTCTATCACGTGCAATCGAACGGGATTGGAACGAAATGGTGAAAAAGAACTGTATTTTACCGGAATGAGCCAAGTACTTGGAACTAAAGGAGAGATTCTTGTTCGTACCGGTGAAGACACTGAAGAGATTGCTATTGTTACTATTAATCCTGAATTGGCTCTGAATAAAGAAGTTACACAATACAACTCTGTGTTTGACGACAGAAGAACTGAGATCTATAATCTGGACTAAAAATGAGTACAAAAGAGCAAGATTTACAAAGAATTGAAGAGCTACAAGAGTTAATTAAGCATCATAATGAGCAATATTATAAGTTTGCTGAACCTGAGATATCCGATCGTGAATATGATATGCTGCTTAAAGAACTCGAGAAGCTTGAATCTCTTTATGGAAAGGTTTCTAAAACTAGTACTGATGTTGGTAATGATTTAGTTGGTAACGCCAAAACAATCCCTCATTTAAAGAGAATGTATAGTCTTGATAATGCCTATTCTCTTGAAGAGATACATGCATTCCGAGAAAAGCTTTTACCTGATTTGAAAGGTTATCCTCAGGTAACTCTTGAACACAAAATTGATGGTTTTAGTGTAAACTTATTCTACAAAGATGGTGAGTTGGTTTATGCGACCACACGTGGTGATGGATATATTGGAGAAGTAATCACCGATAACGTTAAAACATTAGCATCAATTCCACACACAATCGAATGGAAGGAACCTATAGAGATACGTGGTGAGATCTATTTGCCTATTTCCGAGTTTAACAGAATCAACAAAGAACGTGAAGAGAATGGTCAAAAACTCTTTGCTAATCCACGCAATGCTGCAGCTGGTACTATTAAGTTAAAAGACTCATCTATTGTAGCTTCTCGAAACCTTGATTCAATTATATATTCAATTGGAGAAGCCCCTAAACTAGAGATAAGATCTCAAATAGAACTGCTTAAATTTTTGTGTAAGCAAGGCTTTCACACAAGTAAACACAGTATCCTTTGCAGTGACCCGAATGAGATTGATGAATATTGTAACAAATGGGATTCAGAACGTTCTTCTCTCGAAATGGAGATAGACGGAATTGTAATTAAGGTCAATGATTTTGAGTTACAAAATCAACTTGGATATACAGCCAAAAGTCCCAATTGGGCTATCGCATATAAATTCAAAGCTGAAGAGAAAGAGACAACTTTAGAAGATGTTATTTATCAGGTAGGTAGAACCGGAGCTATTACTCCGGTAGCTGTTCTTACTCCTGTTTATATCTCTGGTTCCACTGTTTCTAGAGCTACATTGCACAATAAAGATGAAATGGACCGACTTGATATAAGAGTAGGAGATACTGTTAGACTAATTAAGTCCGGTGAAATAATACCGAAAATCATCAGCATCAACCTTGATAAGAGAGCAGAAAAAGCTGAGAAGCTAATCTTTCCGACAAACTGCCCGGTATGCAATTCTGAACTAGTTAAGAATGATGAAGATGCTGTTACATACTGTGAGAACCCAAATTGCCCAGCAAAAATCCAACGTTCCATTGAACACTTCACCTCAAGAAATGCCATGGATATAACCGGATTAGGTGAGGCTATGATTCAACTACTTATCAATAATGATTTAATTTCTTCAATAGAAGATATATATACACTAGATTTTGATAAGATTGAGTCATTGGAAAGACAAGGTAAGAAATCTGCAGATAACTTGAAAGTAGCTATAGAGGAATCTAAGAAGAAGCCATTTGATAAAGTACTCTTTGCACTTGGGATTAGACATGTTGGAGCTAAAGTTTCTCGTATACTAGCTAATCATTTCGAATCTATTGATAATCTAATTGAAGCAACTCCTATGGAGTTGATGCTAGTTGATGAAGTTGGTGATAAGATTGCTGACTCTGTTTATAACTTCTTCCAGCAGGAAAGTAACCTGCTGTTCATTGAAAAGCTCAAGGAACACGGACTCCAGTTCCAGATGGTTAAATCAGACAAGAAGCTTCCTTTGGAAGGAATAAATTTCTTAGTTACTGGTAAACTATCAAAGTATACTCGAAAGGAGTTACAAGCAACTGTACTTGACAATGGAGGGAATGTTGCCGGAAGTGTTAGCAAGAAGTTAAACTACTTAGTAGTAGGTACTGATGCTGGATCTAAGCTTGAAAAGGCTAGAAAACTTGGTTCAGTCAACATCATATCAGAGGAGGAGTTTGATACTCTTCTTGCTGATTTATCAAGGAATAATTAATGAAGATATTAGAACGTTACATTTTGAAAGAGCACTTCGGACCGTTTTCGGTCTCATTGCTTGTTGTAACATTCGTGATTCTGCTTGAGCAGATATTAGATATTCTCAATGTGATTTTTGAGAAGCAGTTACCAATTGGAATGGTTATGGAAGTGTTTGCACTTTCGCTACCATTTATTCTGGCTTTATCAATACCGATGTCAGTACTAATGGCATCTCTAAATGCTTTCGGCAGACTTTCAACAGATAGTGAGACTACTGCTATGAAAGCATGTGGTGTCGATGTTTATAGTAAAACCGGTCCCCTCTTTGTTGTTGCAATACTTCTAGCAATTTTCATGGTATATTTTAATAATTCAGTGCTTCCAGAATCAAACCATAAATTGAAGAATATGACATTAAAGATTGCCTACTACAAACCGATGTCTTCAATAAAAGCCGGAGAGTTCACAACTATTCAGGATTACACAATATATGTTAAAGAGAATGATGGTTCTGAAATGAAAGGCATTATCATTTTCGATAAATCAAAAACCAGATTCCCTCATACTATCGTTGCTGAACGTGGAACAATAACACAGAGTAAAGAGGGAACTTCTCTCCGTGCTGTTTTATACAATGGACAAATGCATGAAAGACTTGATGCCTCTAAAGATGAGTATCAATTAAGAAACTTCGAGAAGTTCATTCTCAATATTAGTGAAATCGGTAACCAAGAGGAGTTTGAAGAAACCAGTTATCGCAGTGATAGAGAGCTTAGTAACTCTGAGCTGAGAGTTCGTATCGATGAGACTGAAAAAGAGATAACTAAAGTCCAAAGTGAGATTCTTGATTTAAACGAGAAACTTACTTCCACTCGTGAAGACGAGAGTGTAACCCAAAAGAGTAAGAGAACTCGTAGCACAAAAGCAATGATAAAGCTTAAAAATGATAGATTAGAAGATCTTAAAGAGGATATTCGCTCTTTCAAAGTAGAGATACATAAGAAATACTCAATAAGCTTTGCAATAATTATATTCGTAATGATTGGTATACCTCTTGGTATGATGACTAAGACAAGTGGAGCAGGTACTTCTTTTGCTATCAGTTCTGTTGTCTTTCTTATATATTATATTAGCTTAGTTGCGGGTGAATCTCTCGCAAGTAAAGGTTTTGTATCTCCATTCCTATCGATGTGGATATCAAACATAATCTTCCTTGTAATAGCTGTAATCTTAATATATCATTCAAGACGTGAGAGCCAGCTATTCGACGTTAATCAACTCGTGAAGAAGATTGGTTCATTAGCAAGAAGGAGAAAGAAATGAGAATCCTAGATCGTTACATGATTAAAGAGTTCTTACGAACTTATCTCGTTATCCTACTTGCTTTCTTCACTATCTTTATTGTTATTGATGTAATAGACCATCTACCTAAACTGATTAGAAATGGAGCAACTTTCCAGCAATCAATCGTATATTACATACTTAGGTTACCACAACTATTTGTCCTAACTTCACCAATCACAGTACTTTTAGCAGGCCTATTTATGATGAATGGGTTGGCTAAGTATAATGAATCTGTTGCTGTGCGTTCAGCTGGTATAAGTATAACCCGAATGGTCACTCCAATACTTCTTATTGGTTTCCTGATATCTATAGCTAATCTTGTTATAGGAGATAGAATTCTACCTTTAGCTGAATCGAAACGGGCGTATGTATATCGTGTACTTATTAAAAAGCAAACTATGGAGGATCGCAAGATTCGCTCCAAGATTCATTACGTTGGTACAGATAATAGCTTCTATTATATAGGTTATTTTAATGGCTATGTTAATCAAATGAAAGTTGTTGATATTACCAGATTCTCTCCCAAAACAGGAGAGGTTATTGAGAAGATATCTGCAGCTAAAGCCCTTTGGAAAGATGACCATTGGCTCTTTGTTGATTGTGATGTTAGAGCTTTCAGGGGTAAGAAACCTGTTAGTTTCAACCATTACGAGACAACTAAGTTCAATTTTGTTGATGTCACACCTAAAGACTTTATCCAGCGAAGTACCAAAACACTGACCATGAACTATAATGAGTTGGAAGACTATATTGAAAGTCGGAAGAAGATTGGCGATGAATATGTAGAGGAACTTGTAGATCTCTATACAAAACTGACCTATCCTCTTGCAAACTTTATTATCCTATTCTTCTGTGTACCGGCTGCTTCAACCAACTCTAGAAGTAAACAAAGAGGTTGGGTTTTCCTCTTCGGAATTCTTGTCTGTTTAATCTACCTCAGTACTCTAAGGATATGTCAAAGTCTGGGTTATAATGAAGTACTTGTTCCATGGCTTGCTGCTTGGTTGCCAAACATTATTTTTACCCTTATAGGTCTTTACTTCTTAAAGCGTGCTGAGATTTAGTCTATAAACTCTGAAATCCTGTTTTACCTTATCTCCTGGAGTAACTATGAAGAGAACATTTGCTATATTGCTGTTAGCATTAACAGCATATCTAGTCTCAACCCCGTTTCCTACCGTTGATTATGACTCATCAATGGATTATCAGGGAGATGAACTCGCAACAAGGTCCACTAACCCTCGGATCACTGAAATAGCACATATAACAACTAACCCGGTACTTAACCAAAATGAACTTGAGGCACAACAATTATGGCATGCACTTGTTGATACTGTATTTACAAATGGATTGAACAATGAACGCTATGTGTCTGATCCAAACTATTATAAACAGTTTACCCCTAAAGAATTACCAGGGAAGAGCTGGAATGGCGTCAAAGTTTTTTACATGCAAAACCTTGCCAACTATTTACCTTTTCACAACTTAGCTACTTATAACAATAAAGCATATCTATTACCTCAACATTATGATGTACTAATTTCTGACATTGGATTACAAGTGACACTACAAAACGCACAATCTCTTTCTGAGCGATTAATCCATTTATCAACTTCATCAAATACTTCAATATCCTCTTCAATCCAATTGAACATAACGTCAGACTATGATTGTGCTGCAATGTTCGGAATATCTTTCTGGGAAGAAAGAAATGGTTACAAGTATAATTCTGAAATAACTATTAGAGATTGGAATGGGACATTAGAGTTTGGGTCAATTTGGATAAAAAGAATTGGTAATCAAAATGAACAAACAGTAATTGAGGATAACGACAATAGAGATTATGGTTTCATTGGAAATGAACCTTTCTATCTTTCACCTAGCGAATTACGTGAACCTTTTTTTCTTAGATAACAAAGAAGCAAGCTAACTCTTAATTCCAGAATTCCTCCACTACATCCACTCAGTCTCTGTAATACTCCCCTTCGAAGATCGCTATGAGTCCAACTCCGTTTGGTCACTATGACTCCAGCTTATAAAAATAGGGCATAGCAATCTGCTATACCCTTTCAAGACATTATCTTGTCTTATTTAGCTTTCAAGATTTTTCCTGTTTTAAGAGTATTTCTATTATCTGACACTTTATAGAAATAGATTCCTGTTGGAATAGATTTCATCTCTAATGTGTTATCTCCGGGAACAATCTGTTCAGTAAACACTTTTCTACCTCTCACATCATAACATGTAAACTTGTAGTTTGAATCACTTTTAATACTAATTCTATCAACAAAAGGATTAGGATACAGTGAAACATCAACCTGCGGTTGGACTATATCTTCATTCGATGTTGAGTTAGGTCTAACTTTAATATCTGTTGGAGACATACCTACTGTGTACTCTACCTGGAACTCCTCATTCATGTTAAACTCTTTCAAGGTTCCATTTGATCCCCATTGTGAATCAACTATGAAAAGCTTATCAGAAGTACCATAAACTAAAGAACCTGGGGTTGAAAAGCTGTTAGTAAATGTATAGACTGCTGAGAAATCAGTAGGATCATATGCATACATACCGGCATTATTACCATCTGCAACATATACCTTTCCATTCTCTGCATACCACATGTTTCCAAGGTAACCACCTAAATCAATTGTGCTTGTTACAGTATTAGTAGCAGGATCTATAACATTTATCGAACCTGTGTTATCACCCCATGCAGAGGAGCATGCTACATGTACTTGAGAATCTACAATAGTTAAATACTGTGCATTCGCACTAACATCAACTAAAGTATCAACCACAAAACTACTTAAATCAATTACTGCAACTTGGGAATCAGTGTAACTGGGATATGAGCCTGAACATGCAACATATAGCTTTTCATTAAGTACAACTAAACCGGCAGGTCCTACTCCAACTGATACATTGCCAACAACTGTATCTGTATTCAGATCGATTTTGTAAACTGTATTAGTCAACAATCCTGAGACATAAGCATAATCACCATATAGAACTATATCATAAGGATTACAACCGGCTGCTACTATTATGTTTGCAAGTGTTGCACCACTATCCAAGTCTATCTTTTGAATAGCATTATCTCCCGAGTTCACTACATAACCATAATCTTCAGTTAAAGCAATGCGATTTGTGTAAAGTCCCAGTGTAGCGAAGTCGTTGTCAACTTCACCGGTTTCAGTGTTAAACTTAGTGAGTGTCTCACTTGTAGAGTTCACTATGAATATCTCAAGTGCACTCAGATTAATCAGAATTAAAAGAAAAATGATTACTAATAGTTTTCTCAATTTCTTCCTCCTATATATTTATTTTTATTATGTAAGATAATGTATAGTTGATTCCCGGCTGGGGTATGTAAGCTACTACCTCATACTGTTCATCAAGAATGTTGTCTAATCTACCTGTCAGCAGATGTTCAAAATTCCCCGTCCGGTACTTATAGCTTATTTCTGTATTCAGTAATCCATACTCATCTAACGGATCAATCTTGTTATCCTGCGTAGTCCATTGTTTACCGGTATGCCTCCATTCGAGCATAAGATTCAGATTCTTTAGCTTATATACAAGTGTTGAGACTACCTGGTATTCTGGTATATATACTATGTGATTATCATAGAAAACACTCTCTTCTCCATCTATTTTGGTTTTATCAAGTGCTTCTGTAAAAGTACAGCTCGTATTAAAAGTAAGGTTCTTAATAGGTTTTAGTTCAACACTAACCTCATGATTAGTTATTAGAGATTTGCCTACATTCTTTGGTTTCCATACTCCACCAAACACAGAACTTCTAATCCAATAGATCATCTTGTTGATTTCATTTCTGTTTAAACCATATTTCAGTTTCACAATCTCAGGATAAGCAACTGATGTTGATAGTTGCCAACCTTCTGACTCCTCTGCTTCTAGATCAGGGTTTCCTACAGCTGAGGGATAACCCTTCCAGTATAAGCTCTCCAAAGATGGAACAGTAAAGCCGGTACCGTAACTTAAACCCAAGTTGACTTTCCAAAGATTTTCATATGTGACACCTGAGTACAATCTACCACTCAGGAAGTCACCAAAGTTTTTGTAATCATCCCATCTCAGAGATGCATCACTTCTGAAAGAAAAGTCCCCAACTCTTGGTTTAAGACTGATAGCTGAGGAACCGGCATAAGAACTGTTCTCTTTTTCTGGAACGGAGTTTATTGAGTTGACATAGTCCTTAGATGAGTATGTTTCATAAGCATACTCCAACCTACTATTCAGCTCAATAAGCTCAGTTCGTTTGTTCCAGCTAAGATTTGCCCCACTTTTACTTAGTTTATTATCATTATGTGTTTTCAGCATCGCTGAAGGAGTTGATGATTCTGTATTATCAAAGTCAGAGTCACTTTTATGATAATATCCTTTGAAACTAACTCCCCAATCATGCTCTAAACTCAGATTATGCCTTGTGATAATTCCGGTCTGCTCAGCTTTATCATAATGCATCTCGAAGTTATAACCTCCCGGCATCTGCTTCTCAAAGTCTTCGTACATCCCGTTATAAGATACAAGTGCCCTTTTAAACGGTATCTCCAGTTTTAGATTAACATCATAGATCTCTTTGCCGTTATTCTTACGATTAGTAGTATATGACTCCTGATTCACATAATCTCTTGTCTCATACTCATAATCATTATCTGTATCTAACCTGGAAGCAATAACACTCCAGTTCAATCTTGCTGTTGAGCCTTCAAAACCGACCGTTTCTTTATTAAATCCAAATGAACCTGCTCCTAATCCAACAAATGGCTTAAAAGTTCCTTTATTTAGCTTTTTTGTAGTAATAACTACTGCTCCGGCCATCGCTCCTGATCCTACGCTAACAGATGCATTATTCTTAACAATTTCAACTGATTCAATCGATTCTGCAGGAATAGTAGAGATATCAAAACTTTGACCTGATGGATTCATTACAACACCATCAACAATAATTGCTGTATGCCTCTCTGAGTGCCCTAACAGGGATATTGTATTTTCTTCACCTTTTAACCCTGCATTCCCGATTCTAATATCTGTTCTTGAGCTGAAAAGGTCTGCTGAATTGTCATAGACTCTATCATCATTGTGGATGACAATCTTCTCACTATCCCCAAACTTAAAGACAGGTTCCATGCGTTCAGTTGTAACTTTGATTCCCGCTAACTTGTATGATGATTTATTTAGTACTATCTTACTTTCCAGCTCTTTACTATTCAGAGTTAATCTCTCATACCCTGGTCTTATAAACTCTAAAGAGTCAGAGCTCACATACACATTTAAAATCCCTTCATCATTCGAGTAAAATGCTCTTCCCTCTGAAATCACTAAAACTTTATCTATAGGCTTATTATCTTCATCAACAATCACTATTCGTTCTGCAAATAGAGATAAGCAAGCCATTAAGGTAATTATTAAAGCAATACTTTTATTCATTTATCCCCGGATAGATTAGGTTTGGGCAACCGGTTACTTGATTATTAGTCACTTCAAAATCCATATTGTAAGCTTCCTTAAGCTTAGTTGGATTTATGATTGATTCAGGACTTCCATCTTCAATAATGTGTCCATCTTTTAATAACAGAATTCTATCACAGAAGTTCGCTGTCAGATTAATGTTATGAGACACAAGTATAATCAGCTTACCAGTCTCTTTATGGATTTTATGTAGCAGTCTCATCAGTTCCACCTGATGATTTATATCAAGATGACTAAAAGTCTCATCCAATAGCAGAATATCTGTTTTCTGCGCAATAGCTCTTGCTAAGAAAACACGCTGTCTCTCCCCCCCACTAAGCTCATTCAAATACCTGTCTTTCAACTCCGTCAGACCAAAAGTTTCAAGAATATCATTAACAACTTTGTGGTCATCTTTTGTATATCGTTGCAAAAGGTTCAAGTAGGGGAAACGGCCCATTAAAACTAACTCTTCAACTCTGAACTGAAACTGTTGGTATGATTCCTGTGGGATGAATGCAACCTTGGTTGCTAAATCTTTTCTGTTCCACTCATGAATACTTTTACCTTCAATAGTAACATCACCGGAAGTTGATGCAATAAATGCCATAATAGTCTTAAGCAATGTAGATTTTCCTGCACCATTCGGTCCTAGTAGTGCAACAAACTCACCACTTTCAGCTTTAAACGAGATGTTGTGCAATATCTCATTGTTCCTGTAACCTGAGCTTAGATTAGTAACTTCAAGCATAAATCATCCTTTTTGTTCATGAGTTGGGGATATAAAAAAAGCCTTATCCCCGCGGATGACAACGGAGTAAGGACAAGAAATGGGTATAATTACCTGTTTCCGAGACTTCTTGCTCCGAAAAGTCATCTGAATATTTTGTATGGCAGGTTTCCTGACTCACAGCAGGTTCCTTGAATGCCTTCCCGATTTCTCAGTGACATTCAACCTTGCAGATTAAACTGCAGCTGCTTACAGTGGCGGAGACCGTTCCGGATTTTAACCGGATTCCCTTTTCTCTGATCACCATACTTACCCATCTTTTATCTGAACTACTTTGTGTCAATCTATTCCTAGTTTGAATTAAATATGCAGCCGAAAATTGAGCTGCTTCTTGGAATTGGTTCCTTTAAAAATTGTAGAACAACTTCCCTGAACTCTTTTTCATTCAAAATCAAATTCTAAACTGATAGCTTTCAATCAAACTTTTCATGCATATTTTTCACTTTTGCATTTTGCCTTTTATATAAATTTATATAAATTCCAATTTGTGCTTTGAGTATCCCTTCCAGTCCCGTGACTAAAGCAAGTTTTCCATAAATATTCAAGTTATCCACATGATGTGGATAAATCGAGGCCTTCCACGAGAGGGTCACGAGAGGGTCACCTGTGGATTACCTTTGAAACACCTTTTTTAATCACGGGACTGGAAGGGATGAAGAAGGGCAAATTTTGTGGCAGATTTGGAGGGAATCTGTTTTCTTGAGTTTATCTGATACTGTAGCTTGCAACAGTGGAGAAAGATAGACAATAGAACTGAAAATTTGAGTGACATTGACATGAATGGTATTGATACTTATGTTTTCAGAGTGAATTCATGCTGACAATAGCTTCCTAGAGCCAAAAACTTATAATTAGTAAGAGCCCAGCTTAAGCAACCCCATCAATATTTATAACTATCAATGAAAATAGTACTTTACAAAACTTTTGCATTCAATATTACTTGCCCGTTAAGCTGATTGATTAGAGGAAGATATCACTTAATTAGGAAGGAAAGAGATGCATTTACACGTAACCACTACTACGGAGTGGAATATATATCAAGAGCAGTTACTACTCTTATTATCTGCTATGAAGGAAGAGAATCAGGAGTTTGTTTTATATGCTACTCCCGGTGCAGAGATAGTAAAAAGAGCAGTGAGCGTAGGCATTGTATGCCGAGAGCTAAAAACGTTCAGTTTACTTAATATAACGAAATCCTTAAAACATACTCCAATAGATGTAATACATAGTCATGATTTTAGAGCATTGAAGCTTTGTATTGCCTTGAAAGGTGTGCTCAAAGCACCACTTGTCTATTCATATCGACCGGAACAGATTGCTGATAAGGGAATGATAAACAGGACTGTTCTAAGGAGTAAACGAGTCGATAGATTTATATGTAGCTGTTCTGAGGCTAAAACTGAGATGATTATTAAAGGTGTACCAGTCGATAAAATCAGCGTTCTTCGACCATTCATAAACGGAATGGAACAAAGTCAGGTTAACCCAAAACATATAATAAAGAACTCTTTACCTCCTCATAGCTTTCTAATCGGAACCGTTGCACCATTAGAAGATGGGAGTGACTTAACAACAATAATTCGAGCCGCAGAGATCGTACTAAAGAATAAACGAGATTTACTTTTTATGATTGTTGGACAAGGTAAGCAGATGAAAGAACTCAACCAAGCCTTGTTTAATCGCAAAGTACGTGAGAGATTTATTTTAGAGACCGGGAATGTAAACTATTATGAATATATCACAGCAATGGATCTGTTTATATCATCCGGTAAAGTGGTTTCACCAACATTTAGGTTAGTTGATGCTTTTAAGTCAAAGGTTGCTTGTATTGCTACAGCTGTAGGTATTGCCCCGGGATTGATTACAAATCGTAAGAATGGTGTTCTAATCCCTAAGAAGGACCATCATGCTATGAGTCAAGCGATAGAGCTACTCATAAATGATTATGAGCTCAGAAATGAACTTGCCGAAGCGGGATATAAATATATTGAAGATTTGCAAGAAACACCACTTTTTGTACGATATACTGAATTATACAATCTCACATTAGAAACGTACAGTGCTGATTAATAGTACAGCAGAAAGACTATTTATACTTTTGCTTTAGTAGTTTTTTCTCTACTAAGCAGGTAGCTGGCAAGCATAATCAAGACACCACCAAGAATTAGCGAACCGTTAATTTTTAAACCTAAGAACAATACTTCATTTACTGTTGTAAAGAACACTGCTAATGCAAAAATCACAGATGACGTGTTCACAGGCAGATATGCTAGTGCGTAGTTCCAAAATAGATATGCAACACCTGATTGGAAGATTCCCATTTCAAGTAACCATAACCATTCGAGTGATGTATTAGGTTTCTCCCCTGTATGCAAGAAAATGATTGGAGTCATCAACACTGAAGAGACTAAGAAGATGCAGAAAAGCAATTGGATTATGCTTAGTGGGGATGATTTGTACTGACTCATCAGGGTTGCAGAGAAGAACACATAGCAGCCGAAGGTAACACCTGTAAGTACTCCTAATAGTATTCCTAAGCCGTAGGTATCTCCAAGCTCAGGGAAACTACCCTTACCCATCATAATCACATATAGTCCTGAGAGCGAAATAATGAGGGATATAAGCTGAACTTTAGTTGGTTTAATCTTTAGTATCAAGAATGAGAGAATAAACACGAAAACAGGTGATAAATTCTCTAGAATCATTACAAGGGTTCCATGCAGATAAACAAGACTCACATGATATAGAGCAGAGTTAAGGCAGATACCAATCAAAGCAACAAGTGTAATATGCTTCCAATGCTTCTTGAGTATAGTAAAATTAAGTGCTTTATTTGCTGCTAAGAAACCGAAGAGTACAGCAGTACCAATCCAAAGACGGGTAGCAAACACGAAATATGGGTCTACCCCATTAACTGATAACCAGCGTCCGGCAGGACCGTGAATACCCCAAGAGAACAGGGCAATAACTGCAAATATGAAACCTTTAGTTTTATCTGACATTCTTCAACTCACTCCAAACATTTAATATGAGCCTATCTTTCAGAGTGGGTTTTCTTTACAAGTTATTTTTGTGGGTGGGTATAATAAGATAAAATGTATTATTCCTTGACTAACCAGAATTTTGAATTTATCAATGGGTCAATGCTAAGTATGTTCAACTAAAACCCCTTCAGGAGGTATATATGAAAGCTGTTGTAGTTTGTTGTTTCCTCTTAGTCTGGATATCGCTTGTTTCTGTCCCTTTTGGTGGATTAGGTACAAGCACTGACCCATACATAATCACTTCAATTACAGACTTGCAATGGGTTTCGGATAATCAAGCATACTGGAATTCTTATTATATTCAAGCAAATGATATAGATGCAGCTATAACATCAACTTGGGATGGTGGAAATGGATTCTTACCAATTGGATATATTGATAATGAGACTACTGATGAGTATCCTTTTACAGGAAATTATGATGGTCAAAATCATGTTATAGATGGACTATTTATTAATAGAAGATATACTGAATCCGGTTTGTTTGGTGTTGTAGATGGCTGTACAATCACAAACTTAGGTTTGACAAATGTCGATATTGTGGGTGGATACTATACCGGTGCTATTGTTGGACATGGAGCTTCTGTTAACATGTCTCAATGTTATAGTACTGGAGCTATCAATGCCAGGAGTAGAACCGGTGGGCTTATTGGAACATGCTACAGTTCCAATATTTCAAACTGTTATACGACAGTTGAAGTTACATGTACAGGCTACACAGCAGGAGGTTTTATTGGTCGATGTGCTTCCACAACAATCAATAAATGTTACAGTACAGGATCTGTCACTGCTGTTAGTGATGATTATGGTTTTATAGGTTACCAGTATGGTAACAGTATAACAAATTGTTTTTGGGATACAGAAACTTCAGGACAATCAACTACATCAGGAAATGCTGTTGGTAAAACAACTGCTGAGATGCAAGCTATTGCGACATACACTGATGTTTCAACTGCTGGTTTGAATAGTGCTTGGGATTTTTATAACAATCCAAATGATGATGGTGCAAACGCTGATTATTGGATAATTGATACTGATTACCCTTTATTAATATGGCAGCAAAAAACTCCGATAGTTTTAACTACTGACATAAACTCCATCACTCCATTTACAGCTACAGGTTATGGCTCGATTTACTATTCAGGGTGGGATGATTCTGTTATAAATTATGGAATGTGTTGGAGTTTACAGGCAAACCCATCTGTTGCAGATTTTAATAGTACAGTTAATGGTAGCACAACAGATTTCTGTATTGACATAACAAACCTATCCCCTTCAACAACATATTATTGCAAAGCTTTTGCAGCAAATGGAGAAGGGGTTGCTTATGGAGAAGTTGTTGAAGTAACAACAAAGGCAGTTCCAACATTTAACGGAAGTGGAACAGATATTGATCCCTATCAGATCAGCACGATTGAAGATCTACTTTGGATAAGTGAAAATCCCTTCTACTATGACAGATATTATATACAAACCAATGATATTGACGCTACTATTACTTCCACTTGGTATAACGGAGATGGATTTCCTCCAATCGGTTATGAAGACACAGTGCTTTCCACAATATTCTCTTTTACGGGGAACTATAATGGAGACAAGTATAGCATTGATGGGTTGCATATAAATAGTAATGCTGATGTAATTGGTCTGTTCGGTTACCTGGCTGGAGCAACTGTAACTAACCTTAGCCTTACAAATGTGAATATTGCAGGCAATAATATTGTTGGTGCATTGTTCGGTTATGCTTCAGCTTCAAGTATTTCAAAGTGCTCTAGTTCTGGAGTAGTATCATCAGGTACATGTGCTGGGGGACTGGGTGGGACAACAGAAAACTCTAATATCTCCAACTGTTATACAGTCGCAAATGTAACAGTAAGTTCATCAATCGGTGGAGGATTATTAGGAGAAGCAGAAAATACAATAATAACTGATAGTTTTGCAGCAGGTACTGTTACTGGGACCGATATTGCAGGTATCGCGTATCAACAAGTTGCTAATACAATTACAAATACCTTTTGGGATACTGAGACATCAGGAATCTCTGTTGCAGTTGGTGGGGAGACAGGTAAAACTACGAATCAAATGCAAGAAGTTTCTACATTCACTGATTTGAATACAATTGGATTATCTACACCCTGGGATTTTGTGAACAATCCATATGACGATACAAACAATAATGATGTTTGGATCATTAATAATAGTTATCCAATGTTTACTTGGCAACACCCGTTGCCTATAGTCTCCACAGGTAGTCATGAAAGCATTACTTATAATAGTGCGAATGTAGAAGGATTGCTTATCTATGACGGATATGAACCGGACCAATTTAGAAATGGTTTCTGTTACAGTACACATTCAAACCCTACTTTAAATGATTATTATTCCGATAACGATTCTCCTTTGGGAGTCTACCAACATACTCTCACAAACTTAGATTCTGAAACGACATACTATTATAGAGCTTATGCAAGAAACAGTAATGGAATTGTTTATGGAGAAGTAAGATCATTCACAACAGAAATCGAGATAATTCTTACGGGTTCAGGAACTCAAGCTTCTCCCTATCAAATAACCTCAATTGATGATTTGGCTTGGGTTGAAGCGCATGAAAGTTTTTGGGGATTTCATTACGTTCAGATGAACGATATTGATGCATCAATAACTAGTAGTTGGAATAGTGGTGATGGATATATACCAATCGGATACATAGACGATGAGACAACTGATGAGTACCCTTTTACAGGAAGTTATGATGGTCAAAATCATGTTATAGATGGACTATTTATTAATAGAAGATATACTGAATCCGGTTTGTTTGGTGTTGTAGATGGCTGTACAATCACAAACTTAGGTTTGACAAATGTCGATATTGTGGGTGGATACTATACCGGTGCTATTGTTGGACATGGAGCTTCTGTTAACATGTCTCAATGTTATAGTACTGGAGCTATCAATGCCAGGAGTAGAACCGGTGGGCTTATTGGAACATGCTACAGTTCCAATATCTCAAACTGTTATACGACAGTTGAAGTTACATGTACAGGCTACACAGCAGGAGGTTTTATTGGTCGATGTGCTTCCACAACAATCAATAAATGTTACAGTACAGGATCTGTCACTGCTGTTAGTGATGATTATGGTTTTATAGGTTACCAGTATGGTAACAGTATAACAAATTGTTTTTGGGATACAGAAACTTCAGGACAATCAACTACATCAGGAAATGCTGTTGGTAAAACAACTGCTGAGATGCAAGCTATTGCGACATACACTGATGTTTCAACTGTTGGTTTGAATAGTGCTTGGGATTTTGTCGATAATCCGAATGATGATACCGTTACTCAGGATATCTGGAATATGAACCTATTTACTAATAGTGGATATCCAATAATGAGTTGGCAAGAAGTACTGCCTAACCCGGATGAAACATCGTCTACTGATAATCTTTTTCCATATGACTTGGATGAAGACCTACCAAGACAGGTAACTCTAAGCTGGCAATACAAAGGGGATGTTATACCTGATGGATTCCGAGTATTTGTTTCTGACGAACAAGTTGGAAACGTTATAAACTGGGTAGGAGATGAGATTTATAATTTAGCTTTACCTCAACTTAACTGGGGGGCAACAATAAATTGGAAAGTTGTACCTTTTAAGAGCAATACTGAGTGTCCTGATCCACAAGTATCAAGTTTTACAGTTATGAATGAACCTGCTGAAAATGAAATCGTTCCAGAGGAAGTTGTATTCTATCTTCTAGAGGATGTAAGTGGCACTAATCCACCACTGATCACTCTTCCACCAATTGACTTGGGGGAGGGTGATTTTACTCCATCATTTAATATGCAGTTTGGGGTAGAACTCAGTAATGAATTTCTAGAGTTCATTGTTAGAGATCAACCTTTTGAAACTCTTCCTAACCCATCAGCATGTAGAGCAGAGTTTTACTTAGATATTCCTAATGATATATTAGCCACGATTGTGTTTAGATTCAGCGATACAGCAGCTGCATCTGAATTAGTCCACTGGAACGGTTCCGGATGGCAGGATATAACCGAAAGTTCAGGAGCTGACTTTTCTATTCCTGGACAAGTAACGTTTGATTGGACATCAACTGGAAGAGGAAAAGATTCTTTTGTTATAAACAGTGGTGAATCATCAACACTTCCTATTACTTTAACAAGCTTTTACGCAGTACAGATTGGAGAAAATAACTCTAGAATAATGTGGGAAGTTGCATCTGAAGTTGATATTATTGGATATAATCTGCTACGGGTTGAAGGCTCAGGAGCCCAAAATGGTACTATTAGGGTTAATCCTTCTATTATTGAAGGTCATTTGTCGGGTACCGGTTTTAACTACAGTTATTTAGATGAAAGTTTAAATAAAGGCCAGCTCTATACCTACTGGTTGGAATCAGTGTGTTTGGATGGTGCAGTCAACTTATATGGACCCTGTTCATTAACTATTTTAGATGAAGATGATGAGGATATTCCTGAAGAGTTATGTGTAACAGGTATGAAATCAATTTATCCAAATCCTTTCAACCCATCAACCTGTATATCTTTCTCATTAGCTGAAGATGGAGATGTTGAACTTTCAGTGTATGACGTAAAAGGGCATCTTGTATCTCGGGTAGAAGAGCAAAGGTTTGAAGAGGGTGATCATGTTATAAACTGGTATGGTTTGAACAATGTTGGTAAGCGAGTAGCATCCGGAATATATCTCTTTAAGTTAAGAGTACAAAACGAAACTTTTGTCAGAAAAGCAATGATGATAAAGTAGTAGCATAAAAAAGGCTGCATCCCTACGGATACAGCCTTTAATATATTCAGGTTAACTAAGGGTTTATTCTTGAGTTAACTCTTCAGCTTTAATAGCATTATCGCCTGAAGTAGCAACTTCGCCTTCAACGAATTCGATGATAGACATTTCAGCGCAGTCACCTCTACGAGTACCGTTTTTATAGATACGGGTATAACCACCGTTTCTTTCGGTATAACGAGGCGCAATATCATCGAAAAGCTTTTTCACCAAAGCTCTGTCTTGCAGAACTTTGAAAGCCATTCTTCTGCTATGTACTGAATTCTTCTTACCATAAGTAACAAGACGTTCAACAAGAGATCTCATCTCTTTTGCACGAGCAGTAGTAGTATTGATTCTTTCATGGTCGATAATAGATTTAGCGAGATTGTGTAACATCGCTTTACGATGAGCAACTTCTCTACCAAATTTTCTTCCGGCTACACGATGTCTCATTTTCTATACCTTCTTCTTTGTAATTACACGATTTTTTGCTTCTTCAATCTGTTGAAGCTTTTCATCGACATCCATACCGAGAGTAAGTTCGTACTTAACAAGCAGTTTAGAGATCTCATCAAGAGATTTCTTACCGAAGTTACGGTACTTGAGCATTTCAGCTTCAGTACGTCTTACGAGTTCTCCGATAGTATCGATTTTAGCAGCGGCTAAGCAGTTAGCAGAACGAACAGTAAGTTCGAGTTCTTTAACGCTCATATTGAGAAGTTTATCAAGACGTTCCAGTTCAGGATCCATCTGTACTTCTTCAATATACTCAGGTTCAACTTCGAAACGAGTCACTTTAGAATAAAGGTCTTTCAGAAGCTTAGCTGAGAGGAATAATGAATCACGTGGATCGATAGCACCATTAGTATGGACTTCCATAACCAGCTTATCAAAATTCATCTTTTCCTTAACACGCATGTGTTCAACACTGAAGTTAACTTTAGTGATAGGTGAATAGATGGAGTCAATCGGAATCACACCGATTGGTCTTTCTTCCATCTCCTGTTTGTCGGATGGTACATATCCTCTTCCGATTCCGACCCAGAGTTCCAGACGGAAGTCAACTTCCTCTGTAATCTCTAAGAGAACATGATCTTTGTTAAGAACTTCAAGTTCTGAAACTTCTTGGATATCACCGGCAGTAACAACGCCGGGTCCTTTCTTTTCGAGAACCAAAGAAACTTCATTAATAGACTCAGTCTTAAAAACTAACTTCTTAAGACGAAGAATAAGATCAATGTAATCAGAATCAGTACCAGGAATTGGGGCGAATTCATGGAATAAGCCTTCAATCCTGACGAACCTTACTGCAGCGCCTTGAATAGAAGACAGAAGTACACGTCTCAGAGTGTTACCGATAGTAGTACCGTAACCAGGTTCAAGTGGTCCGATCTCAAACTTACCGTAAGTTGAGCTGTAGCTTTTCTTGTCAAATTCAACGCTCTCTGGCAGTTGAATGGGCTCAAGAAGCATCATAATTAAATACTCCTTTTTGTTTAAAGTTCACTATTTGGAATAGAATTCAACGATTAAACGAACATCGACGTTAACCGGGATTTCATCCGCAGCCGGTACAGCTACGAATTCACCTTTAAATTTATCTTTCTCTACTGTTAACCATGAGTAAGGAGAAGTAAGAGATGTCATATCCATAGCATCAACGATAGCTGAGCAAGTACGACTCTTTTCTTTAATCTCAATTACATCACCAGGTTTAAGTAGGTAAGACGGGATATCTACACGTTTTCCGTTTACAAGAACATGACCATGATTAACGAACTGTCTGGACTGCATACGAGTTACAGCAAATCCCATTCTATAAACAGTGTTATCAAGTCTTCTTTCAAGAATCTGTAAAAGGTTTTCACCAGTTACACCGGCCATTTTCTCTGCTTTTGTATAATAATTAAAGAACTGCTTTTCCATCAGACAGTAAGTATATCTGAGTTTCTGCTTTTCTTTAAGATGAATACCGTAATCAGACATTTTTTTTCTGAAACGTTTGCCATTACCATGCTGTCCCGGAGCATAGTTTTTCTTCTGAAGGATACGATCGTATTTTGGTGTACCAAAAATGTTTTCACCAAACTTACGGCATATCTTAGCTTTAGGTCCTGTATATCTAGCCATTTAACTTCCTCCGTTATATTCTTCTAGTCTTAGGCGGACGACAGCCATTGTGTGGAATCGGAGTTTCGTCATGGATAGCTGTAACCTGGATACCGGCTGCATTGATAGCACGGATAGAAGATTCTCTACCGCCACCGGGGCCTCTTACGATTACTTGGACTTTTGCAATACCCATTTCCATTGCAGCCTTTGCCACTTCTTCAGCAGCTAACTGTGCAGCATATGGAGTACTCTTTTTTGAGCCTTTGTAACCAACTTTACCACCACTAGACCAGACAAGAGTATTACCGGCTTTGTCGGAAATAGAAACAATGGTATTATTGAAGCTTGAATGAACGTGAGCTACACCTTCGTCAAAAGCAAGGCGTACACGTTTTTTCTTTACGCGTGTCTTCTTAGCCATCTATTCTCCTATCTTTTCTTGTTTTTCTTAATAGAACCAGGTTTTGGTCCCTTACGAGTTCTAGCGTTAGTTTTAGTTCTCTGACCACGTACAGGGAGTCCCCTTTTATGACGTAAGCCTCTATAACTATTGATTTCCATAAGACGTTTGATGTCCATGGCGTTCTTGGTTCTTAATGAACCTTCAACTATATAATCATTCTGAATGATATCTCTAAGTAATTTTTCTTCATCGAGTGTGAGATCTTTAACACGAGTACTCTCATCGATGTTAGCTTTACTAAGGATCTCCTCAGATGTAGTTCTGCCTATACCAAAAATATATGTAAGGCCGATAACTATTCTTTTATTCTTAGGTAACTCGATACCAGCGATATGTGCCAAGCTATTCCTCCTTAGTTAACCTTGTCGCTGCTTGTGTTTTGGGTTAGTTTTACAAATCACACGCACAACACCGTGTCTTTTTATGATCTTACAGTCTTTACATATCTTTTTTACAGATGCTCTGACTTTCATTGTTGCTCCTATTTATAACGGTAAGTGATTCTACCTTTAGTTAAGTCATAAGGAGATAATTCTATCTTAACCTTATCACCCGGCAGAATACGAATTAAATGCATTCTCATCTTACCTGAGATATGAGCCAAAATAACATGGTCATTCTCTAACTTTACTTTAAAGGTGGTATTCGGTAACGATTCTATTACGGTACCTTCTACTTCAATTACACCGGATTTTGCCATTGTCTAACCTTTGTCTAAGATTTCTGGTTGTTCAGGTTTAATGAGGATTGAGTGCTCAAAATGAGCGGACAAAGAACCGTCCTTTGTGAAAAACTCCCAACCCTTTTCTACTACACGATTGGTTCCAATATTCACCATAGGTTCGATAGCTATTGTCATCCCACTTTTAAGTCTAGCTCCACGACCGGGTTTACCAATGTTAGGAACTTGCGGATCTTCATGCAACTGAGCACCGATACCATGTCCGGTAAGATCATCTGCAAGATAATATCCTTCTGATGTTACATAAGATTCAATAGCATGTGATATATCACCAACTCTGTTTCCTGGGATTGCATGTGCAACACCTAGGTCGAGAGCTCTTTCAGTAACTTCCATAAGCTTCAAAGCCTCTTCAGATACTGTGCCTACAGCAAAAGTTCTTGCTGCATCACCATAGTAACCTTCATAACAAGTTCCAACATCTATTCCGATTATATCTCCGTCTTTTAAGACTACTTCCTTGGATGGGATACCATGTACAATACCTGAATTAACAGATGTACATAGTGTTCCTGGAAATGGTCTAAGACCGGGAACTGTGTAACCTTTAAAAGCAGGTTTAGCTCCTCGTGATCGAATAAAATCTTCAGCCATACGATCAAGTTCGAGGGTAGAAATACCCGGTTTCACAAATTGTTTCAGTTCTTGAAACAGTGCGAATATGATCTCATTAGCAACACGCATCTTCTGGATACTTCTTTCAGATTTTATTCTAATCATCCTTAGCGACCTGTTCTTCCTCTTAGCTTACCTTTTTTCATGAATCCGTCGTAATGACGCATTACAAGGTGAGATTCAATCTGTTGTAATGTGTCTAAAGCCACACCAACAACAATGATAAGCCCTGTGCCACCGAAATTGAAGTCGACCTTACCCCATCTCACGAAGAAATCAGGCATGATTGCAACAATCGCGAAGAATATTGCGCCTGGAAGGGTAATTCTAACAATTACGTTATTTATATAGTCTGAAGTCTTCTTACCTGGTTTCTTACCTGGTATGAATCCTCCGTAGCGTTTCATGTTCTCCGCCATCTCTACAGGATTCAGCACGATAGCTGTGTAGAAGTATGCAAAGAAGACAATTAATGACACATACAAGAATGTGTAGAAAGCATGTCCAGGTGATAACCAGTTAACAAGTCCTACCCAAAAAGCTGAGCCATTGTCTCCACCAGCAAACATAGCGATTGTTCTTGGGAACATAATCACTGAATTAGCGAAGATAATAGGAATAACACCCGCTGAGTTCACACGAAGCGGGATATATGTGCTGTGTCCGCCGTACATCTTGCGACCGACGAAGCGTTTTGCGTACTGAACCGGGATTTTACGAGTAGCTTCAGTAATCAGGATAACTGCCGCGGTTACTGCGACCATGAGTGCAACCATAATTAAAGCACGGATAATACTAACTTCACCTAATCTAACATCTTGGAACAAGTTCCAGAAGCCAGCAGGATATCTGTCAATAATACCAGCAAAAATTATAAGAGAAATACCATTACCGATTCCATTCTCAGTAATTTGTTCTCCAAGCCACATTATCATCATGGTTCCTGTTACCAGAGTCACCATTGTGGAGAGAATAAAGAATGCTCCACCTGCAGGTACAACGTTTCCTGCTGTTGACTCAAGGTTTTGAAGAAAGAAAGCGATACTGATAGCATTGAAGCCACCAATAATAACCGTGCCATAACGGGTTAGCTGGTTAATTTTTTTCTGTCCTTCAGCACCTTCTTTTCTGAGTTTCTCAAAATAAGGTACAATACTACCTAACAACTGGATTACAATAGATGTTGTAATGTATGGCATAATACCTAGAGCAAAAACTGATGCTCTTTGGAAATTACCACCAACAAACAGATCATATAATCCGAATAATGTTTGGTCAGTTCCAGGATTCTGGAAGAAAGCTTTCAACGCTTCTACATTAACACCAGGGACTGGTATAAAACTACCAAGTCTATAAAGTACTAATATAAAGGTTGTGAATAGTATCTTCTTCCTTAAATCTGGAATTTTGAAGATATTAGCTATAGTCCTAAACAAGTTAAACTACCTCCGCCTTACCACCGTTAGCCTCAATAAGCTTTTTAGCATTCTCAGAGAATGCGTTTGCTTTGATATTAACAGTCTGTTTAAATTCAGTATCAGTATTGGCGAGAATTTTAACCTTTGCTTTACCTTTCTTACCGCTGCAAGAGATGAGTCCTAACTCTTCCATTTTAGCGATATCTAAATCTGTTTCATTAAGAGCGACCAGTTGTGCAAGATTAACAATGCGGTATTCCACTCTGTTCCAGTTTTTAAAACCACGTTTTGGGAGACGACGCTGAATCGGCATCTGTCCACCCTCAAACCAGATTGGAACTTTCCCGCCAGATCGGGATTTTTGACCTTTATGTCCTCTTCCAGCCTGATGTCCATAACCGGAAGCCTGTCCTTTACCAAGTCTTTTTTGTTTCTTTTTTACGTTTGGTCGCTTTATGCTATTAAGAGAATACATTTTGCTCTCCTTTCTTATTCCGCAACCGGTTCGACTTTCAATAGATAAGATACCTTATCTATCATTCCGAGTATATTCGGAGTGTCTTCGTGAACACGTTGCTTCCCAATTCGACCTAAGCCCAAGGCTTCAAGAACTCTCTTATGAGTTTCTTTTCTGCCTATCGCACTCTTAACTTGTGTAACTTTTATCTTCATTCTTCCTCCCCACCGGTGAGTTCGGCAACGGTTTTTCCTCTTAGTCTAGCGATATCGCTAATTGTCCTAAGATTCTTTAAACCGTCAACAACTGCTTTCACAACATTACCTGATGTGTTTGAGCCGAGTGACTTGCAAAGAATGTTTTCTATACCAACAGCTTCGAGAATTGAGCGAGCTGTACCACCGGCAATAATTCCTGTACCAGGACGTGCTGGCTTAAGAAGTACGCGGCTTGCACCAAAGCGTCCAATAATCTCATGAGGGATTGTTCCATTAACAATCGGCACATTAAAGAGATTCTGATTAGCTTTGTCTTTAGCTTTGCTGATAGCATCAACAATCTCGTTTGCTTTACCTTTACCAACTCCAACTTTACCATCTTTGTCGCCAATAACAACAATAGCACTAAAACTGAAGTTTTTACCACCTTTAACAACTTTAGCAACACGCTTGGTGGATACAATCTTTTCTACGAAGATTGGTTCATTTTCGTTCTGGGCATTGAATTCCTGTTTCAATTCATCCTCCCTTAGAATTCCAGACCGGCTTTTCTGGCTCCATCAGCAAGAGCCTTCACGCGACCATGATACTTGTATCCGGAGCGATCGAAACTAACTTGTTTAATTCCGGCTGCAACGGCTTTTTCACCTAATTTAAGACCTACTTGGAAACTCATTTCAGTCTTCTTAGCCTTTTCTCCGCCAAAATCTTTAGCGATATTAGACATAGACACAAGTGTCTTACCTGTAGTATCGTCTATAATCTGGGCATATATGTTATTAAGACTACGGTATACGGCTAATCTTGGTCTCGCTGGAGTACCACTGAGTTTTTTGCGTATCGCTAATCTTCTGCGATCCCTCATCTCTCTTCTGATTATGCATTTACTTTTTACCATTTTCTCTCCAATTATGCGCCAGCTTTAACTGTTTTAATGGAAATATGCTCATCATGATAACGAACACCTTTACCTTTGTATACCTCTGGAGGTCTACATTTTCTGATTTCAGCTGCGAATTTACCAACATCTTCTTTATGGATTCCCTTTACAGTAATGATACTGTTGAGATCTTTAATAGAACCACCTCTACCAATCTGCTCAGTAGTGATAGTGATACCTTCCGGTATCTCCATTAAGATATCATGAGAATATCCTAAAGCAAGCTTTAACCATGGTCCTGTAACATCTGCATTGTATCCGGTTCCGATTACCCATAAGATCTTCTGATATCCTTGGGTTACACCAATAACCATGTTATTGATGAGAGCTCTTGTTAAACCATGTAACGCTTTCTCTTCTCTTGAATCATTCGCTCTACTTACGATAATTTCATTTTCTACGATTTCCACTGTGATAAGTGGATTAATCTGATAATCTAATCTGCCGAGTTTACCCTCAACAACAATAAGTTTATTCTCAAGTGTAATCTTTACATCTTGTGGGATTGAAATGGGGGATTTTCCTATTCTTGACATTATTCCTCCTACCACACTTTACAAAGATATTCACCGCCAACTTTCTCTTTACGAGCTTGACGGTCAACCATGACACCATGGCTAGTTGAGATTATTGCTACGCCGGTATTATTGAAAACAGATGGCAGATTCTGTGAGTTAACATAAACACGTCTTCCAGGGGTTGATACTTTCTGAACACCAGTTAAAACTGGGTTTCCGGTATTAGTGTAACGCAAGTATAAGGTTACTGTCTTACGACTTTTTTTAATCTCCGGATTTCTCTCGTTGACCTGGTAGCTGTTGATGAAATTTTCTTCAGCTAAAATCTTTATAATGTTCTCAACCAAGTTGTTATGATTTACAACAACCTGTTTATGTCCGGCACGATATGCATTCCTGACTTTGGTTAATGCATCAGCTAACGGATCACTAATCATTATTCCTCCAAATAATTCTTTACCAACTTGCTCTGGTTACGCCAGGAATCTGGCCCATAGCAGCATATTTACGGAAGCAGAGACGGCACATTCCAAAATCTCTCATATAAGCTCTTGGACGTCCGCACACCTTGCAACGATTGTACTTACGTACGCCGAATTTAGGATCTCTTGCTTGTTTTACTCTTAAAGCTTTCTTTGCCAAGCTTCACTCCTTTATTTGCTTTCACTTTTTTTGAAAGGGAAGCCGAGATTGCGCAGAAGTTCTCTGCTCTCTTCATCCTTTCCAGCAGTGGTTACAATAGTAATGTTTAACCCGCGGACTGCATCGATTTTATCGAAATCAATCTCTGGGAAAACTGTCTGCTCTTTGATTCCTAAAGAATAACTCCCGCGTCCGTCAAAAGAATTCTCAGAATATCCTTTGAAGTCTCTGATGCGAGGCATTACTATCGAGATTAAACGATCATAGAACTCCCACATTACTTCGCCACGAAGTGTAACCTTACAACCGATAGGCATACCTTCACGGAGCTTAAAGTTAGAAATAGACTTCTTAGCTTTAGTAATAATAGGTTTACGTCCTGTAATTGCAGTAAGATCTTTAACAGCACTATCCAGCATTGCTTTATTCTGCGTTGCTTTACCAACACCCATACTTACAACAATCTTATCGAACTTAGGAACCATGTTCACATTTTTATAATTAAAATGCTTCATGAGAGCAGGGATAACTTCGTCTCTGTATTTAACTTCTTTACGATTCATCTTTGCTCCTTATAACTCATCACCGGTCTTCTTACAGACTCTGATTCTTTTGCCATCAGCGCCTTTTCTGAAACCGACCTTGGTTACGTCATTGATTTTTTCATTATAAATCATTACATTTGAAGCATCTATTGGAGCTTCCATGTGAATGATTCCACCCTGTGGATTCTGCTGAGAAGGTTTAGCATGTTTTTTAATCATGTTTACTTTCTCAACAATCACTCTACCAGTTTTTGGAAAAGCTTTAAGAACTGTGCCTTTTACGCCTTTGTCATTACCGGAAAGAACAACTACGTTGTCACCTTTTTTTATTTTCATTTTACTCATTTCAAAACTCCTATAACACTTCTGGTGCAAGAGAAACGATTTTCATGAATTCATGTTCTCTTAATTCACGGGCTACAGGACCGAAGATACGGGTTCCTTTTGGTTCCATCTTTTCATCAAGAATAACTGCTGCGTTATCCTGGAATCTAATATAAGAACCATCAGGTCTTCTGATCTCTTTAGCTGTTCTTACGATAACAGCTTTCTGAACGGTGCCTTTTTTCACTTTACCGGTTGGAGTAGCAGATTTAATAGCTACGACAATAATGTCTCCGACGGAAGCGTATTTCCTTTTTGATCCACCGAGAACCTTAATACACATAGCTTTTTTCGCACCTGAGTTATCAGCAACATTGAGCATTGTCTGTACTTGTATCATCTCTACTCCTTATTTGCTAACTTCAATTACTTTCTTAAGAATCCATCTCTTACGAGCGCTCATTGGACGATACTCTTCTATCATCACTGTATCACCAATATGAGCTTCATTATTCTCGTCATGAGCCATGAATTTTTTGTGTTTACGAACAGTCTTTTTATATAATGGATGCATGAACTGTCTTTCTGAACGAACTACAATTGTCTTGTCCATTTTATCACTGACAACAACGCCAACTTTATTCAGCTTTCTTTCGTATGCCATTTTTAACCTCTCTTATGCCTTCTTCTCAGTGAGGATAGTTTTGATACGTGCAATATCTTTCTTAGCCTCACGAATACGTAAAGGGTTATCCAGAAGGTTTCTTACAACCTGAAAGCGTAAGTTGAACAGCTCAACATGCAAATCTTCTAACTTGTGGTTTAATTCTTCCACTGTCATTTCTCTGAGCTCTTGGGCCTTCATATCTCTACTCCTTCACGAGCAACCATCTTTGTTTTAATTGGAAGTTTATGACCTGCTAAACGCATAGCTTCACGAGCTATTTTTAAGTCAACTCCTTGGATTTCAAACATTACACGTCCCGGTTTTACAACAGCTACCCAGTATTCTGGTGAACCTTTACCTTTACCCATACGAGTTTCAGCAGGTTTTGATGTAAGTGGTTTGTCCGGGAAAATTCTGATCCAAACTTTACCAACACGTTTCATTTGACGAGTGATAGCAACACGAGCAGCTTCTATTTGACGACTGGAAATCCAACCATCCTGCATAGCGATTAAAGCATAATCACCGAAGCTTACTTCTGAACCGCGATAGGCTAAACCTGTACGTCTACCGCGCTGTACTTTTCTATGTTTAACTTTCTTTGGTGCTAACATCTATATTCTCCTTATTCTCTTAATCGAGAATATCGCCTCTGTAGATCCAAACCTTAATACCGATAATTCCGTATGTAGTCTGAGCTTCGATCAGAGCATAATCAATATCAGCACGAAGTGTATGTAATGGAGTTCTACCTTGTTTGTAGCGCTCAGTTCTAGCGATTTCAGCTCCGCCTAAACGGCCTGCACACTGAACTTTGATTCCTAAAGCACCGTCTGTCATTGCTTTTCTCATAGCCATTTTCATAGCACGACGGAAAGATACTCTCTCCTCAAGCTGACGGGCAATTTCCTGTCCAATTAATGATGCATCTAACCATGTTTTCTGAATCTCGATGATGTTAATCATCACTTTCAGAGGAGCTTGACGCTTCTTGTTTACTAAAAGATTAATCTCTCCTCTAAGGCGATTGATGTCTTCACCCTTCTTACCGATAACTAAACCAGGTTTTGAAGTATGAATATCAATGTTGATAGAGTTTGTTTTTCTTGAGATCTGAATCTTAGAAACCATCTTTCTTGCTAAACGCTTCTGAATATAGTTTCTTACCTTAAGGTCTTCAAGCAAATTATCAACATAGGCGTCACCTTTGGCGAACCAGATTGATTCAGTCTGCTTGTTAACTCCGACTCGGTACAGTACTGGATTAATTTTCTGTCCCAATGATTCCTCCTATTCCTTTTCCTTCAAGCCTAAGGTAATATGGCATGTTCTACGACGTACAACAAATGCTCTACCCTGTGCTCTTGCTTGGAATCTCTTCATTATAGGACCATCATCAGCAAAAGCGTCGGCAACGACAAGGTTATTTAAATCAACTTTATTATCTTTCTGCTGGGCATTAGCGATCGCAGAATTTAGCAGTTTACCTATCGGAGCAGCGACTCTTTTAGTTGAGAACATCAGAATCTTCTGAGCTTCAGGAACTGAAATCCCACGAATAAGGTCCAAAACTAATCTAGCTTTTCTAGCGGAACCTCTATGGTAGCGAAGTATTGCTTTAGCTTCCATTCTCGTTACTCCTTATCTCTATTTCTTCTTATCTTTATGTCCGCGGAAGGTACGTGTTGGTGAGAATTCACCTAACTTATGACCAACCATATTCTCGGATACATAAACCGGTACAAATTTACGTCCATTATGGACAGCGAATGTATGACCGATGAACTCAGGAAGAACTGTAGAACGACGAGACCATGTCTTGATAACAGTTTTCTTGCCATCTTTATTCAGCTCATCAACTTTCTTCACAAGATGTTCATCTACGAAAGGGCCTTTCTTTAAAGATCTGGGCATTAGTTCCTCCTACTTCTTCTTCTTAGCTTTGATAATATACTTATCAGAGTACTTTCTAGTCTTACGGGTCTTTCCGCCTTTAGCGAGTTTACCCCAAGGAGATCTTGGATGACCACCACCAGAGGTTTTGGCTTCACCACCACCCATTGGATGGTCAACAGGGTTCATAACAACACCACGTACGGTAGGTCTGATACCCATCCATCTTTTACGACCGGCTTTACCAAGTTTGATCAAGTTACGTTCAATGTTTGAAACCTGACCCATTGTAGCGTAGCACTCTTTACGAATAAGATGCACATCATTTGAAGGCATTTTAACGTGAACATAGTCACCATCTTTTGCAACAACTTGAGCTGAAGCACCGGCTGAACGAGCGATCTGACCACCCTTGCCTCTCTTCATTTCAATGTTATGTACTACTGAACCTAATGGGATACGATCTAAAGGAAGAGCGTTTCCTACTGAGAATTCAGCTTCTGGACCACTTACAACAGTCATTCCAACTTTAAGTCCGTCTGGTGCTATGATATATCTTTTCTCTCCATCTACATAATGAAGCAATGCGATTCTTGCAGTTCTGTTTGGATCGTATTCGATCGTAGCAACAGTAGCAGGAATACCAAGTTTATTACGTTTGAAGTCAATAATTCTATAATGACGTCTGTGACCACCACCACGATGACGACATGTGATGCGTCCCTGGTTGTTACGGCCACCGGTTTTTCTAAGCGGGGCAAGGAGTGATTTTTCAGGTGTTGAAGTTGTAATCTCTTCAAATGTATAACCTGTTTTAAATCTTTGAGTCGGTGTTACCGGTTTATAATGTTTAATTCCCATTTTAACTCCTCATTATAACTCAAAGTCCGGAATAGTCTGGCCTTCAGCAAGTGTTACAATTGCTTTCTTCCAGTCCGCTCTTTTGCCGGCATAACGACCTAATCTCTTAGGTTTGCCTTTGTACTTTATTGTGTTAACATTTACAACTTTCACGTTGAAGATCTGCTCAATCACTTTTCTGATCTCGATCTTGTTAGCATTGATGCTAACTTTAAAAGTGTAACTGTTCTGACTTTCTTTAATCAAACTGCTTTTTTCAGTTATGATAGGGGCAATGATTATTTCTCTTGGATGTATCATTTTGCGAAAACCTCCACCATTTTGCTAAGCGCAGATTCTGTGATTACAAGGTGTTTGCTTTTCATAATCTCATAAGCGTATAAGCCATCTGCACGATCAGCTTCTACCTTAGGAAGATTCAAGAATGATTTCACAACTGCCTTGTCATGACCTTCAGTTACTAATAAAAGTCTCTCATTCTTAGGAGCTACTTTATAGAGAAATTCTTTAGCATTTTTTGTGCTTGGTTTCTCGAACTTAAGATCTTCAATGATGTATACCTTACCTTCTTGAGCTTTAGCTGTTAATGCAAGCTTAAGCGCAAGTCTTTTCTTCTTCTTAGGGATATGACGATACCAGTTCTTAGGATCGATACCGAAAGCCATACCACCACCACGACGAATAACAGTACGTCTGTTACCAACACGTGCATTACCGGTACCTTTCTGTTTGAAAAGTTTTCTTCCACTTCCCTGTACAAGAGCACGGTTTTTCTTTGCAACTGTACCTTGACGCTGATTAGCACGGTACATTTTGATAACTTCGTGCAGAAGAGCTTCAGGGTTCTTCGCTGTAGCAGCAAAAAGTGCTTCTGGAAGTTCCACTTTACCTTTCTGTTCGCCTGATGCAGAATATTTAATTGCTTCTAACATTATATCTCTCCTGCATTATTTAGCTTTCTTGATGTAAACAAGGCTGTTACGATGACCTGGAACAGCACCATTCAGCATAATGAGGTTGTTCTCTAAATCAACTTTAACAACTTTCAAGTTCTTCACAGTAACTCTATCCACACCCATATGTCCTGACATCTTACGGCCTTTAAGAACACGAGCAGGAGTAGCACACTGTCCGATTGAACCTGCACCTCTAAATGATTCGTGCACACCATGTGAAGCCATGAAACCACTAAAGTTGTGTCGTTTCATAACACCGGCAAAACCACGACCCTTTGATGTACCAACAACATCAACGAGCTCATTTTCCTGGAACAAGTCTACTTGGAATTGATCTTGAAGATTTACGTCTTCAAGGTTTCTTAAACGAAATTCATGCAAATAACGAAATGCAGGTGAACCGAATTTTTTGAAATAGCCGGCCATTGGCTTGTTAAGCTTCTTTTCTTTCAGTGCTTCAAAACCGAGCTGAATAGCCATATAGCCATCTCTTTCCGGGGTTTTAATGTTTACAACACTGCAAGGTCCGGCCTGGATAAGGGTTACTGGAACTATCTTGCCATCTTCAGTGAAGATCTGAGTCATTCCAACCTTTTTACCTATTAATCCAACCATTACTGTCTCCTTAGTTATTTCGCTTTAATCTCTACGTGAACACCGGCAGGAAGACTTAATTTCTTCAGTGCCTTTGTGGTCTGAGGAGTTGGGTTAACAATATCAACCAGTCTCTTATGAACCAGCATTTGGAACTGGTCTCTAGACTTCTTATTCACGTGAGGAGAGCGCAGAATTGTGTAAAGGGTGCGGTCTGTTGGTAATGGGATTGGACCCATAATCTTAGCACCGGTACTTTTTGTACTCTTTACGATTTCTGCAACAGATTGATCAAGCAGGCGATGGTCATACGCTTTGAGCTTGATTCTGATACGATCATTATTACTCACCTTAAACCTCCAACTTTTACATTGTGAGCGACATCCTCTTAGGCTGCATTATTCCCGAGTCAAGAGGACGCAGGTTTGATAGAACATGGGCAGATCGTGCTTATTAAGCTATTTGTCAGGACCACTCCAGTGAGTGGCTGTAATGCGTTGATTTTGTTTATAAAATCATCACGTTTCCCTGAGATCTACAAGCCCCTTCTATCGGGCTTTTTTCTTCCCCCGGCAACTTCGGGTCGTCACCAGAGTGATTATTATTTATACAAGTCTGACAAAAATCCCCAACACTTGCATTCTGTCAAATACTTTTTCCTAGTGTTCTTAACTTTCTGTTTTTCATTGAATTGTGTATCGTGAAAATTGACTCTTAATTTTCCCTAATTGCATTTTTTTGTTTTTTCTGACATTGTGGACAAAAGTGGACACAATAGACGTTGTGCTTATAGCTTTTTTTTGCTAAACCTTGCTAATTATTTGAGAGTAATTAGAAATATAAGGAACCTCAAAATCCTTTATTCAATTACCTTTAATCATTATTTAAAAGCAATTATCTTCTTGACTGAGTGGAATAATAGTGGACTTAGTAGGAGGTGCTATGACTGACTCTAAACACCTTATTCCAAAGCATGGAGGTTATATAAAGCTTAAGAGCTTTTAAACTCTCTCAATTGGTATATGATATTACTGTAAGATTCTGTAAACGTTATATTAGTTATAAGAGTAGAACCCGTAACCAGATGGTTCAAGTCGCACGTTCCGGTGTTCAGAAGGGTCACAAGCTTCAGCGACATCGAAGAAAACTGAGTTAAAGCTGACGAATGTAGCAAGAGCAAGTTTGGAAAAGCTTAAACTTGATTACGAAGACTATCCAAGGCAGCATGACTTATTACAATGGGATCGGCACCATCCTCTTAGACAAGAGCTTGTTAATGCAAGATGTGAATCAGCCGATGATGTTGCACAATGGATAGTGCAACATAAAACCTCATCAAACATATCCCCGAATTCATCATTATATCAGATTTATGCAGAGCTATCAGCAAACTCAGCTCTAACTCTAATTGAAGTATCATACTACCTACTGGACAAGCAAATTAGTCAGTTAGCGAAAGAATTCAAAGAAAAAGGTGGTTTCACCGAAAGATTATACAATGTAAAAAAATAATCAAGATAAACAATAATCTGATTCTTAACTATGTCTACTAAGTCAATAAGTCCACTTTTACCTACACTTATCTTCGAAAACTTAGCTAAATTCAAACTCTTTTAGCAAGTTCTCTACACTTCATTCTTCATTCCTCATTCTTCACTTTCATTTTGCATTTTGCATTTTGCATTTTGCTTTTTTCTCATACAAGTCTGGTACGTGCTATATCAAAAACCTTGAATCTCGCTTGTCCCACCCTATAGCCTCCCTAGACCCTCCCTATGAAACCCTAAAGTTATCCACATCGTGTGCATAACTTAGTTAACGGAGCAAAGACGCTCTTGTAAAGACTTGGTACAGAGATGTAGTTAACGACAAGATGATAGATTATAACAATTGAAAGGGGCATTTAACATGCCCCGATTTATTTAGTAATAAGTATGAGTAGAAACGTTCAAACTTAGGTTGATATCAAGTTTTCTAACCTGAAGCACCAGTTTCGCAATTCTCCAAGCTCGTAAACTCACACAGGTGACTACTACAGTCCGGATGTCTGAGGTCCAAGGCCAAGTAGGAATGCTTGATTTACATTGTTGAGTCCGGAGTAGCTTCTACTTTTACTTCTTCAGTAACCTCTGGTTCTTTCTCAATCTCGACTTCTTTCTTGATAATCTTTGTCTTAGTTTTGCTTCCACCACCACTATGTGTATGGGAGTGACCACCTGCAGTGAAGAGTATTTTAGTTAATACTGTAAGGCCTAGTGCTTGAAGAAGGGTTATCTTCTTTAGACCAAAGATTTCCGGCATAAGACCGTTCCATAGTGCTTTAACAATTGCACTAACTCCTGTGATTAGACCTGTGGCACCTATTAATCCTAAAGCTACGAGTCCTACTATTTTTGGGGCATTCATCTTTCCATTGTTGATTGGACAATTAAACAGTTTCATTGTTCTCCTCCATTGTCTCTATAATTCGTTTAAGGTTTTTCATTCCTCGAGCCTTCCTTGAAAGAAGAGTATTGAGTGAAATATTAAGCTCTACTGCTATAACTCTCAGCTTCTTCCCCTTCAGCTCGTTTTCTATTATCACGTATCTTTGATTCTCGGGTAGAAGTTCTAAGGCTTCATAAAGAAACTCAGCGGGGTCAATATCATCATCTGCTTCAATAGATGTGATAAGGTTGATAAATTCATCAGATGAGTTTGCGTTTAGAGTAGAATTCAAGCTAACCGGTTCTCTAACAGCTTTCCTTAGCTCATCTATGAGTTGATTTTTAAGGGAACGATAAACATATCCAGTAAAATTCTTAACAGGAGCTACAAAATCGGTCTTATTGAGCAAATTGAGCATCACATCCTGAACAATATCCTCTTCATCCTTATAAGATAGGTTATTGATCCGATTTCGGACATAACCAGTCATGCTCTTGTAATTATCTTCCCAGAATTTAGTTAGTTTCTTTTTCATTTTCGTTCCTCATATATTATAACGAAGGAAGTGAAGATTTATTGCAAATAAAATGTTTAAGTATTTCTTTCTGCAAGAGAGCAACAAACTAGATATGGGTTCACGATCCTTGATCTAGTATTATGTTTCTCTATCGGATGACCGATTTAGCTTTAGAACTTACCAATGCAAGTTCCAGTAACAATGTCACCCTGAGCGGAGATGAACGAAATGCAATGAAGTGAGTGAAGTCGAATGGGTTGCTTGTATGACTTTAGTAGAAATCTGTAGCAGTCACCATTACGACCTACGGGAGTTCGGGGAAATGCGACTTCGAAGTACGAAATGTATAAGTGTCGCATTTCCCCAAGCTCGTAAACTCGCACAGGTGACTGCTATAAATGACGCTTGGAGTCGAGTTCCCGTTGGTCGTAAGAACTCGAGCTAGGGTTCCAATTCGAGCAAGGGTACTCGGGTTACATTGGAACAACTCGGAGTGTCGTTTTACAAGTTGACTAAGAGAACTACAGCTGTTGAGCTGATGCCTTGTTCTTTACCAGTAAAACCTAAACTTTCTTCAGTTGTTGCTTTTACAGATACATTGTCGATACAAGTATCTAAGTCTTCTGCAATATTCTTACGCATAGAATGAATATAAGGTTTTAATTTAGGTTTTTGAGCACATACAGTTACATCTAAGTTTCCTAAAGCATAGCCTTTAGAATGCATTAAATCGCATACATGCCTAAGTAAAACTCTACTATCTGCACCTTTATACTTATCATCAGTATCAGGAAAATGTGTACCAATATCACCAAGAGCTAACGCTCCAAGGATTGCATCCATAACTGCATGTAATACAACATCCGCATCTGAATGACCTAATAAACCAAGATTATGAGAGATCTCTACTCCACCTAAGATTAGCTTTCTACCTTCTACTAATTTATGAACATCATAACCATGACCAATACGCATATTTGCTCCTATAGTAATAAAGGGGCATTAGCTGCCCCTTTTTGTTAGATAATCTATTAAACTGCCCCTCACCCGGCATCCTTAAGGGATGCCGACCTCTCCCCAGAGGGGCGAGGTAATACAAAGGCAATACTAATCTACTGTGATAGACTTTGAAACATTCTTTGGAACATCCGGATGTACACCATGATCTTGAATTTTCATTCTGTCAAGGTACTCCATCTTTCTTATGCTCATTTTAAGTGCTAATTGTTGCAATACCATCGATGATGAGAAGCAAACCATGATGTTGTCATCTGTCTTTGGTAGCGGTATATATAACCAATGATAGTATTTCTTGCCATCAAATGGGTCTTGAGAACAGTTTTGGAATAGTTTCTCGTTATACTCAGCAATAACATAGGTGTTAGCACCTCTAATCTTATGCGTGTTAATCTGTGAAACAGTAAGATTCACGTCTCTCTCATCCGGTCCTGTAACATAGATGAGAGGGTAGTTTCTAAACATGCATTCAAAGTCAGTACTCTTTGCAATCATATCTTTAAATAGTTGAGTTCCTTTTTTTGAGAGATTGAAAGGCATAATTTGTGTATACGTAAAGTTCAATAGTTCACGAATAATCTTTCCAACCTCTTCAGGTTCAATACCTCTATTCTTAGCTTCTACAGCAACATCATCAATTACGCTAACTATGTTTTTGTACAATGAACGAAGACTCTTCATACCAAAAACAGTGTTCTTGCCAAGAATGGTATTGGGACCATGTTTAAACTCAGAAGCTTCTCTACCTTCAGCATGGTTGAGTACAGTTTCGCGTATCTTAAGGGCTCCTTCCATAGCCACGCCACTAATCTTAGTTGCAAGTAGGTGAAGTGAAGGTTCAAGATATATCTTCTTAGCAAGTTCATTAACCAAGTCATCTGTAGATTTGATTGTCACTTCAAGTAGAGCCGGAATCTTTCTCAGATTGTCTCTGTTCTTCTGTAAAGTAGATTCTATTCTTTCAATCTCTCTCTTACAGCACTTTTCCTCTTTCATTACTTCCAACTTCATTTCAGCTGTCTTAATAGCAAGATAGAAGAAAATAGTAATCTGGTTAATGAAGCTCTTTGTTGCAGGAACAGCAATTTCCGGTCCACAGAAGATAGGAATAGCAACATCACTCTTCTCCTGACCCAATGTGGAATTCACATTATTTACTAGAACAGCACGTGTAATTTGAAGTTGGGAATCGATAATATCATTATAGATATCAATTAAGTCTTTTGTTTCACCGCTCTGGGAAACGCCAACTACAAGATCACCATCTTTAATACTATGGGAATACTCTCCTCTGAAATCACCGGGAAGTATTGGAATTATCTCAAAACCTGCTATTTCGTTGAAGAAATGTGCACCAATCTTAGTAGCATGATATGAAGTACCACAAGCAATTGAATATACAACTCCTCTCTTTTTAAGAGTATTCTTAAGAAGTGACATAAAGAGCTGTACTTTCTGATCGAACTCCTCAACATCTTTTACTTCAATGATTGAATCAAGTGCTTTAGAGAAAAGTAAACGTTTCTTATCAAACTCAGCTCCTGCTAACTCAATGAATAAGTTCTTTTCACTTGAGAAGAAATATTTTTCAATAAAGTTCTCTTTGACAAGTTCATCGTAGATTGGAGCATATTTAGCTTCTATTTCAATCATCAGTTTCTCAGAATCTTCGGAATTAATAAATTCATCGTAGAGTTTCTGTTGAGCAGAGAATTTCGCTTGTTTTAGAATCTTTTCACTAATCTTTGTGATGTTCTTTCTCAATGACTCTTTATCAAGTAATTCAAGCATACGTCTACCGGTATTTGAGCCACCATCAAACATCTTTATAAGCTTTCCGGTAGATTCAACTTCAGCATGTATTTCCTGTTCCATAAAGTATTTGTATGGAGGGATAAGCTCTGTGTCTTCTGCTCTAAGTTTAGAACGGATAACTTTCTTCTCAATCTTCTGACCGCTCTTATAGATTTCATCATCTTTCTCAACATGTCTGAAAACTAAGTCCTTCTGGGCAAATATTTGATAAGCTCCTGGAGTATACTCAACAAACTCACCTTCACGTAAATTAACTAAATCCTTTGTGAATCTCAATACAGAAGTTAAATCGGAAGAAGCAAGAGAGAAGGGATTACCATCAATAACACCAACACCAAAGTACAGGCTTGAGCCGGCTTTTATCGCCCAACTTGTTTCAGTCATCGGATCAACAATAACTGCTGCATAAGAGCCAACAGCTCTTTTAGCTGCACTTTGAATTGCAGTACGCATGGATTGAAGTCTTTTATCTTTCTTGCTCTGATCTGCTTTGGGAAGTTTGTTTAGTTCAATATCAAAGTAGTGTTCAATTGCATGTACAAGCATTTCTCCGTCATTATCAGAAAGAACTGTGTGACCATCTTTGGATAAGAAATCTTTAAGCTCTCTAGTATTTGTTATGTTTCCATTATGAGCACCGTAGATATTTCTACGACACTTAACTCTATGTGGCTGAGCATTCTTCTTATCAACTGCACCAAATGTTGCCCATCTTACCTGACCACAGAAAAGTTTACCTTCCTGTTTCTCTATACCAAGTGTTTTAACGAGTGTACTTGGAGCACCAACATCTTTTAAAAGCGTTATGTTTCCCTTATCATCTTGGAATACACCACCTGTTGAATCATATCCTCTGTATTCCAATGCCCTAAGCAATCTGCTTGAGTATTCACCAAGTTTAAAAGTACTATCTTTTAAACTAAGACCAAGCACCCCACAACCGATACCAAAGATAGGTATTTTGACTTTAATTTCAACATTAGCCAATTTTCTAAGTATTTTCTTTATCATTATAACTCCGATTTATTCTCATTGATTAGTATTTTAGCTACCTCCAAATCAAGAGAATTGGTTATTTTTAAATTATTTATTTCAGTTTCCAGTACATGCACCGGTTTATCAAAAATCTCATATATAGAAGCATCATCTGTGAATAAGGTTCCGGTTTCAATAGCTTTCAAATAGAATCCCATTAATTCTTTATAGGGGAAAACTTGTGGAGTATGTACTTCTCTTAATGTTTCCCTTGGGATAGTTACTTTAACTAAGTCTCCAGTAACCTCTTTGATTGTGTATTTCACTTTTGATACAGGAATTACAGCCCCTTTCTCATCGGCAATAGATATAAGCTCAGAGATAAGTTTATCAGTAACAAATGGTCTAACTCCATCATGAATAAGTACATTATCAGTTATTTTAGGGACACTTTTTAAGGCATTATACACCGAGTTCTGTCGTTCGTTTCCACCAATACAGCAAGTAATTTTTTCAGCACTAAATCTTCCATACAAAGCTGATTCAAATGATTCAATATCATCTTCTGGTAATGACACAACAATGTGATTTATAAGTCTATGACTATAGAATTTATTGATCGTATGAAACAAGATAGGCTGGCCATTAAGTTCTCTATATTGCTTCTTCACATCCCCAGGTAATCTTTTTCCAGTACCCCCGGCAGTAATCACAACAGTATTAAACAATACTACCCCTTGATTCTATAAAAAGTTCCTCTTTCTTCTCGAACTGCTTCAATCTTTTCTTTTGTAAGCAAACTGTGAAGAACTTTATTTACTTCATTTATATGACTATTTAGTGTTAGAGAAAGATCCTTACAAGTGCAAGGTCTCCTACTTATCATGCTAAGTATTTGATCTACTAAGTTGGCATTAAAGTTTTCGTAATCAACCTTAGTCTTAGCTCGAGCAATAATCTCAATTTGAGTATCAAACTCAAGATTATTAACAAAGTAGCTTTTAATTTCCTCTAACCGTCCACGGGACATCATTTTCACCCATGCTTCCACACCTGGTCTATCTAGCGAATTTAACTGAACTCTATCCGGTTTGATTCGATTAATCGCATCAATTAATAGTTTTAATTCTTCAGCAGAATCATTGACACTCTCAATCATGAATATTTCGAGCCATATTTGCCCATTAAAAACTGGTCTTAGTTCAACTAATGCATCTACAACATCTTCTATCACAACTTGCTCATTAGGTCTATTCATAACCTGAAAAGCCTCATGACTAACAGCATCTAAAGATGGCATAATCAAATCCAAATCTAAGACATTCTTAAAAACTTCATAATCCGGCAACATTACGCTGTTTGTTATCAATGCAAGTTTGTATTGGGGATATGTTGCTTTTATGTATTGAATCATATCTCCGATACGACTGAATAGAGTAGGTTCACCGGACCCGGAGAACGTGATATAATCTAATTTAGGATTATTGCTAATAAAGTGATCAAGTTCAGATATTATTTCATCATAAGAAACATACTCTTTTTTCTCAATTGTCAGATCGGTAGTCTCACCAACTTCACAATATACACAATTTAAAGGGCAAACCTTATAAGGTACCAAATCTATACCCAAAGAGACACCAAGTCTCCTCGAAATTACAGGTCCAAAAAGATGCTTATAATTCATAATTATCTAGAAAGTAGTACCGAACTGGAAGTGTGGTTCCCAACTGTCTTCAGCAAAGTTATATGCCCAGTCAAATCCAATTAAACCAAATGGACTGCGAACACGAATACCTATACCGCCACCTTTCTTAAACTCTAAGAAATTGTAATCCTTTAATGAGTTATAGCTGTCACCTGCATCAAAGAAGAGCAGGCCTATCAACTGGTCTCCACCAATTGGATATCCAATCTCAGTTGAGAAGATAATCTCTCTCGTTCCACCACCACTAGGTGCAACAGACCTGTCTCCATAACCTCTGATTCCATCGGGACCTGTACCACCAAGATAGAACTTCTCGTCCGGTGGGACATCATCTGAGCGACCATATTCTGTTACATATCCCATACGCCACTTAGTTCTGAGAACGAAGTCATAGAACATCTCTGCATACCAATTGACTTGAGCTATCTGTTTATAGAAATCTGAGTCTCCCATGAATGGTCCACCGGCAAACTCACTGTAAAGAGTTAACTGTGTACCTTTTCGTGGGAAGAATATATTGTCTCTCGTATCCCTTGAGAAAGTAAGAGATACTGAGCTTGTGTAATTCCAATCTTTTTCGTCTAGTTCAATGAGAGCCTCATTCTGGTCAGCTTCTTCAAATACAGCTTCTTCGTCAGTAATTGAGTAACGTTTTGCATAGAAGGAATATCGGCCAACAACTTTACTTCTGTTCAAGAAGTAGATTGGGCGACCTAAACGAATAGATCCACCACGAGTAAACACATCATAGTAATCATCCGGATATTCTTTTTCTACAAGATAGATGTTGTAACCAAAGAGTGTGTTTGTATCAAATATATGTGGATTTGTGAAATCCCAATTGAAGTTTTGTGAACTACCACCAAACTCCCAACTAAAGGATGTACTCCAATGGTTACCGAAAAGATTATTATGAGAAAGTGATAATTGTCCCACAAAACTATCTTGGCTATTATAACCAATACCACCGTTTATTGTACCTGAAGTTGAGTCTTTGACTTTAATTACAAGGTCAATATCACCATCTTTGTTTATAGGTCGATAATCCGGTCTGATATCCGGTTCAAAGAAACCCATGTTATAAATATTCTGTTGTGATCTAATCACTTTAGATTGTTTAAAGTAGTCTCCCGGAGCAATACTTAGTTGTCTTCGTATAACTTTCTCTTTGGTTCTAGTGTTACCAACAATTGAGATCTTTCTAACTTTAGCTCTATTGTTTTCAGTAATATCAAGCTTAATATCAACCATGTTATCATATTTCTCCAAAACATGGTCAAACTGTGAATATATATAACCCTCTTCATAATACATAGAAGAAACAGAGTATAGTTCTTTATCAAACTTCTCCATATTGAAAGGTTCATCTTTCTTGAGAGTAAACTTTTCAAGAATTGTTTCTTCAGTGAATCTATCGTTACCGGTTACAGTAATTTTGCCGAAATTGTATTTAATCCCTTCATTAACTCTGATAGTTATGGCAAGGAATCTATCATCTATCTTTTCAATCTTATCAGATACAATTCTAGCATCAATGAAACCAAGTTTATTATAATAAGCAATAATTGCTTTTAAATCTGTTTGATACTTCTCTTCTTCATACTTACCGGTACGGAAGAGACTAGCCCTTTTGGTTTTCATCTTCTTGAGAATCTTCTTCTCTTCTACCTGGTCATTTCCAACAATGTTAATCTTCTTAATCTTAACTTTACGACCATCATGGAACACAATCGTAAGATTAACTTTATTATCATCTTTCTCTTTTACTACATAATCGACCTGTGCATTATGATAACCTTTCTCTTCCAGCTTTGAGAGTAGCTTTTCAGTGTTGGACATTCGAAGATGTGGTGACCAGTAACTTCCTTTACGGATATTAATTGTTTCTTCAACTTCTTTAGTAGATAAAGCTTTGTTCCCTTTAAAAACCAGTTTTTTAACTATTGGATATTCCTTTACGCGGATGACAATTTCAACACCTGATTGCTTAGGTTCTGACTCAATGCGTATATCTTCAAACACTTTAAGATTATAGAGATTCTTAATGGTTTTTTGAACATCGTCACCTGAATAATTCGTACCTACTTTTATGCTAGATGCACTTATAATTAGTGATTCATCCACATTCTGATTTCCAATGACAGTAACATCATAAACTAATTCTCCAACTGCCATTAGCAGGGAGCAGAAAGCTGTTATAACTATCAGGATAAGCATTTTTTTCATCCTGAGATTCATATATCCTCCAAAGGTTGGTTTCTAAAACTTTGATTTAGACTACTTGCTATAATATTCATTTTTCGTAAAGGATTTTTTCGCCATTGTATTTTTGTACCACTACTGTATTGTGCACAACTCATCAATTCAGTCATTTACTTACTCTAAACAACAAAACGGGACCGTTGCAAAGTCCCGTTTTTTGTTCACACACTACTACAAAGGGAGGTTATACCTGTTCTTTGTTAATTTGCTTTTTAAAGAATAAATCTATCTCTTCCTCTTCAGGAATACTTTCTTTGAATTCTTCTAGCCATTCATCGACATCAAGGTCTTTGAAGAACTCTTTAATCTTAGGAATTGTTCCTTCGTTGAATAGCTCTGTCTCTTTACCATCAATGATAAATCTTACTCCATTCTCATCGACTGTTAAATCAAATGAGTTCCCAGATTTCTTTGCTCCTAGCTTCATCTCTACTGTTTTCTTTTTCTTTCCGGAAATCACAGTTACTTCAATAACTTCGTTTTCTTTTTTTTCGTTGAGAATTCCATCAATCATCTCAATTGACTTAACTTTCTTTTTATTGATTTGAACAATCTTATCACCTTTCTTTAGATTTGCTCTATCAGCTTGTGATTTTTCTTCAACAGCTGCTACAACAATGTCTCCATCAATCTCTTCTACTTTTAAACCTAATCTATCGAAACTATCACTGAATTTAAGGACAGTCACTTTATCAGGCATCACAGAGAAATCATAATTTAAGAAGTTACCACCGAACTCTTCAGTGACTATTGGCTTAGAACCAAGTTTCATTGAAACACTATGTTCTTTACCATCTCGTATATACTTAATTGAAACCTCTGTATCAGGTTTATAAGTTCCCAAAACTTTACTCAATTGATCAGGAGTGTATAGCTTATCTTTGTTGATTGAAAGAAGTACATCTTCCTTCTTAAGTCCCGCTTCTTCAGCACTGGAGCCTTCAACAATTCGGCTAATATACAATCCATAATTCTTATCTATCTTCTTTTGACGTTCTTCAGTGATTCCATGCACTACCACTCCAAGAAAGGTTTTCATTGGTACCTTTTTCTCTTCTAATGTGCATTTAATGGTTATCTCTTTCTTAGCTCGAACAACTTCAAGCTTAAGTTTGTTTCCAATCTCTTTAGATTTAATCATCTTCTTCAACTGATCGGTAGTATAGACCTTCTCTCCATCTAATTTCTGTAAAAGATCTCCACTTTTTAATCCCGACTTCTCAGCTGGTGAATCTTTATCTACTGAGAAAACTTCTACTCCAAACTCAACATTCTCTTTTGGCTCCATAATAGTTATTCCCAACCAAGGTGAAGCACTCAAAACTGATATAGAGATGAGTAATACTAGTGTAAATATAAGATTCTTTAACAACGGCAGCATGATTTCCTCCTTACATGCCTGACTGATTTACGAGTTTGGTTTTAACCTGTTTCCCTCGTTCATCAAACTCTGAAACAATCATGACTGCACCATTTCTTGGAGATTTATATCGTCTGATAACGTATGATTTATCTTCAACATATTGTTTCGGGTCTATCTGATTAGAGATTTCCGGATTATTGATGGAAGTATATGATGAGTTAGCAAGATGTGAAGGTAAGTCTAACCTTTCTACATCAGGACCTTCATTTTTATTGAAAGCCATATTATTCACCTTATAAGCCCAACCCGGATTCACAACCGAAACTACTCCAAACATTGCTAAAACAACAACAAGTGCAGTACCCAATCTCAGTAGCATTCTTCCGGCAGAACGATGCGGGATGAACTTGGCTATTAACAGCCGTCTAAGCTCGTGCTGGAATGGATCGTCCTTGAGTAAAGGCACCTCCATCTCTTCCAGTCTTTTTTTCAATTCATCCATTTTCTATCTCCTCTATGCGGTCTCTTAACTTTTTCATAATACGGTGCATCCGTACCTTCAATGCTCCTTCTTTGACATTTAGAATCTCCGCTATCTCTTGAAACTTCTTCTTCTCGAAATAACGCAACGACAGTAAGTCCTGCTCCGTCGGTTTCAGCGATTTCATCGCTTCCCGTACTAACTTGTACTCAGGCTTTTCAATATCCTCTGCATCTTTAGGCAGTTCGTTATGAACAATCTTTTTTTCTATCTTCATTATCCTCTGATTCTGTCTGTAATGCTGCCTGATCTCGTTAATAGCTATCCGGTAAAGCCAGGCTGAAAATGAACACTTATGAAACCATTGAAACCCACCTAATTTAGTCATAGCTTTGTAGAACACATTCGATACTATTTCATATCGTGTGCTCTCATCCGCTACTCTATGAAACACATAGTTGTTTATAAGCGGGAAATAATGCTCATATAACTTGTCAAACGCATTTACATCGCGCTTGGCCAGTCTAATTAACTCTTTTTCATTTTCTATCACACTCACCTCGTTCACATTCTAAAATGCAGTCAGTATGTTTAGTTACAAGAATTGTAAAATTTAATTGTTACTCTACAGCTCCACCAATCTGAGGTGGTTCATAACTATCGTCTGCTGGCTCTGAAGGCTTAGGTCTATTGGGTTGCTTTTCAGGCACTTTCAATTCAAGATAGAATCCCGTTAAAGCCAAGTAGAAGTAGGGACCTACATATAGGACAAAGAGAATACCTGCAGTCATACCGGAAAGAATAAACCATCCTAGATAGCTCATAATGAAATAAAATAACTCTTCTTTTCTACCTTCCATCATTGCCCGACTTCTTCGCATCACTTCCCTAAAGTCCAGATTAGGGTTTTCTGCAAGAATAAACCAGACCATACTATATCGCAAAGCAATGACAATACCAGGCACTACAAGTAATGCAAATCCTAGTACTGTTAATGCACCCACACAAAAGTTAAGTATTAGAATATTGAAGAAATGTTTTGAATAGCCGGAGAACAGTTTTTCGATTGATGTTGATTGCTTCTTTTGGAGTTGAAGTAGTATTGTTGCCAAACCAAAAGGAATGGGTGATAATGCAATAAATGTTAATAACCCTGATTCCTCATTGATTGATGTTACAATTGATGGAATTAGCACTGCTAAAAGCACGCAAGGCATAATCAGGCCATAGTTCCTGTTCAATATTTCCTTTGATCGATTTTTGATTTCGTGTGTTTGCATCTCTTCCTCCTGTTCACTGAAAACTTACAATAAGATTACGTTCAAGTCAACAGTTTTATAACGCGTTCATCTTTATTATTAAAAAATAGTTTGAGGATTATTACAAACTTCGGTCTTGCTCAGTGACAATAGCAATTAGCAAAAACGTAATAAGCACCCATACTAGAATTAGCGAATCCATTTCATCAGAGTAATCTGAGAAATCAGTGGAAATAAGAGAAGGCTCCCTTTCAGGAGCCTTTCAAGTAATTATTTATCTAAAACTACTGAATACATCTGAAACCGATTATACTACCGGAGTACTCAGGGTCATAGTTTTTAGTTCCATCAAAGTCACGAACCCAGCACTTCAAGTATTCGATAGTTGAGTTCCAGCTACCACCACGAAGGATTTTATAACCGTCAACTGTATCACTATCAGAGCTTGTCCATTCCCAAACGTTACCAGCCATATCATAGAGTTCATGATAAGCAGGGAAATACGCTACAGGAGTTGTGCCATTATCGAATTCGTCACCACTGTTTCTGTAATTTGCAACCATATTATCAGCAGGTGCATCGTTGCCCCATGGATAATCTTCAGTGTTTCCACCACGAGCTGCAACTTCCCACTGCCATTCAGTTGGAAGGCTGTAATCATTAAAATCAGCAAAAGCATGAGCACCATTCCAAGTAACATTAGTCACAGGATGATTTTCATAACCTTCTTCGATTACAAAGTATTCACCATTAACGGAAAGCTGAATTTTTGCAAAGTCATTTGCTAAATCATAATACACCTTACCATCACTACCTTTGATTGAATTACCTTGAATCATAGCATTGCCAGCTTCAATTGCATCAACGATAAAGATTTTGTAAGCAAGGTTAGTTACTTCTGTATTCATGATATTGAAAGCTTCAACATCTTCTTGGTCATAGTAGTTATCGTCATTTGGTGTACCTACATCGTAAGTTCCACCACTAACACTAACCCAAGAATATAAGTCAGCAGGTCTTGTTGTAAATGTCCAAACATCACTATCAGATGATTGATCACTATTAATAGCTGCAACTTTCCAGAAATACTGAGTATCCGGAGTTAAAGCAGTTACATCATAATTAGGGTTTGATAAACCTTGAACAATTGGTGAAACTGTATCGAGAGCCTCTTCAGTCTCAGCAATGTATAAATCGAAAGTCATACCAGCTTCACTGTAACCTTCAAGTTCCCAATCAAATGTATAATCAACACTGATACCAACTTCACCATTACCCGGCATTGGCTCACCGAAAGGATTGATTGAGTAGAAACGCCAGAGTTCACTCTCTTTTTCAAAGATTCCATCAGTTGCAACAACTTTCCAACGATACTCTTTATTGAAATCAAGTGTTACATTATGCATGTAGGTAGTCTCTGTTAAATCAGTAGCAACCTCAACTAAGCTAAACTCATCAGGGCCAAACCAGATGTTGTATGTTAATGCTTCACCATCAACATGGGAGCAGGTCCAGCTTAATTCAGGATTAACAACAAGTACACCTTCACTATTATGTGCAGGAGTAGGATTGCTGAAATCATTAATTGGGTTTGCTTTTGTATCAAAAGACCATACGTCAGAGTTAATTACGAAATAATCGTCATCACCAGGTGTACCATGCTTCGCAACAACACGCCAGTAATAAGTAGTTTCGATTTGAAGAGTATCAGGATCCGCAACAGCTGAAGATGGGTATACAAACTCAGTTGCTTCAATTCCCTCTTCTTTTGGTTGTAAAGCATCGAGAGCATCATTAGTTGAGATATAGAAATCAAAAGTTACATCAGCACCGATATCCATCATATCCCAATCAAAGTTTACATCAAGAATTGCAACATCTTCCTCTTCATGAGCTGGAGATACTACTTCCATTGGATTAATAGTATTGAAAGTCCAAAGTGGTCCTTCAAGACTATCTGCATCAGTCTTAGCATAAACACGCCAGTAGTATTTCTTAGCATAAGTAAGTTCTTGAGGAATTGTGTATTCATTTGTATCAATATTATCTACATTTACAATATGGTAATCAGTAAGTTCAAAATTAGTCTGAGTACTAATGATAACCTGATATGTTAAGGCTTCACCAGTCTCGTGTGTAGCTGTCCAGCCTAATTGTAAATTAGTAATAGCATTTCCATCAGAATCGTTATCAGGAATTGGATTAACTGGTTCATTGATGATGTGTCTTGTTTCAAACATCCATAATGAACTCATCATTCCGTCATCACCATTATAATATTGGTCATTAGCTTTAACACTCCAGAAGTACTCTTTATGATACTCGAGAGTTCCATCATAAGTGAAATTAGGAGTAGTTAAACCTGTTGCAAGCTCCTGTAGATTTTCATTATCTGAACCGAACCAGAAGTCGTATGTGATAGGAGAGTTGTCTGCATAGTTCGCGCATTCCCATTCAAAATCAATATTAGTGATTCCAACTTCATCCTCTTCATTTGAAGGATATGGTTCAGTAGGTAATTCTAAAGGTAGGATTGTTGAGAAGCTCCAGACTGGTCCGGTAACTTCATAGTTTCCATCTTTAGCTGTTACTTGCCAGAAGTATTCAGTTTCAAAACTAAGGTTTTCATCAACAAGCTGATATTCTGCAGCATCAAGATTAAGAACTTCTTGAGCTTCCATTAAGTCAGGGTTTGTTCCATAACGTAAATCAAAAACAAGTTCATCTCTAGCAACGTCTGCATCAGTAGATTCCCAAGTCAAAGTTGGGGCTGCTATCTGTACATCATCAGCTTCAACAGCCGGTGTAGGATTAGCAGGCTCAGTTGGAGGTACATTATCAAATGTTAACTGAACATATACCGGAGTAGATGTTGTTTCATTTCCTGTTACATCAATAGCCTTAGCTGTTAATGTATATGTACCTTGATCTGCTACTGTAGCTGCATCATTTTCTGCTCTCCATGAGAAAGTCCATGGAAGTTCTGTTAAAGTGTTAAACAATGTGCCATTAACATATAAACTTACTTCAGCGATCTCCCCCGCATCTGCAACGAATACGTCCACATCAACTTCTTCTGCAACTGTTTTAATTGCATTGTTCTCAGGTGCAAAGATGTTAACAATTGGATTGTCTCCATCCGGTTCTTCAATAATTGTTGAGTCCTTCTTGTCTTCATCATCGCTACATGCAAAGATAAAGAGGGCTGCCACGATTAATAGTAACAAATACCATTTACGGTTTTTCATCAAAATAGCCTCCACTTGACACTATCTATTTTCTTTATTCTATAATTTTTTCCAGTTCATACCAAAATTACGTAGAGACAACTTAAAGTCAATTATTTTCTAATGCAACGTTTTTCTCTACTCCCAATCTCACCTTGGGAATGGTTGAGTTTTAGTAAACTTGCAAAAGATGAATCTCTCGGAAAGAAAGAGTTCATAGTTATTAAGCACCCTCTAAAAAATAGAAATACGAAAGCAACTTTTGCAAGGTCACAGAACCAATTCGAATGTATAATTCTGTACTCTCAGATTAGCCGTTCCATCAAAACGCAGTCATCCCACTGTTTTCCCACTGTGCACGCACTGTGCACCCAGTGAAACAGTGGGTTGGCAGTGCCTTCACAGTGCGTGCACAGTGCAAACGCAGTGCGTTGGTGGATGGAGTAGTTAAAGAGTGCAAAAAGGGCATTAAATAATGCTAAGTTATTATAAATTGCACTGTGTATGTATTCTAAAGCTGTCGCAATAGTGAACAAAGGGAGATGGGAATAGCGAAAAGTGGCAATAATCCAATTCGTGACAAGACGCACCAACGTAGATGGTGCACTCCATAATTGTAAGTTATTGCAAATTGCACTGTATATGTTAATCCAAAGCTGTCGCAATTGCGACCAAAGGGAGATGGGAATAGCGGAAAGTGGCAATAATCCAATTCGTGACAAGACGCACCAACGTAGATGGTGCACTCCATAATTGTAAGTTATTATAAATTGCACTGTGTATGTGTTCTAAAGCTGTCGCAATAGTGAACAAAAGGAGATGGGAATAGCGAAAAGTGGCAATAATCCAATTCGTGACAAGACGCACCAACGTAGATGGTGCATCCATAATCGCTTTGCTTCGTAATCCGCAGCTTATATTGTCACAAGCTATTTCTAACCTTTTTTGACGTAATTTGGATCAATACCCCATTCATTATATGGTGTGAAATGAGATAGAATACAGTTGGGATTGCTGCAATAGGAGAGAAATGACCAACACAAATCATAATTGACAGGAGAGTATTTTTTTGGCCAATAGCTACAGGTAATGTGCGCTGCATGACTGGATTCTTTGTAGAAAGATACCCGATTGCATATAAGATAAAGGTGGTAAAAAACATGGCTAAGAAAAGATAAAATACTTCGTTAATAGGAGTTTCTCTAATCTTTAAACTTGCAGAAGCAACTGCTACCATCACCATGAATATTTGTAAAACATTTTTACGAGTATCTATATTCTCGACTATCCAAACTTTAACCATTTTGTGACGTTTTACAAGCAATGCTAAAGCCATCGGTATAAATACCACGACTAATACTCTCGCTAGGATTGCCACTGTAGGTACCTCTATCTCCTCTCCTTTTAACAAAAGGGTAGGGATAAAAGAATATGTTAAAGGTGACAGCAGATTGTAGATAACAACGTTGCTCATCATGAACTCCAAGTCCCCTTTGGTGACTGATATAATAACCGGAGAGCCTAAGGCCGGAGGAGTTATTACTGCAAAGAGTAAGCCGATGCGATAATCATTAATGAGGCTTTTAGTGGTGAAAAACACTATTGCAGGTAGAATTATCCAGTTAAATAACGGATATAACAGCAATTTTGGGTTAATAAAGTGATCGGGTCGGAAGTCCACTTTTAAGAAACTACAAAAGAGAAGCAGTAGTAAGATATAGAAGATAAGTTCTTTAAATACTGCTAATTGAGGGAAGAGTAAACCAATCCCGCAAGCTAAAACCAGGAAGGCTCCGGTGTATTTCTTGATAAACGTCTCTATTGTGTAGAGCATATATCTATTTGTTTAGTTTCTCGATAATCGAATCAGCAGCCAACCAAGCTGTAGACCATGCAATTTGCAGATTGAAGCCACCTGTATCTGCGTCTAGATCCAGCAATTCGCCAACTATATACAGTCCCGGTATTAGCTTCGACTCCATGGTGGATTGTTGTACTTCTTTGAGGTTAACACCACCTGCAGTGATTATTGCTTCCTCTATAGCACGTGTAGATTTTATGTTAAACCTTAAGTCCTTACAGAATCTATGTAGTCTTGTTCTTTCTTTTGCAGTGATTTGACTGACAGGCTTTTTCAAAGGCACAGCAATTCTTTTCGCACAAAAAGGTACAACTTTGCCTGGGAAGAGTGTTCTTAAAACTGATTCAAACTGTCGTTTGTTTTTATCTTCCAACTCTCTTATTAGTCTTGCTTTCATCTTCTCATCATCTAAAGCCGGTTTGAAATCAATACTAACTTCTACCTGTTTACCTTGACTTAAATATCTGCTTACATATCGACTAAGAGTTAAAATAATTGGACCGGTAAGTCCAAAATGGGCAAAAAGCATTTCGCCAAACTCACTGTGTTTTTTCTTCCCATCAACGTAAATAGATGCACTAACGTTCTTAAGACTCACACCCATCACCTCATTTACATCCTTCTCAACAGTGTTTAGGGGTATTAATGAAGGTAAAATTGGAGTAACTGCATGACCCTGACGTTCTAAAATTCCATAACTTGAGCCATCAGTACCGGTAAGTGGATAAGATGCTCCACCTGTGGACATAATTACATTGTTGGAATAGTGATGGTTTCCTTCAGAGTCTATCACACCAACTAGTTTATCATCATGAATAAGAAGATCTGACACAACAGTCTCGTTGAGAATCTTTACTTTATTATCCAGGTTCCAGTAGAAAAGGGCATCAACAATATCCTGGGCTTTATCTGATTGAGGAAAATACCTTCCTCCTCTCTCCATCTTTGTCGGGATATTGAGAGTGTTCTCTATGAACTCAATCATATCAGTGTTGAAGAATCTCTTAAATGCAGGATAAAGAAACTTTGGATTAGGTTCGATATGGGCTAAAAACTCTCTAAGAGAAGCTGAATTAGTTATATTACATCTTCCTTTACCGGTTATACGTAGTTTACGTCCACATTTAACCATTTTTTCAAGTATGAGAACTTTGGCTCCACTCTCAGCAACATGTCCTGCAGCTAGTAATCCAGCAGCACCACCACCAACAACTATTAAATCATACCTCATTGTTTAATTCCTAATATATCCATCATAAATGCATACTGAAAAGCAAGCTCTTCGAAATATTGATAACGCCCGGAGGCACCTTGGTGTCCTGACATATTAGTTCGTAAGAGTAAAGCATTATTATCTGTTTTCATGTAACGTAACTTAGCAACCCATTTCGTAGGTTCCCAGTAGTTAACTCTAGGGTCATAGAATCCCGCAATAACCAGCATATGTGGATATTGTTGGGGTCTAACATTTGTATATGGGCAATATGAGTTGATATAGTCAAAATACTTTTCCTCTCTTGGATTCCCCCATTCTTCATACTCAGCAACTGTTGCTACAAGGGTTGTATCAAGCATTGTATTAACTATATCTACAAAAGGTACATCTGCAATTGCCACCTTGCAAATATCAGGCCTCTGGTTGAGAACTGCTCCTATTAACAAACCACCGGCACTACCACCTTCGATTACTAACTTCTCCCTGGAAGTGTATTCCATCTCCACAAGATAATCGCAACAGCTTATGAAGTCATTAAATGTGTTTTTCTTGTTTAGAAGACGACCGGCATTATACCATTTATCTCCATTCTCTCCCCCACCGCGTATATGAGCTATTGCATAAACGAATCCTCTATCCAGTAAACTAAGTCTGCTAGAGGAAAAATAAGCTTCACTCACAGAGCCATATGCACCATAACCTTCAATATAAAGAGGGTTACTGCCATTATGCTTAAACTTTTTCCTATTATACACTAAAGAAATCGGTATGCGTGTACCGTCACTTGCTTTTGCATAAATCTTTTCTGAGCGATAGTTATCCTGATTATAGCCTGAGGGAATCTCCCGTTTCTTAAGTACCTTCCTGCTTTTAGTCTGAAGATCAAACTCATAAGCAATTTCAGGAGTAGTAAGCGATTCATAACTATACCTGAGAGTTGTTGTAAAGAAATCAGGATTACCATGTGTATAATAGCTGTAAGCGGGATCATCAAAGTCTATGTAATACTCTAACTTACTGATTAAATCATGAATTTTCATCATAGTCTTACCATCTTTGATTTCATGTAAGACCATAAATCTATCGAAGAGCTCGAAGTATTCTAGAAAGACTTTGCTATCCTCTTTAATTACTTCTTCCCAGTTTCTATAATCCGGATTATCAGCATTTACCTTTATTAGCTTATAGTTTGGAGCTTCATCATTCGTTAAGATGTAGAATAGCCCATCTTTGTGAGAAATTGAGTACTGAACTCCGTTGACTCTCTCTCTGAGCATTTTGAACTCAGGGTATTCTGTATCAGCTTTAGCATAGTACATCTCATCGGTTACTTTACTGCTAGAACCTGCGATGAAATAGTTCTTATCTTTAGTTTTGTAGAGCCAAACATGATAACCGGCATCATCTTCTTTTAGAATAAGTTCATCCTCAGATTGAGGGGTTCCTAACTTATGCCTATAAAGAGAATCGGTGTAGTTTTCAATAAGGTTATCTTTGGTATAATATATGTATCGGTTATCATTACTCCATTCTATTGATGACACTGCATACAATGAATCTGACAATACTCTTCCGGTTTTTATATCCTTTATAAATAAGGTGTATATTTCTTCGCCAGTTGAATCATATGCATAAGCTACAAGCTTATGATTTGGACTAACAGCAATAATGTCGAGAGAGTAGTATTCATGACCTTCAGCCAGTTGATTAATATTAATCACAAGTTCCTCTTCAGATTCCATTGAGTCTTTTCGACGACAATAGATAGAATAATCCTTTCCACTCTCATCTTTCATATAATAGAAATAGCAATCTTTTTGAATTGGAAGTGATAAATCATCATGATTGATTCTTGCAACCATCTCCTTGTACAGATTCTCCTGTAAATCCAAAGTCGGCTCCATAACCTTCCCTGTATAAACATTCTCCTCTTCAATATATTCTATAACACTTTGATCAGTACGAGTTTTATCTTTAAGCCAGGAATATGAATCTCTTAGATAGTGATTATGTAGTCTTTTATACTGTTTTACTCTCTTTGCTTTTGGTGGAGTAACAACTCTTGCCAAGCCGGAAACATCAACTGCTCCCAGGAAACTGATTCCTGAGAGCAGCAGAGTGATAATTATTGTTTTAAGTATTTTCATTATTTGATAATGACAGCCTTTGAAGTAATAGAAGCTGAGTTTGATTGAAGTCTGATAAAGTAGATTCCTGACTTAAGGTTCGTACTCCATTCTATCTCGTTAGTGCCTTTATTTATTCTACCTGAGAATATTGATTCAACTAACTGACCTTTTACATTGTACACACAAATCTTTGCATTTTCTAAAGAGCTCTTAGTATTTAAGCTTAGAATTGAATTTCCAGAGAAAGGATTAGGATAGGTATTCATTGTAATATTGCTAACAACAGGCTGGGTTATCTCTTCATTTGATACACCTGCAAAGAGATGAAATCCAAGATGCGAAAAATCATCAGAATCGTATATATCCCATTCCCCATTGTTCTGAGGATCAGCTTGGCCGGACTGAGGAGCATTTATATGAAGTTTTCTTACTAAAGTAACGTTTTGCGCAAAGTTTGCGTCACCTGCAATGCCAATACGGTCTATTTCAACTCCATTCTTTAGAAGTCTGATCTGATCATTACCATTAAAATTGATAACTCCATTACTTGTTACATCTGCTTCATCAATGATATCCTGGCTTGATTGTGAATTCGCTATTACATAAACTTCATTATGACCTAACATCCCTGTGAAATCGTATGTATTACCAAATTCATTCCCACCGTTTACATCTTTTTCTAGACTGTATTGAGAAAGGTCTACTGCCATACCTGTACCATTATAAATCTCAATAGCTTTGTTGTAACTACTACCTTCAATATACTCAGAGATAAAAAGATCTGTTGTAAAGTACATAGAACCAGCTTCAGTTGTAACTGACATAGTGTTTGAAAAATCACTGTATGTATTATTATGTAACGCTCTTACTCTGTAAAAATAAGTATGGTCAGGATACAATCCACTAACATTCAAAAATTGATCGTTTGTAACAAAACCGCTATAACCTGTCACATAACTAGTAAATGCTTCATCATTAGCAAGCTCAAATGAATAAGCATCAACAGAAGAGGTAATATCCCACTGTGCTGTAAAAGAGTTTGATTCAACATTGCTAGGGGATAATAGAGTCGGAGTTGGCATATCGTCATCTGTAATAGTTAAACTGAATGTAGAGATTGGACCGGGACCTGGTGTATTAGGACCATCAAAGTTACGTAACCCAAACACGATTGTCTCAGTTCCTTCAACCAAATCGTCATCTGTAATTCCAATATTGATAACTTGAGCATCTTCTGAGTCAGCAGGGAATGTGATGATTTGTGTATTGAATCCATCAACATCGTTAGCATCACCGGAAACTAAGTAAGCTTCAACAGTAGTCTGCTCATCACCGGGATTCACAATAGTAAGGTTGACATTGATACTGTCATAGCTTTCCGGTAATGTAATTGAACTCATAGAATACTGAATAACTGTATTAGGGGAAGTTGTCCCCCAAATATAATCAATAAACTCAGGGTGATCAACGAAAGGATTTCTGTTGTTTTGATAGCTGTATATCCCTTCATTTCGTTGCTGTTCTGCTACATCAACAGGATCAGACACATGCCATTCTAATAAGGTGTTGACCATATTGATCCCACCTCGTGTAAGAGATTCATTATAGCGAACATGGAAATACAATAATGCTCTAGCTACATTTCCTTTATGCTGATCAGCCGGTTCAAAACAGGTTGTTCCATTCATGTTCGCACCACGCTTACTTACATATCCGTTGGCATAGGTATATGTATTACCAACACTTGTAACATTATCAAAAGGAAGATTTCCTCTTGATGAATTTACGTTACTATTCGTTGGGAAAAGATGGTGAATATCTGCTCGTTTAATTGATGATTCACTAGATCCGAACCAACTTTGTGCAAAAGTATGCTCACAATTCAAATACGTTTGATTAGGCATTCCACCAGGTGAGACATTATAATCTTGTCCTGTATATACACATCTAACAAGTCCACTATTATTATCGATATATCCGAACATCTCTTCCTTTGCACCAGTATAACTACTGTTGTTATTTGTAGAAATTATCGAATGTAAACCATTTTTTAGAGCATCTCCTGTTAATCCGGAAACACTATCATAATATCCTGGAGGATCTGCTTGTAGTAAGGCAAAGGAAACTACCAGAATCCAAAGTAATGTAAATTTTTTCATGAAAAACCTCTTTCTTAATATTCTCTTATGTAAATGCTAAAATAACCCTCGAAGCCGTCAACAACAAACTATAAATGCTTTTATAACATGTAAAAAGAAACCGCATTTTTCAATGCGGTTTCTTTGGAAAGGGTAATCAGTAATCTATTTAAGCAACATTGCTTTTGTTACACCTTCATAATCTGATGTTACCATACGAATAAAGTAAACACCACCGGCAACTGATTTATCGGCTTCATCTTTACCATTCCATTCTTCGTAATAGAGACCATCGTCATAGTTTTTGTTAACAAGTTCTTTAACCATTCTTCCTCGAACATCATATATTCTAATATTAACATGATCTGATTCCACGAGGTTAAATGAGACCCTAGTTGTTGGGTTAAATGGGTTAGGATAGCAAGCATTAATCTTAGTAATTTCAGCAACTACAGGAGGGCCACTTTGAGAACCATCACTTAAATCTGCAACAACAGGTCCGAAGAGATGAGTAGCACCATCTATATCAACGCATTCTAACCAATACCAATATTTGTAGCCTTCAATGACTTCGATGTCGTTGAAAGTATAAGTTCTTTGTGTACTCTGTGTTGAAGTTGGTTCTGTTATCATTGAATGGAACTTCTCTGAAACATTCCAATCATCTGCTGCTGCACGATAAATATAATATCCGCTCACTCCATTTTCAGTCTCTGTCACCCAAGTTAGTGTAACATCATCGTTTGAAGTAGTTACAGCATTGAATAGAGATAGTTCTACAGGTAATACTGTACCATCATCTTCACTTCCAAGAGTCCAATCACCAAATTTAGTGTTATTGTATTCACCATTCACAGTGAAATCACTAGCACCAATAGTTGCTTTAATAACATGCTCTAAATCTGCATTTGCTTCATCAATAGTTGAAGTACAGTAGATATAAGAAGTTGTAGCATTAATTTCTTGAGCTAAACCAGTCCATGCTAATACACTGTTATAACTCTTGTTTGAGCCAATCTGAGTAGCTGTAGAAGTTGAGAAAGTTGTAGATGAGCTATGCCAGATCTTAAAACTAGCTGAGTTAAAATCTGCAGAAACAGCTGTTCCACTTAGGTTAACATTTAAAGCCGTTAAGTTTGTTGCACCCATATTAGTATTAACATCTGCTCTAAAGAATGGCATATCGTTACCAACACCCATTGTTGGATAAACCATATAGTGTCCTTCAATAGCAGGCTCTAAGTATTTATCTGTTAAAGCACAACCATCAAAATCGATATCTTCATCCATTGTAATAGCATCACTAGCAACTGATAAATCTATTTTATCAGTATAATCAACTGTTTCACTTAGCTTAGCACAACAGAAAACATATCCACCTGATGTATCGATTTCTTGAGTTAATCCTGTAAATGCCATTGAAGAACTATAGTTTTGTCCAGAGCCAAGCTGCGTATCTGTAGCCTCAGAGAATGTTGCATCTTCACTCCAGAAAATACCGAAACCATTTGATGCAAAGTCAGTTGCTGAAGCAGTACCTGATGAAGTATATGTAATAGAATTTAACTCAGCAGTACCAGTATTAGTTACAAAGTTTAGATAACTGATAGGCTGCCAATCAAGATCTTGATATCCTAACAATGGCTGTCCGGCGTTAACTTCAGTACCAGTTATTGTTGTTTCAACTGTTGTTGATTCAATATTGATATACTCTCTCCAACCTGTATCAGGTGTTCCTGAAGGGACAGGATAAGAAGCACTAATTTGGTAATAAGATGAGTTTCTCTGTCCTTGAGTCGTGTCAAAATCTTGGTTCTCACCATAGAGACCGAACATCAACTGAAATGACTGTGAGTTTGTTGCAGGAGTAGGTAGTACGAAATCAAATGTAGCTGTTTGATCATTTCCTGAAACACCACTACTTGTAAAGTTAGATACAGATACACCTGCAGAAGAGATGTATGTTCCAGCTCCAGGTTCAGTTGAACTGTACCAATAGATTCTTACTTTATCTAAATTAGTACCACTATAATATGGTCCCTGAATACTTTCCATTAGACTTGGATCATATTGAACCTTTACACTAATAGTTTCTCCGCCGATTGCTAATGTATCTGCAGTTCCAGCACTGCCATGAAGTCCAATCCAATCAATTGAAATAGATTGTGCAAACATTGCACTGCTAACCAATAACAGTAAAATCAATAAAAAATACCCTTTCTTCATACGATTACCGTCCTTTTTTCATTCTTAATTTTTCCTAAAATTTATTCAATAACACTTCTTTTCTACTTAGCTAAAGAGAAAAACTCCTTCACAATAAGCAAATTATTTCCTTTTTGAATTTTTGCCAAGTAATTTCTTTCTCTTTCATGAAACTATTCTAATCAAATTTCTATATCCCCCCATAAATAAAGCTTTCCCTTAATTTTCCTTTACACAAACTTTATTTACTATTCTTTGTGTTTGAGGTTTATATGCACATTTATATGATTTATAATTTTCAAGCAGGAAATATGAAAGCAAAAAAACTCTTTGATAAAGTTTCGAAGCTTTTAGCTAAGGAGCAAATTACCTATACTCTTTTTATCCCAAGATACCACAAACATGCAATCGAAGAGGTTAGTTTTTTAGAACTATCGACATTTGATGCAATTGTAGCTGCAGGTGGAGATGGTACTTTCTTTGAAGTTATAAATGGGTACATGCATAATAAATCACCGAAGAAACCTCCGATAGGATTCATACCCTTAGGCACTGGAAATGCCTTTTCAAGGAGTTTTTCCCGGGGAAAGATGCTATAGTTAAAGCAGTTAAAGCAATTGTTAGAAACAATCCACAGCATATTGACATTATGAAATCATCAAATATTAAGGAAACCTTTTACTTCATCGGGGTAACGGGCTTCGGATTGCTAACATCAGCTACTCTTAAAGGTAAAAGTTTTAAAAGACTTGGATCTTTCGCATATGTTCTAGCAGGTATCATCACACTCTTTTCTCACAAAGCAGTAGACATAAGCTTAGAGTTAGGTGGGACAATTATCAAAACAACTTCATTACTTCTAGCTTGCTCAAACACAACTTATATCTCAAATCTTATGATTGCACCAAAAGCTTCTTATATAGATGGACTTATAGATATCGTTAACATAAAGAATATGAGTAAGTTTAAACTACTTAGATTCATACCATCAGCTTATACCGGCAAACACATTAAGCATGAAGAAGTTGAATATTACAAAGCTTCAAAAGTCAGAATCATTTCAACTCCCCCACTAATCCCTTCACCGGATGGTGAGTTTGTAGACGAAACACCCATTACCATTGAATGTTTAAAGCAACTTCTACCTGTACTTGTTTAATCCTCAACTGAGTTGATAAGAATCGCGAAATACTCTTCTAGAGCATCTACCTCTCTCCAAGGTTCATGGCCACAATTATCAAGTAAGTAAAATTCATAATCTAATCCTAAATCTGATATAGGAAAATAAACTCCCTCCCAAGGATGAGGATCCCAATCACCATGAATAATTACAATGGGACAGGTCACTTTCTCAAGCGACTTCATTAAACTACCATCTCTTCTTATTTCAGCTGCTTCTTCCCAGACCTTCACATGTATCTCTGAGCTAAATCCTTCAGCAGGATAGGATTCAGTAATTGCATTATAATTATCACCTTTACAAGAAAGATAAGCGTACTCCAAGAGTAAGTCATCTTTGTTATGGCCAGACTCAGACTTAAGTTGTTGTTTTAACTCAGCTACAGTTACTCTTTCCTCATCAGTTAATCGTGACAATCGAGTCGGAGTTATTGACTCTGCATATTTCGCTATAAAGGGGCCACTACAAACTAAGTAAAGCTTCTTTACTAACTCAGGATAACGTTCCGCAAGCAATAAAACCAGCCAAGCACCCCAGGAATGCCCAACTGCATGGACCTTACCATCAGCCTGTTCACGAATCACTTGAGCCAACTCCTCAATCTGTGCATCAACACTATCTACAGTTTGAATTGCTTCAATTACACCTTTAGTCTTGGATAGCTCAACTGCTGTTGCTCGCATTCCACCAAAAGCTCCGGGTCCACCATGAACAACGACTATTTCATAAGGTGCATCTCCATGTAACATATAATTCTTCATATATTATCCCCTATATTCTCTTTACAGATATCAATTAAAATTTTTATTGCCAGAGTTAGTTTCAAAACAATAATGATTTTGAAAAGGAAATTATTACGTCATGGTTTTTAGTTATTATCTTACAAAAATCCCATATTGCCTAACTTGGTACACTCTAAAACTTTTTCGAATAAAGAAAATGGGATACTTCTACTGTGGGGATGAGCTTGATTTGGAGATTTTTAAGTCAGTTCAAAGACACCTACAACCACTCCCGGTTATCGCAAAGAATAAGCAAATTCAATCGGACTTGGAAGGTTTGGGGATTAAATCTACTCTCCTACCTAAGTTCCCTGATTTTGTAATTATGACACGTCATGCTGCCCACAAATTCCCTTGCAATAAGATAACAAGAATCGGAATGCGACATGGACCTTATCATTTCAAAAAGTTCACAAATGCAAGTAATTATAATATGTTTGATGTGTTCTTCATGACTAGTTCAGAAGATGTGAGACATGGTGCTAAGATAGGAATTAAAAGTGCTATCGGTATGGGTTATCCTAAACTCGACTGTGCTTTTGATGGGACTTACAATACTGAAACCATATCCGATTTCAAGACAAAAAATAGGATTATTTCACACAAGAAGACACTCTTATTCTCCGCAACTTGGGAAGGTTCCGGTATGTCTGCTGTTGATAAATGGGCTAAGCAACTTGGCAAACTAACTGAAAAATACAATGTACTTGTAACTCTCCACCCATGGGTTAGCAAGGAATATAAAGATATTATCTCCTCAACAAAAGGAGTTACCCTAATCAAGGATAAAAACCTGGCTCCATGGATTATGTCATCAGATATTTGCATTGGAGACACATCCTCTGTTTTAGCTGAGTTCTCAGCTCTTGGGAAACCTGTTATTACATTTAGAGTAGAGCAAGCTAACCGTCTTACAAATGAGATTATTGAACTCCTAGATTCCTTTACATACAGGGTAGACACATTCGAAGAACTAAGAGCCAAACTACGTGATTTAAGGAACGAAGATCCTTTAAAGAGAGCTAGAACTCAAGCCAACGCAGTTATGTTTAACCATCTGGACGGCACTGCAGGCCTTCGAATTGCATCAGCCATTGTGAAACTCATTCCAGAGTTAAAGCTTCCTGAAATAGATTACTTCTTAGAGAATGTTGATTGATACTCACTGCCATCTTTGCAGCTTTCCTAATCCTATGGAGATACTTAAAGAAGCATCTGACAACAATGTATCTGAGATTATCTCTATTTCATTGAACAGAACGGAACTTGATACTACGCTACGACTAAAATCAGATATGGTTAAACTCTATGCAGGTGTACATCCTTTCTACAAAGAGAGTAACCATGATTTCATCAATCAGCTCCCATCTTTACTTAAAAATGGCATAATCCAAGGTATTGGTGAAATTGGGCTTGATGCTAGAAATGCTGATATTGAGTGGCAGAAAAAGATACTTCTTACGCAATTGGACATTGCAAACCAATATGATGTTCCTGTTTCATTCCACTGCATAAAACAGTATTATCAACTAGCTAAACTGCTTAAAGAGAACTTCCCGAATATCAGTGGTACTATTCATGGCTTTATCGGTAATAGTGAGATGTATCATCTCTTCGATTCTTTCGATATAAAGTTTGGTATTAACACGGGAGTTTTAAACTCCCCCAAAACAATGAAAGTTTATAGTAAATCATGTAATCTTTCAAGATTTGTACTTGAAACAGATGCTCCATACACGCATAATCATTCTTATCCAATGGATAAACATCCATACTATTACTTTTCCAAATTTATCGAGTCTCTATTTATAAATTTTAACCTTAACATCGCTGATTAAATCATTGTAATAATGCAAACCAGGGCATTGAGAAAATTCCGGTTAGGCACATCTGAAGGTTTTTACAGCTTGAATCACAATTTATCATTGGTGTCATAGCGAGTTTCAGGTTTCTCAAAGGAAATTGTCAGAATGAAGTTTACGAGCGGGAACGGACTTCTTTGAGAAATCTGAAATATGTTGAATTCATAGGTAGTCTACGAGTTGGACTCATAGTGATGAGACCCTACCCTTTTTTTGGGGGTACATGACCCCGGGTTCACAAAACCCGGGCTACTCATATTCAGCCCATTTAGGGCTAGAAAGTAGTGCAAGTACTTCACTTGTAAGGAACTCTCTTATTTTGATTTAGCCTTGAAGAGGTGTCTGTTCAATAGCCACATGTTTTGCATGTGGTGATGTAATAAAAGAAGATTGTAGCCCTATAGGGGCAATGATTAACACATTTGAGCTCTTACGCCCCTTCAGGGCTAAAACAATGTCCGATATCTTTAACCCCAAGCGACAAGTTGTCGCATGGGGCTATTAAGCAATCGCTCTTTCAGAGCTGGAAGGTAGATCAACATTGCAAGTAAAATTGTAGGGCATGCAGCTTGCCTGCCCACAGTTCAAAAGAGCTGTATTCCCTGCAACAGAACCTGATTATAACCACTAAAGAGCTTTAGTAATTTATACCAATTAACGTCAGTGGAAGAGCTTAGCAGCGCTAAGCGGACAAGCTGGGAGCATGTCCTACAGGTTATTCCGTAGGGGCTTAACATCTTAAGCCCTCAGATGTATCCACATTATACTTATAAATTTGCATTCAACCGGATACTGAATCAGCTAACTTGGGCACAAGTTGTTGTGCCCCTACGAAAAGTTCGACGTGTTACTTCGAAGTGCATTGTATGATATCAGACTTCTTGCTTGAAAACAAGCTTTCCTCATGATGCTCTCCCGCTATGCTCCCGAATATTCGGATAAACTTCGATAAACTTTCGATACTGTTACGGAAAACTTTGGCATTTGCCTAAGATTTCCCTAAGAGGTGCTAAGATACACCTAGGTTATCCCTAAGAATTATTCCAGTGCGTAGAGGGGGAGATATGGGTAAATACCCACATAGCAGAAATTAGTCGGGTGCATGTCTACCGAATGTGAAGTATCCACACGTGCTCCTCCCCCTGACCACTCGGGGACCTCCCCCGCCTACCCCCGAGAGGCCTTCGGGAGGCTCGGGAGCAAAGTAGGTGTGGATATCAGACTTTCAATAGAGATCTAACAGAATAAAACGAGTGACCCTTTAAGGGCATCTCAACATCATTTAACCATCATCGCTCTGTTACAATTATCATTCATCTCGAATGAGACACCTGTTGAATCCCTATTGAAATGTTGTTATTCTTTAACAGGTTATAGACTCGAATTTGATAAGATTGAAATATCTGATGAATAATAATTATAGCAGTGCTGTAGCAGTTTACCAATCTGGGGAGTCCTTTCTCCCCTTAGTTTGTTTTTTATCTTATTCAGTAAAACTGAGAATAGTTCTGAGAGGACTTTCAAGCGCTTTGCGAAGGGGATATAACTCCTTTAAAATAGTGTTACACATTCAGTTCCCAGAAAATTTTTGGGAAGAAAATGAGAAAAAGCTTGACGGATAGTTCGATATAGAACTTATGGAGTCATGAATAAGAATTACTCAAGCACGATTGCTCTGATATCAGAGATTAAAGAAAATGCAAATCGGTTTATTGTGAACCGATTGAAGGAAGTGGGAGTTGAAGGACTCGTAGCTTCTCATGGATCCATACTTGTACTTCTGTATAAGAAAGGTCCTTGCAGAATGAATGATATCGCAAAGGCAATCAAGCGAAAGAAGAATACAGTCACAACCCTGATAACCAAGCTCGTTAACTACGGTTATGTGGAAGTTTTGGCTGACCCTTCCGATAGTAGAGTAAAAGTTGTGACCCTAACAGCAAAGGGAATGGATATTAAAGCTGACTTCTTTGGCATAGCCGAGGAGTTAATTGAGAAAACTTATGCAGGTATCGAAGAGGATAGAAGGGAAGAGTTCGCAGCAGTGCTATCAAAAATCAGAGATAACCTAGCATAAAAAAATTTAAGAGAAAGGTTCGACATAGAACTAAAGGGGTGTACAATGAGAAGAATTATTCTAGTATTAATCACAATACTAATTATAAGTAAATTAACAGGAGTTGAAATGAAAGGACAAATAGTTACAGCTGAGACAGAAGGAATTAAGATTCATAGCTATATCGGATATAGTGGAGATGTGTCAAACATAATTGAAACCGTAGATGCACTTATTCTGCTTGATGAACAACCAACTTTATCTGCCGGCAAAGAGCTTAGAGAGTATATTAATGGATTAAACAAACCCCTAACTGATGTGATTATTCCAAGTCATGGAATCGGAATAAATGACTTCGGTGTTGAAGTTCTCGGAACAAAACCAATGCTTCAGTTCATCGAAAGTGGAGCGGCTAGCGGTTTCATCGAAGCATTTACTCAGAGATTTGGTGAGGATATGAACACAAATCTTCTTACTTTGAAACCTACTTTGGTAGAAGGAGAGAACAAGATTGGCAACTTGAAAGTAAGGGTAAAAACACATGTTAAGGATTATCCACCATGCTCTGATCTCTACTTCCTTGATGGGAAAGTTGTGTTTACTCATTTAGCTGCAAATCACACCCATCTGCTTATGTCCAACCCCGAAGAAGTGAATGAACTAACCAAGTTCTGGGAAAGCATTCAAGACGCGGAATATGTTATGTCATCACACTTCGGTGTTATCGGCAAGGATGGTATTGTATATACATTAGAGTATGTAAAGAAAGCAGCAGAAGTATATAATAGTGCTGAATCCAAAGAGATGTTTATGCAGAAGATGGGTGAAGCATATCCCGATGCCGGACTTGATTTCTTTCTAGGAATGACAGCGGATAATTTCTATAAGTAGCAGTATAGATTTAGAGGAAGCCTTCTGCAAATGCAGAGGGCTTTTTTGCATTCAGATAAAGGAATAGCTAGAATTATCTTGACTGTATAGGAAGACCCTACAGAACTGACCAGTCAGTACTAAAGAGGAGCTAGACATGGCTAAAGATAAACGAGAAGCAATCTTGAAAGCAGCGGAGAAGATAATTAAAACTAAGCGTTTCCATGAAGTAAAAGTTGAAGATATTGCAACAGAAGCAGGTGTCGGAAAAGGCACAATTTATAGATATTTCAAGGATAAAGAAGAGCTTTATCTTGAAGTTGCTTTTGATGGTTTTATTTACATCACTGAGAAGTTGAATACTCTCTCACGTAAAGAGCTTAGTTTTACTGCAAAGCTACTTGAGATGTCTACCTGCTTCGAGAAGTTTGCAACCGGAAGAAGACCTGTTATGCGTGTTATGGATGAGATTCTTAACTTCGATAAAAGATTGGCAAAGTGTTATCGAACCCGACTTAGAGAACTCAAACGTGAGAACCGGGGAGCATTCAGGACACTCTTTCAGCAGGGACTGGATAACGATATTCTGCTCTTGGATATTACTGCTGCCCAGTATGCTGAATATTGGATTCATCAACTCATCGGCTTATCACATTTCCCTTCTGATGTTGAGAGAGTACCACTTGAAAAGCTGATTAAGTTACATTTGGGATATAACTATGACAGCAATGAATGATTTCGAGAATGCTCCACCATGGAGACTCCTTTTAAAGTACTCAATCCCATCCATAGTAGCATCAAGTGTACAAGCTATTTATAATATTGTTGATAGAATCTATATCGGGAAAGCACTCGGAACAGATGCACTTGCCGGTTTAACTCTGACTTTCCCTATCTTCATTCTATCGATTGCAATTGGCGTACTGCTTGGTAATGGTTCTTCATCAATTATCTCTATCAGATTAGGTGAGAAGAATAAGGAATCTGCAGAACAGACTTTGGGTAATACCTTCGGCCTCTTCGGGATTTTTGGCATAATAGTTTCGGTCTTGGGTGTTATCTTCATAAAACCGCTTTTAACGCTTGTTGGTGCAACAGAAGTGACAATGCCTTATGCCTACAATTATCTGATCTGGTTCTTACCATTCATGATGTTTGACTTTATGGCAATGGGAACGAACGGTTGTATCAGAAGTGAGGGAAACCCTAACTTAGCTATGAAGATAGCAGTTACAGGTGCTTTAATCAATATTGTCCTTGATCCTATCTTCCTTTTTGGTTTCAACATGGGTGTAAAAGGTGTAGCCATAGCTACGGCAATTGCCAGAATCTATACTGCCGGAAGCGTGATTTACCACTTTACTCTAAGCAAGAATCACTACTTAAAACTCAAAAGAGTTAATCTATTTCCAAAGTGGCATATCGTAAAACCGATGCTAGCTATCGGAGTATCTCCCTTCAGTATGAATCTAGCTACTACATTGGTAGCAGTGTTTACTAATAGAGCATTACTTGCACATGGAAATGACGTAGCACTTGGAGCATTAGGAGCAATCCAAAGTATCTTTATCATGATAGAGACACCACTTCGTGGCCTAATGATGGCAGGTCAGCCCATTATCGGATTCAACTACGGTGCAAAAGTTTATGACAGAGTTAAGAAGACATTGCAGGTTTCATACCTATACTCTTTAGTAATCTCAAGCATCGGGTTTTTTGTTATTTTCATATTCGGAAGGTTCATGGTTTCACTCTTCAGTAAGGGTGATTCAAACCTAATTGATATTGGTTATAATGGCCTGCGAATCTACATGCTGATGATACCACTTGTTGGGCTTCACATGATGTCAGTCATGTACTTTCAGGCTATAAATAAGCCGGCAAAAGCGATCATACTCAACCTGCTGAGAAAAGTAATCATATATCTGCCACTTCTCGCGATATTGCCACGTTATTTTGGTTTAAACGGGGTATGGGGAACTGTACCTGTATCTGATTTTTTAGCAACGGTAGTAGCACTTGCATTTATCTATAATGAGTTTAAATCAGAGAAGATGGATTTGAGTCTTGCCGGATAGACAATTAAAACATAAATGTTGCCTTTAGGAAAGGAATGAGGATAAGATCTGAGTCACTCAAATCCTTAACAGGTCTTATTCCTCCTAAATCCCAACTTATGTTTTTACCTTTGAGTCGTACTCCCATGAATAGGGCCGTTTCTGACTCACTGGAATCCAGCTCAAAATAGCTATCTAATTCTGCAATAAGCGAAACTCGTTTGCTGACATCTGCTTTACCGCCAATCATGGTAATTAAGTTATCAACATCATCCTTTCTGGAGTGGATGTAGCCGGTCCCTAAATGTAACGAGTAGTTGTTCTTACTTAAGGAAATAACGCTTCCAACCGACAGGACTTGATGCACAATCGTATATGAGCCCCAGAAAGCCGATTCAATGGAGTTAAGCTTTACAAAGTTCTGCTTGAACCCTAGTGAGAATGATTCAAGTGCTTCTGTATTAATAGGGAAGATAGTTCCGGCACTCAAGTGAGTTCTATTTGTGATTGCATAGCTATATTGAATAATAGCTACTTCCACATCTGTTATCGCATGCATACCTTGTGGCATAGTAAATGCGGTTGGCATTACAAACAAAGATTGGTCAGCAGGATGAAAGGGAATTTTCTCATCTTGAGTTTGAGCACATAGTCCCATAGAGGTTATAATCATCAGTAACAAGAACAGTCTTTTCATAAGTAAACTCCAATACCAAAAATGAAACACAACAAACTTGATTGTCAATAGATATGTGAAAAGCCTGCCGAATATACGGCAGGCTTCATAAGTTTATATCAGTTTTTACTTCATTAATATCATCTTCTTAGCATCACTGTGAGTGTCTGTATCTAAACGATAGAAATAAACACCTGAAGCAACAGCATTGCCATTATAATCATTGCCTTTCCAAACAACGCTATGCTCTCCTTTTGTATAAACATCGTTTGTAATGGTGTTCACACGTTCACCCTTGATGTTATAGATAGAAATTGTAGCGTTCTCACTGTCATTGGCAATAGTGAAACTGATAGTTGTTTCAGGATTGAATGGATTTGGATAGTTTCCATGCAATGCTGTTTTTACTAATGCAGGTTGATAGTCATCATCGTTGCCCTGAATATCCATACTAAGTACATTGCTATGTTCTGTTTCAAAAGTATCATTGAATGCAGTTATCGTAATATCAATAGTTTCCCTAACCGGCATTGGAGCGAAATAGCTTCTTTCAGAGAAATCAATCTCTTCTATAGGTATGCCATTAACATAGATTCTATAACCAGTGAACACCTCACCCATGTTCCCGGGAGCATTCCAGTTTAATAAGTAATCGTCGTTGATTCTAAGTTCCCAAGGTCTATCTTGAGCATACATCACCTCGTAATACCAGATGTTACCATCAACAAGTGGGAAGGATGTACCGTCTGGTGTTAGAGTTGCATCAATAACATCATAACCCATTACAAAGTAGTCGTTTTCATACATCATCATTCTTGCCATACCGAAATCAGGAACGAGGAAGTATTCTTGAGTCATTGGTCCAAACTGAGTAACGGTTACTTCTGCAGTTTGAGTTGCATCAATAACTTCTATAATATCATATCTTTCCATTGTAGCATCAACATACATTGCACCCATATCTGAGTCATAATATTCAATCATCTGCCAAGTATCATTCAATGATGCATTCATGGTTTTAAAGAAGTATCTATCTGGAGTATTGTATTCAAGATAGTTCCAACTATCATTCATCCATACTTGCTCACCTGCTACTGACATAAAATCACCATTTTGATAGTAGTATTGATAATATGGATCTGCAACATAATCAAATCCCGAGATAAGTTTATTAGCAGGAACAGAGAACTCGTTTGATTGCTCTCCAATAGCTAAGAATGGTGGCATAAACTCATCTTCAATATCAATGTTAAAGCTGAGCGTTGTCATACCATCTTCAACTGCTACAATTGTTGGTTCCATTTGAGTACCATAAACGCCTAATCCAACAGTATTATAAAAACTATCAAAAGCACGTCCTACAATATAGTAAGAACCGTCAGCTAAATCAGTAATTTCAAACTCTCCTGTTTGAGAAACCATCACTATTTCTTCTTCATTATTTTCATCAAGTGGGATAATTTGGAGAAATGCAGAATCCCATGTACCTTCTGCAAGGAAAACATTAACCCAGATCTCCATCTGAGGAGCATCGTTAGAAGCAATAGGGTCAAATACAACAACAGATACACCGGCTGTATCATTACCATCAGTGATAGTGTTAGCAATTTCAACTGGGTCTTCAGATGTCCAGAAGTTGTTCTGAGCCATAATCTGTCCGCCACTGTTCTGATTTACATAGATTGAGTTGTTATTTCCGTTCATATCTATGTTATCACCGAATGTGTTCATACCTTGTGGTGTGTTTATGGTAATATCACCAAAGTTAGGAAAGCACCGGCCATGATATAGGCACCTGTGAAGTTGCCTTCAAAAGTATTACCAAAAATCGTTGGAGTTGCTCTACCACCATAACACATAACACCGGCACCTGAATTAGCATCACCTTCGATGAAGTTATCACAGATGTAGTTCTCGTTCAGAATCCCACCTGCATTATAGAAGTATACTCCGGTAAGGTTATTAGTAATTGTGTTACCGAGGATAGATGGGTTGATAGTTACATTTCCGAACATATCAACACATGTGATGCCCTGTTTGTGATTATCATGTATATAGTTATCATTAATGTTTGGCTCGCATACAGCACCACCGGTTTGAGCACTAATCTGGATTGCCCCACGATACTGAGCACCGGTTCCGTTGAATCTTATCTCATTATCATGAATTGTCACGTTGCTGTTTTCAGTAAGCTCAATACCACTCATAATAGAATGCTCAATAGTGTTTCCTGTAATGTTGATTTCGGCTGGAGTTATTGCTCCAATCGCAAAGATATCAATACCTGTTTCATTGTAGCTAAATATACAATTATTTACTTGTAATGGTGAGTTAATTGAGTGTAAAGCACTCTCAGCACCTTCGATTGAACAGAACTGGAAAGTGTTATGAAAACCTGTTCCCTCTTTCTCAAGTCTTATTCCACCCCAAAGGTCGGTAAAATTTGGGGCTCTTGTAATAGTTACAGGTGCAGGTTCTGTTCCTATAATGTTTAGCAGTCCTTCAGCAGTTATCTGGTAAGCGCCATTCACGATAATTTGTACACCGGATTCAATATCAAGAGTCTGATCCTGTGGTACTGTGATATCTCCAGTCACTTCATAAGGGTTGTTATCAGAAGTCCAGACACCACTCTGTGTTCCCGATACTTGAATAGCTATCAATGGAATAGCCATCAAACATAAAAATAAACCAATAAACCTTTTCATCTCTTATCTCCACTAATTTTTAATGTTGCGGTTAAGCAGGTGAACAATCTAATCAAGTCAAGCAAAAATGAATTCACTTCGCTTTTGAAATCTCATTAATATATACTTGATTATCACTTAAGTATTAGTCAATAAATTTCCAATCCAAAGTAAGCTTCCTATCATTGCTCTATCATAATAATCGTTTCGAAGGGCTTCTTCTCTACTCAGTTTCATGTCACTTTCTTGTCTACCGCCCCAGGTTTTGCCCAAGAGACTCATGGAAATCGAATGAGCTTCTGTGCTTTATTATGATAGAGCAGTGAAACCAACATAGCATCCTGCTCATTTTCACCTTTTACTACACAATCGCTCCACGTTAGAAACACGTTACAAGAGATGGGAATTGGATTAGAATTAGATGATTAAAAGATGCAAAATCTATTTCCTTTAAAAGTGGGCACTTTCATGTTAGTAAAAAAGGCAAATAGAGCAACCCTAGCATGGATTTAACACGAATTTTGTGGTTCAACATATCATTGTAGCCAAGCAGGATACTAGTTGATTTGAAGAGTCAAATACGGCTCTTTGTGAGTTTACAGGTAATTGAGTCAGCGCACTATGTTGTTAATTCTCTTGACACTATTACAACATATATCTCATAAATTTGTTGGAGGTAAACATGATTTTTAAGAGAGAATTGTTAGTTGTAATTATTGTTCTATTAGCAGGACAGCTTCTAGGACTTGATAATATATATTTTAATGCTTCTAGAGCTAGTAACTATTTAAGCATTCCATCCTATGTTAGTGGTAATGATGAAGTAGTTCATCCAGACGTGGTCTATGTCCCTGAAGGATGGAACGGATATAGTTATTGGATGGCTTACACACCATTCCCTGATTCTGCCCCTGAATATGAGAACCCCTCTATTGTGGTTTCAAATGATGGTATAAACTGGAGCGTACCTGCGGGACTTACCAATCCGGTAGTTGAGCCATTTGATTCAGGATTTGACCCAAACAATTACTATCACTCAGATTCAGATTTGATATTATCTCCTGATGGGTTAACAATGTATCTATGCTGGCGTAATCATTATGGATGGAACGCAGAATACTTCAGTGTCATGACCTCAACTGATGGTATCAATTGGACAGAACCCGTATACCCATTCTTTACATTAAGTACAGATGGAGAAAGGATTTTATCTCCTGCCCTTATCTATAATGGTTCAGAATATGAGCTGTATACTGTAAACTCAAAATCTTCACCTAGAACATATTATAGAAGAACTGCTACATCTCCAACTGGCACTTGGAGTGCCCCTGTTGAGGTAGAGTTTCTATTGAATGACGGAATTGATTGGATAGACCCTGATACTTATGTAGGCAACATCGCTGATGCATATCAGATTTGGCATCTGGATATTTTGTTTGAGAACAATGAATACTGGTGTATTGCCTCAGTAGGTGGTGCATCCCAGACAAGAGGTGGACAGCTTTGGATAGCTAAGTCTGTAGATGGGATCAATTGGGTTTATGATAACAACCCACTCCTAGATTATCAAGAATCAGGTTGGGATAAGTATATTTACCGATCTTGTGCTATACCAGACTATGATGGTGAAACAATGAATTTAAAGATTTGGTACTCTTCAGATGGTGGTACAGGAGCAGATAATCTTGAATGGCACATAGGATATACAGAAGCACAGGTTCCTGGGTCAGAGACTCTATCTGTTCAGTATAGTAGTATGTCAGCAGTTATTAACAGTTGGAGTGATACTGCTGAGATAAAGTGGCAAACCGCTTCTGAATACAATATGAATCATTATAACATTTACTCCTCAGAGAATGATAACTCATTAACTATGATAAAACGGAATGGTGCTCCTATTGCTGCTCTTAATCTGCCAACATGCTATAGTTTTACTGATGAATCAGTTCACGATGATTCGCTTTATTATTGGATAGAGTCTGTTAGTTTAGATGGCGAATGTGAGTATTCCCCTCCATTACTTGCAAAGAGAAATGATTCTGAAAGCAGTGATGAACAAGTAGATAGTAATCCGGGCATATACAACAATATTAATGTATACCCAAATCCTTTCAATCCATCAACTACAGTTAGCTTTATGCTAGAGAATGAAGAGATGGTGGCATTAGAGTTATTTGATGTTAAGGGTAGTTTAGTTTTCAATACTCCAGAGAGCAAGTTTCGAGCAGGTAGAAACTCTTTTGAAATATCTTTGTCAGGAAAGAATATTGCATCAGGAATCTATTTCTGTAAACTAAAAAAGCATAGTGGTAATTTACTAAAGAAAATTGCATTATTAAAATAATACTAACAGGAGTCAGCTCAGGAAGTTGGCTCCTTTTCTATTCTAATTTAAATGTCCCCAATCCCCTGTAAGCCTGAGTATAATAAAAAGTACAAGTACAAATAGTATGGGTGTAAAAGCCACAATCAGAGTAAAACTATTTAAGATAAGCCCTTTTATAATAATATCAAGTACAGCAAACAGTAAAATAAGCCAAAATCCTAATTTCTTATTATTAATCATAAACAATAAAGAACTGCAATAACCAAGCTCAATTACTAATCCCAAGAGATTAAAATCACCTCTAAAGTAAACTGAAGCTGCAAAAATATTTACTGGGAGCTTAGAGAAAATACCAGTCCACCTGAGAACTGTCAAAATGCAAAAGAAGAGAAAATAATAAAAAAGAAAGCAGGTAAAAGAGCTCTTATGGTATCCGGTAGTTATATTTGCAGATATGTTACGATTGTACTTCACATTGCCTCTCTTTTAACACTTTGTCAATTGTCTTTGCTATCTGATTATGTTTACACGGCTTGAAAAGTATAGCATTAAAATATTCCAGTATATAATTCTCCTCAGGATTAATCGAAGCAGTAATGCAGATAATTGGAGTGTCCTCACATTTTTTATTCTTCCGCACTTTTTGGGATAGCTCAGAACCATTAATGTCCGGCATTCTTAAATCAAAACAGAAAAGATCGTAATGATTTGTTTCAATCAAAGCAAGTGCATCTTTTGCTGATTCAGCATCATGTACTTCTAACTTCATCTTCTCAAGTTGCTTTCTGAGTACTTTTCTATTTATCAGTATATCATCAACTACAAGCACTACTTTACCTTGAAAATCCCATCCTTCTAAGTCTACTATTGGAGTCTGACGCCTCTGTTGTGAAAAATCACCGACTCTAATTTTCGGTAAGAGTATAGTAAACGTAGTACCTAAATTAAGTTTACTCGAAACCGAAATAGTACCACCATTCCCCTCAACAATCCGTTTGGTAATTGCCAATCCCAGGCCTGTACCCTTTTCTGAACTTGATCTTCCATTTTTACTTTGAATAAATGGAATAAATATATTTTCTAAATCTTCTTCGGGAATACCTACCCCTGAATCCTCTATAACTATTTTTAAATCACATAGGTCATCTGAATGCTTCTGACAGCTAAGTTTTAGATTTATTGTACCATGGTCTGTAAACTTGATTGAATTGCCAATTAGATTAATAAGAACCTGCCTAATCTGTGCTTTATCTAAGTAAACAAGCTTGACAGCATCAGGGAGAGATGTCTCGAAATGTATCTCTCTTGCATCAATCTTTTGCCAGAAAATTGTGTGCATCTCATCTAGCAACTCACTCATATCCACCAGAGTTTTATTACTCTTAAACCCACTCGATTCAAGTTGAGAGAAATCTAAAATCTCACTTACTAAATCTAATAATACATTTCCAGCTTGAGATATAGAGCTTACGAATTGGCGATGCTCGGCTGAAATTATCTCATTTAACAAAATTTCACTCAGCCCTAATACTGCATTGATTGGAGTTCTTATCTCATGACTCATATTGGCAATGAAGGTTGATTTCATTCTATTTGCACTTTCAGCTTTATCCTTTGCTACAATCAGTTCCTTCTCAATCTCCTTACTATGCTCAATCTCGGCTAACAACTCTTTGTTACGCTTCTCAAGTTCTTCATTTTTCTGCTCAACCTTGTATGAGAGTACGTCATTTACACTATCAACAACATCTCCTCTTTCTCGTAGTTCTTTATTTAATGAGAAATTCCTTCTTAACGACAACTCATGATAATAGTTTGTCATCATTCCTATAATAACTGCACAAACATAGAAAGCATTAATTGTAAATATTGATTCTGTTTCTACCTGAGACATTAAGTAGGAACCAATATTATAAAACATGATTAGAACAAGTCCGGCTATCGAAGAAAGCAAAAACCTTAATCGTATCAATATAAATCCAGCTGAAAAGATTAACATCATTCCTAAAAGATAATGATGATTGAGAGGTAACTCAAATAGCATCAAACATATCCCTACTCCGGAAACCAGATAAGCTATAAGTAGTGTTAACTGCCATATTTTTATAAACCAGGAGGAGTAAGACATGATTATTACAGCTATAAATACAGGAATTACAATGCCGTACCTAATGAATGAGAAATATGTAAAATGCTCTTTAGCAACAAGGTAGTCAATAATACTGAACATGGAATAAAATATGATTAGGAAAGCAAATGTGTTTCTTACTTGCTTTATTGAGCTTTTATAATAGTGTTCTAAAAACTCTTTTTCCTTTTTTTTATCAAATTTCAGTGTCATATTACTGCCTGCTCGCTTCTAATTAAAATTGTAGTCCTTAACTTTAGTTTGGATTCTAAAATAGAATAACTAAATGTCAAGAATAATCGAAGAACTAACATTATAATTCTTTACATTGTAATATCTCCTCCATCACGTAGATCTCCTAGTAAAAAAATATGAGAAACTACTTGCCACCAGTTATGTTCTACATAATTTGTCTATATCCTACTAATCGGGTAGGTTTTTATTAAGGAGTTTTAGAATGAGTAAATTTAATGCTTTCTTCCCTGAGTTATGGTCAGTTTATCTGGATTTAGCACCATACCTCTTTATTGGTCTTGCTTTTGTTGGTATACTTCACCTGATAATTAAGGATGATTGGATAGGTAAGCAATTAGGCAACAACAAACTAAGTGCTGTATTAAAAGCAGCATTAGTAGGTGTTCCTATGCCTTTATGCTCCTGTGGTGTGATCCCTACTGCTCTACATATCAATAAAAAAGGTGCGTCACAAGGCGCCACAGTTTCATTCTTGATTTCAACCCCACAAACCGGTATTGACAGCATCACCCCAACCATTGGCATGCTTGGCCCGGTTTTTGGAATATTCAGGCCGATTTGGGCATTTATATCTGGTATTGTAGGTGGTATTGCAACAAATATATTTGTTAAGCAGCAACAGGTAAAGGCTCATGAACCTGTAACGACTAGTTGCTGTTCTAGTGGTAGCTGCTCTACAGATGCTAAAAATGATAAGAAGAGTTTTAAAGAACTTATCAGATATGCTTTCGTGGAGTTTCTTGATGATATATCTCCACAACTAGTTGTTGGTATTATTCTTGCTGCGCTTATTGCCCTTTTTGTTCCTGCTGACTTCTTTGAAACCTATGGAAAAGGGTTCACAGGAATGTTTTTGATTATCCTCTTTGGACTTCCCCTTTATGTTTGTGCTACAGGATCTATCCCAATTGCTATTTCACTGATGATGAAAGGTTTCTCTCCGGGAGCAGCATTTGTATTCCTCACAGTAGGACCTGCTACCAATATTGCCACAATTTCCATGGTTATGAAGGCGTTGGGTGTAAAGATAATGATTATCTATTTAACATCAATTACTGTAACCGCGTTGATTGGTGGCTTTGTTTTGAATAGAGTACTTGAGATTATCAATGTTGATATGAACCTTATGTTAATGGAACATCATATGGGCGAAGTCGCAATCTGGAAATATGTTCTAACAGGAATATTCAGTATTGCACTACTGTTCTCACTCTTCAGACGTATGAGATGGATAAAGAAGGGGAAATCAGTACAGAAAGCCGAAGGGAAAGCAGAAGAGACTACTACTACAATCAATGTTGATGGCATGACTTGTTCCCACTGCGTAAAGCATGTGAAAGATTCAATAGAAGAGATTGAAGGTGTTTTAAATGCTGATGTACGTCTAGCTGAAAAAATTGCTGTTGTTAAAGGCAAGTTTGATAGATCTAAAGTAGAAGCTGCGATTGTAAATGCAGGATATAAAGTAAAATAATTACTACCCTCTCACATATAAAGGCAGGCTATACAGTCTGCCTTTTTCACTCTAAAGCACTTAGTTCCCTTATTGTTAAACAAACTGATTCCCATTAGATTATAATGCTGTCATCTTAATAGAAGTTGGATTAGAATTGAACTTTATCTATACTTTATCTAAACACATCCTCCCTTACGTCCCTTTACTTAATCCCATCAAAACGCTAGAATCTCGCTAGTCCCACCCTTTAGCCTCCCTAGACCCTCCCTATGAAACCCTAAAGTTATCCACATCATGTGCATAACTTATTTAACGGTGCAAAGAAGTTCTTGATGCGATTAAGTAAAGAGAAGCAGTTGACGAGGTAAGAATAATACAAGAATAATTGCAAAAAAAGCACAGTACCTGATTAGAGATACTGTGCAAAAGTGAGTTAATCTAGTTTATTTGTTCAATACATTATTAGCTTTAATATGTTCTACAATCTCCTCTGCATAGCAGAAAGCCATGCATGTACTAGTATCGGCAGCACCATAATAGATTGCAATGCGACCTGTATCTTGGTCAGTTAAAGCAACGCATGGGAAAACAACATTGGGCACATCACCGGCACATTCATAAATCTCCTGTGGAGACATGAGGTAATCTTTACCCGCAGCTATAACTTTCCAAGGTTCATCTTTATCAAGTAGCATAGCACCAAAATGATAAACATAACCATTACATGAAAGTAGAACGCCATGATAGAATAGTAACCAACCTTCGTCAGTCTCAATTGGTACAGGACCTGCACCAATCTTTAAACTTTGCCATGGAGATGCACCTGCAGAGAAGATATGTCTGTGTTTTCCCCAGAAGGTTAAATCAGGGCTTTCACTGTAAAACATATTGCCAAAAGCTGTATGTCCGGCATCACTTGGTCTACTGACCATCGCATAGTTACCATTGAATTTCTTTGGGAAAAGCACTCCGTTACGATTGTATGGTAAAAAAGCATTTTCCAACTGGTGGAAAGTCTCAAAATCTTCAGTATAAGCAATACCAATAGTAGGCCCGTGATAACCGTTGCACCATGTTACATAGTACTTACCATCTAGGTAGATAACGCGAGGATCATACGCATATTCGAACTCATTAGGTACGCCTGGTAACGGTTGTAGCTCTATTGGCTCAGGCTTAATGTCCCAATTGTAGCCATCATCACTAAAGCCAACATGGATTCTCATCTCTCGGGCTTTATTATCACATCTGAAAACACCTGCATACTTACCTTTATATGTAACAACAGCACTGTTGAAAATGCTATTAGATGTTGGCAGATGATTACGCTTAATAACAGGATTAGCTTTGCTTCTCCAGATTAGCTCATTGCCTTGACGTTCTTCCCAAGGAAGATTCGGATTAGATTCTGTAAAAATTCTCATATCTTAAATAAACTGTTCCTTTAATATTTTCCAAAACTCAGGACGCATATCATTCCAGTTAAAGATTGATATACCTGAAGCATATTTAGCCTTAACTATCTTAATTACAAGTTTAAACTCCTCAGGTTTTAAATCATTGAGGTATAGTCCTGCAAAGATTGGCAGTTTCAACCTAGTTTCATCAATACCAAGAGAGATACCACTACCAATCCATTCTATGCTTTCATTGTAGAAACCATGATAAAGCATAGGGTATACAGCGTCAACATCCCAGTTCACCCAATCTTGTCTCACGCAACTACGGGCATTCTCTGGTGTTGGAAAGACAGCAGCAGTTACTAGCTTATTAAATGGTTTTATTACAGCACTTAACTCATTCACAATATCGGATATACTATCAAGTCTAAATTGCCTCCACTCCTTATCTTTTTCAGGAAAATGAATTGATAGAATATCTTTGCCATACTTCTTCTTAAAATTGCTTCGACAATGTTCACAGTAGCAGAAATCGAATTCGGGCATCTCTTCATCTTGAACTAGATTATATTTTGGTTGTAATCCAACCGGAAGGATAACATCAGGATATCTGATATAATCGAAATGAATACCATCAACATCTTTTGTTTTAGCTAATTGCTCCATCTCATCTTTCAGGTATGGAAGCACATCAGGATGATTAGGACAGAGCCAGCGATAGTAATTCACATATGGTGCATCTTCGGCGCAAGATACACCGTTCCTGTTAACCATAAACCAATCAGTTCTTTCTAATTCTCTATGCAGATCCGGTCTTGCCATCATCATACGCCATAGATGTGTTTCGAGTCCTGCCTCTTTAGCTGCCGTAATGATTGAATCAGGAACAGATTTACTAAGAAATATACCGGTTAAACCATGCTCTTTGGCATAAACAAATTTCTTTTTCCATTCATCATAATCCATATCAGGATTACATGTAAGCCAGATGTACGATTGGAACTTACGCATCTGTTTACCTACCTTTTGCTGGAGGAGGTTCATTTATTATTAACCAGTACAGTCCAAGATAGTTAACTGCTTCCATAAAGTTATTAAAATCAACGGGTTTCCGAATGTAGCTATTGGCTCCGTTATCATAACAACTAGCAACATCAACATCCTCTTTTGATGAAGTCAGGATGATAACAGGTAGTCTTGATGTTCGTTCAGCAGATCGTATTTCTTTCAACACTGTTAGTCCATCAACTTTAGGTAGTTGAAGATCTAAAAGCACAATTGACGGTAACTCATCGGGATCATTAGCAGAATACTTGCCCCTGCACTGGAGATAATCTAATGCTTCAGCTCCATCTTCAACAATAACTAATTCATTGCTAATATTGCTCTTTGAGAATGCTCTTTTTGTTAATATTATATCACTCTCATTATCTTCAACTAATAGTATCTTTTTTATTTTCATCGTACCTCCCTAATGTAAAATAGAAAGTCGCAAATTTGTTAACTACTGAGTCCGCCCAGATTCTCCCACTATGACGCTCAATAATTTTCTTAACTGTTGTTAATCCGATACCTGTACCTTTAAACTCTTTATAGCTATGTAGCCTTTCAAAAGGTTTAAATAATTTATCCTTATAGCTTAAATCAAATCCAACACCATTATCACTAACATAAAACTCTTTATCACCAGATTCCGGATTTGTTCTAACTCCGAACTCAATTACAGGATTTTCTTCATGAGATGTATACTTTACTGCATTAGATAACAAATTCGTAAGGACGACTTCCATCAGTTTTTTGTCAGCATATACAGATGCATTGTCAATTATTTTAAATATAACCTTACTGTCAGGGTTCATACCTTTCAAAGTACTACATATAGAATTTGCAATCTTAGAAAGGTTTATGGATTCCATTTTCGTTGTTAATCTTGTTGTTCTAGAAAGAGTCAATATTGCCTCGATTAAGTCCTCTAATTTCTTGGTCTCAATCTTGATTCTACCTAGGTAGTCCTTCCCATTATCATCCAATATATCAGAATAGTCTTCCAGTAAAATTTGGCTCATACCATCTATTCCTCTTAGAGGTGCTCTAAGATCATGGGACACGGAATAGGAAAAGGACTCTAGCTCTTTCAAAGCAATTTGTAACTCTTTTGTTCGAGCTTGCACCTTCTGTTCTAGTGACTCGTTTAGAAGTTTTATCTCCTGTTCCTGTTTACGTTTATCTGTGATATCTCTAAAGAAAACTGTGATTTTACGGGGTTGAATCTGCATTGCATGAACATCAAAGACTCCCGTAATAAGACCATCATTATAGCTGATATGTTCAGAAGTATATGGTTCTCCAGATAATGCCACTTTTTTATAGACTTCAACTAAACCAGTCTCAGCATTTCCTGGGAAAGCTTCAAGAATAGTTTTACCGAGTAATGCTTTATTATCAATTTTAAGGATTTGGTCTGCTGATTTATTGCAACCTATGAGGATTAGGTCGTCCTTTTCATTGAGCTCCCAAGTATGTGCACCAAATGGAGCTGAATTGATGATGGATCTAAGTCTTTCATCACGACCTTTTAAAACCATTGTAGCAATTTTTTGATCAGTAATATCCCTCATTAAATGTATTATTCGAGAAATCTCACCATCCTCATCATATATTGGATCAAGTAAGACATTGAACCATTTGTCTCCAATTTTCAAGTCTTCACTAGCCCTACCATTTTTAGATTTCAGTTTATCAATTGGACATTCATCGATAGGTTTATCAGTTTTATGGACTATCTCCCAACAATGTCTTCCAATAACTTCTTCTGTTGTAACAGAGAAATATTGTTCCACTGTGGAGTTGCTTCTAAGGATTTTGCACTCCTGATCTAAAATCCAGATTATGTCATTAACGGAGTCAAATGTTGATTTCCACTCCTTTGAAAGAGCTAATGATGATTGTAATTCTCTTCTTCTTTGTGTATAACCAATACCGAATGCAACAAATAGTAACATAACAGAAACTAAAGAACCAAGACGGATTGCTTCCTCTTTAATTGGTTCATACACTTCACTAAGATCGATTTTTGAAACCATGAACCAGTCTGTCCCTTTAACAGCTCGTAAAGCAGCCAGGACTAAAACCTCTCTATAATCTGGTCCGATCACAACACCCTCACCTTGTCGCAGCCCAATCACTGCAGGTAACAGCTTCTTTTCATCAATTAAAAAAGATAGGTGCAGGTCAGAGTTATCAACATGCCTAAGGTCATTAAGGAATATGACTTTTGAATCTTTCTCTTTAACCAGCAAAGTTTCTGCAGTTTTTGAGTTTGTTGGCCATTCTTGAATATATGGATATAAGAAAAAGGTTGGGTTATAATGAAAAAGCCAGTAGGCAATTGGCTTAGTTTCATCATCCTTAGAGGGGATTGGAATCCAGAAATCTAGATGTATAGCGTTACTGTTATCTTCAACATGAAAATCATCAAGTGTTACCTTACTATATTTGACAACTTTTTTTAGAAACTCCTCATCATGCTTTGAGTTTACTTGACCTTCTTTGTAGGAGTAAAGAAGCTTTCCTTCAGAGTCAAAAAGCTTAAAATTATCATAATTATACTTATGTTCTAAATCTCGATAGATTGCCTCATACCTTTTATGCAGTACATCTAGTGAATTATTCGCATAATGATGATTAAACTGTTGCGTAAATTGTTCTGATCTGAAAAGAAGAGTGTGCAAGTTCACATTATCAATATACCAAGTGGATAACTGTTTTGTTTTCATATCAGCAATCAGTTCTAACTGTTCTTTAGCTTTTTCTTTCTTATCACTTATCTGATAACGTAGATAAAGTACACCACCGACTCCAATTGCAAGTGCTAAAATACCAAAGATAAACATTGATCTTACAAAGTAAATCTCTTTCTTTGTAGAGTTATCTACTCGGTGAAGACCAAAAATTCTGTTGATAATAGTGTATTTGGAATGCTTTAAGATGAGGATTATCGAGATTAGTGATACAGTTAATGAAGTAAAGACAGACATGGGTATCTGCTTTCTATAATACAATTGAGGAACACCAATCAGGTAACTAACGAAGATCCATAATCCGAAAACACCTGTGATTGTTGCAAGAAAAAGCACAAAGTTATGTATAAATCTTTTATTGAAAGCAAATCCAAGTCTAATCATAAGGATAAGAGAAAGGATACTTATGTTAAAACCGGATGTTAGAGCCATTCTACCAACAGGGTATTGAATCACAATTTCCTTTTTATCGTAAAGCATTACTTCAATCGGAGTAAACAAGTGCTTCCAAGGAGAAATAGCAACAGATAATGAAAAAATAAAGAGGAGACCGCAGGTAATCAATGCAATAAGCTTATATGTTCTGTTTTTGATAATGATCTGATGAATTAAAATTAATATACAAATTAGAAGAAATGCTATTGAATTTGAAGGAGGCATGGGTACGTAATCTTTGTTAAAATTGAATGTATCCCAACTATCAGTTACCCAGCTAACCAAAGTTATTAAACATATTATAATTGGGATAATCAAAAGCACATTATAGGTCTTGAAAATACTTCTACTATTCTGCATTTTTACCTGCTTTGACTGTTTCAAATTTATCGTTTACTTATATCTTCATGCTAATTATGAAAGAATAAAAATAGTTGTCAAACAAGATTTTTCATATAAAAAAAAGGGTTACACGAGTAACCCTTAAATCATAATTATATACAGCTTGTTTATTCAACAACGCATAAGATATCAGCAAACTTAACGATAAGATAAGTTTCGTCCTCAAACTTAACTTCAGTACCGGCAAATTTTCTATATATTACCTTATCGCCAACTGACAAAACTTCCAGCATTTCTGGATCAGTTCCTAATGCTTCAATAATACCGATATTTGCATCTTCTTTTGCTGAGTCAGGGATATACAACCCATTAACCATCTCTTCTGAAGCCACAATTCTAGTGAGACATACATTGTCTTGAACTGGTTTAAGCATATTTCCTCCATATATTATTTATTACTTGGCAATCATTATAGAAGAGTGCTAATTCTGTCAAGATTATTTTATGTCATTCCAATATTTGCATTGTAAATGCCTGTTTCGGACATATAATCTTAACAGCAATTCAAGGAAATAGCTTACGAATTTTCTAAAGTGATGAGCTAATTAATGAATTGACTTATTGAATTGAAGAGTTGTTCTCTACTGAATGGTTTTGAAAGGTAATCGTTGAATCCAAGTTTTCTCAACTTTTCCTCATCACCAACCATTGCGTAAGCTGTTTCTGCAATTATTGGCAAATCAGGGTTTAGCTTTTTAATCAATTTAAAAGCTTCTTTCCCATCCATCTCAGGAAGATCGATATCCATCAAAACTAAGTCAAATGCTGTCTTTTGGCAAAGCTCTACTGCTTGTTCCCCATTTACAGCGAAAACAATCTCGATACAAGTTGGTTTTAATAGACTTTCCAGATAGAATCTAACATCATCATTGTCTTCTGTAATAAGAATCCTCTTACCTGGCCACTTACATTTACCAGCGTTCACAGTTGGAGCTGATACGTTCTTAGTGGAGCTCACGCGATTATCTGGGGAATATGGCAAAGAAAAGATAAAAGTTGCACCACGTCCAATCTCTGATTCAACCCAAATCTTTCCTCCTAACAGCTCAACCAGCTCTTTACTGATAGTTAAACCTAAACCTGCTCCTGATTGTGATGATTTGACACCTTTAGATGTCCTAAAACGATTAAATATGCTATCTAAATCATCCTTCTTAATACCGGGACCAGAGTCAGTCACAAAGAACTTCATCTTCTCATCTTCGATTGTATAGCCAAACTCAATATAACCATGATCAGTAAACTTAAGTGCATTATTTAGAAGATTTGTGAATATTTGCTCAAACCTAATCTGATCAGTGTCAAGAACTGCATTTTCATCTGGAAGTGGAATAGAGTAAAAAATCTTTAATCCAGCTTTGTCCAACTTATTTTTTTGTAACTCAAAAGTGCTGTGAAGAGTTCGAATAATGTTATTAATATTTATCATATCTTTGTTTATTTCCAATTGCCTACATTCGATTTTTGAAACATCAATTATATCATTTATTAATGACAATAACCTTTTACCATTATTGCGAATAATTGTGAGATATGTTTTTTTGTCAAGTTCAGAGCTATCCGGATTGTCCATTAGATCAGAAAATCCTAAAATTGAGTTCAAGGGTGTCCTTATTTCGTGTGACATATTTGCAAGAAAAGCTGTTTTCAATTTATCACTTTCAAGAGCTTTTTCACGAGCTTGTCTTAGAAGTCTCTCCTGTGCTCTGTCTGTCGTAACATCCCTCATAAGCCCAATAATCATATCATTATTATCTTTAAGCTTAAAGGGTATCTTTGCTTTGATCAGGTTGAAGCTTTTACCTTCGGGAGTGAACAGAACTTCCTCATATTCATCGTTGGCTCCACTTTCTACAACTTCAACATCTTTGCTTTTAAACTTGTTAGCAACCTCAGTTCCAAAAAGTTCATCATCTGTCTTACCAATCACTTTATCCTTGGGTAATGAATAGATGTTTTCACACACCTTGTTCCAAACAATATATTCTCTAGTAACAGCATCTTTAACAAAAACACCGGTCGGGATATGCTCAATCAAGGTTTCCAGTAAATCACGCGAACTAAGGATTGCATTTTCACGATTCTTAAAACTAGTTATATCATGAGTAATACTGACAATCAGAGATGGTCTTTGTTTATTATCTCTCATCAATATGTTTCGAGCAGACATGTTAATAAGCTTGCCTTCAGAGGTAATACATCTATACTCACTTTCAGATTCACCATCCGCAATCGCAGTATCTAACGCTTCTTTGTAAATACCAAAATCATCAGGATAAATCCATTCAGGATGAGAGAAATCAACCTCAGTTATTCTATTCAAGCCAAGCATTTCAAAGAATAGTCTATTTGCAAATATAAGTTTGCCATCAAGAGTATATAAAGCAATCCTACTGTTGATGTTATCCAGAATCTGCCTGAACAGATTTCTATGCCTGATTACTCGATTCGCTGATTGATTATTCTCTGCCATGCTATTTCTGTTCAGCTTTTGCTTTTGAATGCTTTCCTAATAGTTTTATTATTCCGTAGAAGATACCCATGAAGATAAATATTCCTAGCATCCCTTTGCCCATAATTCCTAAAGAAGCAACGAATGTACTTATTGCTTCAGGACTTAGTATTCCGTTCATAATAACCTCAATAATGGTATTTTTTGTTCTTTATTACCGCGAAACAACGATAGAGCTGTTCCACAAGAATTAGTCTTATCATCTGATGTGTAAAAGTCATCTTTGAGAAACTAAGAACAAAGTTTGCTTGTTCTCTTATCGACTTGTCCAATCCATAAACACCACCGATAATAAAGTCAATATTTTTATCACCCATCTGCATCTCTATCTTCTTAGATAAATCGACAGTAGAGATGTTTTTACCAACTTCATCCAGGGCAATTGTAAAGTTTCGTGGATTTAGATGCTTCTTAATAATCTCTGCCTCTTTTGATTTAACAAGAGCTACAGTATTTGAGTTACTCAATTTAACATCAGCTATTTGTACAAATTCAACCTTAACCCAAGCACTGAGTCTTTTCAAATACTCTTTAATACCGTCGTTAAGGTAATTGTCTTTTGTTTTTCCGGGACAAATTATTCTTATATGCATAAACAAAAAAGGGGGATTATCTCCCCGTAAAAAGTTATCTTTTACTTACTGAGCAGCAAGTACACCCATTGCAACACAAAGCATCTTTGTCTCACCTGTATCAGCTCTAGAAGCGATAAGGATAGGAACTTTTGTGCCCATCACAACATGAGCAACTCTATAGTTACAATAGTAAGTTAATGCTTTACCGAAAATGTTGCCTGACTCAATATTAGGCACTATAAGAACATCTGCTTTTCCGGCTACTTCAGATTCAATACCTTTGATTCTTGCTGCTTCTTCACTTATAGCATTATCAAAAGCTAAAGGTCCATCAACTACACAGCCTTTAATCTGACCACGTGCGTTCATCTTTGAGATGATTGAAGCATCTACTGTGCACTGCATCTTTGGATTAACTTTCTCTACAGCAGCAAGGAGAGCCACTTTTGGGTTTGGGCAATCCATTGAATGTGCAACTTTTACAGCATTATTTATGATTGCGACCTTTTCTTTAAGTTCAGGATATAAGTTAATACCTCCATCACTCATAAGAATAATCCTTTCGGGATGTTCAAAAGCTAATACATCAGAGATAACAGCGCTTTCTCTTACGCCATTCACTTTATCAAGTGCAGCTTTAAGAAGAAGTGCAGTATCAGCTTTACCCTTAAGAATGATGTCGCCTTTACCCTCTTTAGCAAGGCGTACTGTTTCAACACAAGCTTTCTGAAGGTCAGCACCCGTATCAACAATCTCAAATGCATCTTTGTATTCAACGAATTGGTCATTTAGAATAGCAAGAATAGCTTCTTTATCTCCGATAAGTATGCTATCTGCAAGCCCCTCTTTTTTTGCTAAAACTGAAGCTTCAATAGCTGATGGTGTCTGAGCACCTGCAACCAGAACTATTTTACCTGATAGTCCTCTAACTTTGGCGAGCATCTCGTCAAAATTGCGAATCATATTAATCCTCCATCTATTTCTTTTATATAAACATCATGGATGTATTAGAATGACCTTTAGGAGTTATATCCTTTAAGATCTTCTTAAGTGCTTCCTTTTGGATCTGTCTGACACGTTCACGAGATAGATTCATCTCATCAGCTATGCTGGCAAAATTCCTGCTCTCTGTGTCTTCTAAACCAAAGTAAGCTTTTAGTATATATGATTCACGTCTATCCAGTTTTTTTATAGCACTGTCAATGTTTTTTTGTAATTGCTCATTTCTGTAAACTGCTTCCGGTTCAAATGTATCATCTGCAGTAATATAGTCACCAATTGTTACATCTTTAGAGTTTCCTTTGTCTGAAGACTCATCTAATGATAGTGTAGGGCGAACTTGACGACTGATAGATTCTATTGCGCTACTCTTGACATTAGTCAGCTTCTCAAGTTCCTTATTTGAAAGCACTTCACCTGTTTGATTGAAGACTTTCTCACGAGTAGATTTTATTTTATTATAAGTGTTAACCTTGCCAAGTGGTACTCTTATCATAGAGCTTTTTTCTGCAACGGCTTGCATAATTCTCTGCTTTATCCACCATATACCGTAAGAGATAAGCTTTATATCTTTCGAAGGATCAAACTTCTCTAAGGCTTTGATTAGTCCGATGTTTCCTTCACTTATAAGTTCAGAAAGACTAAGTCCACGTCCCTGATAACGAGCGGCTATCTTTACAACGAACTTAAGATTAGATTGTATTAATTTATCAATTGCTGCCTGATCTCCATTCTTGGCTTTAATAGCATATTGATGTTCCTCTTCTTTAGAGAGTGATGTATATGTAGAAATCTGTTTCAGATATTGTTGTAAGGCTTTGTCTTCAAATACGTTTTCCATAAATACCTCTTACACATTTTAAAATATATTTATAATTTTCTCTACTTACGTAGAATTAATTCCTACAAATATTATAGCCATTCAATCCGGCATGCCAAATTCTTTTTTTTATATTTTTTTGTACTATGCTTTCGGAGGTAAACCTTTTAGCACTTCTCGTGGATTTATCGCCTTCCCTTTGATTCTATATTCGAAATGCAAATGTGGTGCAGTTGAGTTACCGGTAGCACCAACAGTCGCTATTTGAGCACCCTTTCTAACTTTGTTACCCAAAGACACTAAGTTCTTCTCATTGTGTGCATAAACAGTCATTACATTATTAGCATGTTCTAGCACAATCACGTTTCCATAACCACGCTGCATACCTTCAAAAATAACTGTTCCGTCTGTTACTGCTACAATTGGTGTTCCGTAAGGTGCTCCAAAATCTATACCCTTATGTGGTACATTATTTCTAATTCCAAATTCAGATGTCACAACTCCTTCTGTCGGAAGTAATAAATCTGTTCTTGTAAAAGTCGGATTTTTCTTACTTACCTTCGGGATACCCATATCTTTAGGTATAGAACCTTCTCCGATATAGAGCTTCTGACCCACATATATATTATTGCTTGTAAGCTTATTACGTTTTTTTACATCTTTGACAGAAACACTATACTTCTTAGCTATCTTAGAGATTGTATCCCCTCTTTTAACTTTATAAACCTTTGCCGGCTTCTTTTTAGGCTCCTCATGAGAAACTAGCCAAATCTTTTGTCCTTCAGTTATATATGAGTTCTCAAGCTCATTGAAATCTAAGATATCAGTAATTAAAACATCATACATCTTGGAAATTCTGAACAGTGTATCACCTTCCTGCACCGAATGATAACCTTCCTTAGGAACTTCTGTCTTTGGATAAGTCTGCACTCTTGGCTTTAGCTTTGCATAAGGCTCAGGGATTTCAAGAATTTGACCGGTTGAGATCTCGTTGCCCTTGAGTCCGTTTTTGTCTCTAAGCTCTTTGACAGTCAGATTGTATTGTTTACTAATCCTATAAAGGGTTTCTCCCTTTTTAACAGTATGAGTTCGTGCACAAGCAGTTGTAAAACTATATATTAAAACGAGTGTTATTACTAATCCTTTAATGTTCAATCCGGAATCCTCCATAAACCTTTTCGGTATGCAATTCTGTCTTCGTAATCAATTCAATAATACTATAACCGTTTCCAATTCTTAAGCTAAGTATAAAGCTATCCAGCTGACTAAAATCACCTTGTACCTTTATTCTTACAGTTCCATCGTACAAGTTCCTAACTGTACCTTTGAAGCCATATTCTTGAGCCTGTCCGCGCACAAACCAGCGAAAACCAACTCCCTGCACGCGACCGGAAACTATCAGTTCGTATGTTTTTATTCTTGATTTATTACTACACATCGTATTTAGTAAATAACACTGCTTAAGCCTGTCAAGTTTCTTATAATTTTTATCTTTGTTAGCATATGGAGCGCACCAACTGCGTAGGTGCGTCTTGTCACGATGTCACGAAACTCTTAAAGGAGTTCTTTAGAGTGAAGCTTGCGAATGTACTGCGATTCTCCTGATTTGCTGTGCCGACAAAGTCGGCAACTTCCACTGACCGGACATAGAAACCATAAGTATGAACGAAGAGCTAAGTTTTTGATTATACATGCCATTACTATTACCAGAGCACGATTGGCTTCCCGAATATAGCTCTAGCGAGCTATGTGCAAGTGGGGACACTTGCACTACGAATGTACTGCGATTCTCCTGAATTGCTGTGCCGACAAAGTCGGCAACTTCCACTGACCGAACATAGAAACCATAAGTATGAACGAAGAACTAAGTTTATGATTATACATGCCTTTACTATTACCAGAGCACGATTGGCTTGCCGAATATAGCTCTAGCGAGCTATGAGCAAGTGGGGACACTTGCACTACGATGTACTGCGATTCCCCTGAATTGCTGTGCCGACAAAGTCGGCAACTTCCACTGACCGGACATAGAAACCATAAGTATGAACGAAGAGCTAAGTTTATGATTGTACATGCCATCACTATTACCAGAGCACGATTGGCTTCCCGATTATAGCTCTAGCTAGCTATGTGCAAGTAGGGACACTTGCACTACAGATTGCTCCTACCGAGAGTGGTCGGTATAAAAAAAGAGGAGCACCATTGCTGATAACTCCCCTTTAGGAACCTGAAGTGTTGTTATTAGTAAGATTTATTCATTCTCTTCTTCTAAGTCAGCACCATGTTTTACTTGGGTACCTGAAGAAGCGTAGATTGTGTCTTCTGCAATGTTTGTTGCTAAATCCGCTATTCGCTCAAAGGCACGAGAGATTCTAACAACATGGAACAACTCGCTTAAACTATATTCTGAATAGTCCAGTTTAAGGAGATCATTGATAATTTTACGGTTGAGATAATCAACGATATCGTCATCCTCACGAACCTTATTCGCAAGATCCGGATCCATCTGTGAGATAGCCGAAATTACATTATCAACTATCTTTTTAGTCTCACGACCAATCTTCTCAACATCCTGAATTTCATTGAAGATGGGTTGATTCATGATTTTATTAGTACTACTTGAAATCTTCTCAGCTAAATCACCGAGTCTTTCAAGGTTTACATTTGTTTTCATGATAGCTACAATTGTTCTGAGATTACTTGCTTCCGGTTGATTCAAAGCGATTGTATAGATACATTCCTCTTCAAGCTTATTCTCAAGCTCATTAACTTTCTCTTCGTAGGCTTTTATCTCTTTTGAGTTATCTTGTTTGTCATTTATAGTAACCAAGCAAAGTTCAATCATCTTAGAAACATAACTTGCTTGCTCCATGAGCATCTTCATTAACTTTTCAAGTCTTCCTTTAATCATTTTCCCTCCCTTAACCGAATACACCGGTTAAGTATGCTTCTGTTTTTGGGTTTTCAGGAGAAGTAAACACTTTCTTTGTCTCTCCGAACTCTATCAAATCACCGAGATACATAAATGCAGTATAGTCAGAAATACGACCGGCTTGTGCAATATTATGAGTAACGATAAGAATTGTCACTTTATCTTTAAGTGCAAGACAAAGCTCTTCAATCTTAGCAGTAGATTGTGGATCGAGAGCTGATGTAGGTTCATCAAGAAGAAGCACTTCCGGGTCATTTGCAAGAGCTCTTGCAATACAAAGACGCTGTTGCTGTCCACCAGAAAGGTTCATAGCTGAGTCATGAAGTCTATCCTTAACCTCATCCCAAATCCAAGCACCTTTTAGACTCTCTTCAACTTTAGCATCTATCTGCTGTTTGCTCATGCCACCACGAATATGAAGACCGTAAGCAATATTTTTATAGATTGATTTAGGGAAAGGATTAGGTCTCTGGAAAACCATCCCAACTCTTTCTCTGATCTTTGTGACATCATGTTTAGGGTCATAGATGTTCATATCTTCAAGATGAATATCACCTTTAATCTTACATGTTGCAACCATATCATGCATTCTATTGAAACTTCTAAGTAAAGTTGATTTACCGCAACCGGAAGGTCCGATTAAGGCTGTAATTTTATTCTTGTAAACAGGCATATTGATGCCTTTCAAAACATGTTTATCTCCAAACCAAAGGTTGAGATCTTTTGTCTTTACCTGTGCTTTTACCATCTTCTATTTTTCCTTATTCTATATCTTATAATGATTGCAGCAAAGCTGATTAATAAAACTAAGAGAAGCAGTACTACTGATGTACCATAAGCGATAGGTACCTGTTTGTCTGCATGTGAGCCTTCTGTCATGAGTGCGTAGATGTGATATGGAAGTGCCATAACTTCATCGAATATTGAGGTAGGGAGTCTACGAGTGTAGAATGTTGCAGCTGTAAACAGAATAGGTGCTGTTTCACCGGCAACACGACCGATACTGATAATTGTACCCGTAAGAATATTAGGTAACGCAGCCGGTAAAATAACTCGTGTAATTGTTTGTCTTTGTGTAGCTCCAAGTGCAAGTGATGCTTCCCAAAAATCGGTAGGAAGCTGTCGGATAGCTTCTTCACTTGTATTAATAATAACAGGAAGTGCTAAGATGCCAAGAGTAAGAGCACCTGAGAGAATACATACATCTAATTGAAGCAAATTAACAAACAGTGTCATACCGAAAAGACCATAAATAATAGATGGTACCCCTGCAAGAGTATTAACAGCAACTCTCACTACTCTAACCATTCTACTCTTAGCCGCATAACTTGTCATAAAGATAGCTGTAAGAATTCCGAAAGGCAATGCAAATGCAATTGAGAGGATTGTTAACCAGAAAGTACCTACGATAGCAGGATAAATTCCACCTTCTGTCATGAATCTTCTTGGTGACTGTGTCAAAAACTCCCAAGAGAGCATATGACCACCCTTAGAGAAAATCAAATATAGAAAAAGGACTAGGAATAAACCTGTAATCGCTACACTTAGAAACAAGCTGAAGTTACCGAAGAAAGAACCGATTTTACGTCTATTCATTAGCGGTCTCCTCTCTTCTTAAGGAATACAACTTCAGTTATAAGGTTTGTCGCAAAAGTGATTGCAAAAAGAACTATACCGATAGCGTAAAGTGAATAGTAGTGATCAGAACCGAGTACACATTCACCCATCTCTCCTGCGATTGTTGCTGTCATAGTTCTTACAGGACTAAAGATGCTCTTTGGTATAGTAGGAGCTCCACCGGCAACCATGAGAACAACCATTGTTTCACCTATTGCACGTCCAAATCCAAGAATAACTGAACCAATAATACCTGATTTTGCAGCAGGTACAGTTACTTTAGTTATAGTTTCCCATTTATTAGCACCAAGCGCAAAAGAAGCTTCTCGCAATGTTATAGAAACATTGGTAATAGCATCTTCAGACATACTAGAGATGATAGGTACACACATGATTCCCAGAATAATTGAAGCTGAAAACACATTGAGTCCGGTATTTATATTAAAAAGATTAGTTAGAAATGGGGCGAGAAATGCCATACCGAAGAGACCATAAATCACAGAAGGGATACCTGCTAACAACTCAATAATCGGTTTCAGAATCTCTTTCAGTTTAGGTGGGGCAATTTCTGCTATGAAGATTGCACTACCAAGTCCAAGTGGAACTGCTATTAAAAGAGCTCCAATGGTAGTAGCAAATGAACCGACAATAAGCGTCCAGATCCCAAAGTCAGCCGGTTCTGATGTTGGATGCCAGGCTAATCCACCCAGGAACTTAAAGAAGTTGTAGCTCTTGAAGAGAGGAACACCTTCTATAAAGATACTCAGGATTATGGCAAATAAGAAAACAATAGTAAAAAGGGCAGCCACATAGGTTACACCTTTAAAAAACTTTTCTCGAAAATCATTCATTTCAGGTTCCTGTTTTTTTAAGAAAAATAAGGGCATATCCACGGGTGAATATACCCCATATTTTATTGTTTACTTGTTAGATTAAAGAGCTACGAAACCTTGCTCTTCAACGATCTTCTGACCTTCAGCTGAAAGGATGAAATCGATGAATTTCTTTGTCCAACCTTTAGGCTTTCCGTTTGTGTACATGTAAAGCTGTCTAGCGATTGGATATGTACCTGATTTGATAGTTGCCTCACTTGGCATAACACCATCGATTTTAATAGCACTGATTCTGTCTGTTAAGTAACCGATACCTGCATAACCAATAGCACCTGGTGTGTCTGCAACTGTTGTTGCAACAGCATTATTAGAAGCGAGCATTAAAGCACCACTAATCTGTTTCTGACCGCGAAGTACAAGCTTGTTGAAAACTTCGAATGTACCTGAAGCAACGTCTCTGCTGATGCAAACGATAGGTTTGTTAGGACCGCCAACTTCTGACCAGTTAGAGATTTTACCGGTATAGATAGCTTGAACTTGATCTGTTGTAAGAGCTTTCACAGGATTACTTTTGTGAAGAACGATTGCGATACCGTCATTAGCTACAGCATGTTCTACCGGGTTAACACCATTTTCTCTAGCTTGAACGATCTCTTTATTTTTGATGTTTCTTGAAGCATCACCGATGTCAGCTGTACCGGAAATGATTGATGCGATACCAACACTTGAACCGCCACCACGAACTGTTAAGTTAACTTCAGGGAACTGATCCATGAAAGCTTCTGCACCAGCCTGTGCAATTGGAAGTACTGTTGTTGATCCGGCGATTCTTACTGAGTTACCTTTGTTTCTGCGAGCAAAAGCAGGTGATACTACGAGTGTAAGGATTACACATACCAAGAGAACTTTTACTAAGTTTTTATTCATTTTTCCTCCGAGGGGATTTACTTAAGTTTATGTGAGAAGATGTAGCGAAGCTGAACCATCATTGTATTGATGTCATCTGAATCATCTTCAAATGATTTGATATTGTAGTTTGCCTGAACCATAACTTGTGGTTTGTTTTTTGCATCGCGAAGAAGCATCCAGTTTAAACCGGCCATGATTGTGCTGTCACTGTCATCATCATTATCAGTGTCTGGATCATGAATGTCATAACGACCTACTAAGTCGATATCAAGAGGAAGGTAAGCACCAAGTTTTACAACCGGCATGATTGAGATAACAGTTTTGTTTACATCTTCTGCACCGTCAGCTTCGTAAGAAGTTGTCTGCATTAAGTACTGACCGTCAACTGATACAGGTCCGTAAGCTACTTTACCAACAACAGCGATTTTTGAATAATCTTCTCTGTCATCTTCATCTTCTTCGTTCTTGCTGTTCATCATGTATGAACCACCAACCATAAGACCTGGGAATGGTGTTAAGCGGAGGTTACCAACGAATGCCATTGAAGTGTTTGTATCATCTGAAGTACCCTTTTTGTAGCCTTCACCATTATAAAGACCTAAGTTATAAGTACCATAACCTGCAGGAAGGTAACCACCGTATGTGATACCATAGTCTGCTGATGATGCAAATTTGTACTTATCTGAAGGATCTTTGTCGATCATAGTATATTCATATGTATAAATTGTACCGAAGTAAGTCTTCAAAAGACCGGCAGAAAGTTTACTATCTTTAAGCATCCAAGGGTATTTGAAATCAAGATAAGCATACTTGATTTTAAGACCTGCACCGTCAGCAAATTCATCTGTGCTTCCAGAGAAGAAGTCAACATTAAAGCGACCACTGATATTGCTGTTGAATTTTGGTTCTAAGCGGAAATAACCTCTTGAGAGACCGAAATAGTTCTTTGTAGTTTCCCCATCAATAGACTCATTAGTCCAACGATTCCATAATTCCATTTTAAACTTTGTCTCGATTGCAGACAAAGATGTCGCCAATACAGCGATCATTAATAAAAAGAAGATAGCTTTTTTCATTTTAGCTCCTTTAGATTTTTAGGTTGATACCTTCTAACATTTGCTCTTAAATACGGGATAAATGTTAATCAATTATTAAGCAATTGTGAATTCCCTGTTAATTGGAGTGTTTTTCGAAAAAATGTACCTTAATTATTAATCATTTTGCCCAAGATTTAGCAATCCGAGAACATATCCTTTTAGATACAGTATTATGTTCTATTATTAATCGTTACTTCATTCGAGGATCCTAAATGCAATGCTACATCTCTATATAGTGTGAGAATTATACCATTTATATCCCCCTCAAGACTCATGAGACTCAAATCAGAAATAAAAAATATTCTAATCTTTACATTTCAGCATTGAACATTCAACATTCAGCATCCAGCATTCAGCATTCAGCATTTAGCATTTAGCATTTAGCATTTCTTCAATTTTCTTTGCATCTCTGCTACAAGTCTTACTTTGTTATCATCAACCTAGATCCTTCTCTTTATCTAATCTTTACAAAACGCTTGAATCTCGCTTGTCCCACCCTATAGCCTCCCTAGACCCTCCCTATGAGCCCCTAAAGTTATCCACATCGTGTGCATGTCAATGGCATTTTAAATTGGTACAGTTTGGCATTTAAAAATGGTACAGTCTTCATTTTTGAAAATTCCTTAGTCTAAAGCTGTCTCCGAGCATTGTAATTGGTTGTGAGTGATGGAGTAATCTATCAAGAATAGCAGTTGCTATCACATTGTCGTTAAAAATAGCTCCCCATTCATTAAACAACCTATTCGATGTTATGATTACTGATCTAAATTCGTATAAGAGATGGATGAGTCTAAAGAACAGATTAGCTGCCTTTGTCTGGAGAGGAAGATACCCCATCTCATCTATAACTATCAGATCATTCTTGGCTATATTGCTTAGATATTTATCTATGTTGTTATCTGCTTCAGCTAGTACAAGTTCTTCGATAAGGTTGTTCAGATTATAAAACACCACCTTATATCCTGCCTTTATTGCTTCATAACTGAGTGCTGTTGCAACATGAGTCTTACCTACTCCCGGAGGTCCCATTAAAATTATATTCCTCCTCTGCTCCAGCCAGACAAAGTTCTTCCACTCCTTTACTTGTCTTTTGGTTATTACTTGTTGATAAGCATAGTCGAACTCATCAAAGGTCTTTATTACCGGGATGTGAGCCTGTTTAAGTCTTCTGTTGATATTGGTTTGATTCCTTCCTGAGTTCTCTTTTTCAAATAGATAATGTACGAACTCCAGATAAGTCATATTCTGTTTCTCTGCTTCTAAAACTGCACTTTCAAGAGTATTCAAAATATGAGTACAACGAGCCCTTTTGATGTATGTTTTAGTTATCTCTATCATCTTATAACACCTTCATGTAGTCATCTAATGAGCGCTCTATTAATGAACTCTCTGAGTCTTGTTGTGGTTCTGATTCTGATAATTCATTTAGCTTCATTTGTCTTACTTTTGCATTCAGAAGCTTCTCTATGGCTGTTGCCTTTACATGCGAAAGAGTCATTACCTCAGGAAGCACTGACTCCCATACATCTGTTTCATAGTTACGCTTAAACTTGCTTAAGGCTCTCAACTGATCCCTTGCTATTTTAGGGTTATCATTAACAAGCCTCTGGATTAGTTCTTCTCCTTGGATATATTCACTCATCTCATCCTTTACTCGCTCAATAAGCTCTTGTAGCACTACCGTAAAATCCCGATAATGATTAGTGTTTTTGATGATTTTGCCTTTTTCTGTGCATAGCTCATGTTGGCAGATTTCCTTTCTTGTATAAATATCCATCACCACTAAAGTGCTCTTTTCTTTTTGCACATATACCTGTTTTCGCTGATACTCTAATGGAACAGAGTACTTATTACCCTCATACGAGATTAAGCCTGTTTTATCTGCATTACGAACTTCTAAAGTGAAGATAAACTCTGGAATATCTTTTAGCTTTAACCTCTCTTCTTGCCATACTTCTGATGGTACTTTACGGGTTGTGCCATGGGTTCTGCCGTTAAAGTGTAAAAGCCACTCAAGTCCGCGTGAACGCAGGTCTGCCAGGTCTTTGAACTCTTTGCCATACATAAAGCCATGCTTTACTTCTGAGACATTACGCTCTACTTTACCCTTGCTTTGTGGATCATAGCCTTCGCATACATGAGGATGAAAGCCCGTTTTTGCTGCAAACTGATGGAACTGATTATTTAAGATTACTTCCCGATAGCGTTCCTGTATTACTACAAGCTTTGTCTGGTCGTAAACACACTCTGAAGGGATACCTTCAAAATAGATAAAAGCTTCACGATGAGCTTCAATAAACCTTGATGTGTTATATGGTGTTGTGCTCCAATGGACATAGCTTTGACGCGAGTGGGAAAGCACAAAAACTATAAAATAAACTCTTTGACGTTTATTACCCAAAACTACTTTCATCTCACCTGGATCAACTTGAACCTGAACACCGGGAGCCGTCTCGATTACTGCATAATTACGGTATTTATCGACAGGATAAGTCTGCTTTAGCTTACGAACAAAATCTCGGAAAGCTCTGTCTTTTGCTTTTATCTCAGGGAACTTTTTCTTAACTTCTAAATATAGTACACTAGCTCTTAATCGTGGATATTTGCTAAGCCTTTCGCGGACATATTGCTCACATATGGCAAAACTGCTTTCACGAATGCTATTGTTTATTAGTTCCATGAACTCATCAAGTGTCATATTTATGTATTTACCTACTGTTGTCTTTGATAGAGACAACTCCTCTGCGATCTTACGCTGACTATGCCCTTGCTTATGCATAGTTTTTATTGAATGATACACTTCTACTCCAATCATACCTACTCCAAACTGTCTTGAAGTAGTCATTTTTAAAGGTTGGCAGTTTTGTACCACTTTTCACTGCCATCGTGTACCATTTCTCACTGCCATTGACAGTGTGCATAACTTATTTAACGGAGAAAAGAAGTTCTTGAAGTAGGACATAGAGGAAGTGAAGCACAAGTAGTGTTATGTTAGTTAATTAGTGCAGGTCTTGAGAGATGTAACTTGCACCGCAACGAAGTGTGGGGCGAGGTGTCAGGCTTCAAGGTAACCATTCCCGCCCCATGCTACGCTACGGTGCAGGTCTGATGCGAATGTGGAGCAAGGAAATAAAGAACTTGCCAGTATTAGTCAATGTTTTAATATTCAATCGTAATTAATAGATATGTAGTTAGAACTCCAGCGGAGGATGATATGAAAATAGGTAGAAAACACTCTTTTTTAATGCACTTAATTCTTTTAATAGCGATAAGCACACTCTTTGCAGAGAATTCAATGGAACTAATCTGGGAGAGCCAAGGAGAGCATCCGGACTCTGAGTATGGTTCCTCAATGACATCTTTGGATTTTAATGGTGATGGTATTGATGACTTGGTAGTTGGTTCAAGGTCTTATGAACCAGGTGAAACCCCATCTTTACTCGGTAAGATTTATTTCTATTATGGGGGGGGTAATTTTTCAACAACCCCTAATCTAACTATTACCGGAGCTTATGCAAGTTATACTGGAGTCTCGTTACACAACTTTGGAGATGTAAATGGTGACGGTTTTGATGATCTTGGTCTTTATCACTATGTATCCAATTATGATATAAAAGCTGTTATCGATATTTACTATGGAGGAGTAAATTGTGATACAATCCCGGATTTTAGCTATGATGTTATGCGTGGAACAGGAGATGATGAGATAGAAGATATTTTTTCACTCTATCCTTTAGGTGATATTAATGGAGATGGTTGTTCTGATGCAGGATATGTTCTTCTAGGTATGAGTCACGTAAATCCCTTTTCTCATTTCTATATTATATATGGTGATGAAGTGGACCCCTATGTAGATTTCTGGAAAGATACAGGTCCATATCGTAATGGAGATGTCATTAGCGGAAGTTCAATACGAGAGATAGGTGATATCAATAGTGATGGATTCGATGATTTTATTGTTGGCTATTTTGATGCTGAAGACCTGTTAATCAAAAACTCAATTATCTATGGTGCAACTGTGGTTGATACAATTTTAACGAACATTGTTTTTCAAGGTACTAACTTTCTACCGGGTGGAGTTGCTTGCGGAGACATGAATGGAGATAGTGTTGATGATTTCATTGGAGCTAAAAAATATGCTGGTACATGCCCGGGAATATGGCTGGGTGGGAATCAAAGCAATGTAGTACCTGATATTCACTTATCAAATTATGGGCAATATAACAATGGAATAGCACATGGTGATTTGAATGGAGATGGTTATTCAGATTTAGTGATTGGTAGTCCTTGCTGGAGTTTAGATCAGGGAAAGGTCTATTTCTTCTTTGGGCATGAAGACCCCAATGGACTGCGGGATTATGAAATTGAAGCCCCTATCATAAACCATTCTGAATTTGGGACTTCCGTTGCAATTGGTGATTTTAATAGTGATGGATATGATGATACAGCAGTTGGGGCTCCCGGCACAGGTACAAATTATGCTGGACATGCCTATGTATATGCCGGCGATGCATCATTGTATGATACTACAGTATCAATCTCGGATGATACAATTCCTGCACCTTATGGAGTTGAGTTTACAGCATATCCAAATCCCTTCAATCCATCAGTGCAATTCAGTGTAAAGACAGATAAAGAGTATAATAAACTTGAAATACAGATTTATAATGTGAAAGGACAACTTGTAAATATACTTAATGCAAGTAAAACTCAAAAGGAGCAATCAGTTACTTGGGATGGAGTCGATAGTAAAGGTAATAAGGTAGCTTCCGGAGTATACCTATGTAAGCTAACCTTCGGGAATACTATTTTAAGTTCTGTTAAGGTATCTTTGATAAAATAGATGTAGTCTACTTGCACCGCAGTGAGCAGTATTGCTGTGAATGTGGGGCGAGGTGTAAGGCTTCGAGTTTATCATTCCCGCCCCATGCTACGCCACGGTACAAGTCTGGTACGTTCATGGTTTTCCTAAAACATCAAACACTAACTCCCATATTTCCAACGATTTTTATTGACCTCTTCTTTTTTCTTGATTATATGGCATATAGTCATAAAATATATAAATTTAAACCTTTAGAGATATCAAATAGAAAATAAATAATAAAGGAGAATTCAATGGCTAACAAGAAACAGGAAAACAATTTAACCTATGAACGCCATTATTTCTGGAAAAAAGCTTCGGCTACTGAGCAGAAAGCTGCGATGGACTTTGCTGAAGATTACAAAACATTCTTAGATGAGTGTAAAACAGAACGTGAATCAATTAATTACACAGTTGAGATGCTGAAAGAGAAAGGTTTCAAAGAGATCTTAACAAACAAGAAAAGTAAGAAAGTCTTCGCTACATTCCGTGGCAAATCACTTGCTTTTGCGGTACTTGGTAAAAAACCTGTAACTGATGGTGTAAACGTAATTGCATCTCACGTTGATGCTCCGCGTGTTGACCTTAAACAGAACCCACTTTATGAAGATGGTCCTACCGGACTTGGTATGATGAAAACACATTATTATGGTGGAATCAAGAAGTACCAATGGGTTTCAACTCCTCTTGCATTGCACGGTGTTGTTATCAAAAAAGACGGTTCACTCGTTAACGTAAGCATCGGTGAAGATGATAGCGATCCTGTATTCTGTATCCCTGATCTTCTCCCTCATCTTGCTAGAAAAGAGCAATACACAAAAACTCTCGGTGAAGCAATTGCTGCAAGACATATGAACATGATTTTCAGTGCTATTCCTGTAACTGATGAAAAAGAGAAGAAAGCGATGAAGATGAATGCTCTTAAGCTTCTTAACGATAAATACGGCATTACGGAAGCTGACTTCATCTCTGCTGAGTTAGAGATTGTTCCTGCCGGCAAAGCTCGTGACTGTGGAATCGACAGAAGCTTTGTTATGGGTTACGGTCAAGATGACAGAATCTGTGCTTACACATCACTTATGGCTCTTTTAGACAGTAAAACTGCACCTGAAAGAACTTCAGTAATCTACTTTGCGGACAAAGAAGAGATCGGAAGTGTTGGTAATACCGGTGCACATTCAATCTTCTTAAAAGACTTCATCGGTGACCTTATTGTTCAATCAGGTGAAGAGTGTACAGATTACAAACTTCGTAAAACTATTATCAAAACAAACGTACTTTCAGCTGACGTATCAGCCGGTATCAACCCTAACTACCCAGGTGTTCATGACAAACAGAATGCTCCAATGATGGGTTATGGTGTTAATATCTGTAAATTCACAGGTTCAGGTGGTAAAGGTGGAAGTAACGACGCTAATGCAGAATTCACAGCTAAAGTAATCAACATCTTCGAAGATGGAAAAGCATTCTGGCAGATGGGTTCACTCGGAAACGTTGACGTAGGTGGCGGTGGAACAATCGCTTATATCCTTGCAAAAGATGGTGCAGAAGTTATCGATTGTGGTACACCTTTACTTGGGATGCATTCTCTTTATGAGATGTGCAGTAAAGCTGACCTTTATAGTACTTACAAAGCATATAAAGCTTTCCTTAACAAAGCTTAAAAGACATATTGGAAGGCACGAAAGTGCCTTCCCTTTTTCAAACTGGAGCTATCATGGGTAAAAGATATCTAAGCTTAATCATTATTACAGCGATCCTTGTTATTTCATTCGGTTGTGCATCTAATAGTGAATATGTTCAAAAGAATTCTCAAGAGATTAGAGACTTAAAGAGTAAAATATACCTTTTAGAGAATGACATAATATCGATAAACACTAGATTGGACGAAATGGATCAACAACTTACTAACATTCCACAAAATGGCGGAGATTCCGGAGCTGTTACAAAACTACGTTCAGATTTAACAAAGTTGAATAATCAAGTTGAGTTTCATAGTAACCGAATATCATTTCTTTTAGATTCAGCTGAATCTGATGCAGATGCGATACTTACTTTGCAAGAGAAAGTGGGCAACAAAAGAGTTCCTCGGAACAAGACCTACAAAAATACAGGCACCCATGCTGTCCCTGCAAGCCCAGAGTTAGCATATAATACAGCGAAGAAGGATTATGATGAAAATAAACTTCAGGAAGCTCTAGCAGGATTTAAGAACTTCTTAAGAGATTTCCCTCGTCATCAGTTTGCTGCTAATTCACAATATTGGATTGGTGAGATTTTCTACGATGCAGATGACTACAATAAAGCTGTCCGTGAATTCGAGAAAGTAGAAGAAGACTATCCGGAATCATTAAAAGCACCAGATGCCAGATTTAAAATAGCTTTATGCCATATTAAACTTGAAAGACCGCAAGAAGCAAAGAAAACATTTAACGATTTAAAGCGTTTATATCCTGATTATGAGCGCATGTACAAAGTTGATCAGTTCCTCAAAAGCTTAGAGTAATGAAAAGATACTTCTTCCTCATAGCTATCATAGCTTTACCATTTATCATCAGCGCATCTGTTGCTGCTGATAATATGGCAGAACTCTTCTCACAAGACAGTATTGAGCTACTATCATCTCAAAAGGTTTTTGTTGGAAAAGCTAACAGAAGCAGTGACCGTGCAATAGTAGATGAAGTAAAAGCTTATCTAATCAGCAAGGGTATCTCATTGTATGAAACCCCAACAGAAGCTGAAATTGGTGTAACTGTTAGAACAGAAGTCGTTACTCAAGAAAGGGAACGCAGAAACGAGAACCTTTTAAGGATTTCAATCAAAGCGGTTGACAGAGAATCAAAGAAAATAGAGTTTATCTCAGCTACAGAATTAGTAACAGAGAAGCGTAAAACCAAATCCGGTTTAAGCTTCAAATGGTATGAGCCTGTTATTGTTACTTTAGCTGTTGCATCCCTAATCTTCGGATTATGGAGTTTGGATTAACAGGAGTCATAAATGAAACGTATTATATATCTTTTAACTCTCTTAGTAATTTTAGCAGTTGGTTGTTCTAAGAATATAGATAACAGACCAGCAGAAGAAAAGATGGCTGATGCTGATGCATTCTTTGCTAAGAAGAAGTACGCCAAAGCTGCAATTCTATATCAGGACATTATCTTTGAGAGAACAACTCTTCTTACCTCAGTAGCACAGATGAAGCTGGCAGATTGCTACTTTGCTGATGATAAGTTCTATGATGCAAGACTTGAATATGAGCAAATGATTAAGCTTTTTCCTGATAACGAGAATATCGCTGATGCATACTACAAGATTGGGGTATGCTACTTTGAAGAATCGCTACCGGCACATTATACCCAGGAAGAAACAAATTCAGCAATCAACGCTTTCACTGTTTTCTTAGATAAATTCCCTAATGATCCTCGAAAAGATGATGCTATAAAGTATATCCAGGATTGTCAATTCAAACTTCTTGAGAAGAAGTATGAGAATGGGAGAATCTACTTTAAAATGGAAGACTATAGCGGAGCCTTGCTTTATCTACAAGAGATTATGGACCTTGGGAACAGTAACGAGCTGGATATGAACTCTCACCTGTTTGCAGGGCAAATCTATAAGCATTGGGAGCAGTATGATGTTGCTAAAGCACATCTTGCTGTCGTAATGGATAGATATCCAGACACAAAAGCAGCTAAAAAAGCTCGAAAAGTCCTAATGAAAATTAAGAAGTTAGAGGAAAGTGCTGAAAAGTGAAGATTGCTATCTTAGGTGGTTCATTTAATCCGATCCACTTAGGTCATATCCATATAGCTGAACAAGCAATAAAGATTTTACAAGTCGATAAGGTACTCTTTGTACCTGTCGGCTTGCATCATTTTAAGACAACTGATTCTACCCCATACGAAGTAAGATTCAATTGGACAAAAAAAGCTATAGCTCAATATCCTAACTACGAGATCTCTGATTTGGATTCACCGGATTATGGTATAAGCTTTACAAAGAACCTACTCATCAGACTACGTGAGCAACATCCAAACGATAAGTTTCTTTTCATTGCCGGAGCAGATATTTTGGAATCTCTTCACAAATGGCATGATTATGAGTGGCTATTAAATAATGCAAACTTTGCGTTTTTTACAAGACCTGGCCTAAGAGCTGTTGATAACAAAGCTCTTCCTAAAGAAGTTACTTTTTTTGAGATGGAGCCAGTGGCAATATCTTCTACTGAGATAAGAAAACTAGCCTCCTCCGGAAAAGATTTTAGTAACTTAGTACCTGCAAAAATCGTTGAAGATATTCAATCTTATTACAACGGTATTTAATTACCGATAGAGTATCCCCTATTCAATCTATCAAGTTAATAGCACTCATTTAAGCTCTTTCTTCCATCAGCTTAAAACCTGCTTGACATTAACCGGTAGCATAAAAAACGCTAGATAAACACTAACATTAAGGATGAACATGAAGAGAAGTTTATATATTTACTGTCTAGCTCTTATTGCAATGATATGCTGGAGCTTGACCTTTGTAATTTACAAAGTAGCTTATAAATATTATCAACCGTTTACACTTGTCTTCCTCAGATTGTTAATTGCAACTCTATTCCTTGAAGTTGTTGCTCTAATTAGCACCCGAGAGAAAGTAGCTAAAAAGGATAGAAAAGCATTCTTCCTCTTAGCTCTGTTTGAACCATTTCTTTACTTCATGGGAGAAAGCTTAGGATTGCAATATGTCTCTGCTACTGTAGGAGCTATCATGATTGCGATTATCCCTCTTATAACCCCTTTCTTCAGCTGGTTAGTGCATAAAGAACGAGTTACTCTGTTCAGCTATTTAGGAGCAGTAGTTTCTTTTATTGGTGTTTATTTAACTATCGCTGGCGACAACAGCGGAGGGACATATTTTAAAGGCATTCTTTATATGCTTCTTGCCGTTGGAGCAGGCTTATGTTATGGACTTCTGGTAAAACCTTTATCTCATAAGTATTCACCGGCAACAATTGTTCGAGTTCAAAGTACGATTGGTATGATATTGTTTCTTCCATTCTTTATTATCAAAGATTGGAATCATTTTATAACAGTTACACCAAACAGTGAACTAGTAATATCAGTCCTTTCTATGGGGATTATTGCATCTGTGTTTGCCTATATGCTATATACAGCTGTCATTAAGAATATAGGTTTAAACAATGCTACTTATTTTGCAAATCTTATCCCTGTATTCACTGCTATTGCGTCATATTTCATACTGAAAGAAAGTTTTAGTATTGGGAAAATCATGGGGATTGTGTTAGTGGTTGGAGGTCTTTTCGCAACACAACTCTTTGACATCCATGCTAGACAGAAAATAAAATCACAGAAAAAACTTTACAGCAAGTAATTAAGATTAATATTTTCAAAAACATCCGGAGGGGTGGATGAGAATTAAGAATCTAGTTTATGCAATAATAATTATTGTCTTAGTAACAATCTTGTTTGCTCAAGTAAGACAATTAGGATATATTGCAGGTGCAATGATCCAGGAGAAGGAGATTAAGATACACTCTACTTTCTCAGCACCTGATACATTTGAGAATTGGGAAACACTGAGTAATTTTGAAAGAATTATCGTTTATTTCAGTGGATATCTGCTTGTTGTATTAGTATGGTTTATCGTAACAATTCTGCTTCCACCAAGTAGTAGTGGTCTTGTAATCTGTGCTCGCATATGGAGTTCTATTCTTATTCTCATCTATCAACTTTGGTCACTAATCAGTATCTCTTCAGTATTCTTTACTCCTACAGGTTTTGGGCGTGCAGGTTATGCAAATGCACAATATGGGAACCACCCAATTATGGCCTTCTTTATAATACTTATCATTCTTTTAATATCAGTATTTAGTGTTTGGAAGCGTAGACCACAAAAAGCCCATATAGAAAATGTAACAACTCACCAGATTATATTCTATAAAGAGTTTAATATACTTGGAAGCATACTTGTTGGAGTCTTAGTGTTTTCTTTGATTCTGACCTCTTTACGGACACGTCCTTTGGAGCTTTTTAATCTTGATTTTGGCTTCGGCAAAATAGGCGAAGAGATATTTATTTTGCAAGCAGACAGCCTTGTAGAAGATCTCTTTAGTTTCGAGCTTGATAAAAAACAACGGATTTATCTTACTATCAAGCTCAACAATATTGATTCTGAGTACTTGAATCTTGGAATTAAAAGTGATTCTTTCAGCCAAACTATTCTTGAGGAAGATAATCTTAAGACCGAAGAGAGAATTATTGAAGTAGAGATGAACTTAGATGCTGGTACATATTTTATTAACTTTACTAATTTCAATAAGATAATCAACAAAACAAGTATTTCCCTTAGTCTAAATATTTATTGACCTGTCGGCAGAGCAATAAAAATTGGAATCATAAAACCGCTTATAATCGGAGTTTAGTTAATGAAAAGGATATGGTTTCTACTTAGTATTAGTCTGATGCTTTTTTCTGTGAGTGCACAGGAAATAATGAATATCAGAACTGAGAATGATAATGGACGTCTAATAATAACTTATGATTTAATTGGTGAAGATAAAGCTAACATAATAGTCAAAGCCACTAAACATGGTGAAACAATCATTCCAACAGCAATAGCCGGTGATATCATTGAAGTTGTACCCGGCCTGGAGAAGCAGATATGGTGGGAACCTTATCTAGAGCAATACTCAGTGGAAGATTGGCAAATAGAGCTATCAATCTGGAGTGGCGAATATATCTATGTTCAGGGTAGTACAATTAAGTTTGAAGATAACTCCTTAGTTGAGATAAAAGGTTTATATGTAGGGAAATATGAGCTAACACAAAAAGAGTGGGTTGAAGTAATGGGCAATCAGCCTTCAAGGTTTGAGGGAGAGAATAGGCCAGTTGAAAGTGTTAGGTGGGATCAAGCTGTAGAATTCTGTAATAAGAAAAGTATCTTAGAAGGATTAACTCCATGTTATATAATAACTCCAGACTCTGTTAAATGTGATTTTAGTGCTGATGGTTATAGATTACCATATGAAGCAGAGTGGGAGTATTGTGCTTCCGGTGGAGTATTAACTAATGCATATCCATATAGTGGTAGTAAGGATGTTGATGATGTTGCTTGGTACGATGAAACATCTAACCATGAGACTGAACCACATGGACAGCTTATGCCTAATGAATTAGGTATATACGATATGAGTGGGAATGTTAAAGAATGGTGTTGGGATAACTATTGGGGAGATAGACTGAAACCTAATTATGGATTGCGTGCAAATGCAATAAACAAAAAGAAAGTCATCAAAGGTGGCAGTTGGTTTGAGACATATAAGAAAAGTACAATCAGTGCCAGAAGTGCTGAGCATGGTGATATTAGAGATTTTAGAATTGGCTTCAGACTATTTAGGACAGCAGTGAAGTAGGTACTATGAAGAAAATATTATTTATTACAACCTTAAGCTTATTGTCTTCCCTCTTTGCCTTCACAATAACTGAAAGAATTGATATGCTGATTAAACTCAAAGAGCATAAATTCTCTTCAGAAAAACTTGAATCTGAGTGGCAGACAAGACTTGATAACCAAAGAGAAGATTCTCAGAATTCCGGTTATGGCAAAACACATTCACTTTTAGATATTAGGTTTAGTGATATTGATGACTTCGCAAAAGCACTTGAGAAAGAATATACAACTCAAATCAATTATAGTAAAGCCTGTTTTGATTATCGAATGGAAAGCATAGAACATGAACTTGAAGTAGAGATGCTAAATAGTAGAGAGGAGATAAAGCTTAACTTCACGTTACTAAAATATTTTGAAAATGAAGGAATGCTGGCTATAAATGTAGACACGTTTGATAAAACTTTTGCTACTAAAGGTGATTTATACATAAACTCATACATTAATGAGTATCCTGATACATGCTTTGTCAAAGTTACTAAAGAATATCAAGGTTATGATCAGTGGTCTTATTTTAATTGGAAACTAGTTTTAGGTGAAATGGAATACCCGTTCTCAAATCAGAGAGTAGTCAGAACTGAAGTTGATGATACTGAGATTCCTGAAAGCCCTTTCGAGAAGGATAGCTGGGAGTATGAGAAGGTTGAATATGATACAACAGGTATTGTAAAAGAGTTCTCTGTTTCTGACAGCTTATTAGCTCTCGAGGGTCAAAGTAAACTGGCTGTTATTATTGGCTTATCTGATTATGAATACTTACCTTCTTATAAATATGCTGATAGCGATGCTAAGCTTGTTAAAGATCGATTACAGAAGTTGCTTTTTATACCTAATAGTAATATCTATTACGCTACAAATGCAGATTTTAAAGGTTTCGCTGATCTCTTCAAAGACTACGGTTGGTTAATGGATAAGACTGAGAAAGATACACTCGACTTATACCTCTACTTTGCCGGTAATGGTTGTAGTATAGATGGTCAAGCAGCTCTACTCGAGAGCAACTACAACTTCTATTTACCAGATATGGGAGCTACAAAGGTAGATACCCTTATCGCTGATTTGAATAAGTACAATTTGAGCAGTATCACTCTATTCTTAGATACTAATTTCGCTACACTTAATAATCAAAACATCTTTATAACAAACAGTTTAGATGAGCTTCCACCTGCAGTCGGAATGAGTGTTATCCCCGATAATGTTAGTATATTCTATGGAGCTAACACAAGAGGAAAATCCTATCTGTTGGAAGACTATAAACAGAATCTCTTCACCCGGGCATTTGTGGAGAGTTTGCAGGCAAAATCTGATAGAAACAGAGACAAATATGTAACTCTAAACGAACTGGAAGCACGTATTTCTTCTCTCTGTAAAAAATATGGTAACGAGCTTGGAATAAGTCAACATCCGCGTTTACAATCATCGAATGGAAATAAGATGTTTTTCAGACTTGACAATCCGTACAAATAAAATCTGTAAACTCAATACAAATAGTTAAATAATTATAAACATAGAGGTAATAATGAAGAAGCTGTCCCGGGAAGAATTAGCGCAAATCGCCAAACAATCTAAAGTTGCACGTGGAGAAATTATTAAGATGACTACACTCGCCAAGTCAGGTCATCCGGGTGGTTCAATGTCCACTATCGATGCTATGATGGTGTTGTATAAGATGGCAAACATCTCACCTGAGAACTATAAAGAAGATGACAGAGATAGAGTTGTGGTTAGTAATGGTCACATCTCCCCTGCTGTGTATTCAACACTTGCTCTTAACAATTTCTTTGATATGAACACTGCTGTTTCTCAGTTCAGACTTTGTGGTTCTATCTATGAAGGCCATATCGAACGCGATGTGCCCGGTGTTGAATGGGGAACCGGCAACTTAGGACAAGGTCTTTCAACTGCTGTTGGTTTCGCTCTTGCTAATAAGCTCAAAGATATTAACAGTAATGTTTATGTCTTCATGGGTGATGGTGAACAGCAGAAAGGTCAAATCGGTGAAGCTCGTAAAGCTGCAATCAAGTTTGGACTATCTAATATAACAGTAGTTATCGATTATAACAGACTTCAAATCAGTGGTGATATTGATGAAGTTATGCCAAATAGAATCAGTGACAACTTCATCTCTGATGGTTGGGAAGTTATTGAGATAGATGGGCACAACTATGAAGACCTTCAGTATGCTTATGAACAGGCTGAGAAGAGTAAACTTCCTGTAATGATTCTTGCTAAAACAGTTATGGGTAAGGATGTTTCTTTCATGGAAAACCTTGAGAAATACCATGGTTCTCCACTTAGTGAAGAACAATTAGCTGAAGCTTTAAACGAACTCGGTCTTGAAAACAATCTTGATGAGCTTAAAAAACTGAGAAGTGAGTTTGTTAAAGAAACTCATAATAAAGATAAATTCAAACTTACTTTCGACCTAAACCCGGGTGAAGCAAAAACATATACAGACAAAACTGATAACCGTTCTGCCTGGGGTAATGCCTTAACAGACCTTGCAGCCAACAATATCGATAACCCGATCGCAGTATTCGATTGTGACCTTGCCGGTAGTGTTAAAACAAACGGTTTTGCTAAAGCTGCTCCTGAGAAATTCTTACAGATGGGTATTATGGAACATAACACTTCAGTAATAGCAGGTGCTGTTTCTGCTTGTGGAATCCAGACTTTCTGGGCTGATTTCGGTGTCTTTGGAGTTGATGAAGTTATCAATATGCATCGTCTTACAGACATAAACCACGGTAACCTGAAGGTTGTTACTACTCATGTAGGTCTTGATGTAGGTGAAGATGGAAAAACTCATCAATGCATTGATTATGTCGGTTTAACAAGGAACTTATACAACTTTGGTATAATAGTTCCGGCTGATCCTAATCAAACAGACAGAGCCACTCGCTGGTTAGCTACTCAACCGGGTAACTATCTCCTAGCTATGGGACGTTCTAAGTTAGATATTTTGAAAGATACTGAAGGAAATATCATTTTTGATGATAATTATAAATTTGAATATGGCAAAGCTGATAAACTTAGAGATGGTGACAAAGCTGCTTTACTCGTTATGGGTACAGTTTCAAACAGAGCAGTTGCTGTTGCTGACGAACTTGCTGCAAAAGGTATCAATATTCAGGTTTGGAATATCTCTACTCCAACTGATATTGATACTGAAGCACTTAAACAAGCTGCAGCTACAGGTACAATCTTCACTTATGAAGATCATAATGTTAATACCGGACTTGGGTCTTTAGTTGCATCTGAGTTATTTAAACAAGGTTTATCCTGTAAACTTAAATGCTTCGGTGTAGAAGACTATGCCGTTTCTGGTGCAAGCACTGATGTATTCAAACATTGTAGTTTAGATGCTGAGTCAGTTCAAAAAAGGATTGAAGACTACCTTGGATAGATTAAAACGATATTCCTTATTACTGCTTATCCTGCTTACACTTCTCAGCTGTAAAGATGGAGAGAGTAGCTTTAATAATGGGATAGATGGCCCCGAACCTCCGGATAATGAGGAATTTATTGCTATTGGAAGTAGTGATACTTTCGAAGCTGTTACTTGGAATTTACATTACTTCCCTAGTGATGATACTGAGACAATAGATTTGCTAAAGAATCTCATCCCTGAGATTGGAGCAGATGTCTATGCTATACAGGAAGTAGATAACCGTTCTGCCTTCTATGATTTAGTAGATCTTATACCTGATTATGAAGGTGTAGTCATGAACTCAGACAGTTATCTAAACTTAGGATTTATATACAATACAAGAGAAGTAAACGTAGTTTCACATGAAGAGATAATGCCCTGGGAAGATTACTTCTTTGTCAGAATCCCTCTTATGCTTCACGTAGAGTGGCAAGGCTTTGATGTTTCTCTGATAAATGTTCATTTCAAAGCGAATGATGATGGTTTTAGTGATGATAACAGACGTAGAGAATCCTGCAATCTTCTTGATGAGTATATTAGCCAATATTACAGCGATAGAAATGTTATTGTACTTGGTGATATGAATGATGAGCTTACAGATCCTGTGAACGATAATGTGTTCACAACTCTTTTAAGCCAACCTGAGAAGTATCTTTTCGCAGATATGGCAATCGCTGAGTCAATGAGTACAGGTAATGCTTCCTACCCAAGTTATCCAAGTCATATCGACCATATTCTTGTTACTAATGAGCTTTACCCTGCTCTGGAACAGAGCTCATCATTAGTGAAGACTCTTCTAGTAGAGAACTTCATTGAAGGTGGTATGGGAACATATAGAAACTATATTTCTGACCATAGACCGGTTGCAATTAAACTTGATCTCAATGTCCCAGATGAACTAAAAGTGATAACATGGAATATTGAGAGCTTCCCAAAAAGTGGAGAAACTACTACCGATAATCTAAACATATTGATGTCCGAATACGATGCTGATTTCTATGGCATTCAGGAGATTGCTGATACTCCTACGTTCTTAGAATGGGCTGATACTATGGATGATTATACAGGTTATGTTGCAAACTACTTTGTTGCAGCACCGGATGAGACATACAATCCACCTGTTGGCTGCCTTGTAAAATCATCTCTTGAGGTTACTGATGTATATACTATTCTTCCCAACAACTATATCCCATTGCCACGATTGCCATTAGTTGTGGAAGCAAGATTTGGAGATGAGGAGCTTGTCTTTATCAATATCCATCTAAAAGCAGCTGGAGATAATGTCATTGATTATGATGATGAATGGGACCAGGAAAATAGAAGGCTCGTTGCCTGCTCTATGCTAGATGAATATATAAGCACAAACTTTGCTGATAAGCAGGTTATACTTATGGGTGATATGAATGATCAGTTGCAAGAACCATCTTCATCAAATGTGTTTGAAGTGTTCTTGAACTCTCAGTCAGAATATAGATTCACAGATCTTGAATTAGCTCAGAATCCAAGCTCAGATAACTACTCATATCCAATGTATTACCCTGCGTTAATAGATCATATTCTTATCACAAATGAGCTATTTGATAACTACCAATCAGGTGATACAGTGGTACTCAAACCGGATGTTGATGAGATGAATTGGAACTATTATGAAGCCAATATCTCTGATCATCGTCCCGTACAAACTATACTAAAATTTGATTAAATAGAGGAGAAATCATGAAAACTTTTAAATTACTACTCATTGTTGCTACGCTCTTTGCATTATTTGCTTGTAGCACCAACAAAGTTGTAGAAACAGAAATCCAGGAGGTTAAGGAACCTATGAATAGGACATGGACAACCGGAACAGGTTTAGAGATTGAAGTACTTCAAGATGGAGAAGGTACTACCGCAAAATCAGGTGATAAAGTAACTGTACATTACACAGGCTGGCTTCTTGATGGTAAGAAATTCGACAGCTCAGTAGATAGAAATCAACCATTTGTATTCCAACTTGGTCGTGGAAGAGTTATCAAGGGTTGGGATGAAGGTGTAGCAGGAATGCTCGTTGGAGAGAAGAGAATGCTCACTATCCCAGCAGAACTTGGCTATGGCTCTCGTGGTGCAGGCGGAGTAATCCCACCTAATGCTACTCTTAAGTTTGAAGTGGAACTTCTTAAAGTTAACTAAGATAAGCCCAATTAACTATTGAAGGTTACCGATATCGGTAACCTTTTTTGCATAGTCTAAAAGAACCTATAAAATCAACTATGTCCTAACTACGTCTCTGGTACGAACCGCATTAAGAACTTCCTTGCACCGTTAACTAAGTTATGCACACGATGTGGATAACTTTAGGGGTTCATAGGGAGGGTCTAGGGAGGCTAAAGGGAGGGACAAGTGAGATTCTAGGTTTTTGAAGCAGCACGTAGCAGACTTGTACCAGAGATGCAAAGATGCAAAGATTGTCTAATTAAATCAAAAATTGAGATAAGATATGTTAATCCGCTGATTTACTCTATTGATTAATATTGACATAAGAATTAATCCTTACTTAATGGATTATATTTTTTTAGGAGGATTATATGCACAGTTATAAACTGTTTTTAAAAACACTATTATTGCTTTTAGCTTTCACCATTCTTGTCTCTTGCAGTGCAAACAAGCTAAAAGACAGGCATATTAAGATAGGGGTTATTAGCCCTCATGTAAAACTTAACGTTTATGAGTTGAAGTATGACTATCAGGGTGGAACTTCTCTTGTAAACCCATTTGTTGCAACAATGCCTGCATCTTTACTGACATCCAGAGAAAAAGCAGCGTTAGATGATATGCTTAATTTTACAATTGAAGAAGTAACAAAACCATATGACTGTGAAATCATTAAGATTTCAGAAGAGATTCTTGATAGTCTCGGTCTTTCTAAAAGAATCTATCAAGGGCCGAATTTCTTAGAGCAACTCCCCATAACATCCGGCAAGACAGTTAATGTGGTTGATTATAGGGATTATGAGCAAGAAGACTTATCAAATTATTCACTGTACCATGTTTCCAAAAAGCCAGCATTAACTATCCAACATCTGAAACTAGCTCATAAAAGAAATGCAGAAGTTGAAGTTTCAGAACTAAGCAACGATCTGGATATTGATAGATTTATCAAGGATATGGATTACCAAAATAGTCAGTTAAGCGAATATGTTGATGTGGTCTCTTTTCAGTATGGCTTTGATGAGAACAAATTTTTACCGGAAGGATACACATATTTAACTGAAAAGAACGTTGAACGTTTAACAAGAACAATTTCCAAGAAACTAGATCTTGATGCAGTACTACTCATCTCTAATGATTTCGAAGTATATACAGAAAAGACCTTGTTATCTGCAAATCAAAAATATCAAGGTAAAATGAAATCAAGCGTTGTTTTAAAGAGCAATAGTGGCAGATGGTTGTTCAAAAAGATAAAAACCAATTCAACCATAGCTAAAAAGAACAGAAAAAACAGCAAAGTGCCAAACATAGATTGCCTGATGATAGATAAAGGAGATTCTGTAACAGTAATCAGATATCCAATGAATGCTTTTAACTATTTCAGTCTAACAAACAAGTATGAAGGGATGTATAAAGACTTGTTTAATCAATTCAAATCTTTCTTTTTCAAGAAGAAGAAGTAGTAGGATAGAAAGCATGAGATAAACGAAAAGGTTTATTGTGAAATGCATCATCTTTAATAGTCATTGATAACAAAAAGGCCCGACATATGTCGGGCCATATTTTATCTATGATGATAATTATTTAAGTAGGGCAGCCTTTCTAACAGCTGTATATCCTTTAGTATTCATTCTAAAGAAATAGATACCACTGCTACAAGCGTTACCATTATTATCTCTACCATCCCAAACAACTATGTTCTCACCCTTAGGTTTGAGACCGTCGTGGAGAACAGAAATGAGTTCACCCTTAATGTTGTATACGCTAACTCTTACATCTTCCTCTTCTTTCATAGTGAAAGAAACTTGAGTTGTAGGGTTAAATGGATTAGGATAAATAGACTTCATAGTAGTTACAAGCTGTACTTCCGGTGTATCTGGTCCATCAACTTCTTCGATTGTTATTTCAACAGGTCCGAAGAATTTGCTGATACCATCAATTGAAACACTCTCAAGCCAGTAGTAGAAAGTCTCTGCTAACTCAACTTCTGTGTCATTATAGCTATATGAATGCTGTGAAGCTTCGTTTTCAGCAATAATGATTTCACTATTAATTTGATAGATGTCTTCTACTTGGTCTGTGTTATTACGGTATACGTTGTATCCTGAGATATTGCTTTCAGACTCAACGATCCATTCAAGTTGAACAAATGTGCCTTCATCATTAGAAGTTAATGTTGTAGCAGCAAAGCTAGTCAACTGAACAGGAAGTGCATTATCATTATCAATATCATTTTCGTTATCTTGGTTTGGAGTAGGAGTAGCAGCTGGAGTCCAGTCTGTTGCTACATCATCACCATTAGATTCTGCATCTTTACGCTCATATATTGTTCCAACAGTTGCTCCACTTGTTGCAGAACCGAATTGGTCTACTATACTCTTTGAAATACCATCATCAAGGTATATCCAAGAACCATTAACAATCTGAGGGACATCTGTGCTTGCAACATAATCACCAATAAATGATGGATATGCAAGCATGAAGTCTGCATAAGTAGTATTGAAGATTGTTACATAATCTCCTGGATATAGAAGATAGCTGGAACCCATGTTAGTGTCTAGACCAACAGCGAACTGTACAGATTCAAGCGGAGAAACCTGATGTAAAGTCCATCCGAGTAATGATTGAGTAATTGTACCGGCGTTATATAACTCAACGTATTGAGTAGTTCCGGTATTTACTTCAGAAATTATCACATTAGACTCAACAGGACCAACAAAGAAGTTATCAATTAAGATATACCAGTCACCTGTTCCTCGTGCACAATCAAAACGGAATTTTACATCATTACCAACAAAAGCAGCAAGAGGAACTTCTACTTTTGCCCAACCAGTTGATGTTGTATGTGTAGTCTCATCAACTGTATAGATAGGTGTATAAGTATTCCCGTCATCTGTAGATGCAGCAAGAACGATTTGATCTCCAGATCCAAGTGTTGTTGCATTATTTGGTGCACCAGAATAGTCTACAATTCTGTAATAATAGTAAACATAATCATTAGCATCAATATTAGTCACATTCTCTAATTCTGCATAGCAAGTTGGAGTGCTACTCCAAAGATTCTTATACAGTGTATTTGATCCTGCAATACCCCAAGATGTTCTAACGCTCATATTTGTATCCCATTTATCAGGAACTGATGTGCTCCAGTCAAATGTTTGAAGGTATGGTGGTTGAATACGAGGGTCAGCTTGAGTTGTGATAGACCAAACAGGACAATTAACAGCATTACCTGCAGCATTATGTGGTACAACCTGCCAGTAGTAAGTTGTTAAGTAAGATAGACCTGAATATGTATAGCTTAAATCAGTGCTATTGTCATGCATATTAAGTACGTTTGTTGGAGGGTTATCTGTACCGAAGTTTAGATAGTATCCATCTGCTAAAGTACTAGCATCCCATATCAAAGTACCATTTACAGGTGCTTCAACGTAGCCGTCAGCAGGTTCTGGATTAGTTGCGGGATCTGGAACTGATGAAGTTGTTGTGAAACTCCATACAGCATTACCAGTTGCATTACCGTTAGCATTAAATGGAACGATCTGCCAGTAATACGTAGTTCCTGTATTTAATCCTGAATAAGCATAAGTATTTGTGATACCTTGATCAGCATTACTCATTATATTTGTAGGTGGGTTATCTGTACCGAAGTTTAGATAATATCCATCTGCTAGACTAACAAATGTCCATTCTAAGTTACCTGTTAATGCAACATCGGTTGCTGCATCAGCTGGAGAAACTAAAGTTGTTGCAGCAGGTGGGTTTACATTATCAAAGATTCTAATGTCATCAACACTGATATCACCTTCATAACTTGAACTTTCCATTGCTCTAAAATCTATGCTAATTGTTTGTCCTGCGTATGTATTTAAAGCAACATTTGCTTCCTGCCAGCCTAAACTACCACTAGCATCGGTAAGAACAGCAACTGAAGCGTCTGTACCTGTACCGGTAATAACATCAATGTGAAGTTCAGAAGTATTACTATTATCTCCAATCCAATACCAGAAATTCAATATTGGGTTTGTTAAGGTACTCATATCGAAATCAGGTGAGTAGAGATGTGCAGGTACAGTTTCAGGTGTAGAGTCATCTATGACAGCCATATAGCCACCATTTCCTGTATGCTCTGCTGTTGCACCATGACCACCTAACTCAGTGTTACCAATTTCCCAGCTATCACCTGATACGATTGGATCAATTGTCCAAGCAGGATGAAGTGTAGCTGTATCGAATGAATATGTGTAAGGGAAGCTTGTAACTGTATTTGCATAAGTTGTGAATGACCAAACAGGACAACCTGCCGCTGGTCCAACACCATTATAAGGAACTACTTGCCAGTAATATGTTGTTCCGTTAGCCAAACCTGTAGCGGAGTAAGTCAAATCAGTACCATTATCAGTACCATTTTCCACATTTGTTGGAGGATTATCAGTACCGAAGTATAAATAATAACCTGCTGCTCCAGTTGAACTATTCCACTCTAAGGTAAGGTCAACTTCTGTTTCAGTAGCTTCATCTGCTGGAGATACTAAAGTAACAGGTCTAGGAGCATTACCAACTATTGAGAAGCTCCATACTGAAGAAGCAGTTGCATCACCGTTATAATTGTAAGAAACAACTTGCCAATAATATGTAGCACCTGCAGTTAGTCCGGAATAGGAATATGTTAAAACATCACCTTGATCAACACCATTAAGAACGTTTGTTGGAGGGTTATCTGTACCTAAGTATAAGTCATAACCTGATGCTAAATTAGCAGCATTCCACTCAAGAGTACCTGAGTCAGGTTGATCGCCAGCAGCATCTGTTGGTGCAACTAAAGTTGTAGGATCAGGTAATGTAGCATCTCCGGTTCCTGTTACAGCAACGGTTTGGGTTGCTCTTGTAGTATTGTCTACAATCACAACATTGTCACTAAGAGCACCACCAACTGTTGGAATAAAGTTTACATCAAATGTAGCACTAATTCCAATACCAAGAGTGAGAGGATAGCTATTAGCATCTACTATACCAAAATCAGTTCCTGTTTGCATTGCAATAGAGCTAATTACTAAATCAGCTCCACCAACGTTTGTTATTGTGAAAGTTTTAGAAGTTGTTGTACCATTTAACTGTGTACCAAAGTCCCAACTTTCAGGGTTAATAGAGAAAACTGGGGTAGTTGGAACTGCACCAAACTCCATTCTAATGTTTGGAATGTATGCTTTAGCATTTCCAGCAGGAGGACTAGCAGGATCTGGATTATTACTGTCATTATGATATTCATATGATCTATTACCTGTTACAGTTGAGCAAAAGAACTCGTCACTACTAGTATCGTATCCTGAAGCATTATCTTCGATTGCTATAACCAAATTGTCTATGTTATTGTAAACAAATGGTAAGGCTAACGGTAACTCTATCCACATGTCTGAATCAGGAACTGGGTCAAGAGTTATACTTGCAACTTGGGTTAAATTTGCTAGTGGGATCCAATCTGTTAGCTCTGTAGCTGATGTATGTCCCATATACACAACCCAATCTGTAGTTGCACTCAAATCTGATCCACCGTTATAATGATACCAGATTTTTTCAATTCTTTCACCACTTCTATCTATCTCAGACTGCAAATAGATAGATTGAGAATATGAGTAACCATAATACGGCTCAACAGGTAAAGATTGATTTGTAACAGTTTCTGCACCAATTTCAACAATATTGGCACCAAGTACAGTTGTAAAAGAATAAACTGAGCCATCAGTTGTAAGCCTAGCTACACTGTTTTTTGATAAAACATACCAATAGTAGGTTGTGTTTGTGCTTAAATCTGAGCTTGGAGTATAGGAACCTGTAGCTCCGGCAGCTCCATCTGTTACAACTTGTGCTACTGGTGGATTGACAGTATCAAAATAGAGATCATAAGTCTCTGTATTTGCACCAAAATCCCAAGTAATTGTTGGTAATACTGCTACACTAATAGCACCATCAATTGGACTAGGGTTAGATACTGCTGCAGGTGCACTAGCACTTGGAACAACTATTGGTGTAGTAATGCTACCTGGAGTAGCTCCACCTGTACCCTCTGATGCTACTAAATTTGAATTTTGATCATAAATGTAGTATTCATTTTCTGTGGACCATGAACCTGCACTGTACGATGTTGTGATCTCATCTCCACCTGCTACAGTTAGAGTATGGTTTTCTGGACCACCACCACTTGATATTGTTAGACCGGATAACACGGTAGTACCATTAACACTAACGTCAAGGGCGCCACCATTCCATCCATCTCCGTAAGTATCAATCAGCGTAACTGTCCAATCAACAGAAAAAGCTGTAGATACAAACAAGATGAACATGAATAAAAACAAAATCGTTTTCTTCATACACTTTTCTCCTTTTTAATTTTCCTCCAAAAATAAGTACCCTATGGTACCCTTCAATAACAGATTAAAGATTAATTCATCTATATTTGTGAAGTTCCTCTTTAATACTTTATATATAACTAAACAAAAATAGACTTTGCTTAACAGTATGTCAACATAAATGTTGTACAACTAGAATAGTAACCAAGACAAACTTACGATCTTGGAAAAGTTTCCAAGAGCATACCGCTTGTATTTTTCGGTGTTTAGAGTAAACAGTGTTAACTTTTTGAAAATCCAGCAACGATACTTCTTTTTTAGCATCTATCTTTAACAATCTTATACATCATAGTCAAATTATGGATGTCAAACCTCAGATTCTGTCACGTTGATACAATGAAATCAACCTAGTCTCATCCTTTTAATCCACATCTGCTTCCCCTTAGCTTCCTGTTAGCTCCCCGTTAGAAACTCGTTACAGGAGATGGGAATGGGGTTAGACCTAGATGGGTTAAAGAACCCTGAGCTATTTCTCTTAGAAGAGTGCACTTTCCGATACGAACCAAGCATACCAATGGTATTCCTTACCACGGGTCAACCACGGGTCTCCCATAGGTTAACCACGCCTCCCGTGGTTTGGGCGTGGTTTAACCGTGGTTGATCCGTGGTTAAATATGTCATTGAGCTAAATCATTAATATAGAATTGAAGATTATTTGCTAACACTAAGTTTTGAGTTTAATTATTGATATATAACGTTGGAGATTAGTCAGTTATTCATGGGTTTAAGGTTAGATGAAGTTATTAATATTTATGAGATTATGTTCACGATGAGTGATCTCATGAATGAAAAAGTTGGCATGGCTGTCTAAGTTAAATCCATCTTGACACGAACTTACTCAAGACAAAACGCTAAAGTAGCATATAGAAACTTTGCCTTTCTTAACACTACCGCTGAAGTGTTGATAAAAGCATCTTTTGCTTGACATCAGAAAATCAAGATTTAAGTAGTATTAAGTAATAATTAATGGAGGATAAATGCGGAGATTAATAATATTTGTAATTGCAATGGTAGCAATTATCCTTAGTGCATGCAGTAAGTCAGGTGCAGATTTGGTAGTTCATAACAATACAAGCAATAGAATGTGGGTTAATTTTGATGATAATGAAATTCTTATCAATAGTAATGAGAGTGTTTCTAAACATTTTTCTACTTCAGAGCAAAATATGTTCAGCGGAGAGGTTGAAAAAAAAGTTGAAGTTGGAATAACAGGTGAAACTTATAGAATTTATGATTACAATGAGCAAGAATATGTTGAAAATACAAAAGTGACTCTCAAAGCAGGAGAAAAGGAACATATCTACTGTAGATCAAATTTAGCTTGTTTGAAAATAATCAATAATTCATCTCATGATTTGCTAACAGTTAGATACATAAAAACTTATCTTAGTGGACAAGCATTTCCTACAACTGTATCCTTCAATGAACCTTTAGGAGAAGGGGACGAATGGTTTATCCCTGTTGACGGTCAGTATGACCGTGATTTCTATTATCTTGTTGAGCTTCATTTTGAAAATGATCTCATGCTTACTTATGGTGATGAAGAAAGTACTAAACTTGAAGTTGATGAAGTTAACACACATTTAATTACTAATGAACATTTTGGGAGACGATAGGAATGCTAGAAAGAATTGCAGACCCCGTTGAGAAACTTAATGAAAAGGATTTTGATAGAGCCCTTAGACCTAAATCACTGGACGATTTTGTAGGGCAGGATCAGCTAAAAGAGCTCTTGGAAATCTCCATTCAAGCGACAAAGCTTAGAAATGAGCCACTAGACCATATACTTTTTTATGGACCTCCAGGGTTAGGAAAAACTACTTTAGCCAATATTATAGCTAATGAACTCAATGTTAGTATAAAAGTAAGTTCCGGTCCAGTATTAGAGAAACCTTCTGATTTAGCTGGTGTACTAACTAACATGGGGATGCATGAAGTACTCTTTATTGATGAAATTCATAGAATGAACCATGTTATTGAAGAATACATTTATCCGGCTATGGAAGATTTCAAAATGGAGATCATTCTTGATAACGGACCAAGTGCAAGAAGTGTGAATATTGATCTAGAGCCTTTCACAATGATAGGAGCAACTACCCGAGCCGGTTTGCTAACTGCTCCATTAAGAGATAGATTTGGGATAGTTTTAAGGCTTAATTATTATGACATAGATTCTATTAAAACTATAATCTTCCGCTCCGCTAGAATCATTGGTATTCCAATCGAGGAGGATGGTGCGCTAGAACTTGCTCGAAGAAGTAGAGGAACACCAAGAATAGCTAACAGGCTTTTGCGTCGTGTTAGAGATTATGCTCAAATCAGAGGAGATGGTATCATAACTAAAGACATAGCCCTTAAAGCCTTGTCAATGCTCAATGTAGATAGTGCCGGACTTGATGAAATGGATAAACGAATTTTAGCTACAATAATCGAAAACTACCATGGTGGGCCTGTAGGGGTAAAGACTTTGGCAGTAGCAGTTGGTGAAGATGCTGGTACTATTGAGGAGATATTTGAGCCCTATTTGATTCAGCAAGGTTTTCTTGAACGTACAATGCAAGGTCGTAAAGCCACTCTAAAAGCGTATAAACATCTTGGTATCGAAGTTTCAAGTGAACAGATGACAATCTTTGAGGACTAATTGTCAAATAAATCTATCTTTAGCTCAGTGCGTTGGACAGTTATAAGCTCCATCATTAGGAAGATTTTCTCTTTTTCATTATTTTTTGTTCTAGTCAGGTACCTTTCTAAAGATGATATAGGTCTATTCAGGGAGTTTAGTCTTATTCTAAGCTTTGGTTCTGTCTTCTTTTTAGGAAGCCTAAATCATTTACTTGTTATTAGTAAAGATAGATTCAGTAGTAATCTGAGAGTTGTATTAAAGCTTGTAACTTTTAGTAGTATAATCGGCTCTGCTTTATTGTTTCTACTTGCTCCACACTTGGGTAGATGGTATAATAGTGATGTACTGACAACAATTATTCGTTATACAACCGGATTTCTGTTGTTGGAAAACTTCCGAAGATTACTCACAAGCGTGCTACAAAGGGAACTCAAACTAAAGCAGCTTGCAAACGCACAGACCTTAAACGTCATATTTTACTCAGTTTTAACCTTGATAGTTGTTATGTTCAGACAAAGTGTCTGGGTGCTCATTCTTGGTTTCTATAGTGGCAATCTTCTAGAGTTGCTATTACTTCTTTGGTATAGTAGAAACTCTCTTATAGCATGTAAGAAAGATGTTTCAATAACTACAAATTCTTTTCTTACTAAGAATAAGAAATTCTTGAGAATTGCTTGGATTAATGATGTTGTAAATAACTTTTCAGGAAACGTACCAATACTTGTTCTCGGAACAATATTTCCACTTGCTGGTATGGGAGTTTATTATCTTGCTAATCAAGTAATCATTATACCGATAACTGTAATAACTACTGCTTTATTACAAGTATTTTTTCCTGCTTTTTCAAGGAAAGAGACTCATACCGTTGCACAACACTTTATCGAATTCAGTGATTTTATAGTACTTGTTGCATTCCCACTGTTAGCGTTATATACGATTACTGCTTGCAGTTATGCTCCTATTCTATTTGGTGCAAAATGGGCTGAAACAAGCAACTTCATGTTTCTGTTATCAGCAGCAGCAGCAATGAGTCTTTTAATGAATCCTGTAAGCGGGATTCCATATTCATTGCAAAAGCCTGGTGTAGAACTTGTCTGGTCAGTCTCTAGTACGGCAATAAAGGTAATAACTGTGTTACTTTTATCTAGATTTGGGTATCTAATCTCTATAGCAGGATTTGTTATTGCATCAATAGTATCTCAAATCACCTTTATTGCGATTGTACTTCGTCTACTGAACATTGATAACAGGCATTATTGGAATAAATTCTTCTTACAACTTATTCCAATGATAGTTATATCCCCAACTTTTATATTACTTTATAGATGGAATAGCTATATTGCGCCTCTAGTTGCATTTGTAGTTTGTACAATTTACTATATAGTGTTAAATTATTGGATAGATTATGATATAGAATCCGTTATAAAAAGAATCCTAAAACCTAATCGAGAAATCCATCAGCAAAGTTCATAAATCGAGCAATTTCAGCTTCAAGTTCAGTAAAAATAGGCAAGAAATCATCTTTCCTAGACTCTTTTGCAGCCATCTCTAAGCGTTTTGCAACATCTGAGGTTGCATCTAAGGATAAATTTGCTCCAGTACCCTTAATTGTGTGAGCAATAATTCTAACAGTATCGACATCATTAGAGACAATAGCCTTCTTCAAATTGTCGATATCAGATGGGATTTCATCATAAAAGTCATGTAACAATTCCTTGATAAATTCTAAGTCCCCAATTCGCTCCATAGCTGTAGTTTCATTGAATACCATTGCACTCATATGTCTCTCCATAGTATTGATTTTGGCATATAATAGATAATCACATTCATTTGTAAAGAATTTTCTCTATTAACTAACCCTAAAATGGTAATTATTTAAGTAAACAGCAACAATAACTGAAACAAGTTCAATCATCTTTATCAATATTACTTAATCTGTTTATTTTATTGACACAATGCGAACTATTATTAATATAAATTCAAGAGGTATCATTAATGAGTAAGAAGTTTTCACAAGTCAAATCTATTTTGCGAAAGAGCTCAAGTCCTGAGAGCAAGCTAGAAGAAATGATAAATCTTCTATTTTCTGAAGTAAGCAAAGAGGAAAGAGATCAACTTGTTTTACTTTCAAAAAGTAGTTTGCTACAAAGTAGCCCAACATCAAGTTTCCTTGAACGTATGAGCCATGAAATAAGGACTCCTCTACACAGTATACTTGGTTTCTTAGAGCTACTAAGAGAAGCATTAATTGATACTGCAAAACGAGAATATGTCAATGAAGCATATAAATCTGCTGAAGTATTGCATTCGACCATTGATGATATTCTATTCTATTCAAGAATTGAGAGTGGTCAAATTATCATTAGGGAAACTGATTTTAACCTTTCAACTTTAGTAGATGACCTTATTGACGAATTCTTGCCAATAACTGTTCAAAACAAACTTGAAATAGTCTCCTATATGCCTGCTAGTTTATACCGCAATTTTTATGCCGATTATGAGAAGATAAGAAAGATTCTTTTTAATCTTATCGAAAACTGTATTGAATACTCTAACACAGGCTATATCTCTCTTGAGTTTGGTCTGTTAAGCGAGACCTCAGATGCAGTAGACCTGGAAATAGATGTTATTAGCACTGGTTTAGAATATGATAATAAAAGTCTGAGCAGTCTGTTTGAATCATTTACATACTTAGGGAACTCTGCTAACGGTTCCTCGTCCTCAGGATTGAGCCTGGTTATAAGTAAGAAACTTACTGAAATCCTTCAGGGTACTTTAATGATACAAAAGAATGAGGAAAAGGGCTTTAGATTCAAACTTAATCTAAAGGTTAACAAAAGCCGAATCGAATCTGAAATTCTTGTAAACCCTAAGCTCAATGGATATGAGACCTTGATTTTATCGTATAGTTTTGCACAAAGAATGAGATTAAACAGATATTACAAAGATATGCATTCTAAGGTTGAAACCTTCTCAAATGAAGTAGACTTGCTATCATATCTTAAAGAAGCAAAAGCTGATAAGAGTAAATATATAATAATTTCTGATATTATATCGTTCCATTCTCCCAATATTGGTATCTCTCAAAACTGTATAGAATATATTCAGAAACATAATTTAATGACCATTTTTCTTAGACCTTTAGGTATTTCGTTCCCTTCTAACTATCCCATCGCAGATGCTATATATCTGCACCAACCATTAAAACTTACCGAGATTATCTCTTCAACCCACAAGCTTCTTAATAATAGTTATAGCATTCGTAGTACGGAAGATGCAATTACTTTTGTACCTGAAGAAGTTAAGATTCTTATTTGTGAAGACAATGCCATAAATCATAAGTTACTTGAGAACTATTTAAAAGGCACATACCAGAATGTTGATTTTGCTAGAAACGGAAGAGAAGGTATTCTTAAAGCAGAGAAGAACAAGTATGATATTATTCTAATGGACTGTGAAATGCCAATAATGGATGGTTATGAGGCAACGAGACATATAAGAAATTCTTATGGGCTTAATGCAGGAGTCCCTATAATAGCTCTCACAGCTCATGTGACAAAAGAAGACAGAGAAAAGTGCTTCGCATGTGGTATGATTGAGTTTATTTCAAAACCTTTCCGTAAGGAAGGAGTTCTTAAAACTATTCAAAAATATCTGTCCTATTAGTACTTTTAATTGACAGAAGACACTAGATGCATTGAAAATGTAGTTGTAGTTTAATTAACAGGGGAAAGAAAGATGGAAATGAACGGATATGATTTGACTTTGAGAACGGATTACAATGAAATAAAGACATATTATGATATAATTAGTAATAATCAAGAAATTATCAATATTATTGATTCTATACCCCTCTGGGTTTTACTACTCAATGAACACAGACAAGCAGTTTATTTCAACCAAAAGCTTTTTCATGATGTAAAAGCAGCTTCTATTGAAGATATTATCGGGAAAAGACCAGGTGAAATCCTAAATTGTCAGTATTCAGAGCTAAATGAAGCTGGATGTGGAAACTCAGTTTTTTGCCAGTATTGTGGTGCTGTTACAGCTATCGTTAACTCATATGAAGGAAACACTCAGATTGAAGAATGTAGAATTATTCGTAACATAAACGGATTAAAGCATGCCTTAGATCTTGAAGTTACTGTTTCTTCACTTAATCTGGAGAATAAAGATTATACCCTATTTGTTATACAGGATATTAGTGATAAAAACAGAAGACAGTATTTAGAACGCATATTTCTTCACGACTTGGTGAACACAGCTTTTGCTATCAAAAGTAGTGCTGATTTAATGCTTACTGAAGATGACCCGGAACTAAAGGATGATTTGCTTAGAATAATGTTGCCTGCTGCTAATCAACTTCTTGAGGAAATTTCAGCTCAAAGACAGATAATGAAGGCGGAGCTAAATGAATGGGAACCTGACAAGAAAGAATACTTCAGTACAATTCTAATGAAAGATTGTATCGATATTGCTCAAAACTACATACCTGATAATAGATTTGAGTTAATTGTTTCTGCAGACTCAGAGAGCTGTAAACTATTTACTGAGGTTACATTATTAAAACGTGTGCTTATCAATATGTTAAAGAATGCTATTGAAGCTACTCAGGATAATTCACCAATAACAATTGGAGCAAAATGTCTTAACAATGAGTTTGTTCAATTTTCTGTTAACAATAATGTTTATTTGTCAGATGAAATTCGTTATCAACTTTTCCAGAGATCTTATTCAACAAAAGGTAAAGGAAGGGGTATAGGAACATATAGTATGAAGCTTTTGTCAGAACATTATTTAGGTGGTAAAGTCTCTGTTACTTCCACTAAGGAAGAAGGCACTACATTCTATGTTACCATCCCTAAGAAATTGGATTAATTACTTTTATTGGATGGTAATGTATATTAACTTTTCTCAAAGTATTTTTAAAATTCTCAAATAGCTTGTCTTCGAAGTTATCAGATATTTCATGCCCATGTTTGACACTTATAGAACCATCAACTTCAATGGTCAGGTTCAATATGAAATGAGTCCCGAATCTATGCACACCAATATCAGTTACACCATATATTCCATCAATTGAGTTGGCAATATCAATAACTTCAGATTTAAAAACATCAGAAGGGATTGTATCAATTAAATCATGAGTCGCGTCTGTGATTATTTCTATCCCTGTTCGAAGGATGAATATAGCCACTAACGCACCGGCAACTGGGTCGACCCAAGCATATTCCTGTCTGGCAAAATAGATACCAATCACTACTGCAGTTGTAGCAAACAGATCATTCAAATGGTCTGATTTCAAAGCTTTAATAGCTGGGTTTCCCGTTGTTTTAAAAACTTTATTCGTAAATATGTATAATACTATCTTCAGAATCACAGTGAATAATGCTATGTAAATAGCCCATGATGAAATAGGTTCAAACCTAGTATGATTTAATACTGCTATAAATCTATCTATTGATTGCCAGGCTATTGCTAGTGCTGTTGTCACAATGAAAGCACCTATAACAATTGTAGCTATATTCTCAAACTGTTTGTGTCCGTAAGGATGCTCTTTATCAGCCGGTTTATTTGCTGCTACCAATAGTATTTTCACTGAAAGGTAATAGACTATATCTGCACCTGAATTGATACCATCAGCTATCAAAGAGTAACTATGCCCTAATATGCCACCTACCATCTTCAAAACAGTGAGGAGTATATTACTGAATAGTCCTAAATTTACTGCTAGATTGTTCTTTCTGTTTAAATGTTCCTGCATATAACCTGATACCTATTTATTAAATAGATTATCAAGCTCCTCAATAGTGTCAACCATTATCTCAGGATGAAAACGTTCAAGAATCGCTTTTGTATTGTATCCCCAAGAAACTGCGATCATTGGAATCCCAAGTTTTCTTGCAGAAACTATGTCCCTTACCTCATCTCCTACGTAGATAGAATTTGCTTTTGTGGCCCCTAAACGTTTGATGAATTGCTTAAGCTTTTTATGTTTATTGAAAACTCCACTACCACCATGAATATCAGTAAACAATTCTAAATTGTGATTCTTTAGAAATCGTTTTACATTCTCCTCAGAGTTACTCGTTAATATTGATAAACTATATCCCTGTTCTTTCAGCTCTCGTAAAAACTCAGGCATCCCCGGGAAAGGATGAACTGCATCAATCTCTCCCTTGATCAACATACGTATCTCTTTTATCAATATTGGGATTCTATAAAAAGGAATCTTCAATCTTTTCTTTAGAGCAAAAACACCTTCATTTCTAAACTGCTCGATATCTTCATCTGTGACAAACGGTAGTTTATATTTATGATGAATAGTGTTGAACAAATCTATACCTGATCTCAGAGAATCAGCTATTGTTCCATCAAAATCAAATATTATGTTTTTCTTCTCTTTTAGGTTAATCTTTTTCATTAATCCTTGCTCTTTTATGCTTGTTAAGCCCCTTATTTTCAAAATTACTTTGACAATCAAATCGACATTGATTCATTTAAACAAAAGGTTTTAGGAAGGCGATTATGTCAACATATTACACAATATCGAATCCTGTTCAGTTTGAGCATAAGATAAACAGATCCCGTTTTATCGCATCTTTTAAATGTGTTAAATCAATCGAAGATGCAAAAAACTTCATCTCTGAAATTAGTCATGAGCACCAGTTAGCTAATCACAATTGCTGGGCTTATATTGTTGGATACAAAGGAGAAACATCCCATAGTTCAGATAATGGTGAACCTTCCGGTACTGCCGGCGTTCCAATGCTTAATGCTCTTAGAAAACATAATCTAACCAATATTGTTGTTGTTGTTACCAGGTATTTCGGTGGTGTTAAGCTTGGAATTCGAGGTCTGATTGAAGCATATAATTCTACCGTAGATTTAGGTGTTAATGCTAATAAAACCACTGCAATCGTACCTCATTCATATTATAAGCTAACTGTTCCCTATGATTTTTATGATACGCTAAAACATAGATTCAATGAGTTCAACCCGGTCTACGATAAACTGGAGTACTCTCAGAAGATTGACTTTGAAATGATAATAGAATCAAAAGCTAAGAAGGTAGTAGACACCTATCTTGATGAGTGGAACCGCTCTGGGAAAATCAGCTCGGAACATCTAAAAGATACAGAAGACTAGCCACATTTCTATATATATCTACACAAATTTCTCTCTGATATTTGCGCCTGTTCTAATGATTTAGGGCTTTTCTTCATGTTTCATCCAATTTTTCTACACTAATCACAATATAAAGTAGCATTGTATTCGCACTCTCACTCTTCTGCATTAAAAAGCTGGTTTAACCCAGTATTAAGTTATACACATCATGTGGATAACTTTTAGGGTTCATAGGGAGGGTCTAGGGAGGCTAAAGGGAGGGACAAGCGAGATTCCAGGTTTTTGATGCAGGACATACCAGACTTGTAAAGGACTTGTAAAGGAGGAGAAGGAGTATATTGGGAGTAAATTAGGTAACTAAAAGTACAATTTAGTGATTATTTTTCTAAAGAGTGAAACTGAGACTGCCTTACTCTAAGTGTTATAAAGTTATTCATTAATCAGTAATAATTGTGACTGGATTAGACAAAGGATGGCTTTTTAAAAGTTCAATACTCCTACTGTCTGGTTGAGAGCCACCAACAAAGATAAAATATTCTCCTGATACAAGTAGCTCCATACCTTTGTTGTCAAAACTACTTAGTTTTGAAGTAGGAATACGAAAATCCACTAAAGTAGTCTTGTTGGGGGACACATAGATTTTTTTAAAATCAATTAGTTTGAAATTGGGTGTTATGTATTTTGACTCATTGTTCTTCACATATACTTGAACTACTTCTTGTTCCTCATTAAAAGAATCAGAAGAAACTTCTACAGACAACTGAATATTGTCTTTTTCTGTAAGTATAGCATTCTCTATCTTAAGATTTGAATATGTGAAATTGTGATATGAGAGTCCAAAACCAAATGAATAGAGTGGTTTTGACTCTATATACCTATATGTCCTGTTCTTCATAGAATAGTCGTCAAATGGGGGCAAATCATTCACGGAATTGACAAATGTGACCGGTAGTCTTCCGGAGGGAGAATAATCACCGAACAGAATCTCTGCAATTGCTCTACCACCCTCCGGTCCGGGATACCAGCATTGCATTATAGCATCGACATTCTCATCTGCCCACTTCACTGCTAGTGCACTACCACTTATAAGGTTTAGAATTACAGGTTTACCAACTTTCACTACAGCTTCCAATAGTTGCTGTTGAAGACCAGGTAACTGTAAATCAATCTTATCCCCACCTGCATCTGAATTGTAGGCATCTCCAGCTTCACCTTCTATTTCGGCATCTAACCCGAGAAACATAACGACAACATCTGATTCTTGTGCAGCTATTATTGCTTCGGAAAAGTAAGTATCTTCTACGTCAAATTCAGGTTTATTGAAAAGATGGCACCCTTCTGCATAGTGTACATTCGTATTATCACTGACTACATTAATAATCCCCTGCAGTGGTGTTTCCCATCTATCAGGAGTTCCATGATAGTTTCCTATAAGAGCTTTTCGACTGTCTGCATTTGGTCCTATAACAGCGATTGATTTGATATCCTTTGAAAGAGGGAGCAAACTATCTTTGTTCTTAAGCAAGACGATTGACTCTCTGGCTGTTTGAATTGATAATTCATGGTGCTTTTCACAACTTACAACATCATATGGGATGTCGTCATACTCTGTGCTGTTCTTATCTAATATACCTAGTCTGTATCTTGCTTCAAGAAGACGCGCTACAGATTTATCAATGTTTTCCTCTTTTACTAAACCATGATGTACTGCCATCAATAGACCTTGGTATGTATTCCCACAGTTCAGGTCACATCCATTGATTACTGCTAATGCTGCAGATTCTTCTTCTGAGTTTGTTATCTTATGAAACTGATGGAAGTCACTAATCGCTCCACAGTCAGAAACTACATATCCTTCAAATCCCCAACACTTTCTAAGAATCTCTTCGAGAAGGAAGTTAGAGCCACATGCCGGCTCTCCATCTACTCTATTATATGCTCCCATCACAGAATAGGCTTTAGCATCTACAATGCACCTTTTAAAAGCCGGTAAATATGTTTCCCAAAGATCTTTGGGGTTAACATTAACATTGAAAGAGTGTCTATCTGCTTCTGGACCTGAGTGAACAGCAAAATGCTTGGGAGTAGCAATTGTCTTGAGATAATTGGGATTGTTTCCTTGTAATCCGGTCACGAAAGCATATCCCATTTCTCCGGTCAGATAAGGATCTTCTCCATAGGTCTCATGACCTCTACCCCACCTTGGATCTCTGAAGATATTGATATTGGGAGACCAAAAGGTTAGTCCTCTGTAAATTCCACTGTCCCCAATCTGTGAAAACTTGTTATATTTAGCCCTAGCTTCATCAGAGATAGCTGTAGCAACTTTATACATAAGCTCTGAGTTGAAGGTTGCAGCCATTCCAATAGCTTGTGGGAAAACAGTTGCAGTGCCGGCACGTGCTACACCATGCAAGCATTCATTCCACCAGTTATATACAGGTATACCCAATCGCTCAATCGCAGGAGCTGCATGCAACATCTGAGAGATCTTTTCTTCAAGAGTCATTTGAGAGACAAGATTCTTGATTGCTTTATTCATAACTACATACTCATCATCAAGAAGCCTGAGAATCCGGCATTACTATCGGATAAAGATGCATCAACATGAGTCTTCATCTCATTTATATAGTCACGATAACGAGTGTAGAACTCATAAGTAGGAGTTGGTTTATATTTAATATCCTCTATCTCCATGAGCTTAAGAATACCTTTCACTGTAGTTGGCTTAATAAAAACGTCATACTGGGGATTGTAATAGGTAGGGATAACAGTTATAAGGGTCCATTTAGCTAGTTTATAATCTTTTAAAATATCAACCAGTAGGTTAAATCCAATCTTTTCATTCCCATGTAGAAGCTCTTTCAGAGCAATTGATAACTCCATCTTTTGCCCCGGATCAAACATGTTAACAGCATCCCTAAACTTTGGCTTCTCGAAGAGTGATACTAAAGAAGAACGACTCACAATCTTGATCATATTATCCACTATCACTGCCGGATTATCGAACTTATCAAGTGCAAAGTTCTCGTGACAGAACTTAACTCTTAAGTCTAGCTTGTGCTTCTTTACTATCTCCACCATCTCAGGATGATTAAATCCACTCGGATACTTCTCTAAAAACTTCTTCTCCGCTTCTTTTAGTTTTGCAATGTTCATAGGTTCTCCTATTATCTCGTTTTCTTAACTTGTGATTCTAGTTCCTCTATATCTTTTAAATCCTCTAAATCAGCTTGTGAAGCTTCGAATGCTCTTCGATTATCATCAAACACTTTGTAGATTTGTCTAACCTTTTCTTCCATCATTTTGTGTGTTATTGAGCCTTTGCCAACCAAAACTGGTTTTTCATTGAATTCAAGTAGTGAATCAATACTACTCTTCCAAAAGTCCAGTGTAATATCTTTTCTGTTTTTTACTCTTAACTCTGCTGTTTCCAAAAAGATAACAACTAATCTGTTTAGAGTATCAATTTCGTCTTTATTTAAGAAATTCTTTGCGATTGTAATATCTTGCTTTCTGACTCTTGTCCCTTTCCAAGAAGTTAATGCCATATTGGGCTTATTAAAATCTGCTCTTGCAACAACCAACTCTGCAGCTGTCTTTTCAGTTACTGCATATAACAGTTTTTTTTGAGTCTCAGCGAAAAACATTTGACAAGCTTTATCAGAAGTTTCATAGTCACTACTTAAGGCAAACAGATCTCTTACTTTCTGGTAGAATCTCTTTTCTGAAGCTCTTATCTCTCTTATTCGTTCTAGTAGCTCATCAAAGTAATCAGGACGACCATCAGGATTCTTTAACCTTTCATCATCCATAACAAAGCCTTTGATAATGTATTCCCTTAGATTCTGATTAGCCCAGATTCTGAACTGGGTTCCTCTTTTACTTCTCACTCTGAACCCTATAGCTAGAACCATCGCTAATGAATAGAAAGTTACATCGTATTTCTTATCATCCAGGGCAGTTGTTAAGTAATTCTTAACAACTGAAGCCCTATCTAATTCCCTATCCTTCAGTATATTAGATATGTGCATGCTAATATTTGGTATGGAGGTGGCAAAAAGTTCTGCAATCTGGTTTTGGTTCATCCAGACATCACCATCCTTTGCCATTAGGGCAATCTTAATTTGCCCATCTTGGGACTTGTAGATTATTAAATCTTGGGATTCATCTTTGTTTAATTCTTTCATACCTACTCCAGTTGGATTCATTATATCTGAGAGAAGCTTAGTATTCAAGAAATATCTGTAGGAAAGATTAAGTCAAATGAAAAGGACTTATACTCTATCAAAGCATAAGTCCTTTAGTATCCATCTATATTTTATTGAGCTAACTAAGCATCTCCTCAGTTATCTTTATCAGTTGTTCTATCTTTCTATGATTATAGGCATCAGGGTGTGCTTCTCCGAAGCCACCTCTATCATTATCGAAGTATTTACCTGTCACACCTTTGAACTTCTCAGATGTACACAACCCTACCAAAAGGTCAGCACCTTTAGTTGCCGGAGACCAGTATTGTCCATACGCTTCATTAGCCATCTTAGTGTTTAACAAAGAGCCTGGATTAACTGCTATCACACTCACATTCTCAAGTTCTTTTGCTAATCTGAAACTCCACATTGTAAGAGCTAACTTACTCTGTGCATATGATTCACTTTGTGAGACTTGCTTCTTACCTTTCAGTAGATCAATTGATACTTCTGATTGTGCTGCAGAACTAAGGTTAATGATTCTCGCATCACTCTTACTTTTCATTAAAGGTAGTAATGAGTTTGTCAGCAAGTACTGGGCAAAATAGTTGACTACTATTCTGATGTCTAGACCTGTTGTATTAGCACTTTTAAAGACTCCGGCATTGTTTAATATAACATCTATGCACTTATAGTCAGCAGTTATTGCTTCTGCCATCTGTTTCACAGAGTCAAGCTTAGAGAAGTCTGCTACATATCCTTTAACATTAACATTAAGCTTCTTAACCTCATCAACAACTGTGCATAGTTTCTCTGAGTTGCGCCCATGAAGAATCAGTTTATGTCCTTGCTTTGCAAGCTCCAATGCCGAAAGTTTTCCGATTCCATCTGTAGCTCCGGTTACTAAAATGGTTTTAGACATTGTTAAACCTATTTAACCCACTGAACTACTTCTGTTATAGCTCTTCGAGACTTAGGCCAATCCAAATCAGCTTTTTTGTAGCCAAATGCAACCATTGCAGAAAGTCCGAACACCTTTGAATCTATTAGTCCTTCAGCTTCAAGAATCTCTTCCACTTTCTCTCTACTAAAACCTTCTATCGGACAAGAATCAATACCTATCTGTGCAGCAGCAGTCATCATATTAGCAAATGATAAATAAGTCTGTTTGCAAGCCCAATCAAATATCTTTCTATCATCAGTAAGATCAAAATCGTTCTTCTGAAAGTTACCAAATGCACCCAAAATATTCTCTTCAACTTCTACAGAATATTGCTTTACTTCTTTAGAAATATATGAAAAATACTCTGAGCCTGGAACCAATTCTGGTGCTTTCCTAGCCATGATTAAGACAAAATGACTTGCAGTTGGGAGTTGTTTCTGAGCTCCCCAGCTATATGGAGCAAGCTTTTCACGTAGTTCTTTGTTCTGTACAACTATAAATTTCCAAGGTTCCCAGCCAAATGAACTTGGAGATAATCTTCCTGTTTCTAGAATAAACTCAAAATCTTCATCCGGTATCTTTTTACCAACTTGAAACTCTTTAATTGCCTGTCTAAACTTATAAGCTTCAATTATTTCCTCTTTTCTCTTCTGCATAACAATACTCCTTAATTATCTATACTTTCTTTCTTTACTATATTTAGTATAGTGTCATTTATGAGTATAGCAGTACTATGTCAATATTATTTTCTGTTTGGGACGTGAAGTATCTGATATCTTTCTTAGAAAGTTAGCAGTATTCCTCGATGATCAGAGGGGTTTAGGGAGTTGTCATAAGTTCTAGTATAACTACATTTTCCACGGATATGCATATTAAAACCGAAAATAAAATCAATCTCTTTATCCGGGAATGGATTTGGATATGTAGGTTTTGAATCAGAGAGTTTAACAAACCCCTTGGAATGGATTAGTTTTATAACTTCTGAATTAGGAGTCACATTGAAATCACCACAAAGAATATACTTTTTATAGTTTCTTTTAGTTGCGTAAGACATAATTTCTTTAGCATTTTGCATTGCTTGCAATGGAGCATAACTTAAGTGTGTGTTCAATATTGTAACATGTCCCGTTTCCACAACCTGTAGGTTACGAACATTAGAATCTTCTATGGGTGGATTGGGATTCAAAATCAGATTCACATGTTCTTGAATCGGGTATTTACTAATGACGGTCAAGCCTTCCCAGATAACACTTTTCCCTTCATTCATTATTGCTTTACATGGGAAGTTTCTTATTGTTGAAGCTTCATGATTGTAATACATTGCCGGAGCTATTGCTAAATGGTAGCCAATCCCAAATCCTCTTTGATTAAGTTCAAACAGTATTTGTTCAGCAGTGTTCAAACCAGTAAGTTTTGTTGATGGAGTTTCAAAGCAGAATCGAACTTCTTGAAGGGCTATAACATCAGGATTGAGCCTAATAATCTCATCTACAATTAGACCAATCCGTTCCTCCCAGAACGGATGGTCATTGTAATTTGCAATATTCCAAGTTAGAATTTTCACTATTGTATAATTAAATAAGGACGCTTAACACCTGCTCTAATTTGAGTAGCAGGAGATATGTATCCAGTTTTGCCTATTGAGCTCTTAAACAGTGAGATTAGGTTTTCTCGCATTGTGAAATCACCGAATCCCTCAGTGATTATGAATCCGAAACCTATCTTCTCATTACCGGTAAGTGCCACTCCAATCTCATATCCGGAATACTTAACCCATTCTCTGTTATCAATGGAAGGAGCAATTAATCCTAAGACTCCTGCTTCTTTACATCCTTGAAGAACTGCACTGTCTACTGCTTCCGGACAAACAACAATCTTATCTCGATTCTCTGCTTTTAAGATGTCTATTTTCTTTTCTACTAATGCAATCTTTCCTGAACGTTCTTCTCCAAATCCGATTACTCCATCAGCTTCGATACCATGACATTTAATCTCTGCGAGTCTTATTGCATCTGAATAAATAACTTCACCGTTCACATATGCCAGCATCTCGTATGGTTTCTTATTGTAATGTATTGTTATCGTACCTTTCTGAGTATCTATATCAGTTACAAATCCTGTTGCACTTGTTCTAATAAACTGCTGAACCTCCTTAGAGACTCTTTTTGCAATGATCTCATGTCCATAGGCAAGATCTCCGACACGTTTTGTCAGATATCCCTTAATCTGATTTGGTTTAATTTTAAGTTTATTGGCAATATTAATTACAATAGGTTTAACTGCATGTTTAACTTGCTCACGAATCAGCACTACTCCAGAATTACAGTTAACCTGCTCAATATACCCTGAAGTCGGCGAGTTGTAGTAATAAACAGATTTGGATATTCCCATTAATGCAGGCTCTGTATGTTGAAAGATTCTCTGGTCAAAGGAAACTTCATCACCTTGCTTAACTAACATTCCGGACTCCATTTTCTCAGGAGTAAACTCACTACCAAGCACCTTACTAATCGGTGCCATCATAAGCTTTGGAGGTTCTTTACGATTTAACCCAATAATAGTATCAGGTTTAACTACCGTCCCGGCTTCAACCTCTATTGTTCCATCGTAAGGTAGCTCTTTTCTTATAACAATATCGGTAGATTTTATATCGTTAGTATCCGGATGGGCAAACAAACTTTTTTGCGGAATGATATCTGTATGGTCACTATAAAGTTTCATTGTCTTATTGATTGACTTAAAGTCAACAAAGCATGAATCCATAGTGTTAATGACAATCGGTGTATCTGTTTCAAGCTTGATACTAGTTTCGTTTCCACTTAAGAAAACGTTCTTTTCAAGTTCAATCTCTAGCTCTACTTTACTTTCAACCGGGAAGAAGTAATATTCATTACTCATTATTTCCTGTGTTTTTCCACCTAGTTTAATGGTCATCAATTTGTACGCTTTACGTTTCTTTTTAAATATTGGCTTTAGATAGATCCCTAATCTTTCAATTCCTTCTGTATTCAAAAGGGCATCAGCTTCTGTAGGCATAACTTCACTTAACTTACCAAGATGAGGTGATATAAAGTGCTTATCACGCCATATTTCGGTAATACCTACAGGTCTGAAACCATGAATAACCATATGAAGAGCTTGCAGTTTACTAGGTGCATGAGAGATAACACCACCGGCACCGATTATAACATCCAGCTCTGAGAAGTTGAACTTCATGCCATCAACAACTTTCTCAACATATACATGATCCATAAACGGGTCACGTTGAACTGATTTAATATTTGTAAATATGTTTCTTTGGTTCTCGCTGAAATGCATCTCCATATGTTGTCTAAAAGCAATATTGATTGCTTCTATCGCACAAGCCTGCTCTACGATAAGAGATGTCTGATCTTTTGGTACAAACTGTGGATAAAGCATTTTATTGCTAATATAATTACACACATATTCTGCACTAATTGAATCCGGTAACCAACGTTTTATATTCTCAATCCCTGTATCTGCCAGAACATTTGATATACTATAACTCATACCTGAGTTTGCTCTTACCGTACGATGATTGTTTCCATTAAGGTGAGAGAATATATCAGTAGTAGCACCACCAATATCAACTGTCATAAGGTTTAGCTTTTTCTCTCCACTAAGAATTTCCATTGATTTCAGCACAGCCTTTGGAGTTGGAATAATGTCATCATTAACTATCTTCTTCACACCTGAATATCCCGGAGCTTGCTCCATCACATTCTCCATGAATAATTCATGAACTTTATCCTGTGCCGGAACCAAGTTTTCATCTTCTGGAGTAGGACTGATATTTGGCACAATATGCATATCAAATTTGTCTTTAAAAACTCCGGCAATTGAATCTCTAATGCTCTTGTTTCCTGCATAAACAAGAGGTATTTTAGCTTTCCCGAATTTGGGTTCCGGATGTGCAACACTTAGAATCTCTGACAAGCGAATAATACCGGTAAATGCACCCCCGTCATAGCCACCTGAGAAAAGGATTATATCGGGGTGAACTGCCTGCATAAGCTCCATCTGTTCTAATACAGATCGTTTATCATCTATAGCTATTGTTTCGAGAATAACTCCACCGGCTCCAAGAGCTGTTTTCTGAGCCCTGGCAGCTGATTCTACCTTGGTCAGCCCCACTACCAATATCTGAAGTCCACCACCGGCACTACTGGTTGTTAAGTATTTTATATCATCTGTGAACTGTAATGGTTCTTCACTCTGTATTAGCTTTGTATCAAGGTTCTTTTCAAGTTCTTTTACAGAATTTATTATACCATATTTAACATCTTCAAAAGGTTTCTCAACAGTTGTTGGGGAGTTGGATAATCCTGCAAGTTTTGCAGAGTCATTATCAAGTTCAATCAAAATAGCTTTCGTCGTAGTACTTCCAATATCAGTTATAAGTACTCTTTCCATTATTCCTCCTAACTCGTCCCTATTTGTTTTCTGTATCTAAAGTCCTACTAATATATGCGTCAAGTAAAAAGGAAGTTACATTAATTCTATATTCAGATCGATTCTACCTTCTGAATGGTCCAGAGACCTTCAGAATGGTACTCTTGCAACTGTTCTTCGACGTTGAACGCCAATCTCATGAGAAATATTTAGAATCACTTGAATAATCAACCAATAGAAAGGAGCGCAAAGTCGTTATACATTCTATGCTCTCTTTCAACACACGGGACACACTCGGGAATCTCTCGGGGCTCTCCCCGTGTAATTCCCATGAGATTCCTGAACAAATCGCACTTGGCTCCCGAGGATTGAAAGGGGACAAAGAAAGTGGCATGCATGATGCCACTTTAAAAAACTTGAAAAAGGGTGTCTATCCGACTCACCATTCTGAAGGTCTTAGGAGCATTCAGAAGGTGATTTGTTATATCCTCTTTATAGATCCAATAACACTCTCAATAATTGTGTTTTTTTCAACATAGAAATCCTTATCGATAAAGATATCAAACATAGCGGTTTGCATCTCATTTAAAGGGATTAAGAGCTTGATGCTTACAAAGTTGTTTTCATTCGTAAACTTATATTGATAGAAATAAAGGTCATTGGCTTTATACTCAGCAAAAGACATCTCCGGATACTTATCTTTAAGCTCATTCGTGAATCTTTCGTTTGCAACACCGGCATCATCAAGAATAACTGAACCTGCAATGAAACCTTTCTTCTCTGGAGCTATGAATACATTAAGATTGCGCAATAAGTTAGTATCCGACCTATTCATCTGAAACTTAATAGCTTCCATAATTACATTATCTGCAATCTCCCAACCTAATGGAGGTTGATAGCTATAATTGTATGTTGAGTCAACTATAGCTGAAGCTAACAACTTCTGATTAACTCTAAAATCGATTTCAGGGACTTTAGGAGCTTTGTCACATGCTACCATCAATAGCGTGATTAGCAGTAATAGTATCAGTATCTTTCTCATAATTCTAACTAACTTTCCTATTTTTTTTAAGTGAATAAACCAAACCAGTCACTCCAATAATAATCATTAAAGCACTCAGGAATTGTCCTTGGCTCATCGGTAATATACCCCAGAGTAATCCGTTGGGATATAATGTAGGGATGTTATCACGAACTCTAAAGAACTCAACGAATATTCTGAATATACCATACAGTGGGAAAAATGACCAGAAAACTGTCCCAATTGTCTTTGTCTTCTTCAATACAAACCACAGTATGAAGAACATTAGTATGCCTTCAAGGAACATCTCGTATAGCTGAGTTGGATGCCTTGGTACACCAGATGGATCAGTAGGAAATATCATAGCCCATGGAACATTAGTCTGATGTCCATATAGTTCAGCATTTATGAAATTTCCAAAACGCCCCAATCCTAGTCCGACTGCTACTAAAGGCATAGTTACATCACCGATCGCGATAAAATCGTATTTATACTTCTTACAGAAATGCCAGACCATCAGAATTACACCAAGTGCTCCTCCATGAAACGACATACCACCGTTCCAGACTTGAAACAGAACTAACGGATTATGCGCAAAAGCGACAATGTCATAAAATAGTACATAGCCAATTCTTCCACCAAGTATAACCCCTAGTGCAATATCAAAGATGAAGGTTTCATACTTCTCTTTGTCCATTTTGATGTTTCGGTATTTAAAGAAGCTTTTAGTTGCAAAGAAACCAATTATAAAGCTGATAATATAAAGTAGACCATACCACCTTATCTGAACAGGGAAATTGCCAATATGAAATGATACGATATTGGGATTGAAATCAGGGAATTTTATCATATTAAAACAATGGGACGGGCTAAGCCGTCCCAAATCCTTTATTAGTTAGTGAGTTCTTTAAGTCGTTGAACAATCTTGTCCACAGCTTCTGCAGGTTCACCTTCAAACTTCTCAACTTTCTTCTCAAACTTCGGAGTAAAGATACCAACAACTTGGGTTGGAGAGCCGTTAAGCCCAATGTCTTTTTCATCTAATCCTAAGTCATCAGCGTTCCAAGTGATAAGTTCAGCTTTACGTGCATTTCTTTTACCACGAAGAGATGGTAATCTTGGTACATTAATCTCTTTCACAACTGTCATAACAGCCGGTAATGGCATCTCAACTCTATCATAACCATCTTCCATAAGTCTCTGAGCTACGAGTTTACTCCCTTCAACACTCTCAACCTTTCTTACAAAGCAAAGCTGAGGAATACCTAAATGAGCAGCTACACCTGGTCCAACTTGTGCAGTATCACCATCAATAGCTTGCTGTCCCATAAGGATAAGATCATAGCTCTCAAGTTTTTTTACTGCTGCAGCTAGTGTTAAACTAGTTGCCCAAGTGTCAGCACCTGCAAACTTGCGATCTGAAAGTAAGATTATCTCATCAATTCCAAGTGCAACAGCATCACGTAAAGCACTCTCAGCTTGTGGTGGTCCCATACTGATAGCTGTTATTTTTCCACCATGCTGTTCTTTGAGTTTGATTGCCTCTTCTATTGCATATAAATCGAATGGATTGATTATACTTTCAACTCCATCACGCATAAGTGTGTTTGTTTCCGGGTTAATTCTAATCTCAGTAGTATCCGGAACCTGTTTAATACATACTATAATGTTCATTTTAATACCTTATATTTATTTATAAAATTCCTTAATCTTTTCGATTACGAAGTCCTGTTGCTCGCTAGAAAGCTCAGAGTAAATAGGGATAGAGATAACTTTCCGGGCCATCTCCTCTGCAACCGGCATATCACCTTCTTTATATCCAAGTTCAGCAAAACATTCTTGAAGATGAAGTGGTAGTGGGTAATATACAGCACAGCCAATCTCATTAGATTGGAGGAACTTCAATAACTCATCTCTTCTTTCAGCTTGAAGAGTAAACTGGTTATAAATTGATGTGCATTTCGGTGAAATAAATGGAAGCTTGATTCCCTTAACATCAGCAAGATTCTTATAGTAGTAGTCTGCATTAGCTCTGCGAGCATCTGACCAACCTTCAAGGTAGTCAAGTTTCACTTTGAGTACTGCTGCGTGCAATGAGTCAAGACGACTATTGAGCCCTACCCATTTATGGAAATACTTAGGCTTTTCACCATGAACACGAAGCTGTCTTAGATTGTCAGCAACTTCCTCATTATTTGCTAAACACATTCCACCATCACCCATTGTTCCAAGATTCTTACTTGGGAAGAATGACAGAGTTCCAACATCACCGATCGTTCCGGCAGCTTTATCATTATATTTACAACCAATACCTTGGGCATTGTCTTCGATAACTTTGAGGTTGTGCTTCTTGGCAATTTCCATTATTGGGTCCATATCACTAGCTTGACCGAAAAGGTGAACCGGCATGATTGCTTTTGTTTTATCAGTAATCTTTGCTTCTATCAACTCAGGATTGATATTGAAAGTATCAGGACATATATCTACAAATACAGGGATAGCACCAACACGAGCTATAGAACCTGCTGTAGCGAAGAATGTAAATGGAGTTGTGATAACCTCATCTCCTTCACCAATATTCAATGCTTTTAGAGCAAGAATGAGAGCATCTGTACCGGAAGCACAGCCAATCGCATACTCTGCAGATAGGTAACCTTGTACTTTTGCTTCAAACTCTTTAACACTTGGTCCGAGAATATACCAATGACTTTCAAAAACCTTATCCATCTCTTTTCTAATCTCACCCATGATAGGCTCATATTGTGCGTGTAAATCAAGTAATGGGACTTTCATTTATGACTCCTAATAGAATGTTTTATTGTGTTGTTAGCGAATTTATTCCTAAGAATATTGTTATTATCTGTGATGTAAATGCTATTACTTTCTGTGTATCTGACCAGAGAGAACGTTCTTGTGCTTGCGGTACAAAGACCATATCACCGGCATGAACAACAGTATCTTTCTTTGGTTTAATCCATTGTCCTGTTCTAGCATCAACTATTCTAGAACGTCTAAGCTTGCTATTTCTAATTTTGCCACCGGCTTTTTCAACCCATTCCTTCCAGGTTAAACCCTCTTCAAAATCGTATAAACCGGGATTCTTAACATGACCTGATACTATTACTTTATCCATCTTCTCCGGAACATAGATATATGTGCCCGGCTTAATGTAAGTATTATATGCTTCATCTTTGGTTTCCCAAAGCTTGTTTAAATCTACTGAGTATTTACCCTTCATCTCACGAAGTCTTAAGATGTAATAACCGTATTCTGCATCTGTCATTGAACCGGTTGACATTCTTTTAAGACGCAAATAGTCTTCATCTTCTATTGTATTTAGATTGGGATCTAATACATAAGCTAATTTCATATCACCACGTTCAGATGGACCACCACAAAGTTCTAGAACATCCAACAGACTAATCAAACCACCATTTATAGGGTATTTTCCCGGATATTTCACTAATCCTTCAATTGTGATATATTCTCTTCCTACATAATTTGGACGTTTGAAAGCATAGATCTCATCACCATGCTTGATTTCTATATCACTTGAGCTACCGGGGTTGTTAATCGCATCGACTAGATTAACAGGTAGTGTTTCTCTTGCTGTCATATCTTCTGTAAATCTATAGATAAATGATCTATTGGGGTCAGCATCTAGACTCAAACCTAAACCAAGAGCAGCAATAGTTGAGAGTCTGTCACCTGGAAGTAATTCAAGCTTCTGAACCTGATTCCAGCTACCATTAAGACTAACTTCCATCTCTTTACAAGGAACAAAAATCACATCACCATCCATTAAGTATGGATTCTGTTCAGTCTCACCCAAACGGAAATAACGCATGAGATCAAGTGTCTCTTCACCACTAGCTCTTGTGAGTTTGATTCTTCTTAATGACATCTTACTTGGAAGATTATCAAAGTTAAGAACCTTTTGATCAATAATGGTCTTACTATACGCTTGAGGAGCTTCTTCTTCATTTTGAATAGTCGCCATTACCTCTTCTTCTTGTGCATCAAGCAACTTCTCCATGTCCTGATCGGTATAGAGCTCATTATCTCTTTCACTAATCAAAGAAGCATTTGGAAGCTGGTTGACCATAAAGATTGCGTCAGAGACTCGATTATTATTATCCATAATAACAACACCGGGTTGTCTAACATATCCCACAACATTCACTGTTATTGGTAAAGCTGAGAGCAGTGATACAGCTATTGCAAAAAGTAAAATAAGGTTGAGAACTTTTCTATTTCTCATAATATTCGATAATCCTCGTAATAATTGAATCCAAGTCATGTTTAGGTTCGTAACCTATGTATTCAGCAATCTTAGAGATATCCGGCATACGGTCACGCATATCTTCGAAACCCTCTTCAAAAACATCTTCATAAGCCATGTGCTCAATTTTAGAGTTACTGCCAACCATCTCTTTAACTTTATGAGCTAATGCCTCAATTGAGATTGGGTTTGTGCTACCAACATTAAAGATCTCACCTTCACATTCAGGAGTTTCCATCAATTTGATTAATGCACTACTTACATCATCAACATCAGTGAAGCATCTTGATTGCTTGCCATCTCCATAAATAACCATTGGCTGTTCAAGAAGAGCTGCTTTGATAAACTTTGGTACTACCATACCATACTGACCTGTCTGGCGTGGTCCAACTGTATTAAATAATCTAACGATAACAACAGGAAGCTTTTTTTCTCTGTGGTAAGCAAGAGCAAAGAATTCATCAACAGCTTTTGCAGTACTGTAGCCCCATCTACTGATGTGAGTAGAACCTAGTAGTCTATCATCTTTCTCAGAAAAAGGTATCTTGTCACTTTTGCCATATATTTCGCTTGTAGATGTTACGAGAACCTTGACTTTATACTTATTTGCAAGTTCAAGCACGTACTCACTACCACAACATTTGTCTGTAATGACAGAAGTGGATTTTCAATAATATATTTTACTCCAACTGCTGCGGCCATATGATATACTTGATCACAACCATTCATAAGCTTATCCATAAGCTCTAAATTAAGAATAGTTCCAACTGTAATTGAGAAGTTAGGGTTTTTCTTTAAATGAGCAACGTTTTCAAGTCTACCGGTTGAAAGATTATCAAGCACATGCACTTTGTGTCCTTGTGCCAATAATTTTTCAGCTAAATGAGAACCAATAAATCCTGCTCCACCTGTAATTAATATCTTCATAATAACTCCATTTATCAATATTACCAAGCAAATAAGCTTATATTAAGCCCAATTCTATAATTGGGAAGTATATATTCACTAAGAAAATAATAATTTTCCAGAGTATTCTATCTTGTCAAATGTTTTAGCTAATTTGGACTTGCACCACAACGATAGTACCCCAATCTATGGAGTGCACCATCTATGTTGGTGCGTCTTGTCCCGAAACTATGAAGAGCACAATCATTAGCTCGAATTCATACTAATTAACGAGTTGAACGCAAAGCTATGGAGTGTATCAACTGTGTTGGTGCGTCTTGTCACACAACCCTTAAAGGAGTTCTTCTGAATTTATACAACTATCAACTATAAATATTCTCAACCTTTCAGCTCTCCCCACGACATTCTCTTTTCCGACACTAATTCGATTTTCCCAAAAATTAAGCTACCTCCCTTGGGTTTCCCTTGCCTTTCCCTTGGTTCTCTCTTGCAAAACCAAGAAAAGAGCAAGGGAGGTGCAAGGGAGAGTTGGGTGAGATTTCACCATTTATTCCAGACTTCCATCAGACTAATTCTACTCCCACCCATCATTCTTCTCTCAGCAGTAATTAGTGATTCCAAACTGGTTTATGCTTGGTGATATGTTGGCAAATTCTTGGCAATTAGGCCAAGAATAGGCCAAGGGTTTACCAAGGGTTTACCAAGGGTTTACCAAGTGTTTACCAAGAATTACTGCAGGGATTAGAGGGAGCATAAAAGGGAAGGAATAAACATGATAAAGAATTGAATCTCGAAATCTCAAATTTATCGAATGTGTTTTCATTCAGTACAGGACAATTTTCTTGTTGGCAATTCCTATTAAAACTCTATACTATTTTTACAATAGGAGGAAAAGCGATGGCAGAACTCAAGACTAAAGCAAACAGTGCTAGTGTGATAGAATTTATCGAATCAATTGAATCAGAGCAAAAGAAGCAGGATTCTTACAGATTACTTGAGCTAATGAAAGAGCTTAGTGGTGAAGAGCCAAAGATGTGGGGCGATAGCATAATAGGTTTTAGTGACGTACATCTCAAATACGCCAGTGGTAGAGAATTGGACTGGTTCAAAGTTGGTTTCTCTCCACGTAAAAAGGCGATCTCCTTCTACTCCATGCATTATTATGACGAATCATCAGATTTACTGCAAAGGCTTGGTAAGCATAAACACGGTAAATCTTGTATATATATTAACAAATTATCAGACATCAATGAGGATGTTCTAAAAGAGTTGATACAAAACAGTTTAGATTGTAAGGATATGATATGAAAGATCTATTCCCATACTTAATGTTTAAAGGCAATGCCGAAGAAGCAATGAACTTCTATAAGGATTGCTTCAACGGTGAAATACTCGGAATCGAAAGATATGATGGTGCTCCAATGCCTGTACCTGAAGAGTTTAAACAAAAGGTCATGCATATGACTCTTAAACTTCCAAATGGTACAATCATGGCATCTGACACACATGAGAATATCGAAGATGTTAGTGCTAAAGTGCAATTCTGCGTAAATTTCGACAGCCTCCCCGAAATGCAGAAAGCATTTGATAAGATGCTGACTAAAGGTAAAGAAACCATGAAAATCGAACCTCAGTTCTGGGTGACTACATGGGTGCAATAGAAGATAACTATGGGATAAAATGGATGTTTATTTGTCCTCAATAAGTAAACGCAATCCTCTTGCCATATAGACACGAAGAGACGTTCTCATGAGCGTCTCTTCTTTTATCATTAATTGACAGAAATATAGGAGATAACTATTTAGGTATTAACTAATGTTTGGTGTGAAAGGAGCTATAATGAAAAGAAATGTGTTTCAGATAGTTATCTCTTTGTTTATTGTAGTAAGAGCTATATCTAATATCACTTTAGGTTGGCACGTAACTTATGCATGGATTACCCTTGCTGTGCTGGCTGTAACCTTGGTGATAAGAATCAAATTCCCCCAGTTTAGGATAGTTTTTTTTGCTATACTTCTAATTGTAGGTGGCATTTACGTCGTCAAAGAGGGCAATAGAGTTTACAAAACTAATGGGCATGAGGTTAGTGAAAGTATAGAGGAATAAATATACCTTTTATTTATTATAAGATTTAACTTTATTGAAACTCATAATCCTTACTGGGTGCATGAAAACATCACTGAATTATCTGGACAGGATTAAATAGTTATGGGAACAAAGTTTCTTCAGGAGTTTATTTTTATCAATTGCAAACAGATTCGGTTACTTTTATACAAAAGATAGTGTTAATTAAGTTGGAGGTATGATGGAAGATAAACAAAAAATAAGGTTTGTTGTTAATATAATTCTATTTTTCTGTTTTTCGATAGCTCTTTTCATGGGCAAACGTGACGTATTTACATATGTAATCATGGGTGGATTAACTTTAGAAATTGTACTATACTTTGTTACGAAGAAGTACCCAAAACTAAATCTTTTTTTTATATATTTCAATAGAGCTTTGATTATAGCTATGGCAGTATATGTTTTTAGAAGTATGAGTTAATTAACTAATGGAGAATAATATGAAACTACCTAATCCCGATAAATTCTATTTAGCTACCTCGATAATGATAGCTATTCTTTTAATTGTTAACATTATCTTTCTTCGATTTGAGGTATTACTATCTTCGATAATACTCATATTCATTCCGCTTCATATCTTCATAAGAGTTAAATATGGCCGCACTTCGTGGGCTTATTACATCTCTTTATCAGTAGAGAGTGCATTCACAATCATCTTTGCTTTAAAGCTTTATAGGTTTATTTATTCATAAAGGGCATAGATACTATGCCCTTATAATCTATTAAATTCACTAGTTCTTATAAGAACTGTGGTGTAACTAAATCGAATATTTACTTAATTTTCAACATCTTCTTTGAGTTACTAACACCATACTCAGAAATATTTCTATAAAAATATATGCCTGCTGACATAGATTTACCTGATTTATCACAACCATCCCAATGAACATTACCTTTGCTAGTATCTAGAGTACGTACAAGTTCTCCTCTAATATTGAATATTTGTATCTCTTTAAGCTGATTTATTGAACCATTGGTTTTAAAGACGGTTTGATAGTTAAATGGATTAGGATAGTTTGAAACTTCATTAACTACTTGTTGCACATTTTCATTGTTTGAAACAGGCAAAAGAGACCAAATTTGCAAGATAGAGCTGTCTCCTCCATAGTTCAGAATAATATCATTATAACCGTCACCATTCATATCTCCTGCATCCATACCAATTCCTCTGAAATATTCAATCTCATCTGACATAGGAATTGTATAATCGGGTTGATCATTAAGTTGGTTACCTCCAAGATAGATGAGAATGTTTTGGGATGACATATCTTCAACAACAATATCATCATAACCATCTGTGTTCACATCGGAGTAGAACATGTGGGTATATTGATAGCGACTTTTGCTACTATTTGTACAAATAGTTTCACTTCTAAGAGTATTGTCCGGAGATCCATAATAGATTAACAAATCCATAGTCTGATTGTTGGCTACAACGTCATTGAAACCATCACCATTGAAATCACCATCAGCCATACCATTCCATATATTTGATGTGAAGTCTATTTCATTTGCCCCAATATTGCTTCCCCCAAGTAGCAGTTTGTACTCCATAACTTGGTTAGTGAACTTTGAGTAAAACAGATCATTGATACCGTCTCCATTAACATCACCTGCAAAGACATGCCTTCCAACACTGTAGTTGTTTTCCAGGATTTCCCAATCTTCGTTACCGGCAATATCAATGTCAACACCTGGAGAGATTGAATTAGACCCAAACTTAATCCAAACATGACCAATATAGTCGTCTGTATTCTCACTATGAGCTACTATATCTTCAATTCCATCTCCGTTGATGTCTCCGGGAAGATATAAGTCATATCTATTGGTTGGAGAGAATGAAAATGTTTCATCATGCCCCATATCATTAGTAAAGATACCATAAGTAAAGAATGCAGTAGAGTGAACAGGAGTGTGCTTGTTAATAATCAAGTCACTAATGCTGTCACCATTAATATCTGATCTCCAACTTATTGCAGCTTGCATTGGGGGGTTGCTCTGGACATTGATGATTTCATCAGGTTCATTACTGATTGTATGACCTCCATACCATACAGCAATATCGAAGCTGTTCCCATGAATGATTGGATAAAGAAAATCATCATACCCATCATTATTCACATCACCTAACTGGTCCAATCCCTTTATCAAGAGCCAATCTGCGAATGACGCCGCCCTATCTGATATTTGAGGGTAATTCATAGTGCCTACAAGTTGCAGTTCTTCTGTCGAAAACAAAGCTCCCATTAATAGAGCTAAAATGACTAATACATAAATCTTATGCATACTAAACCTCCGTAAGAATGATACAGTTATAATATGCTAATTTCGTTCCAAAGGCTCAGATGTAAGTTTGTAATTAGTTGATGACATGTTATTTCCAGTATTTGAAGTTCCAAGAGAAAAGGGAGTCTATTTATGTATCTATATAGAGAAGGGCATAGAAAACTATGCCCTTATACTTGCTGTAGGCTATAGATTACCTACCTCTTCTGAACATTCGATTCCTGCTATTTCTAACAGCTCTAACCCTCCAGAACTTCTTGTCTTCGTTTGCCTGAGTAGTCCATTGTGTAGTGTTATAATTAGCCACTTCAGTTGTCCAAGGGCCATTTGGACTTGGAGCTGATTCTATGTTATAAGAATCTGCTAATGCAACATTATCCCAATTTAGAGTAGCATTCCCATTTTCTATTGATAGTGTTAACAGAGGGACTCCGACACTTCCCGGTTGATATGTAAATGCAACAGGAATAGTTATCAATGGGTTCCACTCATCGTTAGACTGAATGATAATGGATCCGTCATAACTACCCTCAACCAGATTCTCCGGATTAATAGTAATGTTTAAATCCGCACTACTCTCTGGTGAGATTGTCCCTGAAGCAGGTGAAACAGAAAGCCATCCTGCATCTTGAGACTCAGTTAGTCCATCATCGATTCTATACATTGCACTATCGAACTCAGCTATAAGCCATAGATCTGCTCCATCATGTGCAATAGCTCCTGCCAATGTTGAGAACTGTACATCCCAACCGGATTGATAAGTTGCTTGTGTTCCGCTTATTTCCATACTGAAGATGTGACTACTGTAAGTGCCCATATTAGTTCCAACCGCCCATAATCTATTGTGTCCCTGTACCCATTCTAAACCTTTAATTGAGTGACCACTTGTAAGACTTGCTGACCATTGTTGAGCACCTGAGTTATCAAAGCCATAGATTGTTGGATTTGGGGCATCATAATCACAGGCAATGAACTCAGAACCTGTCCAGGTTATAGCAAAACTATATAGCTGACCTGAACCTAACTGCACTGCAGAACCACTACTAACTCCATTTATGTCATATGGAAGGATTGAACCATTCTCGTTTCCTACCCAGAAGTTTGAGCCATCCCAGGCAAGGCCTTTGGGTACGAACTGGAAAAACTCAGCAATGATTGTCACCATCTGCGTGTCAGTATCTATTTTCATTAGTCCCCATGAATACATTGGTGTAAGACCAACAATATAGATATCACCCTCAGCGTAAGCCATACCGGTTTTACTGTTCCACATATCCATGAGATTAACAGTTTCAAGTAGTTCACCTTCTGTCCTTGTTGCTCTTACTGAGCCTGAGGATGCGATCACTGTATAATCTAAATTGGCAGTACCATCATTGTCTATTTGGAAAGGTAAATTAAGCATTGAGTTCTCGTAATGAGCTTCTGTTATCGAACTAATCGGAATTTCAATGTCTGTGTAAGGCTCAACATTAAGTACTGCAGAGTTAATTGGTATAATCTGATCATTGTAATAGTACATCATATCCCAACCATTGGAGTTTGTACCTCCATCTAGGTCAATCCCATCAGTCATGTTCAATGACTCAATCATACCTGAAGCATAAATGTTTCCATTATCATCGAAAGTATGCCAACGTACTTTTAGCTGGTTGTCAGTCCTAAGTACTTTCAGTTTAGCATATCTATTCTGATCTGTTTTACAGTATATGATTGTACCCTCTTCATACATTCCCGCATCATTACCTTCATTGATTGGGTTCGTTGTAAGATAGTTTTCATAAGCTATGATATCTGCCCTTGTGATGTTGTCAAATTCACTGTCTGCAACTACATTAACAGTTATTGTCTCAGTCTTAGAGACAGTATAAGTACCATCAGATATTGTAAGTCTTACAGTTCTTGATTGTTCACCTAATTCTGTGAAGATTGTTTCTGTTCCTGATCTATCACCAAAGAATACCCACTCAAGTGATGTCGGATTACCAATTGATGTGTTTTGTAGATCAACAATTAAAGGTTGTACTCCATTATCAGGTGACCAGGTAAAATCAGCTCTTAGAGGAGTGCCATCAAACTCAACAGCTCCAATATCTATGTGGTTGTTTATTGTTCGGTTATTACCGTAAATATCACTTGTAAGAGGGACCAAACCATTACGGCTACCTGCATCTATACATGGTGAAAGTCTTGTGAATGAAAAATCAATAGTCGTGTCAATGAACTCAGGGTCTTCTGAAATAGAACCGTAAAAATGACCTGTAGGATAATTCACTCCGGCACCGTTTCCACCAAACTCGCTTACACCACCTTGAACATTGCAATTAATGAAATAAGGATTCACACTGTCCGAAGCAATCCAAACTTCATCACCTGCAGTAGCTGTATTATCCCAAAGAATGGAGTTCCTGACAGTGGGTGAACCTGAATATGAAAATACTATTGCCCCACCATTAACACTACTGTTATTCCAATAGGTTTCATTTGCTAACTCAAAATCACAGGAAAGAACATAAACTGCTCCACCGTAGCTTGTTGCATAAGATGTTGAATTGCTATCATAGATGTTACCAAACATCTGTAAATCACCATTCGCAAAGCATTGATCAAGATAGATAGCACCGGCATATCGGGTAGCAGTATTACTATCAAAGAAGTTGTTATAGACTACTGTGTCAGAGTTACCTGAAACCCAGATTGCACCACCTGCATCGTTTGTAGCTTCATTAGTGATAAACTCATTCGTTTGGATAGTGTTATCAGAAGCTTCAGATGCATAAGCACCACCTTTCTGGGCCCTATTACCTGTGAAAGTACTGCTTGTAATAGATGATATATCAGTATTAGTGTATATTGCACCACCATAACGAGTAGCAATATTACTATTGAATGTATTACTTGTTAAAGTAGCTTCACTATTAAATGATGCAATTGCACCACCTCGGAAACCAACAAAGCCCTGATGGAAATGGGTACGATTAGAAGTGAAGGAACAATCCTGTATCGTAGGCATTCCACTATTGATATAGATAGCTCCGGCATCACTCACACTTCGGTTATTCATAAATAGGCAGACACTTACATTTACAGAACTGTTTTCAAGAGCAATCGCACCACCTTTAAAGGCAAAGCAATACTCGAAAGTAGATTCTGTTAAAGTTAGATTCGGAGTACCTGTAATGTATAGTGCACCACCGGTTTGCCCATCTTGCCAATCATAGTTATCGAAGTTAACTCTCTTTGCATACTCAAATTGGCAGTGATTGAATACTGCTGAATCAGTGCTATTACTGAGATGTATACCACCCCATCCACCTGCTTCCGGTTGAGTATAGTCATGCCATCCTGTTGTGTCTGCAATTGTGAAAGTAATAGGGTATACAGTAGAACCTTCTGCAATCAACGAGCCTTCCACATCTATACTGTAGTTTCCTTGAAACTCAACAATAACATTCTGTGGAATAGTAAGTGTTACACCATCATCAATAGTCATGTTGCTATTGATTCTTACAACATCAGCCTCCCAAATAGTATCTTCAGATATGTTTCCTGAATGCTCAACAACATAAAGATTCTTGGGCTCCCATAACACTTCACCCAAGGATGCAAACTCGTCATCATCAAGTATTCGAGCATCAAGATCCAGTTCATAACCCCATGTATTAAAATATGCTTGAATTATATTGGCAGTACTGTTTTCAAGGATATATCCGTTTTCACTTTCACGCATAAAGGTGTTGTCACCCTTCGCAAACTGACTGTTCTCTCCAAGGTTTGGCAAAGCAGAACCAGCAATAGTTAGGCAAGGCGCATCTGAGGTATAAATCTCAGTTCTTCTTAAAACAGGGAAACCATTGTTGATAGCTACTCCAGCGTTCTGACTATTTAAAACTGTACAGTCATGTAGATATGAGTTAAGAGTATTATTCAAAGTTATGTTGGTTTCAGCATAAGCGAGTTTCACGAAGCTCATATGAGCTTCTGTATTACCTGCAACATTATCCGGATTTATGATTATTCCACCCCAATCCCCTTCAGATGGATTCTGAGTTATTCCCAAAACATCGTTACCTACAGAGTCATCAAAAATAGAGGTAAAAGTAATTGGGGCGTTTATATCTCCAATTGCTGAAAGGTTTCCATCGCTAATACTCAAGCTACTACCTGAATTAGCTTTGATTATCACATCAGGATTAATGTTTACATCATAAGCCATGACTGCTCCATTAAGGATATATTCAGTTCCAACCACATCAAGCACAGCAGGATCAGCTAACCAACCCTGAACACCAATATAGTCTGTAGATGAGAACTGATTATCATTAACGGCTAAACCTGTGAGTTCACTATCTTCAAGGAAGATACTATAGACATTATTATTGAAAGAACAGTCTATAATATTCTCTGTTGAACCTGAAAAGAGTTGAATAGCAGAAGTTCCATTGTTAGCAAACGAGCAGTTTTGCAGATTGGGTGCTTGGAAAGAAGCTTTGAGTCCAACAGTCGAGTTATTACTTATAGATGAATTAACCATATTAAGTGTAACATTATTATTACACAGCAGTGCCTGCCCATCTGCTCCTGCAAAGTTGATTGAAGTATAAGCTATGTCTGCAGTTGCATCAGCTGATAGTTTCAGACCTTCCCAGTCACCGGGATTAGGAGTTCCATCCCAGGCTTCCAAACTTGAAAAGATTATTGGCTCTGTCTCTGTTCCAATTGCAGTTAGACTTGTAAGAACACTTAAAGATGCATTTGTACTGCTTTCTCCAAGAACAGTAACACCTGGTTCAATAGTCAATTCATCCGCATAAACATCTGACCACAGTTCATAGTAATCAATATTATCGGCATACAGAACAGCATTGTCACCTATATCACCTATCAAAACTATGTTTGCCACACCTTCAGGAAAGCTGAAGTTAGTGGTAGGTGTTAGATCTGAGTAGTAAAGTTTCACTGCCATCTGATTATTATAGAAGTAAGGATTAGTTAAACAAGCCATTGTGCTACTTGATATAGAAACACCTAAATCGTTATCCCTAAAAACACAGTCAACAACAGAAGGTTCCTCACCAATAATTTCAATCCCTGTAGAGTTATCATATAATGTACAAGTATTGAATACAGGATCCGGTGACTCAACTTTACAACCGGTACCTAATGCATGACTAATCTCAACATTATCAAAGTTAAATGATGTGAATCTATCATCTATATGAACAGCTGGAGTATTATTCAAACCTGCATACTTAATTTTCACATGGTCCAGTTCCACACTTGCAATGAAGCTGTGCCCTGCAGGAAGACCATCAAAATGCAAGCCACTCCAATCTCCGGGAGCAGGAGAAGTTGCATCTCCATCATTGTTAGTATCTCCACCGACACTATCATCTTTTAAGCTTGTAATATTAACAAATGTATCACCGGTACTCCAACTCATATCTACTTCACCCATTATATTTAATGGATTGCCCGGTTTTACCTTTATGATTGCTCCATCTTCAACATTGATATCTTCAAACTCTAAAGGAGATTCAAAGACCCAAACATGATATGGTCTTAACCGTGATGTACTGCGAAATTGACCTGTAAGCGTGACCCCGTTAACCCCATTATCCACAAAGGTATTATAATTCGAGTTAGTAATAATACCATTACTGAGTTCAACGGCATCTTCTTGATTGTTATAAAAATAGCAGTATGTTATACTAGAAAGAGGATAGTGATACATTAGAGTACCATCTATATTAATGCCATTAGTAAGGCTGTGTGAGAAACTGCAATGATTTACGATATTAATATCGAAATTCCACCATATTGCTAACATAGCGCTATTGTTATCTCCACCACCATATTTAAAGTTTACATAATTAAGATCAACATCTTCTGAAGGATTATCTGATTCCTCACCAACTATATATACAGTACCCCAATCACCGGGAGCGGGAGAAGTTGTATTTCCATCACCGTTTGTGTCTCCACCAACAGTATCATCTTTTAGTGATGTGAATGTTATGTTAATGCTTGAGTCAAAAGGAGTAATTAAACCTCCGCTAAATTTGACGTTTGCTGAATCCCACATCTTCGCTATTGCACCCGAATCAAACTCAACCGGATAATGAAACTCTGTATTCTGGAAGAATATCCAAGGGAAGCTATCTGTAAATACTGAAACACTGTTATAAATGTCTCCTGTTATTATTGGACCACCATAGTTTGCTGCAGAGAAATCACAACCGATTAAACTGTTGAAACTACTATCTTCTAAATATAATGGTGCAACATCACAAGTCCCAAATGTTGTAGTTGTCAGGTGTACTGCACTATCAAGAGCTCTAATCCCTGAGTTACAATACCCAATCCAGGTATCATGAGCTTCAATACTCCCTTGAGTTACCAACACTCCATCCCAGTCACCTGCTACCGGGTTACCATTTGAAATAGGGATATAATCTCCAACACTATCGTCATTGATACTGGTCAGATGCACCTGATTCGAGGATGGGATGTATAGTGTACCTTCAACTATCATTTCAGTATTAGGTGTAAATTTCACATTCGATTCTATAGTTAGAGTAACACCTTGTGGAATCGTAACATCAGAGGTTACCCAATATGTATTGTTACTCCATGTAGTAGTTGAGCTTATTTCTCCACTAACCTGTACAACTGCTCCAAGAGAACATATATTAATTAGAAATAAAGTTATATAAATTAACCTTGCAGACTTTCGCATTCTTCCTCCTAAAAATAACATTTAATAATCAAAATTTCCCAATAAATGTCAAGTTCTATATGGTTAAATCTTTAGAGACATGTATTAAACTTATCTATCATTGCTCCTTCATAATTCAGCACCAATTTGTATCAATTTCTACTCAGAATCTTATCACTCTCTTATGCTCTACCCCCAGAAAGGCCCAAGAGACTCTCAAAATTCGGTCTACTTTTAATCACTTATTATGATGGAGGAATGAAAGAACATAGAGTCTAAATCTTCTGAAACGAGAATCAGAACTCAGAATAATATTAAAAAAGATTGACATAATACAGAATGTATGTAAAGTTTTGTATGTTAGGATTTAATCTGAAGGATTCATAGTCTTTCTGATTAAATCCTGCAAAAGAAAACAGTGTTAAAACTGTATATTATCTTTTGGAGGAATCATGCAACATTTGTCAAATGAGCAAGGCTCTATCTCTTTAGCTATTATTGTAGCTATAATCGCAATCATCTCAGCTACATCATTAGCTCTTATTGCAAAAACTGACCATGCACATCTTGGTTTAACTATTTCAAATGAACAGGAACGGATATTACTACGTTCTGAGATTGAAAGGTGCTACACTGTTCTTAGTAATACAGACACAATTAGTGGAATGGTTTTACCTGAACGACGCGTTAACATCAAAGCAAAGAACTATGACAGGACTTACTATACTAACTCAGAGATAAAACCTAAAACATCCACTGCTCAAGGTGTGATGAGTTATGAACTTAAATGTGGAATTAGCAACTCAAAAGGAGTTTTCAATAGGCTAAGAACACGTGTGGATAGATATAGTTATGCCGAAGTTGGACGTCTGAATCTTGCCGGGATTCATTACTTTACAGATTCTGAGTTAACAGTAAACAACACTCAAGCTTGTTTCTGGGGAAATGATGTTGTCTATGGAGAATTACACACTAATGGTGATATTGCTGTTCAGAATGGTGGTAATAACCAATACAATGGTCCATGGCCCTGTTTCTTTAGTAAGGTGTCTATGGCAGGTGATTTAAATTGGTATAATGGTGCCGGTCCTATGGATCAAATCTTTAGAGACGGGTATCAGGAAAATGCGGAAGTTATCCCTTTCCCGAATAGTGCAGATGATATTAGAATGCTTGGAACTGTAATTGATATTTCCGGGGATATATTATATATTAGATCATTTGGAGCATCTACAGAAGGTTATATGGGGACAATAGTTTACGCTGGAATAGATACTTTGTTTAATCTGGTACCTGAAGTTGGCACATGGACAGCATCAGATGGAGTTCAGAACCCGTATCAATACGTTCGAGACCGTTCTGCGTTTAATAGAATGACTCATAAGGATACTATTTGGAGTTCATGTTCTGTAACATGTCCGAATGGTGGAGGAGTTTTGATAGAAAATGCACAGTTATGGATAGATGGCACTTTCTCTGGTGCACAGACTTGGGCTTGTACTGACACTTTGTTTATCGCAGGAGATATCCTTTTAGATGGAACAGCAATGGGAGAGTTTCCGGACGATGTTATGCATCATAATGATAGCGACAGAGTTGGTTTGATATCAGAGGAGAGTATCGTTATCAAATATGGCATGCCGGATTTATTAGCGGGAATAGATGGTGGGATATATCATCGCTTACACCCTAACAGTGATGATATTTACATCTATGCTGCTTTATGTGCTCTTGGAGATGGGAATAGTAACCCTAACTATGATGGAAGATTTACATTTGAGTATCAACACCCACATGCTTCAACGCCTTCTATCGGCTTTACTGAAATCTATGATCCCGAGATGGATACTGTATTCACTAAGAACGTTGCATATCCCGACCTTCAGGGCTTATCGAACGTCAACGGCTACACTCCTACAGGATATGGAGATATAATTGATTATAGTAGCTCAACAATAAACAATAACTGGCCCGGAGATTTGGACTTCCCGTTCTATAATCCACTATATCCCGAAGGACCTAATGACATAAATCAATATGCCGGTGAACGAGGAACTATTCACCTTTTTGGTTCAGTTGCTCAAAGAAGAAAAGGCTATGTACATCGCTCGAATTACCAGAATCTCAATAGAACCCAAAATGTTTGGATGTTCAATGATGAAGATTTCACAGGAATTGCCCAATATGGTGGAAACTGTACATCAGCAGGAGAAGGTTATGATACATATTATATGTTCGACTCGAGATTCATTTCAACCCCTCCTCCCTTATTCCCTTTAACAAATAAACTGATATTTGTGGACCATAGTAAGATGACTAGCTCGCAAGCAGGGAGCCATGCTGACTTCTAATTTAAGTGTCTTAATATTTAGGGTAGACAATGTCTGCCCTTTTTCTTTACTCAATCATAGGAGTTAAAATGACTATTAGTGAAAGACCAATATCGGATGTTATGCACATACATGAAGTTTCTATTGCCTTTGAGGTAAAGTCTGTGTGCAGATTCAAACTTACAACTGATGAATATTGCTTCATTGAAGAGTCGATAGAAAAACCATATATCAAAGACTATGATTCTATCCCAGATAATCATCCTATGGATTGGGCAAAAGAATTTGATATGCAGAATTGGGGATTACTATTCGCTCACGAAGATGATAAGATAATAGGTTCAGCTTTAATCGCATACAATACTAATGGTGTGAATATGCTGGAAGGTAGCAGTGAATTAGCTGTACTCTGGGACTTACGAGTAGCACCTAAACATAGAGGGAAAGGGGTTGGGAGAGCACTATTTGATGCTGCGAAAGCTTGGGCAAAAGCAAAAGGTTGCAAAGAGCTTAAGATTGAGACGCAGAACAACAATGTGGGAGCTCTGAAATTCTATTTCAAACAGGGAGCTGAATTAAGAAAGGTAGTTACCAATGCCTATGATGCTGTTCCGGGTGAGGATATGCTTCTATTCTATGTGAAAATTTGAGAGAAAGCATTATAAGTAACGACACGTGTATTTATTGCATAATCTCTAGTTTCAAACTCTTTAGAATCTTAAACTCTTTTTTAACACTAAGAGACTAACTTACAACTGTCTATCATAAGAAGTTAAGTAAATCATTTGCTACACTTCTCGTTCTAGTCCCAGCAGTAATAATTACCGTTATGATAGCGATATCTCAGTAATAACTTACCAATTACTTAGTAATTAGGCCAAGGATTGGCCAAGAATTGGCCAAGAGTTGCCTAAGGGTTTGCTAAGAATTACTGCTGGGAAATGAGAGAGAAACAAGGGTCAAGTCATAACAACTACGGATTTAAAGGTTCCCACTATTGCAAGTTTAAGTGTAAGGAGGGACAAGGAACATCATGATCAGTTCGTAAGCTAAAGGTGAACATCTGTATGCTAAAAAGATATATATATTATAGCTAAGTCTCATTACTTCGAAATTAAGATGACCGTAATGGTGGTAACTAACAATAATTTCTTGACATCAATGCATACATTATATGTAATTAGATGTTAATTTAAAACTTATACGAAAAATTGGGAGGAAAAATGAAGAAGTTTACTCTATTCGTTTTATTATTTACTCTCATCCTGACTCTGACCGCAGACAGAATGAGTGCAGACAACAATCTTAAACCATTACCTGATGGTAAACCACTTTTCCAAGCTAGTCGTCCAATGGCAAGAGACAATGCCAGTGGAATTACTTGGGAGATGCCTTTTAACCCTGTTGCAATTCATGGATCTAATTATTATGATTACATGATTGCCGGATATAGCAATATCCCTATCCGCAGACAAGAAGATAGTGTTGCCGGTGGTGGTTGGTTCTACAATTTTATGTCAAAACCATCTGCATCAGGCAATAGACGTGTTTATTACGGCTGGATGGATGACAATGGTCCGACTACTGATCCGCTTTTATTCACAGGTGTTGACCAATGGGAAGGTTATCCATCAATGGATCTTGATGAAGCTGGTCACATGATTATGAGCTGGCACTCAATCGGTGCTGATGATGTTGCTGATGTTAAAGTTGGTTATGACCCTTACTTTGCAGGTATCCCAGGAATTCCAAGTGATGCTTTCATGGTAATGGATAACCCAACAAACACTAATGGTTTTGATGATAATGAATTTATCTGGCCTGGTGTACAGGTTGGTGCATCACCATTAGGTGGAGGCTATAACCGTGCTTATATAATGGCAAAGAACACAGTTTCACATTCAGTTATTAGCGAAACAAGTGGTGAAGCGCAAGCAGTTGAGAATGTTTATATTGCTTTTGCTGACTATACTTCTGATGACATTGACTTCGGTCTTGAGCTAACCTGGAACTATACAAGTATCCCTACTATCGATGCTTGGAATGTTGATACAAACGAATGGCGTCGCCCTAACTACTCTTTCATCATTGGTGAAGGTGAAAACGAAGGGAAAATCTTCTACATAGGAACTCACCTTGGTGATCTTGCTCCTGAAGAAGCATCATTTGATGTATTTATTCATGATGATTATTGTAACCCGGAAACAGAATGGCGTACAGTTAGCTTTGACATTGAAATGCCTTTAGCAAATCCTCAGAATGCAAACAATGAATACCTCTTCATGGATGATGAAAATAATGTACCTTATGACTTGCATTGGGATATCGTAAATAGCTCACACAACAATGCAGCTTTTGATAATATGGGTAGAATCCATTTACCTGTAACCTATTGTATCGTAACTTCAGAAGATAGTTATTATTACTATTTCCACAACCTTAAAGACATGATTTTTGATCCAATGAATGAAACACTTGAAATTGTAGATATTTTCCCACAAAGTCTTGCAGAAGGTGAACATTATGTACCTTGGGACATGGATGCAGATGGTGCTTATGACGCATACTGGGATGACGGAACATACGATGGTGTAGATGATGGTATAACTCCGGATGTTGAAGGATATGGTAATCTTAAATATGATACAATCTGGCCTTTCCAACATTGGGATAGTGATAGTCATGAAGAAGCTATGTTCTTTAACTTAAATCACCTCAAGATGACTTATGCTAATGACGACAATGTTATGGCTGCACTATGGTTAGATTCAACAGCAGGAAGAGACTTTCTTGGTGACAACTTAACATATTGGGAGCCTTACCAATCTACTCCTGAAATCTATGTTGCTATTTCCGGAGACAATGGTGAGACATGGACTGAGCCTTTTGCTTTCAGTGGTGTTAATGTAGAAGAAGATTTCTGGTTTGATGATGATGGTGCTTATCTTGGATTCACAGAGACTCATGAATATGTTCCTGCATGGGATGGTATGACTACAATGTATGCTTATCCATCAGAAGAGCTTATTCATATCGGTACAGATGATGATGGTAATGAGATTTACAGACTCTTCATTATGTTCCATGATGATGATGACTGGGGTTCATCAGTTGTAGGTGAAGGTCAAGCAGGACCGGGACAGGTTCTTATGAATGCAATTGACTTCCATATCCCTGCCTCAGTATCTAACGATACAAACTCACAACCTGTTGTTAACAGCATGCTTCAACAGAACTATCCTAATCCATTTAGCTCAACTTCTACTTTCGAATATGACCTTAAGAACTCAGGTGATGTAAGCCTTAAAGTTTACAACATTAAAGGTCAGTTAGTGAGAACACTTGTAGATAACCATCAAACTGCTTCAATGCATCAGATAAACTGGAATGGCATGAGCGATTCAGGTGATGTTGTACCAAGTGGTATTTACTTCTATAAGTTAGAAGCTAATGGACATACAGAAACAAGAAAGATGATAAAAATCAAATAAACTATTAACCCTTAAAAAGATAGAAAGCCCTGATTATATCAGGGCTTTATTAATTATTGGCAGATAAAATAAAAAGCATTTGACAGCATTTTACCGTTTTCGAAATTTATGCAGAGGTTAGGAGATTATAGTTAGTTTTGGAATAATGCATAGGGAGATTCAAACCAAATGAATATTATGCATTTAATTAATAATTTCATAAAAATAAGGAGGATCTAATGAGTAAGAAATTGCTATTAGTTCTTGTTGTTGCAATCATGGTATTTAGCTTACTGGCAGATGGTACAAACACTGAAGCCGGAGCTCCATTAGTTAACGCGTTACCGTATACTGATACCGGAGACTTAAGTGATAATACTGATGACAATGCACAAAGAGGAAGAGACGAGTGGTGGGAAATCACTCCGACTATTGATTTAACAAATGTGGACATTCATCCTGTATACGACGGTTGGGATGGATATCTTTATATTTATGATTCTAATTTAACTCAAATTGCCTATGATGATGATGGTCCTGGTGGAACAGCTGACTCTCAAGTAATCATGGATATAGCAGCAGGTACAACTGTATACGTATGTATTGATGAATATTCAGCAAGCACAGATCAGAGAACTTTCACTCTCAATATCTCTGCTGATCAAACAGGTACTATCGTTGATGCAGATGCTCCTGATATGATTACAAACGTTAATCCTGCAAGTGGTGCCATTGATGTAGCTCTTATGCCTACATTAACTTGGGATTTCGGTGCAAACACAGAGACTTATGACATCTTGTTTGATACAGTTAATCCACCTGTCAACCAAGTTGTAACAGGTGCTACAGCCGGAGCTACAGGTTCTTATACACCAGCTGCTGATTTAGTAGAGTTTACAACATATTATTGGCAAGTTGTTTGTCATAATTCTATTACGACTACAGCTACTGTAAACAGTATGAATTTCACTACTGTTGACATGTCTGCAGGACATATTGAGAATGCAGATCCAGCTAACGCAGCTCTTAATGTACCACTTGATCAAGTTATCACTTGGGACTTTGCAGCAAATGCTGAAACTTATGACTTATACTTCGATACAGTAAACCCTCCTGTAAACCAGATCGTTACTGATGCTGCTGTTGCAGGCCAAGGTTCTTATACACCAACAGGTTTACAGACTGCTACTACATATTACTGGAAAGTTGTTTCTAAAAACTCAACTTCTTTACGAGACACTGAAGACTTAATGTCTTTCCAGACTACTCTTGGAACTGATGTTCTTACAATTGGTAATGGTACTGAGATTAACCATCACCTTCCAATCGAACCTTATTATGGTTACTCTTACTCACAAACTATCTATCTTCAGAGTGAAATAAACACTCCAGGTAGAAGAATTGAGAAAGTGTATTATCAGTATAATAATGCTGCTACACTTAATAACTGTAACGAATGGGTTATTTACATGGGACATACTGCGAACAGCAGTTTTGCAAACAATGATGATTGGACTCCTGTTGCTCAGTTAACAGAAGTATATAATGGACCACTTCCTACTATCCCTGCTGATGGTTGGATTGAGTTTATTTTAACAACTCCATTTGTATATAACAACACTGATAATCTTATAATTGCTGTTGAAGAAAACCAACCTTCATATGGTAGTAGTTCAGAAGAGTTCTTTGGTACTGCTGTTACAGACCCACGTTCTATCTACTATTATACTGATAGTGCAGCAAACAATCCTGATCCTAATGCTCCACCGACAGCTCAAGGTACTCCAAGTGTTATTCCTAACACAAGATTATACTTCGGTGATATCCCAGCTGGTGCTCAGATGATGATCAACCCTGAAACTCATGACTTCGGTACATTATACACTAACACTGCTTCTGCTCCTATAACAATTTCAATGCAGAATACAGGTTCAGGTGTATTGAATGTTCAGTCTGTTGTTCTTGATGATACAGCTAACTATACATTAACTGATAATAATGTGTATCCTTTAGCTCTTAATACTGCTGAAAGTGCAACATTTGATGTTACATTCAATCCTGTAAATGACGGTCCTTTACCTGCTACTATCACTGTAACAGATGATATTACACGTCAAACTTACACTATCAACCTTACAGGTGAAGGTTTCAATAATACAGTTTCTGTCTTCCCATATACTCAGAACTTTGATTTAGGTGCTGACCTTCCTATCGGTTGGGAACAGGGAACAGAAGATGACAATGATTGGAGTGTAGGTTCTTCTACACCTTCATCTAGTACAGGTCCACAAGCCGGTGACCATACATCAGGTGCTGGGAACTTCGTTTTCACTGAAGCTTCAGGTAACTTAAACCAACGTTTTGACCTGCTTGCTCCTCCTGTTGATATTACAACACTTGCAAATCCATTCTGTTCATTCTGGTATCACATGCTTGGTGAATCAATGGGTACACTTCACGTGGATATCTGGGATGGTACTCAGTGGAATGAAGATGTAATGACACCAATCACCGGAGATCAAGGTGACAACTGGCTTACAATGGATGTTCCATTAGCTGGTTTTGGTGATATTGTTCAAGTTAGATTCCGTGGTGTAACAGGTGATAACTATTACAGTGACATCGCTATTGATGACATCTCTTTCTGGGATAATGGAACTGCCCCTGGTGTTGCTACATTAGTAGCTCCAACTGATGGAGAAACAGGTGTTGCTATGACTGGTACTCTTGAGTGGGATTTCGTTATGGGTGCTTCAGGTTACTATGTAAACCTTGGTACAGATAATCCACCTACAGATGTATATAACATGTCTGATGCAGGTAATAGCTTAACATTTGATTATACAGGTCTTACTGCCGGTACTACTTACTATTGGCAGGTTGTTCCTTATAATGCTATTGGTAATGCTACTAATGCTCCAGTATGGTCATTCACAACATTTAATGACCTTCCACTAGCGACTACTGTAGTTGCTCCAGCTGATGCAGCTATTCACCAGAGTATTACTCCTGTTCTTGAATGGGATGCTGCTGCTAACTTCCCTGATGGTTATAGAGTATCTCTCGGTACTGATAACCCTCCAACTGATGTTCTTAACGCTGAAGATGCTGGCTTCGTTACTTCTTATGCAGTAACTGGTCCTTTAGCTTTCGAAACAACATATTACTGGCAGGTTGTACCTTACAACTTCGTTGGTGATGCAGTTAACTGTCCTGTTTGGTCTTTCACAACTAGACCTGAAGGTATGGTAATTGTTGGTGATGGTGCTGAAACTAATCACCACCTTCCAATCGAACCTTACTATGGTTACTCATATTCACAGACTATTTATACTGCTGCTGATATGGGTTCTGCAGGTTTCTTAAACACAATCTCTTACTATTATAATGGTGCAGGTACTCTTAGTAACTCAACTGATTGGGTTATTTACATGGGTACTACAACTAATGATTCATATGCTGATGGAGACTCTTGGGTTCCTTTAACAGACCTTACAATGGTTTATAATGCAACTATCGCTGCTCCTGCAGGTGAAGGCTGGATTGACTTCCCATTAGACAACATGTTCTTCTATGACGGAATGTCAAACCTTGTTGTCGCTGTTGAAGAAAATGCTCCTCAATATGGTTCAAGTAACGAAGAGTTCTTAGGAACTGCTGTTGCAACTCCAAGAAGTATCTACTATTATAATGATAGTACCGATCCTGATCCAAATGCTCCACCTTCAGGTACAGTATCTTCAAATATTCCAAACACTAGATTCTTCATGATCCCTCCAAGTGATGGACCATATGTAATCATTAGTGCTCTTGATATTGAATTTGGTGTTGAAACAATTGGTTCAACTTCAGCTGCTTACAATGTAAGAATCGCTAACTTTGGTAACCAGGATGCAATTATTGATCCTGCTATCGTTATTAGTGGTGATGATGCTGATCAGTTCACATTAAGTGATAATAACACTTATCCTATAACAATCGCTCAGTTCAATGAAGTTAACTTTGATGTTTACTTCAACCCAACAACTGAAGGTCATAAAGAAGCAATGTTAACAATCGTTGACAATGTTACTGATACAAGAGAAACACATGAGATTCCATTACACGGCTATGCATATGCAGCTGATAACAATGACGAATCTGATGATGCTACTGAAGTAGTTCCTACTCTTGATGGTATTGAAGTTGCAGCTATTATTGAACCTGAAGATGATGTTGACTGGTATGCTTTCTGGCAAGCCGGTCCTGCTGATCTTGAAATTCATACTGAAAACCTTTATGGTTCAACTATCGATTTATCTGCAATTCTTTATGGTCCTTTCAACGACTTAGGTGAAGATGTAGATGAGTTTGCTCAATTCGCATTTGATGATGACAGCTGGACAGATGGACGTAACCCATATATTGATGCTAACATCACTGACTCAGGTTTCTATTATCTTAGAATCTCAAGATTCGATAATATTCCTATCGCAGAAAGAGAAAGAAAACTTGCTAGAACTGACCGTTGGGATACAGGCGATTATGCTCTTCATATAATCACTGATAATATCAACCCTCCTGCAGGTTTCGATCCTGTTACTAACCTTACTGCTAATATCACATACCAAGGTATTGATTTAGCATGGGATGTTCCGGTTCCTGCAACCAGAGACCTTGTTGGTTATAATGTGTATAGAGATGATGTAGTAATCAATACAGAAGCAGTTCCTACTCCTATGTATCTTGATACTACAGTTGTTACTGATGTTACTTATGAATACAAAGTAACTGCTCTTTATGCTGGTCCTACAGGTGAATCACCTGCTTGTGACTCAATCATGGTTACATTCATTGGTGTTGACCCTCCAATCATTGGTGAAGACTTCGAAAGCTATGCTGACTTCGCTACTGAAATGGCTGACTGGACACTTCTCGATGAAGATGGTGAAGGTACATATGGTTTCAATAATGGAATCGACTTCCCAGGCGAGCACAGTGCTATGTCTTATGTTATCTTCAACCCAAGTGCTACAGTACCACCTCTTCAGTTTGCTGATGCATTCAGTGGAGATAAATATGCAGCATGTTTCGCAGCTGATTCAGGTTCTAATGATGACTGGATGATTACACCAAGAATCCAAGTATCATTAAATGATGCGACACTTTCATTCAAAGGTCGTTCATATACTACTCAGTTCGGTCCTGAACTTGTTGAAGTATTAATCTCTTCAGGTAGTGCTGATCCTGCTGACTTTACTGTTATCTCAGGTGACACTCCTCTTGAGTTACCTCTTGAATGGACTAACTTCTCATTTGATCTTAATGCATATCAAGATCAGTTAATTAGAGTTGCTTTCCGTTGCACATCAAGTCAGACATTCTTCGCAATGATTGACGATATCATGATTATGAATGATGGTGCGGTTCTCGAAGGTGAAGAACAGGTATTCGTACCTACTACTACTACACTTCGTGGCAACTATCCTAACCCATTCAACCCAACTACTTCTATCAGCTTCGATATGAAAGAGAATGGCCCTGTAACCATAGACGTTTACAATGTCTTAGGTCAGAAAGTTGCTCGTATCGCTGAAGGCGATTACAGTGCTGGAAGACATTCAGTAGTATGGAATGGTGATGATGCTAACGGTACTCAAGTATCTAGTGGTGTTTACTTCTACAAGATGCAGAGCGGTACTTACACTAAATCTAAGAAAATGATTCTGATGAAATAATTCAGAGTTATATAGATAACTTAAAAGGCCTGCCGGAAACGGTAGGCCTTTTTTTGTGTAGTGCGAGTGTCCCCACTTGCACATAGCTCGATAGAGCTATAACCGGGAAGCAAGTCGTGCTCAAAACTAGTATTGACTATATAATCATATGCTTAGTTCTAACTTCAAACATATGATTTCTTAGTTTCGGTCAGTCGTAAGCTGTCACCATAGCGACCAAAGTGAATTGGGTGAATAGCGGTTTATTGCATGATTTAGTTTCGTGACAAGATGCACCTGCATAGAAGGTGCGCTCCATAGTCCAACTCGTAATCAACAAAAAGCGGAAGTCCATTTCCCCTAATTTTGCTATCTATCTCCCCCCACTCAATAACAAATACTCAAAAATATCTCAGTTATCCACAGGATGTGACTAACTTGATGCTTTGATCAAGTGAGTATCAAGAGAGTATCAGGTGTGTATCAAGTGTCTATCAAGTATTTAATGGGGGAAAATGGGGTTCGAACCTGCCGGAAATCGTACAAATAACCACAGATGAACCACGGGTAAACCACGCCCAAACAACGGGAGCCGTGGTTAACCCGCGGTTAAGGCGTGGTCAACCCGTGGTAAAGTATGCCACATATGTGTATCGTCCGGGGTAGATTAAACTCTTATCCCTCTATCATAATAGGTGAGTGAAAGTTGGCTCATTTTTGGGAGTCTCTTGGGCCTTCCTGGGAATGGAGCACAAGAAAGTGCTAAGATTTTGGGTAGGAAAGCAACTAAATTCATGTCTAATTATGATGGAGCAATGATAGGGATGTGAATTAGATTTGAATACGCAAGCTGTCACCATAGCGACCAACGGGAGTTGGGTGAATAGCGGTTTATTGCAAGATTAAGTTTCGTGACAAGATGCACCTACATAGAAGGTGCACTCCATAATCCAATTCGTATTCAACTAAAAGAGCCCCTGCTTTCACAGGGGCTTCTATTATGGGAATATACTATTTCATTAGCATCATTTTCTTAGTCTGACTATAGTCACCTGATGTCATTCTATAGAAATAAACACCACTGGCTACACTCTGACCTGATTCGTCATTACCATTCCATACAACAGAATGTCTGCCTGCGTTAAAGTTAGCTTTAACAACGCGAGACACTCTCTGACCTAAGACATTGTAAACATCAATAGTCACATCAGCGTTCTTCTGAAGGTCGAAGCTGATAGAAGTAGTTGGGTTGAATGGGTTAGGATAGTTGCCTCTTAGAACAGTCTTCTCAGGCATGTTTAACTGATTTTCAAGCTCTACTGTTCCGCCAACATTATTAATCTTAATATCATCAATCATCAGCATGTAGGTTTGGTTAGAAACACAATGAAATCCAACTCGGATAAATTCATTCATATATCCGTAAATATCATAGCTATAAGAAGTCCATGAAGTTGGTGCATTAACTGGGTTTCCTCCAGTCAAAGATATAAAGTCATTAGGATCAGCACTTCCATCGGAAATTGCCACATCATAAGACTCTGCTCCAAAAACAGTAGTGTAAGACTTTATCATGAACTCTATACTGACAAAATCACTTGAAACCTCAATTTGAGGTGAAATAAGCCAGTCATCATTTTGAATCTCATTATTTGTGATACAAGTTGCGTATTTATCTCCACTATAAGCTTCAGCAAACTGAAGTGGAGGAGTAGTACTTGAAGGATTAAAAGTGATGAAGGACATAGGATCTCCTTCTCCGAGAAAATCGATCCCATTGTCAAAAGTAATAGTGTTACCTCCATCAACGTCAATTGTAGTCCAATATCCTAAATCAGAGGAGAAATCTTGATATCCTTCAAAATCTTCCCAAAGGATAGGTGGTGCAATATCCTCAAAAGTCACTGTAACTGAATCTGAAAATTCAGATTCAAACAATGGGTCATCATATAATGCGGTGACCTTGTAAACGTAATCTTGTTCTGCATTCAAATTGTCAGAACTATCTAGGTAATAAATATCGGTTATTGGGTTTTGATTGATTACCTGATCGTCTCGATAAACATTATATCCGGATAAATGACTGAAAGAGTCTATTGGCTCATCCCAAACTAAAGTAATCCCTTGGAAATCAATTTCGGTTCCTAAATCATCAGGTGGTAGGAATCCGGGTTCCTCACCATTATTTGTAGTTGAAACAAATAATTGATAATCACCGGTATTCCATCTATGAGATTGTCTATTAAACGTAGTGGTTGCAGAATGTCTGCTTGAAAGAGAAGTATTAGTTTCCGGTTGATTGTTTCTATTTGCAATGCGTAAGAAATAATAACCTGAGTTATCCAAATCAATGTCAATTAATGGGTTTTGATTATCAACCCAACTACTGTCATTATATGCTGTAAAATTTATCAAATCAATAGGATGCTCATGAGGTGGATAAGGTCCATAAAGATATGCATCTAAGTTAATTGATGAGTCATTTGTGTTTTCAGTGTGGATAGACAAAGAAGTGGGAGCAGATTGCCAAAAAACATACCAGTCTATGTCTGTTTCCGGTTCAATGATAGCATCAAGACCTTCTATATCCGGTTGAATCACTAAAGCGTTTGCAGGTATATCGTTTGAATCTATCACTGACGAATAACCATGTAACTGAACAGCATGTTGCTCTCTAGACTCGACAAAGTCATCATGGAAAACTACTTCTGAGAATTTATGTCCCTCCGTTACAGGTTCGAAGTAAACTTCTACAAAAGCATCAGTTCCACTTGGAATAACTAAAGGATAAATGTTGTTATCTGTTAGAGAGAATTGATCAGCATCATCACCAGTTATTGAAATTGGATTAGTTATTGTGATAGAGTTAGGGTTGAGATTCCTAATTCTTAGATTGTATGGAGCTGATGTAGTATTGTTAGGCACAACATCAAAGTCATATGCATCATAAACTATCAATCCATATATTGGTTCAGCTAATTCTTCAGGTGTGGTAGCATATGCTAGTGCAACACCATTACAAACGGGTCCACCTACACCATCTAAAGAATATTGGTGCCCTATAGTTCCATCTATGTTTTCAATTCCAATGCATGCATCCCCAATCAAAGAGTCATCACCAAACTCATTATTTGGGTTTTCAAGGTTATTGTATTGAAGCTTGATTCTACCCGATTCATAAAGGATTGCCTGAACATCAATGTATTCATTTGGATCTCCATAACTACACCAAGCTTGTACACTATAAACGAAGTTTCCAACTTCATCATGACCAAATCGAGCTGTAGAAGGGATTAATCCGGTATGTAAGTCTTGAGCAAACATTGCAATACAGTCATTGGGAGATGATGTACTTGGTATTGTCATATTAGAAGCTAAAGTACCGGATGGATTAGAGAACATCATTAGTCCATTTGTGTTTAGTGATACTTGAGAGTAGTCATTACCAAAGAAATTAAAGTCAAAACCAATATCTACAGTAACAAATCCATCATCAAGATCTGAGTATTGAGGTACTTGTCCAGAAGAAGTAATATCAACCCAATGATAAGTTGGCTGGAAACCCAGTCCATTACCACTTGATATGTTATTGGCAAAGTAATATCCTCCATAAAGTGAACCATCTCCCCCATAACTGTTATTGCTATTAGTGCTAAATGACCAAACATTGCAATTGTTAGCATCACCAACACTATTATAAGGAACTATTTTCCAGTAATACGTTGATGAAAAGCTGAGAGGATTTGAAATTTGATACTCTTCCACATATCCAAGATCTAATCCATCAATAAAATTAGATGGTGGATTATCAGTACCCATGTACAATCTATAACCATCAGCAGCAATACCACTACTTTCCCATTGTAGTTTTGGTATTTCATGAATCAAACTTGAGCCATTCAATGGATAGATATTAATAGCATGGCCGGGAGTTTGTGTAGTAGTTGTAAAAGACCAAGCCGGACAATTCTCTGCGACTCCGGATTCATTGTAGGGCAGAACTTGCCAGAAATGGGTTAATCCTGGTGTTAAATTAGTATAATCAAAAACATTGGTATCACCTAAATCCATTTCATCGTAAAGGACTTGATGAGGATTGACCGAAGCCATGTTAAGTAAATATCCTGTTGCACCGGGAGTTGCATTCCAAACTAATTGCCCTGTTGTAGCAACATCAATAGCATTGTTTGCAGGTGAAATTAGAGTAGGGGCATCAGGAGGTAATACATTATTGAAGAAAGAAACATCATCAATTGCCATGTCAGAATAATAACTTGAGCCGTTGATACCCCTGAATCGTAATTGAATCATATCTGAATATCCACTAATCGGAAATTCTAACTGGAGCCAGTTATCTCCTGAATTACCGGAAAGTGAAGGAGTTACATCTAGATTCCACTGTGTACCATCCCATATATCAAAATGAAGAGTTCCCATTGTTGCACCATTAAGGCAATAGTATAATGAGCAATATGGATTATCAAGGTTTGTGAGATCAATTTCAGGGGTGATTACATCAAATCTCAAGTTAAAGTTATATGAGGACTCGGTATACATAAAATAACCATCTCCGGAAGTATGATCAGCTGAAGGTCCAGTGTTTGAAGTATCTGTTTCTTGTCCGAACTGCCAGTTACGGTCATCTTCGTCTCCATATTGCCAACCAACAGGAATCAATCCGTTGTTTTCAAAATCTTCATTAAATGGGAAAGTATGAATAACACCCCCAAAACCTTCACCAGTCAAAACTATTGTATGGGTTTGTCTTAAATCATCAGTGATAGTAATTTCCCCATCAATCACACCCTCATCTACTGGATTGAAATGAATACCCAACTGAATACTTTCGTTTGCGTTTAGTAGTACTGGATATGCATTATCATCAACGAGTGTAAAGTTGTTTGGATCGTTCATAGTGACAGAGTTCACAGAAAGAACTCCTATCCCAGAGTTAGAAACCGAAATAGTTTCCATTACAGATGAAGTGTTACAGAGCCTGGTTCCAAAGTCAAATGAATCTCTATTTATGTAAACTTCGGGAGATGTTGGTATAGTATCAAACTGTAAGCGTGTTTCCGGTATATAGGTTGAACGTATCCCAACCCAAGGGGATGTAGGGTCCGGATTAAACTGATCGTTTACATAATGTATACTTCTGTAGCTTGATGTGTCTTCGCAGTAAAACTCTTCTCCATCTTGACTACTAAGTGGGTCATTTTCATCTATTGCAATTACTAGGTTATCTGTGTTGTTATATTCGAAAGGAGTCTGAAGTACAAGCTCAATCCAACCATTTTCACTCAAACTTATGTTTCCATTAAAAACCTCTGTTAACTGATCGAATGGAACCCAATCATCATTTGTTTCGAATGCTGTTTGAGTAGTATGTCCCATATAAACAACCCAGTTGTTACTATGAATCAAGTTACTAAAGCCATTATGATGATAATATAATCTTTCAACTCGTTGATTTGGAATGTTTATCTCACTTTGGTAGTATAGAGTCTGGGTGTAACTAAAATCACTTAACGGGTCAATTGGTAAACTCTGTTCTACAGATGTTCCATTTCCAATCTGAATTGTACTTTGCCCCACCTCGGTATGGAAACTCCATTCGGCACTTATCTCATATATACTATTTGTGTTCTTTGCGACTACTTTCCAAATATATTGACTGTCCAACGCCAAAATCCCGGGGTTAAATGTATTCCCTACTAATGTATCTGCAACTGCATCACTAACAATTGGTGTTTCAGGTAAAGAGTCCATACCAAAGTATATATCATATGTTTCTGTGTTGCTACCCCATTGCCATGATAGAATGCAGTTACTATGAGTCACTCCAATCACTCCATCATTTGGTATTGGTGAGTTTGGTACACCTGGAGCTACCCCTCCTAATCCTGTTGAGCCAGTTAATTCAAGTAAGTAATCACCTTGAGTACCTGAATGAAAACCTTGTATCTTGATGTAATACCAATCTGAGTTTTGGACAGTGTACTCAATGCGTGATTGAGTTGTACCTGCATAGGCATCATCATTAAAAGCTAATTCTGTTGAACCTGTACTATCAAATAGATATAAATATGAGTCGAATGTGGTTTGGTTGTTTACACAGTTAATCCACAAATCATCTCCGCTTTCTGCCCAGATTTTCCAGTAGTCCATGTCATTTTGTGTTATGCTTCCAGTCATATCACCATTCCCAACTAGTTGCACTCCAGTTGCATCCCAAGTATTGTTAGGTTCTACTTCATGAATAGAAAAAAGTTGTAACATAAAAAATAAACAAAACAACATTAATGCTAATCTTTTCATAATTTCCCCACTTAAGTTATTTTTGCTCCTACATTATATTCTGTGAATTAGCGTATAATGTAGTCTCAATATAAAATGATATTTATCATACAATATTTACTTTTGTCAACTATTTATTCTTCAACAAAAAGAGCCCCTGCTTTCACAGGGGCTTCTATTATGAGAAATATACTATTTCATTAGCATCATTTTCTTAGTCTGACTATAGTCACCTGATGTCATTTTATAGAAATAAACACCACTTGCTACACTCTGACCTGATTCATCATCACCATTCCATACTACTGAATGTCTGCCTGCGTTAAAGTTAGCTTTAACAACGCGAGACACTCTTTGACCAAGAAGGTTATATATATCAATTGTGACGTCAGAATTCTTCTGAAGGTCGAAGCTGATAGAAGTAGTTGGGTTGAATGGGTTAGGATAGTTACCACGAAGAGTTGTGGTTTCAGGGATTATTACCTGATCATTTGCATCAACTGTAGCACCATTATTAACAACCATAATATCATCAAACAGAGCAAAGAAAGTCTGTTGTGATACAGTATGTATAGCAACTCTGATAACCTGTCCTGCATAATCATTTAACTGATAAGAATATTGTGTCCACTCACCAGGTAACTGGATTGGCTCATCACCGGAAATAACAGTGAAGTCATCCGGATCTGCACTTCCTGCTGAGATAGCCACTTCCACGAGTTCTGAGCCAAACTGTGTTGTGTAAGAACGAGCCATGAACTGCAAGGTAGCTTCTTCATCGCTTAACTGGATTTGAGGAGTCATTAACCAGTCATCATTAGCGTTTGTATCTGCTGCAAAACAAGCCGCATATTTACTACCGGTATAAGCATCAGCACCTTGAACAGGAGGAGTAGTTGCTAATGGATTGAAAACGATATAAGCCATAGGATTGTTTTCATTAGGGAAATCTATTCCATTATTGAAACCGTATGTATCTTCACCATCGTTATCAAGATTAACCATCAATCCCATCTCAGTTGAGAAATCATCATAGCTTTCAAAACCTTCAGCGATAACAGGAGCATCAACATGTACATGTGTTACTTGAATTGAACTACTTGGTTCAGATTCACCTGTAGGAGCACGATAAAGGGCAGTAATTTTGTATTGGTAAGTTGTACCCACTACAACATCAGTATCGAGGAAGAACTCACCTGAAACAGCTTCTGTGTTAACAACAACATCATCTCTATATACATTGTATCCAACAATGTCACGTGAATCAGCAGTTGGAGCAAGCCAACTAAGTTCAACACCTTGATAAGTGATGTTATGTGTTAATCCGGTTGGAGGTGTAAGTCCGGCAGGAGGTACAGGATTATCAGTTGAAAGCCATAAAGCATAATCACCTGTAGTCCAACGCATGTTTCTAGCTTCATCAGCTGCAGGAGAATTATCTGCTCTTGCAATTCTTACATAATAGAAACCTGAAGCATCAGCAGGGATATCATATGTGATAGCAGGATTAACACCATCAGTATGCTCATTATCACCGAATGCAACAGATGTAGCTTCATCTATAGTTACGTTTATATCATCGTATGGTCCGTAAACAAACGCAGCTAAATCAATGTTTGAATCATAGATATTCTCAGTATGCAACTGGATTTGAGCAGGAGCTTCTTGCCAGAAAACATACCAGTCAATATCAGTTTCAGGTTGGATAATAGCTTCCATTCCTTCGATGTTGCCATCATATAGAGCAATCTCAGTTGCATCAGAAGAAGCATCATTATCATCAGCTAAGAAACCATAACCGTGAAGAGGTATTTCATATACATTTCTTTCTTCTACAGTATAATCATCTTCAATTGTAAGTACAGCGTTTTTGTGACCAATAGTAGTTGGGTTGAACTGAACGCTAATTATAGCTTCACTACCTGATGCAATTGTTAAAGGATATGTATTATTATCTGTTAAAGCGAACTGATCTGCATTATCACCTGAAACAGCAGGTGCAGATGCAAGAACTATATCGTCAGTAGTGAAGTTACGTAATCTAACTTCTGTATCAACAGAGTTTTCATCTACAGTAACAATATCAAAATCTATTTCTGATGGTAAGTAGAGACCATCACCTGCATCGGAAAGTTCAGATGTTGTTGTTGCAAATGCAATAGCCATATCATCTTCTAAAGGACCGCCAACACCATCTTTTCTGTATTGAACACCAACTGTACCGGCTGCGTTTTCAATACCGATTACAGCATCACCAAGGATTGATGAAGAACCTGTATCTCCACCAGGATTAGTGTAGTTTCTGTATTGAATTTTAATCTTACCGGTTGGATAAAGAATGAGCTGTGCATCAATATATTCGTCACTATCACCGAAATCATTCCACATCTCCACTGTATAAACAAAGTTACCCATCTCATCAGCACCATAGTAGCAGTTTGATGGAACGTTAGTGGTATGCAAATCCATTGCAACCATAGCTATAATATTGTTTGGATTGCCATCATTAGGAATACTCATGCTACCACCTGTGATTGTTGAAGTAGTTCCAAATGTTGCATATCCGTTTGTTCCTAAATGAATCTGATCATAATCTACACCAAAGTAGTTGAATGTGAAGCCTAAATCAACAGTAGCAAAACCATCATCTTCACTAGAATAAGTAACTGTTTGGCCTGTAGTTGAAATATCAATCCATTCAAAGATAGGTTGAGAACCAAGTCCATTACCATTATCAGTACTATTAGCAAAGTAATAGCCACCATAGAGGTTACCGTCACCTCCGAAGTTTGGATCAGACATTACTGTGAATGACCAAACAGGACAATCAGTAGCATCACCGGCAAAGTTATATGGAACAACCTGCCAGTAATATGTAGCTTCATAAGTTAAAGCAGTAGTTACGGTATATGATGTCACATCACCTAAGTCATCACCATTAATAATATCTGTTGGTGGGTTATCAGAACCAAGATAGAGTTTGTACCCTTCAGGATAGTTTCCACCATCTTCCCAAGAGAGTTCAGGTGTATCTAAAACTGAGATTGCTCCATCAGTTGGCTCATCAATATTAGCTGGATTTGGCACTTCATTAAATGTAGTAAATGACCAAACAGGACAGTTCTCAGCACTTCCATTTACATTGTAAGGTACAACTTGCCAGTAATAGTCTACTCCATGCTGAAGGTCGCTATATGCTAATTCAAGAGCGTCAACATCTTCCGCATTGTAAACATCTGTTGGTGGGTTATCTGTTCCGAGTGAAACATAGTAACCTGATGCACCCATTGCAGTATTCCATTCTAACGTACCATCTGAAAGGATGCCGGTTGCTGTATCTACAGGTGCTACTAATGTAGTAGGTGCAGGCACAGTTGAATTATCATAGATGGAAATATCGTCGATACAGATGTCACCATAGAAACTATCAGATTCCATCGCACGGAAATCAAACGATACGTTCTGACCAGCAAAATCTGCTAAAGCAACTTCCACATAAGCCCATCCTGTTGCACCATCTGCATCAGTTATAACTACCACATCTGTTGTAGTTTCTGTACCAATCAGTGCATCAATATGCAGTTCTGATGTATTATCATTATCACCAATCCAGTAGTTAAACGTAAGAACGGGATTAGTTAAATCAGTAAGATTGAATACAGGTGTGTAAAGATGTGAAGGAATAGTATCAGGACTTGAGTCATCAACACCCATGTAGTAACCACCATTTCCGGTTGCTTCGTTATCTGCTCCATGATCATCAAGCTGAGTCTGGTAAAGTTCCCAACTGTCACCACTAACAACCGGATCCACAACCCAACCCATTGGTAAAGCGTCAGTATCGAAGCTCTGTGTATATGGGAATGAACTGATAGTAGCATTGAAGCCTTCACCTGTAAGGGTGATTTGATGTGTTTGTCTTAAATCATCAGTGACTGTAATAACACCGGAAATAGCACCTTCTGTTGTTGGGTTGAAAACAACTTCAAGTGACATGTTTTCTGCACTACCAAGAGTGTTAGGATAAGTGTTTGCATCGTTTAAAGTAAAATTCACATCATCATCTACAACAACAGATTGGATATTCATAGCACTTCCACCTGTATTCATAAGAGAAATGTTAACAGGTGCTGTTGCAGTATCCATGAATACTGTTCCAAACTCTATAGATTCAGGATTAATAGTTAACTCAGCTTGAGCTGCAATATCACCGAATGTTAATCTTGTATTTGGCACGTATGCCTTCAATGTACCTGTTGGAGGTGCATTCGGATCGGGATTGTTTGAATCGTTTCTTGCGACAATACTTCTGTCTCCGGTTACATCAGTTGCATAGAAATCATCTGAACCTGAAGCATACTCAGGTTGGTTCTCTTCGACAGCAACAACCAAGTTATCAGTGTTATTGTAAACAAACGGAGTAGTAAGCGTGAACTCTACCCAACCATCAGTTCCGATAGTTGGTAAGGGACCGTTATATACTTCTGTAAATTGATCAATTGGTAACCAAGAAGTAGTTGAACTATATTCTGTCTCAGAAGTATGAGCCATATAGATAACCCATTCATTATTGTTAACCATTGCTGAGTGTTGATTATAAAGATATGAAATCTTCTCGACTCTACGTCCTGTTACATCAATCTCAGATTGAAGATAGATTGTTTGTGAATATGTATAACCAAAGAAAGGATCAATAGGAAGACCTTGATTGAGATAACGGTCGTTACCTATAGCAACGCCATCCGCTCCTAAGAAAGTATCAAAGTACATCTCATCTTCTGTATGTCTGATTGATTGTGAATTCTTAGATACAACCTTCCAGTAATATGTCACTCCTTCAACCATAGAAGTTGGAGTGTAAGAACCTTGTCCTGACACAACACCATCAGTAATAACTTGAGTAACCGGTGGAGTTACAGTATCAAAGAAAAGGTCATAGGTTTCAGCATTATCAGCAAAATCCCAAGTTAGTACCTGATCTAAAGCAACGTTATATGCTGCATCTTCAGGAGTTGGGTTCGTAATATGCCCTGTTGAAAGGTCTTCAGTTGTAAAGCTTAAACTTGACTCAGAACTGTTGGGACTTGTTGAGTTATGGCAAACAACTTTCCAATAATATGTTGTAAACTCAATCAGAGCAGTATCAGGGGTATAAGAACCGGAAACATCAGCTACACCATCTGTAACAACTTGGTTAACCGGAGGGTTTACTGTATCAAAATAAAGGTCATAAGTCTCAGTGTTTGCTCCGAAATCCCATGTAAGTGTTGGATTTATGGATACGTCAGATGAACCTGAAGCAGGTACAGCATTTGTAATCATAGTAGGTGCTGATTCATCATTAATGCTACCTGTCTGATCAGCAGATACATTCAAAGTATAGGTTGAACCTGTTGTTCCGGTTCCATACTCATCTACACAGATGTAGATAGTAGAGCCTGCAGCTAAATCCATTATTACCTGAGAATCTCCACCACCGGCAGGACCATCATCGTCAAACTGCAATACGTTAAGATCTGTGTCATAAATGTAAAGATAGCCATCCCAACCGTCATATACAGGATGTATATCTAAATTTGTTAAACTAATTGTGGTTGTTAATACCCACCATTCATCTTCTCCTCTCAAGCCATTACCATCTGTGTCATCAGATACATCACCTGTATCTGTGAATGGTAAGGTTGCTATTTGAGGAGCTCCGTCCTGGGTATCTGCACCATCTGCAAAAAGACTCATAGTACATAGTAATACTATAAGAACTAATACCATTTTTCTCATAATGATCTCCTTATTATTCTAAACTAACCATTTTTTTTTGGGGGGGGATAGAGGAATTGTATATGCGTAATAATCCTATAACTACCATATAGATATTTTTTAAGAGGATAACACTTCGGCGTTATCCTCTTTATATGTACAACAATCTCTCTGTGGGGAAGCTTGTAAATTGAATGTAAACTTGTTTACTACGTGTCAACGTAGTTTACAAAATCAACCTCAAAATCAAGTGGATCTCCCTAACTATCAAGGATTCGACCTACCAAAATCGAACCTTGCACTATATTAATACAATTATCGTTCCAATTATCACTACTTCTATGGAAATATTTTTATCTACTTGTTAATGTATAATGGCTAAGACTTGATATGTAATAACTTACCCGAAGAAGATGAGAAATAATTATAAACAAAAAAAGACTTAGGAGTTTGTGATTCAAGCCTAATCTTGGATTATATCTGCTCCTTATCTCTGTTCAACCACTTCTTAAGGATATTTGTTTTCTTCTCCCCGAAGACTTCCGGTCGTTTGAATAGGTCCATAGAACCTTTGACAATGCTCTTTGTGGTGTCGATGATAGTCTTGGTTCCAGGGAAGAGGTCACGGTCACGATCTATGTAAATCATTTTACAGTAGTTTTCTGTGATAAGCGCAACTCGGGTCAAGAGAACTGCATTCACAAATCCATCAGTTAATGATGCTGAAACTACATTGACGAAAGGAATGCTTTTTATAGTATCAGAGCCAAGCTTAGTCATGAGCTCGTTTACCGCATATTCAACCCCTTCAGAACCTCCGATGGCAACTGAAAGATAAACTTTGCGTAGAATCACAAAAAGGTAGCGATTACTAACTCTTCCATTATAAGTAGAGAATATATCCTTGATCATGTTAACGGACGCAGAGAGTATCAAAACTGCATCAAGGAAACCATTTTGTGACACACTGGTACTAATGAAAAGCTGAGAAACATATCGCTTTCTAATCTCATTCAGACTAGGTTGGATTTTTGTGAGAAGATACTTATATTCTTCATCAGGTTCTGAGCGAGGTTCCAGCTCAACATCCCGAGCAGTAAGAAGTAATCTTAGATGTTTATTTCGCCTTTCCATGCTTTTCTGTATCTGAGTTTGTTTATCCACAGGAGAGAAGATTGCTCTAAATGTAAACATTCTAATCATTGGCAATATCACGAACCAGATTAGGACAAATGCTAGCACTCCAATCATACTATATGCAAAGTATTCGTTTATGTTAAGTAGAGCTGAGTACAGCATTACTGCTTCCTTCACTATCAGATAAACAAAAAATAGTGAAGCAATCCACAAAATTCGTTTCAATGTTTTCATGATAACCTCGTTACATATACTGTATTAGGTTTGTACCAGTGATGAACAAGAATATAAACCTATCTTTATAATTAGGCTACCCTTTCTATGTTCATGGTAATCAGTCCCAAACTGTTTAAGAATCATATCGTTATTGTTATATCAGTTTTTTATTTAGTCAAGTTTTAATGATATCACGCTGATCTTTAGTGAACTTAACCAACAGTTAATGGGATTGCATGATACTATTTCATCAAAACCATTTTTTCAGATATAAAGTCACTTCCAATACTTAGTTTGTAGAAGTAAACGCCACTTGGAAGACTACATTTTTTGCTATCCTTCCCGTCCCATACAACTGAGTGAGTACCAGCTGGGAATATTCTATCAAACAATCTACGTACATGTCTTCCTTTTAAACTGTAAATATCTAGAGTAGCTGTACCTTTTTTATTTGATGTAAAGCTAATCGTGGTAGTTGGATTAAAGGGGTTAGGGTAATTTTTGAGTTCTAGGTAGGCTAATTCTGTGTTATTCTCATCAACAGCTGTAGTATTATGCAATTTCAAAGCAACTGGATAGTGGTCAGATACAAATGTATCATACGCAGTGAAACCTCCAGCCATATAGTCCCCTACTCTAATAGTTTGAATAACTGAATTATCTGCAATAAACTCTTCAAACAACTCATTAGTAATAAAAATATGATCTATATGTGATGGATACCCCGGATACGACCATCCATTAGAAGGGCCATTAGCAATATCTAAATCAGCAAACAGGAAGTTCTCTGTATCATCTAATACTTCCTGAAACACATTGTTTGGATAGTTATCAGTGATTACATCATTCATGTCCCCAAGTACAATCACCTTCTCGTTAGGTAGTGCAGTTTCAATATATTGCCTTAGATAATTGCAAGCATCATATCTACGCATCTCCTCATCCCACGGGTCACTGTAGTTGATTGTTCCATCACCAAATGCTTTAAAATGATTATTGATTACATAGTACGACTCTCCATTGTAGGTTATATCCATAACCATAGGTGAACGCGGAAAAGGACGCCAATATGGTTCTGTTGTATATATCTCAAAGATATTATTCACAATTATTGCATCTGTTTTATAGACATAAGCAAGTCCTGCAAACCAACGGGAATAGAAGTAGTATTCATAGTTATCAATTCCATCTACCATCTGTTTAAATGCAGTAGTATCGCTGACTTCTTGAATCGCATAAATATCGAGATCAAGGCTCTGTATTATCGTTGCAACAGAGTCCATTGTCGCACTACCACATTTGGGGAACCACTCTATGTTCCAAGTCATAATTTCTAATGCAGTATCCTCACCAAAACTCATGTCCCCTAAACTATAAGCAAACAATCCGCTTAAAACAATCAATGCAATCAGCATCAGCAATATCTTCTTCATATTATTCCTTTTCCAATTGACTTGGTAACCCTTCATTTTTTTACTTCCATTAATTATGTCAAGGTACACTCACATTTACAAGTGCAAATTTTATCACTCTTTCACCATAAACAAGTAACACAATGTTTGTTTGTACTTCTTATTCCTCATGTAAAACCGTTGTATACTCACAAAGTTGCCCAGTTAAAAGATTATGGCTTACTAATTGCATATGTGTAGTTCTGTTATGTAGTTACAAATTAGGATCTATTTATTTAGGAGATGACTATGACTTTTTTGAAGGGATTTTTTGTATTTCTATTCATCTGCACAGCATTTGTGCTTTGTGCTGTTAACGAAGTTGAACCAAACAACGCATACAATGACTTTGGAGTTCAAACAATCATCGATGGTGACCATACGGGAACTGTTAATCCCGGTGAGTTAGACTTTTGGAAATTCTGGTCTGTTTCGGGAGATTTTGTAACAATTAGTTGCGTTAATAACCAGACAAATTTCGATTCATATTTATATTTATACGACACTTCAGGGATAAATCAATTAGCTTCTAATGATGATGCAAATGGTACTGTACAATCTGAGATTCAATATCAGATGACTACAACAGGATATCATTATTTCGCTATGGCAGGATTCGGACAATCTTCCGGTAATTATTTAGTTTCTCTATCAGGTTCTTCTCCCAACGATCCTGACATGCCGGGAGATCTACTTAACCCAAGCCCTTATGATGGAGCTCTCAACCTTGACCCTAGCAACATAACTCTCTCATGGGATTTTGGAGCTAACACAGAAACTTACGACCTGTATATAGGTACTGTGGCCAATCCAAATATTCTCGTCTTACAAGATGAGCCGGCAGGGCTAACTGCAAGCTATACTCCAACTAACTTGCAACTTGATACTCTGTATCTTTGGCGAGTTGTTGCAAAAAACTCAATTAGTCAATATGATAATGAGGTAACATGGAGTTTCCGTACCCAAACAGCAGCAAATATTGTACAAGTCGGTGACGATGACAATATGCAAACTACCGATCTTCCCATTGTTTCCTACGGTTACAGCTCATTCACTCAAACTATTTATACATCTGATGAGTTAGGAGATCCCGGTTTAGTAGCTGCAATTGGCTATCAATATTCCGGGAATATGGGTATGACCAACTGTGAAGATTGGACTATCTATATTGGACACACAACAGTCAATGGTTATACTAGTGAGAGTAGTTGGATACCTGTAAATACCTTGCAGGAAGTATTTTCCGGTGTTGTATCTCCAACTACTAATGAAGGTTGGGTCACTATTGACCTTGATAATGCTTTCTTCTATAATGGAGTAGACAATCTGGTAGTTAGTGTATATGAGGACACACCCGGATCAGGCCAAGCTCAAGATCGTTTCTATAAAAGCGACAGCAATATGACTAAATCAATGGTAAAAGTTTCTGTTTCTGAACCAATGTTAGACCCGTTTAATCTTGGTAGTGCTGATTACTACCAAACCTTCTTCCCTAATACAAGATTTACTATTAACAGGGACATCGCCGGAGCCTATGTCTTAGCTTTCCCATTCGAACATGATTGGGGACTGGTTGACGTTGGAACCACAACACAAGCCGAAACAGTTACGATCACAAACTATGGGGAAACAACAGCAACTATTAACAACCCTCCAACTCTTTTAGGTGATTTTGTCGATCAATTTACACTAACTGACAGCAATGTTTACCCTATAGCATTAGAAACTCTTGACTCAATAACATTAGATGTGTGCTTCAACCCTACTTCCGGAGGTTATAAAAGCACCGAATTATCACTTTCTCATGATTGGCAGGGAAGCACTGAAATCATTGTTCCTTTCCAAGGTAGAGGTTTAGTTTATGATTCGAATAACACTCCTTCAAATGCTACTGAGTTGCAATTAGTCGTAGAGGATATGCTTTGTGCTATCGAACCTGCAGGAGATATTGACTTCTATTCTTTCTTCCAGACAGCTCCTGCTGAAATTTCAATATTCACTGAAGCAAACGACTTTAGTGGTATTAATCCGGAGATGTATCTATATGGGCCTTTTAATAGCATTCCCAATAGTGTTACAGCTGAAGATTGTATAATGGCATGTGATGATTTTAATGGTTCTTTACATCCAAGAATAGACATGAATATTAATGATAGTGGTTTTTATATTGTAAGAATTGCCAGTTACGATAACTTCCCTGACTCGAGGACATCTCATATTGGTGAATATTTACTGACTGTTTTAAGCGACAATATACAACCACCGGGTTATCTTGAACCTCCAACAAACATAACAGCTATGAATCAAACTGATTGCATACAGCTTAATTGGGAGTTACCTCTTAACGGAAATCCTAGCGGATATTATGTGTTTAGAGATGGGGTAAGGCTCAACAATGATCTGATCACTACTTTGAGTTATTCTGACTACAACGTTAATAATAATGTTGAGTATGAGTATTATCTAACAGCCTTCTATAACAGTTACTATGCTGAATCCATCCCAAGTGATACTCTTGCAGTAACATTTATCCCGGGTGGTGCAGGCTATCTATCAGATAATTTCGAAGGGTATGAGAACTTCCTGCTGCAGTTTGGCAACTGGATTACTGTCGATGGTGATGGTGAAAATACCTTAGGATTTACAAATGGTGTAGATTTTGCCTCAGAAGAACAACCTATGGCATTCACTGTCTTTAATCAGTTAGCTACAACTCCACCTATCAGCTTTGCCCCAGCTTATTCAGGAGATAAAGCCCTAGCCTCTTTCGCTCCTCAAAACGGTGCAAGAAATGATTGGCTTATCTCTGAAGAGATTGCACTCTCTGATACTTCTGCCTTTGTTTCATTTTACGGACGCACAGTTTTCCCACAATATGGTGCTGAGCAATTCAAAGCCTATGTTATTACAGATTACACTAATCCAGATAACCCTATTATGGATTGTATAAGTGGTAACACTTCAATAGAACTTCCTGCTGATTGGTGTTATTACGGTTTTGATCTTGATGAATATTTAGGTCAGAATATTCGTATAGCTCTCCTTTTAAACACTGAGTCTGGGTTCATGGCTATGCTTGATGACTTCCGAGTAACTGTTGAAGGTGTCGCAACCGAAACAGTGGAAGCTGTGCAATCTACATCGATTGTAAAGAATCTATCTAGTTATCCAAATCCGTTCAATCCAACTACAACCATTAAATTTGAACTCAATAAGGGTTCAGTAGTTAGTTTAGATATATATAATATTAAAGGACAGAGAATTAGCTCTTTAACTCAGAAGTATCATATCCCCGGCACACATAATTACACCTGGAATGGTATTGATAACAGCAATAAAGCTGTTCCAAGCGGTATATACTTCTACAAACTAAAAGCCGGAACATACACCAAAACAAGAAAGATTGTACTAATCAAATAGATTTCCGCCTTCCTTATATGTCACACTTAACCCGGAGCTGAATGGCTCCGGGTTTTGTAGTTATTTACTAATTCACCACTCTCTTAGTGCTCCCGAATAATTCCTGGTAGACACTTGGCAAACCCTTGGTAAACACTTGGCCTATCCTTGGCCTAATTACCAAGAATGTTACAGGTTAATGCCAGGGTTTTGCTAGCTTGAGATCAATTATTACTGCTGACACAAGAAAGGAAAGGGAAGTGAAGTATCTATAACAAACTAGTTTTAGTTAGAGAATACATTTCATGAGACTAGTGGCTCTGTAGGCTAGTGTTAAATCAAACACACTCCTTACTGAGCTCCTACATACTTCTTATTTATTCTCCTAATTGCTAGCAACTTAGCTTAACAACAGCATCAAGCTTGATACAGGAAAGATTGTTGTTGGCATGAAATAATTATTATATTGACACAAAAACTTACAGTGTTAAATAATGTAGTGTTAATGTAATTAACTATGGAGGTTCTTATGAAAAAGATTGCTTTTGTTTGTCTAATACTACTTCCCATTGCATTATTTGCAATTACATTGGAAGTATCATTAGATAATACAACATTTTTCTCTCGCATCCAAAATGCTGTTTCCATTGCAACAAATGGAGACACTATCCTTGTCCATCCCGGTGTTTATTACGAAAACATTAGCTTGGAAGGAAAACATGGAATTACACTCGTTTCGTCCGGTGACGAATTTGACACAGTGATAGATGGTTCTAATGGTAACCGTGGTTGTATTGGTTTGCTTAGTGGAGAAGAAAACATAATAATTTCAGGTTTTGAAATCCGTAATGGCTCAATTCCAGCAGATTATTCTTTGCCTTCAGGTGGCATTATGATGTCTGATGCAGATAATATAACCTTACAAAATTTAGTTATTCATCACAACTATAGCACTATAGGTGGTGGGTTATGTATTACAGATTCTGAGTTTATAGCTTTATCAAATGTTGTAGTTAGGGATAACACTGCAATCTTAAGAGGTGGTGGAGTTTACCAATCTGACAACACCAATATTCAATATGACATGATGAATAGATGCAGTATTTATGATAATTATTCTGTGCTTGGAATGGATATCTACAGTAGAGATGTTTGTAATCTATATCTTGATACATTCTCATATCCTTACTACGGGGAAAATAATGCTTATGTCCAATATTATAACAACGATGCCAATGGTTTATCAGAAATCTTTATACAGAGCCCATTATATCAATATGTAACATCGTCTCTTTATCTTTCTCCCGATGGTGATGATGCTAACGATGGATTGACCCCTGAGACAGCTTTGCGAACTCCATGGGTTGCCTTTAGCAAGCTACCAGTACAAGTTAGTTCTAATCGTACAGTGTATTTTGCACCGGGTATATATAACAATACCAGAAATGGCATTGGTGTAGGGTTACATGTACCAGCCGGATTAACAATTCAAGGAGCAGGAAAAGAGGAGACAGTCATATCAATTGATAATTCCTATTATCGTGGATATGGGATGTATGTAAAACCAGATGCTTATAGAGTGGAAATTAACGATTTGACAATCAAGCAAACTAATGGTTCAGCACTTTATTGTTCTGGAGCAGAAGAGGTAATAGTGTCAAATGTTAGTTTTGAGGACTGCCAGCATGCTTTCTACAGTTTTATTAGTATTGTTGGTGAAGACACACATGTTACATTTGATAACGTGACATTCCAAAACACCGTTAATAACCAGGATGGTGGAGAGTTATTATGGATCGTAGGTTCAGAGGTAAGTTTAACTAATTGTCAGTTTAAGAATAATGTGATGGATATAAGCCAAGCCTGGGCTAATTACATGATAAATATATCAGACTGTGATAGTGTATTAGTTAAAGACTGTTTGTTCATGAATAACGACACATATTACGAATACGGTGCAATGCAAATCGAAGGTTCTTCAATTGTTTGGGATAATAACCTATATACGAATAATATAACTCATACTACAGGGAATCTCTATTTCCGGGGAAGTGATGTTTATGTACTCAACTCTACTTTTTCAATGAACACTAGTTGCACATCAGATCATAACTTTCTTGATCTTATAGGACATAACAAACTAAGAGTTATTAATTGTATATCTGATAATAACACACAGATTGATGAAATTGATTGTAGCTCAGATGACTTATTAATCGACTACTGTACATTTACTCGCCAATTTGCCTTATACGGGATTGATCCTGCAGATATAGGCAACAATGTTTATACACAAGTAGCTTTGGACCTTAATGGTGGTGACCCGGCAGATATGGACTTCTATCTATACAATGTTTCCAATCTAACTGATCCATCTATTACAATTGATAATGGAACTACAGACTTATCTTATTTTTATCCGGGTTATATGTTCCCTACCTATGATGCAGTGGGGAACCCAAGAATCTACAATGGAACAATAGATATCGGAGCACTTGAATTTTGTCCGGCAATGGAAGAAGACGATAACTCTTTAGCAGTGACCGGGAATCTCTTACAGGGTAACTTCCCCAATCCCTTCAACCCAACAACCACAATCAAGTTCAGCTTAGCGAAACAAGCCCAAGCTGACATTTCTATATACAATATCAAAGGACAGAGAGTTAGGACACTCACAGACAGGTCATATCAACAAGGAAAGCATGCTATTATCTGGGATGGAAAAGATGATAAAGGTAATAGCCTTAGTTCAGGGATTTACTTCTATAAGTTAAGGGTTGATAATCTGGATATATCAACAAGGAGATGCGTTTTGATGAAATAGCTTCAAATACAGACAAACGAGGATTATTTAAACCGATGGAGAATAAAGTCGAGAAGTATATTAAATACACTTTGAATGCTAAACCATAATTTTATGCAATATGAAACTAGAACCTCGAATACCTTAGAATCATTTGAATTACTCTTTAATAAGGAAGGAACTACTTGATATACTATATAACCAAATGCAGAAGCTAAAAAAAACTTTGTCACACTTTGGGTTAATGTTTCATTTAGCACATTAACGTTAGAATAAGCATCAATTTGCATAGTTTCCAAAGTATCAATATACTCGAACAGCAAGTAAACTTCGCTAATATCAATTGAAGTAAAATTTTTTCCGTTCAATTCTAACAATATCTTTTGAATTTTTACGATTTGTGCTTGATATTCCTTAAAGCAATTATTTAAATGAACTCTATGATAAAATGGATATGCTTTTTTTAATCTTTTCATTGAACTTATATGATAATCAATATAGTACTTTACTCCTAACAAATATCCACTCAAGGTTATTGATCTAGCACTATCTAAATACGAGATAATGTCTTTTTGCTTTTCAGCTGTCAATGCAAGTAAAAATGGGTCTTGAAAGTCTTTAGTAAATAGTAGCAGATCTCTTTTAGATTCTTTTGAATGAGAGAATTCTTCTGTTTGTATTTGTACATGAATCAATTTTTTGTTTAGCTCAATGATTTCTCTCAATTTAACAAGAGGGATATTATTCATTATTAATCCTATCAAATTATTTTAACAATGCAAAAATTAAAGCTATGATAGTAATTATTGCAATGGATTCTATACTGATAATTCTTTTTAACAAGGAATATCTTTTGATTTTTTTTGATTTCAAATATAATGCTTCGAAACTATCAGCAATTTCATCAAACTTAGTGCGATAAGAAACTATTGGTTCATTTTTCCGTAGCGTTTCTTTTTTCTTTCTTATCGTAACGATTTCTTTTAAAGTTGAAAAGTATAATCCTAAACTTATTCCATTTTCATCACATTGAGCATACATTTTGGGATACTTTTTAAAAACTCTCTCAATATTTAAGCCTGTCTCTCTTATGTAGCCATCAAAAATATCAGATTCTAATCTACGAAGATGTGATAATGATGCTTTGATTTCAGAATCGAATTTATCTTTATTATTCTGATTAAGTAAGCAATCAAAAGCAAGAGTTATGTGATAGAATATGTGCTTATATTGGTTTAATGCTGCAACATTATTACTAATTGTGTATCTTTTGTCATAATCAAAACAAAAGATTCTAACTTTCGCATATAACTCACAAAAGTCATTGTAAGTATCACTTGTAATTAAAAAATCAAAGAGTTTTTTTTCATCCCAGTCCCCAGAAATTGAATACCTCCGATAGTAGTTCTTTTAAGAAATACTATTTATAGCACCTCGAACAGAACCTACTGTTAAGTCAGCAGTTATAATAGATTTCTTTTTATTCAGTTTTGAAGCTTTACCTAGCAAATTAGAATTCCTACGTTCAATAAAAGATCTTTCAATCGTTTTACGATTTTCTTGAAAACTATTATTACTATCCCAATGTGTTCTCTTTTTTTTCATCACAAAAACCTTCCTTTAAGATAAAGCAAACATTTACAATCAAATAGCTAGGTCAAGAAATAAATGTTTATTATGACCTACAGGCTGATGGAAATCAAATCACCTATAAATCCATAAATAATTGTAGTTTCATATTTTGCAAGCTTTTTTTTGATTTTTTCCATTTTTTTAGTGATACCACTATTGCTTGCAATATATAAAGTTAGTAGTTTTCTGCAAAAACAGATGTATACTGCTAATAAATACAAACGCCCTTCCTTTCCCAGGAAGGGCGTTTAGTTATTTAGTTACCATCGTAACTGTTTGTTAGATCATCATACTTACTGACCTTGGGCAAGAAACCATTATCAATGGCATCCTTAACTGTCTGAATCCCGATATCCAAGAGCTGGATATCAGCAAAGGTAACAGTCTTCAGGTCAATAGTAGGATCATCTTTGTGAACATTCCACCACATCTTCTGGTACAGAGCATAGAAGGTAGGTGGAACTGCATATTGATCAACGACATCGGTTTCATATCTCTGACAATAGGTTTTCAAGTCATCAACCCATCCGGAATCGAAACTGTCGTATACGATTCCAAGGTTTTTAGCAATGAGACCGATTGTCTGGTTCTGAGACGAGTAAGGTGGTGCAGCGTACTCTTTGGCAATGCATACTGCATCATCATGCAAAGCCATGTAGGTTGTTTTGTCACGGGATCCGCTCCATGAAAGGAACGGGAAGCACATGTTAACTTTCATTTTAGACCTCCTGGTCATTTGTACTCATTAAGGCTAATCGTAAAACGACTCTCCGGGTCGTTATTCCCCTCTCACAGAGGGGTGTCGTGTAACGACGGGGTGTTATCTCTTGGGTAGAGACAACAAGTTACGTTAAACAACTCTCTAGGTCGTTATCCCCGGTTCCAATTAACCGAAAAAAATCTCTTCCTTAATAAGAGGTTGAAGGATCTGTCAGGAACTACCACTGACGATTTACTAACTACATTTCGAGTTTTCAATGCATTGAGTTTCTATAGATTAGATTTAAAAAAACATCTTTCATCATTCATTTTTCATCTTGCATTCTTCATTCTTCATCTTGCATTTGTAATTTTGCATTTATTTTCTTCTCTCTATAACTATACTGGGGGAAAAATTGTTAGATTTTGTGAAAAGAGTGAAAATTATTTATGAAATATATTTATCTTGACATAAGAAGAAATAATTTGGATTAATTTACTAAAATTATTGCTAGATGGGAAAGGATGAATAAATATACATATATAGACTTGTTTGCTGGATGTGGAGGACTATCTTTGGGAATGAACCAATCAGGGTGGAAAGGTTTGTTTGCAGTTGAAAAGAGTCCATATGCATTTCTTACTTTGAAAACTAATCTTATGAAGAAGTTAGATCACTTTAATTGGCCTGAATGGTTACCACAAACAGAACAAGATATAAACTCAATGCTTGAGAATCACAAAGAAGATTTATTAAAACTAAGGGGAAATATTGACTTAGTTGCAGGAGGTCCACCCTGCCAAGGATTCTCAACAGCAGGAAGAAGAATTGAAAGTGATAATAGAAATCAGCTTATTGATTCTTACATAAGTTTCATCAGACTAGTTCAACCAAAATTAATTTTCTTTGAAAATGTAAGGGGATTTACTCAACGATTTAAAAAAAATAAATCGAATGGATTTAGATATTCAGAATATGTGAAAAAGGCATTAGAAAAGGATGGGACTGATTTTTCTGGTTATAAAGTTTATGGTGAATTGGTAGATTTCTCTGATTTTGGTGTACCCCAAAAGAGGACTAGATTTATACTAATTGGGATAAGAAAAGATTTCTCTAATGTACTTAATCCTGAGAACTTCTTTAACATTATTACAAAGAATAGAGAGTTTTTTTTCGCACAAAAATTGATTAACAAATCTACTTCAGTAAAAGATGCTATTTCAGACCTATACAAATCGAAGGTTAGGGTTGAATGTCCAGATTCGAAAAGTTTCGAAACAACCTGCTATACAAAAGAGGTTTCTCTATATCAAAAGTACTTGCGCAAAGATTATAAAAAGAGAATTCCAGATAGTCATAGGTTTACTAAACATGGGAAACAAACAATTTCTCTCTTTGAAAAATTGATAGAAAATGTACCCAAGGGTAGACGAATAAATCAAGAAATGAAAGAAAAGTTTGGGCTAAAGAAGCGAGGTTTAATTGTGCTTGACCCTAACAAACCCGCTCCGACAATTACTTCGCATCCAGATGACTATTTACATTATGGAACTCCAAGAATTCTAACAGTCAGAGAATGTGCAAGAATTCAGTCATTTCCTGATTGGTTTGAATTTAAAGCTAAATACACAACTGGGGGGAAACAAAGGAAGCATGAAGTACCTAGATACACTCAAGTAGGAAATGCTATCCCTCCTCTTTTCAGTGAGCAAGCAGGAAATGCTCTAAAGGAAATGTTAGATTATGAGCAAACAAACATTTAAAATTAGTGCCGCACTTAAGGATCTAATAGGTCGAGAACTCATTACTGATGAGTTTGTTGCTGTTTTCGAGTTAGTTAAGAACTCTTATGATGCAAATGCTAAACTTGTAAAAATTGTTTTTGAGAACAATAGAGATAGTCAGAATACTAGATTACTTATTATCGATGATGGTAAAGGTATGAATTTTATAGAACTTAAGAACAAATGGCTTTTCGTTGCATATTCTGCAAAAAAACTAGGGAAAGAGAATGAAGATTATCGTGATAAATTAGATTTTCATCGATCCTTTGCAGGTGCAAAGGGTGTCGGAAGATTCTCATGTGATAGATTAGGAAAACATTTACGTTTGATTACAAAAAAGGATGAAAAGAAATCTAAACTGGAAGAATTAATTGTAGATTGGGTAGATTTCGAGGGTGTAGATGATAAACAGTTTGCCAATATTGAAGTCAAACATTCAACTCTTTTAAATAATGAGTATGAATTAGAACATGGTACTGTTCTTGAAATTTCTGGATTAAGAGATAATTGGAATAGAGATAGAATATTAAAACTAAAGAAATCATTGGTTAAACTTATCAATCCTGAAAAAGACAATAGCAGTGATCAATTTGAAATATCTATTATCGCTAAAGATGAGTTAAAGAAAGATAAGGAAATACAGAGTAACATCCTAAATAAGAAGAATCATTTTAGTAACATTGTCAATGGTTTCATCAAGAATATTGTGTTTGAAGCATTAGAGATAAAAACAACTAATGTATTAGTTCAAATCTCACCTTGTGGTGAGTATATTGAAACAACTCTCCAAGATAGAGGAGATATCATATTTCACCTTAAGGAAGTAAATCCTTATACTGAATTAAGAAATATCAATGTTTACCTTTTCCAATTGAATAGAAGTGCTAAACTCACTTTTACAAGGCTTATGGGAATCCCATCAGTAGAGTATGGATCTGTTTTTGTGTACAAGAATGGTTTTAGAATCTATCCATATGGAGAAGTTGGGGAAGATCTTCTGCTTATTGATAGAAGAAAACAACAGGGTTATAATAGGTATTTAGGCACGAGAGACCTTATCGGTCGTATAGAAATAATAGGTGAGCAACCAAATCTAAGGGAAACTACGAGTAGAGATGGAGGTTTATTTAAAACTAATGCCTATAATCAACTAGTAGTATTTTTCAGGACTAAAGTTTTAGCTCGACTTGAGAACTATGTAGTGAATATTATCAAATGGGGCGACGAAAGAATCGAAAAAGATCAAAACGGCTATATAATAAGTAAAAACCCTGAATTGTGGCCTGTAGATGTAAAGATTGATATTTTAGAGATGATAACAGGATTCATCAAATCAAAAGATGTTATTGATATAAGTTATGATGATAATTTCTTAAACATAATCGAAAACAAAAAAACTAATAGTATCGATAAAAGCATTAGAAGAATTGAGTCAATCGCAAATAAATCAAAGAATAGAGAAGTTATAAAAGAAGCACGTAAAATTAAAAAAGCATTCGAAAGTGTTATTAATGACCAAAAAAAAGCCATTGATAAAGCAGATAATGCAGAAAAAGAGCTTCTCAAAAGCAAACGAGAACTGGAATATATTACAAGTCAGAATATCTTTTTAACTAATAATATTAGTGACAATTCAATTAGTCTACAAAGTATTCTTCATCATATAGGGTTAACAACAAACTGGTTAAGATTAGATATAAAAAAACTTATAAAAGCTGTAGATGAAGATAAAGGTAAAGGGGAAATATTAAGAATTGTTAAGCGAATGAGCTATCAAAATGAAAAGATTACCTCATTTTCAAAGTATTTCAAAAAGATAAATTATGATTATCATTCCAAAAAGATGAAAGCAGATTTAATCATATTTATTAATGAGTATATCGAAAATGTTTATAAACTTAGAGAGGATTTAGACAATAATAGAGAGTTGATTAATGTTTCAGTTCATAATCCTCATTTTCTTAAATTAGAGATGATTGTTAATCCTATAGATATTATCATTGTTATTGATAATTTAATAAGTAACTCTCAAAAGAATGATGCGAAACAAGTAGATGTTAAATGGAGGAAAAACAGCAATAATAATATTGAAATGTCTGTAAAAGATGATGGAATTGGTATTCAAGATAAGTTACTAAAAAGAATATTTGATTTTGGTTTCACAACTACTAGAGGTTCAGGCATTGGTCTGTACCATGTAAGAGATCTGTTATCCAAGATGAAGGCAGATATTTCAGTATGTAACGAGCATGAAAAGGGTGTTGAATTTATAATTGAATTTCGGAGGTAATATGCATTTATTTTACAACATTTTGTGGATTGATAACGATATCGAAGACTATATTGAGAGAGATGAATTAGATGACATAGAAAAATTTCTTAAAAATCTTGGATTTATTCCACACATCAAGACTGACAATGGTGATAGTGAAATTAACGATCTGTTAGGAATTACAAATTATGATTTAATTCTCTCTGATTTCAATTTAAACGAGAAAAAAGGAGATAGTATAGTTAAAGCGATAAGAGAAATGGGAATTCTCACCGAAATCATTTTTTATTCTGCTAACACTGATTTTAAAAATGATCCTAATATTTTATCTAGCAAAGTTCTTTTTGATAGAGTAAGTTTTCACTATGGTAGAACTACTTTAATGGAAAAGATTGAAGAGATAATCAAATTAACATTAAGAAAACTACTTGAACTAAATGCAACTCGAGGGCTAATAACATCTGCTACTAGTAGCTTAGATGTAGATATTGAGAGTTTTGTGAGGTGCTTGGTTAATAATCATGTAGAACTAACTCAAGAACAGGTCGATAAAATTGTCAACGGTTACATAACTGATTGTTTAGATAGAAAATCGGATAAGTTCAGAACTAAATATGAGAAGTTAGGTTTCTTAGATGTATTCTCTTCAATTGAAGCCTATAGAAAATGGAAGATTTTACGAGAAATATTGAAACTAAAGCAGGGTGTAGCATACAGCGATGAAGTTGCCGATTTTTTAAAAATCAATAAGAAATATTATGAAGAAGTAATATTTATTAGAAATAGATTTGCGCATTCAAAAGAAGTATGTATTGCAGGGGAAAAATGTTTGCAAGGTCAGATTGAAGGAGATCATTTCCAATTTAATGAAGAAACCTGTGTAGATATTCGTAAAAAATTAATAAAGCACATTGAGAGTTTTAATAATCTTAAAAAATATCTAAGCATAGATTGATAGGAATTTCAGATACTCCCTTGTATTATACTCCCCTCTCCCTAGCCCTTCCCTTGCGTGGCAAGGGAGACCCAAGAGTAACCCAAGGGAAAGGCAAGGGATGATTATCCATTTTCATGACATTTCTATAAGTGCTTTTTAGCTGACGAAATAATAGAGGAGCCAAGAGAATAATGCAGGTTTAGCAGGTTTTTATTTACTCTAAAATTGATTTAAACATTATCATTCAGGTAAAACAACTCAAATTTTCACAAATTCAGGTCATTTTTCACCCAGTATAGTTATAGAGGAAGGTTTATTAGCTAACAGTTAAGAGCCTATAGTCTATAATTAAAATTGAAATCCCTATTTTTGGGGGATATGGAGGAAACAATGAAAGTTAATTTAGATTTGATTGGAAAAGCATTGATTGGAAGGATTGGGAAGCTTGTCTTTTATCGATTCAAGAAATCAAATGTGCTTATTGCACGAGCTTATAAGAAACCCCGTTTGACTCAGAACAACTTCGATTTGCGCACTAAAGCAAAAAATCTCGGCGTATTCTATCACAATGTATCAGATGGTTACAAACGAGACTTACGAAACTATGCGACCAACCTGAACAATGAAACAATCGGTGATAGCTGTATCTACAATATGTACAATGTGTTTATTAAGATGATGTATGGATTGAAACGAATTTATCCTGAAGTGGATTTGAAAACTATTACACCCGAGATTGTTATTGAAGAAGGCTATCCGGTTGATACGATCTCGCATGCTGTGGATGCGTGTACATTACCTGAAGTAAAGTTTTCAAATGAGTTTACTAATCCGATAATATGAACTCCTCCCCTTCTTTCAAAGAGGAGGAGATTTGTGTTAGTCGTATTCTTTGATTATAAGTTCGTTTTCTTTATCCAAATTGGGTTTATAAGACAATCGCGAGTTTAGAATCAAAGTGGTTTCCAAGTATTGATTAAAGATGGGTGATTCGCTTTTGAATTGTTTCATTGCATACCTAATCCCATCTAGTACACTTCTGCAACTTGGATTAATGAAGCTTTGGGGTTGATTGTAGCTGTCATCATTTATCATTTTCTCAATTCTTTTGAGCTTGTCATGATAATATTTTGTTTGAACCGGATCACTGCGTTCGATAGCAGCTCTCCATTCATCATAACATCTCTTATAATCAGCTACAAGATTAATTAATCTGTTTGTGCTATTTCTAGGTTCAGACTCTTGAAATCCTGTACCCGAAAACAGAATGTCTAAATCTTTGTTTGGTATTGACTTTTTGTTGGGGAAGTAATTTAGTACATAATACAAGCATGACGCATATATTGATTGATATGGATGAAAAAGTAACTCGATTATATACATGATACCCATTGTTATTTTGATGATGCTTACATGATCAGTTATGATCTTAACATATCCATCGTGTATGCTAATTGTAATCAACATAATATCCTCCAAGACGAATCAAAGGGTTTCTAGTCTTGGTAAACGGTATTGTTATCGTTTGCCCTTGATTACGATGTTAACCATTCCCCACGGGATGGGGAGACCTTTTACGTAAAGATGTCCTAAGTAGTAGGACTAAGGTCAGAGCAAGAATTCATAGAACCTCCATTATTAGTGCAAGTCCATTTTTATTCACATTAGAATTATGTCAAGCATAGATATTAATAATATTATTTAAATGATAGATAGTTAATATTGTGTAACTATTGCAGGCAATAATTGTTGATAACACCAACTGAATTAGATTCAATATTAATACTTCTTAAATATACGTGAAACAAACGTATACTTTGTCAACAATTCCTATTGCATAATACTAACAATGTTAACAGTATAATTGTGTAAAATTATTCAAATGAAACTAAATCTTAATTGATTATAAGCGGAGATTGCTTGCCTTGTGAAAATATTATATATGTTTGGAATTTCTTTTGCATATTAAATTTGCATAGGAATTCTAAAAGGAGGTAACTATGAGATTCCATAATAACTTCACTTAACTGCAAGAAATATAGTACTTTGTAGGGATTACAGACATGTTAACAGTAGAACTAAATAATAATTACATAAACTTGAAACATCGTAGTTTAATTATTACTTAATTTTATAAGTAATAGGCATTCTAAAAATAGATAGCAGATATGCTGTCACAAATTCATATTATTAGGGAATAATAATGAAAAACATTAAGAGATTACTTGTACTCACTATGCTGCTCTCACTAAGCGTTCTCTGCTTTGGTACTGATTATTATGTAGATGTAAACAATGGAAGTAACGGGAACTCCGGTTTAATTGGATATCCTGTTGCATCTATCAATTATGCACTTGACAACTTGGTATCTAACGGAGATGTTATATATGTTGCCAACGGTGAATATACAGAGAATGTATCACTAAACAATACAAATGATATTTATAACATATCGATTATTGGTAATACTAATGACCCAAGTCAATGTGCTCTTGAACCAACTACGGGATATGGATTCTATATAGTTAACTCAGATCATGCCTTGAATGTAAAAATTGAAGGTTTCACTGTAAACACAGTATCATGCCCAATATATTATTCAGGTAGCTACTCAAACGCCACTTATGAATATCTAACAATTAAATCATGTAATTTCAGTTCATCTAATCGCATTCTTGCATCGTCCAATGGTAACTTCTTAGTATATTCAATGTACTATTGTGACTTTGATTATGATGGTACACAGCTTGATGCGCTGATGATTAGTGCTAATTCAGTAAATATTACCATAGACGACTGCGATATAGACTCTGAGTATGGTATTATGTATTGCCCTGAGCGAGCAGATGTACTGTCAGGATCAAGTGTAAAAATTACAAATAGCACATTTGCATGGCAGAGAAAAATCTCGGCATTTGAACTTCGTACAGATTCAAATTCTAAAAACACTTGTGTTTACGGGTAACATTATTACCGAATCCAATCATACAGCTGCAAATGATTTGATGATATTTGAACTAGAGCATAACATTCATTCTACTAAGTTCTCAAACAATACATTTGATAAGAATAGCACACGCTCAGTTGACATTTTCAGAAAAGATGGGAATGCTACTGTAATATTATCAAGCTTCTATAATAACATACTGAATGAAATAGATGATATGGCTACATCAGGTGTTGTTGGATGGGGCACAATGTCAAACGGAAGAGATTGTATTCCAATTCATAACTGTATTAGCTCAAGCTTAGATACGGTTCTAGATGGCTATACAAGCCTTCCTGATTATGATACAGATGATTACAAGAACCTGATACAATCTCCATATTATGTAACTGGAAGTTACGCTCTCGATTGGACAACTGAGGGTCCTGAACTTATTGGAGCAGGTTACGACCCGGATATGGATAATACTAGTCAAAATGATATCAACCAGGCTCTAAGAGACCAATTTGATGAAACAGCTGATATTGGTGCTGTTGCCTATGATGATGATAGGTTTGTAACTTATAGTTTCGCTGCCGTACCAACAATCAACTGGAAATCATTCCCAATTCTTGATAAAACTACAGAGATGGCAATCAATGGAACTGACTATGCAATGAATGTTCCCGGAGCATTTTTCGATGAATTTACTGGATTGAACTCTGACATGGTTTGGGCTGAGTTTCAGGATGAAGGTACTTCAGGTTATACATCAGTATTTCATTATCCTAACACTCCATTGTTAACATATCATATTGATAATGAGTATGGTAGTAAACTGAAATTTGACAACGTAGCATCAATGGATGCACATGGAATCACAATTGAAGAGGATCATGTGATTGATGTACCATTTGGTGATGAAGCAACTTGGGTTGGTTACTTCCTTGAAGATGATCAATTACCTACTGATGCCTTTGGTGAATATATGGATGAAGTGTATTATATTCAAGCTCATAACTGGACAATGGCTAGACAATTCCCTGTAAGGGGTTCTGCTTGGTCAAATGGAAGAGTTTCAGAAATCAAATATGGAGATATGGTCATTATCAAAAGATTTGATGATGTTCAAGCGATTGATAGTTATGCATGGGATCCCGCTACATCTAAGTCAAATACTCCTGACACAGAAATACCTGAGCCTGTACATTTCCAATTTGTAGAGGAAGCAAACTACTACCCAATCTTTGTTGAAACAGGTGTCGATACTGAGCTTCAAGAGATAGCTGTTTATGTAAATGGAGAATGCCGTGGAGCAGGAGTTGTTTATAGCGAAGGTTCAACAATGGTTCCATTGTACTATGATAATAGTGAATCAATTGATGAAAACACTCAATTCAACCTTATCGGATGGGCAGGAGATGCCAAGTCAAATGTAGAGATTGAACAGATGTTTGGTGAACAACATGGATATTCATTCTATTCAATGGTAGAAGAAGCTGATTCTCCTGAAGTATCAGGAAGATATACAATATCTAATTACCCTAATCCATTCAATCCAACAACAATCATTAGCTTCTCAATTCCTAAAGATGAGAATGTGGAGATATCCGTGTTTAACATCAAGGGACAGAAAGTTAAGACAGTTGTAAACGATAACTATACAACCGGAAGTCATAAGGTAGTATGGGATGGTACAGATGAAAATAATAAGTCAGTAACATCAGGCATCTACTTCTACAAACTAAAAACATCATCAAAAACATTGACTAACAAAATGATCTTGATGAAATAAAGATAATATGGAGTGCATTGACTGTATCAATGCTGCAGTTGATGCACTCTTATTTATTTACAATGTGTTTGGAACGCAGGCTTCTTGCCTGCATTGAGTTGCGGACAGAGATGTCCTCGTTCCCGGTAATAACAACACTGTTATTGTACAAAAGGATATACTATGAAACAGATATTATTTTTACTATGTTTACTACCACTTACCCTTATTGCTTCCATTATTAATATACCGGCAGACTATATCACAATCCAAGAGGGTATTGATGTCGCAGTTGAAGGTGATTCTGTGCTTGTGCATCCCGGGACTTATCTGGAAAACTTAGATATGAGTAACAAATCAGGAATAACTCTTTGCTCTTTAGAAGCCACGACAGGAGATACTACTTACATTAGTACAACTATAATAGATGGAAGTTTGAATGAAACATCTACAATTCTCTGCTATGAGAATGTAGAAGAGTGCGTTATTAGAGGAATATCAATAACAGGGGGTAAGGGATATATCTATCATAGCAATGATGATACTAATGATTGGCAAGTATTTGGTGGGGGAATCCTCATTTTCGAAAATTGTGAGATTAGTTTAATCAATTTAAAGATTTTTGATAATAGAGCATCCCAAGGTGGTGGTATATGTTTCGGTTATGAAGATGTTTTATGTACAATGTCTAATGTAAACATTTTTAACAATATTGGAAGATTCTTGGGAGGAGGGGTGTGCTTCTCAAGCTCAAACTCTGAGCATTCTGAAGTGACATTTGACCAGATTAACAGATGCAGTATATACAACAACTATAGCCCACAAGGAATGGATATTGGTTGGAGCTTTAATAGAGGATTTTCAATTGATATATACTTGGATATGTTTACCTGGTATGAGCCAAATAGATATTTTGTAAACAACTACGATTATTATTATCTCGAGATAGATGATATATATCCTGTTTTTGATTTCCAGCAAAGCTATCTTACACCAACGGACACCGATTATTATGTTTCAATGACCGGAGATGATAACAATACAGGACTAACTCCTGATGATCCTTTTAGAACAACCTGGAAAGCGTTTCAACAACTAGAACCTTCACCCGATAATCCTCGTACTGTTCATCTGCTTGAGGGAGATTTTCATGAGATGATAAACGGGCATCCTGTATCTATTGTACTCAAAGATAATACAAGATTGCAGGGAGTTTCACCTGAGGAAACAAGAGTTCTGGCAGAGAATATGGTTGATACTCCGGTATCTGGTGCAATCTCTATGGGAAACTATCAAGACAATATGATTGTAAAAGACCTAAGCATAACTGCAATCAACACCCCTGCAATGGGTTCTTACACACTGTACAACTCAACTGTTGAGAATATTGAAGTATATGATTGCGATATAGAGTTTGGAGTATTCAAGTTTAATAGTCATACTACAGACTTACTAATCAAAGATGTAATATTCCATGACAACACTGCAAGGTGGGGTATAATTCTATATACTTATATGAGAAGTATATCACTTGATAATGTTCTAATGTATGATAATATTGCAGGTACAGATGTCAGTGATCAAACAACATCTGAATGCGGTATGTATGACTTATATGCAATTCAATCTATTACTATCAAAAACTCTACATTTATAAATAATTATCACTATACTGATGATGTTGGTTGGGCGACATTTAGACACTTAAGAATCAATAGCTCACCCACATTACTTATAGAGAATTCGTTATATGCAAACAATATAACTGCGGGGAACGCAAAAACTTTTAAGGTATCTGATGATTTTAGTGAAGTAGTAATAGCAAATAATACTTTTGCAAACAATGAAGGAGTGTATACTTGTTTTATGTCTGTGAGAAGTCAATTAGACTGCTATAACAACATATTCGCTAACAACACAGGTTATTGGTATCAAATTGCTTCACAAGGTGGTTCTAATATTGATAACTGCCTATTCACTGAAACTGAGGATATCCAATCAGTATTGGAAGGAAATCCAAACAACTTTGGAAGCAACAACTTGATAGGTACAGATCCATTATTTGTTGGTGGAGATCCAGCCTTCCCGGAATACTACTACCTATCGGGAGATGATACAAACTCGGGACCTTCACCTGCGATTGATGCCGGGACAACTGATTTAACTCTGTTCCCTACAAATTATTCATTCCCTGACAGAGACCTTGCTAACCAGAGAAGAATCTATGGAGATGATATCGATATAGGTTGTTATGAGTTCCCCGGATTTACACACGACACAGATGACACACCAAGCTATACATCCTATAGCTTATCGAACTACCCTAACCCATTTAATCCAACTACAACGATAAACTATAGTATCCCCAGAAGAAGGAATATCGAGTTAGCAGTATTCAACGTGAAAGGTCAACGAATCAAGACTCTCATTAACGATGTAATGCCATCCGGTGAACATAGTGTTATCTGGGATGGTGATAATGATAATGGAGTTAAAGTAGCTTCAGGGATATATTTCTATAAACTACAGGCAGGGACTTATACAAAGACCAAGAAGATGATATTGATGAAATAAAGAGTAATAGGGGCAGTAATACTGCCCCTATATCCAAACACCCCGTCGCTATGCGCCACCCCTCTTTAGAGGGGAATGAACGCCCCAGAGAGTAGTTTTACGTAACTCAGCTGTCTTGGCTGAGAAACCAACGACCCGGAGTGACGTTTTACAGGAGGTATTATGAAATTATATTTATTTTATTTTATGTTAATGGTTATACCATTCTCTGTTTTTGCAGATGGAGTACAACCATTAGGAGCAGGAACAGAAGAAGCTCCTTATCAAGTAGCAACACTCGATAATTTGCTTTGGGTTAGTACAAATGATAGTTCGTGGGACTCTTACTTTATCCAGACTGCTGATATTGATGCCAGCGATACCCAGAATTGGAATGGTGGTACAGGATTCAGTCCTTTAGGAATAATCCAAACAGATCAGGATGGGAATGGTGTAGCTACAATCCCTTTTACCGGTAGTTATGACGGTAATGGATTCGAGATAAGCTCTGTTTACATTGATAGGGCTTCAGATTATGAATGGAATTCTCGGGTTGGATTCTTTGGTTATACTTACTTAGCAGATATCAAGAACCTAAGTTTGGTTAATGTTGATGTTAGCGGATATTGGGCAGTAGGTTGTCTTATTGGTGAGAACTATTATACTGAAGTTGAGAATTGTACTGTTTCCGGAGATGTTGCAGGTAGTTATTTCACAGGAGGAATGCTTGGTTACAGTTATTTCCTTTCAATTGATAATTGTACTAATGAAGCCATGGTAAATGGTGATACAAGTACGGGTGGAATTACTGGTATATCTCAAGAAGGATTAATATCAAATTGTTATAATTATGGTGCGATACAAGGTGATACTAAAGTGGGAGGAATAGTCGGCACATGCTCAAGTTCATACCTAAGCGAATGCTCAAGTGATGCTGATATTGAAGGTGGGGATGATGTTGTTGGAGGTGTTATAGGGCAAGCATCAGAATGCTATTTGTTACAATGTAGTAATTATGGTGAAGTATCTTCTTATAATCAAGACTGCGGAGGTGTAATAGCAGTAGCTCTATACTGTGAATTAGATAAATGCTCTAATAGTGGTCTTGTAAGTAGCCAGGAACTTGTTGGTGGATTGATTGGAGCAATCCAGCACACTGTAATCAATAACTGTTATAACGTTGGAGAGGTGCAAGGAAACACTCTTGTAGGTGGTTTAATAGCAATAGCAGCTCAAGGTGAGGTTAATTTCTGTTATAATGCCGGTGTACTTGTATATAATTCGCAGGCCGGAGGATTGGTAGCAGATGTTCAAAGTGCATTGTTTAGTATAAATAACTCATTCTGGGATAGTGAAGTATCATACCCTGATACAGGTTCTGAAGGTATGGGTATATTTACTCATTGGCTTCAAAACGCTCAATATCTTCAAACTAATGGTTGGGATTTTGTGGGAGAGAGTATTAATGGTACTGATGACTTCTGGAGTATAGACAGTTCTCAGAACTCAGGATATCCAATATTATCTGCTGAACCTCCACTTCCTAACATTGAAGATGAACAGGAGCAAGTTAGACAGTTATCACAAATTAACGGCAATTACCCAAACCCATTTAATCCTGTTACTACGATAAAATTCAGTCAAGCCGAGAGCGGAGATGTAGATTTGACTATATACAATCTTAGAGGACAAAGAGTTAGGACACTCCTAAACAAAACGATGTCAAAAGGTGACCATTCAGTTGTTTGGAATGGAACAGACGATAGAGATCAATACGTAAGTTCCGGTGTATACCTAATAAAACTTAATACTAACCGTAACACTGATACAACAAAGTGTATCTTGATGAAGTAGGAGGAGAAATGAAAAAGTTAATTATATCTTTATTAGTAGTTCTGCTTTCTACTATTATCTTAGCCGATGGTGTACAACCTTTAGGCAACGGTACAAGTGAAAATCCCTATCAGATTGAAAGCTTGGATAATTTGTTATGGGTAAGTACAAACCCTTATCATTGGAATAAGTTCTATGTTCAAACTGCTGATATTGATGCAAGTGCTACTCAACAATGGAATTCAGGTGGTGGATTTATTCCAATAGGCAACAATGTTCATTGGTTTGTAGGAAGTTATGATGGACAAGGACATACAATATCGAACCTGTTTATTTACACCCAAACTACAGATTATGTGGGATTCTTTGGTGAAATAAGAGATGCAAGTATATCCAATCTTAATTTGGTGAATGCTAATGTCCAAGGCTTTTTACATGTCGGAATACTTTGTGGTGATCTCACTGGTTCAGAAGTGTCCAATGTCTTTTGTTCTGGAACTGTTACAGGGGGTAATTGTGGATTATTAGCAAGTACTATTAAGTACTCACAGATAGATAGTTGTTCTACAAGTGGTTCAGTTTATGGTTCAAACTATGTGGGTGGCTTTGCAGGAAGAGCAACTCTCTCAGAAATAAGTAACTCACACTCTACTATCAACCTTATTAACTCAGCTAGTTACTGTGGAGGTTTTATTGGTGCTATATCCAGCAGTGACATCACAACTTGTTATGCTACAGGTTCAGTTGAAGCTTATGATAAAGTAGGCGGTTTTGCAGGAATAGTTAGCAGTTCTTTTGAGTTAAACAACTGTTTTTCAGAATGTAGTGTCGAGGGATCTAGTGAGACTGGTGGCTTTGTCGGTTTATCCTCTCGTAGTAATATAGCTAATTGCTATTCTACCGGTGATGTAAATTCTGACTTACATGTTGGTGGATTTGTAGGGCAAACATATGAAGGATTAATCAATGAGTGCTACTCTACCGGTGATGTATCTGGATACAGTATAGTTGGTGGATTTGTTGGAACTCAAAGTCAAATAATTGATTCTGATTACTTCTCTGTTCTAAACTCATACTCAACAGGTGACATTACATGCCCAGATGGTCTTTGCGGTGGATTTGAAGGTGAGTTCAGCTATGGAGTAATGAATAACTGCCACTACAACGCAGATGTAGTACTTATAAATGGTGAATCCTTGTTTTCACAGGGTGGTTTAACTGATCAGTTGTATACGGACTGGATAAATAACGGTTTAGTTTTAGATGCTGATAACTATTATCAAGCTGCAGATGATATATACTTAATTTCAAGTATGACCGACTTCACCAACCTATTAGCATTTGGACAGGAAGGTCTTAGTTTTAGACTAGAGCTGGACTTGGATTTGACAAACCATCAAGGTTTTTATATCCCTTATCTACAATCAAATATTGATGGTAATGGCTTCACTGTATCCAATCTCAGTTTTGACACGGAAAATGATTATACTGGTATGTTCGGTGTAACTGATAATTGTATTATCAGTAATCTTGGCATAACAAATGCTACTGTCAGTGGTCATAATAGTGTGGGTATCCTCACAGGCTACAGTATTAACACTCAAATCCATTGTTGCTATACATCAGGTGTAGTCTCAGGTACAGATAATACCGGAGGTATTGCCGGTAGTATAGGTTCTGGTTCTGAGATGTCTAATTGTTATAGTCGTGCTACATTAAATACCTCATTTGGTTCAGGAGGACTTATAGGAGCAATTAGTTCATCAACACTCTCCAACTCATACTTTAGTGGTACATTATCGATGTTTAGTCAAGGCTTATGTGGTAGTACCGATGATAGCAGTCTAGTAGAAAACAGTTTCTGGGATACTGATGCAGGTTCCGCTACTTCAGGAAGCGGAGGTTTAACACAAGCGGAGATGCGGGATATTGATACATATCTCAACGCAGGATGGGATTTTGTTAATGAAACTGCAAATGGTACTGATGATTATTGGGCTATTGAAACTAATATTAATGATGGGTTCCCTCATCTCGTTTACCAACCAGTAGTTAGACCTTTAGAGCATGAAGAAGATGAGCTAGTTAACACTTTTGATAACTACCCTAATCCTTTTAATCCAACAACAACAATTAGGCTCAGTATGGCTAAAGAAGCATATGCTGAGATTAGCATATTCAATATTAAAGGTCAACGAATCAAGACTCTCATAAACGATGTATTGCCAGCCGGTGAACATAGTGTTGTCTGGAGTGGTAATAATGATAATGGAGTTAAAGTGGCTTCAGGAATTTATTTCTATAAGCTCCAAGCTGGGACTTATATTAAGACTAAGAAGATGATCTTGATGAAATAGTTTCAAAGATTGATTAAAATTAATGGCAGGCAGTTGAAAGCTCAACCGCCTGCCGTTCTATTCTATTTAACTTCTTCTTTAATAACGCTGGCATTCATCATGTTATCTGCGATAGGGCATCTTCTTGTAATCTCTTCAAGGTATGCTTCTTTCTCTTCATGAGTCATATCAGCATCGATTTTAACGAAAGCTCTAATCTCAACAAATCCTGCACGGCCTTCAGTTGTTTTGCCCATAAGGAAATCTTTATCGATGTCGCCTTCAACATCTACTTCGATTCCACGAACATTGAGTCTTTTCTGATTAGAAATAATTCTTCCGATTGCACAGATACAAGCAGGAAGTGATGAAAGGAATATCTCCATTGGATTAGGACCTGCACCTTCTCCACCCATAGCTTTAGGTTGGTCGATGTAGAAAGTCTGTGAGCAATTAACTTCAGTTTTGAAGCCTTCTCCCATTTTTGCACCAAGTTTTAATGTTGAAATTGGCATTTTTTGTCTCCTTATCTATTTAGTTTTCTTAATTTCAAGTTTGCTTTATTCTCACTTATTAATCTGTCAAGTAAATGTACGTTTTCACTTTGACATATAAACTGAAATGCTCCTCTCTAGATAGCTAAAAGATTCAAGGATAAAGCATAGTGTTTGCTTCCTAATTATATTTACATGAAATACAAGATATTTCAATCAGACTAGAAATTCTTCCATTGCTCTGCTACAATAGTCATGAGACACCTATTGAATCCCTGTTAAATTCCCGTTAGGTTCCCGTTACAGATAACGGGAGATGGATTGGACAATAATGAGCTAGAGATATGAGTTGGATTATTATTATGAGAGAGCAATGAAACTGCAATTAATGAAAAAAAGGGCAAACTTAAAAGTTTGCCCAATATTCATTTCACGCAAGTCGTTTGCGTATTCTATTTATAAGAATTATTTCTTAAGGTTGTAGAATGAGTTAAGTCCTAAGAACTTACCTGTTTCCATAAGTTCCTCTTCGATTCTGAGGAGCTGGTTGTATTTAGCGATTCTTTCACTTCTGCAAAGAGAACCGGTTTTGATTTGACCAGCATTCATAGCAACAGCGAGATCTGCGATGAAGTCATCACTAGTTTCACCGGAGCGATGAGAGATTACACATGTGTAGTTATTCTTCTGCGCAAGCTCGATAGTATCGAGAGTCTCAGTAACTGTACCGATCTGGTTAAGTTTAATAAGGATAGAGTTACCGGCTTTCTTTTCAATACCCATATTAAGACGGTTCACGTTAGTAACGAAAAGGTCATCACCGACGATTTGAATCTTGTTTCCTAGTTTCTCAGTCATCTTTGTAAAACCATCCCAATCGTTTTCATCAAGACCATCTTCGATAGAGATGATAGGGTATTTTGCACACATATCTTCCCAGAACTCGATCATCTCGTCAGTAGAGAGTTTCTTGTTCTCAGAAGCTAAGTTATATTTGCCGTTTTCGTAGATTTCACTTGTAGCAGGATCAAGAGCAATCATCATATCCTCACCGGGTCTGTAACCTGCAAGTTCGATAGCTTTCACGATAACCTGAAGAGCTTCTTCATTTGATTTAAGGTCTGGAGCAAATCCACCTTCATCACCAACAGATGTTGAGTAACCTTGCTTCTTAAGATAACCCTTAAGAGCGTGGAAAACCTCAGTAATCATTCTAAGACCTTCTTTGAAAGTCTCAGCACCAACAGGCATAATCATGAATTCTTGAAGGTCAACACTGTTATCAGCATGTGATCCACCGTTAAGGATGTTAGCCATTGGAAGTGGAAGTGTCTTAGCATTAGGTCCACCAAGATAGCGGTAGAGAGGGATATCAAGTTCAAAAGCAGCAGCCCTTGCAACAGCCATTGAAACACCGAGCATTGCATTAGCACCAAGCTTAGCTTTGTTGTCAGTACCATCAAGACTAAGCATAATCCGGTCGATTGCTGCCTGTTCAGTTACATCGAAACCTATGATTTCGGGAGCAATAATACTGTTAACATTATCAATTGCTTTCAAAACACCTTTACCATTGTATCTATTTGCATCACCGTCTCTAAGTTCAACAGCTTCATACTCTCCTGTTGATGCGCCACTTGGTACAGCAGCACGGGCAATGATTCCATTTCTTAAAGCAACTTCAACTTCTACAGTTGGGTTTCCGCGAGAATCAAGGATTTCTCTTCCATATACACTTATAATCTCAGACATAATTCCTCCTGTCTAATCTAATTCTTTCTAATTATTGTAAATTCATACAGTTGCAAGAAAATAGGATTAGATATTTTGTCAATTACCTTATCAGTAACTTGGATTAAGAAAGAGTTAATCAAAAATAGATTGCCAAGAATCAATCGGTATGTAAATGCTGATTTGCTACTGAGAGGAGTCATATTATGAAAAAAGTTTACATTGCTACAGGTAACAACAAATTCTTTGGTCAGGGAAGAAAACCCTGGGATCCGGTTGATATTACTATTATCCAAAAGCTCATGTTTGAGAAGGGAATCGAGTGTATTTTCAAAAGCTATCATGAGATAGTAAACTGTGGTCTAATTGACAAATCAATCCCGGTCTTGTTTGCTTTCAGTCAAAGACCGGAAGTAAGAGAGTACATCAAAGATATGGTTGCATACCTAGCATATGAAGGGTTCGCTGTTATCCCATCAGCTGAGCTGTTACTTTGTCATGAGAATAAAGGTTTTCAGGAGCTTGTAAAGAAAAAGCATAGAATCAAAGACCTTAAAGCATACTATTTTTGCGAGATTGAAGAGATTAAAGATTACAATTTACAATATCCTGTCGTTTTGAAAAGACTTGATGGTTCTAATGGGAAGGGAGTTTTCCTTGTACATGATGAGAAGGCTTTAGTTAAGCATGTAGAAAGTTTTGTAAGCTCTTATACGAACAATCAAAGAATTGACCTTCTAAGACGTAAATACCTACGAGGGAATAAGTCATACAAAGAATACCCAAACTATACAAATTCGAAAGACTATTTGCAATACAGACATTATATAAAAGCGCATAAACGATTTGTGATACAGGAGTTCATACCGGGACTAGACCACGATTACCGCGTGTTAAAGGCCGGAGAAAGGTATTATATTACGAAAAGACATACTAAAGATGGCGGATTCAAAGCCAGTGGCACTAAACTCTTTGATTTTGAAATAGATAATCCGGAACCTATTCTTGATTATGCAAGTCAGATTTGTAATAAAATTGAAGCTCCATTCTTATCAATGGATATATGTGTAAAGGGCAATGATTATTACCTCATTGAGTTTCAAGGATTACATTTTGGGATGAATGTAGTAGTAAAGGGTAAGGGATATTACATTGAAAGTAAGAGCGGTTTTGAATTTATTGAAGCAACCCCTTCTCCTGAAGAGACTTTAGCACACGGAATTATCAATTATTTGAATAGATAAGTGGCTATTTACTAAACAATAGCCACTTAATTTCATTTATTTAACAACTGGAACCATAATAATATAGTCACCAGCTATCAATCTTGATTCAATATTTACTTCCTCTTCATTAACTAGTTGAGGACTTATTACAACAATATTTAAGTTTGGGAGTAGAATTTTGAGTCTTTGAGCTGTTCCCAGATGGCTGTTAGAATGAAAATCACCATTGAAGTGAACAACTTTTTTGCCCGGGTTGTTCATTATGTAGTCTGCTAGAGATTCAGCCATTGTATCATCTTTCAAGCACTGAGCAGCATAAATATTATCAAAGCTGGGAGTAGATTGAGTATGCATTGCAGTACTCATGTTCGACTTCATAATTTCTATGAATCTTGCTTTATACTCATCATCCAATACTTTTAGTTCCTTAGCTACGAACTCCTTTTCTGATTCAGGAATACTATCGTAGAATTCAATACCTTGCTTATTAATGCCTGCAGCATACCTTCTTGGCACATTCGCTGCAACTACATCCAAATTCTTCTTCTTCGCAAAATTGACTATAGGTGCATAATCTTCTTTATAGTTAGGCCAAGGTCTGGAGCCTGCAATAAATTGTTCCTCAGAAATACTTGAGCTAAGGTACTCATCCATAACTGGTTGCACATCCCTTTCAAACATCTCCATAGATATACATACATTACGATATTTCTTATAGAACTTAACAGTGAAATCGTATTCCATTGCATGGATTGTTGGATTATCGTGGAATTCACCATAAAAGATAACATCAGCATTATCGAGTTCGTTAATCAAATTTTTCAACTTGATTTCTTTGCCGGTTTTTGATGAGAAATACTTATAACTCTTGGCTTCAACAACAGCCATTGTTAATATAAAGATCGAAAGAAGTAGTAATAATTTATGCATCCATAACTCCTTGATAATAATTACTGTCAATTATTGCTTAACTCTAAAAGCAAACAAGCTTTTTCTTAATATGCTTACTTTCAATAAAGCTCAAGCCTTTTACGTTTACTACCTGATAATGGAAAAAAACATGATTTTGCCTTTACTTATTTTTACAGTTCTGTAATTGTTGATAACTGTCTTAAACATTCACTAAAGTCATGCGTATAATGAGTAAGACAATTCATACATTTACAAGGATAGGTATACAAATGAGAAGGATTTATGAACGCAGGATTATTATAAACTCAATTCTACTCGTAATATTCACAACACTAATTCTAACTTGCTTCGCAACTGATACGACTCAGTTGAAAAGGATTTTATATATTAATTCGTTTAATACCAATGCTCCCACCTATTCTGAACACCTTAATGGAATTAACTCAGTATTCAAAAATCATGATTTGAGAATAGATTATGAGTTTATGGATAGTAAAAATCTTATATCTGAAGAGATTGAATCTGATACTAAAAACTATCTTCTTAATAAGATTTCCAAGCTTGAACCTTATGATTTGATAATGGTTTCAGATGATCCTGCTTTTGAATTCATTCAGGAAAACATCTCTAATTTTAGGGATATTCCAATTGTCTTCTTTGCGGTCAATAATCGCAAAGATGCGCTGGAACTTGCAAAGTCACCTATTATTACCGGAGTAACAGAACGAGTATCTGTTCTTAAAACTGTTAGTTTGATAGAACGATTACGCCCAAACCTTGAAAGTATTCATTTGATAATTGATGGGGTTGACCTTAAATTCCTCAATGAAAAACAGATGCTGGATGAGTTAAATCGTTTTGGAATAAAAAAGAGAATCATAAGAACTGATAAATACAGCTGGGAAGAAATGAGAGAAAGGTTAGAAAGCATTCCAGAAGATGATGCTTTAGTTTGTGTCTCAGCATACCATGATAAAAACAAAGTTGTTAACGACTTCTACCGAAGTTTTCAATTGATAAAGGAAAGTACTTCTGCGCCAATTTTCCATCTTTGGCCACATGGTATCGGTAAAGGTTTTTTAGGTGGGTATGTTGTTTCCCACTATACTCAAGCAGAAAATGCCGCTAAACTTGCCATTAGGATGATCCTAAACAATGAAAAGGATATTCCTGTCATAGATACAGAATCTAACAACTACTGCTTAGTTGACTACAAATTAGCTGAAGCTTATAATATTGATACATCTAAGTTACCGGCTAATGTAAGATATATCAATAAACCTGTTACTATTTGGAGACGTTACGGGTTAGTTATGGTTGTTGTCAGTGTGCTCATGATTCTTGAGCTAGTTCTTATAATCGCTCTTTCCTACTACTTTTTACAAAGAAAGAAGTACCTCCTGGAATCACAACAAAATGAGGAAAAGCTCAGAATTACATTACAATCTATTGGAGACGCTGTAATAGCTACAGACATTACCGGAAAGATCACAATGATGAACATCATTGCTGAAAAGCTAACAGGCTGGAAAAGGAATGAAGCAATAGGTAAAGATGTAAGTGACGTGTTCAATATCGTTAATGCAACTGACAATAGCAAGATTGCGAATCCTGTTACCCAAGTCTTAGAGAGCAGAGGGGTCATTGGTCTTTCAAACAACACAAAACTTCGATCCAAAGATGGGAAAGATTATCTTATAACCGATCGTGCAGCTCCTATTTTAAACATTCAAGGGGAGATTGAAGGTGTCGTAATGGTTTTCCAGGATGCAACCTCTCGTAAGCAACAAGATCAGATTATCAAAGAAAGTGAGAAACAACTTAACATGTTCTTCAACCAATCACTTTCTGCTTTTTTCCTACTTGAACTTGAAGAACCTGTGTGCATTACAGATGGTTTATTGATAAATAAATTAGATACAATTATTAACAATCTTAAATTCGCTAAAATTAACAACGCTTTAGCTGATATGTATAAACTAGATAGAGGTAGCTTGATTGGTAAGCAAATGATAAATTCAAAAAGCTGCCCCCTTGAAAGGAAAGAGTTGCTACTTGAAGTAATTGAGAATGTGAGCCTTTCAAAAATCACTGTAGAGCACGACAGCTCAGGTGAAACTCTTTGGGTCCATGGATACTACTCTCTCGTTAAAGACCAAGAAGGTCGGATGATAGGATTGTTCGGCACTCAGTATAATGTTACTGAGAAGTATTTAAAAGAGCAAAAAATAAAGTCACTACTTGAGATTCAGAAAGGAATCTTAAATAATATTATGAGTAGTGCGGTAGTTAAGGATATAGATGATGATTTCAGAATTCTTCATTGGAATAAGTTTATTGAAAACTATACCGGAATTTCTGCAGAACAAGCAATTGGAAAAACTGATTTCGAACTATTCCCAGATGAACAAGCACGTTACATAAGAAAGAAAGACTTAGATGTACTAGCATCACCACTGCATAAAACTTATTATGAGGAACGTATTTCCGGAAAGCAAGGATTGTCACGTATTTTCAAAACTATCAAGTCTATTGTCCCAAAAGATAACTCTACCGGTTTATTACTCTCATTCTCTTTCGATATTGATGACTTAAAGAAGGCTCAGATTGACCTACTTGCTGCAAAGGAAAAGGCTGAAACAGCAGATAGACTTAAGTCCGCATTCTTAGCCAACATGAGTCATGAGATAAGAACTCCATTGAATAGTATTGTCGGATTCAGTTATCTGCTTTCTGTGAGTGAAGACAACAATGAATCTGAAGAGTTTTATGATATTATCAAGAACAACACTGATCTTCTGTTAACGCTGATTAATGATATTGTTGATTATTCTAAAATAGAATCTGGGAATCTCTCTCTCGTTGAAGAGAACTGTAATATTCACGCCTGTCTGGAGAATTGTGTTAACACGATTAAGCAAAAGGTACCAGAAGATATCGAACTTATTTTAGACCTTCCTTCAGAAGAGCCTATATTTGTAATCTCTGATAGCCAAAGATTACAACAAATCATGCTTAATCTACTGACAAATTCTGTTAAACATACTGATAAGGGTCATATCAAAGCCGGATACCATATCGAACAAAACCACATTCAGTTCTATTTTGAAGATACAGGTACAGGAATCGCTAAGGAATTACAAGGAAAGATTTTCGAAAGATTCTTCAAAGCTGATGAGTTTAAACAGGGAACAGGACTAGGACTCGCTGTTTGTAAACTACTATTGGATGCCTTTGGTGGTAAAATCTGGCTTGAATCTGAAGTTGGCAAGGGCACAACTTTCTACTTCACTATTCCATTTGTTCCTGCAGATAAGCCTAAAGAGCAAACTGTTGACTTTGGCTCATTCATTCAAATACCTGTCCGTGAAGCGGATAAGAAGACATTGCTTATTGCTGAAGACACTTCCAGTAACTACCATCTCTTACAAACAGTGCTTGGAAAATCTTATAAGCTAATTCATGCCATCAACGGTAAGGAAGCAATTGAGTTGTTTGATAAACATAGTCCTGATGCTATTCTTATGGACTTAAAGATGCCTGTTATGGATGGTTTTGAAGCAACAAAGGAAATTAGAGCTAAGTCTGAATCGATACCTATCATTGCCATCACAGCTTATGCGTACGATACTGATAAAGTTAAAGCTATGGATGCAGGTTGTAATGATTATATACCTAAGCCAATTGATGTTAAATCACTCAGAAGAATATTAGGTAAATACTTATACTAGTTCTGAGGTGTTAACACAAACGCATCACTTCGATAACCGTTAGCGACAGCAATAGCTATAACATTTTTGTAGGTCTCTTGATTCATTTCAGGAGACCTGCTTAATATCCAGGCATACCTTTGTCCCGGTTCTCCAACAAGTGCCCAACTATAATCCTCTGCAAGACCGAGTATCCAATAATCTCCCCAAAATATTTGCTTCCCAAAGACTTTCACAAAGCTAACCTTGAGTTTGCTATTCGAATCGTTCATAACCTTTGCAACTCCCTCTACACTCTTCATCTTGCCTTTTTTGCTCATGCATCGATTAATTACAGAGATTCTCCCATCAATAAATTGATATTCAGCAGTTGTATTGGAAACACAAGAACGTTGAAACGGATTTGGTGTTTTGCCTACCTCATACCAAGTCCCTGTATATCTAAACAGATCGACTTGTTCCACAGTTTCAACTTCTACAGCAAACATGACCGGCATTCCGATTGCAAACAATATCAATACTAAATATTTCATCCTAATCTCCTTTGATGGCTAAATAATAATCTACTATCCCCCACAACCAAATTTAGCAGTAAGTTCTAATGGAACTGCATGAATAATAAGGATGACATCTCCTGTTTTAAGTTTTCCATTTTCACCCGTTTCTCACGCATTGAGAGTAACGAGAGAACAACCACTGATTGGAAGGTACGAAGAAGGGTACATAAAGGGACAATAAAATGATGTGGATAGTTCAATGTTTTTAAGATGCATTTTAGCAGTAATTTTTTTGTTGACACAAGATAGATTTATTGCATTTTAGCACTCGTATTGGAAGTTTGCTAATACAGATAATTTTAAAACTAATAACTAATACTTAAATAAGGAGGCAAAAATGGCAAAACAGATGCAGTTTAGTCATGATGCACGTACTCAACTAAAAGAGGGAGTTGATAAACTCGCTAATGCTGTTAAAGTAACTCTCGGACCACGTGGTCGTAATGTAGTTTTAGATAAGAAATTCGGTTCACCTACTATCACAAATGATGGTGTGACCATAGCTAAAGAGATAGAACTTGAAGATGCATACCAGAATATGGGTGCTTCTCTTTGCCGTGAAGTTGCTGAGAAGACTCACGACAATGCCGGTGACGGTACAACTACTGCTACTATATTAGCACAAGCTATCATCGAAGAAGGTCTTAAGAATGTTACTGCCGGTGTAAACCCAATGTACCTTAAGAGAGGACTCGAGAAAGCTGCTAAAGTTGTAATCGAGAAGATCCATGAGTTCAGTAAAGAGATTAAGAATCAGGCAGAGATAGCACAGATTGCTACTATTTCTGCTAACAACGATCCTACAATCGGTAAACTTATTGCTGATGCTATGGAATCAGTTGATAATGAAGGTATCATCAACGTTGAAGAAGCTAAATCAATCGACTCATCACTTGAGAAAGTTGAAGGTATGCAATTTGACCGTGGTTTCCTTTCACCTTATTTTGTTACTGATCCTGACAAAATGATTACAGAAATGGACGACGCTTATATCCTTATTTTCGACAAGAAAATCAGTGTTATGAAAGATATCGTAAACGTACTTCAAGCTGTTGCTCAGCAAGGTTCACCTCTTCTTATTATTGCTGAAGATATCGAAGGTGAAGCTCTTGCAACTCTCGTTGTAAACAAACTTCGTGGCACACTAAATGTATGTGCAGTTAAAGCTCCGGGCTTTGGTGATAGAAGAAAAGCTATGCTTCAAGATATTGCTATCCTCACAGGTGGCATTGTTATCTCTGAAGAAGTTGGTCGTAAACTTGAATCAGCTACAATCGAAGATCTCGGTAGAGCTAAGAAAGTTATTATTGATAAAGACAACACTATTATCCGTGAAGGTCATGGTTCTGAAGATGAAATCAATGGCAGAGTTAAACAGATTAAAGCTCAAGTTGAAGAATCTACTTCAGATTATGACAAAGAAAAGCTTCAGGAAAGACTTGCTAAGCTTTCAAGTGGTGTAGCTGTAATCAGAATCGGTGCTGCTACTGAAACTGAAATGAAAGAGAAGAAAGCTCGTGTTGACGACGCTCTTCATGCTACTAGAGCAGCTGTTGAAGAAGGAATCGTTGCAGGTGGTGGAGTTACTCTTATCCATGCAGCTAAAGCTCTTAAAAATATGAAAGCTGACACTTATGAAGAGGGTGTTGCTGCTAATCTTCTTATGAAAGCTCTCGAAAAACCTGCTTTCCAGATTGCTATCAATGCCGGTGAAGAAGGTGCTGTAATAGTTGAAAAACTTAAAACTAAGAAAGATATCCACTGGGGATACAATGCTGCTACTAACAAGTTTGAAGACCTCTTCAAAGGTGGAGTTATTGATCCTGCTAAAGTTGTTCGTTCTGCTGTTCAAAACGCTGTTTCAATTGCCGGATTACTTCTTACAACTGAATGTATCGTAACAGATGTACCTACTGAAGAAGCTCCAATGCCAATGCCTGCAGGCGGTGGTATGGGTGGCGGAATGCCGGGAATGTACTAAACTAAATAGTATTATAGATAAGAGTCTGCTGCCAAAACAGCAGACTCTTCTTGCTTAAATATAACTATTCCCCCTTCCCCACTCCACAATCCATTTTCCAATAAAACTTATATCTTCATATTCATATTCTAACACTTACTTATCACTTACTTTTCACTTCCATCACTGCTACAAGTCTGGTACGTGCTACATCAAAAACCTGGAATCTCGCTTGTCCCTCCCTTTAGCCTCCCTAGACCCTCCCTATGAAACCCTAAAGTTATCCACATCGTGTGCATAACTTATTTAACGGTGCAAAGAAGCTCTTGATGCGACTTCCTAAAGAGAAGTAGTTGGTAAGAATTGAAAAAGTATTAAAGTTGAGATGATACTGGAATATACTTATCAACCATAAGGATTTCTTAACTTAAACTATGTTTAAAGCTTGATTCAAACTTTCTTAGAAATCAAAGTTTGGCATCATATCTTAATTCATATCAAAAAAGACTTGCCTTTTTTTCTTTATCTACTCTATACTGTCTATTGAGATGAAAACAAATAATAAATAGGGGAACAAAGTTGAAATTATTATATGTCGATCTTCCGTTTATTGGCGAAAAAGGTGGAGATAAGAACCGCAGTAACTTCATCTGGTCTGTGTTAAATCAACACTTTGATTGCTCACTTCTATTAGTTAAAACCTGGCACAACCTGACAAAACCTTTCCCTAAAGCTGATAGTTTTGATTATCAGTTAGTTGCAGAAAAGAGCAATAAGCTATCGGCTGAATCAATATTCAAGTATAGAGCTGATCAGTTAAAGAAGTTCAGAGAGATACTCATAGAGCACCAGTTCGACTATATCTTCTTTAGATTCACGAGTCATGCGATGTTAATGAGCGAAGCAGCCAAGTGCTCCCCAACTACTAAGATTATTGTTGATGTTGATATGCTATTCTCACGTATAGCTGACCTATCTTGGGAGAAGAATCCGACAATTGATAACAGATACTATTTCATGGAAAGGTTCAAGATAAGAAAATTTGAGAGTCAGCTTTTCCGAAAACCCTATCTTTTCCTTTTTTCAAATAACGTTGAAAGAGATTCAGTGATCGAAAGGTATGCAGAGGATTTACCACCTGAGAATTATCAGATTCTACCAAACACAGTGCACAAGACTGAGATACCGGAGAGAGTTTCTAAGCAAAGACGAATCCTCTTTTTTGGGACCCTTAACTCCGTAGCAAATCAAGATGCAATTGTAAACTTAAGCGAAAACATCTACCCACACCTTCATGAGTATCTTGTTGAGAACGATTTGATAATTGATGTAGTGGGTAAAGGCCCTTTAGAGGGTATGAATGTGTACTACAAAGAGAGGATGAACCTCGTTGGGCCTGTTGATGATATAAAACAGATAATCTCTGATGCTGAGCTGATAATTTTACCAATTAGAATCGCTTCAGGGACCAGAACCAGGATTCTGGAGGCAGGTATCCTGGGGAAACCAATCGTAACAACCTCAATTGGGGCTGAAGGCTTTACGTTTAATGAAGATGAGATCTCAATTATTGATGACCCCAAAGAGAATGCAGAACGTATAATCCATTTTATGGATAACCCACAAGAAGCAAAAGAGATGGGGTTGAAACTACTAAAACGTTGTGAAGAGGACTACACTTGGGAATCAGTTGGGGAAAAACTTAATACGATGATACGAAGCACAAAAGAAAACAAAGTAAATCAACGATTTAAGATAGCAATAGTGACAAATAGATTCTATCCTGAGGTTGGTGGAGCAGAGACAAATATCTACTTCCAGGCAAGAGAGCTTGTTCTACGTGGACATGAGGTTACTGTATTCTGTCCAAAGAGAATTGAACGACCTCATAAAGAGGTGTATGATGGCATAAATGTAGTCAGAATGCCGGATTTATTGGATAAAGAGAAAAGTTATCCCAATATTAAGACAAATACCTTATGCCCTGAAGTGTTTTTTGGTATCTTCTTTGGGAGATTTGATGTTGTAATGATGTTCCCTGCATTTAGTTATAACAATTTGATGGCTTTCAAAGCAGCCAAGATGTCAGGAAAGCCGACAGTTTTATGCTCCTTTGATTTCCTTGATTATGCATCAATTATAAAAGAAACAGGATTTGTTCCGAAAGATGCGCTAGATAAGGCATTACCAAAGATACATCACAGAATTTTCATGAGATACATGGACTTCATTTTTGCGATATCTAATAAGGAGATTGCACTATATAGAAAGTTTAACAAGAATGTTGGGTATTCACCTGTACCTATTCTTCTGAAAGAGTATGATATTGAAGTGGAGAATCCAAGAGCTAAGTATGATATAAAAGATGAGTTTGTATTCCTATCTCTTGGAAGGATATCAAACATTAAGGGACAAGATATAGCTCTAAAAGCTTTTGTGGAAGTTGCAGATAAGATCCCCGAAGCAAAGCTTGTTTATGTTGGCAGAAGTGATTATGAACCTGATTTCATTGCTGAAATGAGAGCGATTATCAAGAACCATAACCTTGATGATAGAGTAATCTTTACCGGAATGGTTGAACGTGAAGAGGTTTTAGGTTGGTTGAAATACTCAGATATACATGTCATACCTGTAAGGTTCATGAACTCAGGTGCAGTTGTGGTTGAGAGCTGGATAAGCGGAACACCGGTTCTTCAGAGTGACGTAGTTGATCCTAATCTTGTAATAGAAGAGGAAAACGGGTATCTTTTCCCAAGTGAAAATGTGAAGGTTTTGAGTGAGAAGATGGTCCTTGCTGTTGAGCAGAAAGATAAATTGGATGAGATGGCGAAGAAGGGCGAAAAACTTGTTCGTGAAAAATACACATACGAATATCTGTGCAGCTTGTATGAATCAACTTTTGCAGCTATTCAAAAACGATAGGATGGGCTTTTATGCAAAGTGATAAGAAGATAGTATTTGTTAACACTAATTGTGGTTTTGTAGGGGGAGTAGAGAGTTACATCCATAAAGTAGCAGGATTACTGAAAAGAGATGGCTGGAAGGTTTATGGCTTCTTTGAGAAAAAAGCTGGGAAACAAGAAGGCTTTGAAGAGCCTTTTGCAAATGTATATCTTAACCAAAAGAAGGTCAGAAATGATGTTTTGACAATACTTCGAGATACCGGATGCAAATTAGCCTTTATTCATAAAATTAGTGATCCGGAATTATTACAAATAATCAGAAAGAATTTTAAGACAATAAGCTTTATTCATGACCATGACTATTACTGCTTAAGAAGACATAAATATTTCGTATTCCAAAGAAAAAATTGCAAGTTACCTTTTAATAAATACTATTGTATGGCCTGTTCTCTTGGTCTTGATACAAGTGGTGAGTTGCCGGGGTTAATCAAATTAAATGACAAAACAAGATTGCTTGATATTATTAAAAGGTGTGATGTGACATTAGCAATGTCTGATTATATGATACACAATTTGGAGAAAAATGGATGGAATATGGGAAAAGTAAAGAAACTCCATCCGATTTTTGAAGTTTCAGAACGCTCATCTAAGCCACCCAACAGTATCCCTGTTCTTTTATATGTAGGTCAGCTTATTAAAGGGAAAGGTGTCGATTATCTGTTGCAGGCAGTCAGCAAAATATACCATCCGTTGAGACTAATGATAATTGGAACAGGAAATGAAGAGCAAAACCTTAAAAACTTGGCTAAATCACTAAAACTTGATGATAGAGTAGAGTTTGTTGGCTGGACATCTGAGGTTGAGAAGTTTTATAAACAAGCTGATGTGGTGGTGGTCCCATCTAGATGGCAAGAGCCATTTGGCTTAGTAGGCCTTGAAGCGTTCTCATATCAAACTCCGGTTGTTGGCTTTAATGTAGGTGGAATAACTGAATGGTTACATGATAAACGTAATGGTTTGGTCGCACAACCAAGAGATGTAAAAGATTTAGCAGAGAAGATTGAAAGCCTACTTGGGAATCAGGCTCTGTGTTCTGACCTTGGGAAGGAAGGATATAAATTTGTAAGAGATAACTTTACTGAGAAACAGTTCCTTGCTCGTTTTTATGAGATAATATCAGAGTTATAGAGGTACTTTTGTTTAGACTACTCGAAAACATACTGGCGATAATAATGGTTCTGATAGTAAATCCATTGCTTACTGTTTGGTTGGCAATAGTTGGATTGCTGAAAGGGCGCAAACTCTTTATAGAAAAAGAGATATATCTCCAAGGTGTTAAGCAAAGAGTTAAAATCTTTAATACAGATAAACCTTTACTAGCATTACAACCTTTGTATACTAAGGTTTTAAGTGGAACAATGAGTGTTGCCGGAACATCGATTAGAGTTGTTGGAGAAGATGAGCCTTCTAAGCATAAAGGGAAGCCCGGTTTATACAGTGTTGTTTTACTTAGAAGACTGAGTAGGATAGACTATGAAAGTAAAGAGATAACAGATTTAGAGTACTTAGATAACAAATCGTTTAAGAAGGATCTTATGATGCTAGTGAAAGCAATGTTACAGTTGCGTACATCAGATCCTGATTATGAAAAACCTGAGAGAATCAGACTTTTAGACGTTGAGTTCCTAAATTTAACTATGAATGATGCACTGAATAAGATTTCTGGAGTGATAGATTCCGGACAAAAAGAGATGTTTGCCTTTATGAATCCTGACTGCTTCAATAAACTGTTTCAGGACCAAGAATACCTGAAGTTGATGCAGAATTGTAAAAATATTTTCCCGGATGGTTCCGGTATAAATTTAGCTTGCAAAATTATCAAGAAGCAATTAGTTCATAATGTTAATGGAACTGACATGCTACCATACTTGTGTCAAATGGCTGAGGAAAAAGGTTATAGGATATTTTTACTTGGAGCCGCACCCGGAGTAGCAGAAAAAATGAAAAAAAGTCTTGTATCAAAATATAGGAGATTAATAATAAGTGACGTTGAAGATGGATACTTTAATCGCGAGACTGAATCTGATAGAGTCATTCAGAAAATCAACGATTCGAATAGTCAGATTTTGTTAGTTGCTTTTGGAGTTCCTCTTCAGGAGAAATGGTTACGGGCCCATTTAATGGAGCTAAGTATAAATGTTGGAATGGGAGTTGGAGGATTATTTGATTTCTATTCAGGCAACATGCCTAGGGCACCTAAATGGATGCGAGAATTAGGATTAGAGTGGGTTTTTAGATTATTGATGGAGCCTAAAAGAATGTGGCGACGTTATATAATCGGAAATCCTTTATTCGTGAGACGAGTGAAAATCTGGAACAAAGGCTAGGAAAGTGAAGACGAGAACAAAACAGCATCAGATATTGATGGATCGAATAGCAAAATATTCTGTAAAAGCAAGTAAAACCAAGATAATGCTTAAGATGTCAAGTTGGGAGTGGACAGTTGGTTTTGCCAAGTTTTTGAAGCATTCAGTAGATTTTATAGGTTCATTAATTCTAATAATTCTACTCTCACCAGTGTTTATTTTTACAATGCTGGCAATATATATTGATGATCCCGGTCCGGTTTTCTATATTGCTCCCAGGGTTGGGAAGGATGGTAGAAACTTTGGATTTATAAAGTTTCGATCAATGGTTTTGAATGCGGATAAACTAAAAGATAAATTGTTGGAAGATAACGAGTCTTCAGATGGTGTGATTTTTAAGATGAAACGTGACCCTAGAGTAACGAAAATTGGTCGTTTCATTAGAAGATTCAGTATTGATGAGCTTCCGCAATTGGTAAATGTTTTAAAAGGTGATATGAGCCTTGTTGGGCCACGTCCACCTTTACCAAGAGAGGTCGCAGAATACACGCTTGAAGACAGAAAACGCCTTCATGTTACTCCTGGAATCACATGCTTATGGCAAGTTGGAGGAAGAAGTGAAATCCCGTTTAGTGAACAAGTTGAGCTAGATAAACAGTATATTCAAAGTAAAAGCCTATGGAATGATATAAAAATATTAATAAAAACAATCCCTGCTGTACTTAGTGGCAAGGGAGCATATTAGATTGGAGGAAAAATTGTTCGAGTTCACAAAAAAGGATAATGTGGGAATTCTTGAAATTTCCGGACGATTAGACGCATACACAGCTCCAAATCTTAAAACTATGTTTAAAGATTTAATGGAAGATACACGCTATTTTGTTTTTGATTTACATGCTATGGATTTTCTAGATAGTACCGGATTAGGTAGTATCGTTTCATGCCTAAAATCTGCTACAGCTAATGGTGGAGATATCTGTATAGCGCAAATGGCTGATAAACCAAGAATGGTTTTTGAGATAACAAGAGCATTTAAGATTTTTGAAATATATGATGATTTAGAGGCTGCAGTCGAAAGTTTTAACTTATAAGGTGTGCCTATGAAAGGTCTGATTATTGCCCGAGAAGAGCCAGCTAAGTGGATAAAAAGCTATTTTAGAGGGATAGACCCTTACTTACTCAAAATAGCTAATAAACCTCTTCTAGAATACTTTGTAGATTTAATGCAGATTATTGGTATTGAAGAGATCCGATTTGTTTACGATTACTCTTCTTGTGAAATCAATGATTATTTTGGTGACGGCACCAAATGGGGACTAAATTTTAGTTATAGCCTCTTCAAACCGGAGGATTCTCTTGAGAAGATATATTTGAAGAATAAGTCATTTGCAAAAGACTGTAAATTACTTATTGTTGAAGGATATAATTTTCTACAGTATAATAAGAACAATGCAAGTCAGGATTGTGTTTGTCAGCTAAATGGTAGAACTCATCTTGGTAATGTCAGACTTGTTGAAGAGAAAGACTACAAAGAGGTTTTCCATTGCGAGATCCAGGAAAATAACCCTAAGTTAGTGCCTATTGATTCTATTAAAGCATATTTTGATTTAAGTATGATGGTTATTGATGAAGGTGCCGATAACTATGTTTTGCCGGGATACTCGTCAGAGGAGAAGGCTTATATAGGAGCTGATTCATCTTACCCACGTACTGTAGCTCCTGACAAACCTATCATGATGGGGAACCATGTAAGAATTCATGATATGGTCATTATTGGTCCGGATGTAATTGTTGGCAATAACTCTATTATTGATTCAATGACCACAATAAAGAATAGCATCATTTATGATAATACATATATCGGACAAGAATTAGACATCATAAATAAAATCGTATATAAGAATACACTAATTTCAGCAGAGACAGGTGAAAGTATTAGTATGAATGAAAACTTTTTACTTTCAGGTGTTGAAAGGAAATATCTTGTATCATCGCTACAATTAATGATACAATATCTTTTGGCATCGATTTTGTTTATAGTTCAAGTTATACCATTCATACTGTTTTCTCCCATGCTGTTACTTTGGATAAAGAAGTATTCCATGAAGAAATATCATTTAATGGATAAAGCCTTCAACACAAAAAGGTTATTGAGTTTTAAAATGGAGAATAAGCCATTTCTTATGAAAGTATTTCTTTGGTTATCTTTAGATAAGTTCATTCTCCTCCCAAGGTTTTTTAAAGGTGATATTCTTCTAATGGGAAATACTATAATGCAAGATAGAAAAGAGTATAGATATATTGTCAGAGATTTACCTTTCTATAAACCCGGTATCTTCAGTTATAGTGAAAGTTTAGGACGGGATATACCTGAAGAGATCGAGATACATGAAAGAGTTTATTCTAGTGAACCTACTTTTTTTAGAGACCAGACTATATTTTTTGTAACGCTATTCAAAAGATTGGTTGGTACTATCTAATGATCAAAAGAAAGAGTTTAATTCTTATTTCAGGTGGAACCTGTTCTGGCAAAACAACAATAACACGTGAAATTCAAAAGATCCTCAGCGATAGTAAGGTTGTGCACATATCACAAGACAATTATTACAGGGATTTAGGACACTTATCTGATGCGGAAGCTTCACTTGAAAATTTTGATCATCCTGATGCTATCGACCACGTAAAGCTACTGTCAGATATTAGAAAGCTATTAAATGGGGAGCGGATTGCTATCCCTGATTATAATTTCATAACTCATAGACAGATCCCGGATGCAATTCCCATAAAAGATATTGATGTAATCATTCTGGAAGGAATATTTTGCTTATTTTACAAGCAAATAGTAAATCTAGCAGACCTTAAAATCTTTGTAGATGTGGATGATGATATAAGACTTGCAAGGCGGATAAAGCGTGACATTAAAGATCGAGGATACACTATAGACTCTGTCTTAGAAAAATATTTACATCAAGTAAAGCCGATGCATGAATTATATATTGAGCCAAGTAAAAAGAATGCTGATTTAATCGTTCCCGGAGAAAAGAAATTTGATAGAGTATTAAGCATTTTATGCAACTACCTTAGCAGTGAGTTTATTAATGGGTAAATATACTCCTTTTGAAAATTCGTATATTGATTCAAAGATTGATTCACATATGGATAGAGTTGTTGATGAAGTCTTCAAAGTTATACCTCCCAAAAATATTAAAGCTATAATATTAGGGGGAGGATATGGACGCGGTGAAGGTGGTATTCTTCATGAGAATGGAGAGGATTTTCTCTTCAACGATTATGATCTTTTTGTTATTACTCCTAATATCCCACGTAAATTATCTAAGGAGATCGACAGAAAGTTACTCAAAGTCCACAAATTGCTAACTAAAGAGATTGGTATTGATGTTGATTTTGGACCCTGTAAGTCTGTTAATTTCCTTAAAAAAGCTCCTTTTTGGCTTGTGTATTATGAGCTGAAATATGGGCACAAAGTGATCTACGGTGATAAGCGTGTTTTAAACTATCTTCCATCATGGGACGGAAGTAATATCGATCTTGAAGAAGGTCTTAAGCTCATGCTTAATAGAGGCGTTGCATTAATGCAGAGTAGGCAATCACTACTTCATTTTGATACCGATTCAATTGAGTATGTTTGCAGGAACAACTATAAGGCAATAATGGCGATGGGAGATGCCTTGATAATGAGTGAGGGACTGTATAATTACTCATATCTAAAGCGTAGAATGATAATCGCAAACCTAAAGATTTCAGTGAATAAGAACTTATTAATCGAAACAAATCTTGTAAAAGATTACGAATCAGCTATTGATTTTAAAATGAATCCTCAATACCCATTTTCAACACAGGAAGAGTTATGGAATTGGACCACCTTGTTAATCGATAAATTCCAAGTAATATTCTACCACTTATTCCAATTATATACAGGATATGAGGGAAATTTCGCCAAAAATGAGTATGAATATTTCGTAGATTATAAATTATTCTTCGATAAGTCAGTGAAATGTGTCGCAAAAAACATTTATTATTGGTTAAAAAATCGAGGCTATAAAAATCTACTATTCCGTGACTTAATAAGACACCCAAGGGTGCAATTATTCAAGGGTTTGCCCTTCTTATTATTTAATGATAGATTGAGGGAGATTCAAGAAATTAAAAAAGAAATATCCAGTGAATGGGAAATTAAAGTTGACAACTTTTTAAATGTATGGAGTATGTACAATTAGCTGAGGTATTAAAAAAATGGCAGAAGAACAAAAAAACACGCAACCCATTCAAGAGCAGTCAAGTAGATTTGTTTTAGATAGGAAGGTATTAATTACCTCCTTTTTCAAGAATTTTAAGCTGATTGTAATCATCACATTAGCAGTCATGTTTTTGGCTGCACTTTTCTCTATTATATTTGTGAGACCTATATGGAAGGCAGATTGTTACTTGATTCGTTACAGTAAAAATATGGCTACACCGGATGATTTGCCATACCTTTATCAGACTTTTGATATTAATACTATTCTGGAAACCATGAAAACTAGAGATGTTATGTTGTCTGCAATTGATAAGTTAGACCTTTCAATGTCTCCTGAGCAGTTATCACGATCCGTGATTCCAAAGCGTGGAGGCAGATCGAACATCCTTATCTATTCTGTTCAATATTCGGATGCTGATTCTGCTGCAATCTTAGCAAATACTCTTGCTCAATGTTTTATTGATAATACTACGAAACTGCAAAATTCTTCTGTAAATAAAATCTACGATTACTACATTGACCAGAGAAGAAGAACTAAGAATAAAATTGATAGTCTGGAAATAGAGATGGAGAAGTTCAGAACTCGATATGGTATAATAGATATAGAGAATGAAACAGAAGCTAAATTCCAGCAATTAAATCAGATAGAACTTGAACAAACCAAAAATAAGCTTTCAATGACTGAGATGCGAACCAAAATTGAAGAGCTTGGGAATATCATGGACGAAGTTCCTGAAGAGATCATGATTGGTTGGGTGTATAATGGTTCTGAGGAACTGAAGTTATTGCAATTGAAAAAGGAACTTGATGTTTTAAGAACAAGATACACCGATGAAAATCCGAAAGTCAAAAAAGCTCTATATGAGATTCAAGAATTACAAAGAAGAATCATAGATGGTAATAAATATCCTGAAATACCGGATGAGACTAGTTGGGGACCAAACAACCTATTACAGTCATTCGAAGGTGACATTGCTCGTTATCAGGGAGAATTGAGTGCTGCGACTCAGTTGCAGGATGATTATGAATCAGATATAAGAAGGTTGAAGCGTGGTCTAAGGGATTTGAACTATCTCCAGAAGACATATTTTGAATTGAAGCGATTACTCGACTTGAATAGGGATATACTTAGGATTATTGAAGGAAGAATTTCTGAATCCAAAATGGCTATGGATTCAAACACAAGTGACTTTGATATCCTTGAACCAGCCAAAACTCCTCCTTGGCCACAGGGTTTGAATAAAAAGATTATCGTTTTAGGAACAGGTATCTTTATTTTTGCTCTGATGGTTGTGATTGTTATTGGTAGAGAGGTATTGGACTTCACAGTTAAATCAGCTGTTGATGTTTACGACTTTGTTAATATTCCTGTAATTGGCATGATTCCAAATGAAGAATCTGTTTCCTCAGAGATCTTCTATAAAAGTATACAATCGACGATGGCAGATGTTATAGAACGAACATCAGACTTCCATCCTGCTATAGTAACATATGGATCGGTTATAGCTGAAAGCGGAAAATCATTCTTAATCCAAGAGATGATTAACTTGCTATTAGATAATAATAAGAAAGTGCTATATATAGATTCAATCAATGCTGTGACGGAAGAAATTATGCCATATGTTGTAAATCCTGCTATATACAATAGTGATGTAAATGTAGCATTTAATGAACTATCTGAGAATCTTAGCAAAGGTTATTTCTACTTAGAAGAGAACCTTAACAGAAAGATTATCAGTAACGAGAATATGATTAATTTCTTCAGACAAGTATCTAAATTTGACTACGTAGTTTGGGAGCTCTTTGAATATAGCCAGAATTCATATGTATTTGGTTCTATCGCTTCTACATCAGATATGCTGATAATGGTTAATAGATTCAGATTTACTAATAAATTCCAACTTAGATCGGTTGTTGATCAACTGAAAGAGAAGGGTATTGATAACATATGCAGTATAATCAACTTCATCGATAAGGAGTACTACAATGATAAAATGTAAACTCCAAAGCCTAATAATAGTATTAATTGCTTTAGTCACTGTTTCATGCTCTGTAAAAGACTCTCAGATTGATATATTCTCTAACTATAAAGAGGAAAACATAAAAGTTCCTGAAGACTACTTAGAAGAGATGCAGTTTAAAGGTGCTTTACCAAAGGAAGCTTTACAGGAACTGGAAAGATTACAAAAGGTTAAGCGACCTGTTTATAAGGTTGGACCTAATGATAAGTTCAACTTTAGAGTTTATGGAGAAGATGATTTAGCAAGAGATAATATTATAGTTAAACTTGATGGTACTGTCACAATTCCACTGGCTGGAGATGTCCATGTGGAAGGGTTAACCATGAATGATGCAATCGCTAAAATAGAGAAGCAACTTGGCATATATATTAAATTTCCAAGAGTTATGTTCGAACCTTGGGAGATGACAAGTGCTCATGTAACTGTACTTGGCAAAGTAGATTATCCGAATACTTATGAGATTACAGGAAATATGCGACTTGCTGATGTTATAGCAAAAGCCGGTGGTCCCAAACTCGGATTCTTTCAAAATAATACTACAGAATTAGCTGATCTTGAAAGAGCATATATTGTAAGAAACAACAAAGTTCTACCTGTAGATTTTCAAGAGTTGATAGATAATGGTAATATGCTTCATAATATTCCGGTATTAGATGGAGACTATATCTATCTACCATCTGCGATTAATAAAGAAGTTTATGTTATAGGTGAGGTTCTTCAGCAAGGTCACTTCGCATACAAACTAAACATGACCTTAATGCAAGCAGTTGCTTTTGCGGAAGGTTTTACTATTAATGCTAAGAGCCAGGTTTTTGTTTTACGAGGTGGTCTACATCACCCTAGAATTTATAGAATAGATACTAGAGCTATTCTACAAGCAAAAATCATGGATTTCCCACTTAAACCTAATGATATTGTTTATGTCCCAAGAACTCCACTAGCTACATGGAACCAAGTTCTTGCGATGGTAACTCCTTCATTACAAGCTGTACAGACTACCTGGTTATTGAATGATATGATTAACGGAGATAACTAACTCTCTTTGTTATTGGTATTATAATGATTAAGTCGGTAAGGGAGGAGAAAATTGACTGAAGCTTTATCGGCGTATAAGTATGTTTTCTTTTTCCTAGCATTGATAATAGGAGTACCTATTGGGTATAACTATGCTTTGAGACGCCCAATGTTCGAAAAGATTGTTTTCTTTTTAGCAATTTTTTTTACAGCACGCATGGAAGATATTAATTTCTTCTCACGTGAATGGATGCGTCTTACATCAAAGGGATTTGAGATAGGAATGGTAGATTTAGCTACGATGATTCTCATTCTTCTTATCATAAAAAGATCCCACATCCATAAGTTACTCATTCCCCCAGGTACAATACTCTATGCATTATACTTGTTTTCAAGTATTCTATCTATGCAAAATGCTTCAGATCCACTTTATTCATGGTTTGAAATCTGGAAGATGCTCAGGATGTACGTCTATTTCTGGACAATGTACAATTATGTTAGAGATAAAGTGACTCTTAATCTTTTTCTAAGATGCGTGGCAGCCATTACACTTTACGTTTTTTATGAGGTTATTCGGCAGAAATATATTAACCATCAGTTCCAGGTCGCAGGCCCGTTTCCACATCAGAATTCATTGGTTATGTATATGATAATTTTTGGTTCAATAATCTTTGCTTATCTCTTAAATAATGATGAACATAGTAGATCAAAAACTATGATATGGATTACTATTTTTGGTATGGCGGCCATTAGTATTATCTCTACCCTTTCAAGAGCTGGTATGGTTTTATTTGCACTTTCGATTGTTATAGTTCTATTCATGTCTTTCAATGCAGGTTATTCACATAAAAAACTTTTAATTACGCTAATTCTTGCTTTGTTCAGTATGTTCATCTTACTAAGAGCGTGGGATTCTATCACAGAAAGATTTGAGACTGCTCCGGAAGCATCAGCAAACACAAGAATTGATCTTGCGATTGCAGCTCAGAAGATGGCAAATGATGAGCGCATGGGTATTGGGCTTAATAATTTTGGTGTAAAGATCAATCCCCCATATAATTATAGTTCACACATACCAATGCACGATGAAGAGGACCCGGATGAAAAGAACGGGCTTGTAGAAACAATATATCTAATGATAGCAGCAGAATGTGGATGGCACACTCTTGTCTTCTTTTTCCTATTCATCTTCTATTTCTATTTCCTCAATTTGAGGAATTACATTCGATATCGGGGACGGCCCTATCAGTTTTTATCAATTGCATTTCTGGGTGGTTTGATAGCAATCTATCTGGAGTCAGTGTTGGAGTGGGTATTAAAGCAAACAAATAATTTTTACCAACTTATGCTCGTTTTTGCAATTATTGCGATCATGTATAGGATGGACAAAGAAACTTCGCGTAAGAGGATTTAATGGATAAAGGAAAAGACAGGAAGATCATCGGTTCAACTGATTTTAAGCAGAACCTTTCTCATACACAGAGAAAGGAGCTTATGGGATTGTTGAAAAGGATGCTTCCACCTGTTCCATCAAGAGGAATTATCGATATTAGATTCTCGTTTTGGTTCATTAAAAGATGGTATATTGTTTTCATTTTCGGTGAGGATATCAGAAATAGCTTCCAGGCGCTTGATAAGGGAGATGTAGATAAAGGTATTGTTGCAGTAGCGAAAGTCTTTACCTATCTATTCTCGACAGTTTTGATTCTTGTTCTAATTTTTATATTGATGTATCTTCTCAAGAGTATTGCAGGAATTGATCTGTTCCCGGATAAACATCTTACGGATATTATTAAAGGAGTTACAGGATAATGACAATAGATAAAACGATAGTAACTGCATGCGACTCTAATTATATTTGGGGAGCACTGTTACTAATTATGTCGATTAAGAAGTTTAATGTTAAAGTCAAAATTGTAGTGACAGTGTATGACTTTACTGAGGATCAAAAAGAGTTCTTATCTCAATTTCCTGATGTTGAAGTTATTGACGGTATTAACCCTGGAAAACAATGCGTATGTGTCATGAAACCTCAAGCGATTTTGGCTGCAAAAACTGATTGGGTTATCTGGATGGACTCTGATTGTATTGTCACACATGATATAACTGATCTACTAGTTACTTCTCAAGATGGAATTCAAATGAGATTTCGTGAAATAGAAGAAAATGCTACGGTTTACAGAAACTATTATCAGAAAAGAGATAAGGTAGGATTTATACCAGCTGAAGTATTAGAAACATGGAGAAGTGATGTTGGGGAAAGAGAAAAATCCAGAATAAAGACTGTAGGCCAGACAAACTGCTTTGTAATTCATAAAGATAATTATCCATTCATCTATAAATGGCAAAGTCAGATGCTGAAAGTTCTACCCGGACGTCTTGAGAATGTGTACAATAAGAAGGATAAAGCATATTCAATGACTGATGAATCCGTGTTTAATTCACTCTTTGCATTTGCAAAAGAAGTACCTGAAGTTTCTAAATATCTTTTAGATGTTGGTAATCCACCATACTTAGTACATTTTGGGTTAGCACAAAAACCATGGACAGGATGGAATTCTAAAACTCTCAAGTATTACAACCTAGTTCAAGAACTGTTAGAATGGACTCGCATGGAAGGTTATGCACTTCCTCCAATACCCAAAACTATGCTTAAAGCTAACAAATCTTCAGAATATTTGAAAGCATATGTAGGCAGTTTTATCGCAACAGTTAAATACAAAATTTCCACTTTTAGGTATTTTGTTCTAAGGAAGTATAAATAATGAAGATTCTTGTAATTACTAACTACTACCCACCCTTTGCTAAAGGAGGTTATGAGGTATCTTGTAAAGATACTTGCGATTACTTGATAAGAGATAATCAAGTAGTTGTGTTAAGTGGTAATTATCTTGCTGAAAATGAAGTTGACGAAAAAACTGTACCGGTTTCAGGGATGGTGTTAAGATATTTAAGATATATTGATTATACAACTAAGGATTACTTTCAAAAGAGTAAAGTTGAGAAATATAATTATAAAGTCACATCTCGTATCCTATCCCAATTCAATCCTGATATTGTATATATTTGGAATCAACAAGCTATCTCAATTGCTCCAGCTTTGGCTGTTGAAAATTTGGGTATTCCTAAAGTCTTTGACTTTGGTGATTTCTGGTATAAAAAATACATCTCAAAGGATAAATCCAAGATGTTAAAACAGTTTGTTAAGAAACTTACTCCTTCAACTATTTCTGGTATACCGAAATGGGATAATGTTATATCAGTTTCTCAATGGATGGGGAATCAACTGGAATCCGATTTGAAACCTGCTAGAATAAAAGTCATTCCAAGGGGCTTTTCTCCTGATAGGATAGAGGAATCTAATAAGGATAAAGATAAACTTAAGCTGATTTTTTCAGGTAGATTAGATGAAAAGAAAGGGTTACATATCTGTCTTAAAGCTCTTGAAATTCTTATACAGAAACATCCTAGCTTAAAGTTTCATTTTGACATTTTTGGTGATGGAGATGAAAACTATGTTAGTAAGTGTCTTGATCTTGTTTTTGATTATAAATTAGATGATTACGTTACTTTTAACGGACGTACAGATAGCATATTCAAAGAATACGCTAAATCCCATATATTACTTATGCCTACTATGGCTACTGAAACATTTGGAAGAGTCATTATTGAAGGAATGGCTCACGAGAATGTTGTTATTTCTAGTAATCAGTACGGACCAGCTGAAATAATTGAAGACGGGGTTGATGGATTTTTAATTAATCCGAATGACGCAGAAACAATGGCTGAGTATATTGATTTATTGAATAGAGATGTTGACAAAAGAAATCTACTGGCACAGAATGCTAAATTAAAGGTGCTAGAGAAATACAATCTTGAAACTATTAATAAACAGAGAGAAGACATTCTCAAGGAAGAGGTTATTAATCATGCGTAAAAAGTTAACCTTACTATTTTTACTTGTTGCAATTCTATTGCTGACTTCTTGTTCCAATACAGTTGCTCCATTTAAAAAATCCATGGATATCCATGACGGAACATTTGTTGAAGAAATTACTATCAGAACTTTACCCACTAAGGCTATGATATATATTAATGATCGCAAAGTGGGAAAAACTCCATTTCGTACTGAGATAGAATACTCGGAAGAAACTATGCTCAATATTAGAGCTGTACCTATTCATGCGAATCAGTGGACCCAGAATCTTTATCTTTCTGTTCCACCTATTCCCGAAATGATGACTATCTACATGAATGTTCCTCCTCAGTTTAAGGATTACATGGAAGAAGATGACAGCGAACTTAAACCACCACCAAAGAGAGAACCGATTGTAGTTACCAAAGTTGATACATTGGAGAAAGTTATTGAGCGTAAAATAGCTTACATTGCTCCTGTTATCTACTTCAAGTTTGATCAAATGGACATTGAGCCAACTCAGGAAGTAAAACTTCAACCCTTCATTGATATGCTGAAAGCTAACTTAGACCTTAAGGTTGATATCCATGGTTACGCTGACTCTCGTGGTAACATTCCTTACAATAGACAACTCTCTCTTAACCGTGCTGAGAGTGTTATGAACTATTTAATCAGAAATGGTATATCTAAAGCACGACTTAGAGTCTTTGCTGATGGTGAAGTAGAAACAGTAAATATAGAAGGCGTTGATCTTGTATATCCTGTTAACCGAAGAGTAGAATTTGATCTATTCAGAGGTGAAGATATTCTTAAAACTCATACAGGTATGGAAGATGTTGATAAAGAGTAATTAATGAACGAATCCGGCTTACGTAAAAGATTAATAGTAAACACCCTTTCAAACTATATTAAAATGCTCATGAGGATGGTTATTACCATCTTCATGACCAGAGCCATAGTTTTAGGTCTAGATAAAGAGAGCTATGGATACTGGGCACTAATGTGGTCTGTATTCGGATACTCATTGCTTCTAGACTTTGGTTTCGGCGCTTCTATTCAGAAGTATACAAGTGAAACAATTGTAACTAAGGATTGGGACAAGTTTAATCGAGTTGTAAGTACAGTTTTCTACAACTATGCGTTGCTTGGAATTGTAATTGTTGCAACTACTTTTATTATTGGTGCTAACCTTGAGCATATTTTCAAGTTTGATGCTGCCAATCAGAGCTATTATTACTTTGTCCTAGTTGTCTTTGGTATGGGTACTGCTATCACTTTTCCGTTCGGATTCTTTGCTGAAGTTTTGCGTGGTATGCAAGCACTGCATATCAGAAACATAATTCAAGTTCTCTCTATGATTCTTAACTTCATTGGTATAATAATAGCAGTGAAGATGTCAATGCCCCTCTTAAAAATGGCCTTCGTTAGTATTGGGCTAAGCTTGATTACTAACCTTGCAATGGCAACTGCCGCTTTCTTCAAACTAAAGAAGATGAGGATTTCTCCAAAGTATTACGATAAATCCATTATGAAACAAGTCATGGGATTTTCTATGTATGCATACCTCATTACTTTCACTAACTTGATTATTTTTAGAACAGATCAGATGGTTATTTCGATTTTCTCATCTGTTGCTTTAGTAGGAATCTATCAAATAGCATCGAGAGTAGCCAGTACATTTAGAGACTTCTCTGCTCAGTTCCTAGAAAACTTGTCTCCGGTTGCTGCCTCTCTTAATGCTGCCGGACATAAGAGTAAGCTCGCTGAGATTATGCTTCAATCTAATAGATTGATGGGGATTATTTCAACATTGCTTCTAATTCCGCTTCTGGTTTTTGTTAAACCTCTTCTTAAAATCTGGTTGGAATTGGAAGAACCTATGGGTATTGTAGTTGCTACAATTCTGCTGTTATCAATGTATATCCTGCTTTTCTTTAGAAGTAGTTCAGTTTATATTTTACTAATGCTAAATAAGCAGAAAGTACTAACTAAGATTGCTTTGATTGAATGTGTTGCAAACTTGGGCTTAAGCATTCTTTTACTGCATGTTCTCCCATCTACTATCACAATTATGGGTTATACGATTCCTCATTTCAATATTGTTGGTGTTGCACTCGGTACTTTCATTCCAAACATAGCATTGGCTTTTGTATATAACATTCCTGCTGCAATTAAGTTCTCAGAGCTCAAATTAGTGGAATATTTTAAGATCTCCATATTGAGGACTCTCATCATAGGGGTAATCGTTTTATCTATCGCTATTGGGCTTTATCACTTTAGCTATCCTGAGACTTTGTTAACTATATTTATCTACTCTTGTATCATTGGTGTCCTTTATCTTATTTTAACATGGTTCATTGGACTTGAAAAATGGGAGAAGAATCAACTCAAAGGTTTTGCACTGAAAAAACTTAAAAGATAGTAGTATAGATAATGCTAAAGATTCATTACTACAAGAATCCAGATCCGACTCAAGAACAACTATTTCAAGATAGACTTGGCTCAGGGTTTCGCTTTTCAATCGGTAAAGAACTCCCTTTCGATACAGAAGTACTTATTTTGGGGTATCCTTCAAAAGAACAGTTAGAATACTGTCACAAATTAAAATACATCCTTATCCCATTTGCAGGAGTTCCCCAAAGAACTAAGGAGTTGCTCCCTAGCTATCCACACATAAAAGTTCTGAACATTCATCATAATGCTCCTGTTGTTGCGGAAACGGTTGTAGGTTTTATCTTTGCTCTCTCGAAACACATTATAAAAGCAAATACCCTATTTAGAGGAAACGATTGGTCTTTCCGTTATGGAGAGAACCCATCCTTTCTCCTGAAGAATAGATCATTATTACTATGTGGGTACGGTACAATTGCCCGATATGTAGAATTATTTCTAAAACCCTTCAATATGAAAGTAGGAAAAATTAAAAGAAGGAATATAAACCCTAACAATAACGAGTATCCTTTATCAGAACTTCGTAGTATTATCGGTAACTACGACATCATTGTAAACTTATTACCCTCTACTTCAGAGACTAAAGGTTGTTTTGATTCAACTGTCTTTCAAGCAATGAAATCTACGGCTATCTATATCAACACAGGCAGAGCCGATACAGCGGTTGAGGAAGCTCTTTTTGAGGTACTAACCGAAAGGGATATCGGTGGAGCAGCTCAAGATGTATGGTACAACTATCCCAAAACTGCAGAAGAAAGGACTAATTGTCCTCCTACCAACCTACCTTTCAACACTCTAGATAACTTCATTATGAGCCCCCACCGAGCCGGTGGACTCGGTATGCCTGAGAATGAACAGTATAGAGTTGATGAGATAATTAAGGCTATAGAAAGAATAAGTAGCGGAAATTGTACTCTCAATGAAATTAACCTTACCGCAGGATATTAACGAAGTAAATAGTTTCAAGTTAAACTACGGAGAGAAGTACAATCAAACTGATAATCTTACTAGCACCCCTTCAGGTCTATGTATTGACAGGTTCCTTAAACACCACGCTCACGCATAGGATTAAAAACGAAAGCTACTTCAATGCAGATAGCCTTTGTCATGAAATGGAATAAGTTCAATAACCACATTCTTTGGCATGTGGTGAATAAATTAACAAAAACCCGGATTCATTCCGGGCATAGTTCAATTATTTTTTTTTAATCCATAGCTAAGTATTTCAAAAATTCATACTTAACCGGTCCCATTTTTGACAACTCACATGGGAACTCTTTGCAATCAAAGCAAGTTCTAACTCCCTTTTCTACTGCACAATGCTTAATCTTGCACGGTCCTGTTAGTTTAGGAGTGCATCCCTCTTCTCCATTTGGGCAGATGCCTTTCTGCATCTTTGGACATTTCTCGCATGCAATACCACATACACTTACTCTCACAACTACCTCCTTAAGTAATCTATTCGTTTATGTTTCGGCCACTCTATATCTCTATTCTTTAGATGTTTATCAAAGAATGCTTTTATGAGTTGGAGTTGAATCTGCATCTCCTCTATTTTATTGTTTCTCAGAAAGTTGTCATCTGTAAAAGAATCATGCCTAAAACCCTTCAATGAAAGAGCAGTAACATCTTTATTCTTTTCAGAGATAAAAGAGCTATATCTTAGGTATCTATTGCCATGTGAATTGCTAGAGATAAACATAAATGGTTTGTCTAAAATGTTCATATGTAGAGTACCTAATTGAAAACCATCAAGGTTGATTCCAGCTTTTATATCTTTTGAAGCTAACAATGTCTCACCGGCAACAGCACCTCCAACTGAGTGCCCCATTATACCAATTCTACTCATATCAAAATTACTAGTTATTCCTAAGTTACGGGATTTCATAATATTTATCAATCTAATTACTGAAAGGCAATCTTCTTTCCAGAGTCTTATAGTTTCATTATGAAGAGGAGTGAGCTGAAGTAGTTCATCATAAGCTTTCTTCAACTCACCAGCTTCATCAGAGTTCAGAATTATATCTTGAAGTTCGTTAATTCTTTTTCCGTTCAACTCATTTTTATGATCTTGATAGAACAAACCCTTTGGATTTTGCATCTCTGTATTGTTATCTCTTAAAACAACAGCACTTTCATTAATATGGTTGAGACTGATAACTATGTATCCATGACTTGCCAGTTCCTCAAAAGCTATCTGATATACTGATGAATAACCACTATATCCATGGTTGTAGATTATAACCGGAAATGGTCCTTCAGCCATACTTGGAGCTTTATAAGAGTTTGTCTTCATATGGGCTGTGTAGCTGTTCAGAAACTTAGGCCAACTTAAGAATTCAGCAGCTTTTGATGCTACATCTTCAGTATTATATGTAGTCAGTTCATGATCTGTTACTATTGCCGGATACCAAACTTCACATGATTGTTCACGACTGTTTCCGGACTCAATTCCATTAAAGTCCAATAGATCTCTTCCGACATGATAACTCCCTGATGGTTTGGGCATTTCCGGTATCTTACTCATGTTATCACCGAAAATAAATTCCTTAATTTTTAAACTTTCACCAGCTTGAATCCGAACTTTAAAAGGTATATTTTCATCTTTATCATACTCTGTATATTCACATTTTCCACTAACAGAGTAAAATAAATCATTCTTATCAATTGATTCAATACAATAATCTATGATCTCTACATCACCCTTTTGATAGAAAACCTTGAAGAACTCCTCTATCGCTTCAACACCAAATATGGGAAACATATCCGGAAAACTGAGTATTGCGTCTGCCGAGAAATATTTAGTTGCTGTAAAATCTTCAGTATCCTCTTTAAAGCTATGCAAAAACTGCTCTATTGTAGCTATCTCTTTCCTGATTGCCATCACTTTATTATCTAACAGATCATCTGTCTGAATAGATTGAGCCTTTGAATAGTTATTCTCTGCATTTATCAAGTCACCATTAATTAGATATGCTTCAGCTAGACTGTCATATACATTTGCAGATTCAGGATATTCATCAACATTGAGCTTAAAAAGCTTTATAGCATTTTTCGGTTCACCCTCTTTAAGCATTTGATAACCCAAGTTATTTAACTCATTCTCGTTAAGAATGAACATCTTTTTTGCTGGGTGATTACTCAGTTTCTTATAAAATTCTAATGCTTTATCAATTGATCTCATCTTGATTATATCATACAAATATACACCAACTGATGTTGGTTTTCTTTTATCATGTGGGATGTATTGCTCCCATTCCCATGGAGTATATATATCACCGATGATATATTCAAGCAGGTATTTGAATATCATTTCAGCATTATCACTATTAGACATTATAACTATCCCAATCTTTTTCTCAGGGAAAGCGATAGTGTAGTTTTGGTAACCACTGTCATGTCCCTCTTTAAAGAAGGCATGGCTAACTGGAGTTTTCAGTAATCCGGCTCCCAGTCCGTAGGATAAGTCTAAATGTTCATCTCTATCTGTAGTTTCATTATTCAATGTAGGAAACTGATGTCTGGAGTTTATTGATATTTGCTTTTGAAACATCTCTTCATATATGCTATTATGTCGATTGTGCTGTTTTATCAAGTATTGGATGAACTTCGAGTAATCATTAATGGTCGTAAGAAGAGAACCACCTGCTGAAGCTAGTTCCCTTACACGATATTCATTTGTCCCTCCTACTACATCATGACCAAAGGCTAGATGGTTCTCGAACCTTTGCTGACTTATATAGCTGGTGTTAGACATCTCCAGTTTATCAAAAATCAGTTCTTTTGCCAGTTTTTCCAGACCTTTCCCTGTAATATGTTCAACTACCTGCTGCAGAAGAAATATCCCCTCTCCTGAGTAGGCATATCTTTCACCCGGAGTAAAGTAAAACCTGAGTTTCTGACCTTCAGTAAAAGTTCTGGAATTCGGGAAACCGGTCGTATGACTAAGACAATGTCTAGCTGTGAGTAATTGCCATTCTTTGTTCAATTTATTAACCGGATATATATCATAATATGGTACTGGATTGCTTAAGTATTTATACAAAGGTGTATCCAAATCTATAATGTTCATATCAACAAGTTGCATTACAATTGAAGCAAAGAGAAGTTTGCTAAAAGATGCACCGGACATAATGCTGTCTTCATGTAAAAGATCACTTTTCTCAGCATTACCATACCCAAAGCATTTTGTGTAAGCTGAGTCATCATTAATTACAGATAAAGCTAGACCGACTACACCTGCTGCTTCCATTTGCTCAATAACAAACTTATCTACTTGTTCTGTTTTAACTGTTGTATTGTCCAATCTACGTATGGTTTTCATTGCATTACTCCCATTTAATAAATAGCAAAAGAGACATGTTAACAGAAGAGTTGCGTGACGTTTCATTAGATATTGTTCAGCATCATTTTAAGATGCATCTCAAAATAGTTATCTGCTTCTTCAACAGACATTGTCTTCGCTACAAAAGTTATTTGGAAAAGGAAGTTTATAAGACCTCTAGTTGTAGACATAATGTACCCTAGTTGATAGTTCTTATCTTCCATGGTTGAGAAATCTCCCTGCTCCGACCCCTTGTAGAGTTCAAGTTTAAGAATATCAGCATTCTGCTTGAAAGATTTCTCATATCTTTCATAGAGCTCTTCTGTTAAACTTGGAATTATATATCTGTAGAGAAGGAAATCGTAATGATATGTCATCATGAACATGGCAAAATCTTTCTTAACATAGTTATAATACTCAAGCAAGTAATTGTAGATCCTCTCTTTCGGAGTTGAGCCTTTATCGAACTCATTGTTACAGCTTTTTAATCTTTTTAGATCATGCGTTCTGATTACAACATAAAGCAGTTCATTCTTACTTTTGAAATAGTGATATAGTGTTGATTTTCCAAAATCTGCTTCCTTCCCAACCTGGCTTAGAGAGACGTTCTCGAAACCATATTTGATAAACATTCTCTTCGCTGCAGTGACTATTTTCGCTCTTCTTTGTTCAAACTCTTTTTCTACTCTATTCATTTAAACCTCTATACTAATTTTCGACCATTGGTCTAACATTTATTATCTTGTGTTGCATGTCAATATAATTTTGTATTTAGGGTATTGTCTTTGATACTTACTGTTAGTTTCATATTAAGTTTTGGCTTGACATATAACTTTGAAAACTAATAATTTGTGGCATTAGGAGGTACTATGAAAAACATTAAGTACATTATATTTGTATTAGTTGCCTGTCTTTTTATTGCAGGATGTGGCTCTAGTGAAGGGAATGGAGGAGCAACCGGACCGGTTAATCAAATCAACAACTCAGACTTCACAATAGACATTGATACCGGAGATAGAGGGACTTATATAGATATCGCTGTTTATAGTGATATTGTTGATTATGATTATGAAGGTGGTTATAATCATAAGTTCACATTCAATGGTGAAGATATGAGCGAGCATCTTACATGGTCAAGCCCTAACTGGGCAGAATACTTTTATCCGGGCACACTGAATCCGGGTGATGAAGTTGATGTGAGTTATGAGTTAGAGCTTTTTGACAGTAAAGGACTAACCTATTCAAAAGTAGTTACAGGCACAATTATGATGGCCTATTTAGCTGCATGGATTCTACCTGAAATGCCAATCACTATTGATAGTATGATAGTATTTGCCTGGACTATGATTGCTAGTAATCAATTACAATATGTCTTGGCTTCTTCTTATGGATGGAGTTATAAAGATGATTACGGAATTGATGAATTTACGAAGGTAATCGATAATGATTTGCGGGAATATACATTCCCTGCTAATTGCGTAGACGACTTATCATCTGAGTATCAATTTGTAGACCTTTTCTATAGTGTCGAAACTCTAAACTACTACCTCGATAATGATCTTGCTATTATTAACTCATCCATGGGCTCTGTCTCAAATGACCTTGTTGGAAAAGATACACCTAGACCAAATCGTGATATAAGAAGAGAAAGAATGAGTATGTTAGTTAAGATGATAGCTGATAATGAGTAGTTTCTAACATAATAAGTTAATGGCTGCTGATATTTCAGCAGCCTTTTTTTGTAACCAAAGTATGTAATCTATGACTCAAAATGTTTAGAGAAATCGTAACCAAGATATGGAACCCTGTTCAATATCTTCTCATCTCTCCCCTGCATATAACTCTTACACCAAGGATTTGCAGCAATCTCCTCTTCAGTGAAACTCATATGAAGCACAGTAAATAACTCTACTTCGCGAAGCTTGAGGAATAGTGGTATCTTCTCAATCCAATAGTTGCTTATCTTGTTTTCTTTTCTATATCCTCTTAGGAAGTTGGTCATTATGTACGAAGCAAAGTCATTAGTAGTCATATCTTTATATCTGCTCATGACACTATAAAATACAACAATAGAAATATCACTAATGAAGTGCATATATTTCAAATCATCGAAATCGAAGAGGGAAAGTTTACCATTATTAACAAAAATATTACCAAAATGAGCATCGGAATGAATTAACCCAAAACCATCTTCATCCTTTGGAAGACTCTTAACTTCTGCTATAATACTTTGGACCTCTCGAAGTACATCCTTCTTCTCTTCAGGTATATTACATAATAATGGCTCAATATCATCAAACCATTGTTTTCTGGTAATCTCAGTATTTGAGAAGGAGAATGATTTAGTTAGTCGATGCATTTTACCTATCATCTCACCTAGTTGCTCATATATTTCAGTACTCCTATCCTCAAATCTCAAATGTTGCCCTTCAAGCATCTTAAAAACAGTTGTAATGAAGTAGGAATCATTTACGTGAAACACTTCTACTAAATTCCCGTTTGGTGAAGGATAGGCCGGAGCTACAGACAAACCATTACCAGCCAGATAGTTTACAAACTCCAATTCTGCCATTATTTCATTTGTTGACCTATGCAAACTATGAGTAATCCTTAGTATTAAATCCTGTTCTTCCTGCTTAACTCTGTAGATGAAACTCTCAAATCCACCAAGCTTAGTAAGATCTTCTCTCTTGAAGTTGTAAGATTGGATTATTCTTTCTAACACATCTTCAGTAAACTGCTTTCTACTTTCTAGAATCATAAGAACTCCTTTTAAAAGAATAAGTGATTACTCCCTAAATCACTACATCCACAGCTTTCATCAGCACCTTAATTCCTGCATCAAGGGCATCCTTAATCGCTTTCTTCTTCATGATACTAAGGTTTTGCATCTCGGATTCCAAAACTAAGGCATTATCTTCCATAACACTTTTGAACTCATCAGCATCAATCTCACCATTCTTCAGGAAAGTCGTGGCTTCTTCAATAGCTTCCTTATTATTCTCAACATACTGTTTAAGTAAGTTATAAGCTTCAGTTGCATTCTCACCTAACGATACCTTCATCGCCGAAAGCATATCACTAAATATTTTATCAAAATCCATAGTAGCTCCTCTGTTATTGCTTAAGCTTCTCACCCGTTGCAATTGCTGCGATACTCCGTTTTATTACCTTACTATTCAACTTAATCATGGCATCACTATATTTATCCTTCTCTTTGTGGGTGCTTTTGTATTTAACCCACAAGCTCAAGAGATTCTCTGTCTGCTTAATCGACTCCTCATTGTTCGTTCGCATTTGGTTCATCAGAAGCAATGTCTCGATTTCTACTTGGATATGATTATAAGCATCAGCAGATTTGTGATACTGCCTATCTGAAGCAGGTTGATCCGAAAGATTAAAATAAAACAAATTAACCATCTTAGATATCTCAATAATCTTATCAGCTGTCCTTTGATCATAATCCGCTAATCTGCTGTATGAGCAGGAACATAGTAGTATTGCTATTACTAAGAATCCTAAAAGTTTTGTTTTATGCATGGTGGCTCCAGTATTATGTTAATGAATCAAAATCCATTAATACATAGATAGCTTATCTATGTCAATTATTCGATAGATATATTATGTATCATACGTTTCGCTTAATCTTTTTTTGAATATGTTTTACTTAAAAAAACTTGTAATTTTTGATGAAAATCCCCGAGTTTGTTGAAGAGTCTTACTGACGCCACTACAGGCCTTTGTGTTGGAGGGATCCTTTAACCCCACGCTCACGCATGGGGCTATTAAACAGGAGCTCCTTCAGAGCTAAATATCTTAGCCATGAAATGGCGTAGGCTCAATAGCCACATGCTTTGGCATGTGGTAAATTAATTGTTTAGTCTCAGCCCTATAGGGGCGAAAGAGAAAACTATATATCAGTAAATCTTTACTATAAGCAATGCACACTCATTCCCCTATCACAATAAGTACCAGAAATGTGTCAAATCCTACCCCGTCACAAGAAACTCACTTGGCCTTCGACCCAGGGGAGCCCCAAGAGACTCCCAGGAATCAGGCAATCAATTCTCAGTAATTATGATGGGGAAATGATATAGCGTAACTGCTTTAGAACAGATATCGGTTATCTGCCTTGTTTTGTTATAAAAATCCTACTCTCAACCACGCAAAATCAACACCCTAACCACGCCCAAACCACGGTAGCCGTGGTTTACCCGTCGTTTACCCGTGGTCAACCCGTGGTCGGGAATAAGAGATTCGTTAGACGCTCGGGTTTGAATTATTCAAATTATGGGATATGAACCATTATTTACTTTGAGACATGCAAAAATCATAATGATTAGATTCCATATATCATTAGATATTAGACTACTTATGCGACACAACATTAAATGGTATCCTCATCCAATCATCAATCAAGACAAAATCTTTCGCTTTCTTATCCCATTTTACTCGTTTTATCTCTAATGTATGGAGTCCCGGAAAAAGAGATTCAGTTGAGATGTATGTGGTTAGAAGTTCCTGCTTATAACTACTGTTTTTGGTTAACAACCACTCATCATTGTTTATTGGTTGGTCGTCTATATATACCCTATAGAGGGCTGTTTGGTCAACAGATTCTATGTCAACATCCGGTCTTATGATTGCAAACTTATCAGGATTGTTAGTAATCTCTCTCAAAAGGATTCTATCGCTTTTGTAAGTACTTATATAGAGTTCCAGGTCACTGTTCGTAACATCATATGAGTTCAGTGCTGCACGCTGAATTCTAAGCTCATCGCTCTTCTTATCAAGATAGTTGTTCTGGTTAATAGATACTAAACCTGTCTTTGGCTTTTTAGTTACATCATTTGCATCAAACTTGAACTTATTGATGTTGGAATATGACAATGGCACGACTAACATTGCAAATCCGAGAAGAAGTAGTATCTGAGTTTTCTTGGGGATATTGGTAGTAAATGTATTAAGCAGGTTATTTACAAGAGATTGAGAACCATTAAGCCCCGGTTTCTTACTCCTTGATCGCTGAAACCAAACAAATATAGCTGATAAACACAAGACCAATGCAACTTGAACTATTCGGGTCATTTGCGTGTCTAAGTTGAAGTTGTAGAGAAGCATAAAACAGATGATAAGAATAGAATAAAGTGCGATAATATTTATCAGAAATAAGATAATCGTGAATGCGAAAGAGAAGATTAAGCTACATACTTTCTCCACCTCAATAACCAGATCAATCGGCTTCTTGAAGTCACTGTCCCGTAGCTCCTTCTTCAAATTCTCCTTCCTCACTCCGTTCGGGAACACATAGCTCAATCCAACCAAACCAGCCCAAAGTCCTCGAAGCACTAAGTGGCCTGTGAAAAGCACCTGAAGTGAGGTAACGATAAAGGTCATCAATCCATATTGCACAGTAGAGAGAATGACATTTGCACCCAAATCCTGAATCAGCATCGCAGTGAAATTGTATATATACTTTGGAAGTAGGAAGAAGAAAGCAATGGAGAATCCTGATATGATTATCTCCGGTTCCCAGCTATTGTTCTGTATTTTTGTCAGCCAATCCGGTGTTTTGTTTTCTTGTGAAGTCATTTTACCCCCGATTAGAAGCAATTAGTGTATAGAGATTTATGTTGTCAAATGGAAAGTTTTGCTTTTCAGGTAGAGTTCAACCCATATAGGGCTGTTTGGTTAATGTATAACTGGCACCCCAGGTCATTCGACCTGGGCTATTCACCTTAAGCCCTTAAACGGGCTTTCCTTGCCATAAAACTGACTTTTTTATGATGATTTTATTGTTCTGATTAATCATACAAGGAAATATTAATTACTTGCAAAGATATATGTATCATGACAATATAGCATTGATTACCTGTCCGTTTAGGACAGAATGTGAATAGCCATGTGGCGTTAGCCCATGGTAAAAAATACAAAATGATTTCACAGCCCAATATGGGCTGAATTTGAGGTACCTATGTCAACATTTACAAGAATATTTTTCCATATCGTATTCAGTACAAAAGGTAGAATGCGTACTCTCCACAATCAATATAGGGAGAAATTGTTAGGATATATTTGTGGAGTTTTGAGAAACAAAAAATCACATGTTTATAGAATCAATATGGTCGAAGACCATATACATATCTTGTGCTCTATCCATCGATCAGAAAGTATTGCTGATATCGTGAAATTGATAAAAAATTCTACCTCAACTATGATAAAACGAGAAGGCATTCTTCCTGACTTTCACGGTTGGCAGAATGGATATGGTGCATTTACTGTTGAGTGGGGAAGCAAGGATAAGTTGATTGAATACATCAAAGATCAACCGGAACATCATAAAATTGTAGATTTTAAGACAGAGCTTAAAAAGATATTGGATGAATGTGGTATTGAGTATAAGGATGCATATATTGAATGATTCAGCCCATATAGGGCTGTTTGGTTAATGGGTAACTGCTACCCCGGGTCATTCGACCTGGGGCTATTCACCTTAAGCCCTTAAACGGGCTTTTTTTGCCTCAAAACTGATTCGATTAATTTAAGGTTTTGATTATTCATGCAGGGAGACAATTTTTACTTGCAAAGATATACGTATCATGATAATATAGCATGAATTATCTGTCCGATAAGGACAGAATGTGAATAGCCATGGGCGTTCAAGCCCATGGTCAAATGTAAAATGAATTCGCAGCCCTATATGGGCGAATTTGAAGTAACTGCTACCCCAGATCATTCGATCAGGGGCTATTCACGAGTATAGCTCTCAAAGAGCTATGTGCAAGAGAGGGCTCATGCACTACATTTATCATCTCATCCCTCTGCTACAATCGTAATCACTTATCAAGGAGACACCTATTGAAACCCTATTGAAATGTTGTTAATGATTAATAGGTTTGGGACTCGTGTTTAAGTGGTTGAAGATAGCTGAAAGTTAATAATTGTAACAGAGCAATGACGTTGACTCTATATTGCCTTTACATGGTTCTATTACTTATAAATCCTTCTCAATATCCTACAAATAGTCAATGTAACCCATAATTGTACTTCATAAGTCTTATCATTTTCTACAAACTTATGGATTTTCGAGTAGGAGTGTTTCCATAACCCTGAAGATTGCTGGTTATCGATAAACCAGTTAACAGCTTTCTCTGTATGTTGGTCTATTTTAGTAGAAATCATGGTCACCGAGTCCATTGCTGAAAGAAGGTCAGTCCAGAAGTAGGGAAACTTAAAGTTTACCCAGTTGTCAGCTGCTTTATATGAGTTGTAGTTATCCTTTTTAAAGAACTGGGACTTTAAGAGCTCTGAAGCAATTTTTGCGTCTTCTGACTTACTGTAGATTGGGTGGATTGCTAAAGCTTTAATAACCATACCGGTTCCACTATGTGCAAAAGGTTTGGATCTGTCGAAATCTTTCTTCGTTTCTACGTCGTGGGTAGTAAGAATCTGTTGTTCCTCTTTTGAGTATGTCCCAAAGCACCCCGGAGAACCGATTACCCAACCTCCATCGTCTTGTCTCATTGTTAGCAACCATTCAATAGCTTTAGTAATTCGAGGGTCATCAACATATCCTGCTTTAATGAGTAGATATACAATCATCCCGGTATAATATGGAGCGTATTGGTTACTGATAATTCCTCTTATATCTCCTTCATCGGTTTGGCATGAGAATAGATATTCAGCTATATTGTCTACTTGTGGATGCTCTCTATTAAACTCATACATATCCACAAGTTTAGAGAAGTTTTTAAATGTCTCGAACAGATTGTAATTCATAGCCGGTGCTTTAGGATTGTTTTGTGATTTTGACTTCCAGTAGCCATCCTCATGCAGCTTTTTTGTGAGTAATTGAGGTTCTTTTAAATTCCAAACACTTTCTAATGGTGGTACTTCCAAATCTAGCAGATCTCTCTTAGTATAGTAATTGGTTGCATAGTTATCAGATTCCAGCAACGTCTCAATTGGGTCATATTTGAGTTTACTCAACCATTCTTGCATAAATCTATCCTTTATATGTGTTATTCAATTAAATTATCTGTTTCGAAGACTCCATAAGTCTGTAATTGTCTTTTTCAATGGTCAACAATAATTTACGGATAAGTATCCCAAAAAGCCAAATCATTAGTTGTAACTATTGCTTATCAGACTATTATATCATTGACAGTTTTGCTGTTGGAGAGGAAATTGTCCTTAGATCTTTAAAAGATACATATGGGGGTGTACAGGTTTCGACAGGGAATCTGGAGGATTAGTGATGCATGTCGAGGAGTTTACCTACTCGTTAATCATGGTGGAACCTAAACTTAAACGCAAACGATAATTTTGCACTTGCTGCTTAATTAGTAGCACGGACCGCTCAACCTCGCCGAATGGTTGGACCGGTTTTTCAAATAGCTCGGATAAGTACTCAGCAAGTCTGTAGTGAGTAACGAAAACCTAACAGGCTGGTTCTCGAAGAGTTCTGATTATCTTTCTTGAGAGAACGAGAAATAAAAGATAACTAAGCATGTAGATTCGCTTTTTGGCCGTTCTTTGGACGCGGGTTCGATTCCCGCCACCTCCACCAGGCTTCATTTCGAGCGAAGTGAGAAATGAAGGCTGACACGGCGTAGCTTTTGCGAAGCCGGTCTAAAACAGTTTACTTTCCAACATTCGAAATTACGCCCTGGCAGGCCAATCTTGCCTTTTAACCTTTCATTTAAACTTGTGAGATTTCAATGTATTATGTCTATATCCTACAAAGTCAGAAATATCCTTCCAAACATTATACTGGTTACACGAAAGACTTAACAAGTAGACTACAAAAACACAATAATGGGGAAGTTCCTCATACTTCCAAATACAAACCATGGAATCTTATCTCGTATATAGCCTTTCATGATAAAACTAAAGCTCTTGCATTCGAAGATTATCTTAAATCTCATTCAGGTAGAGCATTCACAAATAAGCACTTCTAGCGGAGCATATAAATGAAATTTATCGAGCCAAAATAAGATAATAGCTGTCTTGGAAGATAGGCAATAAAAAAACTAATTCGAAATATTGACATAATATTGAGTTGTGAAAAGTTAAGAGAATAAAAACTAGCCCCTTCGATTGAAGAGGCTATTGAAGAATTAATTCTTCGATCTTGAATCAGCTTTGCTTTGAGCTCTGGAAGCGAAACTTCCTTTAGGAGTTTTCCCTCCGTTTGCCTTAGATGTCGCACTTTGAATACGACTTGCAGCTGATTTAGTCATTGGATTTGTTTTTTTGGACATTTTGTCCTCCTTAAATTTTCTTCTCAGTGAATACTGAGAGTTCTTTGAAAATTCAAGAATAAATCTTATGACGGAAAATTTTATATAGAATGGAGGAATATCGTCAATTTTAAATTTTTTTAGTAAAAATAAATCTATTGAAAACCAGTTTAAGTTATCTGAAAAAGAAAAAGAGTTTCTCTCTACATTGGGATTAATTGCAAGTACTGGATATATTTCACTTTTTTTATATTCAAAATTTAATCAGAATAAAAAATATTCTACAGAAGAGATTAAGGAACTAAAGCAATTAACTCACAGTCTAAACAACACGATTATCGTTTTTGATCGAATAGATAGTTATAAGAATAGAATTGAATATATCTTGCACCTTTTAAAGAGTGATAATGCATACGCTTATGAGCAATCTGGTTTTTTAATATTTGCTACACTAGAGTTATTTCTAAGGGAGCTAGCTAATCTATGCAAGTTAAAATTACCAAAGAATCCCACTATTATTGATTTAATTAAACGTTTACGATCAGTTCAAGGAATTACTAAAGAAGAGCAAAAAAGATTAAAGCTTTATACTCTTAATTTTCGGAATCGCATAATGCATAGCAAAAAGTTTAATCATAACGAGCTACCTGATGTTATTGATTATATTTCAAATTTCATATATCATTATTCAACCTATGCTAGCATAAAGTACGATTAGAGCTTTTTTACTCAAAACCATCGAGACCGTGTTAAATATAAGTAAAAATTTAGTTTATGTGTAAGATTTGCAAAACTAAAACTTGTACGTGAAGATTGTAAATATTATTCAAACTATCCAATACACAACCCAATATTATTCAGGCATCACAGACGATGTAGAAAGAAGATTATCAGATCATAACTCTAGAAAATCATACTATTCTTTGATAGAATTGCTTTAGATTATCCCCCTATCTCAACCACTCCATAGCCTTATCATAATCAGAAGTTATCATAAAGAATAAACCTCGATTGTTTGTGACAGTTTCATAAAAGTTACCGGCTTCGAGCTCATTTTTATCATATAATACTGCAACCCGAACAACTCTTGGTGCAGCTGCTTTAATCTGCTTTGCTAATCTGACTGTATCAAAAGTATCAAGCTTATGCTTTAAATGCTTTTCATTGCAAAATATTTTTTTACTCTCATGCTTTGCAGCCATTTCGATAACTGCTTCTACATATTGAAGAGTATCCTCGAGTTTATCTGCAACACCTGTTGCATTAACCTTTAAGAAATCACCTGCTATCTCTATTTGATAATCGATTTTCATAGATTAATGTCTCCTTAGAATTATTAGACTATAGCGATTTACATAGAATCGTCTACAAGACCCTTTTATAAAAGTATACACCAAACTATGATAAAGCATAATTATTTATAGATTGCTTTTTTTCTTATAGTTAGCTTATGGGCTAAGATTCATACTTCTCATAATAATCTAAGTCTTTTAAAACCTTATTTCTGGCAAATGGATAGATGATAATTAAAGAAACTAACTGCGTTAAGAAAGCCCATCCAATTGCATTACTATTAAGATCTATTACATTACTTACTGAAAACATAATCAACCACAATGTCATGCAGGGATATATGAAATAAAAAGATACTTTATGGGCTATCTGCGTTCGTATTTCCTGCTTTAACTGTTTTCTCTTTCTTAAAATTAGCAAAACAACAACAGCAACTACCCAACCTGCAATAAAAAGTGGCAATACAAATGAATCAGGAATCATAGATTTATCAAAGATCTCCGGATGCTTTGTTACAATTATTTTAGCTATTTGTGCCAGTAAAACACTAACAAAAATTTCTATTGATAGAATAACATATAACTTTCGTTTATTCATGGACTTCTCCTTGCAATTTGTAGGTAACCTCTTTAGCTATTTTCACACTACTTCATCAGAAGCATTTTTCTGGTTTTGTGATAATTATCAGTAGTCATTCGATAGAAGTATACACCACTTGAGCAGTTTCTTCCATTATTATCTTTCCCCTTCCAGACAATCTCATGATCTCCGGTAGGTTGATACTTATCAGTAATTGTTTTTACTAACTGCCCTCTTATGTTGTAAATTGATATGTTCACATGTTGCGGACTCTTTAGATTGTATCGAATTGTCGTTTCAGGATTAAAAGGATTAGGGTAATTGTTACCTAAAAGCGTAACAAACGGCTGTTGTAAATCATCTTCAATATCTACAAGTTCGTTGTTTGAGATCCTAATGTTATCAATCATAAGTACACCTGAGTTGTCAGAAATATTCTGAATTACGATTTGAATAGAATCAGCATTTGTTTCTGATAAATCATATTCATATAGAGTCCAACAATCAGGTGGTTCGATAGGAGTATCACCATTAAGGCATATATAATCCTCATCATCACAAATGTTATCAACCAATACATTGAATTTACATGGGTTGCCATCATAAGAATATGATTTAGTAACAAAGTTCAATATCTCTGTACTATTCTCTATTTCGAATGGAGTTGATAACAGCCAGTCATTTGCAACTCCTGAAGTTGGAGTGAATGCAGCAGCATAACGATCTCCGTTAAAGGCAGGAGCTGATGTAAATGGAGGAGTTGTTTGGCTAGGATTAAAGGTAATGAATCCCATAGTATTCTCTTCGACGGAGAAGTCGCACTCCGGTAACGCAATTGTTGGCAGAGAATCTAGATCTATTGTAGACCAGCTACCTTGAATAGCATAGAAGTTTTGGAGACTATCAAAGTCTTCAGAGTAGTAAGAATCAGTCTCATTAGAGATGTAAAAACTCACACTATTAGATACTACTGATTGTCTATATGGGTTTTGGTAAACAGCACTCACAGTAAACTCATAATCATGTACTATTACAAGCGCGTCTTTAGGTACAAAGAAGGAAGAAGATACTATTGGGCTTTCATTAAAGAGAATACCATTAGCAAATACATTGTATCCAACAAAATCTTCCTCTGATGGCATAGCTTCATTCCAGTTTAAGCAGACACCTGAACTACATAAGTAGCCTGTTAAGTCTTCCGGTGCATTCAGCGTACTCTCACCTGGTGGGGCGTCGAAAACTTTCACATCATCAAGACAGATATCACCCAGTTGATTTGAACCTAAAGCTTCATGCCCAATGAATGTAACGGTTATTGTATTAGCAGATAGTTCAGGAATAGGAATGACTTGTTCCTTCCAGAAATTGGTACCGTTAGGACAAACTGCATTAGCAACGATTACAGAATCGCTGTCTGTCCTAATAAGTACATCCATAGATGATTCATTGGAGCTACTACCAATCCAATACTTAAAACTAACATGTGGATTTGATAATCTAGATATATCAATAGGGACGCTATTCAGATATACCGGTGATATATTAGGCCACATAGTGTCTTGCATCATATAATATCCACCATTACCGGTAGCCTCTTCTGATGCTCCAAATCTAGCGTCCTGATCTGTTACAAACCAGCTATCTTCTCCTAGCTGAGGTTCAATTACCCAACCATCAGGGGATAAATCTGTGTCAAATGATTCAAAGTAGGGAGGTGAAAGCACAAAGTGATCAGTTCCTACAGCATTTACAGGAATAGTAGTCGTTCCCATGCCTGATAATATTGTAATGTAATTACCTAATGCACCACACTCTCTACGTTTTAAGTTAACTGTTACTAATTCAGTTCCTCCAGCCATCAGGGTGAACGGACATTGAGTGTGAAGTAGTGAGTAGTTAATAGTATCATCAGTTAGGATTGATTGAATATTCAAAGGAGTTTGACCTAGATTTTGAATCTCAATGATTTTAGATTCTTGTAAAGAGCCAACGGAGTTGGTACCAAAGTCCAACTCCACAGGAGAAACTCTTACTTCTGATTCGGTCTCTAAAGGAGTGCAATGGAATCTAGTATCAACTACATATTCTTCCAACCTAAATCCATAGAAAGGACTATCTATATTAATTGGAGTATCACTATCAGATGAGCCACAACTTAGAGTTTTTGTGCCAATAACTTGAGTTGAGATATATCTGTATGGCATAGATTCATCTGTAAGAATCTCTTCGAAAAGAGCAATAACAATATTATCTGAGCCATTAAAAATAAAAGCAGTATCAAGTTCAACCTCAACCCATTGGTCAATAGTTTCTATGGGCATTGGCCCATTATATACTTCTAGCATTCTCTCTGTTGAAATCCAATCACTATTTGAATCAAAAACAGATTTAGATGTATGTCCCACAAGAATCTTCCAATTAGCTATATCTTCCTCAAAATATTGATATTTACGTTTGAATGCAATATGCTCAATCTTAGAAGGTATTGAATTCAATGTTGAATGAGTGTAAAGAGATTGAGAATATGATTGAAATCGATTGTTATATACCGGAACCCCATAATGTTCACTATCTCCACTGCCGAAGAATATATTCTCACCTGTTCTTGTTGTGAAGCTTCGAATTTGAGAGTTTGTAGCATCTCCTATATCGTTATATGGAATTACTTGCCAATAGTATTGGGTGTTTTCTTGTAAATCACTATAGTTATAGTTTGTAGTTAAACCTATATCTAGGTTATTTATGAGGTTAGTAGGCGGATTGTCTGTACCCAATGATAATCTATATCCTTGCGTGTTCAGAGAGTGCTCCCACATTAGAGAGCCATATGAAAAGACATCATTTGCCTGGTCAAATGGTTTAGTTACTAAAGTAGGTTCTGGAATATCCTGATAACATCCACAACCAAGACGCAGATTTGGAAGTAGGGGTTGAAGGAATTGAGCATTACCGTACTCAGTCATATAGTCCTTAAATTTGTAGTCATGACTTATTCTAGTCAATGTTCTTATCGAGTTGTCAGAAGTGCAATCCCCATAAAAGCTAATACCTTCTCCATATGAATATGAATTATCATTAATATCATTTACAGCAATCACAAGGTTTAACAAGGGGTTAAAAACTAATGGACTGCTAAGTGGTATCTCAATCCAACCATCTACTCCAATGGGAGGGATTATTCCTTCATATACAAGATTTAATGATGGATATGGAATCCAATCTTCTCTGTCAGAAAAGTGGTCTTTAGACGTTTGTCCGATGAAAACCTTCCAATCATTGCACTGGTCCAGATTGTCTCCTTGGAGTTGGAATGAGATTCTTTCAATAGGAGTATCAATATAACTGATTTCTGAGTTTAGGACAATAAACTGAGCTGTTGAGTATTTAAAACCTGTTGATAGTGGTGCATTATCCGCAGTCTCAACACCATTTATAACATTGAAAAAGTCACCTGTAGTGAAGGAGTAATTATCTTCTATTTCTTCTCTGGTAGCGGAGTTACGAGAGATAACTTTCCAGTAATAAGTTGTCATAGGGGCTAGATTAACATCTATACACTCAGATGCTTCAGCAACTCCATTTGACACTATCATTTCCTGCGGGGGGTAGGTTGTATCAAGATAAAGATCGTATTGATCAACATCTCCATTAAAATTCCATGATAGCTGAGTATTTATTGGTTCAGAGACCTGCCCATCAAGGGGTTCATATTCACTAATATGCCCCATTGTACCATCCCCGGTAGTAAACTCAAATACATGTTCGAAATTGAAAGTACCTGACTGAAATATAACTACCCAGAGGTATTGAGTATTTGGCATAAGTGCTTCAGTAACCTGATAGCTTTCAAACTCAGATGCCTGGTCGGGTTCATCCACAACAAGGATTGGAAACCCTGTTCCTAAACAGAGGATATACCCACTATTTATTAAATCTGTGTCTATACTATATTCCCACTGAAGATTTGGTAAAAGTCCGACATTAGTTGCCCCCATTGCCGGTGAGACATTGATAGGCTCAGCTCCGTTTAAATAACCTACATCTGTATATTCGAGAGTTATTGCAATCGGATAATAACCTGAATGAGGTAAATTAATAACATTCCCCCCTTCGATACAAATGTAATAATCGTGCCCACCCTCAAGGCTTAAGTCTTCAATTTTCCCCCAAGAGCATCCCTCATGGTTCATGTCGGGAATTTCAACTTGGTTTTCATCGAATAATCTCAGCCTACTATTGAAATCACTACCATACAGTGAGATCTCAATGTTGTGCAGATCTTGAGGAAAGTTAATAAGATAGAAGCAATCCTGAGAGTCGTTCCCGATAGTGTCAGTGAATGGGGTTGTGTTACCTGAGTCATTGAATGGTAATGTTGATATTGGTGTTGCTGTAGCAAAAGTATCTCCCCCTACTGCATAGAGAGCTGTTGATACGATGATAAGAATTAAAGTCAGAACCTTCATCATAATCTCCTCCGAAGATCAAGAAGCAGCTTGCCTGCCCAGATAATTAATGAACATTATTCAATTATTGCTGTTATCAATTGAATAATGGGTCAAACATTTGTATTGTCAATACTTTTTTTTAATAGGTGATAAAATAGTATATTTCCATTACAGACATAATGTGCATTTATAATTACTTTGAATAGTGTTCAATAAAAGTATTGACAAATCTTTGCAATGCGTATATTTATAGTTCTAGAGGAAACTATGAAGGTACATAAGACAACAACACTTGGAGTGTTTTTTAGCGTGATTTCTTTTGTTTTCATCGTGAGTGAAGAATATGGCGAGAATACATTAGTAATATATCATTACCTACAATACTTAATTGCAGGGGGAATTATCACTGCATCTGTCCTTTCTATAAAGCAACCAAGATTTTCCAGTGTTATTACAGGAACTATTTTCATTTTGCATTTTATGCTTATACTACAATATCTATCTGTACTGAGCTTTGTTTTAACTACTTTCTGTATTCTATTAGCTTCGGTTTTCTACTTTATTACTCCCAAAAACACATACCAGTATTAGTAAGAATCACTCAACAGGCTGAAATGTGATAAGTATGAAAATTCATATTTAGCTTGACTTGTATGCAGCGAAAACTTCTTTGGCTCCAGAAATAATATTTTAGGAGACAGGAATGAAAGTTCTTATTGTTGGTGGAGTTGCCGGAGGTGCTAGTACATTAGCACGACTGAGACGTTTAGATGAACGTGCTGAGATAGTTATGGTTGAGCGAGGTAAATACATAAGTTTTGCTAACTGTGGATTGCCTTACCATATTGGCGGGGTTATCAAGAACCGAGAGAACCTTTTAGTGGAGATTGAAGAGGGTTTAGAACAAAAATTCAATGTAGACATTAGAGTAGAGACTGAAGCAATCACAATAGATAGATCACGAAAGGTGGTTGTTCTTAAGAATCTCCACACAGGAGTTGAGTATGAAGAATCATATGATAAACTTGTTCTTTCTCCAGGTTCAATTCCATTTATCCCTGACCTCCCTGGAATCAATTCAAGAAGAGTACATTCACTTCGCAACATGAGTGATATGGATGGCATTATCGAATATATAAACACTCATAAAGTTAAGAATGCAATTGTAGTTGGTGGGGGATTTATAGGAGTTGAGACTGCTGAAAACCTCTTTGAACGTGGCATTGATGTAGCAGTAGTAGAACGCGCACCTCAAATACTCGGTCAATTCGATTGGGACTTTGCCCAGATGGCTCATGAACAACTCGCTGATCATGGAATAAAAATCTATCTTGAGACATCAGTGGAAGGCTTTGAAGAGGTACCTGATGGTGTAAAAGTCATTCTTGATAATGATAGTGAACTTGAAGCCCAATTAGTCATACTTTCTATCGGAGTAGTGCCGGAAAGTAAGCTTGCTGTTGACGCTGGACTCGATATTGGTCATAAAGGTGCAATAATTGTAAATGAGAACTTACTTACTTCTGATCCTGATATCTATGCTGTTGGAGATGCAATTCAAGTTACATGTCAGATTCGTAATGAACCGATTTTAGTTCCTTTGGCATGGGGAGCAAACAGACAGGGGAGACTCTGTGCTGATAATATCTGCGGTATGGATAAGAAATTCAGCCCACAGCTTGGTACATCAATTCTGAAAGTTTTTGATTATACTGGAGCAGCAACAGGGCTTAGCGCATTTCAATTAGAAAAAGCAGGCATTGAGTTTAAAACCGTCGTTGCAACACGTAACAATCATGCGGGTTATTATCCGGGTGCATTCCCAATGATGCTGAAGCTACATTATGCTGAGGATGGAACAATACTAGGTGCGCAAGGATTTGGTCTTGATGGAGTAGACAAAAGAATCGATGTCATTGCAACAGCTATAAAAGGTAACTTAAAAGCGTGGGATTTACAAGATATTGAAGTAGCCTATGCACCACCTTTCAATTCTGCAAAAGATCCTGTTAACATCTTGGGCTATATGGCTGAGAACCGCAAGACCGGTATGGAGGAATCCATCACATGGAAAGAACTTGTCCAAGTTCAAGACAAAGTACAGATTTTAGATATCAGAACATATGCAGAACGCTCTTTAGGTCACATAGAAAATGACATTCATATTGAATTAAATGATCTTCGAACAAGAATCGAGGAGTTGGATAAAGGTAAAGAATATGTTGTTTATTGTGCAATGGGGCATAGAGGATATATCGCATTCAGAATTCTGAAGCAGTATGGATTCAGAGTTCGGAATCTTATTGGTGGTTATAAACTATATAAATATGCTTTCTCAAGCTTCGAACCTAAAGATGTAGCTGCAAAGAAAGATAAGCACTACCTGGAAAGCAACATTGATATAAGTAAACGCATTGTACTTGATGCATGTGGATTACAATGTCCCGGTCCGATAATGAAAACAAAAGAGGCGATGGAGACTCTAGAAAATGGTCAACTGCTTGAAGTTAAAGCGAGTGACCCCGGATTTAAGAAAGATGTTTATCATTGGGCCGATAGTACCGGTAATCAGGTTATCGAAACTAGCTTTGAAAAAGGGATAGTTACAGCTATTCTTCAAAAGGGTACAGGACGATCAAAAAACATTGGACTGACAGTTGAGAAGAATGGGCAAACAATCGTTGTGTTTAGTGGTGACTTAGATAAAGTTCTTGCGTCCATGATTATCGCAAACGGTGCACTTGCTATGGGAAAAGATGTAACGCTATTCTTTACTTTCTGGGGATTAAATGCACTTAGAAGGAAAGGAACAAAGGTTAAGAAACCTTTGCTTGAGAAGATGTTTGGTGCTATGATGCCTGAGGGTATGGATGAACTCAAAATCTCTAAGATGAACATGGGTGGTATGGGCACTGCATTGATGAAATCAATTATGCAGGAGAAGAATGTTGATAGTCTAGACACGCATTTGAAAAGTTTCTTGAAAAATGGTGGAAAAATAATTGCCTGTACAATGTCAATGGATGTATTAGGTATAACAAAAGATGAATTAATAGATGGAATCGAGTATGCCGGTGTTGCTTCATATTTAGGTGAAGCAGAGAAGGCAAGTTCTAACCTGTTTATTTAGGAGGTAAACATGATAGAATTCAAAGATGGTGCATGTATTTGCGGTACTGTTAAAGTTGGAGAACGTGGTCAGATAGTAATACCTAAGAAAGCTAGGGATTACTTTGATATCCAAGCAGGTGACTCTCTAATTGTGCTTGGAGATAAGAATAAAGGTATCACAATTATTAAGGCTGATAAGCTTGAAAGCTTTGCAAACATGTTGTTGCAGAATGTTCAGGAAAATAAGGAGCAGGAAAATGATTAAGGTTATCAAAGAGTTTTGTCCACAGAACCATTTCTGTCCAACAAAGCGAATCTGTCCGGTAGATGCCATAAAGCAGGATGGGTTTAATGCCCCGACTATTGACAAAGATAAATGTATAGATTGTGGGAAGTGTATTAGGTCATGTCCCGCATTCAGAAAAGCATAAAAATCACTATCAGTATTTTGACATGATATGAATGTAATCCATAACTAAACCCCTTCAATCCTCGGGAGTGAATGGGGACTTAGTTGAGGATTTGGTGGGAATTTCTCGGGCAAAGCCCCGAGTGATTCCCGAGAGAGTCCCGGGAGATTCCCGTGTGTGTCCCGGGGATTGAAAGGGTGCATAGAGAGTATAAAGATGTTGCACTTCGTTCGAAGGACAGATTTCTTATATAATCAGAGACTTACAGGGACAGACAGGGACTAACAGCTAAGCACAGTTCTACTGTTTTTTGTTCCTTACTTTTATGCGTTCTCTATATAGTTTTTCAGTGAAGCCACTTTCTGAACAAATTTGTCTGCTAAATGCTTAACCTGTTTGTCATTGCTATCTCTTATCTACTTCTCCGGTATAGTAAAATAACTGGCATCGAAACGGTCGCTACCTACCCATAAGTCGATCTTTGTGCCACTTGATGTGCGACTCACATCTGCATGTTTAATCTGCCAACCGATGAGATTAAGACGGGCTGCTCCGAGCATATCACCACCGCCCATTGTACCGTAGTAATCTGCTAATTCAGGACGTGTACCTGTATTTAGTGCTTTGTTGATATCTTCAAGTTCCTCATCTGTTCGCAGATGGTTGTCAACAACTGCAAGATGCATTCCATCCTCTTCCTGATGAAGACTAATCACCATACGTTTGGGCTTTGTTTCTAATATGAAGTTAGATATTTCTCCGATTATATGAAGCAAGTACTCTTTGCTTTGCATAGAAGATCTCCTTATTTATTTTTTATTCCTTTAAACCATTGAATTATCGCTAAGAACAGAGTAGCTGTTAAACCACCTGCAAAACCATTATTGTATAGATCTATACCACCATGCCACGCTGCACTGCGTTCTACTAAAGATAGGTGTACAAATCCTGCTAAGATACCAACTATTGGGCCAAACTGACCGCTTAACGGTGCTAATGTAGTTACAAAAAGAGCTGCAAGAACAGGTCCCGGTGCGTTTAAACCTTTCCCATAAAGGAGAGTTGCGATTATAACTCCAATAACGCAAGGGATAGTATTTTTAAGATGCTTACCAAAAGTGGCGAAGCCAATAACCGTAAACAGTCCACCAATAACAGGTCCATTTAAAGGTGCATTTACTAGAAGCAAGTATCCGGTAAAAACAAGTCCCAGAATACCGGCATTCACTAAAGCTGATCCCGGAGTTATTAAGGACATAAAATCTGTTGGTAGTCGTCCGGATAACTTCATAATCTTGATAAGATTTTTAAATAGTTTAGGTCCATCCATGATAGCACCCCAAACCAGAAGAAGTAGTGATATTGCAGGCGTTAAAAGAACTAATGCAATGTGAGGTTCTGTATTCCAGATAACGTTAATTCCAATATTTTGCTTTGCTCCTACTAGGAATGAAGCAAAGAAAAGAGCTATAAAACCACAGGCAAGACCAATGTTATAGAGGTTAAATCCTTCATGCATTCGTAGCATAGCAACACCAATACCGGGGAGTATGAAACCTGCAACAGTACCACTAATAATACCAAGTAGCATTCCTAAAGGTCCGGTAAAACCTGATTCGAACAGAATATAGCTAACTAATGGACCTAGTGCTGTACCAAAAAGAGCAAAAAGAAGGTAACTACTAAAAGCTTTTTTGGTTACTTTGCTTGCAATAAAAACACCTAAAACAATTGGTAACGCGTTGAGAGGAGTCTTTCCGAAAAGACTAAAGCCAACAATTGTAAAGAACGCGGCAATTGTGGGTCCAGATAAGCTGACTCCGGCAAGTTTGATTAAGAGTAAAGACAGAAATCCCATTATCCCCGCATTAACAAGAGCTCCCCCAACACCACCTATGGATGTAAAATCATTAATTAATCTTGCAGCGTGAGTTTGGATAGTTATAAATCCTTGAAGACTTGGGATAACTCCATCAATTACAAATCCCAGTACAATAATTCCCAAAGCGCAAATCGACATAAGTAGATAGTTCTTCTTCTCGTAAACAAGCATAGTCTGCATTTATCCTTTCTTTATGGTTACCTTTTAGAATGCAATATTACACTATTTTAGATATGATGTCAATTTATTGATTAACTTTGATTATGTATTATCTAACATTGACTGCTTCTAAAGTTCGTATACAAAGAATAAGAAGCCACCTTGCAAGATGGCTTCTAAGAATCAATAGCACCTTAAATCATTAACAATATCCATACCTAGGTTTCCAGAAACCTTTTGCGATTTCATCCGGGTTTGCCTCAATATCATAACGCTTGAAATATTTACACACATTTACTATATCTCTAACCAGCAAATCGTATGCATATTGATTTACTGAAGGGTTAACTGCTTGAGGAAAGTCAATGATGTATGGTTCCTCTTCATGATATAGGATGTTATAAGCAGATAGATCACCATGAACAATTCCATATTCAAGCATCGTTTCTATATCATCCAATAACTTAGTGAATACTATCTTAGCTTCATCTTTAGTGAGTCTCGTATCTTTGAGTAATGAAGAGCACAAGTCCTGTTCTCCTAAGAACTCCATGACGATTGCATCATGTGTATGAGCAATTGGTTTAGGAACATTGACTCCAGCATCGTATAGTGTAGCTAATGTGTCATATTCATTACTCACCCAATTGGATCTTTCAGCATCTTGACCAACAGCAGTCTTCTTTCTAATAGCTCTTAGTAATCTTTGGTCCCACACTCTACCTATATGATATACTTTATCACGTTTGAAGTTCCTATATTTCTTCTCTTTATACAATTTAACTGCCATGTACTCGCTATCCATGTTTTCATGTGATCTGCAACAAATGACGGTAGCTTCCTTTCCTTGTTTCACTACTCTGACGATATCTGATATTATCTTTTCATTATAGAAATCTACACAAGACTCACCATATCGCATCAGATCAGTTTTCATGACATTGTCAGAATTTAAGTACTTCAAGAAGATCGATTCATACAGCTTAACTCTCTCTAAATCAACCTCCGGTACAGAGTCTTTATTGAATCTCTGTCCAAGTTCACTCATGAAGTCAAGACAGCAAACAGTTGTATAAAAGTTAAGAATCTCTATCTTTCTAGGTTCCAGGTCATACTCATCTAACATGTAGTCAATATAGTCAGTATCACTACCTTGTGAAAGTAGTGCCATACGCGTCAAGGCAACATGGAAGAGTCTATCACCAAAGCATATATTATCAACATCAACTATACCCGTTAGCTTACCTTCATGGATAAGTACGTTTTTAGTGGTTATATCATCAAGGAACGGTTTAGGTCTGATCCTATCTAAATAGTCACTGTACTTCTGTAGTTTAGAAAGAAGCTGTTCTGCATACTTAAGATCAAATATCCTTGTCTCTTCCAGTCTTCTTTTAGAACGCAAGATTGATTTGAAGACAACATCTTTCCAACTACTGTTTTCTCGAAGACTGCTGTCATTGTAGCATTCAGCATATCCATAATAATCATTTTTCTGCAGTTTGGAAACAAGACTCTGAATACTAACTATCTCTCTTGCCAGAACTTGTTTCTGTTCTCCTGTCAGCTCATCATATACATAACATAAGTCTTTTCCGGGTAGTTTAGCAACAACCATGTATGGAAGCTTTTCATTTAAGTTATAGTGTAGTAGTTTTGCCAGTGGAAGGTCTAATCCTTTAAGATATTCATTCCAATAAACTCCACTTCTGATTAAAGACTCAGTACCTTCTCTTGCTATTCTGATTACGACTTCTTCGCCGTTACCGGACTTCACATTATAAACATAGTGACATAATCCTGTCGCTAATCTTTCAATCTCAATTATCTCTTCATTGTAGTGTCTTCTTATATATTTTTTTACTAACTCTATGTAGTTTGTTTTCATTATTTCTCCGGTTAATATGATTAATTATATACTCAATTATATTTACTTCTCTTGTGTGTGTTGCAACATGTACATTTCCATTCATTACGCTTAAGGCTTGCATTTTTACTCCTTTTGATGTGTTATCTTGTTAAATGTAAAGAAGCCTTTGGAACTATGTCCCAAAGGCTTAAAAATACTTTGGGATTAGACGTGTTCTTGCCTAATCCCAAGATTATATGTTACTTTTAAATCGTTGTGTCTGTCACTAATTCAAATACTAAAATGAGATTAGACTTACTTTGCTCTTGATTCCTTTTCGATTGATTTCATGTTCATAAGTTCCTCCAATTCATTTAATATTTGTCCCAATATAAGGTTACATGCATTATTTGTCAAGCAAAGAAGAGTTTGAAGAGTTTGAAGTCTTCGGACTTGCACCGCAACGATAGTGTACCGAAAACGGACTTCATCAATTGGTAGTATGACCGGAACAGACATAACACAGTTAAATGATCAAGGAAGTCCGTTTTCGCTTCTCTTCGTTCAGCTCTGGCAAACTCCCTTGAGTATTTAGAAACAGTACAAAAGACAGAGCAGTGTTTTAGTTGACAAGTTTCATTTATCACTAACAATATGCATATGATTGGCTTTGAGTATATTCCAGCTTGATTGGAATCAAGTCATGTTCAGTAACAGTTAAAAGGTTTAAGGGTATGAAATTATGTCTTTAGATAATAGGCAAAAGATAACAGTAGAAGAGGATTCTGTAAAGGGATTGATTAATAAATACATAAAGTATATTTCCAGGACAAAGGCAGAAGATGAAGTCTATAAATGGAAATTGATTAAGGAATACGCAGGAAGACCCAATACTTATGCTAATGATTTTGCAAAGGAAGTAAAAGAAGTTAAGTTCGAGAACTTAATATGGGGTGTGGCTGGATCTGCCTTAAATACTCTGGCACAAAATAGACCGGAGAAGTTGCGATTTTTGTTTCAAAATCTATTCGATGAATCTATTGATTTAACAGAGCGAGTTATTGCTTTTAGCGAAGGAACGTTAAACCTTTACCATGAATTCGATGTGACAAAAAAGAGCTTTCAAGGTGAAAGGGAGATGTCTGTCTATTTAACTTACCATAATCCAGAAAAATATACATTTTATAAATCCTCATACTATGTAAAATATTGTAAGCTTATTGGGGTTAAACCTGCAAAAACAAATGAAAAATACGCTCATTATCTAACTTTGATTGATGAACTGATAGAGAAGTATATTAAAAATAATACTGAGTTAATTGAATTAGTTAAATCTATCATCCCTGAGTATTATGCTGGTTCAAACCATAAAGTCTTAGCACAAGATATTTTGTATCAAACATTGGATAACAATAAAGATATTGTATCATTCGAAGTAATTAAAGATAAGTTTGATGATGATGTATTCAATACCTATATTAAGTATTTACGAAACATTGTATCACGCCTTAATATAGGACAAAACGATGATAGAGTTGTGTTTAGTGTTAGAACTGATAGATTAAGCTTTACTGTAGGACAACGATACTGTTTAAACATCTTCCTTAATAATCCAAAAGGAATTTATGGGGTTATATCTAAAGATAAATTACTTGAGAATAGTGAAACCTATGATGGAGCTCAACCGGTTCCATATTACAGCTACTTTGATGATTTTAATCCTAGCCAAAAAGATTTGGAGTCCATTATCTCTGCAGTAAAAAATGAATTGGATCATACAACAAAATCAAGCTTTAAAAAATACAATGATGAAAGTTTTGAGAACTATGTATATCAAGGTATCTCTACAATTAGGAGTTTAGACAATATGAACTACCCACTAAATACAATCTTCTATGGTCCTCCGGGAACAGGTAAAACATATAACACAATCCTAAGAGCTGCTGAGATAATTGAAAACAGACGAATAGATTCCTTTAGTAAGGCATTAGAGATATACAAAGAGAACCTTCACGAGCAGATAGAGTTTATAACTTTTCATCAGAACTATAGTTATGAAGACTTCATCCAAGGTTTAAGGCCTGATACTGAAAATGATAGTAATCTAACTTTTGAGAGGAAGGATGGTATTTTTAAAGAGATTGCAGATAAAGCGTTAAAGAATATCAATGACTCAGAAAGGTCACCTATTGCTAAGAAATCTTTTGAGGTTGCTTTCAATGAATATGTAAGTCCTCTTATAGAGGGAGATGTTGAGGAAATCGAAGTTCAGATGAAACGAGTCTCTTATTATATAACAGCAGTTACTAATAAATCTATTCAATTTAGAAAGGATAGTGGCGGAACAGCCCATACATTGAGTATTAGCACTCTAAAGAAAATGTATGAAGCAGAATCTGTTTTAGATATTCAAGGTCTTTCTTCGTATTATAAACCACTTTTGAGAGTACTTCTTAGTATTGGTAAAGATTCTTCCGGTAAAAAGCAAATTGTACAAAAGAAAAACTATGTTCTTATCATAGACGAGATAAACAGAGCCAATATATCAAGAGTATTTGGCGAGCTTATCACTCTGATAGAACCGGATAAACGCTCGCATGGAGCATTCCCTTTAAAAGCGAAGTTGCCATCCGGAGAGTTGTTCATTATACCTTCGAACTTATACATCATTGGTACTATGAATACAGCTGATAAGTCAATTGCTTTATTGGATATTGCTCTTAGAAGAAGGTTTGATTTTGAAGCGATGTATCCTAAATACGATATACCGAATCAAGAGATATATGATGTTGATATTCTTAAGAAGTTAAACGAAAAGATTATCGAGTCTAAAGGACACGATTTCCAAATTGGGCACTCTTACTTTATGGATAAAGACATGGATCTGCTTCAAAGAATGAACAAGAAAGTGATTCCATTACTTTTGGAATACTTTATGAATGATGAAAAAGAGGTTAGGGCAATACTTCAGTCCGCAGGCTTAATCATCGAAAAGGGTTCATGGCCTATTAGAATAATCGGTAAGAATGAATAATCTCTTTGAGTATCGTAACAAAATAAAGTTTCAAGATAGTTTCGAAGGCTTAGAAAGCTTTCTTGATGAGATTTGGAACAATCGTGATAAGAATTCCTTCTTTAGAAACAATGATGAAGATACGATAGAATCTCAAAGATTCATACAGTTTATCCACAAAACCAGTGAGTTAAAATCTAATAAATATGTTGGTGTAATTCACTATAAAGGCCAAAGGATAAATCTGTTACCAAAGATATTTTATGATTCCGAGAAAGAATACTCTGACAATCATATATATCAGATCCATAATCACATTCTCTGGTGGTTAAGTTATTGTCGCAAAATCAAGTTTCCAAGCTACCAAACCACTTTGGGAAATAAAGAAAGTGATTTCTTTGAAGTCTTAATCTATCTCTTCTCCAAATACACTCGAAAACTCTTAAATTCCTCTATCTATCAGCAGTATCAGGAAGTTAATCGTGAGCTTTCGTATATAAAAGGAAGACTTAATACTACCGGATATATCAATGAGAATGTGAGTAGAGGGAATTGGCATAAGCTCAATTGTACTTATGATGCATTTGTCATTGATAATGAGTTCAATCGGATAATTAAATATGTTACAACCCTACTATTCAATGTTGCTACTAGGCAAGAGAATAAGAAGAATTTAAGAGAGATTCTGTTCATTTTGGATGAGGTCACCGATGAAAGAGTCACTGCTGAGCAGTGTTCTAGAATTTCTTTTAATCCAATGTTTGGTGAGTTTGAAACTGTTAGAGACTATTGTCATTTATTCCTTTCTAACAGCGTTTCTTTCGATTATAAGAATGATCTAAAGCTCTTTGCCTTTCTCTTACCTATGGAGTATGTCTTCGAAGACTTTATCTTCGGGTTTATTGATAAAGAGTTACCGGACATATCTGTAAAAGCTCAAAGAGGTGATACCTTCTTAGATATAGACAAAACATTTAAGATTAAACCGGACTTATGGATTGAAACAGAAGACTTATCATTGATTGCTGATGCAAAGTATAAGATTATCTATGAGGATAACAGTGATCCCAAGAAAGGCATTTCTCAACCAGATCTTTACCAGATGCTTGCCTATGCTGTAAGGTTTAAGGTGTGCAATATAATTCTGTTTTATCCAAGTACTGTTATACAAGATCAAGAAGAAGAAACTGAAATCATAATTAAAGATACACTTGCATTAGAGAAAGAAGTTAAAATAAAGGTACATCAGTTACCAATAATAAATATCCCTCTATTGGAGACAAAGATAAGTTCAAATGTTGATATAAAAGAATTGTTTAAACCAACGCGCGACAATTTAGCTAATAAAATAAGAAGTATTCTCACTCAAATATGTAATAAACAGTCAATTGATTCCAATTAATACTTTTAGGCACAAGTTCATAGATAAAACTGGTTTGAAATTGAAGTTGTTTTCCTAATTATAAGTGTTATACTAATAATAGTATATACACAATGAATTAGACAAGGGAAAAATATAAGTGAGAAAGTATTTATCTGTAGTTGCTTCTTTTATCATAATGCTCTGCATAGGGGGGATATATTCCTGGAGTATTATTGCATCAGAGTTAATCAGTGAGATTGGCTTTACTGCCTTACAGACCCAGATAATATTCGGAGTTGTCATTGCTACTTTCCCAATTACAATGATATTTACGGGTCGATATAGTCATAAGATAAAGTACAAGTTCTTTGGATTTATCGCCGGCATATTGTTTTTGCTTGGATATCTCTTAGCAAGTTTCTCAAAAGGCAACTTCATACTTGTAACTTTAGGTATCGGATTACTCAGTGGAGTAGCAACAGGTACCGGATATTGGGTTTCTCTAACATCCCCTGTACAACTATTTCCTGAAAGAAAAGGACTCATAACAGGCATAGCTGCTGCAGGCTTTGGCTTAGGAGCTGTTTTCATGTCATCTGTCTTCGAGTTCTTTATTGATCATGGTTATTGTGTTCTTGAGATAATGAGGAGAGTGGGTATAATCTATGGTCTTACTATATTTTTTGCATCATTCCTTATATATCAAGATCAAAACAGATCTGATGGAAATGATAAAGAAGTTAATACATCCCGATTTCTGACATCCCCTGTATTCAGAAAGCTCATAATAGGTATCTTCTTAGGTACTTTTGCCGGTTTACTGATTATCGGTAGCTTAAGAATAATCGGGGGGCAATACGGAATCTCGAAACACAATCTGATCATTGGAGTATCTGTTTTCGCAGCAGCTAACTTCTTAGGAAGATTGATATGGGGATTGTTAAGTGACTATTTAGGTGCAAGTTTAAGCATTTTCTTAGCACTACTCCTGCAAGCAGTTTCAATTATATCCTTAAACTTAATACCTTTGAATGATGTATGGTACTTAGTGCTGTCAGCACTAATCGGTTTTGGATTCGGTGGAAACTTCGTTCTCTTTGCTAAAGAAACTGCCCACGTATTCGGTGTTAAAGACTTAGGAGTTATCTACCCATATATATTATTAGGATACGCAACTGGTGGGATTGCCGGTCCTTTTGTTGGTGGTGTTCTATATGACATCTCAGGTTCGTATAAGACATCAATCTATCTTGCCAGTACAATGAGTCTGATTGGGAGTTTGCTGTTCCTAAACAATTATGTGAAAAGAAGAATAACTAAGTAATTGGATTATCTATATTCTTCAATTTCTCGATTTGAAAAGCAGATATAAGCCTATCGAATCACTACCCAATCCGGCAAACCCTCCCGTAGCCCACACGAAGATCTCCCGTAGGTCTCCCGTAGCTACTTACGAGTGGCGTACGTATCGGGTATCAATTAACTACTTGAGAGAGTACCGCTTTGGGCACATTGGGTCTGTAAACATCCCTGTTCGCGCCCCTTTTTTACGTATTCTTTAAATTAACAATAGATATTGACTATCTTATGTTAACACTGAATAGCTATACCTTAACTTTTATACCCGACCTCGGGTTAACCACGGGACTCCCATAGGTTGACCACGGCTTCCGTGGTTTGGGCGTGTTTTAGGCGTAGTTTGTCCTTGGATGACTAACAGTCATTTACTGGACTGCTATCAGTATTCGCATTGAGTTGCGTTCCTATTAATTATATCCTGTCTTACTTTTGAAGTATAGAGGTCTGTCTTGACAAGTCAGCAAGTTAATCGCACTAGATAGCATAAACAGCGTAGAATAACACCACCAGTTACTTTTTTCTTCCTTGACAAACTATTGTCTTAAGCAGTTTTATATCGTATAATGCAAGAATTGTAAACTAAAGTTTTGAAATACTTAGAGGAGATAATATGAAAAAGATTCTAACAATTGCTATTTTACTCACTATTATCGTGGGCTTAGTAGCACGTGTTCCTTTTGAAAAGGGACGTTATTATGACAACATACTACATGCTTGTTTTAAAATGGAGTCAGTAGGAAACATGGATGGTATTATTGAGTTTGATTTAAACGAAGATAGTATCATTGTAACAGGTATGGAGAGCTTTGATAAGCTTGCTGAGACATACAAGTTTATCGACATGAAACAGATTTACACTCCAAAAGACAAGGAATGGAATAAAGACGGTCACTATTTACAATGTATTTATGAGATTAGAATCTCTGATAATGACCAGATGGAAGAAGTGCTTGTTGCTCTTAATCATGATGAGAACATTCATTATGCTCAATACGATGTTATAATGAGAGAACGTTATGTACCTAATGATCCTGACTATCATTTCCAATATTATATCCCTATTACGCATACAGATGAAGCATGGGAGTTTGGCTTAGGTTCTGAAGATATTACTGTCGGTATCTCAGACTCAGGTGTTTACTGGAATCATCCTGACCTTAGAGACAATATTTGGATTAATGAAGCTGAAATGACAGAAGATGTTTTCATCGATTGGGATAATGGTGAAATATATGGCGGTGACGGTCTTGATAATGACCAGAACGGTAAAGTTGATGACGTTATCGGCTGGAACTTCGCTATGAATACTAACAACCCACACCAAGATTTCCCTGGTAATGAACATGGAACCCATGTTGCCGGTTGTGCTTCTGCTGTTGGTGATAATGGTATCGGTGTTGCAGGTCCCGGATTCAATGTTAAAATCATGTGTGCAAGCGGAAGACCTGATAATGAATCAGGAACAGGTGTTGGCTATGGTTATGCAATGCTTCAATACTTTGCTGACCTCGGTTGTGATGTTGGTAATGCAAGTTGGGGTGGACAGGAACCAAGTGATTATTGGTTCAATGAATATAGAGAAGTTATCCAATATTGTAATGCACAGGGTATGCTTGTTGTAGCTGCAGCGGGTAATGACAATACTGAACATACAGCTGAATACCGTGATGCTCCCGGTGATATCCCTGAAGTTCTTTGTGTAGCTGCTACTTCCAGTAACGACACAAAAGCAGGTTTCTCTGATTATGGTGTTCCAATTGATATCAGTGCTCCGGGTGCAGGTATCTATTCAACATATTATGGAACTAACATGTACGAATCAAACAATGGTACATCAATGGCGTCTCCAATTGTTGCAGGTATTGCAGGACTTGTTAAGTCAGTTCATCCTGACCTTACACATGACCAGTTAAGAGCAAGACTTGAAACAACTGCTGATGATATATATCCAATGAACGAATCATATGCTGACGTTGCAGCCGGTGAGTTCTTACTCGGTAGTGGAAGAGTCAACGCTTTAGCTGCTGCTTATTATGATGTATTACCAAACGTAAACATAGAAGAAGTATTCATTGAAGAAGTAAATGGTGACGGCGATGGCATCCCTAATCCGGGAGAGACTATTGAAGTTGCTGTTCAGATTAATAACCTTATGTATATGGGAACAATGACTCCTACTTTCTATACTTGGGCAACTGCTTATGATGTACAAGCTACGCTTTCAAGCCCTTTAGCAGGTGTTACTGTTTCTAACGAAACAAGTGATTTTGGAACTATCTCAGGTGGTTCCTCTATTGCAAACTTCAATGATAAGTTTGTTGTAAATACTACAACTGACTTAACACCTGATAATATTCCAATGGAATTAACTATCACATCTAATCTGGATACTGAATGGCCTTATACTATTACAAGAACATTCAATCTTGACCTTTCACTTTTGCATGCAGACTTCCCTGTGAACATCGGTGGTGGATCTGTTTCTTCGCCAACAATTCTTGACCTTAACAACGATGGAACTAATGAGATTGTTTTCACTCGTCCTGATGGTTCTTTAGATGCTCTTTATGCTGATGGTACACAGTATATGCCCGGTACATTCCCTGTAGCTATGGGTGGAACTATCACAAGTTCACCGGCATTTGCAGACTTAGACAATGACGGAACTATCGAAACTGTTCTTTGTATGCAGAGTGGTCAAATCAGATGCATCAGTGCTGATGGTACTGATTTCTTTACACCTTATGATAATATTGGTGCTACACGTACTAACCCTATTATCGCTGACCTTGATGGTAATGGTTCATTAGAAATCATCGCTGTTTCTCAGGCTCGTGAGCTTGTTATTCTTAACAGTGATGGAACTACTTACTCAGATACGTATCCATTGAATATTAATGAATCTGCTCTTGCTCCAAGTGCTGTTGGTGATGTGAACAATGATGGTACACTTGATATCGTTGTTGCCACTACATCTTCTAACCTTCATGTATTTGATTCTTCTACAGGTGCAGAACTTACAGGCTTCCCTGTAAACTATGATTCATACTCACTTACAGGTCCTACACTAACTCAGCTTGATGATGATGCAAATATGGAAATCATCGTAGCTTCAACAGCAACCGGTGAAGTTCATGCTTATGATGATGACGGTTCAGTTATCTTTGAAAGAACTCTCGATGACCAGGTTAAAACTTCTCCTGTTGTAGGTAAAGTAAACGGTACTGTTGGCGAAGCTCAGATTGTTGTTATCTCTAACGCAGGTACTGTTTATGTGATGGATGAAAATGGTAATGACATCCCTAACTTCCCTGTGTCAGTTGATGCTAACGTTGAATCTTCACCTATCCTTGCCGGTCTTAACGGTGCAGGTGATGCAACTATTATTTTTGGTGATAATGATGGTAACCTCCATGGTATCAAATGGAATGGTCAGGAAAACATAAACTTCCCTATGGCTTTCGAAAGCTCAATCAAATCAAGTCCATCAGTTGGTGACCTTGATGGTGATGGCCAGATGGACGTAGTATTTGCTGATCAGTATTCAATCTATGACTTAGATCTTAAGTACGGTCTAGGCAACGATGACAGTATTTATTACCGTGGTGATATTGCTAGAACTGGTAGCAGAGGTTATCTCATAGTAGATAATGATGATCAGGTCGTAAAACCTATCGTTGCTAACGTATTACATAATGCTTACCCTAATCCTTTCAACCCAGAGACAACTCTCTCTTTCGAACTTAAAGCTGCATCTGATGCAACTCTCGAAGTGTTCAATATCAAAGGACAGAAAGTTAATACTCTCGTAGAAAGAAGATTAAGTAAAGGTTCACATACAGTAGTTTGGAGTGGTGATGACAAGAATGGTAACACAGTACCAAGTGGTATCTATTTCTACAAACTAACTGCAGGTAACGAAACACTTACAAAGAAAGCTGTATTAATGAAATAAACTTACAAACATAGACTATGAAAGGCTAAAGCGGAACGCTTTAGCCTTTTTTTAGATTCAGGACAGTCTTTCATACAAACTAATAAATGTGAAGAAGATATGTAATATATAAAATTGACAATTTATCTAGATCGTGTAAAAAATAAACTTGCACTTCAAAGAAAAGAAAGTAGGGTGGTTTAAATAGTCTGGTAGGATTTAACAAAGATTCAGTAGGAACTGAAGGAGAAGTTATGAAAAAGCTTTTGTTTGTGTTGATTGTCATATTAATGTTGCCTATTGCTTTATTCTCTCAAGACACATGGGATAGAATGGTTAGACCATTAACATGGTTTCACCATATGTTTGAGGTATATGAGATAAAGGAATGCTATGACGGTGGGTATGCAATGATTGGTAGCTGTCAGTGGTATTTAGATGAAGTAGATATGCATCCAAGAACATATATTATGAAAACTGATAGTGAAGGCATACTGCAGTGGTCTATTCAGGATTCAATTGATGCTACCGGAAACAATAACCATTTTAGCCATATTGGATTTGTAGAAACTCCTGATCATGGATTCATTGTTGCAACTCACAGAAGTCTATTTAAATATGATGAATTTGGGAATAGATGTTGGTCTCATAATGAAGATAGTGAAACTGGATTCGATATGACAGATATAACTATGACAAATGATGGCAATATTTTGCTCAGCGGCAGAATAAATTACGTTGCTTCATGCAGGAAGATAACTCAAGATAATGAGATAATTTGGGAAAAAACTTATCCTGTTCCAGATAATCAATATAGCATTGTTCGTACTAGTTTTTATACTGAGTCAAATAATCTAATTCAAGTAGTTGCTGCTCAACCTGACTTCTTTGAAGATGGATTCATTTTGATATATAAGTGTGATTCACTGGGGGATACATTATTAGTAAACAGAGATATACCAGATGAATATTTTCGCTGTTTCGGTAATATATATGAGGATATTGACACTTCTAATCTTTATTTCACAAATGGGAATGCAACTTTGATAGCTAACTCAGATTGTGAGATAATTAGTTATAATTTCCCAACCATTGATGCGACTAAATTAGAATATCACTCTCCAAGTACATTAATCACAAGAGGAATATACTATCATGTGTTAGATAAGAATAGTCTCGTAGAAATATATTCCTCAGAGGAGACCGGCACAGAACTGGGGCATATTGATGGATATGAAACTTTTATTATCCTGGACGATGGTTTTATGGTGACTGCAGGTGATTTTACATACAGTGATGGAATTCGCATTATCAAAACAAACTCACTTGGTGCTGTACCTAGCTGCGATTACACAATTCCTGAACCAAATCAGATGATACTGAGTAACTACCCTAATCCTTTCAACCCTGAGACAACTCTTTCTTTTGAACTTAAGGCTGATTCTGATGCAACTCTTGAAGTGTTCAATATCAAAGGACAGAAAGTTAATACTCTCGTAGAAAGAAGATTAAGTAAAGGTTCACATACAGTAGTTTGGAGTGGTGAAGACAAGAAAGGTAATACTGTAACAAGTGGTATCTATTTCTACAAACTAACTGCAGGTAACGAATCAGTAACAAAGAAAGCTGTATTAATGAAATAATCTTGTATATTCTAATAAACAAAGGCTAAAGCAGAAAACTTTAGCCTCTTTTTTTTAAAGTAACAACCTCTTTGTCGACCATAACATCATTATCTATCAGGCAATTACTAAGCAAATCATTTATCATAATGATTAGCTAGGTCCTAACTGGTTCTCTTTATCTAATCTCATCAAAAACCTAGAATCTCGCATGTCCCTCCCTTTAGCCTCCCTAGACCCTCCCTATGAACCCCTAAAGTTATCCACATCGTGTGCATAACCTGTTTGACGGTGCAATAATGCTCTTGAAGTGATTAAATAAAGAGAAGGTACAGCTTGAAGAACGATGTAGTTCGCTGTATTTCAAACTCAGGTTAAGTATTTTTTAAAAGAACTCTGAGATTGAAGAGAAAAGTATGACACTAAGTGGATTATTTGTTGAATAAAAAAAACCGGCATGAAGCCGGTAAAGTGGCATCCCCAGGGAGAATCGAACTCCCGTTGCAGGAATGAGAATCCTGAGTCCTAGGCCACTAGACGATGGGGACATTTAAGGTTCGTGGTTACCACTAAAATATGACAAATAAAAAGTGGCGACCCCTAGGGGAATCGAACCCCTGTTGCCAGAATGAAAATCTGGAGTCCTAGTCCACTAGACGAAGGGGTCGCTTCTGGTGATCCAGGATGGGCTCGAACCATCGACTCTCTGCTTAAAAGGCAGATACTCTACCACTGAGTTACTGGACCATAGCGTTACATCTAAAAGCCTTCGCTGTGCGATGTATGGACAAGCTATTTAGGTGCCCTATGAGTGTCAAATGTTTTTTACTAATTTCTTTAAGAAATAATTAAGAGAACAGCTTATACATTGTTTATAAAGAAGTTACAGTCCTATTGAAAATTGGAATAGCAGTCATTGATTGCACTGTAGGCCTCCCTACAAAGCTCTCTTCTTCCCCCATTTCTATTTTTTACTGGTCTCAGAAATTCTACTTTCACATCAATACTATCTGCATCCAAAATATGCTTTAAGTTCTCTTTAAAAGGTTGGTTATCAATCCATGCTATCTGTTTTACATCCTCTTTGGTCAGCCCTTCACCATTTAGAGCAGTATATTTAATGCATACCGGAATAATAGACTTTCCGGATTTAACTGCACTTTCGAAGAGAGAAGACCTGAAAGCTTTTACATCAACTCCATCATGACTTGTGCCTTCCGGGAAAAGACAAATATTAAAACCTGATGTAAGTTTATCTGATATTGTAGCAATCTCCTCCGGCAGACCGGTCGCTGATCGACGCTCTGTATAGAAGCTACCACCAAGCCTGGTCATAAAACCAAGTAACGGGTGACTTTTCATTTCCACAGATGTTATAAAATTGACAGGCATAACTGAGGAGATTATGAGAATATCCAGAAAGCTGATATGATTAGAAACAATCAGATAGTTATCAGTCAGTTTCTCAATATCAATAGCTAAATGGCGCTCAACATGGATGTTCAAAGCATCAAGTATTCTACGTGAAGATATGTGGATACTACGAGCAAGAATCTTGTGTCGTAGTTCCTTATCAAAAACCAGTGCTTTAAGAAGAACTCCTCTCAAAACAAACTGTGTTAGGTATAACCCGTTAATTATTACTTTACGAAAATTAGTAGCCATTTATTTTATCTTATTGAAACGATTTACCCTCGACAAGTATTACACAGGGTAAGTTGTCAATAAAGAAATATCTAAGTTTGGAGAATAGATGCCTAATAAAAAGCTGATTGCAATCATCTCAGCTGTAATGATAGTTATCATTGCGTTTGTAATATCAATTTCAATTAAACATCAGAAACATGTTGCCAAAGAGTTAATAGAAGTTAACAGGTATGAAGGATTCGAGAAAAGAATCATTCAACCCGGAGAAAGCCTTTTCCAAATACTTCTTGGGTATAAGATACCTAATCAAAAAGTGATAAAACTTACCAATGCAATGGCAAATCATATTGATATGTCCGGTTTTAAAGCCGGTCATGAGCTATATTTAAAGATAAACACAGAGATACAGATGATCTCTGAGTTTTATTATATTGAGAATGAGATTGTCAGGCACTATCTAAAGCTAAAGATTGCAGAGCAAATTGAAGATTCAGAATATGAGTATGAGCTTCTTAAAGAACCTTATGAGCGTAAGAACACTTTCCTCACAGCAACAGTTGAAGCTGGTGGAACATTCCTTATTGCCCTCCAGAAAGCAGGCATCAATAAGTCAGTTAGACAGAAGATAGCAAATATTCTTGAATCTCAAGCAGATATGGGAAGAGTTCAACCGGGGGACTGGATAGAAGTACTTGTTGATGACAAGATATATAAAGGTAAACAACTACCCTATAGTGAACCTATATATGTAGCTTTCCATGGTAAATACATTAAGAGTTTCGAAGCATTCTGGTATGATGAAGGGGATAAGACATCCGCATTTAACGGTATGTACAGCAGCAAAGGTGATGCTCTAGCCTCTAATGCAGTAAGGTACCCTTTAAATCGAATCCGTGTTACTTCTCCATATGGGAAAAGACTCCATCCAATCAGTGGTAAATGGAAGATGCATCAGGGAATAGACTATGCAGGTTCTACCGGAACTCCGGTATACACTGTTACAAGTGGAACTGTTATCTCAGCAGGTCGAAATGGTGGATATGGTAAAGAGGTAAAAATTAAGCATCCCGGTGGTATGATAACACAATATGCACATCTTCATAGAATCAGAGTGAAAAGAGGGCAGCGAGTTTCTAGAGGACGTGTAATCGGTACTGTTGGAAGTACAGGGTACTCTACAGGGCCACATCTTCATTTTGGCGTGCAAAAGAATGGTCGTTGGGTAAATCCACGAACAAGCTTACGAATGGTTGGTGCTCATAAACTTACAGGTAGCAAATTAAAACAATTTAAGGAACAACAAAATCAGATTAGATTATTGGTAGAAGAAACTAAAAATGGGAGTAAACCTATCGAGGAGTAGATTATGAAAAAACTCTATGTAGTTATGGTATTATGCCTGATTGGCAACTTGTTTGGTACCGTTTTGAATGTTGATTACATGACGCCAAATGCGGAAATCGAAGTGAATGACAAAAAACTTGAAATCATAATGGGAAATGATTTCGGACAAGTAACTGTACCGGGAAAATATATGCTTCCTTCAAAGCAATTGAACATATTGATTCCACCCGGAAAGAAAATCATCTCACAGAAAGCAACGCTAAATAGTTCAACTAAATCTTTTGAATACTCACCACAAATTAACTCACCTTACCATGACCAAGAGAATTTCACGAGTTCAGCTACAACTCCAGAGCTAAGTGAACAGCTTATCTATCTTGGTGAGGGATACTGGGGAAATCTACATTTTCTTAGATATAGATTTGCACCTTATGCTTATGATAATGGTTCTCTAACTAGAGTGGAAAGTATCAGCTTTTCTATTGGATTTGAAGATAGTGAGGCTAATGAAGCTCTTGTCTCTAAGTCCTTGGCAGATTTGAGCCGTAGAGCATTTATTAATGCAGAGCTTATCAATGAATATAATGTTTTGAATACACGCCAACAAACACTTCATTTGATAACAACGCAAAGCATCAGAGCAAGTATGCAGAACTACATAGACTTGAGAAGTATGCAAGGGATAACGCTTAACTTTAGTGATATAGAAGATATTTTGATGAATTCTCCCGGTTCAACTGAACCTGAACAGGTTAGAAACTACCTTATAGAGAACTTTAATCCTTCAGGAGATAACTTCCTTCTCCTTGTGGGGGACTTTGAAACGATTCCAATTCAATATCTAAACGCTTCTCCGAACGAGAATAGCTTAACACCATCTGATTTCTATTACTCTGACTTAACCTCCAATTTTAATAGCGATGGAGATAACTTCTGGGGTGAATACTCAAACGGTTTTGGTGATGAAGACTATGAAATCGACTTTACACCGGAGATGTATGTTGGGCGTATTCCCTTCAGTGATCTGGCTAAATTGGATGTCATATTCCAAAGAATCATTGATTTTGAACAATCAGATGCACTTTGGAAAGATAAAGTCCTCTCCCCTATGGCTATGTTCAATTTTGAGAATCAGGACTATGAATATGGTTGGAACAGAACTGACGGGGCTGACTATACTGAGTACATGAAAAGCACAATATTAAGAAACAACCCGGTAACAACCATGTATGAACAGGTAGGATTCGATAACTCTCCATACCCATCCGATTGGGATTTGAGCTCTATAAATCTGAATATTGCTCTAAATACAGAAGACTTTGGTTTTGTATGTTTAGGTGCACACGGAAGTCCAACATCATCGTCCCGTTTGGTCTGGGAAGATGATTATGATAACAATAATATCTGTACAGGTGATGAACGTTATTGGGAAGGACTGATTATGGTAGATATGTTCGACACAATATCAAATAGTACCGGTTCTGTCTTTTTCACTCAATCATGCCTTAATGGTGGATTTGATCTTACAGATAACCCACGTGGTTCATTAGGTGAATATATACTTGAGAAAAAGGGAGTTGCTACATTAACGGCAACACGTACCGGCTGGTATAAGATTGGTTGGATTAATCCCGGTTGGGGAGGAATTCATTCCTTAAACTACTATCAAATGGATAACTATTATACACATAATCAAGCATTAGGTATGTCTCATGCAAATGCCAATTTCATGTTTAGCAACTACTTCTTCTTCGGTGACCCACTTGATTCTGATGGTATCATTTGGCCTGAGCAGAAGAACATCTACACTTATATCTTATATGGTGATCCATTAATTAACTACCAACCGGAATACAACACAACTGATGGAGAAATCCTTGTTTGGGAGCCTAATGGTTTTAGTAATAGCTTTGAGGTTGTAAACGCTATATCTGAAACAGGAAACTGGAATATTTATTACACCGACAAGCTTGATGATGAAATGAGTTCGTTAGATAGTTTCTCTGCAGTATTCTGCCTATTTGGATTTCAGGATGAAGCCTTCTACTTGGAAGAAGCAAGCATAGAAAGTCAAATGCTAGTTGACTATCTACAGAATGGAGGTAAAGTCTATACAGAAAGTTCAATAGAATACTCATACAATACTGCTTTCTATGACTTCTTCAACATCTGGGCACCATTTGATCATGTGGTAGACTTGGAAACAGTACAATCAGTTGAATCGAATCAAATGTGGGACTATGATGGTGAAATAAATGGTTTGCAAGCACTTGAGATTATGCAGCCTGATGCAACGACACAAAGCGTTTACCTTGCCCCTCAAGAGAGTTACTCTGATGTAATTGCCATCAAGACGATAACACAAGATGCAATCACCGTTGGTGCAAGCTTTCCAATATTTGGTCTTACTGATGAAACAGGTTTGATCAATGATTACATATATGAAGTTATGTACACGCATTTCCAATTGCAGTCCCCACAGGATAATGAAGACATAATACAAGCGATTCAGCAGAATTTATCAGTATATCCAAATCCTGCAAGTGAATTGGTGACTTTCAAGACTAGTAAGATAATTCCAAACCAAGAGATACAGATCTTTAATATTAAAGGGCAACTTGAAAGAACAATCGTTACAGGAACATCTAAACTATCTCGATGGGATATGACAGATAGTAAGGGAAACAAACTTAGCAATGGTATATATTTCTCTAGAATTAAAGGAACTGATGCCAGACCTGCCAAGTTTATCATTATGAAGTAATAATTTAATTGATATAATTAAGGCTGTTGATTGTCTCAACAGCCTTTGCTTATTAATGTTTCAGACCTAGGTCTTTTATCTTTCTCGATAAATTGCTTTGTTGTAACCCCAAGGCATGAGCAGTTTTGGTAATATTCCACTCATACTTTTTAAGCTGTTCTGAGAGGTACCGCTTCTCACACTGAGCTTTCTTCTCCTGATATGGTATAGATTCAGACCAAAACTCATGCTCAGAGGAGAACTCATCCGGATTGATTGCTAAATCACACTTGTCGATTACTGGACCATCAGTGAAAATATATAGCCTTTCAATTAGATTTCTTAACTGCCTGACATTGCCTGGGAAAGCTACTTTACATAGACTTTCAAGAACTGCATCAGATATCTGTTTGACAGGCATATTCATCTCATTTGCGAAAAGCATCGAAAAATATTGGGCTAGTACAGGAATGTCATCTCTTCTTTCTCTTAAAGGAGGAATGGTAATTGGTACAACATTCAATCTGTAATAAAGATCTTCTCTAAATGTTCCTTTGCTAACCATTTCTTCCAGATTTTTATGAGTTGCAGCTACAACTCGAGTTTCAATGCGAATAGGCTTATTTGAACCCACTCTTTCAAACTCACCCTCTTGAATTACACGTAATATTTTTGCTTGAGCAGAAAGGTTCATATCGCCGATTTCATCAAGAAACAGTGTTCCACCATCCGCCTCTTCTATCTTACCTTTCTTACTGCCAACAGCACCAGTAAATGCACCTTTCTCATAACCGAACAATTCACTTTCAACTAGTTCCGCAGGGATAGCGGCACTGTTGAACCTAATGAAGTTCCCTTTTCGACCGCTTAATTTATGAATTGCCCATGCAACCAGCTCTTTACCGGTTCCACTTTCCCCCCTGATTAAGACTTTGGAATTGGTTGGTGCAACCCTTTCTATACGTACTTTCAACTCTTTTATGGACTGACTAACACCCACCATTCGGTACTTGCTTTCAGCATCTTTTTGGAGCTTCTTTATTCCTTGAGTCAAGCGAAGGATTTTCAGGTTACGTTGAAGGGTTAGTCTTACCATAGGCAATGAGAGTGGTTTTTCAAGAAAGTCAACTGCACCAGTCTTTAATGCTTTTACAGCAAGAGGTATATTCCCGTGACCTGAAATCATTACAATTGGGCAACTATATCCACTGTTCCTGATAACTTCGAGTAAATCTAGCCCACTCTTATCAGGTAGCTTCACATCCAGAAAGAGCATATCAGGATTGAAAGATGTAAGTTTCTTCAGACCATCTTCAGCAGTGAACGCAACATCTGCTGAATAGCCTTCTTCTTCAGAAATCTCTTTTAGAAGTCGACAAATATTCTTCTCATCATCAATTATTAGTACTTTCATCAGACCTCTCCAATGTGATTATAAACTTAGTTCCTTCCCCTAACTGACTATCAACCCAGACATCACCGGCATTAGCAGTAATCAACTTCTTCACAACTGATAAACCTAGTCCCGTACCATTCTGTTTCTTAGTAAAATACGGATCGAAGATTCTTGGTAAATCTTCTCCTGCAATACCGGAGCCCTTATCCTCAATAACTAGCAGAACGCGCCCGACCTTACTATTCAACCTGATTTGGACACAACCTTTTTCCGAACAGGCATCGAGAGCATTCTGCAAAAGGTTTGTAAATATCTGATAAAAGTGGTTTCGATCAAAGCAGATATGTGCACTCTCATCTAGGTCTGTACCGATTTCATATCTTCCTGAGTAACCGGTTATAATCTCTTTGATTAGTGTTGCAGGTGCAAAAATAGTTTTGTCTGGTTCTACTGGTCGTGCAAAATCCGAGAAGTTTCTTGAAATAGCTAGAAGGTTCTCAATCTCATGGTTTATTACCTCTAATGCTGATGGGAAATATGTTTGGAAAGAATCTTTATCAGCTATGTACTTCTCTTCTAATCGTTCTAAAGCAAGTTTTATAGGAGTAAGTGGATTTTTTATTTCATGTGCAAGTATTCGTGAAAGGTCCTTCCAAAGTAACTCTTTTTCAGATGCAAGTAACTTTTGTTGAGTAGTTTCTAACTCTTCAGACATCATGTTAAAAGATTTCTTCAGGTCTCTTAGTTCCGGAATACCCTTTTCAGTTAAATGTACATTGAAGTTTCCTGCTGAAATCAAATCCGTTGCTTTCCTTAGCTCATATAGTGGTTTACTAATGGTGTTAATAATAAAAATGAATGTACTTATTCCGGCTACGAACAGTATCAATGCCCATACCCACGAATAAACTCTCATTTTAATGAGAGATGTACCAGAGGCTGCTCTTGCTTGTAAATAATTGTTGAGTAGTTTCTCTGCTTTAACTGAATCCTGAGCTGTTGTGTATGAAGCATCAGATAAAAACTCTTCCAACCCTAAGTTCTCATAAACAATACCTATATCATTTTGTCCATCTTGAACTACCTTGTTAAGTAACCATATACTTCCCGAAAAGAGAAGAATAAAGACTATTATTAAGTAATACTTCAAACCTATCTTCATTGTAGATCCACCGGATTAAGTTTAATGGTAAGTTCTGGAAGTTTATTTTTCCAGAGTAGATTAAGATCAAACTCCTTTTGTTGTGATGCAAAGAACAGCTTGTTCAGTTTAGCACTTATCTTTATGATGCAATTATCACAATCTGGGAGTGGCAACAACTTATCGAACTGAGCAAATGCTTCTACCATTTCATCGATCTCAGAAAAGTATTTTGTCAACCCTCCCGAATCGCTTTTCAGCTCGTAGGTTCTATCCATTGGGTTATATTCAACTGTTAAGTTATGGGTAAAGTTTGAGTGCTGTTCCCCATCTGCAATTATAACAACTGTATAATCAAGACTTACCTCTTCTCCGGACTTAAAAACATCCTCGAAGTCGTTATCAAATGCACCCACTAACTCAGTTTTACAGCTGATACCTTTGTTATGCAACTCCAATTGAGGTGTATTGAAAGATGCATTGTTACCTTCATAAGATGAAAATAACAGAAATGAAAGTGAGATTACTCCTTTCACAAGCTTATCAGCTAATTTTTCAAACATGGATATTACCTCTACAATATTTTTGCCTTGTATCCCTTCTTGGCAACCTTTTTCCTAAAAAAATGAGGAGAGGCCCCACCAATTTGGTAAGGCCCGACCCTGACCGCTTAGAGAATTAATTAAAACTGAACCCAAGGACCAACAGTGAATGCATACCCGTTCATTGTTGTCTCAGGTGAATTATCTATAATGAAGTTACCACTTGTTTCAGTCCAGCCTGGTTTAGAGCTATATCCAATCATATAGGCACCTTCAGCTCTGATTCCAAGCCATGAAAGTATGCCCACGTAGAGTTCAACTCTTGGTTGTACTATAAAGAAGCTTCTTTTCATTTCCATTGCATTATTACTATCTGAATCAAATTGTGTGTTTAAATCAGTCCAATCATATTCACCATTAGTTTGAGTAAATTTGATAGTTTGGCTACCTGCACCAAGTACAACACCTAACGCTGGCTGTACCCATTTACCAAGCATGAACTTCTTATCAAGAGTCACACCACCCCAACCACTTGAAAACTTCATTCTTCTGGTTACATTGAAATCTTTTGAACCTTTCATGTAGTCATGTGGCTGAGTAGGATCTGTTTGTCCTGTAGTTGTAACTGTATGTCCGACTTTACGATTTATATGATATCCGGCTCCCATACCACCAATATAAAAACCTTTTCCAACATTCGCTCTTGCAGCAAAGCCATTATACAACATTCCATCTTCATCAAGGTTATTGAACTCCATGTTGTTCATTACATGGTTTAGATCATCAATATCATCCATCATATACCAATAAGGAGTATACATAAACTCTACATGCGGATACGATGTTTTTTTCTTTTTAGTACTATCTCCACCTTTCTTGGTAATAATCGTTTTCTTTTCAGGTTTTCTACCGAAAGTGAAGCTTATCTCTTTCTCAACTTCATTAGAGAATATTTTAATGGGTACTGTCTGGTCAGGCATATATGATGCTACTATCTTTACGAACTTATCCTTATCAGTACATTTCTTTCCATCAATAGACATTAAAATATCATCAGCAGCGAGTCCATGCTGATGGGCAGCTGAACCGGCTCCGGTTCCTGTAATCAATACACCATAATTATATGGATAGTTCAACGCTCTAACTTTCTTTAAAGTTAAATCTTCATAATACACACCAAGATATGCCCTATCTCCTGATGTCGCAGTTAAAGTGTTGATAGTAATGACTTGATCATCACCAAGTTTTTCAACCTTCATCTCAATCTCTTCACCCATTGCTTCAAGCTTTTCGCCTAATGCTTCCATTTTAACTTCCAATTCCTCAGCATTCTCCGCTTCAACTGTAACAGCTAATAACCAAACTAGCGGAAACAAAGCTACTAGTAAGAGTACAAATAATTTCTTCATTTTATCCTCCCGTGTGTTTTTCTTACTCTTTCTTTTATCGCATATTGCGTTCCAAAGTTGCAGCATATCGCTATATCATTGCTAAACAAGCATTAATGCGAGACCGCAATCTTAATTACTCCTAATATTTTAGCTCAAAATATATCAATATGATATATTCAGAATGTATTTATGATATAGATTTGATCAAGTAAGATACTGGCTATGTAAAATTAGCATAGCTTAAATTGCTATTAAAACAAATCCTTTGACAAAGAGATTAGTAAGTTATCAATAGTAATAAAATGGAGGAGAAATGATTGAATTAACATTTGAAAGGTTCGTTGAGATAGTAGGTAGCTCAGTAAAAACAAATAATTTGAGACTTGAAAAGCCAATGATGATAAACTTCTATGCCTCATGGTGTCCAGTATGTCAAGAAGTGATGGAGATCGTTGAGAAAATAGAGGGAGAATATGAGAAGGTCGATAGTTTCAAAGTGGATACTGACGAAGATGTAATCTTATCCTCCTTTTTCGGTGTTGTAAGTCTACCGACAATAGTCTTGTTTTCAAATGGGGAAAAACCAGTCTTACTAAAAGGCAGGAAAAGTGAAGGTGAATTACGCAAGATGTTTGAAGATACTATAATGAAACATGAACAAGCAAACTTAAGTTGACACATATCTTATGTTATTATGTTTGCGATGATATATGAGGATTATGATGAAAAGAAGTATAATATTAGCTATAATTTGTTTAGCATTCCTATCTGCCTGTAATGATAAAGGCTGGAAAGTGGTGGATGGGAAATTCCACAGAATTGATACTCTTGCTAAACTAAAGGAGATGTCTGATTTTAACTTTACTGTAATGGGTGAGAATGAAGGCCTTGCTTTAAGCAATAATAATTTCAAGAAACTAACTGAATTTACTGGGAACAATGATACAGCCTTTATACTTGGTACAGGTGACCACTTAAACAATCAAAAACAGGATGAGTTCATTAAATACGTTGGTGATAACAATTGGTGGAAAACAAGATTCTTTCCAAATATATCAACATATGAGAATGAGTTTTTTGGCTCTAAATACTCCGATTGGAACTCTGGTAAGAAGATGATAGAATCTCTTAAATTCCCTGTATATAGTGAGACCAAGTTTTTTAATAACGGTGCTGATTATTATGTAAAAGTTAAAGAGGCATTCTACACAATCCATCTCTTCCAGCTTCATAATCATGAACGAGAAGGAATATGTCAGGAAAAAACCGATCTTTATAAATGGTTATTTGATGAGGTATCAGGTATTAACAAAACGGAAAGGGACTTCATAATAATCTCAGGTCGTGGTTTAGCTCAAAGCTTTTCAACTGATATGCATATAGATAACTACAAATTATTGAAGAACAAGTCAGACTTGATTATATCTGATGACTTCAGTCCATTTCAGACCTCATATAAAGAAAGTGAAGCTGTTGTTATGAATGCTAGTTCCATAATCAATAATAGCAAATATACACCTGCAGGATTTGTTCAAGTATATCACCTAATTGAACCCTCTGCTTTTGTTATACTAAACCTTAATGTTGAAGAAGATAAGCTTAGATTACCATCTGAGGGTAACTCAATAATTAAATATGTTAATGGTACTTCTGAACCACTCTTCCTTAGAGAAGCTGAAGAACATGAGCTACCTGATAGAGCTATTTGTGAGTTGAATAGAGACTTTACCAAAGAAGAACTACAGACTATAGCTGAAAAGCTTTATGCAGGTGTTGGTGAAAATGATAAGACATGGGTGATCGTAGAATCAGGACTTGATAAGGGTGTTATAAAATACAGTGACCTATGGAATGTTTTCCCCAGAAATGGAGAAGTTTATATACTGAATCTTTCATATAATCAATTAAGAAAAACATTTGGAAAGAATATGATTCTTGATACTAAAGGGGATTATAGAGTTGCTATTGGTGATTATTTTGGGGATTATCTTATAAATACCTTTAATCTTTCGGAAGAGAGAATCCAAAAAACCGGTAAAGAAGAGATAAAACTACTTGAGACATATCTTAAGGCTACACAGAGACCGATTCGACCTTAAAGAAACGATTTAATAGTTTTAGATACAAGTTTAGTCAGATCAGATAATGTCCCTTTAGGGGCATTATCTTTTTGTTTTATAGCATAGATATTCGTTACATCAACATCTGAAACTCCGCAATAATAGACAACTTCTTTTCCATATTTGTTAGACAACTGCTGAATCTGATATGGTAGCTTACCGTGTCTTGTTTGCTCATCTATCTTACCTTCTCCAGTAATGACAAGATCAGCTCTTTCAATCAATTGTTCAATATTAGATATGATTTTCATTAACTTGAAGCCAGATTCCATTCTACAATCGAAGAGCGATAAAAGACTGAGAGGGATCCCTCCCGCTGAACCACAGCCACTTAAGTGTGACACATCATTATCGGTAATCTTTTTTAATAGATTTGAGTAGTTATTTAGACCATCTTCAAGGATAACCATATCTTCCTCATATGCACCCTTTTGTTTAGAGTAGCTATAGACTGCACCATTCCCCCCAAGTAGTGGATTGCTAACATCTGTTGCAAGTACAAACTTCACATTTCTGAAATACTGAGCTACTGATGTATCTATTTCAACTATATTTCTTAAGTTGCCACCATTGGGAATCACTTTGTTACCTTTAGAATCATAGAAAACTACTCCTAATGCATGTAAGATCCCGCTTCCACCATCACTAGTAGCAGTTCCACCTAATGTTAGGTAGATTTCATTACAGCCATTCTTTATCGCTGACTTTATTTGCAACCCTGTCCCATAACTACTTGCTTTTAAAGGAGCTAATTCATTTAGCAGATGTAATCCTGAAGCTTGAGCAACTTCAATGTAAGCACAATTGTCGGCTTTCAGCCAGTTAGTATTAATAGCTTTACCAATCGGATCGACTGTAACACAACTCATTATGTGAACATCCAGATAATAGTTGATTACTTCAAGTGCACCATCTCCCCCATCAGACATTGGAAGAAGCATTGTTTCAATGCTTTCATCTACTAAGTTGATACCTTCCTGAATAGCTTTGCCCACTTGTAGGCTAGAATAAGTCCCTTTGAAAGAATCAGGGGCAATGAGAATCATCTTTCAGCCTTGAGAAGCATGAATAATCTTTGTAGGTTCAGTTCATGCATTTTAGGCACCCATAAATCAGATTCCTTTATATTAGGAAGTACAGAATCAATCTTCAGCTCATTTATGAAGGATTCTAAGTCTATCTTACGATCAATACTCAGTAAATACTCTGCTTGTGAAATACTATTTTCCAAATATGTTATTCCAAGTTCAAGAAAACCAATTCCTACCGGTTGCCCATGTCCCGGGATTATAGTCTCTATACTGAGTTCTTTTATCTTGGTTAGTGACTCTAAAAGGCTATGTGGATTATCCCAATAGTAGTATGGTAATGTTATACCTGGTCCGTTAAGAACTGTGTCTCCGGCAATTAGGATTCGTTTATCTTTGAGCAATACAACAGATGAATCAGGTGAATGCCCGGGAGTATGCATTATCTCAATATTATATTGAGATAAAGAATAATTATCATCAAATGTAATGGTTGGAGATACAACTTTTAGTTTTTTCTTTTCAACTGTTCGCTTTGATCGAAGCATGTTTCTTTCACGCAGAAGAGTGTTTATGCCATCAACATATCCAATAACTTTGGTTTTATCCGATATAAGAACAGGATTTCCATAACAATGATCACTATGGTAGTGAGTGTTGATAATATAATCTACACCCTTTTGCTTAACAAGGGAATTGAGGTGCTGGATATCTTCAGGACTTTGCTGAGTATCAACAACTATAATATCCTCATTTGCCCTGATTATAGTTGAGTTTACTAAATTCCTTTCAGATTGATAGACATTAATACTATCTGTAATCTTTATCATAATTTTATATGAAAGAGCCGGTGGTTACCGACTCTTAAAATTATTTGCTCTATTTTATTAGTAACAGTGATTTAACCACAGTGTCAGAACTTGTGATTAGTTTGTAATAATAAACACCATTTGGCAATCTTTCATTGTTATCATCAGTACCGTTCCAAGTTATACTATGTTCTCCGGAAGTATTCATAGCGTTTACCAGACTACGTACTTTTCTGCCCTTAATATCATAGATAGAAATATTTACATTCTCATTTTGGGTAAGCTTGTAATCAATTTTAGTCTGAGGAGAGAATGGGTTAGGATAATTCTGTTTTAAGATAGGCTTAACAGCTTGCGTATTTTCTGTTATATTAAGAGGATCGTCAACTGTAACTGTCCACGTATACTCCATAGTATGAACGCTATTATCAAAAACAACTTTAACTACATACTCACCTTCCGCTTCGAATGAATGAGAAAAGTCGAATAGAGAAACACCTTCAGAAACTAGCACATCATCAACATACCAGCTCATGGTTAGCGTATGATTAACTGAGAATGCCAAAGCCATGAAATTTACTAACTCATCTACATCTACTGTGAAAGACTCTTCTGCCGGTTGAAGATGATTGATACTAATATCTATTACAGTAACGCTATAAATCTCAACATCCACAATTGGTTTGTCATTTGAATCTGTTTCTACTTCAGAAATAGCAAAAACAACATCCATGCCTTCAATAATATGTCCAAATACTGAATGGGCATTATCAAGCCATGATGTTGGAGCTACTGTAATAAAGTATTGTGAGCCATTAGTATTAGGACCACTATTTGCCATTGAAAGCACACCCGGTACATCATGCACAAGGTCAGGATGGAACTCATCAGGAATTGTGTATCCCGGTCCACCATAACCGGTTCCTAAAGGGCAACCATCTTGAATCATGAAACCGGAAATTACTCTATGGAAAATAAGATCATTATAGAAACCACTATTCGCTAAATCAATGAAGTTTCCTGCAATCCCCGGTACAAGATCTTCTCTCAACTCAGCTCTAAAGTTACCCATTGAGGTTTGCCATTCCACTTGTGTTTGTGCAAATAGGGCATTTATTACTATAAATAAAATTAAAACAATCAGTGTTCTTTTCATAACTTCTCCTTCAATAACAGTTCTTGAAAACGATTTATACATAACTCTCCTATAGGAGCAACTTTTTTCTCTAAAAGGAAGCTTTTGATTTCATCGAACTGAAGAAACTCTATCTCACTATGCTCATCAAAATCAATTGCTTCTCTCATCTTTTCTATTAACTCCTCAGATTTAATAGAAAGTTTTGTATATGTAAGCAATTCCGGTTTATGATAAATGTGATTGATTCCCAATCCAAGATATGATATCTCTTCGATATCTGCAGAATCTATGTTTAACTCTTCCTTTAACTCCTCTTTCATAAAGGAAGTTGGACTCATTCCATTCAAAACTCTCTCATCAAATGTACCCCCTACAACATGCCACTCTTCATTGCCTTCGGCTAGTGACTGACTTCGTTTTCCAATTACAATTAGGTTATCTGAAGTAATGGGGGCTGTACATATTGCAAGTGTATTAGTATACAATTCTGGTAGAATCTGTTTTATGTTTAGACAATAGAATTCAGAGTAGTTACCTGGTTTAAGTGTAATTGTAAGAATTCCATCATCAAAACTATACTCCTCTAATATGGCATTAGTCCCATCAAAAAGGTGCTTAGATTTGCTTAACGATTCCCAATAGCAACATACCTGCTTAATCACATCATCTGAGTAAATCGCATGTTCTTTATTAACAACTACTTTTACAGATTCTTCATTTCCAATGAAATCTATTAGTAACTCAGAATTCGGTACCATGTAAGAGCTATCTTCTCTTAACTCTCTTTCTGATTACAACAACAAACTCACCTTTGGGTAGGCCTTCTGTCATAGTAATAATTTCTCCAATAGTACCTATAAACACTTGTTCTTCAGGATAAGTAAGTTTGTAACCTAACATTGCTTTTCTGTTACTTCCAAGCACTGTAGCCATATCTCTAAGCAATGATGGCATTCTATATGGAGCTTCAAGAAGAACTATGTCTTCATTAATCTGACCATTAAGAGAGCGTAATTCAGAAATTCTTGCATCTTTACTTGGTGGCAAGAACCCATAATAGAAGAACTTCTTCAATGGTAATCCACTCACCTGCAACATAGCCATAATCGATGAAGGTCCGGGTACTGAGTGTACAGGAATACCGTTCTCATGACATAATCTAACTAATCTATTCCCGGGATCAGCAAAAAGTGGCGTTCCGGCATCAGAAATAAGAGCTAATGTCTTCTTCTGCATTATGAGCATATCAAACAGCTCCATTGAACCTTCTTTCTCATTATGTTCATTTAACTCATACCACTCATTCTTTATACCATGGGCTCGGAGTAACTTCGTTCCGGGTTTTCTCTCTTCAAGAACTATCAAATCAACTGCTTTAAGTACATTCAAAGCTCTGATAGTTATGTCATCAGGGTTTCCAATCGGGGTTGCGACAATATATAAACCGTGTTTTAATTCCATTGTTTCCTTCTTATTAATTGGTAGCTTCCTACAGCCGTTGCAAGAATTGATAAAATCAAGCCAATCAAGCTTAATCTCAAACCTGTGTAATAACTCTTGGGCTTGAACTCCATTACTATCTCGTGATTACCTTCAGGTACTACTATACCTCGTAGAATTCCGTTCACAGGATATATTTCTGTTGCCTTTCCATCAATATATGCATTCCAACCTGCCGGGTAATATACTTCACTAACGACCATTAAGGCCTGTTTATCTGTTGTTGCATTAAATGCTAATCTATGAAGACCATATTCAGCAACTTTAACATCAGTATTTGTTGGAGTATTGACTTCAAGCACTTCTTTCTCAACTAATGCTGTATTAGCAGGATTAAATAGGTTGCTACTAACTTGGGCAGGTATCTTCGACAGTTCAGCGACTCTAACATTATCCACAAACCAGGCTTTTGGAAGTGCCATTGGATTCTGGAACAATTTGAGTTCACCTTTAGTTACTAATGCTCTTCCTAAATCCTTTGTTGAAAGGATATATTTACCATTCATCATGTTTATGAAATTCATTGAATTAAAGTATTCCGGATTCTCCCAGTACTTCTGATATCTGGTGAGTTTAGCCCCATGATAACCTGAAGTTGTAGGAACAAATGCTGAGTAAGTATTATCCATAGACTTCTCCGGATAGTGAAGCCTGTAATGACCATCTTGTTTCTGAATATAACGAGCAATAGAATCGGCTTTTAACTCTTTCTTTCTAGCTTTCTTCATATCATTCATATAGTTATTATCTACAATCTTCAAATCAATGAATACTGCTGCCATTATTAAGAGTAGATATGGTAACTGCTTTAGTTTCTTCAAGGAATACATCCAACTTAAGCCTAGTGTCAATACTCCGAACAGCACTGCTCTTATAATACCATTATATGCCATGTTTAATCTGACATCTTTCAATTGTTGTAGAATGTTTGCCGGATATTGAGCCTCTTTTGCAGTCATAAGGTCTGAGCCAGCCATAATAGAACGTCCTAAAACCAAACCAAGAACTGCTAATCCAACAAAACTGAAGAAGGTAATCTTCAACTGTTTCTGTGATTTCTTGTTTTGCGAGCTTAGAACAGCTTTCAAACCAAATCCTGCAAGAACAACTACAGCTCCTTGGCATACAACGAGTATTGTTACCGGTACTCTAAACTTGTTAAATCCAGGTAAGAATTTAAGGAGGAAGTCACTTAATCCGGGACTGTATTTTCCGAATGACATTAATGTAAATATTGCTAAAGAAATCCAGAGGAAGACAACCTCTTTCCGCCTATTAAGAACTAACGCTAATATTGCCAGAAGTAGTATTACCAATCCAACATAATGATATACTTGAGTAAATGTCATCCATCCCCAGTAACCGGGTAAACCATATCGGTTCAACTCTCCTTTTACCGGAATAGAGATTCCCCCAAACAGATCAGGTACAATAAAACTCCATAACTCAGCAGGATGTAGCGACCATCCTTGTGCATAATCTTTATCAAGACCTGTATCACCACCTCTAATCGTATATTTAGAATACTCATAAGTCGATAAAAATGGGTTCATTACTGCCATAGTTACAATTATAGCTGCTACTATGCCGAGAGCTGTGAATAAACCAAAATCTTTCATATCCTTGCTCTTAAGTGCTAAGATAAGTTCATAAATCCAATAAACACCAACAAAAAGAAGTGTGTAATATGTTATTTGTAGATGATTAGCTCTGAACTGTGCGATAAGAAAAGCTGAAAAGAGTCCCAGACCAAGTAAGTTTCTCTTATCTCTTAGATAGAAAAGACTCCAGAAAATCCATGGGATAAACATAATAGCTCTAAACTTAGTATTATGCCCAATATCAAGAAGACCTACAACATGCCCTGTTAGCGCAAATGCCAGCCCCATTATAACTGCTATTAGTGCACCAAAACCAAAATATACACCAATAAGGTACATACCGGCTGCACCTAAGAAAAGATAGGTTAATCTCCAGTTTACTATCTTCTTGGATAAAGCTAAAGTCTCTTTAATAAAAGGATACTTATTGGGCAATGATACCAAATAGGATGGCATTCCAGCAAATATATTTGGTGCCCAAAGTGCCTGATCCTTATGTTCTGCATTATAATCTTGTAGTACTTTCGCTGAAGCTGCCCATTGCATACTGTCATGTGTCTTAGGTTCATAACCCTGGTATCCAATCTTAAAGAAAACAATACTCAATACTATAAATAGGAACAATAATGCAACAATGTGCTGATACTTTTGGGGAAGTCCTAAACTATTATTCTCTTTTATTTCAGGCTGTATATTTACACTCTTCGAAGGTTTCTTCTTTGCCATCTATTAATTACTCCTTATTAACATTACTACACATAATGTAATATATAAATCTAAGTTCTTTCACTTCTTTTGCTATAAGTGAAATAGTAGAAGCTATAGGTACAGCTAAAATCATTCCGACAGGTCCCCATACCCAAGACCAGAAGATCAGAGATATAAGTATTGTTATAGGTGAAAGATTCAATGCATCCCCCATCACTTTGGGTTCTATTAGATTACCCATTCCAATTTGCAGTGAAGTCAATGCAATAGCTAATCCAACTACTTCCAAACCAAATCCATACTGAAGTAAACAAACTGCAATTGGAAATGCTGAAGCTACTGTTGAACCAATATTGGGAACATAATTCAGGAAGAATAAAAGAACTCCGGATATAATTACAAAATCGACTTTAAATAGTGATACAATACCCATACCAATCAGAGCAGTTAAAAGACTAATAAGCGTTTTCCTACTAAGATAATATTGAATACTTCTCTCAATCGTTCTAAGGATTCTATGAAAATCATTGTTTCTTTTTGTTCCTAATGCACTATTTATTCTACTACTTATTGAATCTCTTTCCAGCATAACGAAGATAAAGAAAACGAATGTAAGAAACACACTTATCGAGAAGCTCAGAAATGTACCCATAGTATTCGATAATATTTTGGTTAATGATAATCTATTTGCCACATTCATCCAATTTACATCATTTACTAAATATGCTTTCACGTCAGTTATTGGTAAGTTTAGCTTTTCAATACCCATTTCTGCAGCAGATATCACTTTTGCTTCATATCTGGGCAGCTCCTCCATAAACCCATCAAAACTGGCAAAGAGTGTAATTCCAACAACGATACTGATTGAAACAAGAATTAGTACAGATAGCAGTAAACTTATAATTTTAGGTGTTTGTCTCTTAAACAACTTAGTTAGAGGACTGAAACTTATAGCAAGAAATCCTGCTATAGCTAAGGGGATAAAAATACCCTTTAATTCGCGTAAAATCACGACAACAATCGCTAAGGCTATTATACTTAGCAAAACAACTACATATCTCATTTTATCCATGAATGTAGTGTCAATTATTGAGTTTTAATGTCAATGCTAATTTAGAGTTATTTATAAATCATCTGGTTTATGAGAAATCTAGGTCTGATTCCCACACCCAACACTTTTTTAAGTTGAAGGCTCATGAATTCAGTATTGTGTTTTAAAAGATACACTCAGATATGTAGCTTTCCCATACCCTAACAATAAGGTATTTCTTAGCTATCTACAGGAATTTTTGCTGATTTTGTTGATTTTTAATCTGAGTACGTATTTTTACAATCAACTCTTCCTAAACACTTTCAAAATAGTTTCTTATGCTCCAACTCAAGAGACTCCCTAGATTTAGTACTTGATTGCTCTCTCGTACCTGTAATTGTTCTTGTATCTTTACGTCATCTGAAACCAATCCGATTCCCATTCTCTGTAACGTGTTTCTAACGGGTAGCTAACGGGCATCTCATGGAATTGTGACAGTACAATCATTTGTATTGTCCTAAAACAATAACTCAAGTGCACTCAAGTGCACTCCCTAGTCTCAGCAGTAATTCTTTGTAATTTGATAGCGATATCTTGGTAATAACTTAGTAATAACTTAGTAATTAAACCAAGAATAGGCCAAGGATTGACCAAGGGTTGACCAAGTGTTTACCAAGTGTTTACCAAGAATTACTGCTGAGAAGAGAGAGGGTAGTATAGCATAAAAACATTAGAATAGGGCAGTTAAAAATCAGAAATAACTATAGATTATTTAATAATGATTATTACCTGCCAGCTTGTCCAACTAACGGAATGCATTTTGAAGCAAATGTGCTCTGAGATAATTGCTAAAGACTTCTCAGATTAACTCTGATGTATTTATTCCCACGTTACCAATTGATTCTTCGTAGAGGTCCAACAACTTCTCCCTTGATAATAGATTATGTATCAGTTAACTTGATAGATCCAGTTAAAGCTGTATATTAGCACTAGGCTGGCTATGCTTCAATATTGCACAATATGTTCAAGTTGTATGCACACGCTAATCCATTGTTTGAAAAGCAGATTGATTAATTTCATTTGACGGTAATTACATAGTATATAATTTGGGAAACTGAATAAATATCACAATGAAGAGGTACCATGATTAAGGCTAAAGTTTATATTACCCTGAAACCAAGCGTTCTTGACCCTCAGGGAAAGGTTGTAATGAACACATTACACAGTTTAGGACACGAAGGTGTGAGTGATGTTCGCGTAAGTAAATTCATTGAAATTAAATTCGATAACAATAATGAAGAAGAAGTAAAAGCTGAATTAGAAAAGATTTGTGACAAAGTTCTCGCAAATCCTAATACAGAAACCTATTATTACGAACTCGAAACAGGTAAGTAAACAATGAGAATTAATGTTATCATGTTTCCCGGCTCCAACTGTGACGGTGATGCTTTTCATATTAGCAAGATTCGCGGTCATGAAGTTGAGTTTGTATGGCACAAAGATACAGAACTGAAGAATCCGGATATGGTTTTCCTACCGGGTGGTTTTTCTTACGGTGATTATCTCCGTTGTGGAGCAATCGCAAAGCATTCTCCAATTATCCAAAAGGTGATTGAGTTTGCTAATGCCGGTGGACTTGTAATTGGTGTTTGTAACGGTTTCCAGATACTTACAGAAACAGGGCTCTTACCAGGAGCTTTAATGCAGAACAGAGACCTTGAATTTATCTGTAAACATCAGACAATACGAGTTGAAACTCAAGATTCACCATTTACAAACGCTTGTTCAAAAGAACAGGTTATTGATATTCCAATCGCTCATAAAGAGGGAAACTACTTTATCGATGAAGCAGGATTGAAAAGCTTGCAAGAGAACAACCAGATTCTTTTCCGTTATTGTGATGAAACCGGTAATGTAACTGATGAAGCTAATCCTAATGGTGCTGTTGATAATATTGCAGGTATCTGTAATAAGAACCGCAATGTTCTTGGAATGATGCCTCACCCGGAAAGAGCAGCTGAAGATGTTGTTCCAAGTGTTGATGGTAAGATAATCTTCGAATCAATAGAGAAGTTTTTAGGCCTTTAATGATAACCAAAGTTTCTGCAATGTGCAAAGGATTGAAAGAGATAATTAATCTTAATCTTCTCTTTCCACCTGTATGCCAGCATTGTGGAGATAGAATAGATAAATCTGATGACTATCTTTGTGACAGTTGCTCAGAGAAGTTAATGCTACTTGAACCTAACTTATGCCCCTATTGCGGGAAAAAGATGGTTCGAGGTGAATGTTTTGACTGCGGAAGACCGGAAGAACCTTGGACAGAAGCACAGGCTATATTTGCTTATAGAGACAGCCTTAGAGCTTTGATCCATAGTTTAAAATATGATGGTAAACGTGGAATTGCCAAGTTCCTAGCTAAGAAGACATCTGAATGGTTGCAACAAAACAGAATATTTACTGATGCAAACCTAATTTTACCAATCCCTTTGCATAGGGTAAGGTTGAAAGAAAGGGGATTTAACCAGTCTGCTATCATATCGAAGTATATTGCAAAAATGCAGAACTGGTCATTTAGTGATTCATCATTGATTAGAAACAGAGCAACAACCAAGCAGTCAAAAGTTGCCGATCATGAGCGTGCTATGAATGTTCATAACGCCTTCTCAGTAAAGAAGCCGGAATTGATACTTAGTAACAATGTCGTGTTACTTGATGATATTTTTACATCAGGTTCAACAATGCGAGAAGTATGTAACGTTGTGAACAAGTGTAACCCTAAAAGACTTTATGTATTAACAATAGGGAAAGTATGTTAAACGAAGAAAGCTTCATTGTAGAAGTACCAAGAGAAAAAGCTTTAATGCTTATTGATAAGGCAGCCAGGTTCTTTGTTGAAAGAAAGCTTACTCCTGCCGCTATCATGACAATTGAGTCACTAAAACCGCTTCATGGGATTACAAGTGCAGCAATGTATGCTGTGTTACCGGTGATGGAGTTGATATTCGATTCAAAGAGTTATCAGGAATTTGCTGTAATACTTGAAAATCGTGAATATGTGAATCTGCTTGTGAAACGCATTGAAGATATAGATGATGAGATGTATTGGGAAGAGCGCGAGAAGAATCGTGCAATCCGGATTAAACGACGCAAGCAGTTTAGAAACTGGTTAAGAAGAATATTTAAAATAAATAAAAAATAATAGCGGAGGAGTGTATGCAATATCCAAAAGAGAAACTTACCAGGATTATTGCTACGGACTGTGGTAGTACCACAACCAAAGCGATCCTCATTGAGTATGTTGACGGTGAATATCGTCAAACTGTTAGAGGTGAATCCCCAACTACGGTGGAATCACCCCTTAACGATGTTACTCGAGGTGTCCTGAATGCTGTGCAAGAGCTTGAAGAGCTTGCACGTTTAAAATATAACAATGACAACATTAAGCTAATTGAAAATGATAAGCTTGTTATCCCAAGAGATGGAGACTTAGGTGCTGATGCTTATGTTTCTACATCTTCTGCAGGTGGTGGTCTCCAGATGATGGTGACAGGTGTTGTTGCAAAGATGACCGGTGAATCTGCTGAGCGTGCTGCTCTCGGTGCCGGTGCTATCGTTATGGACCTTATCGCTTCAAATGATAAGAGAATGAATCACCAAAAGATTGAACGTATCAGACAGCTTCGTCCGGATATGATTCTTATGGCCGGTGGTGTTGACGGTGGAACAACTAAACACGTTGTGGAGATGGCTGAGCTTGTTGCTGCTGCTGACCCTAGACCACGTCTTGGATCCTCTTATAACCTTCCTGTTATTTTTGCAGGTAATACAAAAGCTGTTGATGAGATTAAAGAAACTCTCGATAAGAAGGTTGACCTTATCGTTACTGATAACTTAAGACCTACTCTTGAGAACGAAAATCTCGGACCGGCTCGTGATAAAATTCATGACCTCTTCCTTGAGCACGTTATGCAACAGGCTCCCGGTTATAGCAAATTAATGTCTTGGGCAATCGGTCCTGACCACAAAACGGTTCCAATTATGCCTACACCTGCTGCTGTGGGTAACATCATGCAGACTATCGCTAAGATGAACCAGATTGAGGTTCTTGGTGTGGATATCGGTGGTGCTACAACTGACGTATTCTCAGTTTTCACTGATGAGTATATCTTCAACCGTACAGTTAGTGCTAACCTTGGTATGAGTTATTCTATCTCTAACGTTCTTGCATCTGCAGGACTTGATAATATCTTACGTTGGGTTCCATTCGATATTGATAAGAAAGAACTCCGTAACATGATTAAGAATAAGATGATCCGTCCTACAACAATTCCTGCTAAAGCTACTGAACTTGTGCTTGAACAGGCAATTGCTAAAGAAGCTCTTCGTCTTGCTCTTATTCAACATAAAGAATTTGCTGTTTCGCTTAAGGGTGCTCAGCAGCAACGTGACATCTCTCAGGCTTTCGCTCAGAGCGAAACAGGTGCTACTATCGTTAACATGTCTACTCTTGATCTTCTTGTTGGTTCTGGTGGTGTTTTATCACATGCTCCACGTAGAAATCAGACTGTTATGATGATGATTGATGCCTTCTTACCAGAATGTGTAACTCGTCTTGCTGTGGATTCAATCTTCATGATGCCTCACCTTGGTGTGATTGCATCTATCAATGAAGAAGCAGCTACTGAAGTATTTGATAAAGACTGTATGGTTTACCTTGGAACATGTGTTGCTCCTGTTGGTAAAATTAAAGAAGATGCTATTGCTCTTGAAGCTAAACTTACACTACCTGATGGTTCTACATTCGATGAGAAGATTCCATTCGGTGAAGTAAGAATGATTCCTTGTGGTGTTGGTGAAAAAGCTAAAGCTGTACTTAAACCGGGTCGTGGACTTGATGTCGGTGCCGGTAAAAACCAAGTACTTGAAACTGAGCTTCATGGTGGCGTTGTTGGTATCGTTCTTGATACTCGTGGACGTAGACCATTTGTTTTACCTGTGGAAGCACAGCAGCGTGTGCCTCGTCTCCTTAAGTGGATGAAAGAGTTCAAAGCATACCCTGAAACAATGTTGGATTAGGAGGAAAGAATGGCACAAGCATATTCAGCAGGATTGACAGTTACTGACAGTATTGTACTTAGAAAAGAAAGAATTCTTCCTATCAAGGGTAAAGTCCTTGTGAAGGTTGGAGATAAAGTAAAGGCTGAAGACCTCGTAGCTGAGACACTCTTACCTGGTAATGTTATCCCAGTGAAACTTGCCAATAAGATGGGTTGTACAGCAGAACAGCTTCAGACTTACTTAAAAATTAAACCGGGTGATGAGATTAAGAAAGACCAAATTCTTGCTGAGAATAATGGTTTCTTAGGTCTTGGATTCTGGAAAAATAGCTATAAATCACCAACAGATGGTGAGGTTGAAAGTATTTCAAAACACACAGGACAGATGCTTCTTAGAGAACCAAGAATTCCGATTCAGGTTAAGGCATTTATCGATGGTGTTGTTACCGAAGTTATCCCTGAAGAGGGTGTTGTTATCGAGAATAAATCAGCCTATATCCAAGGTATCTTTGGTATTGGTGGTGAAACTTTCGGTGAAATCAAAGTCCTTGCAAAGAACCCAACTGATTCCCTTGAAGCAAGTATGATTACTGAGGCTTGCAAAGGTAAACTTGTTGTTGGTGGTAACCTTGTAACTCTTGATGCTATTAAAAAAGCTAATGAGATTGGTGTTTCTGCTATCATTACAGGTGGTATTGAAGACCAGGATATCAAAGAACTTCTTGGATATGACATTGGTGTTGCTATCACAGGTCACGAAGAGATCAACACAACTATCGTTGTTACTGAAGGTTTCGGTCCTATCAATATGGCTCGTAAGACTTTCGATCTTCTTAAGAGCTTTGAAGGCAAAAAAGCATCATGCCACGGTAAGACACAGATCCGTGCCGGTGTTATGAGACCTGAAGTTATCATCCCTCTTGAATTCCAAGAAGATGAGCTTAATGTGAAAGAAGCTAAGATGCCTACACTCGAAGTTGGTTCAACTATCCGTGTTATCAGACAGCCTAACTTCGGTAGTATTGGTAAAATCACAGGCTTACCAGAGAAACTTACACAGGTTGATTCAGAAACTTGGGTTCGTGTTCTTGAAGCTGAACTTGAAAGTGGTGAGAAAGTTGTTATTCCACGTGCGAACGTTGAAGTTATCGACGAATAGTCATTGCTAAGAATAAATATCGAGCCCTGCATGAATGCAGGGCTTTTTTGTTTATAAAAAGATAGTAGATCTGATATCAAAAGTAATCAATCATAAGAACTGAATCAGATTGTTAAATCAATTCAATTGTTACAGTGAACACCTATACATTATACTCAGTGATTCAGTAATGGTACCGTAAGTACGTTTTTTCAACTGAACCAACTGTTAAATGGTCTGCATGCAGTTAATGCTTAGTTCTGCTGCTTTCTATCGACTTGAAACTTTGATTACTCCTATAAAGACTTCAAAGGGCTTCCCTTCAGTTAAGTATAAGGGTTTCTCACCATCCATCGGCTCAGTAAACATTCTGGGCAAACCAAAAAGGGAACCTAAACAGGTTCCCTTTGATAATTTCATCCTTTATTTCAATAACATCATCTTTTGGGTAATATTGCTTCTCTCTGTTTCAATCCTATAGAAATATATTCCAGAAGAGACAGATTTATTATTCTTATCTGTGCCATCCCATCTAATTGTGTGATACCCGGAATCAAAATGGTCATTAGCTAATTGCTTAACTTTCTGTCCTCTGATATTATAAACGCTCAGTTTTACATCTGATTGTTCAGGTAGATAGTATTTAATTGTGGTCTCAGGATTAAATGGATTTGGGTAGTTATTCAATGTAACCTTTGTAGGTAGTGGAGTATTCACATAATCCTCAGCATTGAATCCTAGAAGACTATTGTATCTAGTCCAGCATTCTGAGTTCTTACGCATTACTCTTTTAATACGCTTCATTTTATTTTCCACACTATCCTGACTTTTTGCTGAACTCTCAATTATCTCAAGTAGTTCAATATTGTTTGAATCCATTGTTGCACACAATTGATCTAGCTCAGAATCGGGATTATCGATACGGTCTTGAACAATCACTTTTGCTCCATCTTTATCACCAACAGCAATCTTACATTTCTTAATATAATCAGATAAAAGTGCTATGTAGTCAGCTTCTTCTGTCACAGTTAAATATGTTGGAAGATTGTCTATAAGGGATTGATAGAATATTACTAACAAATCAAAATCACCTTTTATTATACCGGTAATACTAAAAGCTTTATCCATACATAAGCCCCAATCCTTTTGCTCCTCTACCAGCTGATCTATTAGAATTGCTCTGTAAATGTTCAAAGCTGAATTGTCTTGTACATAAAATCTCCAAATGTTTGATTAGTTGAAATTTTTGAGTCCTACATAAGTACTCACCCAAATTATTACCGTGATCTTGTTTGTCCTCGCCCCACACTCCGTTGCGGTGCAAGTTCAATCATCATACCTGCACCGCAACGAAGTGTGGGGCGGGAATGGTGATAGAATACCAATACTAAATCTATTTTATCAAAGACACCTTAACAGAACTTAAAATTGCACTTCCTGAAGCTAATTTACAGAGATAAATCCCGGAAGAAACTCTGTTTCCCTTACTATCTACACCATCCCAAGTAACGGTTTGCTCTCTTTGCACTTTACCTGCATTCAGCGTGTTTACAAGTTGCCCTTTCACATTATATATTTCAATCTCAAGTTTATCATAACTCTTATCAGTTACTACACTGAATTTAACGGATGGATTAAAGGGATTGGGATACGCCTTAAACTCAACTCCATTAGGTGAAGGAATAGTATCATCTGAGTTAGATACTGTAGTATCATATAAAAGCTCATTACCGGCATAAACATAAGCATAACCAGAGGAATTAGTTGCATGTGCCGGGGCTCCGATACCAATGTCATCAAAACCATCGTTGTTAAAATCACCTATTGCGATTGATGTCCCAAATTCTCTAAAAGCTACAAATGGAAGAGTTACCTCATGATCTCTAAGACCATTAGGTTCTGTGCTTCCAAAGAAGAAATAAACTTTACCCCTGTCCAAGTTCCATGCCGGATTTCCTAAAGCAATATCTGAATATCCGTCATTATTAAAGTCTCCATAAGCTATTCCATTTTCGTATTCACCACATTCTGAAAGCTGAAAATCTGGGACACTGTTGTTTTGATTACCACCAAACCAAACTGCAGGATAAGTACCAATATACCTTTTTGTTCCAATGAAATCATCTATTCCGTCTCCATTTACATCTCCACATCCTAATCCTCCCGTTGCCGTTTCTACCTCTTGGTAAACTACATTTGTGATAACAGTATCAATGATTGTTGCCCCATAAATTACTGAATTCTTAACTGCCAATACTTCAGCATCGAAATAACCTATTATGAAATCATCGAACCCATCACTGTTGATATCGCCTATTTCACGAATTGAACTACCTCCCATATCGTCTCCAACAAGATAGGGTCCTGTATCTTTCCAAAACTCAACATAAGGTTCATTTTCATCCCCATAGAGGATATAGAAATGAGTATAAGGATTTGTATAAGGATTTGCATAAGAACCGACTAAAATGAATCCTGCATCGCAATAACCATCTCCATTTATATCTCCAAGTGGGTAGAGAGACCTAATGTCATCAACATAATCATCGCCACTACCACGCATTATAGTATAACTAAAATCAGGGATCGTATCACAATTTACTCCTCCATAGTAAATGTCGATAACCCTTTTTATTTCATAGATAGGTTCTCCACGATATAGACCAAGATCATCATAACCATCCCCATTTACATCTCCCAAGTTTTGTAATGACATACCAAGCCTATGACTGGAAGAACCAGTTATAGTTAAATCAGGAGTTGTTGAAAAACTATCTCCCCCATAAAAGAAATATACTTTGCCTAAATATGCATTCGTTCCACCCGGTTCATATGCTAACGACCCTACTACCAAATCATCTATTCCATCACCATTATAGTCCATTGATGTCATGGAAGAACCATATTCAGAATCAGGATGTTCACCCTGACTCTCCCAAATCAGTTCCATTGAATTCTCTGCAAAGAGTGTGGCAATCGCTATTAAAAGGATTAATAGCATTAAAAAGTTGTGTCCAATACCTATTTTCATATCTTCCTCCGCTGGAGTTCTAACTACATATCTATTAATTACGGTTGAGTATTAAAACATTATCTAATACTGGCAAGTTCTTTATTCCTTGCTCCACATTCGCATCAGACCTGCACCGTAGCGTAGCATGGGGCGGGAATGATGAAATCAAAGTCTGAACTCCTCGCCCCACATTCGCAGCAATACTGCTCACTGCGGAGCAAGTAGACTACATCTATTTTATCAATGAAACCTTAACAGAACTTAGAATTGTATTACTCGAAGTTAACTTACAGAGATAAATCCCTGAAGATACATTCTTACCCTTACTATCGACTCCATCCCAAGTAACTGTTTGCTCCTTTTGAGTTTTACTTGCATTAAGTATATTTACAAGTTGTCCTTTCACATTATAAATCTGTATTTCAAGTTTATTATACTCTTTATCTGTCTTTACACTGAATTGCACTGATGGATTAAATGGATTTGGGTATGCTGTAAACTCAATTCCAGAAGGTGCAGGAATTGTATCATCCGAGATTGATACTGTAGTATCATACAATGATGCATCTCCAGCATATACATAGGCATGTCCAGCATAATTCGTACCTGTTCCGGGAGCCCCAACTGCTGTATCATCATATCCATCACTATTAAAATCACCAATTGCAACGGAAGTCCCAAATTCAGAATGGTTTATGATAGGGGCTTCAATCTCATAATCGCGAAGTCCATTAGGCTCATCATTCCCAAAGAAGAAATATGTCTTACCCTGATATAAACTCCACCCGGGGCTACCAATCACTAAATCTGAATAACCATCTCCATTTAAATCACCATGTGCTATCCCGTTCTCATATTGACCATAATTGGATAAGTGAATATCAGGGACTACATTGTTCTGATTTCCACCCAACCAAACTCCCGGACATGTACCGGAATATTTTTTAGCTCCAATAAAATCATCAACACTATCTCCATTTATATCCCCGCAAGCAACTCCACCCGGTCGAAAGTTAGTTCCTTGAAAAACAATGTTTGTTAAAATTGTATCAACCACAGTTGCACCATAGATAATTGAGTTTTTGATTAACAGGTCTTCAGCATCAAAATAACCAATAATAAAATCATCGAATCCATCACTATTGATATCACCAATCTCTCGTATTGCACTTCCTCCTGAATTATCTCCAATACGGTATGGTCCTGTATCCTTCCAAAGCTCTACATAAGGTTCTAATTCATCACCATATAATAAATAGAAATGAGTAAATGGATTTCCTGAAAAACTACCCCAGATGACAAATCCAGCATCAGAACAACCATCTCCATTAATATCACCTAAAGGATAAAGAGAAAAAATGTCAAATATCTCGTCATCTCCGCTTCCACGCATAATATCATAGCTAAAATCTGGGATCGTATCACAGTTTACTCCTCCATAGTAAATGTCGATAACAGCTTTTATCTCATAGACTGGGTCACGGCGATATAGCCCGAGATCGTCATAACCATCACCATTCACATCACCAAAATTATGTATTGACTTACCAAGCCAATTAGCAGTAGAGCCTGTTATAGTTAAATCAGGTGTAGTTGAAAAACTATCTCCCCCATAATAGAAATATACCTTACCTAAAAATGCACTTCCTCCTCCAGGTTCATACGCTAATGAACCTACTACCAAATCATCTATTCCATCACCATTATAGTCCATTGATGTCATGGAAGAACCATATTCAGAATCAGGATGTTCACCCTGACTCTCCCAAATCAGTTCCATTGAATTCTCTGCAAAGAGTGTGGCAATCGCTATTAAAAGGATTAATAGCATTAAAAAGTTGTGTCCAATACCTATTTTCATATCATCCTCCGATGGAGTTCTAACTACATATCTATTAATTTCGGTTGAATATTAAAATATAAACTATGATTGGCAAGATTTTTTCAAATACTTCACCACACTCTTCGTTTAGTATGCCCTTTGTACATTGCCATATATGCAAAAAGGGAACCTGATTTAGGTTCCCTTTTTGTATTAAAAGTGTTGTCGCTAACTTTGTTTATAAAAGTCAACAGCGGCTGAAGATGGCGGCGATCTACTCTCCCACATCGTTGCCAATGCAGTACCATCGACGCTGGTGAGCTTAACTGCTGTGTTCGGAATGGGTACAGGTGTATCATCACCGCAATTGCCACCATCTTCAGCCGCTGCTATGCGACTATATTGTCTGGGATAGAGTATATAAAGTTTCAGTAAATGCGATCGATTTATTAGTATCACTCGGCTAAATACATTGCTGTACGTACACCTGTGACCTATCACGTTGTAGTCTCCAACGAATCTCATGGGAGATCTTATCTTGAGGTTGGCTTCCCGCTTAGATGCTTTCAGCGGTTATCCATTCCGAACTTAGCTACTCGGCAATGCAGCTGGCGCCACAACCGATACACCAGAGGTTCGTCCACACCGGTCCTTTCGTACTAAATGCAGATCCTCGCAAATCTCCTACGCCCACGAAGGATAGGGACCGAACTGTCTCACGACGTTCTGAACCCAGCTCGCGTAACTCTTTAATTGGCGAACAGCCAAACCCTTGGGACCTTCTTCAGCCCCAGGATGAGTTGAGCCGACATCGAGGTGCCAAACACCGCCGTCGATATGAACTCTTGGGCGGTATCAGCCTGTTATCCCCGGAGTACCTTTTATCCTTTGAGCAACGGCCCTTCCATTCAGAACCGCCGGATCACTAAGACCTAGTTTCCTACCTGCTCGACCCGTCAGTCTCGCAGTCAAGCTCCCTTATGCCTTTATGCTCTTCGATTGATTACCAACCAACCTGAGGGAACCTTGGTAAGCCTCCGTTACTGTTTTGGAGGCGACCGCCCCAGTCAAACTGCCCACCTGACAATGTCCGCGTAAACGCGTTAGTAATGCAATAATATAAGGGTGGTATTTCAACAGTGGCTCCACACAAACTAGCGTCCATGCTTCATAGCCTCCCACCTATCCTACACATATAGTACCGAATTACAATATCAAGCTACAGTAAAGGTTCACGGGGTCTTTCCGTCCTTTCGCGGGGAAGCGGTATCTTCACCGCTACTACAATTTCACCGAGTTCCTGGTTGAGGACAGCGCCCAAGTCGTTACACCATTCGTGCAGGTCGGAACTTACCCGACAAGGAATTTCGCTACCTTAGGACCGTTATAGTTACGGCCGCCGTTTACCGGGGCTTCATTTCAGAGCTTCGCATTACTGCTAACCCCTCCATTTAACCTTCCGGCACCGGGCAGGTGTCAGTCTATATACTTTGTCTTTCAACTTCGCATAGGACCTGTGTTTTTGATAAACAGTCGCTTGGGCCTCTTCACTGCGACCCCCAATCGCCACATGAGTTAACATGCTACAATCAAGGGCACCCCTTCTCCCGAAGTTACGGGGTAATTTTGCCTAGTTCCTTAACCAGAATTCTCTCGAACACCTGAGGATACTCTCCTCGCCCACCTGTGTCGGTTTAGGTACGGTCTCATACAAATTAAGCTTAGAAGCTATTTCTTGGCAACGTTATACACGCACTTTGCGGGATGACTCCCTCGTCCTACACCTCGGAGTATGTGAGATACGGATTTGCCTGTATCTCCTCCTACATGCATTCAACAGCTCGTCCAGCAGCTGTCTGCGCTTCACCATTGCGTCACTCCATCGCATCTGTAAAAGGTTCAGGAATATTAACCTGATTCCCATCAGCTTCGCCTTCCGGCTACACCTTAGGGGCCGACTTACCCTGAGAAGTTTAGCTTTACTCAGGAAACCTTGGGCTTACGGTGTGCAGGTTTCTCGCCTGCATTATCGCTACTCATGCCAACATAGTCTCTTGTATACGCTCCAGTACACCTCGCGGTGAGCCTTCAACGCTGAATACAATGCTCTTCTACCACACTTATTAGTGTCCGTGGCTTCGGTTTGATACTTAGTCCCGATCATCTTCGGTGCATGATCACTCGACCAGTGAGCTATTACGCACTCTTTGAATGATGGCTGCTTCTAAGCCAACATCCTGGCTGTCTATGCAATTAAACATCCTTTAGCACTTAGTATCAAATTAGGGACCTTAGCCGACGGTCCGGGTTCTTTCCCTCTCGTCCGTGAAGCTTATCCCTCACGGGCTGACTCCCGAAAAACAATTAACGGCATTCGGAGTTTGATTGGGTTCAGTAAGCTGGTGTGCCCCCTAGCCCATTCAGTGCTCTACCTCCGTCAATCTATTTCGAGGCTATACCTAAATATATTTCGAAGAGAACCAGCTATCTCCAGGTTTGTTTGGCCTTTCACCCCTATCCACAGCTCATCCACCGACTTTTCAACGTCGGTTGGTGCGGTCCTCCATTCAGTGTTACCTGAACTTCAACCTGGCCATGGATAGATCACCTGGTTTCGGGTCTAATCCAATAAACTAAACGCGCTATTAACACTCGCTTTCGCTTCGGATGCGTAGCTGTACTACTTAACCTTGCTTATTAGATTAACTCGTTGGCTCATTATGCAAAAGGCACGCCATCACACCTTATAGATGCTCTGACAGCTTGTAAGCACACGGTTTCAGGTTCTATTTCACTCCCCTCCCGGGGTGCTTTTCACCTTTCCCTCACGGTACTGTTTCACTATCGGTCACTGGATGTATTTAGCCTTACGAGATGGTCCTCGCAGATTCAATCAGAATTTCTCGTGTTCCGACCTACTCGGGAGCTCACTAACTTAACACCACAATTTCGACTACGGGACTTTCACCCTCTACGGTCAGGCTTTCCAGACCTGGTTCGTCTATCATGATATCGCGTATGTCGTGGTCCCACTACCCCGGATTGCTCCGGTTTAGGCTATTCCCCGTTCGCTCGCCGCTACTATGGGAATCGTTATTACTTTCTCTTCCTGAGGTTACTTAGATGTTTCAGTTCACCTCGTTAGCCTCCCCTAAGGGATGATAACACATTAATGCTATCGGGTTGCCCCATTCGGAAATCCCCGGATCTAAGCTCGCTTACAGCTCCCCGAGGCTTTTCGCAGTTAGCCACGTCCTTCATCGCCATCCAGTGCCAAGGCATCCACCATGTGCCCTTAATTATTCACCGAATATCCTCTATACACTCTATCCCACGTATTTCACTATTTAAGATCTATTTCTTAATAAAATTTATAAAAGTGAGTGAACAACTTACCAAACATTGAATTATTGCAATGGAATCTGATTAAAAGATTCATCGCATTATACACCTTTAAAAGGAGGTGATCCAGCCACACCTTCCGGTACGGCTACCTTGTTACGACTTAGTCCTCCTCGCTAACCACACCTTCGAAAGCTGCCCCCCTTACGGGTTAGCTCACCTTCTTCGGGTGCAATCAACTCGGCTGACTTGACGGGCGGTGTGTACAAGGCCCGGGAACGTATTCACCGCGTTATGCTGACACGCGATTACTAGCGATTCCGGCTTCATGGAGTCGAGTTGCAGACTCCAATCCGAACTTAGACCGACTTTTTGTGATTAGCTTAACATTGCTGTCTCGCAACACATTGTATCGGCCATTGTAGCACGTGTGTAGCCCTGGATGTAAGGACCATGATGACTTGACGTCGTCCCCACCTTCCTCTCCGTTATTACCGAAGCAGTCTCCTTAGAGTCCCCAACTAAATGATGGCAACTAAGGATAGGGGTTGCGCTCGTTGCGGGACTTAACCCAACATCTCACGACACGAGCTGACGACAGCCATGCAGCACCTGTCACTGAATTCCCCGAAGGGCACTCTCGCATCTCTGCAAGATTCTCAGGATGTCAAACCCAGGTAAGGTTCTTCGCGTTGCATCGAATTAAACCACATGCTCCACCGCTTGTGCGGGCCCCCGTCAATTCCTTTGAGTTTCAACCTTGCGATCGTACTCCCCAGGCGAAACACTTAACGCGTTAGCTACGGCACCGAAGAAGTATCTCCCCGACACCTAGTGTTTATCGTTTACTGTGTGGACTACCAGGGTATCTAATCCTGTTTGATACCCACACCTTCGCAGTTTAGCGTCAGTTATGGCCAAGAGAACTGCCTTCGCCTTTGGTGTTCTTCCCGATATCTGCGCATTCCACCGCTACACCGGGAATTCCGTCCTCCCATACCTAACTCTAGACTGACAGTATCAAATGCCATACAACGGTTGAGCCGCTGCCTTTAACATCTGACTTATCAGTCCGCCTACCTGCCCTTTACGCCTAGTGATTCCGGACAACGCTTGCCACCCCCGTATTACCGCGGCTGCTGGCACGGAGTTAGCCGTGGCTTATTCCAATACTAATATCTCGTGTGATACATTATTCACATATCACCCACTGCTCACATTGAAAAGAACTTTACGCCCCGAAGGGTGTCATCGTTCACGCGGCGTCGCACTATCAGGGTTTCCCCCATTGTAGACGATTCTCGACTGCTGCCTCCCGTAGGAGTCTGGGCCGTATCTCAATCCCAGTGTGGGCGGCCACCCGTTAAGGCCGCCTACCTATCATCGCCATGGTGGGCCATTACCCCACCATCTAGCTAATAGGACGCAGACTTATCTCTAAGCGAGAGCTTATAAATAGAGGCCCCCTTTAATCCGAAGATCACATCCGGTATTAGCCCAGGTTTCCCTGGGTTGTCCCAAACTTAAAGGTAAATTATCTACGTGTTACTCACCCGTTCGCCACTGTAATAACAATCCGAAGATTGCGTTCTCGTTCGACTTGCATGCCTAATCCACGCCGCCAGCGTTCGTCCTGAGCCAGGATCAAACTCTCCATTATCATAATTGACTTGTTGGCTTATTATTCACTCACTATTTCTGACTTCTTAAAGATCAACCCATCTCCCTTCCGCGTTTCCGCTTCCGTTCAACAAGTGTTTGGACAACCTATTGAGGGCTGTTCTAGCGTCAATAAAAAAAGCACTACTTTCCACCACTAGGGCAAAATAATGCTCTTTAACTTATTGGTTTTCATTACAATATAATTGTGAAACTTTTTTTAGCAAACAGTTAATTTCTGCATTTCAGTTAGGCAATTTTGGTACCAATTTTCATTTTTTCGTTTTTTTTGTCATAATTACTCTAAAATCCAGCTTACAGCTATCCCCCTCTACATTATATAAGGCCATTAAATCTGGAAATTATTCTGTGTTTTTTTGTAGTTCTCCCTAATGGCCAAAGATTAGATAGAATCATGCTCTGAAACCTGTACCTTCGGAATGGTTGAGTTTGCGAGACCTTGCGAATGGTGCAACTCGAAGAGGTAAAATCCTGCAGTTAAAAACAACACCCATTCTAGGATAAACAAAGTATGCTATCCTTTATCATTTAGACAGTAAAGTAAATATTCAGCTCCAAGGGCTGGGTTTTGGTTTTTCTCATTCCTATGGGTTTGCACCCTAGCTATTCAGATTCAGAACACAAGATGCTGATATAAGAATCACTAGAAGAGGATACTTTGCTTTAAAGCAGTTTGATAGAATAGTTGTTAAAGAGGATTTTCTATATTGTAACATCAAGTCAACTTCTTCTCTTTAGGAAGTCGCATCAAGAACTTCCTTGCACCGTTAAATAAGTTATGCACACGATGTGGATAACTTTAGGGTTTCATAGGGAGGGTCTAGGGAGGCTAAAGGGAGGGACAAGCGAGATTCCAGGTTTTTGATGCAGCACGTACCAGACTCGTAGGGGACGAGGAGTTATAAAAGAATCCTTTTCAGCACTAAAATTTGCGAGAATAATCCATTTGAAACTTTATATTCACGTCTTTTCATGTTAAATTTAATAATTTCCTAGTAGTAGTCATTAAGAAAGGCAGTTGATTTTTCAACTGCCTTCATTTATCTGAAAACTTTATTTAGATTAAATCACACTTTCCATCTTGGAAGTGTTCTTCATTTTCTTCAATCCATTTTTCAGCAGACCAACCGGCAATAGCACCATCAGCGGCAGCAGTTACAACCTGACGGAGAGGTTTCTCTCTTAAATCACCTGCAACATAAACACCGGGAAGGTTTGATTGCATAAGAGGATTAGTCACAGCAAAGCCTGCTTCGTTAAGATCGATTCTAGACTCTAACAAGTTGTTGTTAGGAAAAATCCCAACATATATGAATACACCCTGAACAGGCAAATCAAACTCTTTTTCCTCTTTACGATTATAGAGTTTAAGGTTTGCAACTATTGGGTCACCTTCAACCTCATTTACTACAGTATCCCAGATAAACTCAATCTTTTCATTAGCAAAAGCTCTATTCTGGATAACTTTTTCAGCTCTAAGTGCATCTCTTCTGTGGATAAGATATACTTTCTCAGCAAATTTTGTTAAGTAGATAGCTTCTTCAACAGCAGAGTCACCACCACCAATAACAGCAACTGTTTTGCCTCTGTATAGTGCACCATCGCATACAGCACAATAGGAAACACCACGACCAGTAAGTCTATCTTCTCCCGGTACATTTAATCTTCTTGGGGAAGCACCAGTAGCAATAATTAATGCCTTAGCTCTATATGTAGCTTTAGAAGTCTCAACAACCTTGCAGTAACCATCAAGTGAAACGGCAGTTATCTCTTCATACTTGAATTCAGTACCAAACTTCTCAGCTTGAGCTTTCATTTTCATTCCCATTTCGTAGCCTGTCACGACATTCTCAAATCCGGGATAGTTTTCAATCTCATCAGTTAAGTTCATCTGACCACCTTCGATACCTTTATCGAAAACAGCAGTCTTCATCTCGCCTCTGGCAGCATAAACGGCTGCAGCTAAGCCGGCAGGTCCGGCTCCTATGATGATTACATCGTAGTTCATTGATCCTCCACTTTATATATCAATCCTTTGCCTATATATTTGCTCTCAATTTTTACACAAGGAAAAATATAATCCAAATATGGTTGTTGACAAATCGAGCTCTATTTTCGTCGAGTAAAACATAGAAATTCTCAGGTATGAGAAACATAGAAGGTTATAAATGAATAAAGATAGAAAGCACGTTTTAAGCGATGAGCATGTAGGTAGATTACTTATAAAATTATCAGTTCCGGCAATGACAGGTATGATAGTTATGGCACTCTTCAATGTTGTAGATGCTATTTTTATCGGGCATGGAGTTGGGACGATGGGATTAGCAGGTTTAACAATTGCCTTCCCAATTCAGATGGCGATTATGGCATTCTCATTTGTTTTTGGCATGGGTGGTGCTTCTCTTATCTCCAGAGCTCTCGGAGAACAAAACGTTAAGAAAGCTGAACTCACTCTCTACACAATTCATATAAGTGTTCTCTTCTTTACTACGCTTATTGTTATAACCGGTCAGCTCTTCCTTGAACCCATTCTAAGTGTTTTCGGTGCAACTCCTGCCATAATGCCTTATGCAAAGGAGTATATGCGAGTTATCTTCATGGGTACACTCTTCTTCACTTTCATGCAGGTTAACAATAATGTTATAAGAGCTGAAGGTAATGCTAAATGGGCTATGATAAGTATGATTCTTGCTGCCGGATTAAACATTATCCTCGATCCTATCTTCATCTTTGTTTTCAAGATGGGCATTAGAGGGGCTGCTATAGCAACAGTTATCTCTCAGGTAGTAACTGTAATATATCTATTCTACTACTATATTAGCGGACGCAGTATCTTCAAACTAAAGCTTAGCCATTATAAATGGAACTTCACTGTTTTCAAAGAGGTTGTTATAATCGGCATGCCGTCATTTGTACGACAGATTGGGGCATCAGTTCTTATCGCTTTGATTAATCAGACATTGAAGAGTTATAGTGGTGACCTGGCTATTGCTACATATGGAGTGATTAACCGTGCTATGTCATTTATGATGATGCCGATGTTTGGTGTAGGTCAGGGACTTCAGCCAATTGTTGGTTATAACTATGGCAGAAAACGTTTCGATCTTGTGCGTAAGGTTATGAAAGATGCAACTATCGGTGCAACAATTATCGCAGTCCTTGGAATGCTGACAGTATTGATTGTTCCATCATTGATAATAAAGATGTTCACATCAGATACCGAAGTACTAGCTTTGGGAACACATGCTTTCAGGATAATTGTAACAGTATTTCTGTTCGTGGGATTTCAGGTTACATCAAGTTCATTTTTCCAGGCTCTAGGAAAAGCCAAACCATCGTTTATACTATCAATTTCCCGACAGATTGTGTTTATGATACCACTCGTTATCATACTTCCTAAAGTCATAGGTTTAGATGGTGTATGGTGGGCATTCCCTATTGCGGACTTAGGTTCATTTATTCTAGCCTTGGTTATGACCTTGAACTGTATAAAGAAATTGCGACACCTCGTATAAGATTAACACCAAGTATTAAGTATTTGTCATCACCTGAATGCCAGATAAATTTGTAGCATAAAGGTTAGCGTTGTTATTATACCTGTATAAAGTCTCCAATTAAATCTTCTAGGAGGAGGTACAACAAGGGTATCCCCGGGATAAAGGAGTAGATGTTCTCTATACTCCAAATCTTTGGAGTCTGCAAACCAGATATGCTTTAAGTTTACATTAAACACTTCCCCATCTTTCCTGATAATCCTTATAGTTTTAACTTCTCTGATATTAACAATTCCTTTGGCTAACGCTAAAGCATCTGTGATTCGAATAGGTTCATATATTTGATATTCACCTGCAGCATTAACATAACCAATAATATTGAGATTATGACCGTACATCTTATCGATGTAAATAGTTACGACAGGGATAGTTACATATGGCCTGAGCTGTTCTTTAATTATAGCACTTAACTGAGCAGATGTCAGACCGGCAACTTTAATACTACCAAGAAGAGGATATTCAATTCTACCATCGGGTAGGACTAAGATTTTAGTCTTAGTAAACTCAATATGATCCATAACCAGGATAGATATCCTATCACCTTTTTGTAGAACATATTCATCTTCATCAACCAGAACCAATGAATCAGGTAATGGGGCAACTTTTACCTCACCTTGAAAAACATCATCTTTAGTAATTCTGGGAATATAAGTACCTTGAGCAAAGATTGTAAAAGTGAAAGTAGCAACTAAAAAAATCAGTAAATATCTCTTCATAAGAACCTCAATTATTGATTTCATCGAATATCTTTTTTTTGTATCTAAGGGGATTTGCTTCCCAGTATTTTTCACCATTATATTCAGTAATAATACCCGGGTAAGTAAACATCTTCAAGTCCTTTGATGTCATTTTTCTTACTTTATTAGATAACTCAATTGCTTGTGGTATAGCAATATTTGTTTCTGCATCATCTAATATAGCTTTACCGACCTGTCCACTCTTGAAGTAATCAAGCTGTGAAAACTTACTCCAAAGCTCGTTCATAAAACTCTTTTGCCTGGTAATCCTATTAATAGTGCCTGTTTTGTAGTCAAGTCTCCTCATCTCCTTAGCAATAAATGTAATATAGAACCAGGAAGTATAGCCGTCAATTATATGGACACCACTATTAACTCGATATTCCTTAGCGAACTCTTTTGGAATATCGACTTTTACACCTCCAATATGGTCAATAAATTTAATCCATGCCGGTCTATCTTGAGCGAAGAAATAATCTATATCTGTCTCAGTAACCTCTGAAACAGATTGCACAAGGGCAGATGTACCACCAATAAGATACATTTCATATAAAGTTTTAACATTACCTAGAAAGTCATGAACAGATGTAAACCAAGGAAGATGAGTTGCTGAGATAATGCCATATGTGGGATACACATCTATCAAAATGAAAGTCCTTGGTAGACCAGCATAAATGATAGTAAACCTATCTTGATCTTCAATCATTGGCGTCTTTGGCTTAGGAATTGGAGGTAGCTTAATTCTTTTAACCGGAGGAGATTTCTTCACTTTACATGGTATACAATATGACTCCCAAGCTTCTATAATCATATCAGGATTGAACCTATCAATGTCAGCATTAGGCTTCATGCCATCAGCTTTTCTTATTAACTCGTAAAGGGTCATACCTTCATACATTGGATAAACGCCTGGGTCATAAACACAGCCACCAACACCAGCGTAGGTTATTTCCCTTTTACTACAAGATTTAGGAAATAGAAGAAATACAATAACAGCAGAAATAATCAGAAGAAAATAGATTACTGAATAGATGTATTTACGAGTATTACTATTTTTACGTCGCTTTTTCACTATTCATCCATATCAAGTTCATCATCCAAGCCGATAAATACTTTCAACTTGTGAAGATACAGCTCAAAACCTTTCTTCTTTCTTACTCGACCGAAGTGTGTTTCAGAGTGCACTTCATTTTCAAGGATTTCATCTTCTAGTAAGAAAGTTCTCTCAACTTTAGAACGATTCTTAACAATAGAGAGAATCTTTAAAGGATTGTATTTATTGAAGAAACTTGATTTATCGGATTGAGGACCATACTGTTTTGAATAGTAGTAGTAACTATAATGATAATAATCTTGGTAAGTTTTATCAAATACTTCTTTAAGCATCGAGTTAGCAATAACTCCACCAATTTTTGTATCCAGTATTTGGATTTTTTTAAGTAGTTTTTTGCAGCTGATAGAAGTAGTAAACCCCATTTTAGAAGTAAGAAGAACACAATCCATTTCGTTAACAAGAACAGATGTTTCAGGGAAATACATGGCAGCCGGTGTATCAATAATTATGATATCACAAACGGTTTTCAAGTCATTGATAATATCCTTAAATCTTTCACTATGGTAAAGATGAGCGACACTAGGAGGGCATTTACCTGTAGGTAATATCATTAAATTATCAATTCGTGTTTTCTGAATAACTTCATGAATTGCCATCTGTTCAGTCAACACTTCGGAAAAGCCGAAAGCTTTAGTTTGTTTGTAATATCTTGAGATTTGGGGATTATAGAAATCAGCATCAACTAAAAGAGTTTTAGTATTATTATTCGCCAAAGCTATCGCTAAATAGTTAGTAATGGTTGACTTTCCTTCTCCCTTGAGAGAACTAACCACAGCTATGGCATTGTTTCTTTTATTAAGAATTAGATACCTGAAGTTCAACGCTATTTCATTAAAAACACTTCTTACAAGTTCCTGATTATGTACTTCATCATCTGTTTTCTTAGCAGTTTGTGCATCAAGTTTTAAAGGGTTAAATTTGAATTTTGGTATTGTCCCAATTACCGGAATATTAGGATATACTTGCAGTAGCTTTTTGATGCTACTTATCTTATTGTCAAACCTGGTTAATAAGAAAACTAATGCAACGCTAAGAGCTAGCCCAAAAGCGAATCCATTCAGAAGAGCCATAAAAAGTTTTCCCCCTAAATGATTTTTAGGGACTGTAGCTTCTTCTAGTTGAACGATTCTGTTAAGATCTACGTTAGCACTCAATCTAACATTGTTTAGCTGATTTTGTAGGTTTGTAATAGTTAGAATTAGTGCGTTTTGCTCCCGTTGCTTTGATTTGAGAATCGAGTTTTCTTCAGGACTAAGCTCCATATCGTCAATAATCTTCCTCAGAGCATTACGCTTTTGCTTTAAAGATATTGCCTTAGTTTGGGATTCTACAAGTTTCTTTAGAATTTGCTGCTTAAGCGGATTTTGCCCGACACTTCTCATTTGAATACTTTCTTCAACACCTTCAGAAATGAGAGTTCTGACATTGGTTATATTCTTTTTAAGACCAATGACTTTAGGGTGGTTCTCTCCGTAAATAGTTAAGGCTCTAGCCAGCTCAACTTCAAGATTCATTAGCTTAATCTTCAAAGGTTCACTATATGTTGTCTCAGTTACGTATGTCGAATCTTCTTCATTTAGCTTATTACTTAACACTTTTATATTTGATTCTTCTGCTTCCAGATCAACCTCAATAGAAGTAAGTGTACCTTTGAAACTATTCAATCTTTTCAGGTTATCATCAAGATTTTCCCCATAGTTTCTGAAATCATTTCTTGAATACAGAGATTTGGTAAGCACATTCAGTGAGTCAAGATCATCCGTCTTTGCCCTAATCTGCGTTTCCAGGTAATCAATTGTTTTTGTAAGGTTTTTCCTTCTAACATAGCTATCATAGTCTTTCAAAGCTGTGAAATAGCTATTTGCAACATCGGTAGCTAGTACCGGATCTAGTGAAGTTGAGGAGATAACTAAAATAGATTCATTTGTAGATGAACTTGAGCATCTGATCATACCTCGTGCTGCTCTTTGAGAAACTCTTCCATTAAGGTTCTCCGCAACTAACTTTGCAACATCTGAAGAGTAAACAATTTCTACCCATGTTGCTATGTCCATTGAGTTTTTTACTATAGGCTTATTGTTGATTACCTTGAGCTCAATTGAGTCTTCCTGAATAAGAATTCTTGTACTAGTTTTGTATACAGGAATCTGTCTCGAGTGATAGACATATGCACCCACTAATCCAAGAATCGTAAAAGCCAGAATTATCCACTTGTTTCGATAAGCAACTTCCAGATATTCAATCAATGAGGGCTCACTATTTTCATTTGGATTTGAAATAAATCCTGACAATTTTGAGTCATCTTCTTCTCTAATTGGCTCTTGATCGTCTATCTTAGCATTAGATGTTTGTGAAACCTGAGTTTCGATTTGTGCTTCAGAGGAAAAAACACTTTGGGAATCTTCAGTAGTTTCATTGGAATCATTTAAATCGAGATTATCTCTTTCTAAATCATTTTCCTTTTGCTTTCTTATTTCAGTTATTGAAAGCCGTCTTTTTGACATTACATTTCCCTACCATGATAAGCTAAGTCAGTGAATACCATTTCCATCGTATCCTTATCAATTAGCTTTGCTTTCTCTGCAGAAGCAACATCCATTGCAATTTTACAAGCACGATTTATTTCCCGCGGGATGCCTGAAGTCTTTCTATAGATAACTCTCAAAGCATCTGCTGTGAAAATTCTCTGCTTTGCACCAGATACCTTCAATCTATATTCAACATATGAGCTGGTATCATCTGAGCTCATATGGTTTAAGTGAAATCTCATCCCGATTCTTTGGTCAACCTGAGGAAGTTTTCTAATACTTTTCATGATAGCTGGTTGTCCAATGAGAATGAGTTTAATTGGGCAAAAATAGTTATAATTAATGTTAGTTAGGTCCTTTAAGAGATCCAAGTCTTTTGCTGAAATTTTCTGAGCCTCATCAAGAAATATATATATTAAACCTTTTGTGTACAGAAGTTCATCTTCAATGTACTTTTGCAACATTTTGAAAAGGTAATATCTTTTTTTTGGTAGTTTCATTGCATCTGTATCCAGAATCTGAGAAAGCACTTCTGTAAGTATCTCATTGTAAGTGAAAGATGTTGAGTCAATGTTAACAACTATATTGTTCATATTACTTTTTTTAAGTTCAGAAATCAGTACCATCTTAGTTATCGTTTTACCGGTTCCGATCTCTCCGCTAAGTAATCCCAGATTCATGCTTTGAGAATTAACCACATATTTAAGTCGCTCCAAAGCTTCATAATGGTCAGTACTTTTATAAAAGAATTTTGGGTTATTATTGTCCTCAAATGGTGGTTCATTAATATTCCAAAAGCTATAATAATCTATCAATATTACTCCTATTTTCTCTGGCTAATTTTTATTTCAACTCTTCTATTTTTATATCTATTCTCTTCACTATCGTTTGCAACTAAAGGCTTGAACTCGCCATATCCCATTATCTGTAACTGATCAGCAGTGAAGTATCCGTTACGAATGAAGAATTTAACAATACTCAATGCTCTAGCAGTAGATAGCTCCCAATTTGAAGCATACTTATTATTGGCAATAGGTACGTTATCGGTATGACCTTCTATCCTAATTTGCCAGTTATCATCATCCTTAATAACATTTTTAATTTCAATTGCTATTTTCATTAAAGTATCATGAGACAACCATCTAAGCTCAGCTTCTCCTGATTCAAAAAGTATCTCGCCCGGTACAGAAATCACTTTTTCATTAATATCACCGTCAAGTTTGTTTTCAAGCGAGTCAACTATAGTCTGAGCAGCCTCAAGTTGTTTCTTCTGTTCCTCAGCTATTGTTTTCCAACCAGTCTCAGTATCTCCAATCACGAAATAGAAAACAAAGAAGATGAGTAACAGAGTCATCATATCAGCATAAGGAACCAAAGCAGTATAGAATCCAGAGAAGTCATTATCAGGAGTGTTATTAGTACTCTCCTCAATCTCTTTAATGACTTGCTTCGATTTACCTTTAAAATCCTTAGTATTAAGCATAGATCTTTGTTAATTCTGTTCTGATAATTTCAGAGTTGCGCTTTTCAATAACACCTGATATACCTTGAATAATAATTTCTCTAGAAATAAACTCATGCTCCGAGCGTGAAGATATTTTACCTGCTATCGGTCTAAATATTACAACTGACAAAACTAGACCATATAGTGTAGTAACGAGTGCAAGACTCATTGCTTGCGGGATAACAGCTGGATCAGCAATATTGCCAAGCATAGCAATCAATCCAATCACAGTACCAATCATGCCAAACATCGGAGATATATTACTCGCTACACTAAAAATCTTTGCTGCACGTAATCCTGATCTCAGAATCGATCTACTCTCAGATTCGAGAAATTCCGAAATCCTTTCTTTAGGTATATTATCTGCTAACATAGTAATAGTTGTCAATAGAAAAGGAATGTTTTGAACTTCGTCGTATCCTTGTATCTCGATAAAGCTAAGAGTTCTGGAGTCTTTACTAACACCAACCATAATGTCTACCATATCATCATGTGTTGTAGGTGGTGTGAAGTAAACTGAGCTCAAAGTCTTTAATGAATCCTGAAGATTAGAAATGGAGTAAGTTGCTAATAAAGCTGCAATTGTTCCTCCAAGAGTAACCAATAATGCAATAGGATCAAAGTATTCTATTAAAGTTCCTTTCGCACTAATAGCTATGAGAATTATTGCAACACTTAGTATGATACCGATTAATGTACTTATTTTCATGCTAATCCTTTAAAAACTTAGTATTTGACGAATCTTTCTTAATGAATAGTTAAGGATTGTATTTTTCTCTTTCTTGCTCAACTCACCGTAAGATTCAATATCTTCTTTAATAATCATTATTGCTCGTTCTGATAGCTGTGAATAGAATTTACTCTTAATCTTAGAGTTCACGCTTGCAAGAAACTTCACGAGTTCTAGGTGGGTTAATTCAAGAGAAATCTGTTCAATCTGGACATTAGAAAGCACAAGGATATCTTCCAAAAGGAAAACTTTATCTGATATTTCTTTAGCCTTGTATGAATCCACAAGCTGAATTGAATCGTAAAGATTCTGTGAAACTTCAAAATTGGAATTGTTAATTATTTTTGCGAGAAGTCCAACACCTTCGAGTTGAATGGCTTCCTTCTCCATTACTTCTAGATATTTGTTATAAAGACCTACAACCAATATTTTTAGGTCCAGTTTGAGCTTTGTTTGGTTTGAAAGCATAGCCTGAATAATCTGGTTGCGATTCTTAGTAACATGTTGGAAAAAGTTACCAGCTTTTGAAGGAGATATTTGGGAAAGAATAAATGCAATATCTTCAGGAGTTTCCTCTTCAAGTATTTCTGCCATGTTTTCATCTGAAAGTTCTTCTAAAAAATCAAATCTTGTAGGCATAGCATCGTCTTCTTCATCTTTTAAAACTCTGACTTTTAAGGGTTCAAGAGGAACTTTGGGGTGTGAACTTTCGACCTGAGCTGTTTGAATAACATCAGGCATCTTAGCACTGCTTATAGCTTCTATGTTTGATACTTTTATCTTTCTCATCGATTTTGCAATGATTCTCATTCCGGATCTAATGTTATTTAGTAAAAGGAACATTAAGAAAATTACAATGATAAAGAAATATAGTTGATAATTGTTTGCTTTAGGTTTACTCATTTCAGCGAGCATAGCCTCAGTTTTAATATCTAAAATATCGCCCTGAACTTCATTGATTGTTATAATATCTCTAATCTCATTCTCAAGGAAAATTATCAATGTTTGAGATGTTTTAAGAGGTACTTTCACACTAATCTTCTTTCTTAATATCTCGGTAGGAATCACATCTTTAAGATCAGTTTCAACAATCTTGTTATCTGTCTTACCAACCGGTAAACCGGGTAAACTCATACTTGGATCATACTTAAAGTCAGATGATTTAGCTTCGAATAGATTGTATTTCAAGTCTAAATCAACACCAACGATGCATTCACCAACAAATGGCTTAACAATATCTTCAATTCGGTTAGCAAGCTCATTTTCAGCTTTTAACTCAGCAAGCGAACTGGTTGCTTCAGAGTTAAGATTTGCAAAAATGAACAAGATAGAAAAAATCAACAGAAGCAGTTTAATTTTTCTTATCATCTATTCCTCCATATCTTGTATGTATTTATATCTACATGAGAAACTAGGCAAGTAAAAATTTATAATTTTTTTGTTTGACTTCACAAAAAACCCCAGCTATTAATGCAGTGATAAGGAGCGATCATGTATTATAAACATACCCAAAAGACTCGTATATTAACAATATTCGTGTTATTTACGTCCCTAACTAGCCTTGTTGCAGTGATTTCTTTTAACACTTCTATTTGGAACGGTAATCATTATATTTCCGGTGAAACCTCATTTGATTATTTTTCTTATGAAGTGCAGAACGGAGATGTTAATGGTGATGGGATAGCTGATTTAATCTGCTCTGCACCCTATTCTGACTATCAGGGACGCAACTCTTCTGGTACTGTATATGTTTTTTACGGTATTTCAATTCAGCAAAACTATCAATACATTGACCTATCATCTGAGAATGCTGATGTCACAATTGTAGGTGCAAATAGCAATGATCAGTTAGGAAAATCCCTTGGAATTGGGCAAGTGAATGCAGACCTGTATGATGATATTGTTATCGGCGCTCCTTATGCTAGTTCAGATACAGTTCAACAAGTAGGTAAAGTCTTTGTCATAAGTGGTAGTAATCAGCTACCCGCGTTTATTGACCTTGCAACATACCCCGCTCAGACCTTTGAAGCTAATAACCCAAACGACCTTTTTGGCTCTACTCTCAATCTCGTCGACCTTAACGGTGATTTAAGGCAGGAGATTGTTATTGGTGCTCCAAATGCTGATCGAGATATTGCTAATAACTGTGGTAAAACTTATATATTATGGAGTACAGTTACTTATCCTCTTATTAACAATATCAATGACTTATCTGATATAACAATCTTTTCCGGTCTTAATACAAATGATTTATCAGCAACCACTTTCAGTAGTGGAAACGTTAATAACGACTCATATCAAGATCTATTGATAGCTGCACCTGGTTATGATAATGATCTTTATAACAACAGTGGTGCTATCTATATTATAACTGGTAGATCATCGATTCCATTTCAAGAGTTTCAATTAGATAATAGTACTTATGTAACATCAACTATCAAAGGTGCAGAACAAAATGCCCAATTAGGATTATCACTTGCTTGTGGTGACTTTAATGATGACAATAATGATGATATTATTGTATCGAACTTTTGTACTGATAATGAAACAGGCAGTCTGTATATGTATTTTGGTAGTAACTCCATACCTAATGAGTTTCAGTTAACTGAACAGAATTCCAACTTTGTAGTTTTAGGAACTGAAACTGATAACAGTTTTGGTAGTAATTTATTGATAGAAGATCTTAACAATGACCAGATTAGTGATTTAATAATTTGCACACCTGATGCTACCACATCTAATGGAGCTTTGAGTGGTAAAGTCCAAGTTCTTTATGGGCTTAGCAGCCCACCTGTTGTTATAGATTTCAATGAAAGCACTCCTGATGAAGTATATCTTGGAGCATCAAGTGATGACCTTTTCGGCACTTCTGTTACTATTTTTGATTTCAATAGTGATAACAAATTAGACATCTCTATTGCTGCACCACAAGGTCATAGTAATCGAGGAGCAGTTACCACAGTTTACGGTGGGTTACCTTTATTCAGCAATCCAAACCCGGTAGATGAGGCAAGTGATGTTGATATTTCACAATCTGTGTCTTTCACTTTGTATGATGATGAAGGCATAGACCTTAACTCTTTAGGTGTTACAATTGCAGGCACTTTCTATGATTTAAACAACCCTAACCTCTCTTATGCCGGGGAAGCCACAAATTATCGAATCGCGGTTACTCCACAGCAATATTTCGGATATAATCAAATTATTGATGTAACTGTAACAGCTACTGATAATGATGGATATTTGATTCCAACAACAGCTTACAGATTCTATACAAGACAAGACACAGATCCTCCATATACAAACACATGGATACCATCACCGGGAGATACTGATGTATCAGTTGATACAAACATAAGCTTCCATATTCTTGACTTGGGTGAGGGTGTCGATTTGACGACTATTGAAGTGAATGTTAATGGTGAGATCTACTATAATGGTGATCCAGGATTTAGTTATAGTGGAAGTTCCAATGACTATTATATAGAGATTGATCCAGCAAACAATTTTGGGTTCGAGCAAGTTGTTAATGTTCTTATTAACGCTTCTGATCTGGCCGAGAATCCCAATGCCATGAGCACTTTTGCCTATTCCTTCCAATGTTCACAAGATCTTGCTTCCCCTAGCTTGCTCTATATAGACCCATCGAGCCAAGAAGTAGTTGCTAGAAATCATCCCATAACAATTGAAGTTGTAGACCCGGAATCAGGTTTAGATCTATCATCTCTAGTTCTGACATTGGATGGTTCTTCTATTATTGAACAATGTGAGATTACACAGATACAGCAAAATAATGGTTATCGCTTCTACTGGAACCCGGTTCCTGACAATCTATACTCTCTAGGAGAGCATTCAATAGAGTTATATATTCAGGATAATTCCGCTAATTCCAATGCGATTGATACACTCTCAGTGTTCACGGTAGAGGCTGATTTAGAAGCTCCATATACTATCAATCACATTCCTGAGAAATTCAGTTTAGATAATCCAGAGAATACACATTTTAGTGTAGATATTCTTGATATTCTTTCAGGAGTTGATTTGGAGTCAGTATCGATAAACATTAATGATTCTGAAATAATAGATTTACCAGAAACTGATGTAGTAATTATTCCAAATGGTTATAGGATTACTTACACACCATCAAACTATTTCAGTGATATTGTAACTATTCAGATTTCTGCAACTGATTTGAATACTCCTCCTAACTTAATGCCTTTAGAGGAGTATACTTTCACATGTATACAAGATTTAGTTGCTCCCTATATTGCTGCTGCAGCTCCATCAGATCAGGAGCTGAATGTTCCACAGGATACAGATGTTTCTCTATCGCTTAGAGATGATTTGACAGGTGTAAATCCTGAATCTATACAACTATTTATTGATAGCGAAGAAGTTACAGATAATATAATTATAACTGAGTTATCTGATCAGATCGATCTTTTGTATAATCCCGATGATGACTTTGATTTCAATCAGTGGGTCACAGTTAGAGTTGTATGTGCAGACTTAGCTTCCACACCAAACCCATTAGATCAAACTTACTCCTTCAAAATCATCCCGGATATTGAACCGCCATATCTGGTAAACATGATACCTGAAGATCAAGAAAGTGGTGTCGCTACTGTTGCAGAGGTTTCATTTGAAGTTCACGACGATGGACTTGGTGTTAACATAAATTCTTTGACTGTATATGAAAACAATATGCTAGTAACTACTGTATATGAGCAGATTCCAGATACAAATAATTACTTAGTGACGTGGGAGCATGAACCTTATGAATATGGTGAAGAAGTAAACATAGTTGTTTCCGTCTCGGATATCGCAACAATACCAAATACTTTGTCTAACTTTATTTATAGTTTTACAATCGCTGATGATGATGTGATTCCTCCATACTTTGACGGATTCAACCCGTCACCTCAGAGCATCGACGCTCCTGTTGAAACTTCAATCTCATTAAAGATACTTGATACTGAGACTGGTATAAACAAGAATTCAATATTGTTCCACGTTAATAACCAAATTGTGGTTGATTATGAGCTGGAAGATATAGTTGAGGGAGATGCAACAGGAGTAAGGCTGTACTATCAACCTGCAACTGATTTCAACTACAATCAAACAGTAAATGTTCAAGTGTATGCTATTGATAACTCATCCAATCATAATGAAGCCAGTATAAATTACTATTTCACTACTTTATCAGACACAGAACCACCATATCTTGTTACAGCTAATCCTGCTGATGGTGAAAATGGGTATGCTTTCTCTTTGATTTACCTTTTGTTTAGAGACGACCTTTCAGGAATAGATCCCAACTCCATAGATTTAGAGATAAATCAGGAACCTGTTTATGACTTTGAAATTGAATCAAAGTTTGAGGGTTGTGAAGTTCGTTTCCTGACAGGTAGTTTTGAAGGAAATGAAACAGTAGAGGTTTCCTATACAGTTGCCGATAGTATAGGAAATCTTCTTCAAGGCAATTATAGTTTCAGTATTATTGAAGACATCTATGAGCCTTATTTTATCTTAGAGAATCCCATTATTGGAGACATTCAATCTGATGATGTTTTACAAGTTGCCGTTTTAGATAAAGGAACCGGAATTGACTCTACATCGGTAAGGTTCTGGGTTAATAATCGTGAGATTCATACTTTCCAGTTAAATAGAGATGTATATTCTACTAATCCGGACTCATTAGGTTATTTATTACTTTATCCTCTAGATAATATGTACTACCCGGGACAAGAGCTCAACATAGATATTGAAGCAGAAGATAACTCATCTCCGGTAAAACTATTTGCTCAAGATAGCTTTATTACACATGTTTTTAAACAAGCTAAGGATGACAAAGTAACAGTTGTACCGGATATTATAACTCCAAACAATGATGGTTTCAATGACAATGTTAGAATTATTATACCTCTAGACTCTGGAGATGATGAAGCTGAATGCATAATCTTCAGTTTAAAAGGCAAAAAACTTATAGAACTAAATTGCAATCCTTATAACTATTTTGATCAAGATGCGGGAACTTCCTTGCAGTACAAATCTGCTTTATGGAAGGGAGTAAATGATAATGGAAAAGGTGTACCACCTGGAGTTTATATCTGCCAAGTAAAGGTTAATGGTAAAACACACCTTAACACAATAACGGTTGCGAAGTAGGAGGAATAATGAAAAAGATACTTATAACAACATTCGCTTTCTTCCTTATCGCTAATCTGTTCTCTTTCAATTTTGAAAAAGCCGGAATACGTAACTTCTCAATGGGTAACACTGGTATCGCTCAATCCTTTGATGCTTCAGCTGCTGTATATAATCCTGCTCTATTAGCACACATTAAAGAGTTTTCATTGTTAACTGACAATAGAATATACCTGTATGAACTTGAAAATGACCAGTTATCTTATAATTCTGTAATTGTATCTGTTCCTCTTGGCACAAAATTCAGCTCTGCTTTTTCATCTGATGTTTTTCAGTCAGACCTTTATCAAGAACTGCATCTAGGTCTGCATGCCGGTACTTTCATAAGAGGTGATAGGTTCAAAGCAGGGATAGGATTAAACTACTTTAACGCTGGATTTGGTTCAAACATCTACACTGCCAATGATCCACTTTTTGTTGACAATGATGATAGCAGTACTGCTATAGATTTTGATTTAGGATTCGCATATTTAGTAAACAACAGATTACAATTTGGTTTAGTTGGTCGGAACCTTCTACAATCAAAACTTGCAATTGATTCAGATGATACACTGGCAAGAGAAATTGGATTTGGTGCGACCTTCAGCATAATTCCACAGTGGTTAATCGCTACAGATTTAGTGTATACTTCTTACAATGAAGAAGACTTTGACGAGTTAATATACTCATTTGGTACCGAATACAGACTTTCAAATAACCTAGCATTAAGAGGTGGATTGAACAATACTGATTTGAGTTTTGGTTTTGGATTCCTTGTCCTTGAAAAAGAGTATTTACAAAAGTATCGTGACCCTCTAAACAATAGAAAGATGGTGAATAGTAAGTCTATTGCACTATCTGTAGACTATGGTTTTAGTTATCCTGTGCTATCAGATATGGAAATACCATATGGAAACCACTTTGTCGGACTTGAACTCAAGTTTGGAAGCTCAACAACTGATGAAGACAAGCTTGCATCTCAAATACCTCCAAGAATTCAAACTGAGTTTATCAAAGAGCCAATGAAAGCTATTGAGACCCCACAACTAGCTACAGTTGACACATTGTATATCGAGATCGAAAAAATAATAAAGGATACTGTTTATGTTGTTGATACATTGAGAGTTTTCACTGGTATATCTACTGATGAATATCTTCGCAAATCTAAAGAACTTGATGCAGTAAAGCTTGAGCTCAAAGACTATCAGGATCTTAATAAAGCTCTTATACATATTACAAACGCCACTAAATACTATTATCAAAGTGATCTTGTGAAAGCAGTAGCAGAGTGCCGTGCAGCCATTAGACTTGCTCCAAATATGGCTCTAGCCTATATAAAACTAGGTTCTATATATTACCGAATGGACGAAAAGGATAAAGCTTTCTCAAATTGGAGAAAAGCCAAAGCTATAGACCCGAATAATCCAGAACTTAAAGCTGTCTTTAGGGAGTAACACTATAGAGAAAACATTCATGAATTGACATCTTTTCCCTTAAGTAAAGAGCTTGCTTATTCACGTAGGTTTCTTTTAAGGAGGTAATGATTCATTGCCTGCTACTATACTATCATTTTACTTAATCACACACTAGCTTACTGTGTCAGAATTATAGAAACACAAGACACAGATATCAAAGCTATCTTCACCATCTTTAATAACCTTCTATTTTTCATCTTTTCTCATTTATTCATCCTTAAATCCCTCACTTTATTCCCTTAAAAACCTAGAATCTCGCTTGTCCCTCCCTTTAGCCTCCCTAGACCCTCCCTATGAACCCCTAAAGTTATCCACATCGTGTGCATAACTTTTCCAAGAGTAAAACCAGTTCTTTATGAGAGGACAATGATAGAACAAATGAACTGCAGTAAATATCTCATACTATGCTTTACCACGAATTGTTAAGGTGTACTTGTACGAAAACCATTTCAGAGTTGAATAACTTGACCGGATAAAAGAGCTTGATATATATGAGTGATTATATCAGTTGCTTCTGGACTGATTGGGAGAATAAAGGAGCATTTATGAAGAGATCCATTGAAACTTGTAGAGGACAATTGTTGAAGTATGTATACATATTACTGGCATTGGCTTTCATGCATATCTTAACATCATGCGAATTTGAAGATAATGAGGGAAAGTATTGGTCTGAAAATTGGATTGCTACAATGAATATTGATGGGTCTGAGGTTGAATACCTTTACTATGGAAGGGCAGATTTACTCTACAATGGAGAATACATTATCTTCTCAACACGAGATTCAATTATGACAATTGATCGTGATGGAACGGAAGTGGTAATAAATAGAGATGGGTTTGATGTTAAGCAAGTCACTGAAGATAAGATTGTTCTTTATGGAGCTAGTGATATTCACTTAATGGACATTGATGGATCAAATCTAACTAATATGACAAATCATTTGAATTGTTTTGCAGGACATTCGTTTCTTTCAGAGAACTATCTGATCTATGCGAGTGGATGTGGAGACTATGTTGAAGGATTTGAATATTCATTGGAGTTGATAGATATGAAGAATAACGAAACAACTAGTTTAGGGATATCTAGCAGTGATCCATTTAGTGATTTAATACTAGTAGAAGATGAGGTTTTAGTCAGTAATAGTGGTTATTTGAAAAGTATAGATATTTCAACAAAAGATATCGAAGTTCTATGCGATGATAGAATGGTTTCACCGAAATATGATGAAGCAAACTTAACAGTTATATATTATGATTCGCATTATGGAAGAATACGCTCATTTAATACAGAAACAAGAGAGTTTAACACAATATATAACTTTAATCCCGGAGTGAATTACTCCAAGAAAAGTACAACTTCTGATTTTGAATACATAGCACTAAGTGGTGCGTATGAACAGGATACTGTAATCAACTTGAGAACCGGCCAAAGACATAGTTTAGAAGTATATTCAGAGGGAGCAGAATTTATTGAGGATTATCGAATAATCAGCACTGTGTTGAGAAAGTTTCCGGAGGAGGATTAAATCTAGAGTTCTTTTTTCCTTGCCATAATTAATAGAATTTACTATTTTTAGACAAATTGAAGGAAAAGGGATGGTATGAAAAACACATTTGGCAACAGAATACTGAAGCTACTGTCAATAATCATAGTGCTGATACTTGTATCATCCACACTTCTTTACCTATTTGAACACAACCATCCGGACACACTTATCCACACTTTTGCTGATGCAATTTGGTGGGGAATCGTAACTGTTACAACAATTGGTTATGGTGATATCGTGCCTATCACATCCGGTGGAAGAGTAATTGGAACAATTCTAATTATCTTTGGTTTCTGTAGTTTAACAATCTTTACAGCTATTTTGGCTTCAGTGTTTGTAGAAGACAAATTGAAAGGAGCGAAGGGTTTGAAAAAAGTAAAACTAAACGGACATTTCGTGATATGTGGAATTAATAGTTCCACTGAATATATGTTGAAAGCTTTTCAGGAGAAGAAGAGTTTCAACAAGAGTATTGTGCTTGTTGGAAACCATTCTGTTGAGATATTTGAGAGTATACAGAGCAAATTCACTAAACTGAATCTACAGTTTGTCAGAGGAGATCAGACACAAGTAGAGATATTGAATCGAGCGAGTATAAGCTCAGCAGAGCGTGTGTTCATTATGAGCGATGAGCAGAACTCACGCGAGATGGCAGATGATTATACAATAGTTGTTGTTAACACAGTGAAGTATGTAAATCCTGATGTTAAGCTTACTGTTCAGCTGTTAAATGCTTCCAAGAAACATCTTTTAAGACGTTCAGGAGTGGATGAGATACTTGTTTATGATGAGTTGAGCGGATATATATTAGCAAATAACCCTGAGAGTGATTGTGCTGTATCTATAATCGAAAAACTTTTAAAAGAGTATGACCACAGTATGGAACTTATAGATGTACCTGATAAACTTGTCGGACAAACTTTCGGTGATCTGCACACACATTTTTGGGAGGAGATGAATCGGATTGCAATTGGTTTAATTGATTATCAACAGGACTTAAAACTGAATGATATATTCTCGGATGATAGTTCGGCAATTGATGAATATATAAAAGCAACTCTAGCGAAAGCGAAATCTGTGAATGCAGATAAAAATGAGTTAATAACGATACATCCTGAGAAGGATTTCCGAATCAAATCCAACCACAAAGTATTGGTGCTATAAGGAGTCCTTATGAAACCTGATTTTTCGAAAACAAGAATATTTAAAAGCTTAGATAAAGATCAATTAGAGGTAGTGGAAGCTTATCTGGAACCTAAACAATATGTTTCTGGAGACTTAATCATTGAAGAAAATACAGAAGGTTCTCGATTATACATCCTAACATCCGGGAAAGTGTTTATTACAAAGAATCTTGTAATGGATATTCTTGATAACCATAATGCAGAAGCAAAGCGATTAGCTACATTAACCGGTGATTTCATGCCCAGTTTTGGTGAAAACGGTCTTATAACAAATGGTTTAAGAACTGCTAATGTTATTGCAGGAGAAGATTGCACAGTCTTTGAGCTATCCGGTGAAAACTTTGAAGAGATAGTTTCAAACAATGTTAACATTGGATATAAGATAGTACGTAATATAGCTGATATTGTCTGTGGAAGACTTGAGCAAACAGATAAGAATGTAGTGAAATTGGCAACTGCTTTGTACCTTTCAGTTGGCGACAGGAAATAATCGAACTGTTAAAGCTTTACGTAATTACCGTCTTTGCTCGTAAAGTCTTTGACAAATAGCACAATATCGAAAAACATGCTTGAAAGAAATTAAACTGGAGCTTTATTAATGGAAGTCAATATATATCATTACTTTCTCTTATTTGGAATGTCGTTGGTGCTCGTATATGCACTAACACCTTTTATACAAAAATTCGCAATTAACATCAACTTTGTTGATCAACCCAATGCTAGGAAAGTACATAAGAAAGCAACCCCTCTTTTAGGTGGAGCCGCAGTATTTACCGGATTCCTGGTGATGGTAATTTTTGAAAGTATAATAAATTATCATGTTGTATTGGATAGAAATTTAGTGGGATTCTTAGCCGGTGCTTTGATAATATTTCTTATAGGCGTGATTGATGATAAGATGGGGATGAAACCCCAGATTAAACTGATGGGTCAGATTATTTGTGCTCTAGTATTTATCTTTACTAATTACCAGAAAGTTGAACTTATCACAATGTTTGGCTCAGAATATATTACAATTCCAATTCTTTTGATTTGGATGGTTGGCTTAATGAATGCCTTTAACTTTCTTGATAATATGGATGGTATTATTACCGGTATGGCCGGAATAATTGGATTGGGCTTCTTTGGTTTTACGATCATTAACAGTGGTAGTCAGAATGAAGTTATGCGCTTTATGGGGCTTGTCTCTTTGACTTTCTCAGGTGCACTATTTGGTTTTCTACCTTACAACTTTAATCCGGCTAAAATGTTTCTGGGTGATGCAGGAAGTATGTTTATCGGATACTTTCTCTCTTCAATGGGTATTCAGATGGCACAGTTTGCCAGCAATACAGCTCAGAACAAGTTCTATTACTTATTACCTGTTTTAATGCTTAGTTATTCTATTTTTGATATTAGTCTTGTGAGTTTCACAAGGAAAAGAGATGGCAGACATGTTATGCAAGGTGGTAAAGATCATTCTACTCATAGAATGCATACAGTGCTGGGCTCAGCAAAAATTACAGCTATATTCATCTATATCATAAATCTACTGATTATTATTACTGCTATGATCGTTTTTAAAATCCGTTCTTTACCATTGATGATTGTCTCAACAGTAATCTTCTCAGTAGCGTTTATTATTTTTGGTTCAAAACTAGACCAAGTACCAATCGTTGTTCCTGAAAATCAGAAGAAGAAAAAGTAACGAATGCAGTTAAGAATTCTTGGGTCTGGTTCCGGGTTACCTGTAGTTGGCAAGGGACAAGCAGCTATATTAGCTGAAATGAGCATTGGTAATATTCTTTTTGACTGTGGTGAAGGAACTACATATAAACTTCTTGAACTGGAGTTTTCTCCGGATTATCTTGATGTGGTTGTGATTAGCCACATGCATCCTGATCATGCTAGTGGTTTACCTATGCTTCTGCAGATGCTATATCTACAAAAAAGAACTAAACCCTTAACAGTCTATGTCCCTGAAGATAGAGAACGACTGTTAAGGATTCTACGTGACTTTTATCTGTTTGAAGACAAGTTTCATTTTGAATTAGCTATAAAAGAGATGAATGAGATTAGTGATGATTTTAACCAGATAAAAGCAATTAAAAATGAACATTTAATAGGTTATACATCACTTATTAAGCAATATCAACTGGATAATTCAATGAACTCATTCTCTTTCTTAATAAGTGATGGTGGTAGAAAGTTGATATACAGTTCTGATGTTCCTGACTTAAAACATTTAAGCAAATACATAAATGATGTCGATTGTGTGATTGTAGATGCAATCCATACAACTTTAGAAGAGATTAAGAGTCTATGTGAGACCAGGATAAAAAGGATAATCCTTAATCATGGTATTACGGAAGAAATCGAACAATATATAACTACAAGCAAGAATAATGGGGTCGAAATAGCAAATGAAGGTGAAATTATTAGTTGTACTTAGTTTCCTGATAATAGTTATTACCGGTTGTGAAAGAAATAGACTGGCAACAGTTGAAACCATATATAACAAAGAGAAGTATATATCAGCAGTTCTAGCTTATGATGACTTCCTTCGTTATGCGAAGAATGGAGCATATCGAACTGAAGCAGAGATGTTTCGATCCGAAAGCTATTTGGAACTTGCAAAACTAGCACTAGAGAAAGAAAATTACGTCTTCGCTGAAAGATTAGCCATTCTAGCAAATTCAGATGAAGCAGATATTCTTCTTGCTGAAGCATACTACAAACAAGCCGAAGAGAGTTTTGGTCAAAAGGATAATGAAACCGGATGGGATTATCTAAAAAGAATAGTTGATGTTGTTCCTACTTCTAAGTACGTACCGGAAATACTATTCAGACGTATAGAATATGATATAGATCGGACACAATCCTATAAGAAGTCTTTGCCTAATTATATGGAACTGTATAATCATTTTCCTGATTCTAACTATGAAGTATCTGCGAGAGCATTAATGGCTGGATTTGTCATTAATTTCATCAAAGATGCTTACACAATGAGAGACGAAGTTGATGCAGATAAGGGACTTGATTTTCTTTTCGAGATAGAAAAGTATCCTATCGGAAAGAATGATGATATATACCTAACGATATCTCATCTCTATGAAGAAAAAGCAGATTTAAATATCAGGTTCGAAAAATATCTTATAGCTAGAGAGCAATTTAATCTTGCAATGGAGTATGCACCAAGCGAGAAAGAACGAATAAAAGAGAAGCTTGTAATGTATGCCGAAAGTTTCATAAATCGTGGAAATGAGATGGTTTCATATCGTAAATTTGAAAATGCAATCACATTATACCAAATGGCTTTTTTAATAATTCCGGATTACGAACCTGCAGCAAAGAGGATTGCTGAAATAAATGATACAATTGATGCTGTAGCTTATGCTAGAACATTGATAGACAAAGGAATATCGTTTGAAAATCTAAGAGAATATTCCAAAGCTATTCCGCTTTATGAAGAAGCATACGGTTTGGACCCTTTACCTGAATACAAAGAACGTCTTACTGTTGCAAAAAACCTGAAAAAAGCTGAGGAAAATCCGATAGAATTCGTCTCAAAAATTCTTAGAGATTACAAGAAAGGCATTTTAGATAAAAAGATTAATAGAAAGATTACTTACCTAAAAACACAGTATGAAGAGGGTGAAGTATCGGTAAGTGACTGGAAGATTATGAGATCAACCGGACGCTATAAGTATGAAGTAAGATATGATATCTTCACTCCTGGAAGAGATTTCTTCTATGTTTGGCAAGTAAGTGTTAAAGAAAAGACAATTTTACCACTAAACAAAATTTCAGAATCACTGATGAAGGAGTAGGGAAATGAAAAAAGTATCGTTAGTAATTATTCTGATTGTTTGTTTGAACATAATTTTAGCAAATGAGTTTGATATAAACGAGTTCACTAATCCCTACAAATACAACTGGGAAAACTATGAACAACGAATTAGTCATAGGATTGATAGAGAGGAAAGGCAAGAACTGCTACAGATCTACAATATGAACAAACAATCAATCACATCTAACATGATCAAATCAGCCTTTGTCCCGGGATGGGGACAGATTTCTGCCCATAGTTATATTCGTGGGCAGGTGATATTAGGCGTTGAGATAGTCGCTTTAGGAGGATGTCTTTTCCTTTATACGCGTGCAATGGATAAGTATGATAAATACAAGAATGCAACTCAGGTTGATGAAATTAATTCTCTTTATGATGAGGCATTGGAACCATACACATTATCTATGGCACTGTTAGGTCTTTATGGTCTGGTTTGGGGTTACAATCTCTATGATTCAGCTCAATCTACTGAAGGTTATAATGCTCAGTTATGGAATAAGCTATTGAAAGATAATGCTTCAAGACGAATACTATTAACACCTACCGGAATAGAATTGAGGTTTTAATGAAGAAGTTAATAATGTTATTGATTGTATGCACGTTGTTTATTGCATGCTCACTAAAAGAAGATAATCCTTTGCACAATAAGAAAGCTCCATCAGTTATTATTTCAGATAATTGGTCTGTTACTCAGAGAAGCGGAGTACTGGTCGTAAGCTGGAATCCACTTGATATGATGGATTGTGATGGTTATTATATTTATAGAAGTCTATCACATAGTGGTCAATACGTGCGCTTAATAGATAACCCTACAAATGTTAATGGACCTGGTATACCTAATAGTGCTGTTGAAGAGCTAGAGTTTGAGGACCATGATGTCATTAGTGGTATCTATTACTATTATAAGATTTCAGGATATAGAATTTATAGTGAAGGAGTATTGGAAGGTTCCATTAGTGAGCCTAAGTCCGGTAGAATGTAATAATGCATCCAATCTTACAGAATCTAAATCCAGAACAACAAGAGGTAGTTACTACAACTGAAGGTCCATTATTAGTACTTGCAGGTGCAGGTAGTGGTAAGACCAGGTCAGTTATACACCGGGCCGCTTATCTTATTTTAGAAAAGAATATTGCTCCTTGGAATATATTAATAGTAACATTTACCAATAAAGCTGCCCATGAACTTCAGGAACGACTTGAAGCACTAGTTAGAATCAACACTCAAAATCTATGGGTAGGGACTTTTCACTCTGTTTGCTTAAGAATATTGAGACGAGAATCAGAGTTGTTACCTTTCGCAACGAGAAACTTTACAATATATGATGCTGATGACCAGAAAGCATTGCTTAAAAAACTCTATAAGACACTACAGGTAGATCCCAAACTATTCAATGTAGGGAAAGTACTGAACCTTATATCAAAGCAAAAAAACAACTTGATGATGCCGAAAGACTTAGAAGTAGATATGAGCAATCCATTCTTGCGAACATTCAAGAATGTATATACTGAGTATCAAAAGCATTTAGTAGCTAACGCTGCTGTCGATTTTGATGACATAATGATATATACTTACAATATACTCAAAAACCACAAAGATATTAGAGAAAAGTACAATCGTATGTTCCCATATGTGATGGTGGATGAATATCAGGATACAAATTACCTACAGTTCATGCTTATTAAGTTACTTGCAGCAGGGAAACTAAACCTCTGTGTTGTCGGTGATGATGACCAAGCAATATACAGCTGGCGTGGAGCTACAATACGAAACATCCTTGGTTTTGAGCAAGACTTCAAGGATGCAAAGATAGTCCGATTAGAGCAAAATTATAGATCTATTCTACCAATCTTGAAAGTAGGCAATGCTTTGATTGAGAAGAATAGTTCAAGACATCCAAAAGAACTAAGAACAGAGATTCATGGAGAGCAAAAACCTTTCTACAAAGTCTTAGATCGTGATATCGATGAAGCTAAATACGTTGCCGATAGTATACTACAAAAAGCTGAGAACGTATACAAATCATGGCAGAGTTTTGCTGTACTATATAGAACCAACTCGCAATCTAGACTTTTCGAGTCCATCTTTATGGAGCATGGTGTTCCATATACTTTAGTTGGTACAGTGAACTTCTACCAAAGAAAAGAAATAAAGGATATTTTAGCATATTTTAGAGTCATGGTAAATCCCTTTGATACTGAAAGTTGCTTAAGAATTATAAATAATCCCACCAGAGGTATTGGCAATAAATCTATTAGCACATTAATTTCCTATGCAGCCAATCAAAAACTTTCTCTATATGATAGCATTCTACGGTTAGATGAATCTGCGAACTTAAGCAAATCTATTATTAAGAAAGTAATACCATTTAGAGATTTGCTCCTCTCATGGCAGAAACAGAGAGAAGAGGAGACTTTAAAAACATTTATTCGCAATGTTATCACTGACTTAGGATTTATAAAAAAATATAATTCAACCAACGATCCTCAAGACTTATCTCGAGTTGAAAATATTAAAGAATTTCTTAATTCTGTTGACGAATACTGTGAAAGATACAAAAATGAGACTGGCGAAGAAGCTGTTCTTGAAGACTTTATACAAAACATAAGTCTACAAACTAATGTTGATAGAATGGCAGACAAAAATAATTCAGTCAAACTGATGACACTTCACAATGCCAAAGGTTTAGAGTTTGATGTTGTCTATATTGTCGGAATTGAAGAAGATTTGCTTCCTCATGCAATGTCCACCGGGAGCGAAAGCGAAGTGGAGGAGGAACGACGCTTGTTCTATGTTGGAATAACTAGAGCAAAGAAAGAGCTAATCATGACAAGATGTGATTTAAGACGTTCCTATGGTTCATTGAATGCCAGCATGGAAAGTAGATTTATAAGTGATATACCAGATAGCTTAATCGAAAAAGAAAGTTCTTTTTCATACCCTATTATCTCTAAAAGAAGAAGGAGTACGCGACCGAAAATTGTTCTGGAAAGTGAGAAGTTATTTAAGGTTGGCCAAAAAGTCCGTCATGAGGAGTATGGCGAAGGTGTAATCTTGAGTGTTGACGGTAAGGATATTTCAGCTATATTAACTATATCCTTTAATACCGGAGACCTGAAAAAGATTAAAGGTTCTTACATTGAATTAGTACTTTAAGAGAGATAATATGAAAAAGATAATAATAATACTGTTAGTAGTGCTGGTAACAAGCACTCTTTTAGCCGATAAATATGCTGGAGAAATCTTTAGACTTCGTGCCGGAGTTAGAAACTATGCTCTTGGCAATACAGGAGTAACTGACTATAACACAACAGCTACAGCTGTTCGCAATCCTGCATTAATTCCATTCAATAATACATTTAATGCTGAGTTTATGCATGCTGAAGAGTATGATGGCTTACTCAAATATGATACAATTAGTTTTAATGGTAACTCAAATCTGCCATTCTCAGCTGTACTCACTAGAATTGGAATCAATGACATTCCTATTACTAAGCTTGAAGATGAGGATGGAGAGCTATCTTCAATCAATAAACCATATGTTGATAGATATGTAGATAATAGTGATTACATCCTCTATTTCGGATATGGTCGTGTGATTAATGATAAGTTCTCAATTGGTGTTACTCCAAAGCTGGCTTACAGAGATTTAGCCGAAGAAAACGGTTATGGCTTCGGAATTGATCTTGGACTTCTATATAAATTCAATAATGATTTTACAGGGGGACTAAAGTTTAACGATGCTTTCACCACACAAATAATCTGGGCAGATGCTGATAACGAATTAGTTATGCCATCAGCTGATCTAGAGTTTAGCTATGCAAAAAAACTATCAAAGAAAGGTTTAGATTCATTTAGACTTATAGCAATGACAGAGATAATATCTGATTTCCCTGAAGATGATATAACAGCTCAGATGGGAGACTTGGGTTTAGATTTCCATGCAGGTATTGAATATGCTCCAGTGGAAACTCTCCAAGTGCTTCTTGGATATGATGTAGATAATATCACTGCAGGTTTAGGTTTTCAATATAATAACTACATGATTACTTATGCTTACGAGCATGAGATAGAGGAAGATTTAGACAATTCACATAGAATCTCCGCCGGAGTTAAGTTTTAAGTGTCGATCAAACTCAAGATTGCTATTGCCGGTATAACAGGCTCGATTGGCTCATCAGCAATTAAGATTGTACGTGAGCACAGTGACGATTTCGAGATTGTATTAGCAACTGCACATAGCAATAGTGACAAACTTCAAACTCTATGTAACGAGTTTAATATTGATAAACTAGTTTTGACCGGTAGGCAAAAACCTACCGGTTCTTCTCTTCCTAATAACACCTATTATGGAGCGGATGAGCTCTATACTCTCATCTATGATATTGATTATGATATATTCCTTAATGCTATGCCAGGGTCAAATGGACTCCTAACGTCGTATCATGTACTTAGAGCAGGTAGAAAACTAGCACTAGCTAACAAAGAATCATTAGTACTTGGTGGGCATCTTCTTACTGAAATGGCTAAAGCGAATGGGAATATTATACTCCCAGTTGATAGTGAACACAGTGCGCTACTCCAAGCAATTGGCAATCACAGAAATGATGAGATAAGAAAGCTACATATCACAGCATCAGGTGGAGCTTTTAGAGACTTACCTCTAAATGAATTTAAACATATAACCTTCAAAGACGCTACTCAGCATCCAGTCTGGGATATGGGAATAAAAGTTACTATAGATTCTGCTACGATGATGAATAAAGGCTTGGAATGCATTGAAGCTAAGTGGCTCTTTAATATCGACTATGATAGAATCGATGCAATCATACATCCCCAATCAATCATTCATTCTATGGTGGAGTTCATTGATGGTTCTATTCTCGCTCAAATGAGTAATCCATCCATGGAGCTACCTATACTTTACGCTTTTAGCTATCCTAATCGTATTGAATCCGACAATGTTAAAACTAATCTACTTCAAATGTCTGACCTTACATTCAAGGAAGTAGATTTCAAAAGATACCCTCTCTTCAAGCTTGCCCTTGAAGTTGCAAAATCAGGTGGAATTCTTCCAACTGTTATGAATGCAGCGAATGAGGCAGCTTTAGCACTGTTTGAGCAAAACAGCCTCAGTTTTGTTGATATTTTCACAGTAGTGGATAGAACTGTCCAACAGATTGAGAATATCTCTTATCCTGAGCTGGAAACAATTCTTGACTATAACACAAAAGCATTCAATTTAGCCTTGGAGATTGGCAAGAAAATCAATTAATAACCTAATCTCCTGAACCATAGGAGGAGATTATGGTAGATAACAAAACAATCAGACAAGCGAATCGCAAAGCCTGGAACGAGGTTATGCCCTATCACCGTAAAGCCAAAGATGAAGAATGGGATAAAGAGTTTTCCAATTCTGATTTTATTATCCAAGATAAAATTGAACTGGAAGCACTTAAAAAGCTCAATATTATTGATAAAAACATTGTGCATCTTTGTTGCAATAACGGTCTTGAACTTCTTTCTCTTAAACGTTTAGGAGCTGGTAGATGTGTAGGCTTTGATATTGCAGATGAAGCTATCAAAGATGGTAATAGAAGAGCTGAGAAGTTTTCTATTCCTGTAGAATTTTATCAATCAGATGTATTTGAGATACCAAATGAGTATAATGAGCAATTCGATATTGTCTATATTACAATCGGAGCTTTAGTCTGGTTACCCGATTTAAAAGAGTTCTTCGCTGTTGCTAACCGGTTACTAAGAGCTAATGGTAAACTCTTCATATACGAATCTCACCCTTTCTCACAAGTTTTACCATGGGATGTAACTGCAGAAACAGGTGCTCCGGAGATTAAGTATACTTATTTTACTGAAGGCTATCAAGTCTATAATGACGGTATAGATTATTACGGAGGTGCTGACTATGTAAGCGAAGATTGCTATGAGTTTGAACATACACTAAGCACTATCCTTAATGCCATAATGAGTAATGGCTTTATTATGCAAAGCTTTGATGAGTATTCTCATGACATCTCAAATGGATTGAAATGGGTAGAGAGTCTGGATATAATGCTTCCTCTGTCATACATTTTAGTTGCTAAGAAAGTAAAATAACTTTTTTTAAAGACTGATTTGACCTTCATTGCCCTATCATAATAACTAAGTTTTGCTATTCTTTTTCCTGTCTTCTTCAAGGCAGTCTCCTAGTAATCTGAACAGGGATTGCCCAAGAGACTCCCAGGAGTCAGAGTAGTTTTGTCGCTTTATTATGAGAGTGCAATGAAGATTTAATAAGAAAAGCCTGCTGATTGCTCAGCAGGCTTTAATCTATTGTCTAAGCAGTAGTTTAGAAGTCAAAGATGAAATTAATATTTCTTTTCTGCTTCTTAGCTTTGATTTTATCAATCTTCAGCTGTTCTTTATCTTTCTCATGATCAAGAACCATCTGCATAGTTTCTTTCTGATAATCAAGTTTAGCTTTTTCAAGCTCAAGTTGACGCTCTTTTTCTCTTTTCTCAAGAGCAGCTTTTCTTCTCGCAGTAGCAACAGCAGCAAGCTCTTTTCTGATTTTAGAAACCATTTGAGCAGCCTCTTTAATCTCAGCATCACCGTGTGTTACAGTTGTTAGAACAGCAAGAGCATCTCTTGGATTACCTGTATTATATAAGTTCTTGGCTTCAGTAAGTCTTTCACGACTGTTTGCAGCAAGAATCTCATCGATATTGGCATCAGCGATCATCTCATTAAAGTCACGCTTTTTAATTTTAATTTTGTTATATGATTTCTTGATAGCGTCTTTTTCGTTCTTCTTACTTAATCCCTTAGCTTCAAGTGTGTAGTTTCCTACAGCCTTGTTGTTATACTTAGTTCTTAATTCAAGAGAAACCTCAGTTGTAACCATTGTCTGCATTGCTGCAGCACCTTCAATCTCTTTCACGTCGATAACATCAACAATACCTTCAAGTAATAGAGGAGAGTTATCGCTAACGATATAACCAAGCTTAGTTACACCTTTAGAAACCTTATCATATACTTTGGGCATTCTTCTTCCCTTCGTATCATAAACGTTTAGAGTGAATGAAACAGGAGTCTTTTCAACGATCTTAAACTTAGCAGTGTCTTCGAAACCTTTTGCTTTCTTAGCATAAGCACGAGGAATTTGATACATACTGATTTTACCACGATATTTACCACGTTCGTCATTACCTAATGCTTTAAGATAAGCTTCGTAACGGCCTTCTTCATCAGTGAAACCTCGTTCAATTACCTCTTTATCCTGATAGATTGCAACAGGGATATTTGAAAGAGGTACTCTATCGCCCTTCATCTTTGTAGTAACTTCAAAAACGATTGGGTTTTGGAGCATTGAACCTGATTTACCAACCTGGTTGTCACCTTCTACAACTTCAATCTTCATGCTTGTAACTAGATTTCTGATTTCACTATCAACTTTAGCAAAAGTGATAGTCTTATCAAGTTCATAAGGTGTACCGGAAAGGTTATCATAAAGTGATTTCTTTGAGTAGAAAACTGTAATCATCTGCTCACAACTAACATAATCTTCAATAGCTGCAACGAGATTACCATCTTCCACAGCAGACTGAGCACTATCATAAAGAGATGTAATAGAATCCCATAATGGGTCTAACTCTTCTCTCATAGCTGTTAAGAGCTTATCTTTTTCAAGAACAACAAGAATGTAATGTGAGTTACCTTCCTGTTCTCTCTTAACAATCTCTGCACCTTTTAAATTACCTTGAACAGTAACTTCGCTGGCACGAGACATAACTTCTGAGAAGAACTCTTCATCATTAATCTGCAAGCTTGATGTAAGAACAGAAATCTGGTCTTTCACAGTTGTTTCCATCTGACCTGCAATATTAGAGAAGGCATCCATTCTGGCTTCTTCATGAGTTGAACCCATACCACCACCTATGAAATAGGCATTGTGAGGATAACCGGCAGCCTGTGGATTATCATACCATACCGGAGCAGCAAAGAGCATTGCTATTCCACATAGCATTAAAATAAGGGTAAGTTTCTTCATTTGAGAACCCCTTTGTCTATTCATAAACAACTTTCAGAAGGATAAGTTTACGGTTAATATTAACTCTCTTTAAACCACCGTCAAGACCTGCTTCTTTGAAAGCTTTCTTGATTCCACGATAAACTTTACTTGATTTACCATATTTCTCAGCATCAGCCCATACGAGATAATCGATAGTCTGATCTGTTACGATGTTTTCTTTTGATTTCTTAGACATCTCTTCAACAGCATCCATGAAAGCAAACTGAATCTCTTCAATCTCGTCCTCATCAAAACCAGTATCGATAGCTACGATAACTTTATACTGAAGACCTTTAGCTAAATCTGTTTTCCAATAGTTATTAATTCTGTTAAGAACATTAGCGATTGGTTGACTTAAAGCTTCTTCGATAGAAACCATGATGTCACCTTTACGTTCTCTTGAATAACCAGTTTCTGTACCAAGAAGACGACCAGTTGTTGTTTCATAAGCACGAACCTGTACAGCAAATTTCTGTGCACCATAACCTGCTTCTTCAACTGAACCACTATAAGTGATATAAACGTCAGAACCGATAGATAAAGCTAATTGATAAGCATAATCTTCTTCCTGTCCACCAAGATCCATCTGAGCTTCATTAAGAGCATTGATTTGGTCCATCTGCTCTGGAACTGAAACTTCATATTGACGTGAAGTAAGATAACTTTCGATAACTGAAGCTGAGTGTTTCACAGTAGGGTCATTTCTAAGCATTTCAACAGGATTCTGACCTTTGCTTGTAGCAGGAAGAACCATGATTACAGGATTTCCAATAGAATCAGCAAGGTCACTTGATCCCATTACAACACCTTTAGCTGCAAGATCCTGCTTAAGGAGTCCTACATTAACTTTGTAACCTTTTGTGATTTTACGACCTTTGCCACCATCGATAGAAACGCTTTTAAGCATCTTTGGTGATTCCCAAGAGATATACTTTGTTACGTTTGAACTTGATAAAAAGTCTTCAATTACACTATCGAATTTAGATCTTTCATCTGCATTTGAAAGAAGTGGATCTGTTCCACCTGTAAGTACGAAGTATACAGCAGATTTTCTGCCATCTTCGAGAGCTCTTGTTACACCATTCTTTTCAACGTCTTTCTTAGCTTTTTTTGCTTTAGGAATACTTGATTTGTAAATACCGCTTGCCTGAACCATTACTTCTGATGAAGAAATTTGTTCTACGACTGATGCTTCCTTACAAACCGGAATTCCCGCCCATAAGCTAACAGACAATAAAGCTGCTATCATAACAACTAAAACTACTTTTTTCATTTATAACCTCCATAATTATATACAGACTGTAGTAATTTCTTCTTATAACTATTGATATTAGTTTTTGTCAAGCTTTCTGTCAGCAACAAAACTAGATGTTTATTTATGATATTGCAAATGAATTAGTAAGAAGGAACATTTTTTAGAAATAAATGACAGAATCAGATTCATTAATTTGCGTTATCGAAAATAGGGTACCAATTTCTTGGTACCCTATTACTATTGCTTAAATCTCTATTTCATCAACACCATTTTGCCTGTTGCTTTTTGATTTCCAGAGGAGACTTTATAAAAATAAATTCCACTAGTCACAGGTTGATTGTTTGAATCTGTTCCATTCCAATTAACGGTATGCGTTCCTGCCAAATAGTTTTGATTTGTAAGTTCAACTATCTCTTGTCCAAGAATATTAAACACTGTCAATTTTACATTACCTGCTTTAGGGACTGTAAAACTTATTGAAGTGTCTGGATTAAAAGGATTCGGATAATTAGATGTTATTAAGTTATTTGGTATCCTGGGATTTGTATCCTCTTCATTCGGTACATGTTCTAGCGAAATAAACATTTCTACATCATCAACATACAAAGCTGCTACACCATTGGTTGTTGCTTGAATAGCAAACCTTACTTGCTCAGTTTCTGGAATAGGAACCTGTGCTTCAAACAGAGTCCAATTAGTATCTACAAGTATCGGTGTAAGGTGAGTTGGAACAAAACTAAAGTCGTTTGGATCTAAACTACCGTCTGAGTATTTAAGATTCATTATTGCTCTGGACTCTCCCTCAAGAATATGACTCTTGGCATAAAATTTTACATCAAGAGAATCAAGATCTCCAATGTAGAATTGTGGTGTATCTAGGAGTGGAGAGATCAACCAGTCATTTGTGTCACCATTCTGTGCAGGGAATGATACTGCCATCTTTTGTCCGAAATGTGGATTAGTGCCTGCAACAAGCGGATTCACCTGGAATGGGTTTAAGACCATAAATCCTTTTAACTCTCCATCATTTGGGAATGTTGAACCTTCATATGTTGTAGTAAAATCCTGATCTAAATCTAAAGTTACCCATGGTGTAAACTCAGTATCGAATGAAGTATTCTCCTCAAAACTATCATTCAAATAACTAACTCTGTCTGTGTCTAAAAAATGAATCTTAGTATTAGGCAAGTAATACCTTGCTTCTCCAACCGGTGGATATGCAATAGAAGGGACAATAGAGTTGGATGAGTAGTGTAAACTTCTAGTTGTTGATGTGGAAGTACATCTAAAATTATCAGCATTAGTTTCATGCAGATTCGTATCCTCAATAAACGCTATAACAACATGTCTGTCATCTTCCAACACAAACGCCTGATCAAGTTCTATCTTTAGCCATGTATGCGAATCTACACTATTTACAATACCATCAAAAACAAGAGTCAAATCCTCTTCAGGAACCCATGATGTAGTACTCCAGAAGAACTCATCTTCAGTATATCCCATATATATCTGAACATGATTTGAAAATAGTGAATAACCGGTCCAGAAATATGATAGTGCAGTAATAACATCACCCCTTGCAACTTCAACATCATGATATATTGATTGAGTATAGCTATATCTATCTTGCGGTTCCCATGGGAATCCTCCTAAGACTGACATACCGGTTCCAACTGTCATTATACTCTCATTGTCTTCAACAGTAAACGATTTAACACCAGTAGTAGTTGTTCCATGGGCATTCTGAGCATCTATCTTGTAATAATAAGTTACAGTTTGCTGTAGCATACCACCTAATTCACTATTAGATAATGTTTCTATTGCCGGTCCCATATACAAGATCTCAAGATCATCTTCTTCAGTTCCGAAGTATACTACATTTGACTGGGTTGAAGAGCCGTTTTGCCAGTATAATCCTGAAGTTTTATGAACATCATATGAGTTATTAACAGGATATAAATCAAAAGGCACAACAGGTGCTGTAGCTTCATAGTAATACATTCTAATCGATGGCACTCGATTAAGGACAATACCTTGTGTCGCTGGAAATGAATTATCACTATTTCGATACTTAAGTCTTGGATTCATATAAGTATTTTTATGATAAAATACCGGACAGCTCCATTAAAATGACCATCCTCATTAACCCAGATTATACTTAATGAATGGATACCATCGTAAGTATATGGAGTATCTAAGGTAATATTATTCCAGTTACCATTGAATGCAATATTACCTTCAAACACAAGGTCATAACCGCTACTCTCAGGGGCAGGATAGTTACTATTATCAAAAATCGTATCTACAATTGTCTTCATATAGATTTTCTGATTCATGAAAGTATAGAAACTAGGATTGTTACTTACGTTATATGCTATCTGATAAATAACTTTTGATTCACCTATCTCATCTTGTCGATAGATTGATTGAGACCAACCATAATCGCAGACACCACATACAGGTGTATCATAAGTCGTTGTATCTTCGGCACCTATCTCTACATAAAGTGCATTTAAGAAAATCGTAGATAATAATAGTGTAATAAATATAAGATGTCTTTTCATTGTTATCCTCTCAACTCACTATTAAATAGTTCTTCTAATCCCTCTGATGCTTTCAATTTCAGGTGAAGATCATAAAGAACAGACATATCAGTTGTTTCAGGATTTATCTCAATGCAGTATGCACCATTTTGCTTTGCATACCTTGGCATTCCCGCTGCAGGCCACACTACAGCTGACGTACCTATACTGATAAATAAATCCGCATTTTGAACAGTTTCAACTGCTCGATTAATTACATTTTCATTTAAACAATCCTCAAACCAGACTATATCAGGTCTTAAAAGAGAATTACACTTCCCACATCTATAGCTTTTATAAGTACTATTTTCTCTGTCATCTATTAATCCATGCTTAGGACATCTCAATCTCCAATGACTACCATGGAGTTCTATTACATTTTCACTTCCGGCTTTCTGATGCATACCATCAATGTTTTGTGTAACTATAGACACATTAAACTCTTGCTCTAGTTTGCTTATAATTTCATGCCCTGCATGTGGTTGACAATCAATTATCAACCCTCTACGCATCTCATGGAACTTAAGAACTTTCATAGGGTTTCTGTCATAAGCTCGCTGGCAAGCATACTCCTGCCAATTGTACTCGTGCCAAAGTCCTCCCTTTCCCCGATATGTAAACACACCGGACTCAGCGGACATTCCTGCCCCTGTAAAGAAAACAATTGATTTGTACTCACCCAATGACTTCGGAAAATCCATAGATGCTTTAACTCCAATACTTTTTATCCAATGATCTATACTGTATAGCTTCACTAATAAAATCGGGTTTTATATCCTTTTCCCCACTTAAATCAGCTATAGTACGTGCCACCTTCAATATTCTATCGTAAACTCTTGCTGAGAAACCTGAATAGTCAATAGCTTTTTTTATTAAAATATGACATTCTTCATCTAAGATGCAATATTTTCTCAGCATTTTAGAGCTCATTTGGGCATTACAAAAGATGTTATCACCTTTAAAGCGATCTAACTGTATCTGTCTCGCTTTATTCACTCTTTCTCTGATATGTATCGATTTTTCTCCAGCAGGCTTAGATTTAAGCTCCTGGTAACTAACAGCAGGCACCTCAATATGAATATCTATTCTATCAAGCAATGGACCTGATATCCTAGCTCGATATCTTGTTATCATAGGATAAGTACAATTGCATGTATGACCCGGTATTGAACAACCGAAATAGCCACAAGGACAGGGATTCATCGATGCTATCATCATGAACTGAGCCGGGAACGCAAGACTCTGAGCTGCTCTGGAAATGGATACAATCCCATCTTCCAAAGGCTGTCGTAGCACTTCAAGAGCATTCTTCTTGAATTCAGGCAATTCATCCAAAAACAGAACTCCATTATGCGCTAAGGAAACTTCACCCGGTTTAGGAAAAGCACCACCACCAATTAACGCGATATCACTAACAGTGTGATGTGGTGACCTGAATGGTCTTGATGTAACTATTCCCTCTTTCATCTGGGAAGACAAACCGGAAACAGAGTGAATCTTTGTTGTTTCGATTGCTTCTTCCAATGTTAAATCAGGTAGAATAGTTGGTAACCTTCTTGCTAGCATTGTCTTTCCGGAGCCCGGAGGACCTACCATTATTAGATTATGTCCACCTGCAGCAGCAACCTCCAATGCTCGTTTTGAGAAATACTGCCCCTTTACATCATACATATCTACATTGAATGAGTTTAAACTATTAAACAGCTTTGTCTTATCTATGTGGTAGGGTTCTATTTTGATTCCACCTTCAATGAACTGTACAGCTTCGATAAGTGAATCTACAGGATAAACATCCAATCCCTCAACAATAGCTGCTTCTTTCGCATTTTCAGATGGAACAATCAACCCTCTTATGTTCTCTTTTGCAGCTTGAACAGCTATTGGCAAGACACCTTTCACCGGACGCAATGAACCATCAAGTGAGAGTTCTCCAATAAGTGCATATTCATTAAGTCTTTGGGGTGCCATCACTTTCAAAGTTGTTAGCAAAGAGATTGCAATAGGTAAATCTAATGCCGAACCGTCCTTCTTCACATCAGCGGGAGCTAAGTTAATCGTATATTTAAGATTAGGTACTCGCCAACCACTATTTCTAATGGCTGCACATACTCTGTCCTTACTCTCCTTTACACTATTTGTTGCCATTCCCACAATAGTGAATTGAGTTTGTCCTCCTCTGGAATCACTCTCAATTGTAATCCTGATCGCATCAATGCCTATGGTTGTATATGAAACTGCCCTTCCTAACATAATACCTCCTGGTACTTCTGTTTTACTCCTTTTTTAGTTTACTCCACCATTTAAGACGTTTCTCAATCTCTTTCTCGAATCCAAACTCTGAAGGCACATAGAACTCCTGTTCCTCCATCTTATCCGGGAAACACTTTTGATACGCATATGCATTTTTGTAAGCATGGGCATATTTGTATTCTTTACTATATCCTAAATCTTTCATCAACTTAGTTGGGGCATTTCTTAAATGCAAAGGCACTCCCATAGTGCTTGTCTTCTTTGCTAACTCTGCTGCCTGTTTGTAGGCGGTATAACAAGCATTGCTCTTGGGTGCAGTAGCAAGATAAACAACAAGCTGAGTAAGGGCAACATTTGATTCCGGCATTCCAAGCATCTTGATTGTATCTTTGACTGCAATTGCTTGAAGCAAGGCATTCGGATCTGCCAATCCCACATCTTCGGAAGCAAACCTAATCAACCTTCTGACTAAATACATTGGGTCTTCACCAGCCTCCAACATACGCGCAAGCCAATAAATACCGGCCTGAGCGTCGCTACCACGTAAAGATTTATGCAATGCTGAGACAAGATTATAATGCTCCTCCCTATTCTTATCATAAAACATTGCTTTTCTTGTGAGAATTTTACTAATCAATTCAAGTTCTGGTTCATCTTCACTACGAAGATAAGGCAGGATAGCATCAAGATAGTTCATCACCTGCCTGCCATCTCCCCCGCTTACATCCGCAAGATAAGCAACTATTTCATCAGAAGCTGTCACTTCCAGCTTATCAAGTGCTTGTTTGATAATCTCGGTTAAGCTTTCAACAGTGTGCATCTCAAGCACGAAAACATGACATCTTGATAACAATGCAGGAATCACTTCAAAAGATGGATTCTCTGTAGTTGCACCAATAAGGATGATAGCACCTGACTCTACAAATGGTAGAAAGGCATCTTGTTGTGACTTGTTAAATCTATGGATTTCATCAATGAATAGTATCGTACTCTTCTTATGTACTTTGAAATGGTAATCAGCTTCCTGCATCACCTGACGCACCTCTTTGATTCCGGAAAGCACAGCACTAAAATAAATAAAGTCCTGCTCACAGCTCTTCTCTACAAGCTTTGCAATCGTAGTCTTCCCACATCCGGGTGGTCCCCAAAGAATAAATGAGCTGTATTTACCCGTATCAAGCATCTGCCTGAGTAAAGAACCTGACTCCAGAATCTTGTTCTGACCCTTGATCTCTTCAAGTTCTACAGGACGCATACGCTCAGCCAATGGTACATTTCTATCTAATTTTTGTGACATATTCAAACAAAATATGAAAGCATAAAAAAGTCCAGTTTTCTTTCTGTGTGTACTAGTTTCCTCTGCTATAAACCTTTGGATTAACCTGTCGTCCATCACCACTTTGAAGATCTGCTATCCGAACCTTTGAAATGTTCAAAAACCTTACAAATGTACAAATCTAAGGAAGAAACACCCCACCGTTAAAACGGTACCCCTCCAAGAAGGGAATTGTGCTTAGCTCGCAAAACAGACAAGCTGGCAACATCACCTACGAGGTCACCGTTTGCAAGGTTTTCAACCATTCCAAAGGTGAGTGGCTGGCTTGTTCTACTGATTACTCTTTCCTTCATCTTCCAGCAGTAATTCTTGGTAGACACTTGGTAAACCCTTGGCAAACACTTGGCCTATTCTTGGCCTAATTGCCAAGATTTAACCAACTTATCACCAGGATAAAACCAATTTTATATCACTAATTACTGCTGAGAGAAGCGATGTGGATAAGAGTAGTAATGGACAAAAGTCTGAAATCCACAAGCGATTCAAGGGATGACACCTGGTTCTACCAGACTTTTGAACACAAAAGCCCATAAATATCAGTTTGTGATGATACATGTCACCCTGAGCGGAGTTCAATGTAGTGAAACGAAATGAACGAAGTCGATAGGGTCGCTCGGATGACTTTAGTGGATTAACGTTCAGAGTATTGACTTATCTTTAGTTTTAGCTTCAGGGATAAGCTCATCTTAAGCTGGGAGACTAAAGTTTTCGGAGAGGTAAATAGTTGCTCGCCTTCGGCAAGCGAGCTCCTCCCGATGGTCGTCGGTTCGACTTCATTCGTACCTCATTTCGCTCAAGATGACAGCAGGATACTCGAACTTGTTAAAGCTACGACTTGATAAATCTTCTCGACAGGTGTTCTCAAAAGAGTCGTGCTTTGTGTTACTTTCACCTAAAAAGATAAATTACTTTACATGAAACAGCTCATAATGATAATAGAATGTTTGCAAAGAGGTGAATTATGATAATTAAAACTAATATATTGAACCCAATTGATAGAGAGACCTGTGAGTATAAGAGAGATGTTTATCTTACTCTAGCAGGAGGAAAGATAATATCAATAACAGATAGAATATCCGGTAAATTACCATATCATGACTACAGTGAATTTATATGTCTTCCTGGGATGATCGATTGTCATACTCATCTTTCACAATGGCGTATTAGAGGACGTTATAAAGATAACCTACTGGAGTGGTTGGATAGTTATGTGTTTCCAGAAGAGGGAAGATCATTTAATCCTGAATTTGCCAGAAAAACAGCTATAGATTTCTTTAGAAATCTGATATTGAACGGTACTACTACTGCTGCTGTTTATGTCTCAGCCTCTAAACTAGCTACTGAAATTGCCTTTGAAGAGGGAGTTAAATCAGGACTTAGACTCATCATGGGACAGGTTCAAATGGATAGAAATGCACCAGATTACCTACTACAAGATACAGAAGAAAGTCTGACTGATGCTGAGGAGCTTTGCCATAAATGGAACCAATTCACACCATTGATGCATTATGCCTTTACTCCTAGATTTGCTATAACATGTACAGGAGAACTGATGAGTGGAATTAGTACTCTATCTGAAAAATATCATGCAAGAATTCAAACTCATCTTTCCGAGAATCTTAATGAACTGAAGAAAGTTGAAGAACTGTTCCCTGACTGTGAGAATTACACAGAAGTGTATGATAAGCATGGTTTGGTTACACCTCGAACTATCTTTGGTCATGCAATCCACTTATATGACTCAGAGGTTAAACTCTTAGCTGAGAAGGGAGCTAGAATTGCTCATTGTCCTGACTCGAACTTCTTTCTAAACTCAGGTCAATTCAAACTGGATAGGTTACAGAGTGCAGGTTTAGAGATTGGTCTTGCTTCTGATGTTGCAGCAGGAACTACATTGGACATGTTCTACCATCAGCGAATGATGCTTTATAGACAAAACACAGGGTTGTTAAGGCTCCCAGAGCTGTTCTATACTGCTACTTTAGGTGGAGCTAGAGCACTTAACCTCGAAGAGGAGACAGGCTCAATAACTGTTGGTAAGTCTGCTGATTTAATCTTCATGGATATTAAGAACACAAAGAATGCTGATAGTATTCTTTCGGAGTTAATCTTTATATCACCATATCCATCTGTAAGCAAAGTAATGGTGGCAGGAAAAGAGGTTACTTAACTCTGATAATCTTACCTGATTGGTTACCTGAATCTGTCTTAATACTGTAGAAATATACACCTGATGGAGATGCACCTAAAGCTTTCGTATCCAACTTATATTCTCTTTGATTAAGCTCATCACCTTTATAGACTAATCTTCCTTTAATATCATAAATCTCTATTTTTCTGATAAGCTGATTCTCAGACTTAACGTACAAGTTTTCAGCAAAAGGCATCGGGTATAGCTGTAGTGATGTTGCCGGTTGTACTTGCTCATCAATAGAAATCGCATTATCGAACTCAACAGCCCCTATATCTATGAAGTTATCAACTATTCTCTCGTTTCCATGGAAATCTGTTTCAGGAATCATAAGGTACTGAGGATTCAATGTACCTGCATTTATAGCTAATGATACTTGATTTGGCATATAGTAGTATTCTTCTTCTCCCAAAAATCCTGTTGAAGCATTAATGTTTGTGCCATCTGCAATCGCCTGATTCACAAGGTTGTACTTCGTATAGAAAGGCTTACAGTTAACTAATTGCATATCTTCAATATATGCTGTTGTGTTATTTGTTACAATGTTATTGTAGAGCAATGGCTTTGAGTGAAAAGCATGTATAGCAGATGTTTTATAGTAAGTATCAGGGTTGATTACTGCATTGTTTGTAATAGTGTTGTTTAAGAGTTTAGGAAACGCATAGTCAGCTCTCAAGAATGAGCCACTAACAAGTGCATAATTGTTGTATGCGACGTTGTTAGTAATTCTGACTGCTGATTCTTTAAAACAGGCAATAACTGCACCATTACTTGCCAAGTTTTGCGTAAAAGAACAGTTCTCTATTGTTAACTTATTGAAGCTCTCAACATAAAATACACCACCATGCCCGGAATAAGCTTCACCTTCTATTGCTATATTCTTACTATTTGCAAAGTCACAATACTTGAAACTGGATGCTTCGTTTTGCTCAGAAGTATTATTAAACCTAATACCATTCCAAGCAAACTCAGTATTCTCGTCAGGAGTGAAACTGGCACTACTCATGTGGTTGAAGTCAATCCTATTCTCGGGAGTACCTTCTGCAATAATTGCACCTTGGACATCTATATGATAATGTCCGGTAAACATGATCGTTGCACCCGGCTCTATGATAAGTGTGCTTCCTGATTCTATTGTGAAATCACTATCAATGTAGTGGATACCACCATCCCATACCGTATCTTCGGTAATGTTATCAATTCTAGCATTAGTTTCTGTTGGCAACACAAATGACTGGCATCCATAATCTGTAGCTGCGGAGTTCTGCTGATGACTAAAATTACCGTTAAAAGGATCAATAAGTTCAGGATCAAGACCAGAGATATTACTTGCTTCCGTACCGGAACCCGGCCACGGATAAGGCTCGAATCAGCCATAATCGCAATACAATGTGAAGTGATATAATGGGTTTTGGTTTATTGCATCCCTAGAGAAGTAGGACCAGTTATCGTAGATTTGAGATGCAGGATTTGATGTACCTTGATAACTTATAGCAAAATTAGCACCAGTAGTTAAGAATACGTTTTGTTCACTGTTATATTGCAGAAAGTCATCTCCTGTGTTAACAGCATTAAAGAAGATATTGTTTCTAATTGTAATATCGTTTCCACAAGCTAAGGTTCTAATTGCATAGTCATCATTGTTATAGAAAGTAACATACTCAACTAAACCTGAAGGATATATTTCACTACCCGAGGATGAATTTCCATAAAACCTAAGATTACCATTGATTATAACACAATCCAATATCTCGAACTGGATATCTGTATAAGCAATCATGATTCTTTCATGTTGTAAATCAATGACAGCACCATTCCCTATAATTTTAGTATTTACTCCAAAGTCTCCGTAAAAGATGTCAGTCTCATTATCGAAAGTTTGCCCGAGATGCAATCCACCATAGTATGTAACACCTTGCTGAAGCACAACAAGTTTATCAAATCCTTCACCGGATCCGGCTGCATCATATGCCTCTGAAAGACGTATACTATTTAAACTTAAAGCAATTAAAGATATTACGACCAGCATTAGTTTTCTCATAATCACTCCCAAATTGCAACTTCAATCAGACCACTACTATCAGCTTTTCCTCTAAACATCCCTAATGAGTTATAAGGCATTACAATAGTTCCATTGTTGTCAATGGCTATGAATCCTCCAGCTCCATCAGGAAGCTCACCAATAGTATAATCAGCAGCATCTTCAAGTCCTAATCCAAGATATGTCATCTTAGCATGAATATCATAAGCAGTACAGCCGGTCATAAATAGCTCTCCGATTCCTGTGCAAGAAACAGCACATGTTTCATTGTTCGCATAAGTTCCTGCCCCAATAATTGGAGTATCACCGATACGCATGAATTTCTTGTTAGTCATTCCACCGGTCGAAGTAGAAGTTGCAAGGTTACCTTTAATATCCAACGCAACAGCACCAACAGTACCGAGTGAGACATTGCTATCAGCGGTATGATCAAGAATAATCTTACCTTCTGATTTTGCCTTTAACCAAGCATTATACCGATATTCAGTATCAAAATAGTAGTTCTCTACCTGTTCAAGTCCGTGTAGACTTGCAAACTTATCTGCTCCATCTCCACATAGTAAAATATGCTCGGATTCTTCCATAACTTTTTTTGCAAGTAGGATAGGATTCTTAGTAGTTTTCACTCCTGTAACTGCTCCACACTTAAGATTATTACCATCCATAAGCGAAGCATCCAACTCATGTTTTCCATCTGCATTATATACAGCTCCCACACCGGCATTAAATAACGGGTTGTCCTCCATGGACCTTACCGCTTCTATCGTTGCATCCAAAGCTGTACCACCACTTTTCAAAACCAATACACCTGCTTGAAGAGCTTCAGTTAAGCCAATCTTATAGGATTCTATTCGTTCAGGGTCAGTACTTCTACTGATTACACCGGCACCACCATGTATTGCTATTGCGTATTTACTAATCAAACTCATACTCCTCATCGAAATCAAAACGCTTATCAATTTCCTGCTTTGCTGAATGATATGAAAAGCCTTTCCTAATCAAGAATTCAAGACACTTCTGTTTATGCTTTCGCTTATCTTCAGTTCTATATCGTCTAAAAGCATAATCTGCTTTCTCTTTTAGGTTCTCTGACTCAGCAGAAGCATCATAATACTCACTAAGAGCATAGTCAATATATTCAGGACTAATTCCTTTCTCTTTAAGCTTGTATCGAAGCTCTTTTCTACTAAGCTGACTATCTCTTCCTGAGATTACAAACATCTCAGCAAAGCGTTTGTCATTGAGGAATTTCTTTTCAAGACAGAAATCTATCAGTTGCTTTGAGAACTCATATGATAATGGTAACTCTTTTAGAAATGTCCTTGCTTCTTTAAGAGAACGGTCTCTATAGGAAAGGAAACGGAACAGTCTCTCTCTACCGTAACGCAGCACTTCAGTCTCAAAGTCATCTATATTGTATTCACTAATCGCAAGTACACCATCATTGTCGATGAATCGTCTTAATATTTTGCCTGATAAAGTACCAATAGCCTTTCCATCACCAAATATGATATAGATGCTCTTCTTTCCGTGTTTAAGTTCAAATGTATATTGCATAAAAAAAGAAAAGTCTCACCCACTTCAAAGCAGATGAGACCATAGCAGTTTTATCTATTCTTCTGTATTCTCTACGTTTTCAAAGTCTTCAGGAGCCACAAGAGCTCTAACTTTATTTTCAATTTCACTCTTAAGTTCAGGATTATCATTAAAATAAATCTTAACCTTCTCAGTACCTTGACCAAGACGTGTATCACCATATGAATACCATGATCCACTCTTTGTAATAATATTATGACTCACACCCATATCAATGAGAATATCATTGTAAGAGATTCCCTGACCAAAGATGATTGGGAAGAGTACTGTTTTGAATGGAGGAGCAAGCTTGTTCTTAACTATCTTCACTCTTACCTTGTTTCCAAGAACTTCAGCTTCTGCACCTGTACTCTTAATAGCACCTGCATTTCTTACTTCCAGACGTACTGATGAGTAGAACTTAAGGGCTACACCACCGGTAGTTGTTTCAGGATTCACGTAAGAAGGTACTCCAATTTTCATACGAGTCTGGTTAATAAAGATTACTGCACAATTAGTCTTAGAGATAATAGATGTAAGCTTTCTTAAAGCTTGTGACATCAATCTAGCTTGAAGACCGACATGACTGTCGCCCATCGAACCTTCAATCTCCTGTCTAGGCACAAGAGCTGCAACTGAGTCAACAATTACAAGATCTATAGCGTTACTTCTTACAAGTGCTTCAACAATCTCTAATGCTTGTTCTCCACCATCCGGCTGAGATAGAAGCAAGTGGTCTATATCTACACCAAGATTTCTGGCATAATGTGGATCCAATGCATGCTCTGCGTCGATAAAGGCTACAACGCCACCTTGTTTCTGGCATTCAGCAGCAACATGAAGTGTCAGTGTTGTTTTACCTGATGCCTCTGCACCGTATATCTCTGTTATACGACCCTTTGGTATACCACCCATTCCAAGAGCTAAGTCAAGGTTAAGTGCACCTGTAGGTATTGTATCAACAGCAATATTCGGTTTGTCTCCCATCTGCATGACAGTACCAATACCGAACTTCTTCTCCAATTGGGTTATTGCAGTTTTCAGTGCTGCTTCTTTGTTTTTATCCATAATTATTCCTCCTCAAAGTTCATAGTCAAAGAGGGAAATATATCGTGGTCCCTTCTTTGATAAAATGCTTTTATACAAAGTTATATCTGGTGATTTAAAGCTTAAGCCGGAAACAGGATATGACAACAAACGTTTCATAACAGGCACCGGGATTACATCCTTTATCCTACCGAGAGTTATGTGTGGTTTGTAGGCTTTAATATCTAAATCAGGGCAGAAAGTTGCCAATTCTTTGTTAAGTCTTTTCACCCATTTAGATATACCGGAATCAGCATCAAGCTTTATCCAGACTATTTTAGGTCGGTTTGACGGTACAACTTCAACTCCTGAAATCTTAAACTCATTGCAATCAAATTCGGCTAAGCGTTCCTCTATGATTCTGTTAATGTCATCCAATACAGCATCATTTATATCACCCAGAAAACTCAAAGTAATATGTAAATTCTCATCTTCTACCCATTTAACCCCAAATGGTATGAGTGCTTTAAAGCTGTTTATTGCTTCAATAGCTTCAAGCTTCTGCTCACTCGGGAGATTAAAGGCTAGAAATGCTCTCATCTATCGTTTATAGCCAATGTTTATTAGGAACTGCTTTCTTGCAGTGATGTCAGTATCAAGCTCAACACCTTTTGGTGAGAATCCATCAACAACTCCAAGAACTCCACGTCCTTGTTCTGTTTCTGCAAGTATTACTTCCACAGGATTAGCAGTTGCACAAAAAACAGTTGCAACTTCACGACAGCTTTTAACTGCAGGCAGAATGTTAATCGGATAAGCATCTTTTAAGATAATTAAGAAAGTGTGCCCCGCACCAATTCTGCGAACGTTTTCAACTGCAAGCTTTACAAGCTCAGGATTGTTACCATCTTTTCTGACAAGACATGGTCCTGAGGCCTCATTAAAGGCTAAACCAAACTGTGCGTTAGGGACAGAATTGACGATTACTTCATACAAATCTTCCACTGTTTTTATAAAATGTGATTGCCCGAAAATGATATTCATCTCTTCGGGAAGCTGAATTTTCTCTACTCGAAGTTCCATATTAACTCCATATATTTTTTAATGGTACATCTAGTAGAATTAATTGTAGATTCAAGATTTATGTCAAACATTTTTTCAATAAAATTAAGTATTGCTTAATGTTCTGCTCGTTTTGTGGGAGTTTTTCTGCACCGTAACATTATTGTGGGTCGGGAAAAATTGTCTGGTTGCCACTACTACCGGAATGAGCGTGTGATTCCTCATCATTGGAGTCATAGCGAGTTTCAGGTTTTTCAAAGGAGTTTGTCAGAGTGAAGTTTACGAGCGAGAACGGACTTCTTTGAGAAATCTGAAATATGTTGGAATCATAGTGATGAGACCCTACCCTTTTTCGCTATTGCTCCAACTCCCATTCGGTCGCTATGAACACAGCTACCTTAAAGCGGTCACCTGTACGACTGATAAGGAGTTTGGGGAATTGCGTTTTATGTTGAATAACTTCCTGCGTACTTGTAGTGCGAGTTACCCCACTTCCTCATAACTCGAAAGAGCTATAGGTTTTCCGCATTTCCCCGAGCTCGTAAACTCGCAATGGTGACTGCTATGGAACTTGTAACCCGATCACCCCTGATCGGTGTCGTTCCAGGTAAAAAACATACTTCTACTTCATTAATACCATTTTAGTAGTAATACTCTTACCCCTACTCTTCATCTTACAGAAGTATATACCAGATGATACGGTTCTGTTATCATCATCTACTCCGTTCCATACAACCTTATGCTCCCCACTCTCCATCTCATCATCGCATAGTGTTTTGATTTTTTGTCCTTTCACATTGTAGATAGCAATTTCAACCTTAGATTTTGTGGGTAATGTAAATGATATGTTGGTTGTAGGATTGAAAGGATTAGGATAATTAGTTAAACTATAGGGTTCAAGACTTATAACATCATCTTGTGAATTGGTATATCCCGGAAACTCATAACACCCAATATCGATACTACTACCATAAATCCTATCCTCACCTGCAAGATCATAAAGTGGAAATTCGTAGTTTGCAGGGAATAGGTTTAGATCCGTTGTTCCGGCATCTATTGCAGGAGAAGGTCCCCATTCTGTATCATCTCCTGATAAGTAATAATACTCAGGGAATGCTGGATCACCACCAACAAATAAGGGGTCTGTTCCAACTAGGTTGTTAGCACCAAAGTTAATAGGATCACCATTAAAAACAGTGTACAAGTTCTCTGAATCTGTAAAAAGACAATTATCTACATTACTATTACCTGATAGGTCTAGCTGATAAGTATGACCTTCGTTGTTTGCAAAGATGCAATTATAGACATTGAGAGAATCTGATGTTGTTATGAAATTCTCATATACACCTTGATTGTTAGCAAAAGTTGTATTCAGGATATTTATTGATTCGTAATCACCAAACATCAATATAGTATATGCCGATCCACTTGTAGTATTATTGGAGTAAAGACAATTATCAATAAACAAACTAGGATTAGAATTAACATCATTATGTTGAAAAGTAGAAGTATAATCGGAAACATTAAGATAGTTATTTATGAAGGTACTGTTTTTTATTCTGCAAGTATCCTTAATCGATAGATTATAAACACCCCAAGCTGGTGTTGTACCTATTTGCTCAGTAATACAATCACGTACATATAGAGAATCAATTTCTAAGTTGAGTAAGCCTAAATTTAAACCGGAATTAATATATGATGTATTGTTAATTAGAGATACATTGCTGATTCTTAAATCTCCTTCATAACCATTAATTGACATCGCCCCAGTAAAAAGTCCAAGATTACTGTCTCTAATTACAACATTATCTATATCTGAGTGATAAGCAGTGTATGATCCTAACCCATGTCCGTTATTAACAGTTATTGATAGATTCTCTATAGACATATTAGATTGATGTGAACCATAGGAGATACAAGCACCTACAGGTGCCTCTACCATAGAATCAGCAAAGAGATGTGTCATTTCCGGTGATACTCCATGTAATGTTGTGTTTTCTTTTAAAACAATTGTTGTATTACAGCCATTAATTATCTCAGTAAAGTCTCCCTCTAAGAGATGAACTGTTAATGGATTATCTACTGTTGGATTGATTTGCTGAAAAGCCTTCCAAGTTGTTCTTAAAGGATCTTCAGGAGTCAAACCGGAATTCGTATCATCCCCGTTCATAGAAACATATAAATCACTTTCAACAGGTGTTATATATGATTGCTGTATATCAAAAACTGGGAAAGGATTGGTTATATCAGTATAATCATAATCAAATATATTTACGTAATACTTTGATGGTTCATGCCAAGTAAACATGTCTAAATAAATATCTTGTGTGAAAAAATGATTGTAACTCCATCCAATATCCATACCTTGAGGACTATAGTTATTGTAGATACTACAGCGATTGACTTGATCAAAAATAACATTGGAATGATCAGTCCAAGAGCTTGCAAAGCAAACTCCTCCACCAATACATCTACCAATATTGTTGAAAATGTTAACATTGCTAATATTGCACTGTATATTGTCGTGACCAAACCAAATACCTCCTCCTTTCGATGACTTATTCTCAAAAATGTTACAATTTTTAATAATTATATCAATATTGCTATAGCAAAAGATCCCTCCACCAAACACTTGATCACTATTTATATCATGACTATCCCAGAATATATGCCCACTTCCACCTGTGATTGATAATCCTCTTATCTCACAATTAGTTAGGTTTTCATAACATGAAATAGTGGAATCTTCATTTAAACTACCATTGATTATAGTTAAACTTACATAGGTTGTATCTCCTGTAGTAGCTTCCAATGAACACAATGAGACATTAGATTTATTACTAAACTCAATATTCTCATAATACATACCGGGATGTACAATCACTGTGTCACCTGCTACAGAGAAATCAATGCCTTCTTGAATCGTTGTGTAATCCATGGGGATATTAATAATGTTGGCGAATAGTAGAATTGGTAAAAGCATTAGTAGAAATAGAAAGATTCTTCTCATAATCACAACCTTTTCAGGACACAATATTTGGAAGCTTCTGCAGATTCAAAATATTGGGTCAATGTCTTTTAGTTTATTCACTACATATATTTTCTATGTGTCAAGAATAAAAGCAAGACTTCTGGTTTATTCTTGCAGAAGATTAACTATCATAGATTAAATTCAGGTCAGTGGAGCTTGCCGACTTCGTCGTCACAGCATCAGTCTTCGTTAAAAACTACGCCCCGACAGGACTCGGGAGAGTCGCAGTACAACGTAGGGCATGCAACCTGCTTGCTCACAGCTCGATAGAGCTGTATTCCCCGCGACGGAACCTGATTATATTTACTAAAGAACTTTAGTAATTTATGCCAATTAACGTCAGTGGCGGGGCATAGCTTCGCTAAGCAGACAAGCTGGCAGCGTGTCCTACGGTTCGACATGCAACGTCGTTGTACTGCTCTGCCTTAATTCCTATGAGACACCTATTGAATCCCCGTTAGCTTCCCGTTAGATCCCCGTTATAGAGAATGGGTATTGGATTGCTTTCAAATGACAAAGAAATACATGTTAGATTTATATTGTGAGAGAGCAATCAAACACTAAGTCCACTCCCGCTAAATAAGTCCACAAATCTAGTAATCCGGAGCAATTGTATCCAAGCAGAAGACAATTTAATCACTATTATTATCCTCTCATTGCTCTATCATAATAAAGCAGAGAAAACAGTACAATTCCAAGGAGTCTCTTGGGGCTTTCTGGGGGTGAATCATAAGAAACTGTCCTGAAAGTGGGTAGAAAAGCATGAATTTTAAATCCGAATTATGAGGGTCTGATGATGGGCAAGTGAAACGTTAATATACGACACCTGAATTGTAAGGATAATCTGCTAGCTAGGGCACAAGGTGTTGTGCCCCTACGAAGAGTTCGACGTACAACGTCGATGTACTATTTCTCGGTCGGTACTACAATTCCTTTGATAATGATGTTCTGGAAGAATATGAAGACCAGGAATGTTGGGATAGCTGCAATCACAAGTGCGGCAAAACCTACCCCCGATGCTGCTCTCTGCATAAGTTGGTATATACTCACCATCATTGTCCACATTGATTTATCCTGACAAACAATGAAGGCGAACATAAAGTTACGATAGGCAGCATTGAAAGCATTCAAAGCGATAACAGCCATAATAGGTTTCGAAAGTTGCATTGCGATTTGCCAGAAGAGACGATTCTCGCCGGCACCATCTACAGTAGCACTTTCAAACAGTTCTTGTGGAAGGGAATCAAAGAAACCTTTAAGTAGGAAAATGAAGTAACCGTCTGCAAGTCCGGGTAGGATAAGAGCCCAGAACGTGTTCAGCATATTTAGTCGCTTCAATATAAGGAAATTGGGGATTCCCATAACCATAGGCGGGAACGCCATAGTAAGCATGAGTATCAAAATGATTTTGTATGATGACGGAAGCTTAAATCTACTCAGAGCATATGCTGCTAATGGATTAACGATGAGGGCTGTCACGATTGCGAGAGTAACATACACAAATGTGTTGAACATCGCTCTTCCGTTGTAGAGCATTTCATTGAGAACCATTGCATAATTTCTAGTGAGATGCTCTTTAAAGATAGATGATTTGTTATCTTTGAAGTTAAGATAATCGATAGTTAGCTTATCTAGATTTACCTCATTAAAGTCGGAATATGTCAGTTTATAAGTTGTGTTTAGAACATCAATATTCTGATATTGGTTTCGTAAGTAAGCCTGCCAATTCTTCTCTTCCAACTCAGCATCAACTTCAATAAAGATATTTGGTACTCCATTCTTTAGAAAGAGTAACCACTCAGATTTATAGCTAGCATTTTCAGGTACAGTATTGCTAGGATAGATATCGTGTTCTGACTTATAGTTAGTACCGTATATCTTATTCATTGTAGCTAAATCAATAGCGTTATCCTGTGACGGAAATCTCTTTTTAAGATATTCTAAGAAACTGATTTGAGCTCGTGGATTGATTCTTATGTTTTTTTCATCAGCTACATTCTTAACAAAGTGCTCCCAATCACGAGCTCTAAAAGTATTACCTTTTGGGAACTCAGTGCTAAGGGCAACCTTGTCAAAACTTTCATATCCATTCCGGTAAGCCTGATTAAGTTCATCAATGTTTCCATACTTCTTCTGCAGCCAATCTCTATATCGGTACTCAACACCGGTAATATAGATATCAGCAGGAGAAACTATAGACTCAATGAAAAACGTCCAATCAACCATTAAAGCTCCGGAAGTGGGAAGTTTCTCAGGTAACTCAATATCAGAGAAGCTAGCATACGAAGTGAAATATGTTCTGTTTAGAAGAGCAATATCATCGTACTTATCTTGTAAGAAGTTTTGATACTGTTTCATCGCAGAAGGCTTTACACGAAGATGATGAACATTAAGAGCTCTTTTAACAAAGTGATCCCAATATGGCTGAAGCTCACCTTCAGGTCTATACATTGGAGTTACGAATTCAGCCCAGTTAGAAAGGCCCAATCCAAGGTTTTCATTAGTAAGGTTTATATCATTTCTAAATGCGGGAAGAAGTTCACTAGTCACAAAGAAGCCATCAATATCGGCATAAATCTTCTGCTCAATTGGAGCATCTTTGCTAAACTGGTTAAAACGGGCAGTGATACCTTTAAAGTCACCTGAGAATCCTCTTGAAAGGATCTCTTTCGTTTCAATGATGATTTCATCCCATGACTGCACGGAAGAGTTGTATGTCCTATTATACTCTTCTAAAGAGTTGTTGTTCTCTTTCTTAACCATCTGTCTGAATTTACGGTTGTTTAAAGGTTCAATACCTCTACCGAAAGTTTCACTGAGATAGTAATCAAACTGATCATGTTTCTCTCCTTCGAGTTCGAGGAACTCGAGCCAATCAACTCTTTTAGATTCGACAGGATTGTCTACGTCCTGAACGAACTCAAAGGAAAGAAATCTGTGACCATACACTTCATTCATAAGGTTAGTCTCTTCATTCATTCGAGACTCAACATGCTTTTTAAATAGCATCTCCTCATCGTAGAAGTACTTAGGTATTATACTAAAATTCTTAGAGTCAACATTACTCTTAAAAGATGCCGAAACCATTATCATAAAAGGATATATCATTGTAATTGCACCTAATAGCAATATCAGGTGTATAGATCCGTTCAATGTTCTAACTTTAAATGACTTTCGACCAACTCTTCCAATAATCGGCATTATCCAACCTTATTCTCTATTTGTTTTAAAAGATTCTCTTCCTTCTGTTTCGAAGATCTGGCTATAAAGGTAGCGATCTTCTTCGAGAATTATATCGATGAACTTTCTCATCTCCTCTTTGGTCAGCTCTGATTTCTTACCCAGTTCACTATATCTTTGTGAATTAGGTAATGAGTTTGGATAGTAATAAAGATGAACTCTTTTTTCTTTATTAAATTCCTTCTTGGTCCTACCAAATTTCTTCAAGGCTGTTTGTGGAAAATCCATCTCTTTATCAAATTCAATTAAATAAATACAAGTTTCATCACCACCATAATGGTGATCACTTATTCCATGTACATAGAAAGGAGTTTCTAAGTTCTCATCTGAATAATATACATCTTCCTCTTTACTGCAACCTGCTAACAGGATCATAACTGCAATGACTAATAACAAAAATCTCTTCATAACCAATTCCTCCTGAATTGAATTAAAACACCATAAAAAATACGCCCGTAAATAGTTTCGATTCTTAGTGTTTGGATGTGTCTACTGTCTTAAATTCCATATTCTTCAACTTCTTGAGCTGAATTATTGTGAACCCCATTAACATCATTCCTAACATCCAGGCCATGGTAGTAGCAATGCCAAATTTAAGATAGAGATATGCTCTTTCGAAGATTAGCAGGTCTGCGACTTTTGTAGCTTCATTCGGGCCACCGAAAGTCATAACAAGGATAAATCCGCTCTGTTGAGCAGATGCTATAAAAGCAGCTATAAACTGCATTATAATTAAAGCTTTCAAGCTTGGCACAACAATGTGACTCAGCTTCTGGAAGAAGTTGGCTCCATCAATATCTGCAGCATCGTAGAGATCATCCGGAATACCTTTTAAGGCTGCCAGATAGATTAGACAACCGGGCCCTACTCCTGCCCAAATGGACGGTATCACAGTGCAAAGCATAGCCAGTGATTCATCTTTTATCCACTTACTCTTTTCCAGACCAAACCACATAAGGATCTGGTTTAGTCCCCCTGCATCAGATGGGTCATACAGAAGTTTCCAAAGGTAGATAACAATCACACCACTAACAACTGCAGGTAGGTAATAGATAACTCGATAGATAATTTTACCATGTGAAACTTCCTGAAGCAATATTGCTAAAATGATAGGAGGACAGAATCCAAGACCAAGTGAGATAGCCATGTAGTAGAGAGTTCTTCCAAGTGATGCCCACCAAACCGGATCGAAGAGTACATCAGCAAAGTTCTGTAAGCCAATCCACTCAGATGCTCCTACAAGTTGATAATCCTGGAAAGCCATCATTGAACCCATAAGCACAGGTATATACTTCCAAAGGATAATTGATGCTATAGCAGGAAGAATCATTAAGTATGGCAACCATCTCATGCGGTTCTTCTTCTTAACTGTCCATGTTTTATCAGGTGTAAAATACTTCCATATATGAATAAGACTGGCAATGAAAGCTGCAAAGATAATAATAGCAACAACTACTGCTACATTGTTTCTTCGCTTTCTCTCTTCCGGAGTGATCTTACCAATCATCTCCTTGTTAGTACGCATAGCACCCTTATCAAGGAGTTCACGAATCTTAGCTCTTTTCTCTTCCGGAGTTTTACCAAGCTGGTTATTCTCTTCAAGGGAGATACACTTTTCTACCGGTACAGTCATGAACTCATATACTTTCTGTGTGTTACGACCATACGGTTCAGGTTTACCATTCTTGATAGCTTCTTCAAAGGTCTCAATCCAGCCTTGAGGGACATACTTCAAGTACTCATCATATCCATATCGTTTAAGATAAAGAGGGTTTTGAAGCCTACCGTAACCGGCTTCAATCATCACTTTCAATCTTATCTGCCTTGCCTCTTCACTATCGAAGAACTTGATATATTTAAAAGCAGCTTCTTTAACCTTTTGAGGGTCTCTATCACCAAGACCGGCATTGTTACTTTCTCCTGCACCTGCAAATATACCCATCATTCGACAATTAATCTCAGAACCTCTGACTCCGGTAGGTCCAATAGGGCATGGTGCTAATCCAAACAGGTTCGGATCCAGGTTACCACCAAGTGACTGTTGGTTCATATAACCCATTCGCATGCCAATTTTACCTTCATCCCATTTACGTCCCCAATCACCGTCACGGATTACAAAACCCATCTGGGGGTTACCGGATGAATCAGTCCATCTGGTAGTGAGAAGTTTAAGATAGAATTCCATTGCCATAACACCAGCTTCAGAGTTGAAAGCAGCAAGCCACTCATCAGTCTCATGATCTTTCATAACAGCTTCTCCACCGGCACTCCACAAATAGGTTATCCAGTCATATGCTGCTTGGGGACCTGATGCTAAGAACATTCCAAATGCTCCCTCTTCCGGGATGGTCATCTGTCGACTATAATCTAGCAGTTCATTCCAGTCTTTTGGAGGTCTAGTAGGGTCTAAGCCTACTTTTGCAAAGAAGTCCTTTCGGTACATCATAACTCTAACGAGTGTTTCGTAAGGTAAGCACCAAAAGTGTTCCTCTTTTTCACCGAACTTCTTGCGTTTTACAACCGGCATCACCGGTTTCTCAATACGAAGATTAAGCTCTTCCTCAGTAAATTGGTCCATGAATTCATCAAGTGGATGTAAGAAGTTGCTTTCAATGTATGTGGCTGATTGTCTGAAATTAACATAAATAATGTCAGGTGAAACTCCACCTGCAATAGCCATCAGAGGACCGGCATCCAAATCCATGTTTTCTATTTTTATTCCGGAATATGACCTTAGCTCAATGTTGGGATACTTCTTCTGAAACGCTTTTACTACTTCAAGATTTGCTTTACTATAGGGACTATTATCACGGGGATCAGGTAAATCAAACACCTTAACAATAATTTTGTCATCTGAGTTACCGGTTTCAGCGAATAGAGTTGTAAATAGTAATATTACAACCAGGGCAAGAATTGCCTTGGATATCCTCATTAATAAATCCTCATCTTAAAATAGTTTAAATAAGAAGATTAAGCTCACAATAACTGCGTCATTAAAGCTGATAATCCCCTTGTTGTTCGAAATATGTTAATTTCTTTTCATACTGTCAACTAATATCTGGGAATTGTTAAAGATAGTTTCAATACATGTCTAAATTCCAGCAACTTACATTGAAAAACAAAAATCATTGCTCCTCTTATACCACTCTTCAAGTAGACATCATCTATTTCCCCGTTAAAATGATGTTTCACAAATTTGTGCCTTCTTCTTCCCTTCCAGTCCCGTGCCTACGACAAGTTTTCCAGAAATATTCAAGTTATCCACATCATGTGGATAAATAATGCCATTCCACGAGAGGGTCACGAGAGGGTCACCTGTGGGAGACCTATGAAACACCTTTGTAATTCAGGGGAATGGAAGGGAAGTAGAAGGAAAAAACAGTTAAGAAAAAAGTTGAGAAACAAGATTGGAACGATTTAATTTACTTGAATTTTTAGGACTACTATTGCAAAAAAGAGAGTGATGAGCCTTTAATATAGACGATAATTGATGATAATAATTGACATAATTCCTAGAGAATTAAGATGAGATAATACAGATTAAATGGAGCTTAAAATGAAAAAGACTTTAATATTTTTGCTATTAGTGCTTAGTACAATGCTTGTCGCATTAAATAATGACAATTACATACCTAATGATGGTATTATCACTTTGAACGAGAGAACTCCTGGTGAGATGGAAGTTACTGTGCGAACTACTACACATAATGGAGCATATGCACCACGTCATTGCTTTGCTTTATGGATTACAAATGACTCTGATACATTTGTGAAAACTCTTGAACGTAAAGCTCTTAGTTATATGCAGCACCTTGTAAAGTTCAATCAAATGACCGGAGGAAATAGTGTTGGTGCCGTTACAGGAGCATCTTTGAACTACCATACTACTCACAACTTAACATGGGATGGTAATGATTACAATGGTAATGAAGTCCCTGACGGTACTTACAGAATCTATATTGAGTTTACAGAATCTAACTCATTGTTCGGAAATGTACCTGATGGTCCTTGGACAATGCTTGAGTTTGAAAAAGGAACTGAATCTTATGAAATCAATTCTGACATTGATACATATTTCCATGACTTAAGTGTTGATTATACTGCTTTGCTTCCAGTTACTATGATGAATTTTGCAGCACAAGCCGAGAATGATCTTGTACGTGTTGCTTGGCAAGCTGTTGAATCCAATTTAGCAGGTTATAACATCTATAGAAGTTTAACTGATAATATGAACGATGCTGTTGCAATCACATCGAATCTTATACCGGCGCAGAATATGGATGTACCTGCAAACTACACTTTTGAAGATAATAACGTTGAAGCAGACAACACTTACTATTATTGGTTAGAAGCAATGGCAAATGATGCAAGTTCATACTTCTTCGGACCTGTGAGTGTACTTTATAGTCCAGTTTCAAATGATGAGAATGTGAATACAGTTTCTTTAGCCGAAGTGAACAACTACCCAAATCCTTTCAATCCAGAGACAACAATTAGCTTTAATCAAGAAGTTGCCGGCAGAGTGGTTGTAAAAGTTTACAATACAAAAGGGCAGTTGATAGAAACTATCGCAGATAGAAACTTCCCTCAAGGTAAAAGCAGTGTTGTATTCAAAGCAGATGGAATGGCTTCAGGTGTATATTATTACAGTGTAGAATCCGGCTCAAACTTAATCTGGAACAGTATGGTTTTAGTTAAGTAAACTTAAGACATTAATCAATTTTGAAAGAGTTTGTTATGCAAACTCTTTCTTTTTTTAAAAGTAAGTTTGCTATATGATAAAATTTATTAACATTTCCCTTGCCTTTCTGTTTTAAATTCGGGAGATTTGAATTAAATTATTTATGAGAGTGAAAATGATATTAAAGTTAACAAATGAAGCGGAGACAACCAAGTTAGCAGAGCTTTCCGCTAAACTATTAAAACCCGGAGATTTAGTGTTCTTATATGGAGAACTTGGAGCCGGGAAAACATTTTATACGAGACACTTGTGTTCATTCATGGGTGTGACAGAAAACGTTAGTAGTCCATCCTATGTTTTGCTGAACCAGTATAAGGGTGAAGGATTCATGGTAAATCACCTTGATCTATACAGGTTAGGAGATGTGGATGAAGTTTTTGCTTTAGGCATTACTGATTTTTTATCAGATAATCTAACAATCGTTGAATGGCCTTTATTAGCAGAAGAGATATTACCCGAACCTGCAATAAAGCTCTCTTTCAAATATGATGGTGAGAGTCGAGAAGTTGAAATTGAAGGTAAGTACAAGACAGAATTGGAGGAGTTATGGAGCTAAAAAAAGAGTTAGGGTTCTTTGAAGTTTTCAGCATAGCTTCCGGAGCTATGATAAGCTCAGGTATTTTTATTTTACCTGGTATTGCCTATCAACTTGCAGGTCCTTCGATATTTATCTCTTACTTTCTTGCAGGTCTTCTTGCGATGACAGGTGTTTTTAGTATCGCAGAACTGGCTACTGCAATGCCTAAAGCCGGAGGAGACTATTTCTTTATAACTAGAAGTCTTGGGGCATCTGTTGGTACAGTTTCAGGTCTTTTAAGTTGGTTTGCCCTATCCCTAAAAAGTGCCTTTGGTATTATCGGTATTGTTTTCGTTCTAAAGATGATTGTACCGGGAATTAATCCTCAATTGTTCAGTGTCATCTTTGCTGCGGGATTCGTTGGATTAAATCTCGTCGGTGTTAAAGAAGCCGGGAAGTTCCAGGCAATACTTGTTGTTTGCTTGTTCCTGTTGATGCTAACATATATCTTGGCAGGTCTAGGTAAAATTAATGTAGAGAACTTTGTACCATTCACTCCTGTTGGGAAAGGTTATAGTACAATATTCTCCACTGCAGGATTCGTATTTGTATCATATGGTGGTCTTTTGAAAATCGCTAGTATGAGTGAAGAGATTAAAGACCCTAAAAAGAACATACCATTCGCTTTAATCAGCTCATTGGTTGTGGCAATAATCCTTTATTCTTTCATGCTTCTTATAACTGTTGGTGTTATGGGTGATAAACTTATTCTTCCTGAAAACATCGAAACACCGATAGCTCAAGCATCCAGAATGATTCTGGGTAACTTTGGTTATTGGGCTATCACAGTTGCATCTATGCTCGCCTTTATTACAACTGCTAATGCAGGTATTATGGCAGCTTCAAGATATCCTCTTGCTTTAGGAAGAGATGAACTTGTGCCTAAATTCTTAGCTAAAACTGATAAGCGAAGTGCTCCTTATGTTTCAATTATCATTACCGGTGCTTTCATTGTCTTAGCATTATTAGTTGACCTGAATATTCTTGTAAAAGCAGCTTCGACAGTGATTATTATGAACTATATACTCTCCCATATATCTGTAATGATATTAAGAGAGAGTAGAATGCAGAACTATAAGCCAAGCTTTAAGTCACCACTATATCCATGGGTACAGTTTATCGGGATTATAGCCTTTATCTTGCTTATTGGTGATATGGGTTCAAAAGCGATTCTCATTAGTGTCGGCTTAATAGTAATTGGTTTCATCATATATATGGCGTATGGAAGAAAACGTTCTAATCAAGAGTATGCTTTATTGCATCTTGCTGAACGCATGATGAATAAGAAGCTGACAAGTTATAACCTTGAATCTGAGCTTAAAGAGATACTTTATCAGCGAGATGAAATTGATAAAGATAGCTTTGATTACCTTGTGGAGAACTCATTAGTAATGGATATTGATGAAAAACTCAATGTTGATGAGTTGTTTAAAAAGATATCGCAGAAAATGAGTGAACATATGAAGCTTGAAGAGAGTGTAGTGCTAAAATCACTTAATGAACGAGAAGCACAAAGCCCAACAGCATTGACTCCGTTCTTGGCAGTTCCTCACCTTATTCTTGAGGGAGAAAACAGGTTCCAGATAATGCTGATAAGAACAAAGAACGGTACTAACTACTCTGAAATGTATGGAGAGGTCAAAGCCATTTTCGTCCTTGCCGGTACAATGGATAGAAGAAATCAACATCTTCGAGCCCTTGCTTCAATAGCTCAGGTTGTACATCATAAAGACTTTGAAGAGCGTTGGCTTGCTGCTCGAGGAACTCAGGAAATAAAAGATCTCGTTCTTCTAAGTGAACGAAATAGGAAAGGTGTATAATGAAGAAACTATCAGTGTTTATGTTTATTGATGCTTTAGGATGGGAGATCGTGAAGAAACATCAGTTCTTAGAAGAACTTTTACCCTACCGTAATAAAGTGAAAATGCAATTCGGTTATTCCTGCACTGCTATTCCTACTATACTGACCGGGCAGACACCGGAAGTACATAAACATCTGAGTTTCTATTATTATAACCCCAATGATTCACCTTTTAAAGCATTTAAACTGCTTAAATTCCTTCCTGGAGTGATCTTTGATCGCTGGAGATTCAGACATATCTTTTCTAAGATTATTGCTAAAGCTTACAGATATACCGGTTACTTTGAAATGTATGCTATGCCGTTTGATAGATTACCTTACTTTGACTACATTGAGAAAACTGACCTGTTTGTTCCCGGAGGTTTATCTCCTGTACCTAATCTTGCAGATAGGCTTGAGGAAGCTGGATTACGATATCATATTTCCAATTGGAGATTATCTGAAGAGGAGAATGTTTCGAGCTTGATTAAAGATGTCTCCGAGCAAAAGATAGATTTTGCCTTTCTTTATACTGCTGCAATGGATGGTCTTTTGCATCAGGTTACCAAAGATGGAAAAGAGGTAAGGCAGAAACTTGATTGGTATGCTGAGAAGATCTATGCTCTTACTCAAGAGATGGAAAAGAATTATGATGATTATAACCTATTCATAATTTCTGACCACGGTATGACTACATTAACAGAAACTGTTGATGCTAAAAAGATTGTGGAAGCATTACCATTGAGATACGGGAAGGATTATGTAGCTGTTTATGACTCAACTATGATTCATTTCTATTACTTCAATGATAATGCCAGAAAATTGATTAAGGATGTGATTCCTTCAATTCCATTTTCAAAGCTTCTCAAAAAGGAAGACAAAGTTAGGTATGGTATCGATTTCCCTGATAATATGTATGGAGAAGATATTGTCTTGATGGATGCAGGCGTGCAAATTGCACCTTCCGATATGGGTAGAAGTACTTTACCCGGGATGCATGGTTTTGCTCCGGAACATGAAGATTCTTATGCCAGTTTTCTCTCAAACAAGAAAGTAGATAAAGAACCTGAATGGGTAGGAAATTACTTTGATATTATGATGGACGAAATAGAGAACTTAAAGAAATAACATAAAGTTTATAAAAAAAAAGCAGGTCAATCCGACCTGCTATTTTTTTATCTGTAGTTGTTAATATTTGTATGTAAGGGATAATGCAATAGACATGATATCCATTTGGTAAGTACCAGGCATTTCTGCACCATATTCCATAACAGCGTCTCTTTCGTTACCAAACAAATACTCGAAACCGAAGTCAGCTGCAAGCACATCATTGTGGAAGCCAAAACCGGTTGTTACTGCGTGATAAGTATGTGAAGGGAACAGAATATTGATTGTTTCATTTGGAGCAGGAGAAGGGTCATAATAGTACCCTAAACGTAAATCCCACATATTATGTACAGCAAACTCATTACCAATTCTGTATTGTGTTGCATCCACCCAATCCATATGAGTATGCTTAACCCTGTCATCAATGCCTGCACCATTTAAAGTACTATCAAAATCAAGTTCAGTTTTTAGTTCATCCATTATTGACCATTCAGTATATTGAACATCCGCTGAAAGTGTCCAGAAAGGCTTAACTTTAATAGCTGTACCAAAACCAAGCATCATAGGCCAAGTTACGTAACGTGTCATCTCTGCATTCATAGTTGTATAGCCACCTGTTCCATTAGGAGCTATAAGCTCTACATCATCTTGTGTGAATGCAAAATGTACAGGAGAACGATATGTGGCACCAATACTAAACTCATTACTGAAATCATATTTAAGACCTAAATTTACACCAAAACCGGTACCTGTTGACTCTTCATTATACTGAGTATCAATTAGACCATCCATGTCCATATCGTCGCCCATATGGAGTTCCATTATGCCATAGCTAACTTCAGCTGTTGCACCTAAAGATAATTTATCTGTAGCTTGATAAGCAATTGAAGGTCCAAAATGAGCAACCATTACTTGGCTTTCCCAATCAAAAACTTTATTCAATGCCGGTAAATTCAAGTTAGTAAGATTAGCGCCATCCCATTCAGCACCAATAGCCGAAGGAACGCATAAACCTAAACCAATGGCCATTTGTTCATTGAGTTTGTGATTCCAGAAAGCAAATGGAGGTGGATAGTGATTAGCTTCTGTTTCAGCATCAATCATAGCAGCTTGATTTTCATATGTTAATGTAGGTATAATATCATGTACACCTAACTGAATATGGTTTCCCTGTGATGCCAATCCGGCAGGATTCCAGTAAAAAGCAGTAGGGTCATCAGCTAAACCTACCATTGCACCACCCATACCAAAGGCACGAGCTCCAACGGTATTGAGATTAAATCCATTTGCGAAAATTGAGAAACAAATTGTAACAGTTAACAATACTAATAACATTTTTTTCATTGTGTAAACTCCTTTTTTCATGTCCCTTTTTTGTAAGTTATGAACTTAACATGACAATATAACTGAACTAACTTCATATTGTAAACAAATAAGTTAAGAAATTATAAGGAATCCCATTAGCATTAATGGCTTTCTACTTGCGTATTAATTAGTTACGTTGTATACAATTAATGGATTCAATTCAGAATTATTTACTTTACAATAAGCAAAATTACTTGAGCTCATATATTGCTGTCACTAATTTGACTACAGTAAACAATTTCAAATGTGATATTCTTTCGAGGCAAAACCACTGGCATGCCACATCTGATTAAGACTTGAACAAGTTGTATTTCTTGTACGATTTAGAAGATGCAGTGAAATCACTTTGAGAAAACTGATAAGCTTTGAAATGTATCCATTCCTCCAATATTTCATCCCCCTCATTCCACTATCATAATTCAACACTGTTGGTTCCTACTTCCTGATGAGTCTCTTGGGCATCACTTGGGTAAAATGATTAGAGAGTATCCGGAACTTCTCAAGTTTTTGATGTGCTAAGATTAGCAATTAAGATAGTGCAGTGAATAGGAAAGTGGAGTATAGCAAAATTCTGTTAAAAATAGAGGATAATTTGGATAAAATTCCACAGATTATAGAAATTTCACCAATAATTAGTTTGTTTCCATTATGCAGGCTATTTTTAATTGTTGCGTAAACTCTTGGGGTTAAATGATATATTAATTATAATGTAATTGGAATATAAACTGCAATGATATATTGTGACATTAATATCACTGTCTAAATTTTGATGTCGGCGAGAGGGTTTAGTAATAAACATACCATTTATCTCCACACTCCCCGGAGATAAATGGTTTTTTATATTAAAAAAAGGGATAAGCATTTCTGCTTATCCCTTAAATAGATATCAATTAAAACACTTAAATCTTATAGAAATCTCTATACCAGGAAATGAACTTATCGATCCCTTCCTTAATTGGTGTTTCCGGTTTATAACCTAAATCCTCAATCAAATCAGTAACATCGGCATGACTAGCCGGAACATCTCCTGCTTGTAATGGAAGCAGTTCTTTATCTGCTTCTACTCCTAAAGTTTCTTCTATGGCATTTATGAAATCCATAAGAAGAACTGGAGAGTTATTACCAATATTATAAATTTTGTAAGGAGCTTTTGAGCTTCCAGGGTCAGGACTAACAGCAGTCCATTTTGGATTTGGTTTCGCAGGACTAAAAATAACTCGTTTTATGCCTTCTACAATATCATCCACATAAGTAAAGTCTCTTTTCATTTTTCCATAGTTAAAGACTTTGATAGGTTTTCCTTTGAGAATATTCTCTGTGAAAATGAACAGAGCCATATCCGGTCTTCCCCATGGTCCATATACTGTGAAGAATCTAAGCCCGGTTGTTGGGATATTGTACAGAGCTGAGTAAGAATGAGCAAGAAGTTCATTAGACTTCTTACTTGCAGCATATAGACTTATTGGATGATCTACATTATCAGAAGTACTGAATGGCATGCTTTCATTCCAGCCATAGACACTAGAGCTACTAGCATATACAAGATGCTTTATATCATTGTGTCTCGAAGCTTCAAGAATATTGTAAAATCCGATGATATTGCTTTGTAAGTAGGCATCAGGGTTAGTAATACTATATCTAACCCCAGCTTGTGCAGCCAGATTAACAACAACATCAAACTTCTCCTGTTCAAATAGTGCCATCAGGTTTTTCTGATCAGTTAGATCAAGTTTGATAAATCTATAATTATTATGTTTCTTACTCTGGATAAGGATATTATGCTTAATATATTGCATTTCTATACCGGCTTCATGTAGTCTTCCATACTTAACACGAAGATCATAATAGTCATTAATGATATCTAATCCGACTACTTCAACATTCTCTAGTGTAACAAGTTTGTTTACTAAATGGTACCCAATAAACCCAGCTGTACCTGTGACTAATATCTTCATTCTAACTCCTTAAATACATGAACTATCTAGTGATCTATATATATTGATAATTTTGGACGCTATAACTGTATCTTTTAAATCTTCTATCATTTCTCTACCATTAGAGCCTTCTTGATCATTGATTAACTCTAATACCGCATCTTTGATGATTGATGAATCATATTTGACTAACCTGCATCCATTACATTTTGGTAAGATTTCTGGAACATCTCCACAAGGAGTGGATACAACATTTGCATTACAAGCAAGAGACTCCTTAATTACATTTGGTGAGCCTTCGTAGATTGAAGTAAACAAAACTAAATTTGCTGCATTATAGTAATATACTAACTCTTCATTGGGAATGTTTTTGAAAGGGACAATTGTTACATCTAAACCAGTTTTTGCTAAACTCTCTTTTGTTAAGGAGAAATTTTTCTCTGGTCTTTCCGGATTACCAGGAAAAACTACATAGATTTTATCTGTATCCCATCCTAAGTATTCTCTAGCTGTCTTAGTTGAGATTGGTTTAAATCTTTCGAACGAGACACCGTTTGGGATAACAGAGTAATTATTGTTTTCTTTGTTAAGATGAGAAAGAAGTTCTTTAGATTTAACAATTACATGATCGTAATACCTGCAAAACAGATTGTTGATGGATTTATGTATACTACCAATAATCTTTTGTCCTGATATCTTATTCCAAAGCAACTCTGAGCCCATCATTGACACTACTAATTTTTCTTTGGTTCTAGCAAAATGAGCAACAATACCTAAATAACCGTAATGAGCATGTATAATGTCAAATTCATTATCTTTCAGATACTTTCTTAATAATGGAATAGATTTAATATAACCTTTGATTCCACTATGTTTCAATAGATAATACTCTACTTCTATTCCTTGCTTCTTCAGAGACTCTCCCTGATTTTTAATTATGGGAGAAAGACCTATTCTAGTACCACTGCTTACAAACAAAACTTTCATTAGTGACTTCTCTCTCTCTTAACGAGAATATTGAAAATACATTTAAAGAAATATGTAAAGTCAGTCCACAATGGATGTTTTAACTTCTTAAGTAAATAGCGTTTCTCTGACTGAACAATTTCCTCAAAACTATGAGGCATATCAGCATAGAATGGCGGTAATAATCCAGGTTTGGTTTTAATTCTCAATTCCTGTACATCTTCAGGATACAAACTGAAATAATGCTCGCTTAATGCTCTAACCCCAACCAATCCAACTTCTCCTTTAAAGAAGTTTATAAACTGAGGTAACTCATCAATCCAAAGTTTTCTAAATACTTTACCCCAACTTGTAACTCGTGGATCGTTTGCAAATTTACCTCCCTTCTGAAGGTTGTAAGTTTGAAAGATATATTTTTGAAGATATTCTGAATAAGGGTGCATTGTCCTAACTTTATATAGGTATATGATTTTTCCATCTTTACCACGACGTTTTAACTTGATTAAAGGTCCATATGATGGATTTATATCAGCACTTGGATGTTTCACCTTACGGGCGACTAAGTATAGTTTTGAGCCGATCTTTTTCTTCTTTATTAATTCAAACCCACAATAATACAATCGTCCAAGAACTTCTGTTTCTGAAAGTGCTCTGTTTCTACCTTTCGTAAGCGCAAAGTAAAATCCTTTAAGCAACATCATTTTTGGGAAAACTCTTCTGAACCAGAAGTCAAAGACATAAATTATACTGCCAATAAAAGGTGTAAACTTCTTCATTAACTGTTTTTTTTGTTCATGGAAGGTTTCAACATTTGCAACAAGAACACCATCTGGTTTGATAATCTCGTTCAACTGAATCAAGAATCTGTTTATACGTCTGAAATCGTTAATTCTATGTAGGTTAACAAAGAGTTCTTTTGATTCCTTCTCAATTACTTCAATGTTATAGAAGGTTTGACTATTTATCACCAAAGATTTCTCTTTGTTGAAAGTAGACAGTTCTAGATAACTATCTAAAAAGTCATATAACTCTTGATCATTATTTAAGTAGTTTTGTTTTAAATCCTTCTCAAAAGAGTGACTAACATCATTAGAAAAAGGTGAGTACTTGTTTTCAGGTGAATACTCATCAATAAAAGATTTATCATTTTGAATTGGGTTATATTTTTTACTTTCAATACCAGAAGGTATATTTTCAAGTTTACTTGATTTTGTTATGAATGTAGTTTTAGCAAAGCTGGGATTATCAAGATAAAATCTGAAAGAGTAATATAGTAAGGTGAATATTATCAATTCTGAACCTAAAGAAAGTACCATTGTACCAAATACAAGCGATTGAGAGTAGGTGAACCTTTTAAAGAAAAGGATTGCACAAACTATTACTGCAATTGCAAAAACATCATTAACAACTATAGATTTCCAAATATCATGGATAGAGTTCTTCTTTCTTATTGAAAATTTCCCCCCCCATAAACCTGTAAGTTGCCAAGTAAATAGGTATCCAAGAAATGGTTTACTATAGTCTTTTAAAATATTCCTTGTTCCCTTCATATACCACGCAACCAGGGCAAAAGATCCAAAAATCAATAAAGTATCTAAAATAAAGTAACTTACAAACCAGAATCTCTTCTTCATAGCTTCTTAAACCTTAAGTATATCATTTTTACAAAATTACGGATTAACCTTTTATAATAGATTTTGTACCAATCAAATGTATTGCTTGCCCAATGCTCAGGATGGATATTAATCATTATCTTATCTGGTAGAGTCTCATTTTCAAAAGCTTTGATGAGCGAATCTAAACTATCAATATGTATCTGATAGCTTGTTTCAACTTTATCTCTTCGATTTACAGATTGTTTTCCCCAAGATCTACCAGCATCAGTTAAATAAAATATATCATTGTAATCAAAGTCAAAAAAAGTTTCACTTGAAATCCCTAAGTCTCTATAATCATGGCTTTCCCAGATTTCTTTACTATCATATGGGCTAGTAGGTCTACCATGCATAGCAATAGATTTAACTGGATACCCAATATTCTTAAATCTTGTTATATCATTCCTAAATGATTGATAAGCAATATCAATATCACCCTTGCTATCACACAAATTCTCATAATGATAACCAATCTCATGCCCTAGAGAACTAATATTATTTATACATTTTTCATCAAAGCTTACAGGCTTTGTTCTGAAATAATATGTTGCCTTACATAGCATATTGCTTTCTATTTCTGCCATAATATATGATCGACTTGGCTTTCTGTCTACATCATGTCTTAAGATTAATACTTTAGGGTCAGTTTCTGTTTTAAACTCAGTTACACCGACACATTTATAACCTTTAGAAATAGCCGTTTCAAGAAGAAGTCTATACTTTTGAAAAGAGAAATCTTTATTCATTAACAAACCTATCTTGGAAATCGGGTTTAACTGTCATCACTTTGAAGCTTTCAGGATAGTTTTCAATGAACCACTCTGTAAAAGAAGTTACATCTATCTTGTCGTTCATGAACTGCCTTGCTTTACTCTTATATGTATCGAAAAGATTATCTTTTGCTAGTACTGATGAAAGTTTATTCATAACACCTTCCGAGCTAGTGAAATTATAACATAAGTCATATTTCTCAAGATCCTGACAATATGATCTTTCAAGAGTATTAATATAGAATGAAGCCGTTCCAAGAACTCCGGCCTCCATAGCCATTGTAGCACCTTCTCCTACAAATACTTCTGCAAAATATAGTGCATCATGCATCATTTGTGGAGGGATTTTTATCATGAAAGGTTTAAACTTATCTGGTAGTTCTGTTTCTCCAGAGATGAATACTTTATATCCTTCATCAAGAAGCTTGTTCAACACATCTTCTTTCAATTCACTTGTCATACCACTCTGACCTTCATCATGAGTTGCATTCCAAGAAACAAATCTTAGGATCGAATATCTTGTGCCTTCAGTAATACCTAAGTACTTGAATATATTTTTATTAGGTTTAAAATAGTTGGGACTTAGATAAGCTATCTCATGGTGTCCTCGATACCTAATCTGTTTTTTGGGATATTCAAACGGAAAAACATCAGAAGTCAAAATTGCCTTCGTAAATGGTAAGTAAAGTCTAACTTGTTCCCAGTTACCGGTGTCTTCAAAGGCAATATGGGGTTTTCTAAGTATAGCTGCCACCCATGCTGCATATGGAGATCCATGACTCATAAACAAGTCTGCTTTAAATCTTCTTGCTTTTCTTAGCATTTGATATGTAAACCTGAACAATCCCTTAATCTTGTCCATTTTAGTAGCTCTATGCTCGCCAAAAGATGTGAAATCAAAACCTGCGGCAGTTAGAAGTTCAATCTCGAACTCTTTTTGTCTTGCTGTAAACAAAACCTTATGCCCTTTATTTTGCATATTTAAAGCAAAATTTCTAAACAAGTGCACATGACCGGGATGCCCAATATCAATTAGTATTCTCATTTTCTCGTCGCTATGATTGTTTTACCAGCATAAACTTGATCTTTAAGGTTAACAAGTATCTTGAAATCATCTGGAATTATCAAGTCTACTTGTGAGCCAAACTTAATCATACCAACATATTCTCCTCGTTTAACAGAGTCACCAACATCCTTATAAGAAACAATTCTTCTTACTCTTTTTGATGCAATTTGAACCATCCCAAAAAGGAGTCCGTCATCTCTTTTAAACACCATAGTGTTTCTTTCGTTTTCAACTAGAGCTTCACCAAGCTTCAGTGAAAGAAATTTACCATCAAAATGTTTGTTTAGAACTATTTCACCACTTACTGGTGCGCAATTATTATGCACATCGTAAGGTGTCATATTGATTCCCACTAACCAACATGGTTGCTTTAATATATCTGTTTTAGTCAGTTCCTCAAGCTTAGCTATTGTAGAATTCTTAATTGATATAGGAACTTTGTTAGGCTCAATTCTTTTAATATAGATCACATTTCCATCTGCTGCAGATATTACATCATCCAATCCTGCATCCGTTACTCTTTTTGGTTTTCGGAAGAATCTAATCATTAAATCCAAGAAAACAAGCATGGGAATTGAAAAAACTGTCGCTAGAATACTTAACCAAGAAAAGCTACTAACACATATAAATCCTAAAATGAGTGAAGCAAACTGAACAAATAAAATATCTTTAACAATTAATGAGTAGCTAACATTCGTTTTCTTGTGAAGAAAAGCGTATATTAGAAAAGGAACGACTAGTGCAATTGCTGCATTTATTGAATATAATATCATTTTAACCTCTTTTATACTTCAAGTATGGAGTTAGTATAAGATACATTATAGCTGGAAGGGGGTCTTTTAGGTCCCAAACTGCATACTCTTTCTTTTTACTTAAGCTTGTTAAATATTCTTTTAGGGATATGCGGGATTTTTTACCTTTCATAAGTTCTTTAAACACAATATATGTATCGATAACTCTTTCAATCCAAGCTAAACCTTCGATTTTATTGTGTACTTCAACTAGACTTCTTTCATTGTTAAGATATTTGATTAATGATTCAATAGGACTAACATTTACAACATTTGCCATTGAATGCCATTTCCAAGTACGTGGATTAATTTCCAAGAGCTTATATTCACCGGTTATCTCATCATACATAAATTCAGTTTCTGAAACACCAAAATAGTCGATTTCTTCCAAGAGTTTGGTTGCTAAATCATCAATCTCTTTATTTACTACAGAAACCGCATAAGTTGTAGCTCTACCAAATGTAAACGGCCTTTGTCTAGATCTATTAGCAACAAAACTACACCAAGATTTTCCATTGGCAAAAAAAGAACCATATGAATAAAGATTCTTTGGGCCTCCTGGAAGAAACTCTTGAATAATAATCTCACTAGAAGGTACAGCTTTAATTCCAACTTCATAGTTGCTGATTAGTTCTTCTCCATTGTTACATAATAAGGCCTTTTTACCTGTTTTCTTTAGAAATGTAGACATTACTGCAGGTTTAATGATAACTGGATATCTTATTTGTGTCGCAATATACAGTAACTCATCCATAGTCTCAGGATAGTACGATTTAGGGTAAGGTATGCCAAGTTCATGAGCTTTTTTATAGGTTTTTACCTTGTCAAAACAGAGCATTGTCGTCTCGTGCGATGGAAGATTAATATGATACCCAGCTAACACATCACGATTATCACTTATCAACTTTACCAATGTATCGTTGGTTGGTATGATAAGTGTATCGAGTGAACATCTTCGTTTCACTAACTGTTTTATAAGCTCTTTGTGATCATAATATCTGACAAATATATCAAGATTTTTAGAAAATTTAGCAATACTTAATGCATAATCATTAAAAAGAACTGTTTTCAGTCCTAATCGCTTGCAAATTCTAATAACACCAAGCCCCTGTACATGATCACCTAAAATGAAAACTCTCTTAATCAATTGTCTCCCTCGGATAAGCTGATTCAACTTCGGAAAATTGAATCAGATCATAGTTTACTAATCCAACATCATTCCCACCAGGTTCATCAGTTTCGTCCCAAATAAGCTCTGCTATTTCAAGCAAATCTGTTGTACCCCAATAATTCCTATTAGCGTCGATAATATTTGGTCTCGAATGATACGCTAAATTAACTGCAAGAGTGCAATCAAGGAAATTGTTCTTCGTCAATCCTACATTTATATCTGAGAAACTTATAGCTTTATAGACATTATTGAATGTTGAAAAAATCACTTCAGGACTACATCTATCAGAACTCACACATGCACCATCAATATTTTCGAAATAGCAATACTGAATAACTGAATCAGCAGAAATCAGAGTATCATGGGATTTTTTATGGTGAATTCCACTTTGGCAATTGAAAAAAACGCAATCAGTTATTTGAGCATCACTTGAATCCCATATCTTAACTGCAGGTTCTTCAATATCAGAAAAATAGCAATGCGAAATTATTGGCGAGTTAAGTAAATTACTTGATCCCCACACTCCAATTCCAGAAAAACTATTAACGAAACTACTATTGTTTATATAAGTATACTCAGTAGTAATATCCAAGCAAGAATCAGTACAATTATAGAATAACACATTATTGAAAGAGCAGTCATTTGATTTTACTTCAATACCAGATATACTATTTGAGAAGACAGCTGAATCTACTATCAATCTTCCAGTTTCAACAACTTCTATTCGTCTCCAATAGGAAGAAGTATCTTTTTCTAGGAATAAAACTGGGTTCTCATTGTTGCCTTGAATATCAAGTATTCCAGCAACAGTTATTTTAGAATTATCCATCTCGATTAAACAATTATCGAAAACTGTAACACTTTGTTCAAGGAATAAATCGCTTGATACAAGAATATGTTGATTTGGTCCAAGAGTTAGATCTTCGCTTACTATCCCAGAAAGTTCGATACTCTCTGCCATATCAATCAATACATTCGTATCAGTTTTCACTTCAATCGTCTTAATATTACATCCATATCCTTCAGAAAAGTAGTATAACAAATAGTTTCCAGGCACTACAGCATCAAACTCAAAATTTCTATTTGTTACAATTTCTTGCAACCAATCTGTTGAGTTTCGATAGTTAATTGTATAATCTAAAGGAATTGAAGAACCTACATACTGGAAATCATCATTTGATTCAACTGCGCTTGTAGTACTCTGGAACAACTTAACAGTAATTACATCAGACTCATTAGCATTATTTATAAGGTTGATTGACCCACTTATTTTAAATTTAATTTTTGGATCTGTGCCATTCTTACAACTACATAAAGTATTCAAACACACAACACCTAATAAAACATATAATATTATTAAGGAAATTTTACGTGTTTTTGACTGTCTCTGCCGATTCATATACATCTCCTTTCATAAATCTATCGCTAAGTAGCAAATATACAACTAAAAACAACTGACCTTCTGCGTACATTAAGTACCCAAATGTTTGTCTACTTGTAATATGAACTACTATTAAACCAAGCATACCTAGATTTAACATAAGACCAAGATTCTTTCTTTTTCCATCTTTATATCTAGCATTTTTCCTGAAATAGTCAGCCAAGAATGCTAGCCATAAAATCTGACCAAAAAGTCCAACTTGTAGGATTAAGTTCAACCAACCTACATGCCCATCAGCAAACTTAGAATACTCTTTTGATGCGCCTAGACCAATAATAGGACTTGAGACAAAGCCTGCAACAACATTACTTAGTCTGGTATCAAGCCTAGATAGAGTCCCTCCAGCTGTTACATCACCCTGCGTAATAGCCGAAACTGTTGAGAGTCTATCTCCAACACTCTCAAAAGCAGTAAAAATTGAAAGATTAACAAATGAAAATACTAGAAGAATAAGAAGAACTCTTACTGAAGCTTTGCGATAAGCTGTTGAAGTAAATACTTTGATAAAGAATGCAATCGCAATTACGAACGATAAACTGATAATCCATCCTCTTGTTCCAGTTAACACAATTGATAATGCTGCCAATAATAAGTTGAATGTAGCATTTATATTATGTTCAAAAATGAAGTATAGACTGAGTATAGCTACGTAATATGAGAATGCAGGATTTTCCATCAATCTAATGTACCCCCCCCAGTGAATCCTATTATACTGCTGGGAATTTGAAATACCAGTTAATAACTCAGTAATATTAGTATTGGTATAATACTTAAATATCTGTCCTACTAATCCTATAATACAATAGAATGTCAAAATGTAGTAAATATCTTTAGCTGATACTTTGTTTCTATCGAAGCATGGTACAGCCAATATTAGTGTGTTAATCATCATTCTTCTTATTATTGGAACAATCTTTGAATAGTTAAACCCTAAAAGGAAGGAGTACGAAAGCATAAAAAGTACACCAAAAATTAAGAATTGAATTCCCTTATTATATATCATCTTCTTTTTAATTTTAAGATGAGGAACAATTAATAACAATAATGTCATATCAATAAAGTCAATTGATGCCCCTGGCATAATTGATATAATTGGTAATCTATGTAAAGATGAGATATTTTGTTCACTGAAGAAACCAAGTGGTTGATTAATGTATGAAAGTAATAAAAAAAAGACCTGCCAATACATCTTATTTTTGATCAAGTAAAATTGAATTATCAAGATAACAACCCAACCAACATATTTTGGTAAAACATATACACTTACAACAGTTATTGCGAATAGAATGATTTGAGTGAGAACACTATTTTGTGAGATTTTTTTTAACATGACCCACCAAGTAAATTATTATTAAAGCTGAAAAAACTGCATACATATAATGTGCAGGATTAAAATGACGGTTAATACCTAGTAGAGGTATGGCTAAAAAATAAAAAGTAAATACAAATGATATTTTATAGTATTTCACGTAATATACTAATAAACCAACTACAGAAAGCATTCCGATTAGGTAAGATAGTGAAACGAGCAAAAACTTTAAGTATCCTGTATTATTTTTGTAATATAAAGGGCTTCTTGTATATAGACTCGTTGGAGTGGATAAATATTTTTTTATATCCACCCTTCTTTTGAGTTTACTAATAATACTATTACTTCTCTTATTTGACCCACGTTTTCTAATCTCTGTTAGGATAGAATCACGCTCGATTGCATAATAACCGTTAAATGATTTTTTGAAACCAAGAGCTCCGTTAGCCCACTCCAACTGTTTGATTTGTAAAGCATCAACCTCACTAATGAGTCCTTCCTTTGCAGCTAACCTTACAGCTCTCACATATTCAAGCTTCTCAAAAGTTACTCCAGTTCCTACAGTCTTAATCACTTTCCAGTTTCTTGCAGCATTATAACTTCTGATAAGCCATGGAGTCACCATCATTGCTGCAATAACAGAAATAATAAGAAATGTACCAACTGTTTTCTTTATTGTAAATCCTGAGAGTAGCAAAAACGGAACAATCAGTAAAATGAAGCCCCAATGAATTTGAAGAGTTAGTGTCATCAGACCAAATAAAACTCCACACAAGATGGTGTAGATAGTCTTTTTGGTAATAAGTAGTTTAGCGACAAAATAATTCGTTATTAGTGAAATAAAAACAAGAAAACCTTCTCGCATTAGTTTCAAGAATGGAAATGAAATTGAGAAGAAAAGAATTACTAGCACTGAAACCCAGAATGATTTCTCAGGCTTCATACTTAACCTTAGAGTTAAGTATAGCACTAAAACGCATAACATATCTAGAATAAATTGCGCTAAAATTACATACTTCATTACTGGCTTGTTAAACTGTCTCTTTTTAAAGACATTTTCACTAAAATGTCTAACTTCAACATTGAATAATCGAGCAATTCTATATATTGAACCAATAAATAAAGGATACAATGGTTCTCGATAAAAGCATGCTTCATAAGGAGGAGAATTTTTTATACTATACCCATTACCATTAGCAATATTGACACCCAAAGTATGGTAGTCGAATGCATCCCAATTTTGCTTTACAGGATACATAGAACAATAATATATACCTTTAATAGTCAAAGAGAGTAACAATAGTATTAGTATATGTTTTAAAGTAATATTTATAGGTTTATTCATTGAAAATCCATACATACAGTTTAGTTAGTCCTATCTTTGCTTATTAGTTATGATTCTTGGTTTGTTACTGTTCTTATAATTTTTTCGTAATTATCTACCATAATAGACCAGTGAAATTTATCAAAGGCAATTTCTTTTGAAGCTTTACTCATACTATTTCTTAGAACTTTATCGACAATCAATTTCCTTATTGCTTGCTCTAGCTCGTTTTGTGAGCCAAAGCTAAACAGTATTGCATTCCTTACAGAAACAATTTCAGAATTTCCACCAACATCAGTTGCAATTATTGGTAAGCCTGATGCCATAGCTTCTATTATTGCATTTGAACACCCTTCACCTTTAGAGGAATGTATAAAAATATTAGAGTTTAAAAGGTAATCAGCAACATTCTTTACACTTCCCTGCAAAAAAACTGTACTAGATAAATCATTTTGATCTATATAGTTTTCAATAGAAGCTCTATTGCAACCTTCTCCAAGTATATGATATTCTATGTCAAATTCAGAACTAATTTTTTTAATTACCGGAAGTACAGTGAAATAGTCCTTATATGGTACTAAATTTCCGATTGATAAAAGAATAGTTTTATTACTCAAGTTAGAACTAGATCTTGGTTTAATACTTTTAATCAGCTCTTTATCTAAACCATTATACAGAACATATCCTTTTTTTAGATTGTTAACTTTTAGTCCAGCCCTGCTATTAGCAACGACATTTTTTGTTAAATGCGACAAAAACATTCTAAAAGTTTGTGCTTTATTACCTTTAATTCTTAATCCATGTCTTATTGACCCATTCACTAAATTGAATTTTGTAAACAATCTTGCGATTAATGCGATGCTAGTTTCCTTAATACCCCATGTATAAACAACATCAATTTTATGTAAGATTAACAATCGAGTTAAGTTAAACGCGTATGATAGATACCCTTTTCCTCTTATTTTATGAAACTTACTTAATAGATCATCGGGGATATCATATCCCCATGTGCTTTCATACAAATAACCAACCATATTCTCAATATTTTTTGAGTATTTCATTATGGTTACGATTTGTCTTTCCTTTCCACCACGATTTATAGATGAGACTAAATGTAAAACTTTCACAACTCTCTACCTATATTTTATTTTTGTTGGTAAGTATTCTAATTTCTGTTTTTTACTCAAAAATAGATATCTTAAAGATGATCGCACTCTTCCCCAGCAAGTAACTGGTCTACATATGAACATGATTATTATATGTAAATAAAAGTTGTAGCTATGTTTCTGTTTTGAGGATAAAGGCTTAAGAAGAAGATAAATTAGATGTAATACTATAAATAATAGAAGCCAAGAAGAATAGAATATCGAGAGAATTAATATAATGCTATATAATATATCTATCAAAGTGTCTTTATAATAATTCTTCTTTGCTTTTTTGAAAAATCTGGTTTGTCCAGGTAGTAAAAAATTGTAGGTAGAGACTTCCCCCCTAATGTAGAATCTTCTGACTACACCCCAAAAAGAAGTAACTCCATAATTATGAATTCCCATCATTTCATCAATGTACCAGATTTTATAGCCTGCGTCATAGAAGCGCTCTCCTAATTCTGGTTCCTCACCTCTTTTGATTCTCTCATCATAACCATTTACATTCAATATAGCTTTTCTGGAATATGTCCCTCCTGCACTCGTAAATCTAACAGGACCTTCCTTAAGTTTAGGTTTGTAACTTAGTAAAATTTTATTCCAACCTTTATTCGATAACTCTTTCAAATATCCTACTACACCATTTGCAGTACCAGCGTTAATGACATCAACTGCTCGCTTTAAGTACTTTTCACCAATGATTACATCTCCATCTATAAAATGAATAATATCATTAGAAGCTTCAACCATACCTCGATTTCTATTTCTAGCTGGACCTGGATTTTCTTTTTCTACAAAAATCTTGTCAGTGAACGTTTTTGCAATTTCAATACTATTATCTGAAGATCCACTATCTACATAGATTAATTCAAGCTTAGAATTATCGAAATCCATATTCAAAATAGCGTTGAATGTTCTCTCTAGGTTTTTCCCCTCATTGTAACCAATTACAACTATGCTTATATTTTGATCCATCTAAAGGCCTTCATTTTTTATAGTTTTGATAAATTTGGCAGGCACTCCACCAACCATTGTTCTTGACTGAACATTTTTTGCAACAGCACTACATGGAGCGATTATTGAATGTTTTCCAATTTTTATACCTGGATATATCACACAATTAGCTCCGACATACACATTTGAATTGATAGCTACTGGGCTTGTATCTCTCATAGATTCATCTAATTCATGATTCGTAAGTTTGTTAATTACCATATATGCAGAACTATGGGTCCACACACCTGTGGAAGCAGCAAAATGTACTCTATCTCCAATCTCTATGTTATCACTAAAGTCTAGATAACAACCAATACCAATATAGCAATCTTGACCAATACTAATTTTTCCGCTACCTTTTCCAGTAATAATAACACCATATTCTATAACTGAATTATTACCAATGCATGCCCTATCAACAACACTATTAGCACCAATTTTAATGTTATTGCCGAGTGAAACATCTTTGCCAATTCTAGCATTTGTTCCAAACTTACAGTTTTTTCCAATGATTGCAGAATCATCGACATACACATTCTTTCCAAACTTACAGGTGGGGTGTAGGATTTTATATTTCTCTTCTCTTGCAACTTGTTTCAGCTTCCTGAAGATTCTAACGAGTAACCTAAAAAACATTTTTCAATACCTCAAAGAATTCATCAGCTCTAATTTTCCAAGTATGCCTTTCAAGTACAATTTTATATAGCTTGTCTATATACTCTTGTCGTTCATTCTCATGATTTATGAAATATCTTGCTTTCTCTTTTAACTCACCAATAGATTTGTACGTAACTATTTCATTATCGGTGAAATAGTTATCTAACTCAGTCCTATAATCTATTAACTGAAAACCTTTGCAAGCTGCAATCTCGAAAACTCTTGATTGGAATGAGGTAAAGACTTGGGGATTAGGTATATTGAGGTTTATTTTTGATAAACGATAAAGTTTCCTTAATTCATCAAAGCTCAGCCTTTCACCCATATAAGCTCTTTCAATTACCGGAAAGTATTTAAATTTCTTATCCCATCCATCACTCCCAAAAATCTTCATACTAAATCCATCTAGCTGGCCTAGAATTCCAGCTCTATATCCGCCTTCAGCTTTATCTCCATATGCTGAGCCCGTAAATGATAAGTCACAGCTTAATTTTGCTTTCTCATCATTACTAATCGCTTCATTTCTAGCTGGGAAAAAGGTGTCAGGATCAAAACCCTCAATGATGAAATGATAATGACAGTTTGGGGCTACATTCTGTAAATTTTGAAACCATATCTTTTCTCCATAAAAAATAACATCAAAATATGGTAATGAGAGAGGAAGATATTTGAATCTCATAGAATCAAAAGGATTATCAGCTAGAAAACATGCAATTCCACATTTAGTTCTTTGCTTAATCTTAATGATAGTATCTGTGAATAGCCTACTCTCGTTAAAAACGAACAGTATGTCCGGTTTAAAGTCATCAGCTATATTCAAAACTTCTAAATTAAACTGTGAAAGTTGTTTATGGTCATCCCAAGATCGAATTCTTGTAATTTGATGAAGCTGAAGCTTTCGAGATAATGAAAATTTCTCTTTAAAAGAAACATACTTAACTTCTCCACCAATTTCTGAGATCCCTTTTTGTAGGTAATGCATTAGATTACCTACCCAACCACCATCAACACATAAAACTTTCATACTAATCCTTAAATTCTATCATAGAAATTATCTCGTTCTCATACAACTGCATTCGTCTCATCATCTCTTCATATGAATCTGCTTGAACAATAATGAAACCACTCCTGGTCGCACTATGGGTAATATCACTAACTCTGTCTCCTTCTTTAATATAGAAATAAGTCAAGATCAATCCTTCATATGTTATATCAGATATTCTCGGTAGGCACTTTACTTCTTTACCTACAGGGAGCTCTAAATATTTAACTAGACAATTATGGTCTTTAGTAGGAGTCACAAGTGGGTCATTTCCAATGCTAACTTCAACAAGAGCTTTATCCATATTTACTCCACATGAGTACTCTGGCAAATACGATGAAACAAAGTCACCGCCCAATCTTGCTGCCATTTCAATAACTTTAGGACCCTCATTTGTATACATAATTTCACAACATCCACCACAGTTATCCAATCCCAATGATTTGACTGTTTTTTCCATTAGCCTCTGAATTTCTTCCAATTGTTCTTCTGTTAAAATGGCAGGTTGAATTTGAGCTAGTTCTACTGTCCGAGGATAAGGTGTAATTAGTTTACTCGTACATTGAACTATTGAAACATTACCTTTCCAGATTATCATCTCAATATTATATTCAGTTCCTTCCATAAACTCTTCAAGAATAACGCTATTATCTGAAGACCACATTGCAGATTCATCATATAATTCAGCAATCTGAGATCTATTATCTACTTTGAATACGCCCCGACTTGAAAAGGCATCAGCTGGTTTAATTATTGCCGGGAAACTGATCTCCTTCCCTAGGGCATCATCAATAGAATTTGTAAGATATCCGTTTGCGCAAGGAACACCATGTTCGATAAACTTCTTTTTCATTTGAAACTTATTCCTAGAACATTCGACAGCTATCTGAGTCGGGAAAATATAGCCCATCTCATTCGCTAGTTTTGCCATCAATATTAATGGGTTTTCCATTTGAGCAGTTACTATACCATCAATATTATACTTTTGAGCAATCTCTCTTGTTCTTATGTAATCTTTTGGCTCAACTACTTCGAAAACTGCAGCAAACTCCTTCGCATAAGCATTTGGGCTTGGGTCTATTACGACAGAGCGATACCCAAGTTCATTTACAGCCTGGATTAGGTGTAACTGATTTAATCCTGCTCCAAAAACAAGAATAGATTTGGTCATATTATTCTCCAAAAACCTTTTTAACAGCATTAACCACATGCTGCCTTTCTTCCTGAGTTAATGAAGGGTAAATTGGTAATCTTAATAATGAACCAAAGAATTCCATTGAACCAGGAAACTCTTCATCAGTTCCAAGTTTTTGATAATATCTATTACGATGAAGTGGAGTATAATGAACGTTAACTAAAATATTTTCCGCTCTCAGTGCATCTAAAACCCAATACTTATCCTCATTTGGTACAAGTACATAGTATATATGCCAGTTAGGTGTGCCATTTTTAGTTGGACATGGTAGTTTTAATCCTTCGATTCCATGTAATTCTTTCGTATAAAAGTCGGCAATCGCAGCTCTTTCTCTTAGAATAAAGTCAATCTTGTTTAGTTGAGTAACACCCATAGCTCCAAGAATGTTGGACTGCACATAAGAATTACCTATATCTACATATTCGTAATATCCTCTAGACACATTATCAGTTAAGAAAGAATACTTATCAGTACCCTTCTCACGTAATATTTTAATTTTCTCGGCTAACTCATCATCATCAGTTACAATAGCACCACCTTCTCCGGTAGTAATATTTTTAGTCCCATGAAAACTGAAAGTGCTTACATGTCCCTGGCAACCTGTTTTCTTTCCTTTATACTCAGCACCAATAGATTGTGCCGTATCATGTACTACAAAAAGGTTATATTTTTCTGCAAGCTTCATTATCGGGTCCATATCTGCAGGATTCCCCGCATAATCGACAGGCATAATTGCTACTGTTTTATCTGTGATATATGACTCTAATTTATCAATATCAAAGTTACCATTTTCTGGATTTACATCTGCAAGAATTATCTTTAAATCATTGTACAATGGTCCCAGTGCAGTAGAAGTATATGTAAAGTCTGGAACTATTACTTCGCTACCTTTAGGGAAATGTTTTAACTTAAAAGCTAACTCCAAACCACCGGTGCATGAATTTAAGAAGAATACATGCTTCACACCAAGATATTCAGATAGTTTCTTTTCGAACTCTCTACAGGCAGGACCATCACCACTAACAAAGGTAGTTTTGGTTGTCTCGTAAACCGCCTGCATATCATCTTCTAAAATATATGGTTTATGGATTATTACCGGATCTGCTGAAACCGGGCTACCACCATTTATTGCTAAACTTGGATTATTTCTGTTTATCATGTCTTCTCCTTTACATGTTCTCTAGATACCAGTTAATGGTATCTTCAACACCCTTCTCAAAATCTATTGATGGTCTCCAGTTCATTAACTCTTCACCCTTTGTTCCATCTACAGTTTTAAAAGCAGCACCGTCCGGTTTAGAAGTATCTAATGTTAGTTTCCCTTCATACCCAGCAAGTTTCTTTATGAGTTCTGCAGTTTCAATTATAGAGTATCCTTTTGCAACACCAATGTTTACGATATCTGAGGTTTCCGGTAGGTCAATAGCACGTAACATTGACTCTGCACCATCATCAACGTGCAACCATTCTCTTACAGGTTTTCCTGTTCCCCAAACGATAACTTCTGGAAGATTTTCTCTCTTTGCTTTGACGATTTTCATTATTAAAGCTCCTAAGGCGTGAGAACGTTCCTCTTCAAAATGATCCATAGGACCATACATATTTGAAAGGATTATATTAATTACATTTAGTCCATGTTGCTTGTTGTATGCCCATGAACCCATCCAGAAAGCTTTTCTTACAAATCCGTAAATCTGTACAGACTCGTGCATTGGACCATCCCAAACTTCCTCTTCTTTGAATAGGGTTGCTTTAGCAGGATATACACAGTTTGAGATTGGATTAACAATCCTAGACACTCTACATTCTTTTGCTGCTTCAAGGATATTAACATTCATCTCGAGGTTGTTCTTGAACAGGTCTGCAGGATATTTATATCCAAATTGAATACCACCAACAAATGAGGCACAATTCAAAATATTGTCTGGGGCAACTTCTTTAAACAGTTTCAATGTTTGTTCATAATTGCGCAAATCAACTCCCATACTCAATGAAGTTGCAGTGTGTTTAATTCCTTTGCTTTCAAGAAGCATACACAGTCTTTTGCCTAAAAAACCAGTAGCACCAAGTACCAATATTTTTTTACCATCAAGATTCATTGAAACTCCTATAAAATATCTTCAATTTGTGGGGAAATGTCGAATCCACCATTTTTTAAATATGTGTCTTGCTTAATTAATTTAACATCATTATCAACCATCTCATTCACAAGCATTTCAAGATTATACTTTGGTTGCCATCCTAATTTTTTTCTTGCTTTACTGGAATCTCCAATAAGTAATTCAACTTCTGTTGGACGGAAGTAGTACGGTTCAACCTCAACAATTGTGTTACCAACTGCTAATTCTTTAGGAAGTTCTCCTATCTTATTATTAAATAGATCATTATTAATGCTTTCAATAACACCAACCTCTTCAAGCCCTTCACCCTTAAAACTTAGATTTATGCCTACTCTTGCAAAAGCCATTTTCACAAAGTCTCTAACAGTTGTGGTTACTCCGGTTGAAATCACGAAATCTTCCGGTTTCTCCTGTTGAAGAATTAGATACATTGCTTCAACATAGTCTTTTGCATGACCCCAGTCTCTTTTTGCATTCAGATTACCTAAGTAAAGTTTATGTTGAATTCCAAGCACTATGTTAGCAACTGCTCTAGTGATTTTTCTTGTGACAAAAGTTTCTCCTCTGAGTGGAGACTCATGATTGAATAAAATGCCATTACAGGCAAACATGTTGTAAGCTTCACGATAGTTAACAGTTATCCAGTATGCGTACATCTTTGCGCACCCATATGGAGAACGTGGGTAAAATGGAGTTGTTTCTGTTTGAGGAATCTCTTGAACTTTACCATATAACTCACTGGTTGAAGCCTGGTAAACTCGAGTCTTATTTTCTAAGCCTAGTATTCTAACAGCTTCAAGAATCCTTAAAGTTCCAATACCATCTGCATTTGCAGTATATTCCGGAGTATCAAACGAAACTTTAACATGCGACATCGCGGCAAGATTATAAATCTCATCCGGTTGGATCTCTTGAATCAATCTAATTAAATTTGTTGAGTCAGTTAAGTCACAGTAGTAATACATGAACTGATTTTGCTCTTCTCTGTTTACTTTAAATAGATGGTCAATCCTTTGAGTATTAAACAATGATGCTCTTCTCTTTAAACCATGAACAACATATCCTTTCTTTAGAAGTAACTCTGCTAAATAAGCACCATCTTGCCCCGTAATCCCTGTTATAATTGCGTGTTTTTTATTCATTTTAGTCCTCATCACTAATTGCTCTATCTTAACAATCTTTCAGTAGTTTAATTCATTGATCTTTTAATGATGCAATTTCTTCCATAGTCCCAATGAATAGTTTCCCTTTATCTCTAAGCTTTGCAGCCTCTTTTAATACTCCTGGGAGAACATAATTTAGTGTATTTTCATCAAAAGACGGGTGAAACCATAAATTTATAACTGTACCAGTTCTTATTGCAACATCCATGTGATACTTCCATCTTTTTATCCTATATTGGTTACTCCAATTTTTCTTTATACCGATCATACCAGTAGAATGCGAAACAATTAACCCGTGTGAATCTGTTGCAATTCCCCCAATTCTTTCAGGTAAATTCTTCCTATAATTGGTAAATCCATGCTTTTTGAGAGTTTCAATATTACCGAAATAACCTCCAGGGAAGACCATAGATTTGAATCGATTTATTCCCCATGGTTTTGCTGCTTCTAAACAAGCCACAATCTCATCATCGGCAACCTGAGAAGGACATCTTTTGTCAGTAAAATCTATATGACTAAAGGTGTGACACCCAATCTCATGTTTGACTTTCGCTTTCAATATTTGTTCTATTAAATCTGGAGCGTACCATGACTTGGCTTTTTCCCAAGACTTGCAAGGGTCTGCATCAAACCAATCACCAGTTTTATATATCCAATTTTTGTTTTCGAAATAAGGAATTCTATGCATCCAATCATGATCACCTTTTGAACAACCCTCAAGGAATAAATGACCAACAGTCGCCCAAGTTATTGGAATATCATATTCATCAAAATACTTTATTAATTTATCAAAGTTTTTCCTAGCTTGAATAGCTCTCGCCTTAGGGTTTTTCTCAGTCTTAGAAAATCTGAAAGCCCATGCAAGTTCAAAATCAGCACTAATACACATCCCACCTGTAAAACTATTTGGAAAGTGACTCTTATTACCATTTTGTTTAACTGATGGTCTTACACCAGTTATAAAACTTAACTGATCAAAACTACGTTTTATCTGACCATCAGGGATAGCATGATAAATTCTGTTAACTAATTTCATCTTATACCTTTACTCTATCTATTAAAATTTTATGCTTGCCGTTTTTGCTAACCTTAATTTTCGTCACAACCTCTAGTTGCCATTCTATGTACCCTTCAAGTTGAGCTTTGAGGTTTTCATTAATTAAATTTATATCATTTGTGGATAGTGTTGATGAAGTTGCAAGTCTAACGATTAATAAATCTTCGGAAACTCTTTCAACTTGATATGCCGATATTGTCTGAAAATCCTTTATTAACTTACTTCCAAAAAAACTTGGAATAACGAGTCTACCACCATTCTTTAATTGAAGTACATCACTTGATCTGCCAAGTACAGATTCAAAAGAACTGAGTGGGTATCTCGCACACTTCTCTGTGGTTGGAATAATTAAATCACCTATTTGGTATTTAATTAAGGGCATTGAAAAGTTATCTAAGTCTGTTATAATTGCATGCTTATATTCTTGAGTACTATCCTTATAGTCTAAGAATACATGAGTATCCATTACATGATAGTTACCACAAACTGGGCATTCATACCCAAGACCCAAGATTTCAGTACTACCATAACAGTCATAGACTGGACCTAAATATTTTTCTATCAAATCTCTTTGATAGGATTGAAGATTCTCTGCAGTTGTGAAAACATATTGAATCCTATATCCTATCTTTAAATTATTATCTCGCATAAAAACACATAAATAGTATATTGCATTTGTATATCCTGTAACACAAAAGAATCTCTTAGATTTCAGCAAGCCATAAAGCTCACTGAAAGACTTTATATCAGACAAACTATACGCTGGGAAAAGCGTCTCATTATACAGGTAGTTTTTTATCTTTTGTTTGAATGTCTTTGATCTAGCTACATTGATTGGATTTCCCCAAATTTTCAAAGTCCTCTTCCCTGGCTTCCAACCTGATAGCCTTTGACCAGTTTCTGCAATCATTGATCCATAATCCCGTGAGTACTGACTAGCTAATAAACGGACTGGAACTCCTGTTGATCCACCAGATGCAACAAGTTTAGCGTTATATTCTTTAATCTTTGATGACTTTAGTGACTCGAAATTGTTTTGTAAATCATCTCGACTTAAGATCGGGATCATATCCATATCTCTTAACTCATTAAATTCATAGGGATTAAATCCTGCATCATCAAATCTAGACTTATAAAAGGGTACTGTTTCATAAGCATGAATCAATAATCTTTTTAGCTTTTTTAGTTGTACTTTTCTAATTTGGAGCTTATCTAAATCTAGAATACCTCTAATCTCTTTAAGGACTTCAAACTTACTTCCCCCTATCACAAGATCAGATATTTTCAAAAAACTAGTTCTTAAAATTTGCCTAAACAATGTACACCTTTATACTAAGTCTTTAATTATTGTGTGATAACTATATGTTTTTGTAAAAACGAATCCACGCCTAATATGAAACATTAATGACTGAATATTATTTACCTGAGTACCAGCTTTTAGCAATTCAATGTTATTATCAAGTAAGTATTTCTCAACACTATTAAGTAATTTTGAAGCAATTCCTTTTCCAGCTAATGCAGGATCTACAGCAAGTAACTCACTAACAGAATAACCATTTGATAGACTGTTTATAAGAAAAGCACAATGTTGCTTTTCTTTATAATAACAAATGATCTTATCTTTTCTGTTAAAGGAGTTTTTTACCCACTCAGCATAAACTTGTCTATTCTTTGGATATAATTCCTTTACATTGTAAAACCTAGAAAGACTGAATGCGTTTTCAGCAAGCTCCACTAATCCATCTACTTTTGGCTGCGACGCTTTAACTGGTAGTTCTTGTTGGGTTAGTTTATCAATGGATAATTTTTTCTCTAGCTCCAAATTTATATCAGTATAGAATGCCCCAATACTAGCAAGAAGACGATTATTTACTGGATTATTATTTATGTTAACAAAAGTAATAAATTTATACTTTGAAACTAAGTCTTTAACTTCCATTATCTCTTTCTCAGTTAACTGACTATTAAGTAGTACTTTTGCTGAAGAGATTCCATAGAAATTGGTTTCCCACTCCAATTCAATGATCGAAAACTTGTTATCTTTCATAGTTTTATCCTAAAACCCCAGACTACTTATCTTTCTAATCTGCATGAATGATTCTGCTGCAGATATTCCAACATCTAAACCATTTTTCTGAGCAAGTAATCTAATTGCTTTTATAGATCTCGGATGTGGAAATTCAGGTATTTCTGACTGATGAGTAGACTGATAAGCTTCTAATGCTTCAAGCTTTTGCTCTAACTCTGAAGAAATGTCAATGAACAAGTTAGGATAAAACATCATTTTAGATAGCTTTGGAGCCCATTCTGTTGATGATGGTGTTTCATAACAAATTAGTTCTCTAACAGAATTTGATGGTGTTGGGCGAGCGATTATCAGAGTTGCATTAAATACAACTCTATGATCCTGATTAACATCTCCACCATGATGTGTATAAATAATTGTCGGGTTATAGCCCTCTATCAACTTCTCGATTCTCTGAACAACTTCAATTAATGGGTATCCGTCTAATCTTTGGTCATCGAAATCACCAAACATAACCTTAGTAACACCTAGAATTTTACACGCATTTCGAGCTGCTTGCTTTTGTTGAGCTTTATATTCATGCCTTGCTCCAACACCATCTGTAAGAATCAGAACAGTGACCGTATCTCCTTTCTTAACGTGTTTTATTATTGTCCCACCTAAACCCAATGACTCATCATCAGGATGAGCTGCTAACACCAATACTCGTTCCATGAATTCTCCAATTACTTTTTATAGGTTATAATGATGTCTTTTACTGCTTTTATAACTCGTTCAACATCTTCATCTTTCATTTTTGTGTGTAATGGTAATGAAATTTCTCTATTATAGAACCATTCTGTGTGTTCAAACATTCCGTTTTGTAAACCAAGTTTCTTTTGATAATATGGATGCAAGTGTATAGGGACATAATGAACTGAAGTAAGAATATTTTTCTCCCTTAGTTTTTTTATAAACTCATCTCTATTAATATTCATTTTATCAACTTCTATCAAGAATGGGTAAAGATGTCTTGTTGGAAGGCTATTCTCAGTAATGTTAGGAGTAATTACTTCTCCAAGCTGATTAAACTCATTATCATAAAGTTCACAGATTTCTCTTCTTCGTTCATTGAAGCTATCAATCTTTTTTAGTTGTTGCAAACCAAGAGCTGCCTGAATATCAGTGAAATTATACTTAAATCCAAGATCAGTTATCTCATAATACCAGCTACCAGTGTTTGAGTATCTCTTCCAAGCATTTCTGTTCATACCAAATGATACCATTCTTGAAATTTTGTCTGCTACTTCAGGATTCTTTGTTGTAACTAACCCACCTTCACCAGTTGTAAGGTTCTTAGTAGCATAGAAACTAAACGCTGCAGAATCTTCATATGTACCAAATTTAGCACCTTTATACTCTCCACCAATTCCATGAGCAGCATCAGCAAGTATTAACAGATTATATTTCCTTGCAAGTGCTTGAAGTTTCTCATATTGTAAAGCATTACCACTATAATACACTGGTACTATAGCCTTTGTATTTTTGGTGATTTTTTCTTCAATTTTGGAATAATCGATATTGTAAGTTTTCGGGTCTATATCTACTAGCACTGGCTTAGCACCTGTCTGGATAATAGTACTTACTGTAGCAGTAAATGTCAATGGTGTTGTAATTACTTCATCGCCTGGACCAATGTTATAACCAAGTAGCTGTAAATGTAATCCTGCAGTACATGAACTTACTGGGATACAGAATAATTCATCATCGCCCAAATATTCTTTCACTGCTCGAGCAAATCGCTGGCTCTTTGGGCCTGTAGATAACCATCCTGAATCAAGAGTGTCCCAAATTTCAAGTTTTTCATCATCTGAAACATCAGGTACAGCAAAAGGTAGAATTCTATCCTTATCAATGTTTTTCCAAACTTTAACATTATGGTATACATCTTTATAGATATCCATTTGTTCTTTCGATACAAACCCGTATATCTCTTTCACTCCATTGGAAATGTTTTCCTTTGTGTCAAAGTTAAGAACTTGTTTTATTTTATCAAAACATACATGATAGTCTCTCTCATCATCTATAACTGAGGACTGTCTAACAACAGATTGTGGTATTTGATCTTTTATTGCTTCTCCTATCTCCAGTATACGATAGTTGTTCCTATTGCTTCCAACATTAAAAACCTGACCTCGGACGAGTTTATCTGGTGCTTTTAAGGCAGCAACAAAAGCCCTCGCTGCGTCTCTGCAGTGCAAGAATGGTCTCCATTGCTTTCCACCAAAAATCTCAACAGGTTCCTTTATGGCTGCTTTAGCTGACATAATATTAACTGCTAAATCAAATCTCATTCTATCTGACAACCCGAAAATTGTAGATAATCTCAAAATAACTGAGCTTAACTCAGTCTGGTGTTTATGTAGCAATTGTTCAGACATTACTCTTGTTTCAGCATACCATGAAACAGGATTCAGAGGAGATTCTTCAGTAAGGGTTTTAGCTTCACCCATTTTCCCATAAACACTGCATGATGATGCAAAAACCAATCTTTTAATATTTCTTTCAATACACTTCTTCACAAGAAGTTCATTTGCTTTGTAATTGATTGTATACGTTGTGTCTTTATTAACATTACAAGCAGGATCTCCTACAATAGCCGCTAAAGCAATAACACCATCAACCCCGGATAGTGATTTATCAATATCTTCTTCATCTCTGATATCACCTACTATTAATGAAAACTTTTCATTATTCTGGAATCTAGTAATACCTGAATCTCCATAGATTAACTTATCTAAAACAACTACTTCATATCCATCAGTTAATAGCTGTGATACAACAAAATTTCCAATGTATCCAGCTCCACCAGTAACGAGAATTCTTTTCATAAATCACCTCTATTGTTATATTTCATAATCAGATTTTCTTAATACTTTTATTGCCCCAACCCTACCTTTGTTGAATAGTAAATCTATAAAAGACATACCGGCAATAAAATCACCTTGTAATTGGGCATAAGCAGGATGCGTAAACTTTTGAAATACTAGTTTTACCCCATTTGATTTAAACAAATCTCTATCTAAATAATCTTTTCCGCTTACACCTGCAACAAAAACATCAGCTTTAGCCACTTTGCACATATTTAAGACTAACTCAGAGGAAACTCCATCAATTTTGTAACCAGCTTCAATAAGTTTTGATGTCCTAAAAACAGGTACTTTTATATCAAACATTTCGAAAGCATATTGAATTATTGCCAGATTCAAGTCTAATAAATGTGAATACTCCTTATTAAATATTAATTCGAGACTGGGAAAAACATCTTTGAAGTAAGGTGCTTTTTTGTAGGAAGCCTTAATAGTATCTAGAAGCCTTTTAATTTTATCAGGATCATGTATTAGCACATTACGCATCAAATGAATCTCTCTTTTATTTTTTATTGGAATTGATAACCATTTCCACCCATTGTCAGAGTTAAATCTTATCTTGTTTCGATTTTCAAAATACTCTTTCTCAAACTGGACATGATCCAATAAAAAATATACATCCCCCATTGTTGCCTTAGAAATGAAACCTAACCAAGGGAGGAATTCAGCCTGATGAGAAACTAATATCCTTTCACCAGCATCAATTCTCCTTGAGTCACTACTTTTTACGATATTGTCTAAATCCAACATTCCTTCTAGTCCTTCAATTCTGTTTTAACATATTTAGTTAACATTTTGGGATTAACTGTGGCTAAATAATAGAAAAGATCCTCTTTGGTAAATTGCTTCGTTAAGAATAGTATCAACAAATAAACTAAACCTCCTGATATAGCTGTTAAGCCCAATGTAAACAAATTATTGGGAACATTTATCTGGTGGTATAAAAGATGAATAAAGTAAAATACTGAAACTCCTGAAAGTAACTTTATAAGGGTTCTCCAGCTCGGTTTTGAACCCGAGATTTTGAAAGCATAATACCTAAAGACTGTCGTCCCAACAAAATTACTAACAAGCAAAGATAATGCCGCCCCTGCTCCACCAAGATTCAAAGCAGTAAATGAAAGAAAACTCTCAGGTATAAACACAAAGTAGAACACTATGTTCATTATCAACATCAAAATACTAATAATCATAGCGGCTACTATCTTATTCATCCCCATTAACTGACCAGTAAATGGTTGAGCACTAATCAATAAAACAGCATTGATTATTAAGAATTTCATTATCAGAGATGATGGACCAAACTCACTTCCTAAAACTATAAGTTGAACTTGATCACTAAAGAAAAAAAGAAACGATCCAATCGCAAACAGTGGTATCGACAAATAATGTTCTATCTTATGTGAAAGATTTCTTATCCCTTCAAGATTTCCTTGAGAATTTAACTTTGAATATGATGGTAATAATAGACTTACAAAAACCACACTCAACATTGATATCATTCTAGTTAATGACTGCCCTGCAGTGTAATATCCTACTTCAGTTGCATTTGATAAAAGATTGATAAACACTTTATCAAGTTGCATCGCTAAACTTGAAGATACTCCTATTATGAAAGCAGGTCCAGCAAAAAGTGAGTAATCTTTTAAAAGGGGTTTATTGAAAGGTTTAAATTTTAACTTCCTGAATAACCAAATTGCAACTAACAAACTGACTATAACACCACCTAATTGTGCATAGGCTAAGCTCATAGTTCCTAAACCGATAATCGCAAACAATACTTTTAAAGATGCATTAGTCGCCTTATCAGAAATAAGTATACTCCACTCTTTCGCTTTTTCAAGTCTTGCAGCAAAAGTATCCGAAAAGAATCTGGTAAAATATGCAATCGAAACAGAAAGAAGAACTATATAGAACACATTAATCGAATCTTCTGGAACAGGTAGCTTCCCCCCTGCTGACTTAATTAAAAGGAAGGAAGATAAACACACAATACTCACTATAAAAATCAAAACTGATTTTATTACAATATACACTGTATTACATTCCGCTTGGTCTCTACCTTCTGAAATTCGTTTCTGATGTGCTAAGCCAAAGCCTAAAGAGCTAAAACTAAAAAAACTAGCACAAAAAGCTAAGGCAGAAGATACTGTTCCCATTGCAGTTGGTCCCATGTACCTAGAAACAAAATATACTGACACAATTCCAAGAAACTGTGCGGATATATTCATTATAAATGAGAGAGCCGATTTTTGCTTAAGCATTGAACTCTCCATTATACACTTCCAGATGTGTGTTAATAACTTTTTCCCAACTGAAAGCCGAAAGTATAAATTCTCTACATTTTTCTCTATCAATATTTGATGATAACAACTCACTTAACATTGGCTTTAGGTCATCAAATTTCTCAGGGATTGCATAAAAAAGTTTAGTCGTTTGTTTTGGCAAGTGATGCAATGTCGTTGCTAAAACTTGAGTACCGCATGCTAAAGCCTCTAACGGAACATAGGACGTCCCAGCAAAACTTAAGTCCTCTTTATCATGAGGTAGATAGATTAGCACATCTGCTGCATTATAAAAATTAGATAGCTCTTCATGACCTACATACTCAATAACCTTTTCCCCACGTATAATTAGCTCATCATAATATGGGTCACTAATATTAATTCCAACAAAAACAAAAAAGTATTCATCCGAAGATGCATCTAAAAAATCTATAATCCAGTCAAAACCTCTCTTCTTATAAGCTCTACCCACTTGCAAAATTACTTTTTTTTCTAGAGGTAATCCAAGTTTCTTTTTACTCTCAACTTTATCTTTAATTTCCATTCCTTTAGCATACATTCCTAAAATCGGACTATGCACAACAGGTAAATTTGCATGTCTAAAGTATGACTCTACTGGTTTACATATTGTTATGCATTTTGTATAGTGAGTTAGAAAGAAACTTTTACATAGATAATGCAGGATTAATCCGAGTTTGTTTCCGTTGTTATTATATTTCCAAAGTGGATCAGCTCCACCTATGTGTGTTACTGCTATATTGTGCTTTGCCACAAGTTTTGTCATAATACCTAAGCTATACTTCCAGGTTCCCATTACATGAAAAGCAATATCCCTATTCTTTTTAGTTCTTATCAGTTGTTTCATTAACTGTAAAGAAAACTCACCTAAAACAGGGACCAAGATAGAAGGGAAAATAATATATTTTATACCTTCATCATAGTGAATTTCCGTCTTTTTAATTCTTTTATCCTGACGCCAGACTTCACATGAATAATCCTTAGACTGCTTTAGCAGTTCTCGAGCAATAAACTTACCCATGCCATAAATAATGAACCCTTTCGTACCTGGTCTATAGCACTCTAGATCTGCTTTATATTGATGAGCAGATATCGATTCAAGGAATATAATTTTCATTATGTTGAAAGCACTCCCATAATCACTACATCTTGATACGAACCATTTACAAACATATCACTTTTCAATAAGCCCTCTTTGATGAAACCGGCTTTTTCATAAATTCTAACTGCAGCAATATTATCAGACAATACCTTCAGCCAAATACGATTTAAATTCAAAGTATTAAAACCATATTTTAAAAGCTCTTCAACTGCTTGCAGACCATAACCCTTTCCCCATTCATCTTTTTCACCAATCTTTATACGCAACTCTGCTTTTCGATTTGGATAATCTATCTCAAACAATCCACATGTACCAATAAGTTTCTTTTCTTCAACTATCTCAATTCCAAATAGCGTCTGATTCTTCCTATCTGGTAAAGATTTATACCATGAGATGTGCTCTATTTCAGAAACTGGAGTAAAAGTATTGGTAAATCTAATAACTTCGTAATCATTGACCCAATTATACATTTGGGGTAAATCTGAATCTTTTAATCCTCTAAGTCTTATCATATAAAAATCCCTCAGTTTCTCTTAGATACTAGTTCGAAAACTTCATTAGCTATCGCTAAACAAGATGTCAAACCCGGTGATTCTATTCCGGTTAAATGTATAAAACCCGGGAATCCTACTTCCGCTTGATCTGCAATATAGAAATCTTTTACGCAATCATTTGGTCCCTGAAGTTTAGGTCTTATTCCACAGTCATCGAGATGCAATTTTTCCTTATCAATATCTATATATCGTGATACGGCAGTGTAAAAATCATTTTTGTATGATTCGTCTATCGCATAATTTAGCTCATCAACATAATACGCATTTGGCCCAAATCTAACTTCTCCATTAAGGTTTATCGTTAAATGAATGCCAAGAAAGATACCATTAGGATCTGGAACTGGATAAACAAGATGTTTCATGTCTTTGATTGAGTTATCTTTGTAATACTCTCCCTTACACCAGTACAATCTATTCATGTTCTCCTTATCAATGCCTATTAATCCACCTACTTCATGAGAATATAATCCGGATGAATTAATTATGAACTCACTCTTAAATTGCTCACCATTAGAAAAAGTTACGTAGTAAAATGAGTCTCTATAATCAATATCTATTACTTCGGAATCGTAAATTACGAAACCATCGTTATCTTCAATATTACTCTCTAATTGTTTCATAACAGAATGAGTATCAACAATTCCTGTTGAGGGTACAAAAAGTGCACCAGTTGCTTTTACTCTCGGTTCAATCGTATTAACTTCACTTTGTGTTAAAAACTTAATATCCTTAACACCGTTTTCAATACCTTTGCTTCTAAGAGTCTCTAAAGTGCTTAACTCTTCTGTCGTTGTTGCAACTATAAGTTTGCCACATTTGTTATACTTTATTGAGTTTTTCTCTGCAAAAGCATATAGTAATTCAGCTCCTTCAACACAGAGTTTTGCCTTTAAACTGTCTTTTGGATAATAGATACCGGAATGGATAACTTCACTATTTCTACTGCTGGTGTGCTTGCCAAAAGATGATTCTTTTTCAACCACTACAACGTCATCAAACTCTTTTGATAAACGCTCTCCAATTGCCAAACCAACTATCCCTGCACCAATAACAAGTATTTTTACTTCTTCCATTGCTCTCTCCAATTTAAACACAGCTTCGCCCCGTGACTTACAGGCTTCTGCATCACTTAATTTGAATCTTTATGATAAACATAGAATGAGTTGAGGGCATATCTTGAGATCAAGATTAATCAATAACGGAACACCATCACACTCACCCCTGAGTTTATTCTAATTACAATCAGACAATAAAGGTGTCAAGATAATTGTTAAGATGAAACTACTGCTAAAACAGTATATCTAACAGGTTCTAATACTCTTACACTATTTTTTGTCTGTATCGAGTTTATCAATAATTAACGTTATCTTTATAATCAGGTCTTAGATTAATCTACCTTAACTCTCTGTCTTAATATTATTTATCGCTTTATCAAGATCCTCTTCTGTATCAATCCCAATTCCTTGATAATCTGTCTGAACCATTCGGATAGAATACCCATTCTCAAGCAATCTTAACTGTTCTAGCTTTTCAACTTGTTCTAAATCTGATTGAGGTAACTCTACAAACTTAGCAAGTATCTCTTTTTGAAAGGCATATACGCCAATATGTCGATAAAAATCAAACTTATTCTCATCACGTGCATATGGCAGCGGAGAACGACTAAAATACATGGCATCACCAAGTGTATCACATACTACTTTTACACAGTTAGGGTTGGAATAATCACTCTCATTAATTATCTTGGTCATCAAAGAAGCTACCTTAACTTCACTATCATTGAAGGCTTCTAGAAGTTTTGCCAAAGTGTTTTTATCAATAAACGGTTCATCACCCTGCACATTCACAATCACATCGCAATCCATATCTTTCGATGCTTCATAAACCCTGTCTGTACCGCTTTGACAATCAGTTGACGTCATTCTACAATTACCGGCAAAAGATTCTACTTCATTCATAATTCTTTGGTCATCTGTTGCAACTATTACTTCATCAAACAATCTAGTGTTATCTACAGCTTCATAGACTCGATGTATCATTGTCATACCACAAATATCTTTTAAAGGTTTTCCCGGTAAACGAGTGGACTCATATCTCGCTGGAATTACGGCGATATATTTCATTTTTCCTCACTTAAGATGCTTATTCTTCTTCAAATAGATCATCAATGCAGAAACATCGGTGAAGTTAACACCTGATATTCGCATAACTTGCCCCATATTCCTTGGTTGTATCTTCATCATCTTTTCTCTAGCCTCATATGAGATTGATTGGATTTGCATAAAATCAAGGTTCTCAGGTATATCCATATTCTCCATCTTCGAGAACTTATTTATATCAGCTAACTGTCTTTTCAAATAACCCTCATATTTACATTCAAGAGACAGCTTTCTAATCACTTCCTGTGTTACATCAGCAGGTTTTTTATAACCAAACCTCACCAAATCATCAAAGCTATAATTCGGTCGTTTCAGTATTTGATACAATTTCACCGGCTCAGCTAACTCATCAGACTTTAATGATTTTCTGTTCTTTAGAAACTCTAATTCTCTATCCTTAACTTCCATCACTTTGCAGAATCTTTGCCAACGTATATCAGATACTAAACCCAAGTCATAACCTATCTTCATTAAACGCTCATCAGCATTGTCTTGCCTTAGAAACAATCTGTATTCTGCCCGTGATGTAAACAACCGATAAGGTTCTGTAGTCCCCTTAGTCACAAGGTCATCTAAAAGCACTCCAACATAAGAGTTAGCTCTATCAAAAATTAATGATTCTTTGCCATCCAAAGCCAACACTGCATTCACACCTGCCGAGAAACCTTGGGCTGCGGCCTCTTCATATCCGGATGTCCCATTGATTTGACCTGCAAGATATAAACCCTCAATCTTCTTTGTCTCCATTGTCACTTTTATCTCTGAAGGAACAACATAATCATACTCAATTGCATATCCATAACGCATGATGATTGATTTTTCTAACCCGGGAATCGTACGAATCATCTTTTGCTGTATATGTGGTGGTAAACTGTTTGATACACCATTTACATATGCTTCAAAAGTGTTTATTCCCTCCGGTTCAATAAAAACATGATGGTGATCTTTACCTGTAAACTTAACAATCTTGTCCTCTATGGACGGACAGTATCTTGGGCCTGTACCTGAGATAAATCCTCCATATAATGATGAATACTTTAAATTATCTTCAATAACTTTATGAGTTTCAGGATTAGTCCAACTTAGATAACAACTTACATCATTTCTTAATTTGATATCTCTATAATAAGAGAAACCTTCAGGGTTCTCATCACCGGGTTGTTCTTCTACTTTACTCAGATCAACTGAGCGCATATCAACTCTGGGAGGGGTACCGGTTTTAAATCTATCAACCTGGAATCCCTCTTTTACTAGCCAATCAGATAATCCGTCAGATGATGGCTCGCCCGAACGTCCTCCGGGAACGTTGATTGAACCTACATGAATCTTACCCTTAAGAAAAGTTCCGTTAGCCAGAATAACTTTAGGTGCGAAATAGTTTTCCCCAATAGAAGTTTTTACTCCACACACCTTTCTATTATCTAGAAGAACTTCAACTACATCTGATTCGATTAGATGCAGATTGTCCTGCTTTTCAAGTAGTTCTCGCATAACTGTAGAATAGAGTTGTCTATCGTTCTGACTTCTTGGAGCCCAAACAGCAGGTCCCTTAGACCTGTTTAGCATTCTAAATTGTATTCCGGTTAAGTCAGCAACATGCCCTATTGCCCCACCAAGTGCATCTAACTCTCTTGCTAAATGTCCTTTAGCCGGACCTCCAACTGTTGGGTTGCATGACATTCTGCCAATTGATTCCATTTTGAGTACAAAACAAGCAGTGTTTGCACCCATTTTTGCACTTGCAAGAGCTGCTTCGCATCCTGCATGCCCTGCCCCAACAACTATTACATCAAATTTATTACTCATCAGTAAGTTATCCTTCATTAATCTATCTAATACCTATTTCTCTTTGAATCATTTATGTCAAGTTGTGAGTGATTTTCAAGTAATCAATTTCAATCATATAAGTGGCTTGTCTGTATCATTGCTCTGCCTTAATTCTTATGAGACACCTATTGAATACCCGTTAGCTTCCCGTTGGATCCCCGTTACAGGAGATAGGATTCTGTTAAGCACGAGACAGGTTAGAAATATGTCTTCAATCGTTATTGTAGCAGAGCAATGGAAATGCAATCAAGGTGCTTTGATAATATAGAGTTACATCTCTTCAAAAAATGGATTCATTTGATCTACTTCCTCATTCTGAAGAATCTCGAAAACCTCTTCTGCGCTATTTGCTTCAATAATCTGGTTCTTTATCTGATGATTATGTCCAAAGATTCTGGAAATAGTAGCCAATGCTTTTAAGTGATACTTGTAGTGCTCTTTAGGAGTCGCAATTAGGATAATAATATGGGCCGGTTTACCATCTAAAGATTCGAACTCTATACCTTTTCGAGATACCCCGATTACACCCTGAATAGTTGGACCACCCTCGATAATAGCATGTGGTATCGCGATATTATTTCCAATACCTGTAGACATCTCACGTTCACGTTTCTTTACACCTTCTTTTAACTGATCAAGTGTAACTGAATTAATATCATGAGTTCTATGCATTAGCTCTGTTAATCTATCAAGTGCTTCCCATTTATCAACATTATCAAGATCAAGTGTAATGTACTCCTCTTGCAGGAAATCCAGCAGACGAAGTCTATCCTTATTCACTTCTCCTGTTTTCTTCAACACCCATGACGTACAAACAGGACCAAGAAAATCAAATACAATAATTGCTGTAAGGGCTATAGAGTTTATCTGCCTTGCATATTGATGAAAAGATGGTTCATACTGTGTTAGTGTAACTAAACCAAGTGCAAGAGCAGCCATTGGGAACAGTGCATAACCAATATTGTTTCTTACAGTTTGCGATGAACCGGCAAAAAAGGCTCCAAGTCTTGCACCGGTAAACTTACCAATTAACCTTACAACAATCAGGACAGCACCAATGAGTCCCGTTATCTTGAATATCTCTAAGTCGAAATGCACACCTGCAACAACGAAGAAAACATAGAAGATCTCCTTCTCTATCTCCGATAGGGCATTGAAGATCTCATTCTTGTATCTGGACTTGTTAGTTAAAATTACACCCAAGATAAGAGTTGAGAGGATACTTGAGAAGTGGAAAGTCTCTGAAATACCAACTGTAATCAGGATAGCAATGAGAACCACTCCTGTGAAAGAAGATGGTTTTATCTTTCTTTTGTTTAACTTAATTAGCAGATATCCTGTAATACCACCAATCGCTACTGACTCCAGTATCATCAAAACAGGTTTAATTATCTGATGCAACAGGTCTGTTTCCTGATTCAAATGACTCACAATGTAGCTGTAGGCAAAGTAGAACATTGTAATAACAACTACATTATTCAATGCAATACTGGAGAGTACCGTCTTAGTAAGTATACCTTTTGAACGTTCTTTACGCACCTCATGTATAATAGATTCAGGAGAAGTAGCACTGGCAATAACAGCAACTATCATTGATATTTCAATAGGCAACTTCAAAAGCCAATGCATCACAGCAAAAGTGAGACCACTTACGATAAACACATCTGTGAAGGTAATCCAGAAGATACGTTTCCCGGCATTGTGGAGTCGATTGTAATCGAGATGGCTACCAATAATCAGACCAAATAGACCAATAGCGAAATTGGTAATTGGATTGATTGCTTCGAAGTATTCTTCTGAGAAGATGTTAAAGAAGTATTTACCAATTACAATACCGCCAAGGATAAGAGCAATCTCAGTAGGTATTTTTATCTTCTTTGCAATCCAGGAGAACACAATACCTGTAATCAGGATTATTGAAAGGACTAACAAACTATTAGGATGCTCCACCAAAGGCCTTTGATGTTTCAAGTAGTTAAGTGCCGAGTAGAGAAATCCATGCATGTTTGTTATACTCCTAGATTATATTATTTGTGATTATTTTATGCTTCAAGAAAAGATTGATTAATTTAGGTGTCTTTACAAATTCTTGTCAATCTTTAATTGGAGTATTTAATGTGCCATATTGAGCGGAGTGAGTTTTGCGAACGCAGTCGAACCGACTACCAGCAGAAGGAGCTCGCTTGCCATTGCAAGCAACTATAACCTCTCCGATAGCTTTAGCCTACCAGCTGAAGAAGAGCTTTTCCCTGAAAGTAGCAGTCACCAGTGCGAGTTTACGAGCTTGGGGAACCGACGACCATAGGGAGGAGCTCCTGAGCCGATAGGCGAACAACTATTTACGGTCTTTACACTTGTTGTTTACTTCGAAGCCGCATTTCCCCGAACTCCCGATGGTCGTTATGGGGACTGCTAAGGCTGTTCAACTTCAGTCATTGCACTATCATAATAAGCAATCCTCAAAGGTTATTCACTACCCTCTTACAAGAAACTCTCTTATCCTTTTGCCCCAGTGATGCCCAAGAGACTCATAGGATTTGATCGTACTTTTGTGCTCTATTATGATAGAGCAGTGAGACAGAGTTCAGGATAACATAAACAAAAGGCTGTTAGCAATGCCAACAGCCTTCATTGATTTACTTGTAACTAATTAGTTACTATATTCTTTCACTATGTTCGTATAATAGGTATTCACAATACTGGAACCGAAATAGCCTACACCACCATGGATTCCACCATGGATGAAGCCTTCCGGTACAGTCTTGTACATATAGTAGTTTTCATCCATGATAATAATATCAAATCTATAACGACCATAGAAACTAAACCCACTTGCATAAAAGTCATCATAAATTGAATAATCACCATTATCTTTTAAAACGGGGCTGTATCTTGAAGTCCAACTATTCTGTCGCATTCCACTACCAATAACAGGATCCCAGTAATCTTCATCATCTTCTTCCAAATGCTCTCTACCAGCGAATTGAATTGTGTATTCAATCTCAGTTGAGAAATCCTCAAGACAGTAATGCAAGTATCTAACATAATGAGTTTCATCATTCGAAGTTGTAATTTCAACTGGGAACTGCTCATCACAAAGGTCGTAAACGATCTCAGGTAATGGTTCCATATAAGTGGTTGTATATCCTCTTGTAAGAGTCTGGTTGCCATTCACATCAACGTTTGTCTCTACTTCATCTGGCACAGTAGTTTCACCATAAGCAAACATGCTATCAACGAGTGCCTCAAGTCTATATGTTTCTCCATAATGAATCTGCATCTCAAGTCCGGCATCTATATATCCGATCTTCATCTCTTGGTCAGCAGTGAAGTGTACGTTATATTGAAGTGAAATAGTATCCTGACGGGTAACATTGATGAGCTTAACTTCAGCGTCATCTGCGTACAAGTCATCAACACTACCACCATCAGCTTCAACTGCTCTTCCTATTGTTATCGGATGCATCTCATCAACATAACCACCTGCAGGCAGATTACCTGTAATAACAACGATATTATCATTCCATCTGTCATCAGAGGTTAAATCACAACCTGCGATGAAAGCAATCAGTATGAGTATTGGTATTAATCTTTTCATTTTAACCTCCTAAAACTCTATGTTCAACCCAAGGAATGGGAGGAATGGGAACATTGTTGTGTCTTCATATTCAGTACTAAACACACCATTAATATCAGCTGTATAGTTTCTATACCAAGTGTTTTCGTGATTAGTAGCATTTATCACTTCAATATATGGTTCAATACTCCATTTCTTCATCTGCCATTTGAGTTTCATGTTTAAATCAAGACGGAAATAATCAGGTAATCTTACTCTATCAGCATAGCTATAAAGGAAGTGCAACTCTTCTCCATCAGTAAATACTCTTTCAGGTACACTATATGGTTGACCGGTATAATAGGAAAGGTTCATACCAAACTTGAACTCAGCACCAAGAACCTCTTTTCCTGTCATTTCTGTATAGTTAAGGTTCTCAACAAGGTTTACCTGATGTGATCTGTCATAACGTGGATAGTATCTCTGATAACTACCATCTGTAGGGTCGCTATTAAACCCATCCATCTTTCTTTTGGTAATACCGAACGTATAAGCAACAAATCCCTGGATACCATTCCAATCATTACGCAATTGAAGGTCGGCCCCAAAAGAATCACCGTCACCTTGATGGAAGGCATTTGACATTGTCATTACAGAGTTACTCCAAGTAGCATCAGTAGCCATATCATACTCCATAATCTCCTCATAGGTCTTATAATAACCTTCAGTCTCAAACGCTATAGCATCGGATATCTGATGTTTATAACCAAGTATGAAGTGATTTGATGCAGAAGGATTTACCGTATTATCAATAGGGAACCATAGATCAAGCGGGGAACTCTCATCAGCTGAAGCTAAAGCTAAATATTGATAATATCTACCTGTACTAAAGTATACATTACTGTTAAAATCCAGTTGTCTTCGAATTGAAAAGCGAGGAGAAATATTAAAACTGTCACTATCCTTAGATGAAGGAAGTGAGATATCCATATTTCTATAATAGTTTAATCTCAAACCGGGTTCGAAAGTCCAGAAGTTCTCAGTAGTATAATTGTGATGATAGAAAACAGAGTTAATTATCGATTTGCTATCAATAAAAGGCATTCCATCTTCATCATATTGCTCATCTGAATCAGTTTTGAAAAGGATACCCATGTATTTTGATTCAACACCATATTCTGATGTGTGTTTATCATTGAATCTTTGACTTATAGAGCCTTTAAAAGTAACATCATCGATGTAGTTACTTCTTAAGAATAATAATGAACCATCATTAGTATAATCAAGTGTTGATTCGAAATGACTATGAGATAAGACAAAATGTCCAAACACACCCGGATTAAAGATATGTGTCCATTGTCCTGTATAAGCAGAATTACCCCAAGAGATGAGGAAATCACCCCCGATATCCATAGTTAAGTTATCTTTTCCAGTATAGAAACTCACGCTTGCTTTATCACTATTGGAAATGTCAAAGTTAACTTTCCCTTGTCCATCATAAAAGTAGTAATCAGGTATCTCATCAAAGAACGATTCTACAGCTTCAAGATACGTTCTTCTGAATGAACCCATCCATGAACCTTTCAATTTACCAATCTTCCATGGACCCTCAAGAGTTGTACTAGCACTTATCATGCTAACTTTTGCAGTACCATGAAACTCTTTTCTGTTACCATCTTTGTTAGTAATGTTAAGCACTGATGAAAGTCTACCACCATGAACAGCAGGATAACCACCTTTTAACAGCTCAACAGTATCAACTGCATCTGCATTGAATGTACTGAATACACCACCAAAATGGGCGGGATTATAAATATCAGTGTTATCAAGCTTAATAAGGTTCTGATCAGGTGAACCTCCACGTACATAAAGTCCACTTGAGAAATCTGAAACAGGAGTCACACCCGGAAGTGCCATTAAAGACCTCATCAGGTCAGATTCAGCGACTTGCGGAAGTGCTGCAAGTTCAGTTGCAGGTTGGAATATTCTCCCAACTTTAATCTCTTTAGTGTTAATATCTGTAGTGATTTCACCAATAACTTGGATACCCTCAACTTTCACAGAGTTCTTGTCCATATCGATTCTAAGTTCAATATTCTTGTTCTTATCTTCGATATTAATCTCTTGTAAAACAGTCTTATAAGAGATTTGAGAGAACTGTAAGACTCTCTTACCTCTATTTGCAAATGACAAGGAGAAATAACCCTGCCTATTAGTTTGTGTACCCATCGAGGACTTTCGAACTATGATATTTGCATATCTTATTGGTTCTCCTGTCGATGAGTCATAAATATATCCACTTACTATAGCTGAGTGTAGTAACCCCCAAGCAGCTAAAGCAAGTATAAGGATGATCCGTTTCATAAATGCTCCTTTCTTGTTTTTTCTCTAAGCCCTTAATCGGAGACAATAAATTATTGAACTCATTTCAATGCAAGTTAATTTTTTATAACTCATTGGTAATACAAATCATAATTAATAAAATTGTGAATGTATTTATTAATCGGAATATTTTGGGTGGGATCTCAAGACAGTTTTCAGTACGCATTATTTCTAGCCTTAACCAAATGTTTTTATACTTTACTACCCTCTCTTTTCTCAGCAGTAATTCTTGGTCAACACTTGGCAAACCCTTGGCCAATCCTTGGCCTAATTACTAAGAAATTGCTAAGTTAATACCAAGATATCGCTATCCCATTACAAAGAATTACTGCTGAGACTAGAGAGTGCTATTGAGTTATTGTTTTAGATTGAAAAGTGTGAAAGCATAATAGAACATTGAAAGGTGGAAGGATTAGCTTATATTTAGGTTGGTTATCCTTAAAATCACATTTGGGTCCCTTGAATCTCTCATGAGCAACATGTGTATGAGTCCAATAACTATCCTTTATGACTTTTATATGAAACCTGTATGAACATATAGGAATCTAATAACATGATTATGGGATAAATTTACTCTTCTTATATTTATTGCTCATGAGCGTATCGGTAGAATGAGAGGATATTTTCTTCATAGAAAAAGGGAATACGAAATCGCATTCCCATGTATGAAAAAATAGTTAAGCTATTACTTAAGAAGAAGCATCTTCTTTGTCTTAGTATATGAGCCCTTCTTGAGTTTGTAGAAGTATATTCCTGAAGGCATAGGGTTATTGTTATCATCATCCCCTTTCCAGTCAATCGAGTGTCTACCATCACCCATAAGGCTTGATTTAATTGTCTTTACCTTCTGTCCGAGAAGATTGTATACAGATAAATCAACCTCTCCTGCTTCTTTTAATGTAAATGATATTGTTGTTTTTGGGTTGAACGGATTAGGGTAATTACTCATCTTAATATCAGGAACAGTTTGCACAAACTCGTCAGCACTATCAATTGGCGCAGTTTTAACCGGTACAACCAGAACTCCATGCTCATGAATAACTTTGATGCGAGAATAAAGGTAAGGAATACGCACCGGAACAGCAATCCAAAGCTCCAGTTGAATTGTCTCCCCAAATGGAAGAAGGTATGGTAACTCTGTGGTTGATGAACAAGCCATACCTCCGAAGCAATCTTCAACTTCGATTGCTTCAATAAGTAATCCATCTAGTTCTGTGTCATTAAAGATAGATATTGGTTCTGGATTACATAGTTCTTCAAAAGTATTTATAATCACTTCATCCGGGAAAGCTCCAACATAGTGTCGATGGTTTATATCCACAACAGCACCTTCGCAAACAGTCATGCCATACTGCATTTCATCGGGGACTAAATACCAGCCATCTGAACTACCTCCCCAACCATAATTGATATGAAAGTAACCATCTGAGTTATAACCATCAAGCACAACATTATGACCACTATCCCAAGCAGGAGTAACCACAGCGTAGTGTACCGGTTTTCCTTCCATCATATTGTCTATCATGCGTTGCATTAAGTCTGGAGAAGATTCATCAAGAAGTTCCATACCTTCAAAGTTCATTCTTTCGTAAGCAGTCATTGCTTGTCCTACACCAAAAGTACCTGACCCACCTGAATTATACACCTGCTCAGCTAAAACACCACATGCGAATACAAGCGATGCTTTGTCTTCATCTGTTAAATCATGCCCAAATCTCATTCTATATGATAATGAGTCTAGATAAGCATTTAATTGAGGAAAGGAAAGGAAATCGTATGCAAGGTAATCATCATCAATCTGGTAAGAGTTTCCTCCATAATTGTGGTAATAATCATCCTCATCAGTGAACTCTTTTTCGTTTACTGACGCATGATAGTTTACTATCTGTGCCATTGCAACTGAAGGGCAACCTGCATAACTTCTACTATTGGAAACTAAATCCATGGGACAAAACATGCGATATACACCTGTTTGTGACCATTGAGTTTGCACCCAACCACCGGTTGATGTAAGATATGATGGAGGCCAATATTCAACTTCCGGTTCATCTCTATCAGATAAAAGGCTATCCCACTTAAAATTACGTAAATACAATTCTCTTTCCGGCAAGCTGTAAACGTTCTGTAATCTATATGAAATATCTGTAGTAACAAGCTCATGGAACTTCTGTTCATCAGCGTTATTGGTAGTTGAATAAGCTATTATCGGAGGTAAGTTCTTATTAGCAGTTGTAACAATATAACCCTGAGGTTTTAGATTAAAGATAGTGCCAATTGATTGCCCACTAACAGTAATACTTTCCTCTGAAAAGATAGAATAACCAGAAGATACCTTCTGCAACTGTTTTTCTGCGACAACTCGCATCTCAATTTCAGACACTGTAACAGCAGTAAGCCCTAATGTAATAAACAGAAAAAGAATAATCCATACTTTAGTCATGATACTGACTCCTCTCATAGTTTTCTCCATGTTTATTCCAATAACTACTAATAATTAAATTATTGTCAATAAAGAATCTAACATTTAAAATTCTATCAACTAAAAACGCGATATGGGTTTAGTGATGCCCAAAGCAATCTTAACAAAAAAAATAGTACACTTATGAATTGTGATTTTTAACAAAAAAGGTTGCCCACGTTGATTGCATCTTAAATCAGTTCAGCATATCAAGGGGCAACCTAGTTTAATGTTTATTCTCTGCTACTCCTTAATCCGGAGTTAGAAGAGCTACTGAATGTTGGGAGTGCTAAAACTCCTCTAGTTTGTGTTAGATATTCGTTTAGAGCTCTTAAATCACCCACAAAACCAATCAACTTATAATATTTCATACTATGTCTTACATTTTGATCAGTATATGTTGTTAACAATCCGCTATCTCCAAGATATCTAAACTCACTATCCGGGCTGTCACTCCAGTAGATTAGATAATGATTTACAGTAACTGGATTACCATAATAGTCATTAACAATTGGATCCCAGTTCAATATTATATTGTTGCCTGCTACGAACGCAGTAAAATTCTGAGGAGCAGGGAGAGGTAACTGGCTTACTAGTACATGATTTTCGTGATAGACAGTATCTATAAGTGTATCTGATGCAACGATAAGCCTCACTGAGTAAACTCCAGAATTAGCATAAGTGTATGTTACATCCTGCTGTGTAGAAGTTCCTCCATCACCAAAGTCCCAGCTAATTGTAACAACTTCAGGAATATGACCATGAATATCAGCATGGTAGACTGAAGGTGTACCTTGAATTATTGTCTGATCATCCACGATAATGCTAACTTCATGATGATAATAAATACCACCCATATCAAGTCTTGTACCATCAGGGTCAGAGTCATCCATATCCCCATCATAATATGTCCATCCGTCACCATCAGAATCAATATCACCGGCATCAATCAATGGACTTTGATAGTACAAGCTGTAATCTCCGTTAGCTGCATCAGTGAACATAGGATCTACGTTCAAGTTTCCAATCCCTGCAACAGGTGTAGTAGTATTGGAGTCACAATAACGAGCGGTAATGATAGCATTTGTAATATCATAAGGTTGTGCAATTGGGCTGTCGCTCCAAATAATTGAGTTATCCAAATTTACCGAAACATTTTGAGCTTCCAGTGCATGTGGATAATTATCAATCGTGAACTTACTGACATCAAGCTCAGCATTATTAACAACCTTAACTGCCGAAATCATTTGCGATGCCATATCAGAGGTTGCAATCACTACATTTTCATGCATCTCAGATAGAGTTGAGTTAAGATCAAAGCCAACTGCATTATTAGTTAAGAGGTTAGAAGATATTGTTGAGTTATTAGTTCCGCGAACTTTAACACCTGTGTGGAATCCATCAATTTTGCAACCTTCAATTAAGGCATCTACATTGTTACCTAAATCAAGTCCGATGCCGGTTAAACGAGATGAGTTCTCACTATTCCTAATTCTAACATTAGTTAACGTTGGAGTAGCACGATTAGAAGTTCTATTATCAAACACAAGGCCATAATCAATACCTGAAAGTGTATCACTATCGCAATAGATTCTAGGTATGTTTCTGAGATAGAAGCCATAGCTATTAGGACGGACACTGTTCTCGCTGTTTCGAACTCGAACATTGGTCAAAGTTGGAACTTCCCTTCCTAAGTCTCCATCTAACAAGTAAACGAGACCATTACCGGTATTCTCAGAGATGTAATCCCTTACCTGAAGGTTGACTCTACCTGATGCTTTCAAACCGAATACAGTCTCATCTAATACACGAAGTGGTATTGGACGGGAAGAGTTTTCACTATTTCTCACTCTTATGTTTGTAAGTACCGGAGTAGTCATATTTGCGGAGTTATCCGTATACAGTTCGATTCCTTGCGGATAGTTCTCTATCTCACAATCGTCTATCTCAAAACTGCAACTACCTGAAATTGAGATACCTTTTGTAGCAACACGACTACTATTTTCACTATTCCGAACCCGTACATTTGTAAGTGTTGGCACATCGAAACTGGAGTCTACATCATATAATTCAAGGCCAATACTCATATCTTCAATTTCAAGACCATCAATAGTTGGTGATAATGAACCGGTAACAACTAAACCCTTAGTATCTGGTCTTACGCTGTTTTCACTGTTTCTAACCCGGACATTAGTAAGTGTTGGAGTTGCGGTAGTAGCCGAATCGTTTGTCAGAAGAATACCTGACTCATAATCTTCTACAAGTAAGCTATCGATAGTTGCAGAGACAGAGCCGGAAAGAATGAATCCTTCTCCATTGTTTCTTGATGAGTTCTCACTATTACGAATTCGAACGTTAGTCAAGGTTGGTGTAGTCTCAATAGTTCCTAATTGTTCATAGTAGACACCGGTATTGAAGTTATCAGTTTCTACATCGATAAGACTAGTTGAGATTGAGCCTGAAACATAGATACCGTATGTATCAGTTCTGACACTATTCTCACTGTTCCTGACTCTTACATTTGTTAAAGTTGGTGTTGCAAGTGTTGCTGAATCATTATCCATCAATATTGCAGTACCATAACCTTCAATATCAAGTCCTGTAATATTTGCAGATGAGAACCCGTTAATTAACAGTCCTTCTCTGAGATTACGTACACTGTTTTCACTGTTTCTAATTCTAACATTGGTAAGGGTTGGCACTTGATCATCATCATCCAAGAGTAAACCTGTTTCATAATCTATTATTTCCAGACTATCAACGATAGCTGCCCCGGAGATGTGACAACCTGTACCGTCCAGCGATGGATTATCAATGGTAATATTATTTAGTGATGGAGAGTATCCGGCCGAAGTATCCAGCACCAGACCTGTACCATATCCACTTACTTCAATATAGGATAAAATAGGAGATGTTGCTCCTGAAATAGATAATCCGGTACCGGTTGAAAGTGACCTGTTCAATGTATCTGGTGCTGCAAGGAAAACCATATCACTGAATTCAGGGCTTCCACCCGTAATAGTTAAAGGAGTATCCGCATTTAGTACAATACAACCCGACATATCTGAGCTATCAGAACCATCCATAAACATGAAACCACCCCAATTAGTGTCTAATTCTGTTGTGAAGGTAGCTCCATCTGCTATCAATTCTCCTTCGATGAGGAATGGGTCGTCAGTGAAAACGTTCACTACAACTCCGGGTTCTACTTGTAAACGTCCAGTAGCAGGCACTGATACTTGTCCAAACACATTGTATGGTGATGATGCCGGAGACCAAGTTTCATCAATTATATCCCCACCCGGTACACCTGTACCATTAACTACAATTGGTGTGCTACTGGTATGAGAATATGCCGTTCCACCAGGCTCTGATCTAACTGTCAGAGTAACATAATAATCACCACTAATATTGTAAGTATGATTTGGATGCTGAGTAAACAGATCAGGAGTTCCGTCGGATTCGAAATCCCATTCCCAAACAGTTACATTACCTTCAGTAAGATCAGTAAAGTATATCTCTTCACCACCCCATGGAGCTAAGTTATCAACTGTAAATTGTGGAACTAATGCATCGAGAACTTCTATAGATAAAGTATCTGATGTTACAGAGCGTCCTTGATTGTCACTCACGTTAACTGTAACAACTTCAACCCCACTCCAACTTGAATCAGCACTAATTGTGACATCAGTACCTATTACATTAAAGTGAGTATGAATATTGTCTGTAAATGTAAGTGTTAGCTCATCATCTGTCTGATCAGAATCATAGATATAATCAGCAAAATCGACTACTGAGCTTGTGTTCATCAAGATAGTAATGTCATCAGGTAGTGAAAGGATTGGAGCCTCATTAACAGGCCTAATTCTAACAGATATCGTATCTGTGACAGCTGCATTATCGTCATCTCTACATGTAAACACTATCTGTTCTATGCCTTGCCAACTATAAGTATTAATAGTGACATATCCATTCTGAATAATCACTGAAGAATGACTTTGTCCTGTTGCATAGAAGCGTAATGGATCATTGTCTGCATCATTAAAATAGTTGTTTAGATTTAAGTCATTATTAGATGAGTTAACAACTATCTCCATATCCGGAATATTACTAATCAAGCTAGGTGGAGTATTAAGGACATGCACATAATTCTCATAAACAGCAGTATTTGAAATACCATTTTCATTCGTGACAGTAAGCGAAACATCATAATATCCTTTTGAAAGATACTGATAGGAAGGATTTTGTTCGTTACTGTCTATTATGCCATCAGAATCAAAATCCCACTCCCAGAGAACAATAGTTGAATTATCAATAGTGGTTGATGAATCAGTAAACTGAACCAAATGAGGTGCCGGACCGGATGGATTATCAACACTAAATTGAGCAATTACAGGACGGTCAATAACCTCAAGATGTGCCTGTAGGTTAAGAGTCTCATTTCCTGGTTCGTTTGTTAAGAAAGTCAACTGTCCAAGGTAATGACCTCCTCCCATTTGGCCTGCATCAGCAGTGTATCTAAGATAACTGCTACCTGCCGGTGGGATTGTCATCGAGGTCTGCTCAAGATTAAGCCATGCCAGGTTATTTTTGATAATGTTATAGATATATAAGTTACCCTGTCCGTTATTACTTATAAGGAGTGAATCTACATTTGACATACCAAGATATACAGTTTTTGAGATGTTGAGAGGGTTGAATCCAATCTGAGGTGGATATGAAGCCTCTGCAGTAAGTGAAACTGTTACAACCGGAACTGCCGGATCATTAGATGTAAAAGTAAGCTGTCCAGTATTAACTCCCTCATTAATAGCAGTAAATGCAATTGATAAGGTCTGGCTTTGCTCGACAGGTACTGAAATAGTTCTATCACGCATATTATTCATTAACTGTGAATTAAACGGTTGCACATCTAAATAAGAATAACCATCTCCTGAAACCTGAATGTTATCAAGAATAAGTGGAGCATATCCGTTGTTATAGATAACAGCATTTCTTGTTTCAGTAACACCGATAAAACAATTCTGGAAATCAACATTCTGATTTACAAGCATAACTTGTGGAGCATAGGCATCGACTTCTACATTTATAGCTTCTACGTCTTCATCACTGCCTTTAGCAGGGTCATAAAGAGTTATCTCTATCTGATACGTCCCCGGATTAGCATCTGGTGGTATGTTGAGAGTTGATTGGAGAGGCAAAGACGAATTAAAATCAAGAGTTTGAGGTATTATTGTCTGATCCAGTACTGTATCACCCGATAATAATCGAGAATAAACAATAACATCTTGAGTGTTGAGATTACTACTTAATTCATAACTAACTGCAACACTACTTCCTTGATATACATCTACAGATTCCAAGTTTAGATTATTAATCATAGCATTTGGTTGAAGACTATTAAGTATCAATAATCCTGAATCAATCATAGAACTGCCTGCATCCTGGGAAGTGACATCCAAGTCAATTCTAACAGTATTTGGAGTGCTCGGACTTGTGTTTAAAATTGACGGATCTAAATTGAAATAGGAAGTATTCCAATTATCTGGTGAGACTTTTAAATCACCAAGATATATGTTATTTAAATAAACCTGAGATACTTCATTATTATCAATATCTTTAGCCCTTATTCTTAATTGAGCAGAAGTAACAGAAGGCTCATCAATAAAGATATTGAATTCAACCGGTGCTAAAGCAGATTGCTCGTTGATATTTATATCCAAGTCATTATCAGCTATACCCGTCATTAAATTGTTTTCATTATCGTTAGTAGTGAAATTGTAGCCACCATAGCTAAGCAATAAAGGTATATCAATTATTCTATTATCCGGTACATTAGTTCTTAGCCTAAACTCTGCATTATGAAGACCGTAATCAAGCCCAATAGTATTTACGGTTAGTGTTATATCAGCTGAGTTATTAGGAGATATAGCCAAAGAATCCGGTGAAACAGAAAGCCATGGAACTCTCGAATCCAACTCCTCAGTAAGAATATACAAATCACTCAACCCATTGTTCGTAACAGATAGGAAGTTGTTCTGTATATTTTCGTCCGTAATAAACCATTCAAAGGAAGTTTGGTCTAAACTTATTGAAGGTACATATTGGCCTGTACCACTTAGGGCAATTACCTTTTCTGTCTCAGTCAAGTCATTAGAATGAATCGTCATAGTTGCTTGCACATGCAGTTCATCAATCGGCGAGAAGAGTACATTCACTACACTATTTTGACCTGTTTCCAGGATTGTGTTCTCTAAAACATAATCAAAGAGATTATTATCAAAGGTAATATCAGAAATGTAAAGAGTACCAATACCGATATTGGAGATATTCAATGCTAACTCACCTGTATCACCAACATTTATTAGTCCAAAATCAACTGTCTCTGAACTCACTATCATGTCAGCATCAGGTTCGAAACCTATACCGGATAAAGCAATTTCAAATAAAGGATTATCTTGGTCATTCGTATAAATCGTTAGGACATCATTAGCTTCACCTGAGTTTACTGGTTGGAATAGAACCCATAACGTACCAATATCACTAGGCTGTATATTTAGGGAAGTGACTTCTGGAGAGAATACAGAAGTTTCTGTACTTATCGGATTTAAGCTAAGATCAAGAAGTCCGGTGTTTTCTATCTCTAAACCTACTCTTCCTGTATCTCCAATATTCACAGTACCTAAGACGATTTCATTGACTGTAATGTTAGCTTCAGGACGGGCAATAATTCCTGATCCCGTAAGATTAACTGTTATTGAAGGATTATCCGGGATATTGGTTTCTATTAAGAGTAGACCCGTATATTCAATTTCATTATTAGGGTTAAACGTTATTGTTAACTGATCTGTCTGACCCGGTTCAAGAACCATGTTAGCATCAGAGACTGTAAATTCAGGCAAATCACACTGAATATTACTTAATACAAGTGCATCTGTACCTTCATTACTAATTTCAAGTTGTCGTTCTTCAGGAGTGATTGTAGTAACTAATCCAAAATCCAGTGATGTACTCGAAAGAGCTATATCAGGGATGCCGGTCACAAACATTGACACCGGGATTGTTAAAACTGAATTTTGTGGATCATTACTTGTAATATAAACATTGCCATTATATTGTCCACCATTCAGATGATTACTATTCAAAGCAATTTCTACTGATTCACTTGAACCTGATTCCACAATACCTGAATAAGGTTGAGCACTTAACCAGAAACCATCATCAACTTTGTAGATTGGGCCGTCATAATCGCAGAAGAAGAAGTCTCTTCCATCAAAGGCAAGAGCATCACACTTTCTATCATCATATAGATCTTCCCGCTCTACGATATGAGCAGTTGAACCACTTAATTCAAGTCTAATTATTTCCGCTGTCGGATAGATTATATTGCCGGCTCCATCATCAACTGCAGGGAAGAAATATGCCCAAAGATGATTATCCAGATAAGATGGAACATAAATTATCTGTGTTAATAGTCCTTGTTCAGGAATGATATATTCTGACAGAATGTTTCCTTGATAATCCAAAGTTCTGATCACAGGATTAATATCCCCTGCACTCACAGCATAGAAATCTGTACCATTGAAAGTAATCGATGAGAAGTCTGAGAATCCTGTATCAAAGCTGTTCCCTGTACTCATCAAACTGGCTGCATCATAACTGTAAACATATCCACTCTGATTTGATATCCAGATATCGGAACCATCATAAGTTAAACTATATGCTTCATCATGAACAGGATATGAGTACCATATAGCTTGAGTCTCATTCCATTTCAAAAGCTGATCATTCTCTCTATCTAAAATATACAACTCATCGTTAATCCATGCCATACCACTACTATTAGCAGGTACTGATTGAGGTAAAACATCATACAATTCAGCTAAAGTTCTTTGAGAAGGATTGAAATCAATCCTATCTGTTATACTATCTACATTGATAACCTCTTCAGGAGCATAGTCCCCTAAATCATCTCTATTTCCATCTCTGAACTGTGGTTGAACTCTTCTTGAGGTATCTTTATCAAGCTGAATCTGATAACTTAATGGTGTCCCACCAATATTTTCAATCACTAAATCATATAGAGCGACTTCTGTATCGTGTAAGGCTGCCTGGAATGAAGTTTGGTTTATTTGTATAACTGGTTCACCAACAGCATTGGCAGTTATGAGAATTGTAATCATAGAATGCTCAGGGTCATTTGAGTTAAACTGAATATTACCACTATATTGTCCGGAAGCATTAGCAGTAAACATAAACTCGATTGATTGTTGACTCCAAGGGCTGATATTCAACAATTGCTGCTGGAATTGAATCTCAGGTAAGTCAGAACTGAAGTTTGTTAGACTTAGGTCAGCATATCCGTTATTACTAACAACAATACTTCCTAATACCTGCTCTCCGGTATAAACAGTTTCTAAATCATAAGCACTTGGATAAACAACTTCAGGATCAGCAGAAACAGATAGTTGAACTGGAATTACTATATACCTGTTGTTAGGGTCATTGGTTGTTATATTGATGTTAGCGAAATAGTTCCCGGCAAATAAAGAAGTTGCATCTATTATGAAATCAATATTTTCACTGGTATCTGCATTAACAACGCCACTGTAGTCACTATAAGATAACCAGCTAAACTCATTAATACCATCATCTACTCTATGTATGAATGTGTTGTATAGGCCAGCAACATACAAATCCCTGCCATCATGACAGATACTATATGATGTTCCCCAATCCGGTACATTAATCAATTGCTGATGTTGAATTGTATTGCCAATTCTTAATCTTCTCAGCTGATTATTATCACTATTTAAGGCCCAGAGTTGACCTGTTTCATGTGATTCAACCCAAGTTAAGGCATTAACAGCACCCGAGAATGAACGGTTATAAGTCTCAAGTACTGTACCATCAGATGATACTTTGTATACTTGAGCATAAGGGATTGAACTATCTGTTATATAAAGATTAGTACCATCACAACAGAAAGCCGGGTTTGTCATCAAATCATTTGAGAAAGTTCCCAACAATGTATCGTTTAAATCGAAATGATAGAAAGTACCACTACTTGAACCAATCCAGTAACCTTCATTTGACTTAGCGATTCCCCAAGGAGCTAAATGGATATCTATGGTTTCAAGAACCTGTTCTGTATCCTTATCATACTTAACGAGCTGACTGTCATCATAATCTATCAGGTAGAAAGTTCCAAATATTTCAGCCATTCCATGAATATTCTGTGGTATATTGGCATATTCTGCTTCGACATTGTTTCTACTACTTGTTTCTTCAATTTCGATGTAGTATTCTAATTGTGTTCCCTGAGTAATTGCATTACTCACTTGAATTGTTTCAATACCTGTAGTACCATTCTGCATATTTAATGCTAATTGAGCAGGTTGCACATTAGCACTTGGAGGAAGAACACCCTCACCTAAAAGGCCTATCTGATAATCTGAAGGTGATAAAGAAGTTGAAACAATCAAATCAGTATTATAAACAATATCACTATCCGGAGTGAAACTCACAATAACTCTCTCAGAACTACCCGGAACAATTGTTGTAGTTGTTATTGAAGGCGTAAACGCAGGCAATGGACTTGATATGTTATAAATTTCAAGATTGTCAGTGCCTGTATTGATAATACTAAAACTTAATGTATCAGTAATAGCAGTAACTACTGTGCCAAAATCAAGATTATCAGGAGTTAAGGCAATATTTGCTGTGCCAGTAACAACAAGATTAATTGGTAGAAAAACTTCACTATTAATCGGATCATTGCTTTCAAACATTATATTAGCAGTGTAATCACCAGTAATCATACTGGCAGTATTAACTATAAGAACTAGGGTCTCATTAGTTGATTGTGTCGTATTGCCTTGAGGTAAGGAAGATGTAAGCCACTCAGGTGTATCAGTTAGAGTTGATCTTTCCAATTCATAACTTCCAAACAATACTCCATCGTTTGCATATTGAGTAGTATCATCTAGTCCGGCATCCATGCTCCAATAACCATTTAATCCTGTTTCATCACCAATAAGCCGGGTATGTGAGTACATGAATATCTCTGTTTCTGTTCTTGCGTCATCCCAGACTCGGAAATCATCAACACTTCCATTAAGTCTATACCATCTTCTGTCGATAGGAAGGAGTTTGCCAACGACCCAAGGATCGGTATTACCATTGTAGTTACTTAAAGTACTTTCAGCAACAAGCTCTTGATTTAAATAAAAATGCACTTGATTAGCACTATATACTACAGAAGCCTGATACCAGATATGGTGCTCTATACAATCCGGTATTGTTAGATGTAACAAATCATTTGGAGCTCTCATCATTAAGTGTAATTCTTTCTTATCGTCTCCACTATCTAAGCCATTAGTATATATACCAAAGAAACCATCACTACTTTCATCAGACTTACTTATTATGTACTGAATACCTGTTCCGTTTGAAGTTATCACTCCTGTAGGTGATTGAGAGTAATCACTATCAACTTTAAACCATGTTTCTACAGTGAACTCCCCATCAAATAACTGAATTTCACTTGAGTTATCTATAACTCCATATTGCGAGTCACCCGGATTACCGTCTAACTGTAAAGCATTACCCATGTTTTGATGCATCTTCCAAATCAGGTCTGATAAACCTGTATTCTGCACTTGAAGATTTTCTGTATGTGAAACACCGGACTGCAGGTAAAGATTATAAGCTTGGTTAGACAATTGCATTTCAGGTGCTAATATACCGGTACCAACCATATTAATTGCTAGTGTAGGAGCATTAGGAGCATTAGACGTTATGTTTAACTGACCGTTGAACTGACCAGAAGACTGAGGTGCAAATGTCACTTCTAAAGTATGAGTTTCTCCAGTTTCAAGAGATGCTGTTCCTGCCTGAATAATGAAACTATCTTCAGTTGATTCCCAATTGAAATCAAGAGTTGCTGGACCGCTGTTAGTTATAATTACATCTTTAGTCTCCGGTATAACATTGAAGACATCTCCGAATTCTAAAGCGTCAATAGAGCTTTCCAGATAAGGGATATTCGCTATAGCTTCTCCATAAAGATTTAAAACAATAAATGATTCATCATCGTCATTTGAAGCAATAGTAAGGAAACCGTCATGATTGCCTACTTCTTGAGGTAAGAAGGTTACTGTAATTAACTGCTCGTTTCCAGGTAGTATATCTGCACTATTGGGAACAACTGTGTACTCAGGAATGTTAGTTCCTATGGATGTAACACTCAGAGTATTCAAACCTGAGTTAGCAATTGTAAATTCCCGAACAACAGGAACATTATCAGGTGTTACACCAAAATCTATCTCAGAAATACTGACATCAATATCAGGAACATGTGGTTCCACTTCAAGTGGTGTTACCAAATAATCATGGCACTTACCTAAAGAATCAAGGACATAAATATTTACGAAAGCAGTCCCTATTTCTGCAGTTATCGGTATTCCAAGATTCACTGTAATAGCATCATCATTAGAACCATAAACATGCTCAAAATCTACTGAGTTCGAAAGAGCTGTTCCACTCTGTGTTAACGTTGTATTGATATTTGCTGCAAAGACACTATTACTTGTATCTATCTCTTCGATAACTGCAACAGAACTACCGGGGTAGTATCTTGATGAATCAAGATTTACGGACCTAATATGGGCATCACCTTGTTCATTGTTGATAATCAATTGTCCACTATCAATAAATAGGTTATCTCCCATCATATCAACATCAAGTTCAATTTTTACAATGTTTATTCCATCAGCACTCAGAATATCCGGAGATATTGGGAAGTTGTTTATCGATGTAGTTACATCAAGTCCTGTTAATACACCAACTTGATTTTCATTTAGGTAAACTATACACCTTTCTCCAAGGGCACTATCGATATCTCGTCCCCTAATAATCAAATCAACTGTATTTACTTGTTCATTTGGATCACTGTAGATAGCAAATTCAACAGGCTGTATTGCTGAACCATGGCCTAAAGACACACTTAAGTCATTATCTGGACTAAACTCACCTTGGTTGTTCATATTATCAAAGTTAGTGTAATTCAAATACTCTTTACGAACAGTAACATTAAAATCAAATATAGGATTATCAGGATCGTTGGTCATGAAAGTAACTGTGCCATTATTAACTCCCTGCACCATCAACAAGGTATTTAATGTGATTGGAAGTTGATAAGTTTCATTCATATCAACAACTATCTCATCAGTAGGTACTGTTAGCCAAGTTTGATTAGTACTTAGTGTGAAGCTCAATTCCGTTCCACCCTCATTTTCTATTGCAAGATATTCAATACTTTCAGAGCTTCCAACAACAAGTACGTCCAATTCATCCGGTTGCACGAATATTGAAGGTGGTGTTACAACTGAACCTGTAACCGGAATATTGATTGTTTCGCTTCCAACAACATTCGTATTGAATGTTATATTGAAATCACGATCTCCAAGAACTTGAACTGTTCCCGTTAAGTTTATATCTTCAGAACTTAGCGGTTGAATAGTCACTCCATCTATCGAAGTGATTAGTTCTGCATCTTCAGCCAAAATATTACTTATTACTAAATCAGCAAAACTAGTATTAGATACTGTAATTGTTTCATTCACCAATGTTCCGGAATACAACTCTCCTAAATCTATGGATTGAGGAGTGTAAGAAATAGAGGGGATAAAATCTCCAGGTAACTCTATTGCTCCCATATCTGGTGCACTTCCAAAATAGTGCTGAGGAGAAAGATCAACAAACACTTCGTCATCTAACATCAAATATGCTGTTCCTGCATTAATACATGGTGACAAGTATGAGAGAGAAAAATCACCCATCGCTATATCATTAAATTGTGGATTCCCTTCAATACAGTTAGCGTCAAAGGAAACAGTTGAGCCATTATCATTCTCAATAGCAGTAGGAGCTTGCGAAATCAATGAATAATAGAAGTCAAGTGTACTTGGTGAACCGGTAAATCCAACTTCAGAAGGTCCATTAGAATGGAAGATACTATTTACAAATTTGCCTTCTAATGCACCATTTACATAGAAACAGTTTCCACCCATTGATGACATGTTTTCTGCTATTGTACAGAAGTTAGTAGTTATATTACTATCTCCCATTGAATAGAATCCACCACCTCTTCCTGCGTTGTTATTGAAGATTTGACAATACTCCATCTCAATATTTGATTCTTCTGAATAAATACCTGCTCCATTATTACTTTGATTCTCTCGAATCATACAATTCTTCAGAAGAACATCACTTTGATAACAATATAATCCACCTCCGTAACTAGCATTACCATAACTTATTTCAAAACCATTTATCTCAACTTGCCCTGTATTGCTACTAATACTAACACAATGATTTGCGAAGTTACCATTTAGAACAGTTGTTTCAATGTATGTTGTATCGTTAGTTGTTTCAAATAGCGATGTAAGCTTAATAGATTTATTATTTATAGTTAGATTCTCATTGTATACTCCGGGATGAACCGATATTGTATCACCATCAATAGATGCAACAATAGCATCTTGTATTGTTGCAAAGTCCAGTGGAACTATTATCGTCATTGGGACACGAGTAGTAGTAAAACTCCAAATTGGACAGTTTGTTGCATCGTCTCTAGTATTGTTACTATCAAAATTAACACTGCTCAAAGAACTAATTCGAGAACCGGAAATGCTTCCAGATGTTCTAACATCATCAATATCTGTAGGTACAACTTGCCAGTAATAAGTACTACTGTTCTGTAGCTGCGTAGGTACCTGACACGTATGAACTCCATCACCATTATAAGAAACTGAAATGAAGGAAACATCTGAGAAATCATTATCTGTATCAAAATAAACTTTGAACCTGACCGGATATGTATAACCAAGTTCATGAATATATTCCCATGACAACTCATTTAAACCAATTGGAACACCATCTTCTCCATCCAATGGTATCGGATTTATGGCTATGTATGGTTCATTATTCGGTTGAGGTTCATGGTTATCAGTTTCGATAGTAATCAGATAAGATGTCTCACCTTCCCTTGAGTTTCGAATCAGCCTTGAGTTACTTACTTCCGGTTGATTACTTGGTCTTGTGACCCTTAAGTAATAGAATCCTGCATCGGTAATGTTAGTTTCAATCCAAGGATTTGTACCATCATAGCTATTATCATCTGATGCAATATATGACATTTCATCAACATATATACCACCATTGTTATAAGGACCATAAAGATGCATCATGAGATCTACATTTGAATCTAAAATGTGCTCTGTATGCATACTTAATGTTGCTGGAGCTGCTTGCCAGAACAGATACCAATCAACGTCTGTTGATGGTTCCATCTTTGCTGGTATCTCATCAAAATCTAACTGAATCTCCGCTGCTGTATATGAAACTTCTCCATCATCAAAGAGATATTGAAGCTGGATATTAGTAAATGCTGTCGGAGAGTAAGCATTATTAGTATAGTTAGCTCTAACTGCCCACTTATAAACATCAGGTTCTTGTATGTTCCAATCCATATCAACATACGTTGTGTCAGTTACTGTTGCTAACTCTTCCCATGAGTTTGAATCGTTCTCTTCTCCAGACAACAAACGATATACAGTATAATTAAGTAAAGAACGTGGATTACTAGATGAAACTAAGGGATGAACTGGTTCAAATGGATTTCTGTATCTGCTTTGTTGTGTTATTCTAGTATGATCTACTTTCTCCTTTGATTTACTCCCACTGCTGAAATCACTATTATTAAAAGCAGTTCTACCAGTTGTATTTCCTACAGAAACATTATCTATGAATGTAGAATACCACAGTCCATCATCTGTTGGCCCATCATAGAAGTGCCAAGCAAGTTGGGTTGATTGTCCGGCATAGGGGCTTAGATCTAATATTACCGGTTCGGTATAATGATTATCTGCTTCAGGAAGTAAAGATGCATCCCATAGAGATGCCCAATTTGCTCCACCATCTGTCGTTACTTTAACTTCATAATGATCTTGGTTCGTTGAGCCATAGTGTCCATAAAAGTCAAACGTAAGATTAGCATTCTCAGGGCATGTAAACACATAGGTCTTCAACCACTCATCTTGATTAGTGTAAGCCCATTGTACACCTGTCTGATATGAACCTTCTGTTGGAACTACAGGTGGTGAATAAGCAACTGTTCCAAACTGTAAGAATGTGCTTCCATCTGGATTCGTGTCTTGTACACTCCATCCTGTTGGAGGAAACTCATTTTCAAAGCCTTGTACATATCCTGAGACATTTCCGGCTCCACCTTGATATGGTAAGTTCCATGATATACGAACATTATTTCCTTCTACCTCAGAAATAGCATTTGTTGCAGGATAAGTTATCTCTTGCACTGTTATCTGTCCTAAATCAAGATCTGTGACTCCAACATCTGCAATAACGCTTGTGCTATAGTACCCATCAGCACTCGCTACACAACTATATTGGGTTTCAACCTGCACAGGTAGTGTAAAGTATCCCTGATTATCAGTATCAACTGTATAGTTAAAATCACCAAACAGTTCTACTAAACCTACTATGCCGGAGGATGTATCGGATGCAATAATCTGCCCTGATAGCTGCACAATATCCTCTGTTTCAAATGACCATATTGGACAGTTCACTGCATTCCCAAACTGGTTATAAGGAACTACTTGCCAATAGTAGGTTGTGTCCATTTGTAAGTTGTTAAAATCATGATAAAGATTAGTCTCAGCATCTGACATATAGAATACATTTGTAGGTGGGTTATCAGTACCTAAACTAACATAATAGCCTGCAGAAAAAGCTGAACTATTCCACTCCAAAGCACCATTAATCGGTACATGATCTTGACCATCCATAGGTTGAACAAATGATGTAAATAATGGAGGTGATGTGCTTAGGTCAAACTCATATACTTCTATATCATCTATTATCTGAGGAGTATTATATGACCTTCCGTGTGCAACCAAAGCTTGATTTGTGTACAAAGATACATCAACGCTATTTGTACTTGTCCAAACATGACTTCCATTTCGATAGAATGAAACTGTGTTATCTGAGTTTATCTGAACTCTGTAACTAATCCAGATATCATTAAACTCATTGTCTGTCCAAAGTTCAACATAATATTCGTCTGGAATAAAGTACCTTACCTCCAAGTCATCAGTTGATGGTTGTATCATTATACCAATTAAATCTGCCGGTTGAGAACTTGTTCCATTAAAGTCATCTGCTATTGTTGACGACCATGCTACAGATAAATTTTGCCAATGAGGATAACTGCTATTACCCTTTCCAACAAATTCAAATGACGGTCTTTCTGTTAAATCAAAAGTTTGGTAAGTTGTTGCACCACTTTGATAACTACTATCACCATTAGCATCAAAACCGTCAGTTCCGTTAAATCCTTCACCACTTCGTAAAAGTGGTACCGGGCTTCCCCATGTCTTCCAAACTACAGGGTCTATATCGTTTTCCCAATCTTCACGGAACATACATCCATCATAGGTTGTAAAACTCCAAATAGGACCACTTGTATAATCTCCGTTTGCATCATAAGGAGTAACTTGCCAATAATATGTTGTTAAGGGTTGTAAGTCAGCAAAGGAGTAATTGGTTGAATTTCCATTATCATATAGACTAAGGATATCAGCTGGAGGATTATCACTACCAAATGATAACCTATATCCTGTTGCTCCTACAGCTTCATTCCAATCAAGTAAACCCGAGAATTGCAAATCAGTTTCACCATCAGTTGGATTGCACGATGGATACCACAACCACTCTTCTAACTGCTCGGGTGAAGCAGCATAGCATAATGCCATATTATCTATCACTGGTCCACCAATCTCATTGTTTCTATATTCATGCCCAATTGTACCATCTGCATTCTCGATACCAATACATACGTCTCCAAAAATCGAATCAGAACCTGAATCTCCATTAGGATTGTTATAATTCCGATATTGTATTTTTATTCTTCCTGTTGGATATAAAATCAGCTGAACATCAACATATTCTGAAGTATCTCCATAATCACACCACTGTAATGCAGTGAAAACAAAATTACCCCAATCATCATTTCCATAAAAATAAGTTGATGGTATAGTCCCTAAATCTAAGTCCATAGCAAGCAGGGAAATTACATCATTTGGACTAGAGTTATCAGGTATTGTCATATTGCGTTCTTCAGTATAGTTACATGTAGGATTAGAAAACATCACTGTTCCATTAGAAGAAATGTAAACACTTGAATACTCATTACCGAAATAGTTAAACGTGAATCCTAAAGGTATTGGAGGATCTGTATATCCTTCATCTGTTGAAGTGTATGTACTTGTAGCTATTAAAGCTGGAACTATGCCTGTTGTACTGATATCAATCCAATCATAAGTAGGTTGATACCCTAAGCCATTCCCATTAACTTTACTATTAGCAAAGTAGTAGCCACCATAAAGAGTTCCATCACCACCATAGTTCTGGTTAGACCTAACAGTGAAGCTATAACTTGATGCAGGAATAGGACTTTCACCATTATCATTATATCCTGTAACATACCAATAATATGTTAACTCATTAACTAATTGGTTAGTTAGTGTATATTCATTCACTAGCCCCAAATTTGTTTGAGTAAAGTTTGAATTATCATCACTCAAATACAAATAGTACCCTTGTGCCCAATTATCTATACTCCATGAAAATACAGGAAATTCACTCACACCGGTAGCTGTATCATTAGGTGTACTCAATGAAATCACATCAGGTAAATTTGCAGTTGTTGAAAAACTCCAAGTCTCGTAACCTATAGCATTACCATTTGAGTTATAGGGAATTACTTCCCAATAATATGTTGTATTACCATTTAGATTGTTGACATCAAGTGTTATACCATCATCAATATCATTCAAGTAATAGATATTTGTTGGGGGATTATCAGTACCAAGATTGATGTAGTATCCATCAGCATGACTATCTTCATTCCATTCTAATGTTACATCAAAGAATTGATTAACAGCTCCATTACTTGGTGCAATATAAGTAACCGGGTTAGGAGGAGAGGAAGTTGTTATAAAGCTCCAAATTGGACAATTAACAGCATCACCATTCACATTGTACGGTACTATTTGCCAGTAATATGTTGTTCCACCTATTAAACCATTGTAATCATAGGTAAGTGCATTACCTTGGTCAACCCCGTTAACTATGTCTGTCGGAGGGTTATCAGTACCTAAACTTAGTTTATATCCATCACTTAAGAATGATACATCCCATTCTAGCACTCCTCCTGTTAACTGATCAATTGAACCATCCAAGGGAGAAATACATGATGTTGCGTTTGGAGGAGCTGAATTATCATAAACGATTAAGTTATCGATAAAAAGATCTGGTCCATAACCGGAAATTGCATCAAATTTTAGCATAAATACTGTGTTTGCATAAGAATGAAGAGCCACTGTTTCCGTAATAAATGAGCCAGCAGATGTATTTCCTGCTCCATCATTTGATTCAAATGTATCTCCAGTTTCATTCCAGATTGAAACCCATGATAAACCATTATCAATTGAAATACTAACATCTAGTTCATCGTCAGGATAACTTGAATCATAATGATGTGACCAATCAAATGACATTGCTGGATTGATTCCAGTTGCATCAAACGAAATTGTAGTAAATTCTGCATTATTGGGTACTTGCCAATTCCAAAAACTAGCTTCTAGTGATGGAGCCGGAGTGCCGGCCGATGAGTACAATGACCAGTTTTGAGTTCCATTTTCTTGATATCCTATTGGAGGATATGAATCAAATGATTGGATATATGGATATGTAATTGCAATTGTTTCGTACGTTGTAAAACTCCACACAGGACAATTAGAAGCGTTTCCGTTAGCATTATATGGTGTTACTTGCCAATAATACGTTGTTGAATCAGTTAAGTTATTATAAGCATATGATAGAACAGTTCCTTGATCTCCTCCGTAAACAATGTTTGTTGGCGGGTAGTCACTACCAAAGTATAAGTAATAACCATCTGCATTGCTTACAGAATTCCATTCAAGGATACCGGATGTCAGCTGACCTGAAGAATTGTCTAATGGAGCAACAAGAGTAGTTGGTGTTGGAGGATTAGCATTATCGAAGATTTCAATATCATCAAGACAAATATCACCACGATAGCTAGATGATTCCATTCCTCTAAAGTCAAATGAAACTGTTTGTCCGGTATATGCTACTAGACTAACTGAACCAAGTGTCCACCCATCAGTTACTGCTCCGCTAGGGTTAGTAAATACAGCAACAGATGCATCTGTACCTGTATCAGAGATTACATCAATATGAAGTTCTGAACTATTCGAACCATCTCCAATCCAATAATATAATGAAAGCACAGGATTAGTAAGACCGACTAAGTCGAATTCCGGTGAATAAAGATGAGCTGGAACTGTCTGAGGTGTTGAGTCATCAATCACCATCATATATCCTCCGTTTCCTGTATGTTCAGCTATAGCACCATGACCTCCGATTTCATAGTTAGCAACTTCCCAACTGTCACCTGTAACTACAGGATCTACAGTCCAGCCTAAAGGAACAGAACTTGTATCAAATGTTTGTTCATAAGGGAAAGTATCGAATAATGTTTGATAAGTCGCAAAACTCCACACCGGACATCCAACAGCTGAACCTGAATTATTATATGGCACAACTTGCCAATAGTATGTAGTATTACTGGTCAATCCTGTAGCATTATAAGTAAGGACATTTCCGTTATCCCACATATGTACAATGTTCGTTGGAGGGTTATCAGTTCCTAAGTTTAAGTAGTAACCTGTAGCATCTGGGTCGATACCCCAATTAAGTGTTACGTTTAATAACTGATTCACACTTCCATCATTTGGAAATACAGCTATGACTGGATTAGGAATAACCAGTGAACCATCAATCATAGTGATTTCATTATATGTTGGGTCCCAAACATCAAAACTGCTACTTGTCAAAGTCATTGAAGTATTTAAATAATCACCTGAGGATATTTCTTCAACATAAATCTCAACTACATCACCTGCCGACCACGGATTTACAAAGTCAGCACATTGAATTTGAAGTATTGATATCATGCCGTTAGGTGCTTCAATTTCATTTATAAAAGATGTTGAAGGTGATGTTGAGGGACTTAATACATCTCCCGGCCAATTTGTAGGTCTTTCTGCACTCCAAGTGAAATCACTCTCATTTATGGTGTTTCCCTCAGAGTCTACGAACCCTATATATGCAGTATGTGGCTGTGAAAAGATAGCAAAAATTAATAAACAAATAAATAAACATAGAATAACTCGCTTCATTTTCTTTCCCCTTGTATTTTTATAGAATATACTTAGCTTTCTTAGACCCGCTCAAAATGAAACTCGATACCTACATTAACAAAATACGTTGTTTATTATCGCAAAGTCAAGTTATTTATATTTCATCCTAGCAACAAGTTAGCATATACAACTTTTACCCTATGACTAAATCACAGGTGACTTATGCCCTGTTGATTCTTCTAACTTCCATTGAATCCATTTATCTTCAATATGCCTTATTTTACTATAAATTGAATAATACTTAACTAAAAGAGCTTAATCCGGTACTTTTATCGATCAATTTAGTTTTGATATAGTCTTGAATCTATTTTATTATGATATAACTGCTTTACTAACAGGCTCTTGAAATACTTACTTTTGTTTTAATTTTTACTTAAATTGCCCTCCTGCATCCCTTCCAGTCCCGTGACTACGAAAGGTGTTTCAAAGGTCTCCCACAGGTGACCCTCTCGTGACCCTCTCGTGGAACACCACGATTTATCCACATCATGTGGATAACTTGAAAACTTCTCCAACACTTTCGTTCAGCACGGGACTGGAAGGGGTGGGGAAGGCACAAATTTTGCGATAGACATTTGATTGAGGTGTTATCTGATTTGTCATATTGCAATTCTAAATATCATCAATCAGTGTTATTGATATCAGTTATTTGTATAAGTTTTGTTAAGTTACAATAACTTTATGATATACAGATACAAGCTTAACAACATTCAGATTCAGTAATCTGTTGCAATCCAATAGAAATAAAACCTTTACATCATACAAATTAAAGTGATAATAGAATTTGGTTGCACTGAGTACTCGTAACATATTCAAAATAAGGGGAATGGGTATATTGCAACTCCGAAAATGTTATTGTAAATATATATAAATAAAGGAAAACAAATGGAGAAAAAATGGGAGTTTGAAGAAAAGTTAGCTCCTGAATTGAAGGCAAAACGTAGACTCTTTCGTGAAAAAATGAAATGCCCTCGATTAGTTGCTGACCTTCTTATCCGAAAAGGGTTTGAATCTGTGGAAGCTGTAACAGCTTTCTTTGAGCCCTCTGCAGATGAAATCGTAGATCCGTTCATGTTTTGCGACATGGAAAAGGCTGTTGAGCGTATTCTTCGTGCAATTGACAGTCGCGAGAAGATTACAATTTATGGCGATTATGATGTTGATGGAACAACCGCTACTTCGCTCCTCTATCTAGGACTAAAGCGTCTTGATGCAATTGTTGAGTTTTATATCCCTCACCGTATGATTGATGGATATGGTCTTTCAAAAGCTGGACTCCAACAAATATGCCAAGAGGGGACCAAGCTAATAATCACAGTTGATTGTGGTATTAATGCTTTAGAAGAAGTGGATATGATTAACAACATGGGAATGGAAGTGATTATTACTGATCATCACAACCCCAAAGAGACACTTCCCAATGGTTATGCAATCATCAACCCTAAGGTAGAAGGGTGCGGTTATCCTTCACAACAGCTTGCCGGAGTTGGAGTTGCCTATAAACTACTGATGGCAATCTACAAAAAACTGGGTATTGCCACTAAAGAGAATGTGAACAAATACTTAGACCTTGTTGCGCTTGGAACTATTGCCGATATCGTGCCTCTTACAGGTGAAAACAGGGTATTCGCTTCTTTAGGCTTAAAGCATCTTTCAGATAAAAAGAATTACGGTTTAAACGCTTTAATTGATATCGCTAACCTTAACGATAAGACAATTAGTACTTCCAATATTGTGTTTGTACTTGCACCAAGAATCAACGCAGCCGGAAGAATGGGTTCTGCAGCAATCTCCGTAGAACTACTAATTTCTAATGATGAAAAGAGAAGCTATGAACTTGCTGAAATCATTGAGCAACAGAACTCATTACGTCAACAAGCAGACCAGAAGACATATCATGAAGCATGCGATATTATCAAAGCTAAGTACAAAGACTTGGATAATACATATTGTATTGTTGTCTCGTCAGATGGTTGGCATCCCGGAGTTATCGGAGTAGTAGCCTCTAAGCTTGTAGAAAGATATTACAGACCTGTAATTATGATCTCGTTCAAAGATGGATTAGGAAGCGGTTCCGGTCGCTCAATTTCCAGTTTCAATCTCTTTGATGCCATTACATCAGTAGAACACAATCTCTATAGTTTTGGGGGACATAAATATGCCGTAGGTTTAA
>CAXXOU010000004.1:0-1505725 GCA_963677495.2 Cloacimonadales bacterium (SeqCode)
AAGTAAGTAACGAATTTATCCATATCCAACATCTCCATCAGCCCTGTTAAAATCGTCATAAAATAATACATTAGCACTAAGCATAAATGCAAAAATAGAAAGAATTAAAGTGATAATAACCCGTTTCATCATTTCCTCCAATAGTAGAATACTTAATAGGCAAATTATAGAATATTTCTTTTTTTGGCAAGTTAATTAATATTGATTTTATTTACAGAGTTAGTTTTTCGAGGATGATTGTAAGTCTACTAGTGTGTAACCATTAGGGTATACCGTGATTCGAAGATTATTGTTGATGATATTGACCTTTTCGTAGTTTGCGACTATAAGACCAACTAGTATGTTATCAGAGGTAGAAGGGAGAGTTTTATGCTTTGAATAAATCTTGTTTTGCCAACTCCGATGGTTGTAAGTTTACATACACAGTGCAATTTGCAATAGCTTACCGCATTTCAGGGAGTTTGTCGGCCTGATAAGGCAACGGACTTCCTAAAATGCACTTCGAAGTCGCAAATCCCTGTTTTCGTTCTCGCCCCACACTTCGCTGCAACGCAAGTCCGAATGTGATATACACAGTGTCATTTTCAATAACTTACATCATTGGAGTCATAGCGACCGAAGGGAGTTGGACTCATAGTGATGTACTTTCACCATTTTCGCTATTCACCCATCTCCCTTCGGTCGCTATTGCGACAGCTACTGAAATCTCTACACAGTGCTTTTACCAATAACTTAGCTATATTTATTGCCCTTTTAACTCTCTTTTACTGCTCTATCCGGCAACGCACTGCGTCTGCACTGTGCACGCACTGTGAAGGCACTGCTAACCCACTGTTTCACTGGGTGCACAGTGCGTGCACAGTGGGAAAACAGTGGGATGACTGCGTTTTGTTAAAGAGTTTATTGAAAGTTTGCGATATCGAAAAAGATTTGTAGAAGCTCGGGTACTTGTGATGGAAGCCCGAGGTTGGGTGATATTATAATTTAATAAGGAAACTCTTGACCGCATTTGCTTTTTATCTATAAATTTGTACATAAAAGTTATGAGGAGCATTATGATAAAATTGCAACCATTAAGAATCCCTACCGGATGGGAGATGCAATATAATAACGGTTTCTTTGAGATAGATCCTTCTGAAACTGTACCTAAAGAGGATAGGTGGTACTTCTTTAAAGAGGATATGTTGCAACTTGTAAATGTGGACAACAACCTGTTGCTTGATATGGGTTTCTATCCGGAAGGTGATATGGATAAAGGGGAATATTATATCAGACTCTATGAAGGAAATTGTGCCGGGGAACTGTTGGATGAATTGATAACGAATGAGCGGATGAAAGCTGTAGACTTTATTGAAGATAAACTAGATATACATGGTATTTATAATAGTTAATATGGGAGGAGTTATGTTGAGGGAATATGTTGTTTGGCTAATAATTGTGTTAGTTGCTTTCGGCTGTACTAAAAAAGAGGAACCCAATACCTGGGGGAAGATTATTAGTATCTATTCTGCAAATGATAATGGTTCTGTTAGTCCCAGGTTTCAGTATGAACAGGAACGAATAATCTATCGGGATAGTTTGGTTATACGTAACCTTGCCTGGATGGATATGGATGAGGAGTTTGGGGAAGGAATATACTTCAACCCTGAGTATGATGACAGTGAAACTGAGATAAACAGAGGAGAGTGGGTGATACCTATCCCCAAAGAATTTTCAGATAAGTTCTTTGAACTAGCTGAAAAACAGAATCCTAATCGGTTTCGAGAGTACTATAGAGTTTTGATGAAAGAGTTGGAATCAGAAGAGCCTATGGAGGGAGATTCTGATTCTTCACAAAGAGCTTATACTTTCCTTATTGAATATGAGAATCTTGACCAGCCAATACCATGGAGTTCTAGGTATCCCGATTCTGAAAGGTTGGAGAAAGCTTTTGAATACTTTTGGGAGAACTTTACTTTGCCTGATAGTGTTGGGATTGATTATTAAAGGATACGACGTATGAAACGAGTTATATATCTAATGCTTTTGTTAGCCCTAATTGGTTGTAAGAAAGATGTTAAAGATGTGACAAATGAGTTTGAGGTGATTGCACCTGATGAGCCCAATACTTGGGGGAAGATATTAAGTATTACCACAGAAAATGACAATGGTTCTGTAAGCCCCAGATATCAGTGGAAAACTGAACAGATTATATATAGAGACAGCGTAGTAGTAAACAACTTTGGCTGGATGGACCGCTTTGATTGGGATACAGGAAGAAGAGAGTTTAATCCTGAGTATGATAATAGTGCAACCGAGATTAACAGAGGAAGCTGGGTTATTCCACTACCTAAAGATGTCTCTGATAAGTTCTTTGCTTTGGCTGAATCTCAGAATCCCTACAAATTCTTTACTCCTTATGATCCATCAAAAGATATAAGTGAGATAGAAGTTGCGAAAAATCCACCAATGCCCGGTTCAACAGCAAGGTCTAGACGTTCATATCAATACATATTAAGATATGAAAACATAGATGAGGATGTGAAGTGGGGTTATGGATATGATGATTCAGAGAGATTAGCTGATGCTTTTAGGTATTTAACATTGAATTTCTTTTTGCCTGATAGTGTGGGAGTTCGGTATGAAAAGTGATATAGCAAACTCTTATAGGAGTTTAGGGGGGCAACAAGAACCAAATAATGAGTTATAATAAAGAAAAAACTTTACAAAGCTGGAACTGGTAATAATTATAGATAATAACTGTTTTGAGTTAATACAAGACAATGAGATTAATGATTTGCTATCACTCAGAAGTCGATTAATATATGAATTAAAAGTAATAGATAAAAGGTATCGGAACAAATAACAGTTGACAAGAATGTTTGCTGATACTGATTTGATTCCGTGCCGAAGTGGTGAAACTGGTAGACGCAGTGGACTCAAAATCCTCCGAGCTTTAGCTCGTGCCGGTTCGAGTCCGGCCTTCGGCACCACTTTCCAATAAGGAAATTAAGGAGAAGCTTATAAACATATTGTTCTGACGAAGTCGTACAAATTGACTCAATTTTTACAGATTTATTCTTATTTTTACAAAAAAGACATAACATAGGGGTTATATTAGTATGAAAAACAAGAACTTAATTAAGCTGATCTTAGTTTCAGCTATTCTGTTGATTCCAATTATTGCAAACGCCAGCTCTCAAGCAGGTGTACTTTTCTTATTAATTGAACCTGATTCTCGTGCTAACGGTATGGCAGAAGCTTTTGTTGCAAAAGCTGATGACGCATACGCAGGCTGGTGGAATCCGGGTGCAATGGCATTCAATCGTAAAAATCAAATAGGTGCTATGCATGTTAACTGGTTTGAAGATGCTGGTATCGAAGATATCTATTATGAATATCTTGGCTGGAACAGCTATTTCGAAGGTATCGGTAACCTTGGTTTCCATATAGTTTTCTTAACTTATGGAAAGATGGAAAGAACTGATGAAGAAAACAACTCTTTAGGAACATTTAGTAGTTTTGAACTTGCACCAACTATTACTTATGCGTCTGAATTAACAGATAATATCGGTCTTGGTGTTAACTTTAAGTTCATCTACAGTGACCTTGCTCCTGAGGGAACCGGTAACACAGAGGAACAAACTCACGGAACAGGTATGAGCTTTGCCTTTGATTTCGGTTACAAACATAAGAATATCTTTAACGTTGACCGTTTAGACTTTGGTGCAACTCTTCAGAATGTAGGACCGGACATTACGTATATTAATGATGAACAAAGTGATCCGCTTCCAATGAACCTTAGAACAGGTTTGTCATATAGACCTATAGAAGATGATTTCAACTTATTAACTGTAAATGCCGATATGAGTAAGATTTTGGCAAATGATGATTTTATCTTATCTCGTCTTGTAACTGCTTGGACTGATGATCCTTCAGATCAGGAAATAGAAGAGATTATATTCAGTACTGGTGTTGAATACGTGTATATCGATATGATTTCATTACGTGGTGGTTACTATTATGATAAAGGTGGCTCAATTACTGGACCATCTTTCGGTGCCGGTTTAAAGTATACTTTCAACGAAAAGTACCTTGTTTCATTTGACTTTGCTATGAAACAAGCTGGTGAACTTACAGACTATAATAAAACTTTCTCACTTAGTTTAGACTTCTAAGACATAAAAGCAGATAATACATGAAGAAGTTAATAGTATTACTTCTGGTAGTACTTGGATTAAATCTGCTTTGGTCTGAGAAGATGTTTTTGCAGAAAGGCGGAGTTCCTAAACAATCTGAACTCCGCTTGAAGCATCCTGCTGAAGAGATATTCAATTCAAGACAACTACCTGAAGATAACAGAAAGATTGGGGCTGATGAGAACAAACTCATTGTAATTCTTGTGCAGTTCCAGGAAGAGTTAGAGGATGATCCATCAACAACAGGAAATGGGCATTTCCAAACTGAAGTTGATGATAGCTTTCCTATAACTATTGGTGCTCCACCTCATGATCAGGAATACTATAGTTATATGTTGGAGAGCGTACGTTATTATTACCAAGCAGCTAGTTATGGTCATTTTGATTTAGATTACGATATCTGGCCTAAAGATAAATCTGCTTATACCCTTTCCAAGAAGATGAGCTACTATAGTCCCGGTAATGTTGGGTCCTATGAGTTTGTTGAGAGGTTGGAAGAGTTTTTTAAAGAGTCATGGGAGACAGCAGATAGGGAAGATCCTGAGATCGACTTTTCTCAGTATCACCATTTTATGATTGTTCATGCCGGTGCTGATTGGCAGCATGATATTGCAGGTGATACTCCTTCTGATATGCCTTCACTGTTTATAAAAATTGGTACAGGTAAAGAAGCTGTAGTTGATAATGGTGATGTCCTTATCAATAAATCCTGTAATGTACCTGAGACTCTTACTCAGGATATTAGGGAGTATGCATTAGTAGATGAGTTTGGAAATGAAACCGGAGATATCTTGGTTAATGGTTATGGTGCAACCAACGCTGTTTATGCTCATGAATTTGGTCATTCAATGGGTTTAGTGGATTTGTATAATACAATGAGTTCCTCCCCAATGGTTGGTTTCTTTGATATTATGGATAATGGTGGCTCAGGTGTTATGCAGGACTATGGTACTGATGGCAAACTATATAACATAGAAGGTGGACTACCAGCTCTTCCCGGTGCTTATTCCAAAGAGATTATGTTTGAAGATATCTTCCGTAGTGAAGGTATTATGAAAGATATATCTGAGCTTGATTTTGAAGAAACGTTTTCATTCTCAGCAGCAGAAACAAGAGTTAAACCAAGTGATAAACTTAGAATCATAAAAGTCCCTTTATCAGATACACAATACATTCTCTTAGAAAATAGAAGTGTTGATCCTGACGGAGACGGCGATACTGCTGTGAAGAGTGCTTTGGGTAGGAGAATAATACTTTATCCCACTGCACGTGGTGATGACTTAGATACTCCAACTTATGAGTATGATTTCCTATTACCTTCTTGGCAGAAGTATGATCCATCTGCAGGTTTCTACCGCTCATATGGTGGTGGTGTTCTTGCTTGGAGAATTAATGAAGATGTCTTAAACAAAGTGTTATTCATTGATGATGAAGGAAATCCGGTTACCAATTTCGACAATAATAGTGTTAACACTAACACATATAGACAGGGTGTTGAGATTATCGAAGCTGATAATATTGAAGACATCGGAGAACCGAGCTCATACTATTGGGCTGGTACTGCTTATGAATACTTTTTCCCTCAGAAACCTATCCTGGATACGGATGGTATGTTCGTTTCCTGGAGTAATGAAGAACATACTCCTAGGTTCTCTGGAGCTACAAAACCTGCACTTGCTGATTGGTATGGTTTTGCATCTCCATATACCCTTGATTTCTTAAGCAATCCTTCAGGTGTTATGGATATGAAAATATCCTTTTTAAATAGTGAGTATTCAGAAAAGATATACCACAATGATGATTTGGTTGCAATTGGTCCTACGTTTAAATCAGAGTTTGGAACTGAGATACCGATTGTAACTACTGAGGGACTACGCTTCAAAACAAAAATTGAAGGTTCTGAAGATTGGCAGGATTTATATGATGTAATTGTCCCCGGACTCAATCAATTAGATTATGAACCTGTTGTCTATACTGATTCTGATGGAGAAACAAATTCACTGATTCTTGTCTCAAATAATGATGTAACTGCAGTTACACTTCCAAATGATCATGTCTTTGATGAACTGCCACAGATTACTGCTTCTCCAATTGTATTCAATAATATGCAAGGAGAATCTTTAAGAAGACTTCTGGGCATCCCTACAGTTGAAGGTTTCTATGTTTTCCAGGGAAATAATGGTGTCTTCCATCAAGTTGACTTTGTTGAAGGTAATGTAGCTGAAGTTGGATACTATTCAAACAATGACATTAATAACACCCAAAAACTCTTAATTACCTTCGTGAATAGAGTACTTGAATATGATATGCAGAATGAAGGAATTGATGGCTATTCCCCCGTCAGCTTCTATAATACTAGTTATAATTTTAATGGTTATTCATCTGTTGCTGGTACATTTATTTCTGAAAACGGTGTAGTATTAGGCTTGGATTCTGAAAGAATGGTTCCAACACAGATACTTGAATACAGTTTTAAAGAAATTATAAATGTAAGCTCTTATGATAACACTCCTCCAACAAACTTGGCTTTTGGTAAATTCGGTTATCTTGATAATGTCTACGTTTGGGGAGCAGGTAAATATCTGTTTGCAATGAAAAACGGGGCCTTGCTCGAAGGATTCCCTGTACAATATGATGATATTAGATTCAAACCTAAAGGATACCCAAGACTTATAGGTGGTGCCGTTCAGATGCCTACCGATAATAACGGATATTACACTATTGGTAATAGGGGGGATGTTAGTTATGCTGATAGCTATACAATTTATAGCCAAGTTGAAGGTAATTACCTCTACTATGAATCTGAATACCTAAAGAATCTCATTGTTGATAATGATAATACCGTCATTCTAAAGCATATTTTAGAGTTTGATGATAATCCTATTAGTTTTAGTGGACATCGGAGTCTTTTTACAGTTAAAGACGATAATAGCAACACGCAAGTTACTGGATTTGATGTTTACATCTATCCTAATCCTGTCAGAAGCTATGACCCGCGTTTAAGAGTTTATAATCCCAATGGAGATTTTAAGTTAAAGATTTATGATGTTGCCGGAAATAAGATTATGGATGAAGAAGTATCAATTAATACAACTGATTCAGAAAACCAATATTATGAATACCCTATAAATGTAGATAAAATGAGTGCAGGTGCTTATTTCTGTATCTATAAAGATGGGGATAATACAAAGACAATTAAATTTGCTATTGAGAAGTGAGGTAATAAATGAAGAAGTGGGTCTTAATACTAGTGGTAATCAGTCTTGCTTTTGCTCTTGTTGCAGAAGAGTATGATTTCACTCCGGAAAAGAAGAAGGGCGAAACAGAAAAAATCGAACCAGTTGACAAAGATGAAAAGGTTGTGAAGAGTGAAGCGGAGCTCCTTTTGCAGGGAGATGTTTTAAATGTACAATCCAACAATAAGGATGCAAGATTAGCAATGGCATTATCTATGCTTGTACCTGGTGTTGGTAACTATTATGCAGATAAAACCTCTATCACGACATATATTTGGCCTGTCTTAGAAATTGGTTTATGGGCTGGTTATGTATACTTCAGATCTGAAGGTGATGATAAAACTGACGAATATGAGAAGTATGCGGATGAAAATTATCAAAGATCACAACAACATCAGATTGAAGGGTATCTTCGTAATAAGTATGATTCTGACGTATATGATCAGACTTTCTGGAGGCTGGATGATACTAATACTCAACATTTCTATGAAGATATTGGTAAGTACGATAAATATGTCTTCGGTTGGAATGATTGGTATGCCGCTTATGCAACCGATAATGATGGAGAGCATGTAGAACCAATCTTCTATGGTGATGGTGATGGTACTGCTGATTATAAGTGGACAGGTAACCAGGTAATGAATGACGATTACTCTCATTTCCCTGAAGACTATAAATATTCCCAACTTCGTGAAAAGTATATCAAGATGAGAAAAGATGCTGAAGATGAATATGATATGGCTACAGCTATGACTTTTGGTATACTGATGAATCATATTCTCAGTGCTGCTGATGCTATCAGACTTACTGTAAAGCACAATGCAGAGAATTTGGTTCTCAATGATATGAAGCTTGAATACGCGGTTGTCCCTAGAAACAACCAGATGACTCCATTCGTTTTTCTAACTAAGAGGTTTTAAATGATAAAGAAAATGGTTCTAGTGCTTATGCTCTTTCTGATTGTCGGGATTAGCTTTGCTCAAGAATACTCAAGACCTAAAGCCATCATAATGTCTGCTCTTGTTCCTGGCTCAGGCCAGCTTTACTCCGGACAAAAGACTATGGGCTCAGCTCTCCTTGCTGCTGAGATAGGTCTTATCCTCTCACTATTCAGATTCGATGCTGAAATTAATTGGGGAGAAGACCATTATCAGGAGTATGCATATCAATATACCGGTATAGAAGAGGGAAGTGATTCTGCTCTCTACCAGGATATGCATACTTATGAGTCTAGTGAAAAGCATAATGAAGCAGTAATTAGGGATGCACGTAACTACTACTTAATCTATACTTATGACCCGGATGGCTATCAGGCGTATGTGAACGAACATACATATAGTGGAGATTCAACTTGGAATTGGGAGACTAGAGATAGATGGATGAAATATAGATCTATAAGGAAACGCAAACAGGGTTTTGAAGTTTATAAGAATCTTGCGATTAGTGGGATCGTCATTAATCACTTGTTTAGTACAATCCAAACGATTATCTCTACTCGTCCGAAGAAAACTGTATTGTCACAACTAAATAATCTAACTGTTCAACCTGATTATAAGAATGATGGAGTTAATCTTGTCTATACTTACAGATTCTAAAAAGAATATTTTGGTTATCATTACTATAATTGTCTCTCTTACAGGATTAAATGCTGGAATCACTGATAAGATTCCGCCTGTAGTGAAATCAATTATCCTTCCCGGTTGGGGAGAGGTGTCACAAGGTTACAACAGGGGGTATGCTCAGATGCTTGCCGATGTTGCCTTATGGACAGGTATGATTTATTACAATGAGGAAGCAGATAACTATACTGACAAAGCATTTAACTATGCTGTTAGATTTGCCGGTATCCCCAACCAGTCACATGATAGTCAATACATGACTGATATTGGAAAGTATGATCATAGTGGGTTTGATGTTAGAGGATATAATGCAATGGTTGTTCTCACTGCTAATGCCAAATATGCAACTGACAATGATGCCAGACAGCAATATATAGAAGACAATATATATAATGATGATATGGCTTGGCAATGGGAAGATGTCGAATATCGTACGCAATATACCAGCTATAGAAAGAAGTCGCTTGATTGTGAAGATTACGCAAGTATGATTTCCGGGCTACTGATAGTGAATCGTATTGCAAGCTGTGTTGACTTACTCATTATAAGACAGAAGAGGTTGAAAACATCTGCTTCACTTTATGATTACCAAACACCTATGCTGAATATGAGCATTTCATTTTAATTGATAAAGGGCACCGATTAGGTGCCCATTTTCATGTTTAGATAGATATTTTAAAACTTTTCTATATCCCCATCATCTGCGAAATAAGTGTTACCCCATGTCCAACGCATGATTCTGCACGCACCCCAGGGACCATAAAGTCCGAATGTTATGATTGTTAGTATGAGAATTAATAAATAGTTTCCAAAGAAACCAGCTCCACTTCCTTTAAATACGAGACGTTTCCCATCAATTGTTACATTGGAATAAATCCATTTTAATTGCTGTACATAAGCCCACGGGAAATAGATTCCGAAAGTAATAATTGTTAAAATGTTTGTCCAAATCATGAGCCACCAGTAGCTTAATCCGTTACCGGTAAATTCAAACTTTCCACTTGCCATTAGTAATCCTCCTTAGTGTGATGCTCAAATGTTAGGAATCGGTTAAGTTTTGTAAAGAAATATTTAATAACTTACGAATTTATGTCACAAGATATATTGCTTTTAACTAAATCTATCTGGATGAGAACCTTAAGTGAGAACCTTAAGGGTTTAGATTGCTTGGACGCTTCTTCGCACCCTTTCAATTCACGGGAAACACACGGGACTCTCCCGGGAATCTCTCGGGACTCACTCGGGACTATGCCCGAGTGAGTCTCTTTTAATTCCCGTTTGAAGCCGGAACAAATCCCGAGTATTGAATTGGAGCAATTAAACGGAGAAGGTATGCTGATATATAGTCCATTCTGTATGGTTCATTCTGTGAGTCTCTATCTGTCCCTGAAAGTCCCTGTTCAAAAACTGTAAAAAATGGGAAAAGAAGCGAAAAATGGCTTTTGGATTAACATAAACTTAGCAGTGCTTGAAATTATTTGCGATTTAATATATACTTTAAAAATGGTAATTTATAATACTAAAGTGTCCTTAGTTGAAATAAAAAAGCACTTTTTATGTTGACGCATTATCAGGTCTCAATAGGTTGTCCAAACACTTGTTGAACGGAAGCGGGAACGCGGAAGGGATGTGGGTGGCGATCTTTAAGAAGTCAGAAATAGTGAGTGAATAATAAGCCAACAAGTCAATTATGATAATGGAGAGTTTGATCCTGGCTCAGGACGAACGCTGGCGGCGTGGATTAGGCATGCAAGTCGAACGAGAACGCAATCTTCGGATTGTTATTACAGTGGCGAACGGGTGAGTAACACGTAGATAATTTACCTTTAAGTTTGGGACAACCCAGGGAAACCTGGGCTAATACCGGATGTGATCTTCGGATTAAAGGGGGCCTCTATTTATAAGCTCTCGCTTAGAGATAAGTCTGCGTCCTATTAGCTAGATGGTGGGGTAATGGCCCACCATGGCGATGATAGGTAGGCGGCCTTAACGGGTGGCCGCCCACACTGGGATTGAGATACGGCCCAGACTCCTACGGGAGGCAGCAGTCGAGAATCGTCTACAATGGGGGAAACCCTGATAGTGCGACGCCGCGTGAACGATGACACCCTTCGGGGCGTAAAGTTCTTTTCAATGTGAGCAGTGGGTGATATGTGAATAATGTATCACACGAGATATTAGTATTGGAATAAGCCACGGCTAACTCCGTGCCAGCAGCCGCGGTAATACGGGGGTGGCAAGCGTTGTCCGGAATCACTAGGCGTAAAGGGCAGGTAGGCGGACTGATAAGTCAGATGTTAAAGGCAGCGGCTCAACCGTTGTATGGCATTTGATACTGTCAGTCTAGAGTTAGGTATGGGAGGACGGAATTCCCGGTGTAGCGGTGGAATGCGCAGATATCGGGAAGAACACCAAAGGCGAAGGCAGTTCTCTTGGCCATAACTGACGCTAAACTGCGAAGGTGTGGGTATCAAACAGGATTAGATACCCTGGTAGTCCACACAGTAAACGATAAACACTAGGTGTCGGGGAGATACTTCTTCGGTGCCGTAGCTAACGCGTTAAGTGTTTCGCCTGGGGAGTACGATCGCAAGGTTGAAACTCAAAGGAATTGACGGGGGCCCGCACAAGCGGTGGAGCATGTGGTTTAATTCGATGCAACGCGAAGAACCTTACCTGGGTTTGACATCCTGAGAATCTTGCAGAGATGCGAGAGTGCCCTTCGGGGAATTCAGTGACAGGTGCTGCATGGCTGTCGTCAGCTCGTGTCGTGAGATGTTGGGTTAAGTCCCGCAACGAGCGCAACCCCTATCCTTAGTTGCCATCATTTAGTTGGGGACTCTAAGGAGACTGCTTCGGTAATAACGGAGAGGAAGGTGGGGACGACGTCAAGTCATCATGGTCCTTACATCCAGGGCTACACACGTGCTACAATGGCCGATACAATGTGTTGCGAGATAGCAATATTAAGCTAATCACAAAAAGTCGGTCTAAGTTCGGATTGGAGTCTGCAACTCGACTCCATGAAGCCGGAATCGCTAGTAATCGCGTGTCAGCATAACGCGGTGAATACGTTCCCGGGCCTTGTACACACCGCCCGTCAAGTCAGCCGAGTTGATTGCACCCGAAGAAGGTGAGCTAACCCGTAAGGGGGGCAGCTTTCGAAGGTGTGGTTAGCGAGGAGGACTAAGTCGTAACAAGGTAGCCGTACCGGAAGGTGTGGCTGGATCACCTCCTTTTAAAGGTGTATAATGCGATGAATCTTTTAATCAGATTCCATTGCAATAATTAAACGTTTGGTAAGTTGTTCACTCACTTTTATAAATTTTGAAGCAAAATATAGTGGGCTTGTAGCTCAGTTGGTTAGAGCGCACGCCTGATAAGCGTGAGGTCGGCTGTTCAAGTCAGCCCAGGCCCACCAGCTTTGGGGGTTTAGCTCAGCTGGGAGAGCACCTGCTTTGCAAGCAGGCGGTCAACGGTTCGATCCCGTTAACCTCCACCATATTTTTTTTGATCTTAAATAGTGAAATACGTGGGATAGAGTGTATAGAGGATATTCGGTGAATAATTAAGGGCACATGGTGGATGCCTTGGCACTGGATGGCGATGAAGGACGTGGCTAACTGCGAAAAGCCTCGGGGAGCTGTAAGCGAGCTTAGATCCGGGGATTTCCGAATGGGGCAACCCGATAGCATTAATGTGTTATCATCCCTTAGGGGAGGCTAACGAGGTGAACTGAAACATCTAAGTAACCTCAGGAAGAGAAAGTAATAACGATTCCCATAGTAGCGGCGAGCGAACGGGGAATAGCCTAAACCGGAGCAATCCGGGGTAGTGGGACCACGACATACGCGATATCATGATAGACGAACCAGGTCTGGAAAGCCTGACCGTAGAGGGTGAAAGTCCCGTAGTCGAAATTGTGGTGTTAAGTTAGTGAGCTCCCGAGTAGGTCGGAACACGAGAAATTCTGATTGAATCTGCGAGGACCATCTCGTAAGGCTAAATACATCCAGTGACCGATAGTGAAACAGTACCGTGAGGGAAAGGTGAAAAGCACCCCGGGAGGGGAGTGAAATAGAACCTGAAACCGTGTGCTTACAAGCTGTCAGAGCATCTATAAGGTGTGATGGCGTGCCTTTTGCATAATGAGCCAACGAGTTAATCTAATAAGCAAGGTTAAGTAGTACAGCTACGCATCCGAAGCGAAAGCGAGTGTTAATAGCGCGTTTAGTTTATTGGATTAGACCCGAAACCAGGTGATCTATCCATGGCCAGGTTGAAGTTCAGGTAACACTGAATGGAGGACCGCACCAACCGACGTTGAAAAGTCGGTGGATGAGCTGTGGATAGGGGTGAAAGGCCAAACAAACCTGGAGATAGCTGGTTCTCTTCGAAATATATTTAGGTATAGCCTCGAAATAGATTGACGGAGGTAGAGCACTGAATGGGCTAGGGGCACACCAGCTTACTGAACCCAATCAAACTCCGAATGCCGTTAATTGTTTTTCGGGAGTCAGCCCGTGAGGGATAAGCTTCACGGACGAGAGGGAAAGAACCCGGACCGTCGGCTAAGGTCCCTAATTTGATACTAAGTGCTAAAGGATGTTTAATTGCATAGACAGCCAGGATGTTGGCTTAGAAGCAGCCATCATTCAAAGAGTGCGTAATAGCTCACTGGTCGAGTGATCATGCACCGAAGATGATCGGGACTAAGTATCAAACCGAAGCCACGGACACTAATAAGTGTGGTAGAAGAGCATTGTATTCAGCGTTGAAGGCTCACCGCGAGGTGTACTGGAGCGTATACAAGAGACTATGTTGGCATGAGTAGCGATAATGCAGGCGAGAAACCTGCACACCGTAAGCCCAAGGTTTCCTGAGTAAAGCTAAACTTCTCAGGGTAAGTCGGCCCCTAAGGTGTAGCCGGAAGGCGAAGCTGATGGGAATCAGGTTAATATTCCTGAACCTTTTACAGATGCGATGGAGTGACGCAATGGTGAAGCGCAGACAGCTGCTGGACGAGCTGTTGAATGCATGTAGGAGGAGATACAGGCAAATCCGTATCTCACATACTCCGAGGTGTAGGACGAGGGAGTCATCCCGCAAAGTGCGTGTATAACGTTGCCAAGAAATAGCTTCTAAGCTTAATTTGTATGAGACCGTACCTAAACCGACACAGGTGGGCGAGGAGAGTATCCTCAGGTGTTCGAGAGAATTCTGGTTAAGGAACTAGGCAAAATTACCCCGTAACTTCGGGAGAAGGGGTGCCCTTGATTGTAGCATGTTAACTCATGTGGCGATTGGGGGTCGCAGTGAAGAGGCCCAAGCGACTGTTTATCAAAAACACAGGTCTATGCGAAGTTGAAAGACAAAGTATATAGACTGACACCTGCCCGGTGCCGGAAGGTTAAATGGAGGGGTTAGCTGTTAAAGGCGAAGCTCTGAAATGAAGCCCCGGTAAACGGCGGCCGTAACTATAACGGTCCTAAGGTAGCGAAATTCCTTGTCGGGTAAGTTCCGACCTGCACGAATGGTGTAACGACTTGGGCGCTGTCTCAACCAGGAACTCGGTGAAATTGTAGTAGCGGTGAAGATACCGCTTCCCCGCGAAAGGACGGAAAGACCCCGTGAACCTTTACTGTAGCTTGATATTGTAATTCGGTACTATATGTGTAGGATAGGTGGGAGGCTATGAAGCATGGACGCTAGTTTGTGTGGAGCCACTGTTGAAATACCACCCTTATATTATTGCATTACTAACGCGTTTACGCGGACATTGTCAGGTGGGCAGTTTGACTGGGGCGGTCGCCTCCAAAACAGTAACGGAGGCTTACCAAGGTTCCCTCAGGTTGGTTGGTAATCAATCGAAGAGCATAAAGGCATAAGGGAGCTTGACTGCGAGACTGACGGGTCGAGCAGGTAGGAAACTAGGTCTTAGTGATCCGGCGGTTCTGAATGGAAGGGCCGTTGCTCAAAGGATAAAAGGTACTCCGGGGATAACAGGCTGATACCGCCCAAGAGTTCATATCGACGGCGGTGTTTGGCACCTCGATGTCGGCTCAACTCATCCTGGGGCTGAAGAAGGTCCCAAGGGTTTGGCTGTTCGCCAATTAAAGAGTTACGCGAGCTGGGTTCAGAACGTCGTGAGACAGTTCGGTCCCTATCCTTCGTGGGCGTAGGAGATTTGCGAGGATCTGCATTTAGTACGAAAGGACCGGTGTGGACGAACCTCTGGTGTATCGGTTGTGGCGCCAGCTGCATTGCCGAGTAGCTAAGTTCGGAATGGATAACCGCTGAAAGCATCTAAGCGGGAAGCCAACCTCAAGATAAGATCTCCCATGAGATTCGTTGGAGACTACAACGTGATAGGTCACAGGTGTACGTACAGCAATGTATTCAGCCGAGTGATACTAATAAATCGATCGCATTTACTGAAACTTTATATACTCTATCCCAGACAATATAGTCGCATAGCAGCGGCTGAAGATGGTGGCAATTGCGGTGATGATACACCTGTACCCATTCCGAACACAGCAGTTAAGCTCACCAGCGTCGATGGTACTGCATTGGCAACGATGTGGGAGAGTAGATCGCCGCCATCTTCAGCCGCTGTTGACTTTTATAGACAAAGTTAGCGACAACACTTTTAATACAAAAAGGGAACCTTTATCAGGTTCCCTTTTTTGATTGTATTACGTATTATATCTTTTGCCATATCGTAACATTAGAGATATGATAATTAAACTTTCTAGCATTCTCTCTTATTGCGAATGAAATGTTTACAGGTTCCTTTACAAGCTCAAAGTTAAATGACAGTAGTTCTTTAATGTTCTCAAGATAGTAGACAGGTTCTCCGTCTTTTCTAAAACCACCCGGCCAATTATGCTTCTCTGCACTCTGTTCGTTCCAATCAGCAGTCGTTGCTAATACGAGAAATCCACCCTTATTAACTCTAGTTGGTATCTCATTTATGAAAGCGAGTGGGTTGTACATATTCTCAAGTGAGTTCTCTACAATTATCACATCATACTCTTTGAACTTGGTCATTAGATTTGACCCATCTGCTTGATAAAAATCAATATTATCTCTTATATTATCGAGTCCTAAATCTTTTAGATTTGCTTCAGCAAAAGAATGAATATCTCCCTCTTCACGGACAAGATACTTAAAGATTCCATTCTTCTTGAGGTCAACACCAACTCTGAGCATTCTTGCAGTGAAATCAGCTCCTGTGACATACTTAAAGCACTTAGCAAGTTCGAAAGTAGTTCTACCAGTCTTACAGCCTAGGTTCAAAGCTTTAAGGGAGTTGCAAGCCGGAATTGAGTCAATGATAGCATCTGCAAGTTGCTGTGAGAAGTTACCTAATCCAAGATAGTCAGGACCATAACCAAAGTCACACCATGTGATAACTTCAGGGTCCTCTTCATAAACAGAACCATGAATCTTAACTTCCTGATCAGATTCTATATATCTAAATCCTGCATGTTGGTAGAAATGTCTTCTAAAGGCATATCGAGAATCTTTTAAAGCTTCATTACCTGTGGCTATCCATGAACCACCTTTAATCATATTATGTTGGTTATCAAATGTCGGGGTTGTGAAATCATCGTAAGCAGGATGCACTTTGAATCCATCAAAACCATAAATTGGAGTCTCTGTCCATTGCCATACGTTACCTATTACATCGAAGAAACCATTGTTTTCAAATTTATTAACCGGACATGGAGAGCAGTAATGCTCTAAGTTTATATTTCCGGGAGCTTTCTTCCAGAACGGCTGATCATCTAACTTCAGACTATTGTAGAGAACATACCACTCTTCCTCTGTTGGCAATCTAAGCTTTTTACCGGTTGTCGCAGCTTTCCAATTAACAAATGCTTTAGCTTCTAGATAATTACACTCCACAGGCCAGTCCCACGGCATTGAAACTTCATTAAAGACAAGTCTAAGTTTAAGCTCTCCTACATCATTCCGTTTCCAGAAACGTGGCATTGAGCACTTTTCATACTGTACCCAACTCCAGCCTTCCTCTGTCCACCATTTCTGTTCATTATAACCATTAGCATTGATAAACTCTTTGAATTCTGCATTAGAGACAAGATACTTCGATGCTTTAAAGGCTTTCACTTCATGCGTAATTGTTCCATATTCATTATCCCATCCGTAGTAAGGTGATTTAAACGGTTTGCCGAGTTGCACTGTCTCTCCATGCACAGGTAGTAATTCGTTCTTAGGTGGTTGATTACTCTCTCTACAAATATTCCAGTAATCGTCATCATTAAGTACATCAAGAGGGAGTTGTCTAATAAGAACAGATGATGTTTCAAGATGAATTCTTGAATGCTCAATCCCCATCATAATAATCCAAAATGGACTATCCCAATCTATAGGAAGTTGCAATGGCATAGTTTGGATAAGCTCCTCAATAAGAGTCTTCACTTGTGCTCTATATGATATAGTCTGCTCTAATGTAGGCCAATCAAAATGAGATACATTGAGATCATCCCAAGACATCTCATCAACCCCAATTGCAAACATAGATTCATACTTAGGATTGATGCGTTTCTCAATTGTTTTAGAAATCACAAGTTTATTAATATAAAAGGCAGCTGTATGTCCAAAATAGAAGATAAGAGGATGTCTCAAAGGGTCTGCTCGTAAGTAGAATGCTTCCGGTTTCAAACCTGCTAAAAGCTTCTCTTCAATAGCCCATGAAGCTCTAAAATAGTTAAGTATCTCTGTTCTTTTCTCAGCCGGCGTACCTTTTTCAAGGTTTATAGTCTTAGTTACTTTATAATCCATACATGCCTCGCTTATGTTCTTTGTTTCTATAATTTAAGTTTTGCTAAATAAAATGTCAAAGAAAATAATAAAAAGGCTGTCTAATATAAAGACAGCCTTACAAAGAATAACTAATAATTAGCTAATGAAATAAGCTTTTAATGGTGGAAACCCATTAAACTCTATTGCACTGTAACTCGATGTATAGGCTCCTGTGGTTAGCCAATACAGCTTATCACCTGCAGCTAATGTTAGGGGTAAAGAATATAGTGTATTCTCGTACATGATATCCTGGGAATCACAAGTTGGTCCCGCAAGAATTACATCTTCCATGACTCCACATCGTTCTGTATAAACAGGGAACTTTATGGACTCTTCAATAGTCTCAATTAATCCTGAGAACTTTCCCACATCTGTATAAACCCAACGGTTAAGAGCTGTTCTTGATTTTCTTGAAACAAGAACCACTTCACTTACTAAGATTCCCGAGTCCGCAACAAGCGAACGCCCCGGTTCAAGAATGATCTGTGGCATATCATCACCAAAATCTTCCTCGATATAACGTAGAATCTCTTCAGCGTATGTACCTAACTCATTGGTTTTTGTAACATAGTTAGCAGGGAACCCACCACCCATATTTATCATTTTCAATTTAATATCTTCATTTTCTTTAAGAAGGTCAAAGATATACTTTACTTTAGCTAATGCACCGTCCCAAGTACCGATTTCTCTCTGTTGAGAACCAACATGAAAGGAGATCCCATAAGGTTCAAGTCCAAGTTTTAATGCTAAAACAGCTAAGTCATATACCATATCGGGTTGACAACCAAACTTTCTGGACAAACCCCAATCCGCAGTGGACGTGTTTTCCAGTAGAATTCTGAAAAAGACTTTAGAACCCGGTGCCTCAACCGCTAAGTTGCGCAAATCAGATTCACTGTCAGTTACGAAAAGTCTGACTCCTTTGTCATAGAAATACTTAATATGGCTTGCCTTCTTAATTGTATTCCCATAGCTAATTCTGTCAGGAGAAACACCAAGACTAAGAACTTTATCAAGTTCGTAGATGGATGCGATGTCGAAGTTAGATCCTAAATCTTTAAGCATACTAACAACTTCATTCACAGGATTTGCCTTAACGGCATAATAAATCAATGCACTTGGAAAGTAGTCCATCATCTGTTGAAACTTGTTTTTAATTATATTCAAGTTTACTAAGAGAAAGGGTGATTCCTTATCTTTTGCATGATCCATAAAGAGCTTCCATTCCTGTTCGGTATAATAAGCTTCTTTCATCATTCCTCCTTTCTTAAACTAGAAGTTTGAACATGATTCGGTGTATGTTCAATCCAATTCGAAAAAATATGAGCTGAAAAATCTCAAGGAATAGTTGCTGTCAATCTAATAATTTTAGGAAATGTTAAGATCCTCAAAACACCTATAAATAGAGGGATAGAGATGCAATAAAAAAAGGGCTGTTTAACAAGACAGCCCTATTCTTAAAATAATTTTTTTTCTATTTTTTGTTTTCTCTTTCTGCAATAGTAACAGATATAAAAGAGGCAACATCAGTTGAGTAGGATCCGGTTCCGAAACCGGCATCATAACCAAGTTCGATTGCTATTTCATGATTTAGACGAGGTCCCCCGCAAACAAAGAGCATTTTATCTCTTAGTCCTTCAGCTTCTGCCATCTCAATAAGTTTAGTAAGGTTCGCAATATGGATATTCTTCTGTGTGACAATCTGTGAAACAAGAATAGCATCAGCATTCACTTCACGGGCTTTCTTAAGAAGCTCTTCACATGGAACCTGTGCACCCATATTGATAGCTTCAATATGCTTATATCTCTCAAGACCGTAGCGATGATTGTAGCCTTTCATGTTCATGATAGCATCGATACCAACAGTATGCGCATCACTTTCTATACAAGCACCGACAACTGTTATATCTCTACCGATATTCTGTTCAATGTAATCATCGTTTTCATACATATCCATTACAGGAGTCTCAACAACTTTCACTTTAATAGCAGTAAGGTCGACTTCTGCATTAGAAGTAGCATAAGCGTTAAAATGGGTGAAACCTTCAGTCAGGTCATTCATATGACACACATCGATGTCATCCATTCCCATCTTACGGAGGATCTGTCTTGCAGCTTCTTTACCCTGTTCGTTACATGGAACGGGAAGCGTAAAAGAGATCTGCACACGACCGTCATTTAAAGTGTCACCATAAGGTCTAATTCTGGTTGGATCAGTTTTAACAGGCATGTTTCCTCCTTAGTTATTTAATCCCAGTTCAAGCTTCATCTGCTCGAGGAACGGGTTGAGATAGTTGTCTGAACGCTTAAATACACCTTCAGCACCTTTACCTTTATCTTCAGGACGCTTGATATCAGCGAAATCACCACGTGACATAGCTTCAAACAATCCTGTATCTGCAACATTTTGTAAGAAATCAATAGCTTCATCAAGAACAGATTCAGCACGTTTATTGATAAACCCATCTGGGTCAATTGAGAGCTCTTTGCCAAGGTCTTTCACAGCTGTGAATATATAGTTTGCATTCTCAATCGCAAGGGCTCTATCAGCAATGTGCGGAGTATGGATAGCCTCAGTCATCATACCAAGAAGCTGGACACCCTGTCCTGTCAACTGACCGATGAAGTTGAACATAGCGTCCATAAGGTGAGTCTTGAAAATGTTACCTGACGCAAATTTGGTTGGTGGCATATATTTAACCGGAGCTGTAGGGAAGAGGGTTTTAGTAAGCATAGCATGTGCCAGCTCATAAGAGAAACTGTTTTCCACTTCAGGGTTGATCTCATAAGCGTGACCAAGTCCCATTTTCTCTTCTTTAATTCCTGAGAAAGCAGCAAACTGTTCATTGATAAGCTGAGAAGCAGTCACTGTATAAGCTTTCTCAATCGCATCAGATGTAGTGAGATAGTTATCTTCACCGGTCTGAATCTCGATTCCGGCATAAGCGTTTATCATACGTGAGAAGTACTGATCAAGGATAGTTCTTCTTGGATTGATATCGCGGAAAAGGATACCGTACATCGCATCGTTGAGCATCACATCAAGACGCTCAATTGCACCCATCACAGCAATCTCCGGCATACAAAGTCCGGATGCATAGTTAGTAAGTCCGATGTATCTTTCAAGCTCATCACCAACTTCATCGAGAGCTTTACGCATAATACGGAAGTTCTCTTGTGTTGCGAAAGTTCCACCGAAACCTTCAGTAGTAGGTCCGTAAGGAACATAGTCGAGTAATGACTGAGCAGTAGAACGGATAACGGCAATAATGTCAGCACCTTCACGGGCAGCTGCAACAGCCTGATGAACATCTTCATAGATATTTCCGGTTGCCACGATAACATAAAGACCAGGTTTTCTACGTGGTCCGAATGTTTTAAACTTGTTTTCTCTAAACTCTTTCTGACCTCTGATATGCGCAAGCATATCTTCTGTCTGCTTCTGAATCACAGCGAGAACTCTCTCGTCATCATCAGCTTTAACAGTGGAAAGGTCAATCTCTCCTGAAGCTACCTTTTCAGCAACTTCCTGTGCAGAAATCTGTAAGCCTGACATAGCATTTGCAATCCAGTATGCAGCTCCGCGTTCTATTATCTTCTTCTCTTGTAAATGTTCAACAATCACATTTGGTAAAGGAGTCCCATCATCAGTCGCTCCGTCAATACCCATTAATCTAACAACGGTACGCTCAATAGTCTCTGAGCTGTAACCATCGAAAAGCCAATCAAATGAATACACAATCTGTCTCGCCAGGTCTTTCGCCTTACGAATCTTTTCCTCTTTGATGGAAAGCTGTAACACATCTCCTCCCTTTCGTAGGTATTTCTTTGCCTGACAAAACTTTTAAGCCGTTTTTTCGTCAAGGGAAATTGGGGGAGGGGAGGGAGTTCGAATAACCACCAGATGAATCTGGTGGTTCTGGGAAGCATTTTCTCCGTGCGTATGGTTTCTTAAGAATTTAGTACTATCGTAATAGGAGGTATCAAAAGATAGTGATTGATACTACCTTATGGAACTCTTAATAGGTGTAAAGTGGTTGAAGAGCTTTCAGTGATGTATTACTGTGTATGTAGTGTTCCCCAGAACCCCTACTTTAAAGTAGGGGCATGAAATCTTACAAAAGAAACAGTCCCCTCCCCCCGATTCTCTCGAATCGGGGGGAGGGGAGAAAGTAGGAGGTGGCACCTAGCCACTAGATGAATCTGGTGGTTCCGGGGAGCAATTGCTATTGACAATAATATAGTTCTATTTCGTATTCAGTAGATGTTGAAATCTATCCATCTCTTCTTGATAGCTTTTTTTTGCATGGTGTTGCTTCTGATTCTTTATATAGTTTGCTACTTTAGATAAATTACTCTCAGAGACAGAAAAGAGTGCATAACCTCTACTCCATAGGAACTTAGCATCGAAGATACTACTCTTATTTATTGTATGTGATGAAGTCCCTTTCAATTTGTGCATCAAGCCCTCTACTGAAAGGTTTGCGGGAAGAGACACTAACATATGAACATGGTCTGAATTAACGTATATTGACTCAACATAAATCTTGTTTTCACGACAAATATCTTCTAAGATTTGTTTGCATTGTAATGCTTTCTCTTCATTCTCAAAATATGGGTACCTTTCTTTAGTTCCCCATATAATATGAAACCAGCAACTGTATAATGAGTGTTTAGTCATAGAAACCTCTAAAGCCATAATGATGAAGAGATTGTTAATGTCCAGAGAATTGATTTACTAAGTATTTGGAATGTCAATGGAAGTAATCGAAACTATTTTTTGTGATTAACAACAGGTATTGTCGTGGTCCAAGAGTATTAGGTTTGTATTATTGAGGTAATGTTCCCCAGAACCCCTACTTTTAAGTAGGGGCTGTGATACTACCGAACTCCTTCCCCCTCCCGATTCTCTGAATCGGGAGGGGGAAGGAGTAAAAAAGCTTTATGTGGTCTTCAGCCACCAGATAAATCTGGTGGTTCTGGGGAATGCATTCTAACTTCTAATAATCTCCAAAGAAATTGAGAAATATTGGATAGAAGGTATTTATTTAGAGTAATTGAAATACCTTACTTGGTTGCATACCAGAAAAGAAGTGGTCCAAGTGCATTAGGTTTGTATGATTGAGGTAATGTTCCCCGGAACCCCTACTTTCAAGTAGGGGCTGTGATACTCCCGAAATCCCTCCCCCTCCCGATTCTTTTAATGAATCGGGAGGGGGAGGGAGTAAAAAAGCTCTATGTGGTCTTCAGCCACCAGATAAATCTGGTGGTTCTAGGGAGCATATTCTTCACACGTAAGATCATTATAGATATTTAAAGAATTTGGACACCGAAAAACATCTATATCTTATCTTTGATAAGATACTAATACAACGATTTACAACATCATCATCCTCTCTACGCTCCCATTCAACACACGGGACTTGCTCGGGAATCTCCCGGGACTCACTCGGGAATCACTCGGGGCTTTGTCCGAGAAATTCGCGAGAAAATCCCATCCAAATCGCGTAAAGGTCCCGAGGGTTGAATGGGGACACAAGGGGTGCAGAATAATTGGGATGTTTTCGATAAAAATGCAGAATTTTGCAAGAAAATAGTATTTGAAGTACAGAAATTGGATTTGGATGACAATTGAATAGTAGAGAGGGATAAAAAAAGCTATAAGCTACAGGCTACAGTTAATAGTTAAAGTCTTTAAAAAAACTGCAGGGAGCGTAACTAAAAGGGCTAATTAGTAAGGAATAGGATAATAGATGATAGCTAAAAGACTATAGCCTAAAGCTACAATATCAGCAAAAATATACCAGAAATCTCAAAACCGTAAGCTACGTATAATAGAGGGGCAGATAAAATGCTAGATTATTAATGCTAAATGCTAAATACAAAATACCCCAATAAGGAGATCACAATGAAGATTAAGTACATGAAAGGCTTTAAGGCCTTTAGCGGAAAGATGGACGAGTTAGTCTATTGCGTTGAGAAATCGTCAGGAGCTGTTTGGGCACGAGAGTATGTCTTACCCAGACTCACAGAGAACAATCGAAACATGGGTCTAAGATCCTCGAACCTTTCACGCTTCTACCTGTCAGTAAGCCCCGGATATAAACAGGATTTGGAGGACTACAGTGATAGATTGAATCTACTAACGGTCGGGACGGGGCATAGATGCAATGCATCAGCACTTGTGAATAAAATCATGTATGCGTTGAAACGAAAACTACCGGAGTTGGATTTAACGACAATCACACCCACGCAAGTTATGCAGATAGGATTACCTGTACGAACAGTAAGAGAAGCTGTTGAAGCTGGCTTGATACCGATTGTTCCTCGATATGATGAGTTGGAGAATTTGATAATTTAAAAAGAGCTTGACACTGATAATTTTAGATTCTACATTAGAATTGGATTATTTATAATCGAAGGGAGTGCTTATGAAAGTTTTAATAATTATATTATTAACCACATTGCTTTGCGTGTTTAACTTAAATAGTTATGTTAGGGGCTTTCATTACCCAGATGATCCTCCGGAATGTATAGAATCTGGAGAACCTGAATATACTAAAGCAGGCGCGCTAGCTTTGATTGAAGGAAGTGTTCTTGTTGAGGTTCAAGTCTTGGCTAGTGGGGAAATAGGGGAAATTAATGTAATTGAACCTTTAGATAATAATGTGTATGGTTTAGATCAAGCAGCAGTTAAGGCTGCTAGAAAATTCAAGTTCAAACCTGCTAAATCATCAGGACGAGTTGTTGATTGTAGGGTGCAATTCCCAATATCTTTTTACTTAAGAGAATCAAGAGCAGTGCCAATTAGTACTGTTGAACCAAAATATAGTAAAAAAGCTTTGAAAAGCGGTTTGAAAGGAGATGTTGAAGTCAAGTTTGAAGTATTTAAAACAGGGGAGATTGGGGAAGTTATAATCACACAATCACTTGATGAAAATAAGTATGGTATTCATAAAAGTATTATTGATGCTATAAAACAATATAAGTACAAACCGAAAACTATAGAGGGATATCCAGTAGATAGTTGGGTAGAAAAATCATTTAGATTCTTTTCTGTGAAACCAGTGAAATCAAAACAACGTAGAAAGTACAATGTTCCAACTATCCGTAAATTATAGTTCATTTTATTCCATTTAAAGCATTGTTCTAATGCCATCACCTAAAGATTTAATTCATAATTCTGACAAACTTCTTGATAATAAAAAAGCCCTGTGTTTACAGGGCTTTATATGTGATATTGATATTTACGCTTTATGGATTGGTTCACCCAGCCAGTCAAAGCCGGCTTCCATGAGAGATTCTGAGATGGTAGGATGAGCATGTACTGTTTGGGCCAGTTCGTAAACTGTGCCTTCCATCTTCATAAGTGCTGTTGCTTCACTGATCATATCAGTTGCGTCAGCGGCTACAATTTGTACACCTAACACTTCACCATACTTGGTCTCTGAAAGGATTCTTACAAACCCTTCAGCATCTCCGGAAGCAAGGGCTTTTCCATTGGCGTTGAGAGTAAACTCGCTTGCTTTATAATCTATATTCTGCTCTTTAATCTCTGATTCCGTAAGACCTACCTGAGCTATTTCAGGAACTGAGTAGATGTTCACAGGAATAAGATTATCGTTATCTGAAGTTACTCCTTTAATCGAGTTAACAACCTTTAATCCCTGCGCTGAAGCTGCATGAGCAAGATAGCTCTTACCATTCACATCTCCAACTGCAAAGATATTTTCTGTGGAGGTATGAAGGTCGTTGTTAACTTTCAAGTAGGCTCCATCCATATCCAAATCGATGTTAGATTCCGGCAAGATAGCGTTGCGCCAGCTTGCATTAATAATTTTATCAAACTCTATTGTTTTTGTGCCTGTGAGAAGGTTATTGCCCTCAATCTTGAACTCTTTATCAAGTACAAGAGTGACCTTTGCCTTCTTCAGCTTTCTTGTTACATACTTTTGAACATATTCATCGATACCGGGAAGTAGTTCATCTCCGGGAACAAGTAGTGTTGGCTTTACACCTATCAATCGATAGAACTCAGCAGTTTCAAGTGCTACGGGTCCTACACCGATTATAAGTGGTTTCTTTGGCAACTCAGGTTGCTGGAGCATTGTTTCAAGCTCAATCACAAGTTCAGGGTCTACATTCTCAAGCTTTGCAGGTTTAGAACCCGTTGCAATTATGATACTCTCAGCTTGAATAATGCGATTCTCAACCTCAATCTCATGAGCATTCAGAATCCGTCCTGCTCCTTTGATGAACTCAACATTGTTCTTTTTCCAGAGATACTCGATTCCTTTTGTCAACTTACCTACAACTGAACCGGCACGAGTACTTGCCTTATTCCAATCAAAACTGATTGCTTTAGGGTCAATACCTGCTATCCCAAACTTATCTGCTTGAGAGATCTTATTGAAAAGCTTAGCACTTTCTAGTAGAGCTTTGGTAGGAATGCAACCCCAGTTAAGGCACATTCCACCAACGTACTTCTTATCAATGATAACGGTCTTAAGACCTAATTGTCCTGCACGGATAGCGGAGACATATCCTCCGGGACCGGCACCAATTATAGCTACATCATATTGCATTTTACCTCCTAATCCATCATCATTGAGATTGGGTCATCAAGATATGCGATGAAATCACGGATAAAGCGTGTTGTACCACCACCATCAAGGATTCTATGATCCACTGATAGTGAGAGTGGCAACATCTGCCCGATTACTATCTCATCATTTTGCACGATTGGACGTTTTGTGATTCTACCAACACCCATGATTCCTACTTCCGGATGGTTGATTACAGGAACACCGAACCAGCCACCAAGGGAACCATAGTTTGTGATTGTGAAAGTACCACCCTGCATCTCAGCAAGACTCAATTTACGTTCTAGAGCTCTCTTTGAGAGGTCTGCTAAATCAATAGCCAACTGCTTGATACTCTTCTTATCAGCATCTTTGAGAACCGGAACAACCAGACCATCTTCTGTATCCATAGCAATACCGATATTGTAGTATTTCTTGGTGATAATCTGACCATTATCCATATCAAGTTCGGAGTTCATTGTAGGATGCTTCTTAAGAGCAAGAACAAGTGCTTTAATGATGAAAGGTATATAAGTAAGCTTAATACCCTCTTCTGCAAAGCGAACTTTGTATCTGTTTCTCACATCAACAAGGGTTCCAATCTCTACTTCATCAAATACGGTCATATGAGCAGCAGTCTGCTTGGACTTAGCCATATTGCGAGCAATTGCTTTACGTATTTGACTTATTGGGCTTATCTCAACTAAAGCTGAGCTGTCAGTTTCTTGAGTAGCAACAGTTGTAGCAGGTTTTGAAGCAGCACGTTTGATATCTGCTTTTGTTACTCTACCAGCAGGACCTGAACCTTTAATCTGGTTAATATCTAGGCCATAGTCCTTAGCCATTGCTCTTGCAACAGGAGTCGCAAGAACTTTGTGCTTCTTAACAACTGTCTCTTCCTTTTTAGTATCGATACCTTCATTAGAAGCAGGTAGGAATGAACCCTCTTTTGCCACCTCGATTGTACCGACAACACCAGCGAATCCCTCTTCATCTACAGACTCAGATTTTGGAGCTTCAGGTTCTGCAGTTGCGGAACCTTCAATTTCAATCTCAGCTAAGGGATTACCAACATTCACAACTTCACCTTCTGAACCATAGAGAGTGACAATTGTACCCTCTTTAGGGGAAGGGATATCTGTAACCACTTTATCTGTTTCCATCTTAACGAGTGAGTCACCCATCTTAACAGCTTGACCTTTCTTGACATACCATTCAACGATACGTCCCTCTTCCAGTCCTTCACCTATATCAGGAAAATTGAATACATAACGCATCGTACCTCCTAATACTTCACAAGCTTCTGAATGTTATAGAAGATCTGATCAGGTTCAATTCTGAAATAATCTTCATTCAGAGGTAATGGGATAATAGTGTCAAATCCACCCATTCTTGTTGGTGGTGCTTCAAGGTTTAGGAAGTTCTCTTCTACAGTGATAGCCATCAATTCTGAAGCTACACTATAACTTCTTTGGGCTTCGATTACGGTCAGTAGTCGGCCTGTTTTTGCTACAGATTCTTTGATAGTTGCTCTATCGATTGGAGAGATGGTTCTCAGGTCGATTAACTCAACTGAGATACCCTCTTTTTTTGCCATGACCATTGCTCTTTGAACTTCTCTGACCATAGCACCGTAGGTAACGACTGTTATGTCTGTACCTGCAGATACAACTTTAGCTTTACCAAGCGGGATTGAGTATTTCTCTTCAGGAACTTCCTGCTTGATAGCTCTATATATTTTTTTAGGCTCCATAAAGATAACCGGATCATTAGATTCGATTGCACTTACGAGGAGTCCCTTTGCATCATAAGGAGTTGATGGAATTACTACTTTTAATCCGGGAGTATGTGAGTAGTATGCTTCCGGACTTTCAGAGTGATGTTCAAGGGCATTGATTCCACCACCGTATGGGAATCTGATTACCATAGGGACAGCGAATTTACCACGTGTTCTATTTCTAAATCTTGATACGTGTGATACTATTTGGTTAAAGGCAGGATATGTGAAACCATCAAACTGGAGCTCAACAACCGGTCTCATACCTGTTATTGCCATACCAAGTGCAGTTCCCACTATACCTGATTCTGCAAGTGGTGAATCGAAAACTCTCTCAACTCCATGCTTTTCCTGGAGGCCTTCTGTTAGTCTGAAAACACCACCTTCAACACCGGCATCTTCTCCATACATCACCACTTCCGGATGCTCTTCCAGCATCAGATCCATTGCATTATTTATTGCTTGTACCATGTTCATGACTTTCATTATTTTCCCTCCTTCCACTGAAGGTAGTTTTCATACTCTACTTTCTGTCTCTTCAAGTGTTCAGGTAGTTCCTCGAACATATGATCGAAGACATCATTCAGATTTTTCTTATATAGCTCTTCCGCTTTCACGAACTCTTTCTCAACTTTTTGCTTATACTCATCGATGAGTGCACTTTCCTTCTTTTCGTTCCATAGACCTTTGCTTTCGAGATACTTTCTCAATCTACTTACAGGGTCTTTCTTAGCCCATTCCTCTTCCATCTCAGAAGTTCTATAACGGGTTGGATCATCTGAAGTTGTATGTGCACCCATTCTGAAGGTTTCAGCTTCTATAAGAACAGGACCGTTGCCCTCTTCTGCATATTTTCTGGCATACTCCACTGCCTGATACATGGCGAAGATATCATTACCATCGACATGCAGGGCTGGGATTCCATATCCAACACCCTTGTTTGCGAGATATTCAGCTGCACTTTGCTTTTGGCGTGGAACTGAGATTGCAAACTGGTTGTTTTGTACGATGAAGATAACAGGTGCTTTCCATACACCGGCAAAGTTGAGAGCTTCATGGAAATCACCTTCAGAAGTTCCACCGTCACCAACAAATGTATATACTACACCGGGTTTCTTGTTATGCTTAATTGAGTAACCAATACCAGCAGCATGTAGTAGCTGTGATGCAATTGGTACTGAAGATGGGAGCATATGAGGAGCGTTCTTCATAATCGATCCTCTTTCATCCCCTTTGAAATATAGGAAAATCTCATGAAGTTCAACGCCTTTTGCTAACCATGCAGCTAACTCTCTAAAAGCCGGAACAACCCAGTCTTCATCTTTATTCACAAGACCGACAGCTGTTGCAATAGCTTCCTGTCCAAGATTAGGTGGATATGTGAACATGCGTCCCTGTCTTTGAAAACTTACAGCCATTAGGTCTGCTTGTCTCGCAAAGAGCATCTTCTCCATTGCTTTCACCCAAAATGCATCGTCATCATTTGGAATCTCCTTACCTCGCAGGAGTTTACCATTATCATCTATAATTTTTACAATCTTCCCTTTAAGGGGGTCATATTGTTTAAACATCTTACATACCTCCAAAGATATTTTGATTTGTTTATAGTTTAGACGAGTCTAACAAATTCCCCAATAAAAAATTTTTGCTTAGAAATATTCGCATCACTATTAATGGTTTAGAGGATAGGTGGTATGGCTGTTTACATAGCAATAATAAAGCCTTCATCTGGCTGTTTTTTTACTTAAATGTTTCAATAATATTTCCTTCTGCACTCCTGTTACCAATCATTTCCCACAAAAGGTTTCAGCAATTTATTCTCTTTCTATTCTCCACATCCAGCATTCAACATTTAGCATTTTGCATTTTGCATTTATTTAGCATTTTTCTACTACAAGTCTGGTATGTCCGGCATCAAAAACCTAGAATCTCGCTAGTTCCACCCTTTAGCCTCCCTAGACCCTCCCTATGAAGTGCTAAAGTTATCCACATCGTGTGCATAACTTATTTAACGGTGCAAGAAGGTTCTTGATGCGATTAGATAAAGAGAAGGTATTGAATAAGTAAGATATTATACCTTTTCAATGGTCCTTAGACCTTGAAAATGGTACTCTTGTAATGTGGCATTAACATCTTCGAGTTACGCACTTCCCCAAACTCCCGTTGGTCGTACAGGTGACCGCTTCACAAACATCGACCACTCCGAGTTGAACCATTCTGAAGGTCTGCAACCATTCAGAAAGTACAGTGTACTTGCTTCGTTCTTACATCATACTATCACCACAATGCAAGTCCGAAGGATTAATTTATAAACTATATACCCTCTTTCTAATAGCTAAAAGCCTTTCTACTTCATCTTCAGGTAGAAGAGGGATCTCTCCAAGTTGTTTTAGGTTTAGATAGACTTGAGCACATTGTTCGAGAGTCTCAAGATTACGGTATGCTTGCTCTGCATCAGGCCCAAATGTAACAGCACCATGCTTTTCGAGAAGTAGGGCAGAGGAGGAACCAATCTTTTCTGCTATGTCATCACAAAGAGCTTGGGTACCTGGTGTTCCATAGCTAACAATAGGAACAAACCCAAGAGTGATGATAAGTTCTGCTAAGAAAGGTTTATCCAAGGCAATACCGGCACAAGCGAGAGTTGTAGATGCTACGGGATGAGCATGACAGATGAAGTTTACATCGGGTCGATTCCTGTATATTTCAAGGTGTAGCTTAATCTCTGAAGAAGGAGTGCTATTACTATCAATAGCATTGCCAAGTGAATCTACTAGAATTACATCATCTTCAGTTAAGCGTCCTTTACATGCACCGGAAACAGTTATAAGGTATTCATTATCATTAAGTCTTGTACTAATGTTGCCGTCTGCAGCAATAGAATACCTGTAGTTATACATCAAACGACCGATTCTTATTAATTCTTGTGTTGCTTTTGCTAAATCCATATCACACTTCCGAAATATTATTTGACATAATAATTCTATCATGGTTCTATTTTGTCAATGATTACCATGAGAGGTGCACTTGATTAGAAGACATCTGATTACTGACATTCTGAAGGGAATATTGGTTGCAATTGTTGCTGTTGCAGTATTGTTTGTAATAGTTTACAGTATTGTTGTACCTGAGACTAGTCCATTCTATAAAACAACAACCATTATACGAAACATAGTATATGCACTGACTATAGGCTTTATCATTACTGTTGTTGTTCTTGAAAACCGGAATCCGGTGCGAGCTTTAGCATGGATACTAGCACTTTTAGCCATGCCCGGTGTGGGAATGTTTCTGTATATCTTCTTTGGAAGGAACTATCGTAAGCGCAAGATGTACAATACAAAAGCATTGAGAGATAACAAACTAGTACAAAAACTGATAGCTGATGGAATACAGAAGAATGATGAAGCCCAATCGCATTTGGATAACCCTTTTCAGATAAAGATATCTAACTTGTTATACAATAACAGTAAAGCATTCTTAACTGTAGATAATCATGAGGATATATTTAAGGACGGGATAGAAGCCTTCGACGAAATCTTTGAGCAGATACGAGAAGCAAAAGAACATATTCATCTTGAGTATTTCTCAATCTCTAATGACTCAGTAGGCCGAGAGTTAAGAGCATTGCTTATTGATAAAGCTAGAGAGGGAGTTAAGATAAGGTTCATTATTGACTATGTAGGATCACTGTTTCTTGGAAAACGATTTGTAAATAAGATGAGAGTGGAAGGAATTGAAGTAGCTTTCTTCTCTCCAACACAGTTTCCATTTATAAACAGCAGATTGAACTATCGTAATCACAGGAAGATAATCGTGATTGATGGTGAAGTGGGTTTTGTAGGAGGATTGAATATTGGTGATAGTTATATGAGTAAAAGCAGATACTTTGGTTATTGGCGTGACACTCATATGAAACTTGTTGGGGAAGCAGTACGCTCTTTGCAGGCAATCTTTGCACTTGACTGGGAATATACAACAAAAGAGAACCTCTTCAATGTAAGTAATTTCTATCCAACCAGAATCACTAATTATAACCCTATCCAGATAGTTTCTAGTGGACCTGACTCTGATTGGGCTAGTATTATGCAGGTCTATTTTACGATGATAGCAGGGGCATCTAAATCGATTAAGATTACAAGCCCATACTTAGTATTGGATGATAGCTTATTGATGAGTATCAAAACAGCAGCTTTAAGTGGAATAGATGTTAAGATTATTATACCGGGAATCTCTGACCATCAGATAGTTTATTGGGGTACACAATCCTATATTCAGGAGCTTCTGGAAGCCGGAGTGAAAATATATCGTTACAAAAAAGGCTTCATTCATGCAAAGGTTTTGATAGCCGATCATCTCTGTGCTTCAGTTGGAACTGCTAATATGGATATAAGAAGTTTTAAGCATAACTTTGAAGTCAATGCATTGCTATTCGGAAAGGATGCAATTGGTAAACTTATAGACCAATTCGGACAAGATTTAATGGATTGCGAAGAGATAGATTTGGAAGAATTCAATAAAAGAGGAAAGATTAGAAGGTTGAGAGAGTCGATTTGCAGACTCTTTTCGCCTTTGTTATAAATATGAAAGAATTGATTAGGTTTCTTAGCTCAGAAAGTAATAGTGAGTTGATAAAGTCAATAGAGTCCGAGTATCCACTCTCAATGAATAGGTTGGAGTACTATACAAAGACTTTCTCTGATTTGCCGATTAAAGAGTTTCTCACTCTCCTTAGATTACGTAAGAAGGTGGAGAAGCGTATTCCTGATGCTCATAAGCTGGTGTTTACAGAAAAGGGTGCTATGCAGTCAAGTTCAACGGTGCTTGCACAATACCATGCGGAACTTCTTGAAGAATACAATACGATAGCTGATTTGTGCTGTGGTTGCGGAATAGATTTAATAGCAATTGCAAAAGGTAAGAGTCTGTGTTATGCTGTTGACTTAGATGAAAATACTCTTGCATGTGCAGTATATAACTGCTCAATACATGCTCTTGATAAAGTCAGTTTTTTGCAAACAAAATCAGAAGAGTTTAACAGGTCTGTTGATGCCATCTTTGCTGATCCGGATAGAAGACCGGGTAACAGCAGAAAACATTCAGCTGATTCTATATCTCCAAGCTTAAATGAGTTGCTTAAACTAAGAGCTCTGACACCTAATATGGCGATTAAGCTATCTCCGATTATGGATTATAAGAGCTTAGAACTACCGAAAGATTCAACGCTCATGTTTGTCTCAGAATCAGGAACAATGAAGGAGATACTCTTAACAACAGGGGAGTTATCACGAGAAGGAGTTGATAGAGTTGCTATTCAGTTACCTGAGAAAAGAGAATATATCAGGAATGAAAAGCTAGTATCTGTTACAGATATTAGTAAGTATTTATATGAACCTGACCCTGCAATTATCAGAGGAGGCATGGTTCAGGACTTAGCTTTTCAGGAGGAGATGACTCTCATAGACTCCCATTTAGCTATCACAACTTCAGAGGAATCAAAGACAAGTAGTTGGTATAAAACATTTAAAGTGCTGAAGATAATGTCATACAATCGCAAGCAACTGCAAAAGTATCTTACAGCAAATCATATTGGTGATTTAACAATAAAGCCACGTGGATTCCCGGAAGAAACTGAGAAGTTCAAGAAGAAATTGAAACTTAAAGGAAATAACAAAGCTACTTGTTTTATCCTACGAATCGGGACTGGTCATACACTTGTTTTCGTAGAGAGAGTTAACTAGTTACTGATTATTTCTATTGACGCATAACCCGACATATAATTTTATATTAGACCTTATATGAAAAAGTCAAAATTGTTTAGTAAGATTGCATTGATTATATTATTAGTATCAGGATTATCAGGTTGTGATATTTTCGAACCAAGAGATGCTGAAGATCCTACTCAACCGCAGAAGTGGAATGAGTTCTTCACTGCTTGGGAGCTTACGCTTGAAAATCTTGAGTTTGCCTATGAAGACAAACGTAATAAAGATAATTATGTGCAGATATTGACTGATGATTTTGAGTTTCACATGGATGATAATGATGCCTTGGATTTAGGATTAAACAAGCAATACTCTTGGAACAGGCAATCAGAACTCAATCTTTTAGAGAATATGCATGCTTATCTCTCTGATAATGAGGGAGAGATAGAGATAATGTTTTCAGTAGAGAACTCATCCAGTAGTGGAATTAATGAAGTTGAAGTAGATATCATTTATGATATTACTAGGATAATTGCTTCTGATTCTACTGCCACTTTCCGTGGTGATGCTACTATCTTCTTTGAGGAGGATGGTGGATATTGGTATTTAAAGAAGTTTTATGATTATAGAGATGAAGAACTCGCAGAACCAACATGGGGAATGATGAAGTATGAATATGTTCAATAAGATGTTTAGAATACTAGTTATTGGAGTTAGTCTATTCGCTTTTGCATGTAGTGAGAATCCCTTTAATCCTGCGATGATAGACAATATATCAACTTCAACTGACTACGACTTTTCTACTCCAACTAAAGTAATCGAAAATTTGGTTAGAGCATATGAACAGAAGAATATAGAACTTTTCAAGCAATGTCTTGCCGAGGAGTTCAGATTTGAGCTTATAGCATCTGATGCAGATGATATAGGAATAGATATGGATGGTGATGGAATTAAGGATAGTTGGTGGGGATATCAGCAGGAGATACTTACTCATGAGAACCTTTTTGAGAATGGCTCAAACAGTTATCCTCCGCCTGATCAAATCTCTTTGGATATTCCAACCGGAATAATTACCTGGTATGAGGATAATGAGTATGCTGATCTTGGTTATCTACATACTGATGTTCGTTTCAATCTGCTATTACAATTCAATACAGGGCAGACCTTCAGTGCCTCCGGCTATTCCAGATACTACATTGTCAATGTTGGCACAGATGTTGAACCGCACTGGAGTATCATCATCTGGCGCGACAACTCCTGGTTATAAGCTGAATGTATAGTCGAATCATGGCCATAGATTATGGTGAGAAGAGAATTGGATTAGCCCTAACTGACCTAATGCAGATGTTTGCAAAACCCTTCGAAACTATCCCAAATGAAGGAAAGAAAAAGGTCTTTGCTAAGCTTAATGATCTAATCAAAGAGAAAGAGGTAAGTCTCGTTGTTCTTGGTTTACCATTAGGTTTAGAGGGTCAGCATACAGATAAAACCAGAGAGATTCTAAGATTCCATGAAGCTCTTGAGAAAGCTATAGAAACACCCATAGTGCTTTGGGATGAAAGGTTGACAACTTATGAAGCTAAGCAGGAACTTATTAAGATGGGATACAATCCTATCAAGGGAAGGAAAGTCATTGATGCAGTAGCAGCATATATGATCCTGAGAAATTACTTAAAGGCAAATCAATAGATGGATAATAAAAATAAACTTATCATTGCAACAGCCATTATTCTGGCTGTTTTTCTTATACTCGTAGCAGCATTAACAATTCCAATGAAGATTGACCGTACAACCCTTGTAATTAACAGAGGTGATTCTGCAATACGTATCGCTGATAAGCTGAAAGATAAAGGCTTAATCAGGTATCCATTCCTATTCAAGCTTGCGTCTGCTATAACCGGGAACGATAAGAATCTTAAACCGGGACGTTATATCTTCGAAGTAGAATCCAATGCTTTTATCGCTCTTGATAAGATATGCACCGGTGATTATGAGCTCATCCATGTGACTATTCCGGAAGGACTTTCACTTACTAAAACACTTTCAATTGTAGCTTCTTCATTAGATTTATCATTTGAGGAGATGAAGAATCTTGCTACTAATCCACTATTCTGTAAATCCCTTACCGGGCTAGAAATCGATACTTTAGAAGGTTTCCTTTATCCAGAGACTTACCACTTTGAAGAGAGTACATCAGTTTCTCAAGCTTTAAGAGTAATGGTAAACTTAGCTAAGAAGAAGTTCAATGAAGTTGGCATTGGTAGTATTGAACAACTTAATTACTACGAAACAGTCAATCTTGCTTCGATTGTAGAATTAGAAGCTAAAGATTCTTCTGAAATGCCTGTCATTGCTGATGTTTATCTAAAAAGACTAAGGAAGGGAATCAAGCTTGGAGCAAGTCCAACAGTCCAATATCTACTCGAGAAGAAAGGTAAAAGGCGTAAGTTTCTATACTATAAAGACACTGAAATTGAATCCCCCTACAATACATATCTAAACTATGGATTACCACCAACCCCAATTTGTAGCCCTTCCGCAAGAGCAGTTGAAGCTGTAATCAGTCCTGCTGACACGGATTTCTTGTACTTCTTCGCCGATGGCAGCGGTAAGCATATATTCACTAAGTCCTATAAAGAACATCTCAATATGCGTAAGAAGCATAAGATGAATGGGAGTAAATAGCAAAGGTCATCATCGGGCTTAGTAGAGTTATAAATTCTAATTATATAGGCATCTATAAAACATATATTGACTAATTGTGCCCTCATAAATCTAATGCCGTACCTCTCCACAAACCAAAGTACGTAAATTGTGGCAGAGAGTTTTCGTGAAGCAAGCGACCCTAATAACTCCTTTAGTAGTTTGCTTTGACGACATTACTTGGAGGAATTATGCCTACATTTGACACAGGCTCCACTGGATTTATGCTTTTAGCAACCAGTCTCGTGATGCTTATGACACCCGGATTAGCCTTTTTCTACGGTGGTCTTGCATCAAAAAGAAACATTCTCGGAATCATGATTCAGAGTTTTGTATCTCTTGGAATCACAACAATGATGTGGTATTCAATTGGTTATACACTCTGTTTCAGCGGAACAGGTCCGATAATCGGTAACTTTGAACACATCTTCTTAAGAGGAATTGACTCATTAACACCTTTCGGTGATGGCTCTATCCCTCTGCTATTATTTGTAGCGTACCAGATGATGTTTGCAATTATCACTCCGGCACTGATAACAGGTGCATTTACCGGACGTGTATCCTTTAAAGCTTATCTAATCTTCCTCGTCTTATGGCAACTACTGGTTTATTACCCGTTTGTTCACATGATTTGGGGTGGTGGTATCTTAGCTCAATGGGGAGTTATGGACTTTGCAGGAGGAATAGTTGTGCATGTTACAGCCGGTTTTGCTGCTTTAGCGTCCGTCTTCTTTGTCGGCTCAAGATTGGATAAGAATGCAAAACCAAACAGTATCCCACTGGTAGCTATTGGTACCGGGTTATTATGGTTTGGTTGGTACGGATTTAATGCAGGTAGTGAGTTACAAGTAGATAATATCACTGCTCTTGCTTTCTTAAATACAGACGTTGCAGCTTCTTTTGCAACAGTTACATGGCTAATAGTTGAATGGGCACGCGAAGGTAAGCCTAAGTTCGTAGGACTTATGACAGGTGCTGTTGCCGGTTTGGCAACTATCACACCTGCAGCTGGTTTTGTACCTGTTTGGGCTGCAGCTATTATTGGTATTGTGGCCAGTCTTGTCTGCTATGTCGCAGTTCACATTAAAAACAAGCGCGGTTGGGATGATGCTCTCGATGTATGGGGAGTTCATGGTGTTGGTGGTTTTATCGGTACAATAATGCTTGGTATTTTTGCTTCAAATAAAATCAATGGCAGTATTACTGATGGACTTCTTAACGGCAATCCACGTTTCTTCTTGATTCAAGTTGCAGCAACTGTTGGGGCAGCCATATATGCCTATTTCTTTACCTACTTTATGCTTTGGTTGATTAACAAAGTGACCCCTGTAAGAGTTTCAGAAGCAGAAGAGAAGCTCGGACTAGACCACTCTCAGCATCAAGAAAAAGCATATACTAATTAGTTAATTCTGAGTAGGTAAGGGAGTTAACCCACTCAAAACAATTTACTGCACAGCAGGTTCAATCCTGCTGTGCCTATCTAATATAGGCTCATTATATGAACTTACAACACATGAAGATGCAGATATTCGAGTTGGGATTACTTATCCTAATGGCTTATGTCTGCGGTTTACTTGCTAAAAAAATCAAGGTGGGAGCTGTCATAGGTCAGATATTCGGTGGAATATTAGTAGGTCCACACTTTCTGGAACTACTACATAAACTCCTTATGAATCATCCCCAATGGTCTCACCTTACACTAATAAAACCAATGTACCATTTCTATAGTAATGGTTTTTCGGAATATAGTGAAATACTGGAAAGCTATCATTTCTTTGTATTCCTGTTTCTGGGGTTAATAGCTTTTTCTATAGGGGAAGAGCTACACAGAGATAGACTTAAACAGGTTGGATTCAAAGCCTTTATCATCTGTATGATCCAAGGACTATTAACTTTTTTCCTGATTGCTTTTGGGTTCAGGTTTATCTTTGGAATGACATGGATTGTATCGCTTATCATAGGTTCTATCGGTATCGCTACAGCTCCGGCTTTGACCTTTATTCTTATGGCAAAGTTAAAGATTACAGGTCGCTTAAAGCAGTTGCTAGCTAATATTGTTGTGCTTGACGATATACTTGAGGTTATCATGTTCTCGATATTCTTGAGTATCGCTATGGCACAACAATCTGCACATGACATCTCCGGTTTCCATATCTTCAAAGAAGTAGCACTGGAATTAGTTTTAGCTGTTGGTATTGGAGTTGTCATCTTTATGATTCTAAAGGTAACGATAAGAGAGCGTAGTAAGGATAATGAGGAGGAAGAGGAGGAAGGTTCATTCCTTTCGACTGTTCTATCTCAGCATCCGACACCGTCAGTGGAGATTTTGTTGATTGTTTTAGCTATCGTTGCTATTGGTATTTCGATTGCCATACACTTCAATTTACCGTTTCTTATTACTGCTGTAACAGCCGGTTTCTTAATCTCAAACCTGCATAACAATGCAATCTTTGATTCATTGAAAATAGAGAATGTAATGCCAATAATGAACTTACTGTTCTTCGCCATTATTGGTGCAAGCGTCCGATTGGAAAGTTTCTCTGGAGAGACAATCCTTTATGTAATCGGATATATAGCCTTCCGTTCAGCCGGTAAGCTAATCGGTAATTATGGTGGAGCTAAGATGACAGGTCAAGACCCCAAGATTACAGCTGCATTGCCAAAGCTCATGCTACCTCAAGCAGGTATGGCAGCAGTAGAAACTATTCTTGTTGCCTCTGTTCTGAAGGCTAATGGAGAGATTATCTTCAATACGATTATCCCTGCTTTGGTTGTGTTTGAACTTGGTGGAGCTTATCTTTCAGAAAAGACTCTTATCAAATGGAAGAATGTTTCATTAGGAGAAAAGGAAGCATTAAAGCAAACAGTTTCCGGTAATACTCCGGACAGTTTGTCATCTCTTATAGGTGATAGAGTTGTTCGCATGATGGCAAATACTAAGCATGAAGCTTTGTTCGAGCTCTCTCAAGTTTTTGTTCGCAAAGGAATTATTAATGAAACTGCAGATGTTACACCCGCTTTACAACAGCGAGAAAAGCTCTCCAGTACTGCAATTGGCAAAGGTGTTGCAATTCCGCATTGTAGAGTTCCACATATCGAGAAAACCATGATTGTTTGTGGTATCTCTAGTCATGGGATTGATTGGAAGAGCCCTGATGGACAGGATGTCAACGTGATGTTCTTAATTCTAACCCCTGAAAGTAGACCACAAGAGCATTTAAAAGCTCTCTCACTGATAGCTTCTGTAGCTAAGCGAAAAGACTTCGTAAAAGAACTATCTGATGCTGTGCTATCGAAAAATGAAGCGAAATGGTCTGAGATAATGACTATTTCATAATAGATTAGGGAGTTTCTTGTTAAAAGGAACTCCCTATTATCATTAACCAATCCGACTTACCTGACCATGGGTAAATGCGTGGATAAACGGTACAGTCGCATTAAAGAACTATCCGTTTCGTAGTACTCACAATAGACAGGAAACGTATAAGTTATGACTTATATTAACTTTTCTCTTGCCACAACAAACGAGTTATTGTTAAATTGATTCCATAATCAAAAGGAGTTCAAAATGAAACGACGACACCTATGGTGGTTGTTGTTAATAGCACCTCTCGTGCTATCAGCTACAACCATTCAGGTTCATCTTGAAGATGAACTGCAATTTTCTACTATCCAAAATGCTATTAACTATGCTGCAGAAGGGGATACAATTTTTGTTGGTCCCGGTGTTTATCACGAAAACTTAGATTTTAATGGACGATCTAATCTAACATTAATGTCAGTTGCCGGTGAAGATATTACAGTTATTGATGGCTCTTATGATGCATCACCTTGTATTCGAATGACAAGCGGAGAATCGAATATAACAATATCAGGATTTTCTATTCGTGGAGCAAGAGATGGTAACGAAGCCTATTTTCGTGGCTCAGGTATGCATCTTGATGAAACAAGTAATATCACCTTAGAAAACCTTATGATATATGACAATGTGGGTGGAGGATTACTCATATATGATTCACAAGATGTCTTCCTATCAAATCTTACTATTAAGAATAATATTGGAAGTTATGGTGGTGGTATTACTCTTGGGGATAATACAGATTTAGTTTTTGATCCAATCAATAGATGTAGCATTTATGATAACTACTCCCAATTTGGTATGGACATTTTCAGTAGAGATGACTTTGATATCTATTTAGATAAATACACTTTCCCATACTCGGATAGATCTACATATTACTATTACGAAAATGGAGGGTGGCAGTCATCGTATACAACTCCTTCTGGAGTATTTGATGTACTACAACCTGTACATCAGTTTATAAATAGTGATGCCTATGTTAGTCCTACAGGTTCAGATGATAATGACGGATTAACTCCAGGAACTCCTTTGAAAACACCATGGATTGCCTGTTTGAGAGCTAAACCATCTGATAATGATACACTGACAATTCACCTATCTGAAGGAACTCATTTCAATCAGGCCTTCGGGAAAGATGTAGGAATTTTAGTACGTGATCACACAATATTGCAGGGAGTAGATAAGCAAGAGACAAGAATTGAACTATCATGTTTACCGAAGGATATAAATGCTATACATTTAGAGGAACATGCTGAATATACCTCTATCAGAGATTTCACACTAAGCAACTTTACTAACTGTTCTTTACATGGCTATTGGCTTTCTAATATTGATGTTACTAATGTTAGCTTCGAAAATAGTGCTTATTCAGGAAGAGATGATCTGATTGAAATCTTGGGCGAAGATACTGTTGTTAGCTTTGAAAGAGTTGACTTTATCAACAATTTCAATAATAGAGATATAACTAAGTTAGTTGATATAAAGGCCGAAAATGTAACCTTAACTAATTGCTGTTTTCAGAATAATAGTTTTGAACATACAAGTCAGAGATATAATTCAATCGGTTTATTGAATGTTAAAGCAAGTGAGTTTGCAAGTGTAGTTAACTGCTCTTTTATCGGTAACAGGACTGATCATCCTTATTATTTACATTTTGATGGCATCAACACAGATGACAATTTACATATTTTAATCGATAATTGCATATTTATTGATAACAATACATCACGAATAGTTCGAACAGAAGCAAATCATACATATATATATAACTGTACTTTTTATAATAGTGGAAATATGAAACCACATCTTATTACTAGTTGGTTTAACTATCCTATTACCTTAAAGAATTGTCTATTCGATGAAGTCTTTCCAATGACGATTATAGGTGTGATAGACAGTTTAACTTTTGTAGATTATTGTGCTCATCCAAGAGATGAATGGAGATTGGGTGTTGAACCAAGCCAGATGGGATCACATGTTTGGCACAATGCAGACATCAGAACAACAGATGGTGAAATGGACAGCATTGAATCATGCTTCTATGATGAGACCAACTCAATTCATTTGTCTGACCCAATTGATAACGGCACAATGGATCCCAATGATTTCTATCCGGGTTATTCTCTCCCTGAATTTGATATTCTAGGGAACCCAAGAGTATATAATAACTCGATAGATATAGGAGCTATAGAGTATTATCCTCCCACAAGTACTCATGAAATTGTTAATTCTTCTACTATCTCTCTAACCAACTACCCTAATCCCTTTAACCCAACCACAACGATAGCATTCAACTTGCCTGAAAACGATAAAGTTGAGTTATCTATCTACAATATCAAAGGGCAGAAGATAAACACACTGGTGAATGATATTATGCAATCAGGCAATCATACAATAGTATGGAATGGGGAAGACAGCAATGGTAAGTTGGTTGGTTCAGGTTTTTACTTCTATCAGATTAAGACAGGGAATGTAACTGAGTGTAAAAGAATGCTACTTATGAAATAGACTGATTGGCTATGACTTACCGCATTTCAGGGAGTTTGCCGGACTGATAAGGAGAGCGGACTTCCTAAAATGCACTTCGAAGGAATCAGGCTTAGGTTTTCGTCATCGCCCCACACTTCGCTGCGGCCTGTCGGGGCGTAGCTTATAAGCGAAGATTGGTGCAAGTTAGAAAAGTATATACAGTCTCAGAAGCAGTCACCAGTGCGAGTTTACGAGCTTGGGGATATGTGGAAAAGATATGTTATCCGGTTACGCATTTCCCCGAACTCCCGCTAGTCGTAATGGTGACTGCTTCAGAATACATACACAGTGCAATTAGCAATGACTTACAACATTGGAGTCATAGTGAGTTTACGAGTTGGACTCATAGTGCTGTACCTTTGCCATTTTTCGCTATTCACCCATCTCCCTTCGGTCGCTATTGCGACAGCTTCAGAAAGATATACTCAGTGGCTTTTGCAATAACTTAGCTACACTTAATGCCCTTTTTACTCTCTTTTACTGCTCTATCCATCAACGCACTGTGTCTGCACTGTGCACGCACTGTGAAGGCACTGCCAACCCACTGTTTCACTGGGTATACAGTGCGTGCACAGTGGGAACACAGTGGGATGACTGCGTTTTGATAGAGACTTATAAGAAAGTGAGAAACAAATTACTTTATAGAGAAAGAAAAGTTTGGTTTAGTAAAGCTAGAGCTAAAAAATAACATGATGCTATAGAACCGAATAATCTGAAAGGATTAGGTTTAGAGCTTGAAGTCGGATATAGATAATTTAACTAACCTAAAAGAGTCTGATTATTTCTTTAACTCAGGACTCGGATAAAGATAGCCTAAAGATTTAGAACCTGTAGTTTTCAGATATGTTTCAGGACGCATCCATTCTGTAGTTCTTCCTAGAGCCGGGACTCCAATATAACCTCTTACATCAAGGTTCCCTTTCTTATTAAAGGTCATTTTACATTTATATGTTTTACCATTTTTAGGGTCATAGATAGTACCGTTTTTCCATGTACCTTTTTTATGCTTGAAGCCTTGCATAATATTAAGACCTAATACGGGATTGTTTCTAAACTTCTCGTTAGGGTTGAATTTATCAACTTTGGGTGCTCCGACTTTTCCTGCGGAAGCATCAGTATAAACCGGTTCTTTCAGGGCGACGATAGATGCTTCATATACTCCATCAACTTCTTTGATTTCAACAACAGATGCAGCTTCATCAGTAACCCAATATCCGAGAATATCTTTTGCTGCAGAGAACAGAGCGAATGAAACGAGTAGTATTACAATTATGAACGTAGTTTTAAGCATAAATACCTCCAAGTGATTAGAGTTCATTTTCTTCGAACCTAAACTCGTTTGTAAAGTAATAAATAATCTGTAACCTTTACGAAGTTTAGTGATTATTACATCAAAGATGTAAAAAGCAGGCTTGCGGATGGTTGTGAAGAATATTTTTATTGACACTTAAAATTTGACGAAGTTTGTGAAATAAGTAAAATAATGACATTTATGGAGTGTATATGAAAAGGATTGCTTTCATTATCGCAATGGGGCTTTTGTTAATCAGTTTGAGAGCTGAAGGCTACAAATTAGAAGAGCTGATAGAATCAGGGATGAGTAAAGCATCATCCATTATAAGAAGTGAGATTAATCGCGATAATGCAGAATCTAGTCATGTATCCAGTTATCTTTCTTTCTTACCAGAAATTGGTGCTACATATAATCGATCAGGAAATGAAACTAATAATATTTATACAAACTCAGAAGGCTCATCTTATTATGTGAGTAAATCTGTTTCCTTGAATGAAGGTGATTATTTCCAATTCAGAAACACACTGATTGATACAGAAGTTGCTGATATTAACTATGAGATTGCCAAGAAGGAGTTAGCATATAATATCATTGAATCCTATCTAAATATTCTGCAAACCCAGAAGGAGCTTGAGATTCAACAAGAGAATTTAGCATTGCAAGAACGAGTTCTGGCTGAGATAGTGATACAAGCAAAACAGGGTAGAAAGACATCCTTAGACTTGAATCAAGCAGAGATCGATAAGATTGATAGTGAAATTCAAATTGAGAATCTTACTAATTCATTGGTGAACATGAGAGCAAATCTCTTTAATCTGATACGTGTTGAGGATAGTGGAGCAAGCTTTTCAGATGTAACATTAAATATTATTGAAACTTCAAACTTACCTGAATTCGAAGAGATAGAAGCTGATGGTAAAGGTAATCCATTGAGTTTTCAAGCAGACTATTTAAACTTAAAAAGTATGAAGATTAATGAATGGCAGTATAAATTAAACTTCTTCCCTTCAATTAACTTAACTGCAAGTTATAATCAAACTTCAGTTGCAGATGAACCTTTTGAATATGATGAGACCGGAGAGTCCTACTCAATTACCTTATCAGCATCATATTCCTTATGGAATCTATTGAATCAGAATGAGAATTACAGACGTTATAAGAATAGCATGAAACTTACAGAACTCAATATTGAAGATAATATTAACAGTCATAAAACGCAGTATGACCAGTTGATTAGAAATCTTGAGTACTTACATAAAGCAAAAGGTTTATATGAGCGAAAAGTAGCTCAAAGCTCAGAAAACCTTACAATAGCTAATGAAAAATATACATTAGGATTGATTGACTTGGTTGAGTTAGATAGATCTCGTATCTCTAACTTACAGTCACGCATTTCACAAAATGATAATTACTACAGTATCCTGAAGACTCAGGAACAACTAAATAAGCTACTTTCACTCCCTATCATGGGACGTTGGTAATAGATTAAGAGGAGAGGTTTAGATGAAAAGATTTATAACGGTATTGCTTAGCTTCCTAGTTCTTACAGCATGTAAGGTAGGAATGAAAAAGGGTGACTCACCTTTAGATACTAAGATACCAACTCATACTGTTAAACGGGGAGAGATTAAAACGAAATTAGATGTCACCGGTGAGATTCAACCAAAGAGCACAATTAAGGTTAAATCCCGTGTGGCAGGGAAAATATTGAAGTTCTATGTAGATGAGAATGATTATGTAAATGAAGGTGATGTTATTGCTGATATTGAGCCTGATTACAATCAAGCTGAATCAATTTCCAGAACCAGAAGCAGTTTGAGACTTGCTGAGATCAGATTAACAAAAGCTGAGAAAGACTTTAATGATTACACTGAGTTATACAATAAAAACTATATTTCATTGAACGAGCTTACTAATGCATCAGATGAGTTTGAATCTGCCAGAATCAATCATGAGCAGGCATTAGAGCAGTATGAACTTGTAAAAGATTTGGATTCAAAAGACTCAGTTACAAAGTTATATGCCACATCATCAGGAACAGTGATTTCACGTCTTGTTCAGGAAGGTGAAATGGTAACATCCAGTAACGTAAGTTTTGGCGAGGGTACAGTTATTATGCATTTGGCAGACCTCACAAGAATGGTAGTTGAGTCAGAAGTTAATGAAGTAGATATTACTAAGTATCATCGTAATCAGGTTGCATCAATCTTAGTAGATGCTTTCCCTTATGAAAAGTTTACGGGAAAGGTTAGTAAGATAGCTGCATCAGCGACAGATAAAAATGGAACAAAGGTTTTCCCAATCCAAATCCATCTTGAAGGTAATATTGCGATGCTTAAACCCGGTATGACAGCGAATGTAAGTATTGAAGGAGAATCAAGAGCTGATATTCTAATAATTCCAATCAGAGCAATATTCACAGACGAGAAGGGGCAGGATGTTGTATATCTCATGAAGGATGGCAAACCCGAGAAAGCAGTACCAATCAAAACAGGTATTAATGATTTCCAACAGGTTGAAATAATTGAAGGTGTTAACGAAAATGATATAATCACTCTTACAGAACCGGCGTCATTGGCACCGAAATCTGAAGAGTTCGAATTCTAAAAAAGGAGACAACTGATGATTGAAGTCAGTAATGTAGTAAAAGACTATGGCACTCTCAGGGCAGTAGACAGCATTAGTTTCTCTGTCAATGAGGGAGAGATTGTCGGTTTTCTAGGACCAAATGGTGCAGGAAAATCAACTACTCTGAAAATGCTCACTGATTACCTGAAACCAACAGCAGGTAAGATTGAGATTAATGGTTTAGATATGGCTAAAGACTCTCTCAAAATCAGAGAATGGATTGGCTACTTGCCTGAACACAATCCGCTTTATGAAGATTTAACTGCTTATGATTACTTGAAGTTTGTTGCAAACATCAGAAACATAAGTGACAAAGATTTCAATTCCAGAATCGAAAGAGTTATCGAAGAATGTGGTATTAAAAATGTAATAACACAGAAGATTGGTACTCTCTCAAAAGGTTACAGACAGCGTGTAGGGCTTGCACAAGCTATTCTGCATGATCCAAAAGTGATTATTATGGATGAACCTACAACCGGTCTTGACCCTAACCAGATTCTAGAGATTAGAGAAGTTATCAGACGACTAGGTGAAAAGAAAACAGTTATTCTATCAAGTCATATTATGCAGGAAGTTCAAGCAGTTTGTGACAGAATCATCATTATCAATAAAGGCAAGATTATTGCAGATGATAGGAAAGAAGTTCTTCAGTCTCAGCTAGCCGGTAAAACAGTACTTAGTCTTGAAATAATGGCAGATAATGCTAACTTCTATGATTTCAGAATGATTGATCCAACAATCAATATTTTCAATGAAAGTAAGATTAAAGGTAACATCTGGGAAGTAGTGCTTGAATACAGTAACAAGATTGATTTAAGAGAGAAGATATCTCGCTTTATCAATGAAAAAGGTTGGTTGATTCTAAGTATGCAAAAACAGGAACGTTCTCTTGAGAAGATATTCCACGAACTTACTATGGATGGTGCACCAACAAGACAAGTTACAGATAATACTCAGTACATTCCACAGTCTAACCCGGTTAATGCGGAGGAAGAAAATGAATAATATCAAGTCAATTATCAAGAAAGAGCTTAATAGTTATTTAGTCTCTCCCGCCACCTATATTGTGTTTGTTATCTTTCTTCTAATAACCGGTTGGTTCTTTAACAGCACTGTTTTCGTTATTGGAAGAGCAGAAATGAGATCCTTGTTCGGTACTTTACCAATGATATTCTTATTCTTCATACCAGCGATTACTATGGGTATGATTGCAAAAGAGAAAAACTCAGGTACGATTGAAATATTAGCAACATTGCCTTTGCAGGATAGCCAAATCGTTTTGGGCAAATTCTTTGCTGCTATTATTCTGATTGGTTCAACATTGCTTTTTACTCTTGTACACTTGTTCACAATAATGCACTTTGGGCAGAACATCGATTATGGTGCAATTATATGGGGTTATGTCGGCTTATTCTTGGTTGCTTCAACATATTGTGCAATAGGAATCTTTGGTTCTTCGTTACATAGTAATCAGATTGTAGCTTTCATAATTAGTTTCGTGCTTGTGTTCTTTTTCTTTATTATAGATATGATATTGATTATATTCCCTGGTCCGGTTGCTGAATTCTTCCAATACTTAAGTATTAACTATCATTTCAGCAATTTGCAGAGAGGTGTTATAGATACACGTGATATTATATACTTTGCATCAATGATTATCCTTTTCCTGAGAGGAGCTACTCTCTCTCTGGAATCAAGGAAATGGGATTAGGAGGTAAGTATAATGAATAGAAAGAATGCTATAATAAACTTTGTTGTTATCCTTGCTATCCTGATTGTTCTCAATCTGGTGTCATTGAATATATTCCATAGATTTGACTTCTCCAAAGACAAAGTGTTTACTCTCTCTAAATCCAGTAAAGAGATTGTAGGTGGACTTGAAGATAACCTTATTGTTAAAGCTTATTTTACAAAGAACCTTCCAAATCAGTATGCTGATTTAGGTCGCTATGTTCGTGATATCTTATCTGACTACCAAACCTACTCACATGGACGTATGAAGTTTGATTTCATAAGCCCTAATGATGAAGATATGCTTAAGAATGAAGCCCGTATGAACCAAATCCAACCTGCTCAGATTCAGATGCTGGAAAATGATAAAATGGAAGTTCGAGAAGTTTATATGGGACTCTATTTTGAGTATCAAGGTAACAGTGAAAGTATTCCACTTATCCAGGTTAAAGATGGTCTGGAGAATGATATTACCGGTATTATAAAGAGACTTTCAAGAGCTCAGATGGATAAAGTTACCCTTTACACTGACCCTGAAGCAGAGAAAACAGATCATCAGTCAATCAGATACCTTTTGGGTAAGAACTATGAGATTAGTAGTAGTGACTTAATGACTCCAATTGAACCGGGTGTTAAAACACTTGTTATGGCTGGTGTCTCTGATTCACTTGATGTTGAGCAGCTTTATAACATCGACCAGTTCGTTATGAATGGTGGTAACCTTCTAGTTTTCCAGGATAGAGTGTCTATGGATGTACAAAAAGGTGAAGCTGAAGAGATTCATAGTAACTTCTTTGATCTTTTGGAGCATTGGAAGATAAATATTGCTCCAACACTTGTAGTTGATGAAAACTGTGGTCAAATCTCTGTTAGTCAGAGACAAGGACCATTTATAACTCAAGTTCCGGTTAAGTATCCATTGATTCCGGTTATCAACACTATGAGTAAAGAGAACCCAATAGTTAAGAAGCTTGAGAACTTAATACTTTTAGGTGCGTCTGAGATAGATGTTGAGATGGATTCTACTTCAACTGTAAACTTTACTCCATTATTTACTTCATCTAATCGTTCAGGTGCTATGTCCGGTCCAAACTATGGAATATCATTCCAACGTTTCCAGGGACAGAAGATTAACTCTCTGCTTAAAGATCCTTTTAGAGTTCTTTCAGGTCTCTTTGAAGGAGAGTTTACAAGTTACTTTACCTATAATCAAGAATTACAGAAAGCCGGTTTTGTACCTGCAAACAGTAATGGAAAGATAATTGTAGTAACTGACCAAGACTTCGTTAATGACAAAAGTGCCGGAAAGCAACCTAATAATTTAAACTTTGTTCTTAATTCTACAGACTTCCTTAATGGTGATTTATCATCTCTAGAGATTCGTTCAAGAACACTATCTTTAAGTGAACTGGATGTTAGGAAATATCTCCTAAGCAATGGAGTTAATCCAATGGATATTGACTCTGTAGAGAAGCGTACAAAACTTACTACTAAAACACTTAATATAGTACTTCCAAGCCTGTTATTGATAGTGTTTGGACTAGCATACATTATCTATAAGCGTAAGCAAAGTGACAAAATCAGGAGGATATATGAATAAGAAGAATTTAATTCTCTTAGCAGGACTAATTGTCTTACTTGTAATCTTCTGGTTTGCCAGAAAGAGAGACCATATTGAGACTGAGTTCAACTTCTTTAAGTTTGATTCTTTAACGGTAGATGTTATAAATCTTACAACTGCTACAGATACACTAGAACTATCTAAGTTAGATGGTGAGTGGTGGATTACTCAACCTTTAAAGGCTGAAATTGAGCAACGTATGATTTCGAAGTTCTTTGCTGATGTCATTAAAGTCAAAGTTCCCAATCATCCAATGTCTGAGAATCCTGATTCATTCAACAACTACAATGTAGCAGACAATCAAGGCTATAATGTAAGTTTAAAGAATAAAGCTGGTCGAGCTGTTGCTGACTTCAAAGTAGGAGAAGGTTCAAATTACTCATATAGCTATATCAGAAGAACTAATGGAAACAAAGTCTATCAAGTAAAAAAGAACATCTTCCAGACTTGTAAACCTACATTGCGCTCATGGCGTTCAGGTTTAATCCTTGATATCAAACAAGATGAAGTTGATAAAATCATAATAGACAGACAGGATACTTCTTTTGAAATGATTCGTAAAGAAGGTGAAACTGAAGCGAATTGGACTTATAAAGATGCAACTGAGGAGTTTGTCATTGACCGTAAGAATACAGCAATGCGTAAATTCTCTAACTTTGTGTCAGGTCTAAGAAGTGGAGTCTACTATGATGGACAATGGGATGAGTTAAAACAATACTTTGAACTTCCTTTAGCTACAGTAACTATCATCAAGAAAGATGGTTCTCAAGAAAAGCTATATATATCTAAGAACGAAGCTGATGATAAGTTTATTATAAAGAAGAATAACTACACTGATACTATTTATCAAACCACACCTGATTTGTTTGGGAGAATTTCCTTCTCTAAGGAGCAATTCAAGGAGAAGAAAAGTAGTTAACTATAACAAAAGAGTCTGCTAGTTTTAGCAGACTCTTTCTTTAAATTTCTCTATCTATTCTTGATACTATGCACAAATGTTGCGAGCTGTGGCAGAGCTTGCCATTTCCAAAACTGAATCCCATCTATAATGTGCTCGAAATCATGATATGTCAGGTTCGTGGAATTATTCATAACAGAATAGGGCAAATCAATTAGCATTCTAGGAGGAGTAAGCCCGGTAGCCTGGAATAAATTCGTTTCATCAACTCCGAGAGGAGTGCAGTTAATAACTAAGTCATACTTTCTATTCAAATCCCCAGCTTCAATTGAATGTTTGCTACATATTTCATTCTGTTTTTTTCTATCTCTGCATCTTAAAAAGACTGAGCCAAAAACAGATGCTTCCTGAATTGATAGTTCAGCCATTGCCCCACTACCATAAATCAAGATAGAACTCATATCCTGCTTCTCGAGAATGAAGAGTGCTTTTTTTAGGGCAAAATGATCTGTATTATTTGTGATAATCGCATCTCTTTCGAAGTGTAAAAGGTTTACAGGCTTGGTTGAAGATGTAACTTCACGTACAGCACGTTTAAAGGGCATTGTAACTGATAAACCATAGAACTTGTTTCGCTTCTTGAAGGTGTTTAACCAGCTCCAGAAATCTTCGAAATCATCGCAACTAAAAGGCAGATACATTGCATCGAAACCTTCTTGCTCGAAGTAGTCATTATAATACTGAAGTCCTATTGAACCCCAAACTTGCTGTCCTCCAAGCAATCCACCAATGACAGTATTCTTTGTGATCTTCCTTAGTCTAAATTGTTCGATCTCTTCATATGTAAGTTGCTCAGGTACGACCTTTTCATGCCCATTACCAATATAGGTAGCTCTGGCATTTATGTGTTTATATAGGATTCTTGAAAGCTTTCCTAGTTTACCTAATCCAGCGAAGAGAACTTGTTTTGGACAAGCTTTAAACATAGTCTCTAACCAGGATAACTGCATATATCTTTCAATTGGGATTGCCAGTTTTAGATAAGTGCAATCAAGTAATGCCCCTTCTTTGAGAAAGGCAGAAACTTCTTCTTCATTCAGATTATCAAAATCATGATATGATAGAATATACCTTAATCCGGATAAGTCAGGTTTTTCTTGAATGTATTGCTTGTACTCAATATCTATCAAACAATTATTTCTTAGAGCATACTCCCTCAATATACTAATTCTGTCTTTTAAAGAGAGCTTAGAGAGCCCACCCTCACTTGCATGCCTAAGGGTAAGAATTGTATTGGGAGTTAACTCACACTCTCCAAGATGTTTTTCAATTTTTGATTGCTCAATGAAGTCCAGTCTAATCTCATGGTATGTATAAAGCTCAGCGTTATCCGTGCACGGCTTACCACCCTTGAATGATGCTATTAACATTGTGTTTTACCTTTTGTAATAATTAGGTCCCAAACTGGTGTAATAATATCCTTGGGGATTCCAAGGAGTTCTGCCTTCACTTTAAGATTGTCTATCAGTTCCTGCTCTCGTTCAGGAATGCTAATATCAATCCCATTTTTGTTCTTAAAAGATATTACATCTTTTACAATGTTTAACCTTTTCTTAATCAGAATTAGTAAATCTTCGTCAATCTTGTCAAGACTTTCCCTAAAACTGTTAAGATTTAGATCAGTATCAGATAAAAGGGTTTGATAAGAAGCTGAATCAGCTAAGGCAAGCTTTGTCATTGCTATTATAACAGGAACTATCCTTGGTACTAGACAAACATCATGACGTCCTTTGACGTTAATCATCCTTTCTTCTGCTTCTAAATCAATTGTTTTTTGTGTCTTAGCTATAGAAGGAACAGGCTTAATCGCAACACGGAAAACAATATTCTCACCATTTGAAATACCTGCTTGTATACCACCTGCATTGTTTGAAGTGAATCCATCAGCGTCCATTCCATCATTTGCATCGATTCCTTTCAAAGCTGATAAAGAGAATCCACCTCCAAACTCAATACCTTTCACTCCACCAATAGACATAACAGCTTTTGAGATGTTAGCATCCAGTTTCTCAAAGACCGGATCACCCCAGCCTGATGGTACGTCTTTGATAGTTATTTGGACAACTCCACCAACGCTATCTCCTTCAGATTTAACGGAATCAAGATAACTCTCAAGCTCTTTTAGTGAGGAGGGATCAGGCCAAAAATAGGGATTATCCTTTGCAAAGAAGATGTCTTGATATTTAGGGACTTTCTGTCCAATAACCAAAGTCTGCACATCGAAGTGAATATCTCCTAGCACTGAGTTCAAAGTCTCACCGGCAATGACTCTTGCTATGGTCTCTCTTCCGGATACTCTACCTCCACCTCGCCAATCAAATATCTTGAACTTACTGAAAATGGCAAAGTCACCATGACCGGGTCTAAATATTTCTTTTAAGTGTTCATACGCAGAGCTGTCTGCATCCCTATTATGCACCAATAAACAGATAGGCATTCCGGTAGTTATACCATCCAGTACACCGGAAATTACCTCTACTTTATCAGGTTCTCGTCTTGAAGTTGAGCTACTAAGTGTTGATGGTCTTCGCTTCTCAAGTGCTATTTCTATATCTTTTAACGGGAACTCTATTCCTGCTTTAACGTCTTCTATTACTACGCCCATTGCTTTTCCATGACTCTCACCAAAACAGGTAAAGCCATAGAGGGCTGAAATGTGATTTCCTCTCACATCAACTCCTTAAGAATTGTTTATCTGATTGAATAAGTTTTCTATTAGTTCCGAATCTATATCTTTAGGATTCAGTATAAGGTTGAAATCCTGTCTTCTATACCAGGTCTGTTGCCGTTTCGCATATCTGCGAGTATTCTGTTTTGCTTTCTCAATACATTCATCAAGCTCTGCTTTTTCATAGAAGTGGGGCATAAACTCTCTGTATCCTACCGCAGTTAATCCATAATCATCTTTTGAATAACCCATCTGTAGCAAAGCTTCTATCTCGATAAGTAATCCTTCCGCAATCATTTCATCAAACCGTTTATTAATACGGCTATAGATTAGCTCACGTTCGTCAGATAGGAGTATCTTATAAGGTTTATATTTCTCTACAATCTGCTGTTCTTGCCAGTGCACAGAAATCGGTTTACCTGTATGCTCAAATATCTCAAGAGCTCTAAGGATTCGATGCTTGTCTTGTTTATATATATTCCGGCCGGCATCCGGGTCAATTTGCATAAGTTTTTCATGCATCGCATCTAAGCCTAGAACCTCAGCATCATGCTCAAGCCTTGCCCTTAGTTCAAGCGGAATATCAGGTGATTTAAAGATTCCTTCCAATAATGTTTTTATATAGAAACCCGTTCCACCTACGATTATTGGGACTCGTTTATTTTCATGTATTTTATTAATTGCTTCTCCGGCATCTATAGCAAAATCACCTGCATTATATCTCACATCAGGATTGATAATGTCTATTATATGATGCTTTACAAGGCGAATATCCTCTTTTGTCGGCTTTGCAGTCCCAATATCCATGAACTTATATATTTGTCTTGAATCAGCTGATATAATCTCAGTTTCCATTCGCTGAGCAAGTAGCATTGCTAGCCTACTCTTTCCTGAAGCAGTAGAGCCCTCAATAGTTACTATGGGAATCATTCAATCCTCTTAAAACGCTTCTCCAGCTCAGTGAGAGTCATTTTGATTATAAGTGGTCTTCCATGTGGACAGAAGTATGGTACACTACAAGCGAAGAGATCATTGATCAAGGCAAGCATCTCTTTTCTTGTGAGTTTTCTATTCGCTTTTATTGCAGCTTTGCATGCCATTGTCTTAGCTAAACTGTCTCTGATGTCCTCTGTTTCCTCAAACTCATCCTGCAAGTTCTTCATGATATCAAGGAAGAACTCCTCACTATGCATATCATTAAGCTCAGGAGGTACTTCATCAATTACAACTGAGTTCCCGCTAAACGTCTTAATTGAGAAGCCAACCTGATGGAATATCTCAATATTCTTTTCCAGCAGATCAGTAAGCACTGAGTTCAGGTAAGGAGGTATGTTCACAACCAGTGGGAACACAAGCTTTTGTCTAACAGGTGGTGCACCATGGATTCTTTGCACCATCTTCTCATAAATGATGCGTTCATGAGCTGCATGCTGATCAATTGCCATCAAGCCATCTTCCGACTGAATGAAAATATATGTATCATGCAGTTGCCAAGGATTTACTAATTCTTCCTCTTTGGGCAGTAGTTGTGAAGGGAAAGTCTGCTGTGGTGCTTGATCTTCCTCAATTGCCGGTGGTTTAACCTCTTTCTTAAACACATCCGGTTGGAACACTTCTTCCAAGTCAGTTTTATACTCTGAATATCGTGGTTTAACAGGTTTTACGTAAACCTTCTGCTCATAGTTAGTAAGTGGTTTACTCTTAGTTAAATCGGCAGTTTTCATCTCTGCTGTATGGAACTTTTCCTTCTCATATTCCATCAAGGCATTGGTAATACTATTCTTCACAAAACTATGAACAAAATGTGAATCTCTGAATCTTACTTCATGCTTCGCCGGATGCACATTCACATCTATCATCTCCGGATCGATATTAATGAAGATGATGTAGGGGGGAAGCTGTCCTTTCTGATGAAGTCCACTCTTCTTTATGAATGGCTCATAAGCTGCTCGAATGGCATGTAAGATGATTTTATCTTTCATGTATCTGCCATTCACAAAAATGTATCTATGGTCATAGATGTTGTGCTCAGTGTTCTCTAGACCCGATATGAATCCTTCCAGTTTCACTATCTTGTTTTCCATTTGCAATGAGATAAGATCATTATCAAAGAATTTGTTACCAAACACAGCACGCATTCTCTGCTCATTATCACCAATTGCAGGATAGTTCAGTCTCTCTCTTCCATTGGATATGAATTTGAAACTAACTTCAGGATAGACTATAGACTGATAATGAAGATAGTTTAAGATATGCTTAAATTCGACTTGATCAGACTTAAGGAATTTCCTTCTGGCTGGAACGTTACTAAATAGTCTTTTTACCGATATGTCAGTGCCCTTATTACCGGCAATACGGGATACATCTTTCAATGTACCACCATAAAACTCAATACGGTTTGCAACTTCTGATTTTTCATCTTTCGTCACCATTATTAGATGACTGATAGAACTAATACTTGGGAGAGCTTCACCTCGAAAACCGAGTGTCCCAATTTTAATTATGTCTTCAACATTGCGTATCTTCGAGGTTGCATGGCGTTCAAAACACAAGAGGGCATCGTTCTCATTCATTCCATGACCATTATCAATCACCTGAATAAGGTCTTTGCCACCCTTCTCAATATTTACAGTTATAGATGTTGCACCTGCGTCAATTGCATTCTCAACCAACTCTTTGACTACTGATGCCGGTCTGTCTATAACCTCACCGGCAGCAATCCTATTGGCAACTTCTTCTGATAAAACTTTTATTCTATTCATCTATAATGAGTTCCTTGATAATATTCTTCTACCTTTAGTGATGAAATTGCCGTTCTTGTGTCAAGAAATCATTACTGCTATATTTCTATACTCCAATCAAAGCTGATTGTCTTATCAATAAGCAACTGTCTGGATACGGTATGAATAAGTAACACTGAATGTACCTACGACAACTTCCATGTTGCCATCAATGTACTCTTTATCTGTAGTATTTCCGAAATAGTTCAGGCTTAGCACGTGATTTTTTTTGATTCTAAATCCACCCCCAAAATTATAACCAAACCCAAACAATTTATCACCTTCTTCTGCATCACTTCCATACCATTCTGCCATTCCAAAACCCCCTTCGATAAACAATCCATTATTCACTGATTTTGGTGTTACATTAAATCTAGCTCCCATACCTAAATAAGCATTCGTAATTGTTATATTCTCCTCATATATGTTTTCCATACTATAGAAATTTGCTTTTATATGAGCAAATAAATCATACTCAGGTCTCGCAACTCCACCTTTTATATCAATCATAAAGCCTGATTCACTATCTGGCTCAGCTGTTAGAATGTATTCATTTGTTTCAATAGTTTGCTCATATTTTGTACTACTATATCCTGCACCAAATTCATTAAAGTAACACAATGCTGTTCTTTTTCGTTCCTTTCTCTTTACCCTTTCAGTACTAACCTCTGACTCTTCTTTAACTTTCCTGACTTTTCTTACTCTCTTCTTAGTCTCCACTTTTGGCTCTGCTGTTTTATCAGCAAATAACCCTTGTGTTATCAGAATAGCCAATACAATAAACAATATCTTTTTCATTTAATCCCCCTGTAAATCCTAGAATTTGTACATCAAACCGAGTTGTAAACTAATTGGTATTACCCCAATCATATCATCACTTAAAGCTGCAAACAAAGTGAAAGGAACATCTGCAATAAAATGTAATTTCCCTGCAATTTTATGCTCCATGCCGACACCTCCACCAAATGCAAGTATAGCCATCCTATCTTCATCACTTAAAGAAAATGGATCTCCTTTGTAATGATCATAATTATTGGAGATATTTGAACTTGCCATAAAACAACTTCCACCCACAAACCAGTAGTATCGACCTGTTTTATGCTTCTTAAATTCAGTCATTATCTGAAGACCAAAAGAGTAAAGCTCACGTTCTCGAATATAATCGCGTTCATATTTCACAATATCCTCTTCTAGTCCAAAAGCACCGAATGTAACCTGTACACCCCTTCTACTTTTGAACCATCGTGCAGAAAGCCCCATTCCACTTACAGCACCGGCATTTATTCCTAGACTAAACTCTTTTTTATCTGTTTGCTCTTCAATTGATTCATCTGCATTTAAGCAGGCAATAGATAGTATGATAGTGATAATAGTAATTAGAAATCTTTTTCCCATATTCCCCTTCTTTTTCAAACAGTATTGTAACTATTCTTTATGCTCCTTTTGATTAAGTTAACTATTGATAAAGTACAGAGTACATATGGTCAAGTATTTGTTTGAATTTTCTTCCTAAGTTTTGAGCTATTGTAATTCGAAATGATTTTAATTAGTCTATAACTCCCTGAAAAATACTAACTTATTTCCAAAAGGATCTTGCACGCTCATCTCAGCAGTACCCCATGATGTTTTCATAATTCCGGGTCTATAGTATTTATAATTCTTACCGGTTATCTTCTTATGATAATCCTCTAAGTCCTCTATCTCTAACCTAATTGCACTTCCTGGTGTCCCATCTCCATGATGTTCTGATAGATGGATAACAAAGTCACCCTTTGAAACTTGCATATATAATGGGGCAGAGGGATCAAATCTGTGTTCCCAATCAACTGTGAATCCCAGAAAATCTATGTAAAACTCTTTAGCTTTATTCTCATCAAACATTCTAAAGATCGGTGTTATACAACTCATAACTACCTCCTTTTATAATAACATATCTGAAGATTGATCTTTTGCGACTATGAATATGGATTTCACTTCTTCCTGCTATCCACTTTGCTTCAATTTTACAAGTATAACCTTCACTGCCTTATTACTCCCTTTCAATAGACACACTATACAATTAAATAAGTTATCCACAACTTGTGACTAACTTGCTGCTTAGAGTAAGAGAGAAGTAAGTGTCAAGTAAGTGTGGAGTAAGAGTGTAGTAGGAATTGATTGGGTGTGATTCATCAGACCAGTGAGTTTTAGCAATTGTAACTCTTCATTCCCCCGATTTTCACTGGAGTAACAATTACATAATCCCTATAAGTATCCTATATGACCCTTATATGAAACCTATATGAACATATAGGAATCTTATCTGTTGGATATGGGATATTTTTACCCTTTATATGCTTATTGCTCCAGGGCGTGGCGGGAGAAAAAGGAAAGAAAATAAAAAAAGATCCGGAAAACGTGCACGAAAAATGGCATTTCGTGCACTTATATAAATAGGGGAGAAGTAAAATAGTTGTGAAAAACCAGAGTGAAAATGGCGAAAACCAGAGTTATATATTATAGGGACAGTCTATCGAGAAAACGAAAATTATAGAAAGGAGGAATTATGAGACTGAGCTTATTACCCTTAATCACAGGCTTATCAGGCAGACTAGGCAAGCTTGTATTTTGTATCGAAAAGAAGTCCGGTGCCTGCTGGACAAGATTGTATGTAAAACCTGAGATAACTGAACACAACCATGAAATCGGTAGTGCTGCGAAGAACCTTAGTACTATCTATCATCAAGTAAATGAAGGTTACATGGATGATTTGAAAGATTATGTCGACCGCTTCAACTTGGAGTATCTTGAACACAAAGGTTATATGAAGACTTTCCCCTGCTTCATGAAGATGATGTATGCGATGAAACGAAAGCACCCATCCGTGAACCTTAAGACTCTTACGATAGATCAAATCATGTCGGAAGACCTACCGGTTCGTTCAATCAGAGAAGCAGTAGAGCATGAACTACTCCCGGTTGTGAAACGGTATCAGGAGTTGAATGTCTCGATTGTGTGATTGACCTAAGCGGTCACCATTACGACCAAAGGGAGTTCGGGGAACCGACTGTTAGGAGCTCGTAAACGGATGTTTACAATTGCGTTTGCACGGAACTCGTTAATGCTTGGCTGATGCGCTCAACAGGAAATAATCAATCCCCAGAACCCCTACTTTCAAGTAGGGGCTTGGAGAACTCAATATTGCATTTCTCCCCTTCCCACATTTCGTTTTGAAAGGTGGAGATGGGGATTTTATATTAGCGAAATGAATCATGCCACCGGATAAATCCGGTGGTTCTGGGGAGCATATTATGTGATAATCCCAATAATATGTCATAGGAGTAGTTGCCCCAATGAGAAAGCAGTGTTTATGGACTTTGTGGACAGAAGTAGACATAGTGTTTAAATACTCACTTCGTCCACTAACGTCTACAAAGTCCACTTTATACCTGATACAGAATAACGGGAAAGAATGTTCCTTCTCACATTCGCTCAGGTAAACTTCCTTAATTGCTGAGAAAACACTCAAATTAACTCAAAAATAATGCAGGAATGCAAATAATTAGTTGTCAGAGAAATTGAAAGTGGAATATTAACAAAAATAAACAATAGAAGATGAGGAAAGAGATGAAGAAACTAAGGGTATTGATAATAATCCTGGTTATTGCAGCAGTAGCATTTGGTGGCTACAAGATGTTATCAAAGAAAGGTGCTAGCAGTGAAGAGGGTGGATTTGAGTTCACAGCAGTAAAGCGTGGAAACATAGAGAACATTGTATCATGTACAGGAACAATTGAACCTTTAGGTTCTGTTGATGTTGGTACTGAGCTATCCGGAACGATAGAAGATGTACTTGTTGACTTCAATGATGTAGTTAAGAAGAATCAGGTGCTTGCAATCCTTGATACTACTCAGTTAGCTATAAACCTTAGAACATCAAAGGCAGATTTAATGCGTTCAAGAGCACAGTTTGAACTTAGTAAAATGACTTACGAAAGCGATCTTGAGCTTCATAAGAAGGGTTTTATCTCTGATATAGAGTTGCAAAACTCCAAGACAAGTTATCACTCATCAGAGGCATCACTTATCTCATCTGAAGCAAGCTATGAGAAAAGTTATAACAATTTACATAAATATGCTATTATCCGTTCCCCGATAAATGGTACGGTAATCCATAGAAATGTGGACCCTGGGCAGACTGTAGCTGCAAGCTACTCCACCCCTACTCTATTCACAGTTGCTGAGAATCTTGCAAACATTCAGATAGAAGCACTTGTGGATGAAGGTGACATCGGTCAAATCAAAGAGGGAATGGACGTAGTATTCTCAGTTGAAAGCTATCCTGACCTTGAGTTTGAAGCTAAGGCAAAACAGGTGAGACTGCAGCCACAAACAGTGTCTAATGTTGTTAATTACACTGTGATTGTAGAAGCTGAGAACGATAAAGGCATCTTACTTCCGGGTATGACAGCTACAGTTGAGTTCATCATTGAACAGAAGCTTGATGTGCTTATGGTGCAAACATCTGCTCTTAAATTCCAGCCAAGTCGTGAAATGATGATGGATGCTATGAAGAAACAGCATGAGAGTATGGACCCAAAGCAGAAAGCTGATATGGAAAAGCGTCGTAAAGAGTTCCAGAATATGAGCCAGTCTGAGCGGCAGGCAATGATGCAGAAGATGCGTCAGTCCGGTAGTGCCGGAATGGGACCTGGAATGGGTTCAAATGGTGGACAGCGTGGTGGCAAAGATATGACACGTGTTTGGTATGTTGATGAAAACGGTAGTCCACAGATGCTGAGAGTGAAGAAGGGTGTTACAGATGGTGCAAACACTGAGATTTCAGGAAACGATGTGACTGAAGGCTTACAGCTAATCTACAAGCAGAAGAAGACTTCATCAGTACCAAGACATATGAAACGAGGACTCTTTTAGGAAACACTATGCCAAATAAAATTATCGAGATGTTTAATCTCAAGAAGAACTACTATGTTGGTACTCAGGTAGTGAAAGCTTTGCAAGGGATTGACCTGAATATTGAAGAGGGTGAGTTTGTTGCCATTATGGGCTCCTCCGGTTCCGGTAAATCAACTCTTATGAATATTATTGGTTGTTTAGATAAGATTACTGAAGGTACTTACAAGCTTGATTCAGTAGATGTTAAAGACCTTAGTAAAAACCAATATGCTGATATAAGAAACCAAAAGATTGGTTTTGTGTTTCAGGGGTTTAATCTACTCCCTCGTACAACAGCTTTAGAGAATGTTGAGCTTCCTCTTCTTTATGACAGACAGAATAGAATCAAGAAACCACTTGAGAAGGCTAAAGAAGCCTTAACGAAGGTTGGTCTTGCCGAGAGAATGGATCATGAACCTAACCAGTTATCAGGTGGTCAGCAACAGCGTGTGGCTATAGCCAGAGCACTTGTAACAGAACCGGCATTACTGCTTGCTGATGAACCAACGGGTAACTTGGATACAAAGACTTCCAATGAAGTAATGGCCTTGTTTCAGGAACTTAATGAACAAGGTATCACAATCGTGTTGGTTACACATGAGCCGGACATAGCACAGTATGCAAAACGTAATATTGTGCTTAGAGATGGAAAGATCATTGAGGACCATATGGTCGAAAATAGATTAAAAGCAGATGAGGGAGTGCATTATGAAATGGTCTAATCTGCAGAAAGTGGCTATCAAGAGCTTGATGAAGAATAAGATGAGAAGCCTTCTTACTTCTCTTGGTGTTATCATTGGTGTGAGTTCCGTGATTGTTATGGTTGCAATCGGAGAAGGCTCTCAGAAGAAGATAAAAGAGTCGTTCGCTTCGATGGGTACAAACATGCTGATGATTTCGCCTAACTGGCATAAATCCAGAGGTGTTAGCTCAGGATCAAGTGGTACTTCCTACCGCTTATCATATGATGATATTGATTATATAAAAGCTACATGTCCAAGTGTCTCAGCAGTTTCAGCTGTTATCAGAGCTAGTGGGCAGATAATTGGTGGTACAGGTAATTGGAATTGCTCAATTGAAGGTGTTGACCCGGGATACTTTGAGATTAGAGATTGGGATTTATCAAATGGCACTATCTTCTCAATGCGAGATGTGAACTCAAAAAAGAAGGTGTGCATTATCGGGCAAACTGTAGCTGATGAGCTCTTTCCTAATGACGACCCTGTCGGTCAGAGATTAAGGATTAGAAACATACCTTTCAAGATTATTGGAGTATTATCGGAAAAGGGTGAAAACTCTTGGGGACAGGATCAGGATGATGTTGTCTTTGCTCCTTCAAAAACAGTTTTGTACAGACTAAAAGGTCGAAGAGATGTAGACAGGATTTATGCTTGTGCAGCATCGGAAGACTTGATGTCTGAAGCTGAAGAGGAGATTGATACAGCTCTCAGAACAACTCATAAGCTTTCTCCCGGTGAAGAAGCAGACTTCCGACTCAGAAATCAAACAGAGATGCTAGAGATGGCATCGGATACAAGTAAAACCCTTACAATGTTATTGGGTTCAATAGCGGGAGTATCACTTCTAGTTGGAGGTATTGGCATAATGAATATCATGCTTGTGTCAGTGACTGAAAGAACGCGTGAGATTGGTATAAGACTCTCACTCGGAGCACGTGGACGTGATGTGCTATTACAGTTCTTAACAGAGGCTATTGTACTAAGTCTAACGGGAGGATTGCTTGGAATTGCCCTTGCATTCGGGATAGCAGAGATTGTACGCAATGCATCTGAGATGACACCATATATAAATCCGGCAATCGTGTTCATGGCATTCGGCTTCTCCGGTGCTGTCGGTATCTTCTTTGGATATTATCCGGCAAGGAAAGCAGCAAATCTTAATCCAATTGATGCTTTAAGATACGAATAAATATGGAGTGCATTGACTTTGTCAATGTGATGATAAATAGTTTAAGGAGTTCTTTAGAAAGAGCTCCTTTCTTTTATATGGGATAAGCTCGTAAGCCGATAGGAAACAACTTCCTGAGCGCTTGGTTGGCTATAGTGGATATCAGTAGCAGTCCCCAAGCTCGTAAACTCGCACAGGTGACTGCTAATATATTTGTAGATTGACTTATATTTTGTGTTATAGGCAGTGATAAGCTCTTTCCAAGCTGGGAGTCTAAAGCTATTGGAGATTTTCTAAGACTTCGATAGTATCCTCACTCTTTAAAAGCTTATCCCAATACCTGCATAAGGAACAAAATCACGTAGTCCCGGATGTTCAGGTTCTTCATCAATTGGTACTGCATCAGAGTTGTTCTGGAACCAGCCATAATCATCTTCATAGTACCAATAACGTTTTTCATCGTAATTATCTTTGTTGATATAAGCACCAAACTCAATTGTTGTGGAGACATACTTGTTTAGTTTCTTCTCAATTTCTATATGCATATCGAATGGTATTGTTGAACTATGCCAAATCCTTTTATCTTTTCCATCTTCAATAATCACAAGTTCCAGTCTCTCTCCGTTATGCTCGAAGTTGTAATTGAATGATGTCGCAAGCTTAAAGTCGGCTTCAATCATTACTCGTGCCATTCTGTCTTTGGAGTAAAAAGCATGTCCTAAGCTAACAGATGCAAAGGTAAACTGAGTAAACTCCGGTGAGATTGTGAAGTCATTAAGTCCACCAAACCCAATTGTCCAATAGTTGCGTTCTTTTTCATTTGTAGGTATAAACAATGTCCTTTTCAAAACAAAGGGTATTCTAACCATAACATTGCTTTGATAACCTCCTATCAGAAAGGGAGATTTTGACCTTTCATTCTTTGAAAATAATCCCTGGAGTGTCTCTGTTTCCCAAAATGAGCCATCATCTACGTTTGCTAAACTATCTGCAACTTCTGTTGCAAATACCGAAAATGATATGATTAAGATTGAAATAATTAAAATAGCCTTCATAACTTCTCCCTTCACTCTCACAAATTCATAATGCAACTATTATCTGTTAAAATCATTATGTCAAATGTTTTGTAGATATGTAAACCGGTTCCCGCTTTTTCTTCAGTTTCTATCAAAATGCAATCATCCCACTGTTTTCCCACTGTGCACTCACTGTGCACCCACTGAAACAGTGGGTTGGCAGTGCCTTAGCAGTGGTGACACAGTGCGAGTACAGTGCGTTGGTAAAAAGTTCAGTGAAAGGCAGTGGAAAGGGCATTAAATATAGCTAAGTTACTGCAAAAAGCGCTGTGTATGAATTCAGAAGCTGTCGCAATAGCGACCAAAGGGAGATGGGTGAATAGCGAAAAGAGGTAATAATCGATTTCGTGACAAGACGCACCAACGCAGATGGTGCACTCCATAATTGTAAGTTGTTGCAAATCGCGCTGTGTATGAATTCAGAAGCTGTCGCAATAGCGACCAAAGGGAGATGGGTGAATAGCGAAAAGAGGTAATAATCGATTTCGTGACAAGACGCACCAACGCAGATGGTGCACTCCATAATTGTAAGTTGTTGCAAATCGCACTGTGAATGTATTCTGAAGCTGTCGGAATAGCGACCAAAGGGAGATGGGTGAATAGCGAAAAGTGGCAATAATCAAATTCGTGACAAGACGCACCAACGCAGATGGTGCACTCCATAGTTGTAAGTTATTGGAAAATGCGCTGTGTATGTTATTCAAACAAACTAACTTTTCACAAACCAATTGACAAGCATAGTTTACATGTCAACATTGAATCAAATGATAGAGGTAGGTGTATGAGAGTAAGAATACTGATTTTGATTATACTTCTTTCTGTGTCACTTTTTGCAGAAGAGATGGATGACCCGATTTGGACAAGAGTTGAGCATGGTGCCCATTATTCAAAGATGAAGATGCCTGTAGAATCATTTACAGGAGAAAACGAAGTTGATGTTTACAAGTTTAATCCGGATTCATTTGCGATAGGCATCTATAAAGCAAGTCATCCCGTGAATTCAGACTACTGGCATTGGCAGAAGGATATGCTTTGTATTATCAATGCCACCATGGTCGATGAAGACAATGTAACAGCTCTTGGTGCGATGAAAGGCATAGATTGGGAAGTGGGGGATTCACCAAGTCCCGACATGAACATGATAATGTTTCTGACACCTAGATTTGAAGGAGAGAAGTTTATCTTTAGAACAGCTGATGAGAAGGATGTTGTTAAACAGGGGACACGTTATTCTTGTATGACTCAGGGCATTGGACTTATACGAAATGGTAAGAAACTTAATTACCATAGTGATATGGTAGCCGGATTCTCTGCTGTTGGAAAAGATAGCCATGGAAACCTTATTTTTATGCTATGTAGGCAACCGTATAGGTTTTCGGAATTACCTGGTATCATGGCAAGCTTCAATCTTGATTTAACAGACCTTATGCTTGTAGAAAAAGGGCCCAATGCTTATGTTTCATTTAACAACAGAGAACGAATAATCTACCACGTAGGTAGCTATGAGTTCGGTAAATACATGGGGCTTGACAATAAAAGACCAGCACGTGTTCCTTACACAATTGGACTTAAAAGAGGAATTAAATAGATGGAAAACTTGAGAATTGCAATCGTAGGAAACATTGGTGTAGGCAAATCAACTCTAGTAAAAGCTGCAAGTACAGAGCCTTTACAACAGCTTCTTTTGGATGTTTATCCGGAGAAAGATGACATGCAAGGAGTGTTTGCTTTTCAGGAGGAGTTTGACCCAATTGTACTAGATGCATTCTATAAAGATCCTGTCAAATATGCTTTTATGGCCCAGATTGAATTCTTTAATGGCCGTCTGGATAGGCAAATAAAGATTCAGGGATGTAAAGGTATTGTGCTTGAAGATAGAACTTTGCATGAGGACTATCACATCTTTGGTAAAGCCCAAAAAGTGCTTAAAAACATGACTGAAGCTGAGTTTAGAACATATTCCAGAACCTTCCATCTAATGACAGAAAAAGTAAGTCCTCCTGATTTGGTAGTCTATTTAAGGGCAGATGTTGAGACTGTTTTAGAAAGGATTGCAAAACGTGGACGTGAAAGTGAAAAGCAGATTGAACCTGAATATCTTAGACTCTTACACGAGCTTTACGAAGAATATATAAACAGATTTGTTGAGTGTCCTGTGCTTGTAATTGATGCGAACAAGAAGAATGACCTTAGTAAGGAACGTTTCCTTAAAAAGACAATTAAGCAGATTGCAGAGAAGATAAAGAACCTCGAACTTAGAGTTAGTTCTCCAGGCATCGGAGAGTGGGTAAGATTACCTCAAACAAAAGCAACTTTGAAAGCTGTGGACAGTGAGAAAAGGCTTGAAGAATATCTTAGAGACAACCCGAAACTGATTACTGTAGCCGGGAATGTTGGGCTTGGCAAATCTACTCTAACTGCAATTATGGAAAGAACTCTTAAGTTAAAAGGTCTCTATGAAGCACCGGAAGAGAATCCACTCCTTGAAAAGTTTCTCGGTGATAAGAAGAAGTATTGCTTTGAACTGCAAAGGCATTTCCTCAGAATGCGTAGTGAACAACGTTTGCAAGGTAAGAGCGGAGACGGAAGCTATATCAAAGACAGATCTTTTGCAGAGGATTTACTGGTCTTCTGCTATCAGTTTGAAAAAGATGGAATCCTCACAGCTGATGAGTTAAATCAGCTAATCACAGAATTTAAGCAAGTAAATATGACTCTCCCATCAGCAGACCTGATGATCATCCTAAAAGGAAATGCAAAACTCGCCTGGAGTCGAATCCAACAACGGGGTCGTGAGATGGAAACAGAGGGTGGTTGGAGTCTATCTGATATCAGAAACCTCAATGAATGGTATCAAACCTATCACAACGATGTGCTTCATTATGGTTTTCACAAAGGACCTATCTTAGAAATAGATGTTGAAAAAGTGGATCTTACAAATCGTATCCATTGTGGCTATATTTTTGAACAGATATATGATATGCTGAAGGGATAGTACTCTACCTTTCGAATGGTCCCTAGACCTTCGAAATGGTGCTTTTGCATTGTGAAGTTTACTTCTTCGGGATTCACCATTTGCAAGGTTTACAACCATTCCAAAGGTGAGATTGTGTCCTACCTTTCAAATGTACTTAAGACCTTCGAAATGGTGCTTATATTCCCCTCTCGCAGAGGGGTGTCGTTTTAACGGTGGAGTGTTTTCTCCTAGAATATACTCTATTAATTCAAACCACGAAAGGCACAGAAAGCACGAAAAGGGATGAATTGATTTAGTGTCCTTTCGAGTATTTCACGGTTAATTAGTTCAGAGAACCGATTAACTGCTTCGAAAGTTCTACTAAGTGCATTTTAGGAAGTCCGTTCCCGCTACGCAAGCTTCGCATCTGACAAACTCCCTGAAATGCGAGAAATTCCTTCGTGATTCACCATTTGCAAGGTTTACAACCATTCCAAAGGTGAGTGTCTAGAGGTGAAGGTAAACTAAAATCTGATTCCACCACCTACGTAAGGGATAAATCCATCGAACATTGGATGATCTGGATCTCCATCAATTGGCTGTGGAAGGATATTTCCTGTTGACCAATCTTTCAGGTCATCTTTATAGTAATACTTTCCTTCCGGACTTCCCATATCAGTAAACACCATAAAACCGGCTTCCAGAGTTAGGAAAGATGAACCCCATAACTTTCTTTCAAGACTAACTGATGCGTTAATCGGATTCCAACAGAATAGTGTTGTTTGATCATATTTTAGTTCATTGTCTTCAAACTCAACTTCACCCTTCACAAATGAGACTCGTTGCCCTTCATATTCCATATTGTATGGGTAGAAGAATTTACCTGATATATCAAGTTCAATATTGAATCTATTGTTACGGTCTGAAGTCTCAGCAGTCCAACCTACTAATAATGAAGTCATATCTAATCTAAAGAAGTTGTCAGAGACAAGGCCATTTCCCAGTATACTTAAACCGATATAAAATGAAGTTTTTTTGTTGTCTAAGAAATTGTCATTATAGGCATAGACTTTAAACAATAAAGGAATATTAACCATTGTATTGTTTTCAGAAACTAGGACTTTGATAGGGGCATACATTCCCATGCTTTTATTAGTCATCATAAAAGGCTTCAAAATGCCAACAATGTTCTCATATTGTTCAACTGATCTGACTGTATCATCTTGGCAATCATAATAGTTCCACAAGTTCTCTTTGCTTAGCTCCATCTTTTTCTGTTTCGCAACTAGTATATCATTTACAACATCAATATCATAATTACCGTTCTGCTTAATATTTAATTGCTTCTTAAAGCTATAGCCATCAGCGTTATTAATCTCTATAGTATATCTACCTTTATAAGCTAAGGAATACTGAGATTTAAAACTACCGTTATAGATGATATCAGATCCTTTCTTTATATTCATATCTAGATTCGACGCTTGATGCTGTAGATTGAAGTTTAAAATATATTGAGCCTTAGGTAACTCAATACTCCTAGATAGATCATCTCCGGTGTTAAGTGTAATCGTTTCTTTATGTGTTATGTAGTCATCTTTACCTACAGTCATTTCATATGTACCATAAGGTATTTCTCTGAATCTGTGTCTGCCAACATGAGAGAACTCTTCTCCTAAATCACCAACCAGGGTTATGTTTGCATCAGCTGGAATTACAGCAACATTGAGTGTGGCTGTTTGCACCTTAGGATAAAGGTCAAGTGTAACGCGATTATTCTTTTCGATAAGAATTGATTCTTCAATTGATGATGCTTTTGATTGCTCTACTTTTATATCGAGCATTTGGGGATTGATTCTATAATCTTTAAGTGGTCCGACATTAGTATAGCCGTTACCAAGGGTGATAGTAGCTCTATCACTAGTATTGATAGTAATATATGCTGATACGTCCTCAGGATCATGATTTAATGTTTTGTTATCACCTTTCATCAAGGTAATAGTCTCTGTTATTGTTTCGCAGTATTCCTGTTCAACTCTAAGGGAATAAGTACCCGGAAGAAGTTTAAGGTCTTCTAAACCACCAATAAAGCTCATACCATTACTCATAAACACAGTTGCCTTCGGAGAAGTCTTAACTGTAAGCGTTGCAGAAATATCTTCAGGGAAAAGCTCTAGCTGCTTTACTTCTCCTTTTGTTAATACTATATCTTTTGTAATGGTCTCGCAGAACTCTTTTTCCACAACAATATGTAATGACTGAGGAAGATAAATTTGGTTCATTAGAGAACCTGTGAAGATTTGACCATTAACTGTGACTTTTGCATCAGGATAAGTGTTAATCGTCAGTGATGCTCTTATATCGCTGAGAACATAGTTCTTTTCAGTTACATCAGTGATAGTAATCTCTTCAACTATTGGTGTGTAGTTTTCTTTCTCCAATTTGATTGTGTACGTACCCTTAGGGAAGAAACCTGTTTTTGGTGTGTTTCCGAAGTAAGCATTTTTAATGAAGATAGTAGCACCTTCAGGTTCAGAAGTAATCGTAACGGTTGCGTCCATTGCTTTCTCTAGAGTATAGCTGAAGCTTTGTGAACCTTCTGAGACATTGATTGTCTTCCTTATAACATCATAACCATTCTTACGGATTTCAATACTATGCTCACCTGAATTACTTGTAATGCTTAAATTACCTTTAGTTGTAATACCATGGGACTTGCCATCAATGAGCACCTCGGCATCTGATGGTGTAGTTGAGATCATGATTGGTACTGTTTGCACTTTTTTATCACCTGTAAGTTGGAGTTCATATACTTCACCGGAAGCTATATTGTATATACCGTAAGTTGAAAAAACGACTTCAAACTCATTAAATCCTGCTGCATTAACAATGATTCTCTTCTCTTTAGGGGAAACAAATATCTCGTATCGTCCGGGAGTATTTTTTTTTACAGGACGCACTAACCCTTTAGATGAGCGGAATCTAAAATCAGTATCAAGATCTGTTAATAAGATGACAAGAGCAGCTTGCTCCATATTCTTATCAATTATACTATCTGATATAATCATTCCACTTTTGAGCTTGGCTTTCCCTTCAATTCTCAGCTCGTTAAGTTCCCCAAATAATATTGAAGTCAATAATACAAACAAAATAACAATACCAATTCTCTTCATACTTACCCTTTATGATTACAGTTTTCTTTATTTGTTAAGGTTTTGGTGTTATGTCAAGGAATGAGTGAAATATTCCTCTCAATTACCAATGTACAGCTTTCTTAATCTCTTGCAACTCCTTATCAGAATCTTCCCTTTTTTCTCTGAGCTCTCTCAATCCATCCAATAAGTTTTCTGAGTTCTGCTGAACGTTTGTTTGATTAATTGTTCTTACTATTCTGAAACCTTCTGAAGAGCTGGGACGAGAATAGGATCGATGGAAAACTCGATTTTGATAACTATATTTTTCTCCCATAGCTAACCCCCCTCTTGCAACTCTTTCTTCACCCTCATCAGCACCTTTAGGATTTATGGTTTTAGGATTGTTGTTCCAATAGGAATAGTCGTACCAATCCCAACACCATTCCTCTTTAGAACCGCTCAAGTCATGAATCCCAAGTTCATTTGGTGTCTTTTGTCCTACCTCTATTCTACCATAGCTATCATCAGAAACAGCATCAAAGTCATTAGTCCCGGCATACAAATACCCATTACTTTTGTTCCCACCTCGTGCAGCATACTCCCATTCAGCTTCGGTTGGAAGTCTATAACCATCTGCATCAAAGTCGCATGTTACAGTCCACTTTATCTTATCATGCTTACGTTTATTCTTGTTGTTCTTATCCTTTTTCTTTTTGTTAATGGAATAACATGGTGTTAGACCTTCTTTTTCGCTAAGAATGTTACAGAACTCTACAGCGCTATACCATGTGACCTCAACTGCATGATTAGGGTCATAAACAGGTTCATCAGGAACAAGGGTGTTATATCTTTCTTCAGTAATTTCATACTTGCTAATACAGAAATCTGAAACAGTAACTTCATGAGGCATATGATAGTTATGATCATCAATCTTATCACCCATAATAAAGGTGCCACCATCTACTACGACCATTTCATACCCTGTTGATGAGATGATGTCTGGTATATCTTGTCCTTCGGTTAATTGGTAGTTTTGCTTGAAAGTATGGTTTGCATCTAACCTCAGATTCTCTTTGTGTGAAAGGTAACCCTGATGCTGGATCACTAAATCATAATTTCCTATAGGGACATCAGTAAAGATAGCTTTGCCTATAGACTCATATCTTTCCCCACTATCTCCTTCACAAATAACTTTTGATTCAGTTGGGATCACATTGATGAGAATCGTCCCTGTTTCAATTTCAGGATAAAGGTTTTTAACAATATTAGCATTCTTTTCAAGCAGAACAGTGTGGTTAATAGTTGGTGCTTTAGGCATCTCTACTATCAACTCGACAACTTGAGGAGTTAGTTTCAATTCTTTGAATCCACCTTTGTACTGTTTGCTATTATTAACAGTAACTGTGGCATTTGGATGTGTGTTTACTGATAGTGTACATGTAACATCATCAGGATACAAATCTAAAACTCTAGTTTCATTGTCTTTAAGAGTGTATTCTTTTTCAATAGTTTCACAGTATGGGGCTTCAATTTTAACTCTCAATAAGCCGGGAGCAATTTTAAGACTATCTACTGCAGACTCTTGTTTAACACCGTTTATATAACAAGTAGCATTTTCTAGAGTATTGATTGTAATTATAGCTCGCGTATCGCTCAACTTGTATAGTTTTTTCAGACCATCAACAATCTCAATATTCTCTTCAATCGTTGAATAGTTTTCTTTTTCAACTTTAACAGTGTATATCCCGGTGGGGAAGAAGCTTGTTTTGGGAGTAACACCGAACTTAACACCTTTTATCCAAACAGTAGCACCTTGAGGTTCTGAGTTAATAGTAACAACTGCATCGACAGCAGGGACTAAAGTGTAGTTAAAGTTCTGCTTTCCCCTCTTTATTTCTATCTCTTCAGTAATAGAACTATGTCCATCCAACTCAATTTTCAGTATCTGTTTCCCGGATTCTAATGATAAACTAAGACCATCACTTGTTGTATTACCATAGCTTTTATCATTAACGAAAACTTTAGCATTTGCAGGTTTGGTAGTAATCAAAACAGGCAACTCAGTAACTTTACTATCTCCTGTAATGTTGAGAACATAGACTTCCCCACTAGTAATCCTTCGAATCCCATAGCTTGATAACACGACTTCAAACTCTTTAAAACCCGTAGCATTTACTTTGATTGTTCGTTCTCCAGGAGAGACATACACTTCGAATTTCCCAGGTACCGATTTATCTACATCTCGAACTTTACCATTTGAAGGTCTGAATACGAAATCTGTATCAAGGTCAGTGAGGAATACCAGCAAAGCTGCCTGTTCGAGATTCTTATCTACAATCTCCTTTGAAATAATAATCCCATCTTTGAATTCCGCTTTACCTTCAATTCTCAACTCATTCATTTGCCCAAACAGAAGTGAAAATGATAATATATACATAAGTGCAATCACAAATCTTTTCATACTTACCCTTTTGCTTACAGTTTTTGCTAATCATCCAGCTTTTGGTGATATGTCAAGTAATGAATGATTCAAACTTATTCATACCTTTGCTATTTCACTGCTCTATCATAATAACCATCACAAAATCATCAACTACTGCTACTTTTCTTGTCAGTTTCTTATGCGCCAGCCAAGGGATTGCCCAAGAGACTCATAGGAATCGGATAGTTTTCTATGCTTTATTATGATAGAGCATAGAAAGACTGAAGTGCTTGCTTTATTGGATTATATCCCTTAAAGAATCCTACTTCTTAATCTCATAATTAGTAAGATCATAAAGCATCTCTTCGTCCCATTCCTGAGGTTGCCAGGTTCTTACATATATCATTGGTTCTTTACCTTTAAAATCGACCAGAAGGAAAAGGTATCCTTCATCAGAGTAACCGGTAGATGCATATTGCTGACGCATGGAGATACCATAAACATCATCGTCATCATTCTTTTGCTTTATTTCTGAGGAGTTGAAACCAACATGAATGTCTTGTTGACCTTTGAAGATATCTGTCTGGCGAAGGATAAATTGTTCCTTATCCATTTTGGTGTACTCTATATCAGGTTGGTTTTCTCTTGTTGTTGTAACAACATCTTTATGAAGTCTCGTTTTAGGCATAGTTCTGCCAACAATGATAACAGCATCATCGGAGAATATCTTCTTTAAAGTGTTTATATCCTTATTTAAGTATGCTGAACGGTATTTTTCAAGGAATTTAACGAGGATATGTCTTCTTTGGTAGATATCAATATAGTCTTGCTTGAACTTAGATGCATAATCGCTGAATAGTTCATTGAAAACTGTGAAATTAACGTCCTGCAGATTGCCTGAGTTATCAAAATCAAGAACTATGTATTCTGTAGTATGTTTATTGATAGTGGGGTAACTGCACATTACAGGTATACTTCTAACTTCCCAACCTTCAAATGTCTTAAGTATTTCTGCTTCTACTTTCTCATCAAGTACAGTAAGGTGGTTATTTTTGACCATCTCAGATAACTTTTTCTGAAGGAATGCATCATTAGTAAACGACTGAACATCAAGCCCTGATTTAAACCAGTTCACTAAATTGCCTGTTGAGTTAATGATTTCCCTTTCTACAGTACATTTCTCATCACAAACAAGTCTAACTTTTACATCTTTAGAATATGCTTTACGTCTTTTCTTCAAGTTTGTTTTGGAAAACCTTATGGTTTTGATTGATTCATCATCATATACAGGTTTGTGTACTGCATACCAGAGTTGTTCAACATCTTTAAACTGCTGTTTCCTCTCACTAAACATATATTCGATTGAGACATCTAATGTTCTATAACTTGTTGCTGCACCTGTTAGATGACAAGTAGCGATTCCACCATTTGCAACAATAGTTACATCGTCATTGTCGTCTTCATAAGTAAATTCCAGCGATTCAACAGGTTTACCTTTATATAAAACACTAAACCTTACATCTCTAACATCATCTTGAGGGCACACATCATCTAAGTATTCGAATTTAATCCCGGAAAGTATAGATTTAATACGTTCAGGAATCTTTGTTGTGAGTTCATCTGCTTTGTATGTTACACTGCCTGTGGGTAATGAATTGATTAGAATTGATGCATAGTAATACATCTGTAGTGCTGTTGACAAATTAAGCTCTTTCTCACTCTGCTTAGCACTGTCATAAATACTGCAAATAACTCGTTTTCTATCATCATAAAGAGTATTTAAGGAGTTTTTATGGATGTAGTAGAGCACGTAATAGTTCTTTTTTCTATTTCTCTCAATAATTGGAGTTAGGTTATTCAGTGTTATTGTAGAGTATGTACTGATAATTTTCTTGATACTCTCATCAGCATTTCCATTCTTTTCAACCGCTTTTGAGAAAGTATCTGTTTGTACATTGATGCTTATATTCTCTGATAAGTTTGCTAAAGCCATATCTTTAGCTTCTTTCTTATCTCGAATCCTTTCGTCGAAGGTCACTTCACCATAGAAATAGTTCCCGGATCTCTTAATCTCGTCAACAGAAACAGCTGATAATAGGCAAATTGATAATAACAAAAACAGAAAAAAAATTCTCTTCATTCCTCACCCCTTGAATATATATAGTTCAAAATTAGAAAACAGAATTATTCAGGCAAGAAATAATGAAGCAAAATAAACAGAGAAATAAAAAAAGGCCGACATTTCTGCCGACCCTGGTTTATATTACCACATAGAAGATTTATAATCTAAAGAACTTATTTGCATTAAGATATGTTATCTCAGCAATCTGTTTTGGAGACTGACCTCTTATCTCAGCAATCTTTTGTACAATATACGGTAGGTAGGTCGGATCGTTTCTTTCACCTCGATGGGGAACCGGTGCTAAGTATGGGGAATCAGTTTCGACAAAGAAGGAGTCGTTGGGAACCATTCTAATTACATCAGCAAGGGTGCTCTTCTTGAATGTTATGTTTCCACCAAAAGCCATTTTCCAACCCTCTTTAAGAACCTCTTCTGCAAATATCACATCTCCACTGAAGCAGTGGAAAAGTACGTCTTTAGCTTTAGTCTCTCTTAATATCTCAAGACAGTCATCATGAGAGTCTCTATTATGCACAACGATTGGTAAATCATATTCCTGGGCAAGGAGTATCTGCTCTTCAAAAACACGTCTTTGAATATGACGTGGGGAGATATTACGGAAGTAATCGAGACCTATTTCACCGATAGCAACCACTCTTTTATTACGGGCTAGTTCTTTAATCGCTTCAGCGTCATAATCTGTCGCATCGTGAGGATGAAAGCCCACAGTAGCATATATGAAGGGGTACTTCTCAGCTAGTGCAACTGAGTTTTCTGAAGTCTCTTTATTGAAACCAATATTTATGATTCTTGTAATTCCCGACTCTAGGCAGCCCTCGATGATTTCTTCTCTATCGTCATCGAAATCAGGTAAATCAAGATGGGCATGAGTTTCGAAAATTTCCATTTATTCCTCCGAATTATTATTCTTTGCCCCAAAATTTTTTATAATGGAAATCTGTCAAAACAAAAATAACTGTATTGGTAAAAGGTACCATTACAGTTAATTAGATAATGCCAAAAGTTCTTATTGATTTGCTACGATTTCTACTTTAATACGATTAGGGTCTTCAAAGAAGAGGGCATAATAACCGATTCCACCTGCATATGGATGTTTATCTTCATATAGAATTTTCATCCCTTTCTTTCTAACACTCTCAGTGAATGTATCAACATCTTTCCTGGTTGCAACATGAAATGCTATATGATTTAATCCGGCATGGCATCTATGATAAGAATTCTCTCTAAACCTATCTTCAGTTTGAACGAATACTATGTAAGTATCTCCAAGTTTGAAGCTAAAACCGGAATCCCAGTCTTGAAACAACTTGTAGTTTAGTTTAGAGAGAAACCATGACCAGAAAGCTTTAGTAGACTTTAAGTCATTTACGTATATCTCAATATGGTGAATTGTTCCGTTAACCATCCATTTTCCCATTTAACTCTGAGAGATCAAACCAAGTATATACGCCCTGAAGTTTTTGTAACTCACCTTCTAAAATCTCTTCATGATAGCTTTCTTCACGTGCTAATTCAAGAAATGTTATCTCCTGCTCTTGAGCTTTATACATCTCTGCTAGTTCGCGATAGCTTTTTTGCATATCAGCTTCAACTTCCATCCCATATCTAATAACATCTGCAGGATCATGAAAATCTGTTCTACCTTTGAACTCCTCATTATCCTCAAAGTTCATTATTGTAAATTCAGGAAATTCATTAAAGTAGATTGTCTTCAATTTCTCAAAATGACCATGCTCAAATTGTGCTAGTCTTTCAAAAGTTGATTTCATATCCTGACGAGTAGATAAATCCGCCAGTTTCTGATAAAACTTAGTTGCTTTTATTTCATTTCCCATTGCGAGCAATAGAACATCTTTCTTCGTCATATTCGTCCCCTTGATGTCAAAGTAATAGTTATATATTAAGCAGTCTGTCTTTATCTGCAAAGATTAATCCTAATTATTTTTAACATTGTAAAAGCTATCATTTCAAAAGAAATAGTTAGTAATAAATGCTTATCAGTTTATACTGTTTAGTAATTCACTTAAAGGAGTAATGTTATGAACATTTATGATAGAGTTATTGAACTGGAAAAAGAAACCGAGAAGTTCTATTTAAACTTATTTGATAAATGCAAAAGCTCACCTGGTATTTCCCACATTCTCTCAATGTTGGCTAATGACCAGAAGAAGATAATAGTTGCTTACGAAAACATGAAGCTGGTTGATTCCGGTAAGAAGATAGATATTTCATGTGAGACTCAAACCTGCATGAAAGATACTAAGCGTATATTCGAGAAGTTTAAAACTAATTTGGAGAACTTTGATTGTTCTATCAGGCAGATTAACTTCTACCAGACTGCTTTAGAGAAACAGAAAGAGATTATGAGATTGATCAAAAAGGAACTCAAAGATTCTAATGTAGATGATAGAAAAGTGATTGTTAAGAAGATAATGCGTGAAAAAGAGAAGCATGTACTCATACTGGAAAATCTTGTTGAGATGCTTCTTAATACAGAACAATGGATTGAGAATGCTGAATTCAATCATTTCGACCAATTCTAAGCTACTGATCTTATTCTTTACTCTCATTACTTTGAGTTGTAAAGGGATGGATTCTAACAAAGGAGAAGAGATGAATCTTGTCGATATTGAAACTAAATCAGATAAATCATTAGAACAACTAGATACTCCAATATTCTGGGCTGAAGGTCATCCTGGTGCTCTTGATAGAGAGAACTGGACAATTGAAGTTACCGGTGCCTGCGAAAATCCAAAAACCTTTACATGGGACGACTTGATGGCTATGACCAAAAGAACAGCTGATGCAAGACTCACAAGTGTTACCAGATGGTCTGTAAAAGGTGATTGGGCCGGAGTCAGGTTATCTGATATTTTAGAAGCAGTTGAGATCAAAGATAGTGCAAAGCATATCAGATTCTGGTCGCATGGAATGATTTATGATACTTCAATCCCTCTTGATATTGCAATGAAAGAGAACACCCTCATGGCTTGGGAGTTCAACGGTAACTACCTAACAGAAGATTATGGTGGACCGGTAAGAGCTTTTGTACCTTACCTTTGGGGGTATAAATCAGCTAAAAGCGTTGTAAAGATAGAGATTATGGAATACTATATCCCCGGTTTCTGGGAAAAACGTGGTTATACTGATAAAGGTGAAATAGAACCTGGTGTAATGCGTGATGTTAATGATGACTTCAAACTTAAACAGATACCGGGTGGTGAAGTTAAAGGTTTCATAGAAGAATAGATATTTTAGTTTCGGACCTACCCCGGAGCTAAGGTTCTTGTGGCGGGATCGAAACACTGTTGCATGATAAGACAAACCGACGCAGTCGGTTAAGTTCATAATTTGGACTGCATCAACTGTGTAGATGCAACAGCGTATTGACGTATTACAGCACAGATATCTGGAATGAGCAAGATACTAAACGTGACAAGACAAACCGACGCAGTCGGTTAAATCCATAGGTTTTTATATTTCCACCTGAATTGGATGATAATATCTATATCCATCTGCCCAATATTCTTGCTTCATCTGCTCTAAAAGGTATGAATCGAAAATAGTAAAGTCAGAGAGCATATCACCATGTTTAAGGAAGTCGAAGATGTATGCTTGTAGGTCTCCTTTAAAGAACAATCCATAACCTGCTGAGAGCAGTTGCTCAATATGTAAAGGCTCGAACTCAGTGATTATTAAGTAGATTTCTGCATATTCACTAAGTAACACAAAGGTTCTATCTGTCATGTATTTCTCAGGTAATACCAGAGTCAGGATAGTAGAAATCTGTCTATCATCTTCAGAAAAAGGTGATGCATCTAAGTTAACATAATGATTCCAGTTTATATCAATCGCTGAGGTCAGATTTATCAAGAATTGAGGGTCAAACAGTTCTTCAGACTCCAGAATAATCTCAAAGCAGTTGTTTGGTAGGTTTGCAGTCAGTTTTTGCATAGATTTAATAATCTCATCAATTCTAGGATAAACAGAAGGGACTCTGAAGTGAACAGCGCAGCTTTCGGCAAGTTCAAAGACATGACGTTCTAAAGGATGGGAGAAGTCAGTGACTAAAAGCTTATGAACAGGAAAAACTTCACCATCAAAGAAGACATTATCCTCTTTTATTCCGACAAAATCAGTTGAAAGCAGAGCAGGTGGTAAGGGATCGAAGTTTATGTCAAAACGGTCTTCAGCATAACGAAAAGCCTTTCTCATCTCTGCTTTTGAAAAGTTAGGGATATTTTGTACATAGTAGGGAGCCTTGGGGAGATATTCAATCTCTAACTCTTTTGAACGAAGAGAGAACTCTGTGCCTGAGAGAACTGACATCTGAAACACTTGTATGTTAGAATCCATTCCTTTTTCAGCAACATAATCACAAGAGTTCATAAATCCATCCAGCGTGTCGCCCGGCAGCCCGACGATTAAGTCAATCTTACAATCTATACCGGCTTTGAGCATCTTCTGAGTATTTTCTGTCAGCTTATCAAGGTTTTGGGAACGATTCATGAGCTCCAATGCTTTCTTATTCGTACTCTGCAAACCAATCTCTATGCCCTGAAAGTTCAATTCTACCAATCTTTGAATCTGCTTATCATTCAGTAAATCCGCCCTAAGCTCTGTATGTATCTCAAGCTTATTATCAGGGTTCTCTTCTTGTATTATATCCAATATCCTATCGAAGTTCGGTTGTACATTGAAGGACGGGTCTAGCAGGAATATTTCTTTAAATTCCATCTCCCGAGCCTTTCTAATCATCGCTCTAATATACTCTTCCGGCATCTGAATCACAGTGTCATATAATTTATTGTAATAGCAGAAGCTACATCTGAAAGGGCATCCACGCACAGTCTCAAAGAAGAGTGTAATATCGGGTTTTGTTTCTATTAATCCAAGTATATAGGGATTCTGTTCCGCTTTCATAGGAGGACGACAAGCTGTGATTGGATTAATAACGGCTTCACCATTCTCTTTGTAGATCAAGCCTGAGATCTCTTGATAATCTTTGCAATTCAAGAAATCAACAAATGGTATCTCACCTTCGCCACTAATACCTATTTTAAACTCCTCATGGTTTAGAAGATAACTATTCTCAGCATTAACTTCAGGTCCACCAAAGATAAACTGCATAGAAGGGAAGATTTTATGCACTTCAGATGCTATATAGAGTGTTTTCTCAATATTCCATAAATAGGTAGAAAAGCAGACTAAATCCGCATTCGAAGAGCAGATATAGCTTATAACAGCTCTGTTGTTTAAACTGTCTGTATAAACTCGTGGCATTATCTCAAATTCCCAATCAGGACATCGAGTTTGAGCATAAGCAACGAGATATCCCGGTGCGAGATGTATATTTGCCTTGAATTCCAAAGGATTCAAGCGTGGTATTGCAAGTTGAACCATTAAAGCTTTCTTCATAATCTTCTCCATTTAGATTAATTCATCTTTCATTCAGTTACTCTTGGGTCAAGTTTAATGTTATAAATCATCTCTGCTTTGTTACAAGTATTTATATGCAACTGCTATGCTCTCTTTCAACAAACGGGACTTGCCCGGGATTTGTTCAGGAATTTAGTGGGACTTTCTCGGGCAAAGCCCCGAGTGATTCCCGAGAGAGTTCCGAGAGATTCCCGTGTGTGTCCCGAGGATTGAAAGGGGGCATAGAGGAAGCCATTGTATTGAATGCAATTTGAGGATCGATAAAACAGAATTGTGACTTGTTGCTTATCTATGTTATTATTTCTTAATAATTAATCAATTGACAATAAATGCTTATCAAGCATAATATTACCCTAACGATTGGAGGTATATATGAAGAAAACGTTATTTCTATTTTTTATTCTATGTCTATTCTCTGCAATAATCGCAGTTCCTGCTTCACCATACCCTTTAACAAAAGCACTCCCGGATGGTTCTGAGCTTACGATTAGGTTAATGGGTGATGAGTATGTTCATTGGGCTCAAACTGTGGATGGATACACACTTATTGAAGAAAACGGGTTCTATTTTTATGGAGTTAAGAATGGAGAAGATCTTATTAATTCCGGGATTAGGGCACATGACTTTAAGGATGCTACTGAACAGGAGTTTTGTAGGACTCACAAAACTGATTTACGGTACTCACGTCGCCAGGTGGCGGAGAAACTAGAAGCATTCCCAAAACGAAACTACAATCAACGTGTTGGTGGTTTCCCAACAACCGGGACACGAAACCTTTTAATGATTCTAGCTAATTTTAGTGATACGTCAACACTTCATGGTCAATCATCTTTTAATAACTACATGAACCAGACTAATTACAATGGTACAGGCAGTTTTAAGGATTACTATCTTGAAAATTCGCATAATCAGCTTACAGTTAATACAACTGTAACTGCTTGGGTAAATGTAACAGGTACTCACGATTCTTATGGACCAGAAGCTCAGTGGGATGACTTTGCTTATCATGCGATACAAGCAGCTGATGCTGCTGGAGTAGATTTTTCAACATTCGATAATGATGGCGATGGTGTAGTCGAAGGTATAGCGATTATTCATCAAGGACCTGGGCAAGAATCTACAAGTGATACTAGTGACATCTGGTCGCACAGTTATAGTTTAGCTTATTCATATTCCAGTGCTGCGAGAACTTTCGATGGAGTTCAGGTCGGTGAATACACTGTACAACCTGAGTTAGCAGGAACTGGAACATCTATGGCTACTATTGGTGTCATGTGTCATGAATTTGGTCATAACCTCGGAGCTCCCGATTTTTATGATACTGACTACTCAACTGGTGGACAACAAAGTGGTACAGGTTACTGGGATCTCATGGGCAGTGGAGCATGGAATAATAATGGAGCTACACCGGCTCATCACAATGCTTATTCAAAATGGAAATATTATAACTGGATTTCTCCAACTCTGTTGACTGCAGCTTTTTCTCCAAGTCTGAATAGTTCAGTTTCCAGTACTACTGATTATTACTACTACACAACCACTACGGCAAATGAGTTTTTCCTTTTGGAGAATAGACAGCAAACAGGTTTTGACTCCTATATTCCCGGACATGGACTGATTGTTTACCATGTTGATGAAAACTACATTGCCACTCATTTGAACTCAAATGATATTAATGCATCCTCACATCAGGGAATGTACCTAAAAGCTGCCGGTGGGTCAGTCAATGCAAGTACTTGTCCTTTCCCGGGAACTGGTTTTAAGACTAGTTTCACAGATACAAGTTCACCAAACTCTCACTCATGGTTAGGAGCAAATACTAACAAACCTATCACAAATATTAGTGAGAGTGCCGGTGTTATTTCTCTCGATTTTATGGGTGGTTCCTATGTAACTACTGCAATAACCTCTCCCAACGATGGTTCAAACCACTTTGTTGGAGACACAATAACAGTCAATGCAACCTCAACAACAACTGTTGGCTTGGTAGCTTATACAACTATTGTTGTTGCAGATGCTATGGGTACACCGATTTGGAATGACCAGGATAATACGCAACCTTGGTCATTCGATTGGAATACTACTCTTGGACTTAGCCCGGGTCGCTATACACTGAATGTTACCGGTTATGGGACAACAGGACATACCCATTCAGATATTATCTCAGTTTATGTTAATGATGAAGGTGTTATATTATCAGAAGGTTTTGAAGTTGGAACTATCCCAGGTGGCTGGAATGAACTAATCATTTCAGGAACTGTGGGCTGGCAATTCCTTGCCGGTAATGGTGGTTCTAATCCTCCAATGTCATCTGAAGGTTCTTTAAATGCTGTGCTTCGAGATACTGATTCAGCTGATGACAAGACCAGATTGGTAACACCACTTCTCAGTTTTGGTCAGTATACAAATAACAAAGAGATAAGCTTTGACCTTTGCCAGCAATTCTGGCCAAATGATCAAGATGAGTTTGAATTATATATGAGCGTTGATGGTGGGGCTTGGGCACTTTTGCTTGGTGTTTATACAGACATCCCAAACTGGACAACTCAAAGTATTCCAATAAATACAAGCGGGACAACTTACCAATTTGCCTTCGAAGGTAATGCAAAATATGGTTATGGTGTCTGTATAGACAATATCCAGATTACAGGTGAAGATCCAAATCCTAAACCTGCAATCAATCCTTTGCCTGTAGATATGGCTAGTGATGTTGATCCAAGTATGACATTAACATGGAATCCTGATCCAACCGGCACTGCTCCTACTGGATACAGTGTTTATCTCGATACAAGTGTAAACCCAACTACTTTAGTTTCAGTCGCGAATAGTACAAGTTTAGATACAGCATTGAATCATGGTTCGACCTACTTCTGGAAAGTTGTACCTAACACAAGTTCAAAAGGAGATGCTCCTAACTGTCCAATCTGGTCATTTACTACAGCTAACGTTCAGCCAACTGACAATACAGGTGCGGGAGATGTTGCTCCAACTAATGAAGCTGACATCCCCGAAGGAACTGTTATAGTTATTGATGATCCAACCGAAGAACCATCCGTGCCATCAGGTACAGTTTTGCTTGAAGATGTAGTAGTTTCAGTCACTTCTTCTTCACCGGTTACACTTAGAGTAACAATTGACTTCATTGGAAATGGTACTCATGTGTACCATGTTGAGGGAGATACAAACCTTGCAGATGGTATACTCAATTGGGGTGCAGGAACAGTATGGTTTGACTATACATTTAGTGGAGCAGCTAAGGGTGATGATACTTTTGTTGTGATAGATGAAGGTGACCCACTAGCTGTGACTCTTTCAACATTTAATGCAGCTGTCATTAGTGCTGAAGATGTAGAAATCCATTGGGTAACCGAATCTGAAACTTCAACTAACCATTATAATATTCTTAGAAGTGCGGAAGAATCAGTTAATCTGGCAGATAACCTTACAATCAATTCTCCAATACTCGCACAACATAATGGCTCAAGCAATGAGTATTACTATACTGATAGTGAATTCATTTCCGGTGAGACATATTTCTATTGGTTGGAAGCAGTTGAATATGATGGTCAGATCTCTCTATTCGGTCCAATTGAGGTGATTTGTGAATATGAAGAAGAACCGGGTGATACACCTGACTTAGGAATCACAGCTTTGAATAGTGTATATCCTAATCCTTTCAATCCAAACCTGACAATTAGCTTTAGTCTGAAAGAGGAACAGAACATCACAATAGATGTCTATAACTCCCGCGGTCAGTTTGTAGCTAATGTAGTATCAGAACGACTAGGGGATGGTGATTACAATAGAACCTGGAATGGTATTGATAGTAATGGAAATACTGCTCAAAGTGGTATCTATTTCATAAAACTTAAAACAGTCGATAAAGTATTTACAAGTAAAGCTGTATTACTTAAGTAAAAACGAATGATAATTTAAGGCTATGAGAATTCTCATAGCCTTATTTATTTACGTAAAGCTCCATTATTACTTCATCATTAGCTTTGTATGTCTCACCGGTTTCTTTAAACCCAAGCTTTTTATAAAGGGCTTCAGCTCTCTTGTTATCTCTATTGTAATTCAGAGTAATGACCTTGCAATCATCAAACTCAGATAGATATTCAATCAATGCTTTCATTGCCTCAGTCCCATATCCTTTGCCTTGAAGCTTCTTATCTATTACAATCACAAGGATATCGTATGCAATCCTGGGTTCCGTATCTTTCTCATAGGAAGCAAACCCAATGACATGATCATCTCGATAAATCGCTAAAGGTATTTTGGATGGTAGCACATATGATAAAGCGATATTATTAACAACCGGGGCAAGAAACTGAGGATCAATTCCGGTGTCTATATTAATACATGCTTTAATGTTCTCAATAGTTATAGGTTTGATTGTAATCATAATCTCTCCTTATTCGGATTATTTAAGTAGAAGTAAATTCTTTTAGGTCTGGTTGACAAGTAAAAATTATCAAGTCCTGTCCCAGTGAATGCTCTATCGAGCTGTGGCCAAGCAGGCAGCATGCTCTACAATTCGACTTGCAATATTGATCAACCTTCCAGCTCTGAAAGAGCGATTGTTTAATAGCCCCATGCGACAACTTGTCGCTTGGGATTAAAGATCTCGGACATTGATTTAGCCCTGAAGGGGCGTAAGAGCTCAAACGTGTTAATCTTTCGCCCCTATAGGGCTACTATCTTCTTTTATTACATTACCACATGCCAAAGCATATGGCTATTGAACAGACGCCTTTTCAAGGCTAAAGCAATCTATGAGAGCTATGTGCAAGTGAGGGCACTTACACTACATTCCAGCCCTAAATGGGCTGTTTGTGAATAGCCCCGAGTTTTGTGAACCCGGGGTAATGTACTCCATAAGACCATTATAACCCTGAAGGGGTTCAACGATTCCTTTGTATGCAAAAACGATTTCCCGATAGGGAAACATAATACTAGCCATTGGATCCACGACCCATGGACATGAAACAAACAATCCCCAATCCGATTAGGATTGCACTAATACAATTTCCAAACAGTGGTATAATGCAATCCATGAAGATGGATTAACAAGTCTTGATTTAACCCTTGACACCGAGAAAATGTATGGAGTTAATAAACAAAACAGATTGACCCAATATTTTGAATCTGCAGAAGCTTCCAAATATTGTGTCCTTAAAAGGTCGTAACTATGAAAAGAATCATTCTATTTATACTTCTACTGCTTCCATTATTCTTATTTGCAAATATAATAACAATACCGGATGTTTTCACAACTATACAAGATGGTATTGATGTTGCTGCTTCCGGAGATACTGTTTTAGTGTTACCCGGTACTTATTACGAAAATATTGAGTTTAGTAATAAATCCAATGTTACATTGTGCTCATTGGAAGCTACCACCGGAGATTCATCATACATACATACCACAATTATTAATGGGAGCAATGAGCAGAATCCTGTTATTTTATGTTTGCAGAATGTATATGATTCTACTTTTAGAGGATTATCAATCACTGGTGGAACAGGTTGTGCTTTTTCAAGTGAAGGTGTTTATGGATGGTATGTATATGGTGGAGGACTGTATTTTGCATATGGATCAGATGTGTTCATAATTAATTGCGAAATATATGGTAATTCTGCATCAAAAGGAGGAGGAATATTTTGGGGGCATGAAGATGTAAATTGTTCAATGAGCAATGTGAACATTTATAACAATGTTGCGAAGTTTAGTGGTGGGGGAGTGTGTTTTGAAAGCTCAGGTGATGAATATAGCAATGTTGTCTTCGACCAGATTGATAGATGCAGTATTTATAACAATTATAGTCCCATTGGAGCTGATATCGCATGGAATTACAATGATATGAACACAATTGATATATATCTTGACTTGTTTACATGGTATGAGCCTGCGAAGTATTATGTAGATGCGTTCGAAGCTCAATATGTTTATCCCAATATTAACCCACACCCAATCTTTGATATTCAAAGATCATGTATAACACCTGTGGAGAATAACCTTTATGTATCTATGAGTGGAGATGATTCAAATAGTGGTCTAACGGTTGATGAACCTCTTCGAACAGCTTGGAAAGCGTTTCAACAAATCAATCCTAGTGATGATAATCCATTAACAGTTTTTCTACTTGATGGAGATTTTACTGAAATCGTAAATAATGAATGTGTTCCAATAGTGACAAAATCAAACACAACATTACAAGGTGTGTCTACAGAATCTACTCATATTTATGCTTCGAACTTAGTTAATGCTCCTGTCTCATCCTCTATATCATTGGGAACACATCATACAAATACTACAATCAGGGATTTAGCTATCACTGTTGATCATGGTTCTGCAATTGGTGGTTATAGTCCGTTAAATGCTGTGTTAGATAATATTCTGGTTATTGACTCAGACATAGCTCATCACAATAGTGCTTTGAATTTTAACGGCACAAATGGCACATTGTCCCTTACTAACTCAAAGATTATTAATAATACTTCTAGTATTGGAACTGCTTTAATTTGCACTATTAGTGAGATATTGATTGAGAATGTAGATTTTATTGGTAATAGTACTGTATGGGACGGTGGCTTTGATATAGCATTTGGGGTGCATAGAATCTATGCTTTAAACGAAGTCATTATAAGGAATTGCAGGTACATTAATAACAGCCTTTATAATGATTCATATGTAGGTTTGATTGATATTTTTGCATTAGATAATTATCCCAAAGTTTTGTTTGATAATTGCTTAGTAGCCAACAATACTGTTTCTGGTGTTGGATATTCATTTGTTTGTAATAGTGATTATGAAGAGATAGTTGTCACTAACTCCACTTTTGCAAATAACACAGGTGTTTCGGACTACTTTTTATCATTCCATGATTCAGCCAATGTATCGAATTGTATTGTGTATAATAATATAGGCCATAATTATGATATTGGTATGCATGGAAACTCAAGTATCAACAACTGCTTATTTAGTAATTCAACAGATATATATAATGTTTATTTAGATGAGCCCATAGAATTTGGTGCTAACAACCTAGTTGGAACCGACCCATTATTTGTAGGTGGAGATCCTGCATTTCTTGAATACTATTATCTATCAGGAGATGATACCGAGATGGGACCTTCTCCTGCTATAGATGCAGGGACAATGGATTTATCACTATTCCCTGCAAACTACGAGTTCCCTTTATATGATCTTGCAGGTGAGGATAGGATTTATGGCAGTAGCATCGATATTGGTTGCTATGAGTTCCCCGGGTATACAAATGCACAAGATGAAGTTCCGAGTCTTGAACCTTACAGTTTAGCTAACTACCCTAATCCTTTTAATCCTTCAACTAACATCTCATTTACAATACCGGTGAAGACTAAGGTTGAACTTGCTGTCTATAATGTGAAAGGGCAGAGAATCAAAACTTTATATCATGATGAGATGGAGAGTGGGGAGCATCATGTTGTATGGGATGGTAAGGATGATGATAACAGAACTGTATCATCAGGAATTTATTTTTGTAAGATGAGAAGTAAAGGTAAGAGTATTACTACGAAAATGGTGTTGATGAAATAGTATCATAGTATAATTAGTAAGAGTGCTCTAAGGTAGGGCACTCTTTTTATTTGACAAGCAAAAAGCTCTTACTTAAATATGCGTATGAAAAAGGCATTAATCAACCCTGATGTAACAATGGTGCTTTATATCTTGTTACTAATAATGACTCCGTTCCTGATGTTAATGAACTATCTTCAACAGTTTATTGGAGATTTTTCTAAGTTATCATTCAGTCTTGGACCTGTGAATATTCCCTATAGTGTATCGATTGTTGTGGTTGTTTTAACTGCGACATTGATTGCATTTAGGAAGCAGATTACCCCACTAAAATTGCTGTTTTCACTAATTACAATCGGTTTGTTCTTTGTGGGGCAACAGATGAGTGACTGGTATTTTAATCACACTTACTATGACCTTCAGCATAATTGGCATTATGTTGCTTATGGCATCTTTGCGTTTATCGCATATAGAGCCTTCCGACGTAAGGGATATAGTGAAACGAAGATAATTTACTTAACTTTCATCACTGCCATCATTGCCAGTAGTTTTGATGAATTTGTGCAAGTCTATATCTCTTCACGTATATTCGATGTGTCTGATATTGCAAAGGATACTTTCGGTGTATGTGTAGGTTTGTTCTTCTTACATTTCGTTCTCAAAGATAGATTTATTCTTAAGAATAGGGTAGAAGTAAAGACGTTAAAAGAGTACTTACATCAACCTATCCCTGCATTAAGAGTTTGCTTTATCTTTGCTTTTGTTATGCTTGCATTATCCTCATTACTTACAGACGAGAAGTACGTAGTTCATAACTTCGTGGGCTCGATAATAGTTAGTAGTATAATCGTGTATTTAGTATATGCATGCAGAAACAAGATTGTACGATATGTGACGTTAGGATTGCTAATCTTGATATGCCTTTCAGGAATAATCTCTTATCAGCTCAACAAGGATTATGGAGTGATGCAGGCAAAATATGGCTTCACTGTTTATCGTGGAATCCCAATTCCGTTTTTTGATATCTTCATCTTCGAAGATGGTTCGTTCAGACTTGTTGATAAGAAGCATAGCTTTAATGCCAGGGATAGGAATAAGATATTATTTGAAGCATCAGATATTGTTATAATCGGAGCAGGCTATAAGAATAAGGGTGGGAAAGGCTTTAACTTAGAGCGTAAGTCAGGTTTTATCTACAATACGGATAAGAAGATGGGGACACAATTTATAATCCAAAGAACAGATAAAGCTGTAGAAACATATAACAAACTACGCAGGGAGGGAAAGAATGTCACGTTCGTCATCCATACAACCTGCTAAGAAGCATATTGAATCCTTGGAACTTCAAGATAAAGTATTGGGTATTATAGTTGTATCGTTTTGGGCATTTCTGCTAGTTTTTGGACTCCTTACACTTGTTTTAGGAGATTACTGGCTAGGTAAAGCAGAAAAGACAGGACGATATACAGAAGCTAAAAGCTTCAAGAACCAAGCTGACTTGCTCATGCAAGAGCAAAAATATCAACAAGCGATACATATATATAATGACGTTCTAAAACTTAGTCCTGATTATCTGGATGCACTCGGTAACAGTGCTATCGCACATATGAATCTAAAGCAGTATGATAAAGCTATTCAACAATATAAAACGTTGCTAAAGAAGGGATATAAAGAACCTGAGAAGTGTTATGCAGGTATTGCAACTTGCTATCAGCATAAGAATGACATCAGTAAAGCGATTGAGTACTATACGAAAGCAGAGGAAGCATCACCAATTGAAGGAAAGAATAGTCTTTCTTTAGCTCATCTCTTGGCAGGACAAAGTAATTTCCCGGAAGCTATAAAGCATTATGAAGCCGGGATAAGAAGCATATCCTCATTTAAGGATGAGTATTTGAGAATGCTGGCCAAACTCAGGAACATCAATATTGTAGAGAATACTTTCTCAGATAAGAGCTCAGAGGACATCAGTAAGTTGTATCATGAACTTATGAATAGTGCTCCTTCTGATGAAGAGTTAAGTGCCAGATATAGTAAAGGTCACTTTAACAGTACTCTATATTACAATCGAGAGTTAGCAGATGCCTACAATAATCTTGGGCTTTGTTATGCCCAAATTGGTAGATTGCAAGAAGCTAAATCCAACTTCGAGTATGCTTTGAAGATACTGCCGGGATATAAAGGTGCGGAACGTAATCTAAGTTTAGTAAAGAAAGACCTAAATAAATAGGGTTTTAATATGTATATAGAAGAAAAAGATCCATTAGTACGGGCTAAACTGGAAAAGTGGCAAGACTTGAAGTTTGGTTTAATGATGCACTGGGGTGCATACAGCGTTTGGGGTATTGTGGAGTCATGGTCGATTTGTCCCGAAGAGTATGAATGGTGCGAGCGGAAACATGGCTCGAATCCCAATGACTACAACACTTATGTTCGAGATTATGAACAGCTACCAAAAGTCTTTAATCCAACTAAGTTCAATCCACAAAAATGGGCAGAGACAGCTAAGAAAGCCGGTATGAAATATGTTGTCTTTACAACTAAACATCATGATGGGTTCTGCATGTATGACTCTAATTTTACTGATTACAAAATCACTAATCCTAAATATCCTTTTAGTGACGATAAGAATGCGGATATTAGCTTAGCTGTTTTTAATGCTTTTAGGGATGCCGGAATGTGGGCTGGTGTTTATTTCTCTAAACCTGATTGGCATAGTCCCCACTATTGGGATCCTAAGTATCCACCTAAAAACAGGAATGTTAACTATAATCCCGAATCTAATCCTGAGAAATGGCAAAAGTTTGTTGATTTTACTCATAATCAGATTTTAGAACTTATGAGTGGATATGGAAATATAGACATTCTTTGGCTTGATGGCGGTTGGGTAAGGAAGAAGAGTAATCAGGAGATACAGGAGTATTACAGTAATATTCTTAACAATCCCGGTGATAACTACATTATTGAACACATGATTAATCAAGATATCAAGATGGATGATTTAGTGGAGAAAGCAAGAGTCAAACAACCGGGACTCATTGTAGTTGATAGAGAGGTTAAGGGTAAGAACCAAAATTATCTAACCCCGGAGAACACGGTTCCGGAAAAGGAACTACCCTATCCTTGGGAATCATGCATCATTGCAGGTGGTGGTTGGTCCTATTCAGAAGATGCGAAGTATATGAGTGGTCGAGAAGCTATTCATCTGCTTATTGATATTGTCGCTAAAGGTGGGAATCTACTTCTAAACATTGCTCCATCACCGGAAGGGGAGTGGCAGGAAGGTGCATATAAACTTCTAGGTGAGTATGCAGACTGGTTAGCTGTTAATGGTGAAGGCATATATGAAACCAGAGCTCTAGCTCCGTATAAGGAGAACAACATCTGTATGACACAAAAGAAGGATGGGACAAAGTATTTCTTCTATCTTGCTGATGAAGAAGAGGAACTTCCATCTGAGATTGTAATCAAGTCACATTGTCCAGAAGCAGGTTCTAAAGTCTATATGCTAGGGTATGATGCTGCTTTGAAATGGTACAAGTTAGATAAGGGTTTCAAAGTAATAATATCTGATAGTATAAGAAAGAATCCACCATGTAAATATGCCTGGGGAATAAAGATGTACACCGATCACCCCTGATCGGTCTTAACATAGTGCAATTGTCCCCTCATGCAGATAGCTCAATAAGAGCTATGAATTCCCCTCTTACAGAGAGGTGCCCTTTTAACGGTGGGGTGTTTTACTAGCGTTAGATTTTTACAGGACATTCATCAGCTTTAACTATGTTATAGCATATTACATTCAGTGTTAGTTGACTCCTACGTCACAGCAATTCAGGAGAATCAGTACAATGGAAATCTGAAGTATAACCACGCATTTTCCACGGGTAAACCACGCCTAAACCACGGGAGCTGTGGTCAACCCGTGGATTACCCGTGGTAAGGTTTGCCATTTGTATGTCGGATTGATGCTGGCTTATTTCGATTTGAAATGCAGTGATATTCTACACTATTTATTCAATAATTCCAGTCACAATTGCTAGAAACTATTTAAACTTATACTTTACAAGGAAAGTATGTTTCCTATCCTTCATCTCACTCATTGTGTAATATGATTGGTGATTAGGTCCCCACATTATTGCTTCTCCTTGGGGTTCGGATTCATATGGCAGAATTGCATTAGGTGTACGTGAACACATCTCTCCAATTGATTCACCGGGTTTACGTTTCCAGTAAAAAACATCTATATAGGTTCTGATCAAGAGGTGCTGACTATCTTCTGAAAGGTCTCCTCCTGTAGCGATGGCAATTGGTAGTGTCCCAACTAGTTTTGCTTTAACTCTTTCGGGTCCTAAGGAAGAAATGTTCTCCAGCTCAAATACTTTAGAAAAGTCACCCCATTTAGTTACAATGTAAAGATTGTCTGTTGAGGTGTCATAGAAGAGTGTCTCAGCATCATAACTGTTCTTATCCATCGAGAAACTTAATGTCCTTATACTATCTAACTGTACATAGTTTCGATCCGGTGTTGGAAGTGTGACATATACGAGATAAGCTTTATAGTCCTTCTTAAAGAACTTATTGTTTCCGATGTCCCCTACTAAAAGAAAACCTCTATCATCACCGATAGAAGCAGCTGTCATATCTTCCCAATCCCGATTCTTAAACTGACGTGGTAGCCCAATGGATTGTCTGATATTACCATTGTAATCAAGAACCTGAATCTCATTTGCGTTACCGGAATCATTGATTGCAAAGAGGAGAGAATCACAATTAGAAAATGTGTCAATACCGGAAACTTCCGTGACTCTGTCGGATCTATATTCAATCTTACTTTGAGCCCACGAATAGGTGAGAGTCATTAGCATTAGGAATGTTATAATTTTATTCATGATTATAGAGTAATCCTATTAGGAAGATTCCAAACAATTAGTTCAACCCAATAAGATCTCTTCTCCCGGTTTACTGACACTAAGCATCTGGAAGTTTGATGAAAGTTTCGGCATAAAAAGATGTTTTAGTTCGTCATATCTATGTTCACGTGACATCCAAAGATCTGCTTCTTCATCAGTTATAATAACCGGCATACGGTGATGAACTTGGGATACTAAAGAATTTGCTTGTGTTGTAATAATGATGCAAGTATCAAGCTGAGTACCATCCGGAGAGTGCCAGCTATCATGCAAACCTGCAAGGTAGAATGGTTTCTTATCCTTACGTCTGAAATAGAAAGGTTGCCCCTTACGCCATTCGTAGAAGCCGTCAGCAGGGATAAGCGAACGTTTATACTTCAAACTTGTTTTGAAACTGGGTTTTTGGTGAAGTGTTTCAGACCGTGCATTTATCATTTTTTGTCCGATTTTAGGATCCTTTGCCCAATATGGTATAAGTCCCCATAACCTAGCTGTAAGAATAAGTTTATCAGCTTCTCTTGTAAGTTGTGGAATAGCCATTCCGGGGGATATATTATAGTGAGGTTGGAACCCTTTCAGTTCATCAATATAGATGAAGCGAGACATAATGTCAGTTGGAGCTGTGAATAGAGCAAATCTTCCACACATAATATTCTCCTATAATGTTAACTTTTGTCCGGGATGTATAATCACAACACCATTACGTTTCTTAAGGTTATTCTTAGAAATAATGCTTGATTCGCTAAGACCATATCTCTTTGCAATTGAGTTTATTGACTCACCCGGTTTTACAATGTGGGTGGACGCTGAGCCTTTAGCTTTCGAAAGAATGATTTTCTGTCCCGGATGCACAACATCATTCTTAAGGTTGTTTAATCTTTTAAGCTCTGCAACCGGGATAAGGTAACGGTCAGCAACATGGGATAGTGTTTCTCCACGCTTAATTACATGATAGTTGTCACCACTTTTAGTTACTCCTGTTTTAACACTGGTTGAGGTGCCTAAATAGATCTTCTGACCGGGGAATATATTAGTTCCTGATATCCCATTAATAGCTTTAATTTTACGAACCGGGATTATATATTTATCCGCAATATGAGATAGGGTTTCACCTTTTTTCACAATGTGATAATCAGTACCTTTATCTGATGGTGAAGATCCGGAACTGGTACTAAGCATAAGCTTTTGTCCCGGGTAAATCATATTGTTCTTCATATTGTTTATTGCTTTGAGCCGTGATACAGAGATACGGTATTTGTCTGCAATATGCGAGAGAGTTTCTCCTCTGCGTACTGTATGATAACCGGAACCGTCAATATCCCCATATGAACCACTATATAACTTAAGCTTTTGTCCCACACGAATTGTGTTTCTACTAAGTCGGTTAAGAGATTTCAGACTAGCAACAGATGTATTATATTTTCTTGCGATATCATAGAGTGTATCACCGCGTTTAACGATGTGATAAGTGTAATATCCGGCATTTGCTTTACCGAACTTACTATTGATTTTAGCAAGTTTAACATCATCTTTGACCGCTTCTGATGATACTAAAACATCATATTCTCCCGGTGGAAGTACAACGTCATTTATCGCAGTATAACGTTTTCTTTTTCTCTTAGAGATTTTTATCCAGGGATTATCTTCCCAAAGTACACCCACTGATGTTCCTTGAGCTTTTGCCCAGTCATCAAGCTTATAATGACCTTTAAGCTTTAGATGCTCAACTCTGTGTGATTCATATATTGGTTTCTCTTTGATGAACTTCTTACCAAATAGTTTCTCTTCGTTTTGGAAGATAATCTTAAGAGCGATTGCACGCCAAACATAGTCATCAGTTTCTTCTACTCTCAGGATAAGGTCGAAGAAATCAGTAGAACCTTGTTCACGCATAACTCTGGCAATACTACCCGGTCCTGCATTATAAGCTGCCATTGCTAAAAGCCAGTCATTTGCACCTTTACCTTGAAGGTACTTATAGTTCTGGATTAGGAACTTAGCAGCTGCATCAGTAGCTTTGAAAAGGTCTCTTCGCTCATCTACGAAAGAGTTAATTTTCAAACCGAGACTTTTGCCTGTTTTTGGCATAATCTGCCACATTCCAACAGCACCGACTGATGAATTGGCAAGATTACTAAGGTGACTTTCTGCTACGGCTAAGTATTTAGCATCAAGTGGTATGCTATACTCTGTGAAGACAGAATCAAAAACAGGGAAATACTTTCCTGAACGAGGGATAACTTTGTAAGCATACTTGGTTTCACGTTTGAATATCTTTTCAAACTTAGCTCTGGTTCTTTCACTGGTAAGGTCAACTAATCTTCCAGCGAAAGTGATTGTATCTGGAATCACAAATTCATTACTTGCAACAACCTGGCTTTTAGCATCTTCAAGTGAGTTGTTAAGGATTTCCAATTCGTAATAGAGTGAATCAATTGTAGTGTATAATGTATCTATAACAGAGTAGAGCGAATCAACTTCTATTTCTCTGGCATTAAGCTCAATTATTAGCTCGTTGTTATTCAGTTCTGAGTAGTTGATTTCAGGTTTTGTATTCTTTTGCTCAATATTATCTAACTTATCAGTCTTAAAAACTGCACATCCATTTATTATGATTATTGCCAATAAGGCTAAAACTTTGTAATTCATTTAGTACCACCTGCTATACAGGAAATTAGCTGATAGATTGAAGTCAAGTATTAAAGAAAAGATATGCTATTATTAAACATCCCTACAAAGAAGATGAACCGCTTTCAATTATTATCTTGACAAGTCACGAATCAAGGTTTACTACTTGTACCTAATTTCATGTAAAAAGGAGGCTTATATGAAAAAGAGTTTATTTTTTTTGTTTCTATTTGTTGCACTTTTTTTGTCAGCTCAGTGGACTGACGATCTTTCTATGAATACAGTGATTGCTTCTGACTCTCAAGATCAGGAGTTTAATGACTATCTGGATATGCCTGCAGATTATACTGTCGTTGAGATTCCCGCAGGTACAGTTATTGTCTGGGATGATGAAAATGGTAATGGTTATGACATAAGAGCACAACTTATTGATGAGATGGGCTACTTTCAATGGGGTGCTAACGGTGTGGCTGTTTGTGTTGATGCCGGAGATCAGAAGCTACCTTCTGTTGTTGCTGACGGTGATGATGGAGTCTTAGTATTTTGGCAAGATGAAGGTGGCTTAGATAGAGATATTTATGCACAAAAGATTAACAGTAGTGGTGCCTTAGTCTGGGGGAGCAAACTGGCTATCGATAGCTCAGTAGGTAATCAGATATATCCGGTTGCTTGCTCAGATGGAGCAGGTGGTGCGTTTATTGCTTACTCCCATTATAATGGGTCTGATTATGATATCTATGCTGAAAGAGTTGCATCAGATGGTACTGAATATTGGAACTATGCGATATGTACAGCTTCGCAACATCAGTTATATCCTGTTGTCCTTCCTGATGGCTCCGGAGGAGCTGTTATGGCTTGGGAGGATAATAGAAGTCCTGCACTTCTCACTGATATATATGGTCAGAAAATCGATGAGAACGGAACAATCATGTGGACTCCTACAGGATTACCTATTGCCGTAGCGTCACAGGATCAAGATGATCCTGTAATTGCTTCTGATGAGTTGGGAGGTATGTACATCACTTGGAATGACTACAGAGATGGCAGACATTATGATGTCTTCCTACAGCGCGTGTACAGTGATGGCTCGATGTGGTCATCAAAAGCAGATATTGGAGATGGTGGGGCAGACGATTTCTGGCCTGCTCTTGATAATAATGGCTCTGAAGGTGCTTTCATCTCCTGGTGGGAAGATATGGGAAGCAGTGGTGATGATATAAACGTAACATATGTGTTGAGTGATGGTACAATTGTTTTCGAAACAGGAGTTGTAACTGATACTGCTGATAGAACCAGTCCGGCTTTAACATGCGATGACAATGGCAATGCCTATATCAGCTTTGGTGACCAAAGAGACGGTTCTGCTGTTGTTTGGATGCAGAAAATGGATACTACCGGTACTAAATTATGGACTGATGACGGTGTCGCGACTAATACAGGAACTAATCCGGGAGCAAACTCATTTATGCATATTACTGATAACGAGTATGTAATTTGTTTCTGGGAGGTTGGTAATAATGAAGATATATATTGCCAAGCATTTACCGATCAAGGTAATGCACCAAACTCTGAAAGAAATGCTGTTTCAAGCACAGGACTTTACTTCTACTTTGATGTCGGTATTGAGCTTGATTTCGACTCTGTCAGTGGATCCGGTAATGTTGATATCGCATTGGCACAAGAGCAGATCACCGGAGTGGGGATAACAAATCCTGCTTCAGCTTGGTGGCGTATTGAGGAAGAGGCAGGTATTACCGGTTTTACCACTGATATTGTCTTCGATTACTCACCTTATCAAGCAGAATTTGATGAGAACCTACTCAAAATCTTCGTTAATGAAGGTGCCGGTTGGCTAGAGTATCCTAATTTTACTATAGATACTGTAGGAAAGACAATTACTGCACTTGGAGCAACAGATTTTAGTGATTGGACTCTTGGTGAAGATATTGATGATCCCCTACCTGTTACACTTTCATCTTTTACTGCTACACTTAATGTAAACGATGATGTGGAACTTCAATGGGTAGTTGAATCTGAAACCGGTATTGTCGGTTATAACATCTACAGGAATGAAGAAGAGGAGCTAGAGTACTCTGATTGCATGAATAATCTTATTCTACCTGCAACTAACAACTCGCAAGTTCATGAATACTCCTATGTTGATATTGAAGCTGAAGAGGGCTACACCTATAACTATTGGTTACAGAGTGTTGAGATAGATGGTACAACAACATTCTATGGACCGGTAATGATAACAATCGCATCAGAGGATGAGGGAGAGGAGGTTGAAACTCCAACTCTCAAGAACGATTTAATCTCAATCTACCCCAATCCATTCAATCCAACAACTACTGTTTTATTCTCTTTGAAAGAGATAGGAGATGTGAAAATTGATATGTATAACTTGAAAGGGCAACTTGTCAAAACACAATTATTAGCAAATCAAGATGGCGGCAATCATGCTTATAGACTCGATGCAATAAGTGATAATGGTTCAAAACTATCAAGTGGAGTTTATCAACTCAAAGTTACTATGGATGGTGAAACCTTTTCGAGTAAAGTAGTTCTGCTTAAATAAGAGTTATTATCAGGCAATATAAAAAGTTAACATTTCTCTAGCGAGGAATTGGTGGCTGTTGGCAATGTCAGCAGCCATTTCTTTTTGTCAGTTATTCTGATTACTTTCAGTTGGACAAATCTTTTCATCAAAACGTAGTCATCTCACTGTTCTCCCACTGTGCACGCACTGTGAACCCAGTGAAACAGTGGGTTGGCAGTGCCTTCACAGTGCGTGCACAGTGCAGACACAGTGGGTGGGTGGAAACTGGAATAAAAGAGAGTGAAAAGGGCAAAAAATGTCGCTAAGTTCTTGGTAAAGGCACTGTGTATGTCTCTTTAGGACTTGCTCCGCAACGAAGTGTGGGGCGAGAACGAAATTCAGAGATATGCGACTTCGAAGTGCATTTCAGGAAGTCCGTTGCCTTATCTGGCGGACAAACTCCCTGAAATGCTGTAAGTCATTGCAAAAGCCACTGTGTATGTCTCTCTGAGCGAAGTTAATGAAGTGAAACGAAATGAACGAAGTCGAACCGACGACCAACGGGAGGAGCTCGTAAGCCGATAGGCGCACAACTTCCGGGTCGCTCAGGTGGCTTTAGAGAATTTATGATAGAGTATTGACTTATCTTTTAGTGTTTTCCTTCGGAAAATAGCTTTTCATTAGTTGGGAGACTAAAGCTATCGGTGAGTTCCCTCTACTCGTTCATACTTCACTCGATCGGGATGAGAGGCTTTGCGGTCACCCTTACGACCAACGGGAGTTCAGGGATTTGCGTACTTCGAAGTGCATTTTAGGAAGTCCGTTGCTTTATCGGGCCGACAAACTCCCTGAAATGCGGTAAATTATTGTAGTATAACAGTAATCTACTGTTAACATATATGTTAGATGATATGATTGGTAGCTTGTAACTTAGAAGTAAATACAAATAACTCTTTGACAGAAAATGAGCTATGATATAATATAACATGACAAAGAAAATAGGAAGGTTTAAACATGACTTACAGTGAGAGTTTTTTAGCCAAATTCGAAGAATACGCTTTAAAAGAAAAGCTCTTTTCAGATAATGACAAACTACTTGTAGGGGTCTCCGGTGGGGCAGATTCGATAGCGTTATTGTATGCACTTTACCAACTTAGTATTAAGTATCAGCTCTTTCTGTTAGTGGCACATGTTAATTATAGATTAAGGGGAAAAGAATCTCAGGCGGATGAGAAATTTGTGAAGAACTTCTGTTTTGATCGCAATATATCCCTTGTAATAAAAGACCAGAAACTTGATCCGGAGCAACCCGGATTAGAAGATAAAGCACGTCAGATAAGGTTAGATTTCTTCAAGAAACTTTCCCCTAAATATGGTATAAAGGCGATTGCTCTTGGGCATCATAAAGAGGACCAGGCAGAAACTGTGCTCATGAAAGCACTCAGAGGAGCAGGCTACACCGGTTTAAAAGGTATACAGCCAAAGAGTGAGGATATCATACATCCACTTCTACCATTTTCTAAAGATGAGATAAAGCAATACCTTACAGAACAGGGAATCGAATGGCGTGAAGATAAATCCAATGCTGAGAATGAATTTACCAGAAACAAGCTTAGAAATCAGATGATCCCTTGGATTAAAGAAAACCTTAATCCTAACATTATCGATCAATTGAACCTTCTTGGTAGCATTTTTGCCGACACAGATGAGTTTATGTATGAGTCAGCTAAGCATAAGTTTAGGCACCTTAGAGAACTCTCAAAAGATGGTAAAACTATCTTCTCTATTCCTGATCTCAGACGTGAAAACAGTAGTTTGCTCTTTTATGTTTTTAGACTTGCTTATGCATATTACAGCTTTACAGAGAAAGATTTCTATTTTAATAACTATAAAGAGATAGTGAACATCATGGACTCAGAAGCCAGTAAGTATATTACGCTTCCGCACGAAGTTTATGTTGTGAAAGAGTATGATAAGCTTATATTTACAGATGAAGATCCTATCTTCCAACCGGATGAAACAGAGAAGACTATTGATAGTATCAGAAGCAGATTCAGTTTCGGTGACTATATCTTTAGTATGAAGAAGCTAAAAATGCTCCCTAAAGGCCAACCTTTCCTAGATAAGAATGTTGCATATTTAGATTATGAAAGTGTTACTTTTCCGTTAGTTGTACGTTACAGAACTGATGGTGACAGCTTTGTTCCTTATGGTATGGTTGGAGAGAAGAAACTGAAAGATTTTTTCATTGACGAAAAGGTGCCTAAATTTGACAGAGATAGGATACCATTAATAACAGATGGTGAAAATATTATTTGGGTTGGTGGACACCGAATTAGTAATAATTATCGGTTGAGTAACGAGTCCAAAGGAATTTTAATGATTAAGATGGAAAGGAAGAGCAGACTCAAACATCGCTCAGCCTCTCGATATGGGAATGAATAATGATTAATGATATAGAAAAGATATTGATGTCTGAAGCGGACATTGCTAACAAGATTAAAGAGCTTGGTGATAAGATAACTTCTGACTTTGCAGGTAAAGAACCAGTTTTTGTTTGTGTTCTAAAAGGTGCTTCTCTCTTTATGAGTGACCTTATTAGAGCTGTGAACCTTCCTTGTTCTATAGACTTTATGGCTATCTCAAGTTATGGAGATAGTACTGTCTCATCCGGTGTGGTTAGAATTAAGAAAGATATCGACACTGATTTAACAGGTAAAGATGTTATAATTGTAGAAGATATAGTTGATTCCGGTCTTTCACTTGAGTACATTCGCTCATATCTTGCAAAACACAACCCGAATTCCGTGAATGTTTGTGTTCTGCTTGATAAACCAAAAGCACATAAAACTGAAGTGCATATTGACTATGTCGGTTTTGAAGTTGGTAACGAGTTTGTTGTTGGGTATGGACTGGACTTTGCTAATAAATATAGAAATCTTCCCTATATCGGTATCTTAAAAGAGGAAGTTTATAGATGAACAACGAACAAGACCCAAAGCAGAATAAAAAGATGCCTAATCCCTTTAACCAGAAGCGTTCAAAGAACCTGACTTTCTGGATAGTGCTTATCCTCCTGATAGTAGTTCTCTATCAGATGTTCGGAATGAGTAGAGGTAAGGTAGTCGAAATTGACTACACTAATTTTGTGACAAAAGTGAACTCTCAGCAGATAGAGGAAGTTATGTTCATGGAGCAGGATCTCATGATCAAAGATGTTGCAGGAACTAAGTACCATACATATCTTCCACCAGAGACAACCGGACTAACAGAGATGTTGGTGGAAAATGGTGTAATGGTTAAATCAACAAAACCATCTATTTGGCGTGGACTTATTTGGAATCTTTTACCAATCATTCTTCTGATAGGATTCTGGTTATTCATGATGAGAGGTATGAATAACAATAACAGTAGAGCTTTTAGTTTTGGAAAAAGCAAAGCACGCCTTTATAAGGGTGATAAGACCAGAATAACATTCAAAGATGTTGCCGGAGTTGAGGAAGCTAAAGAGGAGCTTGAGGAGATTGTGGATTTCCTTAAAGACCCTAAGAAGTTTCAGAAACTCGGAGGTCGTATCCCACGTGGTGTACTTCTTGCAGGCAGACCGGGTACAGGTAAAACCCTTTTAGCAAAAGCGGTAGCAGGAGAGGCTAAAGTTCCTTTCTTCACAATTAGTGGTTCTGACTTTGTTGAGATGTTCGTAGGTGTGGGTGCAGCTCGTGTAAGAGACCTTTTTGAACAAGCAAAACGCAATGCACCATGTATTGCTTTTATTGATGAAATTGACGCAGTTGGTCGTCATCGTGGATCAGGACTCGGTGGTGGACATGATGAGAGAGAGCAGACACTTAACCAGCTTCTTGTTCAGATGGACGGTTTTGAAGAGAATGATGCTGTTATCATTATTGCTGCAACTAATAGACCTGATATTCTAGACCCTGCTCTTCTGAGACCGGGTCGATTTGACAGACAGGTTATGGTTGACCTACCTGATATTAACGGTCGCTATGAGATTCTCAAAGTGCATTCGAGAAAAGTTCCATTAACTGACGATGTTAATCTGAAAGTTATTGCTCGTGGTACACCTGGATTCAGTGGTGCTGACCTTGCAAACCTTGTTAATGAAGCAGCCCTTATTGCTGCTAGAAAAAGTAAAGCAGGTATCGAAGCTGATGACTTTGAAGATGCAAAAGATAAGGTAACACTTGGAAAAGCTAAGAAGAGTCGTGTAATCAGTGAAGATGAACGCAGAGTTACTGCTTACCATGAGGTTGGTCATGTACTTTGCTCTATCTTCCAGGAGAAGAACTGAAACCTGTTCATAAAGTAACTATCATTCCACGTGGTTTCACAGGTGGTGCAACTCACTATATGGGTGATGACAAATCAAACTATTCACGAGAATATCTCTTCCAGATGATTGTTAGCCTTCTTGGTGGCAGAGCTGCTGAAGAGGTGAAGTTCAAAGAGGTAACCACCGGTGCCGGTAATGATATTGATAGAGCTACTGATTTAGCTAAAAAGATGGTTACAAATTGGGGTATGAGTGAGAAAGTTGGACCAATCCGTATTGGTAAACAGCAAGAGGAAGTATTCCTTGGTAAAGAGATTGGTCATCGTGATTTCTATAGTGATGACACAGCACGGGTGATTGATTCTGAGATTAGAGCCTTAATCGATAATGCACATAGTACAGCTTTAAGAATAATGAGCGAAAACTCAGAGCTTATGGATACTTTATCTGAGAAGCTTCTTGTGACTGAGACCTTGAATACTGACGAGATTTTTGATATTATCTTTGAGAGCTGTAAACCTGAAATGCGTGAGCTTGTGGAGAAGAAGTTCCAGAAAGCTAGTGAAATGCGATTTGATGACAGGCTAGAGCAGGAGAAGAAAGAGAATACTATAGAATCTGAGCAACCTGACCTTTTTAGTGATGATGAGATTGATGAACTTACTGAGACTCTCGTAAATGAAGAGGTCTCTAATGATGAAACTAAGGTTGAGGATGAGAAAGATAAAACTGAGGATTAGAATCCTCTTCCAATAGATATTCAAGCCCTGACCGGCTTAGTTCGGTCACGGCTTTTTTTGTAATTAATACCTAAGGAGAAATAGATGAAAACGATTAAGAAGGCTTACACATTTGACGATGTTTTACTTCTGCCGAAGAGCTCTTCTACATTGCCGGCTAAGGTTGATTTACGTACAAACCTTACTCGAAATGTAAAGCTCAACATACCGTTTATGAGTGCAGCGATGGACACAGTAACAGAATCGAAAACTGCAATCGCTATGGCAAGAGAAGGTGGTATTGGTGTTATCCATAAAAACCTTACTATCGAAGAACAAAGTAACGAAGTGAGAATGGTTAAACGTACTGAAAGTGGTATCGTATCAAAACCATACACTCTTAATCCTGAAGATGCTGTTGGCAAAGCTCTTGATATGAGAGTTAAACACGGTGTCGGTGGTTTCCCTGTAGTCGATGAGAATGGGATAGCGGTTGGTATTCTTACAAATAGAGACCTTCAGTTTGAAACAAACAGAGAAACTAAAATCAAAGAGCTGATGACTCCAAGTGATAGATTGATCACAGCCCCTCATGGAATATCGATTACTGAAGCTAAGAATCTTCTCCATAAGCATAGAATTGAGAAGCTGGTTTTAACAAACAAAACCGGTGAACTTGCCGGTATGATGACTGTAAGAGATATCTTTAATGCTATCGACTATCCTATGGCTGCCAAAGATCATAGAAACAGATTACTTGTTGCTGCGGCTATTGGTGTGACCGGTGACTATCTGGAAAGAGCTCAAGCTCTTCGTGAGAATGGGGTAGATGTAATCGTAATTGATACTGCTCATGGTCACCATATCAATATAAGTACAGCAATTAACACTATAAAAAAACACATATCCGGTGTTGATGTTATTGCAGGTAATATTGCCACTCCTGAAGCTGCACAATATCTTATCGATAACGGTGCTGATGCTATTAAGGTTGGAATCGGCCCCGGCTCTATCTGCACTACACGCGTGATTGCAGGTATTGGTGTACCTCAACTTTCTGCTGTAATGAATGTTGCTGAGATTGCTTCAAAGCAGGGCATTCCAATCATCGCTGATGGTGGTATCAAGTACTCAGGTGACATCGTGAAAGCCATTGCCGGTGGTGCAAGCACAGTCATGATTGGTAGCTTGTTAGCTGGTACTGATGAAAGCCCCGGTGAGTTTGTTCTTTACAATGGTAGAAGATTCAAATCCTACCGTGGTATGGGTTCAATTGGTGCTATGAAACGTGGCTCTAAAGACCGTTACTTCCAGTATGATGATGTTGAAGAGAAGAAACTTGTAGCAGAAGGTATCGAAGGAATGGTTCCTTACAAAGGACCTCTTAAAGATTATCTTTATCAGCTTATCGGTGGACTCCGCGCAGGAATGGGTTATGTGGGAGCAGAGACTCTTCCATTACTTTCTGAAAGAGCTGAATTTGTTGAGATTAGCTCAGCCGGTTTAAAAGAATCACATCCACATGATGTCAGCATCACGAAAGAAACTCCAAACTATAATACAAACTAATGTCCATTAGTGATCATAAAGTCTTAGACCCGCAGAAAACTGCGGGTCTGAACAATTATCTCTTCTTTCTGAAGATTGAGAAAGGGCTTAGCCCTAATAGTATAGAAAGCTATAAACGTGACCTTCTTGATTTTCTCTTGTATGATGACTTTGCAAAGAAGCTTGATAAATACACATCTGATGATGTTTTAAACTATCTCGTTAGCCTTCAAGAGATAGGTCTGATGAATACATCCATTGCAAGAAAGAGAAGTGCTCTTAAGTCATTCTTCCTTTTCCTCAAAGATGAGGGAGAGGAGATAGATGTAGACTTCGATACTATCCCATCTATTAAATACGGTCAAAAACTTCCGGAGATACTTAGTGTTGACCAGATGTTGCAACTACTTAGAGCTGTAGAACCAACAGATCATACACCTCTTAGAAACAGAGCAATGCTGGAATTACTCTATGCTACAGGAATGCGTGTCTCAGAGATGTTATCGCTTAGTGTTCATAACATAGACTGGCAGGAAAGGGTTGTGCTGATTCATGGCAAAGGTCGTAAGCAACGTATTGTACCAATGGCAGATATAGCTTTTAATTATGTTGAGAAGTATAGATTGGAATCACGACCATATTTCAAGAAACACAACGATACAGACATCCTCTTCTTAAACAGATTCAGTAACCAAATGAGTCGCATGGGTTTTTGGAAGATCGTGCAGGAATCAGCTAAAAAGGCAGGCTTGCGAGTCCATATCTCTCCCCATACTTTTAGGCATAGTTTCGCAACTCATCTTTTGGAAGCCGGTGCCAACCTTAGAATAGTTCAAGAGCTACTCGGACATTCCAGTCTTAATACAACACAAATCTATACAAACATTGATACTTCCCACTTAATTGAGGTACATAAGCAATATCATCCTCGCGGGTAAGTCTACTATAATATCTATAGCTACTTTACCAAAAACAATTGACAATATAAGCTATATCAAAAACATATTCTTAAGAAATAAACACTAGGAAAGAGATATGTTTAATTTGAATGGAAAGAAATATCCATGCTGCACCAGCCTTACAATGGCTGTTATAGGTGGCAAATGGAAGTCTGTAATCTTGTACCACCTTATGGAAGGTCCTCTCAGATATAGTGAGCTAAGAAATAAAATAGAAGGTATAACAGAGAGAACCTTGAGTATACAGCTTAAAAAACTTGAAGAGGATGGGATTGTCTCTCGTAAAGTTTACGTAGATTTCGCACCAATCAAGGTTGAATATGCCCTCACAGAATGTGGAGAGACTCTAAAGCCACTGCTTAATTCGATTGCTGAGTGGGGTGAACAATACGCTAACTGTAAGTTGCACTAGAGCAGCTACAATATGTAGAAGTAATACTTCTAGCATACACTGGGTACGCAGACATCTTGTCCGCATTAAATGGGTACCCCGGCATCTTGCCGGGAAAAAGGCAGCGGACAAGTTGTCGACGAAACAAGTATAATCTTTTTTGGGAAGATGATACCTTTCACTATTGATTAACCTCAAAGAATTAAGGGAGTTTGCCGGAACTTCATGATAATGAAGTGAAAGCCGACTTCCGTGATTCTTTGAAGTGGCGGGATAAACGCCCCGGAGAGACGTTTTACGTAATTCAGCGGTCTCGGCTGAGAAACCAACGCCCCAAAGAGACGTTTTACGTTCTTACCCTTTCTTCAGCCCATGTCTCTTGATAATTCTATCGATACGGGGACGACTTGTCTTGAGTCTACTTGCTGTTTTAGATTTATTCCAGTTTGTTTCTTTCAATGTCTGCTCAATAATCTTCACTTCAAACTGGGATATTGCATCATCCAAGCTGTCAATACCAGAAAGTTCTAGCGTCTCTTGGTTTAGCTTAAGCAACTCACTGTTAGTCTCTTCACCAATCAGGTTTGAAACAGTTATTGGGAAGTCAATTGCACCATTAACAACGCCCTTTTCAATCATATTTCTTAGTTCTCTTACGTTGTTTAACTTATAGTCCTGTTTTGTAAGGAATTCCATTGCTCCTTGTGAGAAACCATTGTTTTCTCTTCCATACTTCTTAGCAAATGATTTCAGGAAAGATTCAGCCAGTAGAGGAATATCCTCTTTATGTTCTCTAAGAGCAGGAACTGTAAGATTGAAAACATTGAGCCTGAAATATAGGTCATTACGGAACTTATTGGTAGTGACTTCTTGTTGTAAATCCCTATTGGTAGCAGATATAATTCTAACATCAGTCTTTACTGTTTTCTCACTGCCAAGTGGTGTGATCTCATTGTTCTCTATTGCTCGGAGTAACTTTGCTTGTAGCTGCAGTGGAAGTTCTCCAATCTCATCAAGAAAGAGTGAACCACCTTTTGCCAATTCAAACATACCTTTGCGATTTGACATTGCACCTGTGAACGCACCTTTTGTATAACCAAACAGCTCGCTTTCAGCCAGATGTTCAGGTATTGCTGCACAGTTTATCGAAATGAAAGGTCCTTTAACCCTTTGACTAAGGTTATGTATTGCTCTAGCTGTTACTTCCTTTCCGGTACCGGATTCACCTGTTATAAGAACCGGAGCTTCTGCGAGGGCAGTTGTTGAAAGCTTCTTATAGAGTGTCCTCATTACTTCTGAGTTACCAACAAATCCTGTTTTTTCTTGAATAAGTAGTTCAGAGGTATCAGTTTGCTTCGAAAGGAAACTACGGAGTATGGGAAGTAGTATAGAACCTATTCTTTCAGCTTTACTCTCATCCGCATCGGTGAAAACACCTTTAGAGATGTTTCTTCTATCCAGATAAAGAGCCCCAACAATCGATGTGGAAAGCAGTAAAGGAACAGTTATCACTGAAAGGAATGACTTACCGAGTATACTCTCATTTGTCTTAAACTTGTCTGTATTCACTGCATTTCGAATAAGAATAGGTCTCATTTTCTCAGCAGCTTCTTTAATGATTCCGGTTGAGAAATCTAGGTCTTCACGGTCGAGATTCTTGCTAACTATGCTATTCTCAATCAACTTCTCATCTCTATTGAAGGTCACAATTCTGCAATTATCAGCATCAGTGCTCATGGTCAAGTATCGTAATAACTCATCATTAGCTGTTTCAGGAGACATAAGTTTCACCATGGAGTGTATTAGAAGCTCCGTATCTACTTGCTTAGATTCATAGCTATCTTCAAGCTCTCGAATTCCGTTCTCCCAAAGTAAACTAGGTGTGTCATTGTTAAACTGTTTTAGCAGCGAAATCGCTCTTTGACGATGTAACTCGCTTCCTGTTAACTGGAAGATACAGCGACAATATTCTAGCTTAAAGGAATCATGCTCTGTTGTTTCCAGCTCTTTCATTAAGTTGAAAATAGCAGTATTCCTAACTTCAAAGTCCTCTTTCATATTAAAGGCAGTTCTCGCGTAAGTTAGAGTTGCTTCATAAGTTACATCAGTCAGGTCTGATTTCTCTGCTTCATCAAGAAGATACTTTGATAGCTGAATAGCTTCATCATATCTGCCTTGTCGTTCATATATTGATGCTCTAAGTGTCATATAGAAAAGCTTCTTCCCGGGCATTTGATTTGCTTCAGCTTCATCAATCGCTTTGTTTAGGAAGGATTCTGCCATGCTGAACTGGTGTAATTTAAAATAGACTGTAGCCTGGTTAAAATAGCATGCAATCAATTGAACAATATTGTTTTGCTTGCTATCAATATCATATTGGAGTTTATAGTATTGCAGAGCTTTTTCATAGCTTCCCTTTTGGTTGTATGAATTTGCTAAACTTGAGTAACCGATTGAAAGTCCGCGTAAATTGTTAGCTTCTTTCTCCATCTCTATCTTCTTCTCAAGGTATTCGATGGATCTATCGTAGTCTCCCATCAAGTTGTAGGTTACTCCAAGCGATGAGTAGCAGATAGCAATTATTCTATTAGACTCAAGCTCTTCTCCTATTTCTAAAGCTTTCAGGTAGTGTTCTTCTGCTGATTTAAGGTGACCAGTAGATCTTTCACAAAGTCCAATGTTTGAGTGTGTACTGGCTAACCCTTGTTTGTCACCAATTTCATCATAAAGTTTAATCTGATTCAAAAGAATCTCTTTACCATCCTCATATTCTCCAGCTTCCAAGTATGAGTTTGCGAGCATTCCGGTAGCCCGAATCTTATCTTTAACCAGTTTTTGCTGATCTGCAAATGCAATCATTCTAATGCTAATCTCACGTGATTTCTTAATCTCATGTACCCTTAGATAAAACCATGCTAGGTCGTCATTTGCTGCTAGAATATATTCCGGTATATTGAGCTCTTCTGCAAGTTTAACTGCTTTTGTAAATGGTTCCAATGCTAGCTTCATGACAGTCGTTCTCAGATACAGGTTTCCCAGTCGGGAGTACTCTTTGAGTAAAAGCTCATCAGGATTATCTTCTCGAATGGCAATTATAGTATTTAATACAGTGAAAGGATCATCAGTAGTTGGGAACAACTCTTCTAAATTCGTTAAGGCTTCCTCTGTATTCCCAGTTTTATGCATCGCAAGGTAGTCTTCCAGAATACTTTCAATCTCGTCCTCATCTTTGTTATCAGTTTCGAGTTCATTATCTTCCAGAGCAGTAATCATATCATCCACTTGTAAAAAACGTTGAGTAGGATCAAGTGATATGGCTTTTTGAACTACATCTTTTACCTCATCTGACAGCTTGCTGAGATTCTGATTAAGCTGTTCTGTTATACCATTTATATGATAGTTAACTATCTCTTCGAAACTTGCATCGCTATATTGTAATTTTCCTGTGAGCATTTCAAGAAGAATAAGGCCTAGTGAGTAGATATCACTCTTCCTGTCAGGTTTAGCACTCCTATTACACTGTTCTGGAGAACTGTAAATTACTGAACCGCTAAACTGTTGGCTTGCACTATTCTCGCTGGCAAGAGCTTCCGAAAGATCAAAATCAATGAGCTTGATTCCGCTATCAGTAATCATAATGTTTTCAGGCTTCAAGTCTAGATGTAACAAGTTGTTTTTATGAAGAATTGCAACTGCACCGGCTATCGTTTTAAAAGTTTTAATCACCTGGTCAATTTCAAGAGTGGATCTAGATAGGGGAGAGCCATCAATAAATTCCATTAAGATATGCAATTCATCTCCAACTATTTCATACTCGTATATTCTGCAAATAGCGTCATGCCTAAGCTTCAAGAATGGTTTCAGTGATTTAGTAATCTTTGTAAAAGAAGGTTTTAAGTCAGGTTTAATAACCTTAAGAACTCTTATTTCTTTTTTCTCATCTACAACTTTATATACTTTTGAGACAGCAGTCTCATGTATCAATGTTTGATTGTTCCATTTTTTCATAATAACCTCTTCTTCAGATTATTAACTATTTATTAGTGTCAATCTTTCTTTTGCAGTTGTTTGAGAGTAAGAAACAAATATCTTGCCAACTATTTAGCAGAAGTTAGTATATGCACGGAGACTTGGAGAGGTAAAAAAAAGGAGTATGAAAATGAATCCATTATCAAAACGCCTTGGTGCGGAGTTTGTTGGAACTTTTTGGCTTGTATTCGGTGGTTGCGGAAGTGCAGTATTAGCTGCTGCTTTTCCAAATCTTGGAATTGGCTTTGTAGGAGTTTCTTTAGCATTCGGTTTAACAGTTTTAACTATGGCTTATGCAATAGGTCATATCTCAGGTTGTCATCTTAATCCTGCTGTATCCTTTGGATTATGGGCAGGTGGTCGTTTCCCTGCAAAAGAGCTTGCACCTTATATAATCACACAAGTAGTTGGTGCAATTGCAGCAGGTGGAGTTCTATATCTTATTGCATCAGGAACAGCTGATTTTAAACTAGGTGGTTTTGCTTCAAATGGCTTTGGAGAGCTATCTCCGGGTGGATATAGCATGGTTGCCGCACTCGTAGCTGAAGTAGTGCTTACTGCTTTCTTCCTGATAATTATCATGGGTGCAACCTCAAAGCGTGCCCCTGCAGGCTTTGCCCCTATCGCAATCGGTTTAGGCTTAACCCTTATCCATCTTATCAGTATACCTGTAACAAACACATCAGTTAATCCTGCTAGAAGTACAGGTGTAGCTCTATTTGCCGGTGGACAATGGATTGGTCAATTGTGGTTATTCTGGGTTGCTCCAATTGTTGGTGGTATTCTCGGTGGTATTATCTACAAACTATTAGGTGATAAAGACGATTAATAAGATGCTATAAGTTGATTTTTCAAGGGCTCGCAAGAGCCCTTTTATAATTACTAATTAGTAATTTCTCATCCCTTGATCAACAAGCTATGGAGTGCACCAACTGCGTAGGTGCGTCTTGTCACACAACTATAATTTGCTATGTTCCGCTATTCCCTCAACTCCCATTCGGTCGCTATGGTGCCAGCTTAGTCTATTTCATCAAGATCATCTTCTTAGTCTTTGTATAAGTCCCTGCCTGTAGCTTATAGAAATATATCCCTGAAGCTACATTAATTCCATTGTCATCATCACCATACCAGATAACGCTATGTTCACCGGATGGAATCTCTTCGTTAACTAGTGTTCTAATTCTTTGCCCTTTGATGTTGAATACTGCTAGCTTGATGCTTCCTCTTCTGGGGATACTATAGTTTATCGTTGTAGTTGGATTGAAAGGGTTAGGGTAGTTGGATATGCTATAGGATGTATAGCTTTGTATATCATGTGTTTCAATATTATGTGTCAAACCATATTCATACGCACCAATATCTGGTGATGAACCATAAAAGTCTTCATCATTAAAATTAACTAAAACATCGTTTTGATAGCTATATGTTGCTGTCCCTCTATCTATACAAGGAGATTGAAGTTGCAATGTAAAGTCATTCTCATCAATATCTTGAAACAAAGGGTCTAGATCAATATTTTCTGTAGATATAATAGTTGAACTGTTCAGGTTCTCTATTGCTTCTGTTCCATACTGAAAGTTAGAATAAGCTATTACAACCAAGCAAGGATTGCTACTAGTATCAATATATACTGGAGAAGTACCACTATCTCTACAAATTGTATTTATCATAAATAGTGTTGCATCATTCTCTAGTGCGATCACACTTTCCAAATCCGAAGTATTACTATATATTGTTGAGTTCTTAACTATAAGTTTATTGCTATCTAAAGGTAGATAGTTATGAATAACAGAACCATGATCTATACTACTGTTATTAGTGAAAAGTGAACGATCCACAGTAACACTAGAACCCATAATCCCAATACATCCTGCTGATCCATCAGAATGATTGTCCTCAAATATACAATCCTGTATATCAGTTTGATTGCTAATGATTGTTCGCACTGAAGCAGCATAATTTGCTTGATTCTCAAAGAATTTACATGATACAATTGATTGCATTGAACCACTAACAATATTTATTGCCCCTCCCATATCTGAGGAGTTAGAATGAAATTCACAATCTTCTATTACGCTGTTTGAGTTGAAGCAAAAGATCGCACCTCCACTAACTGTACTTGAATTATTCTCAAAACAGCAACTTCTAATTGTTGGAGATGCTCCGTAAATATAGCATCCCCCTCCTTCATCAACATCCCCACCATTAGCAATGGTAAAACCTTCAAGGACAGCTAACGGTGTTTCTTGGCTATTAAAAGTAATTATAGATTGGCTTAAGCCAACACCACTAAGAATTGTATTTTGAATATCTAAAGAGTTTTGTGTATAAACAAAATTGGATACAAGTGATATAGATTTACCTTCATAATTTATTACTTCATTGTACGTCCCCGGATGTACAAGAACAGAGTCACCTTCAACTGCTACGTCTATACCCTCTTGGATTGTAGTATAGTCTGCCGGGATATTAATAACGGATGCAATAAGGGTAATAGGTAGTAAATATAGTAAAAATAATATCTGTTTCATAATGTCTCCTGTAAAGCGTCTCTCCGGGTCGTTGGTTTCTCAGCCGAGACAGCTGAGTTACGTAAAACGTCACTCCGGGGCGTTCATTCCCCTCTAAAGAGGGGTGGCGCGTAGCGACGGGGTGTTTGGATATAGGGGCAGTATTACTACCCCTATTGCTCTTTATTTCATCAATATCATCTTCTTAGTCTTTGTATAAGTCCCAGCCTGTAGCTTATAGAAATATATTCCTGAAGCTACTTTAACTCCATTATCATCATCACCACCCCAGATAACACTATGTTCACCGGATGGCATCTCTCGATTTACTAATGTCTTAACTCTTTGCCCTTTCACATTGAATACTGCTAACTTGATGTTTCCTCTTCCGGGGATACTGTAGTTAATAGTTGTAGTTGGATTGAAAGGGTTAGGGTAGTTGTAGAATTTGTACTCAGAGCTATGTAAGTAATCATTGTCGATGTCAACAGGATTCCATTCATGGCAACCAATATCTATTTGACCTCCATATATTCGTGGAAAACCTGTTAGGTCAAACTCTGGAAGTTCAACATCTTCCGGCATAACTAGAGTTCCATTATCAATTGCAGGGGATAGTGAAGACAGAAAGTAATATCCTTCACTAACATCCCATAAAGGGTTATCATTCATATTGTTTTCTTGCCAATCGACAAAACTCTGACCAATATGTGCGATATTCCCCTCTCCTCCCTGAATTATTGAGTTTCTTACGAACAATGATTCCTGATAAGTTTGATTATTCATCACTATTTGATATGGTGTATTCCCATATAATATTGAGTTAACAATGTTCAATTTAGAGACTGTAGCAACAGATATGGCAGCTCCCCAGAATGAATCAGCACTATTATTTGCTATTGTTGAATTTATTAAATTACATCTTGCAGGTGTAGGGTAGTTTCCGGAAGATATTGTTAACCCGACACCACTAGTATTCCATTCAGAATATGTTTCTATATTATTAACTACCTCAGTATTGATAATATTCATCAAACTACCGTTATATGTGTTTAAAACAATACTGGAATAACTGAAAACATCTGGTGAGGAGTATTCAACATTATCATATATTCTAGTGTTTGATATTGAAGAATCGTCACAATAATGAAATTTTAATGCTCCCCATGAACTGCAATCATGAATTCTTAAATTGTTTACATCACCACTACTATATATCATGTAAACAGGTTCTCGAGAACCCATATAGTTAGATAAATCAACATTGTCGATCTCGAAATCTATCGCATGGTGGAGGTGGATTCCTTGAGTGTCATAACCATTTATTAGTGATAAGTTTCTAATCCCAACATTTCGATCACGATAGGTCGATCGAAAGAAACCTGTAATAGATTCAGCATCAAGTATCGTACCGGTATCTGATTCACCAATAATACTTACATTATCCTTTAATTGGATCGGAAAAATCTGTTGATTTAAGCTTTCAGAATAGACTCCATCTTCAACATGGACTGTTCGGTGTGTTAAACTATCTGAATCTACATTTAACATTGCATATGCTATCGTTTTTAGGGGAGAACTTGGTGATTCACCACTATTATTGTCATTACCTGTTGTTGAAACATATAAGTCAGACGCAACTTCGTCAACCACATGATTCTGTATCATGAACTCGAACCTGCTTTCTAAAGGGAACATAGGTTCAGAGTATCCGTCTGTTGGAAAAGCATGGTAAATTGTTGGATTTGCTACAGTGAAAGTATCAACATACACTACCTGAGTGGGGCAATTAGGAGTACTAAACAAGTCGTTCCCTGTTCCAGCATAATTAAGATATACACAATTAATATTTGATGCTCCAAAGCTGACATTTGAATCACATAAATAGAAACCACCACCAAAAGTACTAGCAATATTCTTTTTTACGGTAGTATTTCCAAGACTCAAAAATGAGCTATCAAGTAAAATCCCACCACCATAATCTGCTCTATTATTCTTTATTACACAATTAAAAACTCTAATACTTGAATCCTCAGCTCTAATTCCTCCACCTACAAAACATAAGAAATCAAAAGTACCTGAACCATTTCTAATTGTAAACCCTTCGATTTGAATCCAGTTAGTATCGATTATGTTGATTACGCTTCCGGTTCTGTTCCCATCAAGTACTGTATTCGCAATATCCATAGGATCATGAGACTCATGAAAATCACTGATAATTGTTATATCTTTCTCTGTAACAGTAAGATTCTCATAATACACTCCAGGATGCACTAAGATAGTATCGTAATTATTCGCAGAATCAATTGCATCTTGGATTGTAGTATAATCACCTGTCCCATCTTCAAAAATTTCGATTACTACACAAAACATCTTGTTAACAAATAGAATCATAATTAGAACAAAGCTGATTTTCATCATAACTCCTTATAGATACCTGATGTGTTATTTGTAATATCTATATTTTGTTTGTCAAATGGTTTATATGGTTAGGTAACTCCAAACATAATTATACTCATGATATAACATTCATACTAACATTCATACTACTACCAATCAACTTCTCCTCCTTACTTCATTGCCTTAAAAACCTAAAATCTCGCTAGTTCCTCCCTTTAGCCTCCCTAGACCCTCCCTATGAACCCCTAAAGTTATCCACATCGTGTGTATAACTTCTCCAAGTGTAAAACCACAGTTTTGTAGTAGAGCAATGATAGAGCAATTAATCGGCATTTGTGCTCTCTAGAAGTTCAAGCATAGTCCATAAGATCTTTGAAAGGGATGATTTGTCACACTCTCTAGAGGATGGAAAGATGATATAAATTATAGTAGTTTAATTATTGTTGAACATAAAAGTTATAACTATTATGCGGTAGAATAAAAAAGCCTATCGTTAACTGATAGGCTTATACTAAACTTTAAGTTGTTAGTTATCTTACAGCATCATAGATTGTCACAGCCGGATAGTAGATTCCTACTTTCGAAAGTAGCTGTTGAGAAAGGTTCTTGCCCGGGTTTATTGGAATGTCCAATAGTTCAGGTTTGTTGTACATAACAACTTCTCTCATCAATCTAGGGTTGAACGGAGTTCTGTGTCTTAGTGAAACAGAGTTACATGTGATAAAAAGGTCTCTACTATTATATGGAACCATAGTATCAACAACATGCTCGAATGTTCTTATGCTTTTAGCTTTAACAGTTGGATAATAGAGGTCACTATAGAGTTTATCGATATAATAGATACCTGTCTTCTTGCAGAGTTCAAGGTTTGTTTCCAGCCAGTTCTCTAACTCACGTTGAAGGTAGGAAGAGTTTGGGTATCCCATTAAATCAGATATTGCATTAATAGTGTTTACTCTTAAACCGCGACGATGACGTCCTCTGAGTTCTTCACCGGTGATACCATTAATATCAATACCTCCTTTAATACCTGATCTCTTCATTGCTTCAAGTATTCTAATATCGTTCTTCACCGGAGAATCAATAACTCCCTTGATAGATGTATAGAAATCTTTGTCCAGGAGCTCTGCATTACAGTTTACACTTTTATGAGAAAGCTCCATCACTTTGCATAGGGATGCACTAATTTCACTCTCATCACTTGAATCAGGATATCTGAGTGTATAGCATTGCATATCGCTATTGCTTTCAACCGAACTCAGAAGTATTCTGCTATCCCAGCCGGAAGTTAAACCAAATGAAACATTGTTTCTTAATTGAGCAGCTCTAATATATCCCTTTAACATCTCTGAAATACGAGGAACAGCATCTGATAATCCAAGCTTTGTAAGAGGTTGATTAGGGAAGAACCTCATCTCGATTCGTTTGTGGACATCAAGGTAATGATTGGTAGACAATCTGTAGAGATGTTGCCAGCCCGTATTCATTCCCGGACAGCAACCTTCAATTCTACCGGTTATAGATTGTCTTGCTTCCTTATAATATGGATTGTTGCATGGTTTTAAACCAAGATAATCTGCTGCAACCTGTGGATCAGACACAACATTGAAGACACCATCAGTATAATTATAGAATACTGATTTCAATGCATGCATATCGTTGAATATGCGAATATCACTTCCTGATCTCCAGACTACAATGTATACACCTGCAAGGGGATAGGTGTTAACGATGAAGTCATCAAATGAAGAAGCTGTGAAGCAATTCTCTAAAATCTCTTCATTTGAAAACGCAGGATTTCGGTAGTCGAACCAATCTCCCAATAATAAAATCTTAGTGTCACCCTTACCATATCGGGTAACGTGCAAATCACGTCCGGTAAGCACTCTTAATGCACCGAATTGCTCCTCGCAAAAGCCATTCGGACAGGTCATATTACCGGAAGTGAGTAAGAAGTGTTTCTCGAAAACTGTGTTGGAATTTCTCATAATTCCTCCCAATTCTTTCCTTTATTCTACAACTAACTACATCACTATCTCCACTTCCATAGATAATATAGTGCAAATTGCGTTCCTAACTAAGTTAAACTTATCGAATCAAAAAGATTGAATCAGTGAAACAGTGTAAACATGTGGAATGAAGAATTATGAAGTTATTGTAAACTATCGGTTTAGGCGAAATTATAGATTGACAAAATTAACAAACAGGAAAACTTACATTGTTGATTTAAGTTACAAATTACTAATGAATTATAAAGACAGGAGGAAACATGTCTGAAACAAAAAGAGTATATACCTTTGGAAATGGAAAAGCTGAAGGAAACAGCTCGTTAAAGAACCTTTTGGGTGGTAAAGGTGCTAACCTTGCTGAAATGAATTTAATCGGTGTTCCTGTACCTCCGGGATTCACAATCACAACTGACGTTTGTACTGAGTACTATGAAGTTGGTGAAGACAAAATGAAAGATATCCTTACAGCAGAAGTTGAAGCAGCTGTAAAATCACTTGAAGAAATCCTTGGAACAGAGTTTGGTTCTAAAGAGAATCCTTTACTTGTATCAGTTCGTTCAGGTGCTAGAGTTTCTATGCCTGGTATGATGGATACAGTTCTTAACCTTGGTTTGAATGATGATGCTGTTGAAGGTATCGCTAAGAAATCAGGTAACCCACGTTTTGCTTGGGATTCATACCGTCGTTTTGTTCAGATGTATGGTGACGTTGTGCTTGATATGAAACCATCATCAAAAGAAGAGATCGATCCTTTCGAACAGATTATAGAAGATATCAAAGAAGAGAAAGGTGTTGAGAATGACCTTGATCTTACAACTGAAGACCTTAAAGTTCTTGTAGCTCGTTTCAAAGAAGCAGTTAAGAAAAATACCGGTAAAGAATTCCCTGAAAGTCCTTGGGACCAGCTTTGGGGAGCAGTCTTTGCAGTATTCGGTAGCTGGAACAATGAAAGAGCTATCTATTATAGAAAAATGAATGGTTTCCTTGATTCATGGGGAACAGCTGTAAACGTTCAAGCAATGGTTTACGGTAACATGGGTGAAAACTCAGCTACCGGTGTTGCCTTCACACGTGACGCTGCTACCGGTGAGAACATCTTTAATGGTGAATATCTTATCAATGCACAGGGTGAAGACGTTGTTGCAGGTATCAGAACTCCACAGGAAATTACTCTTGAAGGTTCACACCGTTGGGCAAAACTTGCAGGTGTTACTGAAGAGGACAGAAAAGCTAACTATCCTTCACTTGAAGAAGCTATGCCTGTTGTTTATAAAGAGCTCTTTGATGTTCAAGAAAGACTTGAAAACCATTACAAAGATATGCAGGATCTTGAGTTCACTATCCAGGATGGTAAACTTTGGTTACTCCAAACTCGTACAGGCAAAAGAACCGGTGCTGCTATGGTTAGAATGGCTGTTGAAATGCTCGAAGAAAAGTTTATCGACGAGAAAACAGCTCTTATGCGCGTTGAACCGGGTAAATTAGATGAACTTCTTCATCCTGTATTCGAAAAAGAAGCTTTAGCTAGTGCTAAAGAAATTGCTAAGGGTCTTCCTGCATCTCCAGGTGCAGCATCAGGTAAAATCTGTTTCTTCTCAGAAGAAGCTGAAGCTATCGTTAATGCTAACAAAGATGAAAAACTTATCCTTGTTAGAATCGAAACTTCTCCTGAAGACCTTGCAGGTATGAACACTGCACAGGGTATCCTTACAGCTCGTGGTGGTATGACTTCTCATGCTGCTGTTGTTGCTCGTGGAATGGGTAAATGCTGTGTATCAGGTGTTGGTGCTCTTCAAATTGATTATAAAGCCAGAACTATGACAGTTGATGGTGTTGTATATAAAGAGGGTGATTTCATCTCTCTTAACGGTTCAACCGGTAAAGTTTATGAAGGTAATATCGCTACAATCGATGCTGAGCTTTCAGGAAACTTCGGTAAGTTAATGGACCTTACAAAGAAATTCACAAGAATGTATGTTAGAACAAACGCTGACAGCCCACACGATGCTGAAGTTGCACGTAACTTCGGTGCTGAAGGTATTGGTCTTTGCCGTACAGAGCATATGTTCTTCGAAGGTGAAAGAATCAAAGCTATGCGTGAAATGATTCTTGCTGAAGATGTTGAAGGCAGAAAAGTAGCTCTTGAAAAGATTCTTCCTTACCAAAGAGAAGACTTCGAAGGTATCTTCAAAGCAATGAGCGGATTTGGTGTGACAGTGCGTCTTCTTGATCCACCATTACACGAGTTCGTACCACATGAGGAAGCAAGTCAGAAGATTATGGCTGAAGAGATGGGAATAACAGTTGAAGAAGTTCAGAAGAAAGTTGAAGACCTTCATGAGTTCAACCCAATGCTCGGACACCGTGGTTGCCGTCTTGGTAACACATATCCTGAAATCACAGAGATGCAGGCTAGAGCTATTATTGAAGCTGCACTTAACGTGAAAGCTGAAGGTTTTGATCCAAAACCTGAAATCATGGTTCCACTCGTAGGTGTATACCAAGAGCTTAAATTACAGTCTGAAATCATTAAGGCAACTGCAGAGAAAGTATTTGAAGAGAAAGGCGACAGAATCGATTACATGGTTGGTACTATGATTGAGATTCCTCGTGCTGCTCTTACAGCTGACCAGGTTGCTGAGTACGCTGAGTTCTTCTCATTCGGTACTAATGACCTTACTCAGATGACATTCGGTTACTCTCGTGACGATTATGGTAAATTCAAAGATGTATATCTTGATGCAAAACTTCTTGATGTTGATCCATTTGAAAGCTTAGACCAGACAGGTGTTGGTCAGCTTGTTGAAATGGGTGTTCAGAAAGGTAGAACTACAAGACCTGAACTTAAGGTTGGTATTTGTGGTGAGCATGGTGGAGAACCTAAATCAGTTGAATTCTGTCACAGAACAGGACTTAACTATGTAAGTTGCTCTCCTTTCCGTGTACCAATCGCACGTCTTGCTGCTGCTCAAGCTGCTGCTAGAGAGTTATAAGATATTATATAGCTAAGAAATAGATAAACGGCTCCGGTAAACGGAGCCGTTTTATTATATGCCAAAGGTATACTTGGAGTGTAGTATAATATAAAATAAGTTGACAGAAAATAACTGTAAGTAAATTATAGGCTGACCCTTTTGAGGTAACCGCAATAAAGAGATAAGATTACGGCAAGAAACCTAGCATAGCTTACCGGTTAGGTTTGTGATTTAGTTCTGTATCAAGGTAAGAGGTCTAAAATATGATGCAATTTTACCTTGTTACTTGATAACAACAAATCAGTTAAAGGAGATGAAAGATGAAACGTATCTTATTTGCATTTGTTTTGTGTATACCTTTGTTGATGTCTGCAATTCTACCAAGTAACCAAATGAACCAAACAAATTCACCATTTAACGTGTCACGTGAGTGGAACATAACGTCAGTATTAAGAGAATATGATAGTGAGGGTAATTGGAATCCTTCTGAAAGAAGTATATATTACTATAATCCCTTACATACATCGGCAATTGACTCAATTGTAGTTGAAAGCTGGAATGTTTCAACTGCAAGTTGGGAGGAAGTTGCAAAGACCATTCTAACATATGATGAAACCTACGAATATATCATAGAAGGTATCAACTATTTTAACATGATGGGGATGGTATTCCCTTATGCACGTCATGAAGCTGACTATGATGACTCAGCAAGATTAACTAATTATCGAGTTTATCTATATGGATTTGTGAATAGGAACGAGATGTTAGTTAATCAGACAATGTTCCAATATAATACAGGTTCAGAGTTTGAAATGTTTTCATATAAGACAGGTTTAGATAGACCAATGGATGAATGGGAACATTCAACATTTACATATGATGCACAGGGAAGAATCATTAATGAAACAATTGAAACATCAGTTGATTCTTTAAACTGGGATCTCAATAAGAGATACACTAATCAATATCACCCTAATGATAATACTACAGGTCAATCTTTTATAGAAGCCTTAGCACATTTGATGCCACGTTCTATGATACTCAATGATGTTAGTTTTGTTGGTATGACAAGTTCGATAACTGAAGAACATTGGAGTGGAATTGATTGGGTCCCAGATACAATAGAGGATTATGCATGGGATGATGATGAAAACTTATCAGAAATAATTCTACAATATTGGTTAACAGATGCATGGATCCCGGATTCCAGAACAGATTATTTCTATGATACTAATGGTAATAATTCACAACAAATTGACTCATACTGGGATGATGGTAGCTGGTATCATTCCAGGAGATTAACGTTTAATTGGAATAATACAACAGAAAATTGCAATGATGTTCAAGAGATGCAGACAGTAAAGCTACATGTATTTCCAAATCCTTTTACATCATCAACTGTCTTCAAAACCGATGAAAAATCAATCACAGATATTAGTGTATTTAACTTAAGGGGACAACTAGTCAGGAAGTTGAATAGTAACAATAAGCATGAAGTGTATTGGGACGGTAAGAACAGTAAAGGTAAAGAAGTTGCAACAGGATTGTATTTTATTAGGGCAAAACACAATAAACAATCATCATCTGTGAAGGTGTTGAAAGTTAAATAGATAACTAAGATTATTATCTGACGATATGGAGATAAGTTGGAACTTATCTCCATTTTTAAATTGAAACAGATGATATATATCAATAATTGTTTGACATCTTTTATTCAATTTTGATAAAATACAACCAAATATCTTGCGGAGGGGAAATGCAAGTAACCGTTATTGATGGATGTGGAATATATGATGAATTTGCTAGTGTTCTTAGGGATTGTTTTATTCAGAATTTGAACAATGAGTCGCTAGAGTGTAAAATCATTTCGTTGGATAAACTTGATATTACTCCATGCATAGGTTGCTTGGATTGCTGGTTTAAAAATCCTGGAAAATGCAGGTTTGAGGACGATATGGAAACAGTGATGAAAGAACAAGTTAACTGTGATTTTATCATATATTTAGGAGATGTAATTTTTGGAAGTTTTACATCAACATTAAAAGTTGGTATTGATCGATCAGTAAGTATGTTTCAACCTTTCTTCATCAAAGAAAGAGATGAGACACACCACGTGCTAAGATACCCCCCAAAAAAAGGGATCTATTTTATTGGGATTTTACCCAAAGAATCAATAGAGGAAGTTAGTGATACTTTTATTAGATATGTAAAGAAGATGCAGAAAGAGATGCCGGTTGCCAACACGGCGACATTATTGCTCCATCGTGAGAGTGATGCAACTAAAGAGTGTGCGAGAATGCGCACAATTATGAAAGAGGAGCTATTGTGCAAGCTTTGATATTGATGGGAAGTCCGAAAGCTAAAAAATCTAACTCATATGCAATTGCCAGCTATCTTATCGAAAAACTTGAGAATGAGGGGGTTCGATGTCATACTATTCATATACTTGCAAATTTTGCTAAACTTTCAGAGATTATAAACTATCTCGAGAAAGTTGATATACTGATCTTATCATCTCCCTTATATTCTTGTGCTTTACCAAGCCATGTTACATATCTTTTTGAAAGAGTTTATTCTAAAAAAACATTGCTTCCTAAAAAAGATATTTCTACTTTTCTGCTCGTTAACTCAGGATTCCCTGAAAGCAACCAAAATGAAGTCGCAGTAGATGTATTTAAAAATTGGAGTTTAATGTGTGGCTTTGATTATAAAGGAGCTGCACAGATTGGAATGGGCCCTGCTTTAGGTGGGAAAGCACTTAGTAAAAAGAGTTTCACTCGAAAACTAAGGAGTAACTTGTCTGTTGTTGCAAAAAACTTAGCAAACAATAGACGAATCTCTCCCTTAACAATAGAGAATTTAAAAAGACCATTTTTCTCACGAAAGAGCTATAGGAATGTTGCTACAATTAGGTATAGATTTCTGTTCAATAAGGCTAGGGTTAAACCTGATTTACAACCATACTTATACAAGAACTAATCTCTTTGCTTTAGATAATAGTTTAAACTCACTTTCATTGTTGTTAAAGTAATCTCCTTCATGTCTGGCTTAGTTTCTAATTTCTTTATGAGTTGGATAGCCCTAGAGACCTCACCATTGTTTTCTAATGCTATTAAATAGAATCTGAAAGCATCTATGTCAGTGTTAATTTTTAGGATATAATCTTCAAGTAATGTTATCCCTTTCTCATAAAAACCTGCGTTTATAGCTGCACGAGCATAAATGTAGATGTATCTAAGTCGCCAAGCTGTATCATGAAGTTTTCTTTCTACCTGATTAAAAGCCTTGCAAGCTAGATAGTTTTCACCAATCATGTATTGAATTATTCCACCTAAAGCAATAATCCTAGCGTCGTTATCGAATTCCAATCTACCAATTTTAACATATTCAAGAGCCTTTTTAAATTGACCTGACTGTGCTAGAATTTCAATATATTGTATGAACGTTTCAGGGTAGGGTGAATCACCAATGTATTCATCAAGAAGATTTATAGCATCATTGAAACGATTTAATCTGTGAAGAACGAACACTTTTTTGTGTACAAGATGGATAGGTAAGTCTTCTAGCATATCAAAATATTTGAGTGAAGAGATAAAATCGTCAATCATCAAATATGCATCAGCAGTTTTACCAATTAGTTCTTGGTTGGAACCACCACTATTGATTGCTAGTTTATATAAATCAATACTTTTATTAGGAACATTCTTTTGTAAGTAAATATCTCCCATTAGCTCATATAATGCAGGCTCTTCCGGGTTGTTAGCAATTCCATCTCTAATGAAGTTTACAGCTTTTAACCAATTTGTACTTGCTAACTCTCTTGCATTCATTAATAGTTTTTCAATGTTATCCATCTATATCCTAAACAGCTTTTTTAATTCTTTCATGATTGTATCAACATTAGTAGTCTGATTGATTAAGTTTCTAGTCTTAGAACCTCCGGGAATTCCTTTAGTATAAGTACTAACATGTGCTCTAAACTCTTTAACTGCTTGTTCTTGTTTATTCTCATTGTCCTCAAGAACATATTTTAAATGCTTTTCCACGATTTTGTATTTATAATAGAAATCCAAAGGAACTGAATATTCACCATCTAGGTAAGCTCTGATCTCTTTGAATATCCAAGGTTTGCCTAAACTACCCCTTCCAATCATAATTGAGTCACATTCTGTTGAATCAAACATCTCTATTGCAGTTAGAACATCATTTATGTCTCCATTTCCGATAACAGGTATAGAAACAGCTTTCTTTAACTCTTTAATATGTTCCCAGTTTGCAGTGCCTGAAAAGAGCTGAGATCTGGTTCTTGGGTGTAAACACATTAAATCTGCACCGGCATCTTCCATTCTTTTACCGTAATCAAGATAGTTTAGAGAATCGAAATCCCAACCAGAACGGAACTTGGTAGAGAGAACTATTCCGGTACCTGAGAGTACTTTTTTTACCTCTTTTACTATCTCCATCGCCAACTCTGGTGTCTGCATTAATGCTGAGCCAGCTCCCCGTTTTACAACTTTCTTTACCGGACATCCCATGTTTATATCAATACCGTCCGGTTTAAGCTGAGCAATGATATCTGCACCTTTTGCCATTATCTCGGGTTTATTACCAAATATTTGAACAAAGTAAGGTCTCTGTTCTTCAGTAGATTTAGCATACTTAATAGTATTACTTTGACCATATACAAGACCATCTGCACTAACCATCTCACTTACAAGTACATCGACTCCACATTCTTTGCATATGCGTCTGAAAGCATTATCTGTGTAACCGGCAAGTGGTGCGAGCCAGATTTTCTTCTTTATTACTTCGTCTAACTTCATTAAATCAATCCTTTCAACTTATACATGAATAACGAAGCGGCGATCGCAGCATTTAGTGACTCAATGTTATCCGTTTGAGGTAATCTGACTTTGTGGTCAAGGTGCTTGATTATCTCATCTCTAATTCCATGGGCTTCAGATCCTATCACTAAGACTATATTGGTTTTGGGTATCTCCATATCTCTAATATCGATTGAATCTTCTAAAACTGCACCAATCTTGGTCCCTGAAAGAGACAATAGTTTATCCGGAGATCCAATTTCTACAGGAACGCTAAACACAGTACCAAGGGATGAACGGATAACTTTTGGAGATAGGAGTTCGCAACTATCTTCTGATAATAGTATTCCTGAAACACCTACTGCTACAGCGGTTCTAATGATTGTACCAAGATTACCCGGATCAGATATCCCATCAAGATATAGTATAAAATCATGCTTAGTAACAGCTTTTGATTTTGTAGGGAAGAGACATGCTATATCTTGTGGATGCTCTGTATCACATATCGATTTCATTTGTTGAGGAGTTACATCATAGTAGTCAACTCTTACATCTTCAAGAAACGGAAAGTCTTTGTGAGAATTCCCTTGTTTAATATATACCTCAATAGGTCTAAGTCCATTGTTTATGACTTGTTCAACTGTTCGATACCCCTCTACAACTACCTGCTTCTTAAGTTTCCTAAACTTCTTTTGCTGGAGTTTCTTTAAATCTTTACAAGCATTCTTACTTAATGGCTTCATAGAAAACCTTTCTTAACTCCTCTTTGTCAATAGTATCAATTTGATGGTTGAAGTCACCATTACTGTCTATCATATATTGTTTAGCATATTCAATAAAGATATCTGAATCCAGTAAGAACTCAGCAATATGTTTATCGATCTCTTTAGCTCCTACAGCAAGACCCAAAATTTTAAACGTCTCAGTTAAAGGTTTACCTTTTTTATATGGTCTATCAGAAGCTGTTAATGCTTCGAACATATCTGCAACAGCCAAAATACGTGATTGGATAGGTAGCTGCTCAGCACTAAGATGTTTAGGATAACCTTTACCATTTAACTTTTCGTGGTGAGAAGCAGCATATAATGGAACATTCTTGTATTTTCTTGGGAAGCTTAATTCAGAAAGTATATCCCATGATACTTGAGCATGGTTGTTCATGATCTCTCTTTCTTCAGGTGTAAATGTTCCTTTTCTAATACTAAGGTTCTTTAGCTCAAAGTCGTTTATAATATAGTATTCTTCTCCATCTGAATAATATCTGAATTGATGAATCTCTTTGAGTTTGTCAATCGCTTCATCAGAAAGGAATTCACCACCGACATTAGCAACTTCGATGAACTCAAGATAGTCATGAACTTGATTGATTAATAACTGAGATTTCTCTCGGTTTTCATTATCCACTCCGGGTTTATGTGATTCTTTCAGCATAGCTTGCTGGATTAACTGACATCTGAGCCTGATGATTTCTACACCATCCATCATCTTTTCTAGTTTTGTAGCTTTATCCATAATGAATTCAGGAGTTGATATCTTACCAACATCGTGCATCCATCCGGCTATAGAGATTTCGGCGATTTCATTAGCATTAAAGTTCAAATCTTTGAAATGCCCGAAGTCAGCATCATTTATCGAGTTACTAATCATCTCAGTCAGTGTTGCTACTTTAGCTATATGTCCACCGGTATACTTAGATTTCTTATCGATTGCCACCGCAATTGCTTTGATAACCTGCCTGATTAGTTTTTCCAAGTCTTCGATAAGATGTTTATTGGAAAGAGATATTGCGGCTTGAGATGCAAGTGAGTTTAGCATAACTATATGTTCAGGAGAAAAACTTATTATGTTGTTTTCTTTATCCATAGCATTGATTAGCTGAATTACACCTAGGATTTCTCCCTCATGATTTTTAAGTGGGATTGCCACCATAGATTTACTTCTATAGCTATTTGTTTTGTCAATCTCCCTTGTTTTCTCTGCATCAAACATGTTTTGTTTATATACATCATCAAAGTTCTGAATCTTCTTTGTATGGAACACATATGAGACCATATTCTTTAGAATCTTATTCCCCTGCTCATCAAAAAGCTGTACTACCGGCCAGTTTAATTCTCCATGAGTACCACCAATATGCAGATTCATGGATCTATTATAAACAAGTTTATACTCTAATGAGCGATTATCTGAGCTAACAGTATAAATTGTGGCTCCATCAGAATTCGTATATTCCAGTGCTTCTTGTAGGATCAAATCAAGAATCTTGTTAATATCATTTTCACTTGATAATGCTTCACCAATCTGAGTTAACTGCTTGATATGCTCAAGCTGTCTCTGAGCATGGAAGTTGATTGTATCAACAACAGTATTTAGCATTTCATTGATTTCAGGATCAGAACTAAATGTATAATTTCGCATATATTGCTCCATCTTGTAATTATCATTAATAATTATTAAAGATGATTGCATTAGTCAATAAAAAACCTACTTATCATGATTTTTGTGGGAACATGTTCTAAAATTGATGTAGATATACTATGTTTTTGGTGAAATCGAAAAGGTTAAACTGAAATGAAAATGAGTTATACTACTTGCAGAGGTTAAAAAAAGGGGCTTTGTCAAAAGCCCCTTTAATATGTTTATTTCATCAATATCATCTTCTTTGTTGAGGAGTATGAACCAGACTTCATTCTTACAAAGTATACTCCAGATGCTACCTGCTTATTACTATGATCTCTGCCATTCCAAACAACAGAGTGTTTGCCTACAGGTAGATGCTCATTTACAAGCGTTTGAGTCTTTTCTCCTCTAATATTATAGATAGAGATTTTTGTTCTCACTGCATTATCACTGACAGTAAACATAATTGTTGTTTCGGGATTAAATGGATTAGGATAATTGTTGCAAAGTGTGGTGATGATTGAATTATTTGAAACATCTCCATTTTCAACAGTTGCACCTGTGTTTGCAATTGTAATATCATCAATCATCAAAAATCCATTTGTTTGATTAGATGTACAATGAATTGCTATTCTTATATCTTCAGAAAGGTTATTGTTAAGACTATATTGGAATAGTGTCCAGTTCTCAGGTACAAATACCGGTGAATAACCACTGATTATACTGAAATCATCCGGATTAAGACTACCATCTGATATTGCGACTTGAAACTGCTCAGGTGCAATGTCAATTGAATATGAACGGGAAACGAATTCCAAAGATGCTTGGTCGTTGCTAAGCTGGATTATTGGTGAAATTAACCAGTCATCATTTTGGTATCCTTCAACACCTATACATGCGACGTATTTCTCACCTGAATATGGATCTGCGTCTTGTAATGGTGGTACCGTTGAATCCGGATTGAAGATACAATAACCATATATATCCTCATCCCTTGGTATACTAACTCCATTAAGAAAGTTTGAAACTGAACTGTTACTTTGTGACAAAACTGTCCACCCACCAAAATCTGTGACGAAGTCTTCATAGTCTTCAAAATCATCATCAACTACACAATAAACAGAATCACTATTAGATTGACTCATACTGAATCTAGTATTGGCAATAAAACTGTTTCGACTTAAGTAGGGAGGGTTTGCCGGGTTAATTGGATCATTATCTCTATATGCTTTCAAACTTCGGTATTCGGGATATACAGAAGTACTATAGAAACCTTCACTGGTCCAACTCAGACCGGGAGATTTTTCTACAACCCCAATGATTAAATTCTCAGAACCATCGAAGTAAAATGGTTCATCTAGTTCAAAATCAAGCCAGCAATCCTCTGTCGGTCCATCAAATTGATTATCATAAACTAAAGTTAAACTATCAAGAGGTACAGGTGTATTAGAAGTGTAAAACTCGCTTCTATTGGTTAATCCCATGTATATTGACCAATTATTACTGTTCACTAATCCCTCAGTTCCATTGTAGTGGTAGGAAACATCATGAATATATCCGTAATAATCAAATTCAGAAGCAGGATAAATATTCTGTGTGTATGAGTAATCGGCACATGGTCTAATCGGATTCTTTGATGTATAGGACTGATTATCTCCTATGACAACAGTACCATAATCTCTCGTTCTAAATGAGCGAATCTGGCAATTTGGAGCATCTCCTTCAGCGTTGTATGAAACAACTTTCCAATAGTATAATGTGTCATAAGCTAGGTTGTTTTGCAACTGATACTCTCTTTCATGACCTACATCAAAGCCATTCAACACAGAGGTTGGTGGGTTGTCTGTACCAACATACAATTTATACCCATCCTGGAAATCCAGGTCATTATCCCAATAGAAGGTTGGAGTTAAATTAGCTTCAATTGTATTATCTAAAGGATACTCTAAGATTGGAGGATTTGGAAGGTTCCCGTAAGTGTGGAATCTCCAAATCTGGCATGGATCAGCATATCCATTAGCGTTATAGGGAATAATTTGCCAGTAATGCTGAGTTCCCGTTAACAAACCATATAAGTCATAGTTTAAAACATTTCCGATATCCAACATATAATGAAAATCTGTAGGTGGATTGTCCGTACCTACGCTTAGGTAGTAACCTGTTGCTGCAGGAGCATAGTTCCAGGATAACTCGGCAGGATTGTGGATGTTTATTGCACCGGACCAAGGATCTTGAACATGTGTCATTATTGGTGGCATATCTGCATCATAAACTGCAACATGATCAAGCCCAACTATTGCTGAATAGTGATCTGCTCTTACTCCTTCAAAATCAAATGCTATTGTTTGACCTATGAAATCAGACAAAGGAATTTGTAAATAAATCCATCCCTGGCTATCTTCCTCAAGGTTCACAAGTGTGTTTACAATGTTTCCATTTTGTAAAACATTTATTGTAATATAGGAAGTTTCATCACATTCATCAATCCAATAAGCGAAAGATAGCTCTGGAGCGGTTAATCCTGCTAGATTAAAATATGGTGAGTATAGATGTTTAGGTGAATCATCTGCATCGTGATGTATACTGATAAAATCATTTGGATCGCCATATGAATCAGGATCCCACCCGGAGTGGGCTTCATGTAAACACCAACCATCTACTTCCGGACTTGCAGTCCAACCACCTGGCATTTGACTATAAGTAAAAGCTTCCTGATATGGATATTCTCCTCCGGCATAATCAATTGCATTACCTATCAACGGTATAGTATATGTCTGATTTAAGTTATCAGTAACTACAATGTTCGCTGATATTTGGCCTACTAAAGGTGGATGGAAAGTAATATTGAATTCTGCACCATCAAAGCTCTGCAATACCATTGGATAAGTATTGTTATCATCAAGCGCAAAGTTCACAGTGTCATCTAATGTAACCGATTCAATAGTTATATCACTGCTACTAACATTATAAACTCCAGCCAATACCGGTTCGGTAGCTGTTTGGATATAGGTGTCATGGAAATCAACTAGACTATGTGATTGATATACGAGTGGTGTAGTTGACACAACTTCAGTTATCATTCTAATATTTGGTATGTTATTGGACAGCTCGGTTGCTACAGGAGGGTTTTGAAGGTTAGTCTCATCCCAATCGTAATAGCAAAGACTTCTCGCTTCACTTGTCGCTGTACAGAAAAAATCCTGATATGAAGAGTCATAATCAGGTTGATTCTCTGCAACAGCTACAACAAGATTTTCTGTGTTATCGATGAAGAAAGGAGTACTAAGAGGAAACTCAATCCAACCGTCAGCATGAATTGGTGGCACTCCACCACGATATACTTCTGTTAACTCCGAATAAGGTATCCATGAATCTGTATCTTGAAACTCACTGTTGGTTGTCTGCCCTAATAGAATAACCCATTCTCTACTCATCTCAAGATCACCACCCTGGTTAAAGTGATAAGCAATATTGGTAATATAATTATGCGATAGATTAATCTCATTTTGATGATAAATAGTTTGAGTATAACTATAATCTCTATAAGGTTCAATTGGTAATCGGCAATCTTCTAAATCACCATCACCAATAGTTATTATATTCGATTCAAAAGCCGTTTGAAAGTTAAACTCAGAAACACTTGTATTTGTTGTTATAGTGTTATGCGAGACAACTTTCCAATAATAGTAAGTTCCTGATATTAAATTTGTTAAATTTATTGCTGCACTATCCCCGGCTATTGCTCCATCTACAACTTGGGTAGTTGGTGGATTAACAATATCGAAATATAAATCATATGTCTCAGTATTCTCACCAAAATCCCAACTTAAAGTAAAATCTGTTGGAATGTTGTAAGAACCAATTGCAGGGTAGGCATTATAAACAGGCATTGGAGCATCTAAATCAACTATAGAACCTGAATAATCAGAAGTAATATCAATAACGTATTCTCCAGAGCCCCCGCAACCCTCAACAACGATATAGTATATATGGTTTGCATCCAAGGTCAGATCCATTAACGCAGAGCAGAACGATCCACCGTAATCATCATTTGAAAGTAACATAGTTATGGCATCCGAATCATAAAGTCTTAGATATGTGTCATAGCTTGAATTCATAAGACTGATATCGACATTTGTTAATGGAACTAATGAATTTAAAACATAGATTGCATCAGGGGTTGCGTTCCCGGTAGTATTGGTTAACAACGATGTGTCACCGGAATCTGTATAGGGAAGATATTGAATAAGAGCAGCGGAAGTAAAGTCATCACCTCCGACTCCCAATAGGTTCCCTATAAAGATTGTGACTAAAATCAATAGACAGTAGTTTCTCCTCATAGTACATCTCCTTTCTAGAATGGTTAGACAAGTTTATCGCAACTTATATATAACTACATGATAAACCTAATGATAACTTATACAAAAATGAAGAGAAGAAGTTCCATTGTCAATGTAATAATTGTTTGCTAAAAGATTTATGAATAGAATAATGATGTGAGTGCCACTATTTACTAGCACTCACATCATATATTATTTTTTCTTAATCTAAATATCTAATTCACTTATTTGTTAGACAGTAATCGCTATATCAAGTACTTCCTTAAAGTAATCTACAAAATGTACTGTAACACCCTCTTTGATGTAATCCTGAAGCTCCTCAAAGTCATTTTGGTTGTCTTTTGGGAAGATCAGCTCATTAATTCCAACTCGCTTAGCTGCTATAGTTTTTTCTCGAACTCCACCAATTGGTAATACTTTACCTGTCAGCGTTAGTTCTCCTGTCATTGCTAAGCCTTTTCTTATAGGCTTCTTATGGATCAAGGAGTAGAGAGCCAATGCCATTGTTATTCCTGCTGACGGTCCATCTTTTGGTGTTGCTCCGGCGGGAACATGGATATGAATATAGTTCTCATTATAGTAGTCACAAACCTCTTTATCGTTGCAGATGATAGACCGTATATAAGAATAGGCAATTTCTGAAGATTCTTTCATTACGTTTCCAAGTTGTCCTGTTTGCTTGAAACCACCACCTTTTCTCATAAATGATGAAGCTTCAATGTATAGGGTTGAGCCACCATAAGGTGTCCATGCCAAACCGAGTACAACACCCGGTATCTGTCTCTTGTAAAGATGTTCCGGACTGAATAAAGGTTTGCCTAAGAACTCTTGCACATTCTTCACACTAACTGAGAATGAATCACCTTTTCCTTCTGCCATTCTGAGGGTTACTTGTCTCATAATCTTCTTAATCTGTTGCTCAAGATATCTTACACCTGCATCACGAGAGTAATCTTCAATGATCTTCTCAAGACCTTTATCAGTAATTTTGACTTCAGAAGCTTTCAATCCATGCTCTTTACGATGTCTTGGTATCAGGTATTGCTTTGCAATCTCCTTTTTCTCGCGCATCACGTAACCTGGGACAGAGACAATCTCCATCCTATCTCTAAGTGGTCCCGGGATAGTATCTAATTGATTTGCAGTAGTAACAAAAAGAACCTTTGAAAGGTCATATCTAACATCAAGATAGTGATCTAAGAAATCCTTGTTTTGCTCAGGGTCTAAAACTTCTAACAAGGCTGATGCGGGGTCTCCTTGAAAGCTCTTGCCCAGTTTATCAATCTCATCAAGCATAATAACAGGATTAGAAGTTCCAGTACGCTTAAGACTCTCGATTATCTTACCCGGGAGTGCTCCAATATAGGTTCTGCGATGGCCTTTAATCTCTGCTTCGTCTCGCATCCCACCCAAGCTAAATCTATAGAACTTTCTATTAAGGGCATGTGCTATTGACTTTCCAACTGAGGTTTTACCTACACCCGGAGGACCAACAAAGCAAAGTATTGTACCACTGAGATTTCCACTCTTAATGATTGTTGAAATATACTCTAAAATAATCTTCTTCACATCCTGAAGTCCAAAATGATCTTGATCCAGTATCTTGCGAGCTTTTGCTAAATCAAGATTGTCTTTAGAGTATATACCCCAAGGTAGCTCTGTTAGCTGATTTAGGTAGTTTTGAGTAACAGTATATTCCGGGCCACCGGGTTGCATTATCTTAAGTTTATTTATCTCTCTTTCAATTACTTCACGTACTTCATCAGTAAGTTTCAGTTTCTTGACTCGTTTTTCAAGCTTCTCTATCTCAGCAGTTGTATCGTCAACTTCCATACCAAGTTCTTTCTTAATCACTTTAAGCTGTTCACGTAAAAAGAACTCACGTTGTTGCTTAGACATCTTTTCTTCAATTTGTTTTTCAATTTCCTGCTGTATTTTTCCTACTTCTATCTCTTTGCGAATAAGGATGAGAAGCTTCTTAGCACGTTCCATAATATCTATCGACTCAAGTAAATCCTGCATCTCATAAGTTTCACTTTGGATTATGTTAGAGACCATGTCAATAAACATGGAAGGTTTATCATACGACACTTGTGTAAAAAGCATTTTTATCTGTTGTTGAACTACCGGATTGATGTTCAATAACTCCTTAATACTATTCATTATCTCTAAAAGATATGCTTTAATCTCCGGAGTAACCTTCGGTTCTTTCTGATTAAGATATACTACTTCCCACTTGAGGAAAGGATCCATTTCTATTTGCTTAACTCTTTTAAATCTTTTCAAACCTTGAGCAATAATCTGAATAGAGTCATTTTCTAAATGTATTACTTTATAGATTTTTATTACAGTTCCAATGCTATAGAGATCTTCCTCGTCAAGTTCTCCTTCAGCTGTCTGTTTCAAAAATACTGCACCAAGTAGTTTCTCCTCACTTTCCCATGTTTGCTCAATCAACTCTGTGTAGAATGAACCGGAAAATGTAATTGGGATCATTAAACCCGGGAAAATCGGTCTTTGAATCAAAGGAATAATATTAAGCTCAGGAGGAAATATCTCCATCGCGAGGATAAGACCTTCTTCAATCTCTTTTTGTCTTCTTTCTTTTTCGTCCATAATTTGCTCCCTCATTTCTACTAAAACAAAGTATGTTTCCTGTATAAAATATGTTTCTATTTCTATTGTGCAAACAAAATATATATAATTCTGGATTTAACCGACTGTGTCGGTTTGTCTTATTATGTTTAGTTAAATTAGCATGTAAAAAACTAGTTCATTCCAGCAACTTTCTTTTCTAGTGAGATAGGTATCTATGCAGTTGATGCCACCCATTAGACAAAACGCAGTCATCCCACTGTTTTCCCACTGTGCACGCACTGTGAACCCACTGAAACAGTGGGTTGGCAGTGCCTTCACAGTGCGTGCACAGTGCAAACGCAGTGCGTTGGAAGATAGAGCAGTAAAAGTGAGAAAAAAGGACAATAAATATAGCTAAATTGTTGCAAAACACGCTGTGTATGTGATTCTTAAGCTGTCACCATTACGACCATCGGGAGTTCGGGGAAATGCGACTTCGAAGTATAATTCCATTTCCCCAAGCTCCTTCCAGTCACACAGGTGACTGGAATTAGAAGTAAGTTATTGTAAATATCACTGCGTATCTTCTTTCAAAAGTAACTAACTTTTGCTTTACAGCATTCATCAATTTGTTTGGTTTAGCAGAGAGGAATTATTTATGGATAAGAAGATAAGAAATTCAATAAAAGCGATAATAATCAGAGATAATAGATTACTCACAATCAAATGTGAAGATGAAATGGGAACGTTTTACCTTTTACCTGGTGGGGGACAGGAGAAATATGAACTGATGCCTGATGCACTTAAGCGTGAATGTATTGAAGAGGTTGGAGTTGATGTTGAACCGGGGAGACTAATGTTTATTCGAGAATACTTATCGGATAACCATGAGTTTGCTGAATATGACAATCACGTTCATCAGATTGAATTTATGTTTGAAACAACAATAATCGGTGATGCAGAACCAACAATGGGAGAACATGGAGATCCTTATCAGGTAGGCATCGAATGGCTGGAACTTGATAATTTGATGGATTATAGACTCTATCCTCAAACGCTTAGAGATAAGCTGATGAACAGCAAATATGATGGTCCTATCTATTTAGGAGATATTAACTGATGAGCAAAATCGTAATAATATTTGTGATGTTCTTAATCTCATTATCTCTTGTTGCAACTGAAATAGTAGAGCTGGAAGGTGACTTCATTGAAAGTGGTTTAATACTCGGAACCTTAAAACAGGAAGTGGAATCTGTAAGGTTTAACGGAAGAGAATTAAAGGTGGATAGAGATAAGTTTGCCTTTGGATTTGGGTTATCAAAAAGTAGGAATGGGACTCTTGTCATCAAACTGGATGATCAAAACAGGTTGCAGATAAATCTTCCTGTAGTAGCCTATGATTCAGGACAAATAGACTCAATAACTGTAACGCCTGAGATGATTAATCCTCCCAGAACAGAGGAAGTTAAAAAGCGTTTAGAACGTGAATATCATGCAAAAGTAAGCACACGGAAAGCATTAGCAGAAACAGCAACACAATACTTTAATGAGTTCCAGAGACCTGTATATACTGGACGTATTTCCACAAAGTTTGGTGCTAAACGAGTTTATAATGGTACTAAAGAAAGTATCCATTCCGGTACTGACATTGCGAAAGGACAAGGGGCTAACGTAAGAGCTATGGCTAATGGCGTTGTGAAAATGGTAGATGATTTCTATTTTAGTGGTAATTTTATCTTCATTGATCATGGTTTGGGATTGAGCTCTGAATACTTTCATTTAAGTAAAACCAAGGTCAAAGAGGGGCAGAAGATAGAGCGTAATCAGGTTATTGGTGAAGTTGGCTCAACCGGTAGATCAACAGGACCTCATCTTCACTGGCAGACATATTGGTTCACTAATAAACTCAACCCAATGTTCTTGATTGATGATGAAACTGAGAAGAGAATGTATGGTTGGGTAGAGTAATGTGAATCGATTAGCCTTGATCGGATTGAAAGTATTGCATGAGTCCTCTCTTGCACATAGCTTGATAAAGCTATTAATACTCCATTTTGTTAAGTTGTAAATACAGTTTAAATATTTCCACGCTAATTCCAGTCAGTGGCAATTGCCGACTTTGTCGGCACAGCAACTCAGGAGAGTCGCAGTACAAACCGATTAGCCTTGATCGGATTGAAAGTATTGCATGAGTCCTCTCTTGCACATAGCTTGATAAAGCTATTAATACTCCATTTTGTTAAGTTGTAAATACAGTTTAAATATTTCCACGCTAATTCCAGTCAGTGGCAATTGCCGACTTTGTCGGCACAGCATCTCAGGAGAGTCGCAGTACAAACCGATTAGCCTTGATCGGAATATAAAAAAAGCCTACTCGAAAGTAGGCTTTAAAATCTATTGAGTCGAAAGTTTAAGCGTAAACGCTGATATACTTTCTACCTTTAGCTTTAGTCTCAAACTTAACATTACCTTCGATAAGACTGAAGATAGTGTGATCTTTACCCATGCCAACGTTGTTGCCAGGATGGAATTTAGTTCCACGCTGACGTACGATGATGTTACCGGCTTTAACTAACTCGCCACCATACTTCTTAACACCCAAATATTGAGGGTTACTGTCGCGACCGTTTTTACTACTTCCAACACCTTTCTTATGTGCCATGTACTAAATCCTCTTTTATGCTTTTATGCTTTCGATTCTAAGAAGAGTGAATTTCTGTTTGTGACCTCTTTTTTTACGGTAGCCACCTCTTCTTTTCTTCTTGAAAACGATTATTTTCTTTTCCCTGTACTTAAGATCTTCAGGGTCTGATATAACTTCGGCGATGATTTTCACATCGGAGACAACGGGGGTACCAATCTTGATATCATCATCTGTTCTAAGCATAAGAACATCGTTGATTTCAATCTTCTCGCCCTGTTTCTTCTCAGCGAGATAGGGTACTTTCACCACAGCGTTGTTTTCTACTTTGAGCTGTGTACCTCTAAATTCAACAATAGCGTACATCTATTTCTCCTTAATTATTAAACCATGTAATGATTTTTGACAATAAATTTGGGACAGGCTCTCATGTCAAGCATTATATTCTTCAGTGATTTCCGCTCCATCTGATGGTCTGAATACCTTGAATTGGTCTGGTCTTAACATATCATCAGTCTCGAAATCTACTCTTAGGCTATAGCTTCTGAGTGCACTTGGATTATCTAGTAAATACTTTCTCACATTGGAATGTACTTTTATTTTAATTCTTTCATTTGCCATAAAGTATTCAGCACGACTTACCCAGCGATTAATTCTCATCATAACTGCGTCACGTGACACTATCCTACCCGTACCAAAACATTGTGGACATTGCTCAGAATAGCTGTTTAGCAATGAGTTTCTAACCCGTTTACGGGTAATCTGAACCAGACCAAGCGGACCAAAAGGATAGACCTTTGTTTTAGCTCTGTCTTTTTTGAGTTCACGTTTTAAGGTGCTCATCACTTCTTCTCTGCTCTTATCTTCGCGCATATCGATGAAATCTACTACAACGATACCACTCAAATCACGCAATCTAAGCTGTCTGGCTATCTCACGAGCTGATTCTATGTTAGTCTTCTTTACTGTCTGTTCGTAATTAGACTTACCTGTGAAACTACCGGTGTTGATATCAATAACAACCATAGCCTCAGTTTGCTCAATGACGATGTTCCCACCACTCGGCAGGTAGCTTTTTGACTGGAAAATAGACTCTATCTTCTTCTCAATACCATAAGCATCGAAGATGGGGGAGTCCTCTTTATAATGCTCTATTCTCTCGGCCAGGTCGGGTGAAACATCGCTAAGCTGACTCTTTATGTTTTTTACAAAGTTCTTATCATCAATAACAAGGTGATCGACCTTAGCACTGAATAAATCTCTGATGAGGACATTTGCTAAATCATTCTCTTCGAATACACAAAGAGGTGGCTTTGCATGCTTAATTTGCTTTTCAATTAAACGCCATGTTTTACTCATAGCTTTATATTCAGCTTCAAACTCCTCTTTAGAGCAGTCTGTACCCTCTGTACGAACAATAAGACCTACATTCTTATCCTTAACACCTTTAAGTATGTTCCTGATTCGATTGCGCTCATTCTGATTTGTAATCTTCCTGGATATTGCTATCTTTCGCTGGTTTGGAAAGAAGACAAGGAACTTACCGGGTAATGATATACGTCCGGTCAATCTAGCGCCCTTTTTATTGATTGGACCCTTCTGAACTTGCACAATAATCTCTTGTCCCGGTTTAAGTACCTCACCAATCTTAGAGGAGTCATGGTCTCTTTTTAATTTGTCCGGAATACCTTTATCAAAATATTCCAGGAAATCACCAACAATATCAGAATAATGCAGGAAAGCTGTTCTATCAAGGCCTATATCAATGAATGCAGCACCCATTCCCGGTAATACATCTTTTACAGTGCCTTTGTAGATGTTATTTACAACATTCTCTTTATCCTTCTTTTCAACAATCATCTCAACGAGTTTGTTGTTTTCAAGGACTGCCAGACGCTTCTCAAGAGGGTGTACGTTTACTATAATCTCATTTCTCATTATTACCCTCTTATTCAAAATCTATCTCATAAGGCATCATCATGTAAATCTGATGCTCTTGTAACATTTGTTCTATCTGTTTAGCTTTCTTCAAAAGCTTTGCTCTTAATCCATTCTCATTCATTAATGACATAGGGAAGAAGCTATCTTTGTTATCTATAAAATATTCAAATATTGATTTCTTCTTTGGATATGTCTGGATAGTATAGTTTCCGATTCCACCAAGTTCAGCAGCTTTATTTACTGCGTTTCCAAGACTTCCAACCTCGTCAATAAGCCCATTCTTAAGAGCTAAATCAGCTCCCCAAATCCTTCCTTGTGCATACTTCTCAACATCCTGCATGGACATCTTACGCCCATTGGCTACTACTGTTTTGAACTCATCATACACAGCATTTACTTCATAATCTAATGACTCAAGCATTTTAGGACTGCGTTTAGACCAAATATTGTTTACTCCATGGAACTTAGTAAAGCTGATAGTCTCTGTTTTAATGCCCAAATCCTTACCTAATTCACTTACATCAGGGAACATCATAATGACACCAATTGAACCGGTAATAGTGAATGGATCCGCATATATATAGTCACATGGGGCACTAATATAGTAGCCACCTGATGCAGCAACACTACCCATTGAAACGATAACGGGTTTCTTCTCTTTCAACATCTTAATTCGCTGTGCAATAATATCTGATTCAAGTGATGAACCACCCGGACTATTTACTCTTAGTACAATAGCTTTAATGCTGTCATCCTTAGATAGTTTATCCAATACTTTGTTTAACTTTTTAGAAGAGATGTTTGGAGTAGTACCTGAAGATACAGCTGAAATTGCTCCTTCAGCATATACTATTGCAACTTTATCTCCCGGATATGGGAATTGTGGTCTACCATATTCAGAGATTTTAATAAGTTTGTTCTCATCAACACCGTATTTATCAAAAAGATCACCTTCATACCCAAGTTCATCAACTAAGCCACTCTCTTTAGCATAATTTCCTTTAATGAAGAAACTTTCTCGTTTCTCATAAATATCCGCAGCCTGTTCAGGAGTAATCTCCCTGGACTGGCTTAAGAAGAGTTTAAGTTTCTCATATCTCTCTTTGAATACAGCAGTATAGCTCTCTTTCATTGCAGGGGACATAGTAGTACGTGAGAAAGAATCTCCGGCACTTTTGTACTTGCCTGCATGGATAACATTAACTTTAACTCCAACTTTTGCTAAAAGGTCTTTATAAAAGATAGCAGTTGCTCCTACTTCGTTCATCACAATTCCGGCAGAGCTTGATGGATTTAACCAAATCTCATCAGCTGCACTACATAGGAAGTAATCTGCTCCTACTGCTGTGTTTATATATGCTACAACAGGCTTACCACTTGCTTTAAATTCTCTTATTAAGTGATGAAACTCATTAACCTGTGCCATTCCCATGAAGGAACTCTTTGGCTTAATAATAATACCTTTGATCTTCTCGTCACTACTCGCCTGAGCAAGCTTATTCATCACGTCGGATATGCCTACAGAACTAAGGCCAAACATATCGTCTTCATAGAGACTATGTTCGTTTACCATGCCCTTTAAGTCTAAAACTAACCAACTGTTCTCTGTTACTTTCTTCTGATTTTTTGTTATTCCCTTCAGCATACGGGAAGTTCCGTAAAAGAATAAAATAATCACTATTAAGACAGATAAACAGCCTATTCCAATCCATTTCTTTTGCATGGATTCCTCCAAAAATTATTTATACTCAGTTTACTAAACAGTGATAACTCCAATTAGTGGAATGAACATATTATTGTATGTTAAAGAGTTATAAGCTAATGAGCAAACTGTATACATCGAAATATGTGTAAAATATTACAATTAACAATAAAACAGCTATGAGTAATTTTGTCTATGAAAAAGATATATGAAGCTAAATGACTAAGAGTTTTGTTTGGTATGCATCAAGTTAATTGATTTCCCGTCCTTTACCAAAAGACACCCTAAGAAGTTTCAAGTTTCCCTGAATAATTGAGATAGAGCATTGAGACTGAAATGACTTCTTCATGTTATCCTCCCAAGATGAATCATAATCGTTACCTAATTACTATATTGCCATAGAACTAATACAGAGTGTAACAAGAAAACTTCTCTGGTAACAGAGGAATAATTATCGCTCTACTCTCTGGAATTACTCTGGACTAACGAGTATATGAAAAGTAAATATATCCCATATTAAACTTATAACTATCCTATATGCTCATATAGGTTTCATATAAGAGTCATATAGGATACTTATAAGGATTGTATGTGTATTGCTCATGGGCATTTCAGGAAAATAAGCCGACTAAAACCAGATAGATTGAAAAACAGTTTGGTTAATCCGTGGAAAAGTATGTGATATGTAGGCTGGAAAGTAAAGAAGCCCGACTGGGTGTCGGGCTTATATTTAGCTTTATAGTAGTTAGTCTTTTGTAAGTTTAACCGGTCTTGGGATGTACTTAGTATGCAAGAGGTGATGAGATTTCTCAGAAAGAGGTGCACCTAAGAACTCTTTATAGAGTTTCTGAATAGACGGATTGTTGTGAGACTCACGAATAGCACACTCTGAATCCTCTTTGTAGAGACCTTTAGCTCTTTGGATACGGACTTCATTGGATGAACCATAAGGCTGTCCACCACCACCAACACATCCGTTTTGACATGCCATTACTTCTATGAAATGGTATGGAGTCGGTTTACCTTCTTTACGTGCTTGGCGAACTTCATCAAGTAATTTCGTAACATTACCAAGTCCTGAAGCAACAGCAACATTCACAGTATGACCTGCAATTTCAAGAGAACCATGTCTTATACCACGGAAACCTCTAACCAGTTCAATCTCAGGTTGAGGTAACTCTTCATCGGTGATAAGTTTATATGCTGTTCGAAGGGCTGCTTCCATCACACCTCCTGTTGAACCAAATATTGTTCCTGCACCTGAATATTCACCCATTGGATTGTCAGCTTCTCCATCAGGAATATTAGGGAAATCAATACCACGCATCTTAATAAGTCTTGCAAGTTCACGTGTTGTGATAGTTACATCTACATCCTTATGTCCAGAGGCGTACATATCCTCCATTCGTTCAATCTCATACTTCTTTGCAGTACATGGCATAACTGAAACAAGGAAGATATCTTTCGGATCAATATTCATCTTTTCTGCCCAATAGGTTTTAACCATTGTTCCTACCATTTGGTGCGGAGATTTAGCTGTAGAGAAGTTATCAATCATATCGATGTAGAATTTCTCCAGGAAATCCACCCAAGCGGGGCAACATGAAGTGATGAGAGGGAAGTTTTCAGGACTCTCTTTAAAGACTTTTACAAACTCAGAAGCTTCTTCCATGATTGTTAGATCAGCACCGAAATTTGTATCGAAAACATACTTCACACCCAAACGACGGAGAGCTGTATACATCTTACCTACAACATTAGTGCCCGGTTCATAACCAAACTCTTCACCAAGCGCCACACGCACTGCAGGAGCTTCTTGAGCGACTACTATCTTCTTCGGATCATCTAATGCAAGCATAAGTCTATCCATATCTTCTGTTTCATAAATAGCTGCAACCGGACAATATGCAGAACACTGTCCACATTTAACACACTCTGAGTCTTCTAAGGAACGTCCCATCGTTGGCCCAACAAATGTATCAAAACCTCGATTCGACTCAGCTAACGCATGCACTGCCTGAATCTCATTGCATACATAAGTACAACGCCCACATTGGATACAGTATCCCGGGTCCAAAGTAATTGCAGTAGATGATGTATCCCTATCAGTTACAGGACGGGGTTTATGATTAGTTTGTGAAACATGGATATGTAGTCGTTGAGCTAAATCTTGAAGTTCACAACTTCCGTTTTTATGACACTCAACACAGTTATTTGGATGAGAATAAAGAATCAGCTCTACAGCAGCTTTCCTTATAACATCAAAGTCACGACCCTCAGTCTTTATTTCCATTCCGTCGTAAACAGGGGTTGTACAAGCTCTAACGATTCTGCCGTCTGCTTCTACAACACAAACCCCACAGTTACCGGATGGTGGTAAATCAGGGTGATAACAAAGGGAAGGGATCCAATAGCCTGCCTTCTTAGCAGCATGAAGTATCTTAGTACCATTCTCTACTTCTACTTCAATACCGTTTATTTTAACTTTTACCAACATGATATTCTGCTCCTTGTTTAGAAAATAGATATAGTTATCTCATCACTAATATTTGATAGCTTAGTTTAAATCTAACTCAGAATTGCTCTGATGCAACTATTAACCTTTGTAAACATTAGTACACCTTGTTCTTTACATCGAGGTAAATCAAAGTAATAGCACTTATTATAGCAAGAATGGAAGCAATATTTGCAATCAATGATTGTGGAAAATAAGTACTTAATCCGGTGAAGATAACAGTCGTAAATATCAAAGGCTTTCGGTATCTCTTTCTTGTTTTCGTTAAAAAATCGAAAAAGCCCAGGATAGCCAAAGCAATAAAAATAGCTCTTGAATAGAATCCCCATTCAGGAGGATAAGCAGTAAGCGAATTAAGGATATTCACAGCTATAAATGCTAGATAATAGAAAATCTTCATTAAAACTCCTCACAACGGATTTACGAAATTGTACAATCTAGAATTACTTGTCAAATTAAATTATCCTTATGAACTAATAATTAACTCAAAATTGTAATCTATTTGAAGAAACAGGTTAACTGAAAGAAATATTATTAGTTATCAGCAAGAGGAGTAGATTCAGAGGAAATAAGTTCGATGAAATTGTAAAATTCTATTGACAGACCTGCTGTAGTTAATTTTTTGTTTTTCAACATATCGCATAGAGTGAAGTTCACATGGAGGATTAGTCCTAATTGGTAAGGCAGCGGTCTTGAAAACCGCCGGGCTATGCCCTTGGGGGTTCGAGTCCCTCATCCTCCGCCATAAAACCTCGTGGAGAGGTGGCCGAGTTGGCTTAAGGCGTACGCCTGCTAAGCGTATGTGGGTTAACGCTCACCGCGGGTTCGAATCCCGCCCTCTCCGCCAGTAATAATGTGAACACATATTTTTTGTTGGGCCGTCGTCAAGCGGTAAGACACATGGTTTTGGTCCATGCATTCAGGGGTTCGAATCCTCTCGGCCCAACCAACAAAAAGATGATGGGCTGTAGTATAATGGTAGTACAGCGGGTTCTGGTTCCGTATGTGGGGGTTCGACTCCTCCCAGCCCAACCATAAACAATTTAAGGTTTCCTATAGTGGAAACCTTTTTTTATTGCCTAAATACTCTCTTATGATTGTTTTTGTCCTACATGATGATTTAACACTTGGCATTACTCCATGGAGGTAATATGTTTTATGATACTTTAAAAAGTTTACTTGATAATGAACGTAAACCTGTTTTACAGGATTATGGTTTTCAACCACCACTTATCCTCTATTATCACACAGTCTCTGATGAGTCGCTTCCACATATTAAACACCTCTATAAGTATAAAGATATTGAGTTCTTTATGAAAGATTTAGATTATTTAGCGTCTCATTATACGATAATTTCTCCTCAAGATTTACTCGATAAGAAGCGAGTGCCTGGCGATAGTTGTTTAATTACCTTCGATGATGGCTTCACTGAGTGTAGGGACATTATTGCACCAATACTTCTGGAGAAGGGAATCGAAGCTGCATTTTTTCTCAACTCAGGTTTCATTGGTAACAAGGATATGTACTTCAGAAATCAGTTAAGCATAATAATTGATGCCTTAGAAAACAATCAATATAGTCAAACTCAGTTAGAATGCTGCAATGCATTGTTTCCAGACCACATGGTTGATGGACATGAGTTAAAAGAGGCAATCCTAACAGTTGGATATGATAAAAAAGAAATAATTACCAAAGCACTTGATATCCTAGAGTTAGATATCAACGACTACTTAAAGACGAAGAAACCATATATGGATATTGAAGATATTAAATGGCTGAAAGATAATGGGTTCCATATTGGTTCACACTCGATTGACCACACTCCATTGCATAAACTGCCTTTTGATGAACAGGTTAATCAAATGATTGAATCAACTGACTATGTGCAGAACACGTTTGATCTTCCATATCGAATCTCTTCGTTACCTCACAATGATAGAGGTTTAGAAGGTGCTTTTTTTCATCAGATGAGGCAGAGTCTTGATCTCTTATTTGGTGGACATGGATTAACTCATAAGAATCACTTCAACTATTTCAAGAGAGTTAATCCCGAGCATAGTAGAAATATTCGTTTTTTCCTTGAAAAGCAATACGGTATTCAGTTGGTTAAGAAGTATCTGTGATTTCATGGATTCCTGATTCTATTACTACGTCTTCATGTCTGCTTCATAATTCTCGGGATACACTCGGGAATCTCCCGGGACTCTCTCGGGAATCACTCGGGGCTTTACTCGAGAAATTCCCCAGAAATTCCCTCCTAATTCGCTTTTAATTCCCGTGTATTAAGATAGTGAAGTAATAGGGATAAGATTGAACATTAAGAAGAGGATGTGAATAGTTAGTATTTTTTGTTTTTGCTACTAGCTTTTGCTATCAATTTGTTCTTTGCAATAAGGACAAAGCCTGTAATTGAATTAGTCACATTTAAGAAATGCAAAATGGTAGCCTTTTGGGATTGGCTACCATTTATGCAATAAATTAGCTACAGATTCCAACGTTTGACTAATGAGTCAACTTCTACTTTGGCATTTTGGATAGATTCTGTCAGTAAATCCGGGTTTGCTGTCGCAGCATGGATGAACACTCTATCCTTTAAATCTATAAAGTCGAACAATATGTTGTAAAGAGTCTTAACATTATCCAGATATGCATAATCGGAGTCTTGAGGATAACTTCCACCACTTGTGTAAAGCACAGCAACTTTCTTATCTTCGAGTAATCCTTTTGTTGGAGAACCATATGCGAAAGTCTCACCGTTTAATATGATAGCATCCATGAACTGTTTCACAATCCCGGGAAGTGAGAAGTTGTGCATTGGGTGAACAAAAACTATTGCATCTGCAGTTTTAACTTTGTTAGTAAGTGCTTTGAAAGGGACCATCAACAATTCAGACTTTGAATTCTTAACTCCCATGTTTGATTTACCATAAGCCTCAATTGTTTCTGGTTTGAAAATTGGGATTTTGTTGCTAATAAGATCAATCTCCTCTATTTCAACAGATTTGGAAACTTCTTTAAAATGATTATATAATTTCAATGTATTTGAATTATCACCAGAAGGTAGATACTTAACTACTAAAATTTTCATTGGAAACTCCTTCCTTTTTTGTATGATATTATAACTATTTATCTTGAGTTACCCAAAACTTAAGCTTTAAAGTGTTAATTGTAAGATGTTCATTATCATTTATTGATGATTTGACATAAGAGAGCAGAATTTAATAATAAGACATGGAGTCAAAACAATGTTGTTAGAGTTGAAGAAGTTTTTCATTATAGTTGTTGCTATTTCAATAACTAATTGGCTTCATTGCAAAAACATTGTATATCGGCCTAAACCAACAGTTTATATAGGTCCTATAGAGAAAAGTAAGTTATATGATATTAGCAATTATTATATAACATACAAGGAAGGATTATACGTAAAAAAATTAGCATTGACTGATCTCTTTCCTGAACATTCGATGTTTTGGGATTACTATGAAGACAGTTATGATTTTGTGCAGAAGTATTATTATGATGACTTATATAAAACAACTTTACCGTTAAACATAACTATAAGAGTAAACCTTAGAGAGTATGTAAAAGACAGTCATTTTATGACATTCAGTATGCCGATTGATATTGAAACGAACAAATACATCAAAAAGAGTATGATGTTTCTTAGAGATATCTTCAGTCCAAACTTTAGAAGTAGTAAAAGCAGACTTAGGGGTGAAAATGAATAAATTCAAACTAACATCTGAATATAAGCCGATGGGAGACCAACCGGTAGCAATAAACGAATTAGCTGTCGGTATTATGGAAGGTAGAAGACATCAAGTACTTCTTGGTGCAACCGGTTCCGGTAAGACTTTTACGATTGCAAATGTTATACAGAAAGTTAATAAGCCAACATTGGTATTATCTCATAACAAGACACTTGCTGCCCAGCTATATGGAGAATTGAAGCAACTATTCCCTGAAAATGCTGTTGAGTTCTTTATTAGCTATTATGACTATTACCAACCTGAAGCTTATATCCCCGGTAAAGATGTCTATATTGAGAAAGATGCTGATATCAATGATCAAATTGAGATGCTCAGATTAAGGACAACGATGTCATTGATGGAACGAAGTGACGTTATCGTTGTAGCCAGTGTCTCATGTATCTATGGATTGGGTGTACCGGAGGAGTATAGAGAGGCATTTGTTGAGATTAAGGTAGGAGATGAGATAGATAGGGATAAGCTACTGGAAAAGCTCGTAAACGCTCATTATGGACGTAATGACGTAGCTTTCCAGAGAGGTGCGTTTAGAGTTAAGGGCGATATTGTTGATATCTATCCCGCATATTTGGAACAAAGCGTTAGAGTAGAGTTCTTTGGGGATGAGATTGTCAGTATGAAGAAGATAAATCCGATTAACAATAAAGTGTTAGAGAATGTGGATTCATATCCAATCTATCCGGCTAACCATTACGTGATTGGTAGTGACAAGTCGAAGCAAGCTATACGTTCAATAGAATCAGAGCTTGAGCACAGAGTCAAATTTTTCCATGATAGAGATATGTTTGTTGAGGGACAAAGAATCCATCAACGAACAAAGTATGACCTTGAGATGCTTCGTGAGATTGGATATTGCTCCGGCATCGAAAACTATGCCAGACATATTAGTGGTACAGAACCGGGAGCAACTCCTTACTGCTTGCTTGATTACTTCCCAAAAGATTTTATGATGGTTATAGATGAGTCGCATGTAACTGTTTCTCAGGTTCGGGCGATGTATGCAGGTGATTATTCTAGAAAGAAGAACTTAGTTGATTACGGGTTCCGCTTACCTTCCGCATTTGATAACAGACCTCTTAAGTTTGATGAGTTTGAAGACCACCTTCATCAGGTAATCTTTATGTCGGCTACTCCGGGTGACTATGAACTAGATAAAACTAAAGGTGTAATCACAGAACAGGTGATAAGACCAACAGGCCTTGTTGACCCGGAAGTAGATATAAGACCAGTCGATACTCAGGTAGATGATGTGCTAGGTGAGATAAACGAGATGGTGAAGAAGGGACATAAATCCTTGATAACAACTTTAACGAAGCGTATGTCTGAAGATCTTACAACCTATTTACAAAATGCAGGAATAAAGGTAGCTTATCTTCATAGTGAGATAGATACATTTGGACGTGCCAAAGTGATTAGAGACTTGCGACTTGGTAACATTGATGTAATCGTTGGAGTTAACCTTCTCAGAGAGGGTTTGGATATGCCTGAAGTTGCACTTGTGGCAATTCTAGATGCGGATAAGACCGGATTCTTACGTTCAACAAGGTCTATAATCCAGACATCAGGTAGAGCTGCCAGAAACGTTGATGGTAAAGTAATCCTTTATGCTGATACTATGACAGATGCCATAAAGAATGCTGTTAATGAGATGAATCGTCGGCGTGATAAGCAGATTGCCTATAATGAGAAAATGGGTATCAAACCTAAGACAGTTTATAAATCTGTAGAACAGATTATGCAATCTACTGAAGTTGCAGAGGGCTATAATAAGTACGACAAATCAGATAAGAAGAAGAAAGATAATAAAGCTGATGAGCTTAATATGATTAACAACTCAGAGTCATTAATGGAAATGCTGAAAGGTGAAATGAAGAAAGCTGCCAGCAATCTTGACTTTGAATTAGCTGCGTCACTTCGAGACAGAATCTGGGAATTAGAAAGCCTGGAGGAACAGAAAAAGTAAAAAACTATAGTATATAGTAAAACAGCTACTCCAAACGGAGTAGCTGTTTTTGTTTATCTTCTAATAGCGATTAACTCGTAAATTTTAACCGGTATGTTCTTCCCTTTAACTTTAATCTCGTCTAAGTAATCAACAACAACTTGGTCTTTGACCATCTCTAATGTGTGTTCACTAATAATTATCTTCTTCTTTGTATTATACTCTTTGTTAATTGCTTCGAGTCTGGCTCCAAGGTTTATATTATCTCCAATAGCTGTATAATCGAAGATCTGTTCAGAACCTAGATTACCAACCACAGCTTTACCTGAGTTAACACCAATACCAATCTCAAAGATATCTCTACCTTGAGCTTTCCATTCACGATGCAATCGATCAAGAACATCTCGCATCTCAAGAGCAGTTTTACAAGCATTTAGAGCATGTTCTTCATCTTTGAGAGGAGTTCCGTATAGAGCCATTATCTCATCACCAACAAACTTGTCGACAATACCTTTGTTTTTCTTTATCACTTCAACCATTGCTGTTAAATACTCACTGAGAATAGCAACTGTTGTTTCCGGTGTATGAGATTCGCTGTAAGTTGTGAAAGAACGAATATCAGAGAATAGTACTGATATTACTTGCTCAGAACCACCGTAAGTGAGCGACTTAGGGTTCTTAATCAGCTCATTAACAACTTCCGGAGCCATGTAACGCTGGAAGGCATTCTTAATGAACCTCTTCTCTTTAGCTGTAGAGATAAATGTAAAGATAAGATTAAACACATAGCTAAGCAAGCAATAGAAGATGAATATTACAATCTGCCAAATCTCATTAGCATTGATAAATCTATGTATTCCCCAAATAATCATACCGATAATAACTACAACAGTAATAATGATAGAGTACTGTGGTTTAATAAGTCTATTAACAATCTGCAATATAATAGCAATTATAATTAAAAGTGTAACTATTGAGCCAAAGCTAACTTTGGATAGATACCGACCATCCTTTACCATTTGCAGGAAGTTGGCATGAATCTCTACTCCGGGTAGAGTCACCTTCTTATAATTAAAAGGCGTATTAAAACTATCATGAAGCTCTGCAGTTGAGACACCTACAAAGACAGTTTTGTCCTTCAGCACTCCTTCTGATAAAAACTGGTTGAATTCATTAATCTGAAAGTCTTCTGTCTCAAACCCGGGCAATAGGAAGTTCTCATCATCAAGAATGGAAGAGAATGAGTAATATTTAAAAGTACCTTCAGCTCCATAATAATTGATTGGAATACGTCTAGATTTATTATAAGGTATTTTGTAATTGTTTACATGCATGAAATCATCATTAACGCTTACATTATCTTGCCATTTCTCATTACTTTCCTCGCTAGCAAGTGCAACAATACCTAATGAATATACGCTTAAATCACCCTCTTTATCCAATAACGGGTAGTTTCTGATAAAACCATCAACATCCGCACTCATGTTAACCATACCCCAAGGGGAGTTTGTGTGGAAGATTTGAGCAATAGGTGGGAGTAAACGAAAGACGCTTGTCGCTTTCTTTTCTCTGATAACTTTACCGGCCCAGACAATGTTGTCATACTTAGCGGCTACAGCACCAAGCATATTGTCAGCATTGAAGTTGCTACTTTCAGTAAACTCAATATCGAATATTATCTGCTTAACACCAGCCCGTTCAAGATTGTCAACCATTCTGGCATAATACCCTCGTGGGAATGGCCATTGAGTATCAAGCATGCTAAATGTCTCATCATCTACAGAGACGATTACAATATCATCAGTAGTTGGGTGCTCTTCCCGAAGTCTGAAAAGGTAGTCCCAAGTCCAAAGGTTTATCTTGTGAAATGGGGGAGTCAGACTAAAAATAAGAGTGACTGCCAGTAGTATAGCTACGGCAGTCACTTGTGTCCCTATGGACTTAATGCTTTGGAGTTTCATTTAGAACCTTTGTGAGATATAGAAATTCCAGTTAAATTCATTATAGTTAATATCTTCGATAGTGTCATTAGTGTAGTTCTTCAATCTTAAGTTAGTAGCAATCTTAGTTTTAGCCCAAGGTTTGTACTTAGCACCAATATTGAAGTAGTTGAAAGATTGCTCTTCGTCACCTGATAGCATTACGAATTTGAGATCAGTATAAGGAACAAGTTTGTTATCAAAGAAACCATATTCACTCCTGATACCGATTGAATTGCTACCTGTGTCTGTTGTCTCATCAAGAACAATGCTTTCTGAGTTTGACCAACCGTAATATAACTTTGTAGTTAATGGGAAAGTAGCAAACTTGTTAAGCATGGTGAAGTTAACATTGTTGAGTGTTATCTCATAAACATCATCAAGCTCATCGGTGTTTTTGCTATTAGAATATGTTACGTTAAATCTGGTAGGAGCGAATGTTAACTGTTTCCAAAAATAATTAGCTCCGACACTCATGTTTACTGATTTCTGGTTGAACTGTTCCACTTCTGTTTCATCATCTTCACCTATATTAGATGAAGTATCAAAATTCAGATTAAGAGATGTTACATCATGATATTGGAACACAAGCTGTCCAAAGTATCTGTTGAATGTAGTTGTTGTAGCTTTCTGTTCAGAAAGATTATCCTGATTCTTATTGTATCCACCGTAAAGATGCACCATGTTCTTTATGTTTATCTTATCACTGATAGATAACTTCGATATATCATTCTGTAAGCCACTTGTAGAGAGAGATTTGAAACCTGATCCTATCTCTTCATATTCAACACTGATGTCGTTATGAAGAAGATAAGGATTCACAAAGGCTTTCAATGCGACACTGGACATACCGGGTTTATAAGGTTGTAAGTTTTCATTAATAATAATCAAATCTTCGTAGTTCTCAGGGTCAATTTCAAAATCGAAAGCAAGAATATCAACGGAGTTGAAGTCAAATCTATCCTCCATCTCTTCTGAAGAGAAAGCTCCATCAGTGATGTTACTGTTATAAAAGCTTATTGCAACTTCAGCACCCATACTTGATCTCTGTGAAGGTAGTGATAGTATGAAGTCAGAACCAAGAACTAAGTTGTCTTCAGGGAAAGCTGTCTGGGTTGTATCCGAGTCAGCATAGAACAAATAGTGCTCATCATCAAGGGAGTTTACATCGTCTCTTGTTTGTGAAAAATGTAATCCCCAAAGGAAGGCAGTATATTTGCTTCTGTCTGTTCCAAGCTCAAGACGTAATGCATGCATATCTCTTGCAAATGTACTATGCAGATTCTCATCATCTTTGATTGCTCTTCTATTTTCACCTGTTGAGTACATGATTTTAATGAAGTGATAGTCAAGCTCAGCATGTACACCATAGATGTTACTATTGTTCATGTTATAGCTTGAGTAGTTAGGAGTGTAATCACCCATAATAACTCTTAAGAATGGAATCTCCATATCAAACTTGATTCTATTGAATCTTTGAGTTGTTTCATTCTGCTTTGAATCACGATAAAAGTTTCCACGGAAGTCATACCAGAAACCTTTCTGATGGGCATTACTTGACCTAGAGTAAAGATTAAGATTAAAGGAAGCATCATTATCTTTATTCGATAAGTTAGAATTATCATCTTTAGTTACTGAGAATATATTTGAGCGGAAGGTGGCATCACCATTAAGCTGGAATGGGAGCTCGAAAACCTTCTTGTCAGAGAATACTTTTGTTAAGTGCTTTCCGGTTAGTAGAAGGGTTCCATCTTTTAATCGAACTTGCATTTCACAAGAGTGCATTCCGGGTTTTACAGATGGGACTATTAACACCATCATGTTATCTGTAATTGTAGATCTGGATGTATAATCCTTACCATCAAAGAGAATCTTCATAGATTCTAAATCAATATCATCTTGAACTGAGAAATAGGAAACAGAGAATACGAAATCCTCTTCTGCATCATGCTCTGTCTCAGGGCTTAGAATTAGCAATTCGCTACTTGATTTATCGCACAAAATACCTACCGGATAAGGGTGTTGCTCAGGATTGAATCTAGGTAGAGATACTTTCACTTTATCCTTAGTCTCTGCTTCGAAATAGAATTCGAGACCTGTATCACAGTAAGCACTTAAAGGAAGCTCTGCGTTAAAGTCAGTTGCAGTACCTCCATCTTGATTTGCTTGAATCATTGTGAAACTTTCCTTACCTACAGCTCTGTAGTAGAAGAATGCGTATTCAATATCCTCAATATTCTGCATCACAGAAACGCTAACCATGACATTACCATTATCTAAGTCAGTTATATAAGGTTCATCATAAAGAATAACCTCTGCAAACATCTGTAAAGTCATCAAAGTTAATACTAATACTAATAATTTCTTCATGCTTTACTCCTTAGACTCAAGCTCAATGTACTTAATGTTACCATCTGCATCACGGAGAGGAATCTTAATCTTTTGCGTACCTGCAATGTCATCTTTGATGTATTCCATTATCTCATCATTAAGTTTTGGTGTTGGGCCAATATTGACTTCTCCATCTGAACGAGACTCTGCAGTTTTACCGGGTTCTAGATTGAAACTTTTTCCCGTGACTGTGTTTTCTACTTCAAGTAAGCCTTCAAACATGTGAATCCAAGTTGTTCCTTCCGGGTCAACAATGGTTAAGAATGTTGTTCCCTTTACAGACGCAACTGTGTTACTTGTTTCGATTCTGTATTGGTCTTTCATATGACTGTTTATCTTTGAAAAGATTTGCCCTGCTTCCAGTTTAGCCTTTTTTGCCAAAACTTCACCATCTTTAGTACCATTTATAGTAACGATACTCCATGGGAATACTTTCAGTAAAGAGCCATTGTCCGTATATTTAACAGCAGCAAAGGACTTTTGCCCTGTTGTGAGTTTATCATTATTTATGAGCAATTCACCTTTTTTAGCTGCTTGCTCTTCCTCTTCATTTCTTTGCAGAGAAACTGTACCTTTTGCTTGGAACAATAATGCTATTGGGTTCTCGGCAAACAGGCAAGTAAGTGCTATTAATAGTACGACTGATAGTAATATCTTTTTCATGTTCACCTCCTACTCCTTAATCTCAACATTAACCGGCTTTGCAATGAATTCTGTAAGCTTCTTTATCGCATCTTCACCGGAAAGCCAGTTTTCTTCAGTCACAACTTGCTGAGTTGGTACCATTCCTTCGTCAAGAAGAGCGTTAATCTCAGGATTGTTTATTGATCTTAAAAGCTCAATTATCTTATCAGACAACTGATTAGTTTCGGAGGATGTGTCCTCTTCAAACCTAAAGACATTGTAATCACTCTCAAGAGTAACTGCATCACCTGATGTTGAACTTTCAGTTATCATACCTGTACTTACTTTCCAGGCATAGTAATAACCGTCATTAAATGGAAGAAATTGCACATGGACATTTGACATTAAACCTTCAATCTCTGTGAAGAGTCTTCCTGAATAATCAAGCTCATGACCGACTAAATCATCTCTCAATTCATACTCACGTATAGTGATCTTGAAATCATTAATCCCAGCAAGGTTTGTCTGCCAGCCAAACACTACAGTGTTATTGTTTAATATAGGGATGAAACCACCTAGTTTAGCTCCCGGTTGGTTCAAGAAGATAGAGTTAGAGTTAGTTACAATAAAGGTCATTGTATTAGAGCCTAACTCTGTATCCCCGATTTCATCATTCTCACCGGTTAGATCATAAGCAGTTAATGTAAATGTATAAGTACCATCAGGTAGTAGTCCTGTGTTCAATACTACATCTTCAAGCTCAGGTGCAACATCAAACAGTGCATCAAGAGAGATACCGGAACCGGTTTGAGTGAAGTATTGAGTGTCCACACTTGAAAGTATATCTCTGTTGGTCACACTAATATTTCTCATATCCCAGACGAAGTCTCTAGTTATCAAATCATAATCAAGTAATGGAACACTTACTCTGTCCCAAAAAAACTTAACATTTAATCCAAAAGGCAGTTGGGTTTCACCTGTTGCCGGAGTTGTAGTTATTGCCCAATCAAACACAGGTGGCTGTGCTAACGGTCTTTCCGGGTCTATCTGAGCCATATTGAATTGGTTGAACTCATTGACTCTTGGGCTTCCGCTAATCTGTACACTTTGCCCATATAAAAAGGCAAATGACATTGTTAAAACTATTAAACATATTAAAACTTTTTTCATTATTCCCCCTTCATTCCGAAGTCTATTATTGTTTTTAAAAGCTCTTTAAAGCATATCCCTGCAGCTTTAGCTGACATAGGGGTTAAACTCAGTTCTGTCATACCGGGAAGTGTATTAACCTCTAGCAGATAGAACTTGTCTCCATCATAACGGAAGTCGATTCTCGCGTAGCCTTTGCATTCACAACGCTTAAACAACTTAACTGCATATGATTGGACTTTTGTAATCTCTTCAGCTTCCAGTTCTGCAGGAGCAATGTACTCTGTTTTACCGGAAGTGTATTTATTCTTATAATCATACCAACCCTGTTTTGGTTTAATCTCAACAACAGGTTTAGCTTCTCCTCCTATTATTGTTACAGTCAACTCCCTACCGGGAATAAACTGCTCTATTAAAACATTATCATCATACTGAAAGGCATCTGTGATTGCATCATCTAAAGTATCTTTTGATTTTACTAAAGAAATACCAACAGATGAACCTGCATTGTTAGGTTTAACTATTAATGGGAAACCAATCTTGTTAAGCCTATCTTCCTCGAATGCATCCCCTCTTTGTAAGTATATATCTTCCGCTATAGGAATATCACATTCCTTAGCAATGAGTTTAGTTATATATTTATCCATCGTTAATACACATGCTTTGGCAGGACTCCCGGTAAACTTAATTCCGGACATCTCAAGGATAGCCTGAATGCGTCCATCCTCACCTGCTCCACCATGTAGCCCGTTAAAAACGATGTCAGGATTAATAACCTGAATTGCATCAATTAAATTGCTTATAAGCTGATAATCAGCCGGGTCTATGACTGTAACATAATACCCGTCGGAGCTCAACTGCTCCGCGATATTCTTCGCTGATATCAGCGATATCTCTCGTTCAGGAGAATTACCTCCTGATAAAACCACTATTCTGTGCATATAATACCTCTACTAAATGCTATGCAATATAGATGCAATGTCAAGCAAAATGTGATTTAGTTTGTTTTGAATAAGGTTGTCAGATTCAAAATATGGAGTGCACCAACTGAGTAGGTGCGTCTTGTCACGAAACTCTTAAAGGAGTTCTTCAGAACTCTTTCGAAGCATCAGTAACCTGTACCTTAGAAATGGTCCATAGACATTTCGAATGCACTACGAAGTAGTTGACTTAAGATTACAAGAGCACCATTTCGAAGGAGATAATTCTCTCATTAATCTGAAGCAGTCACCAGTACGACCAACGGGAGTTTGGGGAAATGCGTACTTCGACTCAAAACGATTTCTTGTCTCAACACCTGTACCTTTGGAATGGTTGAACTACCTTCGGACTTGCGTTGTAGCGATAGCGTGACGCGAGAACGAAACCTGCTTCGAATGACGGAATTAGCAAATCACACTATCGTTGCAATTCACTTCTTCCTACTTCATCAAGAGCATCTTATTGCTTTTTTGTTCCTTATCAGTCTTCACAACTGAGAAATACACCCCTGTCGTCACAGCAACTCAGGAGAGTCGCAGTACAACGTAGTGCGAGTGTCCACACTTGCACATAGCTTGAAAAGCTATATTGTGGAAGCTTATCGTGTACTGAAATTAGTATTGACTGAAGAGATGTCAGCTGTAGAGAACATACTTGGACTGTAATATTCTAAATTACGGTCAGTGGAAGCTGACGACTCTGTCGTCACAGCAACTCAGGAGAGTCGCAGTACAATGTAGTGCGAGTGCCCTCAATTGCTCAAAACTCCTTCAGCTTGTTTTTAGCCTTGAAAAGGCGTCTGTTCAATAGCCACATGCTTTGGCATGTGGTAAATGTAATCTAAGAAGATGTAGCCCTAAAGGGGCGTAAGATTAACATCTTAGGTAATTCGACACCCCTTCAGGGCTAATCTTGGCCTTGAACTTTGACCCCAAGCGACAAGTCGCATGGGGCTATGAAAATACCATCAGTAACCTATACCTTTGGAATGGTTGAAAACCTTGCAAATGGTGCAATTCGAAGGAAGAAACTCCCCACCGTTAAAACGCTACCCCTCTACAAGAGGGGAATGTCCAAGAGCACCATTTCGAAGGTCTAAGGACCGTTCGAAAGGTAGAATATTGCCATATTTCGCTATGAGTCCAACTCCCATTCCGTCGCTTTGACTCCAGCTAACAATTTCCCACTAACAATTTTCCAAAATTTGCCCTTCTGCATCCCTTCTGGTTCTGTGACTAAAAAAGGTGTTTCAAAGGTTAGCCACAGGTGACCCTCTCGTGACCCTCTCGTGGAAGGGCACGATTTATCCACATCATGTGGATAACTTGAATATTTATGGAAAACTTGTCGTAGGCACGGGAGTAGCAGGGGTGCAGTAGGCTCATTTCCGGCTCAATTGAGTCTCAATTGAGTTTATGTTGATAATTGTTAAGATTGGTGAGTGACTATTAATCAAAAAAGAGGAGAATATAGCCAATTATCCTAGTCTGACAAAATCAATATATATCTATTAGAAATTAATACCTTTGACAGTATCAACTCCTGTAAAAACATGGCATAAAATAATTAAATAAGGAAAAAGATGACAAAATTTACAGACATGGCATTGCCCGAACAGCTAATCAAAGCTGTTACTGATTTAAATTTTATAACTCCGACAGAGATTCAACAAAAGGCAATACCATGGCTTTTAGAGAATTCGACAGACTTGATAGCATTATCACAGACAGGTACAGGTAAGACTGCTGCCTTTGGTTTACCATTATTAACAAAAGTGAATCCTAAAAGCAAAACCGTACAGGGCTTGATTTTATGCCCTACAAGAGAGCTTTGTCAGCAGATTACAAAGGATCTTGAAAACTATAGTAAGTATTCAAAGAGATAAAGATTTGTGCTGTTTATGGTGGTGCATCTATTGTACGCCAGAAAGAACAACTCAAAAAGGGTGTTCATATTGTAGTTGGAACTCCCGGTCGTGTATTTGATATGCTCAGACAAAGAGCTCTTAAACTCGGAGGACTTGAGCAGCTGATTCTTGATGAAGCTGATGAGATGTTGAATATGGGTTTCAAAGAGGAACTTTTCAATATCATGGAGTTCACACCGGATGAGAAACAGTCAGTTCTTTTCTCAGCTACTATGCCTAGAGAAGTGGTTAGACTTGCGAATGAATTTATGCAGGAAGCTCATGAGATTAAGGCTAGTCCGCAACAAAAAGCTGCTTCGAATATTAAGCATTACTACTATAAAGTGCATGCGAAAGATAAATATAAAGCTTTAAAGCGTATTGCTGATATCAATCCTAACATCTATGGAATCGTTTTCTGTAAAACCAGAAAAGAGACACAGGAGATTGCGGATAAACTTCAACATGATGGATATAACGCTGATGCGATCCACGGTGATCTTTCTCAGATGCAACGTGAATATGTGATGGGCAAGTTCCATAGTCGTCATATTCAATTGTTAGTTGCTACTGACGTGGCTGCCAGAGGTATCGATGTGGATGACCTTACTCATATCATTAACTACCATCCACCACAGGATCCGGACATCTATATCCATAGATCAGGTAGAACCGGCAGAGCAGGAAAAAGTGGTGTATCTTTGACTATTATTCATAGTCGTGAGATGGGACAGCTCAAACAGATGCAACGCAGACTCGGTAAAACGATTGAATGGATTCACGTTCCAACCGGTAAAGAAGTTTGTGAAAAGCAGTTGTTTGCACTTGTGGATAAAGTTCAGAATATTGAAGTGAATGAAGAGCAGATTGAACCGTTTATCGAAGCAGTATATAAGAAGCTTGGTTGGTTAGAAAGAGAAGAACTTATCAAGAGATTCATCTCTGTTGAGTTTAATCGCTTCTTAGCATATTACAAAGATGCTAAAGATATCGACTTTGATGTTACTCCTCGTTTTGAAAGAAACAGAGATGGAGTTGAATTCCAGACATTCCAGCTCAATATCGGTACAGTTGATGGTCTTACAAAGAAGAATTTCTTAGGTTTTATAAACAGAATGAAGATAACCAACTCTATCGAAGTTGGACAGATAGATATTTATAATAAGAAGACGATAGTTGAACTTGATGCTAACTTTGAAGCAAAGATCTTGAAAGTACTCAATAAACGCCAGTTCAATAGACGTCCAATTAGGGTGAAGGTACTCAAAGGGAGACGATGAATAAACCCTACAAACCGGGTGGGATAGCTGAGATGCTCGCTATCGCATTGCCAATGATTATATCGATGGCGTGCGATGGTGTAATGGTTTTTACTGATAGATTGTTCTTAGCAAGTTTAAGCCCGGTACATATGAATGCTGCGATGGGTGGTGGTGTTATGATTGCCACCTTTACGCTATTCTTTACAGGTCTAACAGGATATTCCACTGCTTTAGTTGCTCAGTATCTTGGAGCAGGTATTAAAGAAAAATCTGCTAATGTTACATTCCAAGCTGTAATCATAGCACTGCTTTCTTTTCCTATCTTTGTACTAGTAAGACCACTTGCAGGCGTCTTCTTCCAATTGATGAAGATACCTCCTGAGCAGATTGGACTTCAGAATCAGTATTTCAATATTCTGATTCTTGGTTCCGGCTTTAGTATCTTGCGAAACAGTTTTAGTTGTTTCTTTTCCGGTATTGGTAAGACCAAGTATGTGATGATTTCAGCGATTGGAGCAATGATAGTGAATGTGTTTGCCAACTATTGCCTAATCTTTGGTAAGTTTGGTTTCCCTGCATTAGGTATCAAAGGTGCAGCAATCGGAACTATCATAGGTAGTATATTCGGTATGATTCTACTTATGTTTGCTTACTTCTCACGCAAGAATAGGGAAGAGTTTGGTATCATTCAAGCATTAAAGTTCGATTGGCAGATGATGAAGAAACTACTTTACTATGGAACTCCACAAGGGCTTGAGAGCTTCCTTAACCTTTTAGCCTTCTCAAGTATGATATACATATTTTATGCGCAAGGTAATGTTGTTGCAACAGCTACGACTATCATGTTCAACTGGGATTATGTATCTTTCATACCGTTAATAGGTGTAGAGATCGGTGTTACAAGCTTAGTAGGCAGATACATGGGAGCAGGGCAACCTGATATTGCGCATAAAGCAACTATGTCCGGGATCAAGACAGGCTTCCTTTACTCGGCTATCTGTTTCCTACTCTTTAATCTGATTCCGGAACCATTAGTAAGAATGTTTAAGCCTAATGAGACAGTGGAGATCTTTGAACAAGCTGTCCCAATTGCAGTAATGATGTTGAGAATTGCAACATTATATATTTTAGCCGAATCAGTAATGATTAGCTTTGTTGGTGCTCTAAGAGGAGCCGGTGATACCTATTGGGCTATGAGAGCTTCTGTGATATTGCACTGGCTATTTGTACCGATTATCTGGGTATCGTTTAATGTCTTTAACTTCTCAGCTATTACAGGTTGGATTGCATTGGTGTCATTTATACTAATATTCTGTCTTGTCTTTGCCTGGAGATATTATAAAGGTAAATGGCGAACAATGAAGGTAATAGAGACTCCGGGAACTGACTTCCCTGAGTATTCATAAACTATGATTTTATCAAATAAAAAAGCTCCCATAATCGGGAGCTTAAATTTTATCTACTTAGCAGTAAATTAGTCACCAAGTGTAGCAACCATTACAGCTTTGATAGTATGCATTCTGTTTTCAGCTTCGTCAAATACAACTGAGTTAGCACTTTCAAATACATCATCAGTAACTTCACGACAGTCAAGACCACTATTCTCTTTAAGTTCACTAGCAAGAGTTGTAGTAAAATCGTGGAACGCAGGTAAACAGTGCATGAAGAGAGTATGTGATTTGCCTGTAAGAGCCATCATCTCTGCATTAACCTGGTAAGGAGTTAAGAGATCAATTCTCTCTTTCCATACTTCTTTAGGTTCGCCCATTGAAACCCAAACGTCAGTGTAGATAACATCAGTGTCTTTAACACCTGCTGCTACATCTTCAGTAATAGTGATTTTAGCACCTGTTTCTTTAGCGATTTCTTTACACTTAGCTACAAGAGTTTCTTCAGGGAAAAGTGACTTAGGAGTAACTATTCTGAAGTCCATTCCCAATTTAGCTGCACCAATCATAAGACCGTTAGCCATGTTGTTTCTGCCGTCACCGGCATATGTGAAGATAACATCTTCAAGTGGCTTTTTAAGGTGTTCTTGAATTGTAAGGAAATCAGCAAGAATCTGAGTTGGGTGATCTTCTGTTGTAAGACCATTCCAAACACAAACACCTGAATGCTCTGCAAGAGCTTCCACAACTTCCTGTCCATAACCACGGTATTCGATACCGTCATACATTCTACCGAGAACACGAGCAGTGTCCGCGATTGACTCTTTATAACCGATCTGGCTTCCTGAAGGTCCAAGATATGTTACATGAGCTCCCTGGTCGTAAGCTGCAACTTCAAAGGCACATCTTGTACGTGTAGAAGCTTTTTCAAAGATAAGGGCAATGTTCTTGCCTTTAAGACGTGGTTGTTCTGTTCCACTGTATTTTGCTTTCTTAAGATCTGCTGAAAGATCGAGTAAGAAATTAATCTCTTTTGGAGTAAAGTCCAGAAGAGTAAGAAAATGTCTGTTACGAAGGTTGAAACCCATTTTATATCTCCTTTGATTTTATTATTACCCAACTTTACAACTTAGGAAAGAGGGGCAAGAAAAATAATAATATTTAAGTTAATTTGTTGTTAGTTACTGAATTAATATGGGCTTAGATTCTGTCTGAGATACTATGAAATCCATTAATTAATAAAGTTCCATTGCATAGTTGCCATATATGTTCTTGGAAGCAGGTTTCTTCTTAAAACCTCTTCTTCGTTGAGAACATTCTTCACATAGCCTCTGAGCTCAAAAATCTTAGTTATCTCAAAGCCGATATACCAATCTAGGACGAAGTACTGAGGATTATCACCTCTTTCACTTTGATATTCAGAGACGAAGAAACTGCTAAGTCCGGTTTTAAGTGCATTGTCATGCTCTAATTGCTTTCTGCAATCGAGAGTTGTTTTTGTCTGCAACTCAGGATAATAGTAGAGATTATCTATCTTCTTCTGGTAGATAGTGCTATTAGCTAGAACACAATCAAACTTGAGAAGTGACCAACCTAAAGTAGCATTAAGCTTTGCATAAAGATCTTCTTCATTATACTCTTCTATAAATGCATCCTGACCAATCATATCCTGTTGGAAGTTGTAGGTTTCCTGCAAACCGGTGATTAATTCCAGTTTTAGGTTTGAGAACATTAGTTTAAGTCCGGCACCCCACTGTTGCTTTGTATAAGCTTCAGTGTAATCATCAAACGAGTCTTTATAGATTTCGTTCTCTTCACCTGAACCGGATTCTGACCTATCTCTATCTCTTTTGCTGTATTGTCCTCTAAGCTCAAGCCATTTAAAGATTGGAACATATAACTCATTCTGGTAACTGTACTGATCGGGATCAAGCTTGTATTGCAGGATTCTTTCAAATCTAAGAAACTTTCTTTTAACTGCAGATTTGAATGTAATAATATGTTTTGAATCGGGATTATCTTGGTAAAGTTCTACTATGTCATAATTAGCATCACGCTGAACATACTCATAGTTAAGCTTCATATCTATTCTATCATTTTTGTACTTTCCACCTATAAGTACTTGGTCTGTTTTTGTCTTAAACTTAGCACCTTCATCTTCAAGCACCTCAAACTCTTCATCAACTATCTTCTGAGCTAGAACAAAGTATTTACTTTCGAATGATGTAGTATTTGTATATCCCTTCTGCCTGGTGACATCATAAGTACCTAATCCATAAACAGGCATAATATTTAAGGAAGGAATCTCCTGATTTAACCTCTTGTATTTTACTGATACATCACCCCATTTAGTTCTATAGTTTGCTGTTACTCTATTGTTCCCACTGGTCTCGATAGCATTTCCCCAATAACCATATTCAAAATGCAGGTCAGCTCTTATAAGCAAGTTTTTAATACCAAGTGTGTTGTTCTTCATGAAACCAATCTCAGCGATATTATGGTCATTCTCTCCTAAACCGGAATAGATAGTTGTAAGGGCTGGTTGATATGGATAATATTCCATCTCTTGTATATAAAAATCTCCATGTCTGGATAGACGAGATCCACTAAACCCGGTCTTTAATCTATGAATTGGTGTGGCTACACTAGAAAGTGATGAGAAATTATCCTCAATTAAAGCAACCTCAGCTGTATGAGGTCCTGCAAAGTGTAGATTAGATGTGTAAACACCGGGATTAAGAAGACTTAATCCTGTATAGTAATCCTTAATCTTTTTGTTTGCGTAATCTACGATTCCAGCTTTTGCTTCATTCAAACTGAAGCCTACCTTTCCTTTCTCTTTCTTAAGCTCTTCTTTTGAAAGAAGTTGCACATCAAAATACTCGTTCGATTGAACCTGAACACTGTCCTGCATAGCCGGAACAAATTTCCAGGTCATCATCTCCTCTTTCCAATCTTCACGCTCAGCATAGTCTTTGTTCATAATGTTCACATATGTGACAGTACTATCAGCTTCAATTGTGAAGATAACCTTTACCACAGAAGGTTCAGGGAAAACAAAAGCGTCTTCATCTACCACAATGTAGAGGTTCTTTGCCGGTCTTGCCGGAATGAATGAAGGTGTCTCTTGGGCAAAGACAAGAATGTATGATATTGTAATAAATAATGCAATCAGTGTTTTCTTTAAAGCCATCTATTTTCCTTATACCATTTTAAGGTGATTTCAATATTCTTTTTCAGGTTAGGATTAGGTTTGTAATCAAGCAAATCTCTTGCTTTTTCGATACTGCATAACCAGTTATCACCTCTAAATTCCTTTACCTTTTGCATGTTTATCAGGACAGGTTTATTGGTAAAGAAAGAAATCATTTCTGAGATCATCGCAATAGGATATAGTAGCAGCTCAGGCACATGAATCTTGAACATATACCCTTTCAAAACTTCTGAAAGAGTATCAACAAAATCCTCTTGGAAATAGGCTTTCCCATCATTAGCAAAGAAGATTTCATTATAGGCTTTGGGATTGTCAATTGTAAGTAGAATAAACTTACATAGCTCTTCAACAGAAACAAAGTTTGCCAATTTCTTTTTCCCGATAACCAAGCCAAGATGAGATTTAACCATCTTGAAGTATTCTAGAAAGTCTTTATCCCCGGGACCATATACCGAAACAGGTCGGATAATCGTCCATGGTTTTTTGCAATGAGCTTGTATGAACTCTTCAGCTTGGAGCTTTGTTTTACCATAGTAGGTGAGAGGAGAACAAGAATCACTCTCTTTTTTTAAGGAACCTTTGGGAGCCATACCGGCAGCAGCTTGGGTGCTCAACTGTATAAATTGAACCTTCTTTTCACTCTTATTCGCTAATTCAACAAGAGTCTTTGTCAAACCTACATTCACTTTAGCATATTCAGCTTCCGTACGGGCTTTTGTCAGGGCGGCACAATGGATAAGAATATCTGCATTAGAAATGATAGATTCTAACTGCTCTAGATCCTGATAATCAATATTCTCAATCACAGACTTATCAGTAATCAAGTTAGCATTAGAACCGGTACGTACAAGTGCTTTCATACCAAAGCCCTTTTCTTCTAACATGTTTACCAGAAAACTGCCAACAAAACCATTTGCTCCGGTAACTACAATATGCTTCATAAAGTGTCCTTATTCATAATTTAATCTAAACAAATATCTCTGTGTCTTATTGTCAATTTTTAAGATACAATTGTAATGACTTACAATTATGGAGTGCACCATCTGTGTTGGTGCGTCTTGTCACGATTTCGATTATTGCCACTTTTCGCTATTCGCCCATCTCCCTTTGGTCGCTATTGCGACAGCTTTAGAAAAACATACTGCATTTCAGGGAGTTTGTCGGCCTGACAAGGCAACGGACTTCCTAAAATGCACCCCGTGAAGTAGCAATCCTGTTGTCTTATCTCGCGTGTCCATAGGAGCCTGTGATTACGACGCCAAGCGAACTATAGAATAATCTTTATTCAGTGGTAAGATATCGCATTTCCCCGAACTCCCGTTGGTCGTAATGGTGACTGCTACAGAATTTCATACACAGTGCCTTTTCCAATAACTTAGCTACATTTTCTGCCCTTTTTACTCTCTTTTATTGCACTTTTCACCAACGCACTGTGTACGCACTGTGACCCCACTGTGAAGGCACTGTTAACCCACTGTTTCACTGGGTGCACAGTGCGTGCACAGTGGGAAAACAGTGGGATGACTCCGATTTGTTAAAGAGTTTAATGAAAGTTTGCGATATCGAAAAAGAAACGAGATAGATGTATCTAGCAAGTTGACTTATAAAGAAGTGAATTGCTATTGCTACGATGCAAGTTCAGGTTACTCAATGGCTCTAAATCTTTAACAAAGAGTTCTTACGACATAAAATTCATTCCTTCGTGTTATAACCATTCAGAAGGTCTATCGACCATTACGAAGGTTTCCTGCTAATAAATATTATTGACATACGATTCAGAATAATAATTCTACTCAATAGAGATAATTTTGGAGAATAAAATGGCAAAAAATAAACATTGGGATAATTTTAAATCCCTATTATTCATGATATGGGTACTATGGATACCTATGATTTTTACACTACCATTTCTTGCGATAGGCCTGCTTTTAAAAGGGTTACAGCTCAATAAGATTGGTAATAGGTTCATCTATCATTGCGTGAGTTTGTGGTCGAATTATATATATCGAACTGCTGGTGGGAAGTTGGAAGTAGAAGGCTCAGAAAATGTTCCTATGAATGAAAGTATCTGCTTTATTGCTAATCATCAGGGATTGTTCGATATTCTCATACTTTTAGCAGCTCTACCTATTAGAGTTGGATTTGTTGCTAAGAAAAGCCTAATGAAGTTGCCATTTTTCGCGCAATGGATGATTGCAATCGGTTGTGTATTCATTGACAGAAAGAATCTTAAGAATGCCAGGAAATCAATCAATAAAGGTATCGAAAGTATAAAACGTGGTAATTCACTTATCATTTTCCCAGAGGGTACAAGGAGTAGAGGCCCTGAACTAGGAGAATTCAGGAAAGGAAGTTTGAAGTTAGCCTTGAAGTCAGATGCAACTATTATACCTGTGAGTATAAATGGAACTTACAAATTGTATGAAGAGACAAATTGTATTCATGGGGGAGAGATGAAGATTGTTATCCATGAGCCTATCAGACCTGCTGATATAACACCTGAACGTTCTCCCGGTTTGATGGATGAGATTAGAGCAACTGTTGCTTCCGGTCTGAGCAAGTAAACATCTAATTCTGTCATAACTAGTATTTATTTAAGCTAATTCATAAATTCTACATACTACATGTGGATGAGACTTGTAGTCGAGATAATTTCTTGACTAAAAGTGTAACGCAAATTCTGTTCAAGTATTACCTTAATGGAGGCTTTAATGCAAGCAAACGGATTTATTTCTCCAAAAGCAAAGATTGGGGAAAACGTAAAGATAGGATATAACGTTGTTATAGAGGACAATGTGGTTGTAGGAGATAATTGTTTAATAGAACATAATGTAGTTATATATAGTGATAGTGTAATTGGTGAAGGTGTAAGGATTGATGCAAATACAGTTATTGGAAAGCGACCTTTAAGCTCACCAAGAAGTATTTTTAAAGTTGCTGATAACATGGAACCGACCAGAATTGGAAAGCTTTGCCAGATAGGTGCAAATGTTGTTGTATACTGTCAGGCGACAGTTGGAGATAATAATCTTATCGCTGACTTGGCGACTATACGGGAAAATGTTAAGATTGGGAATCTGAATATAGTTGGTAGAAATGTGACAATTGAGAACTTTGTTGAGATAGGTGACAGAAACAAGTTTGAAACTAATGCTTATATAACAGCATATTCAAAAGTGGAAGATTACTGTTTTGTTGCACCTTGCGTAGCAACTAGTAATGATAATTATATGGCTCGAGATAAAGAACGTTATGACCATTTTAAAGGTGTAACAATAGAACGTGGTGGAAGAATCGGTGTTAATGCAACAATCTTGCCCGGAAAGGTAATTGGTAGTGATAGTCAGATTGCTGCTGGAGCACTTGTAACAAAAGATACTACACCGGGTAAACTATACTTAGGTTATCCTGCCAGAGATAAGCGGGATGTTTCAGAGGGACAACGTCTGGAGAATAATCTGGATAAGTAGTGTCCCCGAAGGGAGAGATATGAGTGCCTTAGTAATAATACCAACATACAACGAGATAGAGAATGCACCTAGGATTATAGACTATGTACTTAATCTTAGTGATGAATTGCATATTCTGATAGTGGATGATAATTCACCGGACGGTACAGGCAAGCATGTAGAAGAGATGTTACCTGACAACCCGAGGTTGCACTTAATGCAACGTAAAGGGAAACAGGGATTAGGTACAGCTTACATAGCAGGATTCAAGTATGCTCTAGAGCATGACTATGAGTTTATCATTGAGATGGATGCAGACTTCTCACATAATCCTGATGATATACTTAGAATGCTTGAAGAAATTGAACATAAAGACCTGATTATCGGCTCTCGTTACTGTCAGGGCATTAATGTTATTAATTGGCCTTTTAAAAGGCTTTTATTAAGCTATTTTGCTTCTTGGTACGTAAGAACTATTACCGGTATGCCTTTTAAAGATCCAACAGCAGGATTCAAGTGTTATAGACGAGAGGTATTGGAGAGTATAGATTTTGACTCGATTATCTCTGATGGTTATTCTTTCCAGATTGAGATGAAATATAGAGCTTGGCAAAAGAAGTTCCGAATAAAAGAGATGCCTATAGTCTTTACCGAAAGACGGGACGGCCAGTCTAAGATGTCTTCAGAAATTGTTTATGAAGCAATCTGGAATGTATGGAAAATAAGATTTATGCCGCAAAAGGATTAAATGAAATCAATTAGTAAACTAAAGATAGTGAAACCGGTTTTTGGTGGATATGGTCTTGGATTTTGGGAGGGGCAAAGTGTTTTTGTCCCTTCTGCACTTCCTGGAGATGTTATCGATGTACGAGTTAAATACACAAAGAAGAAATCAATATTTGCTGAGATTGAAAAGTATCATGAACATTCAAAAGACTATGTCCAACCGGAATGTTCATCTTTCCCTAACTGTGGGGGTTGCAATTGGGCCAATTTAGCCTATAACACTCAGATAGATTATAAGACCACAATAATTAGAGAACTTTTTAGGGATATAGATTTCACAGTTGAGAGTGTAACACCCTCACCGGTTGAAAAATGCTATCGTAATAAAAGCTTTATGCCGGTGGGTGGGACTACTTCTGCGCCTTTGATTGGGATGTTTGAAGGACAGACGCATAATGTTATTGAGCATGAAGAATGCTTGCTACACCCTAATATTTACAATGAAGTAGTAGATGTTGTGAAAAGGTATATTGTATCTGCAAAAGTAAAGATTTACGATGAAGAAAAACAGATGGGGCAGATACGCCATGTTGGTGTCAGATACTCAAAACAAACTGATGAGATGTTAGTTGTTCTAGTTACTAAGTCTGGCAAACTACCTTTTACTAAGCAATTAGTTAGTTTACTCACAGAGAAGTTTCCTCAGATTAAGGGTATTATACAGAACATCAATAGTAGTATCGGTAACAAGATTTTAGGAAATAAGGACAAGATACTTTTTGGTGTCCCTTTCTTGAAGGAAAGATTATTGAACAAGCTGTTCCGAGTTAACTATAAATCATTCTTCCAGGTGAACACAAAACAGGCAGAGCAGATGTTGCAGTTTGTAGCAGAATACCTTACAAAAAACTCTATAATTATTGATGCTTACTGTGGAACAGGTAGTATAGGAATTGCATTGAGTGATTATTGCTCTAGAGTTATCGGTATTGAAACAGTAGCTGAGGCAGTTGAAGATGCTCGTAACAATGCGAAGTTAAACAATCTTACTAATTGCGATTATTATTGTGGTGAAGTGGAAGCTATTTTACCTGAGCTTTTGAAGAAAGTAACACCTGATACAATTATATTTGATCCTCCGAGAAAAGGTATGACTTCATCAATAATTGAAGCTACAAGTAATCTAGGGATTAGAAGAGTGATATATGTTAGTTGTAATCCATCAACCCAACACCGTGATTTAAAGCAGTTCATTACTAATGGCTATAGAATTTTAGCAATTCAACCATTCGACATGTTCCCGTATACTTGGCATATCGAAAACATAGTAATTTTGGAGAAACAATGAAGTATTCTATCCTCTTGTTATTAGCCCTTCTTATTTCAGCATGTGGATTAACAGACCCGGATGATGCTGACAACTATAACATAAAAGAGTTCTATGATGAGATAGAACATGACTTCTTACTGTATGATTTAGATGACATCTATGACAAATACTCTGATGATTTTATACATAATGGAAGAACTATTTGGACAGAAGAAAACTGGTGGCGTGATAAACGAGAAACCTATTCACAACTTAAATTTGAACAGCTGGATATAACAACAGTTGGAGATAATTTTGCTGAAGTAAGTTTTATAATTGAGTTCTCCGGTGATAGTGATTTAATTTATCAAGAGCCTTTGACCTTTGGTAATCTGTCCTACCTTCATAAGGAAGGAGGACAGTGGCGTATTTATGGAAATGGTAACAATAAATCTAAATAAATAGAAGCAAGCTTAAAGCCATCAGCATCATGCCGGTAACCATACCCCAGATGCTAAGATGATGCTCGCCATATTCCTCTGCAGTAGGTAATAACTGATCAAGTGAGATATAAACCATAATACCTGCTACTGACGCAAAGATAACTCCAAATGTTGTGTCATTGAAAATAGTCCTAAGCAGGAAATATCCTAGAATTGCTCCAACAGGTTCTGATAATCCGGATAAGAATGAGTAGAGAAAAGCTTTCTTCTTAGAACCGGTTGCATAGAAGATAGGAACAGAAACAGCAATACCTTCAGGTATATTATGAATAGCAATCGCTATTGCAATGCTAATACCTAGTGTTGGATCTTTCATTGCTGAAGCAAATGTAGCAAGTCCTTCCGGAAAGTTATGAATAGTGATAGCTAATGCAGAGAGTACTCCCATTCTCATTAAACCTTTTTTGTCAGGATTATTTGAGAGGTTATCATCTAACTTCCTAACTTCATGTGGATTTTCATATGATGGTACGAGTTTATCTATCAACGCAATGAAAAACATTCCTGCAAAGAATCCAATTACTGTATACCAGGTTCCAGCTCTTACCCCATACACCGGTATTAGTGCATCTTTTGCCTTAACGAGAATTTCAACAAATGAGACATATATCATCACACCTGCAGAGAATCCTAATGATATTGATAAGAATTTCGCATCTGTCTTTTTAGACAAAAAAGCAAATAAACTACCAATTCCGGTACTTAATCCTGCAAATAGAGTCAGTCCTAATGCAAATGCTACGTTATTCATTACTCTTGATCTTCGAACTTAACACATTGATTTCTACCATTCTGTTTTGCCTTATAAAGAGCAATATCTGCTTCTTTAATTACTTCATGAACTTCACGTAGTTCATTGTAAGTACTATATCCTACAGAGATTGTAATGTTAAAAGATATGTCATTGTATTCAAATTTAAAGTCTTTAACTGCTTGTCTAATCTTCTCAGCAGCAACTCTTGCTCCTTCCTCTCCCGTTTTATTGAGAAGAATAAGGAACTCTTCACCACCCCAGCGTGAGATGTTATCTATTTTACGGAAAGTAGCTCTTAGCAATGCTGCAAGTGTTTTTAATACATAGTCACCGGCATCATGCCCATAAGTATCGTTAGTTTTCTTAAAGAAATCGATATCCAACAATAAGAATGAGAAGGGGTTCATTTCACGTTCAAAAAGATTCACTGCATCGAGCATTTTCTCTTCCATATCTCTACGATTGAAAACTTTAGTAAGTGGGTCGATTCGAGAAATTCTCTCGATTTGATCATATGCCTTAGTGAGTTCAAAATTCTTTGATTTAATAACTTCATGGGCCTTTAATAACTCATTGTTTGATCTTACTTTTCCTAAGTAGCTTCTGATAATCAGAACCATATTTACAACGACTATAACAAGGAAAAGGATAAGTAAGAAGTTTCTTGAGCGTAGGGACTTTATTCTTCCTTCATTTACTCTCTCTGCAACATAGTGCTCAAGAAGTTCGTTCTCCTTCTTTGAAAGGGTAGACATCAAGCTGTTGACTTCGGTTTCTTTGGCTTTTATATTTCCTTCAGACTCTTTAAGCTTCTGCTCGAGTTCCTTTTCTTTCTTTTCATCCCGGACGATCTTAACCTTTGGCTTCTCTTTTTTAACGTACTTTGCTTTTTGAGTTGCCTCATCTAGTTTCTTCTTTTGAAGAAGTTCTGATAAAAGCTTGAGTTGCTTTTTATTTAAAATATCTTCTTTTCTAGGAGAATTATTACCCATCATCTCTTTTAGTTTGTCATCAACTTGAGTTGCTGTTTCCAGATATTTATAGGCCTTTTTATAGTCATCTACTTCATAATAAATAATAGCTAAAGCAAAAGCCGCATGCATCTCCCCGGTTTTATCATTAATCTGTTTACAAAGTTTGAGGGATCTTTCATACAGATCAGCAGCTTCATCCAAATGGAAGATATTATAATTATATTCTGCAATTTTATTGATTACCAATATCTTCCCTGATATGTCTTTAAGCTTACTATAGATAATTAATGCATCCTTGTATGACTTAAGAAGCTTATCTTCCATCTTCAATGTCTTGTATACTTGTCCAAGTACAAGATGAAATTCTGCCTCGTATTCAGGTAAGTTGTTCTTCTTGCAATAAGTTACACCTGCTTCTGCGTATTGAACACTTATACCGGGATCTTCGTTCATTTCTGATTTAGCTTTTTGTAGCAGTTGGTCCAATAGTTCTGTGTGTTCGCTATCTGTTTCTGAGAACAACATAACCCCAATCAAAAGGATAAGAAATAGTAATGCAATCTTTTTCATGTTCCACCTTTGCTGAATTTGATACCTCATTCAAATAAAGTAAGCATTTTTACATACTGTCAAGGAAAATATTCCACAAGTAACTTAAACTTATGGAAAAAAAGAAAAGCCATAGGTCAATCCTATGGCTTATCTAATCGAATTATTAAGTTATTTTGCGTTCAATATCAATGGCATCCCGGCTGCTTCCGGATTTGTTGGAAGAATGACGAATGTTGTATTATCAGAATCAGCTAATTCTTTGTAAGATTCAATTGCTAAATATTGAACATACAATGGAGTAAGCTTTTTCTGGATGATCGCTTGAGCGTCAGCTATACCTTGTGCTTCTACACGTCTAATCTCAGCATCTTTTCTCATCTTGTCTAGCTCATATTCCTTTGCTGCTAGCTCCTGCTGCTGCATAAGTTTCTTTTCAATCGCACCTTTCACTGTTGGTGGAGGTGTCACGTTTCTCACAAGAACTTTGTCACCAATTACACCCTTATTATCTGTGATTGTTTGGAAAGATGAATAGATATCTTTAGTAAATTTCTCTCTTGCTTCGATAATCTCAGTAAAAGTTAGTTCTGCAGTCACGTCCCTAATAGCAGTTCTAATTGCAGGTCTCACAATTGAGTTCATAAATGTTAAATCATCTTTCGCAATTGATCTGTAGATGTCTGCAGCTTTAGTAGGATCTAAAGCATACCAGATTGAAACATCTATTTTAATTTCAAGGTTATCCCTAGTTAGTGCTGTTATTGAATCATCACCATGAATATTTCCTTCTCCACGTGTGCTAGACATTGTATACTCTTTAAGACGAATAGTGAAATGAGAAACATCTGCAAAAGGATTCTTGAAGTTAATACCTTCCATTAGCACATGTTTTTGTACTTTACCAAAGACAATCTGAACTCCAACTTCACCTGCATTGATTATCTTCAAACCTTGCATTACGAACATACCTGCAAACACAAGAATCAGTATAAAACCAACTCTCCTTATCTGCTTTGTTCTTTCCGGAACTGTTTTAGCAACACCTAAAACTATGAGCCCAACTATCATCATTATTATCGCAAATACTGCTGTCATAACTCCTCCTAATATTAATTTCATAAGAACTATATATGCACTACAGCCTGTCAAACTATTTTATCACGCAACACCAAAAAAGAGCCTGTCCTTAGCAAAAACAGGCTCATGACTATCTAATATAGTCGTCACTATCCGTCTAATCGCAATCTATTTAAGAAGAGTTGCTTTCCTAATTAATGTTTCCGTATTTGTTAGCATTCTAATAAGATATGTTCCAGAACTGTAGTTGCCGGCATCCCACTCTATTGAATGTCTTCCAGCTCCAATTTGGTTAAGTTGCTTTGTAAATATCTTTTCTCCTTTCAAATTGAATATCTCAATGAGAACATCACTCTGTTCCACCAATTCAAACGAAATCTCTGTTACTGGATTAAATGGATTGGGGTAATTCGCTAATGTTGTTTGTCTTGGTAGAATCTCCGGTGCATCATATTCATCACTAAACTCTGTTTTAACATAGAATGGACCATAAAGTTTGTTTGTTCCACTAAGTTCAATACTCTCAAGCCAATAAAAATAATGATCAGCCATCTGAAAGTCTTCGTCTATAAAAGTGTAACTGTTTCCTGTATTGCTCTGATACGCAATTATAGGAGCTAAGTTTCTCAATTCCATTGCTGTGCCACTTGAAAGACCATCACGATATATATTGTAGCCATAAATATCAGATTCTGTAGCTGTTTCCCAATACAACTCAATTTCTTTGTTGCTTATAGGTAATCCATAGAAACTGCTGAGAGTTACAGGTAGCGTAAAGGAGGTTTCCTCTTTTATTCTGACTAATGTAACATTGCTGTATTGCACCTTTACACTTGCACTTTGAGAACTAATTTCTTTCAAATCTAGGGTTATAACATCTGTCCCGGAATCAATAGTCACAATAGCGTTTCCACTTGCAGAACCGAAATCACCAGAATCTTTCTTCTGTAATGAGCGCTTGATCATTGTTTTTTCGACAATAGTATTACCGATACTTATTCCACAATCAACATCAATATCAGTTCCACTTTCACCAGGATTAGGATATGTAATTCCAATATAATATGATACTAAATATTTCCCAGCACTATCACCGATTGGAGTCATTGTATCTGTAGATGAAGAAAACGACCAAAATGAACTGTTCCTTTCGTCATCTACTTGATTTGATTCAGAAACCCATGTTCCCGAAATAGATGTTGAGACCGTGTTGTTATTAGTTAACATGCTTGTATAGGGTGCACTAGTGGAACCATTTAATGGAATTAGAACAAAGTTTGAAACATTGCTTGTAAAATTCTTATTACTACCATCTGCTTTAACTTTTATTGAGACTTCATCTCCACTACTAACAGTTATTATTCCACAAGCTAGTGAATTTCCAAAATCTGAGTTTCCATTAACATGTCGCTGTGCAATAATTGACGGTGTAGCATCATTTATTGATATACCTGTGAAGAAATCATTCACACTTGAGGATGACATGTTTACATCGAGTAATGCGTAATATGTTCCTGCTGCTGCTGGTGAAACAGTAAGTGTATTTGAAGCAAATGTCCATCCGCTAAGCTCACCGGATGTATAACTTGTCACATCAACCCAACTTGTGCCAATACTGCTCTGAGTAGTGCTTGTTGTGTTATAAATTTCTGCATAATATGGTGTTGAAGCTTCTGTAACTTCATATATCGCTACTTGTGCATAATGAGGTGTAAACGAGGTAACATTATCATCTGATGTTACTTGCAACTTCAAGCTTTCCCCATTAGCTATATTTATTAAGCAACCACCTGAAATGTTTCCTACATCCGCGTTTAATTTCATCCGACGTTCATTTACTGCATAACTTGTTGTGTTTACCAATATTCGTGTCTTCCATGTTCCCTCAGAACCATCCCAACTTAAAGAGTACTTTACATAGTATAAACCTCCACCGTTGGTGTTAGTTAATGCATTGCTAGAATAGCTCCAAGCTGTTGATGTTGTACTGGTCCCCCAACCAGTAACATCATAATAAGTTCCAGAATTGAATAAGGGTGAACCTGTTTGTTCTGCTCCATCGTCAATATACATTGCAGCATATTCTGCCCAAATTATTACAGGTAATATACATAGAATTAGTATTATCACTTTTTTCATCATACCTCCATATACTTAGCAATCATAAAATAGCTAAGATTGAAGTTTTGGCAAGAACTATTTTAATATTTTAATTGACATTGTTCCAAAGTTCAAATGTTATCTATTGGAATCATTTCCAACGTAATTGGTAACATTACTAAAATTGTTATCTTACAACTTTATATAATTCTAATCAATGCAGTAAAACAAGTACTAGTTTTGTAGATTAATGCTATCATACAGCATTATCACGGCATTCATGTTTCTTGAAAATGGTAAGTGTGGAACTCAAAAGTAGCATTTTTTCAAAAGAGCTTACTTAACAAATTGGAAAGGGACTATTGTCGAATCAATAGCCCCTAATATATTTTCTATATATTCAGATTAGAACTCAATACCAAAACCCATTGATGCAGAGCTGACTTTTGCTAGATTTAACTCAAGATTATATTTAAACACACCACTCTTAAAAGAAGAACCTAAAACCAATCTAGTGCTATTCTCTCCATCGATACTAAATTTAATTTCATCTATGTCTGTAGTGTACTCATCAACTTCAGTTTCAATTTCGTAAGCTATCTCCATATTTGATTCATCCATCATCAATCCTGCATATGGGGTAATATTCCATAATTTGAAACCAAATTGCTTAGAAGCAGTGATTCCGTAGGTTGTAGCAGTTGTAGAGGCAACATCACCGATTTCTAAAGCTTGTGTATAATATGAAAGAGCAATATTAAGTGGCATAGGTACATTAATCCAGACGAATGGATTGTGCTGTACTCCTACACCATAATATACAATTTCACCTAAATCTTCATATTCGAATGGTGGTAATCCTCTTAGAGTAACTTGTGTACCATACAATGTTCCGAGCTTTAATTGTGGAGTAGCCATAGGGAGATATTCCCAATCAGCAAGTAAGGCTTTCACTTTGAGATCGAACTCTTTCCCTTCTAGATTCACAGTTTGCATTGTTCCATTAACATCAACTTCTACAGGACGTCCATCAAAGTTTATCATTATCGTATCATCTTTATTACCAATCACAGTTGGTCCATAAATCTGTACGTCAAATGTCTTATCTAAAACAGCCTCAATTGCATATTGTTCGATCGAAGGATCTAAATCACTGTTTTCAACTATCTCTGTAGCTTGATCCTCTGAAAAAGTAAAATCAGTGTTTACAGAGAACTCTTTCTTGCCGGTCATATCTGCTCCGGTAGCTACAAAGCTAAGTTCAGCATTAAGACCTAGAAGTTTAGCTTTGGGTGCATTGTTGAACCAGCCACTGTTTAAATTAGCACCAAAAGCTGAAGATAGTGGTTTCACATACTCTTTAGCTGCTTTTCCGGTTAGCTCCTCCAAAGACTCTTCCAGATCTCCTGCAAAGACAGGTAATATTAATAGTAGTATTCCAAAAAAAACAAGTATTCGTTTTATCATAAATCCTCCAATATAGTCTTTATAGATAGAATAGTTAAACCAACCTCTTGTCAAATAATATTTAGGTCGAATCAATATCTTCATGCTAATAATAGAGTTAATTGCCTATCAATCAATAATAACGCTCGAAGAGATGATTTTGTTACTAATTGATTACCAATAAGTTTAACTACAGAGTTCTTCAAACAGACTCACATTATAGCTCTATATATTGATTGACAACATACCCCTTGTAGAAAAAAGAGTGCTAACCTCTTTCCTAAGAAAAAATTAGTTAGAGTGAATCAAGAATAGGATTTCTCTTGACACAATGTTAAGAGTGAAAATCTTTAGACTTCTAAACAACAGTGCTTGAAAAAGATATTAATAGAAAAGGAGTTCAAAATGACAAAAGCTGATTTGGTTAAGATCATCTCCAATGAGACAGGAATTATCAGAAAGGATGTCGCAATCGTTGTAGACAGTTTCTTACAATCTGTAAAAGACAGCATGCGTGATGGCAATCACATCGAGATCCGTGGATTCGGAACTTTTAAACTTAGACATAGAAAACCAAGAATGGGTCGCAACCCTAAGACTAATGCAACTGTTAAAGTTCCTGAGAGAATGGTTCCTACATTCAAATTCTCACGTGACTTCAAAAACGAGATCACTAGTCTTGAATGCAAGGAGGACTAATGCCCTGCGGAAAGAAGAGAAAGCGTCATAAAATAGCTACTCACAAAAGAAAAAAAAGACTGCGTAAAAACAGACATAAAAAGAAATAAACTTTTACGGTTCCTTTTGGGACCGTTTTTTTATTTACAATTAACTTTTATCAATCCCAATTGACTCACAAAAAGACGGTGAGGATATTATGAGAATTTCTACTGAGTTTAATCATAAAATATATAAGCAAATCACAAAGCTATGGGTTTTAACCGGCATTGCTAATCCTGATAGAAAAGATAGTTTACAAACTATTAGTAAAACTATTGAGCTCGGAGGATTAATCTACTCACTTTGGGATATCGATTTATTGATAGGTACTATCTGGTTGTCAAATGATGGTAGAAGACTTCACGCTCATCATATGTGTATACATCCTGACTACCGGGGTAAGGGTTTAGCCAAGTTATTGCTTAATCCGGCTCTTAAGTATGCTAAGAAGCTGGGACTTCAACCTAAACTGGAAGTGCATGAAACGAACCCTGTTGCCAGAGAACTTTATAAAAAGAATGGCTTTATTGAGTTGCCGGGATACATTGTGATGGTTAAAAGAAACTAAACTCGTAAAGAAGTTATTCACTGTTAAATCATTTCATTGCTTTTACTGTCTCTTTGCCCTATCATAATAACTGCTAAAGATTGAATATTTGCTACCCAAAATCTTGCCGGTCTCTTATCAATTTCCCCTGGTATTGCACAAGAGACTCTCAGGATTTCCCCAAAAATCGATGCTTAATTATGAGAGTGCAATGAAAATAGTAAGAGGTTCATTAATTTGCACTTCGAGGAAATAGAAAAGCATTGAGCTGTCACTATGGCCAGTCATGACAGCTCAAACACTATCTTGTGTGCATACCTGAGATTGCATCCCCGATACATTTCTTTAGATCATCCGTTAAACGCGTAGAAAGCAAGTTGGTTAAATCTTGTAATAAGTTCTTCAACTTAAGCTCTCCCACAAGTTGGATTGCTTTACGTTTTATCTTATGCTCTCTGTCCGTGAGAAGAGGTTTCAAAATAGCTTCATAATCAGCACCCTTAACATTGTCCAGTATGGTTAAGGCTTTATACCTGTAAGCAATTGCTTTATGCTCGAAAAGAGCAAGGAAGTCATCTTTAACGTACTCATAATCGATCTGTGCTAAGGCAATAAGAGTGTTTTGATCTTTCCTGTCAGCATAACTACTTTTTAGAAACTCAATAGCTTTATCATCCATCTCTTTTTTAGCAAAGAACAGGGCTACTTCTATAGAAATCCAAGGATTGGGATAATCCATGAACTTATACACATATCGTTTAGAATCTACTCCCAATATTTTCATCAATGCTCTGATGGAATAGTATTTTATTGTATCGTTAGTCTCATCATCCAAGATGTTACGTGTGAGTTCAGGGACTGCATCTTCACTACCCAGTAAACCAATCTCATGAATGGCAGAAACTATCTTCTCCTCATCCTTCATTGTTTTCATCTGGTTAATGAGTTTTATCAGATAGTTATCATGCAACTCAGCTTCCTTTACAGGTGCCGTCTCTCCTGCGATATACTTCTCAATCTCTTCATGGCTGAATCGCCATGGTGCCCTTAATCCTGTGCCAAGTTTTACTGCAGGTATCACTCCCTGTCGTGCTTTCTTTCGTACTACTTCCGGATGAAGATTTAGCATTTTGCTTGCTTCTTCCAGTGTTATGAACTTCATGTTTCACCTCCTAATCTTGATATAGTGGTAAAATAATATACAATGATATCAAGTCAAGAGAAAGTTGTAAAAAATAGCATAAGGTTGTATTGGCGAAAGTGTAGGGTTCCTTAATAATGGATTTGCATTCGCAAATCCGAGTACCAAAAATGCCATGCTGAGCGAAGTGAGTTTTGCGAACGAAGTCGAAGTACCTCTCTGATAGCTTTAGTCTCTTAACTAAAGAAAAGCCATTTTCCGAAGGAAAACACTGAAAAGATAAGTCAATGCTTTAAGCGTTTACCTACTAAAGTCATCCGAAAGACCCATTCGACTGCGTTCATTCCGCTTCACTTCATTCACTCCGCTCAGGGTGACATAGCAATGAAACTTGCTATAGTAAGTTCGAGAGCCATACTTGTCATCTTGAGCGAAATGAGGTACGAATGAAGTCGAAAGACCTCTCCGTTAACTTTAGTTTCCAACCTAAAGAAGAACTGTTTCCTGATAAGAAAATAGTACATATCTCCGAAGACGCATTTCCCCGAACTCCCGTTGGTCGTAATGGTGACTGCTTTAGAAATTCACTAAAACTCGTACTCTATCCCAAGCACAGGGAGCATTCCCCAATTATATACAGTATCCTTCTCATTCTCAAATGGGTTCCAGTAGTATGAACCTACATTCTGACGATTGTAAACATTCCAAACCGAGAGATAAGTAACTACTGAAGACTTGTTGAAGAAGAAACGCTTATCCACTCTTAAGTCCAATGAATGGTAGTCAGGATATCGTTCCCCATTTATCCTGTTTGTATCCAACACTCCTTGTCCTGCAGCAAGAGAAGCCTCTTCATCAAATGGCGTGTATGGAGCACCACCTGACCATGTCCATTTTCCACTAAACTCCCAGCTGAAAGAGGGACGATATCCAAGTTGAACATTCGCAAAAAACCTGTTATCATAACTTCTATCGTACTCATTACCGGACAAGCTAGTGTACCTGCTTCTGAAATAAGTTCCACTAACCATACCATAGAAATCACCAATCATCTTCTTTTGTAATGAGAGTTCTATACCTTCTGATACAGCTTCTCCTTCAGCAACTAGGTTTGGATGAATACTATACAATCCGTTATCATAAAATGGTTCATCGAGAACAAACAATTCAGGTGTATCCGGATCAATTGGCATATTTTTATACTCTTTATGATAGACCTCCAAAGTTAATTTTAACGATGAAGTCAATATCTGTTCTAATCCGGCAATGTAGTGATCAGTTGTCATTAACGGATAATCTTCATTCTGTTGTACTAGTAACACTGAAGGTAGCTCTTGATTATATCTTCCAATCGCACCTTTAAGGTACGTGTTATCGAAGACCTGATATCTACTCATTACTCTGTATGAGCCGGCAAGCTCATCATTCGCTTGATAATAGTCACAACTGACGCTACCATTTATGCTCATTCTATCGAATGTCTTCAAGTCATACTCAGCATAAGCACCTGCAATTAGATCCTTTCTTTGCTCTTTCACGCTTGCACTTGTCTCTATGTTTCCATATTGATCCAAACTTTCGCCATATGAGTTATCAATTTTATCCATATTCATCTGTAGGGATAAACCACCTGAAATTAAGTTCTTTGGATTGAACTGATGCATAAACTTGTTCTTAATTGTGAACTTCTGTTGATGAGAGTTGTTCGCTACAAGGCTCAGTCCTGTAGCTGGTTCAAAGAACTCTTCATTATAATACATAGAGTTCCATGACATAATCAGTTCATGTGATGTTGTAGTTCCGAGCATTCTACGCCAGTTAGCACCTACAGTGTTCACATAAACATCCTGATCTCCATAGAAGAGCATATCTTCATCATTTGCCTGCTCTCTTGTTGTATTAGAATGGTCATCTCCACTTACGAAAAGAAAAGACAATTTGTTGTTATTATCAATATCGAAGGCAAACTTACCTTGTAAATCACCATACCATGGCACTGATGATGTCCCAAGATCCACCATTTCGGTTATCAAATCTAAATAGCTTCTTCTCAAAGCAACCATGAATGAACTTTTCTCTTTCTTAATTGGACCTTCAGCAATAAATCCATAACCAATAAAGTCCAAAGATGCCTGGAAGTCATACTTCTCATCATTACCGGTTCTAAAGGAAATATCTGAAACTGAGGAAAGCTTGTTATTAAATGCAGTACTAAATCCTCCGGAACTGAACTCTATGTTTTTTATGAAATCAACATTTAGTAAACCTATAGGTCCACCCGTTACCCCCTGACCGGGGAAATGACTAATATTTGGAATTGCTATACCATCAACGTAGAAACCATTCTCTATTGGATTTCCACCTCTTACTACTAAGTTATTGTTTGAACCACCTGAACTTGAAACTGCAGGCAAAGCTGTAAGCATTCTGCTAATATCTCCGGCAGCACCCGGTGCGCGGCGAATCTCTTCATTATCAAGTCCAGTTGATGACACTTCATTATTTGATGGCTCAGTGAAATATTCCTGTTTTTTAGCCTTTACACCACTAATAACAAAAGCACGTCTTTTAAGTTTTACATCGAGCTGTAATGTCCTATTCGGTTTAACAATCTGGTTTACAATCACCTCTTTGTTAAAGCCAACTCTAAAGTAATCGAAAGTGTAAACACCCGGTTTAAGTTCATCGATCTTATAGTTACCATGTTCATCCGAGGAAACAGCGATTGTAGAATCAGATAAAACCACATTCACATGGGGAATTGGGAAACCGGTATCTGCGTCTGTGATAATCCCTTTCACAGAGCTATTCCACTCTCCGGCATTGAGGAGAGCTATCCCTATCAACATCAATAATAATATTACTTTTTTCATTCTCACTCCTAATAAAGTACGTTGTTCGTTTAACGTTCGTTTTTAAATCCTAACTCATTTTTGTATTGATTATTTAGCTTTGTTGCTTAACTTTCCAACCGATTAGACCCTGCCAACCGGATGAAAAGAACTGGCTAATCTCACTGGCAACAGTCAGTATTGAGTCATCATCCACTTTGTTGTATAATGTGGATACGAGTAGAGAGATTACCATACCGGAAAGCAGATAGATAGTATCTTCTTGAAACTCTATCTTAGGAAGTTTCATACGTGCTATACTACTCTCCAAATCCCTTTTCATAACCCCGGCATACCAGTTAGTAACATCCTGCAAAAATGCCTCGTGTGATGAGCCTTTTGCCTTATCAATTAGCAATATTAGCTCAGTACGATACTGTTTTATTGCATTCAGCATGGTAAGTATCATCTGGTTATGATGGTCATCATTAGGATCATGATCTTCATCATCCACATGTTCAATAAAGGCTTTTTGTGCAGTTTTAAACTTAAACATGAACTCTTCCAGCACTCCACAGAATATCTCATCTTTATTTTTAAAGTAGTTATAGATATTACTCGGTGCTGTATCTGCTCTTTTTGCAATCGAGCGTATTGCTGCATCCCTAAATCCTCTTTCAAGGAATTCAATCTTTGCATTCTCTAATATTGCTTTTCTTATAAACTCTTTTTTAAACTGCACTTAACTTCCTTTAGCGAACTATGTTCTTATTTATTTGTATTGATGTTATTCTGTCAATAGGTATTTCATACAATTAATTCAGTTCAAAAAATTAACTCGCATCGTAATACATTTAAGAATAGTATAGAAGTATTAATCTGTCCGTTTAGGACAGAATGTGAATAGCCATGTGGCGTAAGTCCATGGTAATAAACCCAAAGAATTATCAGCCCTATATGGGCTGTTTTACGTGTTGGCAATAGCCATTAACGGGCTTATCGGGTTTGATAACTGCATATATACAAAAAAAAGGGATGCAAATCTGCATCCCAATTTATCGTATTGTAATATATTATTTAAGCATAACCATCTTACTACTCATTATTGTATCACCAACAGAGATAGTATAGAAGTAGGTTCCGCTGGCACAGCTCTTAAGATTCTTATCTGTACCGTTCCAGTTTACTTCATAGATTCCTTTTCCTTGAACGTTAACTGTCAGTATCTTCACTAGCTCACCACGGATATTGTAGATCTTCACAATAGCTGTTTCACCCATATTCTTGAATACTTCAAACTTGATTGTTGTTGATGGGTTGAATGGATTAGGGAAGTTACCTAAAAGCTTAGCATTAAGGTTAGGAGTTTCAACTGCTTGTTCATCTTCCTCATTTCCAACTTCTCCATCATCGATAAAATGAGTGAATTCACACATAACACCCCAAGCAATACTCAGGTCAATTATCTCTTCCATTAAATCTTCAGCAGCAGTTGAGTTTGGATTCAAAAGATAATATTCATAAATCATATGTTCAATCATCTGCTTAGCCCAAACTTTGGATAAGAAAGCGTAATCACTATTGTTCTCGCCACTAAGTGTGAAGTCATAATTATAGTTAACCTGTTGTCCGAAGGCTGTACCTTCCAAGTTTACAGTTATAAGACCGGGAGATGAATATCTTCCGGAAATAAGCATCTGATGTCCTGCATAGATAGATGGAAGAGGACTTGGATAGATACTTGAAAGCACATCTGGCTCAACTGTCACACTCGGATTGATAAGGATAGGGTTCTTAACTTTATTGTAGAAAGTAGTTATTACTTCTTCAAGCACATCATTACCTAAGAACTCTGGGAAGCCATTATTGTCTAAAGCAATCTGAGTAAGAAGAGTTGTATTGACACTGCTACCGATACCAAATGTAAACAGACAGATTTGATCTGAAACCAAGTCTATCTCATCATTAATATGGTCGATTAGTGAATTAGTACTTGTAATTCCAACAGTTGCTTCTCCGTCAGTTAAGAAGATAATAATCTTAGCGTATTCATTACCGGGATCATCAAATATTGGCACAGCAGTACTGAATGCTCCGCTTATGTTCGTGCCTCCGCCTGCATTAATATTATTGATAAAGCTTTGTGCATTAGTAATATTGCTATCAGTAGCATCTTGCATACTGGTTCGCCAACTATTGGCAGAGCTGTTAAACTTAACGAGATTGAACTTATCACCATCATTGAAGTTGTTGATAATATAAGTTGCTGCATCCTTTGCCTGATCCATTTTGCTACCCGACATTGAACCACTATTATCAATAATCAGGGTAAACATCTTTGGAATAACTAGTCCTTGATCGCTAGGGTCGGGTTCAGCAACAAAGAGGAAGAACCCATTATCATCTGTATCAGGCAGGTTATCCTGTGGTATCATTGTGCTCATACCAAACATACCAAGCTCATCAGCATTAAGCGTGTAAGTTATATCTGTATCGTTTGTAGTTGAAATCTCCTTTTCAAACCAGACGATTTCAACATAATGACTTTCCTGTGTCATCACTGGTTGACAAATACCGTCAACAATGTTTACAGATTCAATAGTTCTATCAGAAAAAAGTTCAATTATTATGGTTCCACTTGGGATTGGATTGGAGTGGAACATAAAGGGGGAAGAGGGATAATGATAGCTAACACTACCCATCTCATAATGTAATAGATTCACGTACTCCAATTCAATTATAACAGTTTCACCGGCTTGTATCACAGTGTCTTCGAAGGGCATGATTAAAGGGTTTTCTCCGATATAATCATTTATATCATCCCCATATCCTGAGCCTTGTCCGGGATTACCTGATTGTTCTCCACCTTGAAGGGTTGCTGACCAGGTTGAATCACCAATTGTGTAATATAAACGTACTGCGGATGCATCTAATGGCATACCAAAGGCATAGACAGGATTGGTTGTAAAGAAAGTTGAATTTCGAAAGGTCTCTCTAACTACAGTAACTGCGGCTTGATTTTCAATTCTAACATCCACTTCATATTCATCCAGCGCAAAGAGTTGCGTGGTGTCATCAGAAAAGAACATCATGCCTAAACTAAACATGGGTAGTGTGATTAACATCATCAGGATCACTAATGCAAACTTAACAGACAATTTCATAATTAACCTCCATAGTTAATGTTAGAACTTTAATAATCAATGCATTTTCTATTCCATTCTCTGCTATGACAAACTTCGATTAGGGTATGATGACTATAAATTAGAATTCGAAGACTATACCTTCTTAATGGTCGAAGACCTTGCAAATGGTACACTTCTGAGGAACCAATCGCATTTCAGGGAGTTTGTCTGATGCATAGCTTGCGTAGCAGTCACCAGTACGACTGATAAGGAGTTTGGGGAAATGCGTACTTCGTAGTAATGTTATTGAGTTATGAAGTGCACCAACTGCGTGGTATATCTTGTCACGATACTATATTTTATCTTATTTCGCTATGAGTCCAACTCCCATTCGGTCGTTTTGACTCCAGATAACAATTTTCCACTAACAATTTTCCCAAATTTTCCCAAATTTGTCCAATTTTGCCCTGCTTCATCCCTTCTAGTTCCGTGACTAAAAAAGGTGTTTCAAAGGTCTCCCACAGGTGACCCTCTCGTGACCCTCTCGTTGAATGCCTCGATTTATCCACATCGTGTGGATAACTAGGATATTTATGGAAAACTTGTCGTAGGCACGGGAGTAGCAGGGGTGCAGTAGGTTCATTTCCGTCTCTATTGAGTTCTTCTGAAACGAGAGAAATTTGAGAAAAACTTCTGAAAAAGCTGTGGATAAACCGGGGGTAGAAGGGAAAGTATTGACGTGGTAAAGAATATTAGAAGATTAGCTAAATTATTTTCCGGAGTAGAAGTGTGCATTTCTACAATGAGTAAGCATAGAGATTCCTTGCTATAAAAATAAATCTTTTGACATAAAAATCAAACTACTATATATTTGACATGTAGTTCTGAGATTTAACTATTCCTAAGGGAGGAATTATGAAAAAGTTATTCTTTGTAGCACTATTACTTACAGTTATTGTCATGTCACAACTAAATGCTGAAATACAGTACAGTATCTCAGAACCGCAATCGCTCAATATACCATATCCATTTGATGAGATCATCTACGACAGTACAAGGGACACTTTAGTTCATTTCTATGATAATGCATCATTGGATGGGACTTACAATCTCTATCACTTTAGTATGAATGCTAATTTGCAGTTCTCAGAAAGAACAACAGTAGTATCTCACCCTATTGGTGATTTGGACTTTGATGAATTACATCTTGTTAGAATGGATAACTCTGATTCTTTTCACTATTATGCCTTTGATGATAATCGAGATGTAAGGTTTCTGACAAAAATTGATAACTTTAATCAGGTAACTTACACATTAGATACTACAACACTAAGTATGGAGTTCGATTATTATACTTCAGTTTGTGACTCTCTTCTACTTCTACAGAAGCAATATCTTTCTGATGAATGGGTCGATAGATATTCAGATTTTTACATATACAATCTTAATGCAATGGAATTAATTCTTTTTAAAGCTGATTGTGAATATTATGAGGAGCATTTCAAAATTGGGACTGAATGGCTGTTTAGAAGTCCCTACAATGATATGAGGTATCACTATGATAACTCCTTAACCTTCGTAGATTCGCTACAACTAGATGAGACAGCTTTAGTTAGTGATCTATGGCTCTATGAAGCTAATAATGGCTGGTCAGATAGTTTTGGAAATGGGTTTCTTTATGCTTACGATGACGGAGTCCTTCCTATGCGATACAATCATAACACTTATTTTGAGTTCCGACCTGGTGAATTGTTGATTGAGGATACTGGTTGGTATGATTCACGGACTATAAAAAAAGTTTCTGAGAATCGAATTATTGGTGCTAGAGAATCTTATGAGATGGGACCACTTGATGTATTGGGATCTGTTGAGTTGGATGAAACAGGTTGGCATGGAATTGGACCTGTATCCATTGATTGCGAATATAGAGGTTGCTTCTCTTCCCAAGGTCATTACTTGCTGTTTGGTAATAACGGTGTATCTAACAAATTGGTTGTCTATGATGAGGACTTGAATATTGTTCATCAGGTTGATCCATTTAATATTGCGAATACATACTATCCAATGGATACATACTTCAATATGTTGTTCTTCAGAGAGTACAACTCAAACTCAATATTCTATAGTGTTTTCGATGTGATAGTCCCAAACTCAGATAATGTGAATCCTGTTTTAATGGGTATTACGACTTCAAACTACCCAAACCCATTCAACCCAACAACGACGATTGAATACTCAGTTCCTGAGAAAGGTAATGTTAGAATTGATATATATAACATCTTAGGACAAAGAGTTAATAGCTTAGTCAACTCAGAGCATTCAAAGGGAACGCATACTATCCAGTGGGATGGAAAGGATAGTGATAATAATACACTTTCAAGTGGGATATATTTCTATAAGGTATCTCAGAATGGGAAGAGTGTTACTAAGAAGATTGTGATGATGAAATAAGGAGATTCTATGAAAAAGATTGTAGTTGTTGTACTAACAATATTGTATTGTTTAACCATATCACTTTATGCTGAATTAAATGTAATGATTTCAGAACAGAATGAAATAACCCCTCCATTTGATTTCAGGCATTTTTTTTGTGAGGGAGAGGAGAGTATTCACTTTTATAACAATATTATCGAAAATGGTCATATGAATCTGTATCATTTCACGCTAAACAGCGACTTCTCTTATTCTTCTCAAACTTTGCTGGAATCTATAAATATACAGGGCACCTTTATTGATAATATAAAGATGTATAGACTTCATAACTCAGACTGCATCCATATTGCATATGAAGATGATGATGATAGAATTCAAAGAATGTCAATGCTGTCAGATTTTGACCAGATATCAGGTTCTGTAGATTTGGCAACATCAGTAAACCAGATAAATAGCTACTTGTCTGTTTCCGATTCAGTTTTTGTTTACCAAAGAAACAATTACGGTAATTCATCGTCTCAATACTATAAGCATAATTTACTTACAGATAATTACGAAATGTTCACTAGTAGAACCAATAATTATCATATAGAAAGAATGTGGAATCTATTTGCCATACCAAGAAGTGAAGAGAATTCCAGCTTTCAAGGATACTGTCTATACAATGAGCAAGTTGAACTGATTAATACAGTTGAATTGGCAACTCCCAGTCAAGAATTTACATATCTTTTCTACTCGGAACGAGAGCATGAAGATATTCCTTTCGGAAATGGATTCGTTACATCATATTACACATTTGGAGATAATCCTAATTGTCCTGCTATATATGTAGAACTCATAAATAATGAGCTCATTGTAAATGAGATAAATCAAGGGATATATTATACTAAAGCTGTTGGAAGTGGAGCATTATACTCCCTGTATTATGATTGGGGAGGGGATAATCTGTTACATTGTATTCGCTCTCAATACGATGGTGAGAGCTGGACTAATATTGATATCGGAACTTGCTTAAGCAATAAAGAACCTTTAGTAATTGATGATCTGGTTATCTATACCTATTCCTACGGTGGGAATGATGTTACCTTTACCATCTTTGATGATGATGAAATTGGTGATATAGAGACATGTACTCTTTCCGGAGGATTAGGCTACTATCCGACATATATGTTTGGTAAAATTTTCTGTTTTGCTCCCGGTAATTCAAGTAATGTTTCTTACTTTAATTTCGGATATACTTATCCAAATTCTGATGACTCAAATCCTGCTCTTAATACAATAGTTTCTTCTAACTATCCCAATCCATTCAATCCAACTACAACAATAGAGTATTCAGTTCCTGAAACTGGGAACGTAAGTATTGACATATATAACATCTTAGGGCAGAGAGTTGATACATTAATAAACTCAGAGCATTCAAAGGGCACGCATACTATCCAATGGGATGGCGTTGATGATAACCAAAACGCACTCTCAAGTGGGATATATTTCTATAAGGTTTCCCAGAATGGGAAGAGTGTAACTAAGAAGATAGTGATGATGAAATAGGTAATTCAGCCCTTAACGGGCTGTGTGACTTGTGGTGGATTTCACCCTAGGTCATTCAACCTAGGGCTATTCACATTTAGCCCTTAACGGGCTATTATGCGGAATTGTATTGATTTTATTCCCTGTCCGTTAAGGACAGAATGTGAATAGCCATGGGCGTGAGCCATGGTAATAATTAATTGAACAAACAGCCCGTTTAGGGCTGAATGTTTGAGCGGAAAGATTTAATTGCGATGGGAGGAATTATGAAAAAGTTTGGACTGATTACACTATTACTTACAATTACTGTTATGGTACAACTTACTGCAGAAATACAGTATGATATCTCAGATGCTATTACTTTCGATACACCATATCCATTTGATGATATAATCTATAATTGCGATAGGGATTCTCTGGTTCATTTCTATTCTTGGGAAACTAATGACTCAGTTTCTTCATTATTTCACTTTAGTATGAATAGCAACTTTGAGTTCTCTAACAGAACACTTGTACTGTCAGAGACTCTTACAGCTTCTGAGAATCATCATTTTGATCTGCTGCGATTAGATAATTCAGATGTGGTATATGTCTCTTCAATGGAGTATTATGATATCAAATCTATTAGTAAGGTTACTAATTTTAATCAAGTGATTTCAACTTTAGATATATCAACTCTACCGGATGATATGGGTGAACAGATATATTCTCAATATGTTTACAATGATTCACTACTTGTGTTTCAAAACATTGTTTGGGGAGAAGGAGACAATCATGCAGATTTTTATAAATACAATATTGATACCAATGAGCTTTCTATATTTGACTCTGTTGATATAAATGAAGCGATCTATATCTTATTAGATGATTATCTTGTTAGGTTCAACAATAATTTTGGTTTAGATACATGTTATGTTTATGATAATCAGTTAAATTACATTGGAGCAAGACAAATTTACTGTGAGAACTTCTATGATGATTTTGGTATGATTGAATGCAAAGTAACCAGCTTTATCGATGGATACTTGCTTAAATCATTAGACGGTCCACTTCCTGATCCTAACAGAAATTGGTTCTATCTTACCATAACAGATGATTCAGTAGAGTTACAGTACATAAACTCTTATTATGTAGAAATTGAGAAACCACTAATTATCGGATCGGCACTCTATGGAATCAATTGTCCTTGGATGTCTGTTAGAGATATGTATGAAGATACTTTGGATAAAACCGTTTTTGATGGCAATAATTGGAATTTTGAAGTTAACACTCCCATAAGCAGTTACCCTTATGATGTTTTTGAGCAATCAGGTTATATTGTCAAACCTGAGATATTTACTAATGAAAATCATGGCTTTAAGGTTTATAACTCAAATCTGGAAGAGGTTTATATGAAAGATTTATATGATTTTGCTACCTTAGATTTCAGGTCAATGTTCGAGAAAATCTTCATCGTGGATACTGAGAATAATTCTCTCAGCTATGTAACTCTTTCTGTAGTATCACCAAATAGTGACGAGTTAAATCCTTCTATTAATGCAATAATATCTTCTAATTACCCTAATCCATTCAACCCAACAACAACAATAGAATACTCTGTTCCTGTGAAAGGAAACGTAAGTATTGATATATATAACATCTTAGGTCAAAGAGTAGATACAATAGTCAACTCTGAACATGTAAAAGGCAAACATACTATCCAATGGGATGGGAAAGACAGCGATAATAATGCACTCCCAAGTGGTATATATTTCTATAAGGTATCGCAGAATGGGAAGAGTGTTACCAAGAAGATTGTGATGATGAAATAGGGAGATTTTATGAAAAAGATTGTAGTTGTGTTATTAACAATAATGTATTGTGTAACTATATTACTTAATGCAGAGTTGAACGTTGAGATATCTACACAAAATCACATTGATTTACCTTACGATGTTGATTTTATTTTCTTAGAAGAGGATGTATTTATTCATTTCTATGATATTGTTGAACAAGATGCAAATATCGAAGTATACCATTACGCGCTGAACAACGATCTGAATTTTACTCCTTATACACTACTTGAGTCAGTAAACACTCAAGGTTCTGGAATAGAAGATATTGAAATGAAACAAGTTTATGGCTCAGATTGTATTCATTTGATTTATTTAAATGACTCAAATAAACCTGAGAGAGTTACTATGATTTCTAACTTTGAGCAAGTTCAAGGGTCGATTGACCTCTCCTTAGTTGAGCATCCTATAAGAAAACACATATCAGTATCAGATTCTTTGTTTGCTTACCAAGCATATAGTCAGACCAGTTCAAGTTCTGTTTACTTTAAGCATAACATATCTACCAATGAAAGTGAAGTAGTTACATTTAGAGATGGAGCTCCAAGTTTGATAAGTATGGGGGATTATATTGTTATACCAGGAAGTTTTGATAATCCATCATTTCAGGGTTATTGCTTTTATAGTAGTCAATTCGAACTTGTTAATACAGTTGAACTCAATGATTATACTGAATACTCATATATGTGCCTTTCTGATATTGATTATAAAGAGATTCCATACGCAGATGGTTTTATAACTAGTTTTAGTGATTTTGGAGATCCTGATAACTGGCCAATTCTTTATATAAGACCTTTGAATAATGAACTTGAAGTTTCCGAAATAATCTCAGGTATATTTTCTAGCGTGAAAGTCACTTCCAATGAAAACATCTATTCACAAGTGTATATGAATTATGAGTATCACTTATTCCATTCAGTTTTTGGGAAATCAGCTGGATAAATACTGATTTAAATGTATGTCAAACGAATCGATTACCAATTATTGTAGACGATCTATATATAACAACCTTTGAAAGCTCTGATATCCATTTTACAATATTTGATAGTAATGGGATTGCTTTTGAGCAGTCATTACCATTAAATCATTCTTTAGGATTCCATCCTTTCTACTCTTTTAATAGGCTATTTTACATAGATGCAAATCACGGTATCTCATATTTTGATTTCGGATATACTTATCCGAATTATGATGATGAGAATCCTGCATTAAGTATGATAACATCATCCAACTATCCAAATCCGTTTAACCCAACAACCACTATTGAATACTCAGTACCAGAAACTGGAAATGTGAGCATTGATGTATACAACATCTTAGGTCAAAGAGTGAAAACACTGGTCAATTCAGAGCATTCAAAAGGTACTCATACTATCCAATGGGATGGGAAAGATGTTAATAATGCACTTTCTAGTGGGATATACTTCTATAAGGTATCGCAGAACGGTAAGAGTGTTACCAAGAAGATTGTGATGATGAAATAGTCTCATGTTATAATTTCTATCTTGACATATCTTTAGCTACATATTTTGTCGCTTCAAGCATTGATTTTCAATGTAATAATTTAACTAACACACAGGAGGTGTTTACCGGCAACCTTGATTAGAAGAGGTTGTGTTGGAGCTGAATAAAACTAAGAAACATATTAGAAAAGATCAACGAAGTATGATCAGATTTTGTAATCTGACACACTTCATGAGGACTTATGTTTTTTAGAATTATCAATTAGCTCTGAATGGTAACACCAATCAAATCCAAGCAAATCTTTTAATTCTATTATTACGTAATCCTCAAAAATACAAAATTAGGAGGATAACATGTTGATCGATAGAATGAAAAGAGAACATCTAAACGAACTCTTCGGTAAATTAAAACTCCTGAATAAGCAGGGGAAAGACCATAATGCAAAGATAGAGCAAATATTAGCATATTTAGAGATTATACATTCTCATGTGAGAAAGTATTCATTAAAGCGTGAACTTGTTTTCATAGATAGCTGTGCCGGGAACTGTTATTTAAGTTTTCTAGTGTATTACTTTTACACCGAAATTGAGATGAGAAAAGTAAGGATTCATTGCGTTGATTATAACGATTCATTAATGCAGAAAGCAGAAAGACTAGCTAATGAATTTGGTTTCGAGAATATGCACTTTCATACTAATGATGTTTTAGAGTTCGAAGCACCAACTAACATTAATCTTGTATACTCTCTGCATGCGTGTGATACAGCGACAGATGCTACATTGTATCTCGGAATTAAGAGCAGGGCAAAGATGATATTATCAGTGTCATGTTGCCAGCATACAATCAAGAAACAGTTTCGAACAAGCAAAAGCAAAGGTATTACAAAGCATAGCATTTTCAAAGATAGATTACTATATATGATTGGTGATTCTATGAGAAGTCTTCTACTGGAGTTAAATGGTTACACTCCCGGAATCTTTGATTTTGTTTCATCAAGATATACAGACAAGAACATAATGCTTAGAGCAGTACCGGGTAAACTTACCAGAAGTGAAGATGTACTTAATGATTACAAGAAGATGTATGACGACTACAAGGTTGTACCTGTATTAGAACATTATCTATATAAAGACAGATTGAGAACTAAGCTTGAATCTAGCTAAATATAAAAAGGGCTCAACACAGAGCCCTTTATTTATGTATATTAGTATTTTTAGTGAAGTGGGTGGATAAAGAGACCTGAACGAAGTTTTGGCTCGAACCAGGTAGATTTAGGAGGCATGATTTCTCCTGCATCTGCGATATCCATAAGTTCCTGCATTGATGTTGGGAACATAGAGAAAGCAACTCTTTCACCATTATTAACTCTCTTTTCAAGTTCAGAGAGACCACGGATTCCACCGATAAAGTCGATTCTCTCGTCTGTACGAGGATCACCGATACCGAGGATAGGGTTAAGTAAGTTCTCTTGGAGAATAGAAACATCAAGAGCTTTCACAGGGTCATTTGCATCAAATGAATCTGCTTTTGCTGTAAGCTTGTACCAAGTATCATTGATGAACATACCGAATGTGTGGATTGACTCTGGTTTGTAAGCTTCAGTTCCAACTTCTTCAACATCGAAATGCTTCTTAACAAGCTCAAAATACTCTTCATCACTATGACCATTAAGGTCTTTTACAACACGGTTATAATCCATAACATAAAGCTGGTTATCAGGGAAGATAACAGCCATGAAGAAATTATATTCCTCTTCACCTGTGTAGTTAGGATTCTCTTCTCTAAGACGAAGTCCAACCTTAGCAGCTGAAGCTGTTCTGTGGTGACCGTCAGCAACATAGAGATATGGCATTGCTTCAAACGCAGCAGAGATAGCTTTAATATCTTCTTCGTTATCCATAAGCCATAATGTGTGTTTAACACCATCATCAGCTGTGAAGTCGTATTCCGGAGCTTTCTCGATTGTTTTACTTACAATCGCATCAATTTCATCTTTATGCGGATATGTGAAGAACACAGGAGAAGCGTGAGCAGCACAGGTATAAACGTGTTTGATTCTATCAGCTTCTTTTGCTGCGCGTGTAAGCTCATGTTTCTTAATTATATTGTTCATATAATCATCAACAGCAGTACAACCAACAAGACCAACCTGAGAAACGTCACCCATGATTTCACGGTATACATAAAACATTGGTTTTTCATCTTGTGCCATGTGTCCGTCAGTAACATATTTATCTAAATTTTCTTTGGCTTTGAGATATACTTCTTCAGCATAATGGTCGATATCTAATGGTAAATCAACTTCAGGTTTCTCAACATGGATATAGCTAAGAGGGTTCTTCTTAACTTCTTCACGTGCTTCATCTGAATTCATTACATCATATGGTAAAGAAGCAATATCTTTTGCTTTGCCTTTAACAGGTCTTACAGCTTTAAAAGGTCTGAATACTGGCATACAGTTTCTCCTTAAATATTTTTTATTAGTTTATGTGTTACTTGAATTACATCTATGATTTATGTCAATTAAATGTTGTATGAAGTTTAATTAGTATGACTACTTCATAATAACTACTTTTCTTGTAGCCGAACTGTTGCTGCCTTCTACCTTTAGAAAGAAAACTCCATTTGGTAAATCTTTAGTGTCGATCATATAATCACTAGATCTGTTTGTAGAAACCTTTCTTTTTAGTTGCCCTTTAATATTATAAAGTAAGATTGCTAGTGCATCATCAGGTTTTTCCAACTGAATCCTAAGTTCGTTTTTTACAGGATTTGGGTACAATGTATAAACCGGAGCTGAAATAACCTCTTCATCAATTCCACTGTTATAGTCAGTTGTCAAAGTTATTTGCATGTTTTCATTAGCTCCAATATCAGCCCTAACGTAGCATATGTTTGAAGTTTCCCTTCTGATTATCTGTTGAATTGTACCGTTTTGGCAAGAATAACCAAATTCTCCAGAAGGCATTTCAAACTTCAGTTTTATGTCATCAAATGTTAATGAGTAATTGTTCAAAATTGTTGCTGTAACTTCGTCATGTTCCTGATTAGCTGAGTAAGAAACATTGAAAGCATTACCATCATAACCTGCATAGACTGTATGGTGCGGTTGCAAAGTATCGTTATTCATACTAATAAATCGCATCGCTCTTGTGTTGCTTCCGGCATTATCAGTGCCCAGATTGTATGGTTGTGAGTATATACTCCCCTCATTATGGTGTATATGACCGTAAAGAGCCATTTCAACTCCAAGATTGCTTAGGTTGAGCTCTTCATCGAAGTCATAGTGATAGAAGAGAATCTGATTAATTGTATCATCATGGACAGATAGCTCATTCTGTAACCATTGAATCTGCCTATCCGTGAAACTGGTATCACCATATCGTAACCAGAAATAGTCTTCATAGTTAATATAAGATTCCAAGCCCACGAACAGGTTATCACCGTATTTAAATGAATAGTTTTGGGTATAGTAGAATTCAGATTGAGGAGGATTAGCTAATCTTTCCCAACCAAAGAATCTCCACCAGTTGTATCGGGCAGTTCCTAATGGGGGAGGAGTAGAATCCCAACCTCCAATATCATGATTCCCGGAAACGAGATATACAGGAACTTCCAGCTCACCTAAGACTCTTTTAGCTTTTGTGAAATACTCTCTACTATCAAACTCTTCCAATTCACCTTCATGAATCAAATCTCCGGTTAGGAGAACAAACTCAGGGTCAATGATGTTCACATCCTCTATTAATGCTCTTAAGTCCATAGTATTGGTAGAATCGGACTCTGAGCCATTCTCATAGTAGTACATGTAAGTTGGTAAATGGGTATCTGTTATCTGTACGAATTTATAGTTATCTTTAAACTCAGGTATGATATATACTGAATTTCGAGAAGTATCTTCTTCAACTCCATCAGCATTTACATAAAGGTCGTAAAGTTCAAAGATTTCCGGTACCGGTGTTGTAACTTCAATAAACCATCTTTCATATCCTGAAGAATAACTTGCTGAATTAATTGACAATGGTAAGACAATATCATCAAATCTTAGTTCTACTTCCCAGTTTTGTGTCTGTGGAGGTGCATTACATTCAATGTTGAATACTTCTCCCGGTGTAGCAATTTGAGGTACACTAAGGATTGGTCTCTGTATCACAGTTAGGACATCCCCAATAGCGAATGCAAAAGAAGTGAGGAATGCTAAATATATAATTAATGTTAATCTTTTCATAAGTATAAGTTAAGTTTTGTTAAGGATTCTGCAAGTTTACTGTCTAATAATATCAATGGTTTGTACTTTACCTGCTTTGATCGCAGGTACTAAAGTAGCAATGAAACTTATGATAAGACAGATTGCAGAGATAACTATAAAGTCGATTGCTCTTGGTTCAATTGGTAGTGCATTCATAGGAAGATTGCCGGTCGGTATCTTAATCAAGTGCCATCTGTTTTGGACATACATAAATAGGGTAGCTAAAGCTATTCCTAATGCTGTTCCGCTAATGCCAATTGTCATTCCCTGACGAAGATATATACTGAATATATCTTTTTTAGTACATCCGAGTGATTTCAAGATACCAATCTCTTTTCTTTGTCTCACAATCATCTTAGCAAAGTTTCCGGTAAGGTTGAAAGATGTAATGATAATCATCAATGATAGGATTGCCATCATTACAACTTTCTCAAGTTTCATAGCACTATAAAGGTTTCTATCAAAGCTGCTCCATGGTTGAAAATCGTAGTTAGGATACAAGGTTGTAAGTTCATTAGCTAGAGTATCTATCTCTCTGGGATTATATGTTTTCACTTCAAGGAACTGAATTTCATCTTGTTGAACATTCTCTAGGAAATAGGAGCAGTTTCCCAAACTAGTATATGCAAAAATATTATCATATTCAGGCATTCCGGATATAAACAGACCGGCAACCTTCAAGTCTTTTGATTTAGGCATCAGACCAAAGGCTGTTGGAATTGTACCAATAGGGGAGAGCACTTTGACAACATCTCCAGGCATTGCTCTTAACTGCATTGCTAAGTCATAACCAAGTATGATAGAATCTTCCGGATAACTGCCATCTGAACGGTACCCACTAAACATCCCTCTTCTAATCTCATCTGATTCAATACTAAAGTTTTTAGGATACTGACTGAATACTGGAGAAATTTGCTCTTGATGTTTTAACTCAGCACCATAAAGTACTACACCAGCACTGTTTTCCCCCTTCATAATCATGAGCTCAGCTCTATTCCCGGGCGCTACAACATCAATTTTAGGATGCTTTAAAAGGGCTTTCATAAAATCATGATAATCTTTCATTGGTGTCTTATCATGATTTCTAACTATCATCTCAGATTTCATACCAATGATACGTTCCATTATATCTCTATCGAAACCGTTCATTACTGCAGACACTGAAAGGTAAGCAAATACACCAATCACTATACCAATAAATGGCATCAGATGAGTTCTTTTAAAGAAATTTCGCTTCCTGTTGAGAAGTAATGTTCTGGAAATATATGATGGATAATTCACTGCTACTCTGTAAGGGCTTTGATTAGATTTACAGCAGTTAAAAGGTCTGGTGCAATAAAATCAGGTTTTACCTTCCAAGTATCTCTGTTTTCAAAGAATTCTTTTTTACCATTACCCGTCAAAACTAAGATTGTCTGAAGCTTAGCATTATGTCCAAACTCAATGTCAGAATACTTATCTCCAATCATCCAGGATTTTGCAGCATCAATATCATGCTCCTGACAGGCAACTTTAAACATCCCAATATCAGGTTTTCGACAACTGCTTGAAACATTGTATGGTTCTACAACTCCCTCTTTATGGTAGGGACAGTAGTATACAGCATCTATATGTGCATTAGAGTCTTTTAAGTTCATATGCATCTTCTCATGAATAGCATCTAAATCCTCAGGTGTATAATACCCTCTAGCTACTCCGCTTTGATTAGTAACAATAATTGCTTTAAATCCCATTGCATTGATTGAGCTAACAGCTTCTCCTGCAAAAGAGTATAGCTCGAAAGCCTCGGGAGTGCTTATGTAACCATGCTTATCCATGTTGATTGTGCCATCGCGATCCATGAAAACAGCTTTCATTGTTTTAACCTCTAGTAATACTTCTTATGCCCTTTAGTCTCTATTTTCAGATCATCTTGCAGCTTAATGTTGAAGAACACTAGCTTATAATCCCAATAATCATTTGATCGATTATATGACAGAGTAAGTCTCCAACAGTGTAAATCTCTTGTCAGATTCAATGTCTGAGAAACAATTCTTTTATCTTCTACATTTATATAATTACTATAGGATACATTCCAGTTTTTAGTTAAATTAAAGCTACTCGATAGTCTCAAATTTTGTGTTTTCGGTTCAAAGAATTTAACTTCGGAGCTCATATCATGAGTTAGAGTAACCTTCCATGAATTGGTCTCTGAAATCTTTTGAAGTTCCTCCAGAGTTAGTTCACCCTCACCATTAACTGTCTCTACTTTATGGTCTGCAAGAGGATTAGAAGGATTCCTAAAGTAATCATAATAGTTTGTATCACCACTAACTGAGAAGGATTGGTTAAAGCTCCAATCTCTAGCTTTCCAGTCCAGCCAACTCATCTCATATGGAGTTTGCTTAAATCTAACTGAGTTATTGTATGATATTGGTGTTTTACCAACTTTAAAACTTTTTGGTCTGAACTGAATATAGTGCGATAGATCGGAAAACTCTTTCTCATCTTTCTCTAAGTCATAGCTACAACTACTTGTCATGCTAAGAAGGTTGTTATAGGTTTTCTCCTTCTCAGTTTCTTTATCAAAGACTTTCAACTGCCATTCCTGACCTAGTGATAAATTGACTCTTCTACTTCGGTCACCTGTGTTTGGAGAAACTCCACCAAAAGAATAATAATCTCCGGCATGTTTAGAAAAGTCAGGTTTATAACTAAAGCTAACTGACGGTTTGAGGATGTGTCGCATCGCTTTGAAATAGGAATGATTAAACTTCCTGTATCCGTAAATAGTGGTACTTAGCTTGGTTGAAGTGTTATAATCTCCGGCTCTTCCAATGCTATCATCCACTTTACTTCGGTCAAAAATATATTCGTTATAATTAAAGCTCTGTGAGAATACAAGCCAGTTCATAAGCTTGTCAGAGTAATAGATTGTACCTTTTATCGCAGCACCGGCGTGATGCTCATTGATATAAACACCGGTTGTGTCCTTTTCGTTGTTCCAAATAATATCAGAGAACTCAGGATCTTCCTCTTTAACTGTTCCGGTATGCACTGCCATAAAGCTACTACTTACATTGAACTTAGTCCACCAGGCATTTCTATTCACTTTGCTGTCTTTCGTTGTAAAGAATTCATAGATAGGCTTAGAAGGAAGTGAATAGGAAGCTTTTGGTAAGGTAATCGATTTAGTTTCGTTCAAAAAATCATCGGTATAGTTTGCACTCAAACTAAGTGTTGAACTGAGTAATGGTTTACTAAAAGACATAGAAGATGTGATACGCTCAGAAAGACGCTTATCTATGTCCTCTTCACTTTCCCAAATCTGTTTACTTGTAACATAGTTCAGGTTTACTCGTAAGGTAGTCTTATTACCGAAATCATGAAAATGGGTAGCATTTACAACCCAGTCATCAGTTGCTTTTCCAATGTCAGTAACTCTGTGGTTATACGTAAAATCAACCCCACCATTGTAGATATACCTTTTCTTATAATCACTATCAAAATTGAAGTTCCAGCCACGTAACTCAGTTAAATCAAGACTGAAGATGAAGTCTGCATAATCTTTGTAGGGATAGTAATATGCAACATTTTCAATGTATTTTCCATCTTCGTTGTTATATCCCGGCTGGGGTACTAGGAATCCGGGTTTTCTCCCTCGTTTTGCTGGGAATGAAGCATAAGGTAGCCATAACAATGGAAACTCATTCACATACATAACAAGTGGGCGTCCCAATATTTGTTCATTTACATAGACTCTTAGCTTCTTTGATTTCATGTAGAAGTGTGGATGCTCTTCTTCACAAGTTGTGAACTTACCATCATCTATATCGTATATCTTTTTGCCTACTTTTCTAATCTCGTTTCCTGAATAGAATCCCTGCTCAAATTTACCAATCCCGTTAAAGAGTATTCCCTCCTCAGTGTTAACATCATAATAGGTGTCATGACCTATCATGAGCTGGGTTCCATCTTCCATGCGAGTCAAACCCTTTGTGAATGCTTTCCTATTTTCAAGGTCAACGATTATGGAATCCGATTCAATATTATAGTTTTTATACTCAATTTCTGCATTGCTGTACAGCTGTATTATTTGTTTGTCATAATTTGTACTTAAACTATCTGCCGAGAAGAGGATGGAATCTGCCTTAGCTCTCTCGATACGGAGAGTGTCTCCAACGCTAATAACAGCGGGAGTTACCTGACTAAATGCACTTGTAGTCAGTATTAATATGTATATTAGTGATGCGATAGTCTTCTTAATCATATTCAAAACAGTTAAAAAGAGCAAGCTCTTTGTGTCAAGTAGAGGATTAAAGCTAGCTTTATGGTTTCAATCGACTGCTTGTCAGGGCATAGCTTTTAACGAAGACTGATGTCGGTTTCAAATTGTAACTTCAAGTCAACTACTTCTCTTTACTTAATCGCATCAAGAACTTTATTGCACCGTTAAATAAGTTATGCACACGATGTGGATAACTTTAGGGGTTCATAGGGAGGGTCTAGGGAGGCTATAGGGAGGGACAAGCGAGATTCAAGGTTTTTGAAGCGATTAAGTTAAGGATTCCTAAGGACTCCAAGAGATTCATTAGGTATATGATTCCAATTTTTTCTTGGAATTGTGTTCTTAAGAGCAAAGGTTGGCCTTTTTTTTGAAAGTGCGTTCTCCAGTTGGTTGTGGTATACATCTTGAAAGAGTGAAAATTGGGGATGATTCGGAGAAATGCATAATGCTTTTCACGAGTTCAAGACGGTGGATTATGAGTATACATTTACAATCCTACATGCCCTTAATTATAAAATATTATCAAGTTCTAACAAAATAAGTCACTTAAGACATGTATTTAGAAAAAAGAAGTATCTATGAGAACAAACTCTTTGATATTTCTTCGTTACAATATGGGTGTCACATATTAACAATAATTGATTAAGTACAGATTGATAGAGATTTCCCTTGACAGTAATGCTTTACAAACATTTGCTATAATATAGGTATATTCATTGAAGCGGACTCATAAATGAGGTGATGTTACCTACTTATTGGAGGAGCGGATGAAAGAAAAAGTCATTCTGATGGTAAATTCGGAAAAGAAGCGAGAACAGTTGAAAACAGTGTTGAATGAAAAATATTCAGTAAAGATTAGTGAAATATTTTCTGAGCTTCCAACTGACGGGCACTATGTGATTCTTGACGATGCCACCAGAGACGATCAAGCGAATTTGACTAAGCATTTAATCAAATCAAATAATGAACTTAAGAAAACAAACCTGCATTTAGAGCAACGCTTAAGAATGAAGAGTTCAGAGTTGATGGAGATGCAAAAAGAGTTAGAGACATTAAGTAAATCTATATCATACGACTTGAGAACACCGTTGAGAGCAATCTCCGGATTTGGGCAGTTGATACTTGAGGAATATAGTTCGAGTTTTGATGATGAAGGGAAACGTTTAAGTGATATTGTTAATAACAATGTAGCAAGAATGAACGATTTGATAGATGCATTACTCAACTACTCTTACTTTAACAGATATGAGATACAACCTGTAGATATCAATATGAATAAAATGGTGCAATCTGTATACAAAGAATTGACTACAGCAGTAGTACGTGACAAGATTGATTTGACAATTGAGAATTTGCCAAACGCTTATGGTGACCCATTGCTCATTCGAAAAGTATGGTATATCCTATTAGCTAATGCTATAAAGTATACACAATATAATCAGAAAAGAGCCATTTCAATAACTGCTAAAGAGCTAAGCAAAGAGTTTGTTTATAAGATAAAAGATAATGGTGTTGGATTTGATATGGAATACTCCGATAAGTTGTTTAACGCTTTCCAAAAATTGCATAGTGAGATACAATTCCCTGGGGTAGGTATGGGACTTGCCTTAGCAAAAAGAGCCATTAAGTTACATAAAGGATTAATATGGGGAGAAGGAGCAATCGATAAAGGTGCTTCATTCCAGTTTACAATCCCGAAGTTTAAAGTGTGATTAAGCGTGGCTAGGAAAAGAGTGCAATACCCGGTGATATTGGAGGTAGTATATGAAAAACTCATGTGATATGTTGTTAGTTGAAGATAATCCTAATGATGCAGAACTTATAATGAGAGCTTTAGTACGAGAAAAGATTTCTGATCGTATAGTACATTTGGAAGATGGTGCAGAGATTATTGATTACCTTCTCGGAAGAGATAAGTACAAAGATCGTGATACAACAATGCAACCGAAAGTAATCATACTTGACTTAAAACTACCAAAGATGACTGGTTTGGAAGTTTTGGAAGTGTTACGGGAGAATGAAACTACAGAGTTAATACCGATAGTTATTGTAACGTCGTCAATGGAAGACTGTGATGTTGAGAGAGCATACTCTCTCGGAGTTAACAGCTTTATTGTTAAACCTGTTGATTTTAACAAGTTTATAAAGTCTATTAAGATGGTTGGTGATTACTGGCTAAATACAAATCATCAACCATATTAGGCAGAGGAATGTTATGCTGAAACCGATAAAGATTTTAATTTTAGAAGATTTGCCATCTGATGCAGAGTTAGCACAACGCCAGTTAAAGAAGCATTTGGGTGAGAGTGTAATAAGGATAGTAGATTCTAGAGATGACTTTATAAATGAATTGAACAATTTTGAACCTGATTTGATTGTTTCAGACTATAATTTGCCTAGTTTTGATGGTTTATCAGCCCTTAAGTTGACTCTTGAAAAAGATCCCAGTATCCCGTTTATAATACTTACTGGCTCAATGAATGAGGATACAGCGGTTGAATGTATGAAAGCAGGAGCATGGGATTATGTGATAAAGGAGCATAATAAACGACTCGGAACATCAGCGATTAGTGCTCTTGAAAAGAGAAGAGTATTAGATGAAAAAGCAAAAGTTTCTGAAACAAATCGAGAAAACCAGATATTTATCCAACAGATTACAAGGACTATCCCCTTATTCCTCTTTATATTTGATTTAAGTTCTAATCAATCAACATATTCGAATAGAGATATCTGGAAGGCTTTAGGCTATGAAAGTTTGAATAAAACGCAAAATGAAGGTCATTTTTTACTATCCATAATTCATGAAGAGGATGTTACTTCGCACACCAACCTATTTAATAGATTAAGAGATCTTAAAGAAGGTGAAGTTGAAAGTAATGAGTATAGAGTCAAAGATGCATCAGGGGAATGGGTCTGGTTCAGGTCTATGTATGTCGTCTTTAGTTTCGATGATTCAGGAAAGCCATTAACAATCCTTGAATCGACGCAAGACATTACTAGTTTGAAGAAAACTCAGAGAGATCTTCGAGAAGCTCACAAATTCTACAAACAGATTCTTGATAGTACTCAAGATGGGATAGTTGTCGCTAACTTAGAAAATAAGATAGTTTTTTGGAATCCTCCCATGACTGAGATGTTTAATATGGATTATTTAGATGTGTTAGGTAAGGATCTAGAAGATATCTTTTCTAAAATTGGACGAGAATCTGAATTACCATTGTTAGAACAGTCAAAATTAGGTCATATTGTAACCACTCCCGATTATATTTTTAACTATAAAAGTACCGGAAAAACAGGATGGGCGAATGGAAGATATTTTCCTCTTTTAGATACGAACAATGATTTTTCAGGTGTTATTTACATGGCTCATGATATAACGAAAAGAAAACTTGATGAAGTTGAACTTAGAGAAAGTGAGCATAAATACAAGACCATATTCGAAAATATACAGGATGTATACTTTGAAACGGATATGAACGGAATTATTGTAGAGATAAGTCCTTCCTTGAACACAATCTCTGGGTATACCAGAGAGGAGATGATAGGTAAATTTATCGGTGATGTGTATGCAGATCTTGACGTTAGAAATAGATTACTTCAGAGACTTAAGAACGGGGAACGTTTGAAAGATTATGAGATTCTTCTCTTAGATAAAGATGGCACACAAAGAGATTGTGCTGTGACTGCCCAAATTCTGCTTGATAAAAAGGATAATAAACCTCACGTATATGGAATAATGAGGGATATTTCTGAAAGAAAGAGAATAACAAGCGAGCTGATCCAAGCGAAAGAGAAAGCAGAGGAGATGAGTAAACTTAAATCAGCCTTCTTAGCAAACATGAGTCATGAGTTGAGAACACCTCTGGTTGGAATTCTTGGATTTGCTGAGTTGCTGAATGATATGGTACCAGATTCAGAAATAAAAGAGATGGTTGAAACTATTCTTGAATCAGGTGAAAGATTGCATACAACACTGAATCTAATCCTTGATCTTTCTAGAGTTGAAGCGAACAGGCAGGAAATTAAATGGACTAAAGTTGATTTTGTTTACCGAGTAAACGAGAATATTCGAATCTTTGAGGGATTAGCGCAAAAGAAAGGCTTAAGCTTAAAACTGAATACTGAGTATGATAAGCTTATCTGTGATAACGACTCATATCTTTTAGACCATATTCTGAGTAATGTGATTAATAATGCGATAAAATATACAGAAACTGGTTATATAAAGGTTGATCTAAGTAAAGAAATAATTGATGAACTAGAATATGCTGTAATTCAAGTTACTGATACTGGTATTGGTATAGACGAATGTAGACAGGAGCTTATTTTTGATGCTTTCAGACAGGCAAGTGAAGGATATCATAGAATGTATGAAGGTACAGGTCTAGGACTAACAATTACTAAAAAGTACGTAGAATTATTAAACGGAAGAATATACTTAAAAAGTGCATTGAATCAAGGTAGTACATTTACTATACAGTTCCCTGTACACAGAGTTTAAGGAGTAATAATGCAAAGTGATGACAAGAAGTTAAAACTCTTAGTTATTGATGATGATTATTTAGTATATGAGATTATCAGGAGAATGTTGCATGCAAGTGCAAATGTTGATTATGCCCGATCTGGAGATGAAGCGATAGAACATCTTGGGCGTTCTGAATATAGTCTGATTTTCTTAGACATTAATCTAAAGAGCAAAGAAAGTGGATTGGACATCTTGAAAAGAATTAGGGAGATCGAGAGTTTTTCTAAAACACTTGTATGCGCAACCACAGCATATGCAATGTTGGGAGACAAGGAAAGATTTCTTGAAGCTGGATGTGACTATTATCTATCTAAGCCATTTACAAAAGATAATTTGAGATTACTCATTGAAAAATCATTAGATATTGTCATAGAATAGTAAGGGGCTTACAGCCCCTCACTTTTCTCTATTCGTTTAATAATCTTTCTGATCAACTTATCCGGATTTACAGGTTTAAACATAACATCCTGTAAGCCTAATTTCTTACAATTTACAATTGAATGGGAAGGATCATATCCAAATCCTGTCATCATAATAACCGGAAGAGAGTTATCATAATCCATAAGAGCAGTGTATAGCTCAAACCCATTCATGTCAGGCATAGCGATATCAGTTAACACGAGGTCTATATCCCCTTGCATAACTCTCATCTTTGCCTCATGAGCAATATTAAAGGTTAAAATTTCCCAGTCTGGAATCAGCCTTTTAAGGTCATACATCAAGTTTTCGAGGAGCTCTTGCTCATCATCTACAATTACTATTTTGTACCCCATGTCTTAGCATCTTCTCCTGCAATAGATTTGTAAGCTGTGTAATATTTATCGAAAGTTTTACTGATAACCTCTTCAGGAAGCTCAGGTGCAGGTGGGTTCTTATCCCAACCTGTTGCTGAGATATAGTCTCTGATATATTGTTTGTCGTAGCTCTTAGGTGTTTTACCAACTTCATACTCTTCAATATCCCAGAATCTTGATGAATCAGGTGTAAGCATTTCATCGATAAGGTAAATCTGGCCTTCTATAGTTCCAAACTCGAACTTAGTATCAGCTAAAATAATCCCTTTCTGTTTAAGGAAATCAGCACCGAATTTGTATAGAGCTATTGATTTTTCTTTAAGTTCTTCAGCGATATTTTTATCAACTCTGTTAAGCATTTCAGCATAGCTGATATTGATATCATGGCCCTCTTCAGCTTTTGTTGATGGAGTGAATAAAGGCATAGGGAATCTTTGAGATTCTTTCATCTCTTCAGCGATGAGCGTGTTGTTAACAGTACCTATACTCTTATACTCTTTCCAAGCTGAACCGGTGATATAACCACGAACGATACATTCGAAAGGTATTACTCTTGTCTTTTTAACAAGCATACTTCTGTCTTCAAGCTCTTCTTTGAAAGGATGGAACTCTTCCGGATACTCATCTACATTATCAGTAATGAAGTGATTAGGCATGATGTCTTTAGTAGCTTTAAAGAAATGTACTGAGATTTGGTTTAAGATTTTCCCTTTGTTTTCGATCTCATTTGGAAAAACTACATCAAATGCAGAAATCCTGTCTGATGTTACGATAAGGAGTTTATCTCCTAAATCATAGATGTCTCTTACTTTTCCTTGAAAGTGCTTTTGTACGATTTGTAGTTCGCTAATTTTCATCACTATTCTCCTCAGCTTTATATTTTAGATTTGTTAGTACTCTCTTTATATTAGTCTGATATGTTCCCATAACCAAATCTTTATTTGTGTTTACCAGCTCAAAAAAGACAATCCATAACTCATCTAAGGTGTCTTTGTTCACAGCTAAAAACTCGTTGTCGCGGAAATCCATATCGGTGAAAACTGGAAATTCATCTACTCCTTTGCTTGTCTCAACACTTCTAACCATGCCTTTAAGTATCTCTATTTTAGTGCCTTCACCCTCCATCACTGTGTTGATATAACGGGCTGTATAGTAGAATATCATATATTGATAGAATCGGGATAAAAGGTCTATTTGCTTTCTCATAATCTCAGAGTCTTCAAACTTTATATCATTAAACAGATCGGCACGTTTCTTCTCTAAAATTGATAAGAATGTGCTTCCTGATCGAAGATAAGTCTCAATAAGAAGATTCTTAGAGAATTTCTTACCAGCTTCCATTTGAAAAAGTTGTCTGAAAGTTTTAACTAAATCTGCAAGAAAGAAACGATCTCTAAAAGGACCAATATAGAATAGATCACCTTGTGTATCTTCTTTAATCTGAACTTGTATATCTCCATCAAAGTCTAATGCTAAATAGCAGTAGTCTTCATAAGGTTTAATTTGTGCCTGTAACTGAGGTTTAAGTTTCTTGATTAGCTTCTTTTGCCAGATAAGAGCATTAAAAGTATCAGGCATCTCTTCCCAATGAATCTCTGTGGCAGTATCTTTTAATGCTATGAATCTTGGATCTTCCTGCATTTTATCAAGATAGAAACGTATTCTGCCTTGCAGGTTTCCAGCTAAAGAAACATAGAGAGCGTTAAGAGCATTCGAGAAATAGAAGATTCCCGGATTCTTTGGTAATTTATCAATCTTAGCCTGCATGTCAGACGTGATAGTTAATAGATTCATCTTAATTCCTTCTTTCCTAATTATTTATAACTTCCGGATTTACAATAGCTTTTGGCATCTTGCCGTCTAATGCTGCGATAGCATTGTCTACTGCTAGGAAACCCATTGTGTTTCTTGTTTCAGTTGTAGCTGAACCTATATGAGGTAACAATACAACATTTTCAAGATTCATCAGTTCGGGACAAATTTCCGGTTCATGCTCATATACGTCAAGTCCTGCTCCGGCTATTTCCCCATTTTTAAGTGCTTTAACTAACTCAAGCTCGTTTACGCAAGCTCCACGAGCTGTGTTAATAAGAATAGCATTTCTTTTCATCAACTTAAATTGATCTTTATCAATCAGATAATGTGTGTCTTTTGTGTATGGAATATTCAAGCTGATAAAGTCAGATTTTGCTAAAAGCTCTTCTAACGGAACTTGAGTAGCGTTAATACCATCTATTGTAGTTTTTGAACGATTAGTGTAGAGTACATTCATATTGAAACCGGAAGCTCTGCGTGCTACTGCTTTACCAATTCTACCAGCACCAATCACTCCAAGTGTTTTCCCGGAAATCTCATGCCCACAAAAGAGAGTTGGTTTCCAGCCTTTGAATTTCCCGGCCCTTACGTAGCTATCACTTTGAACAATCTGCCTTGCAACTGCAAACAATAAGCTCCAAGCAATATCAGCTGTAGCTTCTGTTAGTACTCCGGGAGTATTGCAAACAGCAATACCCAGCTCAGTTGCTGTAATGACATCAATGTTATTATATCCAACCGCATAATTACTAACACATTTCAGTTTAGGATTTGCCCTTAAGATCTCTTCATCAATTTTGTCTGCAAGAGTGCACAAAACTGCATCTGCCCACTTAATACCTTCAAGCAACTCAGCTTTGCTGAGAGCTCTGTCGTCCAAGTTAGCTCTTAGTTCAAAATTATCTTTAATATAGTTCATTGCTTCTTTTGGAAGCTCTCTTGTCACAAACAGTTTCTTCATATGTTATCTACCTGATATTTAAATGATTTTATACCATGGAAGATAGCTTTCACTATCTTGTCCTGATGTTCTTTCTTATTCAGTTTTTTCTCTTCATCCTTATTAGAAATGAAACCTGCTTCAATTAGTACAGCAGGCATGTAAGCACCTTTCAATACATAAAATCCGGCTTGCTTAACCCCTCGATCTTCTGACTTAGTTGCAGTAACTAGGTTTGTTTGTAACTTATTAGCTAAGTCGGAACTCTCAGCTAACTGTTCAGTCATAGATATGTCTGCAAGTAGGAAGTCTAAAGAGTTGTATTCCTCAACTGCATCCTCACCACCTTCATACTTATAAACAACTGAGTTTTCCATCTGTTCAACAGCTCTAGCTTCGTCAGTTTTTGCAGTAGAAAGATAGTAAACTTCGATTCCTGTTGCTTTTTTATTTCTAGCTGAGTTGAGATGTATAGAAATGAACATATCAGCTTTTTCAGAGTTGGCAAATTTTGTACGGTTTCTTAGATGAACATACTCATCTTTTGACCGTGTAAGTAGCACTTTAACATCGAGATTCTTTTCTAATAACTCTTTCAGCTTAGTCGCAATATAAAGTGTTATATCTTTCTCTTTTAATTTTTTAGATATTCCAACAGCACCAGGATCTTTCCCTCCATGCCCAGGATCAATAACTATAGTTCTAATAGCATCATCGTCAGGTATTTCAGCTAGTAATAACCTACGCTTCATATCGAAGCGAATCTCTTTCTTAAAAATATACGGGGCAACTTCAGCGAAGAAAGAAACAGGTAAGTAGTAGACTCCATCATGTAGTTTTAAATCATATATAAAGCTGAAGTAGTCAGTTCTATAATTTACGAAAGAGCTTTCGGTAAGGAAATAAAGATGTTTCTTGTAAATAGATACTCTAAGTTTATCATCTTTCAATTCTTCTCTATAAGAACCACCCATGATATCTGAAAACTCTTTAAGTTTGAAATAACTGATCTCTCCAAACTTGGTCTCTTTTAGCGTACGCTTATCTTTCGATCCTTTGAATCTGATAGATATATCAGCACTTAAAATACTCACACAAATTATTATCGTTGCTAGGCATATTATCTTTTTCATTATAATTCATCCTTGAATTTAGGTGTCCATGCATCACTGCTTCCACATTCCTGAACGTATGCATTTTTGAAGCCAAGAGTAGCAGTTAATCTAACTAAATCATCATATAAATCGGGTGAGACTGACTTACTAAGAACTTTAGATTTATCTGCCTGATAAGTTGGGTAATACTGTCCCATTAAGCTGAGATATAAGTCACTCCCAAATTCTTCATGCAACATATACAATACTTTCTTGGAACCTGATACATCATCAGGTAGCACAAGATGGCGTACTAGCATTCCCCGAGTAGCTATCTCTTCACTACAAACAATATCTCCAACTTGCCTATACATCTCTTTTAAAGCAAGTAATGCTATATCTGGATAATCAGGTGCAAAGGAGTATTTCTTAGAAAACTTAGGACTGTAGTATTTGAAATCAGGAATATAGATATCAACTAAACCATCTAATGTCTTTAAAGTCTCTATAGACTCATATCCATTAGAGTTCCATATGACAGGTAAAAACAAACCTAATTTCTTAGCTTCTATTATCGCTTCACGAATCTGTGGTGTATAATGGGTAGGGGAGACCAGGTTAATGTTGTGTACACCATTATTTTGTAGTTCAAGCATTATTTTTACAAGCGCTGATATGGTGATAGGTTTACCATCTCCCTGTTGACTTATTTGCCAGTTTTGACAGAACACACAGTGCAGGTTACAATTTGAGAAGAAGATTGTACCACTGCCGGAAGAACCAGAGAAAATAGGTTCTTCTCCAAAGTGTTTTTGATGCAGGTTATATTTGATTTGTTCAGTACTGTTACAGTTACCGGTCGTAGCGTATCTATCAACTCCACACTCATGTGGACAGATTTTACAAGCTTTTAGTTCCGTGAAAAGCTTGTCACTCATTTAAACTGAAGCTCTCCGGTAATAGTTTTTTGATTGAAGTGACATTACTTTGAGAGTTGGACCCATAGATAATCTCTACATCATCGCTAAACTCACTTATAACTTGTCTACAAGCTCCGCAAGGAGGAAAGGGTATCTCAGCATTAGCAAAAACTGCTAGCTTCACAATCTTCTTTTCTCCTGCTGAGATCATTTTAAATATGGCTGTTCTTTCTGCACAGTTTGTGAGTGAATAAGAGCTGTTCTCAACATTACAACCAGTATAGATATTGCCATTATCAGTTAATACTGCAGCCCCAACCTTGAACCCTGAATAGGGAGCATATGCGTGCTGGGAAGCTTCTTTTGCTAGCTCGAGTAACTTTGTGAGTTCCATATTTTCTCCTTAGCTTAGAAGTGCAAGGATGATTCCACCTGCAACAACTGACCCAATCTGCCCTGCAACATTAGCGCTTACGGCAGGCATGAGTAGGAAGTTGAACGGATCTTCTTTTAATCCCATTTTATGTATGACACGGGCTGACATTGGGAAGGCTGAAATTCCACATGCACCAATCATCGGATTTATTTTCTTCTTAATAAACAGATTCAAGAGTTTTGCAAACAGCACACCACCGGCTGTGTCGAATATGAAAGCAACCAATCCAAGGCACATAATGAACAATGTCTTTGTTTGAAGGAAATCCTCTCCTGTCATCTTGGTTGCAATAGCAATACCCAGCAGGATTGTAACAATATTGCCAAGTTCCTTCTGTGCAGTTAATGATAATGATTCAAGCACACCACATTCTCTTATAAGGTTACCAAACATGAGGAATCCAATAAGCGCAGCTGATTCCGGAGCAATAAGCCCTGCGAGTAGCGTTATCATAATAGGGAAGATAATCTTTACTGATTTAGGTATATCACTTGTGTTATAATCCATACGGATCTTACGCTCTTTGCTGGTTGTAAGTAGTTTTACCACAGGTGGTTGGATAATAGGTACTAAAGCCATGTATGAGTATGCAGCTACAGAGATAGGACCTAAAAGGTCTTTAGCAAACTTTGAGGCTACATATATAGATGTTGGACCATCAGCTGCACCAATAATGCCTATTGATGCTGCTTCTCTGATAGGAAAACCGATTAAAGCAGCCATAGAGATAGTGAAGAATATACCGAATTGGGCTGCTGCACCGAACAAGAGCATGAGCGGATTGGTTAATAATGGTGTGAAGTCAATCATAGCACCAATAGCGATGAATATCAGTAAAGGAAACAACTCATTGGCAATTCCAAAGTCAAACAGGACTCTCATAGCTCCATGAGGGCTTATAGTTCCCACAAGCTCAGCCATGGGAAGATTTGCCAGTATTGTACCAAAACCAATAGGTAATAGTAAAGCAGGCTCATACTCTTTCTTGATTGCGAGATAGATTAGTATGAAGCCAATCAATATCATAATTGTACTTTTAAGCTCAATCGCCATTATTCCACGAAACAATTCCTGCATATATTCTCCAATAAAATCAGTATGAATTCACTTTTCTAATCACAGTAAATTAATCAATGTATTTTTTGTATTCTTCCATTATCTCTTTGGGTAAACGAGTTGGGCGCCCATTTTTAACAAAAGCACCAAATACAGTCAATGTGCTACAAAGATCATTATTCTGATTATAAATCTCTTGGTACCAACGACCTTTAACTCTATTTAACTCCTGAATATGAGTCTCGATTCTTATCTTTTCACCAAAACATACACCTTTTTTATAGTCAAGCTCTACACGTATAACAAATATTCCCATCTCCAAATCACTAAGCGCATGGATTGAGTACTTGGTCTCATCCAATGCTTCACTTCTTGCCTCTTCATAAATCTGAAGATAGTTTGCATTATTCATATGACCATAGATATCACATTCATACCCATAAATCTTGCGACTATATGTAAATGCCATTTCATCCTCCAAAATATTATCTTTTAGTGTTTCATATATGTAATAAGGGATGTTGTCAAGGAATGTATTTATTTTATGGAGTGCACCAACTGTGTAGGTGCGTCTTGTCACACAACTCTTAGATGAGTCCTTCAGTACTCCTGGAAGTATCTGACAAACTCCATGAAACAGATCTCTACCTAATTATCCTCCAAATTTTCCCTGCTGGCGAATTTTCCCAATTTTGCACCAATTTTGCCCTGCTTCATCCCTTCCGGTTCCGTGACTAAAAAGGTGTTTCAAAGGTAATCCACAGGTGACCCTCTCGTGACCCTCTCGTGGAAGGCCTCGAATTATCCACATGATGTGGATAACTTGAATATCTATGAAAAACTTGTCGTAGTCACGCGACTGGAAGGGATGCATAAGGCTTAGTTTTCGATAAACAATGTAGACTTATAAATGGTGAAAGGGTTGAATGTGAGTTTAGCTACTAAGTTGATACAATAGAAAAAAGCTGTTGAGACATCTCAACAGCTTTAAATGGTGCAGAAGGCGGGACTTGAACCCGCACACCCAGATTAGGGCACAAGATCCTTAGTCTTGCGTGTCTGCCAATTCCACCACTTCTGCGTAAAGTTTATTCAGTTGGAGCAGGAGTCTCAGCCGGGGCTTCAGTTACAGGAACGACTGCATCTGTTGCCGGAGCTTCTTCAGGAGCTTCCTGAGTCCAATCAATGTTACTCTTTGGAGCTTTAGGAGATCTGTCAGATTTCACATAAAGTGCCATTGAAATACATGAGAGTAAAAATACTCCACCAAGTATCTTTGTCCATTTCTTAAGAAATGCACTAGCACCGGTTCCGCCCATAACACCTTGAGCAACGCTACCAAAGTTGGAATCTAATCCACCTTTAGATGTTTGAGCCAAAATAACAAGCACTAAGGCAACTGCTATCAGTACGTGTACTACAAATAACAAATATAACATTTCATCTCCATTGCTTTATTGTGGTGCTTTTATATTTGAGTCCGTTTCTGTGTCAATAAAAAAGAAAAAAAAGTGTTAACTAAATCTTCTCGACAACGGATAAGCACCTTGTTATCAATCTTTAACCTATACCGATTGCCTTTCTTACTCGTTTGATTGTTTCTGCTGCAATTGAGCGTGCACGCTCACCACCGAGTTTTAATTGCTGATCGATATAGTCTTTATTATCCATTAAGTCGTTGTATCGTTCTCTGTATGGTGCAATCTGCTCATTCATGGCTTCAAATAAAGCCTGTTTAGCTTCACCCCAGCCCATGCCACCGGCAGTGTAACGATTGCGCAGGGCTTCAATTTGCTCTGCATTGGCAAAAAGCTTATATAGGGTGAAAACAGAGCATGTATCAGGATCTTTAGGTTCCTCAATAGTCTGTGAGTTTGTTACTATCTTCATTACCTTCTTTCTTAGCTTCTTTTCAGGAAGGAACATTGGGATAGTATTATTATAACTCTTAGACATTTTTCTACCATCAAGTCCTACAACAGTCTGTGATGCAGGAGTAGAGTATGGCTCAGGAATTACAAGTACATCCTCTTTATAGGTATGATTAATTGTTTGAGCTATATCAACTCCCATCTCAATATGCTGGAACTGGTCTTTACCAACAGGTACGAAATTAGTATCGAAGAGCAGAATGTCAGCAGCCATAAGGATTGGATAAGTATATAGTCCCATGTTCACACCGATGTCCTGGTCTTTTCCCTCTTCGTTATTTGCTTGGACCATAGCTTTATAAGCGTGTGCCCTATTCATAAGACCTTTGGGTGTGTAAGCCATAAGAATAACTGCAAGGTCGAAGGTTTCAGGTACGTCAGACTGACGATAGAAGAGTACCTCTTCGGGATTTAGTCCACATGCAAGCCATGCTGCTGCAATTTCATATATATAGTCTTTTAAAAGCTTAGGGTCTCTAATCTGGTTCAATGCGTGATAATCTGCAATGAAATACCTAGCATCAAACTTTTTTGCAAGTTCTAAAGCCGGTCTAATAGAACCTATATAGTTACCTATATGTGGCTCTCCTGTAGGTTTAATTCCTGTTAAAGAAACTTTTCTTGATGTCATAACGACTCCCGTAAATGTAATGCAGGCTAAGTTTAAGGAATAACGATATTAGGCAAGGACAAAATTAATCCCCCATATATTAATAATTATATTTACAATTTAGTGTAGGATACTATTCTTTTACTATAGCTAGTGCAAAGGAGTTATTCGAATGAAGAAAGTTAATCTTATCTTGATAAATATTGTATTGTTATTCTCAATTAGTTGTAATCTACTTTCAATCATTACATGGGAAAATGTTCCCGAGATCTCAACCCAGATAAACAGAATTAAAACAGCTGATGATGAGATGTTTTTTGCAGGAGAGGACCATTGCTACTTAATGGACTCAAACGGAATGATAACAGATATTAATTTACCTGATAGAAGTTTTGTGGATGCATTGAGATTGGAAGATAATAGATATATTGTAGTTTATGAAGATTTTATGATGGGGGAGAGTTATATTGCCCTTCTAAATACTGTGGATAGCTCTCTTACAAACCTAACTGCTATAAGTAATCCTGGTAAATTGAGCCATCTTCCCGGTAAAGGCTTGTACACATGCGCAACAAATTCCGGGATGATGTTATCATATGATGGTCTGGCGTGGGGCATGTCAGAACTAATGACAAGTCCGACACATCAGATTTTGGAATGTAATCAAGGAATTATTTGTAGAGAAAGTGGTGATCTGTATGAACTACATGATTCAATGAGTTTTGCATATAATGGACAAAGTCCAATAACTGCACCAGAACTTAATGAAATCTCAGGGCTTGTAGCTAGTAGACAGCATCCGGGTATATTTTGGGCTATTACAGATTCCGGGGGAGATGCAGTTGTATATGCCTTGAATAGTTTGGGTGAACTTGTGAATACGTTTCCAATTCCATTGAGTGATAATCGTGACTATGAGGATATTGCAATTGGACAACTTGAAGAAGGTGGACCTGAGTATATCTTCATAGCGGACGTTGGGAACAACTCATTAGCTACAGATATTATGCAAATCTATGTTGTACCCGAGCCGGTGGATGTTTATGGAACTCCAATAGATTTACCTTTAGAGAACGTTTTTCATTTCCAGTATCCGGATCGCAACTATGATTGTGAAACTCTTATGTTTGATCCTATTTCAAAAAACTTCTATATTCTGATTAAATCAGATCCGAACAATAGCATCCCGGATAACAAGATGTTCGTTCTTGAAGCTCCACATGAAAACACACTAAGGACTGTTGAGCTAGTTGGAAATCCTGACTTTCCAACGGATTTTGTAGTTAATCGTGGAGCTACAGCCGGTGATATTTCATATGATGGTGGTGAAATCTTGGTTAGAACTTATGATCATGTTTATTACTGGCAAAGAGGGGATGATCAGAGTGTTGAAGATGCTATGAATGCACAAGCTGAAGTGCTCCCATATAACATCGAGGCTCAAGGTGAGTCAATATGCTGGAACCTTTTCTCGGAAGCATATTATACTGCGAGTGAAACGGTTACTAATATCAGTAGATATACTCGGTCAGCTTATTCGCAATTACAGGTAAACATTTGGCCGTTGAGAAACATTTTTGTCAATGATGCTAACAACATATTGTTAGCCCGTAATACACCTGAATATGGTGTCTATGAAGTTGTTTCAAATCTTATTGATGTTGTTAATTTAATCATTCCCGGATATAGAGTGAATGGGATAATTCAGCTTCCTAATACTGATTATGTTTTGTTTGATATTGATGATAGGGTGGTTTATTATGATGGAATAGCAAATGAGATTGCAGATATTTCAGTCGTGGATACTGTTCATGATGTCGTATATGATGAAGGAACAGATTATCTGTATGTTGCAGGATTAAATGGTGTTGTTAAGGCATTACGAAATACTCCTATTGAGGAGAATGTTCAACAAGTAACACAAACCTCTATAAGCCCTAATCCTTTTATCGATTCTGTTACATTCAAAGTCGATTCAATTATGAAGCAAAAGGACAGTAAAATCACTATATACAATGTTAAAGGACAACGAATTTACTCACAAACACAAAGTCTACAGAAAGGACTGAATGAACTACAATGGAATGGTTTAGATAGAAATAATAGATCTGTTCCTACAGGTGTTTACTTCTACAAAATAGATACAGGTGAGAGTTCATTATCCGGTAAACTTGTAAAGATGAAGTAGATTTTCTTTGACACTATAGCAAATATTAACTTTATTTAAATATACTTATAAAAAGGAACCTAAGGAGATATTATGAAGAAACTGGCACTATTTTTAATATTACTGTTGCCATTAGTACTTTTTGCTCAAGAAGCACAAACTGAGCAAACTGAACAAGACGGTTTCCAAATGGGCGGTTCTGTAGGAACTGTTACTATTGGAGATAAAATGTACACATCAATCAGGCTTATGCCTGAGCTTGCTATTTGGAAGTTCGGAATTGGTCTTGATGTTGATCTATTAATTGATGAAGATGGTAACATCAGAGAAGAAGATTGGGATGACTGGGAAGACTATGTAAACAAATTCTATTATCTGCGTTTTGCCCGTAGACAAGATCCTTTCTATTTCAAGATTGGTGGCATTAGAGGTTATACATTAGGTAACGGTCTTTTAATGGATAACTACTCAAACATGCTTAATTACCCAAATGTAAGACAGATCGGTCTTTATACAGGCTTTAATGCATATAGTCTTGCTAACCTTGGTGGAGAAGTTTTTACTTCTAATGTTACAGAGAATGATATCTTAGCCGGTAGAGTTAGAATCAATCCTTTCTACTATACTGCTATTCCATATCTTGATAATTTAATGATTGGAGCTTCTATCGCAACAGACAGAAACCAGTATAATGGTATTCTTGATACAGATGGCGATAAAGTTCCGGATGCGTTTGATGCTTTCCCTGATGACAAAGATTATGCAGCTGATACTGATAATGACGGAAAACCGGATGAGATGGATCCGGATAGTGATGGTGATGACCTTTATGATTTCGATGAAGACTATTTCTACGAGCATTGGCAGGATGAAGTGCAGACTGACCTAACTTGGGAAGATTATAGTGAAGCATTAAATACTCTTGGTTTACTTGATGATGAAGTTGATCTACTTAAACCAACTGAGATTGGTGATGATGATGCAACTGTTATAGGCCTTGATTATGAATTACCGCTTTTCCCATTGAACGTTGATTGGAAGAACCCACCAAAGTTCTATATTGCGCATTACTCAGAATATGCTAAGATTATTGATAATGGTGATGGAATAATATTCCCGGGTTTCAAGTTCATCTGGAACCTTTCACCAAACGTATTTAAGCTTACATCTAATCTTGAATATAGAATCTTCAACGAAAAGTTTATCCCCGGTTACTTTGATGCTCTGTACGATGACCAAAGAGCACGAATCAAATCTGATGGTGATAGCTTAAGAATTGAACTCAAAGAAGAAACTCTTGATGATATAGCTGCATCACAAGGTTGGTATGGTAAACTTCGAATTGACTTGTTCCAGTTCCTATTCGCATCAGTTGCTTATCAGCATATGACAGCAGATGATAATGTACAGGATTTTGAAGCTTATCAATCTATCTGGGCAAATGCAGGTGTGAACCTTAATATTGTACCTGTTGTAAAAGATGCATCAATTGGATACTCACAAACAAATGTGGATAAAATCAGATACTTAGAAGATGAGAATGCTTATGTTTTTGGACAAGTTAAAGCAGAAGTTTCTCCTAATACAATGCTTGTTGGTAAATACCAAGTATTCTGGAACGATATTGACGACAATGGTAAGATAGAAGGTAGTGAAGAAACTACTGAGACTTACTCTGTTGGTGTTGAATTCAAATTCTAAAGTATTAATTGATAATAGAAGGGGACTTGCGGTTGCAAGTCCCTAAATCTATGTAAAACGACATTCCGGGTCGTTTAACTTCTATGTTAACTCTCAGCAGATAAAGTTTATATCCCTTTCATCACAAGCGTATCCCAAGGTTTCTTAAGATAGTATTTCATAGTATGTTTCTGCTTGCCATTAAGTCCTTCTCCAACCTTCTCGTCAAAGTCTTTAAGAACAAGGTACTTCTCAAAAGGAAGGTTTAGCTCATCAGCAACTTCCTGGATTATATCAATCCCATCTTTCACAACTTGTTCATCAGTATACTGCATCATGTTAGAGTTACATACTAGTTCAGTAACTCGCAGGCCTGATGCTTTTTGCAGCATATCCATCATGCCGAATATCTCGTCTTTATTAGTTGTAAAAGGTCTGTTTGTGTTGATTACAAGATGAAGTTCGTATCCTCTTGTTTTGATGTCGTGCACGAATCTACCAAGCGTTCTGCAGCCCATAGGGTCACCACCAACATCCAGGACAACATTCTTCTCACGATTCACAATAGCACCACGAATACGTGGAGAGATCATCGGCAGGTCTGCATGTTTGAATTGTCCATCCGGAGCAATAACTTCTATGCCCTCTTTCTCAAACTCTTCACGAACATCTCTACTCCGGAAATAGGGGTTCACAACGTCCATATCAGCTAACACAACATTGTCGTTGCCTTCACTCATCTCTTTTGCCAGATTGATTGAATATTCGCTTTTACCGCTACCGTATGCACCGATTACAACGATTAACTTGTTTTCCATCTATACCTCATTAATGTTTTTCCTAAATATTAATTGAAACTTCTCCAAAAGCTCAAAATGATTTGCAATAAAATCATTCGCTTCTGCTTTAATCTGCTCATGCTCATGCTTAGCCCATTTGTCATATATCCCAATCGTAGTCATACCTGCATTATTACCGGCTTGTATTCCTGCAATAGTATCTTCAACAACCAATATATCTTTAGGGGAGATGTTAAGTTTTGTTGCGGTATTAAGATATATGTCAGGATGCGGTTTCCCTTTAATGTCATTACTTCCGGTTTGAACATGTAGAAAGTATTCAGATATGTCATTCTTACTTAAGGCCAATGCTGCAAGTTCATCTGAGTTGCTAGTCCCTATTGCCATCGGTATCTCATTCTCTTTCAAAAACTGCAAAACATCAAGAGCACCCGGTTTCAGACAAATCTCTGTTTTATATAACTCATAAACTCTGTCTGTCCATTCCTGCATAATCTCTTCAATAGTTTCAGGAAGGTTAAATCTTTCTTTGAAATACTGAGCTAAACCTGAGTAACTATTCCCTTGGGGAACAGAATCAAAAAGGTCTTTTGGAACATCTATCCCTCGTTTACCAAGAAAATCTTTATCAACATCAAGCCAAACACCCATTGAGTCAATAAGGGTGCCATCAAGGTCAAAAATTACTGCTTTCATTTACATCTCCTGCAAAACAAAAACTGTGAAAGTACTATAATAGTCAATCACTAAATGCCCTCTTGTCATGCGAGTTTATCTCTATAAATAAAAATATTTTAAAAAATAATAACAATTAAAATATTCTTAGCATTGTCATGCTAAATGCTTGGTTATCAGTGTCTTAAGTATTGTATAGTTGCCTTTCGGTGGCAGTAAAAAAGGTCATATCTGCTTATTTTATCGGTAATTACGTAAATTTGTGTTGACAAATAATCTTTTATCCTGTTTTTTATTATCAGCCTATCTGCTAAGACTTTATAATTAAAGAAGGAGGAAAAAATGAGTAGAGAAGGATTAATCAAAAAAATAGCCGAAGATGCAGGCTTAACCAAAAAAGTTGCAACTACAGCTTTGAATTCCGTATTAGAAGGTATTCAAACAACTCTTGAAGCCGGTGACAAAGTTACTCTTATCGGTTTCGGTACTTTCTCAGTTAAAGAGCGTCCTGCACGTATGGGCGTTAACCCTCAAACTAAAAAGAAAATTAAAATAGCTGCGAAGAAAGTTCCTGTTTTCAAGGCAGGTGCAAAACTTAAAGAAGCTGTAAAATAATTTAATTTTTATTATTTATAAAAAGGGATGCTTTTGGCATCCCCTTTTTTATTTATAAAACTATCGATTTATATCTTATCAACTATTAATAGTTACCAATAGCTAACTCATAGATGACAGCACTAAAAAATATCCAAAATGATGTTGATAAAATGGAACCCACGATAAGGACAATTAATTGAGCCTTAGCCCAATTTGACTTAATCTTATTTGTTGAACTATCGAATGACCAGATAATTAAAACTATGAGATTAATCAATGGGATCCACATTAGAAACATTGTCCAAAGCCACTCACCGACACCAATTATCTTTACAGGTTCACCTCTGACCTCAGGTTTGGGCTCCTCTTCAAAGTAGTATGTTTTTTCTTCCATTTTTCCTCCAGTGTGCCAATTCATAACAGTGAATAGATATATGTCAATTGTTAAGTGATATATGTTATAGAGACTTGTACTAGAGAAATCATACTAATCCAATATCTGTTTACATTCACTTGAAAAAGTTCCGAATGTTAGCTTATTGTTCATCAGCTACTATCTTCCTATTCTCAGCAGTAATTCATTATCCCAGATTGGTTTTATCTTGGTAACAACTTGGCAATTTCTTTGCAATTAGGCCAAGGATAGGCCAAGGGTTGACCAAGGGTTGGGTAAGTGTTTACCAAGAATTACTGCTGAGTGTATTGTCCTGAAATAGTTACCCTAAACTATGAAAGGAAAAGAGATGAAAGAGAAAGAAGAAAAGAGAGTTTTGAGAAACTATAGTGTAGTATTTAAGATGAAAGTAGTAGACGAAATCGAGAGTGGATATTTAACTATTAGTGAAGCAACTCAGCTTTATAAAATACCAAGTACGACAACCATTCGAGGTTGGATCAAAAAATATGGAATGGATCAAAAGATTGATAAGGTGGTACACTATATGACTAAAGATGAAAAGACCGAATTAATCCGCTTACGCAAGGAGAATAGACGGCTTCAGCGTGCATTGGACGATAGCTATCTTAAAGAGTTAGCATTAGAGACATTGATAGAAGTATCCGGTAATAAGCTAGGTATGGATCTAAAAAAAAAGCTTGGTTCGATAGTGCAGGAAAAACTCAAGAAAGAGCTATTGAATGCGGACTCCGATACAGAGGATTAGAGAGGATTTGTAAGGTGTACGGTTATACAAGACAAGGCTATAATAAGCATGTAAAAATACTCGAACGAGATGCTGCGAGAGACCGTGAGATAGTGCGACTCGTGGAAGAGCTCCGGCGAGAACAGGAGACAACAGGCTATCGAATGATAATGAAAATGCTTATAAAACATAATGATCCTGACCTAAAGATAAGTAGAGATAAACTAATAGAGTTGTTACGTATGAATAACTTATTGCAAAGACCTCCCAAGCGATATGTAGTTACAACAAACTGGAAGCATAAATTGAAGATATACCCCAATCTTTTACCGGAAACGAACATCACAAAAAAAGACCAAGTTTGGGTAACAGACATTACATATATCTCAGTTGGAAGGGGGTTTATGTATCTGTTTTTAGTAACAGACTACTATTCAAGAAAGATAGTTGGTCACTACTTATCTGATACTCTGGAAACAAAAGGAGCAGTGAAGGCATTTAATAAAGCAAAAAGAGGAACAAAAATCCCGCGAGGTATAATACTTCACTCTGATCATGGTGTCCAGTACTGTAGTAAAGAATACATCGGATTGCTTAAAAGAAGCCATGCAAGAGTTAGTATGACAGGAAAGAATCACTGCTATGATAATGCAGTCGCTGAAAGAGTAAACAGAACATTGAAACATGATCTGGGAATGAAATTGAAATTCCCAAACAAAAAGGTCGCTTTGCAAGCAACGGAAGAAGCAGTTTATATCTATAATAATAAAAGATATCATTCTTCACTTGACTACAACACTCCTGGAAGTGTATATGCTTCTTAGTAAATCAATTTAGAAAAGATAGAATTATTTCATTCAATTGAAGTAAACTGAGTAACTAAAACTATGGTAAACTTATTCAGGACACTGCAGAGAGTAGAATGTGAATGAAGCTTATAATACCTATTTCTACATTCACTAATGTTATGGTACTGGTTCGAAGTTCTTTTTTCTTTTCTTTTATTTTATCTTCGCTCAATAATCACATCCTTTCATTCTATAGAGCTCTTTGGAAATGAGCGCAAGTCTAAAATAAAGAGATTGTTTGAAGAAAGAATAATAATGATTATGCACATTGTAATAAGGTGTTAGCTAATTTATCTTGACAACTAAACCTGATTCTCAGACTTGCGATATATAATATTTCCTTTGGAGGTTAATATGACAGTAAAAGATGATTTATATTACACAGAATCTCATGAATGGGTCAAAGTTGAAGGCGACGTGGCTTACATTGGTATCACCGATTTTGCACAGCAAGAGCTTGGTGAAATAGTTTATGTAGAGCTTCCAGAAGTTGGTGATAGTGTATCTTCAGATGAACCATTTGGTTCAGTAGAGACATCAAAAGCTGTTGAAGATGTTAACTCACCAATCAGTGGTGAAGTTATTGAAATTAATTCTGACCTTGAAGACAATGCAGAATTAGTAAACACTAGTCCTTATGGTGAAGGTTGGATGATCAAAGTTCAGCTTAGCGATAAAGAGGAAATCGAACAGCTTTTAAGCGCTTCTGAATATAAGAACGTTATTGAAGGCTAAACGAATTAACTTTTAGGAAAGCCGTTACTTCGGTAACGGCTTCATTTTATAATTATGAATAGAAAAGATTATTGCCCGACCAAACCCTTTCTGATTATCTTGTCTGCTCCTTCCGGTGGTGGAAAATCCACTATCTTGGGTGAGATACTCAAGGAGAATGGAAATATTGATTATTCCATCTCCTATACTACTCGAGCACCTCGTGGTGAAGAGAAAGATGGTGTTCACTATTTCTTCGTAACAGAGGAGAAGTTCAAAGAGATGATAGATGCCGGTGATTTCCTTGAGTATGCCCTTGTGCATGGTAACTATTACGGTACATCTAAAAGCTATATTAAGAGTAGAATCGATGCAGGAAGACATGTAATTATGGATATCGATGTGCAGGGAGCGAACCAGATAACCAATAGTGATTTGGATATTGTAAAGATATTCATACTTCCCCCTGATAAGTCTGTTTTGGAAGATCGACTACGTAAACGTGGAACTGATTCTGATGAAGCTATTAAGAAAAGGTTGACAAATGCAGACGTTGAATTGGGTTATATCAAAGACTATGAGTATGTGATAATTAATGATGAGTTGTCTCAAGCTGTGGAGGATGTAAAAACAATCATCTCAGCAGAAGAGCTCACACGAGAAAGATATTCTGAAATAGATACAAAATTCTACAGAGGTTAAGATGATTAATTCAAAAATCGAGAAGTTTCTTGAAAATCATAACATGAACTACCTTTTCTGCTTACTCTCAAACAAAGAGGTGCAGAGATTAAATGATCTTCCTGAGTTTGTAAGAAATAAATTCATGAAGAAACTTACTGAAGTTGCAATGGAACATGTTGCTGTAAATGATATTCCTGACTATTTGGAAGAGATTGAACAGCACATGGCTCTTGAAGAGGAGAAACGTCTTGCTGCTATGCAGGATGAAGATATTGATGAAGATGATGACAATATCGAAGAACTCCCATTCGTAATGGATGACATGTAGATTAACAATTGACTGTTAATCAATGAAAAAAGCAGTTAAACAATACTTAGAACTACTCGGGCTCTCAGGTATCGAATACCTGAGAAAGCCTGAAGAGATTAAACCCCCAACTCTTACTCCCGAACAAAAGGGACTGCATTTAGAGCATCTCAGAAAGCAGTACGCCAACTGTAAAAAGTGTAAACTTCATCAGGGTAGAACCAACTTTGTTTATGGAAACGGTAATCCGGATGCTAGACTTGTCTTGATTGGTGAAGGTCCGGGTGAACAAGAGGATAAGACCGGTGAGGTATTTGTAGGCCCAGCCGGACAATTACTAACAAAGATGTTGGCAGCGATAAACCTATCTCGAGAGGATGTATACATTTGCAATATAGTTAAATGTAGACCACCTGCTAACAGAAACCCTGAACCTGATGAAGTAAAAGCATGCAGAGATTATCTTGTGGAACAGATAAGGATTATTCAACCTGAATATATACTTCTGTTGGGAAGAGTTGCTGCACATAATCTACTGGAGACTGGTGATCCTTTAAGTAGATTACGAGGAAACAATTTCAAATTTGAAGGTGCAAACGTTCTTGCAACTTACCATCCTTCAGCATTATTAAGAAACCCTACATTCAAAAAAGGTGCCTGGGTAGATCTTCAAAGACTAAGAGATCTAATGGGCATTGCTCCAAAATCGAACAAGTAAACTTCAAAACTAAACCCGAAAGCAGTTAAACGTAACGTTAAAATGTCAAAAATTAGTTAAAACTAAACCTACCTTTTCTCTTGGTATTTATAGTATTTACGATTTTTTGAAAAAAGCTTTACTAAAAGATATTGCCTAATTTTGTGGGTTGCAATTACCTAAGTATATAAATATGAATAAATAAAATAGTAATCGGGAGGATTTATGAACGTTCCGAAAAAGATTACCGAACTGCGTAGCTTAAGAGATAAAGCGATGCTCGGTGGCGGTCAGAAGCGAATTGATGCCCAGCATGCTAAAGGTAAACTCACAGCACGTGAGCGTATTGACCTTTTAGTGGATGAGGACAGTTTTGAAGAGTTTGACCTTTTCGTGAAGCACAATTGCCATAACTTTGGTATGGAAGAAAACCGTATTGCAGGTGATGGTGTTATTACCGGTTGTGGTACTGTTAATGGTAGACTAGTATTCCTTTTTGCACAAGATTTCACCGTATTTGGTGGCTCATTATCAAAAACTTATGCAGAAAAGATTTGTAAAATCCAGGATATGGCAATGAAAGCCGGTGCTCCGGTTATCGGCCTAAACGATTCCGGTGGTGCTAGAATCCAGGAAGGCGTTGAAGCTCTTGCAGGTTATGCAGAGATTTTCTATCGCAATGTGATGGCTTCAGGTGTAATCCCTCAAATCTCAGCTATTCTCGGACCTTGTGCCGGTGGTGCTGTGTATTCTCCTGCGATTACTGACTTTATTATCATGAATAAAAAGAACAGCTATATGTTCGTTACCGGACCTAAAGTTGTTAAGACTGTGCTTAATCAGGATACAACTCCTGATGCTCTTGGTGGTGCGATGGTACACGCAACTAAGAGTGGTGTTACTCACTTTGTTACTGATAGTGAAGAGGAGACAATTCTTCTTATAAAGAAACTTCTTAGCTATATCCCATCAAACAATCTTGAGTCACCCCCTGTTGTTACTTCATCTGATCCTGTTAGTAGACCTTGTGATGAGTTGAATACAATTATTCCTGATAATCCAAACAAACCTTATGACATCTTAGATGTTATTCATACAATAGCTGATGATGGTGAGTTCTGTGAAATTCATAGAAACTATGCCCAGAACGTTGTTGTTGGTTTCGGTAGACTTAACGGACATACAGTCGGTTTTGTTGCAAACCAACCTAAGTTCCTTGCCGGTGTGCTTGATATTAATGCCTCAAACAAAGCTGCAAGATTCATCAGATTCTGTGACTCATTTAATATCCCATTAGTTGTGCTTGAAGATGTACCGGGTTTCCTTCCGGGACAGAATCAGGAACATAATGGTATTATCAGTAATGGTGCAAAACTACTTTATGCTTTTGCTGAAGCTACTGTTCCAAAGATTACAGTTATTCTTAGAAAAGCGTATGGTGGTGCATACTGTGTTATGAACAGTCGTCACATGAGAGCAGATATGGTTTATGCTTGGCCATCAGCTGAGATTGCAGTTATGGGACCAGCCGGTGCTGTTGAAGTTATCTTCAGAAAAGAGGCTAAGAACTCAGACAATCCAAAACAGGTTCTTCTTGATAAAGAAAACGAGTATCGTGATAAGTTTGCTAATCCATATAATGCTGCTGAACGTGGTTATGTTGATGATGTTATTGAACCATCAAGAACAAGATTCAGACTTATTAGAGCTCTTGAAATGTTAGCAACTAAGAAGGATGTCATCCCTGCCAGAAAACATGGTAACATCCCATTATAGGTAATATTATGAAAAGCAAAATATTAATCACACTTATCATGCTCATACTTGGTTCTTTCCTTTTTGCAGAACCGGTTAAAGTTATAGGTGTGTTTTGTGGAGAAAAGCAGGAGTTCACTGTTCAAGCTGGAGAAACTCTTTCTCAAATCTGTGATAAACTGAATATCCCTGTTAAGAAGATAAAATCATTATTGCAGACTGAACTTGATGCTTACAATGAAGCTAATAATCAGGATTTGCCTAACTATCATAGAGATTGGGATGCAAAGACTTTAGCAGATCTAAAGGTTACTCCTGAAAGGTTTAAAGAGGTTTATCAGAAGTTCATTGATGAAAGATATGAGTTTGGTGGCAATATTACTATAGTTGGAATCTCAGTTGTGTTCGTGAGTTTACTTGTAATCTGCCTTCTCATCGGACTCTTTGAGCATATTGGTAAAGAAAGAAAGCCTAAAACTAAGTCTAAAACAGTTGCAACTTCAGTTGGAAACGTTACCGGTGATGCAGAATCAATGAGTTCTAATTCAATAGTAGCAGTCATAATCGCTTTGCATAAGTATAGAACAGAAATAGAAGAGCGTCGTAAAATAATGCTTACTTTCAAAAGAACTCCGGTTTCATTATGGGGTTCACATAACAAAGGTGATATGCCAAACTATAACTTTAATCAACCTACACGAGGTCGTAAATAATGAAAAGATATAATCTTAAGATAAATGGTGAGACTTACAGCGCCTATATAGTTAGTTATCATGATTCAGGTGCTGTTGTTGAGGTTAATGGTAATAAGTTCTCAGTAGAGTTCTTAGAAGATGGTTCTGCTTCAATTCCAAAGATTGAGCGTTCTGCTCGTGAGTTACCTGCAACTCCTGAATTTGAAAACAATAATGATAGCGATGGTAGCATTTACTCTCCAATCCCGGGTGTGATTGTAAAAGTACTTGCTGAAGAGGGTGAGGAAGTTAAGAAAGGTCAGCCTATTGTGATTCTTGAAGCTATGAAGATGGAATCAGAGATTCCTGCACCTTGTAATGGTAAGATTGCTGAGATTCTTGTAAAAGAGAAAGCTCCTGTTACTGAAGGTCAGCTCATGGTGAAAGTTACACCTTCTAACAAACCTGCACCTGCTCAGAAACCTAAACCTCAGCCAAAGAAAAAAGCACCTGTTCAAGCTCCTGTAGCTCCTGCTCCAACTCCTGCACCTTCAGCCGGAGGAAAAGGTGTTTCAGCTCCTATTCCAGGCACTATACTTGGTATTAAAGTTAAAGTTGGTGACAGAGTTAATGCAGGTGACCCTGTAATCATCCTTGAAGCAATGAAAATGGAATCAGAGATTTCATCAGAATATGCCGGAACAGTTACTAACATCAGATTCAACACAGGCGACGCTGTGCAAGAAGGTGATGTTATGATAGAATTAGGAGACTAATCATGCAAGAAATGGTGAATTTCTTTCACACTACCGGATTTGCTAACTTCAATCTTGGATACTTCTCCATGATTGTTATCGGTTTAGTATTTATCTATCTTGGTATTGCTAAACATTATGAGCCACTTTTACTTGTCCCTATCGGGTTCGGTATTGTGGTTGGTAACATTCCCGGTATATCAATGCAGGGACAGAGTGTCTATGACACCGGTTCTGTTATGTACTACCTTTATCAAGGCGTTAGTAGAGGTTATTATCCTCCGCTTATCTTCCTCGGTATTGGTGCTATGACAGACTTCTCGACCTTGATTGCTAATCCGAAGCTAATTCTACTCGGTGCAGCTGCTCAGGCCGGTATCTTTATTACATTTATCGGATCACTACTATTAGGCTTCAACCTTATGGAAGCAGCATCTATTGGTATTATCGGTGGTGCTGATGGTCCTACATCTATATATATAGCATCTAAGCTTGCACCTCATCTTCTTGGTGCTATTGCTGTGGCTGCTTATTCATATATGGCACTTGTGCCTGTGATTCAACCACCTATCATGAGACTTCTTACCACCAAGAAAGAGCGTGTTATCAAGATGAAGACACCTCGTATTGTCTCTAAACGTGAAAAGATTATCTTCCCAATAGTGGCTATGATTATCACTACTTTCATCGCTCCGGGTGGTATCGCACTTCTCTCTATGCTTTTCTTCGGAAACTTACTTAAAGAGTGTGGTGTTACAGAACGTCTTGCCAACACTGCAAGAACATCCATGAACGATATGGTTGTGATTCTGCTTGGTTTCACAGTTGGTGCATCTACAAATGCTAAATACTTCTTGAATGTGACTTCTATCAAGATCTTCCTGCTTGGTGCTTTCTCATTCTGTATTGCAACAGCATTTGGTGTACTTTTTGCCAAGTTCATGAACCTTTTCCTCAAAGAAAAAATCAATCCGCTTATCGGTAATGCAGGTGTTTCAGCTGTGCCTGATTCAGCTCGTGTTTCACAGGTAATCGGACAGGAATATAATAAGTCAAACTACCTTCTTATGCATGCTATGGCTCCAAACGTTGCCGGTGTTATCGGTTCCGCTGTTGCTGCTGGTGTGATGCTTGGTATTTTGGCTCATTAATAGATAAAAAGTAAACCATTCTTCCAAAAGCCTATTCTTGAAAAGGAATAGGCTTTTTTGTTGTCATGCTGAGCGAAGTGAGTTTTGCGAACGCAGTCGAACCGAAGACCATCGGGAGGAGCTCGCTTGCCGAAGGCGAGCAACTATTTATCTCTCCGATAACTTTAGTCTCCAAACTAAATAAGAGCTATTTTCCGAAGGAAAACATTCATAAGATAAGTCAATACTGCAACAGATATCCACTAAAGCCACCGGAGCGAACTGTTCAACTTCGCTCAGGGTGACAAACACGGGAGCGGTCACCTGTGTGAGTTTGCGAGCATGGAGAATTGCGTAATAGGTTTCATTCACGAACTTCGAAGTACGTAATTCTCCGAACTTCTTTCAGTCGTAATGGTGACCGCTTTCGTAAGTGTACACAGTGCCTTTTTCAACAACTTACGGCATTTCAGGGAGTTTGTCGGCCTGATAAGGCAACGGACTTCCTAAAATGCACTTCGAAGTGGCTATTCCTGATTTCGTTCTCGCGTCACGCTATCGCTGCAACGCAAGTCCGAAATTGACATACACAGCGCCTTTTTCAACAACTTAGCTATATTTATTGCCCTTTTAGCTCTCTTTTACTGCTCTATCCATCAACGCACTGTGCTCCCACTGTGCACGCACTGTGAAGGCACTGCCAACCCACTGTTTCACTGGGTGCACAGTGCGTGCACAGTGGGAAAACAGTGGGATGACTGTGTTTTGGTAAAAAGTTTACAGGAAGTTTGCGATATCGAAAATGATGTATAAAAGTATAACAGTGATAGAACTGAGAAATATCTTGACTGAATTAAGTAGCTCTTAATAATTAAGCGTTACTTAAACTAATAAAAGGTATATAATAAAGGAGTGAGACATATGATTGGAGAAAGAATAGTCGAACTTAGAAAGGAATTTGGGATTTCACAAGCGAAACTAGCTGAACAGTTAGGAGTAAAACCGGCAGCAGTATCTCAATTTGAAAAGGGTAAAACTAAGCCAGCTATCGAAACATTACTGAACATTGCTGATATTTTTAAAGTTAATCTACATTGGCTCTTGAAGAATGAGGGACAGAAGTATATAAATAGTACGAGTGAAGAGATACATTTTGTCGATTCACCTGTTTCTTTTAACACTGAGATTGATATGATGGAACTTCCTGTAGTTGGTGAGATTTCTGCAGGTCAACCACTCCCATGTTATCAAGATGCGGGTGAATCAGTGAAGATTAATGCTAATGAGTTAAGTGGGAATCCTGATGATTTTCTCTGCTTTAGAGTAAATGGTGAGAGTATGCAACCTGAAATTATGCATGGAGATAAGGTCCTGATAAGGAAATCAAATGATTGGGATGCAGCTGAAGGGAAGGTTTGTGCTGTGAGACTTGACGGAGAAATAACCTTGAAGAAACTTGCCTTCAATGAAGATGATAAGAGTATAAGATTGATACCTCTAAACGTAGAGTTTGAGGATATTATCATAAGACCGGATGAGCATAGTGATATTATGCTGTTAGGCATACTTGTTTATCTCTACAGGAAAATTCAATGATAAGGTAGTTAAATGAAAAGACAGTTGATTAGACATATTATTCAGGGCGTACTCTTCGTTCTAACTTTGGTTTTTATTTATTTTAGTTATACAGGTATACTTGCAACAGTGCATTCTGTATGCCCGAATGCTGTAGTTTGTTTCGGATTACCGGGTATAATAAACAAGTTTTATGCCTTTGTACCTGCTTTGCTAGTTGGATTAGCTATTCTGCTATCTAGTATGTTCTTTGGTAGATGGTTCTGTGGATATGTATGTTTCTTTGGGACACTACAAGAAAAGAGCTTCCAGGCTTTTAGCAAAAAAAAGAAACTAAAAGAGAAGATGTCACACTATTATGAGAAGAAACTTAGCATAACTAAATACTTGATTCTCATTTTTACAATGATAAGTGCTATCTTCTTTAGTATCCATTTTTACCATAAGTTCTGTCCGGTAATTGTAATTACATCATTAAATCATATTAGTTGGCAGGGAATTATAATTGTAGTTGTCTTTACTATAGTTGCTTTCTTTTCAAGCAGATTTTGGTGCAGGTTTTTATGTCCATATGGAGCGTTAATGAATCTGTTTCAATATTTTGGGAAGCTGTTAAGAGTTCCAAGATTGAAAATATTCCGTAACCTTGAGCTCTGTGTTGATTGTAATTTGTGTAACAGATCGTGTCCTATGAATATTAGCATATCTGATAAAGAAGTGATAGATGATGTGAATTGTATACATTGTGGTGAGTGTATAGCCCATTGTCCTAAGAATAAAGGGCTTTTGGAAAAATTTCCAAACAAAAAAAGTTAGAGTTATGGATAAAAGTCCAAAACAGTAGTTAAAGAGTTAAAATACAGTAAGATATAATGTGTTAAAGTTCTTTAAAATGTTCCAACATGGCGTTGTAACTCTTTGTTAGAAGGAAATTTATAAAAAAGTAGTTGACAACTGTTTGCTTTTGATTAAATTGTATACTGTACTTAGTGATAGATAAGTGATGAATTAATTGGCCTACAGACCCTACATAGAATGCCCTCCGAACACAACGGTTGCCTCCCGGTAATCGTTGTGTTTTTTTATTGGACAAAAATCTCTCTTATCATATCTTCAAATCAAGAATACTAAAATCAAAGATGAGGTACTAAGAATGTGCGGAATAGTAGGATATATAGGTAATAAGAATGCTGTTAAAGTATCAGTTGATGCCTTGAAAAGACTTGAGTATAGGGGATATGATAGCTCAGGCGTAGCGACTTTACAAAAAAATAACTCACTTTTCATTGCTAAGAAAAAGGGTAAGATAAAGGAGTTAGAGAAGGAACTGATCAGTTCTGACTTTAAATTATCAGAGTTAGCAATTGCTCATACAAGATGGGCTACACACGGTGAACCCAATGAGATTAATGCTCATCCTCACAGTGATTGTAGTGGTAAAGTAGCTCTTGTACATAATGGAATTATTGAAAATTATAAAGCACTTCGAAAACGATTAGAGGGCGAAGGTTGTGTTTTCATGTCACAGACAGACACGGAAGTGTTAGCACATTTAGTTGGCTACTTTTATAAAGAAGGTGTTGAACTTGTTGAAGCTGTTCAATCAGCCCTCAAACTTGTCGAAGGAACTTATGGGATAGCTGTAATATCTCCTAATGAACCGGGGAAGATCGTTGCTGCACGTAAAGGGTCACCACTTATTCTTGGAATTGGAGATGATGAACATTTCATCGCATCTGATGTGAACGCAATTATTATCCATACTAAGAGAGTTATCTACCTGCAGGATGAGGAAGTTGCTGTAGTTACAAATGATAGTTTTGAACTTTCAACCATACACAATGAATCACTTCAACCTAAAATCTCTGAAATTGACTGGGATGCAACAGATAGCGAGAAAGGTAACTTCAAACACTTCATGCTTAAAGAAATATTCGAACAATCAATTACAATTAGACATGCATTCCGTGGACGATTGATTGAGTCATTAGCTACTGCCAGACTTGGTGGTATGAATATGACTTTGCCTGAGTTACAGAAGGTCAAGAAGATAATCTTGATTGCATGTGGAACATCTTACCATACCTGTATTCTTGGTAAATATCTGCTTGAAAAGATGGCAAGAATGCCTGTACAGATTGACTATGCGAGTGAGTTCAGATATAGAAATCCAATAATCCAGGAAGACACGATTGTCTTTGTAATAAGCCAATCTGGTGAAACTGCTGATACTATTGCTGCTTTACGTGAAGCAAAAGCGAAAGGAGCACGTGTACTTGGTATTACGAATGGTATCGGTTCTACAATAGCACGAGAAACCGATGGTGGTACTTATATCCATGCCGGAACTGAGATTGGTGTTGCTTCGACTAAAGCTTTTACCTCGCAAGTAACAATTCTGTATCTCTTAGGTATCCTCTTTGGTAGAATGAGAAATCTGTCTCATGTGGATGGTTTGCACTATATGGAAGAACTTAAGAAGATTCCTGAAAAAGTAGAGTCTATTACGAAACAATCTGATAAGATTAGAGAAATAGCAAAGAAGATTGTTGATTCTAAGAATGCATTATTCCTTGGTCGTGATGTACATTTCCCTGTTGCCCTAGAAGGTGCTTTGAAACTGAAAGAGATATCATATATCCATGCAGAAGGTTATCCGGCAGCAGAGATGAAACATGGTCCTATCGCACTTATTGATGAAGAGATGCCGGTTATTGCGATTGCTATGAAAGATGTGCTTTATGATAAAGTGTTCTCTAACTTGCAGGAAGTGAAAGCCAGAAAAGGTAGATTATTTACAATTGCTTCAGAAGATGATGATCAATTGAAGTCAATCTCAGAAGAAGTTATCTATATCCCTCATACAATCCATGAGCTTCAGCCGTTGTTATCTGTGATTCCATTGCAACTACTGGCATATCATGTGGCTGATTTGAGAGATCTTGATGTGGATCAACCACGTAACTTAGCAAAGTCAGTTACTGTAGAATAGATAAAGTAAAAATTATAAAAGGCCCGTGAAATTCGGGCCTTTTTATATTGTTAAAGTACTAAAGTAATTCAGTTAGTTGTCCTGTCTCAACATCAACTTTGATCAGTTCAACTCCAGCTTCTTTCATCATCTCTTCAGCAAGTTGATCATTATATGGCTCTGCGATGTATACTTTTCTAATCTCAGAATTGATAATAATCTTAGCACAGATACTACATGGTTGGTTTGTACAATAAAGCTCTGCACCTTTAATTGAGTGCCCGTTTACCGCTGCTTGAATGATAGCATTTTGCTCAGCATGGACTCCTCGACACATCTCATGTCTTTGTCCGGAAGGGATATTCATCTGTTGTCTGAGGCAACCTGTTTCGGAGCAATGTCTTACTCCTTTAGGTGAACCATTATAACCTGTTGATAGTATCTGGTTGTTGCGGACAATCACTGCACCAACTTTGCGTCTTGTGCAGGTTGAGCGTTCGGAAGCTAAATAAGCCATTTTCATAAAGTATTGCTGCCAATAAGGACGTTGTTCTGACATCATGTACCCCTTTTTCGTGATGTGATAAGCATAACATCATTTATAACTTGTCAAGTGGCAATTCAAACAAATTCTGGAATCATGAATAAGATACAGAAACCAAAACTTGATTTACATGGCACCATAGAACTTGAAGGCTCAAAGTCAATCCTGCAAAGACTGATTCTCATATCGCTTTTCTTAAAAGATGAACTAAGAGTTACTAACTGGAGTAGCTCCAATGATGTAACTGAGATGTCTAAAGCAGTTGGAGTTGAGTCCACAGAGAAAGATGTACTCCTCTCAGTTTCATGTTTACAGGATACTATACACATTGATGAGTCAGCCACAGCGTTGAGATTCTTAGTTACTTATGCATCACTCAATGAAGGAAAGAAAACATCAATCACAATGGGGAAGAGGTTAGCAAAAAGACCACATGATATCCTCTTTGATTTACTGAGAAAGCTTGGAGCTGCTATTGATGTTATAGATTGTAGAATTGATATAGTAGGTTCTAAACCTACTTTGAAATCAATAGATGTTCCTGCTAATGTTAGCAGTCAGTACATATCTGCTTTATTACTCTGTGCTCCATTATTCGAAAACGGTCTCACATTCAAACTCATCCCTCCGATTGTATCAAAAAACTATATCGAACTTACAATTGCCTTAATGACAACTTTTGGTATCACAGTCAGTTATGAAGAGAATGTGATTACTATCCCACCAAAGAGTAATTATAAAGATATCAATAACTTCACTTGTGAAGCAGACCTTTCCTCAGCCATATACCCCCTTTGTGTCGGACTTTTCTCAGAAAAGGGAATTGGAGTCACTCCTATCTCTAATCACACGAAACAACCCGATTTTGTCTTCTGGAAGCTACTTTCAGATGCCGGTGCTGATATAAAACTTCATTATAGAGAAGATAGTGAGGAAGCAGTGCTCATTTCTAAACTTACAGATTATGATGGGTTTACCTTTGATGCAATGAGAGCCCCGGACCTCGTACCTGCATTGGCTCTACTCGCTTTGTTCGCTGATACAGAGTCTATGATTACGAATGTAGATTATCTTAAGAATAAAGAATCAAATAGAGTTGTAGGCATTGTAAATAACTTCAAACTCTTAGGTGCTGATATAGAATATAATGATAGCACTTTGACTATTCAACCTCTATCTGATAACCCAAATAGCGTAACCTTAGATACACAAAACGACCATCGATTAGCAATGGTATTTTATATCATTACTCTTATGTTTCCACAAGTTAGCATAAATGAAAGAGATTCTATAGGGAAGTCATACCCACACTTTATAGATGATATTGCAAATTTAAAGTAATTAGAAAAAGGCAACTCAAAATTGAGTTGCCTTTTCAAATTAAATAGTTTCGATTACAAAGTAATAATTGTACCTGTCTTACCTTCTAAAGCTTCGGTAAGGTACTCATGAGAAGTGATGATAACTCTTTTACCACCTTTCTCAAGGTAATCAACTGCTGCTAAAATCTTTGGTCCCATACTACCTTTTGGGAAGTGACCTTCAGCGTGATAGCGTTTTGCATCTTCAGTGTTAAGAGTAGATAGCTCTTCCATCTCAGGCTTACCCCAATTGATAGCAACTTTCTCAACACCGGTAAGGATGATAAGTGTATCAGCTTCGATCTGGTTCGCAAGAAGAGCAGAAGCAAAGTCTTTATCGATAACTGCATCCACACCTTCAAGGGTTTGGTTGTTTTCAACATATACAGGAATACCACCACCGCCACAAGAGATAACGATAGTACCGTTTTCCATGAGAGCTTGAATTGCTTTAGCAGGAATAATATCTTTTGGTTTTGGTGAAGGAACAACCTGACGCCATCCACGGCCTGCATCTTCAGTCATTGACCAGCCATATGCTTCTTGAAGATCTTTTGCTTGTTCTTCAGTATAGAAAGGACCTACCGGCTTAGATGGATTGCTCATACTTGGATCGTTCTTATCCACAACAATCTGTGTAAGGATTACTGCAACCTCAGGTTCAAGACCTGCATTCTTAAGAATATTCTGTAAGCTTTGGTCAATCATATAACCCATTGTACCTTCGGTAGCAGCATTAAGAACGCCTAAAGGAAGTGGTGCAACACCACGGTCGATACCTGCGTTTTGTTGAATAAGCATGTTGCCAACTTGAGGTCCATTACCATGAGAGATAGCAATCTGGTAACCCTCTTTAATAAGTTTAGCGATACCATTAAGACTTTCACGAGTATTAGCGAACTGCTCTGTGATAGTTCCTTTTTGTCCGGCTTGGATAATAGCGTTTCCGCCGAGAGCCAAAACGATTTTCTTATTCATATTATTCTCCTGATACTTTTATTTCTGAAAAGCAAAGTAGGAGACGGTTAAATCTCCTACTTTTAAATATCTATAAGCTCTACTTATCTGTTAGTAGCCTCTTTCTTTGAGTAACTCAGCAAGAGTTGGTTTTCCAATCTCCTGAAGATCATAACTAACACGAGTAGATGGCTGATCGATTTTCACAATTCTTCTCAGATCGATTGGAGTACCGATTACAACTGCATCGCACTCAGTCTTTCTGATTGTTTCTTCGAGATCTTTAATCTGCTGTTCACCATATCCCATTGCTGGAAGAAGAACACCAACTTCAGGATATTTCTCAAATGTTTCCTGAATCTCACCAACAGCCCAAGGGCGAGGATCAACGAGGTCTGCAGCACCGCATTTCTCAGCAGCTACAACACCTGCACCATAAGCCATTTCGCCATGTGTGAGAGTTGGACCATCTTCTACAACAAGCACATTCTTGCCAAGTAATAATTCAGGATCTTCTACTGTAAGAGGAGAAGCAGCTTCTACAATCTTAGCTGTAGGGTTGATAGCACGGCAGTTTTCGCGTACTTCCTGAATATCATCAAGGTCAGCTGAGTCGATTTTATTGATAACAATAATATCAGCTAAACGAACGTTTGTTTCGCCAGGATAGTAACTGATTTCATGACCAGGTCTATGTGGGTCAACAACAACAATGTTAACTTCTTGATCTGAAGTATAGAATGGTGTGTCATTATTACCACCGTCCCAGATGATTACATCAGCTTCTTTCTCAGCTTCACGCACGATTGCTTCATAGTCAACACCGGCATAAATGATGCTTCCCATTGCAATGTGTGGTTCATACTCTTCCATCTCTTCGATAGTACATTTGTGCTTTGCAAGGTCTTCAATTACTTCAAAGCGTTGAACTTTCTGAGCTACAAGGTCACCATAAGGCATTGGATGACGGATAGAAACAACCTTTTTACCTACGCTCTTAAGATAGCGAACAACGGCTCTAGTTGTCTGACTCTTTCCGCAACCTGTTCTAGCTGCACAAATAGTGATAAGTGGTTTAGTTGTTTTAACGCGACCATGTTTTTCACCCATAAGCATGAAGTCAGCACCGGCTGCATTAACCATAGCAGCATTATGCATAACTCTTTCGTAAGGGAGATCACTATATGCAAGTACAACGATATCTATATCATGTTCCTTAATAAGTTCTGGAACTTTTGCTTCAGGCAGAATTGGAATACCATTCGGATAAAGTTTTCCCGCTAAAGCAGCAGGATATTTTTTGTCATCTATGCCCGGAATCTGAGTTGCAGTGAATGCGATTACATTATACTCCTCATTATCTCTAAAGTAATTGTTGAAATTGTGGAAATCTCTTCCCGCAGCGCCCATAATGATAACTTTCTTTTTCATGGAAACTCCTTTCTAAATGGATTTCCACCAAAAGTGGGGTTCAAAGATAATCAGTCAAGAAAAATTTAGGTTATTTCTTGGCAATATCTTTTTTGACTTTTTTTGGGGTCTCCTATCAGGCTCTTTATAGCTTATAATGCAAGAGTAGCCTAATTGATTGGGATTGAAATATGTACGTGATTTATGCTTAAGTGAGTATGCTACAGGATAGATGCAATAAAGGTATGTATTGGACCAATTAAATCAGCTCATCTTTTACCCAAAACAAACTCATTAGCAATTTTTTTTATCAACTTCTCTTCAACTATTTAATCAAAAGACATCTTTCAACCTGTTCTTTATATAACATCAATCTCTCACTGCTCCCTCTATGCTCAGCATTAATTCCTGTGAGACACTTGGGTAACCCTTGGGAAACACTTGGGTAATCCTTGGGTTAATTACCAAGGGATAACCAATTTATTATTAAGTTAGAATTGATTAGCAAGCAGTTGTTAATGCTGAGGGAAGAGAGAGGGATAAGGGATAATTTGAGGTGCAAGCCCTTTAGTGTTTTTGATACCAGCCCTTTGGAAATATAACAAAGACATGTAGCCCTATAGGGGCGAAAGACAACCAACAACAATTATCGTAACATTCCATCTAAAATCATCTTACCCCCATTCAATAAAGATATGACAAAGATTATATATTTATCCACAACTTGTGACTAACTTACTGCTTTGAGTAAGTGAGTAGTAAGAGAGTAGTAAGTGTGAAGTAAGAGAGAAGTAAGAATTGAATGGGGGTAATCGTAGGAACATAAAATGCTATTTCTCCCGATTTTCCAATGACCAACAAAAGCATAATGTTTATATCCATCCCTTATCCAACTTATAAGATTCCTATATGTTTATATAGGTTTCATATAAGAGACATATAGGGAACTTTTAGGGATTATGTGTCCGTTGCTCCTGTGCCTGACGGGAGATTGGAGGAATAAAATCATTTAAAATTGTGTTGGGATTATATGATGAAGATGTTCGTTAGGGTGACCCCTTTAGGATCAGGTTTGTTTTTATTCCCGTCCATAAGCTAAAGCCTATGGCTATTATTGGGTTATCCTTGTAGGATAAATGGGCTGCAATGCCCTTAGATAGAACCCTAATTGGGTTCACCAATGTTAGCCACAGGTTTCAACCTGTGGAATATGATAAAACAATAATTCAATCCTAAATGGATTGCCCATTTATCCCTTGCTGATGAAAATCAATAGTGTCATTAAGGTATAATACAATTTCTTTCTTGCCATCTCGAAACCATATCTTAATATTTGCCTTAACAGATAATAATACTCAATGCAGGAGATTTAAGGGTGTTTATTTATGAGACTTAAAAGATTAGATTTGAATGAAAATGATGTAGAGGATTTTGGATTAAGTACGATCAGAAGTAAAGAACTAGGACATGTGATTGCATTAGTAGGTGAAAATGGTGCTGGAAAATCTAGATATTTGAATGCTATCGAAAAACAAATTAAAAATATAAAAACTCCTATATCTTTGATTGATAAACTGTTTAAGCTTAATAGGAGTTATGCTAGAGATGCTGATAACTACCAAAAAGCAATCAATACAATAGGTAGAGAAGAAATGGAAATTAGGCTTTCATATTTACGTTCTGAAGAATATGAACACAATATAAATCATCAATCAGAAATTGATGAGATTGAGAGAATTCTGGCAGACAATTATGATTTGCCAACTTTTAGCAATACAGAAGAAGCTGAAACTTTCGAATCTAATACTAAGCAAGTAGTAGTTGACTTTGTTAAAAAGAGATTAGTTGTTATTAAGCATGAGGATATTGTCAATCTACATCAGCAAATGAAAAACCCAAAAGTAGGACTTAACGATATTTTAGACAAAGCCAATATTAAAAAGGATTTCAATAAGTTGTTTGAGTCTGTTCTAGAAGATGGATTGACATTTTTTCAAGGCTTAGGCAATGACCTTGCAATGCATCAAATTTTGGAGAGAGAAGACCCCAGAAAAAGTGAGTTCAAAAAGAAAGAAGCTCAATGTGATAAACTAATTGGACTGACTAGAGAATTTTTGGATAAGGATTTATCATGGGAGAGAGAAACTTTGAATCATGAACCTAGTCATGAGGGATACAAGCTTTCTGTAAAAGGTGCATGGTGTTTGAACGGTTACAAGTTCAACTATACTGATTTATCAGAAGGAGAGAGAGTATTGTTTTGTATAGTTTTAATACTTTTCCTATGTAGCTCAAACTCGGAAGCATCTGCATCTGAATCTATTATATTTTTTGATGAGCCAGAATTGAATTTACATCCTAAAATAGCTATGCGCTTGATAAACAAGCTTTCTGAACTAATTCAAAATGAAGGACAGTTAATCATAGCAACCCATTCTTTACCAATTATTGCGAATTTGGATTATCGATCAATCTTCATGGTTGATGACAACAAAATATACAACCCATGTGCACCCAATATTCCAAAAACTATTAATAAATTGATGGGATTTGAAAATGAAATCATCAGACTTACAGAGTTTCTAAAGTCACCTGCGGCATGGGCAATGAACAGCTTTCTTGTTGAGTGTTTAACACACCCAAATGAGATAAAAGATATTAAAAAAAACGATCCTGAACTACTTGCATTGATTCAAACAATAAACAAAGAATCGGTTAAGATATTGGATTTTGGGGCAGGACAAGGTAGAATGCTTATCGGGTTAAAAGAGCATGAAGAATTTTGGAAGAAAGTAAAATATGATTGTTATGATCATGAGGGAGAAAATGAGGAATTACTTAAATCTTTGGGAGCAAAAAATGTTATCAATAAACAACATGATCTACCAGAGAGGAATTATGATATAGTTTCTTTAATAAATGTATTACATGAAGTAGATGTGCTTGAGTGGGGTTGCCTTCTTACTAAGATAAAAAATTGTTTAAAGGATGATGGACATTTAGTCTTAATTGAAGACTCAATGATCCCTATAGGAGAGTTACCTTGTGATAATGGTTATATTATTCTTTCTGAAATTGAGCTGAAGACACTCCTTGGTAAAAAGGCAACAAGAGTTTCTCTAAAGGATACAGTAAAGAGTGATTACGATGATAGGATTGTATGTGTATCGATTTCAAAAGCGTCAATGAACAGTTTTGATTCAGAAATAGTGCGAGAAACTTTGCTTGAGTTAAAGAAGAACACTTTCAGAGAAGTAAAAGAATTTTACTCGAAGGAAGATGAGAAACCATTGAACAAAGAATCTGTTAGGGATGGTCGTAATTTTGCTAGAAAAGCTATACTACATACTAATAGTATTATCGCATTAGAAAAGCTAACGAAAGCAATGAAAATATGATGCAAAAACATGTAGGAGTATAGAATGATTAGAGAAGGATTTATAATAATGATGGATATACTTGGATACAAAGATTTTGTTACAAAGAAGTTCGATTATAATGATTTCTTTGATGTATGGAGAGATTTAAAATATACTATCGAATCAAGTCAAGAAACCATTAAAAAGAGAATCCCTAGCTTTGATATTTACATTACTGGTTTCTCGGATACTTACTTTATCTGCATCTCTTTTCAAGATAGGTTTGTTAAAGAAAATACTGACGATATAGAGTATTGTTTTCTATTTATAAACCATTTTCTGCCTGAGTTATTGCATAAATCGCTGTTAAGTAAAATCTACCTTAGAGGTGCAATAAGTTTTGGTGAATATGCTATTGATACAGAAAATAATATAATAATAGGTGAAGCCTTAAATGATGCTGCAGAATGGTGTGAATCTACCAATTGGATGGGAATAATCTTATCCCCAAGTGCTGCGATTCAATTAGAAAAAGTGATGAAGCGTCCTGATGGTGATGGAGAATCATTGCATAGAAAGGCATTAATACTTAGTATGTATGCAACCTACCCAATCCCATACAAAAATAACAATTACGGAAGTAAGTATGCGTTTAACCTTTTAGCTCCTTTTCCATTTACAAGTGCTAGTTTCTTTCTAAAAGAGCTAAGGAAAAAGTTTAGTGAAACAGTTAACTCTCATAGTGAAGATAAATATAAGAACACGATGAAGTTTCTTGAGTTTTGTCTAGAAAAGATAGAGAAGTGAGACAATTAGGAATTGGGCATGGTCTAAACTATATCCTTAATAAATTGTGCGACCCATATAGGGTCGAAATCACTTTTTTGGGAACAGAGACCATGGGCTTACGCCACATGGCTATTCACATTCTGTCCTTATCGGACAGGGAGAAGAGCTAATAGCTTGTAGCCTATAGCCTATAGCTTACAGTTAATAGTTAGTGTTGTTCGTTAGGGTCGCAATTCCCCGAACTCCCTTTGGTCGTAATGGTGACCGCTACTGTTTATTCAATTCTCGAAGATGCGGACAGGATGTCCGCGGTCCCAGTTAGACAATTTATTTGACTTTTTATGCTAGTTATGTTATATATGGATTGTATGAATAAAAGGAAGTGAATTATGCAAAATCCTACAAAGACAATACTGAAAAAGCGTGATGGAGGGCAGTTAACTGCCTCAGAGATAAAGCATTTTATTGAATCATATTTAAAGGGAGTGGTTCCTGAGTACCAGATGTCAGCGATGCTGATGGCAATATATATGAAAGGAATGGTTCCGGAAGAGATAGCAACACTTACAGATGTATACATAAAATCCGGTGATTTCATTGAATTCCCTAATGACATTATTACAGTTGATAAACACTCAACCGGTGGAGTAGGTGATAAGATATCTTTGATGTTAGCACCGCTTGTAGCTTCTTTTGGAGTTCATGTTCCTATGATATCAGGCCGTGGCTTAGGTCATACCGGTGGTACTTTAGATAAGTTAGATTCTATCCCCGGTTTCAAAACCAATATAGAAACAGAAGAGTTTAAGCGCATTGTGACTGAAGTTGGTTTGTCTATTATAGGTCAGACTGAAAGACTTGTTCCTGCTGATAAGAGAATTTATGCCCTCAGAGATGTGACTGCTACTGTAGAAAGCTTACCACTTATCACAGCCAGTATTATGAGTAAGAAGATAGCAGAAGGAGCAAAGAACCTTGTTGTTGACCTTAAAGTTGGTGAAGGTGCTTTCATGGACTCTATGGAAAAGGCTGAACAGCTAGCTGAACTTCTCATAAACACAGGTGAACAATTCGGACAGAAGGTTACAGTTGTCTTTACTAATATGAATGCTCCACTTGGTTTCTATGTCGGTAACTCATTGGAAGTAATCGAGACTTTCGAATATCTCAAAGGTAAACATATACCTGATGTAGACCTTATAACAAGAACTCTCGCTACTGAGATGCTGATAATGACCGGTAAATACACTGACTGGAACAAAGCTTTCAATGAAACAGGTGTTAAGATTGCTGATGGTACAGCTCTTAAATATTGGGAGAAGATGCTGGAAGTACAGGGGGCTGATATGAGAGTTTGCAATGACTACAGTCTCTTCCCAAAAGCTAAATATGAAATCCCAATCGTATCACACAAATCAGGTAGAATCAAACGCATTGATAGTAGAGCTATCGGATATGCACTTATAGATGTTAAAGCCGGACGCAGAAAGATAACAGATGAACTTGATTTTAGCTCAGGTGCTCTCCTAACTCATAAGATTGGCAATGGTGTCTTTGAGAATGAAGACTTAGGCGTTGTATATTGCAACAACAAAGCAGACGGTGAGAAAGTTGCCAAGTTCATTGCCCAGTGTTATGAGATAGTACCTGATGAGGTAGAAAAGCAGGATGTGATATTGGGGATTTGGAGATAGGTTTTAGTCAATAGCCACGTTTCGTAGAACGTTTCTCCGGAACGTTTGACCCGATAGGGTCACAAAATACTAGCCAATGGGTCCACGACCCATGGACATGAAACAATGAGACCGCAATCCGATTAGGATTGCACTAATCCCATTCCCCAAACAGAGGTATAATGCAATCCATGTAGGATTGAAATTACATTAACCCAGACCATGGATCGTGGACCCATTGGCTAGTATTATGCTTTCCTCCGGAAAGAGATTGTAACAGTAGCTCGAGTCCATCTCAGTCCTACTGGTGACAGCTTCGAAAACACTGCTGTCTGCATTTTAGGAAGTCCGTTTCCGCTACGCAAGCTACGCATCAGACAAACTCCCTGAAATGCGATCAATTCCTCCGAATTGTACATTTGCAATAACCCCTTATCTCTTCCGTAAAGCCTGTGAATTACTTGACATGTTATTTAATCTCTTTAATTATTGTACTGCAACTCATAAGGAAAGAAAGTTAATAAACGATTTATTAGTCTATAGGATAATTGATAGAGATTCTTAAAATGATTTGGAGTAGTTATGAAAAAACTTTTGTTTGTACTAATTGTAGTAGTTTTACTACCTGTTGCTTTGTTTTCTCAGGATACTTGGGATAGAATTATACATCCCTTTGATGATAATTACTTTAATTTCAGAATCTATGAGATCATAAAGTGTAATGACAATGGATATGCCATAAGAGGTTATTGTGATTATGCAGCAAGTGAGGAGGTGTTTGAAATTAGAACTTATATTACAAAGATAAACTCTACCGGTTATATTGAATGGACTCAACAGGATTCGCTTTCGGGATATAGTGAATACAACTTATATGATCAAGTTGGTTTTACTCAAACTAACGATGGTGGTTTTATTGTAGCTGCCAAATATAGTTTATTTAAGTATGACCAAGATGGAAATCGAGAATGGGAAGATACAAATATCGAAAACAATCCGTTTGTTTACAGTTCGATAGAGTCAGATCAAGATGGCAACGTATATGTAACCGGATCAGTTAACGGAATACCCGTGATAAAAGTTATTGATGAAGACAATAATATAATCTGGGAAGAGTCATATGCATGGGATGATATAACTATGGGGAATGCAATCAAACTAAAACCTTATATCTCTGATGGATTTCTTTGTATTTTTTCCGTTGATTATCAGACTGAAGGACTCTATGGACTTCGAATAGTATATTTTAATAGTGAAAGAGAAATTGTCTGGAGCTATGATACAATTGATAACCCTGAGTTTCATGGTTTTTGTCAATCAATAACATATTCTTTGTTTGATGACTATTTCTATATAAATAATGCCAACTCTGTACTTATCCTAGATAGTCAGGGAGTATATATAAATTCTTTTAGTTATTTACCAAGATCAATGCATGAGCTGAAGGCATATACTGATGATACATTTATTTCAAGAGTATCAGGAGGTTATGAAGTTTATGATAGAACCACTTTCGAGATAACCTATTCTTCACAAAATGAAACAGGTTTAGATTTAGGAAATATATACGGGTTTAAATCTTTTGAAATCCTAGAGGATGGATATATGATTACATGTGGTACAACATGGGAGGGAAACATTCATATTTTTAAAACGAACTCCCTAGGCGCAGTACCTATAGAAGAAGATACATCAACTCCGCAGTGCCAACTGAAGTTAAACAGTTATCCGAACCCATTCAATCCGCAGTCCACAATTGAATACTATGTGCCAAAACGAGGATTGGTTGATGTTAGTGTATATAACGTAAAAGGCCAGAAAGTACGTATTTTAATGAACAAATTACATAATCAAGGAACATATTCTATTGTCTGGGATGGGAAAGATAGTAACAATAAACCTGTTTCATCCGGTATATATTTCTATAATGTTAAAACAGAGGACCAGATACAGACTAAGAAGTGTATTCTGATGAAATAATCGATAAAGAAAAGGAAATAATAGACCAATGCTTAGGTATTGGTCTATTATTCTATAAGCGTTAGGATTACTGTTTTACTTTATGCTCATGAGCCTAGTGTACGTATTAAGTTAATAATGAGAAAATCACTTGACGTTAACAATGAATTAATTTCATTTAATCATAATTGAAAGATGAAGCATAGATGTGTGTACGTAATAAATAGTGCGTAATTAGGTAAAAATTGTTTAACATGGTTGAAGTGTTAAGAAAAGTTCTAATAGTAATTGAGATAAGTACTTATTGAAAGTTCTTGACACATGAGTCGGTCAAAATAATTTGTGCTGAAATTGTCTTTAAATAAGTTAAGATAGATAAGTAAGATATAAATAAGGAGACATCATGCCAGTACCTAAACGGAAGACATCTAAGACACGTAGAGATAAGAGACGTACTCATTATAAGATTTCTGCTCCTGCCTTCAGTGTGTGTCCAACCTGTGGCGAACCATTCAAGCCACATAATGTATGCAAAGCATGCGGATCATACAAAGGAAAGCAGGTTATCGAAGTAAAGAGTGATAAATAGGGATGCAAATAGCTTTAGACGCATTTGGCAGTGATCACGCACCTTATCCAGAAGTGGAAGGTGCGGTTCTTGCTATTAGGGAGAATATTTGTGACAAGATATTCCTCGTGGGCAAGGAAGACATTCTAGCCAAAGAGTTGGAAAAGTATTTTTACGATAAGTCCAGAATTGAGATAGTTCCGGCATCAGAACGAATAGAGATGAGTGATAAGGCTGTAAAGGCTGTTCGCAAGAAGAAAGACTCATCTTTAGTGCGAACTGTGGAACTTCACAAAGAGGGAATTGCGGATGCTGCTGTTAGTGCAGGGAATACCGGTGCAGTTATGAGTGCATCTTTATTCTCATATAAACGCATTAATAATATCATGCGTCCGGCACTTGCTGTTGTTTTCCCAACAGCAGAAAACCCGGTTATACTTCTGGATGTTGGTGCCAATGTTGATTGTTCACCGGAGCATCTTCAGCAGTTTGCAGTCTTAGGAACTTTATATAGTCAGTATTTCTTTCAAACTAAATCACCGAGAGTATCTTTATTAAACATTGGTGAAGAGGCGGAGAAAGGAAATGATCTGGTTAAGCGGACATACGAGTTACTTTCCAACGAAGAGAGAATTAACTTTCATGGAAACATTGAAGGTAAGTATCTTCTTCAGGGAGGAACAGATGTTATCGTATGTGATGGATTTGTTGGAAATGTGATGTTGAAGACCTTTGAAGGTTCAGTTCTTTCTGTTCTTAAGATTATTAAAGAACAGATAGCTAAGGACTGGATAGCAAAGATCGGAGCATTGCTTTCTTTCCCTGCTTATGCATATCTAAAAAAACGATTAGACCACACTGAATACGGTGGTTCACTCCTTGTTGGAGTAAGAGGTATTACGATAATCGGACATGGCAGTTCAAATGCCCAGTCAATAAAGAATGCTGTAAAGTATGCGACTAGAATCGTAGATTCAGGTTTCGTAAAGCATTCAATCGATTATTTTGAAAGGCAGTAATTATGAAATATAAAGCAAAGTATACTGCATTTGGTCGTTATGTTCCAGAGAAGATTTTGAACAATCACGATCTTGAGAAGATTGTTGATACAAATGATGAATGGATCAGAACAAGAACCGGAATGTTTGAAAGGAGAATTGCAGCTCCTGAACAGGCAGCAAGTGACTTGGCTACTAAAGCAGCCGAAAACTGTATTGAAAACTCAAATATAAAATATAAAGATATCGATATGATTATCTGTGGAACAATTTCACCGGACCATGCTTTCCCATCTACTGCATGTTTTGTTCAGAAGAACTTAGGTCTTAAAGGAATCCCTGCTTTTGATATATCTGCAGGATGCCCCGGATTTATCTATGCTTCTGATATTGCAAGACAGTTTGTGGAGAATGGAACTAAGAAGAATGTTTTGGTTATTGGTGTTGAATTACTCTCAAAAATCCTTAACTGGAATGATAGAAATACCTGTGTTCTTTTTGGTGATGGTGCCGGAGCAGCAATTATTTCAAGAGCCCAGAGTAATGAGACTTCACAGATTATTGATTCAGAGATTCTTGCTGATGGAAACTATACCGAACTTCTAGTTCAGGAAGCCGGTGGTTCAAGAAACCCTGCAAGTGAAGAGACTGTTAGAGAAAATCAACATACAGTTTCAATGCAGGGAAATAGAGTGTTCAAATTGGCTGTGAAATCCATGTACTCAGTTAGCGAAACTGTTGTGAAGAGAAACAACATGGGTTTCAATGACCTTGACTGGCTAGTTCCTCATCAGGCAAATATGAGAATTATTGAAAGTCTTGGTAATAAGATGAAGATTAATAAAGATAAGGTAATAGTTAATATTCAGAAATATGCTAATACCTCATCAGCAACTATTCCAATTGCTATAGCAGAAGCTATTGAAGAGGGTAAGATTAGGCGTGGAGATGTTATTAATACTGTATCTTTTGGTGCCGGATTAACCTGGGGTAGTGTACTCTTCAGATTTTAGGAGATAGTAATGAAATTTACAAATAAAGAGATTGCTTTTGTTTTCCCGGGACAGGGAGCACAATATATAGGTATGACTTCTGATTTTCAGGAAGCAAACCCACATTTAAAAGAGATTTTAACTAAGTTTGATGAAGTTCACAATACTAAGCTAGCCGGAATAATGATGGATGGCCCTGAAAGTGAACTTAAAGAGACTAAATATACACAACCTGCAATTCTCTTCCATAGCTATTGTGCTTGGAAAAGTTTTGTAGAGAAAGCTGATATAACACCAAGTTTTGTTGCCGGACATTCATTAGGAGAGTTTTCTGCTCTTGTTGCGAATGGAGTGCTTTCAGTAGAAGATGCAATGCACCTTGTTCATAGAAGAGGACAGTTCATGATTGATGCTAATGGTGATCAACCATATGCAATGTATGCAATTATTGGAATGGACTCAGAAGGTGTTAAAGCTGCATGTGAAGAAGCTCAGAGCGAAGGTGTAGTAATTGCTGCAAACTTCAATACTCCGGTTCAGACTGTTATATCAGGAAGTGAAGCCGGAGTTAAAAAAGCTGCTGAAATCTGCAAAGCTAATAAAGCTAAAAGAACTATTCCTTTAACTGTTGGTGGTCCTTTCCATTCTCCACTTATTGAAAAAGCCGGAGTATGGTTAAACGAAGAGATGCAGAGCATGAACTTCAAGAATACAGCTATTCCTGTTGTTTCTAATGTTGACGCAGAACCAGCTTCAGAAGGATCTAAGATTATCGATAATCTTACAAAACAGGTAACTTCATCAGTACTCTGGGTTGACTGTGTTAAAAGAATGGTTGCAGAGGGTGTGAAAGTCTTTATTGAGTTCGGACCAAACAAAGTTCTTAGCGGAATGATAAAAAAAATAGACAGGAATGCAATTGTTTATAACGTTGATAAACTTTCAGATATAGAAACAGTTTTAGAAGGATTGAACAATGCTGAATAGATTAAATGATAAGGTTACAATTGTAACTGGTAGTGCACGTGGCATAGGTTTTGGTATTGCAGAGAGATTTGCAGAAGAAGGTGCACTGGTTGTTATACTTGATCTTATGCAAGATGCTGTAGATGAAGCTGTAGCTAAGCTTACAGCTAAAGGTTATAAAGCTGAAGGTTATGCAGCGAATGTTACAGATGGTGACAAAGTAGCAGAGATTTATAAAGAGTTAAGTAAAAAACATGGACATATTGATGTACTTATCAATAATGCCGGTATTACTAAAGATAACCTTATCATGCGAATGAAAGAATCTGATTGGGATGCAGTAATTGCAGTTAACCTTAAAGGTACGTTTATTTGTACACAGAAGTTAAGCAGATACCTTCTTAAACAAAAAGCCGGAGTGATAGTAAATATTGCTTCTGTTATCGGAATCATGGGAAATGCAGGTCAAGCAAACTACGCTGCTTCTAAAGGTGGAGTAATAGCTTTGACTAAATCTACTGCTAAAGAGTTTGCTTCAAGAGGCATTAGAGTAAATGCAGTTGCACCAGGATTTATTGAAACTGAGATGACACAAAATCTCGGAGAAGACGTTATTGCTGAATATGCTAAAGCTATTCCATTAAATAAAATGGGTTCAGTGAAGAACGTTGCAGACTTATGTTTATTCCTAGCTTCAGATGAAGCAGAATATATTACCGGACAGGTCATCAATGTTGATGGCGGTCTAATTATCTAAGAGTATAAATAAAACTTAGGAGGATATAATGGATATCGCACAAGAAGTAAAAAAAATCATAATGGAAGAATTAAACGTAGATGAAAGTCAAATCACAGATGAAGCTAACTTCATCGATGATTTAGGTGCTGATTCATTAGATACAGTTGAGCTTGTAATGAAGTTCGAAGACAAATTTGATATTGAGATTCCTGAAGAAGATCAGGACAAACTTCGTACAGTTGGTCAAGCTATCAGTTATCTTACTTCAAAACTTAACGGTTAATCTTAGAAATTTAAGGTTGTTCGGGTGCCAGCATTTGGACAACCTTTTCTATTCTAATCATTAATGAACAGAGGTTTTTATGAAAAGAAGAGTTGTTATTACAGGTTTAGGAACCATAAACCCTGTAGGAAATAGTGTTGAAGAAACATGGACTAATCTCTTAGCCGGTAAGGTTGGAATTAGAGATATTGATAGATTCGACACAGAGAAGTTTGGTGTGAAGTTTGCTGCTCAAATTAATGGGTACAATGCTGCAGACCATTTTGATGTTAAAGAAGCTAGAAAAATAGACTTATATGCCCAGTATGCTGTTGTAGCTGCTCGTCAGGCTATGGAAGATTCAGGACTTAAAGATTTCGATTTCAATCCTGATAGATTTGGATGTATTACAGGTGCCGGTATCGGTGGTATTCATACTTTTGAAGAGGAAGTAGAGAAGAAAGTGAATAAAGGACCTAGACGTATCAGTCCGTTTTTTATTCCTAAGATGATATCAAACATTGCATCAGCTCACATCTCAATTGAACATAACTTAAAGGGTATTAATTTTAACGTTGTTTCTGCGTGTGCAAGCTCAAACCATGCAATTGGTACTGCATTTAGATCTATCCAATACGGAGATGCTGATTTAGTACTTACAACAGGATGTGAGGCTTCTGTTTCACCTATGGCTGTTGGTGGTTTCACTTCAATGAAAGCACTTTCTACCAGAAACGATGATCCTGCTACCGCTAGCAGACCTTTTGATAAAGATAGAGACGGTTTCGTAATCTCTGAAGGTGCAGCAGTACTTGTTCTTGAAGAACTTGAACACGCCAAAGCTCGTGGAGCAAAGATTTATGCTGAGCTACTTGGTTATGGAGCTACTGCAGATGCTTACCATATTACCGCTCCAACAGAGACAGGTGAAGGTAGTACAAGAGCAATCAAAATGGCTCTTGCAGATGCAGGATTAAAACCTGAAGATATCGACTATGTTAATGCTCATGGAACATCAACTCCATTGAATGATGTTACTGAAACAAGATCTATTAAAACAGTTTTTGGTGAGCATGCTTATAACTTAAAAATTAGCTCCACTAAGTCAATGGTTGGTCATATGTTGGGTGCAGCAGCAGCTATGGAAGCTATTGTTTGTATCAAATCAATTAATGATCAGAAAATACATAAGACAGCTAATTTAGTAAATCCCGATGCAGAATGTGATTTAGATTATGTTATGGGTGAGTCAATTGATCATAAGGTTACTTACGCACTAAGTAACTCTCTTGGTTTTGGTGGTCAGAACTCAGCAATTGTTATTGGAAAATACTGATTTTATGGGGGCTAATGCCCCCTCATTTCAGAGGTAGTATTGAATACAATTATAAAACGTCTATCCGGTATATTCAATTCTCGTCGTGAAACGATAATAATTGAAGATAGCGAATGGGAAGAGAAACTTCAAGAGTTTCAAAAAAGAATAAACTATAAGTTCAATGATGTAAATCTCCTGAAAAGTGCTTTTACGCACAACTCATATTTCAGGAAGAAAGCACCTTACGCCTGCTCTATTTCACCATTTGAACGAATGGAGTTCCTAGGAGATTCGATTCTAGGTCTGTTCGTGTCGCAAGAGTTATTCCTTACTTTCCCGGAGAGCCAGGAAGGTACTTTGTCAAAGATGAAATCAAAGATTGTATCAGAGAAGTATCTTACCGTAAAAGCTAAAGAGATTGAGCTCGGAAGCTATTTAATGCTGAGTGATGATGAGGATAGAAATGGAGGTCGAAAACGTCCGTCAATCCTATCTGATGCCATGGAAGCATTAATATGTGCTGTATATCTTGATAGCGACCTTGAAGAGGCTGGAGCTTTAGTTAGAAATATAGTCCTTACTAACTTTAGGAAGCTTATAAATCAAGATGAATTAAAGAACTTTAAGAGCATTCTACAGGAATATAGTCAATCTAAATTCCAAACACCTCCTACTTACGAAAAAGATGGAGAAATTGGTCCAGATCATAATAAAACATTTATCATGAGTGTGTTTATTAATGGTGAAAAAGTTGGAACAGGTTCAGGTTCGAGTAAAAAAGAAGCCCAACAAAACGCTGCGAAAGAAGCATGTAATCTACTAAACATATAATGAAAATCTATCCAATTTTCATACCTCAGCAAGGCTGTGCTTATCAGTGCATCTATTGTAATCAATTCGAAATAACCGGGACTCAAGAAATAGATAAAGAAAAACTAATCTCTGAATTAAACATGTTCAAACTAAAGAACAAAGGTTTAGTCAAAGAGATTGCATTCTTTGGGGGAACTTTTACTGCTCTAGATCCCAACGTAAGGATAGAGTATTTTAATCTGATCGAACCATTTCTTGATTCTAAAACTACTGTTCGATACTCTACTAGACCCGATTGTATTGATACAAGAATTCTAGCGGAAAGTATATTGAATCATGTTACAACGATTGAGCTTGGCATTCAAAGTTTTGAAGATAATGTCTTGAGATTATCTGGTAGGAATTACACATCCAAAGTAGCTATAAATGCAGCAAAAGCAATTAAGGAAAATGGAATCAAACTAGGTGTTCAACTTATGCCTGGTCTTCCAGGTTATTCTCAAGAGTCATTAGCTAGAACTATTAGTATTACAAAAAAGATTAAGCCTGATTTTGTTAGAATTTATCCCCTGTTAGTATTACATGATACACCTTTGGAACAGCTTTACAAAAAAGGTGTCTATAATCCTTTAAAGTTGCAAGATGCTGTTTTTGATGCAGTTGAGATGATAGATCAGTTTGAAGAATATGGAATCAAAATCGCAAAAGTAGGTTTGCATTCTGATATCACAGAAAGAGATGCAGTAGTCGCCGGGCCTTTCCACCCAAGTTTCGGAGAACTGGTAAAAGGTGAGTTACTAATTCGCAAAATGTTAAAAGAGATTAATCAGGATTGTGTACTGGAAATATCAGATAAAAATATTTCTTTACTTTACGGTCACAATCAATATATATTGAAACAGCTCTTAAAAAGATGTAGTTTCACAATTCATGAAATAGTGAAAAGTATGAAACTTAAGAAAGGGGAATTCAGAATATTATCGAGATGAGGTAGTAAAATGAAACGATATATTTTTCTTGTATTAATTGTGACTTTGTTATTGGGGTGCGAAATCAAGAGTCCTAATGGGACCAAGTGGGAAATAGATTTGAATCTTCCACTCATGGATGAAGTTTACCCAATAATTGACTTGGTTGATGATGAATATGTATTCATGGATGAGGCGGATAGTACTCTATATGTTGAAACAAAAGGAGAGATTAATTCCAGAGAGATTGATGAGCTTAAAGTTGAACTTAATTCTGAGTTTACTCTTAATAGCTTGAATAGCGATACTCCATCTTACCCCGGTAGTATTCCGTTCTTGTCAATTTTGCCTGATTATACTATCGAAGTCGTAGCCGGTAAAATACTATCCGGTGATTTAGTCGTAGTCATGAATGATATTGTAACTGAAGTTCATGATGGTACGGTTACTATTGTGTTTAATGAAGTCTATGATGAGAATGGAGAGAATTTCTCTCCAAGTATTGATATCAATCAGTTTGGTTCTCAAGAGCATAGATTTGAGCTAAATAATCATGTTATAAAATCTTCCGACGATATTATGTCCGGTAATACTGTAAATGAGCTAACTTTTACAATTAATATCCAAGATAATATGGGCTCTGCTGAAAGCATAAACTATGGTTCAATTGATATACGTCTTTCAGATATGGTCTATTTTGAATCTTTCTTGGGAAACATAACAGGATACTATTTAGATATTGAAGAAGATTTAGCAAATGTTGATATAGAATATCCACAGAATATTGATGATGTTGTTGTGATAGAAGATGCTAGAGTTGAATTAGATTTAATCTCAGACATTGGTTTCGAAACTACTTTTGATGGTTATATAACTTCATACAATGATGACGGAGATAGTATTCGAATTGAGATTCTTGATGATAATGATAATAATTTCAGTATACCATCTGCTGAAGTATTGATTGATTCTGGTTATCCGACAACCAGTCCTGTCACAAACCAATTTGTTAGCGATAAACAAATTGATCAGTTGTTTTCAATAATGCCAACAAGCCTTGTTATCCATAGCTCAAGAGTTTATGTTCAGAATCCTGTAAATAGTTATGGTTTTATTGCATTGAATCATTCAGTATACGGTGACTACACTGGTATTATTCCATTCAATTTCTCTTTAAACGATTCATCAGTACCTTTGATAACAGATGATAGCAGTACAGCTCTAATTTCAAAGGAAAACCAGGATATTATTGAAGAGCATTGTCAGCGAGCTGAAATAGAGTTAGCTATAGAGAACAAATTGCCTATAGGTGGTCGAATTCAGATTTTTATTCATAATGAGCCATTAGGTGGTACAGTAGATTCATTGAATCTAGCAATGCTACAACTAAAGGGTGAGTCTAGTGAGGATGAAGAAGAACCGGTAGGATATTATGTAAGCTCATTAAGTGAAAACACAGCATTCAATATACCAATTGAAAACTTTGAAGTATTCCTTAATGATGAAGTATATATCAAATTCCTGATGTATGCAGACGTTACTGATGAGCCTATATTAATCTCTGGTACTGTTAATGATTATATAAGGATTTCGGGGGCATTGAAACTTACAGTGTTAATGCAACAACTTGGGGAGGCAGAGTAATGAAAAAAACAATAATTATTCTATCTATCCTTATGACTATCGCACTTTGCTCTGCAACTTCCAGGTCAAATGGATTTGCAGGTAGTTTTATGATGCGAGCAAATACAACTGATGCAATCTTCTGGAACCCAGCCAATTTAGTAGATGATAAAGCATACATGGAATTGCCATTTACAAATTTCGATTTCGCAGTCTCTAACAATGCATTTACTATAGATACTTATAACTCGGTAGCCGGTCAAATGATTGATGTAGATTTGAAAGATAAACTGATGAAAGACTTGAATGGTGCGTTAGTACTAAAAGCTAGGGCATCAGTTCAAGAGTTTGCATGGAGTGATGGTAAAACCGGACTAGGATTAAGAACGCACTATGCTTTAAACAGCAGATTTTCTGAAGAGTATATAAGACTAGCACTATACGGTAACACTCAGAATTATTATGAGTTTGATGAAAAAAACAATAATATTGATATGTTAAGCTATATGGATCTTGCTTGGAGTTATGGTGGCTTATCAATGCCATATGTTAATGACTATTTTCCTGCGACTTGGGGGGTTACACTAAGTACTCTGATCGGAATCAATAGTGTCGAAACCAAAGAGTATTCTGGGCATTTTTCTAATGGATTAGAAGGTGATGAGATTAATGGTGCAGATTTTGTTCAAGACATTACTCTGATTTCAAGTACAGGTGGGATCGGATATAAAGGATTACTAGGTTTAGCACTTGAGCCAGTGGAAAATCTTAACTTAGGTATGACTTTTGATAACCTTTTTGCTAAGATATACTGGGAACTGGATAATCAAGAAATTCATTATATAGTCCATGCAGATTCGATATTTATCTTGGATTTAGACGAGGATTTTTATAGTGAAGAACAAACAAATATGCAGATAAGTAAGCGTTCAACAAAGCTTCCTTTTGAATTCGCTTTAGGTTCAAAGTATAGTTACAAAAAAAGTTCTCTTTCCATGGATTATAGACAGGCTACTAAGAGTTCTGCATTTACTTCTGATAAACCTGATATATCACTAGGATTTGAAACTATGTGGGCAGCAATGCCTATACAGCTTGGTATTAGATTTGGTAACAGTACAGTTCCAATGATTTTTGCATGGGGCTTAGGTTATAGATCCGATACATTAGAATTTGGAATTAACATCCAATCTTATGATAGCTTTATTCCGGGAGATGATTCTAAGGGTACTGCCATAGGAATTCATTGGAGAACAAGGATTTAATGATATATAGTATTTTTATCCTTATTGCCCTGTTTATTAGCTGGATCTATTATCGTAAAACAACACCTGAGTTATCATTAAGAGAAAAGTTAGTATATATTGCATTTAGAACAATTGCTTTATCTGTAATTTTATTGTACTTGTTTAACCCAATTTATACTTACTCTAAAAGATTCCTTCAAGCTGATCATGTGGTAATTTTAAATGATATCTCAGATAGTATGGATGCTGAATTGAATGATTACTCAAAGAACAGTATTATTGCCCATGAATTGGAAAAATTAGAAAGAGCATTAGAAGAGAAGAGTTATGAAGTAACTACATTATCATTCGCAAATGGTATTGATGGAGCTCCGAATAGTACTTCAATTTCAAAAACTTTAGATGATCTGAATTCTAGAGTTGATTTGAATAAGGTGAAAGAGCTTTATCTTTTCTCTGATGGATGGTTCCAGGATAACAACTACAACGATATTATAATCTTGAATAAACCTATCAATTCCTATATTTATGAATATACTGAGCAAGTTGACTCACTTAAGATAGTTTCAATTGATTATAACGATACATGCTTCCTTAACGAAACATCTCCCTTTGAAATAAACATTGAAAGCAGTGTAAAGACTAAGGCAAACTGTTCAATGCTAGTTGATGGTGTTGTTGTTAGTGCAAAGGAAGTAGATGTCAAAGCAGACCAATTAGTTTCAATAGAATTTGAATATAAATTCCATAATTTAGGTATACAAACGATCGATTTTGTTGTAAGTAAAGAAGGTACTGAAGAGCTCCATGCTGATGCTACAGTTAGAGTGATTAAAGCTAAAGATAAAGTAATGTTGGTAAGTGATGCACTAAATTGGGAAACAAAACAAATAAAAGATGCTCTAAAAAATAATGCCAGATTCTCGATAGAAGTACTCCAGGCAAAGCACAAAAGATTATATTCTGGAAATCAGTTAATAAGAGATGAAGTGAAACTGTCTGATTATTCGCTTATGATTCTCGTGAATAACGGAAACCTGAAATTGAGCAATGGAACAATACAAATTCTTACTAATAGACTCATTGCCGGGTCGAGTATCATATTAATAGGTGAACCTGTTAAAGGCCTTGAGCAAATTCAAGCTATGAAGAGTTCTCAAATGTCTAGAATGTTTGAGGGTACTTTGAACCTAACAAGTATTGGAAAAAGTTATTCAGTTTTTTCCAACTTTCAAGCACAAAAAAGGAACATACCACCGGTTAAGTACAAGTATTACAGTTTAGAGCATGGAAGTGAAATCCTAGCAACATTTGATAATCAGGATTTGTCTCCTGCAATATCATTAAAAAAGTCAGGAACCGGCTTATTTCTTCATTTTGGACTCCAGAATCTATGGAAGTGGAGCTTGTGGGATGAAGAAAACAGTTATGGAAAAACAATTGAGAACTTGGCCAATTGGTTAAGCAATAATCAAGATAAAAAAATGCTTCTCTCTGCCTCTAAACCGTCTTATCTTTATGGGGAAAAAGTAGAGCTACAGTTCCAGGCATTTGATGAAAAGTTGGAGAGGATTTATGGTTTAAACCCTCTGCTTAAAATTGTTAACTCTGAAGGTAGTAACATAGATAAAAACTATATGATTGAAGATGATGACTTATACAGTGCAACTGTCGAAAATCTTAAACCGGGTGTATATTCAGCAATAGCATCAATTCCCAATATGCAAACGGAGCTGAAGGAAGAGTTTATTGTTAAAGATACCGGTGTGGAGTCTATGAATCTTGGTTTCAATCTTGAGAATCTTAAGTATATAAGTGCTATAACACGTGGAGCTAGTTTCACTGATGTGACAGATGTACCTATAGTGAAAGCTAAAACTGAGCGTATCGCAAAAGAGTTCGAAATACATTTATATAAGAAAGTATGGTTGCTAGTTATATTTCTTATTGCATTTTCAGTTGAATTGCTTCTGAGGAGAAGAAAAGGATTAATTTAAAACAAGTATATACGTAGACACAAAAAAACAAGCCTGGGTTGCTAGGCTTGTTTGCATTTTATAAAACTAGTTTTCTTTGTGAACTACTAATTGTGGATAAGGAATCTCAATATCATTCTTATCACAAGCTTCTTTTACCTGTTCTAATAGATCGAAATGAACATCCCAATAATCTGCAGCATTTACCCAGACTCTGCAAGCAAAATCCAAAGAGCTGGCATTGTGTACTGCCAGTCTTACGAAAGGTGCGGGATCTTTCTTAACTTTTGGATGAGCCATAGCCACGTCCATGATAACTTTTTTAACTTTTTCTATATCATTATTGTATGAAGCTGAGAATGCGAAATCTACACGCCTTTCAGGTGACGTAGAAAAATTTGTAATTGGGGCGTTTGCTAAAGCACCATTAGGAATAATAATAGTCTTTTTATCAACGGTTTCTAGTGTAGTGAATAGAATTGCCAATCCTTTTACTGTACCATCCATTCCATTGGCACTAATATAATCGCCAACTTTAAACGGTTTCAGAACTAATAACAAAATACCACCTGCAAAATTTGCTAGACTGCCTTGAAGAGCTAAGCCAATAGCAAGACCGGCAGCACCAAGTATTGCTACTAATGATGACATCTGTACACCAAGCATAGTGCCTACAATAATCAGGAGAACAAGTTTTAACATGAACCTTATCAAGGAAGTCATGAAATCAGCTACTGTAGCCTCAGTTTGTTTTTTCTTGAACCCTTTGTTTACTAGGTTAAGAATGATTTTTACAACAATTGCACCAATGATCCAAACAGCAAGTGCACCTGCAAGTTTAACTGAATATGTAGAAATAAACGGAATAATGGTTTCTTTTACCATTTCTAGTGACATAATATTTACCTCCAGAATTATACTACAGTAAATAATACAGTAAGATTAGTGTAAAGCAAATATTAATTGGGGAAGGTAAAAATGGGGTGGCTGACGGGACTTGAACCCGCGACAACATGAGCCACAATCATGTACTCTGCCAGCTGAGCTACAGCCACCATATGATAGAAAAAATGGCACGCCAGAAGGGATTCGAACCCCTGACCCACGCCTTAGAAGGGCGTTGCTCTATCCAGCTGAGCTACTGGCGCGCATTCTTGTATATAAAATGTGCTTATCTTACGATAAGCAGTTAAATTCTTGGTAGCGGCGCAGGGACTTGAACCCCGGACACTCGGATTATGATTCCGATGCTCTAACCAACTGAGCTACGCCGCCATGGTAGCGAGGGGAGGATTTGAACCTCCGGCCTTTGGGTTATGAGCCCAACGAGCTACCTAACTGCTCCACCTCGCGTCAACGTATAAGCACTTTTTTAAATCGAACTCACTCCGTCAAGCAAAATTAATCAAATTATTACTATTTCTTTAAGAGCTCTTCTAAATGCTCAATATACTTTGTAGGGCCACCTTGTTGGTAACCTGTTTGAGCTAGTGTAGTTCCATCATGACTTACTAGCATGATTGTTGGAAATCCACGTACTCCATATTTCTTCATTAGCATTTGATTTTGAGCCTTCAGCTCATCGGGTTGCGGTACACTTTTCGGAAAATCTGCTTTGAAAAGAACAAAATTCTTCTCTGCATATTCAATGAATTCAGGTTGAGCAAACACTTCATCATGAAGTTTGAAGCACCAACCACACCAGTCTGATCCTGTGAAATTAATTAAGATTGGTAGATCCTTCTCTTTTGCAAGTGACAAACTTGCTTCAAAGTCCTCTGACCATTCTAGTCCAGAAGCCTCTATACCTGCTTTATCCACTTTAGGAACTTCGCTCTGAGTGCAACCAATGTTTAATACAATTCCAAAAAGGATCAGAGTTATGTAGATTAATCTATACTTATTCAACTTTATCTCCATTTAAGTATACTTCAAAAGAGATCTCCGAGCTTTCTCTAAGCATAGCAGATACTCCACAATACTTTGTTGCAGAGAGTTCTACTGCACGCTTTAGTTTATACTCACTCAGATTTTCTCCACTGAATTGATACTTTATCTTTATCGCACTATATATCTTTGGATGTTTATCTGAATTCTCAGCATCAACTTCCAGCTTAAATTCGAAATCATTGTAACCATAATTATTCAATATATAAACGACATCCATACCTGTACAACCGGCTAAAGCAGATAGCAATAACGGTTTAGGCGATGGACCTGCACCTTGCTTTTCGGGTTTATTAGAGTCCATGACAAGTGTATGGCCCCCTTGGACGGATTCAAACTTGAAACCGCCCTTCCAGGTCACTTCTGTTTTCATATTACTTTTTCTTTTTATGATCGGATATAATCACTTCATAAGTCTTTATGAACTTGTTGAGACTACTATATATTTCATCTCTATCCTTTGCTTCAAGCTGATCATAAATCTTGCGCTGATGTGCAAAAATCTTTTTAGTACATTCTGTAGCAAGGCTTTGGCCGCCTTCAGTTACGACAGCGTACCATCTTCTTCTGTCTTCTTCAGAATGCTTTCTTAAAGCAAAACCTTTAAGAACTAAGTTGTCCATAATTCTTGTTACTCTACTGTGTGACACATTCAAAGCTTTTGCTAACTGGTTCATGCTAACAGGCTTGTTTTGTGTGAAAAGGTATTGTAACATATTACATTCCATTTTACCAATATTCATTGATGATTTATGGAGTGAATCACGTTCGTACAGTATCTTCTGCATTCTGTTGGTAAGGGCTATGAATTCCTCTACTGAGTATTTCATTTTAACCTCCTATGGTTAATTATTTTTCTTGGGTTCGATTTTTCACTTATGACTATATTCGAGATAACATTTATAATATAACAAATCTAATGACACTCGCAACAAAATTTATTTCTATATAAGGTTTATTAAGAATTCATATATATGTACAATATACTCTTGGATTAACTGCAAGCTTTTTTCTTTGATACCAATACATTAGATTTCAAAGGCTATGCCATTAATTTCCTTATTGCCACGTAAAACAAATTATGAATCTTATTCAACAAGTCAACTAAAAAGTTATTCCGCTTTCACCTTTACTACTTCCGCCACTCCGTGGAGCATGCTTTAGAATGCTGTCTGCTAAGCGTGAAAATGGTAGTGATTGAAGATAAACATATCCATGGCCTTGTAAGGTTGTTAAAAACATACCTTCACCACCAAACAACATGGATTTTAAACCACCAGACATCTCTATGTCGTAGTTTACGCCTTCCGAGAAGGCAACTAGACAGCCGGTATCAACTCTTAGTTTTCCACCTTTGAGCTCTTTTCGCACTATTGTCCCCCCGGCATGTAGGAAAACCAGCCCATCACCACTTATCTTTTGAAGGATGAATCCCTCTCCACCAAAAAAGCCGGTACCAACTCGTTTTGTGAATGCGATATCTATCTTTGTACCAAATGCTGAGCATAAATATGCATCTTTTTGGCAAAACAATACGTTGCCTGTTTCTGCTAAATCGACTGGTATGATTTTACCGGGATATGGGGCTGCAAAAGCTACTTTTTGAACTGAGTTAACAGAATTAGTAAAGTGAGTAAGGAAGAGAGATTCTCCACTCAAAGCTCGTTTTGCACTTTGAAATAGCTTCCCTGCTAATCCACCTGCCACTTCAGAACCATCACCAAGTTTAGACTCAAATGTAATTCCATTATCCATCCAGTTCATAACACCTGCTTCAGCCACAATCGTCTCTTGAGGATCAAGACTGATCTCTACAACCTGCATATCATCACCAATTATCTCATATTCTACTTCATGTGAACGCACAACTCTCTCCTTTACCGGCTTAGTTTCTGAAACTTAACTCTTATCGCTCCATTTTTTATGGAGAATAGCTCTTTACTCTGTTTGAAGCTCCTTGGATGGATTACATATACATCATTTGTTTTTGCCATCTTAACAAGGCTTTTTAGTGATTCTGTTCCATTGATTCTAACACCATAAGGTGGATTAGTTACAATTAACTTGTTATGCAATTCACTATATTGCTTGATATCCTTTACTTGCCAGTCGATAATGTCTTCTACATTAGCTTGTTTGGCATTGTGTCTGGCAGTTTCGATAGCTTTTTCATCAATGTCTGAACCCGTTATTACAAAATTTGGAGCATCAATTATCTCCTCATTCAAACTGTTAATTGTACTTTGAAATCTATCCCTTTGAAACGTAGGCCAATCCTGAAAAGCATATTTCCTAAAATTGGACATTGGTAATCTCTTTGCCATCACAGCCATTTCTATTGGTATTGTCCCGGATCCACAAAGTGGATCTAGTAAAGTTTTAGATACAGGAGATACAGTGCTAAGCATAGCTGCAGCTATCGTCTCACGAAGAGGAGCTTTCTCCCGCCAGTCCATATATCCTCGTTTATGCAAATGTTCTCCACTACTATCTACACTTATTGAAAACTTGTTCCTATATGCGTTGACAACTATTAGTTGAGAGTTCTCTTTCTGTGGGACAGAATCAACTTCTATCTCTCTGTTTGCCCACTTGTTGAGGGATGATATAACTGTGAGCCCTATCGCTTTTTCATGATAAAGCTTTGAATCTACAGAGTTTACATGCAAACAGATGTTTTGTCTTTCAAGAATTTGATTCCAATCCAATTTGATAAATTTAGCTTCTAACTCCTGAAATGTAGTAGCAGTAAAGATATCAAATCTAACTAGAAATCTTGAGAATACTCTGCATTTAAGATTGCATAGAATCAATAGTGATTGATGTCCTACGAACTCAATTCCGCCCTTCATCCGGACGTAGTTCTTCACACCTAAGTCGCGTAATTCTTTTTCTGCAATATGTTCCAATCCCGGCAATACTACGCCGAATATTTTGTAAGGTTTCATTGTACTAATGAAAATTTCGATATGAAATTGTGTCAATAAATACTTCCCCTAATTTTGTAGGAGTTTTAAATATTCTCAACTTGTGATCGAAGACAGTGCGATTTGCAATGACTTACATCATTGGAGTCATAGCGACCGAAGGGAGTTGGACTCATAGTGATGTAACCTTGCCACTTCTCGCTATTCGCCCATCTCCCTTCGGTCGCTATTGCGACAGCTTCTGAATGCATACACAGTGCCTTTTGCAATAACTTAGCTATATTCATTGCTCTTTTAGTTCCCTTCCATTGCTCTATCCATCTACGCACTGTACACTCACTGTGATCCCACTGTGAAGGCACTGCCAACCCACTGTTTCACTGGGTGCACAGTGCGTGCACAGTGGGAAAACAGTGGGATGACTGCGTTTTGGTTAAGAGTTTAGTTAAAGTTTCCATTATCGCAAGATGACCCAGGAAGAAGTGATTCACAATGAAGCGGGAATCGCTTATTCTGGCATAATCTAAAAGGAGTAATAGATCATACACTTTAACTTAGCTGCTATGTCATGCAAATTCCATTATCCAAAGTAAGATTTTTCTCGCTTTATCCATGGGTAAACAACGGTCAAGAATGACACTGGTTATACAGAAAGAGACAAATGGATTTGATAATAGTATTGGAATAGTCACAAGAATGTGCAAATAAATAAAAATATGAACTACATAAATATTGATTTACTGTTTGGAATACCAATAGCATATTGAACATGAGATTTATTTCTAAGGAGAAAGCATGAGGTTAACTTATATCTTATTTGTTTTGATGCTGATGATGACACAATTTCTTTTTGCAGGTGATATACTTGTAACAAATATTGAAAACAGTGTAGAAGTTTCCTATTCTGGGAAAGATAATAAAGATCTTCTTTTAGAAGTACCAAATACAGGAAGGGTTAATTGTTCTTGGAATATCACTTTACCTGACGGGACAATATATAAAGGCATGGGAAATAGTCATCATCATTTAATGAGCACACCTGCAATATATAGGGATATAAGAGTCGTTGCATTAAATCTCTTTGATATGAGCGATATTGAAAGCATTACACTTATGATAAATGCAGATAACTCAACCTTAGGTCTTAATGAAAAGAATGATTCAAATAACATATCGAAATCCTACAACAGGATTTATAAAGATAACATTACTAACTACACTCCTCAAAGAAACACAATGAAGGACAAGATTCTTTACTACTATCCGGCTAATGTGCAAGATTATGTTATTGAACTTGGTAACTGGAAAGAGAGAACCGGATTTGATGTGGTTTATAGACCTTTAAACGATGTTACAAACAATACTGCTTGGATTCAAGATTCTATTCAACAGGAGTATGATTCAGATTATCCACCTTCATATGTTGTACTATTCGGTGATGTTGATGGAGACTATAGTATCCCAACATTTTGGTATGATTACGCTACAGGTAGTGCTGAAGGTGATCACCCATATACATTGCTTGAAGGAGATGATCCAATCGAAGATATTGCTATTGGTAGAATCTCTTTTAGTTCAACTAGTGAACTGGCCACAATAATCAATAAAATCATTATGTATGAAGGAATGCAATACGTACCATTAGGTTGGCAAAATAGAGTGTTACTTGTCAGTGATACTGATGAATCCGGAATAACTACTCTGACAACTAACCAGTATGTGAAAGAGATTATGACTGAATACAATCCTGACTTTGAGTTTATTGAGTTAATTGGAACTGACCCAAGTGTTAGCTTAGTTACAGCAAATTTAAACATGGGGATCTCCTATTTCAATTATAGAGGATTTCTTGGTATGAGTGGATGGGATGCTTATGAAGCATTCGATCTTTTGAATGGGCCAAGACTCCCAATTGTCAGTACAGTTACGTGTGATACAGGTAGTTTTGGAAATGGATTGAGTAGAACAGAAGCCTTCTTGCGAGCAGGCACACCACAGTTACCTGCAGGTGCAGTTGCTTCATTTGGTTGCTCAACTGCTGATACTCATACATGCTATAATAATTTAGTAGATGCATCATTTTATGAGGGCTTGTTTGTACATGATATGACTACTATCGGTGAAGCTCTTACGTATGCAAAGAATCAACTCTTCACTGTGTATGCTAATTCTCAACCGGAGATGCTTGATTATAATTATCAGATATTTAACCTTATGGGGGATCCTACTACAATAGCTCTAAAAGGTAGTCCCAGGCAGTTCAATGTGGATATATCTTCCTATGGTGGAGGGAGAACTTTACCTGTTACGATCACCGGACTTGACGGTCAACAGTATTACTATTCAGTATGCTCAGAAGCAGAGGGGATTATTGCTTCCGGTTATTCAAACGAGGAGAGTTTAACTCTTCCGGTTGGAGCCGATAGTGCAACTGTAAAACTATTAGTATTATCCGACGGATACAAGCCGGTTGAGCATGTTGTTAGTGTCGGAAATGGAGCTACTTTCTTATTTCACAATACTGTAGTTGCCTATGGAGATATAGAAACCGACCTGCTATATCCTAATATTGAAGCATCAATTGATATAGAATGTTCTGCAAACAATCTGGAATATGGTATCTTTCAAGCTGAATATGAGCTTATTAACAATAAAGGTGAGATTATTCATTCAGGACAAACTGAATTTATCAATAATGATATAGCTTGTCATCTAAACAACTATCTGTCTTTACCGGCTTTTAGTAAGCAACAGCTTACTGATAGATTACTGATAAGGTGTTCTGTTGAATGCTATGGGAATCCTACTTTTGATGCTGAAATAGATGTCTTTACCGGAAGTATAAACATATCACATAGATTTGATAACACAAATGGAATAGAAGCAATCTTAGGTGAAACAACAAGATTAGTGATTGATATGGGAAATCCTACTCCAAATGACTTCACGGTTGATTGGCTCAGCTCTGGTAATGAGGGGCTTCAGTACATTAATACTAATGTCATTGATGCAGATACATGTACTCAGTACTATAATTTCCATTGTGAAGCTTCCTTAGAACCTAATATGGTTCATTACATACCTATAACATTACAGGCAACTCAATACAATGGGATTCAGTTTAGTTGGACGGAGTATATTGAGTTTCCGGTGATTTACCGAGAGAATACATCATATTTTGACAATACAGGTCAATACTCAATATATACATCTGTAATGCAAAATGCACCTGAGTTGATAAATACAGAATGGGTTGAGCTAAACCCTCAGTTAGGAGGAGCTGGAATAAATACCGGGATTGTCGATGAAATCAGAGAAGGAGACCAAACTGTAACATTAGATTTGCCATTTGCTTTTAGCTGGTATGGAGAGGAGTTTGATACAATCTCAATCTGTTCCAATGGTTGGATTTCTATGGGCGAAACTCCGCAAATTACATATAGGAATTGGAGATTCCCGGGACCATTAGGACCAGCAAATATGATAGCTCCTTTCTGGGATGATTTGATTACTACCGATGGAGGAGTGTTCACTTATTATGATCCAACTAATGAAAGGTTCATCGTTGAATGGGATTGCAAAGCAAGGTTCGATGATACGATAGAAAGGTTTCAGATGCAGATGTTTACAAGTGGGGAAGTACTTTTTATTTATGATGATGTAACCGCTGTAGATGATACTTATCAATATAGACACGGTTCCTACTTCACTACCGGTTTCGAAGGAGCTAATTCAACTCAAGGATTTGAGTATGTTTTTGGAAATGAGTATGTTCAAGGTGCTACGGAAGTAAGTAATGGTTTAAAGCTACTTATAAAAGAAGCAGATAATCAGCAAAGAACTGCCTTTCTACCTGTAAGTTACTATTACCTCAACATGCTTACTGATCAGCAGTTAGATTTAGTGATTCCTATCTGTTCATTAGAAGGTGACTTCGATGTTAGTTTAGTCCTGGATGAGAATCAGAATTGGTTAAATATAGCAAGCTTAGATAACTGCAATGTTGTTGAAGGAGAAAGGAGTGAGATAAATCTATCAGTTTCAAGTAATGGTTTAGAACCGGGAGAATATAATACAACTGTAGGGCTAATTTCAGATAACTTAAGTATTCATGGTTTGCAGATACCAATTATCCTTTATGTCTCCGACATACCACTTGATGAAATGTACAGTATAGCTCAAATGCCAAATATTGACTTCATCCATAATAGTGATACTAATATCACTGACTTCAATGGTTTTATCAAGCTCGAAGACTATTTCAGAGGGGCAATAATATCTTACAATATAGAACTCAATCCCTTTGCTACTTTTGTTCAGATTGAAGACGGTTTTGTAAGCTTTTCTGAAGACGTAGACCAGAATTATAGTGTGTTAATAACTGCAAATTCAGAACAGACTTCTGCGTCTGGTCAGATTCTGATAAGAGCCTTCGAAGATGTAGATGATGAAGATAACGTACAAACACCTCAGACATTAGGCTTAACCAACTATCCAAATCCATTTAATCCAACTACAACGATCAGTTTCTCGTTAGAAAAGAAAAGCACTATTACATTAAGTATCTACAATATTAAAGGGCAGTTGATCAACGAGTTAGCAGAAGATATGTATTCACAAGGCACACACACAATTGAGTGGGATGGTGCAGAAGAAAGGGGTAAAAGAGTTACTTCAGGTATCTACTTTATCAGGCTAAAAACTTCAGACTCAGAAGTAGTTAGGAAGGTTGCTTTGATAAAGTAGTGTTATACTTTAACCCTTTTCCAACCACCACCCAAATATACAATAAAACTTAAGATAGAGATAAGGAGATTACTGACTACCATAGCCCAGAATAGGCTGTCATAGCTGTATGGTTTTACTATATTTGAGAGTCTATCAAACAGATTGGGCATGAGGTTATATATCACAGGGAACTTCTCGTATATTTTACCTGCTAGAATATAGGTCAAAGGAATTCTGAAGAGCCAAAGTCTTGAGATGTTTAAAAGCATAGTCGGTCTTGTATACCCTGACCCGTTAAAGACTCCATTAAAGACAAAGACAAAGCTAAAGAGGAATGTTGCCAATGATGTTATCTTAAACATCCTCGCACCATGTTTTATGACTTCAGGGTCATTTATGAATAGAGAAATAAGTTCACCACCAAAGAAGAAGATGATGGAACAACCAAAAGTCATAATCACAACGATAGTACCTAACGCGTGTAAGACACTCTTCTCAGCTCGGTGAATCTTCCCTGCTCCCAAGTTTTGTCCAACAATAGACGATAAAGCATTGCTTAAGCCCATTGATGGCATCATGAAAAAACCTGTGAGTCTATTTCCTAGGGAGAATACACTAATAACCAATGTACCGTAAGTATTAACGAAACCCTGTAGCAGCAAGAAGCCTAAACTGGTTATAGACTGAGATATCGATGCAGGGATGCTTATACTGATAATTGTCTTTAACAATTTTGGATTGGGGATAAAGTCTTTTGGGTGTGGAATCAGAATTGGTGCTTTCTTCTTTACATAATAAAAGGCTAAGCCTGCACCTAATACTCTGGAAAATACTGTTGCCCAAGCAGCTCCCATTATTCCGTATGCCGGTAAGAGTCCAAACCCGAATATGGCAATTGGATCTAAGACTATATTACACGAAACTGATATGAGTGAGATAACCATTGGAGTAATTGTGTCTCCTAAGCCATGTGAGAAACTCTGATAACTCATAAATATGAACATAAACGCCATCCCAATCATGACAATTTGGATATAGCTTATAGCGTCAGCTCTAATCGCTTCGGGAACTTGCATTAACACAACAATATTATCAATAAATAGTAAAGCTACTATTAGAAAGACTAAAGTGAAGAGAGTAAGTAACAAAACAAACTGTCCGGTCACCAGTTTAATCTTCTCAGATTCATTAGCTCCTTTATACCGAGAAACAAGTGCAGTCCCGGCAACCATGAATCCAAACCCGAACGCCATAATGGTGAAAACTATCGGGAAAGCTAATCCGACAACAGCAACTGCTTCCAAAGCATCCGTTGGCATTTTACCCAACCAAAAAGCGTCAGTCAGATTATAGATTGTCTGAATAAGGTTTGCTAGCATTATTGGGAGAGCAAGCTTAATCAGATTAGATAGTATGGGTCCGTTTGTTAGGTCTTTACCTTGGTTTTGTTCATTCATGCAGTCACTAAATTATCCTATCAGAACTTGACTATCTTTTTCTTTAACTCATTTAACTGAGTCTGACATTAGTCGCATACCCTATCACGGGTTTACCCGTTGTATATTGACATTATATGATTAAATAACAGGATTTGAAAAAGAATAAGGGAAGATGAACAAGCTATATGACCCGTTGAGTCCACAAACTCGTTAGCCATGTTTAGCCCATCTTCCACTTAGTCTGAACAGTACATTGGGCATTAAAGCCCGTATTTTACAATGATAGACTACTTGTTCTTTTATTTTTGTAAAGGAGAATATTATGAAAAAGAAAGTGATTGGAGTAGATGTATCAATGGAGAAGCTAGATATAGTGATTTACGATGGGAATAAGCACAAGCATTCGATAATTGATAATACTCCAAATGCCTTTGAAAGATTCTTAAAGCGATTTGCTTCCGGCTCTGTTCATATATTCATGGAAGCAACTGGTGTCTATCACATTCAGATTGCTGTTAAAGCTTATGAACTAGGTCATAATATCTATGTAGTTAATCCTCTTGTTATAAAGAGTTTTTCTGATGCTATGATGAGTAGAGCTAAGACGGATAAAGTAGATGCTAAGATGATTGCTGAATATGGATACAAATGTGATTATAGACCTTTTACTCCATCATCAAAAGCAAGATTAGAGTTGTTGGAACTATTAAGAGACTATAACTATTTAATAGAAATACAAACCAAGATAACCAATCGTATTCATGCATATAAGCATGGTTTACAAGTGTCTAAAGATGCTCAAAAAGTTCATAAATCACTACTTAAAGAGATCAAGAAAAACATTTTCATGCTAAAGAAAGCCATCGAACAAATAGTAGTTAAAAGCTATCACAGGATATATAATAAACTTATTGCAATCAAAGGTGTAGGAATTATGACTATTGCAACAGTTATTGCTTTTTATGAAGATTTCACAGATTTTGAGACATCAAAACAAGCTATTTCTTTTGCTGGTATGAATCCACATATTCGGCAATCGGGAAAAAGTCTTAGGGGACGCGGAAGTATAAGTCGAAAAGGTAGCCCAGAGATTAGGAGAATGCTATACTTAGCTGCGGGAGTAGCCAGGATACATAATCAGTATTTTCAAGAGTTTTACGTCAGATTAAGAAGTAGAGGTAAAAGTTATAAGCAAGCAATAGTAGCTGTGGCCAATAAGCTTCTACGCCAGATCTTTGCCGTTGTTAAGTATGACAGAGAATGGATACCTAATTATGCTTCATTAAAAGAACAACTTGGTGCATAACAATCTGAATGTAATAGTATTGTGGACAAGTATCGTTCGGAGATAACTTATCCACAATCCATGCCTAATGGAGCTCTTCACTTAAGCTCCAATAGTCGTGGTGTGGAATGTGGGTAAGTTAAGATACTTGCCCATGATGCTATGGAATGTAGTCTGATTTAATATTGTTAAATTATAGAATATTTTATTGACGTGAGATACAGTACATGGTAAATCCGTGGAAAGATATCAGTTTAGTACTACACATCTGTCCCGATTCTGTTTAAACTCAAACAATTCTGGAAAATAATTGACTTATATGCTTAGTAAGAAATACTGACATCAAACGAAAAGATAGGTTTAGGTTTTTTAATGGTGATGAAAAGCAAGATTTTAATTCTCAGTTCTAGAAGGTTTAATAAATAAAGAGCATTTGTCTACAGACAGATGCTTTTTTTATTGGAGTGAAATATGAATATCAAAGAGCTTGTACAACTTAGTCTTGATGAAGATATATTTACAGGTGATGTAAGTACTGATTACCTTGGGCTGGGTAAAAGTACTGCTACAGCTAAGTTTGTTGTAAAGAAATCCGGTGTAATTTCAGGTCTTGATGTAGCGAAAACTGCTTTTGAATGTGTAGATACAAATACTGACTTTATTGCTCATGTTTCGGATGGTTCCTTTGTTGAAAAGGGAACAGTTATTGCCTCAATTACCGGGTTGTCTTCATCACTTCTTAAAGCTGAAAGGGTCGCACTTAATTTTATTCAAAGAATGAGCGGTATCGCAACTTTAACTCATGAGTTTGTAACTGTTCTGGAGGGGACAGGTTGCAAGATTTTAGATACTAGAAAAACAACTCCTTTACTTCGAGAAGTTCAGAAGTATTCGGTGAGAATGGGTGGTGGATTTAATCATCGCTTTGGACTCTATGATATGATTATGCTTAAAGAAAATCATATCCGTGCCGCAGGTTCTATTACAGAAGCTGTTAAACTTGTTAAATTGAGAAACACTTCCTACAAGATTGAAGTGGAAGTCACGAACTTACAGGAACTCGATGAAGCTGTTTTAGCAGGTGTAGACAGGGTTATGCTAGATAACATGTCATTAGAACAAATGCGAAAAGCAGTTGAACTGTATAAGGGAACTGTTGAACTGGAAGCATCAGGAAATGTAACTCTAAAAACTGTTAGAGAAATTGGCTTAACAGGTGTAGATTTTATCTCAAGTGGAGCACTAACTCACTCTTATACTTCACTTGATATCAGTATGTTATTTAATGAATAAGATATAAAGGGAGCAATCATGAAGAAGCAAATGCTCACACTGGCGAGAATGCAAGCTTTCGATGACAAAATCGGTGATAAGCTGAAGCAGAAAGAGGTTTTACCAAAACAACTTGAATCACTGGTATCTGCTGTAGAGGCTGCAGACAAAGAGATGACAGAAGCTAAAGAGATTCTTGACCAGACTCAGGTTGAACAAAAGAACAATGAATCCGCAATCCAAGTTAACAAAGATCAGATTGCTAAGTACGCAGTACAACTTAACTCAATCAAGACCAATAAGGAGTACAAAGCTCTAAATAAAGAGATTGAGGGATTAACTGCAAAGAATGGAAAGCTTGAAGAAGATATCCTTAAGCTCATGGATGATATTAAAGCTAAAAAAGCAATCTTGAAAGAAAAACAGGATGCTAAGAAAGCTGCAGAAGCTGAACTTCATTCTCAGGAAGAGGAACTTAAGAAGATGATTACTGCTGTTGATAAGGACATCGAGAAGTTTAAAAATGAGCGTAATACTCTTGCAAAAACACTTCCTGTCCCACTTACAAGAAGATACATCCTACTTCTTAAGAATAAAAAGAGAAAAGCTGTTGTTTATAATCAGAAGAACGCATGTTCAGGCTGTGGATATAAGATTCGTCCTCAGGTTCTCCTTGAGCTTGAAGATGAGAACAAACTTCACTATTGTGAAAACTGTTCAAGAATACTTATGAATAAACCATCTGATATCTAAATCAGATTGATTCATACAATTAAGCCCGAAGTTAGATTCGGGCTTTTTTATTTATAGTTAATATTTTTATTTTAAAAGTACCATCTTGTATGCTTCGCTGAAGCTACCATTCCTTACTCTTACAAAATATATACCTGATGGCATTGTTGAATTTTTCCTATCTTCTCCGGCCCAATCAATAGCACTAGGACCTGCTTTTAAACGTTTTCCATCAATCAAATTTGCTACTCTACGTCCTTTGATATCATAGATAGACATGTAAACAGGAGAAGTTTCATCTACAACATTGAAACTGATTGTAGTTGATGGATTAAATGGGTTTGGATAGTTCTTCAGCCTTAGTTCTTTTGGTACTACATGTGCATCAGCAATTGAAAGAGGTTCCGGTGTCATATATCCGGCTTTAATCATCCAGTTGGCTTGCATATAACTCAGGTTCATCCACTGACTCCCAAAGCATGCCCAAGTTCCGTTATTGAAAACTTGTGGTCCCTGATCCTTCCACACGATCTTGCCTGTTTCATTATTAGTAACTCTATATCCCAAGAAATACTCAGCATCACTATTAATCAGGATTGGCACTTCAAGATTGTGAGTAAACCATGTATCAGCCTGTAGTACCTCTACATCCTGTTCATAAATAATACTTCCGGGAAGCATCTGCCCTGTAGTATATTCGTAAACAAACATTGTTATATCACAACTATCTGTTGTTGTTGGAGCATAGAAAGAGATGTCGGTGAATATCTTTATATCTGTTTCGGGTATATCTTCAGGTAACACTCTCAATGCAACATTACAAGGATTGGCAGTGTTCAAACTGTGTATTTCATGCGGATCTGTGCAGACAGAGAACTCATAATGATTATCCATTTCAATTAAACTCAAATCAATATTCGTGTTATCACTATCAATTGTAACAACTTCGGAGGTAAAATGCATTCGATCTCTATAAGCAGTAACTGTATAAGTTCCGGTTGTAAGACCGTTAAAGCTAAATAAGCCAGTAGAATCAAGAGTTGTTGTCATTGAAGTATTGCCCTCTAGTACAACTGTTGTACCAGATAAATCGATTCCCGGGCATACAACTGAACCTGTAACTTGAAGATTAATATTCTCAAGTACTGCTTGAATAGTTATCTCTGCAGCTTGAACACAATCAGCTAAAGGTAATCCTGCATTTACATGTGTGAATCCTGCAGCATAACAGCGATGTGGATCGTCCGGTGATGAATGCTGATCCTGATACCACATACCAAGATACGCCATAAACTCACAAAGATAATTTCCCATATCACCATCCCAATCAATCCAGGCATTAATGGTTGTTAAACTGTTAACTGCTTCCATCATCTTTTCCATCGGTAATGTAGAATATCTGTTTGTTCCAACAGGGACTGTATCATCTGGAGGAGAAGGTGTTGGTTGGTATGGTGCAATATCGTCAGGAACCCAATAGTCATTATTTGTTGCAAGATGCTCAATTTCCCATGGCCCGGCACCGGCGCCAAAGCTAATTATTGCAACGGGATGTAATGTATCCGCAACTGCCCAAAAGTCTTCCCAAGTATCTTGATAATCTACTTCAAAGTCTCGCACATTTGGTGGTGGGAAGAATGAGTAGATATCATACCCTAGATTATTCCAGTTAGCTCCATTCCAGCCACTGGGATTTAGAGATGGATCGGTACTGAACTGCGATACCATTGATCCCGTAGGATCCCAATATCCAGTGACCATTACGTTCGGTAAACGGTCTTCAGAATACAATGCACTAAACATTAAAATGCTTATAACAACGAATAAAATCCTTTTCATAATAACTCCTGAGAGATTGCTTTAGTAAATGAACCAATATCTTTGTATTAAAGTCAAGAAGTAATTGAGATTATCACTTAGAGTAGAGCTGAAGCAGTCACCATTACGACTGAAAGGAGTTCGGGGAAATGCGACTGATGTGTCACCCTGAGCGCAGTGAATGTAGTGAACAAAATGAAAGGAGTCGAACCGACGACCAACGGAAGGAGCTCGTAAGCCGATAGGCGCACAACTATCGGGTCGCTCGGATAGCTTTAGTGGATTTCGATAGTAATATTGACTTATCTTCATTGTTTTCCTATCGGAAAATTGCTCTTCTTTTGCTGGGAGACTAAAGTTAACGGAGAGTTCCTTCAGCTACATTCGTATCCTCATTCCGTTCAGTATGACACTCATGGTTATCTGAATAATAATTATCTTGACTCAAAGATAGATATATAGTTTATTACCTATATACCTAAGAAGGAGGTGTTGTGTTAAAGGATAATGTCTTTAAAGCCCTGTCAGATCCGAACAGAAGAAAGATTCTTCAACTACTTAAGAATCACGATAATCTGACAGTTGGTGATATAGCGAAAGAGTTTTCGATTGCTCAACCTTCAGTAAGTGAGCATCTGAAATTATTAAAACATGCAAACCTTGTGTATTCAGAGAAGAAAGGGCAATACGTACACTATTTCTTGAACACATCAGTGTTTGAGGATGTAGTTGCATACTTCATGGATATTATTAATACTAAAGCTACAGATTGAGTGAAGGAGTATAAATGAATAACATAAAGAAATATTTTCTCAGTATAACGGTAATAATACTACAGTTAGTTGTATCAGCCAGATTTATTATAACTATGGGATCAGGCGCATTGATTCCAACACACTGGAATATTAAAGGTGAAGTTGATGGTTGGATGCCTATTATGCAGGCAGCTCTAGTCTTTGTCGGAGCAAATCTACTTATATTCCTGCTAATGCTATTCCTCCCCTACATATCCCCAAAGTATAGGAAGCAGGAAGAGAGATTTAAGAAGATTATTCCACAGTTCACAGGTATCATGAACTTCTTCTTTGGCTTAGTACATATTTATAGTATGTATCTTTCAAAGTATCCTCAGATTGGTCAAAAGGGCAACTACATGCTTGCTATTATCGGTATTATGTTTGTAGCTATAGGCAACCTTCTACCAAAAATTCCTCAAAACTATTTTGCAGGGATACGCACACCTTGGACTCTAAGCTCGGAAGAGAACTGGCGCAAAACCCATAGACTTGGTGGACGTAGCTTTGTATTTGGTGGTATTATAACTGCTAGTGCTTCTTTCTTCCCTAAAGATCCAACAGCTTCAATTGTTGCATTCGGTATCTTTATGGCATGTGTGCTTATCCCATTAGGGTATTCATTCTACCTGTACAAGAGAGGTGACTAATGAAGATTGTTTTTATTCTACTTGTTCTTAGCACAACCTTGCTATTTGCTACAGATAAAAGTGTAGCAGATGATTATTTTAATGCTCTAAAAACTGAGAACTATAAACATGCTTTTGATATAAGTACGAAAGCATTGCAAGATGCATTACCGGAAGCTAAACTTCAAGAGATTTGGGAATCACTTCCCGTTCAAATGGGAAAGTATGAAGAACTAATAAAGGTGGAAACTGTTGAGCAGAAAGAGATGGTCACCTACATATACAGTCTTAGTTTTGAGAAGTCAGTACTTGATATGAAGATCACTGTAGACAATGATAAGCTCGTCACCGGACTGTTCTTCACACCATCATCAGTTCCAAAACCCGGTGAAGAGAACAAGCTTCCTAATTATATTGCCCCTGACAATATAGAGGAAGAGAAGATTAGTTTCAACTGTGATGGATATGATATAAATGGTAAGATTGTCACTCCAAAGGGAGTTAAAGAGTTCCCTATTGTTCTGATGCTGACAGGCTCAGGTCCAAATGATATGGATGAGACAATTTACCAAAGAAAGCCTTTTAGAGACATAGCATATGGACTTGGTAACAAAGGCATAGCAACTCTAAGATGGAGCAAACGCACCCGTGATTATCCTAACATTGTAGACGATAAACCTCAGTTCAATATTGAAAACGAATATGCTGAAGAGGTTACAGCTGCTTTAAGCTTCATAAAGACTAAGTACCCAAAAGCCAAGTTATACCTGTTAGGTCACAGCCTTGGTGCAACTGTCATACCTGCGATTGCAAACTCAACTAACGACTTCGAAGGTTATCTTATGCTTGCAGGCACAGCTTTCAAACTTGAAGATGTTGTACTCGACCAGTACAAACGTATCTTTGCTATGGATGGACTTGATGATAAAGAGAAAGAGATTATTGAGGAGACCAAAAGACAAGTTAAGGAAGTCAAAGCTCTAACAGAAGAGACTAAGGTGTCTTCTCCCCTTCTTTTAGGTGTCAGCAAACCATACTGGTTATCAATGAATAGATACAATCAAGTCGATGAGTTTAAGAAGATGACTAAACCTGTACTCGTTCTGCAGGGAGAGAAGGATTATCAGGTGCTAATGGATGACTATGAAGCTTGGGAAGAAGCTGCTGATGAGAGAAAGAACTTCACGTTCAAAAGCTACCCATTCCTTGACCATCTGTTTATGCTCTGTACCGGTGAAAGCACACCTGATTCCTATTTAGAGAAGAAGTATGTCTCTAAAACACTTATAAATGATATTGCTGAATGGATAATATCAATCCAGTAACAATTCATCTTGACTTAATTGTTAATATTTTTATTTTTCGATGAATGTAGAGATGCTTATTCATCTAAAAGGAGTAGTCTATGATTAAATTTAAACATGTTCATATTTGGGGATTTAAGAATCCTGAGCTAGAAGTTAGATTGGATTTTTCCCAGAATAACACATCCATTTTGCATGGGCAGAATGGATCTGGGAAAACAACCTTTTTAAGGATCCTCTTCGCTTTACTTTCCCACGACTCTCAGATATTGAAAGATGAGAATGTCAGAAGAATTGAGCTAGTTTTTAAAGATTTGAGCAAGAAAGGAGCAAATTCGGTTGCAAAATTGAACATGTTAAATGATTTCGAACCAGACTTGTTTAAAAATGATCATACAATATTTAAAAATATTGATATTAAATATAATTGGGAGCAATTTGACAGCAAGTTTCCATACCAGCTAAAGTCAGTATTTTTAGGAATAGATAGAGGTGTTCCGATACAAACAGAGAAAATAAGTTCAGATATGATTTATGAGTACTTCAGGCATCCAAGATATCGAAGTGTTCTAAGAGATTTAGGAGTTAAAACGGACTATTCCTCATTAAAAGAGTTATCAAAAAGTTTAACATCGTTCATCAATCTTAGAAATAGACGTATGAGAAGAAGAAACAGAATCAATGATGAGATTTTATTAACAAAAAACAATATAATGTTAAACAGAATCAATGTAGATGACATTGAATACTTAATAATTGATCGATATTTAGAGGCCAGATATGCGACAACTCAACGAATTCAAGAAGCATTGTTTCAAACTTTTGCTATAGCTATCGAAAAAGATCCAAAACTTGTTGAAAAGTTGCCCAAGGATTTTGATGGAATTATTGATGAGAGTAGAGATCGACTAATTGAAGCTTTAGAGGAGTCACCTGACAATGCTTTTACTCGAAAATTGAAAAGGATTTTGCAAGATAAGGATTATTTAGCATTAGAGCAAGATGACAGTAATCTAGTAAAAACACTACTATATAAGATGATAACTGAGTTAGATAAAGAGAAACAATTGATACAATCGATAAATGTACTAATAGATACCTTTAATTCACATATGTCTGATAATAAAAAATTGGTGATAAAAAATAGAAGTTTAGAAGTCTCCATCAATGAAGACAATCATCCGTTAAGTAAGCTTTCAAGTGGTGAAAGACATTTACTAACGTTTCTTGTTACTGTGTTAGTCCTTGGAGAGAACAGAGACTTCCTAATTGTTGACGAACCTGAAATTTCACTAAACACATTGTGGCAACGAACACTGCTCCCCCTTATGGAAAAGTTAGTTCCAAATACACAAATAATTGTTGCTACACATAGCCCCTCTATTGCAAAATATAATCTCTCTAACTTAGTAGATCTGCGGAGATAGTAATGCTAATATATGACCCAGAAGAAGAGCTTGCTGATGCTTTTATGCATAAAACTCCATTAATTGTAGTAGAAGGAGTTGATGATGTGCCTATATATTATAGAATTGCTGCGAAAGCAAACCTTAATCCAGAAATTGTCGCTGCAGAAATATATTTTGATATTGATGAAGGCTGTGAAGCTGTAATAGAGTTTACCAAACAATTACAGCATCAATTGACGAGTAACGCAGAGTTATTAAACTACTTCTTAGCAATAATTGATTGTGATACAAGATATTATCGAAATACAATTCCTAACTTAACTGGAATTTTCATACTTAGATATTATTCTATCGAATCCCACTTCGTGACAAGAAATCATACAAAAGAATTAATCAGGTTATTAACTAATGCTCCAAGTGCAAAGATAATTAATCAAGATATAGACTTTGTCGAAACGCCATTTGTTAACTTGTTAGAGCTTTTGTATTATTCATCTTTAGAAGCCCTTAAAAATTCTATGATAGACACATATACATCTTTGATTGGGTTTAGTGAAAGCATCATAAGAGTAATCAATGATTCTCAACTCAAAGACTTGATACTTTTAAAGAAACAGGAGTTAGACGAGTTTGCAGAGAACTATAACCTCTCTTTGGACAGAGAGGTTTTAAAACATATATCTAAGGGTAAATGGTTACTAGATATTTACGTTAAAGGTATAGTTAAAGGGATAAAATCTTTGCAAACATATTGTGGGCAACATAGACTTCAGTCTTGCGATTGTTGTAAATCGGGGAAACCTAACAAGTGCATGTTTAAAATGTCGAAAGGGTTTCAAGAACAAGCTATAAAAGCGATATTGCTTCAACATATTGATATAGAAGAAATAACATACATTATTGATGAATTCAATAAACTTGCACAATAGATTCTCGGAGTTACAATGAAATACTTTATCTCATTTGATTTTGAAGGTATAGCCGGAGTGACATTCTGGCGTGAGACAGAGAAAGATGCACGGTTCGAGAAGCTTGCAACCAAGCAGCTTTTAGCATATATGGAAGGGATTAAGGCTGAAGACCCGGATGCTGAGATACTACTTTGTGATTCACATAATGATGGTAGTAATATTCATTGGGAGTTAATGCCGGAATATGTAAAGCTTGTACGTGGTTATCCAAGAACATACTATATGGTTGAGGGTTTGGATAAGAGTTTCGATAAACTGATTCTCTTCGGATATCATAGTCCAATTGGTGGTGGTGGGATGATGGATCACAGCTACTCATCTTCATCTTTCTATGAAGTTAAAGTCAATGGTCAGATTGTCGATGAAGCTCTTATCAACAGCTATTACAGCTCTGAGTTAAGAATCCCAACAGCGTGCTATTATGGTGATGATAAAGGCATTGAGTTTGCTAAGCAACACTTCAAAGGTGCTATCTTCGTTGAAGCCAAGAAAGCTGTTTCTAGATTCTCCGGTGTTATGGAGTCTGAAGAAGTAATACTCAAGCGCCTTGTTCAAGCAGGAAAAGATACTGTAAGTGTTGAGGTTAAGCCATTAGAACTCAAATATCCTGTGAAAGTTGAGATTAAATTTACTGATTCGACCAGAGGCTATATTGCAAGTATCATCCCCGGGGTTGAGACAATCTCACCACGAGAAACTGTCTATACAGCTAAGGATTACAAAGAATTTTATAGATATCTAATGACAGTTGCAACCATGTGTTCGACCGCAAGTGGGATTAGGTAGATACGGGGATTTGTTTATAAGTGTGTTCCGATTCCAGTCATCTGGGATGAATACGAACAGACTTTAGTGCAAACTCATAGAAAGCAAGCATTATCCCAACGGGATAAAATGTGAGTAGCCATTTATGAAATGCATGTACTAAGCAACAACTTATAATACATCATTCTCCCGAAAACCCCTAACTTTCAAGTAGGGGCATGTGGGAAAACAAATTAGCCTTCCCCCCCTCCCCGGATTTTGCATCGAAATCCGGGGAGGGTGGGATTTTAATATCATAATAAAGATAAGCCACCAGATAAATCTGGTGGTTCTGGGAAACAATTGTTGCGGAATATAATGTATATGAATTATCGTATTTCTTTTCTCATTATGAATGTTTAACCCCGTTGGGGTTGCGTTGTAGGAGGGTATCATAAACCCCGAATTGCATTCGGGGCTACTCACATGTAACCTTTTCAGGGTTTATGAATTCAGCACACAAGGTGCTGGTTGTTATTCTGATGTTGTCTATGGGCTTGCGCCCATAGCTATTGTTGTTCAGCACATAAAGTGCTGGTATCAGAAACACAAAATGGGCTTGCGACTATAGCTATTCATGTTCAGCACATAGAGTGCTGGGATTTAAAACACTAATGGGCTTGCGCCTATAGCTATTCATGTTCAGCACATAAAGTGCTGGTATCAGAAACACAAAAGGGCTTGTGCTCATCTCTAAATAAAAGTTGTAATTACAACTTTAGGAATACCTCATAATTGGTTACTTTATCAATAAGAGTTGGGGCGTACCTTTTCCAGATAGCTAGAGAAGCCTTGTTACCGACTTCAATTGTACTTCTTAGTTCCGAAATACCCATTGCCCCTGCTTCATCCAATATAAGCTTAAAAGCTTCAGTAGTATATCCTCTACCTCTGTTCTTCGAAGCTAACCAGTAACCACATCTGGCAGAATTTCTTTCCTCATTAATATGGCTAATGGATATCATGCCAATTGCTGAATCGTTCAACATAATACAATAACTGATAGAATTCGTTTTATTCATCCATTGGATGACGGTTTCATACATATTGTCACTGGTGATATTAGTATCCTTCATACCCAATTCTATTCGCAGAATCTCATCACCATTTACAGTATAATGCAAATCTACTATATTATCTTTGTTTATTCTCTCAATTCTTAACCTATCTTTCTGCATTGCTTGAAACAGAAAAAATGGTTCGAGAAGTCAAGTGTAAAATAATGTGATAATCGCTGAGAATTCAATTGACCAAGATTAATAATCAATATAATAGGAGATAACTTTTATATGAGGATTTAAGAATGGAATATATATTTACAAATGGCACAATATTGACTATGACTGATGAGGAAAATCCTGAAGCAGTTTATGTGAAAAATGACACTATACAATTCGTTGGATTATATGATATATGCGTCTCTTTAGCATCTGACACAGTTGAAGTTATAGATTTGAAAGGAAGAGTTTTACTTCCCGGATTTATCGATACTCACACTCATTTCTTTGAGTATGCAAAAACCTTCTTCGCTGTTGACCTTAATCCTGCTCAGTCAGTTGAAGATGTTCGTAAGATTCTAATAGATTATCGTGCTAAAATGTCAGATGAGATTGAATGGGTAGGGGGTAGTGGTTGGAATAAGAATATATATCCTGATCTTACCGGTTTTAATAAGACTTTACTAGACGAGATATTCCCGGATATACCTGTCTCGATTGAGAGTAAAGATTTCCATACAAAGATATGCAATAGTCTAGCACTTGAACGAGCCGGAATTGATAGAAATACTCCTGATCCTGACGGTGGTAAGATAGGTAGATTTGATGATGGAGAGCCGGATGGTTTTACTTATGAAAAGGCTTGGGATTTAATTGATAGTGTTAAACCTTCTTACTCCAAAGAACTGATGAAGAAAGCTGTTAATAAGGCAGTTCAGCAATGCTATAAGTATGGGCTTACAGGTGTACATGTGATGAGAGGACGAGGAGAAGTTTGAACTCTACAAAGAGATGTGTAGTGAAGATCTTAAGTTCAGATTCTGTTGGCATTTCCCATCCGCTATATTGGACTCTATAATCTCAAAAGGCATCACTTCATACACAGGAGATGAAACAATCAAAATCGGTGGCATGAAAATCTTCATGGATGGTTCACTAGGCTCACAATCAGCATGGATGTATGAGCCATACTCCGGAACAGAGAATTATGGAATGGTAATACTTCCTGAAGAGGAACTTTATAAACTAGTTAAGAAAGGTGCATTAAACGGGGTTAGTAGCACTATTCATGGGATAGGAGACAGGTGTAACAACTTGATCTTAAGAGTTTTTGAGCGAGTTAATAATGAACTGGGAGTTAAGCTTCCCCATAGAATTGAACACTTACAGTGTATCAGGCCTGAAGATCACCACTATTTGATCGAAAATGATGTTTATTGTGCGGTACAACCTGTTCATATTAAAGCTGATGTTGAAACAATCAAAGAATATTGGCCTCATTGTGAGAAAAATGTTTATCCACTTAAATCACTATTGAATAAAGGTGTGACCTTAGGTTTTGGTTCTGACGCACCGGTTGAAACTATAAATCCATTTGAAGGAATCTATTCAGCTGTAACAAGAAAATACTTGAACAAACCAGAAAACGAAAGCTGGACACCTGAGCAAACATTATCAGTTATGCAAGCAATTAGGGGATATACGATAGATGCTGCCAAGGGCTCTATGTCAGAAAAACTAAGAGGTTCTATCGAGCAGGATAAACTTGCTGATTTAATTATTTTGGATTCCTTACCTGGGACTACGAATAGTAGTAAAGAGCTGGAAGAATGGTTGTGTATTGAGTCAGATTTAACAATGATAGCAGGAGAAATCGTATATCAGAAAATGGCTGATAACACAGAAGCTCTCAACTTCTTGTAAGAGAGGTAAATCACTAACAGATATCTCTCAGCTCCAATTACCACATATGTTAAGCTTAATTACCTAGCTAATAATTACTTGACATTATCAGATATTGCGTTGTAATGTGTTATTGGGAAATTGTCTACAATAGTAAATTGTAAGTTAACAATAGCTTTTAATATTGGATTTCACCAAAATTGATTATTATTTAGACGAGGTATCGTTAATGTATAATATTATTAAACGAGCATTTACAGATGCTCAGCAAGTACTTGATCAGTTTATTACAGACGAGAACTTGCAAGTGGTTGAAGCTATCAGTCAGTGTCTGATCGAAGCTTTTAACAAAGGAAATAAAGTAATAATTTTTGGAAATGGAGGCAGTGCAACTGATGCAATGCATTTTGCTGAGGAGTTTACAGGTCGATTCAGAAAAGATCGGAGAGCTTTACCGGCAATAGCATTAAGTGACAGTTCACATATCACATGTGTAGGCAACGATTACGGGTTTGAAGACATTTTCGCTCGTGGGGTAGAGGCTTACGTCAAAGATGGAGATGTTGTTATTGGATTATCAACAAGTGGAAATTCCGGTAACATCATTAAGGGTTTAAATAAAGCTAAGGAAATGAAGGCTACCACGATCGCCCTTCTTGGAAAGGACGGTGGTAGATTAAGAGGGAAGTGTGATCGGGAAATAATAGTACCCGGTGACACATCTGATCGCATTCAGGAAATACATATGATGGCATTACATATCATCATAGAAGGGGTCGAGAGAGCCCTGTTCCCTGAAAACTATTAAAGAGAGTGTGCATATGAAGTTAAAACTAGTAATTGTAATTTTCCTATTGTTGACTTTGTTATCATTGCAAGCAACAGTGCGAAATGTTGCTCCGGTGCTAGACACATCTTATGATGTTGTTCTAGTTTCTATACAGGAGGGTGATCTAGATAGTATGGGTAACACTGTACAACAGATAGTTGATCCTGCTTCGATAACAGATGGAGATGGAGGTGTTGTATCAGCTATTGCTGTTACAGAAGTTGATAACACTAATGGTAGTTGGCAATATTCACTGAATGATGGTGCAAGTTGGCATGATTTTTCAGCAACTACAGGCTCAGTTGTTGATATTTCAACACAAGCAAGACTGTTGGATGGCTCCTTATCAGGTGGGCAGACAAACAAGATAAGGTTTGTACCTTTACCAGATTATCCTGACACATTAGCGTGGACTCCACCGGACATTCCTTATGATGGAGCTTCCTATTTTAAGTTCAGAGCTTGGGATAGAGTAGCAGGTATCACTGGACTTACAGCTGACGTTTCTTTAAATGGTGGCAGTACATCGTTCAGTTCTAATGAAGATGTTGCTAGAATTACTATACTTGCCGTAAATGATGATCCGGTTCTATATTACAATGGTCAAGAAGTGACCGGAGTAATGGATTTAGGGTTTGATATTGACGAAGATACTTCATATCACTTTCAGTCAGGTGAGTTAATCGTAGATGACCCTGATATTGGCAATAATCAAATCATTTTTGATATAGAAGCAAGGAAAGGCATCCTTGACTTTGTAAACGTTAGCGGAAGATTCATTTCCGGTAACGGTACTTCTAATGTTACAATCGTGACTGACTTGGTTGAGCTTAATCAAATACTTGATGATTGTTCATATTACTATCCAAACCAGGATTTGAATCATACAGAAGTTTTGACAATCCGCATAAATGACCAGTTCTGGAGTGGAATAGGTGGCGGACAGGATGTTGTAAGACAGCTGACTTTCTGGATTAATCCGGTAAATGATGCACCTGTACTTAATACCGGATATACACCTAGATTAACTTCCATCCCAGAAGATGATTTAGATAATGATGGCAATTCTATAAGTAGTATTATTCCTAACGGTTCTATATATGATGTAGACACTACCGCTGTAGAAGCTATGGCAGTTATATCTGTGGATAATACAAACGGTACTTGGGAATACTCTACCAACAATGGTGATAATTGGCAAAGTATTAGTCAACAGATCGGGGTCAATGACCAATTTGAAACAAATGCCCTACTTCTTGATGGTGAGTTAACCGGAGATCAGACTCATAGAATGAGATTCTTACCAAACCTTAATTTCCATGGGACAGCATCATTTGCTTTTAGGGCTTGGGACAAAACAGATGGGCTCTCAGCCTCTCGTATAAATGCAACTGTAAACGGTGATACGATGAGTATTAGTGCAGCTTCGGACAACGGACTAATATCAGTAACATCTATAAATGATGTTCCGGCTGTTTATTATAAGAACGAGCATGAGGCTGATACACTTCAAGTGTTTATTCCAATAACTTCTCCGATGAATCATACGTTTGCTCCTGAAGATTCATTGGATATTTTTGATCCGGATATAGGCAATAATGTAATGATGGTCAACATTATTACTGAAAGAGGTACTATGACATTCCATGGTGCTCGATCAAGATATGTTTCCAATAATGGTACCGGGAATGTAACTTTGACCGGAAACTTGGATACAATAAATGCTCATCTAGATAATGTAACATATACTGTACCAGCGGGGGAAACCGGGTATGATTTCGTAGATTTTGTTATGAGTGACTTTGGCTATAGTGGATCAGGGGCATCTCAAACAATCCACAATATTATGCTTGTTCAGCTTTCTAATGTACCTCCTGTATATGAAAGCATCCCAATAACAAGTGCTTATGAGGACTCATTATACGAGTATATAATCACGACTTCTGATGCAGATACAAATCGTGTTTACATAGATTCATCTGTGCTTCCGGAATGGCTAACAATTACCGATAATGGTGACAATACCGCTACACTCTCCGGTATTCCAACCAATGATCATGTTGGAGCTAATCCTGTTACAATAGATATTTGGGATTGGGTTACACCTGATACACCTGTACTTCAGCAGTTTGTGATAAATGTAATAAATACTAATGATGCTCCTCGTTTTACATCTAACCCAATATTGCAAGTCGATGAAGGTAGTCTGTATCAGTACAATGTAACTGCAGAAGATGTAGATGGAGGAAGTAATTTAGCTTTAGATGCTACAGTGCATCCGGATTGGCTTACTTTTACCGATAATGGTGATGGAACAGGATTACTTACAGGTACCCCTCTTAATGTACATGTAGGTTTCCATCCGGTAACACTAACACTGACTGATGGTATTATTAGTTCAAATGTAACTCAGAGCTTTAATGTTGAAGTTATTGATGTGAACAGCCCACCTTTTGTGACAGTACCAATACCTGATCAAAATACTGTTGAAGATTTCACACCGAATATTGTGATAGATTTAAGAAACCATTTTGATGATATAGATCCAAATACAACACTAGTTTATTCTGCAACTTCTAATTTTGCAGAGATAAGAGCAAATGTTGTGGGTACAGATTTGATTCTTTCTCCTGCACCTGATTTCTTCGGCTCTACCGACGTTGAAGTAACAGCTGATGATCAACATGCATCTGGTGGAATTAGACCTTCAAATCAAACTAGAGACTGGATAACTGATACATTTACAGTTAATCTAGCACCTGTGAATGATGCTCCTAGATTCGTTTCTACTCCTGTTACAGTAGCGACCGAGAATGTTGCTTATACTTATAATGCACAAGCTATTGAAGTTGACCCCGGAGACCCAATAATTCTAGGTGCTACGACTTTACCTGGTTGGAGTTCATTTACAGATAATGGAAATGGCTTAGGTGTTTTAAGTGGTACACCAGCACCTGCTGACTTAGGTTTCCATGCAGTTACACTCACTGCAATTGATAATATAATACCTACCCCAGCAGAACAGAGTTTTGATATTTATGTTAACAGTATTCCTGTTTTCATAACTCAACCGGTAACATTAGTAGATGAAGATGCTGTTTATACTTACAATATAGGCACAACTGATAATAATCCTGATGCTGTTTTGACAATTAGTGCAAACAACTTACCTACTTGGTTAACCCTTACAGATAATGGTGATGGGACAGCCCTCTTAACAGGAACACCAACAAATGATTTTGTTGGAGATAATTCAATCACAATTGAGTTATCAGATGGATATGTTACTACGCCTGTTGAACAGACATTTGACATTACAGTAAACAATATGAATGATGCACCGTTCTTCACTAGCACCCCGGTGTTAATTAGTAATGTGAATCAGCTCTATGTTTACAATGTAACAGTTGATGACATTGATGCAAACCAGACATTAAATCTAACATCTTCTGCCTTACCTGGTTGGTTATCTTTTACAGATAATAATGACGGTACCGGTATTCTTACTGGAACTCCACAATTAGGAGATGATGGTATTGAAAACATCTCATTATTTGTAGATGATGGAGAAGTACTTAGTCCTGTTGAACAGAGTTTTGTTCTTGAAGTTAGAGAGCCCAACGAAGCTCCTTACTTCTCATCTAATCCTATTGACTCAGCATTACAAGATCAACCATACGCATATAATATTGTTGTTGAAGATAACAATGCTTGGGCATCAATATCAATAACAGGTCTTTTAATACCTAACTGGTGCACAATAACCGATAATGGAGATGGTACAGCTGTACTTTCAGGTACACCTGGAGCAATTGACTTAGGAGCTCATGATGTAATTCTTGAAGCAACTGATGGAATTATTGCAACTCCAATACAGCAAGTATTCACAATCACAGTTTACGATCAGAATACACCTCCTGTATTTACTTCTGTACCAATTACAGATGGTATTGAGGACCAGCTATATCAATATACATTAACAGCCAATGATGCAAATTTCTGGGCTGTACTTTCATTTGCTGCACCTACTCTACCAAGCTGGTTAGTATTAACTGACAATGGAGATGGAACTGCTCTTTTAGAAGGTACTCCTCTTAACGAGCATGTTGGAAATAATCCTGTAATTATTGAAGTAACAGATGGTGTTTCTCAACCTGTCCAACAAAGCTTCACTATTGATGTTACTAATACTAATGACGCACCTGTATTCACTTCTGTTCCGGTAACAACCGCAACGGAAGGATTCGTTTATACATACAACATTACAGTAAATGATGTTGATGATGGTGCTGTAATAACAATCATGGATGTAGTAAAACCTCTTTGGTTAACATTCACAGACAATGGTGATGGTACTGCAGTATTAACTGGTACTCCTGATGGTACTGCTCTTGGCTCAGATAATGTAATACTTTCTGCAACTGATGGCATTATTGCTACTCCTGTTGAGCAGAACTTCAACATTACGGTTGATGCCTTTAATTATCCACCACTATTCACATCCAACCCTATTACTTCAGCTACAGAAGATATACTGTATAGTTATAATATTACTGCTTCAGACCCGAATACTTGGGCAGTATTGGATATAAATGCTACAGTACTACCAGCTTGGTTAACATTCATTGACAACAATGATGGAACAGCTTCCCTGAGTGGAACACCTGATGATCCTGATGTAGGACAACACAATGTAACTCTTACTTTAACAGACAATCAGATTGCGAATCCAATAGAGCAGAACTTCATTATAACTGTTAACCAAGTCAATGACACTCCTGCCTTCTCTGTGTTCCCTACAGATATAACTATAAACGAGTTAGAGCTTTATCAGTTTGATGTTGTTGCAACTGACCCTGATAATCCTAACTTAAGCCTTAGTGCTATATCAATTCCAACATGGTTATCCTTCGTAGATAATGGTGACAATACAGGGCACTTAGAAGGAACACCTGATGGTAATGAAATTGGAAACCACACAGTTACTCTAAGAGTAGATGATGGTGTTGGTGGTGTTTTTGATAGAAGCTTCACTATTACAGTGAACCAATTCAACTATTCACCAACATTCACCAGCTCACCTGTTGTTACAGTTTTACAAGATAACAACTATATTTATAATGTTGTCACTGAAGACCCAAACACATGGGCAACAATTGTTATAACATCACCGATTCTTCCTGCATGGTTGACATTCACTGATAACGGTGATGGTACTGCAACTCTTACAGGAACACCTGGTAATGCTGAAGTAGGATTCCATAACGTAACTCTAAGAGTTGATGACACAGTATCTGTCCCTATTGATCAAGTCTTTACTATAGAAGTAATTAATGTTAATGATGGACCAGTTGTTAGTGTTCCACTTCCTGATCAGAATGTTCAAGAAGACTTCACTAACGCGATTATCATCAACCTTGATCAACATTTCACAGACATTGATGGTAATAACCTTATATATAGTATAGTACATGTTGCCTCTGAGATTGATGCTGAAATAGTTGGGAATACACTTACATTAAACTCAGTACTTAACTGGAATGGTACAACTACAATCCAAGTTACTGCAGATGACCAACAAACAAGAGCTTCTGTTAGTGATACATTCGATGTAATCATAGCTCCGGTAAATGATGCACTTGTTTTCACAACTACAAATGACACACTTGCAATTGTTGGTAACAACTATGTGTACACAGCTGTAGTTCAGGATCCTGATGTAACTGATGTTATCAGTTTCAACCCAATCGGACTTCCTGCCTGGTTAAACTTCACAGACAATACTGATAGAACTGCCACAATCGATGGTAATCCTCAAAGTAGTGATTATGGAGTATATGACTTTGTACTTGAAGCAACAGACGGCACATCAACTACACAGCAAAATATTCATATAAGAGTGCATGAGGATAATGTTTCTCCTGTATTTACATCTACACCAGTTCTTACAGTTAATCAAGATGATTTATATCAATATAACATTACAACAACAGATGCTAATGCTTGGGCTAACCTTGACATCTACGCTCAGACAATGCCATTGTGGCTTACTCTAACAGATAATGATGATGGTACTGCAGTTCTTAGTGGAACTCCTACTAATAGCGAAGTCGGCTCTCATCAACTAGAAATAGCTGTTTCTGATGGTGTGGCTACACCGGTTGTACAGAGTTTCACTGTTATCGTAAATAATGTTAATGATGGGCCTACTGTATCAACTCCTTTACCGGACTTAGTTGAGGTAGAGGATTTTGAAACACCAATCGTAATTGATTTAAACCAACACTTCAATGATATCGACGGTAACACACTTCTTTATAGCGACACTAGTGTTGCTACTGAAATAGGTGTAAGTATAAATGCTAATTTAATGACAATCACTTCAGTTGCTGATTGGAATGGTACTACAACTATTCTTGTAACTGCGGATGACCAACAATCAAGAGCATCGGTTAGTGATGCGTTTGACCTGGTAATCAATCCGGTTAACGATATTCCGGTTGTTACATCAGTAAATGACACTCTAGCCACAGTTGGAACTAACTATACATATACTATAGTAGTTCAAGACCCTGATACTCCTGATACTATTACTTTCACTCCTGTTAACCTTCCATCATGGTTATCTATAGTAGATAATTTAGATAGAACTGCAACATTATCCGGTACACCACAAAGTAGTGAATATGGAGTCTATGACTTCTCAATCAATGTTAGTGATGCTACTGAAACAGTTCAGCATGATATTTACATTAGAGTACATGAAGACAACTATGCACCTGTCTTTACTTCTACCGAAGTAACTTCTGTGAATGAAGACACACAATACAGTTACAATATCACAACATCAGATGCTAATGCATGGGCCACTCTGACCATAAACGGGCAGTTAGTACCGACCTGGTTAACATTTACCGATAATGGTGATGGAACTGCAAGCTTAGTTGGTACTCCAACAAACAATGAAGTTGGACAACACAATGTTGAGTTAACTGTTTCGGATGGAATTGCAGCAGCTGTACAGCAATTCTTCGTAATAGACGTAATCAATGTAAATGATGATCCACAACTAGTCACTGCTATTAGTGATATGGTAGAGGATGAAGACTTTGCAGACATATCCTTTGATTTAGCACCACATTTCAATGACCCTGATAGTGATGCATTGATATATAATGCATCTGTTCAAAGTGGCCAAGTCAATACAGTTGTAAATGGCTCAACTCTTTCAATTGAGTCAATATCTGACTGGTTTGGCACTGCAACAATCAACGTTACAGCAGATGATCAAATATCACCAAACCTCGCAACTGATACATTTGACATAGTTGTGAATCCGATTAATGACCTTCCGTTCTTTGTAACACTTGTTGATACGCTTGCTAATGTAGGAGATCTTTACTCATACACTGCAACTGTTCAAGACAATGATACAGCAGATAACATTGCTTTCTCAATTATTGGTACAGTTCCGGCATGGTTAACTTTCACTGATAATACTGATAGAACAGCAAGCTTTGAAGGTACACCTGCAAGTATCGATTATGGTGTTTATGACTTTACTCTAGAAGCTACAGATGGAACTGAAGTTATTTATCAGGATATTCATATAAGAGTTCATGAAGACAACTATCTTCCTGTATTTTTATCTACTCCTGTAACAGATGCTACTGAAGATGTGGAATATACATACAATGTTGAAGTTACTGACCAGAATGCCTGGAACACTATTACACTTGATGCAACTGCTCCGGCATGGTTAACATTTACCGATAATGGTATGGGAATGGGGACACTGACAGGAACACCAGACAACAGTCATGTCGGTACTTGGGCTGTTACTTTGACAGCCTACGACGGAATTATCGAAGTATTAGTTTTACAGGAGTTCCAGATCACAGTCGAAAATGTGAATGATGCCCCATATGCGTATGCTATATTTGACCCTGTAAATGAGGTTGAAGACTATGCAACTCCATTAACATATGATTTAAACAACTATATTAGAGATGACGATGCCGGTGATGTTATCACGTTCTCAGCAGCAATGTCTAATACTCCAGCAATCATACAACCATCAGTTGAAGGTAGTATTCTGACTCTTACAGCAGTAAACAATGCTTGCGGAGTTGACACATTGATTATCAGTGCTACTGATGACGATGCTGCAACTGGAAAAGGCAGAGACACTATCTCTATAGAAGTAATCGTTACTATTGATGCGGTTAACGATGAGCCGTTTGTATCATTAGAAATTGAAGACTTTGAAATGGATGAAAACACAATCGATTCACATATTAATCTTACAAACCATTTTGATGATGCTGACATCATCTACGGTGGTTCATTACAGTTCGATCCTAGTGATCCTGACAATATGTCAGTTTCATTATCCGGTACTACTCTAGTTATTGAGCCATTGATGGATTGGTATGGAACTGAATCTATAACAGTCACAGCTATTGATGAGTTTAATGAAGAAGTATCTGACACATTCGATGTAACAGTACTCAACGTTTCAGATGTTCCGGTTATTCAACCAATTGATAATCAATTCATACTTAATAGTCAAACTGATACATTCGAATATCAGGTTGAGTTCTATGCATATCCTGATATTGCCTTCACACTTGAAGGAGCTCCTCAGGGAATGCAAGTTGATGCTCAAGGTATGATTAGCTGGACTCCAAACTTCGCTCAGTATGGATTACATACTATCACAGTTAATGGGCAAAACGTTGCTGGTCAGGATAGTAAGACATTTGAACTAAGAGTGATCAATGAGATTTACGGTCCTACCGAGTTACGGGTTAATACATTCACTACTGATACAATCAACTTGCAATGGGCTGTTCCTCCAACTGATGCTTGGATAACAGGCTATAGAGTTTATACATCTGATTCTTATGATGGTATTTACTCAGAGTTGGTTGATGTAACTATGGAAGAGACAAGTTATGAGTATGCTGCTCCTTCTGAAAGCCAGACTATCTTCTACAGAGTTACAGCTCTTATTGATGGTGAAGTATGGCAGGGAGAAACTGCTGTTTCAAATACTGTTAGTACTCATATCTTAGAAAACGGCGAAGACTTCATAGCACATGATGATGGTACACAGGAAGGTGCTATAACAATGGACCCGGATACTCAACTTGCAGTTAGCTATATGCTTATGCACAGATCTGAGTTCCTTCTCACAAAGGTAGCAATATTTGTTACTGATTTATCAACTGATGATTTGATTGTAGAATTCTCAGATGAAGGTCCATTGCCGGATAATGAGGTTACGGGTATGACTGCAACTTATCCTGCTTCTCAAATCAATCTCGGTTGGAACTTCCTTACCTTACCTGAAAACGCAAGGCCATCATTTACAGGTGATTTATTCTTTATTAGAATCTTAGGAACTCCAGACCCATGGGGTATCGGTTTGGATAGTGACACTATTGGTGACACTTTTAGAAAAACAGCCGGTGTTTGGAATCCACTTTTAACAGGTAACTCAATGGTTAGAGCTATCGTGAAACAGCTTGATGCTATCATAGGACTGAGTGAAGTTACACACGACTTTGGTCTAGTTTATACAGATGACCACTCAGCTCCATATGACATAACAGTTTCCAATAGTGGTAATAAAACGTTAGAGATTCAATCAATCAACGCTCCACCTGGTTTCGAGGTCAGGATGTCAGGAGATACTGATTGGGTATCTACTCTTAACAATGTTGATATAGCTGCCGGATTATCCTCTGACCTTCAGATTAGATTTGTTCCGACAGACGATATGACCTACAGCGGAAACGTAGAGATTGCTTCTAATGATGATGTTACTCCAAGCGTCAATATCGCTGTAAATGGATATTCTCATCAGTCAGAACCAAATGCATTCACCCCTAATGGTGACGGCAAAAACGATATCTTCAAATTTAAGGTTATCTCAGATAACGTACAGAGTGTAAAAATGACAATATACAATCTTAAAGGTCGCAAAATATACGATGTCTCCGGTCAATCAAGCCAACCATTAACTTGGGATGGTAATAACGATGATGGTGACGAGTGTAAGAGTGGACCGTATCTCTACGTAGTAGAACGAGCGGGGAAACGATACAAACGCGGCAAGATTTACTTGGTGAAGTAGGAGGTGAACATGAAAAAGATAATATTAATAACTGTTCTGGTTGCTACTTCTGTTCTTGCTATGGCATTTGATAATTATGTTCCTGCTCAAGAGATGTTTGGGAAATACTTCAAATTCTCAACCTTCTACAACAAAGAGTATCAGGAATTCGATGATGGTTTTGATAACTTCGGATTGATGATTGCAAAACCTCATATATATGGTAACTTTGGTCTCGAACTCGATGCTACCACAAAGATGGATGATGTCTATCGTGAGACATTCGGTAACCTTTCTTTAGGGTTCAACTTCAGGAAGAGATTTGCTTTAGCTCTCTCTGGTGGTTTCGTTAACAGAGCTTATGATACTTCAGGTATGATTTTCAATGAAGAAGAAACAATAGCTGATGAGAGTGTTTTCCAGCCAACAGTAGGTGCTAGTTTCCATACTACACTTATTAAAGATAAGTTAGAGTTTGGTGGTGCAGGTTATTATCTGAACCAACCGGATATCTCTATGAACAATGGTGAAGATAAGCTTCCTATTATGGCAGAATCATACATAAAGTGGGATATAAACAAACACTTTGATCTTGGTGCAAGTTATCAGTTCGAAGATGAAGAGCACTACTTCGGTCTTGATTTTGCTTTTAGCATTCCTGCTCCATGGTTCTCAGTAAAAACTTCTGTTTCTCAAGAGAAGATATCAGTGATGCCTTCATTCCATACTTTCAACTATTGGACCTTTGACGTGAAGTATGATTACTTCCTGGAAGAGGAGCTTGTGGGAACAAACTATGGTGTTCAGGCAACTTTCGAGCTTGTTAAGGAATATCCTGTTATTGCAATATATAATGAATTTGAAGGTGTTGAAGTACTTGATACAGAAGTTGATTCTATTCATGTTGATTTTGGTGTTGAAGATGCAGACAGACTTTATTTCATTAAAGCTAACTTGAATGATGAAACTCAGCTTCTTACTGCCAAGTTGCATGAATATAGTAAAAAGAACTTCTCATTACCTCTTAAGTTGAAAGAGGGAAAAAATGTCTTCGACATCTCTACAAGAGCTGTTAATGGAAAACCAATTCACAAGCAACTTGTCGTGAACTATGAGATCCCAAAATGGATTGCTGAAGTTGATACTGTGAAAGCTGATACTGTGAAAGTAGTAGAACCAGCTAATCCACCGGTTGAAGAACCAATCGAAGAAACAGTTGAAGAGGTAGAACCAATTGTTGAGGAAGTTGAAGAGGTTGAACTCGTAGATAAATATGTTGTTAAACCTGGTGATTCTCTTTGGAAGATTGCAGCTTTACCTCAGGTATTTGATAATCCTCTCAAGTGGAGACAAATATATGAGCTTAACCGTGATAAGATTAGCGACCCTAACCTTATCTATCCTGAGCAGGTTCTTAGAATCAGAAGACTGTTTAACGGCCTTTATCAGGTTAAAACAGGTGACACTCTTTGGGGTATCGCTAAACAAAAAGAGATATACGATAATCCTCACATGTGGAAACGTATATATGAACTGAATAAAGATAAGATTAAGAACCCTGACCTTATTTATCCAAACCAACGCTTCAGAGTTTGGGAAGATTAGGAATAACATCTAGTATATTAAGGCTACCGGAAACGGTAGCCTTTTTCATTTATGGAGTTAACTTTTTCATGGAGTTAACCGACTGCGTCGGTTTGTCCTGTCACACAACTATGAAGCGAACCATAAAGCGAACCAATAAACCTTCTAAATAGTCGTAGACCTTGAGAATGGTTGATCTTAACATTTTTAATCTTTCATCTTGCATTCAGCATTTTTCATTTTGCATTTCCCCATTACAGCTTGACTCCAAAACCTATGAGTCTTTAATAAACAGATGACGATGTTCCTTTCCCTGAAAGTTACAGCTTGACTCCAAAACCTATGAGTCTTTAATCAGATGAGGAAGAAGTAATTGGAATTTTTCCGTTACAGCTTGACTCCAAAACCTATGAGTCTTTAATAAAATTATTTGGTTCAATATCTTCCGGAGTGTTACAGCTTGACTCCAAAACCTATGAGTCTTTAATAATCTAACTAATATTGAATCATACATGCTTGTTACAGCTTGACTCCAAAACCTATGAGTCTTTAATAACCGCTAAAAAATCCTCCTAGAGGTGTAAGTTACAGCTTGACTCCAAAACCTATGAGTCTTTAATAGGGCTCATCATATCACCATTACCATCTCTGTTACAGCTTGACTCCAAAACCTATGAGTCTTTAATAGCACCGGTAATTGTAACACCTACATCTTCGTTACAGCTTGACTCCAAAACCTATGAGTCTTTAATAACGAGGAAGGATAAATGTCAGCACCATATGTTACAGCTTGACTCCAAAACCTATGAGTCTTTAATAAACGTTCTTGGAATGTCACAATGGAAAAGGTTACAGCTTGACTCCAAAACCTATGAGTCTTTAATCGACCCTGCAACTGCTGATAATTGGGTTGTGTTACAGCTTGACTCCAAAACCTATGAGTCTTTAATGGTGGTGCTGATTCTATCTATAGTGCATTAGTTACAGCTTGACTCCAAAACCTATGAGTCTTTAATCACTTCCACCATGCTTGTATTTTAGTGTAAGTTACAGCTTGACTCCAAAACCTATGAGTCTTTAATCTCAATGGAAAGCTGGTTGTTGTTCCTATCGTTACAGCTTGACTCCAAAACCTATGAGTCTTTAATATGATTGATGAGCATTATTCACAACCTAAAGTTACAGCTTGACTCCAAAACCTATGAGTCTTTAATCGCTGTCATGCTGTACATTATCCATTACTCGTTACAGCTTGACTCCAAAACCTATGAGTCTTTAATGCTTAATTGCAGACTTGCATTCAGATTCTAGTTACAGCTTGACTCCAAAACCTATGAGTCTTTAATAGGCTTTGCGGAACCCACTGTTTTTCAGTGAGTTCCGCTATTATTTTATAGATCTTCCCAGATGATTTCAAGCTGTTCAGGGGGTAATTGAGGTCCGATTTTCTCCGTATTTCTTATGTTTATTACAGAGCCAAATTGCTTATCAGTGAAAAAAAGGATAGAGATTTTACCTTTAAGGGGTGCTTTTTCGTCAAGCTTTTTTACCATCGATTGAACTTTATCACGAGAACCACAGAACCTAAGATATACAGAGAACTGGGACATTTCAAAACCATTATCAAGTAGAAACTTTCTGAACTTTGAAGCATTCCGTCTATCCTCACCGGAAGTTACAGGCAAATCAAATAATACCATCATCCACATAAGTCTATACCCACTCAGCATTGTTCTAATTCCGGGAATATTAGAAGATTCTTCTTCTCACGATATGTCTTAACCAGTGAATCTATTGAGTTCTGAATGCAGTTATAGAGAGCCCAATGCTTATCACACATCTCCCCTGTATATTCCATAAATCCCAGAAGTTCTTTTTTCGTCTGTGGTGTAAGCTCGCTTTCATCATCAATACCCATCTTCATTATATGATAGTCTACATATGGACGATACGGTTCCATCATATCATCAGCAAGGCACCACGGGTCGAGCCTGTTACAATGATGAATCCCAAGGCTCTGATGTAGTCCCGATGCTGCAATTGCTCTTACAACTGTACTTCTTAGAATCGCATACCCGAAGTTAAGGTAGGAGTTTATCCCGGGTTTATCAAAATTCCTTCTAAACTCCTTACCAAACAGATCTTTCCAATAGCGTGAAGCCATCTGACCTTCTACATTACTTACATCACCTGACTGTACTGTCCTGATACTTCTTAACAACACTTTGTCATCAATATCATAAGCTTTCAGAACAAGATATTGGTTCTTGATTTTCATGCGTATAATTGTCTGCCAAAGTCTATCATTGAAAGCTTTACTCGCAGATATTTGGTCATTTAATCTACCTGAAAGGTCATAATTAACTTCCGTACCGGATAGAAAGCCACAAGGCATAAAGTTAGACCCACAGATTATCATAGGGATATTTCTACTACATAGTTCTATAACCAGATTATGGCTATAACGAATCCCAAAACCTGAGACTATCAGGCACTCGAATGTATCGAATGCTCTTTTGACTATACATTCTCCATCAGACTTCCCAATCAAAAATCCTCGCTCTTTTGATATAGAAATGTTGTTTCTTGATATTTCAAGATAATTCATTTTCCCTCCATCTCCTACTGAGGTTTACTTGTTTACATATCTGTCCTTTACTCTTCCTGTGATAGTTACAGTTATCTTACGTGCGTTATATTCTTTTAATTTATTTGCACCATACTGTTCTCCAACATCTTCTTTACCTTTTGGTTTTGTAGATATTGTATCCACTCTAAGGTACATGATTCCATTAGTCATTTTCCTGACTCTAAAATACTTAACTCCATCATCAGTATCAAGAGCCACCATATCATTAATCTGCAAACGCATAATCCTTTTTGCCATTGGGTATTCCTGTTTCCAGTTTGGCACAAAGCCATGCTGATGTACTGCAAAGAGTGGGATTATCTCACACTTCCATTTACCGGCTAACTTCTTATCCTTGAACTTTTCAGGGAAGGCAAAGATATCAGCACAGTAGTTTCCTCCTCCAGCAAAATGCTTATATGCTTTACCGGTTTTATCTCTTACAGCGAACAGGGTTGCTTCCTTCTTCAGTTCAATAATCTTTACTGATTTAACTCCTGTTTCTTCTGTATATTTATCCATTATTACCTGAAACTTACTATCAAAATGTTCATCATGGAACTGTTTCATATCCAGTGCCAAATTTCTATCCTTAATCTTCTTAAAATCCTTTGCTGAAGTAAATGATGAGATGGGCTTTCTAACAGTTGTCCACACATATCCGGGCTTGTTTACGGTTCCATCAAACTCACCTTCAAACACAGAATATGCAGTTTCCTGATGAATAGCCCCAATCGCTTTACCTGTTCGGATTGCTCTTTCTGCATTCCCATGATCAGGTCTATGAGAAACAACAATGTTATCAACAACACTCTGAGTTCGTTCCACAAAGCTTTCAAATGGCTCAGGCATCTTTTCTAAGAATCTGGAATCACCACTTTTCTTCACCGCTCTGTGATAACGTTGTATCATAGAACGAGATGTAAGAGCAACAACAAGTGCATCAATTGAGTGGTGACGGTGGTCTGTTCTTTCCTTCTTGCCTGTATCAGATAACAGGTCATTCAGCCCCCAATAATGTCTAAACTTAGCAGTCATCTGCCCGGGTACAACCCACACATCATCAGGACCTGCAACATAGGTCATATATTCCCTTGCAATTCTGGACATATAGCGTGTATCATTGAGCATTCTCGCGAGTATTGCACCTTCATCCTCAAACCTCTCCATTGCATCTTTGGCAAAGCGTTTGCGCTTGCTATAACTCTGGAGTTCATTAGCTCTGGAAACTATCTTATCCCAATCATAACCTTTGGGACTACTACCAAAAGCTTCATAAGGGCTTCTCTCACCTTTAATCCTATTCGCTTCTCTAAGTGAAATAGTCTTATTCATAAAGCCATCATCATAGGTTCTTGATTTGGGTAAAATATGCTCTATTTCAAAGCGGGATGAGAATAGATCACTCTGAGGAATTGGCACTCCACTATAGGGACAACACCTTTTCAGAGGGTCTTTATTCAAATCCTCCCAGAGTTTATACCGCAATCTATTGGAATATGAGTCTGCAACACCAAGCTTTTCTAATTCTACAGCAATTGCCTCATTATGCTTTCTTTCACGAGATTGCTTTTTATTAACTTCATCTTTCTGCTTCTTATTAAGCTTCAAATCCCTCGCTAACTCAATCACAATCTGCGAAGGAGCACCAATCTCGATAGTAAGCTGATTCACAAGTTTACGCAATTGGTTAAGGGCAATATGCACGGTTGGGTTAGAGATTCTACCGTAAATCTCTTCATCAAGTTCACCATTTGGATTAGCAAACATAACCTTAGTAGGCATCAACTTCCCATAATATGGTAAATCACCGTCAACAAACACTTCTCCGGTTCCCGGCTTTGAATGTTTATACCCGGCTTCTTTGCAAGCATCGCTATAAATAAGTCCTTTGCGTAAATTGGGTAGTATCTTCTTAATCGCTGTAACAGAGAGATTACCTGTGCCTGATGGTAGCTGTAAATGTGCAACATAATCAGCTTGTTCTTTTGTTAAACCGTAATCAACTTGTAGTAAATCAATAAGATTCTTCTCTATTTCAGGGTCATTCTCATCATTAAGTATCAACTTCACAATTTCATGATGTTTTTCAATAGGAAGACCTAACCACTTTTTACCGAAAGCCTTTTCATTGCTTAAATCAATCGAAGTCACATTCCCATTCAGTTCTTTACGCTTATCATCCTCAAGGTTAAAGCTATACATATCATATGTACTCTTGGGGAGTATCTTCTTTCTAATTGCCTTAAACTTAGCAGTCTTCTGCTTCATTAGCATTTCAATGATAGTGTTTCTCTGCACAGATGTAAGGGGTGTTTTATTAAACTCCAAATCCACAAGTTCGAGATTGTTAACTTCTGATAAAATCCTAAACTCTTGGAAGTAAGGACTTGCCTTCATTGCTCTAAACTCATTCGTTTCGAAGATACAACGACCTTTAGGCTGAGCTTTCAATGGTCTTTGATAGAAGATAATATCTTTTATCTTATCATGCAAAGCTTTAGTCATTGAGTTGTGATATTCAGCTTGCTTACTCCATATCTTATCAAACTCATCTTCTATTAAAGCTCTATTAGGAAATATCTCCTTTTCAGTTTCCCCTGCATGGAATCTAAGAGAGCACTTTTTAATGTGCTGTGATTTGCTTAAATTGGCATTTAGTCCATAGAGGTATTGCCCAATAGTCTCCGAATTGTTCTCTTCAAGTTTATGCCTCAAGTTCTCAATGGCCTTCTTCGTTGGACCGGTATCTTTACTCTTGCTATCAAGCTTACGATTACTTTTAAACCCTCTTCGTTTACTTAAATGGAATATAGCTCTCCCAATTTCATGCAATGTTAACTTATCATCCAACGCCTTAGCCCTAAGCTCATAGGGATCTATTCCGATAAGTCTTTCTATCTCAACTTTATCATCAGACATTAATCCGTTAGCTTTAAGTGCTTTCAAAAGTTGTTCCCTACGCATCAGATATCTGTCATGATTCCTACGCATCGAGCGTTTATCGCGTCTTGTTACTGCAAGTGGTTCTTTAGTTTTAGCGTCTCTACCATCAGAAAATATTCTCACCCCCATTCTGAGAATATCAATAGGTTCTTTATCATCATCAAGCTCTAAAGCACACCATCCTAACGAGGTTGATCCTAAGTCAATTCCAAGTCGATATTTTTTCATTGACACATTCCCTCCTGAATTGCTAAATATTGTCTTGTTTAATTGGTAAAACTTTTGCTTTAAATGTCAAGCATAAGTTTATGTTGGGCCTTAAAATAGACTTGAATATGACTTATAGGTTTTGGAGTCACGAAAAGCTGTTAATAAGGTTTTAGACCACAAAGATTAGGACACAGACTACGGTCTGTGTCCCTTTTTTTTTATGTATGGAGTTAACCGACTGCGTCGGTTCTGATTTATGGAGTTAGCCGACTATGGCAGTTTGTCTGATAGTACTTGTCTGATTAGTATGCATTAAATAAATATTTCTAGTTCTATTTTATTCGCGGGAAACTGCAATCACATAGATGTTTCACTCCAGGATTTAACCATCGACCAAAACACAGTTATCCCACTGTTTCCCCACTGTGCACGCACTGTGCACCCAGTGAAACAGTGGGTTGGCAGTGCCTTCACAGTGGGATCGCAGTGCTTACACAGTGCGTTGGTGGATAGAGCAGTAAAAGTGAGTGAAAAGAGCAATAAATATAGCTAAGTCATTGCAAACTGCACTGTGTATGTCTATTTCGGACTTGCACCAGTCTTCGCTTTAAAGCTACGCCCCGACAGGCCGCAACGAAGTGTGGGAGGAGAACGAAATTCAGGGATATGCGACTTCGAAGTGCATTTTAGGAAGTCCGTTGACTTATCAGGCCGACAAACTCTCTGAAATGCCGTATGTCATTGCAAAAGGCACTGACTACAAGATTTCAGTTAAAAACTTATCCAGAACCTTTGTTTGACTTTCAGATTGAATTGGAGTTGTATCCTTGTTGTTCCTAATGGGTTCACCGGTTTGCCAAGCATTATACAGTTTTTCAAGATAAGCAAGAATAACAGTTTGATTAGAATAATCGCAAGTAACACCTGTACCATAATTTCTTAGCATCTCAGCTGCCGCACCATCCGAAGGTCCAAAGCAAAGAATAGGAGTACCTGAGCCAATGTACTCAAACAGTTTAGTAGTAAGCATCCCGCTTGCACCTGTATAAGTATTAATTGGCAGCAGGAGAAGTTCAGCATTTCTCATCTTATCGATAGCATTCTTATGGGGAGTGAATGGTTTGTAAACTATGTATTCTGAAAGGTAGGGTTTCTGAGAATAGTTACCGGTTAGCTCTAGCTCAATATCATCACCCAGCTGAGATTTGATAAAGAAATCCAGTGCTTTAACAAATGGTGCCAGAGTCTGTCCTTGGGTCAATGAGCCTATGAACTTAATCCTGAACCGATTACTTGCATGATATGGTATCTTTGAAAACTTATCAGCATCAAAACCATTAGGCAGAATCTTCTTGTTACCTTCCGGAAGCTGATTTGCAATTTGCGTTGAAACGACTAAATTTAAATCAGCATTACTAAGAACCTTTCTCTCCAACTTTTTATTCATATGATTAGCCATCTGCCCTGTTTTAGCAAGTTGAAGATAGAATATCTGTGACCATGGATCTCTGAAATCCGTAATCCATGGAATCTTGAATTGCTTTTTTAATTTCATTCCAACAAGATGAGTTGAATGGGAGGACCTGTTGTAATCACGGCGTTGAAATCACCATTCTTTATTTCCGCTTCCGCTGCTCTATATGCAAACTTGTTCCATATCATTCTTGCATCAGGTGCAACAAGGTTTAAGCGCATCCAATACATAAGTTTTTTTGAAAATAGATCATTATGAGTGCTATTTAAAGAACCATAAGGAATATTGTTTTCTTTGTTACCGGTAAAAAGATGAAAGATGTTACCAAATGTAGGTGTCTTAGTTCTAATAACCTTAATATTCATAGGGACTTCAGCCAACAATGACTCATCAATAAATGGATAGTCACCATTATCAGTTGTGATAACATGGATGTCCCAGCCTAGTTCAGGAAGGTATTTGAGGAACCTTAACCATCTCTGGACTGCAGGCCCACCAGCCGGAGGGAAGTAGTATGTTATTAATAAAAGTTTTTTCATTTAAGCTTCTCTATAGTCTCTATGAACGGCTCCCAACTAAATTCATTACTTTGCTGTTGATTGTAGATATTCATTGAAAACTGTCTACATTTTTCCTCAGCATAGTATTTATTCACTGCTTGAGCAATTGCTTCGGGATTATCAGGTTTTATCAAAAAACCATTATAGTTCTCTGTAATGATTTCACTTAATCCACCAACATCGGTAGCAATCACCGGAGTACAGAATGAAAAGGCTAATTGAGTGATACCACTTTGAGTTGCTGATCGATATGGAAGTATGCAGACATCAGCATTGGTAAAGAATTGCTCTACTTCCTCATTTGCAATAAATCTAGCGTTGAACTCAACATTTTCATGTAATGAATATTTATCTATAATGCTATTATAAACTTCTCTGTCTCCATAAACTTCGCCTGCAACTGTTAGTCTTAAATCAGGGTTATCTTTTAAAATCAAGGGCATAGCTTCAAGAAGAATATCTAAACCTTTATACTTCTTGATATAGCCAAAGAACAGTAATTTCTTAGTTATGCTTTCCTTTGGCTTGATAGGGTTCTCTTTGTAGAAATCATAGTTTGGATGTTTCAGCTTGTATATACTTCTATGAGGAAAAGCAGGGAATTTAGTTACTAAAGACTGATAAACACTCTCTGACATTGTTATAGCGTCAGTAGTTGAGTCTAGAACATACTCTGTGAGCTTATCTGCGAACATCCATTTCTCATGAAACTCAATATTATCGAAGATACAGAGGGTACGAATTCCATGCTTTCTTAGCTTCTTTAAAATGTAACCAAAAGCGGGAGCAAAGAATGGAATCCAATACTTGAACACAACTATATCAGGTTTTGCTTCAAGAATGGCTTTTATGGTCCTGTGAAACGTTAGTGGATTGTAAGGTGTAAGTACGGGAACAATGTTTAAGTCAATCTTCTTAGAACTTTTATCTATCTGTTCCTGTCCGGGGAATATTAATTTCGGATATTGTTTGATAAAAGAGAAGACAGTAACTTCATGACTACGCTCTTCCAACATCTCAGCAAGAATAGCAATAAACTGAGCAATACCACCTCTAAATGGCCAAGCAGGACCTAGAAATGCTATCTTCATTTTAGAAGCTCTTCTATCTCGCTCATAATTGTTTGAGGTTTGATTGTACTCATACACTCTTCTGGACAGCTGTTTTTGTAGCAGCACTTACAGGGTTTATCCGGTTCAAGGATTGTTCCTAATCCATAAAGCTCAAACTCATACTTGTTAAATATATTGTTTAAGAGAACTATCTTCTTCTTCAATCCAATCGCTATATGCATAGCCATAGTGACAGAAGTTACACATAAATCTATTTGATTGAAAAGATGGCAGAACTTATCAAGACTCATTGTTCCTAAATAAACAGCTGGAGTTTGAGAAGCTATTTTTCGATTGAGTTCATCTTCAACAGGCCCACCGAGTAATACAGGGACATATCCTTTACTATCGAGTAACTTGCATAATTCAACCCAGTTATCTTCTCCCCACAATCTTGTTAACCAACGGGTCCCACAACCTGTATTGAGTCCGATAACCTTTTTCTCTTCAGGTAAGTCAAACTCATATTCATTACTTGTAAGATTGAAGATATACTCCTGCATCTCATACTTAAAACCACATAGCTCAACAATCTCTTGTGGATAGCTTTTTGTGTTAAACATACATTCGTCATCAAAGATGCCTGTTCTCCATTTATGCGTTGAGTCCTCATCAGCAGGGATACATTTTCCATACTCGTTTGGGAGATATCCCTTCTTTTGCTTAGCTTTAATCAATGTTGCCAAGCCTAGCGCTTCTTTATCTTTGTCCAGATTAAAGAGGAGATCAAACTCAATTGATTGGAGCCAGAGAACACTCTGTAAATTCCATTCAAGAACAGTGTCAACATAATTGCGAGGTATATAGATTGGGTAAAGTGTTAACCAGACTATTTGAGCATTAGGATATCCCTTACGCAGTTTATGTAAAATCGGAGTTGTCCTGATAACATCACCTGCTGCACCAAGCTTTATAATGAGTATCTTCTCCTCAAAAGCCTGATAATAATCGCAACTATCACATTTTACTCCATGCAATTTGTGAGGTTTACATGGAAGGTCACCTCTATACTCTCGACAATCTGTTCTTACATTCATTAAAACTCCGGTCTATAATCAGTCAACTGCTCTAAAAGCCTTTTGTAATGCGAATTACAACTTAATATAGTTCTATCTCCTAAGAGAAAAAAACTTTCTCTGGCTCTGGAAATAGCAACGTTGAGTTTTCTGTCAACCTTTCCTTCTGAATCGAGTGATTGAACCCTTTCAAAATCGGCGATTGAGTTTATTGCAGGTGTGAAGATTATTATATCCCGCTCCGAACCCTGAAACCTTTCAACAGTATCTACAGTAATATCATCTATACACAGTTCATGTAATGCTTCTTGTACTAAACTGATTTGAGCTCTAAAGGCAACTATTATCCCACAAGAGTAATCTTTATACTCTAAAGCTATACTTGCTGCGATACCTGCTTCTGATTCGCTTCTAAAAGGCGTACCTGATTTAGATACGTTTACAAAACACCCTCTTCCCGCATTGCTTTCTTTTCTTTGTCTAGCAGTTGCATATTCAAGAGAGTTGTCATAATAGCAATTCACAAGTTTCGCTATATCATCGTGCATTCTATAATGCTTAACAAGTTTCCCAACACAATGACTCCAGTCGTTTCTTACAGCTTGTCGATTCAATCTTTTAAAGAGAGATTCTTTTAAATTGTAAATACCTTTCTGATTTAACTTATCGTTATCTATTAAGCCCTGTTCTTCCGAAAGAGTTGTAACTGCCGGTAATTGGTTTTCATCACCAATAAGAATGAACTTCTTAAAGTGTGGTAACACTCCAATAAGATGCTGTTCTAGTAGTTGCGAGGCTTCATCCACAATCAATGTACTTGGCTTGAATAAAGACATCACCATTAAACCATTTCCATGAAAAGAATGCACTGTTGAAACTATAACACGAACATTGCTAATGTCTTTGGTCTCATCAAGCTTAATACTCCCACTCCTTAAGTGCAGGTATGGAATATCTCTATCTGCCAATTTAGCACAAATCTCACCTACAGCCTGATTAGTAAAAGCTGAAAGGTAGAGTACTTCATCAGTTTGTTCTAACACTACTTGCAGATAATTCATGATAAAGCCGGAAGTCTTTCCTGTACCGGGAGGACCTTGTAAAAGGTAATAGTCTCCATTTGATATAGCATTTCTGATAATATCTTGTAGATGAGTAGGGACATTCTCGAGGTCAGGATCTTGGAGCTCATACTGTGGTTCAAGTTGACCAAGAAGCAGTTCTCTTTTTCGAGCACTTGCACTTATAAAAGAAGTCACTCCTCTAAACATTCTATAATAATTACTATCAAATGCGTCTGGTTCAATAGTCCATTTAGTATTCTGAGTTAATAGACTCTCAGGATATGGATTCATGAGCTTAACTACAACTATACCTTCATTTGTTCCAATATAATTAGCTCTCAAATAGTGGTTCTTAAAACCATCACCTAAATCAGGATAAATCAAAACGCTATCTCTTTCCCTGAACCTATGATCACAACTATCCGTTTGAGTGAAGCTTACTTCGTTATCAGTAATAGATTCAAATAGTAATCCGGATATTATGTTAAACTCTGTGTGCTTCTCGCTATCACTTTGTCTCCACAAGCTATTAAACCCATAACTGACTCTACTATTATAATAACCTGTCTTACTTCGCCACATCTCTTTGAAGCTGTAATTCAATACAGATTTTACGTATCGTTGCTCATACGCATTTAGCTCTGAATACATAGCTTCAAGTTCTTTAACATCCCTTTTTATATAATCAGGGCACACTTGAAATCCACTCAACTCAATATCATCAAATGGATTACTTGTACAATAATCTCTACACAGACCAACAATCTCATTCCTTAGATTGTTTAGTTCTCGAACTCTGTCTGCATTGATTTTATTCTCTCTCAAAGCATTATTCACTCCGGCTTTTGAATAGAGAATATAGCTCTTTCCATTTCTAGCTGTATCCATCGAACCTGTAAGCATAAGGTCATAACATGTCGTCTGAACTCTATGAGCAAACCATGAACCAAAATCAGGAGCTTTACCACCTTTCAACTCAATCAGATGCTCCTGTCCTCTATTGCTATCCTCTATCAACAAATCAAATCTTCCCTTTAAGCCGAATTTCGTTGATATGTATGTAGGTTCAATCAAAACATTGAATTTACTTAGTCTATCCGCAATGTTTACCAAAGTCGGGTAATTTTGATATTCTATCTCATGTCGCAATTTCTCTTCATGATTACTAAACAGCAATTGTTCTAAAACAAACTGCTTCCTACAATGAGAAAAGACAATATCAAAATCTCTTTCGCTCTCAGTCATAAGAAAATCAAGTATACTATTTATCAATGAGCCTTTATAGATGTGCTCGTTGGGGACAAAAGGTTTCAATGTATTAAGAGTAAATAAAGAAGACATCCCGACACTCTTGTTGACCGATGTAGCAATCAGAGTTACATCAACCAAGAAGTCAGGTTCCAAAACATAATAATCAAAGTCAACTAATACGCTCCCTTCAAAACAGGGTTTATGAATAACAAGATAATCACCTGTCCTTAAGATTGATTCATTCAGCTTAAAAGATACATTCGACTCAATATTGCTGGCACTTATGAAATCTATCAACTGAACATTAGAACCATCTAATTTGACAACTATCTGTAATTCATCTCTATTATGCTTTAAACAAAACTCATCACCTTCAAGTAATGAATCCAATAAGTCTTGCAGATTCGAGAGAGTGGGTTCACTCAATACTCTATGATAAGCAACACTAACATTATACGCTTCTAGTTCATTTAGTAGTAAACATTGTGCAGTTCTTCTATTTGCTATTAAGATATACTCATCATTCCCATGCATCGCAGCTAACTCATCGATAAGTGTATTAGCGATACTAAGCACTTTTCGATTAACTGAGTCATCAACTATAGAATCCATCCTAGCCTGAAGCTTTTGCATCAGACCGATATATAGTTTTTTCATTTCATTCCTTAAAATATAGTCGTATCAGTTTTTACAATTTAAGTTAACAGACAAGTAATTTATATAAAAGGTGCAGAATTTCTTCATCGCCATCACAATCGGAATAGATCAGCACCCCATACTCACAAGAAGACTTGTTCGCTTCATTGCAAGTATAAGTAAACGGGCAGGATACGCCAGCCACAGCTCGAAGAGCTGTATGCTCCACGTCAAAACATGATTACAATTACTGAAGAACTTTAGTAATTCATACCGATAAACGCCAGTAGAATTGCTTAGCTTCACTAAGCGGACAAGCTGGCAGCATGTCCTACGATTCGACGTGCAACGCCGATGAATTTCTCTGCTACAGTTCCAATTAGACACCCGTTAGCTCCCCGTTAGAAACACGTTATGGGGGATGGGAATAGGATTGGCTTCAGATGGTGAAAAGATACAAGAGCAATAACTATTATGAGAGAGCAATCAATCACTCAGTCAACTCCTGTCCACTAAGTCCATTGAAAAGATAAAGCTGAACAGTTATACCCAAAATGAAGATAGTGATAACAGCATCATTATCCTCTTATTGCTCTATCATAATAAAGCAGAGAAAACTGCCCGGTTCCTGGGAGTCTCTTGGGGCTCTCTGGGTGTGGGAGACAAGTGAGTTATCAGAAATGGGGCAGGAGTGGAGTCTGTTGCATCATTTATTATGATAGGGCAATGAAATGCTGAAGTGCTTGTTTTATTAGATCGTATCCCTTCAAGGAGTTCTTCAGCACGCAGTTTACGAAGTAAGCAAGGACTTCTTAATGAATCAGACAAGGTAACTGTATTATGTTTGCTACCCAGAGCAGTCACCGGCACGACCAAAGGGAGTTTGAGGAACCGACTGAAAGGAACTCGTGAGACATCTGTAGAACAATATTTAGCGTACTTCGAAGTATGTCTTGATGCAATTCTTATCTAAGGATAGCGTAAAAAAAGAGGTCACAGAAAGATGACCTCTTAAATCCTATATTACTACTTTGGGATTAGTCATCCTTCATAGCTCTGCTTACTATACCTAAAATACGTGTTCCATCTGCGGAGAAAGATGCATTCGATACCTTTCCTTTTATGGTCACGTCTGAGAAATCAGCAATATTGATAAGATAGTTTTCATTATCATTAGCACTTTGTACAAGCAATTTTGTCTGATCGTAGTTTAAAGTTATTGAACCATAAAGACCGGAGAACGGTTGCATCTCAAATTCTCTATTTGTTATATCATAAACAGTTAAGTGATACTGGGAACCATAGTTTTCGATTGCATACACTTTCATTAATTCCCAGTTAACTGTCATGTCTATAATCTGTTTAGAACTTACATATCCTCTTGTGCCGGTTTCTACATAAACGTAATAGAAGTTAGAGGATATACTGTAGAAGTACTTATTGTCTATGGCACAAGCATTAATATCTTGGTTTGTATAGTCAATGTCGTCATTTGCATAAATATACTCAGTCTCTTGTGCTTCAATATCATATCGCATTAGTTCATAAGTATTATAGATACCTTCAATGATACGTCTCCAATAGAATATGTAGTTACTATCAGCTGAGAAACAAGCATTGTTTTTAGTGAAATCTGTATCATCGATTGTAATCATCCCTGAACCATCAGAGTTAAACAGATATAGTGTTGAGAGCTCTTGAACAACAAAATGAAGTCTATTAGGACTTGTAGCAACCACATTGTACATATCAGGCACAAGTGTTCTATAGTATTCACCCTGGAGGTTCAATGCTTTAATTTCAGAGCCACCACTATTTAGAATGTAATCTTCTCCTGTGGTAGGATCAATCATAAAGGTATACTCACCATCCGGTTCTTCAATATAAGTTTCTACAGGGCCATTTATAGAGCGGATAGCAACAAAATCTTTATGATTATAAAATGTATCATCATCATCGAAAAGGCTGGCACAACCTGAAAGGAGCATGATCATTATAATACTTACAAGTAATCTAAATGTAAAATTCTTTCTAATTATGATACTCATACACAACTCCTAAAATATTTTCACCATTTTCTGTAATGGCAGGTTGGGATAAAAAATCTCTTGTAAGTACAACATCCTCAAAATGCATTAAATCTATAAGATAGTTATCAATAATTATGTTGTTCCCTTCATTATAAAACTTTGGGAATGATACTCCATCAACCATCTCTTCAATCTCTCTACGATGAAGCTCTTCCCCAAGAAAAACACCTTCACTAGTTATTAATCTTGCAACAACAAGCTCTTTGCCCGGAGTATAATATGCCAATCGACTAGTTCCAGCATGGTAATCGTAGAAAGAGATTGTTTCAGTAGTTAAAATTTCGAACTCACCTGATTCTAAATCCAATGCTGCAAGCTTACCAAAGACTGTATTTCTTCCATAATCGTAAAGTTTACCTAAAACTAAATTTTCACTAACAGCCTTGCAATGAGTGAATACAAATCGACTATTTTCATAAACAACTCTTTCTTCTTCTGTTTCTATATTACGCGCAATTAGCTTTCGTAAGGCTCCTTCACGCTTCTGATAGATAACTTCAGTACCATCAAAATTATAGAATGGCCATAAAATCTTATCATCATTGGAATAATAATCAGATATCAAAGTACTTGCTCCATCATCTAGTTCTATTGAATAGATTCTGGAATTATCAATGTAGCATATTTTCTCATGATCATCAGACACAGAGAACTCATCCGGTTTTGTCCATGGTGCCCTTGTGCCTAAGATGTAGTCCAGTTCATATCCTGACAAAGAGTATTTTCGAAGTCTTGACCCGTCATTCACTAATATACGGGAAATGTCATCATACCCGTTATCTTTATAGTAAAAGAAGTAACCGGGGCTTTTAATATCAGTAAGCTTTCTATCAACTTCCTGGTCTGAATTCATAATCAATGCAGAGTAGTTATAATATTGCTCATCATAAGCATCATCATTCCCACAACCTGAAAGGATAAGTAGTAATAGTAATGCCAACAACACTTTCGTAATAGTCTTCATGTCCCTTACTCCCAAGTTTTTAGTTTAAGTATCTTCCTCAATGCTCTTCAAAAGAATATAAGGTAACTATTAATTGATATATTTATAATACAAAAACTTTTACTGTCAAGAAAGAAATTATCTTCATCATTAGATTCAGAACCCATTTTTTAAAGGGCCAGATTGTATCAAGTGATATGTAGCATAGATCAAACAGGTATATATAACTTTGAAAAGTTAGATTCAAACATATCAACATACCTAATTGCAGTGTACAAAACAGAACAAATCTTTCCACCTGTAAGATATGTTTCTTCATTTGCAAACTATATTCACTTCATGTAATAATTATTATATTTAATCTCATATCGATAAACTCACCAGTGGGGTATTTTAAAAAAAGTGAAATCCCTTTTGCAAAAAAGAAGCCAATTTTGATGAAACGTGTGTTTAACTAAATAATTTTTGTTTGCTAACCCCTCTAAATAGAAGTATCTAACTTCCACTGATGTCGTTAACAAAATCTTTATGTTGATAAAAAAACTGAATTTGAAAAGTTGGCGTCCTAAGATTATTACAATAAGGAGAAAGCATGAGTGATTTAAAGCATATCAGGAATATTGGTATTAGTGCCCATATCGATTCCGGTAAAACTACTCTGACAGAAAGAATCCTGTTCTATACAGGAAGAATACATAAAATCCACGAAGTTCGCGGTAAAGACGGAGTGGGAGCAACAATGGACTCAATGGAGCTGGAGAAAGAGAGAGGTATCACAATCTCATCTGCAGCTACAAACGTTACCTGGAAAAACCACGAAATCAATATTATTGATACACCCGGGCATGTTGACTTCACAATTGAAGTTGAGAATGCTCTACGTGTGCTTGATGGTGCTGTATTAGTACTTTGCTCAGTTGGTGGTGTTCAATCACAAACAATCACTGTTGAGAGACAGATGAACAGATATAAAGTACCACATTTATGCTTTATCAATAAAATGGACCGTACAGGTGCTGATCCATATAAAGTGATGAATCAGTTACATGAGAAGCTTGGTAAGAACGCTGTGTTTACTCTTCTTCCTATTGGTGAAGGTGAGAAGTTTGAAGGTGTTATTGACCTTGTTGCAATGAAAGCTATCTATTACAAAGGCGTAAAAAATGAAGAGATTATCGTAAAAGATATTCCTGCAGAACTGATGGACGAAGCCCTTAAATATCAGGAAATCCTTATGGAAACTGCTTCTATGTTCTGTGATACATTGATGGAATCATATCTTGAGGGTAATGTTGACGTTGATGTACTTAAAGATGCTATCAGAAAAGCAACTATCGCCAGACAGATGGTACCTGTACTTGTAGGCTCAGCTTTCAAAAATATCGGTTCAAGAGCTCTTCTTGACGCTGTTCTTGACTATCTCCCATCTCCTAGTGATGTTACTAATATCGCTTATGATGTTGATCACCATGATAGAGAGATTGAGATTGAGAGTAAAAGAGATGGTGACGTTGTTGCAATGGCTTTCAAACTTGAGAACCAACAGTATGGTCAGTTGACTTATCTTCGTGTTTACCAAGGTACTATTAAGAAAGGTATGGATCTAACAAACCTTGCAACTAAGAAACGCGTTAAAGTTGGAAGACTTGTGAAAATGCATGCAAGTAATATGGAAGAAGTTGAATCAGCAGCTGCAGGTGATATTGCCGGATTCTTCGGTATTGATTGTGCACTCGGTGATACCTTCATTACCGGTGATGCTCATTTCTCAATGAAGCATTTATATGTACCTGAACCAATTATCTCATTAGCTGTAGTGCCAAAAGATAAGAAAGCTCAGGACAACATGGCTAAAGCTTTAAATAGATTCAGTAAAGAAGACCCTACATTCAAATCATATTATAACGATGAGTCAAACGAGACTATCATCTCAGGTATGGGTGAGCTTCATCTTGATGTTTATATCGAAAGAATGAAGAGAGAATACAAATGTGACCTTGAAATAGGTAGACCACAGGTTGCTTATAGAGAATCAATCGGCAAAGAGATTAAGTTCGACTACACTCATAAGAAGCAATCAGGTGGACGTGGCCAATTTGCAAGAGTTGCAGGATTCTTTAGACCACTTGATGAGGAAGATAGCAGATTTGAAGATAGCATTGTTGGTGGTACAATCCCTGCAACATATATTCCATCATGTGAAAAAGGCTTTATGTCAGCACTTGGTAAAGGTGGTTTAGCAGGATTCCCAATCGTACAGGTTGAGATGGAATTAACTGATGGTGCATTCCATGCGGTAGACTCTTCACAAATGACATTCGAAATCGCTTCAAGAGCTGCTTTCAGAGAGTATTACCATAAAGCAAAACCTTACCTTATGGAACCTATCATGAAAGTTGAAGTTGAGACTCCAAATGAGTTCCGTGGTAATGTAATGGGAAGCATTAATCAGAGACGTGGAATCGTAATCGATACTGATATTGATGAGCAATTCACAAGAATCACTGCTGATGTACCTCTTGCTGAAATCTTTGGTTATATTACACAACTTCGTTCTTTAACACAAGGTAAAGCTGAGCTTGCTGTTCAGTTCCATTCTTACAAGAAGATGCCTAAATCAATAGAAGAAGAAGTCCTTGATGAGATAAGAAGAAATAAAAAGTAATCGTACATACAAAAAAATAGATGTTCATTGGAAAAGGATGGACATAAAGAGCTGTGAGTTTTTACAGCTCTTTTTTATACTCTCAAGTTTAGGTAATTAGTTTGCTTGACAAAAATATAAACAACTTGCAAAATTTATATTATTAATAATACAACTCTCTCTTAGACTAAGGAAAGATTATGAAGCAAACTGATTTATACAATGATGATATAGCACTATTAAAGAGATTCTATGACAATTCTCCTGCTGCTACAAAAGTACTTAACGATATTGGTGAGATAGTCTACATAAACAAAGCTTATACAGCCATGTGGGGTATCCAGCTTAATGATGTTAAGAAGCTTATAAAGAATCAAGATTATAAATCAATAAGATCTGTAGTTAATGAGTATATAACAAAAGCTATTAATGGTGAAACAATAGTACTTGATCCTGCTCATTGTGTTAATCCCAAAGATTCCAATCAAAGTTATTGGGTAAGAACTTTGATTTTTGCTATTGATAGTTGCATTCAGGGAGTCAAGTTGGTTGTGATAAAGCAGATAGATGCTACTCATGAAGTGAAAAAAGAGGAACGTGTTAAGTTTAATGAAGAAAGGTTTAAAGCCCTTTATAATCACGCACCGATACCATATCAATCATGCAATGACGAGGGAGTGATCATTGATGTTAATCCTGCTTGGTTAGAAACTCTAGGTTATGATTTGGATGAAGTTGTAGGGCATAGTTTTATTGAGTTTGTTCATGCTGATTACATTGATCAGTATCAGTCTTTGTATCCGGAATTTATGAAACAAGGTTTCTTTAACCATATACTTTTCAAACTTAAGCATAAGCATGGACATTATATTGATGTACTATATCAAGGAAGAGTAGGCTATGATACTGTAGGCAAATTCATGCAATCATATTGTGTTTTTCAGGATGTAACACAACAGATTCAAACAGAAAAGCTTCTCCATGAAGAGGAGAGAAAGAATGCATCGATGCTTTCTAATTTACCGGGACTAGTTTTTCGTTGTAAAGCTGATCAGGAATGGACTATGTTCTATCTTAGTGAAGGTTGTGAAGCTTTAACAGGATATAAAGCTGAAAAATTGTTACAAAATAAGGAGTTGAGCTATAATTCGATAATCCATCCTAAAGATAAAGGTAAGGTTAGAGAGATAGTCTCTACTGCAATCACTTCTGAACCTCATTATGAAATTGAATATCGGATTATTACCTGTAAGGGAGCTGTAAAATGGGTTTGGGAGAAGGGCTTCTGCAATCAAACAAATGATGAAATGATTCTTGAAGGCTTTATAACCGATATAAGTGATAAAGTAACATACAGAAAACAGCTTGAGAAAGATGAAATTCAATTAATTGCAATTCTTGATACGTTCCCACACTATGTTTGGGTCAAGGATTCTGATGGTATATTTATTGCCTGTAATAGAAAATTCGAGGATATCTACGGTGCAAAAAGAGAGGAGATAATTGGTAAAACAGATTATGATTTTGTACCCAAAGAAAAAGCAGATTATTATCGTGAAATCGATAACAAAGCTCTAGAATTAGGTAGTTCTGTGTTAGTTAGAGAAGATGCATATAAAGCTTCAACGAATGAGATAGTAGAGTTTGAAACATTTAAGTCTCCACTAAGAGACAGTAAAGGAAAGCTAATAGGAGTTCTTGGAGTTGGTACAGATATAACCGATAGGCTTATTGCGCAAGCAGACCTTATTGAGAGTAGGCAACAGATAAATGCAATTTTTGATGATCAGGTTACATTTCTTGGTGTAGTAGACCTTGAAGGTAATATTATTGATTGTAATCAAACAAGTCTTGATTTCTTCAAGTGTAGCCGAGAAGACGTTATAGGTAAAAATCTATTGGACACTCCTTGGAATACATGTTGTATGGAAGAAAGTGAGGATTTCTTCATTAAACTAGATAAAGTTAAGAAAGGAATCCCTGTAAACTATACAATTAGATTTCTTATAAATTCAGGTGAAGTTCATTTTCATAACATCTCGATTAGACCAATCAAGAATGAGGCAGGTGAAGTTTATCGATTCTTGGTTGAAGGTATTGATACAACAGAACAAAGGTTAGTAGCAGAACAGCTTCGTCTAAGTGAAAAACGATATATCAAGACACAAGAACTTGGTCATGTTGGTAGTTGGGAATTCAATTTAATAACAAAAGAGTTCTGGGGGTCACAAGAGACGAAAAGAATTTATGGACTTGATTCGGAAACAAATTGTAATGATGGCAAGCTTGTAAAGTCTACTATAGTTGATACTAAACTCGTAGACAATGCATTGAAAAGTCTAATAGAGAATAATGCACCTTATGATGCAGTGTTTGAATTAAAACCTCTAGATAGAGATGAGACAAGAAAAGTTCATTCAGTAGCAGAACTAGAAATGGATGACAATGGAATGCCAGTTAAGATTGTTGGTTCAATACATGATATTACTGAGTTGATTAAAGCTCAAGAAGAGATTAGAAAAACCAAGCAAAGACTAGAATTGGCTACTGATTCAGCTAGTATTGGAATTTGGGAATTAGACTTAGTCAATGATTTCCTCGTTTGGGATGATAGAATGTTTGAAATTTATGGTGTGGAGAAAAATCAGTTTAAAAACTGCTATAAAGATTGGGAAAATTCATTACATCCGGAAGACATTGATAAAACAATAACAGCATTTAACCTTGCTCTAAAAACTGGTAAATTTGAAACGGAATTTCGAATTATACGTAATAAAAATGAAGTTAGACATATTGCAGCTACAGCAACATATATAATGAAAAATGAAAAACCTATAGCAATGATTGGTGCAAATATTGATATCTCAGAACAAAAAGCTAATGAGAGGAAAATTGACCTGTACAAGAAGCATTTAGAAACATTAGTTGATGCACGTACAAAGGAGTTGTTAGAAGCAAATAGAGAATTGGAAAGTTTCTCGTATTCAATCTCACATGACCTTAGAGCACCTCTAAGAGCAATTATTGGTTTCTGTAGCATTCTAAATGAAGGTTATTCTAGTGTCTTAGATGAAGAAGGCATAAGATTATTGTCTGTTGTATCTGATAATGCTAAGATTATGAATCAATTGATTTCTGATATTCTGAATCTTTCCAGAATAACCAGGAAAGAAATGGTTAAACACAATTGTAATATGAATATAATAATCTCTGAATGCCTTGAAATGCTTAAACGAGAGAACGATATAGATGATTACGAGATTATAATTCACGATTTAATTGAAGCAAAATGTGACAAAACGTCAATTCGATTAGTATGGAAAAACCTAATTGAAAATGCAATTAAATATAGCTCGAAATCTAAAGTAAAAAAGATTGAGATAACATCTTTTAAGGAAGATGATAGAATCATTTATCAGATTCAGGATTGGGGTGCTGGTTTCGATTCTAAATACGTAGACAAATTATTTGGAGTTTTCCAAAGATTGCATAAAATTGACCAATATCCAGGTACTGGAGTGGGGTTAGCATTATGTAAGAGAGTTATTAACAAACATAATGGGAAAATCAGAGCAAAAGGTGAGATTAATGCAGGAGCAACTTTCCAGTTCTTTCTTCCGATACTTAGTATAAATGCGTAGTTGTAAATAAACTTAATTCACAGATTATTGATATGAATGTTTTAAAAGGCAAAAATGTATGTACAGTTTCTGAGTTTGCGGTTAATTTATACTTAGGAAGAGAACATCCTGAAATATATCTATGTCCTATTAGTGCTATTGGAGAGATTGATAAAGGTGCAACAATAAAGTTCACACTTCCAATAAATAGTATGGGATAATATTTTTGTATGTGTTGAAACCTTATATATTATAGATAATAACAGTGTATGATAATTTTTCTTAGAAGTTATAATTTGAAAACAGTATTGAAGCTATATGATACATTAAATTAGGAGCTATAATGGCTAATGAACTCGGCAATCAACATTTTGAGATGATGTTTGGTCTCTCTCCTATTTCAACTAAAGTTGTAGATAAGGACAAGAGAATTGTTTATGTTAATGATGCTTATACTAAGATGTGGGGATTAAATCTTGAGAATGCTAAAAAGCTTAAATCTTCCGACATAGCTTCCACGGAAAGATGTAATCTGTATTCATTATATGATAGAGTTTTGAATGGAGAAGTTTTAACAACATCTATAATATACTGTAAAGTAGAAGGGATCGTTAAGAAAGACTTATGGGTACAATCTCATCTATATCCAATAGTTTCTGATGATATTAATTATATAGTTGTAATTCAGTATGACATCACCAAACGTAAACAAGAAGAGCTTAAGACCCAAGAGAAGAAGGAGATGTTCCAGGCTCTATATGAAAATGCACCGTTACCATACCAATCGTTAAACGAAAATGGAACATTTAGAGATGTAAATCCAGCTTGGTTAAAGACTTTGGGGTATACTCGTGAGGAAGTAATTGGCAAATACTATAAAGATTTTCTTCACCCGGATTGGCAGTCTCATTTTGAGAAGAACTTCCCTGCTTTTAAGGCAAAAGGGTATGTTCATAATGTACAGTTCAAGATTAGACATAAAGATGGTCATTTTCTAGACATATCATTCGAAGGCTGCATTGGTTATAATCCTGATGGCTCATTTAGAGAAACTTACTGTGTTTTCCAGGATATTACTCAAAGAAACCTGGCTGAATCTAAGTTGCATGAAGCAATAAGGAAGACAAATACCTTAATAAATAATCTTCCGGGTATTGTTTATCGATGTAATAATACTAAAAGATGGACGATGGAATTTATGAAGGGTGGATGTGAGGATTTAACAGGTTATAAATGCGAGGATATAATTCAAGATAATGTTATCTCATTTGGTGAATTGATATACCCTGATGATATAGAAAAAGTGTGGAATACTGTTCAAAAAGGAGTCAACAATCATCTAAGGTATGAAGTTGAGTACAGAATTATCACGAAAAGTGGTGAGATTAAATGGGTTTGGGAACGTGGTGTTTGCGTAGATTACTGTGATAAGAGTGAAAAAAAACTTGAAGGATTTATTACTGATGTTACTGATCGAGTATTAGCAAGAAAGAGAATTGAGGAAAGTAAAGGTCAGCTAAATACACTTATAAATACACTACCCGATTATATATGGTTAAAGAACATTAAAGGTGTTTACTTATCATGTAATAGACTCTTTGAAGAGTTCTTTGGTGCTAAAGAATCTGACATTGTAGGTAATACAGACTATGACTTTGTTGACAAAGAATTGGCTGATTTCTTCCGGATGAATGATAAAGTTGCAATGGCAAAGGGAAGCCCTTCTGTGAATGAAGAGGTTGTCGTTAGGGCTGTTGATGGGGAAAAAGTACTTTTAGAGACTGTAAAAACACCAATGTATGGTGTTGATGGGAATCTTATTGGGGTGCTTGGCATTGGGCATGATATCACAGAAAAAAAGCGTATTGAAAATGAGCTTTTGGAGAAAAAAAGGCAGATTCAAGCTATCTTCGATGATCCTTCTACTTTTATTGGTATACTTGATACTAAAGGCCTTATGATTGATTGTAATAAAATTGCATTAGATTTTATCAATAGAGACATATCTGATGTTTTTGAAGTTCCTTTTGTCGATACCCCATGGTGGATTAACAATTACGAAGGTAGGAAGAGACTAGCAGAGGCTATTTCAAAGGCTAAGAATGGTTTGTCTGACCATTTTGAGTCTATATTAAAGGGTGCAAAAGGAGAAAATAAATATATAAATGTCTCTATAAGACCAATCAGAAATCAAGACGGTGAAGTTTATAAACTATTAGCAGAAGGACAAGATGTAACTGAGAAGAGGTTGATGGAAAAAGCTCTTAATCAAAGTGAAGAGAAGTATAAACGACTGACAGAAAATGCTAAAGATATGATTTATAGAATGTCTATTCCTGAAGGTCGATATGAATATGTAAATAAGTCTGCTTTAGAAATCTTCGGAGTTAGTCATCAGGTTTTCTATAATAATCCTCTCACTATTAAAGACTTGATTCATCCTGATTGGAGAGACTACCTCAAAGAGAGATGGAATGATATAATTAATGGAGTTTTAACTCCAACATATGAATATCAAATCATTACACCTCAGGGTAAAACTAAGTGGATATATCAGAGAAATGTTTATGTGAATGATGATAGTGGAAAGCTGATTGCAATAGAAGGAATTGTCACTGACATAACAGAAATTAAAAAAATCCAAGAAGAGCTACAAAGAAATCAAGATAGATATAATAAGGCTCAGGCATTAGGTAAAGTCGGTAACTGGGAATACAACCTTCAAGAAGAATCATTTTGGGCATCTGCTGAGTCCAAGAAGATATATGGGTTTTCAAGGGATTTTGAAAACTTTACAACTGAAGAAGTTGAAAACTGTATACCGGACAGAGTAAACGTGCATCAGGCTCTGGTTGACTTGATTGAACACAACAAACCATATGATCTTCAGTTTGAAATCATTACTAATGACAATGGTGTTAGCAAGATTATTCATTCGACTGCGGTTTTGGAGAAAGACCAGAAGGGAAATCCACTTAGAGTAACCGGGCTGATACAAGATGTAACTGAACAGTACTATTCCGACCAAGCGAAACAAGCTTTACATAGAAGATTGCAGTTAGCAACAAAATCTGCTGGATTAGGGGTCTGGGATTATGATATCTTAAACGATAAGCTATCATGGGATGATAGAGTAAAAGAGATCTATGATGTTGATGATACTTTTACATATGATTTTGAGGGATGGAGCAAGTACATTCATGAGGAAGATGTAGCACATGTAGCTACAGATTATTATAAAGCTATTTCCGGAAACTCGGAATTCTCATCAGAATGGAGAATCGTCAAAGATTCTGGAGAGATAAGATACGTAGAGGGGAGAGGAGTAGTGATTCGTAATGATAATAATGATCCCGTAAGTATGGCAGGTGTAATTATTGATATTACAGAAAGATATAATGCAGTTCAAGAACAGATTAATTTAAATCAAAGGCTGACTCTGGCTACTGAATCAGCGGAGATTGGAATCTGGGATTATGATATTGTAAACGATAATCTTAACTGGGATGATAAAGTATACAGTTTTTATGGATTATCAAAAGATATGAAAATTAACTTCAACTCTTGGAGTAATATATTGCATCCTGAAGACTATGATGAAGTTGTTGCCCGATACTCTTTAGCACTTAGTGGTGAGAAGGATTTCGACGTTGTTTGGAGAATCATTACCCCTGATAATCAAGTAAAGTACATAGAAGGACATGGTATTGTAAGTCGAAACCAAGAAGGAATACCAATAAGAATGATTGGTGTTAACATTGATATTACATCTAGAGTTGAAAACGAAAAAGAAATTCAACAATATAGACATCACTTAGAGGAGATTGTCGAAGATAGAACTAGAGAACTAAGAGAAGCCAATCAGGAAATGGAGAGCTTCTCATACTCTATTTCCCATGACTTAAGAGCACCTCTTAGATCAATAAGTGGATTTGCTAGTATCCTTCAAGAGGAATATTATAACACATTTGATGATGAAGGAAAGAGACTGTTAAACAATATTATAGAGAGCTCTATATCAATGAACACATTGATTACTGAGATTTTAAATCTTTCAAGAATTAGTCGTAAAGAGCTGATAAAAAGAGAAGTTGATATGGAGAAAATCATTAGGGCATGCTATGAATCAGTTATAAATGAAAAGGATAAAAAGCAATTCTCTCTCATTATAAATAAACTGGATAAAACATTTTGTGACCCAAGTGCTTTGAAAATAGTTTGGACAAATCTTCTTGGTAATGCTGTAAAATATAGTCATAAATCACCTGTGAAGAAGATTGAAATTAGTTCGATCAAAGAGGAAGGATTCGTTAGATATAGTATTAAAGACTGGGGTGTTGGATTTAATCAAGAATATTCCAATAAGCTTTTCGGTGTTTTCCAAAGATTACATAGTATCAAGGATTTCCCAGGAACAGGTATTGGCCTCGCAATAGTAAAACGTATAGTAAACAAACACTTGGGTGAAGTTTCAGCATCCAGTGAAGAAGGTAAAGGAGCTATATTTAGTTTTACATTGCCAATTTATGAAACTGATTCAGATACGAATAATGATAAACTATAATCAAACTATCTTTTTTACCTTGACTCATATAATTGCGAAGAAATAGTACACAAAAAATATAACCTATTGGAGGCAGTATGTTCTATAATGGACAGAAAATGAAAGAAGCTTTCTTACAAGCTAAGAAAATGCGTTATGGTTTAATCGCATCTAATGTCGTTTTTGATAATGCGATTAGAGCATGTGTTCAAGGATATGAGGTGCAAAAATCTGATGGATTGCTTCAGATGAGTGCCGGAGCAGTTAAGTATGCAGCCGGTGCTTCTAAAGATATGAATGTAGGTGCAAACCTTATTTCATCCATGGTTAAAATCATCGCTAATCAATACAAGAACAGTGGTATTGGTCTACATATCGACCACGCAACTCCAAACTACTTTGATTTCGTTGTATATTGCATTGAGAATGGACTTGTTTCATCCGTTATGATTGATGCTTCTCACGAGACTTTTGAAGAAAATGTAAGAATATCTAAAGAGGTTGTTGAAGTTGCTCATAAACACGGTGTGATTGTTGAAGGTGAGATTGGTTATATTAAAGGTACTGAAGATGAAATCGTATCAGATACTGAACTCTATACTCAACCTGAAGAAGCACTTGCCTATGTTCAGAAAACTGGTGTTGACCTTTTTGCGGCTTCAGTTGGCACAAACCATGGTGTTACAAAAGGTTCTAAAGTTGTCTTAAACTTAGATCTCATCAAGAGAATTGATGACCTGCTTATTGCAAACAATGTTGAGACAGGTATCGTACTTCATGGTGCATCTGGGCTTACTGATGAACAACAGCAAATCGCTGTTCAGAATGGTGTTGTTAAAATTAATAAAGATACTCAATATCAGATGGATATAGCTGCTGCTGTTCAAGCATATTGGGCTGGGAATGCGGATGCTATCGCATGCCCTAAAGGCGTAAATCCTGATGATTTCTTCCCGGATAAAAAGAGATTTGACCCACGTAAGTGGATTATAAAGGGCGAAGACGCTATGCAGAAATCTGTAGAAGATTTAGTAAAAGTAGTTGGAAGTGCTAATCATAGCACAATGCTTTAAGGAGTGAACTAATGAAAAAAATAGCTATTAATGGTTTCGGTAGAATCGGAAGACTTGTTGCTCGCATCCTTCTTGATAAGTATGCAGACCAAGTTGAGCTTGTTGCAATTAATGACCTTACAGATGCTAAAACCTTAGCACACTTATTCAAATATGATAGTGTACACAAGATATATAACAGAGATATCAAAGCTGATGGTGACAAACTTGTAGTTGATGGCAAAGCAATCACTATCTATGCACAAAGAAATCCTGAAGAGCTTCCATGGGGAAAACTTGGTGTTGAACTTGTTATTGAGTCTACAGGTGTTTTCAGAACTCGTGAAGCTGCTATGAAACATGTAACAGCCGGTGCTAAGAAAGTTATCATCTCTGCTCCAGCTAAAGATGAAGTAGATGCTACCGTTGTTCTTGGAGTGAATACTGAAGTACTCAAAGCTGACCATCAGGTTATCTCAAATGCAAGTTGTACAACTAACTGTCTTGCTCCTGTTTGTAAAGTTCTTAACGACAAGTTTGGACTTAAAGAAGGTATTATGACAACAGTACATTCTTTCACAAACGATCAGAAGATTCTTGATTTACCTCACAGTGACTTAAGAAGAGCCAGAGCTGCTGCTGTAAGTATGATTCCTACTTCTACAGGTGCTGCTAAAGCTATCGGACTTGTTATTCCAGAACTCAATGGTAAACTCAATGGTTATGCTGTTCGCGTTCCAACTCCGGATGGCTCATTAGTCGACCTTTCTGTTCTTCTTGATAAAGAACCTACAGTAGAAGAGCTTAACGCTGCTATGAAAGAAGCTGCTCAAGGTGAGATGCAAGATGTCTTAGCTTATAATGAAGATCCAATCGTATCATGCGATATCGTTGGCAACCCTCATTCATCAATCTTCGATGCTGAATTTACAAAGAAACAGGATAAGATGTATAAAATCCTCTCCTGGTATGATAATGAATACGGTTATTCAAACAGAACTGCTGACTTAGCTGTTTACTGGTTGAATATGTAAAATATTTTATAATTGATTTAGCCTGCTATTTAGCAGGCTTTTTCAATATCTACACTACAGATATTAAGTAATACTTAAAAAGATATTGACTACTTCTTTCTCGTAGGGTATAGCAAATATTATCAAAACATGAGGACAGTAGATGGAAACTTGGAAATGTTTGCAGAAAGCACTTGATTATATTGAAGAGCATTTAGAAGAGAAGCTTACTTTAGAGGATGTTGCAGACGTGGCAAACTATTCACCCTGGCATTTTCACAGACTATTTAAAGCGTATGTGGGGAAAGGAGTTGGTGAATACATAAGATTACGTAAACTATCTAAAGCAAGTGCAGAGTTAGTATTTACGACAAGGCCAATCGTGGATATTGCTTCTAAATATACTTTTGAATCCCAAGCAGCTTTCACGCGTGCATATCAAAGCTGTTTCGGTGTTACTCCCGGGAAAGTACGCCGAAAGTTAAAGACTGTCCATAGCTTCTTGCCTGTTAGGTTAGAGCATACGAAAACAATCAGAAAAGGAGAACAACTGATGAAAACAAGAATCACTGAAAGAGATGAGTTCACAGTAGTCGGAATGGATTGTTTCTGTTCCCAGAATAATAATACTATACCTCAATTATGGGAGAAGTTCAACAAATATATGAACGTAATCCCAAACATGAAAGAGTGCAAAGCAGCTCTTGGCATCTGTGTAAGTGATGTTGAACATGTAACACCCGACACAGAATTCAGATACATTGCATCAATGGAAGTTGAGAAGGTAGATGAGTTACCGGAAGGTATGGTTGCTTACACTGTTCCAGGGGGTACATATCTGGTTCTTGAACATGTCGGAGCTCTTGATACACTTCCACAATCTTATGATTATGCATACAAAACCTGGTTCTCTGAGAATGAGGAGTATGGTCCTACCGGATTCCATGACTTCGAAGTCTACGATGAAAGGTTTAAGTTTGGTCAAGAAGACTCAATAATGGAGATCTGGATACCGATAAAGAAGAAATAAACAACTATTCGAAGCTCCTCAATCGAGGAGCTTGTTTTCTATCACTGCCGTCTTTTTAGGGAGTTTGTCACGACCAGCGGGAGAACGGACTTCCTAAAATACCTTACCCTCGCAAGTCATTATGCAATAAAGCCTCTAAAGAATCGAATACATTCCCGAGCATCCAGTCATTTCAAAGAATTAAGGAAGTCCGCTATTGCTTCACTTGCGTTCCGCTTTTGGCAAACTCCCTTAATTCTTTATGTCTGCTACAAGTCTGGAACGTCCTGCATCAAAAGCCTTGAATCTCGCTTGTCCCTCCCTATGAAACCCTAAAGTTATCCACATCGTGTGCATAACTTTTTGCAGCGTGCAAATAGCTTCTTGAAGCGGGATAATACAGACGTGAAGTAGATTGGTGATAAAGAGGAAAACAAAGATTAATGATTTACAATTCATTTAAAGTATGTTTGTTATCGGTTAATAACAGTAACATACAATTGTCCCATCTTAGTTTCCTCACAAAACAATTGACAAAGATAGAGTCTTTGATTGTAATGATATGACTTAAAAAGCAAGTTTTCAGGAGGTATTGCCGTGAAGAAATTGCGCTTTGGCCTAATTGGCTGTGGACGTATTTCCAAAAATCATTTTGAATCTGTTAAACAAGTTGAGACTGCTGAGTTTGTTGCCTGTTGTGACATTATTGAAACTAGGGCAAAAGAAGCAGCCGAGACATACAATATAGCAAATTATTACACTGATTACCATGATATGATGAAGAAAGAGAAGCTTGATGCTGTCAGTATTTGTACACCAAGCGGTACTCATCCTTTTATTGGAGCTGATGTAGCTTCTTACAAAGTACATGTTATCACTGAGAAGCCTATGGCAATTAACATTAGTGATGCTGATCATCTTATCAGAGCATGTGATAAGTACAATGTACAGCTTTTTGTTGTTAAGCAAAACAGACTTAATACTACAATGCAGTTACTTAAGAGAGCGATTGAGAAGAATCGTTTCGGTCGTATTTTCATGGTTCAATCAAATGTATTCTGGCAAAGACCACAAAACTACTATGACTCAGCTAAATGGCGTGGCACTTGGGAGTTTGATGGCGGAGCTTTCATGAATCAGGCAAGTCACTATGTAGATGCATTACACTGGCTAATAGGTAATGTTGAATCAGTTATGGCTGAGACAGGAACTTTAGCTCGTAACATCGAAGCTGAAGACACCGGTACAGCTATTCTTAAGTTCCGCTCCGGAGTAATTGGAACAATGAATGTGACAATGCTCACTTATCCTAAAAACTTTGAAGGTTCAATCACAATCTTAGGTGAAAAGGGAACAGTGAAGATTGGTGGAGTTGCAATCAACCAAGTAGAGAAATGGGAGTTTGCGGAATACGACGATGATGATAAATTAATTACTGACAGTAACTACCAACCGCCAAACATTTACGGTTTTGGTCACATCCCATATTATCAGAATGTTGCTGATGTACTCACCGGTAAGGCAGAACCTAAAACAGATGGTAGAGAAGGACGTAAGTCTGTTGAGATTATTCAAGCTATCTACAAATCATCAAGAGATAAGGTAAAAGTTAGCCTACCTTTGAACTATTAATATATGAAAAAAATTATTACTGTTATTGGGGCCAGACCACAATTTGTTAAGTCAGGCCCTTTATCAAATGAACTAAGAAAACAGTTCCAAGAAGTTATTGTCCATTCAGGGCAGCATTATGATGCGAATCTGTCTGAGATTATTCTAAGAGATATTGGCTCACCAAAACCAGATTACTTTCTTAAGACTGAAGGCTCAACTCATGCAACACAAACTGCTTCAATTTTACGTAGTACAGAGAAAGTTTTCATTGATGAAAAGCCGGATGCAGTGATTGTTTTCGGTGATACAAATACAACATTAGCAGCTACTATCGCAGCAGCAAAGCTGGGAATAAAAATTGTTCATGTGGAAGCAGGACTAAGAAGTTTTAACCGAGAAATGCCGGAAGAGATAAATAGAATTGCAACAGATAGTTTATCTGATATCCTCTTTGCTCCGACTGAAGTAGCATTGCAGCACCTGAAGAATGAAGGATTAGAAGCTAAATCATTCATGACTGGTGATATCATGGTTGATAGTGTAAAAACTGTGAGTTCTACGATTGATGAAACTATTCTAGCGGAGTGGAAACTTCAGAATGATAACTACTATCTTCTCACAATGCATAGACCCTACAATGTAGACAATAAAGAGAACCTTTTAAGAATACTTAATGACTTAGCTCAGCTTGATGCTGAGGTTGTATTCCCAGCACATCCGAGAACCTTGAAAGTTTTAGGTGATACAATTTTACCTGAATCGATTAAAGTGATTGAACCACAGGGATATGTAAAGTTTACAGGTTTACAGAAGTATGCGAAGAAGATAGTTACAGATTCCGGAGGAGTTCAGAAAGAAGCATACATCCACGAAAAACCATGCATAACTTTGAGAACTGAGACAGAATGGGTTGAGACTGTTGAAGCTGGTTGGAACCTTTTGTTACCTCCGGTTGAAAGTGATTTAGCAACGAAGATTCAAACATTTACTCCTCCTAAGAGTCATCCGGACTTGTATGGATCCAATATTGCTAAACGAATGGTAAAGATTCTAGCTGAGAATATATAATGCTATTTACTACTGTCATTTTTTGTACTATTAATCTTATTATAGATTTTGTTTTCATAAGTATTTTCCCGATACTTTCTCTACTCTTACAGAAACCTATTAGCATTGAAAGGCTTGCATTAAATCCCCCTGTGATGAAGAAACCAATCTGGATTCATGCAGCATCAGTCGGAGAGGTTAATGCAGTTGTACCATTGCTTAAGGAACTGATAAAGACAGGGAAAGATATACTTGTAACAACAACTAGCATAACAGGATGGCAGCGAGTTAAAGATTTAGGATTAGAAGTTGATGTACATCTTCTTCCTATCGATGTACGCTTAGTAATTTCTTCATTTGTGAAACGTGTGAACCCATCAATGCTTTTGATAGTAGAAACAGAAATATGGCCTAATCTGCTCTATTGTGCCGTAAAAAGAAAGGTTCCTATTGGTTGGATTAATGCAAGAATATCAAAGAGTACAGTGGTTGGATTTAAATTTTTCTCTTGGGTTTTCAAACCAATCTTCAGTAAAGTAGCATTCGTTAATGCACAAACTGGTGTCGATACTCATAGATTTCGAAAAGTAGGCTTTAAGAAAGTAGTTCAGGCTGGGAATTTGAAGTTTTGCTTATCTCTACCGATGATAAACAAACAGCGTTTGAAGAATAGGTTTGGGATAATGGACAACGATTTTGTAATAGTTTGGGGTAGCTCCCGACCAGGAGAAGAGGAGATTTTTGTAGATATAATCCCTCAACTGAATGAGGTAATCCCAAATTTGAAGACAGCTATTGTTCCAAGACATTTAAATAGAATGGAAGATGTTTGTAAAGCTATGGGTCCAATACCATTTACTCTCTTTTCTAAAGATAAAGTGTCTTGTTATAAACATATAGCAGTAGATAAGATGGGGGTTCTCAACAGTTTATACAGTGTTTGCAATATAGCTATAGTTGGTGGGAGTTTCACTGATTTTGGAGGACATAATCCCTTAGAACCCGCCTTTTATTGCAAACCAATTATCATTGGACCATACCATTATTCTTGTAGAGGTTCTGTGAAAGCTTTAAAAAAGAAGAAAGGGATTGTTATATCCAACAAAGAAAAACTTTTAGAAGATATTATAGATCTGTACAATAATGAAGAAAAAAGAGTTTTACTTGGAGAAAATGCTAAGAAAACGATTTCCGAAAACTCACAGGCACTTGAGTTCTCTGTAAATGCAGTTAAGAGCTTACTTGTATTATAATGCGTAAAGCATGTTTTAATGATCAAATTAGTGATAAAATAGTAAGATGTAGGTTATGTCCAAACTTCTGTATTATCAAGGCAGGAGAGCAATCACCTTGTTTGAGTAGAACCAACATAGATGGTGAGCTATATGCTACTAGTTATGCAAAGACTTGTTCATTATCCATTGATCCGATAGAGAAAAAACCTTTATATCACTTCTTCCCAAACACTGAGATATTATCGATAGGATCCAACTCATGCAATTTGCATTGCAAGTTCTGTCAGAATTTCTCAATAAGTCAACAAAGGGCTGAAACTGTAGATATTTCAGCATCTAAACTCCTTGAAATATGTAATGATAAAGGAATAAAATCAATTGCTTTCACATATTCAGAACCATTAACCTGGTATGAGTTTATCATTGATACAGCCCCTAAACTGAAAGAGGCTGGTATAAAAACAGTACTTGTTTCGAATGGATTTATAAATCAACCTCCACTATTAAAGCTATTACCATTTATTGATGCAATGAACATAGATTTGAAAAGCTTTAGCTCTGAGTTTTATCGAAATATTTGTGGAGGGAGACTCCAACCTGTACTAGAGACTTTAAAAACAGTGTATAATCACACTCACCTGGAGATAACTTACTTGCTTATTCCTGACCTAAATGATAATCTTGAGGAGTTCGATGAAATGATTGAATTCATCATGGCTATCGATAGATCTATTCCTTTGCATATATCTGCATACTATCCTGCATATAAATTAACAAATCGAAATACTACTGCAGAAGAGATTCTTCGATTTAAAGATAGAGCATTGAAGAAACTGGATTTTGTTTATGCGGGAAATATCGGTTACGGGGCAGATACAATTTGTCCTGGTTGCGGGGAAGTTCTGATAAGAAGAAAAGGTTTTACTACAAGAGTACTCAATCTAGCTTCAGGAAACTGTAGGAATTGTAATTACAGACTTTATGGGAGTCTTGATGCTTAAAACATTACGTAAAGAACTGACAGTTAGTGATGTTATTTTAATTCTTTTAATTTTGATTGCTGCCGTCACAATTTTTGCATACCAGCAAAGAAGTTCATCTTTAAAAATCAGAATTACATATAGAGATCACACATTAAGAGAGTTTTCCGGAATGGATAAAGCTAACTTTACGCTCCCTGATGGACATGGAGTTATAGAAGTGGACAGGGGAAGGGCAAGGATTCTGAACTCCGATTGTCATTCACATCTTTGTGAGAAACAGGGATGGAGTTCATCTTTACCAATCGTTTGTGCCCCTAACAAAGTTCTTGTAGAGTTCATACCTGTAAAAGAGAAGGATGAAATTATTATCCTACATTGAAAAAAGGCAACTTCCGTTGCCTAAATTATCATTTTCGCTCTTGGCTATTCCATAGATGAAAGCAATACTACAACAAGAGCTGTTCCAAGTAGTCCACCACCAAAAGCTGACCACTTGTTTTTGCTTTTACTCTTCTTATAATATCCCAGAGTGTAACCTTCCTCATCATATTTTTTAGGAACCTTATTAGGTGATTCTCCATCGGCTGCTATTGTAATAATAGTTGTGCCTAATAATCCTAACAAAAATCCTGAACCGACTCCTCCTAAGAACCAACCTCCACTTGAATGCTTCGCCCTAGCAACTTCATATCCCCTTTCAAATGAATCTTCATAACTCTTTGTTTTGGATTTTAAGGGTGCATCGCTTGGTACATCAGATTGAATTGTAGCTAATGTCTCTGAAAAACCTAATGAACACATAGACAATATAATGGTGATAACGATAAACACTTTCATCTGTAACTCCTCCCATAAATGTTTCGTTTATAAACATTATGAATCAAAATAAGTCAACAAAAAAAGTGAGACTGTTAACTTTCTGTTTGTTGAACATAGACAGTGGTATTTGCTGTAATCTACATCATTGAAGTCATTGCGAGCTTGCGAGTTCTATTCCACAGTAATGTACTCTTGCCATTTCAACAATTAATCAAACTTTCATCCGGTTGCTATGATTCCAGTTTCTGACAACATACACAGTGCCATTTGCAATAACTTAGCTATATTAATTGCCCTTTATACTCTCTTTAACTGAACTATCTATCAACCCACTGTGTTTGCACTGTGCACGCACTGTGAAGGCACTGCTAACCCACTGTTTCACTGGGTGCACAGTGCGTGCACAGTGGGAAAACAGTGGGATGACTGCGTTTTGTTGATGAGTTTAGTCTTGATGAGCAGAGACTTAGTGGAAATATCTCCTTGACCAGATGATTAGTCATACAGAAGATTCATATGGGAGGAATCTTATGAAAAGAACGATTATCTTAGTTTTATGTCTATTCGGTTTAGCTTTTTGCTTTGCTGAAGGAGTAGCACCTAATGGAGCAGGGACTTCTATCAATCCATATTTGATTAACTCGGTGGATAATCTATTGTGGATTAGTACAAATCCCGGCACTTGGATTCAAGATGTATATTTCAGACAAATAGCGGATATTGATGCATCAGAAACTCAAAACTGGAATGGGGGAGAGGGATTTGATCCGATTGGGTGGAGGATCTATTTCGATTATAGTGATCCGTTTCAAGCAACTTACAACGGGAATGGTCATAGCATTTCAGGATTGTATATAAACAGACCTAATGAAAATAGTATTGGTTTGTTTGGATATACATATTTTGCTGAGATCGAGAATTTAAACGTTATTTACTCTAATGTAATCGGATATGATTATGTAGGCACAATAGTGGGATTTTCATTAGAATCAGAGATAACCAACTGTAATAGTGGGGGGACTGTATTCGGACATAATAGTGTTGGAGGAGTTGCAGGTTATGTAAAAGAGACATATTCTTCCGGTTGTGAGAATACAAGTGCAATAACAGGTTGGGATTATGTAGGAGGAGTGTTTGGACGTGTAATAGATTGTACAGTGCTATCAGCACAAAACCTTGGCTTAATCAATGGAAACGATTATGTTGGTGGTTGCCTGGGATATGTGGAAGACCAAAGCTCAGTTGCGCATAGTTCTTCCGAAAGTGATGTTAGTGGTAATATGTTTGTGGGAGGATTTGCCGGATTAAATAGTGAACAATCAGTTATGAACAGATGCTTCACAATTAACTCAGTAATCTCAGGAGAGGAATATGTTGGAGGATTCGTAGGTAACAACTACTTAGGAAGTGATATTACTAGCTCATACGCTGAAAACGAAGTAAGTTCTCAGAATATTGGAGGTGGTTTCTTCGGGAGGATTGAGGGGGCTACCGAGATAGTGAATTGTGGTTTCCCGGAAGATTCGGTCGTGAATAGTCCAAATATTATTAGAATCGGCTCTCTTGATAATGACTTATACCTACTATGGCAAAATTCAGACTTGCATTTGGAAGCGGAGGATTTCTATAGTGCAGAGGGTGATTACTTCCTCATTAGTAACGAAACAGATTTTTTGAAGTTGAAGCTATTCGGACAATATCCTGATGGAATGTATAAACTAACAAACAATCTTGATTTCTCAGCTTATCCGAATGAGTATGTTCCATTGTTTAAGGGTGTATTTGATGGTATGGAGAATTTTATTACAAATCTGAATATAACTTCAAGCTATCATGGAGTCGGGTTATTTGGGTGTGTTTATGATAGTGAAATTAAATCTTTATCCATCACAAACAGTACAGTAATGGCAACTGAGCGAGTCGGACTATTATCAGGTATTGCTTGGAATTCATCAATCAGCTTTTGTGAAGTTGAAGGGAGTGTTACGGGGAACAGAGATGTTGGTGGTATAATAGGACTATTAGCCCAGTATTCAGGTTTAAGTAGTTCTTCTGCACATTGCACAGTGACTGGAGAAGACCGGGTTGGTGGATTCTGTGGTGAGGTAAGTGTTAATACTTCAATCCATGATTGTTATAACATGGGAACAGTCTCTGGTCAGAGCACAGTTGGTGGATTTGTAGGAGTTATGGGTACAATGTGTGACATAAGCAAGGTTTATTCTTCAGTTCAAGTTTCAGGGGAGGAGATAACCGGTGGCTTAATCGGGCTAATCTCCAACTCACAGTTCTACGATTCAGTTTGGAATAGTGATTACTCTGGGTTAACTGATCCTTATGGTAATATCAATTGGACAAGCCAAGTAGAAGCAGTTGATGCTGACAGTATTGCAATGAGAGATATTAATACTTACCTTGCACTGGATTGGGACTTTGCTGGAGAAACTACCAATGGAACAGATGATTTTTGGCATATCGCTCATAATGTGAACGAAGGCTATCCCACTCTTCAAGATGCGCCAACAAGCCTTTGGGGAGAGGAAGTGGTTAGCACTATTCAATCATTGGGAATTTATCCTAATCCATTTAAAGGCACTACTAACATTTACTTCACAATAGATAAGGGTGAAAGTGGGAAGTTATCAATCTATAACATAAAAGGACAAAAAATAAGTTCTTATGAGTATAGTCATGGTAAACACAATTATATATGGGATGGTTCAGACTATAGATCCGGTGTGTATTTCTATAGACTTACAACAGATAAGTCATGCATAACTAAATCGATGATATTGCTTAAATAGAAAAGGGCTACATCTCGGTAGCCCTTCATGTTTATAATAAATTTAATGTCTAAAATGTCTCATTCCGGTCATAATCATTGTTATGCCGTATTCGTTACAAGCTTCAATGCACTCTTGATCACCTTTTGAACCACCCGGTTGGATGATTGCTGTGATACCTAGTTCATGCATAGCATCAATACTATCTCTGAATGGGAAGAATCCATCAGAAGCACAGATAGAACCTTTTATCTCTAAGCCGAACTTCTTAGCCTTACTAATAGCTATCTCAGTTGAGTCAATACGAGATGTTTGACCAATACCAAGTCCAATTGTTCTATCGGCTTTGGTGAAGCAAACAGCATTAGATTTGAGTGTTGCTACAGTGCTCCAACCAAACTTAAGAGCTTCCATCTCTTCTGCTGTCGGTTGTCTGTCAGTTGCAACTTTCCAGTTATTAACATCATCTTTGGCATAATCAAGATCCTGACTTAAATATCCGTCAAGACAAGAGACAGTGTATTTACTGTTAAGAAGGCGTTTAAGTCTCTCAGGGGAATAGGTGAGAAGTCTTCTATTCTTCTTCTTCTTAAGCTTTGTTTCCGCTTCTTCACTGTAAGATGGAGCTATAATAATCTCTGTGAAAACCTTATTAATAGCTTCTGCTCCGGCAAGAGTCATCTCTTTGTTAGTAATCACGATTCCACCAAATGGGGAAAGAGTATCTGTGGCGAGAGCTTTTGCATGAGCTTCTTCGATAGTCTCACCGGTAGCAATACCGCATGGGTTAGTATGCTTTAGGATAGCTAAACATAACTTATCATCAAACTTCCCAATAAGCTTAAGAGCTGCATCTATATCGATGAAGTTATTGTAAGATAATGCTTTGCCATGGAATACTTCCACTATTTGCTCTGCATTTCTTGAGTAGTAACCTGCTGATTGATGTGGGTTTTCACCATATCTAAGTTCTTTGTTAAGTGGTGTAGATACTTGTAGATAACCTCTAATATCTCCTTCTAGTCGTCCACTGAAGTAGTTACTAATCAAACTATCATAATCAGCAGTATGTCTGAATGTTTTGAATGCAAGATATTCTCTTGTATCAAGCGTTGTACTACCAGTCTCTTTGATCTCATCAATCACTTTCTCATAATCAACCGGATCAGTAATAACTGCAACATCGTTATGATTCTTTGCAGCTGAGCGAAGCATAGTTGGCCCACCAATATCGATGTTCTCGATAATCAGTTCATGACTTGCATCAGGATTTGTAACAGTTTGTTCGAATGGGTAGAGATTCACAACAACCATATCAATCATAGAGATCTTAAGCTCTTCAGCTTCCTTCATATGACTGTCAATTGATCTGTTTGCTAAGATTCCGCCATGCACAAATGGATTAAGTGTTTTGACTCTTCCATCCATTATTTCAGGGAATCCGGTAACATCTGTTACTTTGATTACATCAACACCTGATTCTTTTAAAAGTCTGTGTGTTCCCCCTGTTGAGATTATTTCGAAGCCAAGTTCTGTTAATGACTTTGCAAACTCAACAATTCCACTTTTGTCTGATACACTAATCAGAGCTCTTTTCTTTGTGTTCATCCTCTTTCAATATTTCCTTTATTATCTCTTTTATTTCAGTTTTATCAATGTTTTTACTAAGCTTAGTATAAGATTGCTTATCAATAGGTATTTTCAGCTCAATAGAGGCTGTTTCTGTCTCATTTGGACAGTTAACTGATGGTAAGTGTTCCATAATTGAAACAAGAACAATACCACTTAAAATAATGAACCAATTGATATAGACCCATAAAAGGAAAATCGGAATAGATGCCAATACTCCGTAAGATATCTGTATGTTTGTAAGGTTACTGATATACCAGTCAAACCCAAGCTTCACTAAGAACCATACAAATGCTGTAACTATTGCTGATTTAGCGATAGATTTAATCCTCATGTTACCTGTTGGAACAAAGAAATAAAGGAAAGCAACAAGAAGAAACTCGATCATAATTGGGTAGAGGTAAGTTGTAATTTGCTGGATAAGTGAGTTCTTTGTGAAGTTGTTCCATACCGGTGCTGAGATAGCAGTAAAGAGAATTAATATCACAAGGAATCCAAAGAAGATTGTACCGAAGAACTTCAAGAAGTTAAAGATAAAGTCAGAGCTCTTCTCCTCTTTAATTCTAAGTATTCTATCAAATACTGTATTAATTCCATTAAACAGTGAATAGGAAGTAATAATAAACAACATGAAATTGAAGAAGCTAAAGGAAGTAGTCTTTGATAGCAACTGTGTTATAAAGTCAGCCAATGTCTCAGCTGATTGAGGGAGGAAAAAGTTCTTCAAGAAAGAGTCTAAGACTTCATGGAAGTCAAAGAACGGTAGATCAGGTAGCATCATCACAATAAATATAATGAATGGAACAAATCCTAAGAATGTAATAAAGCTTAATGATGAAGCTTCAGAGAATATCTTATCCTCGTTGATTCTTTGCCAGAACAGTTTGAAGAAGTTAATCCCCGAGGTGAACGTCTGCTTTCTATAAGCTGTACTACTTACGAAGTTTTTAATCTGTATAAAGAAATTCTTTTCGCTCTTACTCATATCTTAATGCTTTCACCGGGTCAAGATTGCTTGCCCGTACTGCCGGAAAGATTCCGAATATAAATCCAATCCCAACTGATACCAGTATTGCAGCAAGCACCATGGACTCTGTTGCGACAGCTTTCATTTGTAAGAAACCTGCAACTAAATCAAGAACTGATAATCCACCAATGACTCCTAAGATACCTCCAACAGATGTTATGATTATTGTCTGAATCAAAAACTGTAGGAAGATATCAAATCTTCTTGCACCTACTGATAAGCGAACGCCAATCTCTCTGGTTCTTTCTTGAATTGTGGCAAGCATAATGTTCATGATCACGATACCACCAACAAGTAGTGATATGGCAGCAACAAGAAAGAATATCATTGTCATTAGCTGAAAGTTCTCATCAGACTGGTTAGATTCCTCAAAGTTGGATGTAACCCTCATAAGTTCCTTACCTCTGTTGAAGTTAAGGATCATATTGTTCAACTTCTCTTTAAGTGCTACAGATTCTTCCGGGGAGTTAGCTGTAACATTAAGATTCCAGATTCTATCATCTGCTTTCTCTTTTATCAACATTGTAGAGATTGGGATAAAACTGTTCCAATTCTTCCAATCCATAGCATTATCGCTTTGACCCTCACCGGCCCATCTGTTCTTCATGTAGCGATGTTTCATTATGCCAACTACAAGATACTTCTTACCATTTAGCGTTATGAGTTTATCTATAGCAGGTTCATTCCCAAAAAGAGCTTTCTTAACATTGGTTCCTAATACAACTACATCTGTCTTTCTACGTATATCTGTATCAGTAATAAAACGTCCTTCTTGAACAGTCCACTGTTCAGCTATTTCATAATCAGGATAAACACCCACAACATTCTTTTGCTCTTTCTTGGTACCGTTACTCATTCTAACCCACATGTCACTCGTAGGGTTAAACGCTTTAGCTTCAGGGCACTGTTCTCTTAGAAAATTTACTTTTGCAAGCGTCAGACTTTTATCAACCCATTTGTCATTTCGATCATATTCCCAGTTCGGGTAGATATTTATTTTGCTTAGTCCTCCGGATTGCATCATCCATTCCATAGACATCTCTTTAACTCCATTTACTAGAGCTAAAACTACTATGATAGACATGATGCCTAAGATAATCCCGATGATGGTTATAAGGCTTCTAATCTTTCGAGACCAGAAGTCAGCAAAGCCTACTACAATTGATTGACTAAGAGAAAGCGCCATCTTCTATAAATCCGTCTTTTATTGTAATTACTCGATCTGCTTGTTGTGCTACATGATTATCGTGCGTTACCATTACGATGGTATTACCCTGCTTATGTAGCGTATGGAAAATGTTTAGGATATCTCCACCTGACTGGCTATCCAAATTACCTGTAGGCTCATCAGCAAGTATCAGAGCAGGATTGTTAACAATCGCTCTTGCAATAGCAACACGTTGCCTTTGTCCACCGGAAAGCTCTGATGGCTTATGTTTTACACGATCTTCAAGTCCAACACTTCTTAATACTTCTAATGCTCTTTTCTTACGTTTTCCTCTACTCAAACCTGAATACATAAGAGGTAACTCAACATTCTTAAGGACAGAAAGGTGGGGGAGAAGGTTAAATGTCTGAAAGATGAATCCAATCTTATCGTTCCTAATCGCTGCAAGCTGTCTTTTCTTAACTTGAGAAATCGGAGTTTCGTCTAAAAAGTAATCTCCCTCAGTAGGTGTGTCAAGACACCCTAAGATATGCATAAGAGTGCTTTTGCCTGAGCCTGATGGTCCCATGATCGCAACGAACTCTCCTTTACGAACGGAGAAGTCTAAACCTTTCAGGGCATTAACAGTTACTTTGCCCATTTTGTAGTCTTTTTTTAGGGAACTTGTTCTAATTATATCCATTAAATATCTCTCTATTGTATGTATTGTAAGTAATCTTCATTTATATTATTTGTCAATCTAATTTAGGTTCTGTAAATATCCGTTCCTACTAATGCAATATGTTTTTTATTAAAAGTTACTTTACTGGAGTACTGGTGCTTTAATCCTTAGAAAGAATTATGTAGAAATCGACTCGTTCGATTATCTGAAAATACACTTCCAACCACGGCTCTACCACGGGTAAACCACGCCCAAACCACGCAAGCCGTGGTCAACCCGTGGTTTACCCGTTGTCAATCCGTGGTCAAGTTTGCCACATCTGTTAAGCTTCGTTAGGTCAAGTGACAAAAAAAGGAGAGACCTGAATCTCTCCCTAAAAGCATTAATATTCTTATTGCAAATCTACTAGAACTTGATCCCATAACATATCATCTTCTTGCTGATAGTAGTATATCAGACCATATCCCGGAGCATAGTAATAAAAGCTCTCATACTCATTGGGATCGCCAGAACCAGGGAAAAAAGCTCTATATTCAACGCAGGCAAAGCTACCTAACGGTGTGTTTATAGTTTTGTTGAGCGAAGTGCATTCGGCCATTAGATCGCCACCCATTGAGTTATTATTTACATCAATCATAACCCAGCTATCACCAACATTGATTGGGAACTTAGCTATAAGAAATGTGAGATTGCCATCTACAATATCATCTTCATTACCAAGATTATACTTAGGAAGGTGATCTCTTTCAGCTATTTTTCTACCAAATATGTCGAAGTCGCCAATTCTTTTACTTGGAAAGCAATGGACTAATCCATAGTCTAAAAGTTTTGCAATAGCTACATTATCTCCCTCATTTCCAGTCCAGTCAATAACATACCAACCTGTTCGATCATCAGGTCCTACAAATTCAGTTGGGATGTAACTTAGAGTATCATTCTCGACAGGATTATTTGCATTGATAAAGCTATATCCCCATCTATGCCCTTCTTCAACAGGGACAATATCCTTTCCATTAGCTGAATATATCCACTCAGATTGACCACAACCAAATAACGCTAAGATAACTATTATAATCGCTATGTATTTCACTTTCCCTCCTAATTTAAATGAAATTCTATCAACTCATATTCTGTACAGAAGCTTCTTGAATCATTATCAACATAGAGAATCTTAACAAGTCCGACACCTTCTGCATAATAATAGTATCGTGAAAACCCATTATCAACATCATTATCAAAGTCCCCTATGTATTCGTATGTCTCTTTATATACTATACATACGAAATCACCAGCCGGTGTACTTACTGACTGGTTAAGGTTAACACATTTCATCATGTCATTGAAAGTGCCCGGTTGACCTTGATTATCTTCCAAGGTGTCTGTCATAAGAATCCATTCTTCTTGATATTCGACGGGGAATTTTGTTACTAGATAAGAGATAAAGTTATCATCTTCGGGATTGCTCTTACCTTTTTCAGTAAGAATACGTTTAGTTTTCATCCCAAGTAAACTATGTGGTTTTTCCTCATTCCTATCCCAGCAATAGACTAACCCTTCAGCTGTTTGTTTTGCCAGCATAGTGTTAACACCATCATTTTTGCTCCAAGTAACCTCTGCCCAGCCTGACTTACCATCAGAACCGGTTCTTGAAGTTGGTACATATCTGAGAGTGTCTGTTTTGCCTTCATAAACAGTATTTACGACCCAATAACTACCCTCAGATATTCTGAAATGAGGTGTGAAACTTTTATCTGCAGGATTTGTTACGCTCTCTTCACAACCGACGAGCACTGCTAACACAAGCAGTAAGAAAAATAAATATCTAGACATCTGTCCTCCCGATTTTCTACACAGGACAATTAATAGCTCCCGTTTTTTGTTTGGCAAGCATAAAATCTTATTAAATGCTAATTTCGGGAGGTTTGTTTAAATTATCGAAGCATTACAACTTTCTTAATCTGATGAGTTCCAGATGAACTCTTAATAAAATAAATTCCGGCACCACAAGTATTTCCTGCATCGCTTGTACCATCCCATTCGAAAGACTTGGTCTTTATCTGAAAGGTTTTAACAAGTTGTCCCTTGATATTATAAATACTAATAGTCGAAGGTTTATTAGTCTTAATAGAGATCGTTGAACAGCTATTGAATGGATTAGGGTAAGAACTGATTGTATCAGCTAGAGGTTGTAGCAAATCCTCATTGTCCAATACTGGAACATAGGGGATATGATATGGGAATCCATTGTTATCAATCATATCAATTTCCCATACATCGACAAAGTCCCATGTTAAAGTCAGATATGTGTCTTCGATTTGCATTTCGCTTACAGAACAGGATATAACATTGGTTGCAGTCCCAATAGATGTTGCAGGGAATGCACCTTCAATAGCGTTTTCGATACACCAAACACAATTAGTAATACTGCCTTCATTTAATGCTGTTAGGGCATACGCATCAATTGAGTTATCAGTTATGAAAGCATATGAGTTAATGATAGTTGCTTGTGGATTACAGATTCCAACAATTCCTGCACATAGACCTGTTGAATTGTTCAGATCACCATTATAGTAACAATCAGAAACAATTGAGTCTGCACAATGCCCGATTAGACCACCACATGCATAGAAGTTTCCTGCAACACTGACTTTACTGGAACATCTGGATATAGTAGAGTTCATTGATGCAGATGCTACTAGTCCACCGCAATAGTAGTCTGCAGTGATTTGACCTGTAACATGACATTTCTCTATCTGAGAGTTCTGCAAGAAAGCTACTAAACCTCCGCTATTTCCTGATGCATCAGAACTAAAGTCAATGTTGTCCATTGTAAGATTTTTAATGCTACCCTCATTCACTACTCCGAATAAACCTACTACGTTTCCATACTGAATCGTTAAGTTAGAGATGCAATACCCATTTCCATCATATATACCATTGAAAGGAGCAGCCCAACTCCCTATTGGGACAAATCCAATTGTCGGTGCTTCAGATGCGTCAATATCTGATGTCTGGATAAAATGCGATTCATTACTCCAAATGTTAATATTAGAGCTCAGCCAGTCGATATTGTCCCAATTTTCTATTCTATAGGGATTGTCTTCAGTTCCATCTCCTAAAGGAATAGTTCTATCTGCAATTAATTGGACCATAACAGCCAATAGAACCATCAAAGGCACCAGTCGTTTGTTCATTGTAACTCTCCTAATAATATTATAGCAAATTGATTAAGCTGTATATTGTATATGTCAAGAGTATAATTTTAACAATAACTATATTTCTAATTTTACCTTTTGTATTGTGATAGGAATACTGACAATGAATCAATCCAACCAAGGACGTGCCTGTAAAACTTTTATGTCTCCAGCAGAACTTGTTAGAAACTCTATTTCCATTGCAAATTCATTATCATCTTCAGCACTGTAACATACTTTAAAGTGTTCATGTATCTGTTTGCTGATATTTACAAGCTTCAATATCTCATTCTCCTGCATAACGTTAGTTCCTTTAGAGATGAGGTTTGAGTGTCTAATGTATTGAATTTCAAGTTTTCTATTGGCACCAACTTCCGAAACTAGTAACTCATCAGGTAAAGCTTTTGTGTCCGGGTTTGTGACTAATGACTGTCCCGATTGAACATTTATGTAAAACCCTTTCCAGATCGAATCGAAAAGATTTTTCGTCACAATAACACCATTGTTTCGTTCCTTATCATAATTGCTATGTACGAGAATTCCCATTGCAATAGCATTATGATCAATTTTATGAAAATCTCGTTCTGTAAATGCTCTTAAAGTCCAAAGACTTGCCCACACTTCCTTAATTGAAACATCTAAAGGGCAGATTTCAGGTGAATACACTAAAGATTCATAAAGTCCAGCTCCATTAAAATCTTCGAGATCTTCACTGTTTGAAGAGGAACGAAGTCTTAGAGAAGAACCTTCAGAATATGCTGCTCGCAAATCAGAAAAATCTTTCATCATCCATTCCGGAATGTGACCTTCTCGAATTTTCTCTCTTAACTGTTTCAACTGTTCTTCTTTTAATACTATATTCGCTTTGTTTTTAGTAGAACCCAACAATTTCTCGACTTCTACATAAAGATTGTTCTCTTTCATAAAATAATCATAGTAATAGAACGGAACTGCATGACCCTTAACTGAGTTTATGTTTGGTATAACAGATAGTAATTCACCTAAGTTGCTTGATTTAGCTCCAAAAGCATTAGTCTCATTGAATCCAACATCCCATAACTCAATTATCTTCTTCTGATTTAAACTCATTTCAGGAACACTAGCAGTTTGGGGTGAAAGTGCTCTTAGATTATCTGAAACATCTTTATATGTTACTTCATTTATCTCATATCCCTCCGGTTCAACTTTTAGGTGAACCGGTTTATCCTTTAACTTGATGAGGGTTGGATTTGTAGAAGCATTTTTTATATATGCATTTGGGATGTTGTTTTGCTTAGCTTTAAGATTTACATGTGAAAGCGGAGTTTGGGCAATATCAGTGATAATCCCTCTTACATGACTTAAATCATTCGGTAAGGATTTAAAAATCACAATATCTTCTGGTTCAGGTAAGTCAGTCAGATCTAGTATTCTAAGAACTCCCAATGAGTCTCCTGTATTTAATGGAATAAAATCAAGATTATAAAATAGTGTATCCGAATCAATCAACCTTATAGAAGAATCTTGTTCGAAATGCATCTTCTCTTTCATGTGTTGATCGATTTGCGTTTGACTACCAAGATAGTGATATATCTGGTTTTTAGCAAAGGAAAAAGTCTTATTGATCAAATCCCATGATAGCTTAATATAATTGTATGATACGGGGTCAGTTGGCCAGTACTCGATAGTATAGATACCATCGGGATTCTCTTCATCTTTGTAATTATCTCTTGCAACTATAGAACCGGCAAGGTTATGCCTGCCGATGTTGGTATAATAGGTCACTTTATCAAATGCCTGTTCAGAAATATGAAATGGTGAAATCTTTTTAAAGTAGCGATAATGATGTTCGAATCGTTTAGTATCCATATAGTAGATTCGAGGACTTTTCGTGTCTACTCCGGTAATAATGAATTTGCAAACCCAGATATTCTTTAATCCCGGAACATCATTTTTTGATGCAAGTTTCTCTAAGTGTTCACGGTTCTTGATTGTCTTCTGACTAGCTAACAGATAAAATCTACTTCTTATGAAGCGATACACTTGCAACATTTTCTGCTTTATCAAACTCAATAGTACCACCTGATTTATTACTAAATGTATGAATACAAACCTGATTTTTATATGTCAAGGGTTTGTATACATTTATTGAAAGGGATCAATGATGTAGATGTAATAAGTGTAAAATGTAAATAATCCTCCTCATTGCACTCTCATAATACCGGTTCAAGGGTAATGTGATTCTAATGAGTCTCTTGGGCCTCCCCGGGGCTGGAGCATTAGTGAGTCGTAAGAAAAAGGGCAGTATCAGAGCTCGTTTTTACAATTATTATGATAGGGGAGTGAGGATGAGAAGAGATGGAGTGGATTCTGCTTGTAACCTAAAAAATACATCTTACTTAACAGGTATGTATATCTTTAATCTTGAAAATTGGATGATAACTACTATCAAACAGTCAACTCAATCTAAGAATTGGTCTATTTTTGTAGAACAGGTCTTTCTGGCAAAGATAAAAAAAGAAATGGAGAAGGTTTTATACATTTACCACCGTATGAACCGTCAGGTCTCTTGTCTTCATCAAGAATTACACTATTATCATTGTGAAATTCATGACTTCTCAAAATATCATGGAAAATAGTCATTAAAGTGTCTTGATAGGTTTCAATCTTAATCCTATGCTTAAGGCCATTTCTTTGCTCCCATATGTTATAAACATATAGGTTAGAAACTGAGTCTATAGCAGTAACAGCAGAAGAATCAATTATTGTTGTAGGTGATGATATTGAAAGGTCAATTATTCTTCTCATATGTTGACGAATGTTAACAGGAGTTGTAGATATATTCATATCTTCAATTAAATGATTATAATGGTTAGGTAATATGTATATCTTAGAATTATATGTTGCACACATGTACCTTGATTCTTCGAAATTTTCAAGGTTTTGCATGAAAAAGACATAGGCTCCGTTAAAGCTTTTTGTAGTAATTTCTTTAGGAGTCATTCCTGTCCAATGCTCGAGTTTTGAATACTTAAGTTGATGGGTAATACTTTCCGAATTCTGAGCTTCATTGAATAAGGAAGTAAATAATGAGTCCCACAATGTTTTTGCTTCTATTTCAAAACTATTAAGTGTAGGATTAGTATCAATATGCGCAATCTCAGTAATTCTTGGATCTCGAGATCTTTTTGCTAGTTGAGCACCAGAATACTGAACTGGAGTTTCTATAGGTTTATTATATGTTGAGATTAAACCTAAAAACACAGACAGCAATAGGATAGTGAATAGATGTTTTTTCATAATCTCACCTCATATTCATTATAAACTACTCAGTTTTTCTAGTTTCAGTTAGAGGTTTCAATATTGGACTTAATGGACGTGAAATGAATGGATAAGCGGATCCTTTAATGCATTTTCCATGAAAATCATGGGAATTTTTATTTAAATCAATTATAACTTCACTTCCATTGTAATAACTTCTAGAATCTACCCTATCAAACAACATTAGAAAAAGAGAATCTTGATTTATACAGACATCAATCTGATGTTTGAGACCATTTCGTTGTTCCCATATATTATATTGAAAGGTTCCACTATTGAATAGAGAATCTGCAACAGTAGAATCAATGACTGTGACTGGGGATGATATTGAAGATTCTATCAATCTTCTAATAAGTAAAGATTTGTTTGATGATTGCAAGTTTATTCCCATGTCACTCATTAGATCGTTAAAATGGGTTGGCATAAGATATATTTTTGAGTTGTATGTGGCGCACATGTATTCTGATACATAAAAGTGATTTAGATTTTGCATAAAGAAGATATGAACACCATCGAAGTTCTTTGAAACGATCTCTTTTGGAGTAAAATTTGTCCAATAATCTGTGGTAAGATTTATAAGTATACCTATGTTCTTAGTAGATGAGGATGCATCGTTACGCAAAGCAGTAAAAAGTGAATCCCATAACACTTTAGCTTCAATTTCATTACTATTTAGTGTAGGGTTTGAATGGATATGAGCAATATCTGTGATTCTAGGGTCATCTGATCTGTTTGCTAACTCATCTCCATAATAATACATTGGTTGCTCATGGTGGATGGATAATAAGCCTAAAAATATAGACAACAATAGGATAGTGAATAATATTTCTCTCATGATTTCCTCTCAGACATATAAAACTAGAGTATAATTAGCTACATCTTATATTTATAACTATAACAATAATATATAATATGGATAGGTTTGTAAAGAAGAATATTTTTTCCGCAAGGAATTATTTTTAACATAAAAAAAGCCCCCGCGTTAGCAGGGGCTTAATATATAATTCAGAAATGATTATTTCATCATTATCATTTTGTTGGTAGCCTGGAAGTCACCTGATGTGAGTTTATAGAAATAAACACCACTTGCAACTGATTGATCGTTATCATCAATACCATTCCATACTACGCTATGACGACCTGCTGTGAAGTTGTCATTTGTAAGAGTTCTAACCTTTCTACCACGGATATCATAGACATCGATAGAAACAAGACCGGCGTCTTTGATTTCAAATGCAATGTTAGTAGTTGGGTTGAATGGGTTAGGATAGTTACCAAGTAATTGTGTAGTTGCAGGAGTAACAACGTCATCAGCATTATCTACACCACCGGCACTATAGATACCGAAGTCATCTACGAGGAATGCAAGTGTACCTTCAGATACACAGTGGATACCTACGCGAACCATTTGGTCTTCATAGTCACCAAGGCTAACTTGGATATTTGTCCATCCCTGTGGTACAGTTAATGGAGTATCACCAGAAATAACTGTGAAATCTGCAGGATCGATTGAACCATTAGATACAGCAACTTCAAACTGGTCTTCACCATACTGTGTAGAGAGTGATTTAGCCCAGAAACCAACGTAAGGAAGGTTATAAAGCTCAACAGGTTGTGAGATTAACCAGTCATCGTTAGCAGTTGTTTCTGATGCGAATGTAGCGAAACAGAGGTCACCACTATGAGTCTGGTGGAAAGCTTCCATTGGAGGAGTTGTTTCCTGTGGGTTGAAGCCGATAAATGGCATAGATTCACCTGAACCTGGGAAGTCAGCACCAACGATAGAATAAGTGTTAGTTCCATCAAGGTCATAAGTAGTCCAAGGGAATGTAGCGTTTTGCCACAATGTCATCTCTTCAATGTCATCAACGAAGAGAGCAGGGATTTCCTGTTCTTGAACGAGCACAATTAACTCACCAAATTTAAATGATTCACCTTCTGCATAAACAGAAGTGAACTCATATGTGAAGTTACCAAACTCATGGTCAAGCATTTGTAATGTGTTATTTGCAGTTCCACTAACGAAATCAACAAGTTCGCCATCTCTATAAACGTTGTAACCAATATGGTCACGATCACGTTCATCAGCGCGTCCTGCTTCACCGGTAATGTTTCCATTACTGTCAACTCTCTGTAATCTTACAGGATTAGGTACATCCCAGCTTACAGTAACATCAACAACATATTCAATACCATAACTGAACTGTGTTGGAGGGTAGAAAGGCATATCAACTGTAACCTCAGCGTTAACTAAGTCACAAGGTTCAGATTCACCGGGACTGAAGATAGCTTTAACTACAAACTCATGATCTCCAAGTGGTACATCAGTTACAATGTATTCAAGATCAGTAAGCATCTCAGGGTTTGAAGGTGTTGTGTTATCATCCATATAGATGTTGTAACCTTGAACAAGTGTTTGCATTCCTAAGAACCCGATTTTAACATCATCGATAGCCCAACCGGAAGCCCATTCACCAGCATCATCAGTGTGGAAAGCGATTAGTAGATTTGATTGATCAATGTAAGCATTTAAGTCAATAGTAATAGTTGTCCAACCATCAGCAGGTGCTAATTGTTCTAAGACTTCCCATGTTGTTCCACCATCAGTACTAGCTTTAACATAGGCTAGCTGACCATATGAACCATTATAATAACTAGCAAAAGACATACCGCAATCTATTGAACCGGTAAGGTCAATTGCAGACATAATCATCCAGTCTTCAGAACCATCTGAACCGTCACCTGTAGCATCATCATTAACATAAGCGTATGATGTATGACCAGGGATTTCGAAATATTGGCTACCACCGTTTGTGCCAACCTGCCAACCAACGCTGGCATTAGTTGTTTCAGTCCAACCGGCAGGGAAACCATTCTCAAAATCTTCTTCAATTACATAATCAGGAAGTCCTGGTTCCGCCCAAGTCAACCAAACCCAGTTTCCGGCAACGTCTTGAGTTAAGTTTGCTGGAGGAAGAACAAATTCATCCATCTGAGCTGCTATATTTGCAGGAGTGTTTTCATCAACTGTTACAGCAGTTGAGATATGGTCTACATATCCCTCTTTTTCAACAACAACGTCATAAGTACCTTCCCATACTGGAAGTGCACATTGACCGTTTGCATCTGTTACATCTTCGTAAAGACCGGCTGTAACAAGAGCGTTAGCAATAGGCTCATTTGTATACATATTTGTAGCTGTTACATTGATAACAGAGTTAGGATCTATATCACCACGTGCAGCCTGAATAATCTCATAAGTGCCTGTAGCTGTTTGAACCATCACAACAATACTTAAGTCTGTGATAACCCAATCAGCTTCGATAGTCAATGGCTGTGAATATTGACCTTGCTCACCGTTTGTTGTCTGAGTGAAGCTTTGTGATTCATACACTTCTACTGTACAGAAGTAATCATTATCAATTCTTCTTGTAACGATAAAGTACATATTGTTATCAGTAGTAGTGATGTCACCGGTTAAAGTTGCATCAGCTACAACGTCAATTGTAGTACCATTGATTGTGTAAGTGAAAGACAAGTCGATAGGACTATCAGTAGGTTCAATATTGTTGTAATGTGCTAAATAGCGTTCATAACAATCATTACCACCACCCACTTCAGGGGTTGTACCTTGGAATTGAACGTGAGGAATACCACTAACACCGTACCAGCCAACTCTTTCTTGCCAGTTTGGACTCTCATTCTCAGTGTCAGATTCCCAAATCAATGGAATAAAATGTGGGGCGTTATCATCATTATCTAGTTCGAGCAGACCTGCTCGAGAATCAGGACAGAATCCTCAAGTGGATGCTGTAAACATCTCTGCAACAACTCCAATCTGGGTTGCACAGATAATTGCAAACATGCTGATAAAAACAGAAAGTAATATCGTTTTCTTAAGCATTTTCGTATCTCCTTCTATGTTTTGTAGATTTCCTTAACTCAAATTCTCTTCTCTTTCCCAAGAATGTCAATGAATTATCTTTATATTATTTGTTTCAAGCAATATTCATTCCATGAAAATAGTTGAATCGTGCTAATTTTGTACTTTCATCGACTGGGTTAGGCTTTGGTGAATAGTAAAATCCGAGCACCATTGTTGTCATACTGAGCGGAGTGAGTTTTGCGAACGAAGTCGAATGTATCTTTCCGATAACTTTAGTCTCCCAACTAAAGAAGAGTTCTTTCCCTACAGGGAAACATTGAAAGATAAGTCAATACTACTTACAGAAATCCACTAAAGCCATCCGAGAGACCCGGAAGTTGTGCGCCTATCGGCTTACGAGCTCTTTGAAAATAGTTGCTTTAGTTTCTAAAGCGAGCTCCTTTTAGTCGGTTCGACTACATTCACTTATTTCATTGCGTTCATTCTGCTCAGGGTGACAGCCTGGTTAACCGAAAAAACTTTGGTCGTAATGGTGACAGCTTCTGATAACACTAATACCATCCACTCTCAATGCTCTGCTACAATTATAATCATTTTCGAAGGAGACACCTATTGAATCCTTATTAAAATGTTATTATCTGATAACAGGTGTTTGACTCGAAATTAAGAGGATTGAGATGGTTAAAGAATTATAATTGTGGCAGAGCAATGAAGGAACACTGCTACAGGTATGGTTGTTTCGTAAGGATTTAGCGCACAACATCACCGATCTGCGCAGTGACGAAGCATGAGCCTGGAATAGAAACTCGAAATCTGTCAATCACCTCACATTCGCAGCAAAACTACTCACTACGGAACAAGTCTGATGTATTACCTCTCTTTACACAATCTTCACACACAAGTAACAGTTTGTAATTGACATAATCAGCAGGTTTTAGGAAATGAATCAAAATATTAACATGCTTAGGAGCTAAAGATGAAAATCCTTGTATTGAACTGCGGTAGTTCATCAATTAAATATCAGTTTATCAATATGGAAACTGAGGAAGTACTTGTAGAGGGTTCAGCTGAAAGAATCGCAGAACCTATTGCCAGATTTACTTATAAGAGTGAAAAATTTACTGTTAAGAAGCAGGAAATGGTTCTTAAAAACCATGAAGACGGGTTAAAACATATTATTGATGCCTTAATGGACAAAGAGAACGGTGTTATTGCTGATGCTTCTGAAATCAGTGCTGTTGGACATCGTCTTGTACATGCTGGTGAAAACTATACTGATACTGTTGTTGTTGATGACCATGTGATTGAAGTAATGACAGATTGTATCCCTCTTGCTCCACTTCATAATCCTGCAAATATCAAGGGTGTTGAATCTGTTACTAAAGAGTTACCTGGTGTGCCACAGGCTGGCGTTTTCGATACCGCTTTCCATCAGACAATGCCTAAGAAAGCATATCTCTATCCACTCCCATTAGAGTATTATAAAGAGAACAAGATTAGACGTTATGGTTTCCACGGAACTTCTCATAAGTTCGTAAGCCAAATTGCTGCTGAGTATGTTGGAAAAGATATCAAAGACCTTAAGATCATTACTGCACATATTGGTAACGGTGCTTCAATCACTGCTATCAACGGTGGTCACTCTGTTGACACTTCAATGGGTTTTACTCCACTCGAAGGTCTTATGATGGGAACACGTTGTGGTGATATCGATCCTTCAATCCCAATCTATATGCAGAAAACCCTTGGACTTTCTGTTGATGAAACAAACAACGTTTTAAACAAGAAGAGTGGTATGCTTGGTTTATCAGCTATCTCTAACGATATGCTTGATATCGAGAACAAGATTCTAAAAGAGAAAGATGAAGATGCTATCACAGCTCATGATGTTTATGCTTACAGAATTAAGAAATATATCGGTGCTTACACTGCTGCTATGAACGGTGTTGACATTCTTATCTTCACAGGTGGTGTTGGTGAAAACATGCCAATCCTTCGTGAACTCGTATGTCGTGATATGGATTATCTCGGAATCGAACTTGATAAGAAAGAGAATGACCAGTTCAAAGGTGGAATCATTGATCTCACAGGTGAGAACTCAAAAGTTAAGATCCTTAAAGTTCAAACAAACGAAGAGCTTGCTATTGCTCTCGAGACAAAAAGAATCCTTTTCGACGAAAAGAAATAAGATTAAATATAAAACGTATTGGGCTGATGATTACTTCATTAGCCCTTTTTTGATTCCTCATTTATCTGTAACGATGTTTTTGTAAAGGTTTGTCTTCAACCCGAAGTGTACCATTCGCAAGGTCTGAACACCATTCCGAAGGTACAAAAAATAGTACTATTTTCATTAAAAAGAGCCCCTCAAAATGAAGGGCTCATATTTATATATATTGTATGTTTTATTTTAGCATCACAGCTTTGCGAGAATATGTTTCTCCATTTGCTTGCATCTTAATGTAGTAGATACCTGATTTACAGCTATTACCTTTTGAGTCTTTGCCATTCCAATAAACTTTCCAGTCACCAGCCGCTTTAACACCTTCATCATAAACACAAATGAGCTGGCCTTTGTTATTAAAAATTGAGATTTCAACATCTGATTGTTTTGAAATACTATAACTGATTGTTGAAGTTGGGTTACATATATTCGGATGAACAGGATTTAAACATGATGTGGCAGGAGTTAAGTATGGGATTGTATCCCCATCATCTTTAATTTTTAATTGTTCAACAAGTGCTTTTAAAAGGTGTATGCATCATATGTTGACTATAAACGAAAACAAGTTGAACTTTGATATTTATTCACTTAATTCAACAAAGCTTTCTACTTAATCATCTTCTTTATTGCTTGATCTATCTCATCTACAAAGTAAGTTGGTGCATATAGATGAGGTTGGTCAACTTCAATTAACTGCTTTGGCTCGTTCGCATTCTCAAAGAGCTTTTTACCCATCCAGAGTGGTATCACTTGGTCATCTTCACTATGTACGATTACAATAGGAATATTTACTTCTCTAATAGCTTTATAAGCAGGTATTTTCTCACGTATAATCGGTTTCACATTGAAACCTACAAACTCACTGGCAATCTCCTTATGTGAAGAGAAAGCACCTTCTGTAACTAATCCGCTTAAGAGCTCTTGGTGCTGTGAACCAATAACAATAGATAAGTGCCCCCCATAGGACTGACCGTACAATATCAGCTTCGTATCTTTCACATCACTTCGTTTAGATACATAGTTAATTGCTGAAACTCCATCCTTTAGTAGATGCTTTCGTAAAGCCTTTCCCTCTGATAAACCAAATCCACTGTAGTCATACATAAACACCTGATATCCTTTCCTTACAAATGGCAACATTAGTTGATACTGTGAAATCAGGCATCCTGCATTTCCATGAAAATGTATAAGAGTTATTCTATTGAAACCAGAAATAGGCTTAATCATCCAACCGTTTAGCATGTTTCCACTACTACTTTCAAACATAGTGCTTTCGATTAGGTAAGAATCGTTAGATATTTCAATTCCATTTTTATAGAAATAAGGTTGCTTATTATCTCCAATAAAGCTTACAGCAAGACTATCAATACCCTTAACGTATGATATTCCTTTTGCATTACTATCTATCTTTGTTGGCCGTAAAAACTTGCTATCTAAGCTACATCCGGTGATAATAAGTACAACAATGTATATCGGTAACAAACTTCTTTTCATTTAGATTCCTCTTACATGATGATTCATGATTGAAATAAATAGTTTAAGCATTAATCTGTAAAGAAGGTTCTTTATCATTGCTACTTTTATTTCCAATCTCTTTTAAGATTTTATCTACCATTTCACTGACGAACTCCTGATTTGGAAATGTACAATCTATTTCCGCAGGCAAACATTATTTTACCCATGAGGGCACGACCAACAGTCCGGATTGTTGTAGTTTCAGATTTAAAGGTCATGGTTAGTACGCTGAAGAAGTATAGCGTCATAAATTAAGTGCTTTAATGGAAATCTTTAATAAAAACCCAAATGAGCCTGCTGCATCCCTTCCAGTCCCGTGACTAAGACAAGTTTTCCATAAATATTTAAGTTATCCACATCATGTGGATAAATCGAGGCATTGCACGAGAGGGTCACGAGAGGGTCACCTGTGGATTACCTTTGAAACACCTTTTTTAGTCAGGAGACTGGAAGGGATGAAGAAGGGCAGATTTGGGGGAAATTTATTGCTGGGCTCATTGCGACCGGATGGGAGTTTGAGCAATAGCGAAATTTGGCAATACTCTACCTTTTGCATGGTCCTTAGACCTTCGAAATGGTGCATTTGCAATGTGAAGTTTACTCCTTCGGGATTCACCATTTGCAAGGTTTACAACCATTCCAAAGGTGAGAGTTTGTGATCTACCTTTCGAATGGTCATCAGGTCTTCAAAATGGTACTCTTGTAATCTTAGGTTACAGTACAAGTCTGTAAGTTGATCCTATAAAAAAAGCCCTTCCATAATCGGAAGGGCTTCAATCTTTATTTCTGATTATTCAATACTGAAGATAGAATCATCTACATCTGGGTTCCACTGAATATCAGTGATTGTTGTTTTACCAACGAGGGTTCCATCTTCCATATATGACTCATCTTTAGTTTGGATTGTACCTGTTTTAGTAGTCTGAAGCTCAAGGAAGAGAGTATAAATAACTGTTTGATCTTGCTTAGATATTCTACCTTTAAGCTCATTATTTTCATCAAGAAGTAACCAGTAGTCGGTTTCTTCTCTTCTAAGTCCAAGAGTTTTATATGTAACACCATTGTAAACAGTATCTTCATCAAGATAAGGCGTATATTGGTCTCTGTATTTAGAAATCCAAAGAAGGTTCTGATAACTTTGTTTGAAGCTATCTTTAACCATAGAATCTTGCATTGGCATAGATTGGCCTGCAAGCTTTTGAACGCCTTTCTTACCATTAAATACCATATCAATCTTCATGCCTTGAGCTTCGATTGTACGTACTACTTTATCAGGATACTTTGTGACAACTGTATAGTCCATGGCAATCTCTTGTCCTTGAGCATACTGAGTTGATTTACCGGAAGTTCTAACAGTATTAACTTCTCTTGCATCGCCCATCTTCGTAAGTACATCAGCAAAGACAGTTGCACCTTGTGCAAGCATCTCATCAGTAACTTCTTTAAGTTTGTTACTTGGCTCCGGAATTGTAATATCGAGAGTGTTTACTTCACCATACTTTGAAAGAGGTGCGTCAAAACCTGTTTGGTCACCTAGAACAACCATTATGAACTTGTCAGGGTGTAGGTACTGTTTTGCAACACGTTCAACGTCCTCTTTAGTAACTTTCTGAACACCTTCTTTAATCTTCTGCATGAAGTCAGTTGGGTAACCGAATAGGTCAAGTGTACGCATTGAGTTAACAATAGATTTCTTCTTAGCATATTTGAAAACATAAGAGTTAAGGAAACTTTCCTTTGCCTGATTAAGTTCTTCATCAGTAACAGGAATCGTTTTCATGCCTTCAATTTCAGCAATAAGCGCATCGATTGCTTCAGTTGTTTTCTCAGATTTAGTCTGAGACATAACGTAAAAGACACCCGGAATCTCATAGTTAGTACTATAATATGCAGCAGGAGAGTAGGCAAGTCCCTTCTCGGTTCTTACACTTTTAAACACACGGCTACTAAAGCCTCCACCAAGAATTTGATTCATAACAATCATTGGGAAGTAGTCAGGGTGATCTTTAGTGAACTCTGTCATGTGCCCTAGAAGAATCCAAGATTGAGTTGCATCAGGTCTATCAATGTAGTTAACAGATGGATTCATCACAACAGGTACTTCATCTAAATCTAAGAAAGAACCTTGATCCATAGGAGTCCATTTTTCGAAATGCTCTCTCATCTTTGCAATCATCTCAGCAGTATCGAAGTCACCAACAATACTAACAGAGATTCTTGAAGGATGGATTACAACGCTATGGAAGCGAAGAAGGTCGATTCTTTCTATGTTGTTAACGTTATCATACTCGATTGTTCTGGCATAAGGACTATCAGCTCCATAGATTAACTTCTGATACTCACGGAACACTACTTCCTGGTCAGAGTCATTACGTCTGGCAATTCCTTCTTTAATCTGCATCTTGACTATGTCTAATTGTTCTTCGTCGAAGGCAGGCATCAAAAGATTATCTCTTAAAATATCAAGAGCTAAATCCTCAGTCTCTTTGAGATAACTGATACTGTAATTACCGGTTCTTGCAGAGAAATCTGAATAGAACTGGATTGCGTTAAGATCAAGTAGCTGCTTTAATTCACTTGCAGGGTAATCTTTAGAACCACCCACAGTGAGCATGTTACCGATAATGTCAGATACACCATGTTTTGTATATTCTTCATAAACAGCACCGCCATCAAACATCATGTCGATGTTTACAACAGGGAAAGACTTGTCTTCGCAGAGGAAGAGTTTCATACCATTATCTAATACAACTTCTTCAACTTTAGGCATCTCGAAATTGCGTAATGGAGGGAACTTCATATCTTTAACGTTTTTGTTTGTAGCACAACCGGCTAAAAGGAGTAAGCCAACGATAAGTAATAGTATTGCTTTTTTCATCTATTCTCCCTTCGGCATGAGTTTGCCAATAGTTCTATTTGTATTCACAAGATATTTGCTTGCAGCACGTTGAATATCTTCTTTAGTAAGTTGCTCTATCTCCTCAAGTGAAGAGAAAAGCTTTTCATAGCCATTGTTGTAAGCTTCAGAACGAGCTAAAAGGATAGGGAGGTATTGTCCACTATCAAGCTGCATAAGATATTGGCGTAACGCCCCCATCTTGTATGCTGTGAACTCTTCATCGGTGATGCCATCAGCGATAAACTTAGCAATCTCTTCATCGATTGCAGTCAGGTTATCATCAAAAGTAGAACTCTGAGCAGGAATTGCACCTACTAAGAAAAGGTTTGGGTAAAGAATCCCGGGATAGCCGTTGAAACTGAAGCCATACATAGCAGTTTTATCCTGCTCTACTAATCTTGTATATAATCTTGATGTCTGTTTTTGACCAAGAATAGAAGCTAAAGCAGTAATTGCTTGATTATCTTCATGAGTCTCTTCAGGGATATGATAACCAATCATTAAGAAAGGTTGAGATTTTTCCTCTAATACAAACTCTTTCTCTTCAGTTTGCTCAGGCTCGACTACAGGCCATTTAGGGGCTTTAGTTCCCGCAGGGATCTGTGTGAAATACTCTTCAGCAAGTTTTTTGACTTCCTCAGGATAGATGTCACCGGAGATAGCAAATACTAAATTGCTTGCTCCATAGTATTTTTCGAAGAATGCTTTTACATCACCTCTAGTCATCTCTTCAATGTCTTTTGCCCAACCGATAACCGGTGTGTTATAAGGGTGTTTGGTGAATGCATTTCCGGCAAGCTCAGCCATAAGTTTGCTACTTGGGTTATTTTCGAGAGTCATGCGTCTCTCTTCAAGAATAACTTTGCGTTCTCTGTAAAACTCTCTGAAAACAGGATTAGTGAATCTATCTGATTCCATAGCCATCCAGAGTTCAAGTTTATTTGAAGGTACACTTACTTGGTACATTGTGAAATCCTGACTTGTACCTGCATTGAGTCTTGAACCACCACGGTTTTCAAGAATAGTTGTGAACTCATTCTGTACAACATATTCAGATGCGGCATCTACAAGTGCATCAAGTTCGGCTTGTAAGGCATCAAGTTTTGCCTGATCTGCTGCTTCACCTTTAGCTTTCTCAGCGAGAATTTCATCGAACTTAGCATCGGCTTTATCCATGATCTTCTTCTCTTTCTTGTAATTGGTTGTACCAATTGTTTCTGTGCCTTTGAAAGCAAGGTGCTCTAGGAAATGAGCCATGCCTGTGTTGCCCTTATCTTCATTAACAGCACCTACACGTGCCAAAGTTATACAATGTGCAATTGGAACTTCGTGGTTCTCAAGCACTAGTACAGTTGCTCCGTTAGGAAGAGTGAACTTCGTAACATTATCCACCATCTGCTCATAGTTACCGGCAAACAGGGATGTGAGCAATAAAGTAAATACCAATACGATTAATACTTTACGCATTTATCCTCCATCTCATTTATTTTCATTTCAGTCATCAAAATTAACATTGCCTTTAACGCAATAAAAAAAACGGGTTCGCCCCGTATTTACATTAATAATAAGCGAAAGGGGAGAGGTTACAGATTATATGTAATAGCTTGCCGCAATTATGGAGTGCATCAACTATGTAGATGCATCTTGTCACGTATCTAATCTTTGCTATTTTTCGCTATTGTCAATGGCAGTGAGAAATGGTACACGATGGCAGTGAAAAGTGGTACAAAACTGCCAACCTTTAAAAATGACTACTTCAAGACAGTTTGGAGTAGGTATGATTGGAGTAGAAGTGTATCATTCAATAAAAACTATGCATAAGCAAGGGCATAGTCAGCGTAAGATCGCAGAGGAGTTGTCTCTATCAAAGACAACAGTAGGTAAATACATAAATATGACACTTGATGAGTTCATGGAACTAATAAACAATAGCATTCGTGAAAGCAGTTTTGCCATATGTGAGCAATATGTCCGCGAAAGGCTTAGCAAATATCCACGATTAAGAGCTAGTGTACTATATTTAGAAGTTAAGAAAAAGTTCCCTGAGATAAAAGCAAAAGACAGAGCTTTCCGAGATTTTGTTCGTAAGCTAAAGCAGACTTATCCTGTCGATAAATACCGTAATTATGCAGTAATCGAGACGGCTCCCGGTGTTCAGGTTCAAGTTGATCCAGGTGAGATGAAAGTAGTTTTGGGTAATAAACGTCAAAGAGTTTATTTTATAGTTTTTGTGCTTTCCCACTCGCGTCAAAGCTATGTCCATTGGAGCACAACACCATATAACACATCAAGGTTTATTGAAGCTCATCGTGAAGCTTTTATCTATTTTGAAGGTATCCCTTCAGAGTGTGTTTACGACCAGACAAAGCTTGTAGTAATACAGGAACGCTATCGGGAAGTAATCTTAAATAATCAGTTCCATCAGTTTGCAGCAAAAACGGGCTTTCATCCTCATGTATGCGAAGGCTATGATCCACAAAGCAAGGGTAAAGTAGAGCGTAATGTCTCAGAAGTAAAGCATGGCTTTATGTATGGCAAAGAGTTCAAAGACCTGGCAGACCTGCGTTCACGCGGACTTGAGTGGCTTTTACACTTTAACGGCAGAACCCATGGCACAACCCGTAAAGTACCATCAGAAGTATGGCAAGAAGAGAGGTTAAAGCTAAAAGATATTCCAGAGTTTATCTTCACTTTAGAAGTTCGTAATGCAGATAAAACAGGCTTAATCTCGTATGAGGGTAATAAGTACTCTGTTCCATTAGAGTATCAGCGAAAACAGGTATATGTGCAAAAAGAAAAGAGCACTTTAGTGGTGATGGATATTTATACAAGAAAGGAAATCTGCCAACATGAGCTATGCACAGAAAAAGGCAAAATCATCAAAAACACTAATCATTATCGGGATTTTACGGTAGTGCTACAAGAGCTTATTGAGCGAGTAAAGGATGAGATGAGTGAATATATCCAAGGAGAAGAACTAATCCAGAGGCTTGTTAATGATAACCCTAAAATAGCAAGGGATCAGTTGAGAGCCTTAAGCAAGTTTAAGCGTAACTATGAAACAGATGTATGGGAGTCAGTGCTTCCTGAGGTAATGACTCTTTCGCATGTAAAGGCAACAGCCATAGAGAAGCTTCTGAATGCAAAAGTAAGACAAATGAAGCTAAATGAATTATCAGAATCAGAACCACAACAAGACTCAGAGAGTTCATTAATAGAGCGCTCATTAGATGACTACATGAAGGTGTTATAAGATGATAGAGATAACTAAAACATACATCAAAAGGGCTCGTTGTACTCATATTTTGAATACTCTTGAAAGTGCAGTTTTAGAAGCAGAGAAACAGAATATGACTTATCTGGAGTTCGTACATTATCTATTTGAAAAAGAGAACTCAGGAAGGAATCAAACCAATATCAACAGAAGACTTAAACAGGCTCACATCCCGATAATAAAGACCTTTGATGAGTTCGACTATGCTTATCAACAAGTAATAACCAAAAGACAAGTAAAGGAGTGGAAGAACTTTGTCTGGCTGGAGCAGAGGAGGAATATAATTTTAATGGGACCTCCGGGAGTAGGTAAGACTCATGTTGCAACAGCACTCAGTTATGAAGCAATAAAGGCAGGCTATAAGGTGGTGTTTTATAATCTGAACAACCTTATCGAAGAACTTGTACTAGCTGAAGCAGATAACAACATAGATAAATATCTAAGCAATATAGCCAAGAATGATCTGATAGTTATAGATGAGATGGGGTATCTTCCTCTCCAGACAAAGGCAGCTAATCTGTTCTTTAGACTCATCCATCTCTTATACGAATTTAGATCAGTAATCATAACATCGAATAGGTTGTTTAATGAATGGGGAGCTATTTTTAACGACAATGTGATAGCAACTGCTATTCTTGATAGATTACTCCATCACTCACAACCAATTACAATGCTCGGAGATAGCTTTAGACTAAGGAATTTTCAAAAATGAAGACTGTACCATTTTTAAATGCCAAACTGTACCAATTTAAAATGCCATTGACACGCTATTCACCATCTCCCTTCGGTAGCTATTGCGACAGCTTTAGAATAGCATACACAGTGAGTTTTGCAACAACTTAGCTATACTTGCTGCCCTTTTTACTCCCTTTTACTGTTCTATCCGCCCACGCACTGCGTACGCACTGTGTACCCACTGTGAAGGCACTGCCAACCCACTGTTTCACTGGGTGCACAGTGCGTGCACAGTGGGAAAACAGTGGGATGACTACGTTTTGGTGGATAATGAAAAGGAAGTGTTAAGAAAAAGTGATGAATGTATAAAATGAAAAATGTAAGGTTCACACTTACTGAGATGATAGTGCTGATTAGAATGGAATTTTTCGAACTCTCTTGATTTGAATATTTACTATATGCAACCCCAACGATGTTGAAATTGTTATGTACCCCGATCACTCCTGATCGGAATAGTTAGTATATTCAGCCACGATTGGGGTGGATTTGTTTGATTAGGATATTTAACCATGCATTTCATGGCTACTCACATTTTATCCCGTTGGGATAAGCAAACAGGACAGCAAAAATGCTGTCCTGTTTTAATATAATCTCTCACCTCAGAGATTACTAAATATATAGTTACTACTAATACTCTTTCAAAAGGTTAGTAGCCACAATCTGTCTTTTTAAAAGACAGTTGCTTGCTATGCAAGCGAAGTAAACTACTACTTCTCTTAAATGATTTAATATTCTTTCAATAAGTTAGTCGCAACAATCTGTCTTTGAATTTGATTAGTTCCCTCATAGATCTGGAGGATTTTTGCATCACGCATCATTTTCTCAACAGGATACTCTTTCATATAGCCGTAACCACCGAGAACCTGAACTGCGTCAGTTGTAACTTTCATTGCAACATCAGATGCGAAGTATTTACACATAGCTGATTCTTTGCTGTACTTCTTGCAACCTGCATCAACCATACGTGCTGTTTGATAAACAAGAGCACGTGCAGCTTCAGTTTGAGTTGCCATATCAGCAAGCATGAACTGAACACCCTGGAATGATGAGATAGGTTTGCCGAACTGATGACGTTCTTTTGAATATTTAGCAGCGATATCAACAGCACCCTGTGCAAGTCCAACTGCCTGTGAGGCAACCATAGGTCTTGATTTATCGAAAACTTTCATTGCAGTAATGAAACCGGTACCCTTACGGCCGATAAGGTTCTCTTTAGGGATTTTGCAGTCTTCAAATACAAGCTCTCTTGTAGCTGATGAACGGATTCCCATTTTGTCCTCTTTCTTACCGAATGAGAAACCGGGTGTTCCTTTCTCAACTACGAAACATGAACAACCACGTGCGCCTTTGCTGCGGTCTGTCATGGCGAAAACTGTATAAATCTCAGCTTCTCCACCATTGGTGATCCACTGTTTTGTACCGTTAAGGATGAAACCATCTTCAACTTCTTCTGCAGTAGTTTCAATAGCACCGGCATCTGAACCTGCATTAGCTTCAGTAAGAGCGAAAGCACAAAGTCTTTCACCTGCAGCGATTTGAGGAAGATACTTCTGTTTTTGCTCCTCGTTACCACTAATGAGTATTGGATACATCCCAAGTCCTGTAGCACCAAAAGCAAGAGCGATACCTGTATCTACTTTTGAGAGCTCTTCAGTAACGATTGCAAGGTCAACAACTTTACCACTAATCCCATCATACTCTTCCGGTACGAGAACTGCGAAAAGGTCTGATTGAGCCATAATCTCAACGATATCCCAAGGGAAGATACCTTCTTCATCATATTTAGCAGAGAGAGGAGCAATCTTCTCAACTGCGATTTTGCGAGCTATTTCTTTCATTTCAAGCTGGTCTTCTGTTAAAAAGTAATCCATACTTTTCCTCCTGATTTATTCACATAAGGTTTGTTTATCTAATCTTATATAAATCGTTTGAAACTTGCATATAGGTCAAGGAATTTATTTCATAGTGAGATAAGTTTAAGTTAGTGTAATATTTATGATGAGGACAATTCATTAATGAAAAAGAGTCGGGAAAGGTAATCCCGACTCAATATAGATTGGTTGTTAATTAGTTTATTTCATCATAACAGCTTTTTCAACTGCAGTGAATCCGTTTGCTTCAACTTTAAAGAAGTAGATACCACTACCTACACCTTCGCCATTCCAAGTTACAACATTGTTCTCTGATTCAGGAAAGTCTTTGTCTACAATAACAGACACAACTTCACCTTTTACGTTAAAGACAGTAACTTTAACATTTCCTGCTTTAGCAAGACTGAATGAAACAGATGTTGTAGGATTGAATGGGTTAGGGTAGATGCTATTGATTCTTGATGCAATCTGTGTATCAGGAACTTCGGGACCGTCACCATCTTCTGTAATCTCGATAGAGATAGGACCGTAGAATGAACTGATACCATCAATTGTCATACTTTCAAGCCAATAGTAGAAAGTTCCCATCTCGATAGCATCACTATCATCGTATGCGTAACTGTGAGTGCTTGATTGGTTGATTGCATTAATCATCTCACCATTAACCTGATACTTATCTACTTCAGAGTCTGATTCAGCTCTGTAGATATTATAGCCGGCCATTGCAGATTCAGACTCAACAGTCCATTCAAGTCTAACAACTTTGTCATCTTGAACTGTAAGAGTAGAAGCCGCAAATGCAGTAAGAGTTACTGGAAGAGGTTGGTAATCATTCTCATTTTCACCACCAGGTGTTGGGGATGGAACGATTGTCCAATCGTTACTTACATTCTCTCCGGCATCTTTGTTTGTTCTTTCATAGATAGTACCGGCAATAGCACCACTAGTAGCTGAACCGAATTGGTCAACAGTTCCCTTTGCAACACCATCGTCAAGAACTAACCATGAGCCATCAACTAGACTTGGTATAGGTAAAACAGATTGGAAATAAGTTCCTGTAAGCATTGGGTACATTAACTGCATTTCACCTTCAGTAACAGCACCAATAACCAAGTATTCACCTGGGTTAAGTGTCCCTGAAAGAGGAGATGGCATATCAGGTGCATATTGAATAAGATTCCAACCGGTTAAATCTTGTGCAGTATTACCTGCATTGTATAATTCAACATATTGTACAAGGTCTGTGCAAACTTCAGAGATAAAAACATCTGAATATGGTGCTTCTACGATGTCAGCAATGTTTCTTGCTGAAATGTATGCTCCATCAGTGCGTGAGTTCATGATACCTGTGATATTCATAGACTCAGATGGGATAGCTGTTCCTATATATTCTACATCATAGAACGTTGTACGGAAATTATAACTATTAACTCCATCAGAAATAGCGTAAACAGTACCGTTTGCAAAAGAACCGGTATCTGAGAAAGTTACTCCATTAACAGTAACAACCTGAGCTTCATACATCTCAAAGTTAGCTGTAAGGTCAGCCAGAGTTACAACAGCAGGAGTAATTGAAAGACCTGTGTTTGAAGCTGCACCAGGATCTGAAACAGGAATAAACTGTAACATTCCACCGTATGAGCTAAGAGTACCACAAAGACCTGTGATACCATCATTTACATTGTAGGCAGTTGTAATATTTCCACTATTATCATCAATAAGGATACCGGCTGTAGCATCTTGAACATACTTTTGACCACGATATGTTTGTTGATAAGTAAGAACAGCTTCACCTGTAAGACAGTAGATAGTACCATCTGTAGCACCTGTTCTAAGAGTAGCGATATCAGCTACATTTACTATATTTACAACAGTGTAGTCATAAGTTGAACTTGTAGTTGTTGCAGGTTCAGCATTTGCATCTATTGCAACGATTTCATAATATACAGTAGTTCCACCAACTTGAGCAGGGATGTCTGCTTCATAAGTAGCTCTGCTAAGTGTCATTGCTACATTGTTAGTCATTGCATCAGAAGCGAGACCCCAGTTAAGAGTAGCAGAAGTTAAACCATCATCATCTGTAATGTCAGCAGTAACTGTAACAATATCTGTGGCTTCCGGTGTTTCAGGAGTGTGAGCTATGTTAGCAATCACCGGAGCTGGGTTAGCTGCCGGTGGAGGTGTTGGCTGACCAAGATTAGAAATATCATCATTTGCCATAACAGTCCACTGTGAATCTGTAGCATTAGTACCTGATGAAGCTGCCCAATCAGTGGTGGCTGCACCGGTAGTTTTACGAAGAAGTGTATGATTTGCAGTTGCATCAGTTTCACCTGCAACATCCCAACCTGAACCCGGGTCTGCACCTTCATCACCAACAACATCAACGAGAGTGCCATTGTACACAAGACCCATTGCATCGTCACCATTAAAGTAACAAACAGAAGTTCCAACTAAGTCTGAAAGTGCTTGAATCTCTGCACTTGCACTTGAGTTACAAACAACATATACATCTCCCGGTGCTAATGTCCCGGATAATGTTACAGCATTTCCCGAACCTTCAACAGCCCAGTCACCACCATTCGAAATACGCCAGAACTCTACGAAACCAAGGTTCACATTTGTCTCACCGGCATTATAAATTTCAATAGCTTTGTTGTTTGAAGAGCCTTCAATGTACTCACTGATATAAATATCAGCAGGGCCGGCAACTGAGAAGTCATACAATTCAGTTGCTATTGAACTAGTGTGATAATTTGTAAGATAAGCAATAGCTTTAACAGTTGTTGTGGTATCGATATTTAGAGCTACTGAATATGGAGTAGAAGCATCTGTTGGGTCTGTTCCATCTAATGTATAATAAATAGATGCACCGGCAGTAGAACAACTGATTTCAACAGTTTGAGCAGTATCAAAGATTCCACCTTCAGGTGAAATTGAAGGAGTTGCTACTGTAGGCATTACTACATCATAGTTTCTCTCTGAGCTTTCTTCCGTATTGGTATCATTATCAGTTGCAGAAACAGTATAATATACAGTAGCACCATCAGCTTGAGCAGGAATAGTTCCAGCATATACATCACCTGCATCGATAGACATTGACACTTCATTAGTTAAAGAACCGGTAGAAAGTCCCCAATTGATTTTAGCTGAAGTGATAGTTCCTTCATCAGTGATTGTAGCAGAGACAACAACATCATCCATTTGTGTTGGATTTGTAGGAAGGTGTGAAACACCTGAGATCACAGGGGTAGTAGAAGCACCACCACTATAATCCGTTACAGTCATGTCATCGATTAAAAGTCTTTCCTTATCTTGAATATTTCTGATTCTAAAGAAAATATCATCACCTGAGATATTAGCTGTTTCTGAATACTCAACATAAGTTGTAGAAGTTGGGAATACAGAAGAACCGATCGCTGTCCAATCGCCTGCTGTTCCACCAATTTGATATTCTACGATAAACTCGATAGGTTCACTTGGAACGTTTCCGTCCCAATGTCTGTACCAGAATGAGATAGTTCCAATACCACCATCTTTACCGTTTCCATCCAAACCTTTGAAAAGAAGGTATTCCATAGTAGAACTTGAATCATCATTAAATCTAACTGCGTTGCCGGAACGTGCATAAGTAGAATGCACCATAGCATTATTGTTTTCCCAATGTCCGACACCCGTGTGTTCATAAGTTACAACACCGGCATAAGAACCATCAGACCAGCCATCAAAATTCTCAGTGAAGTCTGCAAACAGAGCTAAACTGAAAACTGTAATTACTAAAAGAAATAAGATTTTCTTCATAGAGTAAACTCCTTGTTTCTTAATATTTGTTTTTGATACACTTTATATACTTTTGTAGTGAACTTAACATGCCATTTTGAAGTCAAGTTAAAAGACTGTAAAGAGAAATATTGTAACTAGTTACATAGATTTAGCTAACAACACTTCTTAACCATACTCATTATAAGCCTGAATAGTTATTATAACTATGTTTCAGATTACCCCATGCTTAATTTGGAAGGTTAAATCAATTATTGAATGATAGAAGGTTTGCAAAACACACCAATCCTTCTTCGAAGATTACCCTCTAGGTTTTCTGTTAGTCTTTTTCTCTTTTCATTGTAGTTACTAATCGCTTACTGCTCCGCTTCAAGAACTTCTTTGCACCGTTAAGTAAGTTATGCACATGATGTGGATAACTTTAGGGGTTCATAGGGAGGGTCTAGGGAGGCTATAGGGAGGGACAAGCGAGATTCTAGGTTCTTGAAGCGGAGCAGTAAAGAGAAGAAGAGGATAAAAATATAGGATAAAGTATAAATGTAAGTATAGTAGAAAGAAAAAGAGGGGTCTGCCGAAGCAAACCCCTTACGGTCTTAGCTGCCTAAGCAACATGTACCAAGTTTTATGTTATTTCATTAACATCATTTTCTTCACTCTTGTTTTTGAATCTTGTTGTTTCAGACGAGCGAAGTAAACACCGGATGCAACACCCTTACCATTAGCATCTTTACCATTCCAAGTGATAGTATGATTACCAGGTTGCATATCATCATTAACGAGTGTATTTATTTTCTGACCTCTGATATTGTAAAGAGATAATTCAACTTTACCTGCTTTCTTAACATTGAAAGCAATGTTTGTATCAGGGTTGAACGGATTTGGATAAATAGCGAACTTGTTAGCAATCTGTGGTGTATCATCGTTTCCAACTGTGTAGTTGTAAACCGTGATAGTTCCATAGATGTCACGAGTTGAAGTAGGTTGGTATGTGAAGCCTGTTTCATCGGTAATGAAGAAATCATCACCATTGATACTGATTTTCACAGTATAATCCATATTAAAGTTGCTGAAGTCAGGATAGAATTGAATTGGGTCGGTAGAACCAAGTTTCAAGACATATTCCCAAGTCATCATTGTGTCTGCATCTGCATTAAATGGAACAGTTAACTCTCTCATCATAAACTCGAAAGGATAATCAGGTTGAGTGATTGTACTATGATAAAGAGCAAAGTCTAAGTGCTCAGGAATAGGTTTATTCTGAAGAGCAGGTATATCATACTCTAAATCATAATCAGCTGTTGTTTCATAAGCAGATCCCAGCTCAATCATACTCATATCAATACCATTATCTGCAAATAGTTTTAAGTACCAAGTACTTGTGAGAGGTTGCTCCATAGGAAGTGCATCTCTATATGGATAGATACGGACTCCCGGATTTGCACTATTATCAGTGATGCAGAATAGGAAGAATGACTCGAAAGGCATTATCGATTCAACCTGTTGATAATGACCATCTCGATAAACAATCATGTTAGGGTTCAAGTTAATTTCATTAGTTGCTTCAGCAGCTGAGAACCAGACATTATTGATTCTGAAAAGACAGTTTTGTAGTGTTATCTCAGCAGGATATGGATTAGGTAAGAAATTCCAACCATAATCTAAGTCGAATGTATCATATTCAGCTTGTACAGCAGCAGAAATATTAGCAACATTGTCATTTGGAACTTTTGCCCAATACGCATCACCATATTCAAAACTAGTAGCCTGAACTAAATCCCATGCAGAATTGTATTCCCAGAGCTCAGCTCCAGTACCAAATGCTTCTGCATCAGTTAGAGTATTTGAAGGGAATGGAGAGCTGACAGTATACCAGCCGGCATCTTTATCAATATCAATTGTTGAAGGTACAATACCTAATGTGTATGGAGAAACCTCTCTGATTCTTTCACCATCAAAAGCGATACCATCTACAACAAGGTGAAGGTTATGATACTCGATACCATCTGGTACGTTCCAAATATAGAATTCATCACTATTCAATACATCATCAGCGATAAATACACTGTCAGTTTCTGATTGAGCTGATAACTCTATATGGTCTAACAAGAAAGTTCTGTTGTTTTCCCAGTAGAGATCAGCAACCTGACCACCCTGGTAGATATGGTTTTGACGATTATTGATATCAAAGTAAGGGTTAATGTTTCCATAATAGATTCTCATATATCTATAGTTTGTATTAGTTACTTGGAATGTGTAATCACCTGTTAACAAATCAGTCCAGTTTTGAGTTCCTTCATCATAAACCCAAATCTTTTCAGTAGATCTGAAAGGAAGGAAATCTTCAAGACTTAAAGTTAAGTCCTGATTTGTTTGATTTGATTTTATGCGTAGTCTATAGTATTTATAATCATCAGTAGTATCGAAGAAGGCACGTAAATGCTGTTCCATCGTGATACCGTAGCTACTACCATTCCACCAATCCTCTTCATAGAACCCGGCCCAGACATAGTTGCCTGAAGTACTAGAGCTCTTATCAATGTCATAATCATCATCATGACCATCAGTTGCACCAATATTCATACCGAAAAAGAGGTCAGTAGAGATATCATCTGCTTGGTTAGCGACATGGATTCTGTAAATGTCATAAGGTTGAGCTGAGAAAGAGTAGTGATGAATGAATTCATCATTATCGTTATCTACAGCAGCAATCTTGTAGAAATATGTAACAGCATTAGATGCTGTATTATCTGTAAATGAGTAATTCGTATTGTTTGAGTTAGCAGCAACAAGTTCAGGGTTAAATGCCCAACCGGCTATTTCAGTATAGTTCTGATCATCTTCAGAGCGATAAACTCTATAGCCCTGCACATTGTTTTCGTATTGAGCATTCCATGAAAGCTCTACATAGTTATCTCTTCCAAAGGCTTCGGTGTATCTAATCTTTGAACAACCGGTGATAGCAGTAACTTCATTGGATTCTGCTGAAACATTACCATTTTTGTCACGAGCTCTAATTTTAAAGTAGTACTGTTGGTCGTTGGTAAGTCCAGTAACATCAATGAGCTCATGACGCATGTCAGCTAATTCATCAGCATTACCTCTATCAAAGACTGAATAGTTATCGGTTCCGATAGGTTCTGTAGCATAAAGAATCTCATAAGTTTCAAAGTCATAGTTTCTAACTTGTTCCCATTCAAGTGCTACATAGTTATATGAAGCAGTATGGACTGCGAGATTCTGAGGAACAGGGAGAAGCATGTTATCATTCATAGTGAAAGCATGGTCTAACGCTAAAGCCATTTTCTCAATCCAATATGAATAGTATTCGAAAGTATGAGTGTAAATATTCTCTTTAATATATTTTTGTTGTACCGGATCCCAACCATAGAACCACTTAAGGTTGTTATCTGTTTGGTCATATTGGTTAGGAAGCTCATCCATCTCAATATGCCAGAAGTTATCATAATGATCCCAGCTATTGAAAGTGTTGTCATTTGTGTATTGCATCTGACGGTTATACTTGTAACCAGGAAGATCTTGATCTGTATTAACTAAAATACTATCTCCATCATCAGTATAGAAATATCTGTCATAAACTGAGTTGTGGAAAGTATAATAGTCATTCAAAGTAACTTCTTCATGAATACCAATAGTATTAGCTGGGAAGATAACTTCATCACTAAGGTTGATTAAATCAAGGTTACTGTTAGATAAATCTAGAGATGGAAGACCAAGAATCTCTTCATATTTTCCACCTGAGATCTGGTTGTTTGCATAACCGGGATGTCGAGTACCCCAGTCATAGCTATGCATCTGTGCACTGAACTCTTGTACTCCAAAGGTAGATCGGATATGATCACAGAACTCGATATAAGCTTTCTGGAAAACTGTGCTTTGATTTCGAGTAGGGTCACTCAGAGACTTACTATTGTAGTAATAGCCTTGGTTTGTCCATTCAGTTTCACGTCCTGCACCATTGATTAGAAGGAACATTGCATCCCATTCTTTAAAGCATTCATAGCCAATAGGTGCGGTACAGAAATCATCAGTTGGATGAGGAACAGTAATTATAACAGGATTTGTAGCTAATGGATTGAATAGGAATAATCCCCAACCTTTATCGAAGCTGCCTACAACATCATCGTCCGGGTCACTATCAATATTATCGTCAACATAGTTTAGATTCAACTGCTCTCTTAGCATGAAGTACCTGGAACCGGTTTCAGAATCGGTGAACCTTACAACTTCGTATGGGTAACCACCATTATTAATTAGTGTTTCTGCCTGGTCGTAGTTACCGGCAGCAAACTCTTGAGCGATAGTTGTCCAATCATTCAATTCGTTTGTATTAGGCACATCAAAATCTCCAAACCCATTAGTTTGGGGATCAAAAGGAGCATATAAATTGTAGTCAGGATCAGCAATACCTTCTGCAATATGTGATACAAAGTCATCATAAGCAGCGTTAGGCTCTGAGCCATAGAGAAAGCCTTTAAAAGAACCGCTCTCTATAACTAATGCTGAAAGGTTAATAAACATGAATAAGCAAAGAAGCAATAATAGGATCCGTCTCATCTTTTCCACCTTTTCATTAATTGTTTTTATTAATTTCTAATATTTCGTTCTTAATTTTATCACTAAATAGATTTGGATCAATCAGTCTGTAATGTGGATTGTAGTAGTCGTGATATTTTTTTGAGTGGTTAACTAGCAATACATGATTAAGAAAATCATCTTTAAGAGGTTGTATTTCAGCAACATTCAAGCTGTCGAGAAGAGAAAAGAATGTATCTGAAGTATCTCTTTTAAAAGCCACCCAATTGTCTAAGTTAGTGCCAATACGAGCACAGGTTGCGAAGTGGACATCAGCGAATTTATCTATTGAGATAATTCCTTGGTTTACAATAATTGTATTGACTCTCCATAATTCATGAAATCCGGATAGATCTACAATTACAGGGTAGTTGTTTTGAGGGTTATTCTGTATTTCATTCAAGAGGTAGTTATATGATTGTTTATTAAAAAAATGGTTAGGTCCATTGAAAGCCTGATAAATACTCTTATAATAATCAATAGCAATAGCCATAGGAAACATTTCATGCTCCTGCATTACCAATCTTTTAACTATCTCTTTATCAGAAGGCTTTAACCCATTTTTCATTTCTTATAATCCCGTTTGAACTAACCTTAGACAAATTATTCTCAATGAGGATATTATTGTCAAGGACTGTTAAGTTTGCTTTAAAACCTTTTGCTATCTTTCCTGAATTATCTTCATTGTGAGTAAGCCAAGCTGCGTTTTCAGTATAAATCTGAATCGCTTCTGCTATACTAAGTCTTTCATCAGGATTATGATGATTAACAGCTGCTTCAATTCCCATTAAGGGAGCTAAAGGAGTAATATACCAGTCAGAACTACCAACTACCCTTATACCATGCTTTAGCATTGTTTTTAATCTGTTACTTTTTAAAGCTCTTTCTTTGCCTAATACTTTACTGTAAAACTGTGAATCCCCACCCCATAGCTTATCAAACATGGGTTGCATAACGCAAGCAATACCATATTCTGCAATTTCCGGGAGAATTGAATCATCTACAAGTTCAGCATGGATAAGTTGATGTCTTAAATCTTTTCTTTCAACAATATTTGCATTTTTATAAGCGTTAAAAATCTGAGATACTGCTCTGTCGCCTAAACAGTGAACTCCTACCTGAAGGTTATTTATATGAGCTTCAAAGACAAACTTGTTCCAGAATTCATCACTTCGATAAAGAACTCCGTTTCCGGGTTCATCTACGTAATCATTGTAAATAGCAGCAGTATGAGAACCAAATGATCCATCCGCTAGAATACAACCACCAATACGTGAAGAATTAACACTCAGTGCTTTTTTTACACTAAACATCTGTGGATATGGAATAAACTCAACCCTAAAATCGTTTAAATGATTTTGTAGTAATTCAAAGTGTAGATAATCACTTTCAGCATCGCCAAGCATAGTATGGATAGTTGTTACCCCATTATTAATCGCAATCTCTTCTGCTTTTTTATATGCTTTCAGAATAGTTTCATTATCTACATTACGGTGAAACCAGTGGGCAGCGAGGTCGTTCTCTTCCTTGCGTAACAAACCATTGAAGTCATTAGGCAAATCATTTGGGAATCCAATCTGTTTCGCAGCAATGCTATTAATCACACATGAGTGACCATCAACTCGTCTTAACAATAGTGGGGTAGAGGGAAACAGTTTATCAAGTTCGACTAAAGAAGGGAATCTCTTCTCTTTGATTCTATTTTCATCAAAGTTAAATCCAAATATCACCTTTTGCTGTCTGTCTGCTGTGTCAAGCATCTCAAGGACTTCACTAATTGAGCCAACTTCTCCTAAATCAATTGAGAGTGCGTATAATCCCCCTTCAAAGCTATGTGTATGTGAATCCACAAGCCCGGGAATAAGATACTTGCCGTTTAGATTGATACATCTATCAGCATCAATTAGAAGGTCAGGTGCTATATCTACAATAATCCCATTTTGCACTAAAATATCTTGAGGAGTGAAAACACATTTATCTGAATTGTAAATATTGGCATGTCGAAGTATAGTTTTCATTTTAGAATACCTTTCTCTTTCATAAGCTTCAAATTATCATAAAAAGTTGAGATCGGAAAACCCATAACATTGAAATAACAGCCTGATATTTTCTTGATAAACTGACTGCCATAACCTTGGATGCCATAAGCTCCGGCCTTATCCATAGGTTCATTTGTTTTAATGTACTCCTCAATTTCATGCATATCTAGTTCTTTGAAACTAACGAGTGATTTAGCATAATCAGTCTTAGTATATGAACCCAATTTTATTGCAATGCCGGTGTATACGGAGTGTGATGTCCCTGATAACCGAGTCAGGAAATCAGTAGCTTGTTCTATATCAACTGGTTTATTAAGTACTTCATTCTCATGGAAAACAATAGTATCAGCAGCAACTATCATGCAACCTGAGTCAACTTTCCCGGCAATATGATTTGCTTTCATGAGTGCTAGCTCTTGGACTAGCTTATAGGGAGGAATATCCAGTACAGGTTCCTCAATATCAGAAGGGTACTGTAATGCTTTTATTCCAAAAAATTGAAAGATCTCTTTCCTGCGTGGAGAAGCAGAAGCCAATACTATTTTTTTGCGATTCAGTAACGAATGTATCATTTCTCACCTCAACAGGAATTTTCGAAAGTAATTACATTTAGTCAATAAAAAAGTGGGTAGACTATGTTATCATTTTTGTTAGGTACTCTTGGGTGTAGGTTTAGTAACAAAATATAGAGAATTAACTCATAATACTATGATGTTGTAAATACAAAAGCTGTTATCAAATACACAAAGCTTTTATTGAGCTTAAGTTGTAACTCTAACAGCTAACAGAAACAAGGCATTAGCTATAGTTTGATCCATTAGTGTTGAAAAAGATTGACATTTAATCCTATTTAGGCAAGTAGGGCTTAAACTTACAAAAAAATACATTGGAGGAATAATGGCTGAAAATTTAGTCTATGGAACAATTAGTTCTGAAAAAGCAATGGAATTAGAAGATAAGTATGGTGCACATAACTACCATCCGCTACCTGTTGTGATTGCAAAAGGTGAGGGAGCTTATGTGTGGGATCCTGAAGGAAAGAAATATTATGATTTCCTTTCTGCTTATTCAGCAGTTAACCAGGGACATTGCCACCCAAAAATCATCAATGCATTGATTGAACAGGCAAAAGAACTTACACTTACTTCACGTGCTTTCTTTAACAACAAGCTTGGTGAATATGAGAAATTTGTAACTGAATATTTCGGTTTCGATAAAGTTCTCCCAATGAATAGTGGTGCTGAGGCTGTTGAAACAGCTATGAAACTTGCTCGTAAATGGGCTTATAAAGTGAAAGGTATTGCTGAAAATGAAGCTATTTTAGTGTTTGCCCATGGTAATTTCCATGGTCGTACTATCGCTATCGTTTCTGCTTCAGATGATCCTGATTCATACGGTGATTATGGTCCGTTCGTTCCAGGTATCGAAGTTATCGATTATGATAGCCCTGAAGCTCTCCAAAAAGTGCTTGAAGAAAAAGCTGACAAGATTGCTGCGTTCATCGTTGAACCTATTCAAGGTGAAGCAGGTGTTTACGTACCACAAGATGGTTATGTAAAAAAATGTTACGACCTTTGTAAAAAACATAACGTTCTCTTTATCGCTGACGAAGTTCAGACAGGTATCGCTAGAACAGGTAAACTTCTTGCTACTATGTATGATGATGTAAAGCCGGACGTTCTTATTCTTGGTAAAGCTATATCCGGTGGTGTTTTACCTGTATCTGCTGTTCTTGCAAATGACGATATCATGATGACAATCAAACCTGGTGAGCATGGTTCTACTTTCGGTGGTTTCCCACTTGCTTGTACAGTTGCTAAAGCAGCTCTTGAAGTTGTTCAAGAAGAAAACCTTGTTGAAAAAGCTTATGAACTTGGTATGTATTTTAGAGAACAGCTTGCAACTATTGATAGTCCAAGACTTAAAACTATCCGTGGTCGTGGTCTTCTTAATGCTATCATCGTTGAACCAAAAAATGGCGTGGAAGCTTGGGATGTATGCGTGATGCTTAAAGAGAAAGGTCTCCTTTGTAAACCTACTCATCAGCATATTATACGTTTTGCTCCTCCATTGGTTATTACTAAAGATGAGCTTGATGATTGTATCCGCATCATCAAAGAAGTATTTGCTGAGTTAGATGCTTAACTGAAGCTATAATCAATAGATATAAAAGGTTCATGTGTTAGCATGAGCCTTTTTCAATTATACTTTATAATCAGAGAAGAGATGGGTTTGACAGTATTATGACAGAAAATTCTTGACGGAATCAAGCTTGCTTAGGATTATTCATAAAAATAAACAGTTAATATTTTAGGAGATAAGATGCTCAAAAATCAGAAAGGTTTTTCCATTTATGGTATTATCAGTATAGTTGCCTTTTTAGTTTTATTATTCATCCTTGCCTTACCAAGTATGTTTAACTTGAATGAAAGAGAGAATACAGATTTGTGTATTAAGCAGCAAGAACAACTCTATAAAGCGATCAAACAATATATGCTGGATCGTGAATCTGACTTTACCGGTGATGCGGTTGAACTTAAACGTACAGGTTATTTAAGGAGTACTTTTGAATGCCCTGAAAATGGTGTTGGAGATAAGTATCAAATGAGTGGCCAATACAATGGTGGGGATGTTAAAATTCATATTTCATGTCCAAATCATGATGAGTTTCCTGGTCATGTTCTTCCAGAAGCATTCTTCCTTAGGATGCAGCAAGAATAAACCTTTTGGTTCTATAAATATTATGGCACTACCGTTTGGTAGTGCCTTTTCTATTGTTGGATAGTTTGTCTGTGAATAACAATTACCTGTTTAAGTATAATAAACATGATTCATTCATGTTAGTAAAAGCAAAGAAATTAACTACCTAACTCAAAGAACTTGAAAAGGGCATTTAATCAAGGATTTCTGTAGCTTCATAATTACCTCCCAAATTCTGTGTCATCATAGTGCCCTATTACTGCTCTTTATTAAGAACTTACTTCACACGTCACTGATGTTATGAACATGATGTGGATAACTTTGGCCTTCGCCAAGGAGGGTCCTTGGTGGCTCCTTGGTGGGTCCAATGTAATTCCATGTTTTAAATGGGGTAAATCATAGTCTGGATGGTGTGGCGAGTAATGGTGAGTAACTGGGAGGTAACCCTTTAAAGTATCAAGTTTCTATGTAATAAAGCAAAGAGCTTGCTGGGAATAACAAGCTCTTAAACATAATTAAGTTAAATATTTATCTTATTTCATTAGAATGGCTTTTCTAGTTACTGCTTTGTTATTAGTAATCAGTTTAAAGAAATAGATACCTGAACCACATGGAGTTCGTTTAGAATCTTCTCCACTCCATTCGATAGAGTAATTACCGGAAGGTAAATGACTATCAAGTAAAGTAACTACTTTCTGACCTTTCATGTTAAAAACAGAAATCTCAATATTTGTATCATTTTTAAGAGAATACTCTATCGTTGTAGATGGGTTGAATGGATTTGGGAAAACTGAGTTTATTGAAGTCACTAACACTTCAACTTCAGGAGTATCTCCTCCATCAAATTCACCAACTTTAACATAAGCAGGGCCATAAAGATCTATTCCACCGGAGATTGAAACAGCTTCTATCCAATAGTAATAATCTATTCCAAGATACACTTCTGTATCTATAAATGAATAATTGTTTCCACTAGTGCCATTTAATGCATCAATAGATGTGTTTAGTAGCGTTGCATCGATATAATTATCAGTTATGTTTCTGTAGATACGGAAATGTGACAAATCACTCTCAGTTTCTGTCTTCCATTCAAGACCAACTGACTCTTCATTAATTGCTGTTGCTAGCATATAACTAAATACAACCGGTAGCGCATTTTGATCATTATTTAGAGGATTGAAGTTATCTTCAGAAGGTGTTCCTGTAGTGTCACCTGAAGCTTCAGCCCACTGAGTATCAATTTCTGAACCATCAGTATCGGCATCAAGTCTCTCATAAACTTTATCTTTCTGGATTGTGTTTGTGGCTGAGCCCATTCTATCAACTATCGCTTTAGCTTGGTTATCATAAAGCTCAAAGTATTCTTCTCCATTAATTTGAGGTGCTCCAGCGCTGTTTGAACCATCAACAAAGTAGTTTCCGGTAAAAGCAGGGAATGTTGCTAACAAGTCAGATAAAGTTCCTCTTATTAATATGGCAAACTCTCCCGGTTGTAATGGATAATCACCAGTCATATTTGTTACTAAATCGGTATTAATAGTATCATCAAGGACTGTAGTTTGTGATGAATTATACTGTACAATTGACCAACCTCTTAGATTCTGAACCAGATTACCTGCATTATAGATTTCTATATAGCTTGCATTGTAATCTGCGGGATCACAGACTTCAGTGAAAATGACTTTAGATGCAACCTGCTGTTCTTCTGTTACTATGTATGATAATTCAGAGGAAACTGTTTCATCTGTATCATCATCAGTAGCTGAAACAACATAATAAACTGTTTCGTTTGCTACTTGAGCAGGTATGATCCCAGTAAATGTATCTCCTGTATCAATAGCCATAGAAACAGTATTGGTTAATGAACCAGATGTTAACCCCCACTGGATTTCTGCAATAGCAATTGTGCCATCAATATCAGTAATATCGGCACTAACTGTAACTGACTCTGTATTGTCAGGGTTTGTAGGAGAGTGTGATATGTTTACAATAGTTGGAGTTTGATTAGATGTAGGCTCTGAAACAGTTACTGTTGCAGTATCTGTATGAGTACCTCCATCATTATCAGTGACACTCAACGTAACTGTAGTTGTTCCGAGAGGAAAGCTTCTTGTTATAGATTCACCACTAGCATTTTGTGCTACTTTTGTTGTTTTAGCTCCCATTGTGTGAGAACCGAGATATGTAGCAGTATCGGAGGCATATCCATCCCATTCTGCAGAAGGATCGAATGCATCTGAGCCATCAGAATCACCAGAAGTAACTGTTGATTTTCTTACTAAAGTTGCATCTGCTGTCCTTGTTGGAGAAATACCCCAAGCTGAACCCGGGTCAAAGCCTATTTGCCCAATGCAATCAATAAGCGTACCATTATTAAGAAGAGTGATAGTATCATCACCATTGAAATTAGTGACAGCTGATGTTTCATCGACAACAAAACCTGTTAATGCACCACTTGAGTTACCAATTATGTAAACAGTACCATCTGCAAGTGAACCGCTTAGGGATAAATTTTGACTTGGTGACAGAGCACCATTAGAGTATAAATGTACTGAATATGTAGAAAGATCTATAATACTACCTGTACCATTATAAATCTCAAGATATTTATTGTTTCCTGAACCTTCAACATATTCGCTAAAGAAAAGATCAGATGCTGCACCACCACCGGTTTGACCATCATCCCATGTCCATTCATAAGATACTATTGCACCATCAGAATCTGTAGAACCAGATGCATCAAGTGTAACATCTGCCCAACCGTCTAAATCAACGTCAATTGCCGAGTAGGAAGTACCTGCATCTGCAATTGGATCAACGTTTGGAGTAACGGGTTCAACTAAGTCTGCTTCATAACGAGGATTAATATCGAAAACACTGTAGGAATAATTAACCACACCTGTTACTGAGCTAAAATCGTCACCAATCTGGGGATCAGGTGTAACCATATAGAAAAGATCGTCTATTTCACACGCACCAGAACCGTCATTAACATCCCATTGGTTGTATCCATCAGGGATATCAGATACAGTAACATTTTGGACCTGAACAAGTACACCTTCATACTGCTCTTCCAAAGCGTTAGTAGCAATAACCGTTGGAGAAGGTAGTGTATTACCAAAACTATCTACAGTATAAGCACTAACAGATGTAATTCTTGTGAAATTATAATATTCTTCTACAGTACCGGTAATTGAAACTTCATCACCTTCAGATGGTGAGTTGATTGCATCATCTACATAAACTCCGTTCCATGCTCCACCAACAGCACTACTAATGAAATATCCATCAGTGTTAGATGCTGTAACAATCCCGCTTGTAGATACTGTTTGACCTGCATATGGAGAAGCATCATTTGTGACAGGGTCAGATATATACTGTATATCATAAATTGTTACATCAGTTGCCGGTGCATCACCCCAAATAGTACTAACCCATTCCGGGTGATCTATGAAAGGATTTCTGTTACCTTGATAACCTTCGATTACATCATTTCTATTCAGTTCAAAACTATCAACCGGATCTTGTACGTGCCATAACAGCAGAGTTGAAAGCTTTCCATGTTCTCCGTAACCTGTGAGTCCATTATCATTATTTTCAGTATTAACTTGATCAACTATCTCTAAATCCGGTTCACCAACTTGCCCTGGGACATCTCCCTCATAACGAGTAGCCATATAGAAGATAATCCTAGCAATGTCACCTTTTACAGCGTCTCTTGGCTCCCAAGAATCGCTATCAGTATAGTTGCCGGGCGCATCAGTAACTTCAGTACCACCGTTATCAAAATCTTTATTGCTTCTGGTCGAATTAATATTAGACTGACAAGGTTTCAAATTGTGCATATCAGACCCTGCAGGAGCTGTAGTGCTGAACTCTCCATGTGATTTAGCCCAAACATGCTCTTTTGAGCTAACAGAATACTCTGAATCACCTGTATACACTTCAATAACTTTACTGGAATTGTTAGGATCAGCATCACTTACCATAAGGTATGGATTAAGGCTTGTATAACTATAGGTTGAATGATTATCAATTAAATCATGCAATTGACTCTTAAGAGCTGAGCCTGTTGTTGCAGTGATTCCAGCATAGTAATCAGGATTAGCACTAACTGTAATATAATCAGTTTTTAGCTCAACATCCGCTGTACGCGCAGCTGAATCTGTAACAGTGAGTTTCACACTATATGTACCTTCAGAACTATATGTGAATGATGGATTCTGAGTGGTTGAATCATTTGTAGAATCATTCTCGAAATCCCAGGCATATGTATATGGAGGAGTACCACCGGATGTAGCATCAGTAAAGTTTACAGTTAAAGGAGCTGTACCTGTAGTAACGTTAGCACTGAAAGCAGCAGTAAGTGAGTTTCCACTACCACCAAAATCTGTAATTGAAATATCATCAATTAGCAGGCGTTCTTTATCTTGAACATTGCTGATTCGGATAAATATATCATCACCTGATAAATCTACAGCTTGAGAGTATTCTGTGTATGTTGTTGAAGTAACATTAACTGTTGAGCCGATAGCAGTCCAGCTACCTGTAGTACTACCGATTTGGTATTCAACGGTAAACTCAATTGGTTCACTCGGGACATTACCGTCCCAATGCCTATACCAGAATGAGATTGTACCAATACCATTATCTTTACCATTTCCATCCATACCTTTGTAAAGAAGATACTCTAAGGTAGAACTTGAATCATCATTAAACCTTATAGCATTCCCAGATCTGGCATAAGTTGAGTGACTCATAGCATTGTTATTTTCCCAATGTCCACTTGTAGGACTCTCATAAGTCACAATTCCACCATAACTTCCATCAGACCAGTCATCAAAATTCTCTGTTATTGATGCTAACATAATTGAACTTAAAATTACGAACAAAAGAATAGTTATAACTCTTTTCATCAATTTCATTGCTCCTTCGTACTTAGATTAACATGCCTAAACGCCAGAGAATTGGAAGAATGTCAAGAATTTGTAGGTTTGTAATGGAATCAAATCAAATGATAATAATGCAATCATATGGTATTGCGATAATTACAAAATAAAAAAGTTTGTGTTAGGGGAACACAAACTTTTTTTGCTAAGTATATGAAGCGATTAGAGGCTATTTAAGAAGCATTGCCTTTTTGACATTGCTTGTTTTTCCTGCTTGCATACGGAATAGATATACTCCACTGGCCACAGGCTTGTTGTAAGAATCAGTGCCATCCCAGTAGACATAGTGATGACCGGCATCGAAACCTTGCTCAATAAGAGTTTTAAGCTTTTGCCCTTTCAAATTAAAGACATCAATTTTGACTTCCTCCGGATTCTTAACAGAGAAAGTTACTCGAGCAGTAGGATTGAATGGATTGGGATAAACATTGCATAGTCCTGTAAACAGAGCTAGAGGTTGCTCTTCCAGAATATCATCATGGTCAATCACCACAACTGATGGTCCGTAGAATGTCGATTGTCCATCGATTTCTATAGTATTAATCCAGTAGAAATATTTGTTTCCAGGAAGCACTTCTTGGTCTAAGAAAGAATAATTACTTCCATTAGTATCATTACTTGCATTAATCATAGTATTGAATTGTTCTGCTGAAGATAAATCAGGATCAGACTCATCATCAATCCTCATTACTTGCCTCAAAATTCTAAATCCTGAAAGGTCTTTTTCAGAGGCAGTTGTCCAGTTGATATTAATGAATAAATCTTCTGTAGATTCGCAATAGAAAGAGGCAAAAGTTACAGGTAAAACTGATTGGTCATTATTGAGCAGTGTTTGATTCTCAGCACCAGGAGTACCTGTTGCATCTCCTCCTATATCACTCCAATCAGAGCTTAAGTTTGAGCCATCAGATTCTGCATCAATCCTCTCATATGTATGACTATTTAGAATTGTACTTGTAGAAGAACCTATGGCATCTGCTAGACCTTTACTATCGGTGCTGTCATATAATTCATAATATTCACCACCATCGACATATGGTACTCCATCCGTGGTTGTTCCATCAACAATGTACTTTCCTGCGTAGGCACCATAATAACTTGAGAAATTACTTAAAGTTCCATTTATTACAATCAGATATTCTCCGGGGAAAAGTGTAAAGTTCTCATCCATGTTTGTAACAATATTGTTATTTACATCAGGATTAAAAACCGTTGATCTTTCTGAATTATATTGTCTAATCTCCCAATCAAGTAATGAAACGGGAGCACTACCGGCATTGAATAACTCTATAAATGCAGCATTACTTGTTGAAGGCTCAGTGATTTCAGAGAATATTATGTTTGAATCACCATAATAACCAATATCAACATACTGGACAGCTGTCTGAGCTTCGGCCGGTTCATCATTCTCGGCAATCACAGTAAAGAAAACTCTTGAGCCTGCAGTCTGACCATTAATTGTAGCCCGATATTCACCATTACCGATCAATTGCATAGGTACAACATTTGTCATTTGAGCAGCATTAAGTCCCCAATTGAGTTCAGAGTTTGTTATGTTTCGATTTTGATCTATATATGCTACGATAGTAATGTTCTGCCTATGTTTGGGAGATGCCGGATGGTATGAGACATCGTATATTACTGGTGGGTTAGATCCGTTACCTTCATTAATCATAACTCTTGTTGTGTCAACCGATGATGCACCATGATTATCATAAACTGTAAGATATACGTTCGTAATTCCTAATGGAAAGTCATGAGTTATAGTTTCACCATATTCTTGAACAACTGTTCTCTTAACCCTTTTCGCTCCTATCGCATGATTCCCTAATGAACCAGGATTATCATAAATCCCTTCTTCCCATTCGTTTCCGTCATAAAGATTACTTCCATGATAAACTTCCGGTTTCCTTATCAATGAGATGTTTCGACCCCAATTCACATCACCATTGATACCAACAAAATCTATTGTTTCTCCTGTATCATTACGGATTAATCTAATTTGATCATCTCCAGAAAAATACATCATATTATTGCTAGTTGGGAAATCCCAATCATATTCATATGCAAGATCGCTGTTACTTCCATTCCTGTCGTATACAATAACAAATGTTGAATATGGCATAACCTGACCTGTTAGATCAAGAGTATATCGGAAATTACCATTGCCTGAACCATCCCTTTCTAGAGTATAGTTGCTCAAATCTATAACTGAAGTTGTTCCGTTGTACAACTCGATTGCTTTACGATATGAACTACCCTCATAATATTCAGAAATGAAAATTTCATCTACAGTTCCTGCGTTTACATTTTCTGTCCAAGACCACTCCCAGATACCAATCGAACCATCAGAATCATAACTTTGTGATCCGTTAAGTGTAATATTACACCAGCCATCTTCATCAGCATCATAACATACGATATCATCACCTGCATTAGCAATTGGAGGATAATTTACAGCGTTTAATAAATCGTCTTCACTTCTAGGTGCTAAGTATGCTTGAACTCGATCATTAATATATACTGAGATTATTCCTTGATAAATATCTCCGGGATTTAACCCATGATTATAAAAGATGCTACCAATATAACCTGAGCCGGTTGAATCACTTACAAAAACTAACCTATCTGAAAGATTATCATCAGGATTAACAGTAATGTCATTAATTTGAACTAGAGTTGACTCATATACTTCAGATAATTCAGCTAACGAAATTAGATAAGGGGAAATCGCATTGTTAGTTGATATAAGAGTGCTTTCAAAAATGTTAACTAAAGATGTTACACCATCTATTTCATCCACATAAGCAGTTATAATTAACTCATCTCCAACCGAATAACCTTGTAAATCAGTACTAACATATATACCTGACCAAGGACCTCCTGCAATATCCTGTAAATAGAAGCCATTACTGTCTATAGCAGTAATGTAACCTTGTACTTTCACATATTGTCCCAACATGTCAGAAGCGTCATTATTGAAGTCTAATACCATTTGTATATTCATGATTGAAGTAGTTGGAAAGAATATTGGTTCTACCCATTCAGGATGATCAATAAAAGGATTCCTATTGTTTTGGTAACTGTATATAACATTATTCCTTCTAATTTCAAAATCATCCACAGGATCTTCAAGATGCCATTGAAGTAATGTTGAAAGTCTTCCATACTCTCCATAACCTGTGTCATCATTTCCATCAGTGTCCAAATAATCTTTTAAAACTAAATTTGGCTCTCCAGAATAGTTTGTATGAACATCTCCGGCATATCTTACATCCATATAAAATAGAATTCTAGCAACATCACCTTTAACGGAATCATGTGGTTCAAAAGTATCTTTATTATCGTTTTTAAAGTTTCCAGGAGCATCTTCTAACTCGGAACCACCTTCATCAAAGTCATATCGATCACCATTTTCTGACACATCTCTGTCAGCAGGTTTTAAATTGTGCAAATCTCCAAAAACAGGTTCATCATATTTGAAAGAACCATGATATTCATTCCATACACATTCAACATCATCATAGCTATCTGATTCAAGACCGGAATACATCTGCCTAATCATTCCTTCGCTATATGGTGATGCATCAGATAAAGCTAAAGCTTCATCTATTTCATTATCATAATATGAGTATGAAGTGTGGTCATCTATAATATCATGAATCTGGTTCCTTAAATCCTCACCTTCAGTTGCTGTAACTGTAGCATAATAATCTGAAACTAGTATATATTCTCTTTTAATTACTTCACTAGGTTCGTGACCGGAACTATCATTAACCAATAGCTTAACACTTTGATACCCTTCAGAGCTATATGAATAAACTGGATTATCAATTGAAGAATCAATAACGCCATCATTATTAAAATCCCAATGATATGAATAGGGTGGAACTCCTCCGGTGACATTACTGCTGAACTGAATGAAATCCGATTGTGTTACCAAGTTTGAATTTGAGAAAAAATCTATTGATAATGGTGCAATACCACCACTGTAATCTGAAATTGACATGTCATCAATGAAGAGCCTTTCCTTATCTTGAATTGTCCTTATTCTAATAAAAATATTATCCCCAGGTAAGTTTGCATTATAACTATACTCATGATAATTGGTATCATTGGATAAAACGACGGAATACCCTAACTGTGTCCAAGCACCATCTAAACTTTGGTATTGATATTCTACTACAAACTCTATAGGTTCTCTATAGTTGCCATCATAGTGTCGATACCAGAAACTGATAGTTCCAATGCCATTATCTTTACCCCCGTTATCCATCCCTCTATAAACTAGGAGTTCTTCGGTATTTGATGAATCATCATTGAAATTAATGGCATTCCCTGATCTAGCTCTAGATGAACGACAGCGAGCGTTATGGGTATCCCAGAATCCGGTTTCGCTAGAATAGTATTGTTTGTAGTTTCTATAACTACCATCATAAAAATCGTTAAAATCTTCAAATACGTCAGCAACTAAGAACATAGCATAAACAGCAAAAGTAATTAGCATTAGCTTCTTTTTCATTGTAGCCTCTATATAATATCATTTTTTTGCTTAATTAAATAATTTAATTTTTTCAATTACCAAACCGCAATCAATTTATGGATAAGGAGTTAGGATGTCAAAACAATTATTTCAATGAGTGACAAATTATTTTACAATCTTATATATATCATTATCTTAAGCATAATAACTTTTTTTGGCGATTGTTCCATTTGCGCTATTTTCAACTTTCCCTATTTTCCAAAATCTTTGTAAGTGCTAATGTTTAATAGGTAGGTGAACTTATTTTCGATAATGTTTTGAAGTATTATTTCTATATTTCATATTTTCCAGCTTCTTATTTAGATAGTTTACTATAATTATACATCAGACAATTTGTTATATTACTATTTAATTTTATCACTCTTTATGAAAGGTATTGTCCTGATATTTAGCCTAAGCTTTATTGCGATCTTAGAAGGATTTCCTTTACAAAATCAGTTAATTTCACTTTGCTACAGCCATGAATCAAAAAGAAATTTGTTTAAATTATGTAAAAAAATGGCTTCCAAGAACTTCGGATACCGTAATACCTTTACTTGAAAGCTATCACGAACTACTTGTTGAAGTTAATAGTGTCATTAATGTTTATTCTCGTAAAATGGATACAGATGATATTTGGACACTTCATTTTCTTGATAGCCTACTTCTACTCCAAACACAGGTAAAATTATCAGGGAAAGTTCTTGATTTTGGTACTGGTGGAGGATTACCCGGTATTCCATTAAAGATATGTTTCCCTGATATAGATCTTAGCATGCTTGATGCACGCAGAAAAAAGATCCAAGCGATTGATGAGATGGTTGAAGAGCTCCAGCTCAATAACGTTACAGGCATATGGTCAAGACTTGAAGATTACTGCAAATATAGAAAAAATAGTTATGACTATATTGTATGCCGAAGCGTGAGGATAACTTCTGAGTTAAAACCATTACTTCTCAAATTGTTAAAACCCAATGGTAAAATTGTCCTTTACAAAAGTAAAAACTTAGATGACGTGGAACAGTTCAGTAATAAGAAAATATTGGACGTAAGTCAACCAGTACTGGGGACACGTAAATTAATTGTAATTGGAAATAAATAATTAATGGGAAAAATCATCGCAATTGCCAACCAAAAAGGTGGTGTAGGCAAAACAACAACGGCTGTTAATCTTGCTGCTGCTTTAAGTATACTAGAAAAAAAGACCTTACTTATTGATCTGGATCCACAAGGAAACACAACAAGTGCTTATGGGATTGATAAAGACAAACTTGATAGACATATCTACCATTGTATAATTAATTATGAACCAATCATAAATATCATCAAAGATACTGATATTGAGTTTCTTAAGATTGCACCAACAAATGTACATCTCGCCGGAGCAGAAATAGAATTAGTTAAAGATTTCACCAGGGAGAAAAAACTGCGTGAAGTAATAGACCCTGTTAGAAACAGATATGATTATATAATTATTGATTGTCCCCCATCTCTTAATCTGTTAACTGTCAATGCACTTACTGCATGTACTGATGTGTTGATACCAATCCAATGTGAATATTATGCGTTGGAAGGAGTTAGTCAGTTGATGAATAGCCTTCGCATTATCCAACAAAGCTTAAATCCTAATCTAAATCTTTTCGGGGTTCTGCTTACAATGTATGATAGCAGACTCAATTTATCTAAACAGGTTGCAAAAGAAGTTAGAAGGTACTTCAAAGAGAAAGTATTTGAAACAATCATTATCAGAAATGTAAAACTCAGTGAGGCTCCCGGTTTTGGAAAACCTATCTTCCACTATGACATCAAGTCTACCGGGGCAAAAAATTACTTAAAATTTGCAATGGAACTAATTGAAAGATGAAACAAAAACTCGGTAAAGGCTTAGACGTGCTACTACAGAATATCCCGGAAGCTACTAATGAAACTGCCGGCATAACTACTTTAAGAATTGAAATTGTTAAACCTAATCGTTATCAACCTAGAAAAGTATTCGATGAAGATAAGCTATCTAATTTAGCCGAATCCATCATAGAAAACGGTATTATTCAACCCATTATTGTTACTAAACGTGAAGACTCTGATTATGAGCTCATTGCTGGTGAACGCAGATTAGAAGCTGCTAAAATGGCTGGATTGGAAAGAGTTCCGGTTATTATCAGAAGTGTTTCCAGAAGGGAGCAACTTCAATATGCTATTATTGAGAATATTCAACGTGAGCAGTTAAACCCTATTGAAGAGGCTCAAGCTTATCAGATGATGATTGATGACTTCAATTATACCCACGAGCAACTTGCAATCTCAATGGGCAAAAGTAGATCCCTTGTAACTAATCTACTAAGACTTCTAAAGCTCCCTCAAAAGATTCATGAGTACATTGCAAACGGAGAGATTACAACTGGACACGCTAAGACTATTCTCTCTTTACCTGAGAATAAGCAATTAGATTTTGCTAACCTGATTATTGAGAAACATCTCTCTGTAAGACAAGCTGAAGAGCTTGTTAAAGAGCAAAAGTCTGCACCAAAAGCAAAACCGATCTCAAAACATATTCGACACAAAAACTATGAGGAAAGCCTTAAGCAGATTTATGGTGTTAAGATTCAAGTAGTTGAAAATGCCGGCAAAGGCAAAGTTGTTTTCCATTATAAGAACAAAGAAGAACTAACGAAACTCCTGGAAGGATTACAGAAATAGTTAATCTACTATCCAATAAAGCTTTTTCGTGTAATCCGCTTAAGCTATGGACTTAAATGGACACTGTCAGTTAGCTTGTCCACTTAAGTCCACTATCATCCACTAAGTCCATGTATTTTTACTACTTTAAATCATGATGGGGAAGCACACAAAGTCCACATTGCTCATATTGATCCAATATTGACATCATTCATCTCATTTCGTCCATGACTATGATTTGCCCCCCATTAAAAACATGGAACCAGTTAGGACCCACCAAGGAGCCACCAAGGACCCTCCTTGGCGAAGGTCAAAGTTATCCACACTATGTGTATAACTTCAGTCACGTGTGAAGTAAGTTTTTAATGAAGAGCTGTAATAGGGCAATATGATGACACAGAATTTGGAGGGTATGGTGGCGAGTATAAGATTTGCAGTAATTGGACAATAGAAACAATTACTACAGCAAATAATAACATTGGACAAATTTCACCTCATAGATTATGAATAGCGACAAATATAACAGTAATACTATCAAATAAAATTATTCAAAAAGTACTTGACGTTTAAACTTGAGTTCATTAAATCAGTAATGTTCTCTCGAACATTGGAGGTAATATTATGAAAAAAGTATTGTTATGTATTGTCTTGTTCACATTCGTAAGTATGGTCGGATTGTTTGCCTATTCTGAAAATGAAAGCAATAATACTCCAGCATCTGCAGATATGATACCTCGGGGGACACTAGCAAATGTAGTTTTATTCTCAGGGAACATTAACCAAGCAGGTGATGTTGATTGGGTAGGAATACCATTGAATGATACGAATAATTGTACTATAGATTTTGTATCATTTGGGTCAGCAAATACTAGTGTTGATTTCTATTCAGATGTGCCACCTACAACAGTCGAAGGTACAGCAACAACAAGTTCCTCTTATACTTCTGCTGAAGTAAATCAAGGAGATGTTCATTATTACATCAGAATCTATGGTACAGCAGCAACTTATCCATCCAGTTATCTGATTAGGATAACTAATGAAGATGATAATACTTTCTTAACTCCTGTAACTCTGTCATCATTTATGGCTGTATATACCAATAATGAAGTTGGAATTACCTGGGTAACCCAATCAGAGTCAAATCTTGCCGGATACAATGTAATACGGAGTGATTCACAAGATATGACAAAAGGTTTAAACGTAAATGGGGCTATAATCTATGCTCACAATAGTTCATCAATAACAACATACAATTTTAAAGATGAAGAGATTGAAGCTGGAGGCTCATACTATTATTGGCTTGAAGTAGTAGAGATTGATGGTGGAATTGATTATCACGGACCTGTAAATGTAGAGATAACAGAGGATGATCATGAAGAGGAGACACCTGACTTAGTATACAGAACCGGAATAGTCAGTAGTTATCCAAATCCATTCTCACACAATATCGACTTGCAGGTTGAGATGTCAAAGCTAACTGCAATTGAGCTCTCAGTATATAACATTAAAGGTGAAAAAGTTGATGTCATTCATAATGGCGAACTAACAGAAGGTACTCACACCTTTAACTGGGATGGAAAAGATGTTCATGGCAGAAGTATAGCCAATGGTATCTATTTCTTCAGATTAGATAGTTATGAGGGTTCATACACTCGCAAAGTAACCTTCATAAAGTAGTAACGATTAAGAGAGAACGAAAGGGGTGCTTTAACAGTATCCCTTTTCGTTTAGCAATTTAAGACTAGGTAGGTAGGCCAAGTACATTACTTACAGATATACAACCACTTGAAAGAATCGTAATAGAAAGTTAAGGATTATTTAAAAATTCTTATTGACAAGAACAGGACGATTGGAAACTTTAATCTCACATGTGAGCGGGAGTAGCTCAGCTGGTAGAGCGCCACCTTGCCAAGGTGGTTGTCGCGGGTTCGAATCCCGTCTCCCGCTCCAATGTAGAAGGCGACATCGCCAAGTGGTAAGGCAGAGGTCTGCAAAATCTCCATCCCCGGTTCGAATCCGGGTGTCGCCTCCACAGAATGTTAAAAAATAGTGCCGGAGTGGTGGAATTGGTAGACACAAGGGACTTAAAATCCCTCGAGATTCTATCTCGTGCCGGTTCAAGTCCGGCCTCTGGTACCAATAATAAAATCGAGCGGGAGTAGCTCAGCTGGTAGAGCGCCACCTTGCCAAGGTGGTTGTCGCGGGTTCGAATCCCGTCTCCCGCTCCATTTTTATCTCAGCACTAATCTTTAATTCTACTCAAATCAATCCAATCTCCCAAAACTTCATAGAATTCCTTGACACTCTCTACCTTTTGGTTGATAATTTCACTTAAATAAGATTACCAGAGGTAAGTATGGATAAAGTTAAACTATTTATGCAGAAAATGGAAAGGGAACAGCTTGGCAATGAAGTGGTTGAAACCTTTACTCAATATTTTAACAGTTTCGTTGCTGGTGATAGGGGTTTGTTAACCAATAAAACTATTTCAGCTCCAGAAGAGGGAGATGTGATTGACTTCATAACTTTGACCGAGAAAAAAAGCGAATACTTATCCAAACTTGCTATCTGTAAACTAAACGGTGGACTCGGAACTTCAATGGGTTTGACTAAAGCAAAATCATTGCTCCCTGTGTTCAATACAAATGAAGGTGAAGAGCTTACCTTTCTTGATGTTACATTGAAGCAACTCGAGAGTTTAAGAAAAAACGGTAGTTCAACTACATTCCTTTTGATGAATAGTTACAACACGGATGCAGATACAAAAGAAGCAATCTCTAAATACAATTGGTTAGATGAACAGAAGTTAGATACATGTTTCATCCAGAATAAATATCCACGCATTAGAAAAGATGATTTTACACCATTAAACCTTGAAGATGAAGGAGCTAACTGGAATCCACCCGGACATGGTGACATCTATACTGCACTTTCTGCTACCGGAATTCTTGATAAGCTGATAGCTGAAGGTATTGAGTACTTGTTTGTTTCAAATTCAGATAATCTTGGAGCAACTCCAGATATAAAGATATTAACTTATCTAATTGATAATAGTATCCCATTCTTGATGGAAGTATGCAGACGTACTGAGATGGATAAGAAAGGGGGACATTTAGCTAGAAGTAATACTGGTAACTTAGTTCTAAGAGAAGTTACTCAATGTCCTGAAGATGAGATTGGGGAGTTTCAGAATATAAACTTATACTCATTCTTCAACACAAACAGTTTATGGATTAATCTAAAAAGTTTGAAGCAGTTTATGATTGATAACGATGGAAAAATGAAACTACCATTAATTGTTAACCCGAAGAGTGTTGAAGGGGTTGATGTAATCCAACTTGAAACTGCTATGGGTGCAGCTATAAGTGTCTTTAATGGTGCTAAAGCTCTGGAAGTTCCACGTAGTAGATTTATTCCTGTAAAGAAAACTAATGAACTACTTCTTCTATGGAGCGGGGTTTATATATTAAATGAACACTATGAAGTAGAACTCGCTTCTAAGTTCCGAAAAGCACCCATAATCCATTTAGATCAGAAATATTATAAAACGGTTGATGCATTAAGAGAGAAGATATGGAAACATAAGCCTGATATGAGTCGCTGTAGGTCACTTCATATTGATGGAGATGTGTATATTGGAGAGAATATAGCATTTATAGGTGATGTGAGCATAAACGGCTGTGATAATAAGTATGTGATAAACAATCGAAGATTGGAAGGATTGACACTCTGTCATCCGGAGATGTTTTAGTGACGCTTGACTTTTTTCTGGTAGATAGTTTTACAGAAGATGCTTTTAAAGGTAATCCTGCAGGTGTTGTTCTGCTTAAGGAAGAAATTGATGAATCAGTAATGCAAAGTATTGCTTCAGAAGTTAACCTCTCTGAGACAGCTTTTGTACTTAGAACAGATGAAGGCAGATATAAAATCAGATGGTTTACGCCCACAACTGAAGTGAATCTATGCGGTCATGCAACTTTAGCGGTTGCAAAAGTATTAAACGATGTGTATGGGATCTTGCAGTGTTTCTTTGATAGTCGTATGGATAATTTATTTACTAGGTGTAATGATGGTTTAATAGAGTTATTGTTTCCAACTGCACCTGCTGAAGTAGAATATAACAATAAAGAGTTACTTATGCAGCTACCAGATTTTCTATGTGCGAAGAAATCGGAGTTATTGGACTATGTCGTTGTTGAACTTGCTTCCATAGATAGCTTATACAGTTATCAACCAGATAAGGATAGTTTGTTACAGGCTGATAAAATATCAGGTTTGATCTTGACTTGTAGAGATGAAGAATATGACTTTGTAAGTAGATTCTTTGACCCTTGGGAAGGTATTCTTGAAGATCCGGTAACAGGGTCTGCTCATTGTGTACTTACTCCATATTGGAGAGATAAGTTAGGGATGAGGAAATTAAATGCATACCAAGCTTCAACTAGAGGTGGAAGCTTATTTTGTGAAGATAGGGGAGATGTCGTTTCCATTAAAGGAAATGCAAAGATAATAATGAAAGGTAAAATAGAGTTTTAAAGGACAGTTTATGAGAGTAAGTAAGGCTCAAAAGATTAGATTAGGCGTTTTCATCTTTAGTGGTTTTCTGCTAATTGCACTATTAGTTGTTATAGTTGCAGGAAACAAGTTGATGGAGAAGAGAGACATATACTATGTTGAGTATGAAGACTCCTCTGTTAATGGCTTATCCACCGGTGGAGCTGTCAAATACCATGGTATTGATGTTGGACGAGTAGACAAGATAGAGATAAACCCGGAAGATATTACAAAGGTTATTGTTACAATAAGTGTGGAAAGTGGAACTCCTATAAAAGAGGACGTAGAAGCTACACTTGTGCCTGTAGGAATAACAGGTTTGAAATCAATCGAGTTAACCGGAGGGACAAATGAAGCGGATTTACTCCCGCCTTCTGCTAGTATTAAACCCGGCTTATCTACATTTGATAACTTAACAGGTAGAGCTGAATCAATTGCTGAAAAATTGGAACAACTAGTTAGTAATTTGAATGAACTAACTAATCCCCAAACCCAGAAAGATATAAGTCAGATTATAGAAAGTACTAATGAGATAGTTTCTAATAACAAAGAGTCTATTAACAGTACTATTTCAAATCTTGAGAGCATTACTAATAATGCAGATATACTTGTTGAGAATCTCTCAACATTCTCTGACTCACTTGGTAACATTAAGATCAGTGAGACTGTTTCAAAACTTAATACTACAATAGATAAATCGAATTTGGCAATAACCAACATTGATAGACTTGTTTCAAAAAATAGAGTTAACTTGGATGAATCACTAGAAACTCTTAGAGAAACTCTTGAAAGTCTTAATGAGTTTGCAAGACAGATAAATGAAGATCCATCAGTACTACTTCGTGGTAGTTCAGTAGGGGAGTAGAATATGAACAAGATAAAATTGATCGCTTTACTTGTATTTACACTGACCTTAGTTGCATGTAGTTTCAACAGACAAATAGAGTCTACAAACTATTACATACTTGATTATAATGGTTGTAATGAAGAGGAGAACCTTAAGCTTGAAAAGCCATTTGAATTCAGCGTACAAATAAACGAAACAAGGTTGCCAAGAACTTATGATAGGAATCAGATAGTATCCAAATATACTTTCAACCAGATATCCTACCTTAAACGCCACCTTTGGAGCTCAAAGCTCTATGATGCGATTCCCAATCTTATTTCACAAAGAATTAAGTGCTACAATATCTTTGAAAGAGTGGATAGAGAATCAACAGTTGAACTTCCTGATTTCTATATTGATACGAATGTCTCAAACATTGAGCAGTATTTAGATGAAGGTAAGCAGTTTGCACATCTGAAAATTGAGTTTATTCTAAGGAATGGGAATGATAATAAAGAGCTTTTCAATTACAGCAATGATAGAACAAAACGAGTTTACTCTGATGGAATCGATGGTGTTGTAAGTACATTGAATGACTTGATCTTGGAAGAAACAAACACATTCAGTAGATTGGTAGTAGGTTATTTAAGTAAAAAAGATATTCCAAGTTATGAATTAATATCCAAATTAGGTGAGGCCAATAAAGATTATGAAGAGATAAGTGGTGATATAAACAATGTAGGCGAGCTTCTTGTGCCTGCGATTCATGATAGTGAAGTTGAACCTGAATATTACATCTACTCTAAAAGTGGGGACTTTATAGATGTTGGCGAGATGGGAAAAGTCATTCGATTACCAAAGGGTTTTTACCAGCTAAAGATTGGGACTGACCAAATGATAACTCAAGAAGTCGATGTACAACCGGGCTATAGAAGAGTTGTCAAACCGACATGGGGTGTGCTTGATGTAAGTATAATAGATGAAGATAGAAATGACGTTAAAATGAGATATGAAATTTTCCAGGAAGATGAAGAACGTGTTAGGTCATTTGGTACTTACTATAGCTCAAGTGATAGAATAACTGAACCATCTGATGCTCATGTATTGCTTCCCGGTATGTATAAACTCACTATTAATGGCCGTCCTTTCAATACATATATAGATTTTACTTCTGTTACTATTTCTGAAGATCAGACATATGAACTGACTTTAGTAGTCGAATCATTAGACGAAAATGAAGTAACCGCTTCTCGAAAGCTTCTTGGTGCGGGTATTATTAGAGCTGAATCTGATCGCAGAGAGAATCAATATGGCAAATGGGATAATGCTGTTTACGTTATTGCAAACTTTAACTCTGACAACAAGACAGCAGAAGATGATCGTAAAACTTCAATGACTTTCATCGGTGAATTTGATAACCAGTTTGAATACGAGAAGGGACCATTCCATTACAGTATGAAAAGCTTGTATAGTATTGAACTTAACTGGGAAACTGATGAAGACTTCAAAGTCAAGAATGATGATTATAATCTTGAGAATACTGTAATCTACAATGTTATGGGTGATCTTGGTGTCTATGGTAGGGTGGATCTTGCCAGCCATTTCACTCCTACTTATGATTATATAAGTAGTGGTGAAACTCGTGATATTGAGATTAGAGATGTTGATAATGAAATGACAGAGTATTTGTCAGATAAGGATAAGTTCAAGTTTCAACCTATGTTCTTCCCGCTTGTGCTGAAAGAAGGTGCCGGTTTGAATTATAGATTGTTCCAAAACGTAAGTTCTCTTAAAATGAGTGTTAGAGGTGGTATTGGTTGGGAACAGGAGATCTATCATGATACCTATACTCAGCAAAGCAACTCAGATACATTATATGTTTACCGTGAACAAGAAAATGATTTTACTACCGGTTTTGAGCTTTCAGCTTTAGGCACATTGTCAATGAAGAAACTACCTGTTGATTACACACTAAGTGCTGATTTTCTCTTCCCATTTGATGCTAATGATGAAGCTAAATATGACATTGAGAATATCCTCACACTGAATTTGATAAAGAATGTTTCCTGGGATATTAAAGCCACATTCACAAAGGGTGTACAAGGCAGAGATTACTGGGTTCTTGATTACGGTACTTTCTTAAGATTGTCCCTATTCTACTAATATGCTTGATATTCAAGATAAAACTATACGTTTAAGTGAGAATCTGGACAGAAAAAATGTTCCGGAATATTTCTCACAATTAGAAAAAATAAAGGTTATCCCTACTCAAGTTGATCTTTCTGGAGTAACTACTATTGATAGTTCGGGTGTAGCGTTCATAGATACTATTATGGAAAGGTACCCCGATGTGATAATTATTGAAGGCAATGACAAAGTTAAGGAAGCTTTAAAGGTTTTCTCATTCACCGGTTATAATAGTGATGAAACTATCCAGCGAGTTGGATTCTTTGAAAGGCTTGGAGCTAAGATATATGATACTAAGGAAGATGTTACTGATTTACTATTCCTTGCCTCGGATATAGTATTCTGGTCCTTCCACGATCTATTTAGCAAAAAAGGGCAACGTAAAGGTTCATTTACTCAGCAATGTCTTTTACTTGGATTGGATGCTGTAGGTATAATAAGCTTGTTATCAATGATTCTTGGTTTCATTATGGCTATTCAATCCGGTAATCAATTAAGACAGTTTGGAGCAAGTGTATTTCTTGCAGATATGCTTTCAGTTACTCTTGTAAATGAGTTAGGTCCAATCTTGACTGCTATTATCATTGCCGGTAGAAGTGGTTCATCGATAGCATCTGAACTAGCTAGTATGCAGGTTATGGAGGAGATTGATGCTTTGAAGATAATGGCAATAAATCCGATCAGATTTGTGATAGTCCCTAAGTTTCATGCAATCACTGTGTGTATGCCAATTCTCCTCATGATTAGTATAGTCGTATCTTTGGGTGCTGGACTTGTTGTCGGTATCACATTCTTAGGGTTGAGTCCGGTTACTTTCTTTGATCGGGCTATTGAGATCCTTGATGTTAGAGATGTACTTGTAAGTTTTGTTAAAACAACTTTCTTTGCCTGGGTTATCGTTATTATTGGTAGCCATATGGGCTTGAAAGTTAAAGGTGGGGCAGAAGGTGTAGGAAAAGCAACAACTGATTCTGTTGTTACCTCCATTTTTGCTGTAATTGTGCTTGATGCACTATTTAGCTTTATATACTTAGTATGATGAATAAACAACCAATAATAGAAGTAAAAGACTTAGTAGCCAAGTATGGTGAGAAAACAATTCTAGATGGAATTACTGTGAACTTCTACCCGAATGAAGTTACAGTTATACTTGGTGGTAGTGGCTGCGGAAAATCTACATTATTAAAAAACATTCTAAGAATGTATGAACCCCATAGTGGTAGCGTAAAGATGTTTGGAGAAGAAGTTACTCAACTAGAGACTGATGATTTCGAAAAGGTGCTTAAGCGAATTGGCATGCTTTTTCAATCGGGTTCACTTATAAACTCAATCCCGGTTTGGGATAATCTGGCAATTCCATTAGAGCAACATACTAAGATACCTTTTACTGTTATGGATAAAATGATTCGTACAAAGCTTCACTTGGTTCACTTAGATCATGCTGTACAACTTTTGCCTTCTGAGCTTTCGGGTGGTATGATTAAAAGAGCAGGGCTAGCTCGTTCAATTATCCTTGATCCTGAAATCCTCTTTTGTGATGAACCATCAGCCGGTCTTGATCCTCTAACTAGTGAATCTTTGGATAATCTAATCCTGGAACTTAAAAAGCAAATGAATATGAGTATCATTGTTGTTACACATGAGCTTGCTTCCATACACAGAATTGCAGATAAGGTAATCTTTCTTGATAAAGGTAAGATGTTGTTTCATGGTCCTCTTGAGGATGCAAAGAAAAGTGGTATCAAAGAAATTGAAACTTTCTTCAATGCCGGTAAATTCTAGGTTAGCTGGTAAACTAGATATTTTTTAAATCACCTAATAGATATTCCTTATCCTCAGCTTTATCTATTGACTCAGCTTCTTTTTTACCTAAAGCAATATACTCATCTTTCTTAGTATTGTCACCAAGTACACTATATGCTCTTGCAACTGCTTCATATGCGAATGCTTTGTTAAAACCTGTCATATCATTGTCTACACAGATTTGTAAGGACCTTAAACCATGCTTTAATGCTGATTCACCCATCTTTGCGATTGCGTATACTCTAGAAACCTGCCATTCTCCGGTATAAATCTGTGTTGGCCCTCCAATCTGCATCCAATGGTACAAAGATGCATGAGCCATGTGAATCATCTCTAAATCTTGTTCAGGAGTTCTATCTGTCTTATCGATATATTCCCAAGTTCCATTAAATAGATTAACTGCAAAATACTTATGAATTTTTTCCATTTTAGCTTTATCTGCCATGTTTTCCTCCTATTAGGATTTCTTTATAACTTTATGTAAGTGTATCTGTTTGCACTTATTATAGTCATTATATTACAAGTTCAAGGAGAAATACAGTTATCTAAGATTCAGAATCTTCTCAACGACCCATTGAGCTATTTCTCCTGTTAAAACGGCACATTTATCACCAAGATTACATTTAAATTCTTTAGATTCCTCAGCGTTCCAGAAGCTCCATTTTTTTCCTGTGAATTCAGTTTGGTAATCATGACAAGAGTGGCCATTATAACGCTCATTGAAAGTGTCGTAAAGTTCCTTTGAGTATTGGAAACTCTTAAAGAACCTTCCAGAGCTAAACCCATTTTCTTCTCTTCCACGACCAAAATGAGCACCAAGAGCCAATTGCCCACCGGCCAGAGCTCCACATGTACCTGCTCCTGCAAGCCCACCTCCACCGGAAAGTGCATGTGCTGCCATAATAACAGTGTTATCTATTCCTCCCACAGTCTCTTGCACAGCAGCAAGTACGCACTGTGGACAGCAACCGTATTTCAGATCATAATCATATGCTATCTTGTAGGCCTTTTTCGCCAATGCCTGCTTCTGTCCCTTTTCCATCTGATACTCCTGTTTTTTTGTATTCCGAACAAATATCCAGATTCGTTAAATGTCAAGTTTACTTTGACAGAATTACATAACTATTATTAACTAAACTAAAATGTATTACGAGGAATTGAAATGCTTAAACTAGCTTTAGATACAACTTCTTCATCCGGGAGTATTGCAATTGCGAAGGACGATAAGATAATATATGAGAAGTACTTTAACATAAACATTACTCATTCTGAAACACTAATGCCTAGTATTGATGCTGCTTTAACTGAACTAAAGCTGGCAAAAAAAGATATTGATGAATTGATTGTATGTAAAGGTCCCGGTTCTTTCACAGGAATTCGAATTGGTATGGCTACAGCAAAAGGTATTGCATACGGTTTAAACTGTCCTGTAAAAGCTTTTACATCATTAGAACTTACAGCTGCAAACCTTATTAATAGTGATCTCCCTATTTTAAGTTTTATTGATGCGCGCATGAAAGAAGTCTATGCAGTACTTTATGACAATGCATTGAAACCTATTATTGAACCCGGTTGCTACTTGCCGGCTGATATTATTAACAGAATAGATCAACCTGTTTATGTTGTTGGTAGTGGTGTTGAGCCATATGGAGAACTTTTGCTTGCGAATCTGAACATTAAACTAGCACCAATACATCTGCAAATTGCTCGGGCAAGTTCTCTCTTTACTCTGGATAAGTTGTTCCCGGAGACCGGTGATTATAATATCGAAAAGCTTTTCAAGTTAGAACCTGAATACATGCGATTATCACAAGCTGAGATGTCCAAGAAGAGCAAATGAAGCCAACTTTTGCAATCATTGTTGCTGTTGATAGAAACAACCTTATAGGTGACGGGCATTCAATGCCATGGAGTATTCCGGAAGATTTGGCATATTTCAAAAAGACTACAATGGGACATCCTATCGTTATGGGGCGTAAAACCTATGAATCTATCGGTAAACCACTTCCCGGCCGTAAAAATATAGTCTTAAGTTCTAATATTCCTCAAAAAAAGGGTTTTATCATTTGTAGAGCAATTGAAGATTTAGTTAGTTATGTTGAGCATGCTGATTTAGTTTTTATCATTGGTGGTGCATCCGTATATAATCAGTTTATTGAAAAGGCTGATTTACTATATATAACTCGTATTGATGCTGAGTTCGAAGGATCAGTTTTTTTCTCTAACATAAACTATGACAATTGGATGTTAACATCTAAGAAAAATATAATTTCTAAATACCCTCTTAGTTTCGAAATCTATAGAAAGAGATGTAAATAACATTGTCATTTAGTTTTATGTGGTGTAATCACTGTATACAGAAAAGCTATAAATGAAAAAAGGGAACCATTACCGGTTCCCAAATTAATTTTGACCTTCTCAATTATTTAAGAATAACTGTCTTTTTCTTTGAAATATAACGCTGATTAAGTGTTACATTAACTTCATACTTACCGGCCGCAAGGTAACTACCATCTGAACCATAGCGGTCAAGCACAAAGACCATCTCACCTTTTTGCACATCTCCTCTGTAGAATGAGTCAACTAAAACACCATCTTCATTGTACATATCTATTGAAGCATTACCAGCTTCGTTAAAGTCTACAATAAGTGTAGCAGTTGTTTTGTATTCCTCAGGTTGTACATAGATGCTGACGCCTTCGTTACTAAATGAGACAGCAAGCAAACTTGCTGCAATAGCAACTAATACCATGAATACGATTCGTTTACTCCAAGACATCTTTATCTCCTTTATGTATCATCAATTTTTTCGCTTCACATATAATAATATGCAAGATATATTCCAAGAAATAATAAAAGATTTCTATCCATATATCTCTTCTTACAAGACAATAATTATACAACTTACCAATTTTGGCAATAACTTTTTTCCAATTCAGCCAATTTTATTTTCTAAGCTAACCAAATACTCTATCGATTGAGCCAAGTTATTGTGCCTTAGTAGTATTACATTTTGTGGTTTATCAAGATTAGTTCGCACTTTCTATACTCAAATCAACAAAACGCAGTCATCCCACTGTTTTCCCACTGTGCACCCACTGTGCACCCACTGAAACAGTGGGTTGACAGTGCCTTCACAGTGCAGACACAGTGCAGGCACAGTGCGTTGATGGATAGAGTAGTTAAAGAGTGCAAAAAGGGCATTAAGTATAGCTAAGTAATTGTAAAATGCACTGTGTATGTTTTTCTGGAGCTGTCGCAATAGCGACCGGAGGGAGATGGCGAATAGCGGAAATGGTGAATGTACATCACTATGAGTCAAATTCCCTTCGGTCGCTATGACTCCAATGATGTAAGTCATTGCAAATTGCACTGCGTATCATATTTAGAATCAGTTACCACTTCAGAACTGTAAAGAGTTTATAGTTCTAACCATTTTTGAGTATTTCAGAGGTATGAAAGAATAAAATTTTTGTTAATTTGAGGATTGACCTTGACACAGAAAGAGTGATATATATTTATACACTATAGTGTAATAAACAGTAGTTGGAGAAAAAATTGAAATTGTATAAGAATGTTGAGAAGACGCTTGATAGTTGGGATAAAGAGTTCAAAAAAGGACTTACCTCTTATATGATTTTGTTGCTCTTAAGAAATGGTAAGATGTATGGTTATGAGATAAAACAGCAACTTTGCCATTCCACAGAGGATAAATTAGACTTCAATGAGAGTGCAATATATCAGATTTTAAAGAAACTCCAATCAAAAGGTTTTATTGATTCCGAATGGGGTGTTGCCGAGAAAGGACCTAAACGGAAGTACTATTCAATCACCAAGTCCGGCTTACAGCTTGTTTCTGTATTTACTAGAAACTTTATAATCCCAATGCGTAAGTCACTTGAAACAATTATGCCAAAAGGAAACGAAGATGAATAAGATAAAGATGCCGGAATTAAAAATAGGCAATCTAGTTGCCAAAATACCAATTATTCAGGGTGGAATGGGAGTAGGAATATCTCTTTCCGGATTAGCCGCAGCAGTAGCTAATGAGGGAGGAATAGGTGTTATCTCAGCAGTTGGGCTAGGTATTGAGAAGTGTAAGTCAGTTATCAACTTCAGTGATTTAAACCAGAGATGTTTAAGAGAAGAAATTCGCAAAGCTCGAGATAAAAGCTCTGGTATAATCGGTGTTAATATCATGTATGCCCTCACAGACTTTGAAGATCTTATGAAAGTTAGCTTTGAAGAAGAGATAGACATTATCTTTATGGGAGCTGGTTTGCCGGTTGCTTTTCCTAAAGATATGGTTGAGAAGTATTTTTATTCAGATAAGACAAAACTGGGTGTTATAGTATCTTCCGGTAGAGCTGCTAAACTGATTCTAAGAACCTGGTTAAGCAGATTTAACAGATTACCGGATGTAATTGTGGTTGAAGGTCCCCAAGCCGGTGGACACCTTGGTTTCAAGAAGGAACAAATTGATAATCCTGATTTTGCACTTGAAACTATTTTACCGGAAGTAATCAAGAATGTGAAAGAATACAGTGCAAAGATAGGGAAAAAAATACCGGTTGTAGCTGGTGGTGGAGTTAATTCCGGAGAAGACATCTATAAAGTTATAGCACTTGGAGCCGATGGTGTTCAGATGGGTTCAAGATTTGTTGCAACAGATGAATGTGATGCAACTCAGGAGTTTAAAGAGCAATTTATCAGTTGCACGGAGGATGATATAGAGATTATCAAGAGCCCTCTTGGTTTACCTGGTAGAGCAATTAAGAACAGTTTTCTGTCTGATGTTGCGTTAGGTAAAAAAGTTCCTTTCAAATGCCCATGGAAATGTTTGAAAACATGTGAGCTTGAAAAGGCTCCGTTCTGTATAGCTATGGCTCTAGCTAATGCTAAACTCGGAAGAATTAATCATGGTTTCGCTTTCTGTGGAGCTAAGACATACCTTATAAAGCAAATTCAATCTGTAAAGAGTCTCGTGTCAGACTTAGGTGATGGTTTTAGCAAGATCGTTAAAGAACTAGGCCCGATCAAGTAATATTGAATATAAATTGTTTTAAAGGGAGTCGATTGACTCCCTTTTTAACATGTCGTCGGTTCCGTTCATTTCGTTTCACTTTATTCAGCTTCTCTCAGGGTGACAAGATAATGCAACTTGCTTTTGCAAGTTCGGGTGCCCATACAGTCTTCCTGAGCGAAGTGAGTTTTGCGAACGTATCCGAAGGATCTTGCCGATAGCTTTAGCCTCCCAGTTACAGATTTACTTTAACTGATATTGTTTGAGCTAACAGCTAAAGTCACCATTTTATGATTAATTCCATTGACAGAAGAAAGCAATACTTAAGAAGTATTCAAAAAGCAACTAAGGAGATTTGGAATGATAGCTTTAGGTGTAAACATTGACCATGTAGCAACAATTCGTCAAGCACGTCAGGGCATTGAACCTGAACCAATTTTTGCAGCACAGATTGCAGAGCAATCAGGTGCAGATCAGATTACTGTTCATCTTAGAGAAGATAGACGTCACATTCAATACCGAGATGTAAAGCTTCTAAGAGAACTTGTACAGACTAAACTAAATCTTGAAATGGCACCAACGATTGAGATGGTTACAATTGCAAAAGAATTGAAACCGGACACAGTTACTCTAGTTCCAGAGAAGAGGGAAGAAGTGACAACTGAAGGTGGACTTAACCTTGAAAAACCGGGATTAGATAAGGTTATCAACGATTTAAAAGAGGCCGGGATTGAAGTTAGTCTGTTTATCGAGCCTGATGTGAGTATGATTAAGCTTGGTGACAGATTAGGTGCAGATGCTATTGAGATTCATACTGGTGCATATGCAAATGCTAAATCTGACAATGATAGAAATGCAGAACTGCAGAGAATTAAGAAAGGTGCAAAGGTAGTAAAATCCAGTGGGATGCGTTGTGTTGCAGGGCATGGGATAAACTATAAGAATATCTATCCACTTTTGGATTTAGGAATATTTGAAGAATATAATATCGGTCATAGCATTATCTCAAGGGCTGTCTTCACAGGTTTGGAAGAAGCTGTGTCCGAAATGAAAGCTATAATTAATCAAGAATAAATGATTCCTACTTGACTAATAATAAACAGAATTTTGATTGAATTAAAATAAATACTCTTTGGAGGTTAGAATGTTTGGAAAAATGAAAACTGATTTACGTACGACTCTCGATGGTCTTAAAGAAAAGGGACTCTATAAAGAGGAACGTATTATCACAAGCATGCAGCAGGCTGAGATTGAAGTTAATAATGACAAGAAAGTGCTTAACTTCTGCGCAAATAACTACCTCGGACTTGCTAACAATCCTCAGGTTATTCAAGCTGCAAAAGATATGATGGATAGAAGAGGTTTCGGACTCTCTTCAGTTCGTTTTATTTGCGGTACACAGGATATACATCGTGAACTCGAAAAGAAAGTTGCTACTTTCCTCGGACAAGAAGATGCAATTCTTTACGCTGCTTGCTTCGATGCAAACGGCGGTGTTTTTGAACCACTCTTAGAGAAAGATAGTGCTATAATCTCTGATGAACTTAACCACGCTTCTATTATCGATGGTGTTCGTCTTTGTAAAGCTCAGCGTTTCCGCTATAAACATGCTGATATGGCTGACCTTGAACAGCAACTTATCGCTGCGAAAGATGCAACATATCGTATAGTTGTTACTGATGGTGTGTTCTCAATGGACGGAGATATGGCTAAGCTTGACCAGATCTGTGACCTTGCAGAGAAGTATGACGCGCTCGTGATGGTTGATGAATCTCATGCAACAGGTTACCTTGGTGCTACAGGTCGCGGTACTATTGAGCATTTCGGTGTGATGGATAGAGTTGATATTGTTACTACTACATTCGGTAAAGCTATGGGTGGCGGTAATGGTGGTTGCACAGCAGCCAGAAAAGAGATTATTGAGATGCTTAGACAGCGTTCAAGACCTTATCTCTTCTCTAATACTCTCGCTCCTGCGATTGTTGGTGCTACTATGCAAGTTATCGATATGCTTGAAGCTTCAAGTGAACTTGTAAACAAAGTTAAAAGTAGTGCTGACTATTTCCGTACAGAGATGACAAAAGCAGGTTTTGACCTTGTTCCCGGTAACACAGCTATCGTTTCTGTGATGTTCTACGATGAACCACTCGCTATCAAAGTTGCTGACCGTCTTCTTAAAGAAGGCATCTACGTTATCGGTTTCTGTTTCCCTGTTGTTCCAAGAGGAAAAGCAAGAATCCGTGTACAGATCTCAGCTGCTCATTCAAGAGAAGATATCCAGAAATGTATCGATGCATTTGTAAAAGTAAAAGCAGAGATGGACGCAGAATAAGCTGATATCTTAAATACATTGAAACGGGCACGAGCGATCGTGCCCATTTTAACATAGATGATGTTTTCTCAAAATCACCTGCTTTTTGAAACGCTCTCCTCAGCTTTGAAGCTTTAATATGTAAAAAAGTACAATAGAAATAAACAACAGACGTAAGCTGGAATAGCTTTTAACTTCAAGTGTAGGCACAAAAAAAGGACACCGTACGGTGTCCTAAATAAGAATCTAATCAGCCTTTATTTAACAAGGATAACTACATATTTGTTCTGAGCAAATGTCTCGAGGTCTGTTACTTTAAGAACAGATTCTGTTTCACTCATATCAGTGATAGCATAAGAAGCAGCGTTTTGGTCGGACATAACCTTAACTCTGTTCATAGTAGATGGAAGGATGATCTCATCACTATCAAGAAGGTTCATTTCTTGGAACATTGATGTGTCATAGTTCTTAGCTACGTCTGTAACTCTACCGAACCAAAGGAATCCACCTTTCTTAGTTGCAAGACCTTTCTCAATAAGCTCTTTCTTTGTACCGATAACATAATAAACATTATATTTTGAACGGTGTTTACTTCTGATCTCTTCCTCTTTCTCAGAGATAGTTTTTTCTTTTGCTGCAATAGCAGTTTTGTGCTGAGCTCTTTCTGTCTGGATAGTAAGATTAAGCTTTTCAATCTGAGAGTTAAGCTCAATAATCATAGCTTCTTTCTCTTCGATTGTTTTCTGAAGTTGAGCAACCATTTTGTTCAATTTGTTGAAACGGATGTTCTTACCTTTAAGCTTCTTTTCAAGATCAGCAAGGTCTTTTTTGTAACCTTCGATCTGAGCATTGATGTCGCCGATAGCTTTCATCATGTGAGCTTTTCTTTCGCTTAAAGAAGCATCACTAGGTACTTCAGTTTTCTTCATAATCTCTTTAACTGATTCAGGATTAATAGCATCCAGACTGCTCTGTATGTCACTGATAACAGTTGTAGCTTCTTCATAAGAAGCGATGATTTGGTCTTTCTCTGCCATTACAGCAGTCTTTTCTTTCATTACGACTCCGAGATAAGCCCCGGCTGCAATTGTTGTGATTGCAAGGATAATAGTTAAAACCTTGAATGCGTTCATTGTGTTCTCCTTGATTAGTTATATTTTTATGTCCTAATAATATCGCCAATACTTATAATATACCATAAATCCTAATGTCAAGCAAAATCTCTTTTGATTATTACTGTGAGAGCTAAGATTATTTTCTTCACTTTTCTGTCAATCTAACACTGTAATGATCTTATCTGGTAAAGTTACTAACCAAAACAAACCAATATAATGCTAAATTCATTTAAGATGTTATACCATTTTATGCGAGATTGAACATGTCTTTTTTTCTATGAAATGTGGCATACCAATGGCATTCTTGACAACGGGTTGACCACGGGTAATCCACGGGTTGACCACGGCTTCTGTGGTTTGGGCGTGGATTACCCGTGGTTCAGCCGTGGTTAGATAACACATTCATGACAGTCTTGGCTCAGAGAAAATAGTTTCAATTGACATTTAATATGCCTAAATAAGTATGATTCCATGAAATGGATATATTTAAAACAATGGATAGATGAAATAGATTTACCTAAAACAGGACTTGAGAGTATTACTTCATTTGAAGACCAATACTTGATAAGCTTCAAGAAGCAAAAGAAACAGTTGCAGGTTAACCTTAACCAAGCTGATTGCTTTATCTTTCAAACAGAAAGGGCGGAGCTTCCGTTCAAGATTGACTCAAAGATAAATAACATATCACAAATGCTACTCTCTGCTCGAATCGACTCAATTGAAATTGATGAGAATGACCGCATCATGAAGTTGCATTTCCTTAAACGTGACATTTATAATCAGACAACACATTATGTGCTTGTTCTTGAGTTAATTCCTCGCTTTCAGAATATTGTACTCTGTCGGAAGGAGAACGAAAAGCTGATTATTGTTGAAGCTCTTAGGAAGTTTAGTCTCGCTGAGAATAGTCAACGGCAAATCCTTCTCAATATTGATTATCTTCAACCGGAAACGGACTTCAAAATTAGCAAAGATGTAGAAGAGGAACATAGTAACATTAACTCATGGTTTGAAAGCCTTTTCTATGATATTGAGTTGCAAAAAAGAGTTGGAAACCTAAAGAAGCAAAAAGTCAATTCTATAAAGCGAACTATCAAGAAAACAGAGAAGAAGCTTTCAAAACAGGAAGCAGAGTTGAGCTCAGCAAATAGGCAAGAGGAGTGGCATCAAAAGGCGGAATTGCTAAAGTACAGCCTACATTCTATCAAGCCCGGAGCAACTGAACTTGTAACTGTGAACTATTATTCTCCTAATCAGGATGAGATAACTATTAAGCTGTTCCCTGAGAAGAAACCGCAAGAGAACCTGCAATACTACCTCAAAAAGTATCGCAAAGCACGCTCTGGATTAGAGAGAATCAAGAACAATATCAAAGCTACAAAAGAGGAGATTCAACAACTCCGACATGAGCATGAAAGAGTTATTAATATTGATTCCTATACAGAGATGCTGGAAATCTCCGGTAAACGGGGATCAAAGCATAAGAAGCATCAACAATCCCTACCTTTCCGTCGTTTGAGAATCAATGCTGATTGGGAGATTATGATTGGTCGTAAAGCACGAGAAAATGATTTGCTTACAACTAGAGTTGCTAAGTCGAATGACTGGTGGTTCCATACGCGCATTTACCAAGGCACGCATGTTGTGCTCAGAAACTATTCAAAACTAAACCCACCAGATAACCTAATGGAATTGTGCTGTCGTCTTGCTGCCTATTACAGTAAAGCTAAGACCTCTGTAAACGTACCTGTCGATTATACCCAAATCAGATATGTAACCAAACCTCGTGGTGCTGTTCCGGGTTATGTAATCTACAAGAACCAAAAGACAGTTTATGTAAATCCTCTGGATTTCAGAGATGCACGGTCGGCTCTAGAAAAACTAGGTTATATAGCTCCTACTGAATAGATATGTCTCAGATCTCTACCAGATGCTTTGTTCTTAGACTCACGGATTACAGCGAGACCAGCTACGTTCTTCTTCTCTTAAGTAAAGAGCATGGTCTCTTTTCTGCTATAGCAAAGGGAGCTAAGCGTCCTAAGAATCGTTTTTCCTCTGTATTTGGGTTACTGAACGAATTTGACGGTGAGTTTTCGAAATCAGCTAACAGTGAACTCTGGACTGTTGTTGAAGCTAAACCTGTTGAATTTCATCTCTTAAAACAGAAGTATAGTACTGTTCAGCTACTTTCAGCTGCTGCCGAACTCTATCAACAAAGCATTATTCATGAAGATGAAGCAGGGGAGTTTTACGTTTTACTTGAAAAGTATCTCCGATTCTTACCAACAATCAAGAAGAATGGAATACTTATCTTTTGGAGGTTCCTGACCAGCTATCTAAAACTCAACGGTATTCCACTGAGTTTTGAAATATGCCCACATTGCAGTACACCACTAACTGATAATCTTTGTTATTCCTACAGCCTTGGTGGTTTTGTCTGCCAAAAATGCAGACAGAATGATGGTATTGTCTCCGAACTTATGGGTGTAAGCTCAGAAGATTATCTATCTTCCATAGAAAGTGATATTCTTAAAAAGCTACCTACTATAGGAAACTACATTGATGAGATTTCTATCCCTCAATCATCAATTGACAGACTAAACAAACTGTTTCTACACTACATATCTTTCCATTTTCATAAGAAGTTTCATCTGAATAGCCTGAAAGGTTTTAGATAACAATAACTGCATTTCAGGGAGTTTGTCAGAGCGAATGTGAAAACGGACTTCTTGAATTGAACTTTGGAGTGCATCTACTGCGTAGATGCGTCTTGTCACGTAACCCACTTGATGCGAGCTTGCGACTACGATGCCAAGCGAAATATAGCAGAATAATTTTTAGTCACTGAACTAGATTTCGCAATTCCCCATACTCCCGTTGGTCGTACAGGTGACCTCTTCTGAATTTCGCATTTTCCCGAACTCCCGTTGGTCTAAATGGTGACTGCTACATAATTACATACACAGTGCGATTACCAATAACTTACAACGTTGGAGTCATAACGAGTTTACGAGTTGGACTCATAGCGTTGTACCTTTGCCACTTTTCGCTATTCGCCCATCTCCCTTTGGTCGCTATTGCTACAGCTTCAGTTTACTCACACAGTGTCATTTGCAATAACTTAGCTACATTTCTTGCCCTTTTTACTCTCTTTCACTGCTCTATCCATCAACGCACTGTGCACGCACTGTGATACCACTGTGAAGGCACTGCCAACCCACTGTTTCACTGGGTGCACAGTGCGTGCACAGTGGGAAAACAGTGGGATGACTGCGTTTTGGTTTATGGATTGCATCAACTGCGTAGATGTAACAGACTATCTTTGCGATGTATGTCCGAGTTTAAATCATTTGACATAAAAATAATAGCTGGTAATAATCGTTCCTAGATCTTTAAACGTGATGCTTTCACAACTAACTTAGGAGGATATGATGACGAAAAGTTATCTGCTTCCATTGGTTATATCCCTTTTGTCGACAATACTAATGGCAGACGGAATACAACCAATCGGGGCCGGAACCGAGTCTGATCCCTATCAGGTGGAGATTCTGGATAATCTACTTTGGATTACCACAAATCCTGATTCTTGGGACAGCCACTTTATACAAACAAATGATATTGATGCTATTACTACGCAAAACTGGTACGATGGTGATGGGTATAATCCAATCGGTGTACTTAATCTAACATCATGGAATGTTGATTCCATTGTAACATCAGGAGTTCCTTTTACAGGCTCATACGATGGACAAGGATTTTCAATAAGTAATATTATATGCAACTCAAATCCTCAAGGTGATATAATTGCATTGTTTAGCTATACTGAAGATGCAACTATTAAAGATGTTCATATCAACTCATTAACAAATCAAACACACAAACAAACAGCCGGGATAGTTGGACATGCAATTGATTCCACAATTGAAGATTGCTCTTTTAGTGGATCTATGACTAAAACAGATAACAACAATATTGGATGTGCAGGTATTGTTTGGTTTGCTCAAAACAGTTTAATATCCAGATGTACGAATGATGGAGAGACTAATAGTCGTAGTTGGTATGGCATTTCTTACTACATTGACAATACTGATATTGAGTACTGCTCTGTGAATCTAAATATAGACACTCTAATGTCTTGCTATGGCTTTGTAGATCATTGCTTGAATTTAAGTACAATATCGTTTTGTGAATCTACAGTAAACTCTAGTATTAGATTGTGGTATTATGCTGGCTTTGTTAATCTGTTAAACCATTCTAGAATAGAGGATTGTGTAATTAATTCGGGAGCTATTGATTGTGCTGAAGGTGCTGGGATAGCCCTTACAATGACCAACCATTCAAGAGTTATTGATTGTACGAATAATGGAAATCTATACGGTGATCGTCGTTTAGCTGGAATCGCATCAAGGTGTTTCTTAAACAGTGTAATATCAAACTGTATTAATAATGGGGATCTTCTCCCATCTCAATATTCCTGGCTCGTAACAAGAGCGTCTGGTATTGCTATATCTGTATCTGATAGTAGAATTGATTACTGTACTAACAATGGGAATCTAAATTCTTATGAAGGAGCTGGAATTGTAAATGGAATTACAAGTTATGGTATTATTGAAAATTGTGTAAACAATGGAGAAATTGTTGGTAGTACAGTAGGAGGTATAGTTAACAATTGTAATGTTTCCAATATACGTTATTGCGTAAACAATGGAAACATCATCTCTTACATCTCAGGAGGAGGTGTTTGCCAAACAGCAAGTGGAAGCAGTCATATAGAGGAATGTGTAAATTATGGGAATTTATCCCATTCCAATAATGGAGATTGGACTATTGAAGCATTAGGTGGTATAATATCAGTGATAGAAAATGGTGTTAGTATTACTAAATGTATCAACTATGGAGATATTGCATCGTTGCTCAAAGGGGGAGCTTTGATAGGTTCGTTAAATGGTTATGATATTAACATATCTAACTCATACTATGGGAGAACTCAAAGCGAAGTAGTAGCTTCTGAACTATGTTTAATAGGAAGAACTGAAGACTATCTGTTTAGCGAATGGGAAGAAAACGGTTATTGCTTAAATCCTAGTGATTATTTTCAGTTATCTGATGGTGACAGTTTTGTATTAAGTTGTCCGGATGATATCAGAAAACTATCAGTATTTTCAGAAGAGGGATATTCTTTTAGCATTTCAGAAGATATAGATTTATCTACTTTACCAGATACATTTCTTCCTTACTTCCAAGGAAAGATTGAAGGCAATGGTCGGAAAATCAGCAGTTTAAATATTGCGGATAACAGATATAACAATATAGGTTTCATAGGTATATTGAACCAAGCAGAGATTACCAAACTTGGAGTTACAGACTTTTTTTATCAAGGTAATAAGTACGCAGGTGGCTTTACATCAGTTTCATCAAATAGCATGATTGAGAATTGTTATGCCAAAGGTACAATTGACAGCACATTGGATGTTGGTGGTTTTGTATATACTAACGCTTCAAGTGTCTCTAAATGCTACTCAGCATGCACATTGCCCATACTAGAAAATACATCTGGTTTTTGTCATTTAAACGATGGCACTATCACCAACTCCTTCTGGGACATGGAAGTATCAGGGATAGATCATAGCGATGGAGGAGAGGGTAAAACCAATTTAGAGATGAGACAGTATAACACATATTTCTTATCAGGTTGGGATTTCACTAATGAAACTGTGAATGGAGAAGAGAATATCTGGTTCATTCATCCTCAAGTAAATGATGGATATCCTCATCATATAGTGCAAGAGGTTGTTTCAAATAATGAGCAAGTTCTCGAAACTACAAACAGAGCAACTCAACTAATAGGTAACTACCCGAATCCCTTTAATCCTGAAACTACTATCGAGTTTAACTCAGATAAGAATCAGCAGATAGAAATCACAGTTTATAACATAAAAGGTCAGAAAGTGAAAACAGTAACTGACCAGACTTTTGGAGAGGGTAAACATAAAGTAGTCTGGACCGGAATCGATGATTCCGGTCTCCCTGTTAGTAGTGGATACTATCTCTGCCGTCTTAAAAACAGAGATAGTACAGATCTTAAGAAACTTTTACTGATGCAGTAGCGGATCTACCTCATCAATCCACCTGGTAAGGGGTCGAGACTTATCAGGTGGATTCCCAAATTTATCAATAAGAGATAGTTTGTCTGTTAGTACAATCTTTATGAAGTATGGCTACTTTAGGAAGTTATTCATTAAACAAGCTTCTCTTAAATATTGTAATATGTTCTACTAGCTATTTAATCTTCAAAATCCTTTTAGTAATATAATTATTTTCTGAAGTCATTTGAATAAAGTAATAACCGGTCTTTACTTCTATTCCATATTTATTCCTACCATCCCAATTTAGCATATAATCACCAGAAGAATATGTTGGAAAACTCATTACTTTCTGACCTCTTAAGTTATAAATAGAGATTTCTGCTTGGTCGTAGTCTGCGACTTTCAAACTAAACTGAAAATTCGAAGTAAATGGAGAAGGATATGGATTTGTAATATAAGATTTTGCACAAAGAGCAGGTTGCTCAATAACACCATTCGGAGTAATCCCCCCAGTAGTGAAGTGCCATAAACCACCCCAGTACTCGTTTTCTGCACTAATTGCTTTAACTTTCCACCAGTATTCAGTATATGGCTGCAGTTCTAGTGGATAAATATATGTGTTTTCTATTACATTTTCTCCTATCCCAATATAGGCTAGACTATCTGCTGAATTACCTAGATAGATTTCATAAGTAGCAACAATGTCAAAGTTTCCGTACCAAGAAAGTGTTCTTCCTACTGGTACATTGACCTCATCTCTAAATGGAATTGGGTAACATGGTGCGAAGTAGTTTATATCATAATCATAATGTAGATAGTTCCAGTTCCAATCGATAATATCGATGTGCTCATTCTGTGCTTCTAGAGAAAGTGGATTAGACTGCAAAGTAATTCTTGCATTAAACAGCTCCTGATTTGAAGCAAGATATGAAATGTCAGTTATCTCATTATGATCTAAAAACAGCCAATTCAATTCTCCAAAATCTGACAAACACGATATATCTGATATATTGTTTCCACGAAGATTCAAAGTACCAATATCTACGAAACCAGCTAAACATGAAATATCAGATATCTGATTGTAACTAAGTCCTAAATCTCTAGGATCGGAAAGTTCGGATAGGAATGATATGTCATTTACATGATTATTATCTATTCTTAACGTACTTAACTCAGTCAGAACTGATAAACAAGACACATCTGTTAACTGATTATTTTGGAGAAATAAACTATGTAATTCAGAAAGATCTGTCAAACATGAGACATCTGATATCTGATTATTAGATATCCACAGTAGAGTTAGCTCATACAATGTAGATAAGGGAGTTACATCTGAAATTAAATTATCAGATAGCCATAATAAACTTAAGTTGGACATCCCAGAAAGAGGAGAAATGCTGGAGATTAGATTATCTCGAAGATCTAATGTTCTTAAATTAGTTAAATATTGTAATGAGGAGATATCTTCAATTTGATTACTATTTAATTTGAGCCACTGCATATTGACAAATGATGAGAGAATAGAGATATCTCTTATATAATTCTGAGTCAAAATAAGTTCCACGAGTTCAGTCATCCCCGATAAATAGAATATATCTGTTGTCCTGCTTCCACAAAAACCTGTTCTGTTCAAAGACAAACTTCGTAAATTAGTTAATCCGGAAAGGTATGAAAAATCCGTTATCTGACTCTCCGATATATTAAGGGTCTCAAGATTGACTAAAGATTCCAAAGGTGAAATATCAGATATATTATTTTGTTGAAGATCTAAATACTCTAGGTTTGTTAAGCCAGATAATGGTGATATATCGGAAATATCATTATCACCAAAGTATAAGTAAGTTACATTTATTAGGTACTGTGCTCCTTCAATTGATGATATATCTAAATCCCAACAATCTAAATGACCTGCTAAAGAGTTTAAGTCAGTGATTGTAGGACTATAGTTATCGAGATGTCCTGTGGCGCGAGCTAAAAAGACTCTAAAATTCCTATCGGGCACTATATGAGAAAACAGATAAGAAGTGAACAGAATGCATATTAGAACGATTATTGTTTTCTTCATGAGAAACCTCCAACTACTTCGGAATATAGTTAGATATTATATTATGTCAAGCATATTATTCAGTTAAGAATGTTACTATGATCCTAAGACCGAAATTGGATTATCTTATCTAATAAAATGAGTTTCGGCAAATAAATAGTAATTTATGTAATCAAAATGTACGAATGCATTTTCATATGTAGTAATGATACCCTTTTATTGCAAAATCCTTGCACAATCTGCAGTTAGTTTATTCTTGGTTCTAATCTTAGCAATGGAGAAGATTTGAAAATGAAACCTGAATTATTATTACCTGCCGGAAACATAGAAGCTTTAGCTGCAGCCATCGATGGTGGTGCTGATGCTGTATATCTTGGAATAGATAGATTTAATGCCAGAAACAGAGCTGTGAACTTTAAGCTCTTTGAATTAACATCACTCGTTGATTATGCCCATAAACATAACACAAAAATATATCTTACACTCAATACCCTCATCAAAAACAATGAGTTGATGCAACTTGCCAACACTATACATATGTTAGGACAAACAGGTGTGGATGCGTTCATTATTCAAGACTGGGCAGTGTATTCTCTTGCAAAAAGACTTACAGAGGTGGAGATACATGCCAGCACACAGATGGGTTTTCACAACTCTGCAGGTGCAAATCTTTGCGAAACTCTCAAAATGCCACGAGTGATTCTAGCTCGTGAGCTCACGATACCAGAGATGAAGGCAGTTAATGATGAATCTAACATAGAGCTTGAAACTTTTGTGCATGGTGCTCTATGCTATTCATTCTCAGGTAAATGTCTCTTTAGTAGTTATTGTGGTGGTATGAGTGCTAATCGTGGGCAGTGTCGACAGCCATGTCGTAGAATATACCAGAATAAGAAGGATAGTGCATATCTCTTTAGTTTGAAAGATTTGGAAGCAATTGAAATGGTCCCTAAACTCGCTGAGATTGGAGTCAAAAGCCTTAAGATCGAGGGGCGTATGAAACGTCCTGAATATGTGTATCGTGTTGCAAAAGCTTACCGTATGGTGATTGATGACCCTACTAAGATAGAAGAAGCTAAGCTTATACTACAAGATGACTATGCACGTGAGAAAACAGGTTACTTCATGGGTGGAAACATCAAAGAAGCAATCGGCTCGGAAGTTTTTACAGGCAAACGAATTGGTGAAGTTACAGTTACAGGTAAGAAAGTTCTAACTATGGTTCTTGACTTCCCGCTCGAGAAGGGATCATTGATAAGGGTTAGACCGGTTGATGGTAGAGATGCTCCTCCAATCAAAGTGAAGCAGATGATTGATGCTGAAACCGGTGAAGTTACTGAATATGCTGGAGCCGGGGATCAGGTTTATATACCTGATATTGATATGTACGTTAGAAGAGGAGAGCAAATCTACCTTGTCTCCGATAACAGCTACAGACCTCCACGCATAAGAGTAAAGAATAGTAAACGATTATCACAATTATCGCAAGAGGAGCAACGTAAACTTGTTTCAGATTTAAGATATAAAACTACAGGTATCCCCAAAGGTCTTTTTTTACGTATAAATGATCAGAAATGGTTAGATGTACTGGATGTTCGTAAGTTTGCCGGTGTGATCATGAGAATTGAGTTTGATAAGACTCTCCAAGTTCCTCAGCTTAAATCCAGTTTGCTGAAGAACATCTATCTGGAACTGCCATACTTTATACCTGAATATAACATAGAACAGGTAAAAGATGTATTGGAACAGCTTGTTTCTATGGGCTATTACAACTACTCACTAAGCAGTGTAAGCCAGAAAGAGCTTTTCCCGAATGAGAAAAGTCTTGTCTTCATAACTAACGAAAAAGAGTATTGCCTTAACGATTTGAGTATTGATTTCTTACAACGTCAGAATATTGCTTCTGTGATTTACCCACTTGAAAACGATTTTCCGAATCTTTCTCAATACAAGCTTAAAACAGGTATAGTACCAATCTATTTCTATCCTGAGCTTTTTGTGAGTAGAATGCCTGTTTACTCTGATGAGTTTAGGGATGAGGATAACAAGTACAATATCGACCATAGAAGTGGTATTACCTACGTTTTACCTAAACACCCTGTGGCAGTATTCAATCTTAAGAAGAGACTCCAGGATAAGGGTTTTAGAAGCTTCCTGATTGATCTGTCATACACTAAGCCGGGAAATAACCTGATTAAACAGCTACTTAACTTTTACGGCAAAGGAACTAACCCACCAAACACAACAAGGTTTAACTACAAAAAAGGACTTTGGTAATGTAGTCCGATCACCCTTGATCGGACTTAAGTTGCACTTCCACCCACCTTTGGAATGGTCGAAGACCTTGCAAATGGTGAGTTCGTAGGACACTCTGCCAGCTAGTCAGATTAGCGGAGCTAAGCAATTCCACGCTTAGAGGTATCGTTTTCACGACGAAGTGTTTCTTCCTTCGAAGTGTACCATTTGCAAGGTCTTCGACCATTCCAAAGGTACGGATAAGCTGATCATGAGGACCGGGAAGCGGACAGGATGTCCGCGAACCCAGTTAAAGTTATTTCAAAAGAACCATCTTCTTAGATTTCGTATAAGATCCTGCTTTTAGCTTATAGAAATAAACACCTGATGCAGTTGCTTGGTTACTGCTATCAAGCCCATCCCAAGAAACACTGTGATTTCCTTGCGGTTTAACATCATTTACTAATGTTCTAACATGCTGACCACGAACATTAAATACTTCTAGAGAAACATTCTGTTGCTTATCAAGATAGAAGCTGATACCAGTGGTGGGATTGAAAGGATTAGGATAACAACCAATAAGCTTTGTATTTTTAATAGCTTGCTGGTTCTCATCATTAGATACAACCCTTTGATCAAATGTACAATCATCAATTGCGAGGGCTATTGCATCCTCTGTTATGCAATTAATGGCAACTCTGACTCTCTGACCAATAAAGTCTGTAAGTGAGAAGGCGTATTCTGTCCACTGTTCAGGTGGCTCTAAATAGTCGCCTGAAGATAGTTGAACAAAGTCTTCCGGGTTAGTAGAACCAGTTGAAATCATAACTCTGATTCTATCATTCCCATAGCTATCATCAATTGTCTTTGCGAAGAAGCTGAAGGCAGAGTTCTCAATAACATCATAGTTAGGTGAGATCAGCCAATCATCATTGGTTGAACCATTACTGGAGTTAGCTGAGAAAGCAACCATCTCTTTTGCTCCACTATGTGGTGTCCAGTTACCTGAAAGGGGAGGTACAGTTGCAGATGGGTTGAACAATATGAAAGAGGTGGATGCACCATTACCGGGGAAGGTTACGTTCATAGGATAGTTCTGAGTCTGATCCAAGTCAGCACTATGCCAAGGGTAAAGGTCTTGCGTGAAATCAGTGTAAACTTCAAAATCATCAGTCCAAGGAGTAGGGCTGAGGTTAAAGTCAATATTAACAGTCTCAGTATTTGATTGTTCTGATTCACCTTCGGCATATACAGATGTGACATAATATTCTTCAAGCCCCTCTTCAGGTCCAATCTCCAGATATGATGTCTGTTCCCAATCATCGATATTTGCCAGCAAAGAACCATTCTTATAAAGATTATATGAATCCGGGATATAAGAACGAGTGTATCCGGCATCCGTAAGTACTATCTCAATAAGCCAATCACCATTCCAATCATAATCATCATGGGCTGATTGCCAGTTATCATTTACTCTAATTAAATCACTGATACCTTCGTCATAAGTGACATTATCCGAACCAAATGTAGCATTAGCACCGGAACTTGCTTCTATAGCAACAATTATATCATTGTCAGCATTAGGAGTAAAAGGAGTTTCGATTAAAACATCTGTGAAACCTATGGGATTGATCTCTGGAATTGCTTGAGAAAGTGACAATGAACCATCAGATTCGTTATAAACATTGAGAGTATAGCTACAGGTTGTATCATTTGCATAGAACCTTACTCTATGCAGGTAAAGGCCTTCATAATCAGCTAAATCACTGCTTTCATATTTACATCCAACTTCGAAAGAAGTATCTATGCCAAGATTGAAATGTTCATCAAGCTCAAGGTTTGAGTAGCTAAGCTCAAAATAGTCGCTTCCAAGAATATTCGGCATTGACCATTCCAGATAAACATTATTCTCATCTGTTAGATAACCGTTTAAGGTTGTAGGTATCATAAGGGGATTGTATCCAGGTCCATTCCAATAGTCGAATGTTATAACCTGCCCACTCTCTGTTATACTTTCCACCGGGCGATCGGTTGGTTGATTATTCCATGTTAAGGATGCAGGGTCTGTTTCATCCGTGAATGCATCATTTGTACCATGTGGGAAAGGGGCACTATAGCTGTTAAGTTCACCATTGGCAGATTCTATCTGAAGTCCTTTATGATTAGAATTATTAACATCATTAGATGATAAATGTTGTAAAATATATCCTTCATCGACATGGACGATTAGCAAGCCGTGTCCCGGTACACTACCATTGTATCCAATCTGCTGCCTATTCTCAAGATAGAACCATTCATTATAGCCCGGGGTTTCTATAGCATAAGCTGTGTTGTTTGAGTTGGAATGAGTAATTGAATAGTTATCAGGAACTTCCAATATCTCACGATCCATCCAACCTAGAAAGTATTTACTCCAAGCGTTGTGATGTGCAGGTTCCCATGAATTATTATTCCATGCACCTGAAGACATCAAATCCCATTCTCCAACACAGTCGGGGTCTTCTCCTGATGTTGTATTGTAATAGTCAGGTAGCCCTAACAGATGCCCAAATTCATGTGCACTAACACCAACACCTGCCTGCAAGCCCCAACTTCCTGACTCTCCTACTATTGCATAGTGAGAAACTGTCACTCCATCGACATTTACGGGTATAGAAAAATTGGACATATGTGACCAGATGTCATTTGCACTACCGGATGTCTCCTGTCCCTGCCCTGCGTGTATAATAATTACCCCTTCCACTGTGTTATCATTATCATTATCGAAATCTGCAAAGTTCACATAGGCATTGGCAGCCTGTACAGCGTGTGTTGCAAATGTTCTCCATTGATCCTGGGGACCATAATAATCGTGTGTATTGTTTACTGTTACTATCGGACTAACAGTGGCTGTAGGGCTAAAAGTACCATAGGAGTTCTCTTCATAGTATGATTTGAAACATCCTGTGAAATTACCGGGATTATTCATCATATTCTCAAATGAGTTTGTTGTGTAGCTCATATTGTAATCTGTAAACTGGGCCGGAATGACAAGAATATCAACATTACCAGATGTTGGAAAGTTACCCAGGCGTGTGGTTCTATTCGCTTCTCGCTTAACTACACATTGCTGACTACTGAATCTAAGGTGCTTCGAAATAGTTTGTATAAAGGTAGTTTCTTCTGAAGAACGAGACTCAATTGCGGAAGCTCGTACTTTAGAAGGTATCATATCACCTTTAGAATTGAGTATTGAGTATACTTTCCATCCATCATTATCTAATAGAGTGTAACCGTCAGAAGTTTCAGACCAGTGAATCCACTCATCACCCATCTGCTTGATTGTTAAGGTGGAACCATCCGGTTGAATGTACTCTATTAATCTTTTAGGTGCAGGAACTGACATCAAACTCATTACTAATACGGATATAAGTATAATCATTACTAACTTTTTCATTGTACCTCCAGAGAAGCTGATACATAAATATGAAAACCTAATTCTATGCGTCAATAAATACTTTATTACTTAGGCTGTTAGGATATGTTTTTGTGAGAATGAAAAAACGGGTAAAGCGACCATTCTAAAAGTAGTAACATGAACTATGAGTCGATTCGTAAGTGTACCATTTAGAAGGTTTACAACCATTCTAAAGGTAGTTTAAATGCAATTCATTTATCCGTTTTTTCCAAAATTGCCCTGCTTCTTCCCTTCCAGTTCCCTGACATGGAAAGGTGTTTCAAAGGTTTCCCACAGGTGACCCTCTCGTGACCCTCTCGTGGAATGCCATAAGTTATTCACATCGTGTGGATAACTTGAATATTTATGGAAAACCTTCATTAGTCAGGGAACCGGAAGGGGGGGAGACAGGCACAAATCAATTTCAATCAAAACCGGGTAGGTTTACCTTGGTATCATTTAGAAGTTCCTAATTCATAATTAGTAATTCTATTCGTAACTCATCATTAACACAAAACTTAAGAAGTAGAATGAAAATAGTTGCAATTTTTTATTTGACATGATTTCGGTGATTAAATAGGTTGCTTTCACACGCAGTTGGCGTGGATATAGAGTGAATTAAGAGTATGCGGGGGTGTAGTTCAGTTGGTTAGAACGTCTGCCTGTCACGCAGAAGGTCGCGAGTTCGAGTCCCGTCACTCCCGCCAGTTTTTAAAACAAGCATACTCATTAATAGATCCCTTTGGGGGTGTAGTTCAGTTGGTTAGAACGTCTGCCTGTCACGCAGAAGGCCGCGAGTTCGAGTCCCGTCACTCCCGCCAGTTTAAAAAGCCTATTCACGAAAGTGGATAGGCTTTTTCTATATGAAGTTAACCGACTGCTTGTCGGGGCGTAGCTTTTAGCGAAGACTGATGTCGGTTTGCCTTGTAACGCATAGTTAAGTAGCTGATTGTATCGTAATTATTACCATCAAAGGTTACATGGCAGTAGCATCGACACAGACGATGCAGTCCAAAAGTGCTAACCCCGAAAGAGTTACCTCTGAGTAGCTAAAAAAGTGATAGTACGATTTCACTTAAACATTTTGTAAACCACTTCACATTCAACTAAAAAACTTCTTGTGTTCTAAAGATAATTGGAAATAGTATGTCACCAAGAATATCGGATGGAGATCTTAATGATACTCGGTGAGAAGGTCTTGCTAAAGGTGGTGTAGTATGAGTAAATTATTCGACAGGCCAAAAGTAGTTCTTTATGTTTGTGTATCTATAGATGGGAGAATTACATTCGGGCCAAATACAACAATGTTTGATGCTTTTAACCTACCTGAACTTCATCAAATGCTTTGCACAAATGAAGAATGGGAAATCTTTTCTAAAGCAGTATTTTCTATTCATAAACCTGATATGTTTCTGGAAGGGAGTAATATGGTAGTAGCTGAAAATGAAGCATTAAAGGAACTTCCTAAATTCAAGGAAGACATAAATAATTTGTTTGAAGATTTTATACCGGAATATATTTTGAACCATAAAAACAGAAAAACATGGACAGCAATAGTTGATGGAAGAGGTAGATTTCGAAATGGCTATACGGCCGTTACAGATGACCCTGAAACATATATGGTACATCTTACAACCGAAACTGTTCCTCCCGATTATCTGGCTTTTTTGAGGTCAAAAAATATTCCTTACATCATAGAAGGGCAGAATAAAGTTAACCTTCCTAAAGCATTGCAAAAAGTAAAAACAAAACTCAATGTAGATACAATTGCAACAAGCTCCGGTGGACGCTTGAGTGGTGCCCTTATTAGAAGTTCTCTCCTTGACGAGGTAAATTTACTACTCAGCCCTATAGTGATAGGAGGAGATAAAACACCTAAACTATTTACTTCTCCTGAATTGAATTGGCCTTCAATAAAACCTAGTATACTCACCCTTTTAGAGATGAAAGATATGAAGAATGGTAAGGTCTGGTTAAGGTATAAAGTTAATTCCTAATCAATTTTCATGTCTTAAATGAATAACATTATAATTAGATACGCAACACTTTCAGATGCGAAAGCTATTACAGAACTGAAAGTTTCATGTTGGAAATCAGCATATCGGGGGATATTACCGGATGAGATGCTTGAAAAGTCTTCTGAACAGATGAAGAATGAAACTGAACATCGCGCAAAATGTATTGTAGAGAACACTGATAATGGTTGGCCTAATATTGTTGCTGTACATTCTGGTCAAGTTATAGGATGGTGTGCCGGAGGGGTTAATCAAAATCCTGCATATAAACATGAAACTGATTTACAGGCAATATACATTCTTAAGGAGTACCAAAGAAAGGGCATAGGTAAGCTAATGGTAAAGGCATTTATTGATTTAATGCATGAACACGGTATGCAATCAATGCTCATCTGGGTTCTAAAAGAGAATCACAATGCTATTAGATTCTATACAAAACTTGGTGGCAAGATAGTAGGAGAGAAGCTGTATCTCAAAAAGTATCCCGTGATAGGATTTGGTTGGGATGATGTAAAACAATTGGGGAGGAATAGTGGATAAGGAATTTGGCTCATTTAGTCACATACAGCTCAATGTCACTTCAAACATGTGATTCGACTATTTCCTCAAGATAATATATATATTTTCAGATCCTATATATTAACCACAGATCTCCAATACATCTTAAATGAGGACTCTAAGAACTCATCAGTGTATTTATCAGGCATTATGTTTAGAAATGTGATAGTTGAGTTTGCAGCACCCATTGTGTAGATCATCAAGTAATTGATATCTTCATATATAATTGCACCATCCTCTACTGCATTTCTAAATACTTCAGCAAAGAAATCAAAGTGCTTTGAGGCTTCTTCAACTGTAGAAGACTTGATGTTAGTAGAACCAGAGAAGTTAATAAAGAATCTCATTAACTCTTTGTTCTCATATCCCCATTTTATATATGACTTCCAATAACTAAAAAGAGTATTCTTATGAGATTCACTAAAATCCATATTCTCTTGGATATAGGTTGCAATGGTTACTTTAGCATAGAAATAAGCAGAATTAATCAATTCATCTTTATTCTTGAAATAGTGGAACACTGTCCCATTGGATAATCCTGATCCCTTAACTATCTTTGCAACAGATGCTCCATTGAACCCAAACTCCAGGAAAATCTTTATGGCTGACTCTAATATTTTCTCTCTATTACTCATAATTACCTCTAACTCAATAGCTGTTTCTTAACTTTTTTTGTCAAGCCATAAATATAGAAAAATAGAGAGTCTACTCTAATATTAAGCAGGATGTATAGTGCAGAGGTATATAAATATCTTGACAGTAGAGTGAATGCTCTATAGCCTGTCTCCAGATTATGAAGAATAGTGTGATGTTTAGAAGGAGTGAAAATGAAAACATTATATTTTACAGCTACAGGTAATAGCTTGCATATTGCTAAATCGATAGGCGGAGAGTTGCTCTCAATCCCGAAAATGGTTAAAGAGGGGATATTTGAGTTTACTGATGATAAGGTAGGTATTGTGTTTCCGGTTTATGGACACGGAGTCCCTTCCTATGTAGTAGATTTCTTAGAGAAAGCTAAGTTCAATACAAACTACCTCTTCGCAGTTGCAACATTTGGGGTTTACTCAGGTGCAGTAGCCACTCACATAATTGATGTCAGCAAGCAAGCAGGATATTCCTTTTCCTACATAAATGCAATCTCGATGGTTGATAACTACTTACCAACTTTTGACATGAAGAAGGAGATAGCGAATGAGCCTAAGAAGAAAGTCGATGAGAACCTTAGACAAATAAAGGCAGATATTGCCAGTTCAAAGAAATGGGTAATCCGTGAAAACTTCTTGCGGAAGCAGGGATTTAAGCTTCTGCATAGTAGGAAGAAACCCTTTAGTAAAAAACAGTTAAAGCTTCATATATATGGGGAAGGGATTGAGAACTATCAGTATAATGATAACAACTGCACCGGTTGTGGAATCTGTGCAAAAGTATGCCCTGTGGACAATATTGTCGTAGATAGAGAGAATAAGAAGATAGAGCTTCAAAACAAGTGCTTCGCATGCTTTGCCTGCATCCAGAATTGTCCCTCACAGGCTATTCATATCAGAGGTGAGGTAAACGGTAACAGATACAGAAATAAAGATATTAATCTACAAGAGATAATCAAAGCAAATGATTAGATTACGAGGAGAGTAATAATGGATTATAGCTTTGGAAAGAATGGTTGGACACCGGATAGAATTAGGGACTTAACAGGCAAAACATTCCTAATAACAGGTGCTACAAGTGGCACAGGTTTTGAAGCAGCTAAGATACTTGCATCCAAAGGTGCAAAAGTAGTAATGCTAAACCGGAACCCTAAGAAATCAGAAGGTGTGATTGCAACTATCAAACAGGAAATCGGTAGCAAAGCAGATGTTTCTTACATAACTATGGACCTTGGAGTTCAAGCTTCAGTAAAAAAGGCAGCATCAGAGGTATTGAATACAGTTTCACGCATCGATGCTTTGATGTGTAATGGAGCGATAGCACAAGTACCCAAGCAACAGTTCACAGTGGATGGTTTTGAGAGCCAGCTTGGTGTTAATCACTATGGACACTTTACTCTACAAGCCCTGCTCTTTCCCTTGATCGAGAAATCTAAAGGTCGAATAGTTACGGTGGGAAGTATGGGCTATAATATGGGCATTAAAACAATCAAGTTCGACGATATGAACTGGGATAAGAACTATAAACCAAACGATGCTTATAGTCAGAGTAAACTAGCGCAGATAATGTCTATTTATGAATTGCAGGATAGATTAGCTAAAGCCGGCAGAACAGATGTTAAAGCTTATGCCTGCCATCCCGGCTCCTCAAAAACATCACTCATAACAACAAGTGGTAATCTGGCAACTCGCATCATGTTTAAACTAATGACCTTATCACCGATGGTTCAATCCGCAGAGAAAGGAGCATATCCTGAACTTATGTGTGCTACAGAACCTAATCTTGATCAGAAAGGTTTCTATGGTCCGACAGGTCGCAGTTACTGGGTAGGTCCGGTAGGCGAGTGTAAGCTTGAACCACATGCAAAGGATAAGAAAGTATCAAAGAGATTATGGGAAGTCTCAGAGAAAGCAACTGGTATTAAGTGGGATATATGAATATGGATTTAACCGACGATGTCGGTCAAAATGTGGAGTTAACCGACTGCGTCGGTTTGTCTTGTAATAGATAGTTTATTGGCAAAAATTAGTTTCATTATGCTTTCTGAAGGTTACATTGGCAGTTGCATCTACATAGTATATGCAGTCCAAAATATGGAATTAACCGACAATGTCGGTTTGTCCTGTGGCTCTTGGTTTAATGGCTAATTTTGTTTCATTATGCTTTCTGAAGGTTCCATTGCAGTTGCATCTACATAGTATATGCAGTCCAAAAGTGCTAACCCTGAAAGGGTTACCTATGAGTAGCACCGAATACAATTCGGGGTTTAGGAATACAGATTTATCCTAACCCCAACGGGGTTAAATTTGTTCAAGATTATGTTATGGCATATTCGACCCCGTTGGGGTCGCTGGCTCTTATGGGACATCCGACCATGCATTGCATGGCTACTCACATGCTATCCCTCTGGGATAAGCAAAGAGGACAGCAATAATGCTACCCTCATTTAACATAATCTCATACTTCAAGAAATGTGGGATAATGGCTTCAATGTTTATTAGCTGACTTATGTTATAGCATTTTATCCTGAAGGGATAACCTAATAATAGCCATGGTGCTTTAGCTCATGGATAAGATTTGATTTCCAAATCCCGACCCTGAAGGGGTCGCCCTTTTCACAGAATAACAATTTCAAAATTATCAATCACAATGAAATCTAAACAATTATCACCCCTCATTGCACCATCACAATACCCAACCAGAAGTTGTCCGATTCCGGTGAGTCTCTTGAGGCTCTCTGGGGAAAATTAATAAGAGACTGACAAGATAAGGGGTAGAAAATGAAAGCTAATGTATCATTATTATGATAGTGGAATGAGAGACTCCAGCATTGCAATGAGAGCATAAACCATTCCCCAGAACCACCAGATTCATCTGGTGGCTTTGAACCATGTTTAAGCTTAATCCCCTCCCTCTTCGCTTTCCTAATGAAAGCGTAGAGGGAGGGGAGGAAAATAGTTTTAGAGTACCTCCACCACTTGAAAGTGGTGGTTCTGGGGAAGCCAATATCCTATAGCCACTAAATATTACTACTCAATCGCTCCCTTTCAATTCCAACTCGACACTTACTTCTCACTTACTAGACACTTACTACTCTCTTACTCAAACCAGTAAGTTAGACACAAGTTGTTGATAACTAACTAGATTTTGAATAGTATTTATTGAATGGGAGGAGAAAGAGGGAAGAAGTATTATCTCCCCATTCTTTCCTTAATCTCTCAGCAGTAATCGCTGGTAAACACTTGGCCAACCCTTGCCCAACACTTGGTCAATCCTTGGCCTATTTACCAAGAATATACCATTTTATAACCAAGCTGTTACCATTTTAAAGCCACTAATTATTCGAGAAAGTAGAAGGGGCAGGGAGTGAGATTAGATTAATGTTTGAGTAGGTTAAAAAGGTCAGGGAGGCTGTAGGATAAATGCATTGACTAAATAATATATCTTTTACAAATTATAATTAACCGTATGAAAAAATGAGATGATATAGGTTGAATTGACCAATGAAACGAGTAAACGATAGTTCCTTATCAAACTATGGAATGTCATCAATAGTGTAACCCCCTTATGCTTATTTATGAAGAGTTTTTTAATGAATAAAGAGGAGTGTTGGGATGAGTCTTTTTTCTTAATGTAAATTACTATCGTTAGACGAGGTATTTATAAAAAAGTTTGTATTATCAAGTAGGCACAAACAATATGATGGTTGACTATATCATAAAAAGAAGCCTAATCAAATAGTGAATAGGCTTATAGGTTGATTAAAAACATTTGATTATTTCTTGTTGCTTCTTGGAATTACTTTTGTAACAAGTTCGACAGCAGCATCTTCAGCTAATTCTTTCACTGGGTTAGTACCTTTAACAAGACCCAATGTTATTGCACTTATTGCTTTTCTTGTTCCCCTTCTAATTGAGCGACCTAACAAATCATCATAAGTTGTGTAGGCTTTGGCATCATCTTCTTTTTTACTCATGAGTTCCTCCAGATTGTTTAGTGTAACTATAATATATTGAGTTAAAATAGTATTGCAAGAAAAAGAATAGTCACAATCAAAATAATAGAAAAGAGATGCTTGTTCATAATAGGCTTATTTGCATAGATATATTTACATTAGCAGGTTTACTGACCTACATGAAAAGATACAAAGAATTAGTTGACATACTTAAATTATCTACAAGGATGGCGTTAAAGATTTCTGTGTTAAATAGATAGATTTGATTTCCATAATAACTTTGGAGAGTGAAATGGTAAAACCTAATTGGGATAATTTTAAAGCAAAATTTAGTGAAAATCCTCAAAACAATTTCGAATGGTTATGTTACTTGCTATTCTGCAAGGAATTTAATCAAGAACTAGGCATTTTTCGATATAAAAATCAATCCAGGATAGAAACTAATCCTATTATAATAGATAACGATGTGATAGGATGGCAAGCAAAATTTTATGAATCTTCTCTTTCAAGACATTCTGATGAACTGCTAAAAATTGTTGAAAAAGTAAGAGATGACTATCCTAATATTACTAAGTTATACATTTATAGTAATGAAGAATGGGGGCAAGGGAGGAAAAAGGGAAGTAAACCAAAAGGTTTAAAAGCGATAGAAAAATTAGCCACAGAAAAGAAAATAAGTATAGTATGGAAGACTGCTAGTTTTTTTGAATCAGAATTTGTTACTACAAGTAATGCAGTTATAGTAAAGCACTTCTTTACTTTCGATCGAAGTATTGTTACTCTAATGAATGAATTGAAAGAACATACTGAGTGTATTTTAAATCTCATTCAATCAGAGTTTTGCTTAAACGACAAGAAATTTGAGATAAATAGGGATGCGTATGTTGAAGAACTAAACAATGAAGAAAAACCCGTTTCAATCTTGAGTGGTTCAGGAGGAGTAGGTAAAACGGTAATAGTTAAGAAATTGTATAGGAGACTGAGAAATAATATACCATTTTATGTTTTCAAAGCTACGGAATTTGAACTAAGTAATATCGATAAAATATTTACGGAATTCAGTTTCTATGAATTTACAGAAGGGCTTCGAGAGCAAAAAGATAAAATAATTGTTATTGATTCTGCAGAAAAACTGCTAAACTTAAACAATACTGACCCTTTTAAAGAGTTCTTATCCATTCTTTTGAAAGATAGATGGAGAATAATTTTTACTACAAGAAATAACTATTTAGAAGACCTAAACTACCAATTCTTTGAAATCTATAAGATAGCACCAACAAATATCACGATTCAAAAATTAGAATTAGGAGAACTTTTCGAAATTGCAGAAGTGTATGATTTCTTAATACCTAATGATGAAAAATTGATAGAGTTAATTAGAATTCCATTTTATCTAAACGAATATATTTCATTATATGATGATGATTCAAAAGAGTTAAAATATGTCGAATTCAAGAATAGAATATGGAAAAAGAGTATTAAAAAATCACAACCTAACAGAGAAGTTTGTTTTCTGCAGATTGCATTAGAAAGAGCTAATAGTGGGCAATTCTTTCTTAACCCCGATTGTAATACAAATACTCTAGCAGACTTTACAAAAGATGGTGTATTGGGTTACGAAGAGGCAGGTTACTTTATTTCTCATGATATCTATGAAGAATGGGCTCTTGAAAGAATAATTGAAAGGGAGTTTAAAATAAAGGATTCAGATTTGACTTTCTTTAATAGAATAGGTCACTCTCTCCCAATGAGAAGGAGTTTTAGAAACTGGTTATCAGAGGGATTGCTTTTAAATAGAAACGATATCAGAATCTTTATTGATGAATTAATTAAGAATCAGGAAGTTGAAGCATTTTGGAAAGATGAAACTTTTGTATCAATTCTTCTGTCAGACCATTCAGAAACATTTTTTGATAACTTTCAAGATGAATTGTTAGAAGATGGATGTTTGTTATTAAAAAAGATTACCTTCATTTTGAGAATTGCTTGCAAAGAAGTTGATAACAATTTTTATGCACAAATTGGTTTGAAGTATTTCAATCAACTAACTTTAAAACACATTCTAACAAAACCCAAGGGACAAGGTTGGGAAAGCACTATTGAGTTCGCTTATGTGAATTTGGAATCAATTGGTTTTGGGCAAATTTCTTTCCTAATCCCCATATTGGTTGAATGGAACAGGAAAATAGGAAAAGGAAAAACAACAAGGTTAGCAGGTCTAATAGCACTCAGGTTTTATCAATGGATTATGGGAAACGATGTCTTGTATTATTACAAAGATAGAGTAAAAGAGTTAATTTCGATTATTCTTCTAGGTTCTGTAGAGTTGAAATCTGAGTTAGAGCCAATTTTTCAAAGTATAATAGAAAATAAATGGAAGAGTTATGGTGATCCATATTATGGATTTTCACTTACAATACTCACAGAAATGATAGGATATACTATAACAAAAGCTATGCCAGAATGTGTTATGAAGCTAGCCTATCTATTTTGGTCTAAAGATGTTCAAGAAGACGATAGTTTGTATCATTCTGCCATGGAGAGTGAACATCATTTTGGAATCGAAAAGGTGGGTAATGGATATTCCCCAGCAAGTGCTTTTCAAACCCCTGTTTACTGGTTGTTAAATACTAGACTAAAAGAGACATTAGATTTTATTCTAGAATTTACTAACAAATCTATAGAAGAATATGCTTCATCCGGATATGATCATAGTGTTTATCAAGTAGATGTGCATATTGATGATAGTATTAAGATTGAACAATACTCAAGTCATTGTCTTTGGAATATGTATAGAGGTTCGGGCTCACCTGTTTGCCCTTATCTACTACAATCTATACATATGGCATTGGAGAAGTATTTTTTAAATACTGGCAAGATTAAAGACTCACAAGAGCTTGAGTCTTGGTTAATATACCTTTTGAAGAACTCGAAATCCGCTTCTATCACTTCTGTAATTACAAGTGTTGTTTTAGCTTTCCCAGAAAAAACATTTAATGTTGCAAAAATTCTGTTTAGGACAAGAGATTTTATTAGGGAAGATACACTTAGAATTGTTTTTGAGTCTGACGCAAAATCATTATATTCTTTTAGTAAGGAGCTCGGATTTAAAAATACTGAAGTATATGATGATGAAAGGATAAAAACATGTGAAGATAAGCATCGCCAGTTTTGCTTGGAACACATTTTTCTGCAATATCAGTGGTTTAAGAGCGAGGAAATCAGTGATGAAGAAGTTAAAGAAAGACAAGAAGAATTATGGCGAATTTTAGATGAATATTATTCTGAATTATCTTCTGAATCTGAACAGACTGATGATGATAGAACATGGAGATTGTTTTTAGCTAGAATGGATAGAAGAGGGATGAAGGTTGAAACAGAAGAAACAGATAATGGAATAGCAATACAGTTTATTCCTAATGTTACACCTGACATTAAAGAGCAGAGTGACAAAGCGGTAACAAAACACAATGAACAAACAAAGTATTTCTCATTATTAATGTGGTCGAAGCAGAGATATGATTATAATGAGCAATACAAACAATATAAAAAATATGAAGAGGAACCCAAACTTGCGCTATTTGAAGCAAAAGAGATATATGAAAAAATAGCCACTAATAATGAAACTATTATGAATTCAGGAGATGAAGACTTCCTCTTGTTTCATCATTCAATCCCTGCTTATGTTTGTAGTGTGTTATTACGAGAGTTTCTTGATTTGCTAACAGATGAGGATAAAGCACTGTGTTCAGAGATATTGATGTCTAAAGCGGTGTCAGCTCTAAATCCAAAATATAGCTATCAAATGTCTGATGGTGTTCAAGCAGCGATATCTGCATTACCAATTCTTTTTAAAATAGTCCCAGAAGAAAAAGGATCAATAAAATTTGTTTTGTTGATGTGTCTTTTCTTTAACCATACAATTGATCAAATAAATAAGTTCAGCATTTTCTCTATCATGGCGATCAAAGAAATGTGGAAGGATAATGCCTTAGATGCTTACTCAATATTTCTTGGTTACATTTACTTAAGACCTAAGTATGAAGACCTAAGTGAGGGATATCGCTCAGAGAGAAATCACATGATCAATTTTCGCTTTAATGACCGGGCTCCAGCAAAAGAGTTTATCGAAAACCATGAAGAAGAAATTAATGCGATAATTGATAATACAATTACTCTGAGAAGCTTAGAAGACCTAAGATCTTTAGATGTAATTATGTTAGAAATCTTATTCAAAATGATACCTACTAAAATTGATGAATCGGAGCTTAAAGAAATTACCTTGTATGTTGTTAAGACTATATTTCATAATCTCTTAGATAATGGAGATGATGATAAAGTAAAAAGTATAAAGTATAGCTTTCTTAGGTTTTATGCCAATTTTATATTAAATATACCTGAGACTGAAATAGTGGACTATTTAGCACCTGTACTAAGCAGCTTCAGACTCTCAGAGTTATTTGCAGATTTGTTAAAAGATATTGTACTTGCTGAAGATAGGCTGAATACATATGATAATTTTTGGTTTATTTGGGAAACAGTCCAACCACAATTGATTGAATTAAGTAATAACTCTGACAATTCTTGGTACCGGGATAGCATTATAAAAAGCTATCTATTTGCGAATATCCCTTGGAAGGAAACAGCCCAAGACTGGCGTTCATTTAAAGATGAGAACGCTAATTTCTTTGCAGAGATTTCAGAAGAAATTGGACACTGCCCCTCAGTTTTGTATGCTATATCGAAATTGTTAAATGATATTGGGAGCCCATATTTAGATAAAGGTGTATTTTGGATTAATACGATTCTTAGAAATAACCCAGGTTACAGTGATAAGAAGTTAGAAGTAAATACGATTTATTATATAGAGAATGCTATGCGTAAGTATGTGTTTAAACATAAAGAGGAGATCAAAAAGAAAAAGATTCTCAGAAACAAGCTTATACTGATAATGAATTTTCTGGTTAGTCAGAATTCAGAAATCGGTTATATGCTAAGAGAATCCATAATTTAGACATATCATCTTTTACCTCCTCATTATGAGTTTTTCTTATTTGGCAAATTATCTAACATTAAACAAAGAATACAGCAAAAAAAAAACAATATACAGCAGAAAGGGTTATTTCGTAGAGGTGGTTTTCATTCTTACGTCTCTTTTCTTCTTCGTAATAGCTAGAGAAAAGCTTAAGGGTCATTACTTTGAAAAAACAAAACCCCACGCAACAATGTCGCATGGGGCTATTAAACTTATGCTCCTGTAGAGCTGAAGAGTGCCGGCAGGATGCCAGCGTACCCGGTTAGTATCGCAGTACTAATCTATTCCATATCACTCACAACAATCTTAAAGAAAAGCTTGTTAGGAGCTGATATGTTTATGTTGATATGATTATTCATTGTTGTACTATGATAAGTACTCTCTTCACATATGAAGTCAGGGTTGTCAGATGAATAGACATTATACCAAACTCCATTGAGCTCAGGATAAGAATTGCCCTGATATGTTCCTTGTGTGACTTCATCCCAGTTTAGTGTTACTGAGTTTGTTCGTGTATCATTAACAGCAATTCTGACGTTTGTAGCTTCATCAGGAGCAATATTATCTAATGAGTAACCTGACATCTCATCTGAGCAGTAGTACACAAATGGGGAAGTAGTATGAGCAGAAACGAAGAAAGTAGAAGGATTATCTTCTGTTGCAGATGAATCCCGGTAAGTCGTAGCTGTCATTGTGTATTGATCCCATCCCATAGCATAAGTCGCACCTACCGATATCCATAGATCGTTATCTCTGCTAAGAAGAACTTGATTATGTCTATCAAGTGAGTTACTGCTTCTTAACTGAATAGTATTGGCTGCTCTTGCTTCTTCAATAGAGGTAGTAACACGTAGTCCTCTGGTTGCGAATGGATATTTAATCCACAAGTTATAACTTACAATTGGGTCAGAGCTACCGGGTTCATCAAAGCTACTCTTTTCCCAGCACACATTTATGCGTCGACCTTGGTCATTTGGTACATCATAGATAGTCGCTATTTTAGGAGCTTGATTACCATTAGCAAACTCAGGATAAGAATTACTATGAATAATCCAGATATTATCGCTTCCATTAGCTGTCTCATCGACAAAATCCCATCCGGCATTAAGATATGTACTCTCTGTTTGCATGTTTGCAGTTGTGAGTCCTGCTCCTCCTGAACTGATATTTTGCTGTGATGTATCTGTATCCCAGAAACAACCTGTAACAGAACTTGATGATGATGTTAAACCAATTAAACCACCGACACTATTAGTCCCTTGCACTAAACCGGTAGAATAGCAGTTAGTAACTTGGGAGCTAAGTGAGTTCTTACCAATCAGACCACCAACGTATGTATCGCCATTAACATTACAAGAACTAAAACAATCTGAGATACTTGAACTATCAAAGTTCTCACCGACAAGTCCACCAACATAGTTATCACTTGCAGTTACAGATCCACTTGAAGAACACTCAGTTATGCTTGATTCAAGACTCTTACCAACTAAAGCTGCTACAAATCCGTTACCGGATATTGTAACGTTTTCTAATGTTAGAGATGTAATAACTGCTGATTGAGTGAAACCAAACAGCCCAATATAATCATCATCCTGACGTGAAATGTAAAGATTGCTTATAGAATAGTCATCACCATCATACTGACCTGTGAAGCTTAAACTGTTTTGGCCAATGGGACTGAAACCTTCTCCTGAATTCCAGTTCTGTGTATCGCTTGCATCAATATCGGTTGTCTGCACAAAATATGCATCCCAATAACTATGATTCTCACTAATAAATCTTAACTCATCTAAGTTTGCTATTTGATATGGGTCTTGCTCTGTACCTGAACCTGATAGCTCAATATCTTCAGATACTGTTATGTAGTCTATTTGAGTATGTACATCAGTTCCATGTTCATTAATAGCAGTTAGACTTACACTATAAGTCCCCGGTTCTGAATATGAATGGGAACAGTTTTCTGTAGTATAATCCACAACTCCATCACCATCAATATCCCATTGCCATTGACAATTAGCATTACCGGTATGGGAAGTATTACTGAAGTTAACAATTTGGCTTAAACTAGGATTTGAAATATCAGCATTGAAGTTAGCTACCGGAGCAGTTTCCTGCCAAGCGAGTCTTGGATAATCATTTTCAATGAAAACCCAATAGTCATCAGTTCCATTAGTATCTTCTCCATAGAAATCCCACCCTGCATTTGTGAAGGAACTGAGTGTCTGCATTTCTGAAGTTGTAAGTTCTGTTGCAGGGCTGTGATTGGAATAATAAGTTATATCTCCATCAAAAAAACAGTTGTATATGAGGTTTGTGCTACCACTGCCGGCAAAGGGTTCAACATTGTCCCAGCCGTCCACTGTTGCCGCATTGTAGCAATTTGTAATTGTTGCACCAGTTCTATTGAGCAAAACAAAACCACCAACATCTTCACCAGATATAGACTTAGTATTGTAACAGTTATCGATTGTCGAATTTTCCTCATTTATTACAACAAATCCAGCTCCATCAGTTGGGTGTACATCATCTCCGGTAGTGTAACAGTTAGAAATGGATGAACCTGAACTATTTATACCGACAAATCCTGAACATTCCTCAGCACTGGAAGTTTGCATAGTACAGTAGCTGTATGTGATTGAAGAAGCATTATTGTTTTTACCTACTAATCCTCCAACAAGCCATCCATGGGTATATCCTGAATAGCCATAACAATAAGTTATTGAAGAGCCATTGTCGTTAACTCCGACTAAACCTCCAGTAAAATCACGACCATAAACATCACCTGAGATATGACAGTTGTTGATAATTGTATTGGAACAATAGCCCACTAAACCACCAGTGTTTTCTCCACCTGTGATATCGACATTAGTTAGTCCAATATTTGATATCTCAGCTCCGCTTACATAACCAAAAAGTCCTATGTTATCACGAACAGTTGTGTTATATCCGAATTCAATATATAGGCTATCGATTATATATTCTTGTCCATCGTATGTTCCGGTAAAATTGACAATATCATTACCAATAGGTGAGAATCCGGTACCATTATTTAGTGATGAAGTTGAAGCTGCATTGATATCTGCTGTTTGAATGTAGTGCTTATCCCAAAATGTACTGTCAGAACTTACGAAAACCAAAGCATCAAGCGACGAAATCCGGTATGGATTCCCAATGGTTCCTTCACCTAACATAGGTGTTTCGAATGTCATTTCATCACCATACCCTATCCCCACATCATTAGCTGCATAAGCTCTATAATAGTATGTTGTTAGAGGTTCTAAACCATATATCTCTGAAGAGAATACTCCAATCCCTGAACCATCATTGGTGTACGTATCAGTTATAACGGGATTAGGATCAGTGCTCCAACAGACACCTCTTTGTGTAACCTGGAGACTACTATAAGTTATCTCTCCACCTGAAGTTGCTGAAGACCCGGTTATATTATCTGCAATTGTTGTCGACAATACAGGAGGAGTAGCGCTCATAGTTGTGAAAGAATATTCTTCTCCATAGACAGTATTGTGAGAGTTGGATGTATATGCTCTATAAAAGTATTCAGTTTCCGGTAGTAAGCCTGTTAGATTGGAAGTATATTCTCCATATCCAGAACCTTCGTCAGTAGAAAAGTCATCAATTGTAGGGTTAGGACTTGTACTCCAACAGACACCTCTACTAACAATAGCATCTGTGTTATGAACATTATTACCTCCTGCGATAGCACTTGCCTCTCCAATTGCTGATGCAACTGTAGTCGAAACTATCGGTACTAATGGAATAGATGATGCTACTCTTGCACTGTCATTCATGTTGTTAAGTACCATATCATCAGTACCAACAAGGTCTTGTACAGTGGACCCTGTAGATTCATTGAATTGATAATAGTTTGTAAGGCCGATTTCAGAGCCATCTAATGTTGAATACATATTATCTGCAATTTCAGCTTCTGTACGAATTACATCCCAGAATCTTAACTCATCGTAAACACAATTACCGGGGTCATTCAAGTTGTTTCCACCGGCTAAATAAAACTCAGATCCGGAACCAGACCAGGTAGAATTGTCACTAGCACGAAGAACTCCATCAACATATAAAGAATAACTAGCTGTATGACTTAAAACTCTATCCCATGTTACTGCAATATGATACCAATGCTCTGCTCCACTGAGGGTATTTAAATCAAACCTAACATCTCCATTATACATCCGGACTCTTAATTCTCCATTATCATATATCCACATCTCCCATATATTGCCACCTGAATTGGTGTCAAAGATTGTGTTATAATTATAGAATGAGTTTGGGTAAACCCATAATTCAATTGTCCCGGAATCAGGCAGAGACTTGTTTATTGTGGCATAATCATTAAATCCATCAACTTCTAAGGCATTCCCTGCAAAGTCATCAATTGAAAATATGGTAGTTACAGACATGAACAGTATTGCGATTAGCAAAACACTTTTAAATCCAAAAAAACAGTTCTTAAAATCAAACATAAATAACTCCTCAGTTCTCAGACCCTCAATCTTCTATAGCTGTTTAGACGGCATATATAGAAAAGTTAGGGAGTTTATTGTAAATAATTGAGAAGTTAATAATTGTATATGTATATGTCAAGGAAAGATTTCTTCATAAGAATAGGGTTAGTTTATGGAGTTAACTGACTATTTCGGTTTGTCTTGAAACAGATAACTTAGTGGTTAGTATTAGTTCCATAATTCCATAACTTCCAATCTACACCCAATCCAATTCCCGTTATCATTAACGTGTTTCTAACTGGAAGCTAACGGGTAACAGATAAGTAGTAAGAAGATGTATTGAAAACGAATCATGGGCTTGGCGCGCAGACATCTTTGTCCGTGTATTGTCCTGAAAAAAAGCCACAGATTTCTCGGATTATCTCAGGCAAGAGTATTTCGACATTGCATGTCGAATTCGTAGGACACGCTGCCAGCTTGTCCACTTAGCGGAGCTAAGTAGCTCCACTGACGGTAACTGGTGTTAATTGGTTAAGTTCTTTGGAGAACATTATCAGGTTCTGGTGACAGCTACGAATGCACCGTTGCTGCATTCCATATAGAAAAAAGTAAATATATTGACATGAATTCATACTTCGTTGATAAATAGATATTAGAATTAAATATAACAGGTGCATAAGGTTGTCTGATGGAAAACTTACAAGAGAAAGCATTACAAGTACTGAATGACATTTTTGGTTATAAAGAGTTTAGAAAGTATCAGTTGAATATAATTGAGAGCTTAGTACAGGGGCAGAATAGTGTAGTCATCATGCCGACAGGTAGCGGAAAGTCACTTTGCTACCAGATACCTGCACTTATGCAGAATGGAACTGCGATTGTTATCTCACCTTTAATCTCTTTGATGAAGAACCAAGTTAATCAGTTGCAGCAGTTTGGAGTTGATGCTGCATATTTAAACAGTTCGCTTTCTCGGGATGAGTATTTTGACACTATTGGTAAGGTGAAATCTAATAAAGTAAAACTCCTCTATTTAGCTCCTGAGACTTTGATGTTACCTCAGACCTTTAACCTTTTGAATCAACTTAAAATCTCTTTAATAGCTGTTGATGAAGCACATTGTATCTCGGAATGGGGACATGACTTCAGACCTGAATACAGGCAGATTGCTGAACTACGAGCTAAGCTTAATAACCCTCCTACAATAGCCTTAACAGCTACTGCAACTCCATTGGTACAAGAAGATATATCCAAGAACCTTAGTTTGGATAAGTACTCCCTCTTTAAAACCAGCTTTGATAGACCAAACCTGTTCATTGAAGTGAAGATGAAGACTGATGCTGTTATGCAAGTAGTAGAAACACTGGAAAGGTTTAAGAATCAATCTGTGATTATTTATTGCTTCTCCCGTAGGGGAGTTGATCAACTTGCTGAGAAGCTACACAAAATGGGATTCAAAGTTCTACCTTATCATGCAGGATTGGATAGTGTGACCCGGAAACATAATCAGGAAAGATTCATTAATGATGATGTTGATATTATTGTGGCAACAATTGCCTTTGGGATGGGAATCGATAAACCTGATGTGAGATGTGTTATACATTATGACCTACCGAAAGATGTGGAAAGCTACTATCAGCAGATAGGACGTGCCGGTCGTGATGGGGAAGATGCATATTGTCTTTTACTGTTTTCGTATGGTGATCCGGCAAAGATAAAGTTTCTCTTTCAAGACAAAGAGGAGCGTGAGAAGATTGTTGCTTATAATCACCTGGAAGCGATGGTAAACTTTGTTGAGGACGAGGCTTGCAGACGCTCCTTTATCCTTTCCTATTTCGGTGAGGAGCATGAAGAGCAGAACTGTGGGACTTGTGATAACTGCGTGAAGGATGTGAAACCAAAAGAGGACTTGACTGTTATTGTTCAGAAGTTTCTCTCATGTGTTTATAGGACAAATCAGATGTTTGGTGCAAATCATATTGCAAAGATACTTAGGGGCTCGAAGGATAAGAAGATTATTGGTAGAGGGCATGACCAGCTATCTACTTATGGAATTGGTGTAGATCAATCATTAAAGCAATGGATGTTTGTGTATCGACAACTCCTAAGAACAAAGGTTATTGTTTTAGATGAGCAATATGGAAGTATAAAGCTTACTGACAAAGCTAAAGAGATTTTGCAGAATAAAGAAACGTTTATGGGTCATCTGATAGAGGAAAAGGTTAAATACAAATCTAAAGCTGATATTACTGATTATAATGTTGAGTTGTTTGAACTATTGAGAGCAAAGAGAAAAGAACTGGCGGACGAGAAAGAGATTCCACCATATACAATCTTCCACGATAAGACAATCAAAGAGTTGTCGGCATTGTATCCCCAAACTGAAGCACAGTTGCTACAGATTAGCGGAATCGGTAAGGCAAAGCTGGATAACTATGGTAGTATCTTACTCGACATTATTGTTCCGTTCTGTACTAAGAATAATCTGCAACCCAAGGTGCAATCAACACATCTTAACCTGCGAGAAGTAGAAATGGTTAGAGCATCAGGTAAAGGAGCAAGAGCTAAAGCAGCATCCAAAATGTTCAATGATGGTTACTCGATAGAAGATATTCAGAAAGAGTATGGTGTCAAGCGAACTACAGTGTTTGGTTATTTTCAAGACTATCTGTTGGAAGGGAATGTTCTAACTCAATCTTTAGAAAGCTATTTAGAAGTAAGTCATGAGGATTGTGTGAGAGCTTACGAGATGTTTCGAGAGATGGAGATACTAAGACTCAGGCCTGTGTATGACCTGTTTGGGGGTAAATATACATATGACCAGCTAAGAATATGTGCATTGATTTTTAATAATGAACTGAACAAGGTGTAGTCAATTTTGGAAAGAAACAGCCTAATTCATAATAATAAATTAGGCTGTTCTATTATTAATTTACTTCCACCACTCCTTTTCAGGAGTGAAGGGGTTGTCTTCTTTTCTACGTAGTTCTACCCAGTCTTGAATTTGCTTAACAGTTTTGCATAGGCTGTTCTTGCTTGTGTCAAACACTTCAACATTCCATCTTGGGTCGTCATTGGTAATAGAAGTCCACCTTTCATGATGATAGTCACCCGGATTTCTATTGATAACTATTCTTTGCTCCCATTCCGGTTCTTTAGCATGCATTCGATGATATGCAGCCCAACAGAGAGTATCCATTATTAAGGACCACTCTTCGAACATAGGTCTGTTACGGTATCTTTTTACTCTGATATAGTCATGACAATCCAGTAAGCAAGCTGAGATCCCATTAAACTGAATTGCTTCATTACTACCAAGCAACTGCCCGAATGGCATGTGTGAGGTGAGAAGGAAATCTTTACCCTCTTTCTGGCATTCTAAAGCTCTGTCAAACCAACTTTTGAATCTTTCGTAAGCGTATTGTTCTTCGTACTTAATCTCATCTTCGCAATGACACTCAACATTTGCTAGTGCTTCTTGTAGATGAGGTACAATACTTGATTTTCCTGAAGCAGCAGCTCCTGATATTAAGAAAAACATGGTAACTCCTTTGTACGTTATGTACATGTAATGTATTTTGGAGTTCTGTTCATAAAAGAGCCAGAGCGTATAAAAACGGTAATCCAATTGTGATTTAATAATGTGAAAATAGTTTATAGTGTCAAGAATAATGTCAACGGGTTAGTGCTATAATAGAATACTTAACTTTATTTATTTGACAACATCTTTGAGTATATGCAAGTTTATTATAATTGTTTAGGAGGGGATATGTGTGATTTTAGAAAACATTACATTGAATATCTTGGAATCAACTCGGATGACTTTGAAGAGGGTGCAAGGATCTTTTATAAAGAGATAAGAAATATGGCTTATCCGGGGTATTTCTTTTACAATATGATTATTTCATCTTATAAAGCACAAACTGTAATTACTATCCATCCTGAGTTTTCAAAGAGATTTACTTCAGAGGAATTGGTCAGTTTGCTAAAACTTGATAGAGAGGATATTCTACAATACCTAAGAAACAAGTTTAATGACTTACAAAAAGGAGCCTTTGTTAGTAGAATGTATCGTTATAGTGTTACAAGTGATGAGCTAATGAGGTCAATAGATAAAGAAGCTGTTCTATTTACTAAACAGATGAAACCATTCTTTTATAAAAGATTTGAGAAGGCAGGTAAAGAGATTGCAGACTATCATTGGAAAGAATCTCAGATTCTTTTTGAAAAGAAACGTTCATTCATTTGCTGCTCTGACGTGGAGTACTTCTCAATGAGTCATATCACAAATATTATTGATAATGGTGGTAACATTGCAGTAGGTACTAATAGTCGCTACAGGGTGCGTGGATATGGAAAAGCTACTGTTATTAAAGCAGTAGAATGGTGTTTCAAGAATTCTGTTGTTCCTGTCTATTTAGTTGATTCAGCAAATGAACCCTCTATTAAACTTGCAGAATCTTTAGGTATGACAAGAAAGGCAGATGAGATTGTTGTAGGCTCAGAAAGGTTTGGGTATTAAAGCTAAGCCTGCTTTCTCCATCTGGCACAAGTTCCGGCTGGAAGATCATTACCATGCTCTGATTCTATCGCTAGTGTGAATGTATCGATACTTCCTTTCTTAAGCTTTTGCATACTATTCAGCAGAGTTCTAAGCTCTGAAACACCAAACTCTTGATCATGACATGATAGGATGAAGAAATCAGGGTTTGTACTAAGAACTTTCTCAACGAGTTTTATTAGTTTAGGCATATCTTTCCCAATCTTCCAAATCCCACCTTTCTTACTACGCCCAAAGGCCGGTGGATCGAGGATGATACCGTCATATCTGTTACCACGCTTACCTTCACGCTTCAAGAAGGTTAGTATATCCTCGGTTATCCATCTAATCTTATTATCTTGCTTGTTGGAAACAATTGAGTTTTCTCGAGCCCAATTTACGCTACTTGAGGCAGCATCAATATGAGTGACTTCAGACATTGAGGAAGAGGAAGCAATGCTCATTGCACCTGTATAAGCAAAGCCATTCAATATTGACAAATTATTAGCAGATTTGCTAACAATATCTTCAACCCATTGCCAATTTGTCATTTGCTCAGGAAATACTCCAATCTGACCATTTGCAGATAATCGCGTCTGAATCTTTACAGCACTAAAGACAAAAACAGGTAGTTCTTTTTCGCTTTTCACAATCCATTCAGATGACAATGCATCAAATCTAGCATTAAAATTATTCCAGATCTCTTTATCCAGTTTTCGTTGCCAATTGGCTTGAGGTGCTGATCGTCGGAATATATAATCCCCAACCTGCTCAAGCTTCTCAAAGTCTCCGCAATCAAGTAGTTTATAGTTTGTTTCCTTAGTCATGACTAAGTAGAAATTTTTGCTGGCTTATTTGTAAAGGGAAAAAACTATATCTTCACATGCTTAACTCTAACCCCTCCCTTGGGTTTCCCTTGCAAGCCAAGGGAAGGGCAAGGGAAACCCAAGAGTAAAATAAGAGTAGTGAATTCTCTGTAATGGGATTAACCTACGTTTTCGTATATATCCGAAAAGAATAGCCATACAAAAAACTTGACTCAACATCTGAGTAATCAATGTTAGCTAAATCATAAGAATAAAAGGATTAGAGATGTTAGATTTACTCGGAAACATAAAAAGAACAGATTATTGTACAGACTTAAATGTAGAATCAATTGGTAAAGAAGTTGTTGTAATGGGTTGGGTTCATCGTAGAAGAGACCTTGGTGGACTTATCTTTGTAGATTTAAGAGATAGAACAGGGATTGTACAGGTTGTTTTTGATCCAGAAAATGAAGAAGTTCTTGCAAAAGCTTCACGTCTAAGAAACGAGTATGTCATGGCAGTCAAAGGTGAAGTAATTGCCAGGGAAGGTAATATCAATGAGAAAATGGCTACCGGTGCTATTGAGATTAAAGCCCAGGAACTATATCTACTAAACGAGAGCTCTCCTCTTCCTGTTCAGGTAAATGAGGGTACTCTTGCTGATGAAGATCTTAGACTTGAATATCGTTACCTTGATTTAAGAAGAGAGACAATAAAGAGTAAAATCATGCTTAGACATGAGATTGTTGCCAAGATTAGAGAGTTCTTAAATGGAGCAGGTTTCCTTGATATTGAAACTCCTATCCTCATGAAGTCTACTCCGGAAGGAGCACGTGACTATCTTGTGCCGAGTAGAATCCATCCCGGTACTTTCTTTGCTCTTCCACAATCACCACAGCTTTACAAGCAGTTGCTGATGATTTCAGGTTTTGATAAGTATTACCAAATCGCTCGTTGTTTCCGTGATGAAGACCTTAGAGCTGATAGGCAACCTGAGTTCACACAGCTTGACCTTGAAATGAGTTTTGTAACTGAAGAGGATGTTTATAAAGTTATTGAAGACCTTTTGGTTTATGTATATAAGACTACAATTGATGCAGATATTGAGAAGCAATTCCCTCGTATGACTTACAACGAAGCGATGGAAAGATATGGTTGTGATAAGCCTGATACACGTTTTGCTATGGAACTTAATGATTTATCAGAAGTTCTTGCTAAATCTGAATTCAAAGTATTCTCAGGTGCATTATCTAATAATGGTACAGTTCGTTGTATCGTAGCTCAGGGTTGTGCTACATATAGTAGAAAACAGATTGATGGTTTAATAGATATTGCCAAACATCTGGGTGGAAAAGGTCTGGCTTTTGCTAAAGTTAAAGATGGAACTCTGGATGCCGGTATATCAAAATTCCTTACAGATGATGAGAAAGCAGGAATCCTTACAAAGACCGGTGCTAATGAGGGTGATTTAGTTCTCTTTGGTGCAGATTCCAAAGAGATAGTTTTAAAAGTACTTGCAGGTGTTAGAAATCATCTTGGTGCAGAGCTTGGTTTGATTGATGATAGCAAGTTCAAATTCTTATGGGTAACACGCTTCCCAATGTTTGAGTATAATGCTGACCAAAATAGATGGGAACCATTACATCATATGTTCAGTATGCCACAGGAAGAGCATCTTGAGCTTCTTGATGACCCAAGCAGATATGGTGAGATTGAGGGTCAGATTTATGACTTGGTTTGTAATGGTGTTGAGCTTGCTTCCGGTAGTATCAGATGCCACAGACAGGATATTCAGGAGAAGATTTTCAATATAGTTGGATTTAGCAAAGAGGAACAGGAACTCAAGTTTGGTTTCTTCCTTAATGCCTTACAATATGGTACACCACCTCATGGTGGTATTGCACCGGGTATAGACAGAATGGTTATGCAGATGACAAAAGCTGAATCGATTCGTGACGTAATAGCATTCCCTAAAACTCTCAAAGCTGCTGACCTTATGAGCAAAGCTCCGGGTGTTGTAGATAAAGCTCAGTTGGATGAACTTCACATAAGTGTGATTGAGAAAAGCGAATAATATGAAAGAATTTAGAATAGCAGTCTTCACTTCCGGAATGAGCCGTGGTTCGAACTTCGAAGCAATGGTTAATGTATTTAAAGAAATGAAACTGCCTATTAAAATAGAATTTGTCCTTATTACAAGACGCAACGCTCCAATCAAGGAGCGTTGTGAACGTCTTGGAATTCCGATATTCCATGCAGGTACAAAAGACTGGAAAGCTTTTGAAGCGAAGATTATTACTAAGTGTAAAGAATCGAATCTCGATTTGATTGCTTTAGCCGGCTTTATGAAACAGATTACTCCGACTATCATTGATGGTGTTGGTTGTCCGATGCTCAACATTCATCCCGCCCTGTTGCCAAACTATGGTGGAAAAGGTATGTTTGGCTCTAATGTCCATAAGGCTGTATTCGCGGACGGTTGTAAAGAATCAGGTGCTACTGTTCATCAAGTGAATGAGCATTACGATGAAGGTGATATAGTTGCACAAGAACGAGTAGATATAACTAAATGTAATTCACCGGAAGAGATTGCAAAAGCAGTTCTAAAGATTGAGCATTCTGTCTACGGAAGAGCAGTCTGGAACTTCCTTAATAAGTAATGAAAATTGCCATTAAGACTCTTGGGTGCAAGATTAATCAATATGAATCATCCTGTATCTTAGAACCCTTCGTAAAAGATGGATATGCAGTTGTCCCATTTGACTCAGAAGCTGATATCTATATTGTCAACACATGTACTGTAACAAATAGAACCGATTTTAAATCCCGCAATTTTATTAGAAAGGCGATAAAGCATAAAGAGGTAAATCCACATGTGAAGATAGTGGTTACCGGTTGTTTTGCTCAGCGTGAACCCCAACAGATTGAGGAGATGGGAGCTATAGATATCATAGTTGATAATCAGCAAAAGGGTGAGATCTATAATTTACTTAAAACTCAGAAATTTGAGTTTCATGATATCCTCACTGAACAATACTTTCCTGAGATGCAGACAACATCCATGAATGAACATAGTAGAGTCTTTCTAAAAGTTCAGGATGGATGTGATTTCTATTGCTCTTATTGTGCCATCCCTTATGCTCGTGGTCATTCCCGAAGTAGACAGCCTGAAAAGGTGTTAGAACAAGTGGAGCTTCTTGCCAAACAGGGTTATCATGAGTTTGTACTCGGTGGTATCAATATGGGTTTATATGGTAGGGATATGAAACAGGATTATCATCTTGAACACTTGATCAGTGATATAAGCTCAATATCGGGTGTTGAGTTGATTAGACTCAGTTCTGTTGAACCTCAACTCTTCACTGAAGGAATGAAACTGGAAATTGAGAGGAATAGGAAGATTTGCTCGCATCTACATATCCCGCTTCAGTCAGGTTGTGATGCTATCCTTAAGGCAATGCAGAGACGCTATATTACTGCCCAGTTCAAGTCACAGATAGATGACTTACTACAAATCCGACCTGATATGGCACTTGGTTTTGACGTGATAACCGGATTTCCCGGAGAAACTGATGAGCTGTTTGAAGAAACATATAGCTTCTTAGAGACGATTCCGTTTACGTATCTACATAATTTCACTTATTCTCGTAGAAATGGCACTCCAGCTGCATCTATGAAAGGACAGGTAAATGGTAAGATAGCTAATGAGCGGATTAATCGCATGGAAGCTTTATCTCTTGAGAATAAGAAAGCTTATACACAATATCTACTTGAGAATAAGGTTTCTCTAAAAGGTGTGGTTGAGAAGGTTGTTGATTGTAACTGGACATCTCTTTCAGATCATTATATCAGAATGAATGGAAACACTGAAGTTAGGCAGGGTGAATTGATTGAGATTACACCTACAGAGATAATCAGCGATGGGGTAGAGGTAAAGTAGGATGATAAAAGTAGAGAATTTAAGTGTAAGATTCGGTGAAAAACTCGTATTAAACAATATAGATTTAACTATTCCTAAAGGTAAATCGACAGTTATTATCGGTCGTAGCGGCTGTGGTAAGACAGTTCTGATAAAAAGTATTATCGGTTTAGTTGAATATCAACAGGGCAAGATAGAAGTTTCAACACTAACGCATACAGTTCTTGATAAGAAAAGCATGGTAGATGTAAGAAAGAAGATATCCATGGTATTTCAGAATTCAGCATTATTTGATTCCATGAATGTTTTCCAGAACGTGGCATTCCCATTGGTTGAACATACTGATTATAAACCAACCTTAATCAAGAAGATTGTAGAGGAAAAACTCTCAATGGTTGGATTGAAGGGAATAGAAGAGTTAATGCCTTCAGAGCTATCGGGTGGTATGAGAAAGCGTGTAGGACTTGCGCGAGCTATCGTTTTAGAACCTGAATATGTTTTCTATGATGAACCTACAACCGGTCTTGACCCTGAAACTACTGAAGAAATAATCAATCTTATGAGGGAGCTTGATGTGAAAGGGAATTGGACATCAGTTATTATCACTCATGATAAGAAAGTACTGGAAGCATTTCCTGAGAATATTGTGCTATTAAAAGAGGGTACGATAACATATCAGGGACACTTTAACAGCCTGACAAATCATAAGTTCTAGAGCAATAATGTTATTTTGTAAAAGCTACCAAGATATGGTCGCTTTTCTCATATAAATTTAAAAGGGGAATGCTATTTAGCATTCCCCTTAATTCTATAATAGAACGATTACTTCATAAGTACCATTTTATTAACTTTAGTTTGTCCACCATTCTCAAGTTTGTAGAAGTAAACACCACTTGTATGGTTGTCTGCACTCCAAACTATCTCGTTAGAACCCTTAGTTACGTTGCCGTTTACAAGAGTATCAACTAACTGACCTCTCATGTTGTAAACTTTAAGTGTTGTGTGACCTGTAGTAGGTACACTATACTTAATAGTAGTTTCTGGGTTGAATGGATTAGGGAAGTTGTTAAGTTCAAATTTTTGAACAGCAACTTGGTCATCATTGTCAGTGCTAAGGTCGATTGTAGCACGCATCATGATGTTACCATCAGCGATCATAGTCCAAGCACCAGTACCTTCTTTAAGGTATGAGTTTCCATTAGCACCAGTGTCTTTACCGAATGCACTTGCATTAGCAGTTTCAAGAACACATACGTAGAAGATACCGTCATCAGTATCTTGGTATTCCTGACCTTCAGGAAGAAGTACGTTATTCCAACCTTCAACGAGGTTAGCTGGAGCAACAGTAGTTTGAAGTGCTTGTGTACCAGGCATTCCATCGTTACCATCGTTATTGAAAATACGATAGATAATTGGAGCTGTTCCTACTGAATCTAAGTAGAAATGAACCATTCTAAGAGTAGCATCAGTTGTACCTTCGAATTTAACACCCATCTGGTTAGTAACACCAGCATTGATTGGTTCATCTGACATACCATCATCATAAGTAATAGTTTCATATGTATCTGGCATTACGAAAAGGTTAGCTTCTGCAGGCTCAGATGCAGAACCGTTATACATTGCTTTAACTTGGTAGAAGTTAAATGATTCAAATACTGGAGCAGTATGTGAATATGTAGTTTCTGTAACAGTTTCTAACATTGTATATGTTGTTCCGTCAGCTGAATGATAAACTTCGTAACCATCAGCGTCACGTGTTGGGTTAACTGTATAAACAGCTTTACCTCTAACGTTCCAGTTACCATTAATCTGTCCCTGTGAGCTATCGAAGATAGATTCCCAAGCACTACCTGATTTGATCATGTCACCATAACCTGCAACTGCTGGACCTAAGTCAACAGGAGCCGGATGTGTACCTTGAGTGTTACAGCGTAAACCGAACCAAAGTTCTTGTGTCATATCAATCTGGATTGGAGTAGCTAAAGCATAAGTATTCCATTCACCGATTGTTGGGCTTGCAACAACTTCATCAACAATGATATTTGATGCATTAGCACCAGTCCAAACGCGTACTGAGTATTCGCATTCTGCTTCATAAGCGAAGAATTCGATTTCAGAGAGGTACATGCCATGATATGGAAGTAACTGTGGAAGAGTCCAACGTGTAGCGATATCGAAGTCAGCTGGTTCGCCGAAACCGATTGCATCGTTATTCTCGTCACCACTATATCCCATTGTTTCGAAGTCTGGAGTTTCAGGAGCAGTCCATGTTAAATCAACATTACTACCATTCTGTACAACAGCTAAGTCTGTAGGCTCATAGAAGAAACCTGCAGGCATATATGTGAATGTAAGTTCTACAGCTTCTGATTCACCTTCATGATAAACTGCTGTGATACCTGCAAGGTGGTTAGAACCTGAAGCAAGACCATCAAATACATAAGCATCATTCTGAACACCTGTAGCTACCTGAGTACCATCTAAGTAGATGTTGTAACCAATAAGTGAACGTTCTTGTCTTGAAGTAACTTCAACTGCACCAGCTGTAAAGCTTTCTGTAATTGTTGGCTCAGCATGCTGTGGAGCAGGAGTAGGTAATTGCATCGCAGTTCTTGTGCCGTTTTCGAATACGAATGCCTGGATAGACCAGTTATAATCGAAATCACCAAGGTCTGATAAGTTATCCCATGTTCCACCGGTTGAGATTTTGTCACCATAACCAACAACAGCAGGACCTTCGTCACCACTGGCAGGATAAGCGCCGGCAGCATGGTTATTAACTGTATAACCAACCCAAAGTTCTTGAGTACCGTCGATAGTTAAAGGAGATGGAAGCTGAACTTCATTCCAAACACCAACGTCGAATTCTGTGATTTCCTGTGACCAGATAAGGTTAGCAGCATCGTTGCCAGTCCAAATCTTCATTGTATATGTGTTGTCAGCAGATCCAGGAACGAATCGCATCATTACAATGTTTTGTCCGTCATAGTCTGTTAAACTTGCAGTATCGAAACGTGAAGCTACTGAGAAAGTACCACCACTTGTTAAACCAATACCGTTTCCACCTTCAGAATCAGAACACCAAGACATCCATTCACCAGGAAGCTCAGGTTGATCCCAAGTAAGGATTCCACCAGGATTGATAACTTCAACATTTGAAGGAGGGTAGATACCGTAGAAAGCAGGTGTAAATGTGAAAGTGTAGTCAACAACTACAGATTCACCTGAATCGTGAACAGCACTAACACCGGCTGTGAAATCAGCATTTGGTGTAAGGTCAGCAGGATTAAGCTGGTATGAACGTGCTTGAACGTTAGAAGCGATTAAGCTACCTTCAAGGTATACGTTGAAGCCTTGTAATTCACGAGAGTTTCTTGAAGTTGGAAGGTTACCGGCCATAAGACCAGGATTCTCAACAGTTTCAACTTCCATTGGTTCAACATTCTGTCTTTCGAGAACAACAGGTCTGCCTGTAGCATCCATAGCATAAGCCTGAAGGTTCCAGTTATAATCAAGACCCATACCTGAAATAGGAGACCAAGCACCACCGGTAGAGATCATATCACCATAACCTGCAACTGCTGGACCTGCATCGCAACCACATGGATAACCTGTAGTTGTGTTAGCATTAACGCCAACCCAAAGTTCTTGTGTTCCATCGATTACGTGAGGAGTAGGCAATGTTATTGTGTTCCAAGCATCAATTGTTGGATTAGGAACAGCTACTGATACTGCTTCTGATGCAGCATTAGCTCCTTCCCAAATTTTAACTGCGTAAGTACATGCAGCTTCTTTTGGGAAGAATTTTACTTCAGTAATTGTAAGGCCTGCATAAGGTGCAAGACCTGCAACATCCCAACGTACTGCATAGTTTATATCTGCAGCTGCGTTAGTTCCGATACCATCATTATTAGTACCACTATCATAATGCATCCAACCGGCTGTTCCGGCAGGATCTGTCCAGGTTACTAAACCTGTGTCTCCATCAACTTCAACATTTGTAGGTGGGTTCTGTGCGAACAAGCCTACTGCTAAGAAGCAGACGAGTAAAAGAAGAATTGACTTTTTCATCAATTTGCCTCCACTTATTATTTCTGGTTGTATCCAAATAAGATCTAATTGAATTCTCTTTCCGAGAATACTTCCGCTTCAAAACGGAAAATCTTAGTGTTATCGTCTTTCCAGGAGTTTTCGGCTAAACCTGCTTTTCTACAGGTCTCCCGGAGAAATGTTTCGACATCAAAACTGTATTCCATAGCAACTTGGGGTAATAATAACCCGGATTGAAAACCCTTTACTATGAAAAGACCATCTCTACCTATTTCAATCTCACCTTTTTCAGTAACTGCTTCCATCTCACTTAAGATAGAAATCTCAATCTCAAGCTCTGCTAACTCACCAACTCCCACTCTTGGGAATCTCGGATCGTCCGTGGCTGCAGTAACTGCCATTCTTTTAACTGTGTTATATATTGTATCCACAGCTTTTACAAAACCTATGCAACCTCTCAAGTTGCCATCTTTGTGAAGGGTTACAAACCCTCCTGCTTTTTTTTGAAAGACTGGATTATCAGGGACTTGAGATAGAATCTCTTGTCCTCTCAAATGTGTTGATATAGACTCTCTCGCTAATCTTAGAAGAAATCTCTTTTCATCATTTCCTATCATTGTCTACCAAACTTTCCATAACGATTGATGTATATCCTACAACATTATCATAATCCTTGTTTATCTGACCTGAATTTGAATAACATAACTTCTTGAACCTTACATCTCCATGTAGTTTTGCTATCTCCATCAATGTCAGAACTCCGCCTAGTCCACAAGCTTCGCATTTACCCTCATTCTTAGCTTCATATAGAGCATCTGAATCTCCACTTAGCACATTAAGAATAAAGGTTGTATCTTTCTTCTCAGCAAGATCTGTCGGGAAATAATGCGACAAATCAGTTGAGATGATTATCACAGTTTTATCTTCTTTCTCTTTAAATAGCTCTAAAACCTTTTTAGCAAGAAACTTGCTGTTATCTAATGTCTGCTGGGCAAAGATAATAGGTATTAACTCTGCATCCGGTGCAACCATTTTTATAAAAGGTAATTGCACTTCCAACGAATGTTCTCTTTCGTGAAGAAGTGAGTCAAAGATAAACTCATCTTGTGATAAAAGTGCTTCAACTCCTTTCCTGTCAACCCTTACTTTGCCAAGAGGAGTTTCATAAAACTTATAATCACCAATTGAATAAGCTATATGATTTGTACTATGGCTAGGTGCAATTAGTATAACACGCTCAATTTCTTTATCTTGAATAGCTTTGTAACCATATGCTGCACATTGACCTGAATAAACATACCCGGCATGAGGAACAATAATCCCTAGAACATTGCCATAGTAGTTAGGTGCATGTCTTAAGAAATCATTCAATTCACGCTTTAGCTCATCAGCTTTTCGTGGGTAAAAATGTCCTGCAACATAAGCTTTTCTATTCATTATATATTGTACGTCCTTAGAGTTTTCTCAATGTTATTCAGCTATAGTTTATTTATCAAGAACTTTTTTCATATACAATGATTCAACCTTTAGTTAACGCTGATTGATCCTATAGTTTTTTAGAGATTATCTTTCTCTTTTAAAACCTCTGCGACAGTGTATAAAGAACCACACACTATGATTATATCACCATCCTTCGCTTCGTCTATCAGCCTTTTTACAGCATCAGAAAGAGATATATTAGTTTGAAATGGAATATCTGTATTTTCAACTACTGGAATTAAATCTTCCACTAAAGCTGAACGTTGGGATTTACTTTGAGAAATCGTGAATGATTCAGCTACTTCTGCCATTGTGTTTAGCATGAAATCATAAGGTTTATCTCTTAAGATTGCTGTTATAAACTTGAACTTCTTTCCAGGGAAAATCTCTTTTAGATTCTTGATAAGAAAAGTTAAACCCTCTTTGTTATGAGCTCCATCGAGGATTACTAATGGTTCCCTACTTAAGATTTGCATTCGGCCTTGCCAATTAACTTTATTCAAACCGGTTCTGAGTATCTTCTCGTCCCAAGCTTTTCCTATCTTTTCCAAGTATAGAAGATAACAAGTTAAGGCTACCGCTGCATTAAAAGCTTGATGTTCACCTAAGAGATTAATCATCATATCTTTTAATTCAACCCCTAAATGCGGGAAACTATAGTCAAAGTGAGTGCCATCTGCGTCTAATCGAATATTGGAAACAGTGTACTCTTTATTATATCTGAATATTGGGGCATTCATCTCTGTAGCTTTACGCTCTATTACTTCCAATGCTTCAGGGACTATATTGCCTGTTACAACAGGAACCTTATTCTTAATAATCCCTGCTTTTTCATAGGCAATCTTCTCAATGGTGCCACCAAGGCTCTTCACATGATCAAGTGCAATACTGGTGATTGCTGTTACTGTAGAGTTGAATGGTTTTGTACCATCTAATCTACCACCCAGGCCAACTTCAAAAATAGCAACGTCCAGTTGCTTCTTGGCAAAAAGATAGAAGGCCATTGAGGTTGTGATTTCAAAGAAGGAGGCTTCGGTTTCTTCAATAATATCTTCCCACTTTTTATAAGTTTCTAAAATCTCATCGTATGTAATATTCTTACCATTGATTCTAAAACGTTCCATATACTCAACAAGGTGTGGGGAGGAGTTAAAACCTGTTGTAAATCCTTGTTCAAGAGCAAGAGCTTCCAGAGTTGCGCAAGTAGAACCTTTCCCATTGGTACCACCAACATGAAAACCTTTTAGTTTCATGTTAGGATTTCCCATAATATCCATAACTTTGTGCATCCGGTCAAGTCCGAGCTTCACATTCCCGGAGTATCTTTGATATATATATTCTAAAAGTTTATCGTATTCCATTTTTAAACTCCTTCCAAATAACACTCAATATTTATAATGACTTAAGAAAACAAGTTAAGTTTTTGGTCAATATAAATGAATGGATTTATGTATACAGTTTGTTAGCTAACTTTTACATTAGAGTCACTTTACTAACAAGTCTCTTCTAGTCGTAAAAGAAATGAATTATCCAAGAGCGTAATATACTTTCCTTGAATGCCTGTTAACAACAATGTAAAGAAGCCTAATTCTAGCTTAACAGATTACATTTGTGTTGACAATCTATGCACCGTACTTTCTTTTCTAACCGAGAGGTTATTATGAAAAAATCGATACTAATAGTTTTAGCTATATTGTTAACATTGAGTCTGAGAGCAGAAGAGGGAGTGAAGATGGATAGATTAGATTGGTTTAAGGATGCAAAGCTTGGTATTTTCATCCATTGGGGTATATATTCAGTGAACGGGATTGATGAATCCTGGTCTTTTTATAACAACTATATCCCATATGAAGACTACATGAAGCAAGCATCAAGATTCACAGCAAAGAAATATAAACCCAAAAGCTGGGCAAAGCTAATCAAATCTACAGGTGCAAAATATGCTGTACTAACTACCAAACATCATGATGGTATAGCATTATGGGACACCAAACTAAGTGAACTTAATGTGCTTGAAAAGACTCCAGCAGGAAAGGATTTGGTAGAACCTTTCTGTAAAGCTTTACGAGATGAAGATATTAAAGTTGGACTATATTATTCACTTATAGATTGGTCAGATCATCGATACCCAAATTTCCTTATTAACAAGAAACGTTATGAGAAGGATGAACGTAAATGGAGTGAGTTTGTTGAGTTCTATCAAGGACAGTTAGAAGAGTTATCTACAATGTATAACCCTGATCTTTACTGGTTTGATGGAGATTGGGAGTTTACAGCAGAAGAGTGGAAGGCAGAAGAACTTAAAGAGAAGCTTTTGACTTGGAATCCTAATGTTATTACCAACTCAAGACTACAGGGGTACGGTGATTATGAAACTCCGGAACAGGGAGTGCCAATCAATAAGCCTGATAGTGAAACTTGGGAACTATGTTTAACAATGAATGATTCCTGGGGTTATCAGCATAACGACAAAAACTACAAGTCACCTTATGAAATTATTCATACATTTGTTGATTGTATCTCTATGGGAGGCAATCTACTTCTTGATATTGGACCTAAAGAGGATGGCTCAATACCGGATGAGCAAGTCGAGATTTTGGAAGAACTTGCACGCTGGAATAGAAAGCATTATGAAGCTGTTTTTGAAAGTGATGCCGGGATTGATAGAAAACACACTGATTATCCAACAACTCTTTCAAAGGATAAGAGATCATTGTATATTTTCTTACCACATACACCGACAATCTTTGTTCCTTTGAGAATTAGAGGATTGCAATCAGAAGTTGTATCATGCACTATTCTTGATAAAAAGAATACTCCTCTCAAATGGGAGAAACGTAACTCTAATCTGATAATAGAAGCTCCTAGTGCAGAACTTGATCCTATGATGAGCGTTATAAAAGTTACATTGAATACAGAAATAGAACTTACTGATGAGTTTGACTTGAATATAAACTCTATTATCTCAGAGGATTATAGGGCATTTAAAGGCTTTGGTTTAATTGCACAGGACTATATTGAACTAGCAACAAAGGCAACTGTAAATGATACTATGCTTAGTTCAATATCAGAACAGATATTTAAAGATTACAGCATCGATAGCCCCAATCCATTCTACTTCACTACCCTTGATCTAAAGAAGTGGATAAACAAAAATCAAGAAGCCTTTTTCAATGCCCAACCCGGACTCCCCGAAGGTTACTTCCAAGGTCGTACTTCTTTATCTGAAAATAGAGATGTACTGTTCCTTTATGTACCGGGTAAAGCAAATGGCTCAATTGCAATCAAGGGATTGAAGAACAAAATCAACCGTATCCGTGTTGTTGGCTCAGGTGTAAAACTTTCATGGGATATTCACAACAAACTCTATTGGAATGAGAAGCCCGGAATTGTCTATATCGATCTGCCGAAATCAGAATGCGATGACTTCATGACCATTATCGCTGTTCAACTGAATGGTGAGATTGAATTGGAGGAGTAGTTCAACATTGTATGTCGAAAGCTTATAGTTAATAGCCTATAGCCTATAGTAAATTATACGACTTTAGTCGTCTTTACCGGGTACGCGGACATCCCTGTCCGCATCTGTTTTGTACTTCGACGTTGCACGTCGAACTTAGAACGACGTATTATGCCGTTGTGTAATGTAGTAAACCGAACACCCCTTTTCGGGCTTTGGTAGTGCAAGTGTCCCCACTTGCACATAGCTCGTTGAGAGCTATAACAGGGAAGCCAATCGTGTTCTGAAACTAGTATTGACAGCATAATCATAAACATAGTTTTACGTTTAAACGTATGGTCGCTAAGTTTTGGTCAGTGGAATCTGCCGACGTTGTCGGCACAGCAACTCAGGAGAGTCGCAGTACACTTCTCATACAATCCAACTATCCAAACTCTGATATCTCGTCACCTTTGGTAGAAGCTCATTCTCAACAGCTTCACTGATTGTTCTGATTGGTAGGGCATTATCAATAATGTAAGTAATATCAATTGTCTTCAAATCAATCTCCGGATGTAGCTTCTTGAGTTTATACATCATAATCGTAAAGACATTGTAGGCATTATAGATACATTTTTCACCTACTGTCTCCAAGTTTCTGTTTGTTGCATAGTCCATTAGGTCGATTCTGTAAGCATCAGATGTGCTGTGATATAACCGACTAAGGTTTTGTGACTGGTTCTTAAGTGTGATGTTAGTATGGTCAATCTTTCTTCTCTTGTATGCTCTTGCAATCAATACATCGCTTTTACGGTACCTATAAAACACGAGCTTGCCGATTTTGCCTACCAGTGCTCTGGTTATTGTGTCTAATTGAACTCTCATTTCTCTCTCCTTTGTTTAAAATCAACATTTAGCATTTAGCATTTCTAACCCCTCTATTAACATAACTATCAGAAAACACTAACTTGTATCAGAATTATTGGCATTTTTTAATTCCTCTATAATTATATAGGAATAATTTCTTGCTTTGAGGAATAAAGATATCATATTTTTTTAGGTCCTCTATAACTATACTGGGGGAAAAAGGAGTTGATTTAGTGAAAAGAGAGTAGTTTTTTTACTTGAATGGTGCTCAAAAACTAGTATTGACATGTATAATCATAAACATAGTTCTATGTTTAAACTTATGGTTTCTAAGTCTCGGTCAGTGGAAGCTGCCGACGTTGTCGGCACAGCAACTCAGGAGAGTCGCAGTACATGTACTCGACCACAATTAATCAGTCTTTACATGTGCGATCAAGGATAATCGCTTAATATATAAACCAGCATTTCAAGCACTTCGGTGCTGGGTAAATCTGAGATATTTAACCGCGGATGAACCACAGGTAAACCACGCCCAAACGGCGGGAGGCGTGGTTAACCCGTGGTTTACCCCTGGTCAACCCGTTGTCAACTGCCAGACTTGTGACATGGATAACACAGTCGATTCAGATGATTGTTGAAATCAGTTTTCATAAACTAATTATTACCTAAAGGGAATGTTATCTCGAACCTTGTTCCTTTTCCAACTTCGCTAAAACATTGAATGGAACCGGACTGTTTGTTAACAAGTTCTTTCACAAGTACCATGCCCATACCTACACCCTTTTCATTAGCTGTACCTATAATAGAATCTGAAACCAGCTCAAAGATTGTGTCAGCTTTTTCTTGTGGCATACCAACACCTGAATCTTTAATTGTTAAAATCAAGCTCTGAACATCCCTTTCTTCAGAAACTACAATTTTACCACTTTCTGTTGAGTATTTAATGGCATTTTGAACAATGTTCCTGAAAATAGTTTTTAATGAGATATACTCAGCAGTGATTGTTGAATTGCTTGCAATACTGTTCTCAATAAAAACACCTTTGTCTTTAAGACGTTTCTTAAAGAAGTTTATAATCTCTTCAAAACAATCAAAAAGATATATCTCCTCTTTTGATCTTTCAAGTCCGGATATTACTTCTTTACTCCAGCCAACAAGATCTTCTGTCAATTTGTATGTTTTGCTAACAGTCTCTTTTATGTTAATCAAAACCACATCATCATGATAGAAGTCGTCAGGTTTATCAATGAGTTGTAACATCTGGTCAACAATACCCATCGGTCCCCTTATATCATGAGTTATAATAGAGATCAATTTATCACGTATGCTCTTCTCCTCTTTAAGGTTAGCTAGATTATTTATGAGAAGTGCTTTATCATGCGCAAGTTCGTAATTTAAGTATTTAAGCTCATTCAGTTTCTCTTGATAAGCAGAAAGAGCAATAGAATCGTTACTTTCATTTAATGTGGAGTTTATATCTTCTATGGAAGTAGCGTATGCATCAGTTCTACTTTTCTTTAAAAACTCATTGTAGTTGGTAGACCATTCTAATGCTTGTTCAAACTCTCCAATAGCTTTGTAATAGCTAATTCTTAAATCAGGTAAATTCATATGAAACTTGTCATCTGTAAGAGTATCTGATAAGTCTAGGTATTTCTTCACTGTATCATAATCTTCTAGCTTCATAGAACAGCTCATAATCATCTGATAGAAGTTTAAGCGTTCATGGTTACTTTCTTTAGACTCTACCAGCTCAAGTACACTCATTAACAGATCAAGTGCTTCTTGATACTTCTCTAAAGTATAAAGGTAGGAGCTCTTTATTCTCGTGTTAGCAAAACTATAATGTAGGTAGTAACTGTTGATACTAGTTTCTGAAAGCTTAAAATTGGGTTGAAGTTCATTAAATTGCTTATCAAATCTATCAAGATACTCTTTAGCATTTTCTGGTTCATTCATTAGAATATGACATGAAGCAAGATTATTAAAAATAAGAGGTAATAATTTACTTTTATCCGGCTCAGAGATAGTATCAATTGCCATAAGAAAATAGTGAATAGCTTGATCGAAATTGCTTAGTGCCATATAGGTTACACCAATATTGGTCAGAATTCTATAGAAGAGAGGGGACTCATCCTGATTATACTTGTTTGAAAATGTGTATGCTTGCATTAAATGCCATAAAGCTTTTCGATATTCAGCACGGTTCTTGTAGATAACAGCAATGTTTGAGTGAACATCCATTAGCAACTCATTTGTATCCTCACTAGTACAGTTACGGAGAGCTTCCTGATAATAATGGAGTGATTCATCAAGCTTACTGAGCTGAGATTTAATAATACCAAGGTTAGAGAAGAATCTGACCTTCTGCTCCTGTTCACCAAAATCTCTAACTATATCAATACTTTTCTCAGCAGTAATCTCCAGTGATTTAAAGTCATATGTAAACACGAAATCGGAATGCAACTGTAATAGGATTAAATCAATACCCTCTTTACTTGGTAAAGTATACTTGGACTTTAATTCTAACATAAGATTTTTGAAGGCAGACTTATCCTGTGTTGCTATGTATTGTTTTAGTTCTTTCTTTTCCTGTTTGAAGCTCATCACTCCTCCCGAAACAAACTATAACATTAACGGCGTTTGTGTCAATGTTTGAAAGTGATCTCCATTCATTTTGCTGAGTGCTAAGATCCAATAATTACTACAAAATGTACCGGTAGTAATTGTTAAGAGAAGGTGTTTAGAAACCCTTACAGTTTCTTGAATTATAAAACAATTGACATTAGGGACAATACAAAAAGTTTGAAATCATTAATAATCCGGGAGAAGAGATGATTGATAAGATAGATGTTAATGTTACTTCGGAGATTGGTGAGTTAGAGGGCGTGATCCTTCACCGTCCGGGAAGAGAAATTGAGAATATGACCCCTCAGAATGCTGAAAGAGCATTATATAGTGATATTTTGAATCTTGCAGTTGCAGACAATGAGTATAATGATTTCAGAGGGGCTTTGGATATTCTAACAAATACTTATGAGATCAGAGACTTACTCACTGAAATCCTCAGGAACGATAGAGTTAAATTTAACCTAGTTGAAAAGATTTGTAGATATGAGGACAGGCAGATACTTGTTGAAGGTCTTATGAAACTTGGGCCTGAGGAGCTTACTCGCCAGTTGTTTGAGGGTGTTGTCATGAGAAAGAACAATCTCACAAACTTTTTGAGCAAAGAAAAATACAGTCTCAGACCCCTTCATAACTTCTTCTTCATGAGAGATGCTTCAATATCAGTATTAGATGAAGTGCTTATCGGTAAGATGGCAAACCAGGTACGTGAACGTGAATCCATAATTATGGAAGCGATATTCGATTACCATCCAAACCTTCAGACAAGAACTTTTAATCCATTGAACAGTAAGAATGTTCCACCTGAGCATATTACTATTGAGGGTGGAGACGTGCTTATTGCCAGAGATGATACTTTACTTATTGGTATCGGTGGTAGAACGACTTCTCAAGGTATCGATTATCTTATTGAATACTACAAGCATAAAAAAGAAAAGTTTAATATTGTAATACAAGAGCTTCCTCTTCAACCTGAATCTTTCATCCATCTTGATATGGTGTTTACTTTCCTTAATACCCATGAATGTATGGTCTATGAACCGGTTGTGCTTAAGCCAAATAGACTTGAAACTGTTTGTATTAAGATTGATAATGGCAAGGTGCTGATAGAAGCAAAGAAAAACCTTTTAGAGGCTCTAAAAGAACTAGATTTTGACCTTGAACCAATTCATTGTGGAGGCCCATCAAGTAAATGGACTCAAGAGAGAGAACAGTGGCACAGTGGTGCTAACTTCTTTGCTGTTGGACCGGGAAAGGTATTAGGTTATAATAGAAACGTACATACACTTGATGAGCTTAGTAAGCATGGATATGAGATTCTCAATGCAAAAGAGCTTATTGCTGGTAAAGTTAATCATAATGACTATGAGAAGTTCGTAGTTGCTATTGATGGGGCAGAGCTTGCACGAGGTGGTGGTGGTTGTCGTTGTATGTCAATGCCGATTAGAAGAAAATCTGTTGATTGGAGTCTTTAATTGGGAAACCTTGAAGGTTTATTAATAGAGTATTTTGAGAGCGAAGGTCTTCAGTATGGCTACGTACTGAAACATAGTAATAATCAAGTTCATATTATTAACTTAAAGGGTAGACAACAGAAGTTTACTGTTAACAGAATTGTTGTAACACATTCAAAGATACCTGAGACTCAGCTTAAAGATATATCAGAACAATTTGAAAGCTCTATATCAAAGCTCCAAGAGGAGATTGATGTGGAGCTTCTTTGGGAAATGGTCAAAGACAATACAGAGACCTTATCCCTTTTTGAACTCTCGGATATCTATTTCGATAACCCTTCATCAAAGCAACAGTCAGCACTAATTAGAGCAATTAGAACAGAAGCTCTTTGCTTTAAGTTGAAAGGTTTGCTTTTCACACCTCGAACAAAGGAACAGATTGAAGAACTTAGACTTCAAAGAGAGATAGAAGCACAGAAATCTGAATATATTGCAAGTTTAAAACTCCTTTATTCGAAAGTAAATAGGAGTGATGAGTTTACCCCTAGTACAGAGGAAATTGAGGTACTGAAAAGTATTTACTCCTACCATTTTGACTCAATTGAATATAAGTACTCAGATGAACTTAAGCTTTTGAATAAAACCAAGGCTGAGAACGAAATCATTGTTGAACTTCTTAAAGGAACAGGTTTCATTCCGAATGATACTGATAAGTTTGTTGCATTGGCAGGGCTGAAGTATGATTTCACTGATGAACAAGTTCAGGAAGCTGAGAACTTAGAACCATATTCTCATGACAGCTCCAGAATAGTAATTGATCATGAGTATTGCTTCAGCATTGATGACCCCGGAACAACTGAGATTGATGATGCAATATCAGTAGATATTGATGGGAATTTAGTATCTCTTGGTATCCATATTGCAGATGTACAATCATTTGTAAAGAAAGACTCAGTTTTAGATAGAGTTGCAAGAGAACGTTGCTCCTCTTTGTATATGGAAACTGGTTCGATCCCGATGTTCCCGGAGAAGTTATCTTCGCTTCATACTAGTTTGATTGATAATGAACCACGACCGGTGATGACTTACCTAATTAAGTATGACCTTGAGAAGGAAGAGATTGTTTCGAAAGATGTTTTACGTGGAGAAGTAGTAGTTAAGAGCAAGCTTTCCTATGATTATTCAGATGAATTGCTAGAGAAATGTGAAGACGGTTTAAGTAATGCACTTAGAAGTGTTGAATCTGTATGCAAGAGATTGAGGAGACAGCGTTTTGAAAATGGAGCGATAGAGATACTTAGACCTGAAATTCAACTTAGAGTTGAGGGAGATGAGATATTAATCAATAACATTAATCGCTGGTCTAGAAGTAGAAGACTAATTGGTGAGTTGATGATATTTATTAATAACCTGGCCGGACAATTCTGTCGGGACAATAATATTCCTACTGTTTTTAGAGTGCAGGAGGAACCGGAGCAACCTGTACCTGAACTTGGAGATAATGTAAGCTATGATCCTGTTCTTACGGATAAACTTATAAGGTTTATAAGACCATCAAAGATGAGTACTACAGCATCGGGGCATAGTGGGTTGGGAATTGATGCCTATTCACAGCTTAGTTGTCCGATTAGAAGGTATGCTGATCTGGTAGTACAAAGGCAGGTTTCAGCTTTTGTTGCTGGTAGTGAGTTACCATATACTCTAGAAGAGATTTATGGAGTTATAGCAGATGTAGAAGATGTAACTCGACAGCATAGAACTATGTATCAGGACTCAGCTAATTACTGGTATCTAAGATATTTGCAGAAGCATTGTTTGGATCATATATTTGATGCTACAGCAGTGTATCGTAACCGAAACAGAGTGACTTTTGAACTCGACTTGTTTGGTAAAAGAGCTACTGTTAATACTATGGATACAGAGTATGCTTTGGGAGATAAAGCTCAACTTAGAATTGAGAAGATTGATCCTGAGAAAGGAATTCTCAAATTTAAGATTGACTAACTAATAGTACTTTGTTCGGTAGGTTAAACTGATTCCTCGGGAATCAATCCTTTTTGTAATTACAATAGAAAAATATATAGAGGAAGCCATGAAAAGTAACGTTAATCCTCAGGAGAACTACAAAAGAACCCGTGACCTTTGTGGTTGGGTACCTCGTAGTGAAGCAACTCGTAAAACTTATGAAGATATAGGCTTCATGAGTGGTTTAGAAGTTCATCAACAACTCAATTCTAAGAAGAAGCTATTCTGTCGATGCCCGGTTGGAATATATCAGGATGCCGAAGATTTCGATACAGAAATTGTCAGGCATATGCGCCCAACTCTTAGTGAACTTGGTGAGTACGATGGTACAGCTTTAATGGAGTTCAAGACAAAGAAAGAGATTGTCTACAGAATTAAGAATGTCACAACATGTACTTATGAACTTGATGATACTCCACCCTTCCCTGTTAACAGAGAAGCATTAGCAATTGCAACAGAAATCTCTCTTCTTCTTAAACAGAATCTTGTTGGAGAATTTCATATAATAAGAAAGCAATACCTTGATGGTAGTATTCCAACCGGATTCCAGAGAACCGGTATTATCGGTATCGAAGGTGAGATTTATCCGAAAGGTCGACGTGTTGGCATTATTCAGCTTAGTATTGAGGAAGACTCATGCCGTGAAGTTTCTGATATTGGGCATAGAAGAATTTATAGAACAGACAGACTCGGTGTTCCACTAATTGAAGTAGTTACTTATCCTGATATGAAAGAACCCGATGAGGTGCGTGATGCAGCAGAATACATCAGATACCTAACCAGAAGTACCGGCAAAGTAAGAGTCGGTATTGGTGCCGGACGTGAAGATGTAAACGTTAGTGCTACGGGTGGTACAAGAATAGAGATAAAGGGTGTTGCCCATATTAGCTGGATTCCGGAGCTTACACATAATGAAGCTTTCCGCCAAAGAAGTCTTGTGCTACTGAGTGAAGAGATTAAGAAACGCAAAATAGATTTTGAGAAATGGGATATTACTTCATCGGTTCTTCCTGCTGAACATGTAGCCGGAATGGTTCCAGAAGAGTTTGATTTAGAAGGGAAGAAAGTAGTTTCTGTTAATCTTCCTGACTTTAAAGGTTTACTAAGCTGGTTCACACAACCTGGTCAGACTTTTGGTAGTGAGATTAGTCAGAGACTGAGAGTGGTTGCCTGTCTTAATCAACCAAACATGACTCATTCAGAAGCTCTCAATCCAATATTTGATGAGCAAGGTTTTGCTCATATTGCAAATGCACTCAAAGCAGGAGAAAATGATGCACAAATAGTATTCTTTGCCCCTGATGAGGATATAGAGACCGCTCTTGAAACAATCAAAGAACGTTGTCAGATGGCATGTGATGGTGTGCCTAAAGAGACTAGAAAGTCATTTGAAGATGGAACAACAATCTTTGAACGTGTGCTTCCGGGTGCAGATAGAATGTACCCTGATACTGATTCAGCTCCAATACCAATCGAAGAAAGTTTTATCGAAGGAATCAGAGCCCAGATGCCTAAGTTCTTACAAGAACAGATTGCTCTTTTACATGAATGGGAAGCTCCTGAAGATACTCATGATTATCTCCTAAGAAATAACCTTATTAGTTGGGTAGAGCTTATTGCGAATAGGTATGAGATTGACCCAAGTAAAGTTGTAACTTTAATCGCTCATAGATTGAAAGAGCTTGAAAGAAAGCATGATGGAATCATCAACTTAGAAAACATACTTGCCATGTTCGAGTTCCTTAAAGAACACAGAATGAATTATGAGTATGCTTATGAGATGCTTAAATATGTCTATCTGAATCCTCATGATGACATGCAGGATTGCGCTGTGAAAGCGGGACTTACAATCGTGCATCCTGATTCAATCGATGAACTTATTAAAGAGGAGATTGCTAAACTTAATGAGCAGCAAGCAGCTCTTGACGTTGCACCTAAAACTAAGTACATTATGGGTAGACTTAGATTCAGAGTGATTGGTAACCTTCCAATGGAAGCTGTTGCTGAATCTATCACAGCAATCCTTACAGGTAGAGAGGAGGAATAATGAGCGATAATACACAAGGATATAAAGGCCCTAGTAAAGCTATTCTTGAGAAGTTCAATGTTCGAGTTTGGGGGGATACTGAGATTCTCACCACTCGTGGTACTTTTAAAGGTATCATTCTTCCAAGAGCCGAGAACGATGATGACCAGCACATTGTACTTAAACTTATTACAGGTTACAATGTTGGTATCGACATAAAGACTATTACTGATATGAAAGAGATTGGTTATAAGAAAGCCAATTATAAGATCCCTGAAAAAGAGTTCCCATATACAGAAGGTATGCCAAACCTAAAGCTCTTTGGTACCGGGGGTACAATTGCATCACGTCTTGATTATAGAACCGGTGCTGTAATTCCGGCTTTCTCACCAGGTGAACTGTATGGTGCTGTACCTGAGCTTGCGGACGTATGTAATCTGAAGACTGAGAAGCTATTTGCAGTGTTCAGTGAGAACATGGGACCTCGGCAATACAAAGAACTAGCCATTGCTATTGGTAAAGAGATTGAGAATGGCATAGATGGTATCATGATCGGTCATGGTACCGATACTCTTCACCACACAGCTGCTGCTTTAACTTTTATGGTACAGAACTCACCTGTACCTATCGTACTTGTTGGTTCTCAACGCTCTTCCGATAGACCTTCATCTGATGCTGCTTTAAATCTTATTCATGCTGCAAAAGCTGCAGGTGAATCTGATATAGCTGAAGTAATGATCTGTATGTTTGGTCCTACCTCTGATGAGTATGGTTTATTGCATAGAGGAACAAGAGTTCGTAAGATGCACTCATCTTTTAGATCAACATTCAGAACCATCGGTGACGTACCTCTAGCTACAATTAATAGAGATGAGATTAATACAATTAAGCAGAATTATAACAAGCGTAGAAGTGATAACAATGTTACTATCAAACCTTTCTTCGAAGAGAAAGTGGGAATGGTCTATTATTACCCTAATATGCAACCGGATATGATCGATTCAATGGTTGATAATGGGTACAAAGGTATTGTTATTGCAGGCACCGGACTTGGTCATGTTAACAAACCACTTTACCCTGCAATTGAACGTGCAGTGAAGAAAGGTGTTCATATCTTCATGACTGTTCAAACTCTTTGGGGATATGTTCATATGTTTGTTTATGACACAGGTCGTGATCTTATGGCAAAAGGCATTATTCCTGCTGAGAATATGCTACCTGAAGTTGCATACATCAAACTCGGCTGGGCTATTGGTCAGACTGATGATCCGGAAGAGGTTAGAAAGCTTATGCTTACACCTGTTAATGGTGAAATCACAGAAGGTGAACCATATAATAGTTACCTTATCTTCCAGGGTGGTACTCCTGAAGTCGAGAAGTTCATCAAGAATATTCATTTATAGCTTATAACTTAATTGATAAATGCCCTAAAGTTGCATACTTTAGGGCTTATTTTATACTCAGGGTCTTCTATGAAATGCTGAAAACTTGGTTTTCATAGCTTTCATAATTAGATTGAAAGAAAGCTTGCTTGTTGGAATCATAGCGATTACTCATTACAACTGTCGTAATGATTCTAACAACAGAATCACCTACACAGTGGCTTTTGCAATAACTTAGCTATATTTACTGCCCTTTTATCCCTCTTTAACTGCTCTATCCATCAACGCACTGTGTTTGCACTGTGCACGCACTGTGATCCCACTGTCAACCCACTGTTTCACTGGGTGCACAGTGCGTGCACAGTGGAAAAACAGTGGGATGACTGCGTTTTGGTGGATAGTTTAATGAAAGTTTGCGATAACGAAAATATGATTGCTAAGGAACAACAATTTTGAAGCTACAGCAGTCATCGCCTTTAGCAACAGATTTGAGAATCGAGATGTGAACATCTTTACCTGTGATATACTCCCAGATAGCTTTGTAGAACCCGGCACCACAATAGCAATAGACAGTATCTTTACTCTCATCGGTTAACAAAGTTTCACGGTATAGAGGACAATGACAGTATATTGATGCACGTTTTTTGGGGTCCGTTTCATGGAAGTACTCTTGGATATGTCCGCTCTTCGGTATCTTAGTTGCTATTACTGTTCTACCAATCAAGTTACCAGCTGATCCCCATTTTTGCTCAATTATAGTATGCTTGATATTATCAGAGATTTGTAGTTTGTCCAATAAGGCAATAAACTGTTGTTGGAGCATAGAATGTGCTTCCTCTAAACTCTTGTGTTTCAGGTAAACATCCCGAATTGAATCCAGCTTCTCTGGAGGATATTGACATGAGACACAAAACAGCAATTCTATAATTCCTTCTTCTGTAAAAGATGCTCGTAAAAGCTCTAAGAATCGCTTTACTTCGAAACTACTCTCCTTGCCTGAGATGTAAACATAATCAAGTGTCTGTACTAATCCTCTTTGCTCTAAAAGAGGTATGATTTTAGAGGCCCAGTAATCGAAGAAACCTTTATCAAAACTCATATCTACTCCTAATGCTAAGTTGAATAGTAAATCTGTGACTGTCAAAAAGATATTTCTTTATTTTGAAAATCAGATTAATCTATCTAGTCTCATAAAGCAAAAGATAGTCTTGTGTAACATTTTATACTTGACTGTTAAAGGAAATTAAAATTGAAAACATATATGGATTATACTACAACATTCCCGGATTATGAAGAAAATGGAATACTGAACTTGATTGCAGCTTTTAGGGAAGCCGGTGGAGATAAGGATTGTGCTTATAAAGCTCTTGATTTAAACTTACCTAAAGCATTAAACGAATATGATAATTGTATATTTCTTGTATTAGATGGGTTAGGCTATAATTACTTGCAGAGAAAAGGTGAAGGTACGTTTATTAAAGAGCATTTGGAAGGTAAACTATCAACTGTTTTCCCTTCAACAACAGCTTCTGCGATTACCTCTTTCCTGACTGGTGTTTCTCCTAGTGAGCATTGCCTTACAGGCTGGTTCACATATGTAAAAGAGTTAGCTACTGCTACAACAATTCTCACCTTCTCTCCCAGGTATTCAAACATGACGTTTGATCGATTGGGTGTGGAAAGTGACAAGATATATCATTTTGATGGTGTTGCAGATAAGATGGATTATAGATTCTATCATATATCTTCAAATCATATTCTTAATACACCCTTTGCTTTATCGCATTCAGGGAATGCAACTAGAATGGGATATGACGATGTTTTGGAAATACCGAACATTGTTAATGATGTTCTGAGCCAAAAAGTTGGTGAAAAGAAGTTCCTATTCCTGTATATTTCAACTTTTGATAAAATCTCACATCAGTATGGGATTGATAGTGATGAATCCTATGCTCATATGCTCAAATTGGATGGCTTGGTTGGTGATATTAGCAGAATCGTTATGAAGTCTAATTCAGTATTTATTGCATCTGCTGATCATGGCTTTGTGAATGTTACTTCTGACAAGATTATTCGAATGGAGGAACATCCCCGATTACAAGAATGCTTGACTATGCCTTTAATGGGAGAACCACGAACTCCATTCTGTTACGTTCGACCTTCTAAGGTTGATAAGTTCCTCAAGTACATAGAAGAAAACTTAAACTATTGTTGTGAAGTGAAACCTTCAGAACAAGTGATTGAAGAAGGTTGGTTTGGACCTGATAAGGAGAATTCGGGACTCTTCGAACGAGTAGGAGATTATATTCTCTTCATGAAAGACAACTACGTATTTCAAGATAACTTACCGGTGGAAGATAAGTTTGAGTTTAAAGGATACCATGGAGGAAAAACAGCAGAAGAAATGTATGTTCCGATACTTATCTTTAACAAATAGTAATATTTGATAGTCAACTTAAATCCTAAATAATCGTAATGAAATAAAACCTTGCCAAAAAAGGAAATGCTTTCTATTCTTGAAAAGAAATGATTATATTTATATAAATTCGACTATTTAGGAGTATAGATGAAAGAGCAAAAAAAGCAATTAAACGTGAAAATTGATGAGAATGTTGGTGAGGGTATCTATTCAAATTTCTTTGTAATTACAAACTCCCCGGCTGAATATATCCTTGATTTCGGTAAACTTATGCCTGGATTACCTTCAGCTAAGATAGTCAGCAGAATACTGACAACTCCACAGCATGCGAAGCAAATGATGCTAAATCTTCAGAAGAATATTGAGATGTATGAAAAACAACATGGAGAGATTAAAGTTACAGGTCAACAAGAACATAACAATAAAATTGGCTTTCAAAAAGAATAAATTTATTAACTAACCTAACTTACATTGGAGGTAGAATGAAGCAATGGATTAAGTTATGGCTATTACTTTTAGTTTCCGCACTAATCTTGGTTGGTTGTTTAAATGACGGTGATGATGATGTCCCTCATTTTAACGAGATTTCAGAGTTAGAGGTTCCTGAGAATTTTGATTGGAACAATATTCAAGAAGTTAATGTTGATGTGACTGTGATTGGTTTACCGGAAGCAAGAGCAAATTCAAGAGTTGAACTGCTTGATGAGTCAGGTCAGATTCTTACAGCCGGTATTCTTCAAGACAACACTGTAATGTTAAAAGCTAGATATAGTGACCTTGGTGGTAACCTTCAAGTGTATTTACCGGCATTCAACTTAGTTAAACGTCTTAAAGGTGGATTAGTCGATTATAAAGTTACTCTTCAAATATCGAATGTTGAAAGTAAGGATTGTGTAAACTTGTTTGGCAATCCCGGATTCGAAGATAATCAGGAATACGATGATGGTGGAGACGATGACGATGACGATGGTGAATGGGAAGAAAGTTCTGACCTAACTGGTGTTTTGTATCCTGCTCCGCAGAATTATCACCCACCTATTGATGGTAACTGGTATTACTATCAGCAAAACAATAATCATAATATAAGACTTGTTGAGCAAAACAATAATACTTATGTTTCATTAGCAAAACATAGTTTCCTTTATCAGGCAGTAGCTGTAAACGGAGGTGGTGAAGCCAGCTTCCAGTTTGATATTAGTAATTATAATTGGAACTATTTTAGCTTACAGATACATCTTACAAGCTATGCTGCTGATGGTTCAATGACCGGTGATGAATACATATACTATAATTCATATTGGGATGGTATTTATGGTGATTGGCAGAATCTAAGCCATGATTTTGTTGTTCCTGATAACACCGTAGAAATTGCTTTCACACTGTATGTTAACTCAAACACAGTTAGATTTTGGGTAGATAACTTTGGATTATGTTTGGAAAACCAGTTAGTTGACACTGATAATGATGGTGTAAGCGATGAAGAAGATGATTATCCTGATGACCCGACTAAATCAGTAAAAGTGAAGTACCCGACACAAGGTCAGCTTATTGTAGCTTTTGAAGACTTATGGCCTGATATGGGTGACTATGACTTTAATGACTTGGTATTAGGTGTAAACCAAGAGTTTGGCTTAAACGCGAATAATGAATATACTTACATTAAAACTGATCTGGAAGTTCGAGGTAATGGTGCAACTATCAATAATGTTTTAGCAATGCAACTAGATTGGTTAGAGTCAATCGGTGGAACTAACACCTATACTCACGTTGGAGATAACAATATGCAGCTTGTCCCTTCAAATGGCGATATGTTCATTGATGGAAACAAAGTTGTCATTATTAATGGTGTACTTGATGGCTTAAGCCCATACTATCAAAACAACGGTATCGGAGTTTCAGCAAGCTATCAGAACTTTAGCTTTGAAGTGACAATGGACCCAATTAGTAGTACAACTGCGTCACTTTCACCAGATTTCTTTATCTACGATTACTTCAATCCTCAGAAAGAGATTCACTTACCTGGTAGACCTGCTACAGCAAATGCAGACATGAATCTTTTTGGAACAGGTGATGATGCATCTATTCCAACCAGTGACATCTGGTATGTGACTGATACTAATCTCCCTTGGGGATTTGAGATTATAGATCATACAGGCAACTATATGCATCCGCTTGAGAATATCTCGATTTTGAATGCATATCGCTACTTCGGTAACTGGGCTAATTCCGGTGGACTCTCTCATATGGATTGGTTCTTGGATGCTGATAATGATTCTGTATATCATACATCTTACTAATAACTAAATAAAATTAAAAGAGCACCTTCGGGTGCTCTTTTACATGCAACCCAATCACGCTGATCGGTCTTGGACTAAAATCAAAAAACTCTTGGGAACTAATATGTATAGGAAACTGATAATACTTTTAATTTCTTTTTCAATCATTGCATGCAGTAAGCATAAGAAAATCTTGAAGCCGGTGAATATGTCTAATCGTAGAACTCCGATGTTCTGGTACGATAACGTGGATGGAGAGTTGAGAGCTAATGGATATGCATGCAAAAGGTCTATTAGAAGCGCAAAGACTTTTGCAAAAAATGAGAGTATGATTAATTTAGCTAATATGATTAAGCAAGAAGCTATGAGCTTTATAAATGAGAATTTTAGTGACACTGACGCACAAGCTCTATCAACAATGTTTAATCAGAACGAGACGATTAAACTGTCCGGATACAAAGAAGCAGGGTGTGAAGTTAGAGAGGAAAAAGAAAGGTAAGAATACCTTCTTTGAATGTTACTATCAAGCTTCAGTTAAAGATGAGCAAGTTCTAAACATACTTTTAAATCAACTTAACTCATTACCTCAAACTGAAGAAAGAGACTTGCTTCTGGAAGCTATTAACAAAAAACAAAATGGGGAGTAATACGCATGGATAAAGATAGATTATTATCACTGCTAGTTCCGGGTTTAAACGGAACACTATCACTTAACTTGAACAATAGCAGCTTAAACCAGTTAGTTAAAGAATCTATGGGGGAGAAGCAGATTTTATTGAGGGACTTGAGATAGAGAATGGATATATTCTTGCAAAGGTAAAGAAAGTTATAACTCTCAAGCTTAAGCTTGTTCCTGAGATAGTAGAATTTACAAGAACTTCCCTAAAGATAGGTGTCGTACCCCTTGGTGTCCCTGATTCATTTCTAAAAGTGATAGTAAAAGCTGTCGAAGTCATCGGTTTACCAGTCTCATATACCGATAGCATTATTATAGATGTTAGCTCTAAACTTATTGAGGCAACTGATGGAATGCCAATTTCAGTGAATGAACTTATCGATAAAGCCAACATTGCCTTTAACTGCCAGAAAGATATTTTTAGAATTGATTTGATTCTTCCTTAAGCGATATTGGTTTGATTATGAGTAAAATTATCCTCCTTGATTGATTTAAACGTATCGTAGAATCAATCTCCGAATCATGACGATGATTCCCAGCAATTAAAACTGTACCTTTGGAATGGTCAAAGACCTTGCAAATGGTACACTTCGAAGGAAGGAACACCCCACCGTGCTGGGAGTATGTCCTGCGAATTCACCATTTGCAAGGTCTAAAGACCATTCCAAAGGTGGGTAGATGTGTGGTAAAAGTCTGATATCCACACCTACTTTGCTCCCGCTCCTCCACCGGTCCTCTCGGGGATAGCCGGGAGAGGACCGGGAGTGATCCACGAGTGGGTCAGGAGAGGATACCTGATTTATATCAGACACTACAAAGATGATGAATAAATTACACAAAGCATATCCCGAAGTTGATCTTAAAACGCTGACACCTGAGGATGTTGTTGCACTTAACTTGCTTGTCATCACGATTAAAATGGCTGTTGAGAGTGAGTTATTGCCTGCAATAGAAGAAATAAGTGATTTGATACATCCAATCTTATAGTTGTATGGATTTAACTGAAGGTGTCGGTTTGTCCTCGTTCGTGAGTATTATGTCTTCCTTCATAGTATTGTTACATAACCTTTAAAGCGCTCTATGGCCAGTCTCGAGTTACATTAACTAGAAATAACCCAATAAAAAATAACGAAAACACTTGACAGAAAAGATGGTGGTGACTAATCGTGATGTTGTTCACGAAAAGGAAATGATAATGATAAAAGGTTTACAGATTTCACTGATAAGAAGATTGCCTGTCTACGTTGATTGTTTGAGACGTTTGAAGAAAGGCGGAAATGAGTATATCTCAACCAGAGTTATCTCTGAGATGAGTTTGATACATGATACTCAAGTTCGTAAAGACTTCGCTTCAGCCGGTCTGAAAGGTGTGCCCAAAGTTGGTTACCATGTTCAGACAGTGTTAGACAGACTTATCGATGTTCTTAACTGGAGAGATCTGAGTGTCGCCTTCCTCGTGGGTGCCGGTAATTTAGGAGCTGCTTTGCTTGGTTACGAAGGCTATCCTGAAACCGGAATGCAGATTATCGCAGCTTTCGATACTGATAATGATAAGGTAGGGAAGTTGATTAATAATGTGCAGATCTTTCCGATGGAGAAGTTTGTTAATTTAGCAAGCAGACTTCAAGTACAGATCGGGATTATAACAACACCACCTCATGTAGCTCAAAGAGTAGCTGATATGATGGTTGAGTGTGGATTCAAAGGAATATGGAACTTCTCACCGAGAGTTCTGAATGTGCCTGACGATGTAGTAGTAGAGAATGCGGACCTATATTCCGGTTTAGTAGTCTTGAAATACAAGTTGAGCTAATATTTTTTTTGAATCTAATCGTGATAACTATAACGATAAAAGATAAATAAGGAGTCCAAATGGAAAATGGAGCAATGCTTAAAGCTGCTAAATTTGAGAAAGTGAATGCTATTTTGGAAGCATACAACTTCGACTCAAGCAGAATGATTACTATCTTGCAGAAAGTTCAGGATGAGTATCGATATCTTCCTCAGGAAGTAATTACCTATGTTGCAACGTGTCTCGGAGTACCACCGGCTCGAGTCTACGGTGTTGCCACCTTCTATTCCCATTTCTCACTCGAACCTAAAGGGAAATATGTCATTAAGATCTGTGATGGAACTGCCTGCCACGTAAAAGGTTCAGGTAAGTTAATCAATGTGATTAGAGAGAAGTTAAACCTGACTGAAAAGGTTAAAACTTCATCTGATATGCTCTTTACTTTAGAGACAGTATCTTGTCTCGGAGCATGTGGTTTGGCCCCTGTTGTACTTATCAATGAAGATGTACACGGACTTGTAACTGAAGAGAAAGCTCTTCAACTTATTGATGAAGTAAAGGCTCAGGAGGAACAAAGTGAATAAAGCGACTCTTAATAAAATTTTTACAGAATATCGTGATGGAAGTAACGACTTAAAGAGAAGAATCATTATATGCGGTGGTACCGGATGTATCGCTAATGGTTCTCAGAAGGTTGCAGACAAGCTTGTTGCCCGTTTAAATGAAGAGGGTATCAAAGCTGATGTCAAAATGGATTACCATGATTGTAAAGACCATACTGTTATTTCTATGAGCGGTTGCCAAGGCTTCTGTCAGGTTGGACCACTCCTTTCTATTGAACCTGACGGTTTACTTTATACTCACGTGAAAGAGGACGATGTTGATGAAATCATCGAAACAACTATTAAGAATGGAGAAGTGATTGATAGACTTCTTTATGTTAATCCTGCAACAAAAGAGCACTGTAAAGGCTACGATGAGATTCCTTTCTATGCGAAACAGAAACGTACTGTTCTTGCTGCTTGTGGTAATATGGATCCAGAAGATATCAGAGAGTATATTGCAAGTAAAGGCTATTTCATGGCTCATGATGTATATCATAACTTAGACGGTATTGATATCTGCAGAATAATCGAATCTTCAGGACTTCGTGGTCGCGGTGGTGGTGGATTCCCAACCGGAACTAAGTGGCGCTACACACTCGCAGAAAGATCAGAGAAGAAATACGTTATTTGTAATGGTGACGAAGGTGATCCGGGAGCATTCATGGATAGAAGTATCCTTGAAGGTAACCCACATGCAGTTATCGAAGGAATGATGATTGCAGGTAAAGCTATTGGTGCAGATGAAGGATACATTTATGTTAGAGCTGAATATCCACTCGCAATTCAGAGAATGGACAAAGCAATCAAAGAAGCTGAAGAACTTGGTATTCTTGGTGACAATATCTTTGAAAGCGAGTATTCTTTCAAACTTCATATCATGGAAGGTGCAGGTGCATTTGTTTGTGGTGAAGAGACAGCTCTTATCGCTTCGATCGAAGGTCAACGTGGTATGCCAAGACCTAAGCCACCATATCCTGCTCAGAAAGGTTTATTCGGTAAACCTACAGTGATCAATAATGTTGAGACCCTTGCCGGTGTTGCCGGGATCATTGAGCAAGGTGCAGAAGCCTATAGAAGGATTGGAACAGAGAACTCTCCTGGAACAAAGACCTTCGCTTTAACAGGTCATGTTGCAAACACCGGACTTATAGAAGTACCATTTGGTACAACAGTTAGAGAGATTGTATTCGACATCGGTGGTGGTGTAATCAACGATGAAGGTGAAATCGATAACGATGATTTCAAAGCTGTTCAGATTGGTGGACCTTCAGGTGGTTGTTTAACTCCTGACCATCTAGATATCCCTCTAGACTTCGACTCATTAAAATCTATAGATGCAATGGTTGGATCAGGTGGTCTTGTTGTAATGAATAAGAGCACATGTATCGTACAGATTGCAAAGTTCTTCATGAAGTTCACAACTCACGAATCATGCGGTAAATGTATTCCATGTCGTGAAGGAACACGTCAAATGCTTAACCTCTTAGATGATATCATTGAAGGCAGAGGAACTCTTGAAACCCTCGACCTGCTTGAATCACTTGGAAAATCAATTCAGAAATCTTCACTCTGCGGATTGGGTAAATCAGCTCCATCTCCTGTTCTCTCCACACTCAAGTATTTCAGAGATGAGTATATAGCTCATGTTGTAGATAAGAAGTGTCCTACAAAACAGTGTAAAGCACTCAGTCCTATAGAGATTGATGCAGATAAGTGTAAAGGATGTACACTTTGTGCAAAGATCTGCCCTGTAGATGCAATTAGTGGAGTTGTAAGAGAAGCACATGTTATTGATCCTGATAAGTGTATCAAGTGCGGTGCTTGTATTGAGAAGTGTAAATTTGGAGCTATCAGCTAGGAGGAACAATGAAAGAAACTATAAAAGTAAATGGAGTTAATATCCCAATCGAGGGAGAAAAGAACTTATTAGACCTTTGCAGAAAAGCAAATATAGATATCCCGACATTCTGTTATCATTCAGAGTTAAGTGTATACGGAGCTTGTCGCCTGTGTTTGGTAGACATAGAAGGCATGGGACTTGTTACAAGTTGTTCAACAGTTCCAAAAGCCGGTATGGTGATTCGCACTAATACTGAAGAGATCAGAGAAACTCGTAAGACTATCGTTAAGCTTCTTTTAGCTAACCACGATAACAAATGCACAACATGCTATAAATCAGGCGATTGCCGTCTCAGAGATTTAGCGGACAGAATGGGAGTTGAAGAAGTTCAATTCGCTCCAACCAAAGACCCTCAGCCGATAGACAGTAAATCCTGTTCGCTCGTTCGTGATCCAAACAAATGTATTCTTTGCGGTGACTGCGTGAGATATTGTACAGAAATACAAGGCATTGGTGCAATAGATTTTGTGGGTAGGGGAGATGAAGTGATAGTCGCTCCTGCATTTAACAAATCTTTAGCAGATGTCGGGTGTATAAATTGCGGACAATGTGCAGCTGTATGTCCTACAGGTGCAATTGTTCCAAAAAGTGAAATTCAACAGGTGTGGAAGGCTCTGGATAACAGGGACAAACTGGTTGTAGCTCAAATAGCTCCTGCTGTTCGCGTGGCGCTTGGTGAACTCTTCGGGCGAAAGACTCAACTGATGTTACCGGTAAGATCTTTAGAGCTTTAAGATTGCTTGGTTTTGATCGTGTATATGATACTTCCTTCGGTGCTGATTTGACTGTGATTGAAGAAGCTAACGAATTTATCGGAAGACTGCAACGCAAAGAAAGATTGCCTCTGTTTACTTCTTGCTGCCCGGGATGGGTTAAATATGCGGAACAGTCATATCCTGATCTTCTGGAAAACCTTTCCACCTGTATGTCCCCTCAACAGATGCAGGGAAGCATTGTGAAACATGCTCTCTCAAAAGAGGAGAAGAGAGAAGAGAGCGAAATCGTGATGGTTTCAATCATGCCATGTACTGCTAAGAAGTATGAAAACAAACGTCCTGAGCACACAAGAAACGGTGTTAGAATCGTAGATTATGTTCTTACAACACAAGAACTTGCTAAGATGATTAAAGAAGCAGGTATCGTATTCGAAGACCTTGTTCCTGATAGTGTTGATCTTCCATTCGGTTTCTCAACCGGTGCAGGTGTTATATTCGGTAACTCAGGTGGTGTCTCAGAAGCAGTATTACGCTATGCTTATGAGAAGCTAACAGGAAGCAACTTAGCAGACGTTGAAATTAAAGAAGTCCGTGGTTGCGAAGGCCTTAAAGAAGCATCAATCGATATCGATGGAACAACTGTGAAGATGGCTATCGTACATGGAATCAAGAATGCAGGACAAGTATGTGAGTCAGTTATCAAAGGTGACTGTGACTATGATATAATCGAAGTCATGGCTTGTCCGGGTGGTTGTATCAATGGTGCAGGTCAGCCTGTTACTCATGAGACAGAAACTCGTAGAAAAAGAACAAAAGCACTCTACAATGTAGATAGAAGAATGCAGCTACATAAAGCACAACAGAATCCATTCATCATGGAATGCTATCGTAACTATCTTGGTGGAGAAGCGGGAAGTCATGAAGCTCATGAACTCCTCCATACTCATTATTCAGTTAAACGTAGAATCAAAGAGGACCCTGTAGCATTAGTTGAAGGTACTGAGAAGAAGAGAGTACAAGTTAAGGTTTGTATTGGTACAAGCTGTTTCTTAAAAGGCTCACAAGAGATCTTATCAGGTGTACTCAAATCAGTAGAACAGAAGCATAATGATGGCTTTGTAGATGTGAATGCCACTTTCTGCAAAGAGCGTTGTGATAAAGGTCCAACAGTCAGAATTGGTGATGAAATTATCACACATGCAAACCTTGAACAAGTATTAGCTAAAATGGATGAGAAGATCAGTCTAATCAAAGCTGAGGTGTAAATGACACACACAATCAAAATCTGTATGGGCTCTTCCTGTTATGCCAGAGAAAACAAAGAGAACTTAGAGATTATCAGAAAATGGATTAGCGATAACGACTTAGTAAGAGATGTTAGAATAACCGGAACACTATGTTCAGGTAACTGCTCAGAAGGTCCAAACATCTTTATAGATGAGAAGAGATTTAAAGTAGTCCAACCTGAATCAATAGAGTACATACTAAATACAACAATAAAGAATGAAGGAGTTAAAAATGACTAGTTATTTCTTTATGCCTACAAGAAACATTATGGGAAGTGGTTCAGTAAATGAAATCCCAAATGAGCTTAAGACATTAAAAGCAAAAAAAACCTTAATCGTAACAGATAAACCACTTATGCATGCAGGAATCGTTGAGATGGTTCTGGATGTATTAGATAAAGCAAAGATGGAATATGTCGTAGTAGATAACATTCAGCCTAATCCAACAGATAAGAATGTCCATGATGCTTGGGAAGTGTATAAGAAAGAGAATTGTGATTCAATCATCCCTGTTGGTGGTGGTTCACCAATGGATGCAGCAAAAGGTGTTGGTATCCTTGTAAACAATGGTGGAAACATCAGAGATTACGAAGGCGTAGATAAATCTAATGAAAACATGCCACCATTTATCGCAGTTAATACAACTGCAGGAACTGCGAGTGAAATGACCAGATTCACAATCATCACAGATACAGACAGACATATCAAAATGGCTATCGTGGACTGGAGAATAACACCAAACGTAGCTATCAATGATGCTGACCTTATGGTTTCTATGCCGAAGTCTTTAACAGCAGCAACAGGTATGGATGCACTTACACATGCAGTTGAAGCCTATGTTTCTACAATCGCTACACCTGTAACTGATTCTGTTGCAATCAAAGCTATTGAACTCATTGGTAAGTACCTTCCAAAAGCTGTGGCCAACGGACAGGACTTAGTAGCAAGAGATATGATGGCTAATGCTGAGTTCCTAGCAGGTATGGCTTTCAACAATGCATCTCTTGGTTATGTTCATGCTATGGCTCATCAACTTGGTGGTTTGTATGATCTTCCACATGGTGTTTGTAATGCAATCCTCTTACCTCACGTAAGTAGATTCAATATCTTAGCAAAAGCTGAGAAGTTTGCAGACATAGCTGTAGCTCTGGGTGTAGATATTGAAGGTCTCTCTCCAATGGAAGCTGCAGAGGAAGCTATTATTGCAATCTCAGAACTGAGTAGAGCAGTTGGAATCCCAAGTGGTCTTTCCGAACTCGAAGTAGTTAAGACTGAAGATTTTCCAACATTGGCAAAGAACGCACAAGCTGATGTTTGCTGCTTAACAAATCCAAGAACTGCTTCATTAGATGAAGTAATCGAAATATATAACAACGCGTTTTAGTACATACAAAAAAGATGGTTCGGGAGAGACGGCAAAACTCTCCCGGGCTGTTTAATTGGAGTAGCAATGAATAGAATATCACCTATATATACACATAAGACCAAATGTCGTGACTGTTTCAAATGCATCAGACACTGTCCGGTTAAGGCTATCAAAGTTGAAAACGGTAGTGCAGTAGTTGATTCTGAACGTTGCATCCTATGTGGAAAATGCACCCAGATCTGTCCCGTCGAAGCCAAACGGGTTAGAAATGATGTTACAGGTGTGGAACTTCTATTAGAAACAAAGACAAAAGTGATTGTCTCGCTTGCTCCATCTTACAAGAGTATGTTTGATTGTAGTGATTCTGCTTTGATAGCAGCACTTAAGAAACTAGGTTTTTCGCATGTCTCTGAGACTGCTTTAGGTGCTACAATTGTTTCTCAACAAGTAGCTGAAGAACTTAAGAAAGAGGATGCTAATCTCTTAATATCTTCTGCCTGTCCGGTCGTTAATGAGTATATATCTAAATATAAACCTGAGTTTTCAACCTATCTTTCTAAGCTCTTGTCACCTGCTCAAGCACATGCAAAATACTTGAAAGAGCATTATGGGAATGATGTAGCTGTTGTCTTCATTAATCCATGTGTAGCTAAGAAGAATGAAGCAGACCTATTACCCGTATATATAGATATCTCAATTACTTTTACTGAATTAAATGAGATGTTTATCAATCACAAAGTACACTTAGAAGAGACAGATGAGCAACATCATTTTGAACCTGTAACAGCCGGTATTTCATCATCCTATCCGCTAGATGGTGGTATGATAGATACTGTTAAAGAGTTTTATACAAACAGTGATGCTGATTTCATTAGCTTCACAGATTTAAGAGAGATGGAAGAGGTCCTTAAGACACCCACAGATTATAATCACAACAAACTATTCCTGGAACTCATGGCTTGCCCCGGTGGTTGTATTAATGGACCTTCTCTTCCATCATCAAAACCTTTATCTTTGAGGAAACTCTCTGTTCAGCATGGTGTTAATAACTCAATCAGTGAAATAGAAAAGCTCGGAGAAATTGCGATTAACAATAACTATCCTGTAAACAGAGTTGAAGATTCAACCTATTCAGATTCAGAGTTAAACGCAATTCTAAGACAAATTGGCAAATGCTCTCACAAGGATGAACTTAACTGTGGAGGTTGTGGTTATTCAACCTGTCGTGATTTTGCAACTGCGGTATTAAATGGTTTCGCTCAGAAGTATATGTGTGTTACTTATATGCGCTCCCTAGCAATGAACAAAGCTAATGCACTTCTTAAAGCAATGCCTTCAGGTGTGATAATCGTTGATGATAAACTGAAAGTTATTGAGTGTAATCGTCGCTTCGCCGAAATCATCGGTGGTGACTTAACCTATGTTTTTGATGCTAAACCCGGTCTCACAGATTCATACCTCAAAAGGATTGTTAGCTTTTCCTCCTACTTCGAAGCATTTCTTAAATCACCTAATGAGCTTCTGGAGACCGAATTTAGCTTCAACAAGAAGATTCTTAAACTCATACTTTTCCCTATAGAGGGAAGACGGATTATAGGTGGTATAGTTCAAGATATTACTCATCCATCTATGCATAGAGAACAGGTCATTGAGAAAGCTAAGAAAGTCATAATGACCAACTTAACTGCTGTTCAACAGATTGCGTTCCTCTTAGGGGAGAGTGCTTCTGAAACTGAGATACTTCTGAACTCAATCATCGACTCATTTGAACACGATAAAAATGACTAAAGAATACTTCGTTGAATCCGGTTTCTTCCAGATTAGTAAAGCAGGACAGAAAGTCCCCGGAGACAAGTTTGTCTCATCTAAATCCACTGTTGATAATCGCTTAGTTGCCGTGTTAGCAGATGGGCTTGGTAGTGGTGTAAAAGCTAATGTACTTGCAACGCTAACGACATCAATGGCTCTGAAGTTCATTGAGAATAGAATGGATGTTCGTAAAGCTGCTGAGATTATTCTCTCGACTTTACCTGTCTGTTCTGTACGTAAAATAGGTTACTCTACATTTTCAATCTTTGATTTAGAACCTGATGGAACTGTCAGAATTATAGAATATGACAATCCCTCTTATATATTGATACGAAATAATCGCATAGTAACACCGGAGAAGGAGACTATTGAGATAAACCTCGTGAACAACCGTCGCAATAAAGTTCACTACTCCTCCTTCAAAATGCAGTATCTTGATAGAATCGTCTTCTTCTCGGATGGTGTTTCTCAAAGTGGTTTAGGACGCACAGTATCTCCCTTTGGTTGGGAGACTGCAGAACTTGAAGCATTTGTTTTGCAACAATGTGTTGAAAACAGTCTCATCTCAGCCCATGGGCTTGCTCGTGAGATAGTTAAAGCTGCACACAGAAGAGACAATAATCAGGCTAAAGATGATATTACTTGCTCTGTGTTCTACTATAGAGAACCTCGTAAAACATTACTGATCACAGGTCCTCCATATCACAAAGAAAGCGATAAGAGATACACTGAGATTGCTAAGACATTTATGGGTACAAAGATTATTGCAGGTGGCACAAGTGCGAATATCATCTCTAGAGAGCTTGATAGGCCGATTAAGATGGATCTTAACAAGTTCTGGTCAGGTTCTAAGGTTCCTCCCAAGGCATCAATGGAAGGCTTCGATCTGATAACAGAAGGGACTATCACACTTTCAAAAGTCTACTCTATTCTTAAAGAGCATGAAAACAGTGAGTATTTCGGAAAGAACTCAGCTTTCGAGTTGGCTAATCTTCTGCTTGAAAGTGATATAATCAGAATTGTGGCCGGTACTAAAATCAATGAAGCACATCAGGATCCTAACCTTCCTCAAGAACTGGATATACGACGCAACCTTATCAAGAATATCGCAAAGATACTTCGTACTAAATTCGTAAAAACTGTTACAGTCGAGTTCTTTTAAGCTTCTACTGCTTTACTGTCAGTTCTCCAGCTTTTCCCAAACCAAACTTACACAATACCGGACCAATCAGCATTATCAAGAATGTAGTAGCGGTCATTACACTAACAACCTGAGTTGCGTACTCATGGAATCCATTTAGCTCTAAGTATTTACCTGCAGCTAAGGAGAGTCCAATCGCAACACCGGCTTGCGAAAGTAGTGTGAATCCAAGGTAATTCTTAACATTGCTACTACTATGAGAAACAGTTGCTCCTAACCAAGCACCACCCCATTTGCCACCCGTTCTTGCGATAATGTAAAGTACAATGAGTACTAAGTACTGCCAAATCATTGCAAAGTTCAGTCTTGCCCCGATTAGAGCAAAGAAGATCATATATACAGGTGGTGACCATTCACCAAGGGCTGCATTAATCTTTCTGGATACAAGTTTGCTTTTGTTCACAAGCACAATTCCGCTGACCATGTTTAGCAAGATAGGGGAGAGATGGAATAATTCTGCAATACCACAGTTAAGGAATAAGATACCTACTGAAAAGGCTAAAATGAAAGTCTTCGAATAGGTTACTTTACCGACAAGATAGGATATAAAGCCAACAACTGAACCAATCACAATTGCAAGGAACACCTCTTTCCCGGCTTCAAAGAAAGCTTCACCAACTGTCAGGCCATGACCTCCAATCAGAATTATGGCAACAGGGATTGCAATTGTATATAGCAGAAGTGAATAGATGTCATCTAAGCCCATTACTGCATAAAGGGTTTTAGTGACAATACCTTTAGCTTTGTATTGTTTAATCACATCGGTAGTACCTGCAGGTGCTGTAGCGGATGCCAGAGCTCCATAGATCAATCCTAATGAGATACTTTTGGTAATTAGTGCTGTGATTAACCCTACGACTAAAAACGTGATTGTTGCCTCAAAAATGACGATCCAGATTATCGATGAACCTAACTTCTTAAGCTCTCTTATTTGAAGTTCACCACCAATACCAAAACCAAGCAGTGATAGTGTGATTGTATTAATGATATCAAAATCCCCAATATTCTCTACTTTTATGATTCCCACAATCGCAGGACCTAATATAGCACCACAAATGATATAGCCTAAAACAAGTGGAGACTTGATTATAGACACACCTTTAGCCATGACTAATGAGAACAGCAATACTGAGCCTAAAAATAAAAACATCAATGAATCTTGCATCAGAACCTCTTATGAAATCTGAAATTGAGAGAACCAAGATTCCTCAACCGTGTATTTGTCAAATTATTATCTATTAATTATGGGGTTACGAAGTACACCTCTGCTTCGTTCCCTTCTTTCCAATTTCTACAATTCCGCTCAAGGCGACATATCAGGAGCAGTCACCAGTGCGAGTTTACGAGCTTGGGGAAATGCGGAAAAGATATGTTATCCGGTACGCATTTCCCCTAACTCCCGATGGTCGTAATGGTGACTGCTTTAGAATTACTAACACAGTGCCTTTTGCAATGATTTAGAAACATTTTATGTCCTTTTTACTATCTTTTACTGCTCTATCCATCAACGCGCTGTGCACGCACTGTGATCCCACTGTGAAGGCACTGCCAACCCACTGTTTCACTGGGTTCACAGTGCGTGTACAGTGGGATGACTGTATTTTGGTGGATAGTTAAGTTAATGAGCAAACCACTCTACCTTTCGAATGGTCGAAGACCTTCGAAATGGTACTCTTATAACACATGGTTAACAACTTCGAGTTGAACCATTTGCAAGGTCTTCGACCATTCCAAAGGTACGGAGATATCGATTGATACCAAAGAATTAAGGGAGTTTGCCAGAGCTGAATGTTAGTGAAGCGAAAGCGGACTTCCTCGATTCTTTGAAGTGGCTATGGAGTGCACCGCCTATGTCGGTGCGTCTTGTCACAGACTTAATGTTAGCCATCATTCGCTTGGTGCCGAACTCCTTTCAGTCGCTTGGGCTAGAACTTGGTGTCTTGAAAAGGTCTTTTTAGGAAGTCCGTTCTCCCGTTGGTCGTGACAAACTCCCTAAAAAGGGGTGGAAGTCAGCTTTGGTATCCCCGCCGGCAAATTCTCTACAAAAAAGGAAAGGTTGCAGATTTCTCTGCAACCTTTGGAGTCCTCTATATAACGATTAAGTTATCCAATCATCTTCTTAATATCTTCTTCAACAGTTGAGATACCACCAATATTGAAGTTCTCAACGAGAACATTCACAACATTTGGTGATAAGAACGCAGGGATTGTTGGTCCAAGGTGGATATTCTTCACACCAAGATAAAGAAGAGCGAGAAGCACGATTACAGCTTTCTGCTCGTACCAGGCGATGTTATAAGCGATAGGAAGATCATTAACAGATTCAAGTCCGAATACTTCCTGAAGCTTAAGAGCAATAAGTACTAGTGAGTAGCTGTCATTACACTGACCTGCATCAAGTACGCGTGGGATTCCACCGATATCACCAAGGTTCAGCTTATTGTAGCGGAACTTAGCACAACCGGCTGTTAGGATAACTGTATCTTTTGGAAGAGCTTCAGCGAAATCTGTATAGTAGCTTCTACCTTTCTGACGGCCATCACAACCAGCCATCACGACAAACTTCTTGATTGCACCTGATTTAACTGCATCTACTACCTTGTCAGCAAGAGCAAATACCTGCTCATGAGCAAATCCTCCAACAATGCTTCCAGTTTCAATTTCAGTTGGGGAAGGTAGTGTTTTAGCTAATGCAATAACTTCAGAGAAGTCTTTTGCTTCACCTTTCTTAGGTTCTGCAATATGCTTAACACCATCGAAACCAACTGTGTTAGTTGTGAAAACTCTTTCTTTGTAAGAATCTTTTGGTGGAACAAGGCAGTTTGTTGTAAGAAGTACAGCGCCGTTAAAAGAATCAAATTCTTTATCCTGTAACCACCAGGCATTACCATAGTTACCTACAAAGTTATCATACTTTTTAAAAGCAGGATAGTAGTTAGCAGGAAGCATTTCACCATGTGTATAAACATCAACACCGGTGCCTTTTGTCTGCTCTAAGAGCTCTTCCATATCTTTAAGGTCATGACCAGAGATAAGGATCGCAGGATTATTGCGAACACCAATATTAACTTCTGTGAGTTCAGGATGTCCGTAAGCAGATGTATTAGCATTGTCTAAGAGAGCCATAGCATCTACACCGAATTTACCACATTCAAGTACGAGGGGTACAAGTTCACCAACACCGAGAGTATCATCCAATGTTGCAAGGAAAGCTTTTTCCATGAACATAACGAGTTCTTTATTTGTTTTTCCAAGGTGGAAAGCATGATCAGCATAGGCTGCAATACCTTTTACACCATAGATAAGGAGTTCCCTCAAAGAGCGAATATCTTCGTTTTCAGTAGTAAGAACACCAACTCTTGCGGCTTTCGCATCAATGTTTTCTTCTGTAACTGTGAAGTTAGCAGCATCATGGTCAGCAAATTTAGCTGTCATTCCCATCTCAGCAACTTTCTGCTTACCCATCTCACGAAGTTCGATTGCTTTCATTATCTGGTTGATAAAGTACTTTCTGTCAAAATTAGCATTTGTAATAGTTGAGAACAAGCTTTCCATGAAGAACTTATCAATCTCTCCACACTGTTCAGCATACTGATTTCTTACTTCTAAAGTTGCTCCACTACGGAAGATAGCGATCCCCTTAAGTGCATAGATTAATAAATCCTGTAAGTTAGCTACATCAGCTTTCTTACCACATACTCCGTTAAATGTACATCCTTTGTTACCTGCGGTTTCCTGACATTGAAAACAAAACATACTCATTGTAATACTCCTTCTTTTTGTGTTTTTAGTTTATTTTTAGTAATTTATTCCTGCCGGTTTTACATTGTTTGGATCGAATGCGTGACATGGAGTAACTCCATATACCATTCCACAATTCGGACACTTATCTTCAAAATTCTGCATTTCGAATGTAGTTCCACATTCACAGCTAATCTCCATTGGTACCGGCATTGGCTGTTCTGCAAATCCCATCATTCTCACTTTATCCACTACTTGCTTGCCATTTTCAAAGCTTCCACTGCATCCTTCGTGCATGATATCTCCTTATCTTATCTTTTCTATGATTTCACCGTTTCTAAGTTTTGAACGATATGCGAGTAGGGTTCTATCCATCTCTTCAAGTGTAGAGAGAATCTCTCGCTCTTTATCAGTTGTTTCTATAACTTTATGGATTCCACCATTCTTGATTACGACTCTCTTATCTCCCATGAGGGCTAAGATTGGGTCATGAGTTGCCATGAGAACTATCTTATCTTCTGAAAGAAGTAGTTTTAAGGCTTCCTTCCTATCGATTCCGGCATTCTCAATCTCATCTATGAGGATAATTGGTGATTTACTTAAAATAGCAGTGTCTGCAATCATCAGAGCACGTGATTGCCCTCCCGATAAACTGGTTATGGGTGTGTTAGGTGAGAACTGCTCACCAGCCAGGTCATTTGCTTTATCTATAATCTTTTGAATCACAATCTCTTTGTTCTCTACAAGTCTGCTCTCAGCATGTAGCTCTACAAACTCATACACAGAGAGATCCATTACGAAATTCATATTCTGGGAGAGTTGTGCTACAAGCTTATCAGAAGATGAGAAACGCCATTTGCTATCAGGAACATCATTGTTGATGAGAACAGTTCTGGAAGTTGGTGTATCGTTCTGAGCTACCCATTCTATATCTCCGAGTAGTCGACTTTTACCTGATCCTGTTGGACCGACAATGCAGATTATCTCTCCCTGATGTATTTCAAGATTCTCAAACTGCTCTGTATTCCCCGATTTATCAGTTCCCGGTTTGATTGTAACTGACTTTACTATCTCTTCATCCTGCCCTAAGAAGGCATTCATCTGGTTTATGAACTCAGCAGTCTGAATATAGAGTTGTTCAATATCCATTGCATTATCTTCAATCGCTTCCTCATCAAACTCAGCAAAGAACTGCTCTAATGTGAGATCCTCTTTGCCTGCAACAGCAAGGTTGTTATCTGCAAAGTATGCTGAAAGGTATGGATAGGATTCTAATAACTCAGAGATCTTATTTGTCCGTATAGTTTTGCTATTATAGTTCATCTTTACCTCTTAGTCTTCCAGATTCATCTTTCTAACATTACCCATCTGGTAGCTTTCACCAATACGGGTTTCACCAAGACAGTAGGAGCAAAGAGCTGAAGGCATTGGGAACCTTAATTCTTTACCAACAAGAGTTTCGATATCCTCAGCTTCATCATAGAGTAGGGTTGAGAGCTCAAAGCTACCTTGACCTGTCAGACCATTGATATGCATAATTGTTGCTGAAGGATTTACTGTATTCACTCGAGAAGCAAACACTTCTCGTTCTGCTTGCGACACTATGTCACCTTTAGTGATTACAACAATATCAGCTGATTTAAGCATTGGTCCTATCTTCTTGGGAGTGTTGATTCCACTAAGATTATCAATAACGCAGATAGCTTTAATGCCTTTTACATATGGAGAACAACGATTACACAGTCCGGCTGATTCACTAATAAGTATGTCGTAACCGTTCTCTACTCCCCATTTAGTCACTTCCTCGATGTTACTAATGAAGTAATGATCAGGGCAAAGTGCACCGGAAAGACCTTTCTTTACCGGTATCCCGGCTTTTCTGTAAAGCTCATCATCATCTGTATAAAGACAATCGAACTTAGCTACAGCAACCTTCAAACCTTTCTTGTTAAGAGACTCTATTGTCTTCAGGATAACTGAAGTTTTACCGGATGAGGGGGGACCTGATATTGTAATCAAATTCATCATCTACTCCTTAATCAGAGATTCTTCAAACAGTTGTTCACAATGCTTTATCAAAGCAGAGATGTCATTGTTATAAATGTAATCCCAACCGAGCCACATGAAGGTGTTCTCTTTAGGAATGTGATTATCGATGTCAGGATGAACACTTGGGAAGAGGCCACTATGGGCTAAGATCTCTCCAACTTTCTTTGATGCAAAGAAGTCTACAACAGGTTGTAACTGCTGAATTCTTTCGCTCTTAGCAAGCATAAAGATAGGACTGATTATCGCTCCATCTTCAGGCCAAACAGCTGCCATTGGACCGTTATCCTTAACCATCTTGGTGAAGAAATAGGGCATGATTGTTACGATCGGGCGATTCTCTTTCTTTCTATCACTCTTAACCATTTGGGAGGGGTGTAATGACTCAAGCAAACTACGACCTAACTTCTTAACCCCTTCATCACCATAATGCTTCTGGATGTTAAGAAGGATTCCATTGAAAAGGTCGAAGTCGCCAACAGGAAGAGATACCCTTTTCTCAAACTCAGGTTTAAGGATATCGGACCAGGTTCTAGGCATTGTGCGATCACCAAGCTCCTTCTTGTTTATAAGAAAGACAGCCGGTACTACACTTATCATTCCATAATGACGTTTAGGGTCCCGTAAATTGATACCATCAAACAGGCTGTTAAATGATGGGAAATCTGTTGTATCCATGAAAGTATTTTGACGTTTGAATTTGCCAATCATCTCTTCATCAAAGAACATATCGAAACCGGCAGAGATGAACAGGTCTGGAAGTTGCTTGGCATCTGTGACACCAACAATATTCTTCTCAACCCATTCCAGACCGGTAGATGCGGCTTTGAGTTCATGATTCACTGTCACATCATGTGTCTCTTTGTAGTTTGCTATGAACTTGTTAAATCCCTCTAAAAGCGGTATTCTTACAGGGCAGGGCAATAGTCCAACAATGTTCAACGCCTCTTCATCACTGCTCCTCTTGTTGTCGGCGAGAGTGGCATCTATGTTATTCATTCCGGACTCAATAGCTTCAGTCAGCAGACTCATGAAAGTTTCTAAGTCTATCTGTTTTAGCATTAAAGCCATCTTTAGGGATATTGATCCGGCAAACTTAACCCTCTTCTCAACATCTTCCATCTGGGTAAAACCATTCGATGTGAATACAGGCACTGTCTCCGGATATTTCTCTACTATCTCAAGTAGCGTATCATTTTCATCTATATATTTCACTTCTTTTCCTCTTTATTCCTCTCCGGGGAACACAGTCTTAGTGACGGGCTTTGGGAGCTTCATCACAAGAACTCTAATATCACTGTCAGTTTCGTTGTAGATGCAGTGGATTATATTCTTAGGGCTCTCAATTATATCATCTTTAGAAACTTGGACTTTCTCTTCACCTACGAGTATAGTCGGGCTACCTTCAAGAACATAAAACGCAACATCAACAGGTGTGATATGTGGTTTCAAAGCTTCACCTGCTTTAAGGAATAGGTGCATAATTAATGCATTTTCAGTATCATACAATTTTGTAGACTTAACTCCGTGAGGATTCTTCGCATCATTCAATTTCTTGTAGTTCTTAATCTCCATTATTACTCCTTTAGGTACTGTAATACCTAATTAACTGTAAAAAAATTATTGAAAGTCAGATAACTTTATGTTCTTGAACTCATCATAGAGTTCTTGAGTTATCTTATTTATCTTTGCGGTAAAGATACATGAACTGAAAGTACAAACAGTACGACCTAACGGGCAAGCACCAACGTTCACTTTACCTTCTATCACTTCATATATTTCAAGAAAAGATATCTGATCCGCTGGTCTGCTAAGTGTGAAACCACCGGCAGGACCACGAGATGATTCAACGATATCTGCTTTACTAAGTTTTTGAAAGACCTTTGCAAGATGAGCTGGAGATGCCTCGAGCTTTTCTGCAAGGACTTTCACATTCATACGGTTCGGATGATTCTTCACAATCAATGCTAAGCCGTGCAATGCAATCGAAGTTGCTTCTGACAAGTTAATCATATTCGACATCTGAGCTCCTTATTATTTATTCTGTTACTACAATACCTAATTAGCCTTTTGCGTCAATATCTTTTTTCATTTAAAGCTCTTTATAATCTGTGGGGGAAGAGAGAGAAGCTGATAAAAACAGGTGTTTAGCTCTTAAAAATATATTTACATTTCTTATGCCATATTAGTTTTATATATCGGATTTATACGCTCTTGCTTGCAGATTTATTCGCAATCAATTCCTACTGGACTCTTACTAGACCCTTGCTACTCTCTTACTACTCACTTACTCAAAGCACTAAGTTAGTCACAAGTTGTGGATAACTATATGTTCTTTGTCATATATTTATTGAATGGGAGCGTGTAACTCGATCACCCCTGATCGAAGCATAAACATATTCGACCCACGTTGTGGTCGTCTGTTATTAGACATCTCCTAACCATGCATTTCATACAGTACATGGCTACCCACATTTTATCCCTTTGGGATAATTCCAGCCAATTTATAATCCTGAAGGGATTACATAATAATAGCCATAGGTTTCAACCTATGGAAATAGCCCCCCAACATTAACCGACCCTACATGGGTCGCGCATAGCTACCTGAAATGACGAAATATGAGTGTCCCCAAATGCAATTCGGGGTTATGAAAAAGAGATAGACTTAACCCCAAAGAGTAACACAATTAAAACAATAATCCTGTTTCCTTGCATGAATTATGATATTAATCTCAATATGAGATTGTGCAAACTGTTAGAATATCATTGGACTTTGGTACTTCACTCCCTTTTATCTCAGCAGTAATTAGTGCTTTCAACAAAACTCTAACTTATTAACAAATTGTTTACTTCTTGGTAATTAACCCAAGGATTACCCAAGTGTTTCTCAAGGGTTACCCAAGAGTCTCTCAAGGATTACTGCTGTGAGATGAGGGGGAGTTGATAGCCTACAGCGAGTAGCCTACAGTCTATAGCCTACAGCTTATAGCCTATAGCCTATAGCCTACAGCTTATAGCCTATAGCCTATAGTTTTAAAGTCTGTAGGTTTCACTAAATAATTATCTTATTGACATTTAGATGATTGCTATCAGTATATGATTATGGAAAGGAAATGTATTATTAGTGATAAATCATTAGCGTTCGCTGTTAGGATTGTAAATTTAAGTAAATACTTAAGAGATAAGTGTCATGAAAGAACCTTATCCGTTCAAATCCTTAGATCCGGTACATCAATTGGTGCGAATATTGAAGAAGCAAATGGAGCTCAATCAGATAAAGACTTTATCGCTAAAATGAGCATTGCCTATAAAGAATGCAGAGAAACAAAGTACTGGTTAACTTTACTCCACAAAACAGACTATCTTAATGAAGCTCAATATGAATCACTCATGAAAGACAATCTAGAACTACTCAAAATCATTATCGCAATTATCAAAACTAAAAAGCAAAATATGAAATAAGCAATAGCTTATAGTCTGTAGGTTTTTACTAAATAATTATCTTATTGACATTTAGATGATTGCTATCAGTATATAATTATGGAAAGGGAATGTATTATTAGTGATAAATCATTAGCGTTCGCTGTTAGGATTGTAAATCTAAGTAAATACTTAAGAGATAAGTGTCATGAAAGAACCTTATCTGTTCAAATCCTTAGATCCGGTACATCGATTGGTGCGAACATTGAAGAAGCGAATGGGGCTCAATCAGATAAAGACTTTATCGCTAAAATGAGCATTGCCTATAAAGAATGCAGAGAAACAAAGTATTGGTTAACTTTACTTCACAAAACAGATTATCTCAATGAAGCTCAATATGAATCACTCATGAAAGACAATTTAGAACTACTCAAAATCATTATCGCAATTATCAAAACTAAAAAGAAGAAGATGTAAAAAGCTATAGGCTGTAGGCTATTCGCTATAGGCTCTCTTTCAGCTATAGGCTTTTAGTTATCTTCAACTTAAGGAAAAAGGATCCCAACAAAGTTAATCCTGCTTGGAAAGGAATAAGTCTAAAATTAAAATCTTGACACACAAAAAATACGTCTTAATAATGTATGTATGAATTAGTTGAGTCCGTGCCTTCATTGAAGAGTAATGCTCTCACAGAATGCAGTTTCAACTTTACCAACAACAACCATTTAACCAAAACTGGAGGAAGTATTATGAAAAAGCTTATCATGTTTTTACCCTTGTTTTTCCTCATCAGCAATGTTCTTACACAATCCAGAGAAGAGTGGATTTGGTCAGCAACAGCCGGTGGGAGTAACAACGACTGGGGTACAGGTATTGCCATCGATGAAAGTGGCAATAGCTATATAACAGGGACTTTTGAATTAACAGCAAATTTCGGATCAACGTCTATAACGAGTAACGGCACAAAGGATATCTTTGTTGCAAAACTAGACCCTGAAGGTAACTATCTTTGGTCAACACATGCCGGCGGTAACATTGGTGACTGGGCTTATGACATATCTACGGATAATGAAGGTAACAGCTATGTCACAGGAGTGATAACAGGCACAGTCACTTTTGATGCAATAACACTCGTTTCCAATGGAGGATGGGATATCTTTGTTGCAAAATTAGATTCTCTTGGAAGCTGGGAGTGGGCTATTAATGCAGGAGGAGCTGCTGCAGATCAGGGTCTGGCAATTGCAACAAACGAAGAAGGAGATTCTTTTGTTACCGGAACTTTCGAAGATAATGCAACTTTTGGGATATTACCATTCACTAGTAATGGATGGGATGATATCTTTGTTATGAAAGTTGATACTTGGGGTAATATCATTTGGGTATATCAATGCGGTGGAACCGGTTCAGATGAAGGAACCGGCATCACTGTTGATGACAATGATAACTGCTTTTTTACAGGTTCATTCAGCGATACTGCTACTTTTGGACCAACATCCCTGACGAGTGACGGACAGTATGATATCTTCATTAGTAAAATTGACCAATATGGCAGTTGGCAGTGGACGAATCGTGCCGGAGGGACGGATGATGATTATGGAAGCTGTGTTGATTTAGATAATAGTGGATATTGCTACATTGGTGGTGAGTTTGAAGGAACAGCTTCATTTGGACCATACTCTTTAATCAATAGTGGAAACTGGTATGATATTTATGTCGCAAAACTTGATGAATTCGGTAATTGGGAATGGGCTAACTCAGCTCATGGATCAACACCGGAAGATTGTGAAGCCATTGCTGTTGATAGTAGGGGTAATGCTACTATCACAGGCTATTTCAACGGTACTTTGGAGTTTGGATCAATAGTCCTTACAGACAGTGATGCTGTTACATTTGATGGTTATATCGCTAAAATCAACAATGCAGGTACCTGGTTATGGGCTGAAAGTTTCGGTAACACCAATGGAGAAGATTGCAATGGTGTCGTAATCGATAATTTTGGTTCAAGCTACATAACCGGCTATTTTACAAATACTTTATCTATCGGTGGAGCGTGGTTAAATAGTCATGGTGGTAGAGACATATTAACTGCCAAGTATGGTTTTCCACCATTAGATAATGATGGAACAGCTTGTGAACCAAATTCTCTGCATATCAACAGTTATCCAAACCCATTCTGTACAACCAATAAGCTTACTTACAATGTTTCACAGACCGGGAACGTCAAGCTGGAAGTGTTTAACATGCGTGGACAACTTGTAAAACAGTTATTACATGATTACCAAACTAAGGGTGAACATTCATTAAGCTGGGATGGAATGGACGCAAACGGAAAGCAGGTTCCATCAGGTTTATATTTCTACAAGATTTCTTTAGATAATGCCATTATGACACATAAAGTAGTTGTTCTAAAAGATTAACTTCTAGTTTTAGAAACATGAGAAGGTTGTGAGAACAACCTTCTTTTCTTTTTCTAATCCTATATGGATTACGTAACAATAGTCATAGGTTTCAATCTATGAGAAATGAATCTCCCAATCAATAATCGACCCTACATGGGTCGCACTAAATCGTAGCCTATAGCCCAAAAAATGCTTCCCAGAACCACCAGATTCATCTGGTGGCTAGACTAAAACCAAAGAAACCCAACCCCACCCACATTCCGAAACGAAATGTGGGTGGGGAAGATAGTTCGGAAGATGCTACTGCCCCTACTTGAAAGTAGGGGTTTCGGGGAAGCAAATCTCAATTATCGCTCTATTCCCATGCTTTTATCATGACTAATAACCACATAAATCTAAGGAGACTCTTGCATAACCCTTGCATAAATCCTGCATAACTATGCAAGAGAGTTGTAAGATTCTTGTATGTTGGTTGAAGGGTTTGTGCGCTTGTTGTTCGGGGGTGATTCGAGTGAGAAAAGGGACAAGGGAGTATCTTTTTAGCTAATGTTCTAACACTCTTGATTGGGTAGGAATAAGTTCATTCTTGACAACTGAATGTTAATATATATATTTAAAGCATAAAATATTACAAGGGATCATTATGGGTAAAACATTGGTATTTTTATTTCTGTTTTTGGTAACTGCTTCTTTTGCTGAAATGAATCAACTAAGAATTGAAGGTAAAGCAAAATTTCAAGATGGAATAATGATATCCAAGGATATTGTGGACAAGAATATGGAGCAAGCAGCTCTTATTGTGTTTCTGACTGATCTTGATGTTGACATAGTTTTTCGCCCATCCAATGGATTAGTACGCCCAGTTCTAGATAGAACACCTGGAAGATATGAGGTCTTTGTCTCTCCAGGTGAACGCTACATAACTGTTAATGCTACAAAATATCAAGAATTCGAAGTTGTTCTATCGACTTATGGAATTCGTAGGTTAAGGAGTGGAGAAGTCTATGAGCTAAAAATCACATCAAAAGCAAAAGAAAACAACATAGCAATCAATATTTTTTCTGACCAAGAAGATGCGAGTGTTTTTCTTGATAATACTTATGTAGGCTTTATTAAAAATGGATTGTTACAAGTAGAAAATATCTTTACTGGTAAGCATCTACTTAAAATAAAGAAACCTGGCTTTAAACCATATAATGATGATATTTATGTAAGTTTAGAGAGCAATAGCTTCACAGCAACTTTATTTGCTGCTGAACTAGATGCCGTTGATTTTCGATTTACTTCATACCCGAGTGGAGCAGAAATATATATTGATAACAAGTTGCAAGTTGACTCAAAAACTAGCTGTGTTATTCCACTATATCCAGACAAGTATGAGATAACTCTTAAGCTTGATGAGTATATTGAACACCACACAGAAATAACGGTATCTCAGAAAGAAACGAAAATCCTGCACTATGATTTTCTGAAAAATGATATTTATAATAATTATGATAAAAATTTGCTTGATTTACTTTATCTAATAAAAGACAATGGCTCCATAACTCAATTCAATAGTGGATTCTTGCTTGCTTCAAATCCCTTTAATAAGAGAAGCCGTAGAGGTGGATCTGTTTTTTTTAACACGCTTTATACTTCTGCAGGTCTACAATATCACTTCCCTATACTTGCGAAAGGTTCTGTCATTGTACCAATAGATTCTTACAAGATAACTAAATCTTATTATGCTGGAGCAAGTCTAATCGGAGATATGATAATTGGGCAAGATAGTGCAATTATTGATTTACTATCTTTGAATTGTGGTCTAATTCTTTCTTCGAATAGCTTACGACATAGGCTAATTTTAGATGTAGATGCCTTTGGGAAGATGATAGGATACCTTAACAATAAGTTTAAGTTGGATTCAGGTGTTTCAATAGTAGCTGTTGATGAAGAATCTAACGATACGGAATCTTTGCCTCTTGCATGGGTACCATTTCATTTGTCTGCTCGTTATGAAAACATTATTTATAAGTCTATAGGATTATCTGTTATAGCTGGTGCTTTTATTATAACTCCTCCTGATGTTAATTTGGGTTTATGGAAGATGACATCGATAACTGGTTACCAAATACAAGTGGAGAACAAAAACCTGACATTTCAGTACTTGATTCGGTGATACCATACTTTGGAGTAGGTATCAGATTTTGACAGCGATTGTAATCTCGATTGGAAAAAAATTGTGTCCACGTTTTCTTAAGAACCAAATGCAACGAGAAAGTATTATCAAATCAAATCCTTAGATCCGGTACATCAATTGGTGCGAATATTGAAGAAGCAAATGGAGCTCAGTCTGATAAGGACTTTGTATCAAAATTGGAGCATTGCCTATAAAGAATGCCGTGAAAACGCTTTATTGGTTAACTCTCCTACATGAAACTGATTACATAGATGACAACCAGTACAATTCTATGAGTCAAGATTGCACTGAGCTACTCAAGATAATAATCGTTAATATAAAGACAAAGAAGAAGAATATGGCAACATCTTAGTAATCTACAATTAATAATCAATAGTCTATAGTCATTTGCTGCCAGCTACTAAACAATAGATCATAAACTCTTAACTCTTATCTATAAACTGAAGATTATGGACTATCGACTATTAACTATAGCAATCAGCTATTTTCTCTTGACACTATCAAACCCTCTAAAACTGTTTAAGCTATGGAAATAACAGTCAAAAAATTCGGTGGGACATCGGTTGCCAGCATAGAGAAGATAAAACGGATTGCGGAGAACCTTGCGGATGCTAAGCGTCGGGGGGAGAACATTGTGACCGTTGTGTCGGCTATGGGGAAGACGACTGATAACCTTACCAGACTTGCATATAAAGTGACTGGTAACCCCGGGAAACGTGAGATGGATATGCTTTTGACAGCAGGGGAGAGGATAAGTATGTCCCTGCTCTCTATCGCACTTCAGGACCTTGGGGTTGAGTCAATCTCATTTACCGGCTCACAGAGCGGGATAATCACTAACTGTAATCACGGTAATGCCCGGATTCTGGATGTGAAGGCTTTCAGAATCAGAGAGGAACTTGAAAAAGGTAAACTTGTGATTGTTGCCGGGTTCCAGGGAGTTAGCGGACAGAAAGAGGTTACGACCCTCGGAAGAGGTGGTTCTGATACAACAGCAGTGGCTTTAGCTGCATATCTTGGAGCAAAGCGTTGTGAGATCTATACAGATGTTGACGGAATCTATTCAACTGATCCACGCTATAACGACAATGCCAACAGATTAGAGCAGATTGACTATGACAGTTGCATTGCCCTTGCAGCCCGTGGAGCACAGGTGATACACCCGCGAGCAGTTGAATTTGCAAGTATTTACGATATTAAAGTTGAAGTGAAATCGTCCTTCACATTTGCCGAAGGAACGATGATAGGAGATATAGAAGAGATGGAAGAACGCAGAATAACAGCAATAACATCAAAAGAGAAGCTTGTGGCAGTTACACTTGATGAGAATTGTGACTTTGGAAAAGTAATCGAAAGCATCACTTTTGGTCTGTTTGCTTATGAGATTGATAAAGGCAAGCTTGTTCTGTTCATTGAAGATAAATGCAAGGATGAACTGGTTGATGTTCTTAATGAACTTGAATGTCAACCGTGCTTAATGCAGGACAAACTGAGCTGTCTGACAGCTGTGGGAGCAGGAATCCACTCGAATCTGAAGCTTGTGAAAGAACTGATTGATTTCTTCAAAGCCAAAGATATTGACATTACTTATATGAACACACCGATAAATGGAATCTCCTTTTACTTGGAAAACATAGAAACAACAGAATTAGTAACTGAAATACATAATAGATTTATAGAAATTAAGGATTAATAGATGGGAAAATATTTAGTAACAAGTGCTTTGCCGTATGCGAACGGTAAACTTCATATTGGGCATGTTGCCGGTGCTTATTTACCGGCTGATATATTTGTGAGATACAGAAGATTGCATGAAGAGGATGTAATCTATATTTGTGGAACTGATGAGCATGGTGCACCAATCTCTATTGCAGCCGAGAAAGAGGGTTTGACCCCACAGGATATCGTTGATCGTTATCATAAGAGCATTAAAGATAGCTTTGACGGACTTAACATAGACTTCGATAACTTCTCAGGAACTGCAAGAAAACCACATCATGGTCTTGCCCAACAGTTCTTCACTGAGCTCTTGGAAAATGGTTACATTACAACAAAGCATGGAAAGCAGTTCTTTGATGAGAAAGAGAACAGATTCCTGCCTGATAGATATATAGAGGGTATATGCCCTCATTGTAAAGCTGAAGGTGCTCGTGGAGACCAATGCGATGCATGTGGTAAGCTTATTGACGCAGAAACCTTGATTAATCCTGTAAGTAAGATTTCAGGCTCTACACCTGTACTTAAAGAGACCTTCCACTGGTACCTTGACCTGCCTAAGTTTAATGAGAAACTGCAAACATGGCTCGGAAGTAAGGATTACTGGAAAGAGAATGTTGTGAACTTCATTATGAGTTGGTTGAAAGAGGGCCTTATCGAAAGAGCTATCACCAGAGACATTAATTGGGGTGTCCCGGTTCCTGTTGAAGAAGCAATAAACAAAGTTCTTTACGTATGGTTTGACGCTCCAATCGGTTACATTTCATCTACCAAAGAGTGGGCTGCGCGTATCGGTGAACCTGAAAGATGGAAAGATTACTGGCTTGATCAGGAAACTAAGATGATTCACTTTATCGGAAAAGATAATATTCCGTTCCATACGATTATCTGGCCTGCACTCTTAATGGGTCAGAATGAAGGTTATGTCTTGCCTTACGATGTTCCTGCTAATGAATACCTTACACTTGAGGGTGATAAGATCTCTACAAGCCGTAATTGGGCTATCTGGGTAGAGGATTTCCTTAAGCACTTTGATGGTGAGTATCTGAGATATGTCTTAGCTGCCAATGCACCTGAGAGTAAAGATGCAGATTTCAACTGGAAGGAGTTCCAGGGTAAGATAAACAGTGAACTGAACAACGTATTCGGTAACCTTGTGAACCGTGTGTTCACATTTACAAAGAAACGCTTTGAAGGTGTTATTGCAAAACCTGATAATCTTAGTGATAGTGCTGTAAATGCACTTTTAGAAGTTGATGCACTTATCGCAGAAGTTGATAAAGCTTATGCAAACTATCAGGTACGAAGAGCTGTTAAAACAATTATGGACATTGCGCGTGTCGGTAATAAGTTCTTTGATGAAACCCAGCCTTGGAAGACTGTGAAAGAGACTCCTGAGCTTACAAAAGAGACTCTCTATGTTTGTGGTGAGATTATCAGAAAGGTATCTGTTATCTTCTACCCTGTGATTCCAAAGCACATTGAACGCTTGAGAACTATGATGAATCTTGAACCAAAACCTGTTTGGAACAATATTAATAAAGAACAAACGATTGAACTTGGAGAGATTACAGCACTGTTCAGTAAAGTTGAAGACAAGCAGGTTGAAGAGCAGTTAGCAATATTAGAAGCAAATTCAAAAGCGAACCAGAAGAAAGAGGTTGTACCTTTCAAAGATGAGGTAGAGTTTGATGACTTCATGAAGTTAGACTTCAGAGTTGTGAAGATTATCTCTGCTGAGAAGGTTAAGAAAGCTAATAAGCTTCTTAAGGTGGAAGTTGAAGATGGCACAGGTATCAGAACAGTTGTTGCCGGTGTTGCCAAGTTCTACAAGCCGGAAGATATCGTTGGTAAGAAAGTTATCATGCTTGTAAATCTAAAACCAAGAAAGCTGAGAGGAATCGAGTCACAGGGTATGATTTTAGCATGCTCAGACGATGAGAACCTTTCATTCCTTTCTCCTGAAAAAGACTTTGATCCGGGGACAATAGTATCATAAAAAGAATTATATCCTTAGCCCTCTTGCTATGTGCATTAGCATCACTCTTCTCATTTGAGATAGATGGGGAAGAGCTATATGTGCATGTATTGATTGCCTCCGGTGATTCGTTGATGCTCGATTCTGTGACCTTTGATCTAGTAGGTAAAGAAGTGGAATCATTATCTACTCCGGTAAAAGTCACCATTGATACGACTTACGCTGACATTAAGTATCTTACAAAGGAAAGACAGCAGTATGCTGATCGTTGGATTGAGCATAGGTTGTTCTTAAAAGATATGCATTTATCAGAGGTTGACGAGTGGTATTATAGGCTGAATAATCTGGAAGTTATGATGCATAAGAAATCGGGTGGTGGAGAGCTAATTGAAAGAGAGATTCACTATGGCAGGTTCTTGCTGAATAGTAATGGGGAAGAGAGATATACTACTTCTAATATAACAAAATTCGATGCAGTTGCATTGACAATAGATGGTTTTGAGGGTACCTATTCCGGTACCTTCAGTTTACTTGCACATGAAGGCAAGATTGGGATTGTACAAAAAGTCCCATTTGAGGAATATGTGATTGGTGTTGTCGCTTCTGAGATAGGTGATTTTGCACCTGATGAAGCACTGAAAGCACAGGCTATTGCTGCCAGAACCAAGACAATACGAACACTTATGCATCCCAAAGTGATTACTCTTTACTTTGATTTCTGTAACACAACTACAACTCAAGTTTACAGAGGAACTGATAAGGTAAGAGCTAATATCAGAGAAGCAGTAGAAGCCACAAAAAGTGAAGTTCTCACATACAATGATACTATTATTGATGCACTCTTTAGTAGCAACTGTGGGGGAGTGACAGAATCAAACAACAATGTGTGGAACGGTGATCCTATCCCTTACCTGCAAAGTGTTGTTGATATGAAAGCTGCCGGAAAGTATAACCTTAGAAGTGAATCAGGTGTTAAGAACTGGATAGATTCAAAGACCACACCAAAGACAAAGCAGAAGCTTGCCAGTTGGCAAAGGAAGTATTTCCATTGGGTTAGGCATGTCAGAGTTGAAGATGTGAAAGCTAAGACCGGATTAGATAGAGTTAAGAATATTAAAGTTCTTAAAAGAGGTGATTCCGGTAGAATCTTACAGTTAGAGATTAGTGGCAATGAGAAGATTGTCCTCAAAAACCAAAGTGAGATAAGGGCTACATTCGGTGGATTACCAAGCTCCATGTGTTACTTTGAAAGAACCAAAAGCGGATTCAAAGTAATCGGAAGAGGATACGGTCACGGAGTTGGTATGTGCCAATCGGGTGCAATAGTGAAAGCATTTCAAGGTTGGGATTACAAGAAAATACTCATGCATTTTTACCAAAATGCAAAGATAGATACTATAAAGATTTTGGATATTTATAAGAAATAGAACTTCTATAGTTTCTTTCATATAAGTGGCATACTCGACCACGGGTTGACCACGGGTAAACCACGGGTTAACCACGGCTCCCGCCGTTTAGGCGTGGTTTACCCGTGGTTCATCCGAGGTAAAATATGTCTTTGGTGGCAGACTGAGCATAAAGAATTAATGATTATCTTTGAACAATCTTTCCGGTAAAGATTTAGGAGAGATACAAATAATTATTGACTATGATATAATATTGTAGATAAGTTACATAAATAAATATTGAAGGAAGGAGATAAGGCACGATGATTAATATGACAACCAAATATATGGGGTTAACACTTAAGAATCCAATAGTAATTGCTTCAAGTGGATTAACCAATAACCTTGCATCTTTAAAAGAATTAGAAAAGAACAATGCAGGGGCAGTTGTCTTAAAATCCTTGTTTGAGGAACAGATCCGTATGCAGGTTGAATCTGCACTTAAAGATAGCATTAATCAGTATCCGGGTGGAGAGGATTATCTCCGTTATTATGAAGAAAGAAATGTAGTTGATAACTACTTAAGACTTATAAAAGATGCGAAGGCTAATCTTACTATTCCTGTGATTGCAAGTTTAAACTGCACAACAGGTGGCGAATGGACTAAGTTTGCTAAAGAGATTGAGAATGCAGGTGCTGATGCAATTGAAGTTAATATCTTCAGATTGCCTTTCGATCTTCAAGATAACAAAGCTGTTAATGAAGCAACTTATGAAAGTATCATTAAAGATATTAAAGCAAATGTGAATATCCCTGTTGCTGCCAAGATAGGTAAGTTCTTTACTAACCCTGCAATTTTCATCCAGAAGCTTGCTTTCAGTGGTGCTGATGGTATCGTTTTATTCAATAGATTCTATGGTGTTGATATTGATTTAGATAATGAGAAAGTTACAACAGGTAATCATTACAGTACTGCAAATGAGTTCTCTGATGCGATGAGATGGACAGCTTTCTTAGCTGATAGAATAGATGCTGATATCTGTGCAAGTACAGGCATTCACACTTGGGAAGAGGCTATGAAGATACTCCTTGCCGGTGCTCCAGCTTTTGAGATTGCTTCAACTCTCTACATCAATGGTATTGAGAGGATAAATGAGATTCTTGCAGGAATGATTAAATGGATGGAAGCTCATAACTATACTAGTATTGAAAGCTTAGTTGGTAAACTGAAACATTCAGGAGATAAGAACAGTGAATTGTACGAAAGAGTACAGTTTATGTTATACCAATCAAAGCAAGACTAAACATACATTTTAAAGGGCTCATGTAGCCCTTTTTTTGTTCCTATTTAGGAGGTTTCGTGAAAAGGCTATTACTTTCTATAGTTGTTTTAAGTATTGGATTGCTCTCAGCAGTAAATATCTTAGTTAATATTCCGGGTGATAACAAAGCTGACTATGTTAATGCAGGTCGTGACATCGCTTGTTTCAAACCGGATGGCTCTATTGACATTGTTATCGATGAAACTGAGTTAACAGATTTCAAAGCGCAATATCCGCAGATGTCTGTAGTAACAACAGATGAAGAACTAAGAAACAACTTTAGAAAAAAGACACGTGACCTTCCAGGGTACAGAGACTACGGAATGCTAACGCAGGAACTCTATAACCTTCAACTTGCACATGCCAATATTTGCATGCTTACTTCAATCGGTGAAAGCTGGGGGAAGATTCAGTTTGATCTGGGAAACTTTGATTACTATGACTACCAACATGACCTTTATGCAATTAAAGTAAGTGATAACCCCGGTATTGAGGAAGATGAACCGGTAATTTACTTTGTAGGAGAGCATCATGCAAGAGAACCAATCTCCTTAGAAGTTGTTATGAATTTGCTCAATCATCTACTTGAAAACTACTATACTGATCCGCAGATTCAGGATTATGTTGATAATTATCAGATTTGGTTTATTCCACTCTTGAATCCTGATGGGCATAAGATCGTTACTGATGAAGGGGATATGTGGTGGCGTAAGAATATTAGAGACCATAATTATAATAATGAAGTTGATTTTCCTAGCTCATATGGCAACACATTTGATGGGGTAGACCTTAATAGAAACTATGGGTGGCACTGGGGAAACCATAATGCACCGGATGATATGAATGATGCTACCTATCATGGAACCGGGCCTTTCTCTGAGCCTGAAACCCAAGCTTTTAGAGACTTCTTAGAAGAACATAAACCAGTAGCGGGACTCAGTTATCACTCCTACGGTAATTATGTTCTTTTCCCATTTGGATATGGTTGGAATGCTGAGACAGCTGATCGCGAAGTAATGGTAAATCTTGCTGATGAAATGGCTCAAAGAATTCACCGAGTTAACGGATTACCTTATCAATCATTTGTTGAGTGGCAACTCTATCCATGTATGGGTGGAACTGATGATTATGCATATGGTATGCACAGAACTATTGCATTTACAATAGAGTTAGCAGATACCTTTATCCCTGATGCTTCACTTGTGCAGGGCATCTGTGATGAAAACCTCAATGGACAGTTGCACTTTCTTGATAGATTCGAAAAATCAATCCTTAAAGGACATGTGACAGATAGCGTTTCAGGAGAACCAATTGGCGCAACTATCTTTATTGATGGTATTGATAATTTGGGATCAGGGCAGACTGACTATATGTGCAACCCTCAGTGGGGTAGTTATTATCGAACTCTTCAACCCGGTGATTATACATTCGAAGTTTCAGCAAATGGGTATATTACACAGAGAGATATTCCTTTTACAATTACTGACAGCACAGAAACTGTTATTGATATTCAGCTCGAACTTCATGAAAACTCAACTCTGACAATAGAGGTGGTAGATGACAACAACGAGCCAATGCCTGAAACTGCAATTCAACTTGTTTCTTTAGTTACAGAGACCTACACTACTGCTGAAAACGGAACTGTTACAATCCTTGATGTTCCTGTTGGAATGTACAATGTTAGGATAGATTGTCCGGGATATGGTTTGATTGATAAAATGCTTGAAGTAGGGGCTGGGGATACATTCTGGCACGTTAATTTATATCCTCATAGTTTGATATTTGACTTTGAGATAGACAGTAATGGATGGAACTGTTCAGGAGCTTGGGGCACAACAAATGATAACAGTTTAAATGGTGTCCAATCTCTTTCTAGTAAATATCCCGGATATTCTATGAGTACTGGTAGTTATGCAAAACTAATCCAACCATTAGATAACTCAGAAGGTGATGTTAGTATTGAATTTTTCCTGACAAGTGATTATCAGCATGGAGATAATAACTCCTATTTTCAAATATCCGAAGATCAAACAACTTGGATTACGTTAGAAAGCTTTAGAGAGAATAGCGACTGGACAAAGTATTCATATGATTTAAGTCAGTATAATTGGGAAACTATGTATATTCGTTTCTTCCAGTATATGGAAACGGGAACATCGGGTGGTGTATATGTGGATGATTTTGCTATTTACCAGAATCAGGTAACAGTGCCAAATGATGAGAATAATCAACAGATACCTGTTGTGAAATCTTTAGTTGCATACCCAAATCCTTTCTCAAATGAACTAATCATTGAGACAAAGGGTTTATCGGATGAAAAAGTCCAAATATATAATATAAAGGGGCAACTTGTTAACGAGATCGAATCTTCAAAGGGTAAAGCCGTTTGGAATACTAAACTGGATAATGGACAAGCAGCAGGTAATGGAATCTACTTCATAAAGTGTGGGAATATTAAACAGAAAACGTTACTTTTAAAGTAGGAGGAAGCATGGAAACTAAGAAATATCAGTTGTTCTACTTCTCGGGTACAGGTAACACTTTACTCTTAGTTGAGAAAGCTGTTGAGATGCTAAAAAATAATAACGCAGAAGTCATTGTAGAACGTATTGAAGATAACCCGGTAGTTGATCCGAATACTTCAATAATATTTGCATTCCCGATAGCATGTTTCTCAACATATCCGATAGTGTGGAAGTTTATCGAAAACTTACCTCAATCTAAGATAGCTACAAAAGTGAATGTAATGTATGATATGGCAGGTAGATCATTTAACTTTGCCAGTTTACTACATAAGACATTTAGGAAGAAGGGGTATGCACCACAATCGCTAGGTATAATAATTATGCCCAGTAACATAACCAAAGAGGAATCAACTGAAGATAAGCATAAAACACTGTTTGATAAAGCTTTTGGAGATGTAGAAACTTTCGTAAACAATGTGAAGACAGGTCACAAGAATTGGAAGCAGAAGGGATTGGTTACCGGGCTTTATAACCGTATGGTTCAAAATATGAATTGGTTTAAGACTATGAAGTCATGGCAACCGACACTGGATGAAAGCAAATGTACTAAATGTGGTATTTGTGCAGAGCTATGTCCCACAAAAAGTATTGAGATGAATGAGTATCCTATTCACAAAGATACATGTCAGATTTGTCTTAGATGTATAGGTGTGTGCCCTATGAAAGCACTCAATCTTGGAAAGACTAAGAATATTCCTTATTGTGCAGTTCAACCTGAGAAATTTAGAAAACTATAATTACCATGTTACCAAAATAAACATTTAGCCCCTGTGGACGCAGGGGCTTTAAGAGTTTTGCATAACTCATCAGTCTCGGCTGAGTGTTAACACCCCGGAGAGACGTTTTACTCAATCTCAATCCCAACAGGGCAATGATCTGAGCCCATCACATCTTGCAGAATAAAGGCATTCTTTATTTCCGGAAGGAACTCTTCATTCACGAAGAAGTAATCAATTCTCCAGCCTGTATTTCTTTCACGAGCTTTGAATCTGTATGACCACCATGAATACTGCGCTTCTCTTTCATCAAAATGCCTAAATGTATCAACAAAGCCATGCTCAACAAGCTTATCCAGCCATGCTCTTTCGATTGGTAGGAAACCTGATGTTTGCTCATTAGCTTTAGGTCTTGCAAGGTCAATAGGTTTATGAGCAGTATTATAGTCACCACATACAACAATGTTCTTCCCATTGTTCTTATACTCAAGCATAACTTCTAGAAGCCTGTCATAGAACTTTAGTTTATATGCAAGTCTATCCTCATTCATCTGTCCATTCGGGAAGTAGATATTGAAGAGAGTAAACTTCTCAAACTCAGTTGCAATAATTCTGCCTTCAGTTTCAAACTCAGGTGCATCAACTTTTGTAGTATTACTTTTTACAGGTAGATCAGTAAACGTTACTACGCCTGAATATCCTTTCTTCTCTGCATAATCCCAGTATGAGTTTTCAAACGGTAACTGCTCAACTTCCTTTGGGATTTGACTCTCTTGCAGCTTTGTCTCTTGAAGACAGAGTATATCAGGTTTATGTGTATTTATTATATCTATGAAATCTTTCTTTACTATGGCTCTTAAACCATTCACATTCCAGGACCAGATAATCATGGTTACTCCTTACTATATTTTGTTTTCACTCCAACTCTGTGACAATAATCATAAATTGGGCAAGTAGAACATTTAGGGTTTATAGGACGGCAATGGTTTTGACCAAATGCTACTAAATATGAGTTTATATTTAACCAGTACTTTTCAGGAAGTTTTGCTCGCAATGCCATCTCAGTATCAAATGGTGTCTTTGTCTCAACATAGCCAAATCTGTTACTGATTCTATGCACATGAATATCTACACAAATAGCGGGTTTCTTGAAGGCAATCGCTCTGACAAGATTTGCTGTTTTACGTCCAACTCCAGGCAATTGTGTTAAGTCATCTATCTCATCAGGGATGTTACCCTTGAATTTCTCATCCAATACATCTGGTAGTTTTTGTAAGTATTTAGCTTTTTGTCGAAAAAACCCGACGGGAAACACAAGCTGTTCCAACTCCTCTGCAGAGAACTTGCGTAAGTCTTTATATGTATCAACTACTTTAAACAGTTTCTTTACTACTTCGGTAGTAGTTTCATCTTTTGTTCTAGCGCTTAAAATTGTAGCGACAAGAATCTTAAAAGGGTCATGGGTCTGTGCTTCAACCAGGTCAACAACCGGGGTCTGATATGTTACGAAGTATTCACCTAACACTTCATAAATTGCATCAATATTAACGTCCTTCATACTGCTCCAATTTAGTTTGATTTAATATTAACATATTCGATATTGATGTCATGTCGAGAAATAATTAATCAAAAATAAAGATTTCCTCTATGGATAACTTAAACACTTTTGCGATATCATATGCAAGTTTAAGCGAAGGATTGTATTTTCCTTTCTCAAGAAACACTATGGTTTCTCGTCTCACTCCAACGGCTTTGGCTAGTTGGCTTTGAGTGATGTCATCCCTAGCTCTGAGCTCTTTAATCCTTGTTTTCATTGTATGTAAACCTTATAATGATATAAGAGATAATGAAAGTCAACACACTTAAAAAGAAACCGATACCCATTAGTGATTCAATTGATTCAATTTTACTTCCAAATCTATCCAATTCTATCCAGATAAATAGATTTAGTCCACCTGCTAAAGCATATGCCCTATTCCTAATTTTTAGAGACAGCTCATCATTTTCAGGTTCACCAGCACGTTTTCTTTTTATCGTTGTGTAAATAATTATAAATAGCAAAACTACAACCGCAAGCACATACGCAAAATCTAACAGACATGAGCTGTTTAATAAATCAGTTTTTTCAAGCACTTTCAAGATGATTACTACAAATAACTGGTGAATCATTATTCCCATACCAAAATGTAAAAGTGGAACATGTTTCTTCATTACACCTCCTCATGTTATAAATATATAACACAAAGTTAGAAATAAATAACTATGAGTCAACTTCTTTTTTTATATAAGCACGAGGTTTGTGTACTCTTTAGCAATTCAGTTACACGCTTTATCCCACTCTTTCAACTCACGGGAGACGGAGGGGATTTCATCGCGAATACAACGGGAATTACTCGAGCAAAGCCCCGAGAGAGTCCCGAGTGATTCCCGGGAGATTCCCGTGTGAGTCCCGATAATTGAAAGAGGGCATAGGGAGAGCTTGAAGAATGTGAGATTATATTCCGTTGACATGAAATTGCAGGTAATAGTAATTAGCGAGTATGAAGTATATAGAACTAACACCGAAAAATTTTATAGATGAGATGCAAAAGGTTTCTCCCAATGTAGATAGCGTGCGCTTAAAGAAAGTATGGGATTATGCATTAAATGCTCATGGAGAGCAAAAGAGAGCATCAGGAGAGCGTTACATAATTCATCCTATGAATGTAGCTTATATATTAGCTCAGATGGAGATGGATTGTACAACAATCACTGCCGGTATCCTGCACGATGTAGTAGAGGATACTGGGATTACAGAAAATGAGATTCGTGAAATATTTGGAGAACAAGTAGCCAAGCTAGTTGATGGTGTTACAAAGGTTGGAAAACTTTCATATTCGATGCAAGCAAGTCCTTTTGAGCAGCAAGCCGAGAACTATAGAAAGCTTCTGTTTGCTGTTGTCGAAGATGTAAGGGTTATATTTATTAAGCTTGCTGATCGAATCCACAATATGCGTACACTGAAGTATCTTTCACCTGAAAAGCAGAAGACAATTGCAAGTGAGACATTAGAGATTTATGTTCCTTTAGCCAATCGATTTGGTATAACCTCTTTGAAATGGGAGTTGGAGGATCTTTGTCTGAAGCATCTATATCCAGAGCAATACAAAGAGATTAATGCACATATCCATGAGAAAAGGACTACACGAGACAGCTATGTTAAGTACTTTGTAAAGCAAGTTGAAGAATACTTAAATGATATAGGGATTAACGCTAGTATTTCAGGGAGAAGCAAACATTTCTTTAGTATCTTTCGTAAGAAAATGAGAAGAAGACTTTCTTACGAAGAGATATATGATTACACGGCTATAAGAATTATAGTGGAAAGTATTGATGATTGTTATAAAAGTTTGGATATTATCAACTCCAAGTTTATCCCCCTCCCGGAGAGGTTTAAAGACTATATAGCTCAGCCTAAGCAGAATGGATATCGGTCGATACATCATGTGGTTATAAGTGAAGAGGGTTGGAATGTAGAAATCCAGATACGAACCCATGAGATGCATGCAGAGGCTGAGGAGGGACGAGCAGCTCACTGGAGATACAAAGAGTTTTATGATGTTGGGCAAAAAGTCAATAAAAGGCTTGCTGTACAGACAGAAAATATTGCAAAGCAGGTACAATGGTTGAGAACATTCTTAAAGAACCATCCTGATGCAGATCCATCTGAATTTGTACGATCTCTGAAATCAGACCTTAACATGGATAATGTAATTGTTAAGACTCCTAAAGGTGATTATTTAGAGTTGCCTGCAGGGTCAACAGCCTTGGACTTTGCTTTCTCAGTGCATACTGATCTGGGATTCAAGTGTAAAGGTGCAAAGATAAATGGAAAGATTGCTACCCTTGATACTATCCTTAGTAACGGGGACTTGGTTGAAGTTGTAAGTGGAAAGGTAGTTAAACCTAGTAAAGATTGGCTTCTTTTCTTAAAAACAACTAGAGCAAAACAAAGAGTAAGAAGCTGGTTTAGGCAAAAAGAACTCGAGGATGCATATGTACTAGGGCAGAAGCTATTTGATAGATTTTATAAAAAGACACCGAAAAAGAAGAAGCGAGATGCTCTTTTAACACAAGCTGTTGAGTTATGCAAGTTTGAAGATGATAGAGAACTTCTAATTGCGTTAGGCCGTGGTACACTTGATCCAATAAAAGTATGGGAACTGCTTTATCCACCTGAAGCTGAAGTGGAAGATTCAGGTGAGGAGATCAGTTTAAAACCATATGATACAATAAAAAATGCAATCTCATTAGATGGAATCGATAATCTCATGGTTCATTTTGCAAAATGTTGCAATCCTGTTAGAGGAGATGATATTGTGGGATATGTCACAAGAGGACGAGGTTTAACGATTCATCTTAAGGATTGTAAAAATCCTGCATTCAAGAATCTTCTTGAAACAGAAAGTGAACGGATAGTAAATGTAGTTTGGGATAAGCGAGGTAAGGGTAAGGATCTCTTCCCGGTCAGAATAGTTGTGGAGGCTATGAATAAACCACACCTCTATGACAAAGTGATGATAGTTGTCGCGAAAGCGAAAGTGAAAGTTCATGATCATCGATTAGTTCCGGAAAAAGAGATGCTGAAAGTGTTTATGACAGTTTTGGTTACAGATAAAAAACAATTGGAAAGTTTGCAGAATAAGATTAAGAAGATAAAGGGGATTATTGCTGTTAAGGCGTAAAAAAAGGGTCATACAGGATGACCCTTAAATGTTATCTATTGGAGTAGTTTGTTTCTATCCATTTCAGATAGTCACCACTTTTAATGTCATCCATCCACTCTTTGTTGGACAGATACCATTTAATCGTTTTTCTAATGCCTGCAGCGAAATCAACACTTAGTTTAAATCCAAGTTCATCTTTTAACTTGTCCATATTGATTGCATAACGCCAATCATGACCAGGTCTATCCTTCACATAAGTGATTAATTGTTTGTAATAGTCTTTCTCTTTACCAAGTTCTTCTGCCATTAGTTCACAAAGGGTATGAACAATGTCAATGTTACGTATTTCGTTCTCTCCACCAATGTTATATGTCTCACCCTGTTTACCTAATTGAATAATATTCCATATTGCTCTACAATGGTCTTCAACATAAAGCCAATCTCGAACATTGAGTCCTTTACCATAGATAGGAAGAGGTTTCATCTCTAACATATTGTTTATCATTACAGGTATGAGTTTCTCAGGGAACTGATAAGGTCCATAATTGTTGGAACAATTTGAGATAGTGACAGGAAGGTTGTATGTGTGGAAATATGCACTTACCAAATGATCACTTGCTGCTTTTGAAGCTGAATATGGAGAATGTGGGTCATAGGCCGTAGTTTCATAAAAGAAGCCTTCATCAGTCAGCGAACCATATACTTCATCAGTTGAAACATGGTGGAAAAGAACATCAGTTCTATCCTTCCATAGCTTTCTGGCACATTCTAAAAGATTGAATGTACCATTGATATTTGTATCTATAAATTCTTTTGGTCCTGTAATTGATCTATCCACATGACTCTCAGCAGCAAAATGGACTATTGTGTCAGGATTGTATTTTTCAAACACTTTTTCAAGTGCATCGTAGTCTGCAATATCTACTTTTTCAAAATGATAATTATTGGAGTAGTTCTTCTGAATATCATTTAAACTAAGAGGATTCCCTGCATAAGTAAGTTTATCAACATTGATAATCTTTATCTCGTCTTTATGTTCTGAAAACAGAAAATGAATGAAATTAGAACCGATAAAACCAGCTCCTCCGGTTATAAGTATAGTCTTCATAATACCTCATGTCAGTTTACTTAGTTAACAAGAACAAATATAAAAGATTAAGGGTCAAGTTAAAAAAAGAAGTAGAAACAATTTTCAAAAACAGTCCCAATATAATGCGGTATATCTTTTTGTTTGTTAACGGAGTTGTTCTTCTCATTTATAATCTTCGGGACTAATAGGGGATCTTAATTGGAATTTGTAGGGATTACTCGGGCAAAGTCCCGCGAGATTCGTGCGAAAGTCCCGAGTATTATAAGGTTGTAATAGAGTAGACGTTAATGAAAAGTATGGCAATTTGGAGAATAGCACGATTTCAAGAACTAAGAGTATGAGTTTGACACATAATAGTTCAAGTCAACTACCAACCAAACAAATCACTTGACACACTTGCTACAATCGCATAAATAGAATGAATTGATGGGGTGTATGATACACCAAAATTAGTTGAAGAGAAGCGATTCTTTTGAAGCAACATAAAAGTTAATAGAGGGTATTCTCTTCATCTAATCTAACGATGAATGTAAAATGTAATCAAGCGATGAGTTTTTCTTAAAAATGTTAATAATAACGAGATTAGGCTAAGAAATGGATTTTTATAGATTTAATCTAGCTTACTTTTACAAAGACTCATACATTTATCACTACAAAACATTGATATACAGACTGTGAGGTATAATGAAGCATCATGAATATAATCAGAACTTTAAGTTCTTTGTAGAGCCTGTAGAATTTGATAAGAACACAGATAGAGAGTTGTTACAGTATTGTGTAGGAGCTACGCTTTATATGCCGGGGACAAAAGAAATATTACACAAAATCATCAACAACAAATTAGATGGATTAACTTCCATGGTTATGTGTTTCGAAGATGCAATACAAGAATCTGACTTACCTTCAGCTGAATGCAATGTTTTGTATCATTTAGAAGAGTTAGTAAAAGCCATTAATAATGGAGATACAACAATTGATAGGATCCCATTAATCTTTGTACGTGTTAGAAATCCTCTTCAATTTAAAGAGTTTACAAAGAGATTGTCATCTACTCAAGCAAAGATTCTTTCTGGTTTTGTATTTCCCAAATTCTATAGTAGCAATGCAAAAGAGTATTTAGAGCATCTTAAAGATGTTAATGAGAAGTTTCAAACAGTTTTATATGGCATGCCAATTTTTGAAGGAAAAACTCTTGCTTTGAAAGAAACTCGTATTGGAGAGTTAATCACTATCTCTAATACCTTGCGTCCTTACAAAGATTTGATACTCAACATAAGGGTTGGAGGAACAGACTTTTCATCAATATTTGGAGTTAGACGAGGTATCAACTACTCTATTCATGACATTCATACAGTTCGGGATTGTTTGTCTGATATATTGAATGTGTTCACAAGAGATGACAACAATTATGTGGTCTCAGGTCCGGTTTGGGAATATTTCTTAGCTCATAAGAAAGAGGATTTAAAAGAGCTACTTGAAGAGGACATCCATCGCTCCTTAATGAAGAGGAATACTATTCTTAATGAGGCAATTGACGGCTTATTACGAGAAGTCATTTTAGATAAAGCCAATGGGTTTGTTGGTAAAACTATTATTCATCCATCACATCTAAAGTTTGTTAATGCAATGCAAACAGTTACTAAAGAAGAGTATGAGGATGCAACCCAGATTCTTGGAACAAAGGGTGGCGTAATTAAGAGTAAAAAAGCAAACAAGATGAATGAGATAAATCCGCATAGGAATTGGGCGAAGAAGATTGTTAATCGTGCGAAGGCTTATGGAGTTATTGAGAGCGAAACAGAATATCTTAAACTCTGTTTATATTAAAAGAAGGCAGTAATTGTTGAAGGAAAATTTAACGAACAGGTTTATTGATAACCTTTTTCGACTGAAGAAAGAACATATACCGGAAGAAGTATACACACAAGCTAAGATTTGCTTGATTAGCCATATAGGTTCTGTGTATGCAGGAAAGAGAATACTTGGAAGTAAGATTGATAGGCTTGTTGAAGACTTAGATATCGATGCAGGAATGAGCACTATTATTGGTTATAATAAGAAGAACAGTATTCACAATACAGTTCTTCTAAACAGTTTGATGTGTCATGCTTCCGAGATTGATGATGGTGAACGTTTCGGAATGGTACATCCTGGAGCTACAGTGATCCCGGCAGTTTTAGCAAAAGCAGAGAGTGAGAACTTGAACGGAGTTGATATACTCTTTGGGATAATTGTTGGATATGAAGCAGTAATAAGTCTTGCACATATTATGCAACCAGCTCTTAAGCTAAATGGTTATCATGCAACCGGGATTTGCGGTTCTATTGGTGCTGCAATGGGTGTAGCTTTTAGTCTTGGACTTTCAAATGAAAAGGTGAAAGCTACACTTTCCGCTGCAGGGACTGCATCATCCGGTTTGTTAGAGACTATTATGGATGGTTCAGATTTAAAACCTTTCAATGCTGCAAACGCTTCTCTTGCTGGATTAATGTCTGTGAATATGGGATTGGCAGGATTTGAAGGTCCGAATGATGTTCTTGGAGGAGAAAGAGGATTAGTGAAAAACATCTGTGGAAATAGACATAATGATCTGTTACCTATATCAGAGCAGAACTCTTTCAAGATAAACGAAATCTATTTGAAACCTTATGCTGCTTGTCGACATAGTCATTCAGCAATAGATTCTACCCTAAAGATTCTTAGTGACCATGATTTTGCTTTAAGCGATATAGAGACTATTACTGTTGAGACCTATGATTTAGCAGTTAGAGGTCATGAACATAAATCAATCCCAAACATTAATTCTGCAAAAATGAGTATACCATTTAGTATCGCAGTAGCTTTGATTTATGGAAAAGCCGGAGTGCTGGAATTTAGTAAAGAGACCTTAGAGAATAGGGAAATTTATTCTTTAATGGATAAAATGACAATAAAAGCAGATGCTGAGTTATCCTCCAGAGTTCCTAAAGAGAGAGGAGCAAGAGTTTTAATTAAGCTTTCTAACAAGGAATCGTTTAATGCTGAGGTTGTATTACCCAAAGGTGAACCTGAGACACAAATAACATCAGCAGAAATTAATGATTTATTTATTGACCTTTTGATATATGGTGGGAAAACACTCTCTGAAGCCAAAACGCTTTTGAACTGCATTTGGGATATAGAAAATAGATTCCAAGATTTAATGCATAACCTATAGAAATAGATAACTTTAATAGAAATGGAGGTTAAATGAAACAGACTAGAGATTTCTTAAAGAAAATAGGGCTACCGACCGGTGATTTGTTTAGTATACCAACTTCCGAGAAGAGATTCGATGATGGTGGGCAGTATCGCTTTGAAGTACCTGGTATCCAGAATCCCACCTCAATGAAGGCATTGTTAGAAGAAATAGATTCTTTAGATTTAAGTATACATAGAGTTACGCAAACCAAGGGCATAATGCTTCTTTCTGATAAAGATATTACTGAAATGGTATCATTGGCAAAGATAGGTAAAGTTGATTTAGTATTATCAATTGGTCCAAGAGCAACTTATGATACAAGTGCATCAGTTCACACTGACGAAGGGCAGAGAATGGGTTTGCGACTTAGAGGCCAAGAACAGATAGTCAGAGCAATTGAAGATGTAAAAAGAGCTAATGCTCTTGGGTGTAATACTTTCTTGCTCTATGATGAAGGTTTGTTATGGGTACTGAATCAGATGCGAGAACTTGGAGAGTTACCAAAGGCAGTGAATTTCAAGATTTCTGCACATACAGGTCATGGAAATCCATGCTCTTTTAAGTTGCTTGAAAGTTTAGGTGCAAACTCAATAAATCCGGTTCGTGATTTACAGATACCGATGCTTTCAGCGCTAAGGCAAGCGATAGATGTACCAATTGATTTACACACAGAGAATCCAAAATCATCAGGTGGATTTATACGTCATTATGATGTCCCCGAAATGATTAGAGTAGCTGCACCTATTTACCTCAAAACAGGTGGGTCTGTTGCAAAAACACATGGTTGGGATACAACTGTTGCTGAAGCTAAACAAAGAGCTAAACAAGTAGGGCTGGTTAATCGAGTAATTAAACAGTACTATTCAGATGCTATCTATAGCCCTAAAAAGTAGTATTGGTAAAAATGCCAAATATTTTGTTTACTAACTACTACAAAGGTAGAGCATTAGAGATTATCCGAAGTATTATTCCTTCAGACTATAATGTTTTGCTATTATCTAGGCCTGGTAGAGAAGAGATTCTTAAACTTATACCACAGGCAGATTACTTGATTGCCGGTGGGAGGACAAAAGTGGATCACGAACTTCTTAAAAATGCAAAAAGGCTAAGAATGGTACAAAGATCAGGTGCCGGTCTGGATAGTATCGATTTGCAGTATCTCCGGCTTTCAGACATACCACTTTACGTAAATAGAGGTGTTAACGCAAAATCAGTCGCAGAGCACACCGTTTTACTAATATTATCTGTTTTGAGAAAACTTACTCTTTGTGATCATAGTGTTAGAAAAGGTAAATGGGAAAAGCATGAACTAGGGTTACAAAGCAGGGATCTAGGCTCAAAATCTGTTGGTTTGATTGGTCTAGGTAAAATTGGTGAACATGTTTCAAAACTAATAAGAGCTTTTGGATCAGAAATATTCTATTTTGATATAAAACGTATTCCCAAAGAAGAGGAGCAGAAGCTTAGTATTAGTTATCTGGAGCTGGATGAACTATTGAAAAGGTCAGATATTATTAGCCTCCATTGTCCATTAACAGATAATACTTTGAATCTGGTAGATAAAGAGTTTATTGAAAAAATGAAGCAAAACTCGATTATTGTTAATACTGCTAGAGGTAAGTTAATTGTTGAAGAAGATCTAGCTCAAGCTTTGATAAGTAATAGAATTAGCGGGGCGGGACTTGATGTGTTTTACCAAGAACCAGTTAGTGATACGAATCCCTTTAAAAGCTTAGAGAATGTTATCATGACTCCGCATGTTGGTGGGGTTTCTTATGACTCATTTAGCAAAATAATCAGTAGTGCTTTTGAAAACATAAACCTGCATAATCTAGGCAAGGTTCAAGAAATTGAACATAAACGTGTTTATTAAACATATGTAGAGATAAATAATGAAAACAAAAAAAGCGTTGGTACTCGCTGGCGTCAGTGCTCATATACCATTACTCAGAGACTTAAGAAAAAGAGGGTATTATACAATATTAGTTGATTACTTCAAGCATCCTCCTGCACGTGATTACTGTGATGAACATATTCAGGAAAGTACACTTGATATGGACCTTGTTTTGGAAGTTGCAAAGCAGAAACAAGTCGATCTTGTTGTAACAACCAATATGGATCAAGCAAATGTTACAGCCTGCTATGTCTCTGAAAAACTAAATCTACCCAAGCCGTATTCATATGCTACTGCACTCAATGTTACTAACAAGGGGTTAATGAAAAGAATAATGGTCGAGAACCAGATACCAACTCCCAAACATGCCTATGTGACAAACTTAAATGAGTTTGATTTCAATGACATGTCCTTTCCTTTGGTGGTTAAACCTGCGGATAGTAATGGTTCTAAAGGTGTAAAGCGTGTTGAGAACGTCCAACAATTGAGGTCAGGATTGGCAGAAGCTCTTGAGATAAGTAGAACAAACCAGGGAATCATTGAGGAGTTCATAAATGGAGTTGAGATTCAAATTGATTGCTTTGTTAGGAATGGTTCGGTTGAAGTTCTAATGACCAAAGAGAGAAGAAACTTGTACACACCAGAAGGTTCGGTATTACAAACTATTGGCTCAACTGTACCCGCAGAGTTAACAGTAAAGCTACAACAACAGATTCAGCATATCGCAGATAGTATTGCTTTTGCATTTAAACTAGATAATACACCTCTTTTCATCCAAGCGATTATCAAATATGACGATATTTATGTCCTAGAATTTGCACCTAGGATTGGTGGAGGATTAAGTAATAAGATGATCGAAATTCATACTGGTATCAACATTGTACATGAATCAGTGAATTCATTACTAAAGTCTGAATCGAGTTTCGAAGTTATGTATCCAAAGACAAATTTGATGACATATTTGATTTATGCTAAACCAGGAGTATTCTCATCTATCGCAGGTGGTGATGAATTAATAGAAAGTGGTGTTATAAAAGACTTTTATACATATAAAACTACGGGCATGAGTATTGGGGCTGACTTAAGGAGTAGTGATAGAGTTGGAGCTTTTATCGTAGTTGGTGAAAATCAAAAAGAGATGGAAGAGAAAGTTAAGATTGCAAAAAAGACTTTAGAAGTATTGAATTCAGATGGTGAAAACATCATGTATAATGATTTTTAGTAGAGAGGTAAAGATGTCCAATATTAGCAATTCATCAATTGTAATTGAGTCAGATATCAGCGAAAAGGCAAAAGTTTTTAATCATGCAGAGATAAAGAAAAGTAAGATATTAGAAGGGGCTTCTATCGGCGATTATGCAATGATAGTTGAATCTACAATCAATAGATATGCATCTATAAACCGTAGGAACTACATATTTAAATCGACACTTGGAGAGTTTACATATACAGGATTAAACACCATGATTATATCAACAAATATTGGAAAGTATTGCTCCTTAAGCTGGAATATCTCGATTGGTGGTGGTAATCACGACTATAAAAATGTCACCTCTTATCCCCATTGGAGATTCAATACAATGATGAAAGGAATTGTTAACCACAACGATAACAAATTCATCAAGAAACGATTGATGAAAATTGGGACTACTGAAATTGGTAATGATGTATGGATTGGAACAGGTGCAATAATTTTTCGGGGAGTGAAGATAGGTCATGGAGCAATTATTGGTGCCGGAGCAGTAGTTACGAAAGATGTAGAACCATATGCAATCATAACTGGAGTTCCAGGTAGAGAAATTAAACGTCGCTTTAGTGATGAGCAGATAAAAAGATTATTGAAGATAGAATGGTGGTATTGGCCAAACAGCCTTATTGAGGAACATTCTGAAATCATTTTTACTAACCAAGTTAATGATGATGTTCTAAGTAAGATGGAAGCAATTTCGAAACAATTATTGATAGGAACAGAGTAACATGAAAGAAGTTAAGAAAATCAACATGCCTATAAGTCAGGAACAGGTCAATGAGTTAGAAGTAGGGGATTTTATCGAGTTAACCGGGTACATCTTTACGGGACGTGATGCTGCTCTTCCTAAACTTGTTGAACTCATCGAGAAGGATGCATTAGAAGATCTGAATCTTGAAGGATCAGCTATCTTCCATACAGCTGTTAGTGCTGCTGGAATAGGTCCCACATCAAGTAACAAGTTTGAGATAGAAAGTTCTATCCCAGCTTTATCGAAAGCTGGAGTGAAGATTCATATTGGTAAAGGAGAACTACGTTCTACAACTATTGATGAACTCAAAAGAAATGGTTCTATCTACGCAATAACTCCTCCACTGTCTGCGTTACTAACTAGTAAAGCTAAATCCATTGAAGTCGTAGCTTTTCCGGATGAAGGTATAGAAGCCCTTCACAAATTATACGTTGAGAACTTTCCAATCGTTATCGCTGCTGCTCATGGCAGGATCATGAAAGATTGTTAAATGGAGGAAAACATGAACTCAGTCATTGAAAAAGTTGCAAAAGGCGTGATTGACGCTTCAACGAAATATACTGATGAGCATAAACAAGCTCTAAGGGACTATATGGTGAAAGAAAGGTGTTCTCATGCAAAATGGATGATTGAAAAGATTTTAGAGAATGCTGAGATTGCAGAAAAAGAGAAGAAACCGCTTTGTGATGACACTGGCATTCCTCAGTTGATTCTTGAAGTCGGAAAAAATAGACAGATTACAGGCCGAATTCTTGAAGATATTCAGAATGGAATAGCTGAAGGGTTGCGTATGCTTCCAGGCAGACCGATGGCAGTTTTAGGAAATGATATTGAGAGAGTAGAACAGACGGCAGGATTATCGGAAGACTCAGGTCAGTTAAAACCAGCTCCAATGATAATAAAGTATATAGATGGAGATTTGATTAAGTTGCATATACTCTTACAAGGTGGGGGACCTGAAATAAGAGGGAAAACTTTCAGAATTTTCCATAAACGTTCTATTGATACTGTACTGGAAGAAGTACTAACTTGGGCAAAAGAAGGAGCTGCATTGTTAGGTTGTACTCCTTGTGTTCCATTTATTGGTATTGGTAGAACTCATTCTGAAGCTACTTCTTTGATGCTGGAAGCAATGGTGAAATCTGATTTCAGCGTACAAAATGAATATGAGAAGATGTTCACTAATAAGTTGAATGAAACTAATATCGGCCCACTAGGAATTGGGGGGGACACTACTGCTATTGCAACATTTATTAATATAGGGAACCAACGTGCAAGCGGAGTAAGAATAGTTTCTTTGCGATTGAATTGCATTGTTGAACCAAGACGAGCAACTGTTTTATTATAGATTAGGATTAAAAACTGTGAAATACTCTAATGTAATACCTGTTTATAACTCAGAAAAGTCATTACCTGAGTTATGTGAAAGAATAAAAAATGTATATGAAACAACAGTGAATGCAGATTATGAAATTATTCTTGTAAATGATTGTTCAAAGGATAACTCATGGAAAGTTCTTAAGGAACTACATGAAAAGTATGATAAGGTAAAAGCAATTAATCTATCAAAGAACTCAGGTCAACATTCAGCTACCCAGTGTGGATTTAAATATTGTACTGGTGATTATGTTGTTATTCTTGATGATGATTTACAAAATCCACCAGAAGAGATTCCCAAACTTATTAATCATATACTAGAGAACGAAGATATTGATGTAGTAATTGGGACATATATATCTAAGCAACACTCTATAGTTAGAAACATAGGAACCAAGCTGATGAAAGTCTTCAGTTCTATTATGTTTAAAACAGATGGTAAACTGAAGTTTACAACTTTTCGAATAGTAAGAGGAAGCATTGCTAAAGAGATTTCCGGAATTAGGATAGCAAGACCTGGTATAGGTAGTATGATTAGGGCTACAACTAGTAGGATTTCATCAGTAATGGTCGAGCATAAGGAGAGAAAGTTTGGACGTAGTGGCTATTCATTTAATAGACTTGTTAAAAGATTCTTTAATAATATTTTTGATAACTCCATATTACCTTTAAAGTTTATCAGCTTCTTAGGAGTCTTCTTTGCTTTCCTAGGATTGGGTTATGCAGGCTACTTAGTAGTAAGATACTTTTTACATGGTTCTTCTATAAAGGGATGGACATCATTAATGGTGATGGTAACTTTTTTTTCAGGAACGATATTGTTTACTCTAGGTATAGTTGGTGAATATCTTCTTAGAATACTGATTGAAACTAGAAAACTACCCACTCATCTTGAAAGAGAGAAGTTGTTATAATGCAATTAAAACTGAGTAAAAATCTATTCAAGTCTAAAGGATTTAAGACATTAGTAAATATTATTGTCTTTCTAATCTGTGTCTTATTTCTCTTCTTGAACATTGATTTTAGTAGAGTTTATGAACAATTAAAACATGTTTACCTACCAATATATGGTGTTACAATTTGCATCTCTCTATTCAGAACATGGTTAGCAGGAATGAGATGGAAAAATATGCATCCTGATCATGATTCTCAACTCAGCAACTGGTCATATTTCAGACTTACAATGATCTCACACCTTTTCAATAAGATAATGCCTGGAGCTCTTGGGGGAGATTTCGTCAAGACTCTATATGCAATAAAGGAGAAGAAGGGAAGTGGGATTAAAAATGTTATTGCAGTTGTTATTGATCGAGTCATTGGATTGATATCGATTTTTATTTTTGGACTTATTGCTCTTATGTTTTCTAGTCAACAGTTAGACATCCAATTATGGAAGATAATACTCGTTTTTTTATTTTTCACTGGATGTATGTACGCAGCTTTCAACAGAAGAGTATTGGATTTTATAGAAGTGATTTCACAGAAAGTAAACATTAAACATGTTTGGATAAAAAGTATTTTGGACAACTGGAGGCAATCAATATCGTTTTATGTAGAGAATAAAGGAAGAGTATTTAAATCATTATTGTTGTGCGTTCCAATACACTTTGCATCATTTGTTATTTTCTTTCTGTTTAGTAGAAGTATTGGGATGGAAGTAGGTTTTACAGATGTGATTTTTGTTGTAACAATAATGTGGTTAATTACTGCTCTACCTATTAGCATTGGAGGTATGGGAGTTAGAGAACTATCCTTTGTGTGGCTTTTCAGCCTTTACAATATATCTTCAGAACAAGCTATAGCCTTATCATTTCTCTGGTATATCAATACATTAGTAATGTCAGTAATATCATTACCTCTATTGTTTGATCTAAAGAAGAGAAAAAAAGTTCTTCCAGAATCTGTTTAGTTAAGTATTCGAGGACAAGACCAATAGGTATCTATTCACATTCTATCAATCCAAAAATCTTTGAAAATCATCTGGTTTTCCTAATTCTTGATTTGCGAAATCCTTCATTATAACTATACTTTAGTTGACATACTTAAAAATACTACATGGATGAATTATAATATGCAACATAACAAAGCTTTCTTGAGAAGGATTTTCCTTATTTTCATTGTTTCCTTAATTGTTACTATCTCACTACAACATTTTAACTTTAGGAGGAATTTTAAAGCCTGGGTTGACTTCAAGACTAACAGTACAATTAAAACGATGGAGATTATTGATGATGATTTCTCAACAGCTTCTTCTGACTTTATAAGAGTTGTCAATAGGGATGCCTTGATAACGAAGATCGTTAATGATGCATCTTATCACCATAAGGTATCAACTAAATTATTGGATAATATCAAGACTAAATTGATTACTGATGATATAACAGAATGGATTCGATCTCAAGACGAAAGCTATACTTTCGTAAACTCCTTTGTCGAGAGTCAGAAACTTCATGATTTAGTCAGAGATAATGACGAGATATTAAAACTTGTTAAAGAAAACAAAAGATCTCAGATCCAGTTAAATGCATATAGACAAAAACTGTTTAGAAAACTTTCTCCATTTTATCGCTTAAGCCATACGCTAACTATGGATCAGGTTAGAGTTTTGTTTGATGATGGTTCTGTTTTGGTTACAATTGATAATCAAGACAGCTTTAACTCTCTGAATAACTCTTTTGGTTATCTGAGTGAAGTGAAGGGAATTGATTCACTTAATTGCAATAGTGAGCTTTTTCTCAAAGCAAAAGATAATAATCATTTTGCTTTGCGTCAGATCGTTCCACTCCATCAAAATAGTAGTGTAGTTGGTAGTGTCGAGTGTAACAAAGGTTTGTTTAGTGTTGAAGAGTTACTTGAAAAACAGGAAAGCTCAAGCAACGAATATCTATGGCTAAAAAACAATATTTTGGTAGATACAGAAAATGAGGGTCAATCTATAAAAACGTTGTTTAATGATAGTTTCACACTTTTTGATAATGCTGATAGCCAGGAAGGTGATGTTAAGCTTATGGCATCATCTATTGAGCAGGTATACTACACTCAGATTCGTGATAAGTTTTACAAACTCAGACCATTTAGTACAAAGCTGTCAAAAGACGGTATTTCAATGTTTGCTCTTTTTCTCCCAATACTTGATTCCGATAATAATCATTTCGGATTTTTCATTAGATCGATTGATGGTGATTACTATAATGTAATGGTTACAAAGCGAAATGTTACAACTTTACTTACTGTTGTATTCGTTGCATCTGTGTTAATGCTAATCTATTTCATTCAGTGCAGAAGAACTGAAAAAGGACGTGTAAATCAAGCCTTAGGAACTGTTACTGAAAAATTGTTAGAAGGCTTGTTTGTGATCAACAGAAACGGAACAATACGTTTTGCTAATAAAGCCGGTACTCTTTTCTTTGGAATGAAGAAAGAAGATATCATTGGAATTAAAGTAGAGAACTTGCTAAAGAAGATAACCTTTGAAGGCTCAGACAACTGGGACACAATTATCGCAAATATTGATAAGAGTGGCTACTATACAAATGATGAATGCATTATTAAACTTGATAATGTCACTATCGCTGTTAGCTTAATGGGTATCTACATTGCTCCTCAAGAGGAGATTATTCATGATTTCCAGGATAGCATTGTTCTTATGGTGAATGATATTACTCATCACAAATTGTATGAGCGTCAACTGCTTAGAGCTAAAGAGGAAGCAGAAGTTAATGATAGACTTAAGTCAACTTTCCTTAATAACTTCTCTCATGAAATTAGAACTCCGCTTAATTCAATCGTTGGATTCTCATACCTAATGAAGAATGAGGAGACACCTAAAGAGACCGTTGAGAGGTATGTCGATATCATACATACAAACTCAGATTATCTTCTGCGAGTCGTTCAAAATATTATTGAGATATCTCAACTGGAACAGGATGAATACAAGCTTTATCCTGATGAATTCAGTATTAATGCAATGATGAAAGAATTGTTTAATGATGTAGAGAGTACAATTAAAAACTCAAGAAAACCGATAAAACTTATATGCAAAACAGGTCTTGAAGATGATCAAGATCACACATTCAGCGATGCAAAGAGACTTAGAGCGGTTCTGGAACACTTGCTTGATAATGCTGTTAAATTTACTGAATTAGGGCATATTGAGTTTGGTTATCAGGTTCATGATAACGACAACTTACTTTTCTGGGTAAAAGACACAGGCATAGGAATTGATTCTTCAGAACAGTATAAGATATTCAAGCCTTTCTACCAGATTAAGGATGGTAACCATATAAAGTTCTCCGGAACTGGATTAGGACTATCCATTGCCTCAAGAGTAGTTCAGCTGATGGGTGGAAACATTTGGGTTAAATCTGAATATACCCAGGGTACAACAATGTATTTTGCTATCCCATTCATCACTAGAAACAGTATTGATGATGAATTGGCAATGCTGGGAATTGAGGAATAGAAATTATTTAAACATAAAAAGGGTCAGATTTATTCTGACCCTTTTCTATAATTATCTTTATTTCTACAGGATATATTTCGACAGATCCTCGTTTTGGATTAGGTTTCCAAGATGCTCATCAACTAGTTCAGGTGTGATTACAACTTTCTTCAACTTCTTGTCCGGCATCTGGAACTGATACTCTTCAAGCAGTTTATTCAGAATTGTCTGTAATCTTCTCGCTCCAATATCTTCCATCATCTCGTTAGCTTGATAAGCATATTGAGCTAATGAACTAATCGCTTCCTTCTCAAATGTTAGTTTAACCTTCTCAGCTCCAAAGATAGCTTGATACTGTTTTGTTAAAGCTGTTTCCGGTTCTGTAAGGATGCGCTCAAAGTCCTCTTTAGTTAAACTGTTAAGCTCTTCTCGTATTGGGAAACGGCCTTGTAACTCAGGGATCAAGTCAGATGGTTTTGCTACATGGAAAGCTCCGGCAGCGATAAACAGTATATGCGATGTATTTACCATACCATGCTTAGTAGGAACATTAGAGCCCTCAACAATTGGGAGAAGGTCACGTTGAACACCACTACGGGATACATCAGCACCATGACGCTCCTTGTTCTCTGCAATTTTATCAATCTCGTCTATGAAGATAATTCCATTGTTCTCCACTCTTTCCTTTGCGATTCTGACAACTTCATCCTTCTTTACAAGGTTTGCAGCCTCAGTATCAGCCATAACTCTAAGGGCGTCAGAAATCTTGGACTTCTTATTTTTCTTTTTATTTCTTCCGGGCATGATGTTACTGAGCATATCATTTATGTTAAAATCCATTGTCTCCATATTCACATTAGAGAACACTTCGATATGAGATGGTTTTGGTGCATCATCTATCTGAATTTCAATCTCTTTGTCATCAAGTTCGCCATTCTCTAGCTTTTCAGCCATCTTATCGCGTGAACGTTTTGCTCTTGCTAATCTTTCCTCATACTCTTCAGTTGTTTCACTGTCTCTTCGAGTATTATCAGGAGGGGAGAGGAGCTTGTTTAAGACTTTTTCAAAAGCAATCTTCTTTGCTTTCGGTTGCATCTGATCCATCAGCTCGGTTCTTACTTTATTGATTGAGATATCCAATAACTCACGAATCATTGACTCTACATCTCTACCTACGTATCCAACTTCAGTGAATTTAGAAGCTTCTACCTTAATGAAAGGTGCATTTGCAAGTCTGGATAAACGTCTTGCAATCTCTGTTTTTCCAACACCGGTTGGTCCTATTAATATAATGTTGTTAGGAACAATCTCGTTCTGTAGGTCACCCTCTACCTGTTGTCTTCTCCATCTGTTACGAAGGGCAATAGCAACGGCTTTTTTCGCGTCATTCTGTCCGATAATATATTTATCAAGTTCTTCAACAATTCTTTTAGGTGTTAAATCACTTACTTTTACCATTTACAACTCCTCAACTACTAAATTGTGGTTAGTATAAATGCAGATATCAGCTGCAATATGCAGTGATTTCTCTGCTATCTCTCTAGCTGAAAGCTCAGTGTTTTGATAAAGTGCTCTTGCTGATGATAATGCATAATTACCACCTGAACCGATAGTGATAATATTGTCATCTGATTCCAATACATCACCTAGTCCACTTATAAGGAGCAACCCATTTTTATCACCAACAATAATCATTGCTTCCAGTTTTCTTAAAACTCTATCTGATCTCCATGCTTTTGCTAACTCAACTGCTGCTCTTTTAAGATTGCCTTTTGTGGCTTTAAGGTTCTCTTCGAATCTTTCAAAAAGTGTGAAAGCATCTGCAGTTGCTCCTGCAAATCCTGCTACTACATTACCATTGTATAATTTTCTGATCTTTAATGCTTTACCTTTAATAACTGTACTGCCTAATGTGACCTGACCATCTCCTGCAATCACAGTTTTACCGTCTTTCCTAACACCAATAATTGTGGTTCCATGAAAAGCTTCCATTTATCACCTCCATGATGATTTTTATCAATCGAAAGAAGAGACTGCTAATTTGTCAAGGATTATCTGTAGGAAGCATTTTTTACGCGGATTATGAATTAAAGCAATTAACAGGGTTATCTCCAATCATAAAGAGGTACACAGCGCAATTTGCAACAACTTACGGCATTTCAGGGAGTTTGTCAGCCTGATAAGGCAACGGACTTCCTTAAAATGCACTCCGAAGTCGCAATTCCCCAAGCTCGCGAACTCACACTGGTGACCGCTTCAGGGTGACATAGACAGTGCAATTTGCAACAACTTAGCCATATTTACTGCCCCTTTTACTCTCTTTTACTGTACTTTTCATCAACGCACTGTGCTCCCACTGTGTTCGCACTGTGAAGGCACTGCCAACCCACTGTTTCACTGGGTGCACAGTGCGTGCACAGTGGGAAAACAGTGGGATGACTGCGATTTGTCTTAGGGATTGTAGCAACAGCATAGATGCTACGATTTAGATAATCGTTTTTTCCCATTGACATTACAGTAATGAAGTGGTATAAATGAATTACTACACCGTTAATGAAAAAGGAGTTTATAATGAACAAAAAATTGTTATTTTTTTTGATTAGTATTCTTTCGATTTATTCTCTGAGCTTATATGCTCAGAACAATTGCTTGGAGTTTGACGGAAGCGATGATTATGTTGATTGTGGCTTTGATGTTTCATTAGACATTACAGATAATACAGTATCAATTGAAGCATGGCTGTTCCCAACGGATTTCAAGGATGCTCATTGGAAGAATACAATAGTTGCTAATGACTATTGGGACATAAATAATTCCGCAGGATATGTATTCCGATATGGAGGTCCCAACGGAGATTTAGATTTCACATTTTCAAATATTGGAGGGAATTGGGTTTCCGTAACAGCTAACAGTGTATTACTCCTGAATACATGGCAACATGTTGCCGTTATATATAATGGTACAACCGCCAAACTTTATGTAGATGGAGAAGAAAAAGCAAGTAGCAATCTGAGCAATAATATTTTAAGCTCAACTCAACCATTAAACATTGGCCGCTCAACAGGTGACCCATCCGGTAGAATGCTTGTCGCTAAGTTAGATGAGTTAAGAATCTGGGGAGATGCTAGAACTCAAACTGAAATAGTTGATAACATGAACAGAGAAATTACAGGTACTGAGCAAGATTTAGTTGCATACTATAGATTCAACGAAGGTTCCGGTCAGGTTGTAAATGATGCTACAGGTACTAATGATGGGATTCTAGGTTCCGGTACATTATCAGATTCGGCTGATCCCACTTGGGTTTTATCTGATATGCCACTTCCTGTCACCCTTTCTAACTTCACAGCCGCTTATATTCAGGATAGCGAAATGGTCTCAATTTCTTGGATTACACAATCGGAAATCAACAGCATTGGCTGGAATATATACCGTTCTACTGAAAATGAAGACTTTCTTAAATTGAATGGTGATATCATTATTGGAGCAGGAACATCTTCAGAGCCCACTCATTATTCTTTTTCTGATGACTGGGTACTGACTGAAAATACTACTTATGAATACTGGCTAGAGAATCTTGATATTTCTAATATTAATGTAATGTATGGACCAATTTCAGTAAAGATTCATATGGATGAAGATGAAGAAGATGGTGAAGTGCCAGATCTCATCGATAACTTTGGGCTATTCCAGAACTATCCAAATCCTTTTAATCCAAATACAACCATTAGCTTTTGTATGCAAGAAGATACCACTGTTGAGCTTATTATCTTCGATATCAAGGGGAAGATAGTGAGAACTCTCGTAAAGAATCAAATCATTTCCAAAGGTAAAGTCTGCAATTATACTTGGAATGGATTAAATGATAATGGTGAAGTTGTTGGTTCCGGTATATATTTCTATAAGTTAAAAGCTGATAGTTATGAAACGACAAAGAAGATGATATTAATGAAGTAAAGGTTTCTTATTCTATAAAGACCATTCCTTTGAGGAGTGGTCTTTTTATATTGTGCTGAATAAGACTCTGTAGAAATATTGACAACTTTCACTCTCATTAAAAGATGTTTGCTAAGGAGACAAGATGGATAACATAGTCGGAAGAAGAATAATTGCAGAAGTCAATGGCAAGAAGCAAACTGTCAGAGTTAAGCTTGAAAATAATAGATTAGTTGTTACTGATTGGGATAGTGGTGAGAGTATAATAAAGTTTAGAGTTGTAAACGCCAATCCTGTAAATCCGATAGTGGTTATCAGCTCTTTGGAATGCGATGATGAGAAGTAGATTTACATTTTTAATAGTACTAATAGTGGCTACTCTTTCTCTTCAAGCAATAGAGTTATGGGTACCACCTTCTAATATTGCTTATCCTTTTGCAAAAGTTGCAGAGACAAATGAGAAGATTAATCTAAATTTGTATAGAGATGTAAATACAGAGTTGCTTCCAACCCTTATGAAGCAGAAAGCAGGTTTGTACCTACTTCCATCCAATGTTGCTGCAAAGTTATATAACAATGGAATTCAGTTAGATTTGGTTGCTACTTTCTCAACTGATATGTTGATTATTCTTTCCGACAATCCGGAGATACATGAGTTGAAAGATTTAAATGGGCAATCATTCTATGCTGGTGGACAGGGTAGTTCTCCGGACATAGTATCACGATACCTTTTTGGTCAGAACGCTATTGAAGTTGATATGCAGTATGGCAACTCACCTGAGATTGCTAAGTTCTTTGTTTCAGGGAAATACAATAATGTTGTTCTTCCTCAGCCATTGGCATCTTTTGTTTTGAATAAAGCAGAAAGACCGATAAATCAAATCAACCTTACAAAAGAGTGGATTAGGTTGAACCCTGAGAGTAAGGGTATTCCACAACTGGCTTTAGTATCTATAAAAGTAGAATCTGATGAGCTGGTAGAAAGTTTGATAGAGTCTTTTGAGAAGTATCAACAAGAGATGAATACAGAAAAGAAGAGTTCTGCTGTAAAGATAAAGAAGCTGTTAGGATACAAGTTTAATGATAATGTTATTGAAGAAAGTATTGCTCCAATCAATGTATATACCGATAAGACGGCAATGAGGGAGTTGAAGCAATACTTTAAAGCTATAATGAAAGTTGCCCCTAAATCAATCGGTAGTAAACTCCCTGATGAAGAGTTTTTTAACTAACAAACTACTACCTTTTATTGCGTTCATTGTTGTATGGCAATTAGTTTCATTGCTGTTCAGTTCTTTGATCCTGCCTTCACCGATTGAAGTAGCAAAATCGATTGGTTCTATTGTTGTGACGGGTGGATTCTATTCTTCTATTTCAATTACTTTATTGAGAGCTGTTGTCGGATTAGTAATTTCCTTACTGTTAGGAATATTACTTGGATTCCTTATGCACTTCTCAAAAGCAGTTGATAGCATTATGCACCCAATAATAATAGTGCTCCAATCATTACCAATCATCTCATGGTTGTTACTTGCATTGATTTGGTTTGAAAACTCAGTAATACCTGTATTCATTGTGGCAATTTCTACTTTACCAATCATAATTCTTAATGTCTATGAAGGTCTAAAAGAGATAAGTGGAGAATATCTTGAACTTGTGCATTTCTATAAACTAAGTTTTAGCAAGTGTCTGAAAGGACTTTATTTGCCTACTATAATGACATTTATTGTTTCTGCATACAAGATAATCATCGGACTTTGCGTGAAAACATCAGTAATGGCAGAAGTTATAAGTCGCGTGAAGCAGGGGATAGGTAATGATTTGAACACTGCTTGGATTAACATTGATACTACTGAGGTTCTGGCTTATACAGTGATTATTGTACTATTTACATATCTACTTGAGCGTGGAATATCGATTAGTTTTAGTAGGATTTTGAGGAATTACAGATGATAAGTTTTACTAATCTTACTAAGAAATTTGGGGATAAGGTTATTTTTGATAATCTTGATATTCATATTAATCCGGGAAAGACAGTAATTCTCGGTCCATCCGGTTCCGGTAAGACGACACTTTTGAGAATCATTGCCGGACTTGATGACGATTATGAAGGAGTAATTGAGTCTGAATCAGCTAATCTAAGTTATGTGTTTCAAGAAGATAGATTGCTTCCATGGAAGACTTTAAGGCAGAATATTGAGTTTATTCTTCCCAACCCGGAGCAATTTATGGCAAGAATTAATCAAGTAGCGAAATCGTTGCATATAGATGATCTCCTGGATAAAAGAACATACGTAATAAGTGGTGGTCAAAAGCGCAGATGTGCAATAGCCAGAGGTTTTATCTACCCATCCGATACGATTCTCATGGATGAACCATTCAGCTCGCTTGACCTTTATTTGAAGCTACATATTATCGATGATTTAAAAGAGCTTTTAGAGCATGATTCCAGAAACCTTATTCTCATAACTCATGATATTAATGAAGCACTGCTTTTAGCGGATGAGATTATTATCTTCAAACATACACCTGTGAGTGAGTTCCGAAGAATCAAAGTAGACTTGAAAGAGCGTCGCATTGATAATGATGAGTTTAACAGACTCAGTAAAGAGATTTATCATTATCTACTGGAAAGGAGTTAAGATGATCTACGGTATCGGTACAGACATAATTGAAGTTGCAAGAATCGAGAGAAGTCTAACTAAAACTCCAACCATGAAAGGTAGATTATTCAGTGATTCAGAACAAACTTATTGCGAAAGTAAAGCACGTAAATATGAACACTATGCTGCCCGTTTCGCTGCAAAAGAAGCTTTTGTTAAGGCCTTAGGTACCGGATTAAGAAACGGACTTGCATTTCATGAGATTGTCATCACCAATGATGAGTTAGGTGCTCCTGCAATCAAACTCGTTGGTGAGACTGAGAAGATAGTGACAAAGCTATCACTGACCAATATCAAAGTATCACTTTCCCACCTAAAAGATACAGCTATTGCATTCGTAGTTGTTGAGAGATAAGTGCCCTCACTTGTACATAGCTATCATAATATGATTTAGCCTTGAAGAGGCGTCAGTTCAATAGCCACATGCTTGGGCATGTGGTAATGTAATAAAAAAAATATTGTAGCCCTATAGGGGCGAAAGATGAGCACGCTCGAGCTCTTGCGCCCCTTCAGGGCTAAAACAATGTCCGAGGTCTTTAACCCCAAGCGACAAGTCGCATGGGGCTATTAAACAATCGCTCTTTCAGAGCTGGAACGTAGATCAATATTGCAAGTCATATTGTAGGGCATGCAGCCTGCCTGCCCACAGCTCGATAGAGCTGTATTCCCCTCGACAGAACCTGATTATTTTTAGCTAAAGAGCTTTAGTGATTTATACCAATAAACATCAGTGGAAGCGCTTAGCTGTGCTAAGCGGACAAGCTGGTAGCATGTCCTACATTTCGACATGCAACATCGAAGTCGTTTGAAGAATGTCTGATGGAAATAATGTATCCTCTCCTACCTCACACGGGGACCACTCGGGGATCTCCCCCGCCTAGCCCCGAGAGGACCGGGGGAGGAGCGGATGCAAAGCAGGGGAAAATCTCAGACTTCTGCCATACATCTAGCAGAGTTCGACTGAATAGCTGAATAGCTGTCTTTAGAGAAAAGTCCTAAATATATTGTGCTTTCATTGACTCGATAGCAACACAGCCAATACGTTTAGTCGAATTTGTCCCTAATCTTAACACAAGGCATAGGGAAATGAATACCGGAATTATCTATTGGAAGGTGCTCATCTAAGAGTTTTTTCATCTCCTTGTATGGTGTAAGATACTTAGGAGAACCCCATAAAAACCAGTTAATTGAATCTGATCGTTCTAAAAAATCCCAGTCATTGATTGATTTCTTTCCTGCTTTAAAATGCTCGAAATTGAGGAGCATATTGTTTTGTACTCCTAAAGTTTTTCTGTCACCATTAGTTCTATATAACTTAATTTCTCCGAGAAGTTCAGTGATTGAGAAGGGAGAGTAGAGATTTATAGAATAACTTGCTTGCCTGAAGAACCAGTCGGCAATTATCTTATCAATATCTTTCAGCACTTTGTTGGTGACACAGGGGATAAAGAAAGTGAAGTAAGTTTTAGAATTAGTAATAAACCAGCATTTCTTTCTGTTCAGATATATTAGGCGGATGTTCCAAGTTCCAAGTGGATGTTCAGTAGGCTCTTTTGGTGCCTTTTCCAGTTTGAATGGTAGTGTCTTCTCTAATTTAGTACTTACGTGAAAACGAGTAATCATAATACTCCTCCTGAAATAAAAATGTACAGCATAAAATTATTGTCAATTATAGTTATCAGATATTGGTCACAACTCGAATATGATGCACTTCCAGGATAAAAGTTAGTAGTTGGAAAACTCATGCTTCTAATCTTTGCAGTATAGAAAGATAGCAAAAAAATATGATATAATTACCCAATGAGCTGAATAAGCTAAAATACTGTGATATAGGCAGGTTATGGGTTTATAAGGCTTGTTTGAGGAGAATCGGAGTAATAATGCAACCCCAAGAATCTTTATAAAAAGTGAAATATTCCTTTACAAAGGCATTGATTTGATATATATAGCAAGTGACTTAAAATGGATAAATATATACATTAGAAGGTGCGAAATGAAGGAAATGAAACTTGAGAAAGCACTTCAGCGAATTGAAGAAATTGTAGAAAAACTGGAGTCCGGTGAATTAGAGCTGGAAGAAACTATTCAATACTTCAAAGAGGGAACTGAGCTTGTTAAGCTTTGCACTTCAAAAATTGATAATCTGGAGATGAAGATTACTCAGTTATCTACAGAATTAGGGTCGGTAGAAAAAGAGGAGATTTAATGGCTGAACCAACAAAAAAAGCCCTGAAGAAAGATTTAAAAGAGAAGAAAGAGTGGGTTAATATTGTTTTAGACAGATTCCTACCGAGAAAAGATGAGTATCCGAAAGATATTCATAAGGCTATGAGACATACACTCTTTGCCGGTGGTAAGAGACTTCGTCCTTATCTTATGATAAGAACCTTCCTGCTTTTTAGTAATGAAGTAGAGAAGATATCTCATCTTGCAGCAGCGATAGAGTTACTACATACATATTCCCTAATCCAGGATGATCTTCCTGAAATCGATAATGATGATACAAGAAGGGGAAGACAGGCTTGTCATATTTTATATGGTAGTAATATTGCTTTGTTAGCATCTGATGCCCTCCTTGTAAGTGCATTTGAGATTCTATCTGCAGCTAAACTTCCTGATGCCCTTAAGATTAAACTAATAGCAGAATTTGCTTCTGATATGGGTATCAAAGGTTTGCTTGCAGGTCAGATGGAAGATATTGCTTGTGAAGGTTTAAACAAACCGGATAAACGTAAGTTAACATATATACATAACAATAAGACAGCAAAGCTGATAAACCTTTCTATCCGTTTTGCCTGCTATGCAGCCGGTGCATCAGAAAAAGAAACGCAGAAGATGGAAAAGGTTGGCACTAAGCTTGGAATGGCTTTCCAGATAGTAGATGATATCCTAGATATCGAAGGCACATCAGGTATGATGGGAAAGACTGTCGGAAAAGACGTTGCACAAGGTAAAATGACTTTCCCTGCAGTTTACGGTCTCGAAAAATCAAGAGAGATGGCTGAGAAGTATGTCAATGATAGTATCAAACTACTCAACAGTTATGGGGATAAAGCTGAATTGTTAGTGATGTTATCGGACTTTATCCTTACACGTAAATTCTAATGATAGAACTCAAAATCAAGAAATTAAGAGAATCTGCTGTTTTACCTAAGCAGATGTCTGATTCTGCAGCAGGATTCGACTTAACTGCAGACTTGGAAACTTCATTGATACTGAAACCCGGCACAGTTGAGCTTGTTCCTACCGGACTTGCTATGAGTATCCCACATGGATATGAAGGACAAGTACGTCCTCGTAGTGGTTTAGCAATCAAACATGGTATCGGAGTTTTAAACTCTCCGGGCACCATAGATGCTGATTATAGGGGAGAGGTGAAAGTTATACTCTTCAACTTCAGTAAAGATGAGTTTGTTATAGAGCATGGTATGCGAATTGCCCAGATAGTGTTTAATCAAATTGCCCCAATCTCTTTAAAAGTTGTTGAAGAGCTTGATGAAACCGAACGGGGAGCAGGTGGGTTTGGACATACTAAATTGAAATGAGGTAATAAATGACTGAATTACAAAAGAAAATTATAGAGTTAAAAGAAGAGAAAGAAGCAGTTATCCTTGCTCACAGTTACCAGACTTTGGATGTGCAGGAAATTGCTGATTTTGTTGGAGATTCCTTACAACTATCGATTAAATCATCTCAGGTAGAGAATGATCTTATTATATTCTGCGGAGTGAAGTTTATGGCAGAAACTGCTAAGATTCTTAAGCCTGATGCAAAGGTGATACTACCGGTAGCAGAAGCAGGTTGCCCTATGGCTGACATGATTACCGGTGCACAGCTTAGACAATTTAAAGCTGATCATCCCGGGGCAGTAGTTGTCTGCTATGTCAATTCTACAGCTGAAGTTAAAGCTGAGAGTGATATATGCTGTACCTCTTCTAATGCGGTTGAAGTGTTAAAATCAATCCCGGAAGATAGAGAGATTCTCTTTGTGCCTGACCAAAACCTGGGTAAATGGGCATCTGCTCAATGTGGAAGAGATGTGATTGTCTGGGATGGTTACTGCTTAGTACACCATTTTGGCATTAAACCGGGAAGAATCAAAAAGATGAGAAAGATGTATCCTGATCATAAGATTATTGTACATCCGGAATGCCCACCTGCAGTTACAGAATTAGCCGATATGGTAGGCTCAACTGCAATGATGGCAAAGTTTGCAGAGGAGAATGATAAAGTCATTATCGGTACTGAGATTGGTTTATGTGAACAGCTCCAAGCAAAGTATCCGGAGAAGAGTATTATCACATTATCACCCGATGCAATTTGTCGCAATATGAAGAAAACTAAGCTTATAGATGTGTACAATGCTTTAGCAGATGAAACTCCGGAGATTACACTTGATAAAGATGTAATGGAGAAAGCTAAGAGAAGCGTTTTTAACATGATGGAGTTGTCTAAATAAGCAATGTCCATTGCATCTAAACAGCCGGTCTTACTACCATTTAGTGCAACCATATATCAAAACAGTAAAGGACAAAAGATAACTGAAGACTCAGCCCGACTTATAGAGATTGTAACGAGTAAGGTGAAGACACAAAGTTTACGTGTCCTTGATATCGGTAGTGGAACAGGAATTATCTCGATTATGCTCTCACACTATACCGATTGGGAGATTAAAGGATTCGAGATACAGAAGCAGTTAGTTGAGTTAGCTCGAGAGAATAATGTTCATGCATCAACAGAGGTTGAGTTTATTGAACATGACATACGTGAGAAGCATAGTGACTTTCATGAGTATTTTGATTTGATAGTTTCTAATCCACCTTATTTTAAAGCTGATGGTAGGATTAGTCCTAATCCTGAAAGACGAATATCTCGGTCTGATGAGACATGTAAACCTATAGAGCTTCTTACTGCTTGTGCGTATTACCTTAAACCCGGGGGAACTGCTTTAGTAATTTACCCCGATAGCAGGTTGGCAGAGATAGATAGAATTATTATAGAAGCTGGATTCGAGTTAAAGAACAGATACTCAATACAGGCAAAGGTACCTAAAACTATATTGGAAGTTAAGAGAATATGAGAAGTATTATGAGTTTGATAGTTATAACAGCTATACTATTTGGGTGGTTGTTTTTGGACACAACTCTCAATACATATAAACAGGAAAGCTTAGAGTCGTTCGATAAATACCCGATTATCATTTTTTCAAGAGATACAGCTTTACTTGCAAAGCTTTCTGAAACAATAAATGATACACTTTTTATTCAGAGTTCAACATTAGAAAAGAGGAACGAACTTTCTGACAGGTTGGTGAATAAGTACTCTCTTAAAAATGCAAAGCGTTATTTGGATGTGAAGCAACTTCCAGATGTATTAACGATTAGGTTTAATGGAATTGCAGCTAGTATTGAAGGTAGAAAAGTCATTTTAACCAGTTTGGGAAAACTCAGCGATAAGGTTGTTGTAAGATATAATGAAGAGAATTGGCAGCAAATCGTTGAAAACTATAGTAAAATAGATAGATTCATTAGATTAATAAACCTGATTTTAATCGGAGTAGTGGCTTGTTTTGTGTTCGTTGTAAGACTGCTCCAAGAGAAGGCAACTACTGAGTCGATTATCAGAAGAAGAAGACTTAATCCGCTAATAGGAAAAAACAGATATAATATCTTCATAGAAACAATAATCTATACAGTTGTTCCTGTTGGCTTGATTACACTTTTCTACTTTAACATGTTTACAAAAAATGGAGTAAACGTAGTCTTTGACAAGGTCGATATATTGGTTGTAACTGCTATATATTTAGTAGCGAACAGCTTAGTAATAATATTTACGGATAGGAATTATGATTAATAAGAATATACCAAACATTTTAACAACCGGTCGAATGTTACTGGTCCCAGTGTTTCTTTATTATGCTATAGTGCAAAACTGGGTTGTTGCACTTAGTATCTTCGTTATTGCAAGTTTAACAGATTTCTTTGATGGTTATCTTGCACGTAAGTATAAGATTGTAAGTAATTATGGAAAGCTTATGGATCCGCTTGCTGATAAGCTTTTAGTACTTGCAGCAGCCTTTGTAATCTGTTTTTATCCGGTGAAACTTATTCACCCAATTGTATTCATTATTTTAGCACTGCGTGAAATTGCAGTAACAATCCTACGTGATGTCTATGCAAGAAAGCAGATTATCATACCTGCTAATATGTGGGGAAAAGTAAAAACTGTAACTCAGATGATTGGTCTGATTGCTGCTATGCTGATTTTGATTCTTAGTCCTGAACATGCTGTATTATTAACAGCAATAAAGATATACTTCTGGCTTGTAGCCGGTATCACTGTCCTATCAGGCAGTAACTACTTCTTTGTAAGGAGGAAATAGTATGAAGATTTTCAGAGTAATTCTTTTGGCTAGTATTTTAGCTTTAATACTAGGTTGCAATGTTGAAGAGAAAGATGCAGTAAATAATCTTTCTCAAAAAATATCCAACATGCCACTATCCTGGGGGCAGGAGCAATACATTTATGTTTTTGCTGATCATGATTTATGGAAAGTGATGGGAGAAGATATAGAGAAGAATCTTGAACGCTACACAATGACAACGAGCGAAGAGGCATTATTTGAGATTAAACGTGGTGATGTGACAAAAATGGATGACTTCTACAAGTTTAGAAATCTCTTCTTTGTTGCAGATATTAGTGACCATCAAGCAGTTGCATCATATATTAAAGAACAGTTCGACAATGATGTTTTAGATAAAGTAAAGAAAGATGGTTATGGTTTCTTCGTGAAGAATGATCTTTGGGCTCGTGAGCAAACAGTTGCTTTTCTTTTTGCAGATGGTTTAGGACAGTTAAAGACAGTTCACAGCAATATCAATGATATGATATATTCTCGATATGAAGATGCTTTAGTGCAAAGAATAGCAAGGAAATATAGCCATAAAGTTTCTGTTAGGGGAGAGCTGTTTGAAGGATTACCATTCTATGTAGATATTCCAAAACAATATGTAGTTTATAAAGATTGGAAAGAAAAAAATGTAATCTCCTTCCTTTACAGGCATTATAAACAAGAAGGTGATAAACCTGATAAATATGTGACTGTGTATTATGAAAAGTCTGATAAAAACCCAATTAATCAGGATTGGTTATTCAACAAACGCAGTAAGCTTGGTTGGGATGTATATGATAAAGATGAAATCAATGCTGAACATGTAAGGTTCTCTGATTTTAATTGGGGCAAGAAGAAAGGTCTTAAAATGGCTGGAAGATGGAGTAATATGACTTATTTGATTGGTGGTGCATTCCAAAGTTTTGCTTTCTGGGATGAAGCAACAAATACTGCATATATTGTTGATAACTCTATCTTTTTCCCGGCTGGAAACAAGCTTTATCATCTATTAGAGCTTGAAGCAGTGAGTAGAAGTATAAAATTAAAGTGAGGAGAGTATGAAAAGAGTTTTAATCATAGCATTTTTGTTAATAAGTATCAGTTTCGCTTTTGCTAATACTTTTACCTATACTGTTGGTGCTCCTACAGCGAATGTGTTGGAACAGGGAGAGTACAATATTTGGACAAAGATCTACAAAGCTAATGGTATGCTTGCAGGGACACAAATAGGTCTGTTACCTTATATAACCTTAGGATTAAGCTATGGTGCTGAGAATATGGTTGGTAATCTGAGTCCTGAATGGCACGATATGGTGGATGCTAATGTCAAGTTTAGATTTATACAGGAAACTCAAATGATACCTGCGCTTGCAATAGGTTTTGATTCCATGGGGCATGGAGCTTGGCATAGTGAATACAACCGTTACGATATTAAGTCGAAAGGATTCTATCTGGCAGCATCTAAACACAACATTTTACTTCCGGGCTTTGCAGCTCATATAGGTATAAATCGTTCTCTTGAAATTGAAGATGATGATAAAGATATTTCCGGTTGGATTGCTGTTCAACAGAGTATTGGTGATGTTGTACATGTGTTTGCTGAATATGATATTGCAACCAATGACAATGATAGATCTATTGAAGATGATGTTATTGATGTTACAGGTGATGGAAAGGGGTATTTAAATGCCGGATTCCTAGTGTCTGTTTCAGAGAATATAGATATACGATTAAGCTTCTATGATATACTCAAGAACAATCCTCATTTAGGAAATTATAATGATGACAGTATCGGAGTTGATAGAGCAATAAAAATAAACTTTAGGACAACTTTTTGAAGAAATTAACGATACTTCTTGTATTCATTCTTGCACTTGTCGCTTGTTCTAATAATAAGCTACAGAAAGTACAATCTATTGAGGAAGTGGTTACAGAACCTCAAAGACCTTCATATCCAGCAATCCCATTATCTAATCCGACTCCAATGTCGTTAAGGTTTTATGCACAAGGTGATATGGCTGCTACCCAGGGTGATTATGCTAATGGCCTAAAACTTCTTAAGATAGCTATGTCGATTGATTCTACTTCTGTATCTATTAAACAGAGATTAGTTGAAGTAATGTTGGATAGTGCTCAAGCGGAACCTGAACTTCTTTCGGAAGCTTTAAAGATTGCTGAAGAGATTTACAATCAAGGCTTCTTTAATAGTGATACACTAACAAGTCTTGCTCAACTATATCTCCATAATAATCAAACCGAGAAAGCACTGGCTATTTACGAAGTTAAGCTGGAACATGATCCACAAGGTGAAGACTATTTTAGAGTGTTCGTAATTAATGCCAAATACCTTAAGAATGTTCAGCTTGAGTTACTGGATAAAGCATATGAGATGAGTAGAAACAATCACTTGCTTATTAAATCTATTGCTGAAGTTAGAGCTGTTTGGCAACAGGCTGAAACCATAGCAATGCTTAAAGATTCTTTAGATAAAAGCTATCATCCAACGATAATGGAATTATTGATAAGGATGCTTTCTCAAAACAAAGATGAACAAGGATTGGTTGATGCTCTGGAAAAGCATATCTCCAGTATATCAGAGTTTCAACGTGGAATTCTGATTGAACTTTTATATCAGCAAGAGAAGTTTGAGAAGATTGTTGAGGACTTCGATTACTATTATGATACAAATGAAGCTCAGATACAAAGATACCTTTTCTCCAGTTGTGTTGGTAAAGATCATCTGTTTCTCATGGATAAGATTTACGATAAATTGATTGTACATGAGGATTTTGATGATGAAGATAGGGATATTTTCTCTTTAATGGCAGCAGAATCATGGTGGATAATTAGAAACCAGGAGAAAGCAGCAAGCTATCTGGCAGAAATCAAAGACTTTGCGATTGTACATGATTTCTTTATTAAACGCTTTATTAGTAACTTCTCGCAAGAGGAGGAAGACAATATTGATTATCTTCTCTTAAGTCTAAACCAATATGGTGTTGAACAAGACTATATCGACTTCTTGTTTGCAAGGAAATATTACCTTCAGGATGCAAATGCCCTAGCATACGAATTCGCAAAAAAAGTTAATCCTGAGCTACTCAAAAAGTACAATCTTGTTTCGACTCTTGCTGTTATCTATCTCCACTGTGGAGATGATGTTGAGACTTCTGATAGACTCTTCGATTTGAGAAATGATGAGGAAACTCTTAGAAAGAATGAGATATATGCTCAATACTACTATCAGAATGAGAATTATGTAGAAGCTGAGAAATATATTGACCTCGAACTTAAAAGTAACGAGAAACCTTCTCTATATGCCTTCAGGCTTAAGATTGCAATACTTGATCTGGAGAAAAAGTTTGATGAGGAGATTGAAATTCTCGAACAGACACTTGTTCTCTATCCGGATGAGTCATTCATATTAAACGCTCTTGCGTATCTTCTTACAGAGACTAATCAGTTAAGTGACAAAATTCCCTACTATCTTGAAATTGCACTTGAAAGAGAACCTGATAATGTGAACTTTATTGATAGCTATGCGTGGTACTATTACAAGATTGGTGAGTTTGAAAAAGCAAGAGAAAGTATGAACAAGGTAATTAAGCTTGGATTTGAATCTAGTGTTATCGCTTATCATATTGGTGCAATTCATCATAAACTTGACAATCTGGAAACTGCTAAGGAATACTATCTTAAAGCTCAGATGCTGGATAACGACACAGAGGCTGTGGAATCTGCAACAAAGGCGTTGAGCTTAATTAACTAAAAGGATATCTTATGAATAAAAATAGCAAAGATCGTTTGAACATCTCAATGATGAATCTTCTCATCATGGTTGTTGCGGTTGTTTTAATAACAATCGGGTACATTATTATGGCTACTGGTGAGATCACAATCTCTCCAATCATCGTTGTAATGGCATATGTAGTTGTAATACCGGTTGCTTTACTTATCCCGATTGGCAAAAAGGATTAGATGTCTGAGAAAGTAATCAATGATTCCCTACTAGCAAGACTCGATAGTTTTCATTTAAAAACAAAGAGTATTGTCGAAGGCTTCATGGTTGGTTTACATAAATCACCATATCATGGGTTCAGCGTAGAATTTGCAGACCATAGACAGTATATTCCCGGTGATCCCATAAGGAATATTGACTGGAAGCTTTATGCAAAAACAGACCGTTATTATCTAAAACGCTTTGAAGAGGAAACCAACGTAAGGTCATACATTCTTCTTGATCATAGCAACTCGATGTCATTTAAGTCCGGAACAACTTCCAAACTGGATTATGCTGTAAGCTTAGCAGCTGCTCTTTCATACTTGATAGTTAAACAAAAGGATGCGATTGGTTTAATATCTTACTCAGATAAAGTAACTAGTCATCTTCCACCTAAAGCTTATTCAGGTTATTTAAATCTACTTTTTGAGCAGTTACTATCCTTAGAGCCGGAGTCAACAACCGGAACACTATCTGCAATGCATTCAGTAGCTGAGAATCTGAAGAAGAGAAGTTTGATTATACTGATTACTGATCTTCTTGATGACCCTAATGAACTAGTAAAAGGGCTTCAGCATTTTAAGTATCAGAAACATGAAGTTCTGGTGTTCCACATTCTCGATAATCAGGAAAAAGAGTTTAACTATAAAGCTGAGACAGAGTTCATAGATGCTGAAACAGGGAAGAAGATAACTGTTAATCCCTGGCAGATTAAAAATAGGTACAAAGAGGAGCTCAGTTCATTTATTGAAAAAATACGCAACGAATGTTTCAAAGCAGGAATTGAGTATAATCCAATTAACACATCTATCCCTATCGAGGATAATCTACTTAAGTATCTGCACAAACGGATGCTTTTCCAATAGATATTTTACAATAAGAAAAAGGCTGATGATTCAATCATCAGCCTTAAATCTATATCTTCTGAATTATTCAGCTGCGTTGTCTAATTTCTTTACATAAGCGGCAAGACGAGCTTTTCTGCGAGAAGCTGTGCGTTTGTGAATAACACCTTTCTTCGCTGCTTTATCAAGCTTTGAATAAAGCTCTACGAGAAGTTGTTTCTTCTCTTCAATTGGTAAGTCACTTACCATTTTTTTTGACAATGTATTAATTGTACTCTTCACAAAGTTATTTCTTGCGGCTCTTTTTTTATCCTGTCTAAGTCTTTTACGCGGTGATGCTGAATTTGGCATTCAATCCTCCATTTACTATATTTAAATTATTATTTGTCTCCAAATTAGTTAACCGCTTTTCTTGTCAATAGAAATCTATAGAATTTCAAAATATATTTTTTGGACACTCTAAACAGCTTAGCTATTCTTATTGTTTACTTTATGCTGTTAAACTTTTCTGAGTAAGTTTAGAATCTCAGTTTTGTATAGGCTCTAACCCCAATGCCATAAAGTATCCTAAGCTTCTTCTTCTCCGCTTATACTGTCTTTTTAATCTAGTTCCCTGCATAACAAATGTAGTGTCATTTTCCAAAAAGATTGAATCAACTCGGTACTCAAGACCATGCAATAATGGAACAGTATCTGTTTGCTTTGATTGCATTTCAAAAATATTCAACTTAACACCGGACAGCTCTTTTGGATTTAAATAGCTAAGTGAATAAATCTTACTATTATTCTTCAGAGCAAATGGTAAGGAATAAGATGATAGCTTCTTCGTATCCATAATTTCTGTATTAACGCTATACAGATCTAATGATTTATTCCTATAAACTAAGCACTCATAATCTGAATAAACAACATTTTCTAAATCATTGATCTCCAATGTGAACAATGAATATTTATCACTATCAGATAGGAGGCTATATCGCTTTAGGATTGAACTTTGAGGGTTATACAGATGTAAGTAATCACCTACGACGAAGAATCTACTTCCTTCGAATCCTATTGTCATTGTAGATTTAGATTCATTGATACTACCAATATACTTCACAACTACACTCTTTTCATCTGAAGAAATTAAGTGTAAATTCTGTTCAGTTTTTGCAAACTTATAATTCAAAGTGTTATCTAAATCGATAGATTCAATAACTTGCAAAGAATCGTTTAATACAACCAAAGTTTGATTTGCACTCTTAACGTCGTTTTGGAGAGTATATATTTTACTTGATGATATTTCAACATCTGTGATGCTGATATTAGGTAGTAGGATACTCTTCTTAATCATTTCACGATGAGGATTCTTTATATACAAAGTTGATTGTATATCACCTGTACGGGGTAAAAGATCTTCAGTTGCTACGATAAAACTCCCATCCTCGGTTATCTTGTACGCTGAAATGGAGGTGCTATGCCACTGCTCACTATGGTATTCATCTATCCATTGCAGCCTATAAAATAACTCTTCTGTTCCCGCTTTTTGATAGCTCTTAGTCTTACATCCAAATGCAACTATCATCGCTAAAATCATGATTAAATACTTTCTCAAATAATAACCTCATCAATATAGTTTATACTTTATCTCCTAAAATGCATATTCTATGCAAGAGAAATAATATATTTAATCATATCTTGAACAATTATCCAAACCTTTGGGCCGGTCAACTGTACCTTCTGAATGGTCCTTAGGCCTTCAGATGGTACACTTCGAAGCAGTTAATGCTATTTACAAGAGCACTATTTTGAAGGTCTAAGGACTAATAGGAAGGTAGAATCAAACTGCTATATTTCACTATTGCTAAAATTCCATTCAGTCATTGTGAATCAGCTTTTCCTACTTTATCAATAGCTTCTCTTTATCTTGTCGCATCAAGACATTCTTTGCACCGTTAAGTAAATTATGCACACGATGTGGATAACTTTAGGGGTTCATAGGGAGGGTCTAGGGAGGCTAAAGGGAGGGATAAGCGAGATTCAAGGTTCTTGATGAGATTAGATAAAGAGAAGATTGAGACCAGATGCTAGTTTAAAACATAGTAATAACACATTGGAAAGATTAAGGACATTGATTTTATGATAACAACAGTGGTCATAGAAGCATTAACTGAAGGAATTTAGTCATATGATTGTCATAATACGTATGGCAGTAGTTGAATATTAAAAGAAAGAAGTTTTTTAGATTACAAGAATCAAACTGTTGGAAAAGAAAAGTATTGACAAAAATGACAAAAAATTAAAGAATAGACTTGCGTCAAATGTAGGAGTAAGAAATGGAAAAGAAAGAAAAAGTAAAGGATTTATGGCAAAGAACTAATGGGAAGTGCCAAATTTGCGGGGCTGAATTAGTCTGGGAACAAAGAGATTGTACTAGATATGTAGGTGGATGGACAGTGTTACGTCCAGAAGAGAACGGTGAAGATAAGGAGATTATCTGTTGTTGTGTATGTGAAAAGATAAGAAATCGATAGAAACCTTATCTTTTTTCTGCTACAACTATAAGCCCATTGCCGATCTTGTTGTTGGAATTCATGTCCAACTTCATAAACAGATACACAAGCGGATATGTTATCAGCATCCAGATTGAAGCACAAATCATCCCAAGAATACCCTTCCCGGCCATTGAAATAGGTTTCTTCATTCCCATAATCCAAGCCTTTTTACCCCATTTACCATAACTGTAATATGATTCCAATATACTAAATCCTGCTGTTGTGACCTTATTTTCCAACTCATCTTTTGCATATCCCGGTCTCACATGCTCTTCCGTGAAGGCCGCAGCCTCATCGAAATTGCTGGGGCTTGAGATAATTAGCCTACTACCTTTATTCATACTCTGAAAGAAATTAGCTAATACTGCTCTATCATCTTCAATATGCTCAAGAATATCTATTGCAATGGCTAAATCATACTTATCATTAGAGATGTAGTTCTGAAGGTCTGCTTGTTCAACAATAAACTTCCCTTTATGATTGTTCTCCGCATAAAACTTAAATGACTCAACATAGTCAGTTTTTATGTCGACTGCTAGAACATTTGAGTTAGGATATCTCTTAAGTACATAGTCTGAATATTGACAGAATCCGGCACCGGCGTCATAAAAATTTATGCTTGTTCCAACAGGATAAAGCTTAGATATCTCTTTTTTTACATACTTCTGTCTTAATAGAATCAAATCCAAAAAGAGATAGAACACTTTTCGTGTAGTTGGAAAGAGTTCTATAATTCGGGCAAACTTATCTTTAACTATATCATATTTCATTATTAAACCTCCACTCTGACAGTTCCAAATAAAGATTGACTTCCTAAATGTAAATATTTTTTATGAATAATAGAGAAAAAGTATATAAAAGGGGCGTAATGAATCGCATAGACCTACATATTCATACCAACGAATCTGATGGCTGTCATACACCTGTAGAGATAATCCAGATGGCAAAGAACGCACAATTGGATATCATTTCGATAGCTGATCATGATACGGTGGAAGGTTACAAAAAGGCTAAGTATCTTGCTGAACGTTATGGGATCGATTTACTAATTGGGGCAGAGATGTCCTGTCGACTAAATAACTCAGATGTACATATACTAGCTTACGAATTTGATTATGAGTACTCTGAGATTAAAGAAGCTATGGAGTTCCTTTTCCATGGAAGAGTGATCAGAGCAAAAAAGATTATTGATGAACTTAAGAAGTTTGACATTCACATTGACTATGATGCTGTAACAGAACTCGCAGGACAAAAAGGCCTTATCGGAAGACCGCATATTGGACGCGCAGTTGTGAATGCAGGTTATTGTACCAACTTGCAGATGGTGTTTGATAAGTTCATTGGTGAAGGTAAACCTGCCTTTATCCCTAAACCTGAGCTTACTCCAAGAGAGATGATAGATATAATTCACAACGCTAGTGGTTATGCTGTTTTAGCACATCCGGGTAAACTTAGAGATCAATCACTAGTTAAACATATTATCCAGGATGGAATTGATGGCTTAGAAGTTTTTTATCCTGCTCACAACTTAGGACAAACAGATACATACTTACAGTTCTGCCTTAATCACAATATCATCCCAACATGTGGCTCTGATTACCACGGGAAAGATATTAGTAGTATCGAGTTAGGTAACTTTACCGGGCCTGAAATGGTGAATGGTTACATTAAGAATATGAGAAGGCAAACAAGGGAAAATACTGATAATGAATAATATACCTGAGAATAAGATGACATTGCCACAGAAGATTAGATTCAATGTGTTCGCCAGATATTTCACTATTTTCATGGCTTTACTTGCTACTTTTTATGCTGTATATGTAATGTTTTTTAGAATTACATCTGAGAGTTCAGCTCTGTTTAAAGCTATACCAATAATTATTACTTTTTTAGCACTTGATTCGCTTATGCGAAACTGCATGAACTTAAACACAGTATATTTAACTGAAGACTTTATTGAGTTCGGCTTCCTTTTAAAACCAAACAAGCGTGTAAAATGGGAAGATATTACGAAAGTTGAAATGACTAAAACGAAGAAACGGATGATTAGATATATCTATACTGATGAGACAGGTAAAGATAAGATTTTAGCAGTTACTCTTAGTTTCCCTCACATGTTGGCAATTCTTAATACTGTAGCAGATAAAGCAGTAAATGCTGAGTTTGATGAATTCTTGAAGAGTGTGCTTATTACTAAGTAATTTTTACCAATTGCAGTCAAGGGGGAGGAGTAATGCGAAAAGTTCTTATAATCTTGATTATTACATTAACATTTGTAGGAGCCTTTTGTAAAGGTTTTGTAGTTCTTGAGAATTTTGATGATAACAGTAATGATTGGGCAAACAATTATGATGATGAGAACAAATATCTAAATATCTCCAATGGGTATTATTACTTTGAGCACAAACGTGATTCTCAAGGTTGGACCACATCATTACCTTTCTCATTCGATACATCCGGTGATTTCATGATAGATACATCAATTAGGAAAGTCTCCGGAGTAAACAATAACGGATATGGTATTCTTTGGGGAAGAAAGGATAGTGACAATGAGTTTAGTTTTGTTATATCAGGTGATGGTCACTTTAAACTATCAAAAGATGAAAAAGGTGACACACACTACTACTACAAATGGACTAAATCTGAACATATCAATCAGGGGAATGATTCAATAAATCGACTGTCAATAATGAAATGGGGAGCTTCAATCTATTGTTATATCAACGAAGTAATTGTTGCTTCTATACCATTTGAGGGTTTCTTTGGAACGAAAGCCGGTTTCACCATCTTCGATGCTCAAAAGATCGCTGTGGATGATTTCAAAATCTATCAGTATGATACAGAACAAGACTTAAGCTTTAAACAAATAGTATTTGAAGATTTTCAAGATAACTCTCGTGATTGGGCTAATAATTATAATGACTCAAACAAGACTCTTCAAATAGAAGATGGTAAGTACTACTTCGAACATAAGAGAGAATCAAAGGGTTGGACTTCTACTCTTGAGTTTGATTTAGATTACAAGAAAGATTTCTTTATTGAGACATATATCAACAAAATTTCAGGAATTCAAAACAATGGAGTTGGGTTGATCTTTGGTAGAGAAGATTCAGATAATGAAATGAGTTTCTTCTATGATGGACAGGGTTACTTCATGGTCAAAGAGGAAAGAAATAGCAATGTATATGATCATGTGAAATGGACGAAACATGCAAGCATAAAAGAAGGAAATGGGGCACTTAATAAACTTGCTGTTAGTAGGCAGAATAATGACTATAACTTCTATATAAATGACCAAAAGGTTCATTCAATGCCTGCTGATTTACCTCCGGGTAAGAGGATAGGATTCATTGTCTATAACAATCAGAAGATTGCGATTGAGAACCTGTACATGCGCTATTTATTAGATGGTGAAGGATATCCTATACAAAAACATTATTCTGATACAAGAAGCGATATTCTTACTCATCAAAAAACAAAATCAAGGAATGTTCAAAAGTTTCCACCGGATTTATATATAGAAAACCTTAGATTTGTTGAAGGTTCAGGTAATAATGCTCTAGATGGACTGGAAACCGGATACATTACTTTTGATTTAAACAATAGAGGTAGAGGAGATGCATTTAGTATTGAGGTTGATCTTACTGCTGTAACATCCTCTGAAAATGTTAGCTTCCAGGCAAAAACAGTTGTTTCTAGTATAGAAAGTAAAACACGTAACAATGTATCAATTCCTGTCTCTGCAGATATAGCAGTAGAGAATCAGACTCGTGAGTTCAGAATTGAAGTATCAGAACAGAATGGTTTTGATACAGATCCAGCAACGATTAGCTTTGAAACCCTTGCGTTTGCCAGTCCTGATTTAAGAATTGAGCAAGTCGCTATTGATGATAATGAAGATGCAGAAGGTGAGGGTGATTCTTACGGAAATGGTAACTCAATTATCGAGCCTAATGAATCAATTGAAGTAACTGCATATGTACAAAACTTCGGTGATGGTGATGCAAGCCAGGTACAGGCCAAAGTTAAGTTAAATACTAAGAACAGAGATATCACCTATCCGGATGAAGGACATATTTATGATCTTAGTACCATCACGAGCGGAGATTATACTAAGGTTAAATTCTATTTCTATACTTCCAGAAGATACAAGGAAAGCAAGATACCATTCTCTATTCTTTTAACAGAAGCCACAGGTAATTTCACTAAAGAGATTGATTTGAATCTTAAACTTGGAGAGAGAACTAAAAATGTGGTTGATGTGCAGGTTAGCAAGATTCATCACAACAAGAGAAAAGAGATGAAGAGCATTGAGAATGTCTTTACTCAATCAGATGTAGATCAGAATATCCCGGTTATCAACTCAGATGGAAGTAATACGCTTGCGATTATTCTTGGTATTGAAGAATATAAATATGCTCCCAAAGTAGATTTTGCAGCTAATGATGCCAGGTCATTCTATAAATATTGTAAAAGTATGTTCGGTATCCCTGAATCAAACATATACCTTAAGATTAATGATGGAGCTACTGCCGGTGAGTTTAGAAAGATATTTGCTGAAGATGGCTGGATTGCAAGAAGGATTCAGAACGAAGAGACTAAAGTCCTAATCTACTATTCCGGGCACGGTGCACCTGATTTAAAATCTAAGAAAGGATACTTAATTCCTCATGATATTGACCCGAATTATGCAAGTACAGGTGTGAGTCTTGATGATATTTACTCATCACTTGCTAAGTTGGAAGCTGGTGAAATTACTCTATTTCTTGATGCATGTTTCTCAGGTGAAAGCAGATCACACGAGATGCTTGTTGCCGGTATTAGACCAATATCAATAAAAGTCAAAAACCCAATACTTACTTCTACGAATTTGTCTGTTTTTACAGCCTCAACAGGTGATCAATACAGTACATCTTATCCAGTTAAGCAACATGGTTTGTTTACTTATTTCCTCCTTAAAGGACTTAAGGGAGACGCTAAAGGCAATGATTCACGAATTGAATTGAATGAACTACATGACTATTTGAGCAGTAATGTTTCAAGAACTGCCGGATATTTAGATAAAGAGCAAAATCCTACTTTCATAGGTAGTAATCCCGATAAAACTATCATTAAGTTCTAGGTAGTTATGAGAATTATATTATTACTGGTTCTAGTTTTAACATGCTTGCATTCTTTTGTTTTTGCAAAGGAGCCACATAACCAAGCAACAAATGTACAGATTGTGCGCACTCCATCAGAACCTGAAGTGGAAAGAGTTAATAAAGGTTGGGTGATTGCCAGAGGGCGTGTAGTTATTGCGAACATTACCCCTACTGAGGCGAAGAGGAAAGCTGTTAAAGATGCAGAACGTAAAGCTGTTGAGTTTGTTAGTGGAGTAGAAGTAAAAACCAATTCTGTTGATTTAAGTGCATCTAATGGTAATGAAATACTCTTAGATAGTTTCTTTGAAATGACTGAGTTAACTACATCAGGATTTGTTCTGGAGAAGGAGATTTTAGTAGATAAGGTAATCTCTGAAAACAATGTCTTGGTTCAATATATTGAGTTAAAAGTTAAGGTCGGTAAGCAAAAAGGTGTTAAAGATCCATCTTTCGTTTTACACGCAGAGTTGAATAAAGACTATCTGAAAGAGGGAGAAGAGCTAGAGCTTATGGTTAATAGCACAAAAGATTGCTATTTAACGATACTTAATGTTTGCTCAAATGACTCAGTATATGTAATTTTCCCTAACACATACAGAGATGATAATAAAGTCAATGCCGGTGAACCTTTCTATCTCCCTAATGCTGAGGACAGAGCTATCAGTCTCATCTTCCCAGTTTATCTATTACCAGGTAAAACGAGTGATGTTGAGATACTTAAAATTATTGCTACTAAAAATAAGATAGATTTTACAAGCTCATCTGATTTCACAGCGTATGGAACCCATAAGGCTGCACTTACCGATTTGAGGAGATGGATGCTTAAAATTCCACGTGATCAAATCGCAGAATCAGCTCTTCAATACCATATAAGAAAATAAAACAGACAACTAATAGCACAAATATTACCCTCTCAGTATATTTTATTATAAATGTAGTCTATGGCCACTAAACCCCTATTATAAGAGGCATTGAAACTACTAGTACTCTTCATCAATATCCCATCATAGGAAAAAACTTCTTGACTGCTCCCGTAATTATATAAAAAGTAACTCATAGTGTAATGGTGATACCTTGGAGTGAGTAAAACCATTATCTAAGAATAAACTTTTTATAGGAGAAAATATGGGACGACAGGAAGAGATGAGAAAAATGCGTCAGAACTATATTGTTGAACAAGCTGAGAAGCTGTTCAAGGAAAAGGGATATGAGAGAGTTACAATGGACGATATTGCTAAGAGTTGTGAGTATACAAAAAGAACTATTTATCAATACATTACTTCAAAAGAGGAGCTATATGTTTTGGTTTACATAAAAGGCATGAAAATGCGCCTTGAGTTTCTTCAGGCAGCAATCGACAAAGAGAAGCAGGGATTCTGTAAATTAAAGGAATTGGCTTATGCTTACTATGCTTTTTATAAAAATCATCCATATGTATTAAAGCATCAATTGCTTGGTGATGTTGGAATTATCGTTGAAGCCAATGTAGAGGACGAGATAGCGGATGAGCTTAATTCATTGAATGTACATGGTGTAGATATGGTTAGGGATATAGTTAAACTTGGAATCGAAGATAAAACACTCAATCCTGATTTGGATTGGAATCTTTGGTACAGCTTCCTTCTCTATTCTATCAGAATGAATGTAAGTAGAGTTCTTAGTGGTTACGTAAGACTCCTTGATAGTGATGAAATTACCCAAGATGTGGATGGTTGGTATAGATATAACATCAATATATTGCTTAAGCAATGTGCAGCATCAGATAGGCAGAAGTGTTTGTCTGAGGAGTAGTTTGTAATTAAATGAATAGATTGATCATAATAATTATAAAGTTTCTTCATAATCTTGGATTGAGTATTAGGTGGAACACTCCTTATATATCTCAAGTAAAAGCTTATCAGGTAAGCAATGGTAAGCACAATTTCACCGATATATTGATTCAAAGATTAACCTCTAAAGGTAGTGGAAAACAAGCGTCGTTAGTGAGTAGAGGATCTTTTACCGGTTGGGAATTTAAACAAGGCCTAAATCCGGAAAAATTGGGGAGAGCATCAACCGGGAAAGCCGTAACTTGGTTGAATGCTGGAAACGTGATTTCCGGGAGATTCCCTTTTGTTTTCGAAAACGCTTCTGACGGCGTTGTTTTTCACATAGTTTTAAATAATACGAATAACATAACAACAAAAGACGGGGAGCTATCGTCAGAAATAGCTTCAAATAGTTCTAAAGCTGAAGGATTAACCTCCCAAAAGCCAATCTCGTACAGAGGTGGTTTTTTGCATAATCTTCTTCATAATTCCTTCTCAACTTTCAGGAATAACGGCATTCTAACGGCTATGCTTCCCGTTGCTTAATTTTTGGAGTCTAAATGGTAGAGACAAATGAATCAGTAATCAACGCTTTCTTCGAGAAACTAAAAGAGATTGAAATCAGCAACGGTCTGGATATTGCCACAGGTAAAGGTGAGTTTATTGCTTTTGCACATGATATCTTTGGCAAGATAGAGATGTTTACAGGTATAGATACACATCCTCGCATCCTTGAAATGGCACAAAAGGCTTTTCCTGATTACACTTTCAAACAGATGAATGCTTATCAAATCGATTATCCTGACTCAAACTTTGATTTCGTTAGTATATCGAACTCACTTCATCATCTTAAGGATCCAATCAAGGCATTATATGAGATGACTCGTGTTCTAAAACCGGGAGGTTATCTCGTCATCAGAGAGATGCTGGCAGATGATTGCCAAAGTGAAGCACAAAAGAGTCATGTACTCATCCATCATTTTTCAGCCGAGATTGATGAGATGATGGGTAGATACCATAAAACAACATTTACGGGAGAAGAGGTTGAAGATTTTGAAGCAAAGTTGCAATTGTCATCCTCAAAGTCTATTAATTATGATTACCCAATGAGTGCTGAAGCTATTAAAAAGAATAGTGAACGCTATGCTCTCATAGTTGATGCTATTCTGAAGCCTATTAGCGAAACTGATAACTTTGATGAATACAAACAGAAAGGTGAAGCAATCAAAGAGCATATCCTAAAACATGGTTTTGCTCCCGCTAGAGCCCATCTGTTTGTTGGTATAAAATAATCTCGTCCCGGGTAGCTCCGTTTTTTTCACTCCATGTTTGCGGGGCTACCTTTCCATAGAACTGGTTGTGTCCATAGGACACTTATATAAAAGCAACTCAGGTTTTTGGCTTGGGTTGCTTTTTTCATGTAATAAACATTTGTAATCACTTACAACGTTGGACTCATAGCGTTGTAGTTTTAGCCCTTTTCGCTATTCGCCTATTTCCCTTTGGTCGCTTTTGTTACAGCTTTTGAATAGCATACACAGTGAGATTTGCAATAACTTAGCTACATTTACTGCCCCTTTTACTCCCTTTAACTACTCTGTTCACCAACGCACTGTACACGCACTGTGTACCCACTGTGAAGGCACTGCCAACCCACTGTTTCACTGGGTGCACAGTGCGTGCACAGTGGGGAAACAGTGGGATGACTGTGTTTTGCTTCATGGATTGATTCAAATGAGTAGATGCATTAGTAATATAGGCATTTGTATTCGATTAAGAACAAGAGAATTTCTGACAAGGGCTGACAGGGACAAACAGTTTTAAGGGAAAAAGTGCTCTTAGTCTTTGTCGGTCTCTGTATGTCCTTGAAAGTCCATGATGCTCTTACTGAAAATCACGAACGGCTCAATATGCTAGCTTTTGAATTCCCAATCTGAGTCGAACTGGGTCCACACTTTCTTTGTGGTTTAACTCCAAGATTTTATGACATGACAAACCGACACAGGCAGTTAAATCCATATTACAACTATTCCAGAGATAGCTGGTAACTTGTACTTTTTGCTATATTCTCTTCTTCAACTCCATAATGCGATTATAGGACTCTTGTATACGTTCTTTAGATATCTTGCCTTCTTCGACTAATGATTTAATAATCCCGAAGGCATGTCCCATAATCTTCTCATCGGATTTTGGAGATGCGAAGAGGAGAATATCTACTCCCGCATTAATGGATTTCTCGATAACTTCTTCCCACTCATAGTTCTTGTGGATAGCTTTCATATATAGCCCATCGGATACTACAACACCATTCCAACTGAGTTCTTCTCTTAAAAGATTTGTGATTGTTTTATGTGACATTGTTGCAGGATACAGTGAATCAATCTTAGCATTGTAAAGATGTCCTGTCATGACCATATCAAGCATATTAACTGCGATTAATCCTTTGTAGGGAATTAGCTCAGATTCTGTCCAAGTATCTGTGATGTCAGTGAATCCATCATGACTATCAGCTAGAGATGAACCATGTCCGGGGAAATGCTTAACTGCAGTTAGGATATTGTGATTATGATGTTCATAAATGAACATTGATGCATGTTCAAGTACTTTTTGTGGGTCAGATGCTAGACTTCTATGAAGTTTAGCTATAACCGGGCATTCAGGATTAACTGCTACATCAACAACAGGTGCGAAGTTTAGGTTGAATCCAACAGAAGCTAAATCTTTAGCAATGAGACTGCTCCAAGCTCTTGTAGAATCAGGGTTATCAATCTTACCAATAACCTCAGCAGATCTTGGTTTAGTAAAACCATACTGTTCTTTGAGTCTGCTAACAAAACCACCTTCCTGGTCTACAGCAACAAAAAGTGGGGAAGTGGATGCATCATTAAGCTGTGAAATAAGTTTTAAGAGCTGTTCCTTATTCTTAATATTCCTATCACGTTTCTTAGTCTCAGGATTGTAATCAAAAAGAATAATACCACCCGGATTGTATTGCTTAATCTCTTTAGCAATACGAGTATCCGGTCCGGCTTCCATACCATAAAAGCCAACCATAAGCATTTGACCAATCATCTCATCAAGAGAAGGTTTGTCGTTTTTAGAACATGAAAGCAGCAACATAGAAATAGTAAGAATAAGAATCAGTTTTTTCATAAAAAAACCCTAATATAGTAAAGGGCACCTATTGCAGGTGCCCTATATATGAATGATTACATTAATTTATTAAGTTCAGCAAGCGATTCTTTGATAGCTTGAGCAGCTCTATTGAGTTCTTCATCAGTATGACGATATGCAATATAACCATGATGATAAGGTTGTAAGAAGACACCACGTCTGATGAGTTGAGTATAGAATTCGTTTCTGAGTTTCTTGTAAAGCTTGTCTGCATCCGGTCTGAATGTGATGAATGGCATCCATGGAGCACCACTGAAATTCACAGGCATTCCACTCTCATCAACGATAGATTGAATCTGTTTAGCAAACTTTGTACCTTTTTCATGGATCACATCAAGAACTTTATTCTTCTCTAAGAAGTCGATTGTAGCAATAGCAGCAACCTGAGCTTCACTATTTGGGAAGTATGTAGATGAAAGGAATACTTCACTTTCAAGCATCTTCATATGCTCTTTCTTACCTACGAGAGCTGCGATAGCATAGCCGTTAGCCATAGCTTTACCAACTGATGTAAGATCCGGAGTAACACCGAAATACTTCTGTGCACCACCTAATGAGCTTCTGAAACCTGTTCTGATTTCATCAAACATAAGAACGCAACCATACTGGTCAGCAAGCTTTCTTACGCCTTCAAGGTAACCGGGTTTAGGCATTTCAACCTCATGAGCAAGAGGATGACCTACAGGTGTTACTATGATAACAGCCATGTCGTCACCATGCTTTTTAAGAAGGTCTTCAAGTGCATCAAGATCATTATATGGGAATTCGAAAGTATCTTCATATAACTTTGAAGGAATACCACCCTTCACCTCTACACACCAGTCATGCCAGCCATGATAACCGCATCTTGCGACTTTTGTTCTACCTGTATAAGCACGTGAAACACGGATACCGATTGTAGTTGCATCAGAACCTGTTTTAACAAAAGCAGCCATCTCACATGATGGGATATGCTCAATAAGTTTCTCAGCAAGAATGTTCTGATAAGGTTGAGTGAGAGAGAAACAGAAACCCTTTTCCTGAATCTGTTTGATCACTGCATTATCAATCTCTTCTTCTCTATGACCAATAATAATAGGACCATAAGCACATAAGAAATCAAGGTACTCGTTACCATCAACATCCCATACTTTTCCACCTTTTGCATGGTCGAAGAAGATAGGATATTCACCAGGTACGAAGTTGTAAGGTCTTCTTATACCTGCAACTGCACCGGGAACTAATTCAAGAGCTTTTTCATAAAGCTTCATTGATTTAGTTAAATTCAATTTCTCTGACATATAAATCTCCTCTTACATATTATTTCTATATGGCATGATTAATCTATTTGTATTCCTGTCAAAGTTTTTAACTAAATTCTTAGTTAACAGGGTTAAGGTGAAGTTGCGGTTAAATTTTTGTGCAGAGTATAGGATATTACATCGAAATCAGTTGTGTAATCAATAAATTATTAATTGACAGATAAATGATTGTATTTCTCTTTCAACGAAATGTTGGGAGGATTTATGAGAAAGATTGTAAGCTCTATATTGGTAGTTATATTAATAGCTTTGATTGGTTGTAGTAATGAGTCGACAAAAACTCAATATATTGAAGATGATAGCACAGAGAGTTATCTTTTAATAAGCTTTGATGAGATGTATGGTAACTATGTTTATCCTGATAGTTTACGACTTGATTTATCGTTTAATGGGTTAGATCAATGTTATGTTTTTACTAATCTAAATGAATATGCGTTAGTCATTGATAGCTTGGAGGTAAACTCAGTAGTTGATATGAAAGCTACATTATATTTTGATGACATGAGAAAAACTACTTATTCTCAGTTTACTAAGAGTACTGGTTCTATAATTGGTTCATTAACATCAAGGTATTATCATGATAATGTTATACTTAAACTTGATACAAACCAGGCAGTGCACGTGCATCCATCTGATTTTTATGATTTTACTGTTTTTGACAAATTCTTCAAGCAATACCACATTGAAAATGCTGAAGCATTAGCTGATGCATACTTAGCAACTCCTATGAAGTTTATGACAGATAATCATACTTATTCCAATGTTGATGAGAACAATATTCCTTTAACAGAATACACTCCGGGCGTATGGTCTTATAATCCAGTATTTACGTGTAATAATGCATTTGGGCATCATGATGACTATTTGGAGACAGGTAATGAAGAGAGTTTGGCAAAGTTTTATGATAATGTTGACTGGTTATTAGAAAATAAAGATGACGATGCTTTCTTAAGATATGAATTTGAGTTTCAGCATGGTCCAGTTCCTTTAGAACTAGGATGGACTTCTGCGATGGCTCAAGGCCAAGCATTAGCAGCTGTATGTATGGCTTACCATACCTCTGGAGATGAAAAGTATTTACAAGCTGCTCATGAATTTTATGCAACTATGCATACAAACGTTGGTGAGACCTGGAACGTTTATATTGATGAAGAAGATTACCTGTGGTTTGAAGAATATCCAAACCCGGACTTTTGTCATGTTCTTAATGGAAAACTGTTTGGAATGTGGGGATTATGGGATTACTATTGCATTACCAAAAATGAAGATGCTTTAGTGCTACTTCAGGGTGGAATAGCTTCCATATTGGACAACTACCCGATATGGAACATTGATGGAGTGGATGGATCTCGTTATTGTAAGCACACTACCACTATATCAACTTATCATAGAATACATAAACTTCAGTTAGCTGCTTATAGGGATATGTTTAATATAGATGAATTTGATGTAGTATTAAATACTTTTACTAATCAAAGGAATTAGCTCTTGTTTGTTGAAGATATTGAATCCTCAATATGAGCTAAATTCCAACTGTGAAACATGCTTAAAGGGTAGAAGTTATACAACTTCTACCCTTAACACAAATCTTTAAAATCAATTTCTTTATTTCATTTCCCAGAGTGAGCTGATGCCCATTCCACCACCGATGCAAAGAGAAGCTAAACCTTTCTTTGAACCGCGTTTTTTCATTTCATGGAGAAGAGTAACAATAATTCTTGCTCCTGAGCAACCGATAGGATGACCGATAGCGATAGCTCCACCGTTAACATTAACGATATCAGGATTGATACCACCGACTTCTTCAAGCCCTTTGAATACTGATAAAGACTGAGCAGCAAACGCTTCGTTCAACTCTGCAAGTTCAATATCTTCAAGTTTCCAACCACTCTTCTTGAGTACTTTTTTAACAGCAGGAACAGGTCCGAAACCCATAATAGAAGGATCAACACCGGCAGAAGCATAGTCGACTAAAGTAGCCATTGGTGTAAGTCCTAACTCTTCAGCTTTCTCTTCACTCATAAGAAGTAAGAAAGCAGCACCATCATTGATACCTGATGAGTTAGCAGCAGTCACTGTACCATCTTTCTTGAAAGCAGGTCTAAGTTTAGCTAAGCCTTGAGCAGTAACACCTTTGCGAGGGAATTCGTCTGTATCAAAGACAATTGGATCACCCTTTCTTTGAGGTATTGAGATAGGAACGATTTCATCTTTGAAACGACCTGACTCGATAGCAGCTTCAGCTTTGTTTTGACTACTTGCAGCAAAAGCATCTTGTGCTTCACGAGTAAGGTTATACTTTTCAGCTAAGTTCTCAGCTGTAATTCCCATATGGTAACCATTAAAAATATCGAAAAGTCCATCATGAATCATAAGGTCAACAAGCTTCTTGTCACCCATACGAGCACCCCAACGAGCTTCACGATTGATATAAGGAATTTGACTCATGTTTTCAGTACCACCTGCAAGAATGATATCAGCTTCACCGAGAGCAATCATTCCTGCAGCAAGGGTGACAGTTTTCATACCTGAGCCACAAACTTTATTAACAGTATATGCAGGAACTGAGTTTGGGATACCGGCATGAATTGATACCTGACGTGCAACGTTTTGCCCAAGTCCTGCGCCTACAACATTACCTACAATCACTTCATCAATCATTTCAGGTTTAACTCCGCTCTCTGCAAGCATAGCCTTCACAACCTGAACACCTAACTCAACAGCTGGTACTTTCATAAGTGAACCACCAAAGTTACCAACTGCACTTCTCTTAGCTGATACAACAACTGTCTTTCTCATTATTCCTCCATATCTATTTATTTTCTCGTTTTTCTATTATAATCTCTTCAAGCTCTTTCGGGCTAAAAGTATATTTTTTATCACAGAAATGGCATTCTGTTACAACATCTTCATGTTTCATGTCATTTAGATCTTCTTTACTGAGCATTTTAAGCCCTATCCTGAACTTCTCTCTGCTGCAATTACACCTATATTCCGGTGCTGTTTCATCCATAATCTTCACATCAAAGCCTTTCAAAACGATCTCTTTAACAATCTTCTCAGCATCAAAGCCCATATCTAGGAGATCTGTGTAATATGGCATAGAAGAGATGTTCTCCTCAAGTTTTACTATTGTAGCTTCAGGAGTACTTGGAAGAAGTTGAATCAAGAACCCGCCAGCTCTTTTTACTTCAGCTTTTTCATCTATCAAAACACCAAGACTACATGCACTTGGTACCTGGTCAGATTGGAAGAGAAAGTAAGTAAGATCTTCGGCAATTTCACCGGTCCTAAGTTCTGATGTACTAGTATAAGGTTGCTCGTTCTTCTGATGTCTGATTACATTTAGGAAGCCGGAACCAACAAGAGATCCAATATTCTGAAGCAATACTTTCTCATCATTTTCAGGTATATATGTAGGATTATTAACAAATCCACGAACATATCCACCACGCTCAGTAACAGCAGTTGCCTTACCTAAGGGACCTTCACCTTGGAGTGAAAGTGTCATAGATTCAGATAAACCTTTTAAATCCACACTCAATAGCATGCTTGCGGTAAGAAGTCTTCCTAATACGACAGTTGCGTGAGGAGAGCTTTTTTGATATTCCTGAGCTGTCTTTACAACTCCTGTTGAATCAGTTACAACAAACCGAATCTCATTATTGGAAGCTGTTCCTCTAATCAATCTATCGGGCATTATTCCTCCGAAAATATAATCATTAATTAATATCAAATCAATCTATGTTAAGGATTAAGAAAAATGGATAATGTCAACTAAAATCGTAATTGTGTAAATAAAATGAAACCCCTGTCCAGATAATGTCTAAACAGGGGCATACTAATCTATTAAAACTACTATAATCCTTTATCAGATTTGAACTTTTCAAGTCCTGTACGGAAGATATGCATAGCTTTTGCTAAGTCATTCTCATTAAGGATATAAGCAAATCTTACTTCACTTAGTCCTGCACCTTTTGTTGCATAGAAACCGGCAGCAGGAGCAACCATTACAGTTTCGTTGTTCACATGGTACTCGCTAAGTAACCAGATAACAAACTCCTCTGCATTAGGGATAGGAAGCTTAGCTACAATGTAGAAAGCACCTTCAGGTTTCTTACAAACGATACCATCAATCTTCTCTAGCTCAGCGAAGACGATATCACGACGTTTCTTATATTCACCAATTGTGGCATCGAAGTATGACTGAGGTAAGTCAACACAAGCAGAAGCAGCCATCTGATCAATAGTTGGAGGGCATAAACGCGCTTGAGCGAGTTTTAACATAGCAGCCATAAGCTCTTTATTGCGGGAAATTACACAACCAATACGTGCACCACATGCACTGTAGCGTTTGGAAACACTATCAACCATGATTGCTCTGTCTTCAATTCCATTAATCTTTAGAATACTTGTAGCTTCTGTTTTATCATAAGTGAACTCACGATAAACTTCATCAGAGATAACGAATAAGCCTTTCTCTTTAGCTATCTCAGCTACCATCTCCACTTCTTCTTGACTATAAACTTTACCTGTAGGATTGCCCGGGTTACAGATCATAATTGCTTTTGTTTTAAAAGTTATTAAAGCTTCAATATCCTCTTTAGTAGGAAGTGCAAATGCTTCCTCTACTTTAGTTGAGATAGGTTTAATCTTAACGCCTGCCATATCAGCAAAGCCGTTATAATTAGTATAGAAAGGTTCAGGTATGAGAATCTCATCACCAACATTACACACAGCTGTTAAGGCAAACACAATTGCCTCTGAACCGGCAGTTGTAACAATAATATCATTAACTGTAAGGTCAATCTCATGACCCTTATAATATTTAACAAGATTCTTACGGTAACATTCAAGTCCCTGTGAAGGTCCATAAGCTAATACTTTAGAATCAAAGTTATGATATACATCCATCATCGCTTTTGGAGTTTCAATATCAGGTTGACCAATATTGAGATGATAAACGTGGAGTCCTTGCTCCTTTGCTGCATTTGCATATGGCATCAGCTTTCTGATAGGAGATGCCTGCATGTCTTGTACGCGTTGAGAAATCTTCATTTCACTACACTCCTGAGATTATTATTTTTGCTACTATTTTACAGTGTTAGAAATGAGCAAGTAAATTTTATATGTATGTGTTTATATTATTGGAGCAGTCACCATTACAACCAACGGGAGGAGCTCGTAAGCCGATAGGCGCACAACTTCCGGGTCGCTCGAATGGCTTTAGTGGATAAACGTTTTCTGTATTGACTTATCTTTATGGTATTCAAGCTTTTGTTTTAACCACGAAAGACACGAAAGACACGAAAAATACTGCATTTCCCTTTTCGTGGTTTTTGTGCTTTTTGTGGTTTGTATTTGTTAGAGCATCTTTCGGAAGGGAAATAAGCTCTTCTTTAGCTGAGAGACTAAAGCTATCGGAGAGTTCCCTCTACTCGTTCGTATCCTCACTCGATCGGGATGACAAGCATGGTTATGGATTTACCATCGCAAATCCCATTTGCTTCGTAATCCTAAGTGTAATGAATGCCAATTTAGCTATATTTGACCAACAGAATCTAAAACTCCTCTTTACCCCCAATCTTTATCTCGTAGCCCTCGTCACCCCAAGCGATATCACACTGGAAGTTGAACTTGTTCTTTTCGATAATAGTATAGCGTAAGCCTGTACCTACAGAATATTTTAAGTCATCATATGCGATTGCTTCGATTGTAGGGGAGACAAGACCTGCTTCAGCGAACACAACATATCCGAATGGGTAAAGTATAGTATCCTTTGGAAATAGGAATCTGCTTTCGGAGCGGAACGAGATTCTATTCTTATCAATGAATCTATTGGAACTGTAAGCTCTTAGTTGGTCTCCTAACTTTGCCATCATATAGAAAGGTACATCTCCCTGATTAATCTCAAAATCAAACTGATTAGCTACAACAGTCCTGTTTATTAGGGAATAATAGGTTCTTAAATCAATATGGTATTTCTCAAAATCGTAATCACCATATGCCTCTTCCATATATTTATACGCAGATAACGTGAACTTTACGCCGGAATAGGGGAAGTAGGGACCATCTGTAGTATCAAACTCAAGCATTCCACCGAGTCCTGCAACTTCTGAAGTCTCAGAACCGGGTATCGTTAAGCTACTAAGAATACCTTCCTCATCATGTTCTGGGTAATCATAATGTTGCCAATCGGCTCCAACACCTAAAGAAAAGTATTCGTTAAAGTATTTATGCAATTCGGTTTTCAGAATATATTTATTAGTGGTATACTCCTCCGATAGATCCTTATCTGTTTCATTTCCAATCCCATAGAATGTGTCAGGCCATTTCCTGAACTTAGCTTCAGATTTAACCTTCCAACTTCCAGACTTATATGTCGGTCTCATTCGTAACTCAAACTGCTCTTTAAGTGAATACTTAGCAGTTGTATCAAAAGTAAAGAAGTTACTTCTTTTATTCACGTTCCCGGGATTAATATATACACCTAATCCGAACACTGCACTTGTTTCGCTAGAATAGCTGAATCCGGGCATGATAATATACTTTGGATTCAGGAGTGCTTTATATAGAGCTGATTGCCTCGTGAACTGTGCATGCAACGATGTCAGTCCCAGTAAAGCCATCAGCAATAGTGGCTTTAATAATCTCATTAAATGCTATTTCCCTAACTGTTTTTTATTATGTAATTTCCTGCAAATCTTTTCAACTTCTCTGAAGTTAACTTTTCCGCTTCCCATGAGAGGAAGCTCATCAACAGTAAAGAAATCTTTGGGTATAGAAATAGCAGGTAGCTTCTTTTTCAACTGCGCTTTAATCTTTTTTATATCAACTTCCTTGTCTGTTAAAGCAGCAACAATATCTGCTCCCTTCACAGGATTAGGGATCTCCACGACACAGCAGATGGAGTCTTCGGGAAGAAGGTCATCTAAAGCGTTCTCTACATTCACTAGTGATACCATCTCGCCACCAATCTTAACGAATCTTTTAAGTCTTCCTTTATGCCATAGGTAGCCATCTTTATCCAGCATTCCCATATCACCGGTATCATACCAACCATTTCTGATTCTAAGTTTGGTCTCTTCATAGTCACCAAGATACCCTTTCATCACCAGACTACCTTTGACCATTATCTTACCTACTTCACCTGCACCAAGCTCCTCTTCTGTATCTACATGCAGAATCTTTACCTTAGTGTTTGGTAATGGTTGTCCAATACTACCAGGTTTATTGAAGTCTTTTGAGTTAGCTGAAACAACCGGACTTGTTTCGGTAGCACCATATCCTTCAAGCAAGACTTTACCATGAACTTTTTGATACTCTTCTCTTAGGTGGTTAGGTAGCTTGTCAGCACCTGCCATCATAATGTTGAGTGAGTCAAAGTCACCTTTCTTAGCTTTCTTCAGATAGCCGTGGAAGAAAGTAGGTGTTCCCACCATCATCGTAATCTTCTTCTCCTTAATATGTTCTACTATTTGCTTATAATCAAGTGGATTAGCAAATGCAATCACAGTTGCACCAAGAGTCATTGGAAGGAAACAAGTAACAGTCAAACCAAACACGTGAAAATAGGGGAGATTACCAGCAAAGACATCTTTGTCACTAACGTCAAAACGGGCCGGTACACCCTCTACATTGTGAGTTATATTTCTATGTGTCAGCTGCACAGCTTTCGGATCTTTTTCACTACCACTAGTAAAGAGAATTACAATGTTGTCATCACGTTCAGCTGCAGGAACTGATTTAATTATAAATGAAGCAGGCATTTGAGCAAGTAGAGCTGATTTAGCCTTATCAATTGTCGAAATATCATTAAGAATATCTTCAATGTATATCATTCCATCCATTTCTGGAATGTTGAGTTTATCACAAAGTTTTTTACTCGTAATGAAATTCAGAAAACTGCATTTCAGTTGAGCATATTCCGCATTCTTCTCCGCACCGGTTGAGTAGTTAATCATAACAGGAATTTTTCCGGCTAACAGTGTGGCATAGATTGAAATAATACAACCTGCAGATGTAGGAATCATAATTCCAATATGTTTCTCAGGATAATGTTTCAATTTGTCAGCTAGAATCAGTGATGCTATTAATAGCTTGTTATATGTAAATGAACGCTTACTCATTACGTCATAGACAGCAACTTTGCGTCCATATTTCTTTGCAGTTTTAATAAATTCATGATGCAGAATCATAAGAAAGTCCTTTTTGAATTTCATTCAATTAACGATTAAGGTCAATATCTATTACTAAATAGAGGAATTCTTTAATGTTGTCAAATAATAAATGGTATAAGTGCAATGATAGTGAATTCCTTTCAATTTCTTTATGCAAATCCTTTACTACCATTCTGCTCCCATTCAATTGATACTCTTTACAATTAACTAAGTTATCCACAACTTGTGACTAACTTACAGCTTAGAGTAAGAGAGAAGTAAGTGTCCAGTAAGTGTGGAGTAAGAGAGTAGTAGGAATTGATTGGGAATAATTCATCAAAACAGTGAGTTTTGGTTCTTTTATCTCTTTGTTTTCCCGATTTGCACTGGAGCAACAGATATATAAAACCTATAAGTATCCTATATGACCCTTATATGAAACCTATATAAACATATAGGAATCTTTTAACATGGATATGGGATATATTTACTCTTCATGTATTTGTTGCTCCAGTGCAAAGTGGGGGAGAAGAGGAAAAAAAATGAAAACGTATAAAGATATGTAGTATAAGGATATAGGTTAAGTAGGAGCAATTATGAAGAGTGAAAAAAGAATTTAGTGCTTGACATATTTGGTGTATTGGTTAGCCATAACACCAGATTAGGAGGCGATAAAATGGAATTTACCAAAGAGATGCCGATTTACTTGCAGTTAAAGAAACTGGTTGAAGAAGGAATCTTGTCTGATAATTACAGTCATGATGACCCTCTTCCTTCAATCAGAAACTTAGCTCAGGCATATCGCCTAAATCCTCAAACAGTGGCAAGTGCGTTCTCGGAGTTGGTTAACGACGGGCTTGTTTATAAGAAGAGAGGTCTTGGCTTCTTTGTGGCCGAAGATGCCAAGGAGAAACTTCTTAGTGCGAGGAGAGCTGAGTTTTACGAAAAAGATGTGCGTGAGTTCGCTAAAAGCGTATCCTTTTTAGGGATCGAAGTAAGCGAGATATGTGAAATGCTCAAGAAGATTATAGTGGAGGTGACTTTATGAGCGTAATGGAAGTTAAAGGTGTAACCAAATACTATAGAAAGCTTAAGGCTTTGGATGATGTAAATCTGACTATACCAAAGGGACGCATCATTGGTCTTTTCGGACGTAACGGCGCCGGGAAGTCAACTCTTATGCGTTGCATGTTGGGTCTTCTCCATCACGAAGGTGAGATTATTTTAGGTGGAGAGAAGGTTAAATATAGTGATGCCAAGATGTTCGAGAAGATTGCGTTCATACCGGATGTGTCTGCTCTTGATAGAAGAATAAGGGTTAAAGATGCTATTGAGCTTGTGAAAGGAATGAATCCTTCCTGGAATGATGAGCGTTTTGATAAGCTGTTTGCTAAGAGTAACCTACCTTTAAAGAACAAGATAACGACCCTTTCCAAAGGTATGAAAACTAAACTCTATCTATTACTTACACTCTGTCTTGATGTGGATATTCTGCTTCTGGATGAACCAACTCTCGGACTTGATATCCAGTTTAGAAAGGAGTTCTTTAACTCAATTCTTGGAGAGTTCTACAATGCAGAAAGAACTATCATAATTTCAACTCATCAAGTTGAAGAAGTAGAAAACATCTTGCAAGACATAATCTTCATAGATAATGGTAAGATAATTCTTTATGATTCAATAGATAACATAAACAATGAATATAAGCAGATTACAGTTCCAAGTGCTTCAAAAGAGATTGTAATGGCAATGGAACCTCTCTCAGTGTTCGAAGGGCTTGGTAACATTACAGCACTTGTAAAAGGTGAAATAAGTGAGGAGCTACTTGTATCATATAGTAACCCTCGAATTGCAGACCTTTTCTTAGCATTAGTAGGAGGAAGTGATGAATAAATTCCTATTATATCTTAAACATGAATTCAAATCTAATAAAGTGGCATTCCTGTTACCATTGATTATTCAAGGGTTCAATTATGTAACATCTTTTATCTTTCTCATCTTGTTATGGTCGAAGATAGTAAAAACAGATGTAGAGATTGCCGAAGGAATACAGGCACTATTCGTAGAGCAGGGAATTGCTATTGATAGTGATGGTTCAAGACTTGTACTGATGGTAGTCGGATATTTCATGACTGTGTTTACACTTGGTATATTCGGAGTCTTTGTGGGAATGATAAGGGCTTCCACTACTCTAAACTATGAAAAACGTATGGGCTATGAACTGTTCTATCGCACGCAACCTGTTTCTATCTGGGCACGTACAGGCTCAAAATATATAAACAGTATACTTGGTGCTTTTGTAAGCGCAATGATTGTAGCATTTGTGAACTATATTGCTATGAGTGTTATCTTCTCAACCCAGTTTGTTAACAATGGTCTTGTTTGGAATTCATTGTTCAGAGGGTTTACAGCAGGATGCATTACAGCTATCGGACCGGCTTTACTATTCGGTTCTCTAGGTTTCTTAACATCTGCAGTATTCACTAGAATGGCTCTTATGAAAGGTGCGTTTGTACTACTAGCACTTGGATTTATTGAAGTCATGACTAAACTTGCAGGCATCAAGTTCCTTTCAATATTCAGCTATTTGATGAAAATGGCCCAAGAACTATTACAACCAAGCTCCATCGTACCTAAAGCTATCGAGAACATCTCTTCAATTCAAGAGATACCGATTAAGAGCTTTTTCTATACTGAACAGATCTGGATCATCTTGTTCAGTGCAGTTGTGTTCGTTGGTGCAACATATATATTTAAATACAAAAAGATTGAATCTTAGGAGGCTTATATAATGAAGAAAAAAGTATTACCAGTTGTTTGGATGTTACTACTTACTATTGGGCTATTTGCTCAAAGTAATGTGTACAGCAACTCATCAGTTGCAATACCTGATACTCAGGTTGGATTATTGGAAAATCCTGCTGCTGCAGGTTTGAATAAGGGTGCAATGTTCAGTGCATTCTGGCACAGACAAGAAGATGAATGGATTGATGACTATTCTCTCGTGTTTGACTTAGACGGTATGGGCTACTCAATGAATGTTGTTGAAGAAGATAACTACTTTCATGCACTCCATTGGGGTGGAAACATGGGTAATCTGTCTATACTTAGAAATGTATATCTTGGTTTTCAGTGGGACTGGAACAATGATGAGTTTGAAGATGGTAACTACAAAATTGGTACTATCATCAGACCTACAAGAATGTTTTCTCTAGGTGCTACAGCTAATTTCTTGAAAGATATCGTAAATGATGAATACCTTGATCCTGACTTTCAGTTTGGTATCGGTATCAGACCATTTATCAAATCACCAATGTATGATAAAGTTGAGCTTTATGCTGATGCAGGTTACTATGACCTGAACAGAGATGATCCTTTAGCTGAAGAAGACAGAACTATATCTTCCCCTACAGTTGGAGCTAACTTTGTTGTGGCAGAAGGCCTTAAACTCGGAGGTTCATATAATATGGAAACCGAGACTACTAATGTTCAATTCAGCCTTAGTTTAGGTGATGTAACATTCGGTACAAGGACTGAGATTAATGAAGATACAAACTACGGTTATGAGTTTGTTTCTTTCCATGAAAGAGATATTCCTTCAATCTTTGAGAAGAACGGTAGTAAAGCATATAAGATGAAACTAAACGAGCCACTCGTTGACTCACAGTCAGCTATGAAGATTGGGCCTTTCAGTCTTGTTGACAGCAAGGGTATGACAATGACTCAGTTCAAAAACAAGCTTAAATTACTGGCTCAAGATGAGACTATCGGAGCTGTTCTCTTCATGAATCCCAACTTCCCATCTTCAATTGCAAGAAAACAGGAAGTGATTGAATATCTCAAAGAGTTCAAAGAGGAAACAGGAAAAGAGTTAATAGCATATTATGACAATATTTCTAACACAGGATATTACTTCTCAGCTACAGTAATGGATAAAATCTACCTCAATAAGATGGGTGGAATTGACCTTCGTGGTATTGCTATTACTACTCCTTACTTCAAAGGATTACTCGATAAAGTTGGTGTTGAATTCACTAACCTTCGTAGCCATCCATACAAAACTGCAGGTAACAACTTAACAGAGAATGAAATGACAGATGCTGAAAGAGAAGCATACGATGCAGTTTTTGGTGTTATCTTCCAAGAGATGGTTGCAGGTATAGAATCAGGTAGAACAGTTCTCTCTGAATGTACACTAGAGATGATCGATAATGGCCCATATTTCGATGCAGCTAAATGTAAAGAGATTGGATTAGTCGATGATATTATGTACGAATCTGAGTTATATAAATATCTTAAAGATAACCACAAATGTACAAAGATTACAAAAGAAAGTAATAAGCGTATGGACACAGAATGGACATACAAAACAACTTCAAAGATTAAAGTGATCAACGCTTCCGGTAACATCATTATGGGTAAAGGTAAACCTGGTGCCAATATTGGTTCATTGAGCTATGCGAAGGCAATCGCAGCAGCACGCAAGGATCCTGAAGTTGAAGCTATTGTTCTTAGAGTTGATAGTGGTGGTGGTTCAGCACAAGCTTCTGATATCATAGCTCATGAAATAAAGCTTTGCAAAGAAGGTAAGAATAAGAAACCTGTTGTCGTATCAATGTGTGGAGCAGCAGCCTCCGGTGGTTACTATATCTCTGCTTATGCAGATAAGATCTATGCAGAGCCTACAACTATTACCGGTTCAATCGGTGTGATTGGTTTACTTCCTAACTTCGAAGGTCTTTATGATAAACTTGATATCAACTGGAGTCAGATTAAGTTTGGTAAAAACTCTGATTTAGGTTCAACTCATAGAAAGATGACTGAGGAAGAGAAGAAGTTGTTCAAGGATATGATTGAGCACACTTATGACATCTTTATTGATGTAGTAGCAGATGGTCGTGGTATGGACAAAGAAGTGGTAAAAAGCTTAGCGCAAGGTAGAATCTGGTCAGGTAAACAAGCACTTGAAAACGGACTTGTAGATGAGCTGGGTAACCTCGAAGATGCTATCGCATATGCTGCTGAACTTGCTAAGATTAAAGATGAAGTTGTGATTTCTGAGTACCCATCTTATGATAGTGGTCTCACAATCTCAGTTGATATGCCTGAGTTCTCACCATTCGGAATGGAGATGACTAAAGGTTTAAACACTGTGAAAGAGACATACGATACACTTAAACAATTTGATGGTGAAAAAGTATTATACTTTATGCCACAAATGCAAATTGATTAATTAATCCCCTCAATGCAATATCGAAAGACCACCGGCTTCTGTCGGTGGTCTTTTTATAATATGTCCATATATGGACTTAACCGACTGGGTCGGTTTGTCATGTCACGTAAACTTTGAACTTCAAAATATCGGAATTAACGATTCGCTCTTCGCTACGAATCACTTCTTCCTGGGTCATCTTGCAGTTGCATCTACACAGTTGATGCAATCCATATTTAAACTATCTACCAAAACGCAGTCATCCCACTGTTTTCCCACTGTGCACGCACTGTGCACCCAGTGAAACAGTGGGTTAGCAGTGCCTTCACAGTGCGTGCACAGTGCAGACACAGTGCGTTGCCGGATAGGGCAGTGAAAGAGAGTAAAAAGGGCAATAAATGTAGCTAAGTTATTGAAAAAGGCACTGTGTATATCACTTTCGTACTTGCACCGCAACGAAGTGTGGGGCGAGAACGAAAACTTAGGAATTGCGACTTCGATGTGCATTTTAGGAAGTCCGTTGCCTTATCAGGTCGACAAACTCCCTGAAATGCGGTAAGTTATTGCAAAAGGCACTGTGTATGTTATTCTGAAGCTGTCGCAATAGCGACCGAAGGGAGATGGGCGAATAGCGAAAATGGCAAAGCTACAACGCTATGAGTCCAACTCGTAAACTCACTATGACTCCAACGTTGTAAGTCATTGCTAATTACACTGTGTATGCATTTTGAAGCAGTCACCATTACGACCATCGGGAGTTCGGGGAAATGCGTACCGGATAACAAATCTTTTCCGCATTTCCCCAAGCTCGTAAACTCGCACTGGTGACTGCTCCTGATATGTCACCCTGAGCGGAGTGAATGAAGTGAAACGAAATGAACGAAGTCGAACGGGTCGCTCGGATGACTTAAGTGGATATCTGTTTAAGTATTGACTTATCTTTTCAATGTTTTCCTTTCGGAAAATCGCTCTTTTTTAGATGGGAGACTAAAATTATCGGAGAGGTCCCTCTACTCGTTCATACTTCACTCGATCGGGTTGCTCGGATGGCTTTAGTGGATAATCGTTGAAGTATTGACCTATCTTTCTATGTTTTCCTACCGGAAAATAGCTCTCCTATTGCTGGGATACTAAAGTTATCGGAGAGTTCCCTCTGCTCGTTCGTATCCTCACTCGATCGGGATGACATACATAGTTCTCGGATTTGCAGAAGCAAATCCAGCAACATGACACCCATGCTCGTAAACTCACACATGTAACAGGAATTACGTGTAAGCTAACTAAAACGCTTCTTTGATAATGAAGTAGAATCCGAAGGAGTTTCGACCCATAGCTAAATCAAGTCTTAGATTAATCTTGTCCTCCGGAATGAGTCTGAAGCGTCCACCAATACCAAAAGTAGCTTTTATGTCTTTTCTTTCAATATCGTCAAATTCAGAGTAGATAGTTCCAAGATTTGCAAAAGCAACTGCACCCCATTTCTTATAAAACATGTTTCTATACTCAAGTTGATATACTAATGAGTTTCTATCTCTGAAACGACCTTCATAGAAACCACGCATTCTCTCATCGCCACCTAGGGAAGACAGAAACATAAATGGGACATTATGTGATACATTGCTTGAATAAATCTGATTGGCAATAACTTGGTTGTCTTTGATTGGGAAGAACTTCTTGAAATCAAGAATGAGATTATTATATTCGTAATCACTACCTAATTCCTCTCTATAAGTTAGATATCTAACACCGAAGTAATGACCTTTTGTTGGGAAGTTGACATTATTACGACGTTCATAATCCAATCTGAAACCAAGCCCTAATTGCTGATACTTGAAATTATCATCAATATCTTCATTTTGTATGTAGTCATAATCTTTAACATCATCCATAGTGAAATTACTCCAGTCAACTATGAAACCCCTGCTGAGATTATCAACAAAGAATGATGGAGTCGTAGCTTCTACTGTGATTTGTTGCTTATAGTACTTATAAACAATCTCATCATCTTCACTCGTTCTTGGACCCATTCCAAAGTAGCTATCATCATTGTTCTCGAAGTTTAGGGTTGCAAGTAAACGCATACGCCAAAGGCTTAAATTCAAATCAGGAACCAAACTGGCTGAATAGTAATTTTTAAAAGAGTAGAAACCTGCAATAGCTACTTCAGAAGTATTGTAGCTATTATCTTGCTCAGGCATTCTGAAGTAAATACCCCCACCAAAACCGAGAGCAAAGCTTGTCTCCGGCTTGTAAAAGCCAAATGGAAAGCCAACAAATCTATAGCTCTTTTCTCTCTTCTCAGTTGCACCTAGCATAGTAACTATTTGTAGTATTATTAAAATATATATGATTTTTCTCATTGTGTACATCCTTTGCTCTACATATTAACCAACTATTTCCTACTAACAAATATTTGCATAGTGTTTTTTGAGTAAAAAGAAGAGAGATGCTAAAAAAGCATCTCTCAATATTACTTAAACTATTTCTATTTCATAAGAATAGCTTTAATTGATTTTGAATAACTATTTGTCTGCATTCTGATGAAGTAGATACCGGAAGCAAGCTTACGATTGTTTCTATCATCTCCATTCCATGTGTAAGTGTAATTACCTTGAGGAAGAATTTCATCTGTAATAGTCTTCACATATTGACCTCGACTGTTATATACTTTCACAACAGCTCTTTCAGATTGAGCGATTGAGAAACTGATTGTAGCTGTTGGATTAAATGGATTGGGATAAATGCCATTTAGGTTCGTAACAATAGGTGCTACAGAGTCATCACTAGTATCAGTCGGATCAATCACATTTGTGAATACAGCGTCTGACATGTTTGAATCCTGATAGACAGCAGTTATAGCATAAAGATATAAGCCTTCAGGAAGATTAGCAAACTCTTCATCAGTAAATTCAATACCGATTACTAAAGTCTCCACACTTACCCATAACTCAGGGCTCTCAAGTTGACCTGGCATAAGTCTGAATATGCCATATCCTAAAAGGAAACCTGTATCAACAGGTTCTGTCCAGTTGAGAAGTGCAAAATGAGAGTTAGGTTCAACATCAGCTTCAGCCATCTGAGGTGCATATGTTACGAGAACATTGACTTCACCAGTTATCTGATTTGATTCACCTGCACCATATTCCGCTGTTACTGCGTAATCGTAATGATCATTCACTAAGTCTAAGTCGCTATAAGTAAGCTGAGTACTTGTATTAACAACTACGTTATTTTGATAGATGTTGTAGTGAGTTAAACCTATAATGTCTGATGGAGCATCCCAAGTAAGAGTAACATCATTATCCATCACATCAATTACTAAGTTTGCAGGATCATATACAACTTCTACATGACCTGTTTCAACAGCAGTTTGTACAGATTCTCCGTTACTGTAGACAGCAGAAATAGCATATGTATAATCCCCATTGCCAAGATCCATGTCATCATAAGCTAGGAGAGTATCATTTGCTAAGAAGCTACCATCTTTATAGATGTTGTATGAGAGTAAACCGGTTACATCTGTTGGTGGATCCCATACAAGACTTACATCATTATTCAGAACTGAAACAATAAGATTTGATGGTGCATATGCAATCTCAATCTCTACCAATTCAGGTGCAGTTTGAGCAGATTCAGAACTACTATATACAGCTGAAACTGTATAACTGTAAGTTCCGTTCGCTAAATTCAAATCATCATATGTTACTGCAGTTGTATTATCTATTAGTGTATTGTCACGGTAGATATTGTATGATTGTAAACCAACAATGTCTGATGGTTCGTTCCAACTTAGAGTAACATTGTTATCGATAGCTGATGCAACTAAATCTGTAGGTTCATAAGCAATTTCAATATCGAAGTTAACTGCATTTGATGAAGCAGAAGAACCTGAATTATAATATGCTTCAACCTCATACTGATAGTTTCCATTTGCTAGTCCGATTTCCTGGTACGTTAACTCAGTCACACCGGTTACCAATGTACCATTCTTATAAACATTATAATGAGAAAGGTCATTTGTATCAACTGGAGCATTCCAGTTCAATGTAACATCATTGGCATTATCGATTGTGAATGTTAATCCTGTTGGTGGATAAGCCTGACTAACCTCTGCCTGAACAGTATTTGATGGAGTAGATTCAGCTGTGATACCTTCAACGTTGTAAGTAGCTGTTATGTAATACTCATAAGTTCCATTTGAGAGGAACTCATCGGTATAGTTAGTTAAAGAAGTAACACTTTCAACACTACCGTTTCTATAAACAAAATACGTTTGGAACGCATTCATGTCAGAAGGCTGGTTCCAATTTAGAGAAATACTATTCCCATTCACTTGGTAGGTAAGGGCAGTTGGAGCATGCGGTACAAGCACTACTGCTTGTGGAGAAGCATTTACCGGCTGAGAAAGTCCTACCTCATAGTTTGCTCTAATAGTGTAGATATAGCTACCATTTATCACATTCATGTCTGTAAAGGTTAACTCCTGAGTTGAACCTACAAACTCACCCTGTCTTTCAACGTAGTATGATTGTAACCCAACTACATCTGATGGTGCATCCCATGTAACAGTAACATCTGCACCGTTGACTGCAACCTGTGCATTCTGAATAGGATAAGCAAGTTGAACTGGAACTGATACTGTATTTGAAGGGTTAGATTCACCTGCATTGTATTGTGCAATTACATAGTAATCATAATCTCCATTTGCAAGAACATTATCAACATAGTTGAGTTCAGTTTGAGTTGCAATTAAGATATCATTTCTAAACACTTTATATGCAATCAAGCCGGTTGGATCTACCGGGTTCTGCCACGTAAGAGTGACATTGTTGTCTAGCAGGTCAGCTTGCAGTGTTGTCACAGGATAGATAATCTCAACAGTTGCTATTGCAGTAGTTGAAGCTTGTGATACAGTAGAAGTATATATAGTTTTAAGATAATAATCGTATGTACCATTCATTAAGTCCATATCTACAAATGAGGTTGTTGTAGAGTCGTTTATCAAAGCAATCTCTGTGTTATCTCTATAAACAATAACTCCTAGCTCTCCAGCTCCAGGGTTGGTCCAGTTAAGAGTTACATCATTATCAACTACTGAAGTTGTTAATGCTGTTGGTGGATAAGCCATTTCAATATTAACAGTAACTGAGTTAGAGTTAGATGAAATACCTTCATTATAAACAGCTTTTACCCAGTACATATAAGTTCCGTTAGCAAGAGAAGTGTCAGAGAAACTATTAGTTACTACTTCTGTTAACTCAACAGAGTTTCTATATACTTTGTAGGAAATTGGATTGTTTTCAGGAATATCCCAAGTTAAGGCAACATCTCTTACATTACTTACAACTGCTTGCAAGTTTGTAGGAGGGAGTAAATCAGGAAGTACATTAACAGTTAACTGAATTGTATTAGATGAAGCAGATAAACCACTATCATAATAAGCTACAATATAGTATTGGTAGTCACCATTAGCTAAGTTCTCATCCATGAAAGATTGAGTAGCAGGATTGTTAAGAACATCTAATAATTCATCATTTCTATAAATGAAGTAACCATTAAAGTTTCTAAGTCCACCTGAAACAGCAGGTAAGTCCCAGTTTAAGGTAACAGTATCTAAATTAACAGAACCTGTAAGATTGGTAGGAGCATAAGGTACATCCACATCTGCAATATAAATGTTGGATGCTACCGATTCACCTGATGTGTAAAATGCTGTCACATAATAACTGTAGTTACCGTTTGCAATACCGGTATCACTGTACATTAAATCAGTGATTTCAGCAATCTCATTACTGCCTTTATATACTTTGTACCCAAGCAGACTTCTATTACCTGAGACAGCAGGTGCATCCCATGCCAATGAGACATTATCTCCGGTCACTGTACCAATAAGGTTTTGAGGGGCATAGAGTACTTCTACGTTCACATTAACAGTATTCGAGTATTCTGATAAGCCTGAATCATAAACAGCTCTTACACTATAGGAATATGTGCCATTCGCGAGATCCATATCTGTGTAGATTAACTCTGTAACTTCAGCAATCTCCATGAGATCACGATATATTTTATATCCAAGGAAACTTCTGGTAAGTCCACCTGATGTATTAGGAGCGGACCAACTAAGTGTAACATCATCAAGATTAACATTGTAAGTTAATGCTGTGGCAGGATACAATACTTCAACAGTTGCTGATATAGTATTAGATTCCTCTGATAATCCACTAGAATAGTTAGCTTTAACATAGTAGTTATAAACTCCATTAGCAAGATCCACATCTACATATGAAGTCGCCATTGTCTCTGCTATTTCTACATCATCTCTATAGATTTTATAACCCATGAAATCACGTGTAAGTCCACCGGATGTTACTGCAGCATTCCAACTGAGAGTAACTTCGTCCTGATTAACACTGTATGTAAGGTTAGTAGCCGGATAGAGTACTTCAACAGTTGCTGTCACAGTGTTGGAAGCTTCAGATAAGCCACTTGAGTAGTTCGCTTTTACATAGTAATCATAATCACCATTAGCTAAATCTACATCTGTATAAGTGAGTTCGGTTACTTCACCAATTTCAAGGTTATTTCTGTATATTTTATAACTTAAGAAATCACGTGTAAGTCCACCGGATGTTACTGCAGCATTCCAGTTAAGAGTAACTTCGTCTTGGTTAACGCTGTAAGTAAGGTTTGTAGCAGGATATAGAACTTCAATAGTCGCTGTTACTGTGTTAGATGCTTCAGATAAACCGCTTGAATAGTTAGCTTTAACATAATAGTTATAGACTCCATTAGCAAGGTCTACATCTGTATAAGTGAGTTCTGTAAGATCAGCAATCTCGACATCATCTCTATAGACTTTATAGCCTAAGAAATCACGTGTTAAGCCACCTGATGTTAATGCTGCATCCCAGTTGAGTATTACTTCATCTTGATTAACACTATATACTAAGTTAGTAACAGGATAGAGAACTTCAACAGTTGCTGTTACTATGTTGGTTGCTTCAGATAAACCGTTTGAATAGTTAGCTTTAACATAATAGTTATATACTCCATTGGCAAGATCTACATCTGTATAAGTAAGTTCTGCTACATCAGCAATCTCAACATCATCTCTATAGACTTTATATCCTAAGAAATCTCGGGTAAGTCCACCGGAGGTCAAAGCTGGGTTCCAACTGAGAGTAACTTCATCTTCATTAACACTGTATGTAAGGTTAGTAGCAGGATAGAGAACTTCAACTGTGGCCGCAACTGTATTAGATGCTTCGGCTAAACCACTAGAGTAATTTGCTTTTACATAGTAGGTATAAACACCATTAGCTAAGTCAATATCAATGTAAGACAACTCTGTTACAACAGCAATCTCAACATCATCTCTATAGACTTTGTAGCCTAAGAAATCACGTGTAAGACCACCTGATGTAGCAGCAGCATCCCAGTTCAGAGTAACTTCGTCCTGATCAACGCTGTAAGTAAGGTTAGTTGCAGGATAAAGAACTTCAACTAAAGCAACAACTGTATTAGACTCTTCAGATAATCCGCTAGAGTAATTGGCTTTCACATTGTAGTTATAAACACCATTCGCTAAATCTATATCTGTATATGTAAGTTCTGTAACATCAGCAATCTCAACATCGTCTCTATAGACTTTGTAACCTAAGAAATCACGAGTAAGACCACCTGAAGTAGCTACAGCATCCCAGTTAAGAGTAACTTCGTCGTGATCAACACTGTAAGTAAGGTTAGTGGCAGGATATAGAACTTCAATTGTAGCTGTTACAGTATTGGATGCTTCAGATAAACCACTTGAATAGTATGCTTTAACATAGTAGTTATACACACCATTAGCTAAATCCATATCTGTGTATGTGAGTTCTGTAATATCAGCAATCTCAACATCGTCTCTGTAGACTTTGTAGCCTAAGAAATCACGTGTAAGACCACCGAAGGTTACAGCTGCATCCCAGTTCAGGGTAACTTCATCCTGATCAACGCTGTAAGTAAGGTTAGTAGCAGGATAAAGAACTTCTACAGTTGCAGTAACTGTATTAGATTCTTCAGCTAAACCACTAGAATAGTTAGCTTTCACATAATAGTCATATACACCATTAGTTAAATCTACATCTGTATAAGTAAGCTCAGTTACTTCTGCAATCTCAACATCATCTCTGTAGACTTTATAGCCTAAGAAATCACGTGTGAGACCACCTGAAGTAACAGCAGTCTCCCAGTTCAGAGTAACTTCATCCTGATCAACGCTATAAGTAAGGTTAGTAGCAGGATAGAGAACTTCAACTGTAGCTGTCACTGTGTTAGATGCTTCAGATAAACCGCTAGAATAGTTAGCTTTAACATAGTAGTTATAAACACCATTAGTTAAATCAATATCTGTATATGTGAGTTCTGTTAAATCAGCTATTTCTACATCATCCCTATAGATTTTATAACCTAAGAAATCACGGGTAAGTCCACCGGAAGTAGCGACTGCATCCCAGTTGAGTGTTACTTCATCTTCATTTACATTGTATGTGAGATTAGTAGTAGGGTAAAGAACTTCCAAATCAACAATTACGCTATTCGTAGGTTCTGAAACGCTGTTCGTATAGACAGCTTCGACATAGTAGGTATAAGTACCATTTGCTAAATCTAAATCATCAAAGGTTGTTGCAGTTGTATTAGATAGAAATGCATCATTTCTATAAATATTATATTGTAAAAATACACGAGTAGATGAAGGGGCATCCCAACTAAGTTGGATATCATCATCAGTAGCATTAGCAACAAGGTTTTGAGGAGCGTAAGGATACTCGATGTTAAAGTTAACACTATTGGAGGTAGAAGAAGTACCACTATCGTAAACTGCTCTAACTTGATAAGTATAACTTCCATCAGCTAAGAGCTGGTCATAGTATGTCAACTCAGTCAGATTACTAATGACAACATTATCTCTTAGAACTTCATATTCAACAAAGTCTCTTAATCCACTTGAGTTTACCGGAGCAACCCAATTGAGCCTAACGTTGTTGAAATCTTCAATTTGTCCTGTTAAACCAGTTGGAGCATAAAGTACCTCAACATTAGCTTGAAGAGTTACTGTTGCAGCAGCATTACCGGTTGTATAAGTTGCAATAACATAATAGTCATAAACACCATTTGCAAGATTTTCATCAGTATAAGATAACTCTGTAACATCAGCAATCTCTACATTATCTCTATAAACTTTGTATCCAAGGAACGCTCTTGTTAAACCACCGGAAGTAGCCGGAGCATCCCAGCTCAAGTTTACATCATCATCTAATACATTAAGTGTGAAGTTCTGAGCAGGATATAATACTTCAACAAGGGCATTCTCTGTGTTGGATGCATCTGATAATCCAGAATCATAAACAGCTTTCACATAGTAGTTGTAACTTCCATTTGCTAAGTCGTTATCATTATAACTCAAACCGGTTGTCTCATCGATTTCAACATCGTTACGATATACTTTGTAGTTAACTAAATCCCTATTCTGGGCTTCTAATCTTCCTAAAACACCTGTTTGAGGAGCAATCCAGGTTAATGCTACACTATCATCAGTAACTTGTGCAGTAAGTGTTCTTGGCGGATACAAAACTTCCACTACTGCTACTGCATCGTTTGAGGCATCAGAAGCACCGGAATCAGAGTCGTTGTGAGTAATAAGATAGTAAGTATAAGTCCCATTAGATAGATTACTATCAATATACTGTGTTTGCAATGAGTTGTCTATTAACTCTAACTCAAATCCATTCCTAAACAACTGGTAATGAGTAATACTTCTGCCACCTACAGCAGGTAAATCCCAGCTTAATGTTACATCTGCTTGATTCACGGAAGCAACAACATTAGTTACAGGGTTAGGATACTCAATTACTTTACTATCACTATTAGAAGCTTCAGATAAACCAGAATCATAAACTGCTTTAACATAATAGTTGTATGTGCCATCATCTAGTAACAGATCACTATATTGTATATCATTAACCTCAGCTATTTCGGTATCATTACGATAAACTTTGTAGCCCATTAAGTTGCGCAAGCCACCACTGTTAACAGGTGCGACCCAACTTATGTTTATGTTATTTCTATCGAAAACACTAGTAGCTAATCCGGTTGCAGGATATAACACTTCAACATTCATATCAACACTATTAGTTGCAGATGATTCACCAGCGTCATAAATAGCAGTAACATAGTATTGGTAAACACCGTTACTTAAATCATCATCATTATAAGTTAGTTCTGTTGTTTCATCAATCTGTGAGTTATCTCTATAGATTCTATAAGTTATGAAACTTCTTAAACCACCACTTGTAACAGGCTCAGTCCAGCTCAAGGTTACGCTATCATCATTAACTATTCCCTGTAGAGCAGTAGGAGGATAAGTAACATCCATCTCTACATCAACAACATTCGAAGGTATCGATTCCTCTGCAGTGTACAAAGCAGTAACATAGTATGAATAATCACCATTAACTAAATCTACATCTCTATATGTAAGAACAGCAGGATCGGCAATATGGACAAGCTCAACTCCATCTCTATAGACTTTAAAACCATCCATAGAACGGTTAGTTCTCTGTTCTAAGCGTAATTGGGTAGCAGAAGTTGCTGGTGGTGTCCAGTTCAGAACAAAGTCATCATCTTCCTGAGTAGCTGTCAGGTCTCTTGGTGGATAAGCAACTTCCACAAAGATATTATTTACAGCTACGGGAGTTGATTCTCCAGTTGTATAAACAGCAGTCACTTCATAGTCGTAATACCCATTTGTTAATGCTGTATCATCATATGTTAAAGTTCCGGGTTGGTTAACAAAGTGAACCAAGTTATTATCACGATATATATTGTAACCATTGAAACTTCTTAAACCACCACTATTAACGGGTTGATCCCAGCTAAGTGTTACTACATCTCCACTCACATTTGCAGAGAGTGTAGTACATGGATATAGTACTTCCATAAGAACGTTTATGTTATTTGAAGCTGCAGAAGTACCGGTTGCATAAGTAGCAGTAACATAATAGTCATAAACTCCATTAACAATATCTTCATCAAGATAATACAATCTGTTTGGATTAAAGATCATTGCAATCTGCTGGTTGTTTCTAAAGATTGAGTAACTCTGAATATTCTCTGAGTTAGCATCTCTTTCCCAAGCTAATCTAACATTGATTTGATTCTCAATGGTATAAGTAAGATTTACAGGTGGATAGAGTACTTCAATATCAATCGAAGCTGGAGTCCCTGCTTCAGATTCACCGTTTGTATGTATCGCTGTTACATTATAGACATAGCTACCGTTTGAGAGTCCTATGTCTGTGTATGTAAGAGTTGCCGGATCATTTATCTGTGCAATAGCAACATCATCGCGATAAATATTAAATCCAAGCAAGTCACGTGTCCCTGCAGGAGCAACCCAATCTAATTGTACATCATTAGTATTTACTAACTGTGCAGTAAGACCTGTGGGAGGAGTAGGCACACCAATGGATGCAATTGCAATATTGGATGGAGCTGATTCACCAATTGTATAGATTGCAGTTACAAAGTATCTGTAAACACCCGGTACCAAATCTAAATCATCAGAGTTTAGTGTAGATTCATTGTTGATTGTTGTTATCAAAGTGTCATTTCTATAAATCTTATAACCACTTAAACTTCTTCCATCTCTGAATGAAGGAGGTCTACTCCAACTAAGTGATATGTCATCAGTAGAAACCACTTCAGCGATAAGATTAGTAGGTGTGTATGGTACTTCCACTTCTAAGGTTATAGGGTTTGAAGGGTTAGATAAACCTTCCTGATAAAAAGCTTTAACATAGTATGAATACTCACCATTTGGGAGGTTTGAATCTGTATAAGTTAACACATTAGGGTTACTAACAGTGATAAGTTCAGTTCCATTTCTGTAAACTCTGTATCCGATTAAACTACGTGTTATACCTAATGGTTGGTCCCAAGTTAGCTGTATATCGTTGTTATTAACAACCTGTGCATTAAAGTTTTCTACAGGATTAAGTGGAGTATCACCATTAGGAAAGTCGATTGCGTCAATCCAGGCACAGTCCTGTCCTTCTACAGTTGCACCATCTTTTCGGTACTCCCATTTGAAAGTATGAACACCTGCTGTCACAGGATACTCTTCATACTCCCAGTTAGTTTGTCCATCCCATCTTTCCATCTCAATATCATCTATCCAGAATGAAAGATAGTCATAAGTCGGTGTACCCCATGAGTTTTCACAAGAGACCTTACGGTTAAAGGAGATAACATCATCTGCCACAACATCTATCTCAATGTATAAGCTAGCTGTCTGATTATGATTTATCTGTCCGGATTTAGCAGCCTGAACTCCATAATAGTGTTCATTAGTTGTTATAGTCCAATCTGAACTTCCACTGAATTGCCAGTTAAAACCAGAGAAGTCACCTTCAAAGTTTTCATCAATAGTTACAGGTCCCAAACCGGGATATATCCCAACAACTGCTGATTGACCTGAGGTTAAATCCAAACCTTCGTAATTTAATGTATTAAGCGTGTAATAACCATTGCTATTGCCATCCTTACCCCAATTAACGTGGAACTCATTACCGTTTTGCCAACCGTCTATTACAAAGCCAATTTCTCCATCAACAGTGTCTGCTGTATAAAGAACAGGTCTGCCTTGATTCAATTCATCTTTAATCAACTGCTCCCAGTTTGGATCTGAATATGAACTTCTATCAACCAACGTCAATGAGCTGTCATACCTAAAATTATTCAGCAATGCACTATAGGCATTTGCTATAGGAGCATAAGATGCATTTGTCCCATAATCCATATTCAAGGCAATACCTGCATGTGAAATCAACTCTGTTGAGCCACTCAACACAAGTGTATTGGACATTGAACCCCAATTGTAATCTGTATTCTCAAAGTTTGCTGAAAGATTACCATATACGGGGTGATCGTAACTATTAGAACCTACTCCATTCGCAGGATGATTCCAAAACTTCATTATCATTGCTGTTGATACAGCCATAGTTCCTGCATCTGCATTATTACCAGACCCGGCATTATCATTTGGACACTCATCGTTCCACTCATTCCCGGTACCCCACAAACTTTGCACCATTGGTGCAACATCTGCATAAGCGGTTAATGGGATTAGGAGTGTAAACATAGTAATCATGAGAACGTTAAAAAAACGTCTGTTTACAAATTGCATAAATCTGTGCTCCTCTTTCTATTTATCTATATTTCAAACATTTACTAACCCAATAACATAATATAAGAAGTGCAAGTACTTTCCTAAGTAAACTCCTAAGTTATTATATTACATTATATAAAGCAATTATTATTCCTGTTCGGTTCTAAAGTGAAATCTGCAACAACTTACCGCATTTCAGGGAGTTTGTCGGCCTGATAAGGCAACGGACTTCCTGAAATGCACTCCGAAGTCGCAATTCCCTGATTCGTTCTCGCGTCACGCTATCGCTGCAACGCAAGTCCGAAATTAACATACACAGCGCCTTTTTCAATAACTTAGCTACATTTATTGCCCTTTTTACTCTCTTTTACTGCCCTATCCGGCAACGCACTGTGTCTGCACTGTGCCCCCACTGTGAAGGCACTGCTAACCCACTGTTTCACCGGGTGCACAGTGCGTGCACAGTGGGAAAACAGTGGGATGACTGCGTTTTGTTGGATAGATTGCAGGAAGCAGACAGAGGAATAAGATTAATGAGATTACACTTGACGTATTAACAGCATAAGTAATATTTCTGAAAGGTCTACTTACTGTGGTTAGACTTTGAATTACGATTATCATTTAGAGAAAAGATATATGGAGGAGAGATGAAGAAGATCCTGACGCTATTTATTTTTATAACTATCTTAACTTCTATGTGGGCTCATATGACCTATTATGAGACTACTTTAACTCAACCTGACGGTACTGAGTTTGAAGTTACAATAACCGGTGACCAGTACTTTCGTTCAGTTGCGGATAAGGAGAATTATACTCTTATTGTTGAACCTAAGACAGGGGAGTGGATGTATGCAATGAAAGGAAGAGATGGTTTAGTACCAAGTCCTTACAAACAGGGTACTATTGACCCATCTACTATAGGAATTGAACCCGGTTTAGCATACTCAACGAATCAGATAAATAAGAGAGTTGATGAGATGGAAGAGTTCTATTCTGCTAACAGCCAGTCAAGGACACCAAATACAGGTACTTTCAATAATCTTGTTGTCTTCATACGCTTTTCCGGTGAATCTGAGTTTAATCAGACACTTAGTACATACACAGATATGATTAGTGATACAACTCCCGGTGCTAACTCCATGATTAACTTCTTCCAGGAAGCTTCATACAACCAGTTAACTATCCAATCACATTACTATCCACCTACTTCAACAAGTTACGTTGTCTCTTATCAGGATACATATCCAAGAAGTTATTTTCAACCGTATAGTGGTTCGAACACTAATGGTTATAACGGAGATGATGAGCGTGGAGAGCGTGAATTTGCACTCTTACAAAGAGCAGTGAACTATATCGACAGCTATGTCCCTACTTCATTGAACATTGATGCAGATAACGATGGATATGTAGATAATATTGTGTTTATTGTTAAAGGTAACACAGACGGTTGGTCAGACCTTTTATGGCCACATAGATGGGTGTTATATGGATTGAATGTATATCTTAATGGGGATAGAGTTTGGGACTTCAATTTCCAGTTACAAAATCATTTAGTTAGTAGCGGTAACGGCGTTATGTGTCATGAAATGTTCCATTCAGTCGGGGCTCCTGACCTTTATCACTATAGTCAGGACAATATGGATCCTGTGGGACAATGGGATCTTATGGAGGCTACAACTAATCCGCCACAACACATGTTGATGTATATGAAATACAGGTATGGACTTTGGGTTAATAATATACCTGAAATTACAACAAGTGGAACCTACACATTAGCTCCAAGCATGGATAGTGCGAATAACTGCTATAAGATAGCTTCGACGGACTCAGATGAATACTATGTTTTAGAGTATCGCAAAATGGAAGGAACCTTCGAGAGTAGTTTACCCGGTGAAGGTCTGGTGATTTATAGAATCAATACAAATGTTGATGGAGAGGGTAATAGAAATGGTCCTCCGGATGAAGTATACGTTTATCGTCCAAACGGAACTTTAACTGCAAATGGTAATTCAAGTGCAGGTGTCTTCAACGCATCTTATGGAAGAACCGAGATTAATGATTACACAAATCCAAACGGTTTCCTTTCTGACGGTTCACTAGGTGGTTTAAACATATCACAAGTAACAACAGCGGGAAATACTATATCATTCTATGCTAATATTGGTGGAACAGGTGCACCAGATGTATCAGTATCACCAACTTCATTATCAGCATCTCTACCCCCTGATGCAACTGGTACTCGAACAGTTAGAATTACCAATAATGGTACTGCACCGTTAACTTATAACATTAGCCTACAAGATGGAACCAGGAACTCAGGTGGTCCAACAACTAGTGGTTACTACTGGCTTGATAGTGCTGAAGCTAATGGACCTGCTTATGTCTGGAATGATATAAGTTCAAGTGGAACAGAGATTAACTTCACATCAGATGACCAGATCTCTTCAACTATCAACTTAGGTTTTAGTTTCCCATATTACGAAAATAGCTATTCATCTCTAGCAGTATGTGGTAATGGTTTCCTTAGTTTCTCAGGTACAGATACAGAGTGGAGTAATGAGGATATACCTGATAGTAGTACACCAAATAGTTATATTGCTCCTTTCTGGGATGATTTAAGTCCACAACAAAGTGGTTCAGTTCATTATTATAGCGATACTGTCAATCAGCGCTTTATTGTACAGTTTACAAATGTACCGCATTATTACACTGTAACCGGAACATATACTTTCCAAGTTCACCTGTATGCAAACGGTGAAATCTATTTCTACTATAACAATATGCAAGATACTGTTGATAGTGCAACAATTGGAATGGAGAACAGTGATGGCTCTGAAGGTCTTAAGATTGCTTATAATCAAAGCTATGTAACTAACAATAGAGCAGTTCTTATCAGTAATGTTAATTTCATACAAGATGATGTTGATTGGGCTGATGCAACTCCAACTGTTGGATCAATAAACCCGAATCAGTATGAGGATGTTACTATTAATATTGATACAGCAGGACTGAGTGCCGGTAGTAATTATACAGCATCAATTGTGATTAATTCCAATGATAGTGATCAACCATCGATTACTGTACCATTATACCTAGCAGTCACAGGTTCCTTGGATGCACCTGCAAACGCAACTGCAAGAGTAGTCAATGGACAGATGCAACTGAAATGGTCACCGGTAGCGGGAGCAAGTTCCTATAACGTGTTTATGCAGAACCCAAGTAATGGTACTTATTACAACAGAAATACTTATGGTACTTTTGGCACAGAAGGTGGTTATGTGACTTGGACAACTATCTTCAACTTAGGAAATGTCAGTTGGGACAGAGCTTTCTTCTACATTAAAGCAGTAGCTGAATAGAAGATAAATAACAAACGATATATGCCGGTTTTCAAATGAGAACCGGCATTTCTTTAATATTTTGTATTACAATTACTAAGTTTGATTAATGTTTGTGCTGGATAAACAGCCCAAAATCAAGAAGCCTCCCTTGGGTTACTCTTGTCTCTCTCTTGTGTTTCTCTTGCAAAGCCAAGAGAGGGTCAAGGCTTGAGCAAGGGAAACACAAGGGTAACCTCACCACTTCTTCCTGACTCCATTCAGACTCATCTCACTCTTGTCCCACTCTCTTCCCTCAGCAGTAACAACTGCTTACTAATCAATTCTAACTTATTAATAAATTGATACTTTCCTGGTAATTAACCCAAGGATTACCCAAGTGTTTCCCAAGGGTTACCCAAGTGTCTCACAGGAATTGTAAAGCCGAAAATGCATAGGAAATCAGCATTATCTGGATTGAATGAGAGAAATGCAGTATTCTCCTTTAAGGGTAGTACTTGCACCGCAACGAATTGTGGGAGAGAACAAACAAAAGAAGCAACACGAAAACACTAAATAGACTAAAAGGGAATGCGATACATTAGTAATTTCTAAGGAGTATGTCAGTCTGAAAGAAGAAAGGACTTCTTAGAATGGCACCACTGACTCAAGATTAGCTTACCACTCTTCGCTGAATGCGATATATTCGTTATTTCTAAGGAGTTTGTCAGAGTGAAGCTTGCGAGCGAAAACGGACTTCTTGGAGTGGCAATATAACCGTTATTTAGCTATAAACTGATAACTGACAAGATTCTTAAAGAAGTCCTTTTTCACTTCGTAAACTTCGTTCTGAAGAACTCCTTTAAGAGTAGTACTTGAATCGCAACGAAGTGTGATTTGATAATTCCGGTACTCGTGTCCAATTCGTTCTCGCGTCAAGAGCCTTCGCTCATCAGCTACGGCTTCTCAAGTGCTATCGCTACAACGCAAGTCCGAGATAGTTTCTTCGAAGTGCACCATTCGGAAGGTCTTCGACCATTCAGAAGGTACAGATGATTATTAGGTTTTAGCTCTGAAGGAGCTACTGTTTAATAGCCCCATGCGTGAGCGTGGGGTTATGAATCCCCCCAAAAATTATGGAGCCCTGTAGGGGCGAAAGAGAAACAGCAATAAAATAAACCATTTGACAAACAAAATATAGCTATTACAAATAACATATCCGGTATCTGTAAGGAGTTCTGATGAAAAAGATTGTATTGTATATTCTATGTTTAATGCCTTTAATATTATATTCAACAATTTGGCATGTGAATCAAGATGGAACAGGAGATTTCGTTTCTATCCAAGCTGCTGTGAACAATGCGAATAATGATGATACAATTTTGATTCATGAGGGTGTCTATTATGAACATGTGCAAACAAGTAACAAACCTTTAACATATGCAAGTTTATTCTATCTGGATAGTGATGAATCGCATATTGGTAATACAATTTTGGATGGGCAACACTCGCATCCGCTAATGACACATGATAATGATGTTTTCGGGAGTAACATATCCATTATTGGGTTAACATTTAGGAATGGGAATAGAGAGGAAGCTACAGATACGTACTGTGGCGGAGGTGCTATAGGAGTTCAAAGAGCTACGCTTACATTAAACGACTGTAGTATTTACAATAACTATGGGATTATTGGAGGTGGAGTATTCACTCGAAACTGCCAAGTCTTTCTTGCTGGTAATTCGATAAGAAATAATAGAGCGTTTACTGCAGGTGGTGGTGTATCTTTTATCTTTAATGGAGGAGATAGTTATCCAGTCATCTTTGATGGAATTAATTTGAATAGTTTTTACTCAAATCTTTGTTGGTTTGGTACTGATATGAATCTTTATCAAATCAATGAGGAACACATCAGCGAGATTGTAGCAGATACTTTGAGTGTTGCAGAATACGATAATTACTGCAATGTTGTAAAAATAAGATTAGGATCAACACACAGTAACCTTCCAGTTAATGCAAATACTGAAACTCTTCCTCGTGTTGAGTCCAATCTTTATGTTGCTCCTTGGGGTGATGATAATAATGATGGGTTAACATCTTTTTCTCCTTTCAAGTCGATAATGCAAGCGTGTATGATTATTTCTCCTAGAGTTGATAGTACTCTAATTATATATTTGCTACCTGGAGAATATAATAACTCTAATCAAAGATGTCTACCTGTAAACGTAAGAGATAATACTATCATTTCAGGAGAATCTCCAGAAACAACTATCATCAATTGTGACCAGATGACTAGTGCTTTTATTAACAGAGTCGGATCATGCAATTTTGAAATTGAGAATCTATCAATAATAAACTGTAGTGTCGGTGCTGATAATTATTATTCTTCTATTAGTCTTAATACTTCTCAGTATCCATCAAAAGTTAAAATTCGAAACTCCAAATTTTATAATGACTACATGTATCAAAGCACAGAAGCTCAATTTTACGTTAATGTTGTCGGTGTCACGTTGGATATATGTGATACAGAATTTGGTAACGAAAACTTGGAAGCCTTGATTCCTCAAAAATCTGTCTTTTGTAATGAAGACTATTTTTCTCAAGATTTTAACAGTATAAGTAATTGCACATTTTATGGGCAAAATGAGACTATTTGTTTTAGTTCTCAATTCAATTCGAACTTGCTCATTTCAAATTGTTTATTTGATTATTCTCAAACTTATAACTACGAGGCAGATCCGTTTCTTGTGAGATATGGAATAGCAATTGAAGGAAAGGTTGATGCTAATATTATCAATAATACATTTTACGGAAATCATCCAGCTGGGCAATTAGATGGTCTAATTACGATCATATATTCAAATTATGATACAGGTGGGAATAATGTTAATGTTAAAAATAATATAATGATTGATAATTTTACTCCTACCAGTAATAACTCAGTGTATGTAGATAATCACTATGGTCCTTGGGCAACAAATGTTAATGTAGGTAACAATTTAGTCTTAGGAGGGGAAAGCACAGTTGGTTATCCCAATTGGGAAGAAGTGACTTTTAACTACGAAGATACGAACATTGATACAATACCTCATTTCACAGGATATGGAGTAAACAGATTTATGCTGGATGATGATTCTCCTTGTATAGATGAAGGTACACTGAATCTACCTGATGGATTCGAACAACCTGAAACTGATTTGGTAGGTAATCCTCGTGTGCATGGTGAGAGTATAGATATGGGTTGTTATGAATGGCAAGGGAATGTAGCTGATTTCACAATGCAGGCAATGGGGAATGTGTTCCCTATTGATGTTGTGTTTACTCCACACTACAACTTCCCAATTGATACAATTGCCTGGGACCTTGATCTTGATGGTGTGATTGATAGCTATGAGATGAATCCAGTCTGGTCATATCCTGATTTCTCTGGACATAATGTTGGCATGTACATAAATGATGGGGAAGCTATTGAGATTAAGTATGACTGCATACAGCCTACTACCCCGATATTAGAAGAAACGAACGATACACCTGAAGCTAATGAGTTATTAGCTTGTTATCCTAATCCCGTGCGAATCTCAACTGGTAATGTTATACTGAAGTACAATGTCAAAGATGTTGGAAACGCAGAGTTGAAGGTATACAATATCAAAGGTCAAATGGTGAAATCCATTAAGGTTAAAAGTCAACGTAAAGGGCGTAATACTATCTTCTGGTATCTTACTGATAATCGGGGTGTGCATGTCTCTTCGGGAGTGTATCTCTACAATCTTGAACAGAATGGTGAAAGTATAGGTAAAGGTCAGATAACGGTGGTGAAATAGATAATAGCCTATAGCCTAAAGCCTAAAGCCTAAAGCCTATAGCTGGAGCGGTCGTCTGATGAAAGTATACTACCTTGAGAATAGTCCTAAGACCTTCTCAATGCTCAGGAAGATGTGAATCGCATCGAAGTGCCTGAGAAGCCGTAGCTGATAGGCGAAGGGTCTTGATTCGCTAATTCCGGTATTCGAAGCCCAATTCGTTCTCACCCCACACTTTGTTGCGGTGCAAGTCCGAGATAGTTTCTTCGAAGTAGACTATTCCCGAAGGTCTAAATATCATTGGAAAGTAAAGACATTAAAAAAGCCTACCGGCAATGTCGATAGGCTTAAGCTTTGGTGCTGAAGAAGGGACTTGAACCCCCACGTCCTAATTTCGGACACTAGAACCTGAATCTAGCGTGTCTACCAATTCCACCACTCCAGCATGAGTGTATTACAGATATTTTTGAACCCTTACTATGTCAATAGAAATCTTAACAGTAAAATAGCTACTAATCACTTTGATTATAGGTCAGAGAGTATTGATAGTGAACTAATTTCAATAATATATCAGATTTTCCTTGCAATATAAAAAATCATAGTGAAAATACGTATTACCAAATCTATAAATCTGTGAGGTGACTATGAGTGAAGCTTTCAATGCCTTTGAGATGGTTCAAAAGCAATTTGATTCTATTGCTGATAAACTTGATTTGAACAGTGCAGCAAGAGATTTTCTGAGAAACCCTATGCGAGAATACCATTTCCTTATTCCTGTTAAGATGGATGATGGTTCAACCAAAGTGTTTAAAGGTTTTAGAATTCAGCACAATGATGCTTTAGGCCCAGCTAAAGGAGGAGTTCGATTTCACCCACTAGAAACAGTTGATTTAGTCAGAGCTCTAGCAATGTGGATGACTTGGAAAACCTCAGTTGTAGATCTGCCTTTAGGTGGGGGATATGGGGGTGTTATCTGCGATCCTCACCATTTATCAATGAGAGAACAGGAGCTGATATGTCGAGGTTGGGTTAGACAGCTTGGTGATAATATAGGACCGTTGAGGGATATACCGGCACCTGATATTATGACTTATAGTCAACATATGCTGTGGATTCTTGATGAGTATGAGATGATGCATGGGAAGAAACTTCCGGGTATGATTACAGGCAAACCTGTAGAGTTGGGTGGTTCATTAGGTAGGACAGAATCGACAGGATACGGACTGATGTTTACAGTACGGGAAGCATTAAGAGAATTAAAGATTCGACCTGATACTACAACAGCTGTGTTCCAGGGATTTGGTAATGTAACACAACATGCGATTAAGCTTTATAACCAATTAGGTGGTACTGTTCTAGGTGTATCCTCCTGGAACCCTAAACAGCATACTGCAACACTATATATGAAACCGGAAGGAATAAACCTGAAAGAACTTCAAGAGATAACAGATAGATTTGGAAGCATTGATTGTGATAAAGCTGAAGAGTTGGGCTATGAACTACTTCCCGGTGACAAATGGATTGAACAGGAATGTGATATACTTGTTCCTTCAGCATTAGAAAACCAGATTACTGTGGAGAATGTCGGACTCATCAATAAACAGGTTAGAATAATAGCTGAGGGAGCAAATGGACCAACAAGTCCTGCTGCAGACGATATTCTCATGGATAGAGGAATCTTCGTTATCCCTGATGTTCTTTGTAATGCCGGTGGAGTTACATGTAGCTATTTCGAGCAGGTTCAGTCAAACATGAACTACTACTGGTCTAAGGATGAAGTTATCAGCAAGCTGGATGTTAAACTGACTAAAGCATACCATAAGGTTGCTGAACTAGCTCGAAGGAAAAAGCTTTATATGCGTGAAGCAGCCTATATGATCGCAGTTGACAGAGTAGTACGGGCAGCACAAGAAAGAGGGTGGATATAATGAATGAGAAAATGAAATCAGGTCAAAGATTTGATAGATTAAGTGGATTCTTTTCAGATACTTTCAGCTACATAGGTAGGGGAGAACCGGGAGGTAAAGCTTCGGGTTTAGCATTCATGCAGGATGTTATTAAGAAGAGATTTCCTGATAATGAGTTTGATGGAATTAAGATCAATATCCCGAGTATGACAGTTCTCCTTAGTGGTGTATTTGAAGATTTTATGGAGGATAACAATCTCTATGAAATAGCACTTTCTGATGCGTCTGATGTAGAGATTGCTCTTGAGTTTCAAAGAGCTTCATTAGGAGCAATATACACCGGTGATCTTAGAAGCATTATTGAAAGCATACACCAACCTTTAGCTATTCGCTCTTCAAGTATCTTCGAGGATTCAATAGACGACCCCTTTGCCGGTGTCTATGAAACTAAAATGATACCTAATAATCAGATAGATAAAGATCAAAGGTTTAGAGTATTAATGGAAGCAATTAAGTTTGTATATGCTTCTCTCTTCTTTAAAAACTCTAAGGAGTACTTTCTCTCATTAAACAGAGATATTCGTGATGAGAAGATGGCAATCATAATTCAGGAAGTTGTTGGTAATAGGCATGGTGACCTTTTTTATCCTACAATCTCCGGTGTTGTTAAATCGTATAATTTCTACCCAACAAACAATGCAACTCATGAAGAAGGGATAGCTACACTTGCTCTTGGTTTGGGGAAAACCGTTGTAGAAGGGGAGAAGGCTTGGAGTTACTCACCTATGCACCCAACAGCACCACCCCCATTTAACAATAATCACGATATATTGAAATACACACAAACTGAGTTCTGGTCAATAAATATGAATCAGGTTTGCTGTTACGACTCTACTCAGGAGACTGAGTATTTAAGCTACCAATCAATTTACGATGCCGAAGAACATGATACACTTAAGCATATCTGCTCTACGTTCGATAGTTTAAACGATAGAATAACTATAGGAACTGCGTATGCCGGTTCACGAATCATTGACTTTTCACCCCTGCTCAAGCTTGACATGATACCTTTGAATCCTCTTATCAAAGAGTTAATGAAGGTTTGCGAAGAGGAGAGTGGAAATAAGGTCGAGATGGAATTTGCGATGACAATTGATCCTGAAGGATATGATAAACCAAGGTTTGGATTTCTACAGCTAAGACCAATAAGTATTAGTGATAAGATTGTTGATATTAACGAGAAGTTGTACAATGCAGATAATATGCTCATTAAATCAGAACAAGTAATGGGAAATGCACAGATTGATAGTATAATTGATATTGTGTTTGTGAAACCTGATTGCTTTGACCCAAAAGCGTCTTTAGAAGTTGCTATGGACCTAGCTGAGATAAATGCTGAGTTGATACAGAACAAGAAGCAGTACCTTCTAATGGGATTTGGCAGATGGGGAACATCTGATCCTTGGATGGGAGTACCGATTAAATGGTCTCAAATATCAGGAGCAAAAGTCATTGTTGAAGCAATCTTACCTCAAATGAGATTTGATTTCAGTCAGGGATCACATTTCTTCCACAACATGACAGCTCATAATGTTATATATTTCTCAGCAAATCTGGAGATGAGTAATGCTATAGACTGGGATTGGCTGAAATCTCATGAAGTTATTGAAGAAACAGACTATATTCTTCATGTACGAACGAAGAAACCAATAGAAATATATGCAGATGGGCGTTCGGGTAAAGGAGTAATTCTTAAATGATCCATAGTGGTAACAACCATAATCAGTTGGAATCTCAGTTAACAGAAAGACGTAAAGAACTTGCTTGTATCCATAAGATGATAGAAATAACATCTGATTACTCTTCAGACTTTAGTGTTATATTTAATAGAATACTAGAGATTATCCCCGCAGGATGGCAGTATACTGATACCTGCTTTGCAGAGATTGAGTATATGAATAGTATATACTGTCTTCGCAAAGATCTTACACCAAAGTATTCCCAACAGAAGTCCTTGAGTATGAATGACAACTATTTCGGTGAGATTAAAGTCTACTACTCTGAAGTTCCCAAAGGCTTCGAAATAGCACCATTTCTTGATGAAGAGGTAGCATTACTTAGTACTTTGGCAGAGATGTTATCAACATATCTAGTTGTCAGAACTTTTACAGAGAACCTTGAAACACCTGGGACAAATCCAGAGCTGGAACATAAAGATTGGAAGATAGTACTCAAAATGCTCCAGGATACGGATTATAGATTGTATCTAAAAGTAGCACGCAAGTTGATTAACCTTCTTTATCAAAGAGGTATCCCAGAAGTTAAGGAGATATACTACTCTACAGGAATAACAAGATCAGAATCTGACTCAGAGGATATCCTCGATGCAAACAAACCTTTGAAAAAGCAAGATTATCTTGATATGGAGGTTGTTAGTAAGAAGGTGTTCGAAATCGCTGAGAATTGTTTACCGAATGAGGAAGTTCTTGAGTATATTCATAAATGGATTCAAGAGGATAAGTTAAGTTTCCTAATCACTGCATTAGAGGATAAGTATACGTCTCTTGCCGAGCTACAAGATGTGATTGCAAGATATCAGCATCTTAAGATAAGCAAGGAGAGCTTATCACCATATTCTCAGTTAAATCTGAAAGTGTTACTTATTCAACGACTCTTTACATCGCAGTTAGAATTTATTAGAATAGCAAAAAATTACATCCAGATAGAAGATTTCTATGATGTACTTCAACATACTATTTCTCCAAAGAACTCTCATGGAAGATTAGGAGGTAAAAGTACCGGTTTATTCTTCGCGCATAATATCATAAAGAGCGAGACAGACCTTGAATTTCAGAAAGGTATAAAGACCCCCAAGAGTTGGTATATAACTTCTGACGCCATGCAGTCTTTTGTGCACTATAACAATCTAGAAGAGGTTATTGAACAGAAATATAAGGATATTGAGCAGATAAGGGCTGAATATCCCAATATTGTACAGATGTTCAAGAACTCCTATTTCCCACATGATATTGCTAAAGAGCTTTCCCAAGCTCTTGATTCATTCGGAACTTCACCAATAATTGTCAGAAGCTCATCATTATTGGAAGATAGTTTTGGTACATCCTTTTCCGGAAAATATAAAAGTCTATTCTTAGCTAATCAGGGCAATAAAAAGGAAAGGTTAAGTGCTTTAATGGATGCCATTGCTGAAGTATATGCTTCTGTAATTGCTCCTGATCCTATCGAGTATCGAAAGGACCATGGACTTGTAGACTTCCATGAAGAGATGGCTATCATGATTCAAGAGGTTGTTGGCACAAAAGTAGGAAACTATTTCCTTCCTGCTTTTGCAGGAGTAGCATTCTCCAATAATGAGTTCAGATGGTCACCTAGAATCAAAAGGAACGATGGTTTAGTAAGATTAGTTCCGGGCTTAGGGACTAGGGCAGTAGATAGAGTCAGTGATGATTATCCTGTTTTAGCTTCACCGGGACAGCCTGGTATTAGAGTTAACGCTTCACCGGATGAGATACTAAAATATTCACCTAAGTTCCTAGATCTGATAAATCTCGAAACTAATACTTTTGAAACTCTCCCAATTCAAAAAGCACTGAAACTGTTTGAAGATGATTTCCCAATGCTAAACAGAATCTTTAGCGTTAATGAGAATGGTTTTATTCACCAAAAAGCAGTATTCAATATTGACTTTGAGAAAGATGACTTAATAGTTACCTTCAGGTCTTTGATGACTGATACAAATTTTATGAAACGGATAAAGAGAATCTTAGATGTTCTTGAAGACAAAATGTCAACTCCAGTGGATATTGAGTTTGCAGTAATCAACAATGATATCTATCTTCTTCAATGCAGACCTCAATGTTTCTCTAAAGAGGTTGAGCCTGCTCCAATTCCTCAGGATATTCCGGAAAAAGAGATTCTGTTTACAGCTCGAAAACATATCTCCAATGGCAGAATCCCGGAAGTGACACATCTTGTTTATGTAGACCCTACAGAATATACACAGTTAGAGACCTTAGAACAGTTAAAATCTGTTGGTAGGTGTGTCGGAGAGTTGAATTCGGTTCTACCAAAGAAGAAATTTATACTGATCGGGCCCGGGAGATGGGGAAGTAAAGGTGATATTAAACTGGGTGTTGATGTCTCCTATTCTGAAATAAGCAATACATCTGCCTTAATTGAGGTGGCTAAAGAACAAGCAAGCTTTGCTCCTGATCTTTCATTTGGTACTCACTTCTTTCAAGATCTTGTAGAATCAACAATTAGGTACATCCCCTTATATCCAGATGAGAAGGATAATGTCTTTAATACTGAGTTCTTCAAGAAGAGTGAGAGTATACTTCCAACCTTGTTACCGAAATACTCTGAGCTAGGGAACTGTATAAAAGTTATAGATATTCCGAAAGAAACTGATGGTAATGTACTTAAAATCTTTATGAATGCTGATTTGGAACAGGCAATAGCATATTTTGGCGTAGCAGATAACCGAAAAAGAAGTTCAAGTAAGGCTTATTATGAAGATGAAAATACTGATAACTTCTGGTTATGGAGATTACAAATGGCAGAATTTCTTGCCTCACAATTAGATGCTAAAAGATATGGTGTGGTTAATTTATACATTTTTGGTAGCGTTAAAAACGCTACTGCCGGACCGGGTAGTGATATAGATCTTTTGGTTCACTTCAGAGGAAACGAGATTAAAAAGCAACAGTTACTAGCATGGTTTGATGGATGGAGTAGATGTCTTGGTAGAATGAATTACCTAAGAACCGGTTATAAAACTGATGGTCTTCTTGATGTACACATCATAACGGATCAAGATATCTCTGACAAAGACAGCTTTGCAATCAAAATTGGGGCTGTAACTGATGCAGCAAAACTACTTAAGGTGCGCAAATGATAAAAGCTTTGTTTACTTCTGATTTACATGGAAACGAGTTTAAGTACGAGTTCTTGTTTGAAAACATAGTAAAGCACGTACCGGAAGCTGTGTTTATCGGTGGGGATATTCTGATACCATTTAGCAAGATTAAAGACCAGATATCAGGTAAATCTGATAGTTTTCTGAACGATTACCTGAGAGTTGAGTTGCTTAAGTTAAAAGAACGATTAAGGAATAAATATCCTGAAATATATGTGATAATGGGTAATGATGATAATAAATTTTCTGAAGAGATACTTGATAGCAAGATGTTCGAAGGACTATTGCATTATTGTCATTTCAAGAAGCTTAAGTTTAAAAATTGGGAAGTAGTAGGATATAACTTTGTACCACCAACTCCGTTCATGAATAAGGATTGGGAGAAATTCGATGTATCAAGATTTGTGGATGTTGGATGTTTAGCTCCTTTTGATGGTTATCATGACCCTTCAATACCGGAGTATGACCTTAAGTTCTCAACAATCAAAGAAGACTTTGAAACTCTGTTTGATGAAGTAGATACATCCAAATTAATTCTATTAGCTCATACTCCACCATATAAATCTAAACTTGATAGGGCTGACCTGGATGGTGTGATGGTTGATCATGTTCCACTTGATGTTTACATAGGATCTATAGCTCTTCAACGTTTACTTGAAAAACAGAAGTTCTACTTAACGCTTCATGGTCACGTTCACGAATCGACGAGATTAACAGGTGATTATCAGGACACGATTGGTGAGAACCTATCTATGAATGGTGCATCAGAGCACAATGAAGCAAGTATCATTCTTTTCGATTTGGAGAATCCTACTGAATCTACGAGATTAACTAAGCTTAAGCCTTAATCTTTTGTCCCCAAATCTCCTGTATTTTATGGGCTATTGGGAGCTTTACATGAAATGGTAGCTTTATATGGTTTGGTCGCATAGTAAGAAACAGCCATTTGTGCTCAATTATGTTAAATGCTGCTGTAATATCCCATAGAGGTGGGACAACAACGACGACGTTTTCACCAACTCTTTGAAGTTCATTATAAGAAGCTACCGGGTCGTCCACGTGCTCTATTGTATGAGAACATAGAACATGCTTAAACTGCTTGTCTTTGAATGGAAGATTTGTAATATCATCCACATGAACGTAGTTCGGAAGTTCAATATGCTGAACGATATCAGCGTTGATCCCTCCGCCATCTGTTTTCCCGCAACATATATTCAAATCCCACCTTCTACTTTTAAGAACCTTGTTTTTTAAAATTCGGTAACTAATAATGTTTGTAATATAAAACATAGCGATTACAGACAGGACAATAATTAGGATTAGCATAGATTAGCTCCTTTCAAAGTTTTAGTGAACAAAATGTATTTTCTGGAGAAGAATGAGAAAAGAAAGACAATAGCATTACTGATGAACTTACTTAGTAGATAATGCAAACTTAACACTGATGTAAAGTACCACATCGATATAAGGTTCATTATTAGGGAAACCACTCCAATCAATAGATAGATAAGCAGTTCAAATCTAACATGATGTTTTCCTTTAGGGAAAATGTAACATTTAGAGATTATATAGTTTGTTAGTTGACCTGTAATAAAGGCAGGAGTCGCTGCAACAAGATAGTGAAGATTACACAGTTCATGGAGAAGATATAGAACAAGATAGTCTGCAAGAATTGCTCCACTACCAAGAGTTATGTATCTCCACAACTGCAAGCCTGTATGATGTGTTTTGTTTATAAATATCTTCTTTATCAAATCCTTACCTTAAATCCATTATCTCTAATAAATACAGATTAAATGTTTATTTATGATAATGCTTGAGTTAATATAATGTTTTCTACTCAAACTCAATTAACTCCTCCCAAATGCTGAATGCAGGATGCTGAATTATATAATTCTTGACTTGGATAGATTAAATATTGTCTTAGATATGGAGGTTATATGGAAGATTTATTAGTTATTTTACAAGGGATGGCTATTGGTTCAATATTCCCGGCAGCAATTGGGATTGCAGTTTATTATAGAAAGATTCCAATTGATAAGTATCATAGATGGTCTGTAAAAGATATAGGAGAAGATAAAGAAATTGTTTTGAAGAATCTGAATAAACTGAAACTTAAGAGAAGGATAAACAATATAACTGATTATGGAAAGGTAATTAGCTTCAAGGATAGAGTAACCGGTTTTAGTTGGGGGAATATGTACGTAATTGAGTTTAAAGAAAACGGGCAGCACAAGCTATATTATAATCGAATTCTTCCAACGGTAATGTTGTATGCAAGTCGTGCGACAAGAATAGCTAATCAATTGAAATCAAAGTTATCTATGTGAGAACTCGAAGATATCGTGATTGAATCCAAAGTTTATAAAGTATTCCGGTTCAGTCTCTTCATTTGAACCTATCCCAACTTTTATAGGTCCCATAATAGTGTCATACCCGATTGTTAGAGAAGCTCCATTGACGAAATCACTCCAAGGATCCCAATCATCACTATCAGAGTAGGTTATAACACCAGCGTAGCCCATTAAGTATAGCTTTTTAAATACATTCCAGTTTAAACCAAACCCGATTGTCTTAAATATTGGGGCAGAAATCTGTTTTGCACGATACCCTGGGAAACTATCAACTCCACCAATATAAAACTCTTGATATTGGGTTGTTTCTTCGTATCTTTGATATGATCCGTACTCACTGCTGACGCTTAGCGAGAGCCTATCCACAAGTTTATCGCAGAATTTAATTTTGCCATGAATCTTTTGTGTTTTAACATCACTTAAATAATCAGGATGAGCGTAGTTATATTTGAGCATGAACAGAGAGCCTGACATAGGGAAACTAATATTATCAATAGACTCTTGGTGCACCTTTAGACCAACACCAAAAGATTTGGTCTCCTCATCTAATGAAGTTATATCATTACCTTGAATAATATCAAAATTGTTATAAAAGAAAAATCCTTCAAGGTTGAAGAGTTGTTCAAAATAGATACCTATTCCGGTAGTAGCACCAAACTCCTGTACTAAGAAACTATCTGTTCTCCAAAAGTTGCTATCATAGGTGTATAATTTAGATTCCTTATAATATGGGAAAACTCTGAAGTATAGGCCACTGTACCTACCATAGTTCTTAACAAAATCAGCTTGAACTTCATTTCTACCACCAAGTTCAACTTCCAACAGTAGCTGCGAGTTTTTAACTAGATAGTTAGTGAAATCAAAAACTACACCGGCACTTAAGTCATCATAATTGTTATAAGATAGATTCAATGAGAGATGTTTTTGTGGCTTCTCTTTGAGTATAACATAGAGGTATGGTTTTGCGCGATCTTGGATTAATCTTGGATAGATGTATTCGAACAATCCGGTACTGTAAGCTTTGTTGAAAGCATTAATTATATCTTGTACAGAGTACTTAACATTTTTCTCAAGCTGTAAGAATTCACGAATCTGTAGAGATGTAAAACCTTTGTTACCTCTTACCTTTATCTTTTGGAAGCTGATTTCATTATATGTTGATAAAGTCGGACGAAACTTTGTAGGTTGAATCGCCTTTGTTTGAGCGAGTTTAGTTAGTATTTTGATATGCTTTCTAGCTTCCACTTCACCTATGTTGATAATCTCTTTCATCTTCTTGAACTGGAGATTATTAATACCGGTAAGACCCGGTTCTATAAGTAAGTTACAGCATTCAATAGATTTCTTAACATTTTCAGTAATTGTAATGTTCATTGCCTGGTCGAAGTTCTGAACAAAATTATTCTTTTCAGGATTCTGTTTAAGGTTACTGTTAACTTTAGAACCGATAACGAAATCAGCACCCATTTCTATAACTGTCTCACATGGTAGGTTTTGGACTAAGCCACCATCAACATATAGATTGTTTTTGTAATCAAATGGTTCTAACAAACTTGGAGTGTTCATTGAAGCTCTGCAAACTTCGTGCAGGCTACCGGAATCAAACTTAACTATCTCTCCTGTTTTGAAGTTAGTTGCAACAGCATTAAAAGGGATTGGTAATGATGAAAATGTATTCATCTCGAAGTCCGGAGAAAAGAGCTCAAAGAGATGCATTTGTAACTGCTGACCATATTGCAATCCGGATGGTATTTCAGGTAAGAAATGCTTTGATAGAGGGACTTTAACATTACCATAAGGTTGCCAATGCTTTTGCATAATATGCTTGTCTGAACGATCTGCTGTATCATTAAATAGTAGATTTAGGCTACCGTCTAAGGCAAACTTCTCAATCTCAATTGCAGAATATCCTTTGGCATATAGAGCCCCAATTAGTGAACCTATAGATGTACCGGATATATAGTCGGGTTTTAACCCTACTTCATCAAGTACTTTAAGCACGCCTATATGTGCATATCCTCTAGCTCCACCGCCACTTAATGCCAATCCAATCTTCTGCTCACCTAGAAGAGGGGAGAATAAGAGTAGGAATAGTAAAAAGAGGGGTGAAGTTTTAAGCTTCACCCTCATAATTTTATCTTAGAAATCGGAAGGATCTTCAACAATCACTTCCGGTTCAACTTCCTTCTGTTTGTTACTTTTTTTGATTATGTATTCGATATTACCAAAAACACATTCGGATTTAATGATTAATCTATTAGGAGATTTCTTATCTCCTACTTGCTCGAAACTACGATCACCGAATCCGGATGATTCACCCATTGGTGATTCGGTATTACCAAATACAGTTTCAGCTTTGATCTCTACGTTCATATCTTCAGAGATATATACTTCCGCTGCACCAAAAACAACTTCTACATTCTTCTTAACATTTCCCTCACTGAGGTCAACATTAGTTAAATCTATTGTTGTTGAACCAAAAACAACAGAGTAACTGGTTGAACTACTATGGTTATGCTTCGATTCACTAAACACTGTGAAGTTGGATTTTTTTGGTGACACTGTTGAATATATAATCTGAACACCAATGGAAAGAATAACTAAACCTGTAGCGATTCTAAAAACAGGAAGATGTTTTCCTGCCATAGTGTTATAAATATATCCTAATCCGATTATTACGAGGATTATTCCCCAATAAGCTCCTGAAAAAAGAAAATGTCGCATAATGACTCCTTATCTGTCAAAGATTAGCTTTGCCCCGAAGGCAATGATAATTACACCTAAAAGAGGTTTGAATATAGGGAAATCGATTCCCCAAACAGCTTTTAAGATCATTGAAGCTCCCCAAAGGATAAATGCTAATCCTAAGAACAAGCTAAACATGCTGAATTTCTTTTTACTCATACATCCCTCCTTTAATCGAAGGCAGTATCCCACTTCTCTCTTAACTCGGAAGTACTACAATCAATTAAGTTGTTAATTTTAAACCTGTCTTTCACAACAGTTCCCAATCTAGTCACTGGGAAGTTATAACTCTCGATTATTGAATTCACTTTATCAATGTTCTCAGGTGCAATAGTTACAATAATATTTGAGTGAGATTCACCAAATAGGGCAATATCAGCTCTATTGTTGAAATTAATCTCAACATCTACACCTAAGTTCTTATCCATCTGAAGGAAAGAACACTCAGCTAATGCGACAGCTAAGCCACCATCAGAACAATCGTGGGCTGATTTTAAAAGTCTTTCATCTACTAGGTCAAGCATTACTTTATAAAGCTTAGATTCTCTCTCCAAGTCCACTTTAGGTGGCATGCCCTTAATCATGTTATGAATATCTTTCAAGTACTCAGAACCGCCAACTTCAGAACATTCATCACCAAGCATCAGGACAAGATCACCTTCAGCTTTGAAGTATTGTGTAATCGCTTTTGATCTATCTTCAAGTACTCCAAGCATACCAATAGTAGGAGTAGGGTAGATAGCAGTTTCAGGATTCTCATTATAGAATGAAACGTTACCACCTGTTACAGGAGTGCCGAAAGCAAGACATGCATCTTTCATACCACGGATTGCTTCTGAGAATGTCCAATATACTTCAGGTTTGTAAGGGTTTCCAAAGTTAAGACAGTTAGTGATAGCAACAGGTCTTGCACCAGAACATACAACGTTACGTGCTGATTCAGCAACAGCACCCTTTGTGCCTTCAAACGGATCAAGGTAACAGTGACGACCATTACAGTCTGTTGCCATCGCAATCGCTTTATTACTATCTTTGATTCTGATAACTGCTGCATCAGAACCGGGTTCTACCATTGTGTTAATTTGAACCATATGATCATACTGCTGATAAACACTCTTCTTACTTGCAATGTTTTTAGTACCAAGAAGCTTCTTAAGCACATCTTTATAATCTTTTGGTTCAGGAAGAGAATCCTGGTCAAAGTCTCTTGTTTCTTTAAGATATTCAGGTTCTTTTGTTTCTCTATTATATCTTGGAGCATCACCACCAAGTACAAGCATACGTGCAGGTAACTCAGCTTTTAACTCACCATTATCGAGGACTCTTAATTTGCCGTTATCAGTAACTTTACCGATAATCTCAGCATGGAGATCCCACTTCTCGAAGATAGCTTCAACTTTCTCGAAGTTATGTGGTTCAACGATAATAAGCATACGTTCCTGTGACTCTGAAAGCATAATCTCATAAGCTGTCATTCCGGTTTCACGGGCAGGAACTCTACGAACATCAAGTTCAATACCAACACCTGTTTTACCTGCCATCTCTGAGCTTGAACATGTTAGACCTGCAGCACCCATATCTTGGATACCAACAACTAAACCTGACTGAATCACTTCAAGTGTTGCTTCAAGGAGAAGCTTCTCCATGAATGGGTCACCAACCTGAACAGCTGTACGCTTTGATTCAGACTCATCAGTAAGCTCAACAGAAGCAAAAGTAGCTCCATGTATACCGTCACGACCAGTCTTTGCACCAACGTATACTACATGGTTTCCTACACCTTTAGCTGCTGACTTTGCAAGGTCTTCATGTTTGAGAATACCAACAGCCATAGCATTTACTAATGGGTTGCCTTCATAACTGTCTTCGAAATAGATTTCACCACCGACTGTTGGAACTCCGAAGCAGTTTCCATAATCAGCGATACCATCAACAACTCCATTCATAAGGTGCTTAACTTGTGGGTTGTCCGGATTCCCAAAACGAAGTGAATTAAGAGTAGCAACAGGACGTGCACCCATTGTAAAGATATCTCTAAGAATTCCACCAACACCGGTTGCGGCACCGTGATAAGGTTCTACAGCTGATGGGTGGTTATGGCTCTCAATCTTAAAAGAAACTGCAAGTCCATCTCCAATATCAACAACACCGGCATTCTCTTCACCGGCTTTTGCTAACATAAACTCACCATCTTTTGGGAGAGTCTTTAGTAAGTTTACTGAATTCTTATATGAAGCATGTTCAGACCACATAACAGAAATAATACCAAGCTCCGTAAAAGTTGGCTCACGTTTTAAAGTATCAAGTACAAACTGGTATTCCCAATCATTTATACCGTGTTCTTCGATTATTTCCTTTGTGATTTTAGGTTCAATCATTTCAATTACCTTCTTTTATTATTTTATTATATATTGCATCAACTCGTTCGGAGATTTCAGAATAAGCTCTCTGATAATCTTCCAATTCTTTGCCATATGGATCATCAATATCACCTTCCATATCGGCATATTCACTTAATGTGAATATTTTAAAAGCTTGATTAGGGTATCTAGCTAGAAGTTCCTCTTTATGTTTCTGTTCCATTGTAAGAACTAACCAGCTTTCGGATAGCAACTTATCAGTTACAGGTTGTGATCCATGCTGGGATGCATCAATACCGGCTTCCTTTAGCAGTTGCCCGGAGAATAGAGATATTCCACTCTTAAAATCTTTTAATGTACCTGCAGATGCAACACTGAAAGGCAGGTTATTCTCCTGTACTTTCTTGCGCATCAAGTATTCTCCAATTGGGCTTCTGCAAACATTACCTGTGCATACGAAAAGAACTAAAGACTTAGCAAATGAGTTTCTAATCTCATAGTATGGTAATGACCCCTCCCGGAGACATTTGAGATTGTTACCATCAATCTCAATAATAGTGGAAGGTCTAGCTTCCTTTTTAGTTGTTGCCCTATCCGGCAGGATGGCAAAATCAAACCAATCAGCAGCTTTTTGCTTAATCTCAGGTAATGTAGAAAGGTAGGGAAGACCTGAGATATTTATACTTGTACTAACGATAGGTGATTCAATCTCTTCAATAAAGTCACGTAGTCCGGGATTCCCCGGAACTCTAAAAGCAATCTTTCCGTTCATGGCTAAATGTTCCAGCTGGGGTAATACATTAGGGAATAACATAGTCAGATTACCTGGCCAGTACTGTGTCAGAAGTCTCTTAACAGAAGGGTAAACTTTGAAACCGTTCTCAGTTAGCCAATCAAGATTTGGAATAAGTACAATATATCCCTTCCCATTATCGCGCATTTTCAAAGTAGAAATTCTCGCAATTGCTTCATGGGAATCCACAGAACAACCAATACCAAACATATCACCGGTATGATGAAGGAATACGCTGTCATCTTTCCAATATTTTCTATGTATCTTCTCTACGTCAGCAGGTTTCATTATTCTGTATGTTTTCAAAAACTAACTCCTTTTCTATCTAAAAACTTAAACGGATCGACAGGTTTTCCATCTTTTCTAATCTCAAAGTGTAAACAAGCCTCCCCTGAACGTGGCTTTTCTCCACTGAGTGCAACAATATCCCCCTCTTTGAGCTCTTCACCTTTTTGGGTTAACAATGAGCTGTTATAGGAATATACTGTCATATAGCCGTTCTTATGGTCAACAACCACAACATTGCCTAATCGCATGTAGTCTTCAGCAAAAACAACAACACCTCCTGCTACAGCTTTTACTTCCGATCCAACTTCAGCTTGTATCTCAATTCCATTATTCAAAGTTGTTGTACCATGCAAGGGATTTTTTTGTAAACCATATTCTGCAATTATTTTCCCTTTTAATGGCCAGCTTAAATGTTCTTTATCAAACTTATAGCTTCTATTGGCTTTCGAAGCTTCTTTCTCAAGTTTTGTGATCAAATCTTGCAGCTGTGATAATGACTCTTCCAGCTCTTTTATCTTTATCTCTTCAGTACGTTTTTTTTGCTCGAGAGTCTTTACTTCGGAGACAAGATTTTTTACACGTTTACTTACTTTTAGCTCATCTCTTTTTGCTTTCTTCATAGCTCCAAAAACCTGGTTGTAAACATCCTCTTTTGCAGCTTTTGTCTTTTGCAGTGAACTTTTCCTGTTTTGGGTCTCGTCTATTAAGTTGCTTGTTATACCAGTGGCAGTTGCAAGTAGGAATGCATCGACCATTGATTCTGGTTCAACATCACTCATTACATCTTCTATGTAGAGATAATGAAATTCACTATTCAAGAGGTCTGTATTTCTATTAATTCGACGTTTTGCATTAAGTAATCTTACATGAGCAACCCAAAGTGAATCTTTATTAACACGCTCTTGCTTGGAGAGCTCCTTTACATGTTGTTCTGTTTCTTGCTTCAGCTTTATTGAGGTGTTTAAAGAACTTTCCTTTTCCTTTCTTAAGATCTCTGTCTCAATAAGTTTCTGCTTAGATTCGTTTAATTCTGTTTCCAGCTTCTTAAGCTCTTCTTTTTTCTCAGTTATCTTTTGTTGAGTAAAAACTGTTGAGAAGGTTAGGAACAGTGCTAATACAGCAACTAATTTACGCATTCTTCCTATACATGGTCAAATTGACCTGCTCTGTGTTATCTACGAAACTAAATTCGTTCTTCTTGTAAAAATCAATAATCTCAGTTTTCTCTTCAGGAATGCTAGGAACAAGTATCAATGATCCGGGAGTACTAACTTTTATGAACTCAGAAACCATGTTCAATGCTTTAGAACCATAACCTTTTCGCCTGTTTTCTGATTTAAGATAGATAGGGATTCTAAAAGCTTTTCGCTCCTCATCCAATAACCATGAAGCGGAGAATCCTATAATCTTATCATCTTTCTTTATCAGGAAAACATGACCTTTGTGACTCCAATGGATAATCATGGATTGGATAATCATACCTCTGAATAGCTTATGCCCAAGTTTCTCTCTCGGAGTAAGGTTCTGCATTCTATCTTCCGGGAAGATAAATGGTAGTAATCCACCTTTCTTTATCCACTTCTTAACTAATTTCAGCTTATCCGATTCAAGTGGGGCGAGTACGAAATCATTATCTTGTAGTGTTATCTCATGTTTCTTCAATACTTTAATTGTTTTTGCCATAATCTTTGTATTTCTCTTATTTTGATGCTATCTGTATCTGTTCTAAATATCTTATATCTTCATATTCGTAAAGTTTTTTTTGACAGATACCTTTATTGGAGAGAGTATGCATTTATGATTCTTAAATTCGACACCGAACAGAAAGAGATACGCAAGATTATCCATGTGGACATGGATATGTTTTTTGCTGCAATTGAGATTAGGGATAATCCATCGTTGGCTGATAAGCCTGTGATTGTTGGAGGACCACCTAATAGTAGGGGAGTTGTCTCAACTTGTAACTATATTGCAAGACGGTTTGGAGTACATTCTGCAATGCCAAGTTTTCAGGCTGTGAAACTGTGTCCTCATGCTGTTTTTGTTCGAGGACGTTTCGATGCATATCGTGAAGCTTCAAAGCAGATTATGGAAATATTCTACAACTATACCGACATGGTTCAACCAGTCTCAATTGATGAAGCATATCTGGATGTAACAAAGAATAAAAAGGATATCCCTTCAGCTACTTGGATAGCCGAGAAAATACGCAAGGATATTGTAGATACAGTTCGTGTTACAGCGTCAGCCGGCGTGTCGTATAATAAGTTTTTAGCTAAGATAGCATCTGAGATGAATAAACCTGATGGTATGTTCGTAATCCCTCCCGATAAAGCACAGGAAGTGCTTGATAATCTTCCGATTGGTAAGTTTCATGGTATTGGTAAATCAACTGAGACTAAAATGCGTTATCTCGGTATCAAAACTGGTGCAGATTTAAAGAAACTCAATATACATCAAATGGTACAACACTTCGGGAAAGTAGGTGTTTTCTACTACAATATAGTTAGGGGAATTGATAAACGTATTGTGCATAATGACCATGTCCGTAAATCCATCAGCACTGAACGTACGTTTAGTAAAGATATATCTGAGCTACCAGATATTATGATGGCTCTTGAACAGACTGCTAACCGTTTAGCAGATAGGATGGAAGCAAAAGATATTAAGGGTAAGACTATATCCATTAAAGTGAAGTATAACGACTTCACTCTTATCAACAGATCTGCCACTGTGAAGAAATACACAAATAGTAGAGACAAGATTTTTCGCATTGCAAGAAAGCTCTTCAACGATTCATGGGCTGCTGGGCGTAAAATCAGACTCATAGGTATATGCGTATCTACTCTTGATACTGATGAAACTGCAGGTGAACAACTGATTTTGCCTTTCTATGAAATCTAGAAGTGAGGGTGCTAAAAGATAATATTCATCCTACTGGAAGCGGTTCATAATCCTACATTTTGCACTTATACTGACTGTTCTCGCTTTCAATATTAAACTAATTTTGAAAAAGCTTGACCACTGTAGAGCGAATTTATTTTATCTAAATTGCTAAACAACACAGGAGCAAAAAATGTCTGATATTTCACAAAGAAAATTACCTTATGATATAAATGCAGAAGCAGCCGTACTTTCGGCCATGATGATAGACCAAGCCACCCTTTCAGAAGGTGTCACAGACCTGAAACCGGAATTCTTCTACCGTACAGCTCATAGAATGATATATGCTACAATGATTGAACTGTATGAAGAGAACATCGAAGCTGACCCTATCACAATAATCAACAGATTAAAAAGAAAAGAGATACTTGATAAAGTCGGTGGGGCAGAATATATTAATGAGATATCAGATGTTGTATTATCTAGTGCAAACTATAGATTTCATGCTAGGATTGTTGAAGATCAATCACTTCTCAGAATGCTCATCACATCTTGCACTACGATTATTGAAACAGCCAGGAGCTCTGACCTTTCACCTAAAGAGGTAGTGGATAAAGCTGAACAGCTTATATTTGAAGTAGCTGAAAGACCCGGAACTCAGATATTTAGGTCAATTGCTGATGTTATTGATCCTACTCTTACCCATATTGAACAAGTAAATCAATCACATACACAAACTGATGGTGTTTCGACCGGCTGGCCTGACCTAGATAAGGTTACCGGTGGATTCAGACCCGGTCAGTTCATTGTTGTTGCTGCACGTCCAGCTATGGGTAAATCATCATTTGCTCTTAACTTAGCCTTAAACGCGTCTATATTCAGTAACAAGAAAGTAGCCATCTTTACAATGGAGATGGGAGCTGATGAGGTTGTTATGAGAATGCTTAGTTCCATGACAGAGGTGAAAATGGAATCTATGATTAAAGGTTATGGACTAACTGAACAGAAGATGACTAGAATCACAAATGTCGCTAAAGAGTTCTCTACTAAAGAGATTTTTATAGATGACACAGGAACAAACACAGCTTTGGATGTTCGTGCTAAAACCAGAAGACTTAAAGCTGAGATTGGTGGATTAGACCTTATTGTAATTGACTATTTACAGTTGATGTCCTCGGCAAACAATAGGGACAACAGGCAGCAAGAGATTTCAGAGATATCTCGTGCTATGAAGGTCCTGGCAAAAGAGCTTGAACTTCCTGTAATTGCTCTATCACAGCTAAATCGTGGATTGGAATCACGTCCGGATAAACGACCTATGCTCTCTGACCTTAGAGAATCAGGAGCGATTGAGCAGGATGCTGATATGGTTATGTTTATCTATCGTGATGACTATTATAACAAAGAGTCTGATGAACCTAATGTCGCTGAAATTATCGTTGGAAAGAACCGTCATGGTTCAACAAATACAGTTAAGTTAAGATGGGAACGCGAGTACACCTGCTTCAAGAATCTGGAACAATAATATGTTATCTCTCTTTGTTAGTTTAGGACAATACACAATCTTTACAGGGAAGTGTCTTCGCTTTATTCCTAATATCCCTAAACGTCTGTTTGAGATTGTGAAACAGATGAAAAGGATAGGTGTTGACTCTCTTTTCTTAATTGCCATCACATCAGGTTTCACCGGTTTGGTTACTGCATTACAAGCAATCTATCAAACCAAAGGTTTTATACCAATGGACTATATTGGCGTAATGGTTGGTAAGTCCACAATGACAGAACTTGCTCCTGTTCTCACTGCTCTGGTTCTTACCGGAAAGGTGGGTGCATCACTAACAGCAGAAATAGGTACAATGAAAGTAACAGAACAGGTCGATGCATTGAAAGCTCTTGCTGTAGAACCACATGATTACCTTTATATGCCACGTATAGTTGCAGGTTTAATCATGGTGCCTATGCTAACAGTGATTGCAAATCTACTGGGAATAGTCTCTGCCTATGTTTTCTCAATCTACCAATACAAAATAAACTTTCATACATTCTTTACAAACATGCAAAACTACTTCGAACCATTCGACCTTTGGAGTGGTCTGATTAAGTCATTAGTTTTTGGTTTTATTATCACATCAGTGGCTTGTTTTTGTGGTAGTCTAACTGAAGGTGGGGCAGAAGGAGTAGGAAAAATGACTACAACCTCTGTTGTTTATTCATCAATCCTAATCTTAATCTTTGACTTTGTTGTTGCATGGTTCCTGTTTGGAGTAAGTTAATTCAATTAGTAATGGAGTATAAATGTCTTTTAAAGTAGTACTATATCAACCTGAAATTCCTGCTAATACAGGCAACATAGGTCGTTTATGTGTTGGCTCAGGAGCTGAATTACATATTATTAAACCAATGAGATTCATTCTAAGTGATAAACATCTGAAACGTGCCGGACTTGACTATTGGGATAAGCTTACACTAGTCATACATGATTCCTATGAAGATTTCATTGCCAAGTATCCTGACACCAATATCTACTATTGCACTACAAAAACAGATAAGCTATACACAGATATTGAGTTTAAGGATGGAGATGCCCTTATCTTTGGCCCTGAATCTCGTGGGATTCCGGAAGATATTCTCTTTGCCCATAAAGAGATGAATATTACAATCCCAATGACAGACAACATCCGTTCAATAAATCTAGCCAACAGCGTTGGTATTATTCTCTACGAAGCTTGGAGACAGGTAGGATTTAAGTAGTTCTCAATAGTTCCCTTTTTTAACCTGTATGGGTAATTTATCGATCAATAGCTTATGCTCTAGCTACAGCCATTGTAAAGACTGAAGGTGTTCCTTCTAAACGAGCTTTCCCCATAGCCGAATTGAGCCTACTGCTTCCCTTCCAGTCCCGTGCCTACGACAAGTTTTCCATAAATCTTTAAGTTATCCACATGATGTGGATAAATCGAGCCTTTCAACGAGAGGGTCACGAGAGGGTCACCTGTGGGAGACCTATGAAACACCTTTCTTAGTCACGGGACCGGAAGGGATGATGAAGGGCAAATTTGAGTGCAAATTTGAGAAAATTGTTAGTGGAGAATTGTTAGCTGGAGTCAAAGCGACCGAATGGGAGTTGGACTCATAGCGAAATATGGCAATATTCTACCTTTCGAATGTACTGTAGACCTTCGAAATGGTGCTCTTGTAAATTCTCCTCTAAGAGGAGTGTTTCTCTTTATGAAATGGGGTTCTCGTAATATATCGTCTACTCCCTCAAATTGAACTATTCGCAAGGTCTGCGACCATTTTTGAAGGTATGGGTTTCGTGACAAGACGCACCTACATAGTTGGTGCACTCCATAGAAAAAGCCTGCATGTAGCAGGCTTTAAACATATAAAACTAATAACCTATTTAATCCAAGGTTTTCCCATTGGCATAACAGTTTTACCAGCCAAGTCATTTGTGATAGTTGCAATCATCATATACATAGCTAGACCGGAGCAAACCATAAGTTCATAACCTGCTACTACATTCCATATTGGGTTTCCAAAGTGTCCGAGAACAAGAAGAAGGAAACCAATGAAAAGTGTGAGGAATGTCAGAGCCATAGCTGTGTGAACTCTCCAAGAAGCTGTCCACATGATGAATGTATAGATCATCCATGCGAAAAGGTACCAGCCGACATCAGTAGTTGAAGATTCATAGATTCCGAAATGCTTCATAAGGAAGATGAGCCCAAGCCCAATCCAGAAACTTCCATAAGATACGAAAGCACTATAGCCGAAGTTGTTTCCCATTTTCTGTTCCTGGAAGCCAGCAATCATTTGTGCTAAACCACCGAAGAAAAGTCCAAGTACTACTACTGGACCGATTCCACACCAACCCACATTATGAAACTGTAAAACCAACGTTGTTATTGAGAATCCGGCGAGACCAACAACAGCCGGATTTGCATTCTTTCTTTCACTCATTCTATTACTCCTAAGTATATTAAATATTTAACTTGATTATGTAGTGAGGTTTAGGGACTTTCAGCAAGCAATTCTGTCAATTATAATCTCATCCTTTTTGTGTAGGGGTTGTTAAGGTAAATTCAAATTGACATAAACACCACCTCAGATATGTTGTTTTTCTCTATTAATGTGATTATAAATTTATAAATAAATATACGGGAGTGTGATAAGGATGTGCGGAATACTCGGCATTTTTAATCATGATAAAGCAGCTGAATTAGCAGCTTTAGGAATGTTTGCAGAACAGCATCGTGGCCAAGAAAGCTGCGGTATGGCAGTGACAGATGGAAAAGGTTTCAAACTTAGAAAGATGATGGGACTTGTTAAACAGGTTTTCCCACCGGAAGTATTAGCTGAACTACCTGGCAAGATTGCCGTTGGACATGTTAGATACCCTACTAAAGGCTCTGCAACTGCTTACAATTCACAACCGCACATTGTTGCGACTCTTTCAGGACCAGGATACTCTCTTGCTAGTAACGGTGATATAACAAACTATCGTTCTATTAGACAAGAGCTTGAGAATAAAGGTGTTTATTTCAATAGTGAGAATGATGGAGAACTAATTCTTAAGTACATTATCTATGCTGTTGAGAAAGAACATCTCGCTATTCCGGATGCAATCAAGAAGTTTATGGCAAATGTACAAGGTGCCTATTCTACTGTGCTTGCTACAAATAAAACAATGTATATGTTCCGTGACCCACATGCTATCAGACCTATGGTTTGGGGTAAAAGAGATGATGGAACTGTTGTAGTAGCTTCAGAAAGCTGTGCTTTAGATATACTTTGTGTTGATGACAGACAGGAGATGAAACCGGGTGGTATCATCAAAGTAACATTCGACGGGATTGAAGTTATTGAGAATAACCCACAAGACTATCGTGTTAGTGAAGATGATAAGCATTGTATCTTTGAACATATCTATTTCTCACGTCCTGATAGTCATCACTTTGGTGAAGACGTTTATGAAATCAGAGAAAGAATCGGTGCTAAGATGGCTCAATCAGATGCTGATTTAAATCCTGATTGCGTTGTTCCTGTTCCCGACTCCTCAAACTTCATGGCTACCGGTTATGCAAAAGAGAAAGGTATTGAGTTTAACTTTGGCTTAATCAGAAACCATTATGTTGGAAGAACTTTCATTAAACCTGAACAGACAATTAGAGATGAAAGCGTTAGTCAGAAGTTCAACACACTTCCTAACTACTTTAAAGATAAGAAAGTGATTCTAGTGGATGACTCGATTGTGCGTGGTACTACTATCCGCAAGATTGTGACTATGCTTAGAAGAGCCGGAGCAAAAGAGATTCATCTTAGAATCGGCTCACCACAGGTTAAGAACTCATGCTTCTACGGCATCGACACACCAACAAGTGAAGAGCTTATTGCTAATAGAAAGAGTCTTGAAGAGATCACTAAGCACTGTGGTGCTGATAGCTTGAAGCATATCCCAATTGAAGATTTAAGAGAATGTGTTACAGGACCAAACAACTATTGTTATGCCTGTTTCAATGGAGCCTATCCAATACCGATTGAGGACTAATATGAACAAAGTGAACTTGGAAAATACACTTCAAAACATGACCGGTAAACGTATTATCGTTGTAGGTGATGTTATGATTGATCATTATATTCATGGTAAAGTTAATCGAATCTCCCCGGAAGCACCGGTACCACTTCTTGATATGAAGAATGAAGAATATCGTTTAGGTGGAGCTGCTAATGTTGCTCTGAATATCAAGACTATGGGGAGTACACCTATCCTTATTGGTGTTTATGGAGAAGATGATGGTCAAATTATCATGAATGATCTGTTAAACGCTGAAGATATCTGTTCAGGATACTTGGTTATTGATGAACAGCGTATGACAACGCTTAAGACAAGAATCGTTGCAGGCCAACAGCAGATTGTTAGGATTGATAGAGAGCAGAGAAACGATATCAATACTGAAGTCGAATATAAAGTGATTTCCAAGTTCCAAGAGTGCATTACAGATTGTGATGCAGTTATCATAGAAGATTATAACAAGGGTTTATTGACTGAAAGCGTTATTAAAGCTGTTTTAGAGATAGCTAAGGAGAATAACAAGCCTGTCACTGTTGACCCTAAGTATAAAAACTTCTTTCTTTATAAAGATGCTACAGTTTTCAAACCAAACCTGGTTGAACTAAAAAATAATATGAACCTCACTGCGGGAACTGATGATGAGTTCCTGCAGGCCGGTTCTGAATTGCGAGAAAGACTAAACGCTGAGAATGTTATGGTTACTCGGGGAGAAAAAGGGCTCACTGTCTTTAAATCTGATAGCAGTACACACTCTATTCCCTCATATGCTAGAGATGTTTTTGATGTCTCCGGTGCCGGTGATACTGTTATTAGTTCATTGACCTTAGCGCTTGCAGGTGGTGCTACTATTGAGGTAGCTGCTGAGATAGCAAATTATGCTGCCGGTGTTGTTTGTGGTAAAATCGGAACTTCTTCTACTAAACCTTCTGAGATTCTGGAGTATATAAGACGCTATGAACATTAATCAGAAGATAATTCGCTTCAACGACATTGCTGAAGTCATTAGCAAAGAGAAAGAAGCAGGCAAGAAAGTTGTTTTTACGAACGGTTGCTTTGATATTCTTCATAGAGGGCATGTTGCTTATCTGAATCAAGCTAGCGAGTTAGCAGATATTTTGGTAATAGGTTTAAACAGTGATGCGTCAGTAAAGCGTTTGAAAGGTGAGGAGCGACCAATCAATACAGAAATGGATAGAGCTTTCTTGCTCTCTGCAATGGGGTTTGTTAGTTATGTTGTTATATTTGAAGAGGACACTCCTTTCAATCTTATTAAGCAGGTCATGCCTGACATCCTTGTTAAAGGTGGAGACTGGAAACCTGAGCAGATTGTAGGTTCAGATATTGTCCTTGCAAATGGTGGAGAAGTGAAAAGCCTGCGTTTTGAAACAGGCTATTCATCAACAAATATTATTGATAAGATTAGGGATTAGACATTTAGGGCTTTACTTATTTTTTGATAGCCACTGAAAGCATTTATCTGTACGTCGAACACGTAGGATATGTTGAGCTAGCTATTTCCCTTTCGTAGAGGGGTGCCGTTTTAACAGTGAGGTGTTTATTCCTTCGAGGTCACCATTTGCAAGGTTTTCAACCATTCCAAAGGTACATATTATAGTGCTTCAACGGAGTTCTTCAGACTGATAAGAACTTAAATCCTATGAACAGTTCCAGCTCTAAAGGAGCGATAGTTTAATAGCTCCATGTGACAACTTGACGCTTTGGGTTAAAGCCCTCAGACATTGTTTTAGCCCTGAATGGGCGTAAGAGTTCTAAAGTTTCAATCTTTCGCCCCTATAGGGTTGCAATCTTCTTTTATTACATTACCACATGCCCAAGCATGTGGCTATTGAACAGACGCCTCTTCAAGGCAAAAGAACGCTCTTCGAGCTTTGGGCAGGCAAGTTGCATGCCTTAAGTAGGACATGTTGCCAGCCTGTCCGCTTAGCACAGCTAAGCTTTTCCACTGACGTCAATTAGTATGAATTACTAAAGCTCTTTAGTATTTCCCGATAGGGAAACATAATATTAGCCATGGGGCCACGAACCATGGACATGAAACAATAAATCCTCAATCCGATTAGGATTGCACTAATCCAATTTCCAAACAGTGGTATAATACGATCCATGTAGGATTGAAACAATAAAATATCCAGCCCATGGGTCGGTTGCCCCATGGCTAGCATTATGCTTTCCTTCGGAAAGAGATTACAACTATATAGCTCCTTTGGACGAGAGCTACGTTTATCGTCCTTGCCCCACACTAACGTTGCGGTGCAAGTCCGAGGGTTGTAGTTAAGAAATTGTTACAAAATCAAAGATATTCATTGACAAACGGCTGTGATTTCATAAGTTCTAAATCTCTTTTTTAGAAAATTGAGATTTTGTGATTATAGATGTAAAAAACATTGAATCAGGAGGAATAATGGCAAGTCGTTCCACGTCTGAATATTACAAGGAACTGAGGGATGTATCACCTGTCAGAGCGATGGCAGAGACATTACTAAACAATTCTAATGTTCGTAAAGTAACTATAGCCGAGGCTTACGAAATGGGCAGAACTCAACCGGGAGTTTCTGAAACAGATTTAGAAATTTATCCACCGTTTGTTGAGAAAATGGGATTACCTAAGGGAGCCAAAGTACTTAATGACTGTCACGGACAGATCATAGGTAGAACAGCAAAAGCTAGAAGATTCTTTAACAGATTAGAAGAACGAGAGCAACTCAAAGTAGGTAAAGATATTAGAGAAGCTCTATGGCAGATGCAACATCAGAAGCTGATTAAAGCTGAAGCAGTATTGGGTCGTGATAAAGATCTGATGATTAAAGCAACGTATATTACTACAGAATCCGATGCTGTTAATGTGTTTAACTGGCTAAGTAATTTTACCCCGTTTGAATTACTTGAAGATGAGTACAAGGATTCCAAGCCATTACCTATTCAAGACATAATAATTGTAGCTTTCAATGAGTGGACAATTGACGACAAATTCTACCACAATGTTGGAGCACCTCAGTTAGCTCTAGTTGACGAGAAACAGAATGTTATCTTCAACTTCGGTATGAGATACTTCGGAGAAAGAAAGAAAGGTACTCTCACTCTTGCCTGGACATCCGGTATGCGTCTTGGCATGGCTGCTTGTCATGGTGGAATTAAAGAGATGGACTTCACAAAGTGTGAAGCTCCTGAGCATAAAGCCTTGGGCAAACGTTCAATAGCATTCTACGGCTTATCCGGTACAGGTAAATCCTCTCATACTAACAGCATTAATAATGGTAAGACATTACCTGAAGGTGTTACAAAAGTTGTACTTCATGATGATGCGTTCCAGATTGACCCGATGGAGAGAATCTGTCGTGTTTGGGAACCTTCACTATTCGACAAAACCGATAGTAGAGAACCTGATCATCCGGATTGGAAGTATGTGCTCTCATTAATGAATCATGCCCAGATTACAATAAACGGTAAGAACCTACCTGTTGGTCTTGACCTCAGAAACAGTAATGGTAGAGCATTGCTTGATCGTGATCTTCTTGGTGCTTGGGTTAACAGATGTTCATTCCCAAAAGCTCTTTGCTGGTTAATGAAAGATGCTATCCTTCCTCCAATAATGAAGTTTACAGATAAATATCTTGCAGTTGCAATGGGCGCAGCTCTTGCTACAATGCGTAACAGAGCTGAGAACGTTCGTGAAGAAGAATTAAACAAACTCGTTTTCGAACCGTTTGCAAATCCATTCCGTGTTTATGAGCTTTATAAAGATGTCGAAGCATTCCTTTCACTTATCGAAAGTGGTGCTGATGTTTACTGCTTCAATTCACGTGGTTACTGGAAGTCTTCAGATTCTAAACTTGAAGCTATTCCGCTTCAAACTTCTCTTACATTGCAAACAGGTATCTTAATGGATTCAATTGAATGGGAAGCCTGGGAAACATTACCTGGTGCGATGATTCCAACTAAAGAATCAATTGATAAGATTTTACCCGGTTATTATGAGAAGTATAATCCTTACAAACGTGAGCATTATAATGACTATCTTACTTTCGTTGAAGAAAGATTCAGTCAAAGAAGAGAGTTCTTGGATACCTCTGATTTAAGAGAGAAACCAGCTCTTCTTCTCAAACTGTTAACTTCATTGAACATACACAGATAGATAATTTAAACGATTGAAAGACCGGATTGTCCGGTCTTTTTTTCTGTTAACTCTCTGTTTAGTGATGTTTAATAGTGATAATATACTTTACAAAATAGAATAAATATATTTTTTAGACCAAATTTAGTCAAAAGGAGTGGATATGTCTACAATTCCTGCAATATGGTATATTGCCCCCGCAGGAGCAATTATCTCTTTAATTTTCGCCTGGATATTCTTTAAAGAGGTAAAAAACAGTGACCCCGGTACAAAAGAGATGCAAACTATTGCTGCTCATGTTCGAGAAGGGGCTTTCGCTTATTTAAGGCAGCAATACAAAGGTGTTAGCATCTTCTTTATAGTAGCCTTTATTATTTTCAATGTTATGGCGCATGTTTTACATGTGCTTCACCCACTTGTTCCAGTTGCATTTTTAACAGGTGGTTTCTTCTCTGGTTTGGCAGGATTCATTGGAATGAACACTGCGACTATGGCATCTAATAGAACTGCTCAAGCATGTACGAAGAGCCTCAATCAAGGTCTTAAAGTTGCTTTCAGAGCCGGCAGTGTAATGGGGCTTATCGTTGTAGGACTAGCACTTATCGATATTACTTTATGGTTCTACTTACTCAATTTCTTTAAAGTAGACCTTGCAACTATCACAGTTATTATGCTTAGTTTTGGTATGGGTGCATCTACTCAAGCTCTTTTCGCCAGACTTGGTGGTGGTATCTTCACAAAAGCTGCGGATGTAGGTGCTGATCTTGTGGGTAAAGTAGAAGCAGGTATTCCGGAAGATGACCCTCGTAACCCGGCTACAATCGCTGATAATGTAGGTGATAATGTAGGTGACGTTGCTGGTATGGGTGCTGACCTTTATGAATCATATGCAGGTTCAATTCTTGCTACAGCTGCTCTTGGTATGGCTGCTGTTACACAGAATCCAACTTGGGCAGATTATGCAGTTAAATTTGTTACAGCTCCAATGGTTCTAGCCGGTATCGGAGCATTCTTATCAATAATTGGTATTTTCCTTGTATCATCTAAAGAATCTGCAGGAACTAAAGAGCTTATGTTCGCTTTAAACAAAAGTGTTTATGGTAGTTCTGTTCTTATCGCAATTGCTTCTTTCTTTGTTACAAAACATATGCTTCCTAAAGAACTAGCATTTGGTGTATTTATCTCATCAGTAGTTGGATTGATTGCCGGTATTCTGATTGGATACTTCACGGAACGCTTCACATCAGACAGTTATAAACCAACTCGAGGTATCTCGAAACAGGGTCAATACGGTCCTGCAACAGTTATTATTGATGGACTTGCTGTTGGTATGAAATCTACATTTGCACCTGTAGTAATTATCGGTATCGCTATTCTTATTGCTTTCAGTGTTAGTGGTGGTTGGAATAGTATCGAAAGTGGTCTCTATGGTATCGGTTTTGGTGCTGTTGGAATGCTTGCAACTCTTGGTGTTACTCTAGCAATGGATGCATTTGGCCCTATCGCTGATAATGCCGGTGGTAATGCTGAAATGTGTCATCTTCCTAAAGATGTAAGAAAGAAAACAGATGCTCTTGACTCTGTTGGAAACACTACAGCTGCTACAGGTAAAGGTTTCGCTATCGGTTCTGCAGCACTTACTGCAATGGCTCTTCTTGCTGCTTATCTCGAAGAGGTTAGAGCAGGATTCGTACATTTAGGTCGTGAAGCAATTGATGGTGCTCCAATTGCACTAGCATCGGTAGAGAACTTCATTAATCATTACAATGTGCATCTAATGAATCCTAAATTCCTTATCGGTATCTTCCTTGGTGCTATGACAGCATATCTTTTCTCAGCATACACAATGAAAGCTGTTGGTAATGCAGCCGGTGATATGGTTGCTGAAGTGAGAAGACAGTTCAAAGAGATTAAAGGTATTTTAGAAGGGAAAGCTACTCCTGATTATAAACGTTGTGTAATGATATCGACTAAGAGTGCACAGCGTGAGATGCTTCTCCCTGCACTTATCGGTATTATAACTCCTATCATTGTAGGTCTTATCCTTGGTGTTGCAGGTGTTCTCGGACTTCTTGCAGGTTCACTTGCAAGTGGGTTAGTGCTTGCTATTATGATGAACAACTCAGGTGGTGCTTGGGATAACGCTAAGAAGTTCGTTGAAGCTGGAAACTTTGGTGGTAAAGGCTCTGAAGTTCATAAAGCTACTGTTGTTGGTGACACTGTGGGTGATCCTTTCAAAGATACAGCCGGTCCATCAATCAACATTCTTATCAAACTTATGAGTATGGTAAGTATTGTTTTTGCAGGGCTTATTGTGGCGTATTCTCCGGTAATTGAAGCTACTTACTCACCAATCAACGATAACTATTCAATTTCAAAAGAGTGGCAGGCAGCACACCCTACTCAGAGTGAATGTACACTTCAAACAACAGGCGAAATGTGTGATGATTGTGTAGCTAAAGGTGGTTGTGATTCTGAATGCTTAGAAGATGCATCACATGTTCATGAACATGAAGAGCATGAGTGCACAATGGAAACAACCGGAGAGATGTGTGATGATTGCAAAGCTAAAGGCGGATGTGATGAGTCATGTCTTGAAGGCTCACATTAATTAATAAACATATCCTATTATATACAGCAGGTTGTTGTGGGTTCACAACAACCTGTATTTTTATTCTCTATTTTATCAACAGTTCTTTACAAAGACAATAAATTTATCTACACAGCGTCTTTTGCAATAACTTAGCTACATCTCATGTCCTTTTTACTCTCTTTAACTGCTCTATCCATCAACGCACTGTGTTAGCACTGTGCACGCACTGTGAAGGCACTGTCAACCCACTGTTTCACTGGGTGCACAGTGCGTGCACAGTGGGAAAACAGTGCGTTAATAGGGTTTTGGTTGATAGATTGATGCAAGAGAAAAGAAACACACTATTACGGGTATGGACTTGAATAATTCTTTATGTAAAAATGCACTAGTTTCTAAACTACATTAGTTTGTCTTCATTCATAGCATAACAGAAATTGTTTAATTATTCTAGTAAATTGTGCTTGACACCATCAGCAAATCCATCCAAGACATTTCGGATATACTAAATAGGATAATTATGAGTTTATTAGAGATATTTTCACAGATTAACAGCTATGATTATGACCCGATCAATATTAATGGTACAGTGATAAAACCTGATGGTTATCACATCATTGCCGGTCCATGTACAATTGAGTCAAAAACTGACCTTGAGTTTATTGCGGGTGAGTTGAATCGAATAGGAGTACACTTTATTCGTGGCGGAGCTTTTAAGCTTAGAACTAATGCAAATGCTTTTTGCGGACTTGGTACTGAAGCCTTAGGCTGGCTTAAAGAGATAGGGGAGAAGTACAACCTGATAACTGTGAGTGAACTGACTGATATCTCCCATCTTGATGAGATGACAGATAAAGTTGATATTCTGCTAGTTGGAACACGCAATATGCTTAATTATCCGCTACTAACAGCAGTAGGAAAATCTGGTAAACCTGTAATCCTCAAAAGAGGAATGAGCAGTACTGTGGGGGAATGGTTACAGGCTGCAGAATATATTCTTAAAGAGGGAAACTCAAAACTTATTTTATGTGAACGTGGTATTAGAACTTTTGATTCTATAACAAGGAATACATACGATATAACTGCAATCCCATTGCTAAGACAGAATCTTAAGTTCCCAATTATCGGTGATCCATCACATGCTACCGGACTAAGAGAGTTGATAAAATCTGTTAGCCTAGCTACAGTATCTATTGGTGCAAGTGGACTTATGGTTGAAGCTCATAATGAGCCCGAATCAGTAAAAGTAGATGCCAGACAGACAATAGATTTAGTCACACTGGAAGAGATTGTAAAACAGTCTCGAAAAATAGTTAAACTTCTTAATTGACGCAAATTATTGAAATTAATTATTGCCATCTGATATAAATAACCTTGACTTTATGAAATAATCAGAAATATAAGGTAATAAGTAATATATAGAGGAAGTAATGGTTAATATAATATTGATTGGAAAACAAGGAAGCGGTAAGGGCACACAAGCCAAGCTTTTAGCGAAGAAGTTCAATCTTGAACACATTAATACCGGTGCTTTGTTCCGCAAACACATAGAAAATGAGACTGATATTGGTTTGATTGCAGATGCATACATTCAAATGGGTGCACTGGTTCCGGATAAGTTCGTTTTCCAGCTGATAGAAGAGAGTATTGAGCCGGATATTAAAGGCTTAGTGTTTGACGGTTTCCCAAGAACTCTTGAGCAGGCTGCTTATGTAGTAGATCGATATCATATTGATAAAGTTATCTATTTAAGTTTACCAGTTGAAGTAGCAAAAGAACGCATTACTTCCAGAGTTGAATGTAAAGATTGTGGTAAAACTTACAACTTACTTACTTCACCACCTGTGAAGGAGAAGGTATGTGATATTTGTGGTGGAGTTGTGGGCCCACGTGCAGACGATAAACCTGAAGCTATCGAGAAACGTATTTCTGAGTTCTTAGAGAAAACAAAAGTTCAGTTAGACTATTTTTCTAAATATGGAATCGTTGAAACAATCGATGCAAATGACTCTGTTGAAAACGTTAGTATTAAAATCTCGGAGATAGTAGAGAAACTCTTTTAATATATGGAAAATAATTCCCGGCTGAGACTTGTAAAAGTAATTCAGGCTTTACTCGGTACTGCCGGGATTATTAACTTTCTAATTCTATTCTTCTCGCCAGTTTTACAGCATATCTTTGGTTCTATCCAGTTCCTTTACCCCTATTCTACAACTTTAATGGGTATTTTCAGTATCTATTATGCTCTACGGTTTGTAGATTGGTTGAACTCAAAAGAACGAACCTTTTTATTAGCATCAAATAGCTTGATTTTATTAATATCAGGAATAACTCTTTTTATTAAACCTATGTTATTCCTATTGGTTATCCTGATTCGTGAGATATATGTTCTCATAAAGACTATCAGCTCTTCATTTCAGTCAAGACTAGCTAGGACAAATAATAAGCGATCAGAAGTATATCAGAATACTTTTTTCTCAAGGTTAAGTCGTAATCCCGCGATAGCTTTAATGTTTAGTTTCTTTGTAACCATTATCTTAGGAACTTTTTTGTTGATGCATCCACAGAGTAGTGCAAGTGGTGAGATAACACCATTTGTAGATGCTCTATTCACTTCAACATCTGCCACATGTGTGACAGGGCTTATTGTCTATGATACAGGAACTTATTGGTCTCAGGTAGGGCAGATAATAATCTTGATACTGATTCAGATTGGTGGACTTGGAATCATGACTATTTCAACTGCATTTGCTATAATACTGGGTCAAAAATTAACAATATCTACTCAGCAAGTAATGCAAAATGTTGTGGGTGAATCCAATAGGATTGATTTCTATACGCTGCTAAAGTCGATCTTGTCGTTGACCTTTATCTTTGAATTAGTAGGGGCTGTAATACTACTATTCCAGTTTCGAGACCATCTCCCGACTTTAGGTGATGCGATTTATCATTCTGTATTTCATTCGATATCGGCATTTTGCAACGCAGGTTTTGCTTTGTATCCTGATAGTTTTGTATCTTACCAGACTAATCCAACGGTGGTGATGACTTTAAGTTTCCTTATCATTTTTGGTGGTATTGGATTTGCAGTAATTAATGATATTAGGTTTAATTTTCTTAAAAAGTTTGCTTTTAGTAGGCTGACTTTACATTCAAAAATAGTGCTCATCACAACCGGTTGCTTGTTGGTAGGTGGCACTGCATTATTCTTCCTATCTGAGTTCAGAAACACAATGGTAGATTTCAGGTTTGGTACAAGGATATTGAATTCCTGGTTCCAATCAGTAACCTGTAGAACTGCCGGATTTAATACAATTGATCAAGGAAATCTTACTAATGGCTCAACCTTGGTAAGTTTAGTACTTATGTTTATTGGTGCCTCTCCGGGATCAACCGGTGGTGGTTTAAAGACAACAACAATAGCCTTACTTATGATAGCTATGTTTGCCAATCTGAAAGGTACAACAGATATAAACGCGTTTAAAAGGAAGATTTCAACGAAATCCTTCCGTGAAGTGATGACTCTTATGGCAATAGCTGTATCTGCGTTAGTAGCATTGACGTTTGTGCTAATGCTTACTGAGAGTTTAGGGTTTAAAGAGTTGTGCTTTGAAGCAGTTTCAGCGTTTGCCACTGTTGGACTCTCAATGGGCATTACTGCTGACCTAAGCTCTTGGGGAAAAGTGATTGTTGTTCTTCTCATGTATCTTGGACGTATAGGTCCGATGACTTTGATTTATGCTACTACACTGCACATAGTAAAGGTGCGTGTTCAGTATAATCAAGAAAATGTTTCAATAGGATAAGAGGTATTTATGGCAAAATTTGCAGTAATAGGATTGGGTAGATTTGGTTCTACCGTCGCAAAGACATTGTTTGAAAACGGAAACGAAGTAATTGCAATAGATGTAAATGCAGATAAAGTTGAAGATATAAACAAGTTTGCAACTCAACCGTTAGTACTTGATTCAACTAATGAAAGAGCTCTCAAAACAGTTGGTTTAGAGTACATGGATGCTGTGATACTTGGTATTGGTAGCCATATTGAAGAGAGTATTCTTACAGCAGCCATTCTTAAGAAGCTAGGCGTGAACAATATTTACGCAAAAGTTGATAATGAGTTGCATGCTAGAATCCTTAAGCTCATCGGTGTGAAACAGATTTATCTCCCTGAGCAGATGGTTGGTCTGCAACTTGCAAGAAGTCTATCAACAAAGAATATATTTGAATTTGTAAATCTTTCTTCAGGTCATGTACTTGTCGAGATGAACTCACCTAAAGAGTTTATCGGTCAGACTTTACAAGAAATTGCTTTACCTACCACTTACGGTATTCATGTAGTTGCAATTAAATATAATGAGTTAAAGGTTACTGATTCAGGAGACAATATAGTTGATCAGAAGATTAATGACTTACCGGGTGCTACAGATATTATCCACGAAGATGATATATTAGTATTATTAGGTGCCAGAAATTCCGTTAATGAGCTCTTGAAGAAATACTCGAAATAGAGATGCCAAGAAGAAAACCTTGGAAAGTTCTTTTGTGGTTTACACCCTTTTTGGTGTTGATTGCGTTGCAACCTGTAATCATACGAATACCTAAAAGAACGTTTCAACTTGTAATCTTACTTGAATTAATACTCTTGACAATTGTTATTGTCTGTGTGGGTATCATCTACAAATATTTTAAAAAGAAATTTAGAGAGATAAATGAACTATCCGGAGAAATTGAGGTTTTAGATGAATAAAAGATCATTTACAGCAATCCTGAGAGTTTCGTTAGTGATTGTATTTATGTTGCTTACGATTCAAAGTGCATTGATGATTAGAACGATAGATGCAGGTATAAAATGGGAACAAAAAGCTATAGATTTACAGAACATAATCTATATCTTTGTCTTTATACAATTCACATTACTTCTTGTAGTGTTTTTCTATGTCCCTTTCAGAATCAAAACAACGTTGCAATCGCTTGAGCGTGTTATTAAGAGCATATCAGAATGGGCTCCAACCCTTGATATGATTGAAACACAGATGGCTTCTGAGAAAGAGATGGCTCCGATTGTGGAAGTTATTGATAAAATGTATAATAACATCCATAAGTTTGATCAGCAGAAGAAGCTTAAGATTTATGAACAACATAGTCGTATTCAGAGCATTCTAAAACTTGCAGATAAAGAATTTATAGTTCTGACTATGCAGGGAGTTATTGCTTATTGTTCTGAATCATTAACTGATAGATATCCCTCTATGCATGTTGATGTGAATATTCATGAAACAACTTTCGCTCCTGAAATTGAGAAGACAGTGATTGCATATTATAAAGAGGTAGTAAACTCTGGTCATACAATTGAGGAGAAGGAGAACTATCTCGAGAAGTTGCAGAAGAAGATTTCTATTCAAAATCAGATAGTTAGAGATTCTGAATCTATGCCTATCGGTGTAATTATTGCAATCAAAGAGGAAATTAAAGAGAAGAAACAGCAGGTTAATAATCAAACAAATGACAGCAAATAGAAGAGAAACAACCATTGCTTTCGAGGGCTCTAATAACCCAAGAATCGATAAATACTTGGCAACATTGAAACATGATGAACTCTACTCACGTTCACAAATTGAGAAACTAATAAAAGATGGATCAGTAACTGTTAACGGTTCTCTTGTGAAGAAGAACTATAAGCTTGAGCAAAATGATTCAATACATATTGTATTTCCTATCCCTGAACCAACAGAAGTGATTCCACAAGATATTCCTCTTAATATTATCTATGAAGATGATTATCTGGCTGTTATCAATAAACCGATTGGGCTTGTAGTGCATCCGGGGACAGGCAACAGAGAGAACACGCTGGTACATGGTTTAGTTCACCACTTCAAAGAGAATTTATCTAATGGCTCAGATAAGTTAAGACCGGGTATTGTACATCGTCTGGATAAAGATACTTCAGGTGTACTCATTGTAGCGAAAGAGGATAGAACTCATTCTTTATTGCAAACTATGTTTATGAACAAAGAGATTAAGAAGACCTATAGAGCAATTTGTGTTGGAACTCCTAAACAAAGTAGTGGTACAATTGAAACATTTTTAGAGCGTGACCCCGGTAATCCGATTAAGATTAGAACTGCTGAATCAGGAAAATGGTCAGTTACGCATTATGAGATACTAAAGTATTTTCATTACTTCACCTATTTGGATATTGATTTAGAAACCGGTAGAACCCATCAAATTAGAGTTCACTTAAGCAGCCTTAATCTTCCAATACTTGGAGATAGACTCTATAATTCTGCAGAAGTTACATCCACTCGAATTCAACCAAATTACAGAAAGAAACTCAAGAATCTTTTAGAAAAACACCTTCCGGTACAAGCTCTACATGCTTATAAAATTGCTTTTAAACATCCAATTACCGGAGATGATATGGAGTTTAAAGCTCCTTTACCTAAACACTTCGAGTATGCACTTAAGTGGCTCGAAGAGAACTTTGCTCTTGATGAGCAATAAGTTTCTATTGACATGCACAATAATACAAGTTTGGTAGAAGAAAGGTACAATTATGAATAGAAAGATATTATATACATTATTAAGTTTACTTATATTTATAACAGCCCTCAGTGCTGTTGATTTCCCTAAACCGTATGGTTGGATTAATGATTACGTAAATGCGATTAATGCAACTGATGAAGCAAAAATGAAGGATCTAATTTCTGAAGTAAAGCAGAAAACAGGGGTTGAGATTGCTGTTGGAGTTGTTCCCGATTTACAGGGTATGGATTACGAAGATTATGCTAATCAATTATACCGTTTTTGGGGAGTTGGGAATAAAAAAAACGAGGGTGTACTAATCCTTATTGCTATTAAAGAAAGAAAGATTAAGATTGAGACCGGTTATGGTTCGGAAGGTTATCTCACCGACTATAAAACATCTCAGATATACAATAATATGAAAACATATCTAAATAGGGGTATGGAAGATTACTCCCGGGCTGTTGGCTATGCTGTCAGTATGTGTGCAAACGAGATAGCAAGAGAGCATCTTGTGAAACTTACTGGTCAATATTCAACACGAAGGAAACAGAGAAGAACAGGTATAAGTGCATCGACCATTATTTTTATCATTCTAATTATCGTTACCAGAGGTAGAATCCTCTTATGGGCAATGCTCTTTGGGGGCGGAGGAAGTTTCGGTGGAATGGGTAGTGGACGCTCAGGTGGCGGAGGCTTTGGTGGTTTCGGTGGCTTTGGAGGTGGCAGCTCCGGTGGTGGAGGTGCAGGAGGTAGTTTCTGATGGATTTTCTCATAGTATTTATCAAAGTTTTAATTGTTCTTGCTGTCAATATAGGGTTCGGACTCTTTCTCGCAGAAATACTGCGTTTTTTCTTAATTAATCAATGGAAGCGTAAAATTGTTATTGGAAACTTCAATCTTACTCCGGGTTTCATTATTCAGAAACGACAGTGGGTCTTAGATAAAGCTTATGACCTTCTCAGTGACTATCTCGACCAAGCTGACGGCAAATCTGAAGGATACTTAGCTAAATGGGAACAAAAGGTCTATGATTTCATATATGAAAATATGGAGTTTGTAGAAAAAGCTAAACTTCTACCTGAATCGTTCAGAGTAAAGATTAGACACATGTCCGGTAGCTTTGCCAGAATGCTGGCAGCAAAACTTCTCCGTGAGTTTGTCCCATTTGTTATCGATAAATACAAAATCAAAAACAAGATTGATCTGGTCGCCTCTAAGATAGAAGTTGAAACTATAGTGGAATTCTATAATAAGTATGTACATGAATACCTAACCAAGTTCAACTTATTCTTCTTTGGATTAATCGGTATTATAAACGTTATTACATTCCTACTCTTGTTATTATTCTAATATTGCTCCCTTTTAAAACACGGGGATCTCTCGGGACTCTCACGGGACTTACACGGGAGTCACGCGGGACTTTGCCCGAACAATCTCCGTCAAATTACCACTCAATACCCCAATAATTCCCGAGAGTTAGAGGAGAATACTTAAGCTAAGAGATAGCAGGATTAAACATAAGCAATTAAAAAAGACTGCTTACTCAGAAGCAGTCTTATGAAATAGCTGTTTAGTTGCTATTTGATTAGTACCATGCGTCTTGTATCAGTCTTAGTTTCAGTTACCCAACGTACGAAATATATTCCACTTGAGAAACCATCGAAAGAGATAGGTAAAGTTATCTTTGTATTGTCATCGACTACACCCTCGAACACGTTCATCACTACTTCACCCTTGATATTATATATATTAACAGCTACTTCTTCCTGATTGGCAATATAGAATGAGATAGTAGTGGAAGGATTAAACGGATTAGGATAGACTCCCAGTAGGGCAGATCGCTCTATATTCGGATTGTTTTCTCCACCATTATCCTCATTAAAAACAACTTCAATAGGTCCGAATAATTCTAACTCTCCATCTAAAGAAACACTCTCGAGCCAATAGAAGTAAGTAGTGGCATTAATCTCATTGTCCTTGAAGCTATAATCAGCACCATTTGCCAGATTAGAAGCTAATATTGTTGCACCATTGATTCTATACGATTCAGAAGATTCAGGGTTCTCATTTCTAAAAATGTTAAAACCTACTAATGAACTTTCTGACTCAGTTTTCCAAGTTAAGGTAACATCTGAGTCTGTAAAACATACTGCTTCGAAATATGAGAGAACAACAGGAAGTGTATCATTAACATACTCTATCCCATCGCTATCTGAGACAGTTGGTGAGCTCTGAGCATCAACATAGAGAGCATCATTCCCATCATCAGCATAATTGTCTTCTGCTGTTACAGAAACTATCTCAGGGGAAGAGTTCTCTAAATAAAATCCTCCACCTGTATTATTAGGTGAAATACCATCAGCATTACCTTTTGTCACGATTATCCCATCTATACGAGTAAGGGGTGATAAATTTGCTAGATAGAAAACATGATAGCTGTTATCATCAAAGTTACCCGGTTGTCCAATATCTCCACTGGTGTAGACAAAGTATGAATCACTATTTCTGCTACTCAAATGCGCATTATCAATATCATTGGCATCTTCAGGGAAACCACCATAGATGATGATATCACTATCAACATAAAAAGCTTTGGCTCGAGGATCTGATGCCATACCGGGTATATACTGAGTCGGATAATATGTCCCTTCAGCAATCCAGACCTCTGAAGCTCCTGAGTCCAGAGCGCCTTGTAACCAGGAAGTAGCATTTTCCCATGAACTGCCGTCAGCTAAACCGGAGGAAGCACTCTTTACATAGATGATTCCATTTGCATCAGGATTAAGAACGATATATCCATGCTCATAGACGCCCATGTCGACAGTTGTATCAAGGACACGGGGATTACCGTCAATATCTGTTGAAATTACTGGTAGTAAGCTGTCACTACCATCAATATAACTGTTGTTACCGGTATTCAGACATGGTGAAGAGGATTCAAGTCTCCAGTCACCATCAACCGGATTAAAGAAATTGGGACCGGTTTCATTTGTTTCACTTAGATTAATGTTTCCTGTACCTGTATATCCACCTTCAATAGCGCAATAGCTGAAGGTCATGCTTGTTCCGCCAAATTGAATTCTATTGTTATCTTGATAATTTCCCCAAAGAATTGTGTTGAAAGCTTTGGTTCGGGAAGTGTTTGTTCCATAGTTACCTATTCCACCTCCTGTTCCATTTGTCCTATTGTTGGCAATAACACAGTTTACAATTCGATGTCCTGTTGACCAACTACAACAGACACCTCCACCTCTGGCACTACCATTAGAGGAATAGTTATCTGTGATAATACAATTGATAAGGTTCCCGCCATTATGCAGCTTAACTGCTCCACCGTCACCTGTATCTCCACATTCTCCTGTTGCTAAATTATAACTGAAAACACAATCGATAAGAGTTCCACCACTGAAAGTAATAGCTCCACCTGCATTATTGCCTCGATTATAGATTAATCTGCAATTTCTTAAGAAAGCTTTGTTGTTTGTGAGATGAGCCCCACCTCCATCATGATATGGGCGACTTACTTTACGGTTGGCATTGCCACCACTAATAGTGAAACCATCTAGCACAGTTTCTGTGTAAACATTATAATAGTATACTACATTATAACTGTTATTAGCGTTATTGACAGAGTTTGAACTATATGTATCCCATTGAGTGTAGTCATCATTCTGGTCAAGGTCACCGCTTAGAATCGTTTCATTGATCTGACCTATCCAGTAATTCGTTCTTTCCTCTAATGAAGTCTCATCTCCACTAAAACCTCCATAAACATCTATACCATTTCTAATTATGAAGGTATAGGTTCTTGCAAGAACAGCACCGTTAGTACCTAAAGGATTAGGACTTGTTGGATAATAAGTACCTTTGGCAACCCATACTTCGTCACCCGATGATGCTGCATCAATAGCATCCTGAACCTGATTAAAAGCATTATTCCAAGTTAGTCCATCGGTATTAGCACCATCCTGAGAGACATAATAGGTAGTTGATAATAACTGAAAAGCTAAGAAAGTGAAAAGCAAGGCAAATACTAGCTTCGTTCTCATAATAATTCCTCCTGAATTGTTTTAGAATTTTGAATAAATTGATTAATTTTCCCATATATGTTCAGAGGAAACATGGTGTTCTTAATAGATCCGTCTTGCAAAGTTAGTGTGAGGTAGCAATAAACCTTACCTGCATAGATTTTACCAACTGTTCTTGACGCATCAATCAGTTTTGTCATTTCCTCTAAGTTATACATTTTTTTCATAACCTATATTATTGCATTGAAGATTCCAAAATTGGATTGATATGATAAGTAGCTGTTTCGCAATATATTAGCAGGAGTATGAAAGGATTTTACGTGTAGATTAACACCCCCTGTTTCCCGAAATCGGGATATGATTAATCACGATTTCGGGAAAGAAGTATGTATATCTGTGAAAGACCAACAGAAAGTTTCACAATAACAGAAGCAAAAACTTGACAGCATTACTATAAATAGCTGTATCAATTTAGGAGATTAGAATGGGCTTAAAAACAGATTTATCAGATAAGATTATCGATTGTTATCAAGAGATATTAAACAATGAAAAGATAACCGATTATGAAGAGCTTTGTAGAATAACTCTGAAAGCTTATCGAAGGCTTTTGGACGCAGGTTATACTCCATCAGAAAACTCAACGAATGCATTTCTAAAAGTTCTAGAGCACTGTTCAGAAGATAATTCAATGGGATTAACAGAATTAGATGCAAAGGTTATTTTGAAAGCAGGAAGTTTAAGTAATCGTTATGATTTAATTACAACAATATTTACAAACCTTCTCCATGTTTCTATCTCTAACAATTTTTCGATATGCCCTATATTAGTAAACTACATAGATTCTTCGATTACAGAACAATGTCCATATCTTATTGTAGCAAAAGCTTACTATCAGATAATTCAATACTATTCAGGTAAGAAAGAATTTGAGAAGTGCTCTCCCTATTTTGATAAGTTGGAGTCCATTGTAACTGTTGTGGACGACCCCAAAATAATTTATTACTACTACTTGAGTTATGGCTGTTTTCATTATACACAAGGTGAGTTGTTTAAAGCCATCCATTTCTTGAATAGGGTTGTTAGTTACAAGGATAATCCTCCTGATTCTTCACAATATTATAGAGCACATTTTCTACTAGCCTTATCTTATGCTTCAAACTCAATTATGGATAAAGCAATTGAACATATTGATGTTCTTTTAAATGAGAATAGTGGATTTAACAAATTGAAGCTATCAACTTACAAAGCAAGGATGTTTAGTCAGAGAAAAGATTTTGTGTCTGCTGAACGTATTTTATCTGATTTGTTAGCTAAGAACAAAGACAATGAACAAGTATCTAAACTGGTAAATGCTGACCTTTTTATGATATCTTTAATGCAAGATAATTCCGAAAAGATTCAGAAGTATTATGAACTAATTGATGATAAAAGCTTATCTAATATTCCCAAACTTTTTCGAGATTACTATTACCTGCATACAGGAGAGCTAGACCAAATAAAGTTGGAGAGCATATATAGGGACTATGAGAAGGCCTCTAGAGATAAGAACCCTTATTCAAAACAGTACTTAAACTTTCTTGTTGAATATTATATTAGAAAGCAGGATTACCAAAATGCATATGATCAGTTTCAAGAACTTCTCAAGAAGAACCGGGAGATTGAGACACAGTACAAAATACTGGAACTGGAATCCTATTTGAATCTCTTAGAGAAGTACGAAGAATTCAAGAGTGATGAGATGTCTAAACGGGATTTGGTTTCATCAATAGAAAAGAGTAAGTTGGAAAAGAGTATAGTTGGAAAATCACTTGAACTTAGAAAAGTATTAGGTGATAGTAAGATTGTTGCTAATGCTCATTTCTCGAATGTCCTGTTAACAGGAGAGACAGGAACCGGTAAAGAGTTGATTGCGAAGTTGATTCATTACAACAGTAATAGAAGGAACAAAAATTTCTGTGAGATAAATCTTTCTGCTCTCTCTCCAACTTTAATTGAAAGTGAACTGTTTGGGTACAAGAAAGGAGCATTTACCGGTGCTCTTCAAGATAAAAAGGGTTTATTGGAAATTGTACATAATGGAACTTTATTCTTAGATGAAATCTCAGAGATACCCACAGAGATTCAAACTAAGCTTCTCAAAGTTATTGAAGAAAAGAGCTTTTATCCTATTGGGGCAACTAAGCCTATGCAATCTAATTTCAGATTAATTTGTGCTACAAACAAAGATTTAAAGAGTTTAGCTGAACAAGATAAATTTAGAATTGATTTATATTATCGATTATCAAGTTATGAAATTGTAATACCTGCTCTGCGAAAACGTAAGAGTGATATCCCTCTTCTAGTTAAGTACTTCATCAAAATATTTTCCGATGAACTGAAGAGACCTGAGTTCTCTCTAACTGATAATCAAATGGACTTACTTTTACAATATGATTTCCCTGGAAATGTGAGAGAACTAAAAAATCTAGCACAAAGAATCGTAATTTGCTATCATAACGGACAAGCAGTTGACAATGTTATCAACAGTTTTATCACTTCTAGAGAAATGAATACAGAATTAAGCACTTTTAATCTTGAAAAGATTGAGAAGGATACAATAATCAGAGCTTTGAAGAGGTGTAAAGGAGTTCAATCACAGGCAGCTAAGCTACTAGGAATTAGTAATAATGCAATCGCTAGAAAGATAAGTAAGCATGGATTAAGAGACATCTGTAAATAAGGAAATAAATCACAATATCGTCATAATTAACATAAACTTAAGAATCTATACTATTATAGTATGAAAAGCTGAATATAGCATAGCTTTACACTATTCATTATTGCAATTAACTTAAATCTAAATTTCATTTAGCGATATGTAAAAGCTTAAATCGTTATTTTTGTCACAATTTTATTTATCGGCATAAGTGTATGTGTAGTAGACGATAGTAGAATTTAGCTTAGTAAATATAAATGCAAGAGCCGATTTATGTTGACAATCATAAGTGCAATAGTAAAAGGTGCTCAAAATTAAAATCTTGGAGGATTTAATGACTATTAATGATTTTATGGCACAAGTCGAAGTGAAGAATCCGGCTCAGCCCGAATTCATTCAGGCAGTAAGAGAAGTTGTGGAGTCAGTTTGGGAGTATTACCATGCACACCCACGCTACGTAAAAGCTAAAGTATTAGACAGAATCGTAGAGCCTGAAAGAGTCATTATGTTCCGCGTTCCTTGGATGGATGACAAAGGTGAAGTTCAAGTGAACCGTGGATACCGTGTTGAATTCAACAGTGCTATTGGACCTTACAAAGGTGGATTACGTTTCCATCCTTCTGTAACTTTATCAATCCTTAAGTTCCTCGGTTTCGAGCAGATCTTCAAAAACAGTCTTACAACACTCCCAATGGGTGGCGGTAAGGGTGGATCTGACTTTGACGCTAAAGGCAAATCAGATGCTGAAATCATGCGTTTCTGCCAATCATTCATGATGGAACTTTTCCGTCATATCGGACCTAACACAGACGTTCCTGCTGGTGACATCGGTGTTGGTGGACGTGAGATTGGTTACATGTTCGGTATGTATAAGAAACTTCGTAATGAGTTCACTGGTGTTCTTACAGGTAAAGGCCTTAACTGGGGTGGTTCACTTATCAGACCTGAAGCTACAGGTTTTGGTGCTACTTACTTTGCTAAAGAGATGCTTAAAACAAAAGATATGACTTTTGAAGGCAAGAAAGTTGCTCTTTCAGGTTTCGGTAACGTTGCTTGGGGCGCTGCTCAGAAAGTTACTATGCTTGGTGGAACAGTTATCACTATTTCAGGTCCTGACGGATACGTTCTCGATGAAGAAGGTATTAACACACCTGAAAAATTCGATTACCTTCTTGAACTTCGTGCATCAAACAACGACCGCGTAAGCGATTACGTTGAAGCATTCCCTAATGCTAAATTCTTCCCTGGCAAACGCCCTTGGGAAGTTAAAGTTGATGTTGCTATGCCATGTGCTACTCAGAACGAACTTAATGAAGATGATGCTAAAGCACTCGTTGCAAATGGTGTTATTGCTATCTCTGAAGGTGCTAACATGCCTTGTACTCCTGGTGCAGTTCATGTATTCCTTGAGAACAAAATTCTCTTTGCTCCTGGTAAAGCTGCTAACGCCGGTGGTGTTGCAACTTCAGGTCTTGAGATGTCACAGAACAGCTTACGTTTCAACTGGACTGCTGAAGAAGTTGATGAAAAACTTCACAGAATCATGTGCGACATTCACGATGCATGTGTTAAGTTCGGTAAAGACGAAGATGGTTTCGTTGATTACGTTAAAGGTGCAAACATTGCAGGTTTCGTAAAAGTTGCTGATGCTATGCTTGACCAGGGTGTTGTATAAACTACCCCTTTAACTAGTATATATTAAAAGGCTCCCAATCGGGAGCCTTTCTTTGTTTTTTTACTAAAAGCATCAATTATGGAGGAAGATTGGGTTGCAATTTATAGTTTCCTATCTATAATATATACAAAGCATTACAAGTATTGCTGATTGTAAATAAGTTTTGTAACTATAGAAGGAGTGCATTATGAAGAAAGTATCAATCTTGATATCGATGATGTTTGTTTGGATTATATTGAGTGGGCAAACTCTTAACTATCCGGAAAGTATAGCTTATGACTATAATACCGGTTGGCGCTATATAAGTAATAATGGTAATGGATCAATAATCAGGGATCAAAATGATAATCAATATACATATTTTTCTCAAGGGTTGGGAGGTGTAAGAGGGTTACTGGTTCAAGAGCAGAAGCTCTTTGCTGCTACTAATTTGGGATTAGCAGTTTTTGATTTAGTGACTGACCAGCTTGCATCAACTATACCTATTCCAAACTCTATTTTTTTAAATGATGTCGTTGCTGATAATTCAGGGAACATCTACATATCGGATAGCCAAGCTTTCAAGATCTTCAAATATTCAATCATTTCAGAAGTTGTAACTACTTTTGTTGATACTGGAATACAAAATCCTAATGGAATGGTTTTTGATAGTTCGAATGATAGATTGCTTATCGTTTCAGCAAGAGCAAATGCACCAATTCAAGCTATAGATCTATCTGATGGTTCAATAAGCACTGTTCTAACTACAAATGTCGGGAGTTTAGATGGGTTAGGTGTTGATAGAAATGGTGCAATATACTTTTCTAGTTGGGCAACCAGCTCAATATACCGACTGACAACCCTTAATAGCACTCCGCTACAGATATGGACAGGTATTTCGGGTCCTGCAGATTTCTATATTTACTATACCGAAACTTCAACTGATAGTTCTGTAAGCATAGAAAGTCAAATATGGATACCTAGTATGCTGAACCAAAGCGTTATAACATATGATCTACCAAACACAGTAAATCACTTTAGTCCAAACATAGACAGTCAAAATCAGGATTTATATGGTTGGCGATCTAATTATGAGTATCTACTTCAAGGATATAATATTTATCAAAGTAATAATAATAATTTTGGACAAGCAGTATTGGTAACTTCAAGTATTATCCAACCGCAAAACACAGAGAATGCAGTCTATTTTCTTAACAATTACTACAATGGTGATGGTTTTATTTGGATAGAATCAATAGAAGTAGATGGAACTCAGCATCTATATGGTCCATATAATGTTAGTGGAACAAACACGTTAGAAACTCCTCAAGTAACTGATATTACTATTGATAACGAAGATATAGAAATACAATGGGAACCTGTTACAGGCGCTACATCCTATAAAGTATATGTTCAAGTGGATGCAGATGGAGATTTTACTGATAATAGTGACTTAGGAATGTTTAGTAGTACAGAATCGATGGTTACTTGGTCAACATCTGGCAATCCTGATTTTGTGATTTGGGATAGAGCATTCTTTTTCGTAAAAGCTGTAGCTGAATAAGCATCTATTTCTGAAGTAGACTTATCGTTAGGTGAGTTATATTTAGAGTTGTAATATATTGAACTTAGTTTACACTTTGTCAACTAGTTCAATTCTTTTCCACGATTTTCTCCATAATTAATAAACCTCCCCTGGGTTTCCCTTACCTCTCTCTTGAGTCTCTCTTGCAAAGGCTAGAGAAAGGCAACGGAGTGGCTAGGGAGAGGCAGGCGAGATTTCACCATTTATACCAGACTTTTGTCAGGCTAATTCTACTCACGTCTATCATTCTTCACTCAGCAGTAATTAGTGATTCCAAGCTAGTTTTAACTTGGTGATATGTTGGCCAGATCTTGGCAATTAGGCCAGGAATAGGCCAAGGGTTTACCAAGTGTTTACCAAGTGTTGCTCAAGAATTACTGCAGGGAGTAGAGGGTGTACTTATAGTAGTTTTGTGTAAAATAATCTATTTGACAAATATGAATCTATTATGCTTCTATGTTAATAGGAGGAATAATGAAACATATTATTGCGCTTATTCTTATAGCATTACCTTTAATGCTTTTTGGGTTTACTACAGTTTCCGGTGATGTTTCAGGTCAGACTTGGAGTACGGGAACTTACTTTGTTGAAAACTATATTTATGTAGAGGCTAATAGCACTTTAACAATCGATGAAGGTGTTGTTGTCAAATTTAAAAACAATGAACTTTTAATTATTCGCGGTACACTTATCGCAACAGGTACAGAAATTAATCCGATTTACTTTACTTCGATTGATGATGATTCTGTTGGTGAGATAATATCAATTGAAAATGGTTCAGATGGAATGCCCGTACCCGGTGATTGGGATGGCATCGACTTGAACGGATACCAAGATGAACATCAAGGTATTGGAGAATTCGACTGGGTAATTGTTAGGTATGGCGGTAAACACTGGGGTAATGCAGATGCTAATGTACACTTTAATCACTCAACTTCAGGGCATTTTATCAATAGTGTTAGTGAACACTGCGTTGATCAAGCAATAAAGATAAGTTCTTGCTCACCTGATATCACAGATAGCATTATGAGATTTAGTGAAAATCAAGGTATCTATGCCAATAACTTTTCAGGTACGCTTAACGGAAATACAGTTTATGACAATGGAAGTCATGGTATTGAAATAGATGGTCAATCATATCCGGTGGTTGATTATAATCAGTGTGAAGATAATGATGGCTATGGTATTTTACTGGATTACATAAAATTAACAAGTGTGGTTGGCAATATAGGTTCTTCAAACACTATGAACGCAATTGCTCTCTCAGGAGAAATTGAAGCAGACTTTGAGTTATCTCCTTCTCCGGATTACCCTTTTGTTATTAACGATCTCATTATAGTACATGAAGATGTAGTCTTTACTATTTATCCCGGTTCGATTCTTAAGGTTGAAGACGATAAATGCATTGAAGTCCATGGAACCTTATTTGCTAATGGTACAGAAGAGAATAGAGTTGTTTTCACATCTATCAAGGATGATTCATATATCGGTGACACCAATGGTGATGGAGATGCCACTTTACCTGAAGCAGCTGATTGGAGTGGAATCTATTTAGATGGTATGAATGACACTTATCAAGGTATTGGTGAGTTTGATTGGGTTATTGTAAGATATGGTGGTCGACATTGGAGTGGGGCAGAAGCGAATGTAGCTTTCTTCTTTTCTGAATCAGGACACTTCAATAATTCAATTAGTGAGTACTCTGTTGATCCTGCACTTAGAACCCATGAGTGCTCAATAGATATTACAAACAGTGTTTTTAGATACAGCGATAATGAAGGTATTAGATGTAACAACTTTAATGGTCTGATTAGTGGTAATCTTGTAACAGATAATGGAAGTCACGGTATCAAAGTCGGACAGTATTGCACCCCTACTTTAAATAATAATACTTGCAATTACAATGATGGTTATGGAATCTACTTGGATTATATCATTATAACTTCTATGTTTGGGAATACCGGATATGGCAACTCTATGAATGGCATTGCGATGTCAGGTATTATTGAAGAACATACTATTCTTCCTAACAATGGTGATTACCCATACATCTTTAATAGCAATGTTACTGTTACGAGTGGGAACAATTTACTTATCCAACATGGTGCTGTAGTTAAGATCGATACTGGTAATGGTTTGATTGTAGATGGTTCAGTGATTATAGATGGTACAGCTTCGCAACCTGTAATCTTTACCTCTATTATGGATGATTCCTACTGTGGAGACACAAATAACGACGGAGACGCTACTACTCCCACTCCGGGTTGTTGGAAAGGTATTCATGTCGATGGTCGGATGCCTGATGATGAAGGTATAGGTGAGTTTGATTGGGCTATAATACGCTATGGTGGTCAACATTGGGGTGAAGTAGAAGCAGGAATCAAATTCAACGAAGCAGAATCAGGATATGTCAATAACTGCATCTTTGAGTACATAGAGGATGCAGCACTGAAAGTACAGAGCTGCTCTATTGAAGTAAACAACAGTACATTTAGATATAGTCAAGATCGAGGCATCCACTTCATAGAATCAAACTCTCTAGTCAGAGGTTGTACCGTAGAAAGCAATGCCGGAGTTGGTATCGATATTGACGGGATTAGTGATGTTAACCTTGGTAACAATGACCTGTTAGATATGGGATTAAATACTATCAGAGGTAACGATGAAACTGATGGCTTGCAAATTAGAAATGATAATCAAAATCAAATAAATGCTTATTATAATATATGGGACTATTCTACAGTATCTGAAATTGATGCAGTTATCTATGATGATGAAGAGGATAGTTGGAGAGGTCAAGTAATGTTCGATCCTTGGTTTATCGGAACCATAGCAGTTGATTTAGTAACTGATAGCAGCTTAGACTTTGAAACTGTTTCCGGTACTGATGAGATAACATTACCTGTTACAATTCAGAACATTGGTAATGCTCCTCTTGAAATATGGGAAGTAACAGTAAATGATGATGCCTTTGAATTTGAGTACGATGATACAGAGCTGCCTCCAACAGAACAACTTACTATCAATGTTACTTTTGACCCAAGTATTGATGGTGATTATTCAGCACAGCTAAGTATCTATAACAACTCTAATAACAATCCTCAAATTGATATTGAGCTAATAGGTACAGGACTAAATGTTGGCAATGACGATATAGTTAATCCTAATCAATTGACTTTCGCTGCATCTAACTACCCTAACCCTTTCAATCCTACAACATGTATCAAGTACACAATCAAAGAGAGAGCTAAGACTACTTTGAAAGTGTATAACATAAAAGGCAGACTCGTGAATACACTTGTTAATGATATGAAAGATGCCGGAAAGCATGAAGTTATTTGGAATGGCATTGATCATAACAATAAGCATGTAGCATCAGGAGTTTACTTCTATCGTTTGCAGAGTTCCAATGACTGCTTAACTAAGAAGATGATACTTATGAAATAGCTCAAACATTTAAGGGTAGGTGTTCCTACCCTTTTTTACATCATTCTGCTTCTTTATCACTGAATTACCCATTTTAAAATACAACAAATCGAAGTTGGAAGCAACAATAAATTGACAATCAATTCCTTTTCCTGTATGGTATAAAATATCAAGAGATAAGGAGATGTTGTGCAGGAATATTGGTTCAACAGAACGATTGGCTACATTGAACAAAGGCTGACAAGCAACTTAGAGATGGAGTTGATTGCAGATCATGCAGGTTATAGCTTAACTCACTTTCATAGGTTATTCTTTCAAGCGACCGGTCATACTTTGAAAGGATACATAAGACGAAGACGATTAGCTCTAGCACAGCATGAGTTAACTATAACCAATAGTAGTATTGCAAAGATAGCCGGTAAGTATGGTTACAAATCCCACGAAGCTCTGACGAGAGCTTTCAAGAAAGAGTTTGGCATAACACCAACTGATTATCGTAAGCATCCCCATAAACTTGATATTGTTAAGAATCTTTCGAAAGAGACATTTAGAACATCAGATGAGACCAGTACCTTTTTAGATCCACAATTGGTTAAATTTGAAGGTTTCAATCTGGTAGGACTTAAACGTAGGATTAAGCCCAATGATCCCGTAATAAAGGATCTGGTCATTGAACTTCACAATCGTTTCCCTGAGATCGCTACACGAGTGAAGAAGGAAAAATGTTATTGGCTCTGCAAGAATGCTGAACCGGATGACGAAGGAAACTTGCTGATGTTTGATACTTATCCCTCATTTGAACTGCTACCAAAATACAAATGTCCGAAAGGCTGGTATTTGAATGAAGTAAAAGCAGGGGAGTACCTTTGCTTTACTCATCGTGGTTCCACTGATAAGCTGAAAGATAGCTATGTGTACATCTATAGGGATTGGTTTCCAAACAGTAAGTATATTCCATCCATGGATGAGGATTTTGAAGTTTATGACAGTCGATTTAAACCTGAATCAGAGGATTCTGAATTGTATATTATGATTCGTATAAAGCAGAAGTAGGAGAAAGAATGAAAATCGAAGCAATAGGCTATATAAAAAGAGATGAACAGGGAATTTATGTTCAATTGGAGAAGGATTATAAAAGTGCATTAACAGCAGTAGAAGGGTTCAGTTACTTAACACTAGTCTGGTGGGCTCATCTATATGCAACTGATGATGCAAGAAAGATTAGAGTAATTGATAAACCATATAAGAAAGGACCTGACAAGATTGGTGTATTTGCCACTCGTTCGCAAGTACGCCCTAATCCCATCTGTATATCTCCAATGCCGGTTCAAAGCATTGATATGGAGAAAGGAATAATCAGAACCTGGTGGGTTGATTGTGAAGTAGATACACCGATTCTGGACATAAAACCTTACCATCCATGTTCTGATAGGGTGATGAGTGCAAAAGTGCCTGATTGGTGCTCTCATTGGCCTCAGAACTATGAGGAATCAGCTGAGTTCCCATGGGATCAAGAGTTTAACTTTTAAGAAATGAAAAAAGGAGTTCCAATCGGAACTCCCTTTCATTTATCTATTATTACTTTAAATCAGCTTTATACTGCTCTAAGTTCTTCTTGTCCTGTTCAAGTTGAAGCATAAATGGATTGATGTTAATATTATCTGCTTCAGCTTTGAGAGCATTAAGAAGTGCTTTTCCTTCTTCGAAATAACCATTCTGCCTTGTAAGGTTAAAGATGAACTTAGCCATTGCATTGTTAGGCTGAACCATCTTTATCATAGAGAGAGCATATCTGCTACCGATTTCAGGTTGTCCACTATTCATGAAGATAATACAAGCATTTTGATAAGTATCTACATCTCTTGGACGCATCTTAAGCTCTTTTTCTACGTATTCAACCGCTTCTTTAAGCATACCGGCATCAGCATACATCTGAGCAAGACTCATATTGAACTGTTCCTTATCTTTGATAAAGTCCAATGCTCTTTCGAGATAGCCAATAGCTTTGTCTGCTTGATCTCTGTTATGATAGTATTGTGAGATGCGCATGAATGCAGCTCCATAGTTATTGATAAGTCTGGAAGCATTTTCATCTTTATAAACACTATCATCGAAGATTGAACGATATGAATAGACTTTATCAACATTCTCTACAATAGTTTCAAGATCAATTCGGTCTTTCCCCGGAGTAGGTACAACTCTATCTACCATACCAACGTTTACAAGATTGTTCTCGAATCCTGAAACATCAGAGCATGTTACTGCAAAGTAGATAGGTCTTTTACCAAAGTTATCTTTCACTATCTGTAAAACAGCTAAGTCTTTTATCTGGAGTCCACCTTTCTCTTTAGGGATCTTAATCTCAAAGCTAAACTCAGGGGACGGTCCGTTAATCTTCACATAAGCGTCTTGGTCCAGTCTCATTGGATAGAGTTTATCTAATGATGCATCCGGGATAGTGAAGTGTACACCCTCTTTGTCTCTAAGCTGTCTGATATACCAAGGTGTATTGAGCAGACTAAGGTTAGCTACTGTTACATCCTTTCTGATACCAAAACAATGCTTATCCTTGTATTCTTTAGCCTTATTAATCGCGTCCCAGGTAGCTTTGTCCGGTTTAACCATCGTCATCGGACGTATAAACTCTTTTGCATAAGGCTCTTCAACAGCTTGTGCATACCAAAGAGGGAATGTATCGTTATCTCCATTTGTAAATATAATAGCATTCTCTTCTAAAGAGTTTAGAAAGTTCTGACCATAATCAAGAGCTACAAACTCTTTTGATCTGTCATGTATCTTGTATTGTGATGCCATGTTTAGAATAGGAAGAGCAACAACAATCGCAATAAGTGCAGTTCGTATAGCTTTATTCTTACCGAAGTTGGCAATAAGAGCAACTGAACCCCAAGCCATCCAGAATGTCCAGAAGTTGTAAGCTGTTACAAAGAAATAATCTCTATCTCTAACCTCTGCATCAGAAAGGTTCATAATGAAGACCATAGCAAGTGAACCCATGAAGAAGAGCATGAAATAGTTTATGAATGAGTGTTTATTCTTTCTGAACTGGTCGTACATGCCGTAGACAGCAAGACCAAGAACTACAAATACATTAAAGAATGAATGAATGAGATTAGCAGGAATCTTTGTCCACGCAGAAAGTGTCTCAGCATTAAAGAACTGCCAACCGAAATATCTGGTGAAATGATGTGTTAACTGATACCAGAAAGTAGCCCTTCTCACCATGAATGATGTGTTACCATACTGTCTACGAAGAACGTAATTAGTGAATAACTCAAGGTTATGTGGGTATCCTTCATTGATAAAAGGTCTGTCACCTGCTCTAACCATAATATAAATATGTGGTGTTAACGCTACGAGGATTAACCCAATTGTCAAAGCCACAAATCTCCAATCGAACTTCTTACGAAGTGATAGATAAAGAGCGAAAGTGAAGAGTATGAAGAACACATACTTACCAAGATCAGGGATGTGGACTTGCTGTCCAACCCCATTAAAGATATAATACGCTATTAATATGACTGCAGTACTAATTCCGGCAATAGTCCAGAATCTGGAACTCTTAACTCCGGTTCTAATATCCTTATAAACACACATAATCAGCACAGCAGGTGCGATCTGAAGTGATGTTTGATGGATACAGAATCCCAGGAAGAAGAGATAGATAATCAAAAGTATGATATTCTGATTCTCATAGTCATCAGATCGTTCTATCCAAATCAATGTAAGCCAGACAATTATATTGATAAAGAAAGCAAGACCTGCATATACCTCAGCTTCGATTGAGTTCATCCAGAAAGTGAATGAGAAAGCTGTGTATAAAGCTGCAAGTGTTCCACCTAGGATGTTATGGAACTTGTTCTTATCAAACATACTTATAAACTTAACACTGAAAAGGTAGGTAAACATCACAGCTAGAGCTGAGAAAAGACCTGAGTACATGCTGGCAATTCTGGCTTGTGATAACGCAACCCCGAAGACTGCCGACATGAAACGTCCTAGGACAATATAAAATGGTTTCCGGGTGGATGTGGAACACCCAAAATTCTTATGCATGTTGCATATTCACCTGAATCCCAGAATGACATTGTCTTTGCACCTGTTAAGATGTAGACAATAAAAGTTACGAGGAATATACTCAAAGCAACAATAGTATTCGTTTTAACGTCAACTATACGCTGAGGTATATTCGCTGTGAAACTCTCAACTTTTTGAGTAGACTCAATAAATGAGTTAGCTTTTTTCTTCATTATATCTCCCGAAAATTATTAACCTTTAAGACCACTGGAAGCGTAACTGGCAATAATGTTCTTTTGTGCAATCAAGAATAGTATAAGTAGTGGTAAAACACTAAATGTTGAAGCTGCCATCAACAAGGATGTTTGTGAGGAAGCTTCTTGTGAAAAGTAACTAAGACCAACCTGAAGCACACGAAGCTGTGGACTATTAGTCATCACAAGTGGCCACATGAAACTATTCCAACTACCGATAACCGAAATATGGAAGCAGTTGCAATTACAGGCTTACTTAGTGGTAAGACGATTCTCCAGAGCATTCCGAATCTACTGCAACCATCGATTGAAGCAGCATCAAAGAGATCTTTCGGTAATGTTTTGAAGTGTTGTCTAAAGAGGAAAATTGTAAATATATTTGCCATCCAAGGCACAATCAATGCATAGTATGTATCAATCCAACCCAGATAGTTAAGTATAAGGTAGGAAGGAATAAGATATATGGGTTGTGGAACCATCATCATACTAATGAACAGATAGAAGATGAAATCTTTGCCATAGAACTCCATTCTTGCAAAGGCATAAGCAGCAAGTGCTGAAGTGATAAGTACACCAATAAGTGTACAGAATGCTATGATAATTGTATTTAGGAAGTATCTGGCAAAAGGTACTTTCTGGAAGGCTGTCTTGTAGTTATCCCAATGAACTCTAAACTTCTTCACTGTTTTAACACTCTCAGGCTCAACTTTCAAGTACTCATTACTCTTGAAAGTAAAAGGCACATCTTTGCCACCTTCTTTAACTTGAACTGTAATCTCATGTTCATCTTGAAGGATGATGTTACCTGACTTATCGAATAACGCTACAACTGTGCCATCTGCATCCTCTTTCACAACATTAGCAGCAAACTTCTTACCATCAGGTGCAGTGTATTCGGTATAATGGTCTAAAGCAAAAAAGCCAACGTTACCTTTATTCACTTCCTGTTGAGATTTAATTGATGTAGTCATCATCCAAAGGAATGGTACTACCATAAGGAAGCCACAGATAGCGAGAATAGTATACTTAATGATTGATCTTATTTTCTGTTCCATCATTCCTCCTTTAATAGTGAACCTTTTTCTCAGTACGCTTCTGGAATAGAGTCAGACCAAGAATTATGAGGAACAGAACGAGTGCTACAGCACTTGCATAACTAAAGTCATTTTTATCAATACCTTGCTCAAATATATAGTAAACAATCAATTTTGTTGTTCCCTGAGGACCACCGATAGGAGGACCTGTCATCAGGTAAACCTGTGAGAAAGTTTGGAAAGTTGTAATAGTAGTCATCATCAACACATAAAATGTTGTTGGAGAGACCAGAGGGAGTGTAATGTTAAAGAACTGACGTCTTTTACTAGCTCCATCAATCTCTGCAGCTTCATAATATACATTGGAGATGTTCTGTAAACCGGCTAAGTAGATAATTGTGTTGTATCCAAGGCTTTTCCAGATAGAAACCATAATAATACAGAAGAGTGCAAGTGAAGGTCCACCTGCCCAAGCCGGTAAATCAATACCAAAGTTCTGCATGAAAAGAGTGTTGATTCCTGTCGGTTCTGCAAGCCATTTCAAAGGTTCTAATCCAACCATACGGAATAAGTAATTAGCTAATCCACTCTGTTGGTTAAAGATAATCTTCCAGATGATGGAAACCGCAACTAACGAAGTTACAAATGGAATAAAATAAAGGGTACGGAAAAAAGATACAAACTTCTTAATACCATTTAACAATGTTGCAAAGGTGAGTGATAGTATAATACTCAATGGCACTACATAGATAACAACATAGAAAGTGTTTAGTAGTGATTGCCAGAAATATTTATCTGTAATAAGTCTCGAATAGTTTTGAATCCCAATAAATTCACCGGGTCCGGTAATCGACCAGTTAAAGAAACTCAAAATAAACGAAAGAATAATTGGTACAAACCTGAACGCTAATATTATTATAAAAGCCGGTAAGACATAAAGATAAGGCTTGAAGCTTTTTTTATTCATCTGATTTTTCCTGCATACTTTATTTAGTCTAACAAAAAATATGCCTGTTTCAAGGTGTCAAATTATATTTGTGTAAAGGTGGGAAGAAGAGATTAAAAGATAAGTCAATACTTCAACAGAAATCAACTAAAGCCACCCGAGAGACCCGGAAGTTGTGCGCCTTTCGGCTTACGAGCTCCTCCCGATGATCGTCGGTTCGACTTTGTCCATTCCATTTCTCTTCATTCACTCCGCTCAGGGAGACATACACAGTGCAATTTGCAATAACTTACCGCATTTCAGGGAGTTTATCGGCCTGATAAGGCTACGGACTTCCTAAAATGCACTCCGAAGTCGCATGTACCTGATTTCTTTCTCGCGTCACGCTATCGCTGCAACGCAAGTCCGAAAGAGACATACACAGTGCCTTTTTCAATAACTTAGCTATATTTATTGCCCTTTGTACTCGCTTTTACTGCACTATCTATCAACGCACTGTGTCTGCACTGCGCACGCACTGTGAAGGCACTGCTAACCCACTGTTTCACTGGGTGCACAGTGCGTGCACAGTGGGAAAACAGTGGGAAGACTTCGATTTGGTAAAGAGCTTACTCAAAGTTTGCGATATCGCAAAAGAGATACAACTGTAAGATGACCCAGGAAGAAGTGATTCACAACGAAGTGGGAATCGCTAATTCCGATTACTCTAAGTCAGGCTGTCAATGGCAGTGAGAAATGGTACACGATGGCAGTGAAAAGTGGTACAAAACTGCCAACCTTTAAAAATGACTACTTCAAGACAGTTTGGAGTAGGTATGATTGGAGTAGAAGTGTATCATTCAATAAAAACTATGCATAAGCAAGGGCATAGTCAGCGTAAGATCGCAGAGGAGTTGTCTCTATCAAAGACAACAGTAGGTAAATACATAAATATGACACTTGATGAGTTCATGGAACTAATAAACAATAGCATTCGTGAAAGCAGTTTTGCCATATGTGAGCAATATGTCCGCGAAAGGCTTAGCAAATATCCACGATTAAGAGCTAGTGTACTATATTTAGAAGTTAAGAAAAAGTTCCCTGAGATAAAAGCAAAAGACAGAGCTTTCCGAGATTTTGTTCGTAAGCTAAAGCAGACTTATCCTGTCGATAAATACCGTAATTATGCAGTAATCGAGACGGCTCCCGGTGTTCAGGTTCAAGTTGATCCAGGTGAGATGAAAGTAGTTTTGGGTAATAAACGTCAAAGAGTTTATTTTATAGTTTTTGTGCTTTCCCACTCGCGTCAAAGCTATGTCCATTGGAGCACAACACCATATAACACATCAAGGTTTATTGAAGCTCATCGTGAAGCTTTTATCTATTTTGAAGGTATCCCTTCAGAGTGTGTTTACGACCAGACAAAGCTTGTAGTAATACAGGAACGCTATCGGGAAGTAATCTTAAATAATCAGTTCCATCAGTTTGCAGCAAAAACGGGCTTTCATCCTCATGTATGCGAAGGCTATGATCCACAAAGCAAGGGTAAAGTAGAGCGTAATGTCTCAGAAGTAAAGCATGGCTTTATGTATGGCAAAGAGTTCAAAGACCTGGCAGACCTGCGTTCACGCGGACTTGAGTGGCTTTTACACTTTAACGGCAGAACCCATGGCACAACCCGTAAAGTACCATCAGAAGTATGGCAAGAAGAGAGGTTAAAGCTAAAAGATATTCCAGAGTTTATCTTCACTTTAGAAGTTCGTAATGCAGATAAAACAGGCTTAATCTCGTATGAGGGTAATAAGTACTCTGTTCCATTAGAGTATCAGCGAAAACAGGTATATGTGCAAAAAGAAAAGAGCACTTTAGTGGTGATGGATATTTATACAAGAAAGGAAATCTGCCAACATGAGCTATGCACAGAAAAAGGCAAAATCATCAAAAACACTAATCATTATCGGGATTTTACGGTAGTGCTACAAGAGCTTATTGAGCGAGTAAAGGATGAGATGAGTGAATATATCCAAGGAGAAGAACTAATCCAGAGGCTTGTTAATGATAACCCTAAAATAGCAAGGGATCAGTTGAGAGCCTTAAGCAAGTTTAAGCGTAACTATGAAACAGATGTATGGGAGTCAGTGCTTCCTGAGGTAATGACTCTTTCGCATGTAAAGGCAACAGCCATAGAGAAGCTTCTGAATGCAAAAGTAAGACAAATGAAGCTAAATGAATTATCAGAATCAGAACCACAACAAGACTCAGAGAGTTCATTAATAGAGCGCTCATTAGATGACTACATGAAGGTGTTATAAGATGATAGAGATAACTAAAACATACATCAAAAGGGCTCGTTGTACTCATATTTTGAATACTCTTGAAAGTGCAGTTTTAGAAGCAGAGAAACAGAATATGACTTATCTGGAGTTCGTACATTATCTATTTGAAAAAGAGAACTCAGGAAGGAATCAAACCAATATCAACAGAAGACTTAAACAGGCTCACATCCCGGTAATAAAGACCTTTGATGAGTTCGACTATGCTTATCAACAAGTAATAACCAAAAGACAAGTAAAGGAGTGGAAGAACTTTGTCTGGCTGGAGCAGAGGAGGAATATAATTTTAATGGGACCTCCGGGAGTAGGTAAGACTCATGTTGCAACAGCACTCAGTTATGAAGCAATAAAGGCAGGCTATAAGGTGGTGTTTTATAATCTGAACAACCTTATCGAAGAACTTGTACTAGCTGAAGCAGATAACAACATAGATAAATATCTAAGCAATATAGCCAAGAATGATCTGATAGTTATAGATGAGATGGGGTATCTTCCTCTCCAGACAAAGGCAGCTAATCTGTTCTTTAGACTCATCCATCTCTTATACGAATTTAGATCAGTAATCATAACATCGAATAGGTTGTTTAATGAATGGGGAGCTATTTTTAACGACAATGTGATAGCAACTGCTATTCTTGATAGATTACTCCATCACTCACAACCAATTACAATGCTCGGAGATAGCTTTAGACTAAGGAATTTTCAAAAATGAAGACTGTACCATTTTTAAATGCCAAACTGTACCAATTTAAAATGCCATTGACAGTCAGGCTCGTTCTCGTCACAAGAAACTTCACTTATCAGCTATGTGTTCAAAGGTACTTAGTTATAACGCAAATTCGAAAAAAGATTTGACACTTACAAGTACTAATTGATGTTTAGAAACACCCTATGTATAGAGGGTTTGGAACGCGAATTGCATATAATTGAAAATATATAGTAAGTTGGAGGAATAATGCGTAAATTGCTTTATTTATTAATTGTCTCATTGTTATTGGTTGCATGTGCGGAAGCTGGTGATCCTGTAACTACAGAACCGAATCCTGATAACGAAGTACTGCTTTGGAATCAGAACATTGCTATCAACGGATATGCAGAGGATATCAAAGCTTATGATGACTACGTTTTAGTTGCTGAGGATAGAGCCGGTGTATCTGTAATTGATACTGAAACTCTTGATAGAACTTGGATAACATCACTCGCTAATGATACCGGTTCACAAGAACTTATAGATAATAATAATATCGCTCTAGTTCCTGAAAGAAATATCTTTGCCTTCTCAGAGTCTGATGAAGCTGATCAAGTCATATTTGCAAACATTGAAGATCTTAACAACCCATATTATGTTGGTTACACTCTGGGTGGTGTTTCAGCAGTTAGTGAGTTAACTGTAAAGTATGTAGAGGAAGTTATTCCTGATCAGATGGGACAAGCTGTACCGATATTTGAATATACTTTATCTTCAGGTAACTATATCAAAAAAGGTGAATATGGTTATTATTATATTGAAGGTATGGAACCGGATTATTTGAATCTTGGATTTAGTGTTGATATTAATGTTGAGAACAAGATTAATGGTTTTGATGAAGATGAAGACTATTACTATGTAGCATCAGGTCAAAGAGGTTTTAAGATTGTAGAAAAAACAGCAACATCCGGTAATGTAATTGCTGATGTTGATACACCCGGTGATACTCAGAAGTTAACTATTGTTGGTAATTATCTGTATGTTGCATGTAGGCAGGAAGGTCTTTATGTGTATGATGTAACAGACAGAACAAATCCTGTTGCTGAACCTATTTATACTAAAAGCATTTCCGGTATAGCAGTTGATATAGATTACGATGGCAATCATTTAGCTCTTGCTTGTTCAAGTGGTGGTGTATATCTCTTTGATGTTGAAGATCCTGCTAACCCATCTTATATAGAAAAAGATTCATCTCACTACTCACATGCATACTGTGTTGCTGTTAAGGACAACAAAGTGTATGTTGGTGGTAGAGATATAGTAGCTGTTTACGCAATAGAACAATAGAGAATAGATTGATTTTCAAATGGAGCTGTCGTGTATTCGGCAGACTCCATTTTTTATATTAAAACAAACGGGAGTGACCATGATACGTAGAGGACTATTACTCATTTTATGCCTAGTCTTATCAACAATCGCTATTGCTGATAATAATCAGATTGCCAGGATTTTTAATACTGATGAAGTCGATAATGATTACATTGATATGACTTTAACACTGCCTTGTTATTCAATTGATACAATTGAAGAAGCAGGAACCACTTTTAAGCAGATTAGATTCGATAATTCTGCATACTTTTTAGATTTAGGTAAACCGGAACTACCATACTTTTCATCGTTCATTGCAGTACCTGATGGGAGTTCAATTAACAGTATTGAAATACTATCTTACGATGCTAAACAACTTAATGGTGTCATCGCTTATCCGGCACAGGATTATGAGAAACCTGAAGAGACAGAATTCCACTTTGATAGCGAATTCTACAATAGCAATAAAAGCTATCCTTATCAAGAATCCATGATTGGAGAGTCTGCAACTTTGAGAGACCTTTATCTTTGCAATTTCTCAGTAGCTCCAATATTTTACGATCCTTTGAAAGAGGAGCTTGAAATTAGAGACAACATGAAGATAAGAGTACATCTAAACAATTCCAGAGAGTTGCTGAGTGATGGGAATACCTATTCAAGCAGCTTTGAAAAGATATATGAAGCCTATGTTGATAATTTCGATATGATTAGACATGATCTTGAACGAATCGTATCAAAAAGGATACTAATTATACATAAACAAGTTCTTGATGCATCGTTTAACGATAAGGTTACCGAGTTTGCAGAGTGGAAGATGAAACGTGGATTTCAAGTTGATACATTTGACACATCAGTTACAGGCACAGGAAATACAAGTATCAAGAACTTTATTCAAGGTCGTTATGATAACATTGATACAAGACCTGACTATTTAATAATCATTGGTGATGTTGGTGGAACATTGGGTGTACCGACATTTACAGAAAGCATCTCCGGATATGGTGGTTGTGGTGATCACCCTTATACACACTTAGAAGGTATAGATACGATTGGAGATATCTTTGTAGGCCGAATGAGTGCGGAGAATACAAACCAGTTTCTCACATTAGCCAATAAGGTTTTCTACTATGAAAGAGATATGCCACTAGCAGTAACTGATTGGTATGATAAAATGCTGTTAGTTGGAGATACTGAGCCTTCAGGTCAGTCATGTGTATACGTTAATGAATATATTCAAGCAAATTCCAGAAGAGTAAACCCTAACTACTCATATACTGAGTTATATGGTGGTAATCCATCACCATCTTCAATGAATACTGCGATTTCACAAGGTGTTGGTGTTTATAATTATAGAGGGTATATTGGTATGAGTAACTGGCACCCTAATGCAAGTTCGCTTAACAATGGTGATAGATTATGTCATAGTACTATATTAACATGTTCAACAGGAACTTTTTCAAGTACATCAACAACAGAGGAATTTATCAGATTAGGTTCTCCGACTTTGCCAAAAGGTGCATTAACAGCGATAGGAATGGCTACACCGGGGACACATACACACTTTAACAATGCTTTAGCTTCAGGAATCTGGAACGGAATACTGAACTTTGGTATGAGAGATTTAGGCTCAGGATTGCTTGCAGGTGAACTTAATCTTTATAATCAATACAATAATAGTAACCCTTCGCAAGTAGAATACTTTAGTCATTGGTGTAATCTTATGGGTGACCCAACAGTCACAATGTACTTAACTGTTCCAAAGCAGTTTGATGTTACTATACCATCAATAATTCCTAGTAATACAGCACTTGTACCAGTACATGTTCACGATGAGATGCTAAGTCCTATGGAGGATGCAATTGTAACAGCATATCAGTCAGGAACTCTACATTACATAACAAGAACTGATGCTAATGGTGTTGCTTATATTGATTTACCAATAGACATGACTGGTACTGTAGAAGTAACTGTTAGTGCAGATAACTATAAGTCCAGTATGCATGATTTAATAATCGATAGTGCAGGTGGTATTATTTATGCAAGAAGTGTGTTATCTGAAACAGTTGGGAATGATAATGGTTTAGCCAATGCTGGAGAAACTCTGGATGTTTCTGTTGCATTATATAATAGTTCTGCTTCACCTATTAATAATGTAACTGCAACTTTAACATCTACAACTGATTATATCACTGTTAATCAGAATAGTGTAGATTATGGAACAATTGTTAATGGTAATAACTCAACAGGCAATGCTGCGTTTAATATAAGTATAAATAATGCCTGCCCAGATGCATTTGTAGCATACTTAAATCTTTCAATAAACTCAGATAATGGTTCAACATACACTATTTTTGCAGTTCCGGTACAAAATGGAGACTTAGATTTCACGTCTGTCAGTGTAATTGATTCTGCAAACGGGATTTTAGATCCGGGAGACACTGCTGAACTTCTTATTTCTATTACTAATGATGGAGAACAGGATATTTCTAGTGTTGAAGTAGAATTAACTTCATTAAATGCTCTTGTTGTTGTAGAGGATATGAATGCTTCAATTGGTGATATCCCGGTTGGAACGACAATGTCCAATGCAAATGACCAGTTAGTAATCCGTGCAAGGTCAAACCTACTTCCCGGAATGGTAATACCATTTCAACTTAACTGCTTTAATGCAGATGGTTACCAAGAGAATATACGATTCGATGTAGAAGTAGGTTCAGTTACTGAAAGTGATCCATTCGGACCGGATGAATATGGCTATTTTATCTATCATAGTGATGATGTAACCTATCCTGATTGTCCTTCTTATGAATGGATTGAAATATCACCTGAATATGGTGGTTCTGGTACATCTTTGGGGTTAGATGATCCAAGTAGCTGGACTGAGGGAGATGCTGTAGGTGCTGTTTCTATCCTTCCATATGATTTACCTTTTGATTTTACCTTCTATGGTGAGACTTACGATAGAATTTGGATAAGTTCAAATGGATTTATCTCTTTCCTTGAAACTGAATGTGCAGATTGGAGAAATAATGTACTATTCGGAGCGATGACTCAGAATGGTATTGTAGCGCCATTCTGGGATGATTTAGCTACAACTGATAACAACTCTGTTACAACTTATTATGATGCTAATTTAAGTGCGCTAATCATTGAATGGGATGTTGAACATGGATCTTCTTCATTACCGCAAAGATTCCAGGTGTTAATGTATCATCCAGATGCAAACCCTACATCTACCGGTGATGGAATGATTAAAATACAATACCACACATTTAGTAACAATAATGATACAAACAATTGTACAGTAGGGATTAAAGATCATACCGGAACTAAAGGTTTACAATATTCATTTGATAATCAGTATCCTAATGGAGCTAATCAAATCAATGCTGGAGACGCATTGCTGATAACCGGTTCTCCTATTTCTTTAGAAGAACCTTTCCTCGTTCTAGGTGACACAGTAATACATGATCAGAACAATAATCATATAGTTGAACCTGGAGAGGAAATTAACCTTGGTGTAAACATTGTTAATATGGGTTCTGCTCCAGCAGAGAATGTTGAGATTAGTGTAACATGTGAAAGCCCATATGTTTCTGTAACTCAAAATAGTTCAACTTATGATATAATACCCGGTGAGGGGAATATGTTTGGTGATCAATATATTACTCTGTCAATTGCAGAGAGTGCACCGGACAATCATGAAATCATTTTAACAGTTAATATAAATTCACCTTCGAACGAATGGACAAGAGTAACCTCCTTGAGTGTTGTTTCTAACAAACTTAGATACTTAAATGCTCAATTTAACGATCAAGTTTTTGGTAATGGAGACAAAGTAGTTCAGGCAGGAGAAACATTCTTCTTATGTGTAAATCTTGAAAATCCGGAAGTAGTAGCTACAAGAGATGTGCAAGTAGGTTTAAGTAGTTCATATCCGGGAGTTGTTATTGTGGAAGATCAACTTAGCATCGGTGATATAGCTCCTGAAAGTGCATTACAGTGCTACTTCGAGATAACTATGCCTGATGGAATAGCTGATATGACGTTTGTTCCATTTGAGATAACATATTTCGCAACCGGTATAGATATCGGAACTGCAGGTATGACAATTGGTATTGGACTTGCTGACTTTGATTTAGATTTTGAACAATCTAATGGTGGTCTTACCCAGCAGGGAGGTTGGCAATGGGGATTCGATACAATCATGGGAGCACACTCAGGAACAAGAGTATGGGGTACATATTTAAGTGGTAACTATCCGGTTAACCATGATGCGTATTTGTATACTCCAATATTACCTTTAAGTGATAATGCTGAACTGAGATTCTGGCACAAATATGAGTATGATAATCACTACGATGGAGGTAATATCCAAATCTCAACAGACTCAGGAGCTACTTGGCAAATAATAACTCCAGTTTCAGGATATGATGATGGAGCAGTTGTATCATTAGATAATCAACCTGGATTCACGGGAATAAGTGGAGCTTGGGAAGAAGTAGTAATCGATCTTTCTGATTATGCAAATATGAATGTTCAATTCCAATGGTATTCTGCAAGTGATTATCATGTAAATGACAATGGATGGTATATTGATGATGTAACAATAGTTGGATTCATTGGTGGTACAGGTTATATAAGTGGTAACATAGCTTTATCTGGAGATGAAGATATAACTGATGTGTGTGTCTCGAATGGGGAAGTGGCAGTACATCCGGATGAGAACGGTGATTACTATATCTTCCAAAAGGATGGTAATTACGATATACATGCTTATACAAACCATTATTCAGAGGGTTTTGCAAATAGAATCATGCTTAATGAAACGAATCAAAGTAATGATGATATTGATTTTGCATTGCAGCGTTTAAATGAACCAACTGATTTAAGTTGCGTTCAGGATGACTACAATCTCAATCTTACTTGGAATGCACCGGATATGACAGATTTAACGTTTTTAAACTACAATATCTATAAGAGTATTGATTCAGCTCCTTATGCATTGATTGGAAGTTCTGAACAACTTGCTTATGCTGATACATTAAGCTACTCAGGAACTTACAAGTACTATGTTACAGCAATGTATTCTGAGGGAGAAGGATTTGAGTCAGACATAATCTCATTTATTCCTGATATGACTGATATTGATGATGAATCAGTTCCTGTTTTTGAAACCGAACTGATTGGAAACTATCCTAATCCTTTTAATCCAACTACTACTATCTGTTTCGCTTTAAAACAACCACAACAAACATCTATTAAGGTTTATAACATTAAGGGACAGCTAGTGAAAACACTATTTAATGATAATCTAAGTACTGGTAATCATACTATTGTATGGGATGGAACTGATAGTGATGGAAGAGGAATGGCAACAGGTATTTACTTCTTTAGGATGGAATGCGAAGATTATTGTAAGACAATAAAATCATTATTGATAAAGTAATCCTTTAGTTATCATTAAGCCCTTTCGTATGAAAGGGCTTTATTTTATGAGAAGGATTCATCGTTCTAACTGATTTATCTATAATAAAATAAAAAAATGTTGACCTTAAAGAAGATTGCAGTAATATTTGTGACATTGAATCCAGTATGAATAAACAATGAATAAATGGTGGCTATATGTTAATCAAATATTTAATCTTTAAACGCTGCTTGATAAAGGCGTATTTACAGTTTCGACGAAAGTATCTGTGGAGGATATATATGTCAGAGGGTGGTTAATAAAACCACCCTTCTTTCTTTATACTAGTTTTTTGATAATCTTCAATATTCGCTCAGCATGCCCTTTTGCACGCACGTTGTAAAGACACTCCACCAATTCTCCGTCAGGGTTAATGATGAAAGTACTTCTAATAACTCCCATCTTCTTTTTACCATACATCATTTTCTCTCCCCAAGTACCGAATAAGTTGTGAACAATCATATCAGGATCACTTAAAAGCTCAATCTTTAAGTCTTGCTTAGATATGAAGTTGCTATGACTTTTAATTGAGTCTTTACTCACTCCGATTATCTGCACTCCCAAGTCACTAAACTCATTCAATAAACATGTGAAATCTTTAGCTTCAACAGTACAACCCGGGGTGTTATCTTTCGGATAAAAGTATAATACTGTCCACTTGCCTAAGATATCCTTATCACTAATTTTCACATCTTTACTATTCTTGATTTCAAAGCTAGGAATTTTAGCCCCTTTCTCTAAACGCATAAATCCTCCATTTTTTTATTATAAACTAAGCCAGGATTAAAAAAAAGGCTACAACAAGTGTAGCCTTTCATCTATAATATTGCAATTATTTCATTAGTAATGATTTCTTTACTTTAGAGTCACCATTAGCATCTAACTTGAAGAAGTAGACACCAGAGCCAACTGTTGAACCATTCTTATCTGTTCCATCCCACATTATTGTGTGTTCACCTTTGTTCATTGTTTTATTAATCAGAGTGTTAACTTTACGTCCTCTAATATCATAAACTGAAAGTGTTGCATGACCACTAGCCGGCATACTAAACTGAACATTAGTTGTAGGGTTGAAAGGATTAGGATAGTTGTTAAGAGTGAGTTGTTTCTCGATAACCTGATTCTGATCATTATTGTCAGTCGTTGTGCTAAGCACAGAAGTTATCATCAAGTTACCATCAGCATAATTTTCCCAGGCAGAGCTGTTACTTACTTTGACGATTGTATTACCATTCTGACTTGTATCAACACCAATTGCTGAGCTATTCACGGTAAATACAACGGCAATGTAATAATTGCCATCAACAACTAAGTCTTCACCTGATAAATCAGCTGTGTGCCAACCATCAGTTATATTGTTTCTAAATACCTGCTGTGAGAGCATATTGCCTGGTTCTCCATCAACTTCATCAAAAACACGTAGGATAACCGGATTAGTATCAGCTGTCTCGATATTAAAGCGGATGAAGTCGATATTAGCTTCTTCACTATTTTCGAAATGTACAGCTGCCATTCCACCTGCATTATAAACTATTCCTGATTCTGCTGAGTTATCTACATATCCAAAGTTTTCGTAGTCGTTTCCAAAGACGAAAGCTTCCGCATTTTGGGTGTGGTCAGATTCTCCTGCTAAATAACCTGCAGTAACAGTATAATGATGTAAACCCGGAGTTGGATTAGCATTTGAGTAAGTAGTTAAATATCTATCATAAATGGTATCAACAAGTACACCATTATCGAAAACATTATAGCCTAAAAGAGATGAATTAGCAAGTCCCGGATGTGTCCAGCTAAGAGTAATCTGTTCGTTCTCATCAACAGCTGATTCTAAACTCATGGCAGGATAAATTGTTGTATCATCAGCAAAGAAATCAAGTATGTTTTGAATGAACTGTGCTTTGTTAGCATTGTCTCCAAATCTACTCATTGAGTATGACATTACAACACTTTTCTGACCATAAATACCAACGTTCTGAACAGCAACAACACCATATCCATCTTCTGTAAAGACCGGTTGTCCGTCACCAACTTCATAATGGTCTATTGTCTCAAGATTAGTTTGGTAAGTTTGGTCGAACGATAAGTTCATACCTACTGAGAAAGGATGACCTTGTAAATCATTAATATCGTTGTAAGCACCATCATTAACACCATCAATACCTAATAGAGTCATTAAGGCACTATTTGAGCTTTGATCAACACCTAGTACGTCAGCACCCTCAATGTATACGTTCCCACCATCTTCAAGATAGTTTCTGATTACGGCAGCCATTGGATCTGTAAGTTCTGAGTACTCAGCTTGTGAGTTACCAAAGTTTAAGAATACAGCATCATAACCCTGGAAAGAATATGGGAATTCATCCGTATTATTTGCTTCGATACCTTCAGAACTAACAGCAACGTAGAATTCACTACCGCTGCAATCCGCTGAATTCATTCCATCCCAGATAAGAACACCTTCATTTGGCTGATAGCCTTGAGGTACAATACCAATTACAGCTGCTTGGCCTGCATTAAAGTTTCCTTGTGGATTTAAATTGGTTACTAAATAATATCCATTCCCGGAACCTGACCAACCAAAGTCAAAGTGAAAATAATCATCATCCTGATATCCATCAAGAACAAAGGCATGACCGCCACCACCATCATCTCCACTACCTGAATAATATATTACTCGATCATTATCAAGTTCATTCCTTAACAGGTTATTCCATGCAGCAACTGAGTAATCACTTCTTGATACATATGTAGTTGTATTAGCATAACCGAAATAATTTCTCATTGCAGCTGGTACATCATAGGAATATGCACCGGAGCCATCTGCTGCATACATCATATCAACAGAGACACCACAATCATATATAAGTTTTGCAATTTGATCATACTCTGAACCTGCTTGGAAAGGCATCTGCCACCAGTCATATTCAGAGTCGTCAAAGTTCACGCTTTGATATCCATACCCATAGGCATAATAGCCATGATTACCGGTTCCTCCTGCTGGATAGTTCCAATATCTCATGCATTGAGCCATTGCAGTAGCAACACAACCTGCATATACTCTACCACCCGGTCCGGCTGAGTCTTCAGGGCACAAGGCATTGTATGGCCAGTCCTGATTCCATCTACATGGAAGAAGAGGAGAAACTTCTCTGTCTGTTCTATTGTAACTATGATTGTCAATGTCTTGCCACATTTGCCTTGTTTCAGTTGCAGATAAATCATTTTCTATAACTGAAAGAGCTTCATTGCTATAGGTGTTTAACCAATATTGCAAACCCGGATTATCGCTGTCAGGGCTGATATTACCCTCATCTGACCAAGCTAACACAGGTTGGCATCTGTCGTCAGAAGTAGCAATGACAAAGCCGTTATTCTGGTAATTAATTAAGTATAGAGTTAATGTATTGTTATTGTACACTTTGTGTACACTTTCTAGAGAGGATGTATCTACACGGTTTGATGTCTGCAAATCCATCCATTTCCCGGCAACTGAAACAACTTTTGATTCAGGTACAGAGATTGCACTTATAATGCTGAGAGACAGCATTATACTCATCAAGATTAAAAATCTCTTCATTTGTTACCTCTCATTTTTTATCCAATTTTCGCATAATCTTTTTTGTCTTATCTGTATTTTTAAGTAATTTTTCTTCCAAAGAGGACGAAAATTTCTCAATTACATAATAAAAATATATATTGGAGATGCAAAAATGGCTAAAATTACATTACAAGGAAACCCTTTCAACACAATTAACGAACTACCAAAAGAAAATACTAAAGCACCCGACTTTAAACTTGTAGCAGGTGATTTAAGTGAAAAGACATTAGCAGATTTTATGGGTAAGAAAGTTATCTTGAACATCTTCCCAAGTATAGACACACCAGTCTGTGCAAACTCAGTAAGAAGATTCAATCAAGAAGCTTCTAAACTTGAAGATACAGTAGTACTATGTATCTCTAGAGATCTTCCATTTGCTCAAGCTAGATTCTGTGGAGCTGAAGGACTCGAAAATGTTATTACACTCTCCAGCATGAAGAACGAAGAGTTTGGAAATTCCTATGGTGTAAAGATTATCGATGGACCAATGGAATCGCTCTTAGCACGTTCAGTTGTTGTTATTGATGAAGAAGGAAAGGTTAAATATACTCAGTTAGTACCTGAAATAGTCGATGAACCTAACTATGAAGATGTTTTAAAAAATATCTAAAGCTTTTTATTCTCATAACGACCGGACTATATTTATGTAGTCCGGTTTTCTGTATAATAGCAAATAGGATATGCATTAAGTATCTGCTGATGTGATTCAAAGTCGATATTGTTCCGTAAGGACAGAACAACTTGTGCCCTAGTTAGCTGATTATGGCTCCTGAAAATGCTTAATTAAACGTATGTTGTGGATACACCTGAGGGCTTAAGATGTTAAGCCCCTACATGTACTACGACTCTCCAGATCGGAAATTGCTACAGCTATTTCGCTCCCATTCCTCTGCTATAATTGCTATACATTAGATATCTTAATCTTATCAAATTCGAGTCTAAAACCTGTTAAAGAATAACTACATTTCAATAGGGTTTCAATAGGTGTCTCCTATCTGAGTGTTAAAGATTGTAACAGAGCAGTGACAGTTTCATGATGTTGAGATTCCCTTAAAAGTTTTCTCATTTTATTCTGACGGATCTCTGCAAAAAGTCAGAAATCCACCCCTACTTTGCTCCCGCCCCTCTCGGGGCTCTCTCGGGGGTAGGCGGGGTAGGTCCCCGAGTGGTCCCGGAGAGGAGCAGGGGTGGATACTTCACTTTCGGTTGACCTTGAGCAGACTTATTTCTGCCGATTTGCCCTTGAGCAATAAAAACAGAGCGGAAATATATCACTCATAATCAGCTTACTAAATTCTCACTTCTCAAGTGGGTATTATGTGAGTGTTGAGTGGGGATTGAGTGAGTGATGAGTGAGAATTGCTCATGGGCGTAACTTGGGAATAAAGAGAATATGCCACAGATTTCTCAGATTATAAAGACTTGAAAACTATGATTTGGTATAGATCAATTTACACACTTTTTAGAATACTCCCCAGATTATCTCAGATATATGTATTTCGACATCGACGGTGCACGTCGAAACGTAGGACACGCTGCTAGCTTGTCCGCTTAGCAGAGCTAAGCCCCGCCACTGAAGTTAATTAGTATGATTTACTGAAGCTCTTTAGTAATTATCTTCAGGTTCAGTCTCGTAAAATACAGCTCTGTCGAGCTGTGGGCAAGCAGGCTGCATGCCCTACGTGACAGCCCTGAATGGGCTGAATATGAATAGCCCCGGGTTTTATGAACCCGGGGTCAAGTATCTCAAAAAACATTTAGAACCCTGAAGGGGTTCAACGATTCCTTGACAAAGAAAATGATGCTTCTTAAATAAAGACATAACCAAAGGGTAGACCTACGGGTTTGCCCTTTTTCCTAATTTCCCTTTTGGCCTATCGGGGCGAAGCCTTTGGCGAAGACCGAAGGGGTGCCATTGTAAACGGCGGGGTGGTAAAGTAACCCCTCACCTTAATCCTCTCCCCAAAGGGGCGAGGAGACAAAATAAAGCAGGTACTATGCATCGAGTAAACTTAGTATTATTAATACTTCTATCTTTCTCAGGTTTGACAGCGAATACTCATGAAGTCTCTTTAGATGGAACTCTACCTTACCTATCAATCCAAGATGCAATTAATTCTTCTTCAAATAGTGATACGATTCTTGTGCATCCGGGTAGATACTTTGAGAACATAGATTTTGTTGGAAAGAGCATTACAGTTTGCAGTGAATATGTAAGTAACCCTAACTGGGATATTGTAGAATCTACCATTATTGATGGTAATGAGCAATCAAGCTGTGTAGTAGTAATTAATGGTGAGCTGAATGCAGTTCTAAATGGTTTCACAGTTACAAATGGGATTGGATATGGTAATTCAAGATATGGTGGAGGAGTTTATGTAAACTTTGATAGTAATCTAAATCTTGAAAACTGCCTTGTTGAAGATAATCATGCTATCAATTGTGGTGGTGTATTGACAGGACAAAACAGTTTAACTTCAATAACTGGTTGTGTTATTAGGAATAACTCAAGTGTTTATATCGGTGGAGGTGTTGGAGTTTACACAGGTACTCTAAATTTAAGCCTAACCAATCTGAATAGAATTTACAATAATTATGGTGATGTGCAAGATATTTTCATTTATAATTCTCAATCTACTAACATTGTTCTTGATACACTCAGTGTTAATCTTACTGAACCTGACGGTTTCTTTGTTTCCTATTTTCATGAAGATGGATTACCTGCTCCAGAAATATCAGTTCAAAATAACTATTTCGATCAGTTTGATTCAGACCTATATGTATCACCAACCGGTGATGACAGTAATAACGGTCTTACACCGGAAACACCATTACAAACAATTGCGTATGCTAACAGAATAATCCAGCCTGATAGTTTGAATCCTAATACTGTTTATCTATTACCGGGAACATATAGTTCGGAGTTAAACAATCAGTTTTTCCCAATAGCTTTGCAATCTCATACAAAGATGTTGGGTGGTGGAGATTTACCTGATGAAGTTATTATTGGGAGCGTTGGAGAAGAGAGTAAAATAGGAATTTCAAATGCAACCAATGTTGAAGTCGGAAATTTTACTATCAGTCATGCTAATGAAAACGTTGAAGCTGTTTTACTTGTGAGTAGGAGTTGTAATGTATTTATTCATGATGTAGAATCTATCAATAATTACTCTGAATATCCAGGTTTACTAATTTTGTATAGTAATAACATAATTTTTAATAATATATCGATAAATAGTGTCGATCATGATTTACATAGGATATCTTGTATCAAAACATACGAGTGTGAAAATACGATTTTTAATAATACTATCATTAATAGTATTTCCAACATTATTGAAGATGGCTCTACTGTGTTAGTAAGATTCTCGAGGAGTAAAGTGTCCATAAATAACATGCTAATAACAAATGTGATAATTGAAGATACTGGAGTTGTTTTTTCATATGGGAACTCTGTTGAAAGCAATGTAGTGGGTAATCTTGAACTATATAATTTCTTAGCATATAACAATACATCTTTGTCAAACTCAATGCCGATGTTTAACTTCTCTACCTACCATGAAGAGTGCTATATTAATAATATGACAATTGCTCATAATACCGGACCGACAGCCATAACAAGATTCGGTGGGGATTATACTATAAGAAACAGTATCATATATAATCCTAACAGTGCATATGAGATGGGTGTATGGGTACCAGCTGATGGAGACCCAACACCTAATTGGTCGAATATTGATATTGACTATAGTCTTGTAAGAAATGGGTTAGCTTCTATACCTGGTGCAGATAATCCTAATAATAATGTATTGTGGGGAGTAAATAATATTGATGTGAATCCATTGTTCCGAGGAGATATGGAAGGTGATATCCCTGTTGGAGACCCGAGATGGGTGCAACTGACAGAGAACTCACCATGCGTGAATGCAGGAACACCTGATACACTTGGTATGAACTTACCTTCCATAGATATTACAGGTAATCCTAGAGTATGGGACAATATTATTGATATGGGAGCACATGAGTATAACCCTACAGTTGATAATAGTTATGAAACAGCACCAACCCCACCTGCGACAATACAAGTATCTCATTTCCCTAATCCGGTGACACCGAATGGCAGTAATGATAAGGTAGCATTTATTGAGTTCACACTTCCAAAGAAACCGATAGAAAAACCAACACTTGAGATATACAATATCAAAGGTCAGAAGGTTAGGGATTTGAAGATAACTCAGAGTTTCTCACAGCTTGTTAGAAGTGCAGGCCTTTCCACTGAAGAGAAGCAGTCGGGTGAGAAGTATTCGCAAATGTGGGATTGTAGGGATAATAATCGGAAGACTGTGGCGACAGGGATCTACTTCTATAAGGTTAGTAGTGAGGGGGAAGAAGCAATAGGGAAGATGATGATTATGAAGTAGCTTATAGCCTATAGCCTATAGTTAAGCTGTCACCATAGCGACCGAATGGGAGTCGGGTCAATAGCGGACATGTGGCATAATTCATAACTATGAGTCCAACTTGTTTCAGATTTAGAAAAGAAGTCCGTTTTCGCTCGTAAACTTCGTTCTGACAAACTCCTTTTCTAAACCTGAAACTCGCTATGACTCCAATGATAAGGTGTGATTCGCTAATTCCGTCATTCGAAGCAGTTTTCGTTCTCGTGTAAGTCTGAAGTTGTGTGACAAGACAAACCTACATAGTAGGTTAAATCCATAATATTGCATATTTCGTTCTCGCACCACACTTCGCTGCGGTGCAAGTCCGAAGGCTATATCTCGGGCGATTCCAAAAAATCAATTCGTGTAACCACTTTTAGTCCAAAATGACAGTACTATATAATAGAGGATGTCAAAACAGAAGAGATCGTCATCCGGGTTTCTATTCACTTTACATGAAGATGTGGTGGAATGTGCACAAAGATGGAGATGAAGAAATTCATCGCCTTCTTAATACTAGTTTCCCAAATCTCCATATAATGGATAAACCAAAGAAACTCTCTGCTCTCAAGCTCTCAACAACTAAAATCAGATAATATAAATTGACACATTGAATTGACATTATAATATCAACTGTTGTTGATTAGAGTTTGTGAGGAGTAGATGAAAATGATAAAAAAGGGTTCCATTTTAGCTTTTATTGCAATTGCATTAATTGTTTGGATTGCTGATGCCTTAGTAGATTCTTTTATCTTTAATCTGGATATTCTACGTATGCTCTCATTCAATATTTCTACACCAGTTTTACTAAAACGACTTGTCTTGATAATTTTACTGAATATACTTAACTTATTAGCATCAAAGTTGCGTCTTCGCGTTGAACAAGCACAAATACTAAAAGAAACCCCCTTCGGAATCATAATCAGTAACCTGAAGAGTGAATTTCAATATTTTAATGACTATTTTACCGAGTTAACCGGATACACACTCAATGACTTGAAAACAATCGATGACTGGTTCGAAATAGTGTATGATGATACAGATTATCGCAAGCAGATACGCCTATTGTGGAATAGAGATGTTCAAGCATTGATTAGTGGCGAGAAGAAATTTGTTTCTGCATGTGTCTTGTTTAAATGTAAAGATGGGAATAAAAAGAGTCTCAATATGTCAGCATCATATGTAGATAGTCGTTTAGTCATAACAACTGAAGATGTTACTGATCTGATTAATGCAAAAGAGAGCTTAGCTGAAAAAGAGAATCAACTCCGTCAAATCATTGATACTATTCCGGCATTTATATATGTAAAAGATGCACAAAGGAATTTCCATATTCTAAATAACTCAGTTGCTGATTTTTGTGATGTGGGTATTGAAGATATTGTGAATAAACAAATTTCTAATGAACCGGTTGCTGCCAAAGATGCAGAACGCTTTTACGAAACTGACATGCAGATTATTAACGGTGATAGTGATAAACTTGAATATTTCGAAACCATCAATATGAAAAATGGAGAGACTTTACATTTTAAAACTATCAAAGTACCCTTTTATATTAACAAAAGTACAGATCGATTTGCTCTTGGAATCTCTATGGATGTTTCTGAGCTTTTTGACAAAGAAACAGAGCTAAAAGAGACAAGTGCTCATCTTAAACGTGAGATTGATGCCAGGAGTATTTCCGATAAGAAACTAACAGAAACTCAAGAAACATTGAAATATATCGTTGATTATAGTCACAATATCTTCTATTCAGTAAAACCTGATATGACACTAAATTTCATGAGTAAGCAGATTGAAAGAGTGTTAGGATTTAGTAGAGATGAAGCATTAGTTAACATTAATCAGATTTTTGTAAATCCTATGGATTTTGATCTAGTAGTATCAAGCATTAAAAAAACTTTTAAGTCAGGTACTGAATTGCCTAATACAAAAGCTCAGATAAGAAAAAAGAGTAATGAAGTTATTTGGGCTGAAATCAAGCATACTCCAATAATTGAAAATGGAGATGTGATTGCTGTAATTGGAATTGTCACAGACGTTACTTTAAATATAACTGCTGAATCAGAGATTAAAGACTATCAGAATAACCTTGAGAATATTATTACAGAGAGAACTAAAGTTCTTAATGATAAGACCAAGAAACTTAGTGACTCTCAGAAAGCTTTAACATATCTTCTAGAAGATGTTAATGTTGCCCAAAGAGAGCTTATGCAATCTAATGATGCACTTAAATCTGCTAATAAAGAGCTCGAAGCTTTTTCGTATTCCATTTCACATGATCTAAGAACTCCATTGAGAGCTATTAATAGTTACACTAAACTTCTTGCAGATGAATATTCTCACCTGTTTGATGAGGAAGCCTTCAGACTGTTCAATATTATTAGAGAAAACTCTATTATGATGAGTAATCTAATTAATGATTTGTTAGCTTTTTCTAAACTTGGATTAGATAAAGTTGCCAAAAAGCAAGTGGATATGGAAAAGCTGTTGAGGCAGGAATTTGAGAATGCATTGAATTTCATTGATCGCGAAGTAAAACTTGAAGTTGGTATTATTCATCCAATTGTTGGTGATGAACATCTACTTAAACAGGTTTGGGCGAATTTGTTAACAAATGCTATTAAATACAGTAAAAATTCTAATCCATCCATTGTTAGAGTTTCTTCTACTGAAGAAGGAGATAACATTAATTACTTTGTGACAGACAATGGAGTTGGTTTCGATGAACGTTACAAAGATAAGCTATTTGGTGTTTTCCAACGTTTGCATTCGATGCATGAGTTTGAAGGAACCGGAGTAGGATTAGCAATAGTCCAGAGAATTATCGAAAAACACGATGGTTTTGTCGATGCTGAGTCTGATGGACAAAACGGAGCTACATTTAAGTTTTCTCTACCCAAAATATAGATATTACCAAGTTTACTCCTAGCATATAAGCTATTCAGTGGGATTTGCAATAACTTACTGCATTTCAGGGAGTTTGCCGGTCTGATAAGGCAACGGACTTCCTAAAGTGCACTCCGAAGTTGCTATTCGCCCATCTCCCTTTGGTCGCTATAGCTCCAGCTTCCGATTTAGTTACACAGTGCCTTTTACAATAACTTAGCTATCTTTATTGCCCTTTTTACTCTCTTTTACTGCTCTATGCAGCAACGCGCTGTGTCTGCACTGTGCACCCACTGTGAAGGCACTGCCAACCCACTGTTTCACTGGGTGTACAGTGCGTGCACAGTGGGAAAACAGTGGGATGATTGCGTTTTGTCTTATGGCTTGTATCAACTGCATAGATATTTTGTTATATTGGAAGAAATGAGTCGTAATGAAATGTAATCGCCAACTCCGGAACACGAAGGTTGATTTGTTCTAGCGATAAATTATTGTTATGACGACTGTCCATAGTTCTCGCATCAAGAACCTTTTCTCAAAGCTTCTCCATGATAAGACACTTTAAAATGCAATTGGTTATCTCATAAAAAAGGCTTGCATCAATAGATACAAGCCATTAATTATATAAATTACTTAACTATTTTACAGCTTTAAGAATCTCAGCAGTTAAACCTTCAAGTTCATTGATTTGATCTTTACTGTATTTTGTATCTTCAGATTTGTAGATAATGGATTTAATCTGTCCTAAATTTGTAGAACTGATCTTGTAATAGTTAGTTTCAGTAATCTTTTTGTTCTCAATTAGTTGCATGTTTTGAATTAGGGAGTTAAGGATACCTTTCTGTTCAACAATAACAGTGTAGTCCTTTTGATAGTTATTAACTAAGAGATAAGAAACTCTATTCAAACCTTCAATCCAACCTCCAAGTTGCATAAGAGTGAAAACATCGTATCTTTTAGCTTGGTAGAGAGTTGCTTTGACCCTTTTCTGATACTTATCAAGTGAAAGCTCAAGTTCTGTCCACTTCTCAGCTTCGATATATCCTTTCAGTTCATCAGCCAGTTTAAGTACTTGGTCATCAATTCCAACCAAATTAGAATACTCTATCATGTTTTGAGAAATCTCAATCAAACTAGTTTTGTTTCTAGCTTTAACACTAAGAATTGCATCAGCAGTAAGTACACCAAGAGCAAATGATGCCTGATATACAGTTTCATCAACAGTATAAGCTTCCTTAGGAACTGATTTTGAAAAATCTGTATTCTTCAAATAATCAAGCTTAGCAAGCATATCTCTAAATGGTGGTAATGGAAAGTTTCTAAACTCAACCTTAGCAGTTGGAGCTTTCTGTGGTTTCTCCTGTTTCTTTGTACAGCCAATGACAGATATAGCTAGGAGTGCAATTAAGACAACCCAGATAATTGTTCTTTTCATCAGTTTCCCCTTTTCTTTTTTATTTATAATATTTCAATTTAATTAAGGTTAACAAATTAACCAACCCAATATACAACATAATAACTATTAAGTTGAAATTAAATGTCCTGCATGTCAAGTTAAATAACTTTTTGTATGATGCAAGAAATACATTCTTGTTTGTGTTCATGAATCTGCCGTCCATAAGGCTAACTGACAGTTCAAGCGAACGATTCGTAAACTTACCTCTAGGGTATTTTTTTGCAATCAGTGCTTTCTCATCATAGTTGTCGTACAATCTTTCTTTATATGTTGAATCAGTTATATAACCGGTTTTGTACTCATTTAATAATTCTTTGCTTTCAGATTTCAGACGTTCCATATTTTTGTTATAACTATTTTTCTTCACTATTCCACTAACCAAACCTTCAAACAACCATCTTGAAGGCATAATCTGTACAATTTCCGGAATCGGATTATGCTTTGAAATTGTTAAGTTACGATTCATCTTATCATACTCGATTATCGCACCTGCAAAAATAATCTGTGGTATCAGTATTAGTGGAAGTATGTTTATGATAGACTTACTGTCATTAAGAAAACATGATATAAACAGTCCGATTGAGAAACCGCTTGCACCAGCAAAAATAAGATACAATAGAGATATACCGGTTACACCTCGTATATTTAGTATGAATATAGAAATAAAAAGATAAAGAATCGCTTGAATAGCTGTGAAAATGCCTAATGTTAATACTTTAGATACAGTATAATAACTGACTTTCATATTTAAGCTTTTCTCTCGCTGGAACATACGCCTTTCTGAGGCAATATCTTCCAGACTATTAGATAACCCAAAGAAGATAAACACTATAATTGAGACAAAATAGAAGATACCTATATTGACATTGCTATAGTAAGAATATGTTTCCCCTGTTGGGGCAAGTCTAAGAATAAAGCTGATTATTAATGCAAGTATAGGTGCTTGCAGGAAAGTTATCATGAGATTGGTTTTATTCCTTAGTTTAAGAGTCAGATTTCTTCTGAATATATTTACTGTCTGCTTTATATGTTGTTGAAGATCCATCTTTATTCGATAAGATGTGTCTGTAACCGAATCATTTCTTCCTGCTTGCTCATTCTTATTAAAGAATGCACCCAATTGCTTCCGTTTATATTTATTACGCCAGTATTCAGGCGGGAACTTACGTTTTATTGTAACACTTTTATTAGTTTGCTCATATACAACCCTATTATCGGAGCTGTATTCCGGATATGCAATAATATCGTATGGAAAGTCAGCTTGACGATCATCCTTTTTAAGAGTAATCTCATTCTTGTTTACAGTCAATTTTTTGAGCTCAGAATTGAAGTAAGTAAATGAGTTGTCAGGTTTTCCGAAAAAGACTTCTACACCACCGATATCCATTAACAACACTTTATCGAACTTCTTATAAATACGAGAGTTAGGTTGGTGAATAGTTAGGATAACTATCTTTCCCTGTTCGGTTAAGGACTTAAGGATAGTAATAATTTGGTCAGCATCACTGAACGATAGGCCGGAAGTTGGTTCATCACAGATGATTAATGAGGGCTCAGAGAGCAATTCAAGCCCCAAATTAAGACGTTTTCTCTCTCCACCAGATAGAAGCTTAGTTTTAGGAGTACCTACTCGAGAATCGCGTTTATGGACGAGATTCACTTGCTGAAGTATGTTCTCAATCTTTTTATCTAGATGTTCTTTACTAATCTTAGGGACTAAGAATGAACCTCGGTAGAACAGATTCTCATAAACAGTCAAATCCGGGAAGAGGAGTTCATCTTGTGGAACATATCCAATATGGGGTGAGAAGTAGTTAACATTGTTATATAGCTTCTTGTTGTTTATAGTAACCATACCACCGGTTGGAATAATGTTAGCACTAAGAGCTTTCAGTAAGGTTGATTTGCCACAACCTGACTGACCAAGTATACCTACTAACTCTCCCTCTTCAACATCAAATGATATACTATCTATACCTGTAGCTCCATCAGGGAATACATGCCTAATATCACGTACAGAAACGTTCTTCATGTTGAAAGGTACTTCAATCAAATCGTAGAATGAGTTAATTCTAAAGTTACGTTTGTTGATTGTAATAATGTCTTTATTCAGCTTGAAATGAGTAATATGCTCAACCGGTCTACCATTAAGGAAAACCTTCCATCCCTTCTTTGGCTGGTACATTACTACATCATCTGCATCCACTTCGAAATAGATTATTGATCTACTTGTCTCAGATTGAGATAAGTAGAAATAATTGTCATTGAAGTTTAGATAAAGTTCCTTTACGTCAACAGATTCAATGCCAATAGATTCTCGTTCTCTGACAACATCTAGTAAAGTAAAACTCTCTAATCCTTTGATTCTCAAGGAATCATCAAAATATAGGTCTTGTTCCTTTTTAGGTGATAACTGGTGTCCATTATGATAAACAGTGCCTTTGTTTAACTCAACTGCAAAGTTCATTCTATTAATAGTTAATACAAAATCTGCATCATTGCGTTTGAATGAGATTACGTCATTAACCTCTTTGATTTCATACAATTTATCTATTGTTTCGTGATTAATAAACTGATCATTAACAGTGACACCCTGATTATTTGGAAGCATTAAAAGCTTACCGGGTTCAACCGGTTGCCCATTCATAGATACATGACTATTGTTGCCACACACAGCAAAAATCTGCTCATCAATATACAGAAACGCAATCTCAATAGCACTATATTTCTCTTTATTTCTAAACCGTACATTCGACTGAGTACCGGAACCTAGTGTCACATAATCAGTGAAAAGTGAGTATTTTAATTCATACTCAGGATTGATTGATTGAATATCTACGCATGAGTTGTCATTAGCTATTGCTCGATCAATAAATCTACCAATACCATCTTCTTCCAATCCCAACTGTGCGCTATATGCTAGAAGAATCTCTTTGTTCTGATCATTTTCTGCTAAATCCTGGTTCAACATGAGGATTAAGTTACCCATTATCCTCACTTTATCAATAAGGTTAAGGTTTCTACGCAGGTATTTTACGATAGGTCGTAAGTCGTAATCCTTCTCAATAATCTCTCCAACGAATAGTTCCCAGGAAAAATCAACTTGAGTGAAAAGACTTTCAAGCAGTTTGTATAGCAGTTTAATATCGTTATCAGTTATGTTACCGCTATTCTTAAAAATGAAAACGAAGAAACGTGTAATCATTTCTATTGCATTACGTTTCTCCTGTTCCGGGAAGTGGTTTTCGGGGATGACTTTTCGTTTAAGCATACTTACAACTCGAGTAAGAGAGACTCCTTTTGTTTTTCGCAAGCATTACAAGTAAAATATTCACAGTTGTCAAAGTATATTTTCAGGACACCTTGTCGCATGATTTCAGTCTTTAAGTGTTTGTATTGATTGTCAGTCATAAAAAGCTTCATCTTATTGATAATATGGTTATCAGAAAGCTTTCGGAAGTCAGTAACTATTTCCCATAGTTTCTTAGTAATAATGTCGTTTCCTGTTTTTGTGTAATAGAGTATTAGTATCGGCAAGATGGTGTTAAATAGTATGGTCCTTATCAGCATACTCCCCGGTTTGGTATATGTTTTGCCATGATAATCATATTCAGCAAATGAGGATTTGATAATCTCTAAAAAAGCTTTATAAACAATTTTCGAGTTTTGATTATTGATATCTTCATTGCAGGTGAACTTAGTTATCAGGCCTTTGCTTAATGATGAAAAGAGCAAAGGAAATATTTGAATAACCCTTTTCAGTGGGTGGTTAGCAGGTCTAATCCTAAAGGTATTCCACTTTATTGGTGAGTCAGCTGCATTGTAGTCTTTATCGATAAACTGTATTAAACCAGAACGATTGAGTAATTCGGTTAAGGTCTCATCGAATGTATGGGTCTTGGAATAATCATTGAGCTCACGATAGGGAAGCAGTTCGCTTAATGTTATCATATTGACTTTGTTCTTAGAATAACCACAAGTTTCAAGAATTCCTTGGTACAGAACTTGATTAAAGTCAGAGAACAAGAGAAAGGAATCAAACCTTTTTATCTTAGCCTTAAACCGCTCTATTCCTAAACGCTGAAGCATAACAGTCATTTGATCAGGAACCAGTCCATTAAAGAACAAGCAACTCTTCTCTTTCATAGCATTATCTACACTGTATCTTTCAAGAAGTTTACCAATTTCACTATCGAGGATCGGCTTTAGCTCAAGTATCTCAAGTAGCTCTCCATTCTCTTTTATACTATATGAAAGTGCTGAATTATGTTTATATACAACATGCAGTACAACTTTATTGAAGTTACTGTCTAGGTAGTGGCTATGGTTAACCCAATCATAGGTATTGATATGAACTTCCACATCCCCACGCAAGAATTCACCATTCAATTTCAAGACTGCATTTTTAAAGTCAGGACCTTTACCTGTATTAAAATGTCCAGTGAAGATAAGTTTAATGCGTTTACCTGAAACTGTTTTCAAGTTTCCTGTGATATGCCTTCCATCCCAGATATGGTAAAGAAGTTCCTCTTTAAAGCTTTGTTCCATTTTAGACTACATAGAAGAAAAGGTTCCCCCATCCGTGTAGACAGGGGAACTATATATTTAGAATGTTGATTTATCTACAAAGCAGAAATCGTTGATTAGCATAGTAGGGAGAATAGTATTTACATCTCTCTGCTCCTCTTTACCAAGAGCAAGTATTCTACGAGTTGCATCGTGTGGAATCTCATTAAAGCGGAAATTGTTAACAGCATACTGAATCTTTCCATCTTTGAAGTAGAGGACACCATCACGAGTCATACCGGTGATTTCGCCTTTTTTGCCATCTATCATGCGGAGATACCAGAAGTTGTTTATTATGAGTCCTTCAGGAACCATCTTCATCATCTCCTCTTCTGTAACTCCATCTCCTGCAATTATGTAGTTTGCGGGATATGTTACATACTCAATATTCTGCTTCTGGGCCCAATAGCGTGAAACAGGCATGTTCTCGATTACACCGTCTTTAATATAACTTGTAGATTTAAATGGAGCCATTTCTCCAATTGAAGATGGAGTCATTAGTCCTTCAACTTGGTCAGTAGAGTAGAGATTGAACTTCTCTCCAAAGAACTGTGTTCCTACTTGACCTGTATATGGAGTAAACCCTTCATCTGCCTGACGACGGTCCATCATCCATGTTAACCAGCCAAAGAAGTTAGCAACTGCCTGTGGTCTTAGGATCACTGGAAGTGTCTTTGCATCCATATCTTTCGGTTCAGTAAGGTCATTCAACTGACTAACAATCTGCTCAAGTTCAGCTTCTAAATTAAACTGCTCCATTCTAAGAACAGATATTGCCAACTTAGTCTCAGAGTTACCACGTTTCATAGTCATTGAGTGACCAAAAGAAGCATATTCCTGATAATCTTCAAATCCATTCTTTCCTGATGTATAGTAGCGTTCTATCTCTTTCTCAGTCATTCCTGAGATCTGTGCATCCTCTTTCTCAGCTCTTTTGATACAAACAGCTACAATATCAACCATCTCTTCATTAGTAAGATTAATAACAGAATCATAACAATTCTTTCTCGCAATAAGCTTTGTCTTAGGTTGAGTAGGTATATATTCCTGATCCGGTTGAGTTAGCAAAGCCATATCCTTAGCACGTTTTAAGAGATCAGGTAACCTTTCAAGACTGAAATCATTAGTTTGAACTGAACCTTTCTTGTTATCATAAACAACAGAGATATAGCCTGTTAAGTGTACTTTACCCATATGTTGAGTAATTCTGTTTTGAGCAAACCTTGTTTCCAAAGTCTCAGATTCACCAATATGGAACGTGAAGTCATCAGCATCACAAAGCTTTCTGATTTCAGCATCTACTTGTTTTGCATATTCTTTCAATATCATTTTGAACCTCCTACACGGATGTTACGGAATCGGGTAGGTGAAGCACCGTGAGTCATTTTTCCTGCCTGCATTGGCTGTCCCTTTCCGCAATTAGTAACACCCCAAGCTTTCCAGAATCTTTCATCTGCAATGCCATCCACACTGTTCCAGAACTCAGGATTATTAGAACGATAAAGTATCTTCTTGAGAGGTTTTGTAATCTTACCATTCTCGATTCTCCAGAACATGTCACCACCAAACTGGAAGTTAACACGATGTTGGTCGATAGAGAAGGAGCCTTGACCTTCAATAAACACACCATTATCAACACCGGCTATCAATTCGGAAGGAGTAAGCTTCTCTTTTCCGGGCTCAAGATAGAGGTTTGGAATACGGTTGATAGGGAAGTCATAGTAGTTTGTAGCACGTGAGCAACCTCTGGACATCTGTTCACCAATAATTGGAGCAGTGTCTCTGGTTGTACCGTACTCATTCAGGATACCATCCTTCACGATATACCATTTCTGATTAGGCACACCGTCATCATCGTAACCTGCTGTTGCTAAACCATTTTTAAGAGTATTGTTAGCGCAGAAGTTAACCTCTTTAGTTCCATACTGATAATTCTTCAGTTTCTCCGGAGTAGCAAACGAGATACCTGCAAAGTCAGCTTCCCAACCAAGAACTCTATCAAGCTCAGTTGGATGACCAACAGATTCATGCATGGTTAAAGCTAGGTGAGTTGGGTCTAAGATAAGATCCATTCTCTCTTCACCGGGAAGTGAATCAGCGTTAAGTTTCATGATAGCTTCACGAGCTACTCTGTCCGCTTCTGTCAGACAATTAAGAGATTCAATATACTCCCAACCGGCAGAGCTTCCACCCGGTCTTAATGAACGGGATTGACTGTCATCATTGCCTACAACTGTAGCTGAGAACATGGGTTCAGTTGTGTATGTCTCTGATTTTATGTATGAACCTAATGTTGAAGCAAAAATCTTATCAGTATGGTCATACATTAACCAGAAAGTAGCTCTTTTCACTTGGTCATAACTCATCATTTTGTTGTTAACCTCAAGCATCATCTCTACTTTCTCGTTAAGAGGAATACTGAACGGGTCAGTTATAATTGGTGTTTTGAAGCTATCAATATATCCACGCTCAGTAGCGAGAGTAAGTTTACGATCTTTGTTGATTTTAGCTGAGTTCTCAGCAATCTCTTTCGCTTTACGAACTGTCTTAGCCACTTCGTCAGCGTTAAACTTGTAGTTACTGGCAAATCCCCAAGCTCCATCTTTGAAGAACCTGATTCCGTAACCGTTCAATTCGGAGTTGTTTACATTCTTGATACTCTGGTTTTGAAGAAATATTCTTTCTGATCTTGTTCGCTGAATTCGTATATCTGCGTATTCAGCACCAAGTTGTCTAGCCAGGTCAATTGCTTGTAATGCAAAATCCATAAGACCTCCTGTATGTAATTAGTAATTAGTAATTATGAATTAGTAATTTGGGGAGCAATGTTCCCCGTGTTTGTCATTTATACTATATGCTTTTTGAAGGGCAAGAAAAAGATTAATAATCTTACTTGCACCAGTCTTCACTTAAAAGCTACGCCCTGGAAGGTCGCAGTGAAACGTGGGGCGTGGAAGACCTTTATTCAGACTTGCACCGCAACGAAGCATGGGGCGAGGATGAAATCAAGCACTCTCAGAATCAATAATGATCGCTGATTACACAGAATCACTCAGCGAAGTAATAATACGAAGTATAACAACATATTTCTCACTTGAGAGACTTAGTATTAGAATACATTCGACCCACTTCGGAGTCGGTTAAGTGTAACTACAATAGAGTCATTGCAAATGCTGTGCTCTCTTTTAATTCTCGGGAATCACACGGGACTCTCCCGGGAATCTCTCGGGAATCTCTCGGGACTTTGCCCGAGAAAGTCTCTTTTTATTCCCGACACATTCCTGCATAAGTCACGGGGATTATGATAGGGAAATCAAACAACGATGTAATAGTCAACCGAAGGGATGGTTGTATAAGATTTTTTTGTTGCTTACAGCTTTTATTGTATGTCTATGTTATCTAGAAGAAAATGATAATTGGTAGTAAACTGTTCGAGAAGACAACTAACTCTTGGTATCTGTAGCATATGTAGCGATTTTACTTTACAAAAACAGTGTTAATATTTTCCTGCAATCAGAATAAATATAATGCTTTAAGGAGTCGTCTTATGAAACAAGTCGGTTTTAAGTTTCCTACAGTTATAAGAGAAACAGCCCTCAATAGAGTTGAGGAGGAGTGGTATATCCCAATGCTTGCGAAGAAGCTTGGAAGAGAGATTACACCTACCAAAAGAAGTAATTTTGGTGAATACAATATGGCTGTGCATTACTTAACAACAGTAATGGAAGAAGCTAAAGCAGTTGAAAAAGTAGCTATTTATAATATCGATCACATGGCTCAGATTAGATTTACAGGTAAAGATGCATTAGCTCTTCTTAATCGTGTACTTCCTGCGAATGTTGAATCTATGAAGATCGGACAGTGTAAATACACACTGCTTCTCAATAAGAATGGTGGAACACAGGATGACCTGATAATTATGAGAGTCGCTGAAGCTGATTTCATTCTTGTTATCAATGCAGGTCATGATATAACAGACACTGTTGATGGTGTTGAGTATGTTGCTGATGTAGATAGAATCCTTGCTGAACTCAAAGATGGGGAAGAGGTTATTGCTGAAGATATCTCTGACCAGCTTGTGAAGATCGACGTTCAAGGTCCATATTCCTATAAACTTCTTAAGAACCTATATGGTCAGGAAGTGCTTAGAAACCGTAACAAGCCTGCTAAGAATATGGGATTCTTCTCATTCAATGAGTTTGATTATGAAGGACATCACTATTTCTTAAGTCGTACTGGTTACACAAACAGATGGGGATGGGAACTCTATGTGCCTGTTGCAGTTGCTGAAGAACAGTTCAAACGTATTGTGACAGAAGCTCTTGAATTAGATGGTTTACTCGTAGGTCTCGGTGGTAGAGATGAGAATCGTCTTTCTGCTGGTAATGTTGGTTTACCTCTTATGGGTCAGGAATACACTCCTGCAACTACACCAACAAATGCACCTCTTTTTAACGCAGCTTTCGATCTGAACGGAGAGTTTGTAGGTAAAGAAGCAATTGTTAAAGATATCGAATCAGGTACAACCAAGAGAATGGTTCTTGTTATCACAGAAGGTATCGCATCACATAGAGGTATCTACCTTGATGGTAAGAGATTAGGTGAGGTAACTTCAAGTATTAATTCACCTAATGTAAACCAGGAAAAGAGAGAATATATTGGTTCAACCAGAAAGACAGTTAACGGTGAAGCGGGAGTTGCTGCTATCGGTTTAGGCTGGCTTGATGAAAATCCTTATGATGTTGATGCAGAAGGTAAAGATGTAACAGTTGCTGATGATAAAGCTCTTAGAATCTATGTGGATTTCTATAAAGAAGATGCAGAAGGTAACCCGAAAGGTAAACCAATGAAAGGTTATATCTGTGCTGATGGAGTTACACCTGCAACAGCACCAAGACCACTTAAGAATATCGATAAATTATAAACGATCAAGATATGAAAAGCCTGCTGAAAAGCAGGCTTTTTTACATGTGTAGTGTTTTGGATATCAGTCCCTTGCGGACTGAACTTGAATAGCACTGGGCGCGGCTTAGTGTTTTAGATACCAGTACCTTGTGGACTGAACCATAATAGCTATGGGCGAAAGCCCATAGAACCCAACCCAATATACCACAGCCCACATGGGCTGAATGTTATTCTAAATCATTCTGATATGACAATCCAAACTCATCATACATCTTCTTCATCTCAGCAACAAAATCATATTTTTTATGATGCTCCTGCTGATTTTTAATATAGCTGATCAATCTATCACGATCATTCCACGTAATTGTAAACACACCATACCCAATTTGCCAACCATAAAACATTGGGAATAGCTTTTCTTTCCTGATCATAAGATTGGTAGCATTCTTAATGATTTTTACTGTATCAGAAACAGTCTCCGACTGCTTTATTGAACACAAGATATGTACATGCTCCGGCATCATGTTTAATCGATAAACATATGACCCCTTATTCTTAAGGATTCCAAATATATAGCCTAACAACTTATCTCGATGCGTAACATTTAATGCTTGTACACGATCCTTTGTACTAAAGACAATATGATATAATAATTGGGAATATGTAGCCATACAAACCTTCTGTATTGTTTTACTATAATATATGCATTGTTTAGTATATGACAAGTTGTTTGTTTTTTGAAATATTCAGCCCATGAAGGGCTGATTTTCGTTGGGGTACAGGTCTATGGGCTTGCGCCCATAGCTATTATTGTTCAGTCCACAAGGGACTGGTTTATAAAACACTAAGTTGTGCCCATAGCTATTGTGGTCAGCACGCAAGGTGCTGATATCGGGAACAGAATCTGGTTTATTGAAGCATATTAACCTAGATTACTTCAATTTAATAAGGTAACGGTTCTTGGAACTTTCCGGACGTCCTCTTCTATCCTGTTTAAGTAGTAATCCTGTAGTAAAGATATTGTCCTTAATTGAGAAAACTTCTCTTGTTGAAAAATCAGTGTTCTCATTGAAATCCATTGAACTAACGAGATTTAGTTTATAGCCTTTATCCATGGAGAATAAGCTGACTTTGTTCCCTTCAAATGTAGAAACCCAGTAGAGATTGTTTCCTGTTTTATGTGTAATAAAGATATGTGGTTTCTTCAATGGTACAGGATTGAAACTTTGTACCTTACCATCTCCGAGAACAGCAGTTGCCCGTTTCATCTCTTTACCAATAGTCTGATTACAGATTAAACCACCGGTAAGGAATGCTTGTGGCTGTATAGAATCTGGCAGTTTAAAAGAATATGTATGCAAGTACTCATACTCGCCGGAAACAAGTTTGAAAGTTGATATATTGCTGGTCAAACCACCGTAAGAGATTGCAAGCATATCGTTGTCTTGGACAAATGATATACCTAGGAACCTTTTCTTAATAATCTCAATCTTGGAGAGCTGTCTTATCTCTTTTTGGGAGAAAGTACCCGTAGGATTAAGTTCCGAATCAAAAAGATGGAGTAAACGTTTTCCTCTTCGTTTAGACATTGTTGCAGTGATTCCATGTTCACTCCAGTATCCACGGTCATAATCTATAGTTCTTGTGGCTCTACCACCTGCATATAGAGAAACAACTTTGTCCTTATTATTATTTAGTAAAACTCCCTTTGGACTTATGAAGATTGGTTTTGTTTCAACAGGCATCTCTTCGAAGTTTACTTTTTCGTTTGGAGTGTAGGTGCAGAGAATGTAGGAATCATCAAACTCCTCAAGAATAAGACTTAGCCATTTGTAATCCGGTGCTCTATCTAAAGCAGAGATTGATTTTAGACTACCGGATTTATATGTTCTTAGAACTTTGCTTGAGATTAGCTTCAGTTCTGTATTGAGTGTTTCTTCGATAAGAACTTGCTTTCCATCATTAGTTTGCAGTTTATGGATATAGATGAGACCGTTCCAATCTTGAATTGCAGTTGTCTTTTTCTCTAAAGTGATGGATTCTACCGCATTAATAGATATTGCTATTACTAGAATAAGAAAAATGACCGTAAGTTTTTTCATTTGAGAACCTCCTTGATTCACGCAAAATCAGAATACATCTCAAGGAAACGGAAAAATTTGTACAGTCAAGTAAAAAGTATGCCATTAATATACCGGATTCTGTTAAGTAATGTTTAAATTAGAAGAAATGAATATTTTTGATTTGACAAATTCCCGGTTAACTTACAAATAGCACTAATTACTTAGCGGCGATTTTTCGCAGTTTGCTCCGCTATATAAATTTGCTAAAGTGTACGTGTAAAAAATTTTGCCGACTTTAGCATGCTGAAGTCGGCTTTTTTTATTTAAAAATTAGAAAGGAGGTCCTGATATGAGTAAGGACATTATTAATAAACCGGGTAACTTCACATTTACTTCTGAGTCTGTGTCCGAAGGGCACCCTGATAAGGTATGTGATCAGATTTCTGATGCTATATTAGATGCATATTTAACTGAAGATCCCAATGCACATGTTGCATGTGAGACTTTAGTAACTGAAAATCAGGTAGTGCTTGCTGGGGAGATTAGTTCTTGCTGTGAGCTTGATATTGAAACGATTGTTCGTAATGAGATAAAGAAAATTGGGTACACTGAAGAAGGAAAAGGTTTTAATCATGATTCTAAAATCCTAAACCTTCTACACTCTCAGGAGGGAGCTTTAAAAGATAACGCAGATGTGCAGGGTGCCGGTGACCAGGGCCTTATGTTTGGATATGCTTGTCACCAGACAACAGAGCTTATGCCTGTTCCTATTCTTATGGCCCATAAACTTGTACTTAAACTTGCTGAACTTAGAAAGAACGGAACACTCGGTTATCTGATGCCTGATGCAAAGTCACAAGTATCTTTCAGATATGAGAATAGAAGTCCAGTTCATCTTGAATCTTTGATTATCTCAACCCATCATCAACCAAAGAGTGAAGCTGAATTTGAAACAATGAAAGCTGAGATTATTAAGCTTGTTGTTAAACCAGTTATAGAAGATGTTCTAAAGAATTCACGTAAGGAGTTCACATATGATGAGAAGGAGTTCCAAATCAATCCACTTGGTATGTGGGAAGAGGGTGGACCTGCTTATGATACAGGTTTAACCGGTAGAAAGATTATTGTTGATACTTACGGTGGATGGGGAAGACACGGTGGTGGAGCTTTCTCAGGTAAAGATGCTACTAAAGTTGATAGATCTGCTTGTTACATGGCACGCCATATTGCTAAAAGCATAGTTGCTTCCGGTATCGCAGAAGAGTGTGAAGTGCAGTTTGGCTTCATCATTGGCGACCCGCAACCTGTGTCTGTTATGGTTGATACATTCGGAACCGGTGATGTCTCTGAAGATGTTCTTGTTGAATATGTTAGAAATAACTTTGACCTTTCCGTGAAGGGTATAATAGATTACCTTGAATTAAAGAAACCTATCTTTAACCAAACAGCTGCTTATGGTCATTTCGGAAGAGATGATATTGAGCTTCCATGGGAAAGGGTTGTACCTATAAAGTTATAGTTTGTTATAACCAATTTAAAGACTGTGAGCATTCACAGTCTTTTTTTATTGACTTACAATTCTAATGCATTTGAATACTTTAAGAGGTATAGAAATGAAACGTATTGAAATTGGACAAGAACCTTATGCAACTACATTATTGAGTGTCATAAAAGGTATCTCAGATTATTACAATTTAGACTATTCCAGGGCTTTTGTTTATGGAGCATCAGCACATGCTTTCTTAATCAACATTCATAATCAACTTTGCCCAAGTGGACCCTACTGTTGGAACGGGCCTTGGTTAGAGAAACAACTAAAACTGATGGGTCTCAATATGACTGATCTAGGTTTCTATCATAACGAAAGTAAAGCAGAAGAAAGAACAGAACTTGAGGTGAAGATAAAGAGATTTATTGATAAGGATATTCCATGTTCAGTGCTCAACCTTGATAATCAAATAGTATGTGGTTATGATGATGATGGACTGCTATTTGTTCAACCATGGAAAGGCTTCGATGACAGTACTCCTGCACGTCTGACATATGGTACCTGGAAAGAGTTTAAAGGTGAGATTCATGTGAGTTTTCAGGCTTATGAATCCTTTGAGCCTGCTACAAAGTATGAGATTGTAAAGCAAAGTCTTATCACTGCAGTAGAAATCCTTGAGAATGGGGATAAATATCAGTTTGATAACTATGCTCTAGGTTTAAAAGCTTACGACTATTTCCTAGAAGCATTCGAGACTCAGAGCATGGGGCATGGGTGTTGGTGGAATGCAAATGTATGGGAGAATGCAGAGAGATGGCTTCTCAGTACATTGCTGAGATTAAAGATTTGCTGCCTGAGTTAGTATATGATGAATGTGAAACGCTTGTCTCAAACTACCATGAACTGGCTGAATGCTTAAAAAGAGTTGGTGATAAGGAAGCAGATTTCAAATTCAGAGTTGGTGAATTAGAGAAGGCCAAAGATCTTGAAGTAGATTCTTTGACCTTAATCAAAAAGGTTGTTAAAGCTCTATAGACTCTCTGTTGAAAGCTTTTTTTTAGCGCTTGGTTCTATCTGAGCCAAGAAGCCTAAAGAGATAATTGTTATTCCCATGAGGAAACGGGGAATATTGATTGTTTCATGAAAGAGGATTGTAGATGCAAAGATAGCGAGAGGTATCTTCATGTTGTTCATTATAGATAGGTTCCCAATGCTTGTTTTCCTTGCACCAAGATTCCAAAAAAAGAAGCTAAGTCCACTAGCAACTATACCTAAATTAAGAACTATGAGGATTTGAGTAGTGGTAAGAGTAAGATCTATATTACTACTATTAAATAGCATACCTAATCCTGCAACTATTAATCCACCAAGATACATATATCCGAAAAGGTTCTTATCGTTCTCAATACCTGAGGTTTCGCAAAGGTGTTTATAGCCCACCTGCCCTAAAGCAAATGAGAGATTGGAGGCCTGAACAAGGAGGAAGCCAATCACAAAGAAATCAAACTCTCTTCCAGGCAACTTCAGGATTAAACCACCGGTAAAAGCAAGGGTTGCTGCAAAGAGGTTTCTCCATCTGAATTTATGCTTTAACAAGTCTGCAATAAGTGAAACAAAGATAGGTGTTGTAATAGTAAACACTGCAACTTGCCAAGATGGTAAAAACTTGAATGCCTGCAGATATAAGATATACATTAATCCATACTGTACTGCTCCCAGCAATACTAATTGAATAGAGTTTTTGAATCTAACTTTCTTAAACCTTAATAATGGTAGAAAGAATAGAAATGATATTCCAATTCTTAATGTAGCTAGATAATAGGGATTCACTCCTCCCATATAGGTCTTAATCAAGCCAAATGAAAAAGCCCAAACAATAGATATAATCCATAAGTAAGTCACAAAAAATCTCCTAACACCAAAGATAAAAACCACGTAAATGACAATATTAATTAAAGCAAGCCTTTTTTGTGTGTAGTATGTTAACAGCGGTAAGTTCTTAATAGTGTAGTGATATACATATTAATCTTTGAGTAATAGCAACTGGTCAGGTCTTAAATGATGCATCACGCAAAGTTTATATTATACCAAGCAAGCATAAATATTAAAAAAGTACTTGACTTGCGTGTAAGTGAAGGATATTCAGTTATATGTTCTCTCGAACCATTAGGAGGAATTAATGAAAAAAGTATTGTTAAGTGTTGTTCTATTTATCTTTGTAGGTATATCTGCTCTATTCGGATACGTATGGTATGATACAGAGAACAATGATGATTGGACAAATGCCGGTAGTGGCATTGACCCGGGAAGCGTTGACACCGCATATTTCAGTGGTAATATTAGCGCTAGTGATGATGTGGACTGGTTTGAAGTTCCATTAGATTTGGGCAATATATGTCAGTTCGATTTCGTAAGCTATAGTTCAACAGGTTTAAGTGTGGATTTTTACAGTGATGTCCCCCCTGTGACTGTAGATATGACAGCCGTTCCGTTAGGAGGCTCATCTACTTCAACCATCCCTGCAACAGCAACTTACTATGCAAGAGTCTATGGTGCAGCAGCTGAGTATCCTGCTACCTATATGATTAAACTAACAAACACAGGTAATACATTCTTACCTGTAACATTGTCACATTTTACAGCTACCTTTAACAATGATGGTGTTGGAGTCACATGGACAACACAGTCCGAATCCAATCTATCCGGATATAACGTTATTCGTAGTCAGAGTTCAGAAATGAATGATGCCATTAATGTAAATGGAGCGATAATAGTAGCCGAAAACTCAACATCAGTGAATACATACACATTCAGAGATGAGGAGTTAGAAGATGTAGGTGAATACTATTATTGGTTAGAAGTTATTGAGATAGATGGTGGAATCGACTATCATGGACCGGTGCAAGTAGAAATAAGCGATGATGATCCTTGTAGTGACACTCCTGACATAATCATGCACACCGGAATTATTGGAAGTTTCCCAAATCCATTCTCAAATCAGACAGATGTAGAAGTAAGTCTTGCAAAATCACAAAGTGTTGAAGTTGCAGTATATAATATCAAAGGTGAGAAGATCAGTGTTATTCACAACGGTGAAATGGCTGAAGGGTCTCATACATTGAACTGGAATGGTAAAAATGATCACGGAAAAGACGTTGCTAACGGTATATATCTGTTTAGACTGCATAGCTCAGGCGGAACATATACGCATAAGGTGACTTTCATCAAATAAAAACTCTAATCATTACACAAAGAATAAGGGATGCATCTGCATCCCTTATTCTGTTTTCAGCGAAATTGTGTCCTGAAAATTTAATATAACACATCGATATTGAAAAAAACTGATTTCAATTTCTTTTGCGATAATGCAAACTTTAACTAAACTCTTTACCAAAACGCAGTCATCCCACTGTTTTCCCACTGTGCACGCACTGTGCACCCAGTGAAACAGTGGGTTGACAGTGCCTTCACAGTGCGTGCGCAGTGCAAACACAGTGGGTTGGTGGATAGCTTAGTAAAAGAGAGTAAAAAGGGCAAAAAATATAGCTAAGTTATTGCAAAAGGCACTGTGTATATCTATCTCGGACTTGCTCCGCAACGAAGTGTAGGGCGAGAACGAAATCCTAGGATATGCGACTTCGAAGTGCTTTTTAGGAAGTCCGTTGCCTTATCAGGCCGACAAACTCCCTGAAATGCCGTAAGTCATTGTTATTTGCACTGCGTACGTAGACTTGATGCATCTATATTGTGAAGAATGATTCAATAATATTAGAGAGAAATGATTTGACAATATTCCGAATATTTATAAATTCACCTTAAACCTTTAATCGAGTCCAGAGAGGCTGAAAGGAGAAAAATATGAATCGTATAATCTTAATGCTACATAAGCATAAATCCCCTATTTCTTTAAACACCATTACTATATCCAATTATGCAAGGAGTATTTCATGGAAAGCAATCTAAACTTCCTTGGACGCTGCATGTATGACCTCGACGACTATTCTGCCGAAGAGATTATTCATATTCTTGAAGCTTCCAAAATTATGAAGGAGATCAATCAGAGGGAATACAAAAAAGTACCAACTCTGAGAGGAAAGACCGTTTGTACTCTATTCTTCGAGAATAGTACAAGAACACTGATGTCATTTGAACTTGCTGCCAGTCGTTTAAGTGCTGACCTGGTTAGCTTCAATTCCAGTACTTCATCTCTTGCAAAAGGCGAAAGCTTGCAAGATACTGTTTATACTCTTGATGCAATGGGTATAGATTGCTATATCATTAGGCATAGTTATCCCGGAAGTCCACAGCTTGTGCATAAGTATTCAAACAAGCCAGTACTTAACGGTGGTGATGGACGTCATGCTCATCCGACTCAGGCATTATTGGATATGTACTCAATTTATGAACAGCGTGGTTCTCTTGATGGTATGAAGATTGCTATCGTAGGCGATATTGCTCATAGTCGTGTTGTTCGATCTAACCTTATTGGAATGAAGAAACTTGGAGCAGATGTTACTATTTGTGGACCAAGAACTCTTATGCCGGGTAAAATGGAAGAAGTTTACGGTTGTAAAGTTAGCTATAACTTAGAGGAAGCTCTCAAAGATGCTGATGTTGTTATGGGTTTAAGAATGCAACTTGAACGTCAGGCAGAAGGTTTATTCCCAAATCTTGAAGAGTATACAAAACATTATGTTCTTTCAAAAGAAACTTTAAAGTTTGCCAAGAAAGATGCTCTAATCATGCACCCCGGTCCAATGAATCGTGGTGTTGAAATTTTGCCTGAAATAGCTGATAGTGATCGTTCATTGGTTTTACAACAGGTAGCCAACGGTGTTGCCGTAAGAATGGCCCTGTTGTATCTCATGCTCGGTGGAAAGATGTAGGAGGAAACAATGAAGATAGTAATACAAAATGGTAAAGTATATCAGAACGGTTCATTTGAAAGAAAAGATATCCTCGTGAACGGGGAATTGATAGAGAAGATAGATACTGCAATTATTGCAGCTGATGCAGATAAAGTTATCGATGCAGAAGGTCAGATAGTAGTACCCGGTTTTATTGATTTACATGCTCATTTAAGAGATCCGGGACAAGTTTACAAAGAGGACATTGTTACAGGTACTAAAGCTGCAGCTAAAGGTGGATTCACTACTGTTTGTGCTATGCCTAATACAGAACCTGTAGTAGATAGTGTTGCTAATGTTGAATATATTAGTAGAAAAGCTGCTGAACTTGGCTTTGCAAGAGTAAAAGTTATTGGTGCAATGACTAAGAAATCAGAGGGTAAAGAACTATCCTTGATGTCCACAATGAAAGATGGTGGCATTGTAGCTGTAAGCGATGACGGACGTTGTGTTCAGAATACAAAGCTTATGCAGAACTGTATGAAGTATGCCGGTAACTATGAGTTACCTGTAATTATTCACCCTGAAGACTATGATTTAGCCGGAAAAGGTCAGATTAATGGTGGCAGATACTCTACACAACTTGGTTTAGGGGCAATACCAGGCCTTGCAGAAGACATTATCGTTTCAAGAGACATCATGTTGGCTAGAAGCACTGGTTGCCACCTTCATGTCGCTCATGTATCAACTGCTAGAAGTATCCAGATGATAAGAGATGCTAAAGCTGAAGGTTTAAATGTTACAACCGAAGTTACTCCTCATCATCTAACATTAACACATGACAAGCTTGTGACATTTGACACAAACTATAAATGTAAACCTCCTCTTAGAGATGACAAAGATAGATTAGCATGTATTGAAGGTCTTCTTGATGGTACAATTGATTGTATTGCAACTGATCATGCTCCACATGCAGATTATGAGAAAGAGAGAGAGTTCAACCTTGCACCATTCGGAATCAATGGCTTTGAAGCCGCATTTGGTTCGATGTATACAGATCTTATTACTAAAGATGTACTACCTTTAAACATAGTTATAGATGCTCTTACCAGGAAACCTGCTGAATTCCTTAAGTTAAATTCGGGGGAATTGAAAGAAGGACTTCTGGCTGATATTACCGTTATTGATCTTGAAAGAGAGTTTACTCTTACTGAAGATAATATGCAATCAAAATCAACAAATACACCGTATATTAATGTTCCGTTAAAGGGGACGGTTACTAATACAATATGTGGTGGCAAGGTAACCTGGGAAATAGAGAATGTATAAAACCTGTACAATAACCGACTACCGAGAAATGGGAGTTGATTACTTCGTACTGACTATTTGTGAAGCTGACCTGGCACAGAATGCTGTTGCCGGGCAGTTTTTCAATTTAGGCTACACTAATGGTGATGTTCCAAGACTAAAGAAACCAATAAGCATTTATGATGTAGATGGTGATAGAATCTCATTTATGATAAAGAAACTTGGGAAAGGTACTGAAGCCTTATCAAAACTAAGAGCTGGTGATGAGATGAAAGTACTGGGTCCGCTTGGTAACGGATTCCCATTATTAGTAGATAGAAATGTCCTTTTGATTAGTGGTGGAGTTGGTTATCCACCAATGGTACATTTGAAGAAAGAGCTTAAGAAGTGTACTATAACTCATCTGCATGGTGGCAGAACAGAAACAGATATCTTTCCTTGTGATATTGCATATACAGAAGATGGTTCAAAAGGAGAGACAGGTCTTGTTACAAAGGACTTGGAGAAGATAATCAATGAGAAGAACATCAATGTCATATACACATGTGGCCCTGATCCAATGATGCATGCTATCGGTAAAATCGCAAAAGCAATGAAAGTTGAATGTCACTTATCACTTGAAGAGTACATGGCATGTGGAATTGGAGCATGCTATGGTTGTGCTGTTCGAATAAAAGCTGATAATGAGGATGGTTTTGTGAATAAACGAGTTTGTAAAGATGGACCTGTCTTTGAGATAAACGAGTTATGGGTGGCAGAAAATGAATAGATTAGCTACAGGTCTGGGAAGACTTAAACTTAAAAATCCGGTCACTGTTGCTTCAGGTACTTTCAGTTACGATTACTCTGATTATGTAGATTTCAATAAGCTAGGTGCAATCGTAACGAAGACTATTACAAAAGCTCCGAGAGCAGGAAATCCGACTCCTCGTTTGTTTGAAACAGAAGCCGGATTACTTAACTCGATTGGTTTGCAAAATCCCGGTCTTGAAGGTTTCGTAGTAAATGAATTACCGAAATACAATAAATGGGAAGCTCCATTATTAGTTAGCCTTTCCGGTTCAAGTATTGAAGAGTTCTGTGAGATTGTAGAACGAATGGAAGAAGAAAACTGTGCCGGTTATGAGATAAACGTATCATGTCCCAATGTGAAGAATGAGGGTATTGCTTTTGGTGTTGACCCGATTGTAGTAAATGAGTTAACCACAAAGTTGCGCAAGATAACTGATAGAGAACTGATTATAAAATTATCTCCAAACGTAACCGATATAGTATCTGTAGCGAAAGCTGCCCGAGATGGTGGTGCTGATAGCTTAGCTCTTATTAACACACTTTTAGGTATGGCAATTGATTGGAAAACAGGGAAGAGTCGCATTGCAAAAGGCATTTGTGGTTATAGTGGTATCTCAATCAAACCGGTTGCACTAAGCAATGTTTATAGAGTCGCTAAAGCTGTTGATATACCTATTCTTGCAATGGGTGGAATCTCGACCTTTGAGGATGCATTGGAATTCTTCTATGCAGGTGCAAGTGTGATAGCAGTTGGTACTGAGAACTTTATGAACCCACTTGCTACAGTTGACCTTATAGAAAATCTTGACAAACATCTTAAAGAAAAGAACCAATCACTACATGAGATTATTGGAAAAGTATCCGGTATTGTTTAATATCAAACGAAATATTGTTACATATAGATTAGGGTTAGCAATAACCCTAATTTTGCTTTTTAGTATCACAAATACTAATGCCATTCAGCTTCCAAACTTTAACAATTATCAGGCCGGATCAGAGCGAAAAGAAGCTTTTTATCGATTCTTCATACCTATCATAACTAAAGAGAATGAAAAGATTCTTAAAGAACGTAATTTCATGCTATCATTCAAGTTTAAATATGATAATGGAATTGACATCTCTGTTACTGAGATTAGAAAGTTTCATGAGTTAGCGAAAAGGTACAAACTTAAAACCAAGAATTTTGATAAACCTGAGTTTTGGAACGAAGTGAATAAGCGTGTTGACCATATACCATTGGAGATTGCTCTGACTCAAGCTGCAGTGGAATCAGGCTGGGGAACTTCAGGCTTTGCGAGACAAGCAAACAATATCTTTGGAGTATGGACATTTAAACAGGGAACAGGGATTGTCCCTAAAGAACGAGCTCCTGGTGCAACCCATGAAGTTAGAATTTATGATAGTGTTGAAGCTTCTATTTCAAGTTACATGCTGAACTTAAATACTAACAAAGCCTATCGTAAGTTCAGAGATATAAGATGGGAGCTTAGATTAGAGGGTGTAGCCATGGATCCTGTGTTAATGTGTGAAGGATTAAAATACTATTCTCAAAAGAAGCTGGAATATGTTAATCTTCTCCAGAAAATGATAAGAAAAGATAGCGACTTGATATTAGAAAATAAGTAAAAGAAGAGAGTTATGGAAATTATTAAAACTTTGCGTGAAGAGATGAATCTCGAAGCAGATGCGATAAAAGAAACAGCGAATAGGTTAGATGAAGAAGCAAAAAAGGCTTTTGAACTTATAAGAGATTGTAAAGGTAAAGTAGTTGTGACCGGTATGGGTAAGACCGGGCTAATAGGCAGGAAAGTTGCTGCAACTCTAGCAAGTACCGGAACTACATCAATCTTTCTGCATGCTGCCGAAGGTATTCATGGTGATTTGGGTATGCTTACAGAAGATGATGTAATCATAGCAATCTCATATTCCGGTAACACAAAAGAAGTGTTAGACTTAATCCCTTACCTAAAGTTTTTGAAGTTGCCGATCATTGCAATTACAGGTAATATAGAGTCTCAATTAGCTATCTCTTCTGATGCTGTTATCGATGGGTTTGTCCCACCTGAAAACGAACCTTTAGGTTTAGTTCCAACCTCTTCTACAACTGTTGCTCTGGCTATCTGTGATGCATTGGCCATAGCACTATTAAGAGCCAGAAACTTTGAAGAGAAAGATTATGCTTTATTCCATCCCGGTGGAACAATAGGTAAGAAGCTATTGCTTAGAGTAAATGATTTAATGCACAAAGGTATGGATTTACCTATAGTATCTGCAGAAACTCAGTTGTTTGAAGCAATCTCAATTATGACTGAGAAGAAGTTGGGTTGTACAACAGTCATATCAGAAAGCATTATGATTGGTATTATCACGGATGGAGACCTCAGACGAATAATGCAGAAGAGGAAAGGAGAACTTCTCGAGTTACCAGTGACAGAAGTCATGACTAAAGATCCTGTTTCTGTTACTCCAGATATTTTAGCTGTAGAGGCAATAATTATTATGGAAAAGCACAACATAACAATGCTTCCTGTTGTTGATAATGATAAACATCCTGTTGGGCTCCTACATATGCATGATTTAATTAAAGCCGGTGTAGTAGGATAGAATGAAGCTTATACTTCAAAGAGTAAGTAATGCATCTGTGACAGTTGATAACAAAGTGATCTCATCCATAGGGAAGGGGTTGCTAGTTCTTTGTGGTGTCGGAAAGGATGATACGAACGAAGTATTACCATGGTTAGCAAACAAGATGGTTAATCTAAGAATCTTTGAAGATGAGAACGGTAAGATGAATAAATCCTTACTTGATATTGATGGTGAGGTTATCATTGTCTCACAATTCACACTTTATGCTGATTGCTCTCGAGGAAGAAGACCTGATTTCCTCAAATCAGCCAAGCCGGAGCTAGCTGAAAAACTATATGACAGGTTCTGTGAAGAGGTTGAGTTTTTTGGTCTTAATGTAAAGAAAGGTATCTTTGGAGCAGATATGAAAGTCAGTTTGCTCAATGATGGTCCTATAACAATTACCCTTGAAAAGTAGTATACTCACTCAAAAAATGCATATACTCAAATAAACAGTAAAAGTAGTAGACAATTTGGAACAATTCTTACAAATGTAGTTACGATTAAAGACTATTGGAGTAAGGATTATTAAAAAAGGTGTATTAGTATCCATAGCCATGATGATTGTGTCATTTATTTTGGCAGAAGTAAATCATTATGTGACTATTGACACATTGCGTATTGCAGCAGATAAAGCCAAGATTGAACAACAATGGAATGTTGTTGTTCAAAAATATCTTGATATATCTTCTCTATACCAAATGACCGGTGATGTAGATAGCCTTCTTTACTACTCCGAAAGAGCTTACGAAGTTTCAGAACAGAACAAACTTGATGAACTAATGGCTCACTCTTTAAACCATATTGGTAGCTATTATAATTACACAGGAGATTACAGTAGAGCTTTAGAGTATTTCCACAGGGCATTGCCTCTTTACATGGAAGAAAAGGATAGTCTACGTGTCTCATCAATCTATGAAAATATTGGCAAAACGCATAAAGATTTAGGAAACTATTCGAATGCAATTACATATCTTCTCAAAGCTACTCAAATGCTTGAACGCAACGAGAACCTTGATATACGTCCATCCATATACACAACGTTGGGTTCAATATTCTACAGGATGAAAGATTATCGTAGCATGCTACGTTATCTCATCCAATCTCAGCAGATGCTTGAAGATGAACGCGTTTTAACAACCGAACATGCAATCCTGTTCAATGAGTTCGGAAAATATCATGATGGTACAGGAGACTTAAAATCAGCTAAGAAGAATTTCCAGAAAACTGTGGATATTAGTAACGAGATTGGTTGGAAACTAGGTGTTTCAACCGGGTTAAGTAATCTAGCTGACATCTTTTACTTAGAAGGTGATCTCGACAAAGCTCTTAGTAATCATCTCCGAATTCTTGATATTGATCGTGAAATTGAGAACAACTATGGAATAGTGAAAGATTTTCTTTTTATCAGTGAAATCTATTTTGATATGAGTATGTTTAAAACTGCGGAAGCATACGCTGATTCTTCACTTAGCATTGCCCTTGATAAGGGTATGGCTGCCGAGATATCTGCTGTATTAAATCTTCAAAGTAGAATCTATCAGAAACAGAACAGAATTAAGGACGCCTTCGATAAATTCTATCTCTTCTATACATACGAAGATAGTTTAGAAAATATTGAATATAAAAAACATCTGAGTGACCTTTCAGAAAAATATCAAGTTGCTGTGAATGAACGCAGATTGCTAGAGGAGCAAACTGAGAAGAAGATGCTCAAGCAACGTTCTTTATTGCTATTGTATGCTTTAATCACGATGATCATGATAATTCTTACTGTTATAGTGTTGAGTTTCCAGCGTAATCTTAAGAATAGATATAGGACTCTGATGCTAAAACAACAGCTCTTCAGGGCACAGATGAATCCTCATTTTATATTCAACTCATTAAGTGCAATCCAACATTACATCTTAAAGAATAAAACATCACTAGCAGCTGAGTTCCTTGGAGCTTATTCCAGGCTTATGAGACTTATCCTTGAAAGCTCAGATTGTAATCTGATTTCATTAGAAAAGGAACTTGATATTGTCAGAATCCAGTTAGAACTTGAGAAGCTAAGATTTGGTGACAAGTTTGTTTATAAACTGGATATTCAGGAAGATATTGAATTTGAGGATTTATATGTTCCTCCAATGTTATTACAACCTCTAGTTGAGAACTCTATTAAACATGGTTTCAGCGACATCAATTATCAAGGAGAAATCTATGTGTCTGTATGTTATGAGGATAACAAACTTACACTTATTGAAACTGACAATGGATCCGGAACGATGTCTCAAGAGTTTTATAAGAAATCTCATGCCCTTAGTATTATGAAACAACGTCTGGAACTATTAAAGAATGTAAAAAATATTGACACAGAATTAAATGTTTGCACAAATCAATCAAAGGGAATCAAAACGGAGATTATAATCCACAATCCTGAAAAACTCATACAGGAGCTATAATGCGTGCAATAATTATTGATGATGAAAAGCTTACTCGAGAACTAATAAAAGAGATACTCACTTCTGAATTCTTAGGCATCGAAATCATAGGTGAAGCTAATGATTACCAATCAGCTATTGATTTAATCGACTCAACAAATCCTGAGCTTATGTTACTAGATATAAATCTTGGGAACAGAACTATCTTTGAAGTGCTGGAAAAAGCCAACCAAACCAATGCTAAACTTATTTTTATTACTGCCTATTCTGATTATGCTGTTAAAGCAATCAAATACAGTGCTTTCGATTATATCCTTAAGCCAATTGTTCCTTCAGAACTTGTCAGAGCGGTCAACAAAGCTGTGCAATCAAGCAGTGATGAACAGGACCAGCAACTATCTGTTTTAACTAAAAATATCACTAACCCTCAGAAGATAGTACTCAAGACATCAGACAAGATGCATATCGTGGATTTAAAAGATATTATATATTGTGAAGCAGATAATAATTACACTATCTTCCATCTTAAGAATGGTAAGAACCTCATTCTTTCGAAGAGTTTAAAAGTGTATGAAGAACTCTTGAACGATAGCTCATTCTTCAGAGTACACCAGTCATATCTTGTGAATCTGAACTCAATTATAACCTTCGAAAAACACGATGGGGGATACCTGGTTATGGCTAATGGTCAGAATGTCCCGGTTTCTACTACAAAGAAGAAGAAACTTATTAATCATCTGCAAACTATTTATAAGAGTTAATACCGGGTACGCAGGCATCTTGCCTGCACCTGACAATGTTGTAGTGCAAGTGTCCCCACTTGCACATAGCTCGATAGAGCTATAATCGGAAATTCAATCGTGTTAATCAAGTAGTATTGATGCATTTTATCTACTTTTAGCGATTTGCAGTCAGTGGCATTTGCCGACTCTGTCGTCACAGCAATTCAGGAGAATCGCAGTACATTGTACCCCGATCACCCCTGATCGGTCTAATTTGTAGTGCAAGTGTCCCCACTTGCACATAGCTCGATAGAGCTATAATCGGAAATTCAATCGTGTTAATCAAGTAGTATTGATGCATTTTATCTACTTTTAGCGATTTGCAGTCAGTGGCATTTGCCGACTCTGTCGTCACAGCAATTCAGGAGAATCGCAGTACATTGTACCCCGATCACCCCTGATCGGTCTAGTTTGTAGTGCTTGTGTCCCCACTTGCACATAGCTCGTTTAGAGCTATGGTCGGAAATTCAATCGTACTTTATCTAATCTAATGCTTAATATTTCTCGATAATCTCCTTCCTTCGTTATTCCTTATCCTAAAAGGATAATCCAATGTTAGCCATGGTGCTTTAGCCCATGGATAGGAATAGAAAAACAATCCGACCCTGAAGGGGTCGCCCAATCACACTATCAAATGACTAAATTCCTCATATCGCGGAACCATGGGGATTAATCCTGTTTCCACAGCTTCTTTAATTGTTTTAACCGGTAAATCATTATCAAAAACCTCCTGTGGGGTGATTGTTTGCAAATCAATACCCGGTAACGCTTTCTTTAGCATATACATCAGTTTCATATTCATCGATGGACCGTTTAATCTGGTCCCATGTCCCATTAGCATGACATTCAAACGATCTGCGTAATTGCGTAAATCGCAAAGATAATCAGGACTCAGGTCCTTGTAATACTGTGAAAGGTGACGAGTTGTGTTTCCGATGATTGTATTCTGCTCGGAATGTTTTGGAACTACATAGTCGCGTGCATAGCCTTTACCGGTAAACTTATCAACATAATAGACAAGTTCGTCCAATTTCCCTGAAAAGGCACCAAACGGTTTCATAAGATTAACTTTCATTCTGGATCTCCATCAGATTAAGTTAGTTAATTGGTTTTGAGAGAATGTGTTACACATCGTAGGGACATAGCACGCTATGTCCTTCGGAGTTTAACTCAATTCTTTAGATAGTATCACTATCCCTTACTACATTTTGTCTTCAAACGAGGATATAGCATGCTATATCTTGCATTAGAATCAATTATTTCTCTCAAGAAATATTTTCGACTACCAACATTTAATGAACGCACGTAAATAACCATCCATGAGACAATTAACTACTAAACATGCCCCAAGTCAAGAAGAAACTTCCGACAAGCTAAAAGTTATCCACACAATGTGGATAACTTTGGCCTTCGCCAAGGAGGGTCCTTGGTGGCTCCTTGGTGGTTCCAACCCGGTTCCATGTTTTTGATTGGGGGCGTGGATAGGGCAGAAAAATTGGAAAAAATTGGCGAGTAACTGGCGACTAATTCCGTTATGGCAGAATTAAGATTAAGTTAGATAGATAGATACTACTCCAAAAAATTACCCAATAATCGGGACAGAAAACATCTGCCACATATAAATTGGTATATTCTCAGTCCAGAATGCTAATAAAGTACTTGACATCTATATTACTATGCAATGTTATTATGTTCTTGTTTTTTAGATGAAACAAGAAGGTGAATGTAAATGAGTTATCGAAGATATAGGTACTATAATAATTACAGGTATTACAATTCTAGAAAGAAGACGTTTTATAAAGAGATTAATTTTGACTTTGAATCTGAACGAATTGTTTTGTCAGATTTTTATTTACATGAATTTATGCATGCTGGTGATGATTATTGGAAAAGAATTCAGAGTTGTTATTCAAACATGTATGGAAATATTTCTCTGTCGTATGTTAAACGACAAAGGACTAGTTGGATGACAGGTAGCTTTCATTTAACAAGTCTTATGAAAGGTAAGATCTTGAACGTCATGCCTCAATGTTTAAGTGACACAGCCAAGCATAAAATAAGAGTTAATAATTTTATATTCTGTATAAAGGATACTATTGAAAGATACAATAAGGGCAAGCCTAATCAATATAGTTATTTGAGAACACCTTCAAGAATAACGACAATAAATGAACTAAATGAGTACTTTTGCGACAATTATCGAAACATCGAAACTATTTAAATTGTTAAACCAATGAATAGATTTAGTTCCGAAGAAGATCTAGAGGAAGCCTTAACGTCTTGTAAATACTTATTATCTCTTAGTGTTTCTCAGGCTTATTCGCAAATAGTTAGAGACATAACTCTTTTTAAAGGATATTTTTCTACGCTTGACGGTTTAATATCTACAGCAGTTTATACAACAAATGCTTTCAACGTTACAGTGGACTTTAGTATTTTTGATTTTGCCCTAAGTAATTTGGAATATGGATCTAAGATAGCAAAACCATCTTTTGCTAATGATAGTTTAGAGCTTGATACAGACATTTCGAAGAAGTATTTTGCATATGAGTTATCAAACTTACATAATAAGTTGAATATTGCTAAGAGTAACTCTTTTTTAAATGAAAATGACCTTAATCTACTTGTTGAACAGGTTAGGATGCACAGAATAAACAAAAATAAAGTACATATTGATTCTAAATTTGTAGGTGAAGGCGGGGTTCTTAAAACGAGTATTCATTTTCGACCCCTTCGCAATCTGATTACATTTATTTGTTTGGGAGTTTTATTGTTTTTACTTGTTGTAATTGCTCTATCATCAATAATTTTCTTGACTACTATTGAAAAAGAGTTTGGAATACTCTGTGCTGAGATTGGTGTTATTGCACTTATATGTTACACTAATTTTTATCGTTTCAAAAGAACTATTTTTAACACATTTAAGGAGATTAAGTGGCATGCCAGACAATAATCAGTTAACTAAGTTTGATAGCACAAGGATCATTGATATCATTGATAGAATCCCAAATTTGACACAACAAGATAAACATGAACTATCTCAGAAGATTGCTTCTGAAGAAGTAGAAGTAAGGAACCGTGCTTTAGAAAAAATTGCAAAAAGTAGAATTGCTCAGCATGATTTCTCGGTGATAATGAATGAACTGGCTGAAATGAAAAAACAAGGAATGTATGTGCACGCCACACAGCAAATGGAGACAGGATCCGGTCATTTTAGTATAAAAGTAAAAGGGGGAGATACAAAGTTGATAATACCAGTTTTGTTAATAATAGCTTTTATTATAATTGTCTCAGTAGTATTAATCATAGCTTTCAGTTCCTAAATGTATCCAAGTTGTTTATTGTAGATAAATAAAGCATCGTGTTATTCTCGCTTCCTTTCCGAGTATGACACAGGTTTTCGGAGTTGTATCTAACCCTGGAAGGGTTACCTTTGAGTAGCCCCGAATGCAATTCGGGGTTCATAGACAGTAATCTAAATCAACCCCGAAGTGGGTTGAATATGCTTATAATAGGGTGTAATTATAGTATATTCGACCCCGTTGGGGTCGTGGATGTTCGGTAGGCTTGATACCATGCATTGCATACATGGCTACTCACATTTTATCCCTTTGGGATAATGTCTTGCAATCCTAAAGCTTTATTAGGAAGTCCGTTCTCCCGTTGGTCGCGACAAACTCCCTAAAACGGGATTGTATTATATCCTAAAAGGATAACCCAATGTTAGCCATGGTGCTTTAGCCCATGGATAGGAATAGAAAACCGATCCGACCCTGAAGGGGTCGACCATTCAAAATATTTCTTGTTACATTTTACATTGGTATCTTCAAACATTTGTTGCTATCACCCAATATTGTAATGGGCAACCCTGTCAGGGTTGATTCTTAGAAGGGTATTTTCCCATAGGTTGAAACCTATGGCTAACAATGGGTAACCCTTTTAGGGTTCAATTAAAAAAGAGTGCCTTTTACGGCACTCTTTCAATATATATACAATACTCTGAGTTAATCTTCAGGTACGTATCTTACGTTAAGTTTTCTGGCAGCAAGCACATCATCAACACGTCTAACAGGGGTTGAGATTGGTGCATGGTGCAAGAGATCAGCATCAGTTTCGCACTCTTTAGCAATCTTAATCATTACATCTACAAACTCATCGAGTGTCTCTTTACTCTCAGTTTCTGTAGGTTCAATCATCATAGCTTCTTTGATGATAAGCGGGAAGTATACTGTTGGAGCATGCATACCATTATCGAGAAGTCTCTTTGCGATATCGAGAGTAATAACGCCATACTTCTCTTTCTGCCAGGTAGCATCAGCAACAAACTCATGCATACAATATGTATCTTTATACTGGATATTGTAATATGGTGCGAGTCTTGCTTGGAGATAGTTTGCATTAAGAACAGCATTCTCACCGGCAGCTCTGATACCTTGAGCACCAAGCATTTTGATATAGACAAAAGCTCTTACATTCACAGCAAAGTTACCAAAGAAAGTATGCACTTTACCGATAGAAGTTTCCTGATGTCTGTAATCAAGGTAATAAGTGCCATCTTCTCTTTGATCCACCATTGGAACTGGAAGGTAAGGAAGAAGTGTTTCAACCACACCAACAGGACCTGAACCGGGGCCACCACCACCGTGTGGGGTAGAGAAGGTCTTATGAAGGTTGAAATGAAGGACATCAAATCCAATCTTACCGGGTTGTACGATTCCAAGAAGAGCGTTAAGGTTAGCACCATCCATGTACATGAGACCATCAACGCTATGGATGATCTCAGCAATCTCCTCAACTCTGCCTTCGAAAAGACCGAGTGTATTTGGATTAGTAAGCATGAAACCCGCAGTATTCTCATCAACAAGCTCTCTAAGGTGCTCGATGTCAACTTTACCATGTTCATTAGAAGCTAATTCAACAACTTTGAAACCTGCAAGACTGCAACTGGCAGGATTAGTACCATGTGCAGAATCAGGCATAATAATAGTGTCTTTATGTGTATTACCTTTTGCTTTGTGATAAGCAGCGATAAGTTTTAAACCAACGAATTCACCTTGAGCACCGGCAACAGGCTGTAATGTAACATTTGCCATACCGGAAATCTCTGCTAAATCGCTCTGAAGCTCATGCATTATCTCTAATGCACCCTGTACTGATTCTTCAGGTTGGTAAGGATGTACATTACCTAGTCCTGAGTTACGTACAGCAACTTCATTAACTTTCGGGTTGTACTTCATAGTACATGAACCGAGTGGATAGAAACCTTTATCAACTGAGTGATTCTTATGAGCTAAGTCAAGGAAATGACGCATTGCATCAAGTTCACTAACTTCCGGAAGCTCAGCTGACTCTTTTCTTTTAAATCTATCCGGGAGAATACTATCTAATTTTACATCAATATCATTTTTAGGAAGTGTGTATCCTTTGCGTCCTGCACGGCTATTTTCAAAGATAGTCTTAGACATTATTTTACCTCCTGAATAGCTTTCACAAGGGCATCCATTTGAGCCTTTGTTTTCTTCTCAGTAACTGCAACCATCAACTGATTTGCATCACCGTATGGTGCCATATCGATACCGGCATAGATACTCTGTCTTGCCAGTGTATGAACAATCTTGTCAGCAGGTACAGGTGTGTTTATTACAAACTCTCTGAAGAATGTTGAGTTTGGATAAGCAAGACTGAATCCATCAAGCTTTGCTAACTCATCAGCAAGGTAGTGTGCCTTAGTCATGGCAAGTGTAGCAACTTCTTTAAGTCCCTCTTTACCCATTAATGTCATATATACAGTTGCAGCCAACACGCAGAGTGACTGGTTAGAGCAGATGTTCGATGTTGCTTTTTGACGCTTGATATGTTGTTCTCTAGCCTGAAGAGTTAAGCTATAAGCTTTCTTTCCATCAGCATCAAGCGTAGCACCAACGATTCTACCCGGCATTGTTCTTGCATTTTTAATACTGTTTGTAGCGAAGAAACCAAAGAGTGGTCCACCGTAGTTTACAGCATTACCGAGAACCTGACCTTCACCAACAACGATATCAGCGTTATACTCAGCAGGTGAGTTTAGAATTGATAGACTGATTGGGTCAGCAGAAACAATGTACATTGTTTTTGGATTTGAATGAGCAATCTCTTCAACTGCGAAAGCATCTTCAAGGTTTCCGAAGAAGTTAGGAGTTTGAAGAATGACACAAGCTGTTGCTTTATCAGTTTTAGCTTTTATATCATCAAGATCAACCAAGCCGCCTTTTGTCTCAGCGTATACTATTTCAGTTCCAATACCTTCGGTATAAACTTTTATTACTTCTTTATAGTTAGGATGGATTGTACCGGCAATAACTGCTTTATTAAGACGAGTCTTGCGAACAGCCATAAGGATAGCTTCAGCTATAGCAGTTGCTGCATCATACATAGATGCGTTGGCAACTTCCATTCCTGTAAGGTTACAAATCATTGTCTGATATTCGTAGATATACTGCAAAGTACCTTGGCTAACTTCAGCCTGATAAGGAGTATAAGCAGTAAAGAAATCAGGTTTAGATACTACAGAATCTACTGCAGCAGGGATAAAGTGATCATAAACTCCACCACCGAGGAATGAGTTTGCACCAAATGAACAGGTGTTCTTGTTAGAAAGGACGTTAATTCGGTTGAGAATCTCAAGTTCTGAAACAGGGTCTCCCAGGTTCAGAAGCTCTTTTAATACGAACTTTTCAGGAATTGGGGAGAGCAGCTCTTCAAACTTCTCTACACCAATCGCTTTTAACATTTCCTGACGATCTTTGTCAGTATTGGAAATATACGGCATACATATCTCCTTTTAGTTTATTATTTTGCCTGCATTGATTGTAAATATATAATTTTGTCAATAATAAAGACAAAAGCTAAGTTATCAATCTTGCAACTACATGATAATCAGTTTGATATGATTTCATAATGGTTTCCACTTTTTCGACGCAAAACTTTTATATTGTGATTTATTTAACGATTCCCTGTTTTCTTTATCTTAATTTGTAAGGAATGCAGTTTTCAGTAAGTGGGTATCGCTCAAATTATTATTGACAAATTAACATATGAGAATTTCCTCATTCTCACATGCGGAGAAGTGTCCGAGCTGGCCGAAGGAGCACGGTTGGAAACCGTGTGTACGTCACAAGCGTACCTAGGGTTCGAATCCCTACTTCTCCGCCATCATTATATCTGCTTAGTTGTACTATCCCCACGTAACTCAGCAGAAATACAGTACCTTTAGAATGGTCCCTAGACCTTCTAAATGGTACTCTTGTTATATGTCAATGGCAGTGAGAAATGGTACACGATGGCAGTGAAAAGTGGTACAAAACTGCCAACCTTTAAAAATGACTACTTCAAGACAGTTTGGAGTAGGTATGATTGGAGTAGAAGTGTATCATTCAATAAAAACTATGCATAAGCAAGGGCATAGTCAGCGTAAGATCGCAGAGGAGTTGTCTCTATCAAAGACAACAGTAGGTAAATACATAAATATGACACTTGATGAGTTCATGGAACTAATAAACAATAGCATTCGTGAAAGCAGTTTTGCCATATGTGAGCAATATGTCCGCGAAAGGCTTAGCAAATATCCACGATTAAGAGCTAGTGTACTATATTTAGAAGTTAAGAAAAAGTTCCCTGAGATAAAAGCAAAAGACAGAGCTTTCCGAGATTTTGTTCGTAAGCTAAAGCAGACTTATCCTGTCGATAAATACCGTAATTATGCAGTAATCGAGACGGCTCCCGGTGTTCAGGTTCAAGTTGATCCAGGTGAGATGAAAGTAGTTTTGGGTAATAAACGTCAAAGAGTTTATTTTATAGTTTTTGTGCTTTCCCACTCGCGTCAAAGCTATGTCCATTGGAGCACAACACCATATAACACATCAAGGTTTATTGAAGCTCATCGTGAAGCTTTTATCTATTTTGAAGGTATCCCTTCAGAGTGTGTTTACGACCAGACAAAGCTTGTAGTAATACAGGAACGCTATCGGGAAGTAATCTTAAATAATCAGTTCCATCAGTTTGCAGCAAAAACGGGCTTTCATCCTCATGTATGCGAAGGCTATGATCCACAAAGCAAGGGTAAAGTAGAGCGTAATGTCTCAGAAGTAAAGCATGGCTTTATGTATGGCAAAGAGTTCAAAGACCTGGCAGACCTGCGTTCACGCGGACTTGAGTGGCTTTTACACTTTAACGGCAGAACCCATGGCACAACCCGTAAAGTACCATCAGAAGTATGGCAAGAAGAGAGGTTAAAGCTAAAAGATATTCCAGAGTTTATCTTCACTTTAGAAGTTCGTAATGCAGATAAAACAGGCTTAATCTCGTATGAGGGTAATAAGTACTCTGTTCCATTAGAGTATCAGCGAAAACAGGTATATGTGCAAAAAGAAAAGAGCACTTTAGTGGTGATGGATATTTATACAAGAAAGGAAATCTGCCAACATGAGCTATGCACAGAAAAAGGCAAAATCATCAAAAACACTAATCATTATCGGGATTTTACGGTAGTGCTACAAGAGCTTATTGAGCGAGTAAAGGATGAGATGAGTGAATATATCCAAGGAGAAGAACTAATCCAGAGGCTTGTTAATGATAACCCTAAAATAGCAAGGGATCAGTTGAGAGCCTTAAGCAAGTTTAAGCGTAACTATGAAACAGATGTATGGGAGTCAGTGCTTCCTGAGGTAATGACTCTTTCGCATGTAAAGGCAACAGCCATAGAGAAGCTTCTGAATGCAAAAGTAAGACAAATGAAGCTAAATGAATTATCAGAATCAGAACCACAACAAGACTCAGAGAGTTCATTAATAGAGCGCTCATTAGATGACTACATGAAGGTGTTATAAGATGATAGAGATAACTAAAACATACATCAAAAGGGCTCGTTGTACTCATATTTTGAATACTCTTGAAAGTGCAGTTTTAGAAGCAGAGAAACAGAATATGACTTATCTGGAGTTCGTACATTATCTATTTGAAAAAGAGAACTCAGGAAGGAATCAAACCAATATCAACAGAAGACTTAAACAGGCTCACATCCCGGTAATAAAGACCTTTGATGAGTTCGACTATGCTTATCAACAAGTAATAACCAAAAGACAAGTAAAGGAGTGGAAGAACTTTGTCTGGCTGGAGCAGAGGAGGAATATAATTTTAATGGGACCTCCGGGAGTAGGTAAGACTCATGTTGCAACAGCACTCAGTTATGAAGCAATAAAGGCAGGATATAAGGTGGTGTTTTATAATCTGAACAACCTTATCGAAGAACTTGTACTAGCTGAAGCAGATAACAACATAGATAAATATCTAAGCAATATAGCCAAGAATGATCTGATAGTTATAGATGAGATGGGGTATCTTCCTCTCCAGACAAAGGCAGCTAATCTGTTCTTTAGACTCATCCATCTCTTATACGAATTTAGATCAGTAATCATAACATCGAATAGGTTGTTTAATGAATGGGGAGCTATTTTTAACGACAATGTGATAGCAACTGCTATTCTTGATAGATTACTCCATCACTCACAACCAATTACAATGCTCGGAGACAGCTTTAGACTAAGGAATTTTCAAAAATGAAGACTGTACCATTTTTAAATGCCAAACTGTACCAATTTAAAATGCCATTGACATGTTATATTCCCCTCTCATAGGGGGTACCGTTTTTGGTAACGGTGGGGTGCATTCGAGTTGCACTATTTGCAAGGTCTCGCACACTCAACCATTCCAAAGGTTCAGTTACGTAACTCAGCTTCACATGTACAACGACGTTGCACGTCGTTCCCACCTAATTCAGCAACAGTACCTTTAGAATGGTCCCAAGACCTTCTAAATGGTACTCTTGTTATATTCCCCTCTCATAGGGGGTACCGTTTTTTGTAACGATGGGGTGTTTCTTCGAGTTGCACCATTTGCAAGGTCTCGCACACTCAACCATTCCAAAGGTTCAGTTACGTAACTCAGCTTCACATGTTGTACAACGACGTTGCACGTTAACTCAGCAACAGTACCTTTAGAATGGTCCCTAGACCTTCTAAATGGTACTCTTGTTATATTCCCCTCTCATAGGGGGTACCGTTTTTGGTAACGATGGGGTGTTTCTTCGAGTTGCACCATTTGCAAGGTCTCGCACACTCAACCATTCCAAAGGTTCAGTTACGTAACTCAGCTTCACATGTACAACGACGTTGCACGTCGTTCCCACCTAATTCAGCAACAGTACCTTTAGAATGGTCCCAAGACCTTCTAAATGGTACTCTTGTTATATTCCCCTCTCATAGGGGGTACCGTTTTTGGAAACGGTGGGGTGTTCCCCTTCGAGTTGCACCATTTGCAAGGTCTCGCACACTCAACCATTCCAAAGGTACATTACTCAAATACACTCTTTATGAAGTAAAACTCCTTACCCTCAGTGACATTTACACTCCAGCTGGTGTTCACAGTCTCTCCATTTGGTGCTAAGATATAATCACTGTCCGGTGTGTCAGCAAAGTAAACACGGTATCCTACAGCTCCATCAACAGCATCCCAGTTGAGTGTTAGAACATCACCTAAAACTTCAACCACCACATTCGATGGGGCTACAATCTGGTAGCTGACAACATCCATTGTAACATTCACTGTCTCAGATGGTGTACTACCATTATGGTCAACAATAATTCTGGCAGTATAAGTGCCCACATCAAGTCCGTCAGAATCCAAATGCACATTGATTAATTCTGTTTGACTAGAGCTCAAATATCCGTTTCTATGAAAAGAACCATCCAACGTTAGCCAAGGTGTTTCCAAACCACCGGAAACATCAATGTCATCAATTCTCCAGATCGAGTCATAATCACCCCTGTAATAGAACCCAATATAGACATCACTACTGTTATAGTCAGATAAATCAATCGTTCTCTGGGTCCAGTTAGGTGTATGAACACCGAACTCTTGCAATTCTACAAACTCACCATCATTGGGGTCTCCACTTCCTGTTGATATCCAAACCCCATGATATGTATAGTACTGATAACTATCCACATACTGGTTCTTTTCCCAGAAATTAAGGGAGTTATCAACCCCGAGCGAAATAAGCGGAGTCACAATCCAATCTTCTGCCATACCGCTATAGTTCGAATCAGCATGATAGATTGATTTAGTAGGGGAGTGAGAAGTCGAGGAAGTCCTTTGCCATCCACTATAGTTTTGAGCACCGACTCTATATAGATTCCATCCGTCAGAAGGGAATGATGCACCTTCGAAGTCCTCCATCAATATATCTCTTGTGGCCGGACCGGTTACAGAGGCATGGTAAATCAAGTCCATATCCCCGGTATTCTCAAGTACAAGTGGTTCGCTGTCTGTGCTCTCTTGCGCAATAGTTTTAGCTATAGTATGTGTGCTAAGCTGAATCTGGGGTGAGCTTCCTCGTTCAGCAATATTGATGTCATCAATAAACCACCCGGCTTTCTGAATCGAACTGTTAGCTGTCAGTCTAAATCGGATTGAGAAGCTTGATTCATTCGCAAAATCGGTCAAATCAAACATCTCCTGTTGCCACCATGAATTATCTACAGTGTCATCCTGCTCCCATTGTATATAGGAGCTCTCACTAAATCCTGTTGCGCCACTATAGTTTTCTGAAGAACCAAGATACTGTGCCGGAGCAAAACCGGTCCAACTATTCCCGTCATCAGTAGTGTATTCAATCAGACAGTTATCACCATTCGCTTCCGTTTTAGCAATATGCTTAAATGTGAGTATAGCATTGTTATGCGCAGAAAGGTCTAAACTGGAAGTCTGGAAGAGAATATTCTCATCATTAGCTTCATACGCACAGAAAGCAGCTTGTGAGCCTTCACAGTAAAACTCACTTCCTATTTGCCAATACGTGTTGTTCTGAGAGTAGTTGTTGAACTTAATTAACCCGGTCTCAAAGCCTTCCGAATAGGGGAGAGTAGCTGTCCCGAGTTCAGTAGTAAATGCCCATTCCATACCGTTCGTAGTGAGAGTTCCATTACCCGAGTTAACCTTCCAGTAGTAAGTAACACCGGGCATTAATGGACCGCCAAGTTGAGCATTACTGAGTGATGCAATGCTACTGCCTGAATAGATTACATTAGTTGGGGGAGAGACAGTATCAAACAGCACTTCAGCTGTAGTAGAGTTTGAACCTGTCGACCAGCTCAAGTCAGTTGTCAGACTAACATCTGTTTCATATATATCTGGAAGGGGTGAAGTTGCCATGCCGGGACCAATAGGGGTTCCTACTACCTCAATATCATCAATACAAATACCGAAACCATAATAGGCAGTACCTGCAAATCCGATTTCAGTAGTTGATGTACAAGTCCCTAACGGTACTTCAATATATGACCAATCGTATATATCGAAGATATTGTTGTACATGTTCTGCCAGCTTCCGTTTTCGGTTGTTTTCTTTTGAACCTCAATCAAATCACTATCATTGAACCAGGCTTCTTTACATATCCAGAAGCGAAGATACAGATTATTGTAATTAGCTAAGTCCATTTCAGGTAATACCATACGTGAAGAATTCCCGTCTGTTGAAGGATAGAAGAAGAAAGCATTTCTTGAATTGGAATGTGCAGTAGGGGGGTGATCATTATGTCCACCTTCAGCAAGAGACCAGCTACCCAGACCACTTATCCTCTGTTGTTCCCATGAGAAGTAGTAATCGAAGTTAGAATCGAAATCATAAAAGAAGATGGTTTCAGCTTGAATAGATAGAATAATAGTAATAAAAATGCATAGAATTAATGTCTTTTTCATAGTCATACCTCTTAGAATTCCTGAACAAAGTTCAGCATATAGCTAACTAGTTGTCAATAAATTTATTTACACGCGTTTACGTAACTCAGCTTCACATGTACAACGACGTTGAACGTCGTTCCCACGCAACTCAGTAACAGTACCTTTAGAATGGTCCCAAGACCTTCTAAATGGTGCTCTTGTTACATTCCCCTCTTGTAGAGGGGTGCAGTTGGAAACGGCGGAGTGTTATTCCCCTCTCGTAGAGGGGTGGCGACTTGTCGATGGGGTGGTTTAATTCTTCATTTTTATTCCTTTCATTTCCTGTCGCTCCGGATAATAGAAGACGGATGCATCTTGCATTCAGCATTCAGCATTTTGCATTTTGCATTTTGCATCCTCTTTCCCTCTCTACTCTCAGCAGTAATTGTTGCTTGCAAATTGATTCTAACTTATTAACAAATTGGTCACTTCTTAGTATTTAACCCAAGGATTACCCAAGTGTTTCACAAGGGTTTCCCAAGTGTCTCACAGGAATTACTGCTGGGAGATGAGGGAGAAATGAAGGTAACTTGCGTGGTTTAATAAACTTTAGGGAAAATGTTAAAAAGTTTCTTGACTTATGAAGAACTTAAAATACATTATACTCCATATTTTATCTGGAGGGAAAGTTATGGCAACACCTTATTTGAAAAAAATGTTTGATCAAAAGGATTTTGTATTAGATGCAGTGAATTATGGGGTGAGGATTCTTTTCATACTTGAATCACCTGGAAACAATGAAGTTAAGAGTAAAAATCCTGCAGTTGGAAAATCAGGAAAGGATATGACAAGGTTATTATTACAGAAGACCAACGATAATCCAATCATAGGAATAGGTAATCTAATAAAAAATGAGAATAATGAACTTAACACATTATCCGATGAAGACAAAAATTTCGTAAAGCAACTTGGAGTAATGAATGTATGTAATTATCCTATGCAACATAGACTTAGTACCGATGTCCTAAGAAACTCAGTGATATTCAAGCGAATTAGTAAAAAACAAGATAAATATGTTAAAGGAGAATCTTCGGAAAAACTGCAACAGTTACATGATGAAATTATCAATGACTTTAAAGCTAGATTATTAACTGCAATTGATAATGGTGTTGAATATATTATTCCATGTGGTACATTTGCTAGAGTTGTTATTGAACAGCTTATTAGTAAAGGAGACATTGAAGAAATACCATATCCAAGTTGGGCAGAAAATATTCCTCATCCAGCTAGAAATCAATGGTTTCCTCAGGATAATGAAAAGAACAAGTCTAGATTAGGAATAATTCAGAATATGTTAAATGAGATAAAATTGATTATTGATAATGGGTGATTCTTTGACGAATTTACCTTAATCTAATAAAATCTAAAGAAATGCCATGAGATACTAAAATGTAAATATATGTCATTTAAAGGAGCAGGATTTGATAGAAAGTAGAATGAATGAAAGTAAAGTTCTGTTAGAAGTACTTACATCTTTATTGGTGCCATATGACAAATTTAGAAAGACAACAATATCCAGAATTGCTACATTAGGTGGGAAATATCTTGTTGCAGGAAGTGAAGATATTTCTACTTCAATCGCGAACGATTTTGTTACAAATTATGCATATATGACTGCTTTTAAGCTAAAGAGTGAGTTCATAGATCAGTATATTGATAACTCATTGTTACATAATCGATCTAAACCGTTAATTATCAGATTAATGTATATTATTGAAATGGTTCGTTCTATTACTATTATATATGACAGGACGATTACGGAGAACAATCTTCATTATGTAAGTATTCACTTAAGTACAAATATACTTGAATTAATCTTAAGGAAGAGATCTAGATCTAGATCTACTATGAATAAATTTTTATATTCCCATCTAAAAAGTGCCACAAATTATAATACAAAGGCAATTGAAGAACAAATCTATAATTTGTTAACATTAAATGATATTACAAATTACTTTCACAATTATCGTACAAAACCTAGAGAGTTTTCTCACGGAAGAACAATTCAGTTTAAAGTTGAAGACTCTCTTATGTGGAGGATCGGGCAAAGGGTTATTGGATACTATAAATTTCTTGAAATTGAGAATTGATTTACAAAACAATAAAGTAAGGAGTTGAAATGCCAACAAAAAAAGAGTTAGCAAAGGAATACGCACAAAGATTACGCGGGAAAAGAGATTCCAGTCTACATGACGAGTTTGCAAAGATTTTAGATGATATTGAAAAATTAGTATACGAATCTAATAATGAGCCATTAACAAAGCAATTCAAAGTTTCGCTTCTAAATGAAATAAAAAAATATCTTAGAAAAACAAGGTTAGTTAAGAAAGCTGAGATACTTGATGAAGCTCAAGAAAGTGAAAGGTTTGCACAAAGCTTGAATGCTATTGAAGAATACATTAAACCTGCAATAGATGTAATTGAAGCTGAAGTACAAACATTAAATCAAGAGATTGAAGCTGAGGTTTAGCAGAATGGAGTTATTTATTGATTACATAATACCCTTTCTAGCTTTATTGATTTCAGTACTTAATTCTTCTTTTTATCTATTTAGTTATAGAGTTGAGTTAAAGCAACGTAAATTTGATCTTGAACATAAACTGCTAATTGATATTAGAGATGCTAGGTCAAAATTCTTAGATATCTGTGACAAACTTACAAGTATTCCTAAAAATAAAACTGAACTAACCTCAGTTGTTGCAGCTATGGTTGAAGAGAGGAAAGAAGAGTATTTAAACACTATTGACTATACTTGCGACAAGTATTTGAATGGTTTTTTAGATAAGAAGAGTTTTATCAATAATCTGAGTCCTTTAGTTTTAACTATATCATCATCCAAGACGCTTAGAAACAGTGTGTTCAATGAAAAGAAAAATATTTATCCAAACATAAAAAGAGTCGTATTGGAATTAGAAAAATGATTTTAATCTAAGTGCGTCTAGATTATACAGTTATTCTTGAAGTATGAATATTGTTCATTTATGTTAATTCTTATGAAAAAGTTGGATGATATACCTTCCTTATGATTATGGAGAGTTTAAAATTCCCGAAATGAAAAAATAAAAAAGTTTACCATTTTGTAAGTAAAACGGGCTTTTTGTGAGCAAGGGTAAGTGAAACGAGGTTTCACAGGTAATAGCCTAGAGCCAATAGCTGAATGCTGAATGCTAGATGCAAAATGCAAGATGTAAAATGCAAGATGCAAAAAGGGAATAGTTCGACCCCTTTGGGGTCGTGGTTTGTTGGTGGTTGTTGACCCCACGCTTGCGCATGGGGCTATTCAGGTTCAGCTAACTTCGTAGCTGATATATATAAGAAATAGTACAGTGGATAGCTGAGCTACGGTGTACTTAGGAGACATCTGAGGGCTCAAGATGTTGAGCCCCTACGAAAGTGTTGACCTCAGCCGAGACAGCTGAGCTACGTAAAACGGTGCTCCGGACCGTTTCAATCACCCAGGGGTGGTTGCGTTACATTGGGGAAACGACGTGCAACATCGATGTACATTTGAAGAAAGGGACGTGCAACGTCGATGTACATTTTGAAGAAAGCGACGTGCAACGTCGTTGAACATACTATTAACTGATATTCACTTGACAGCATGCCGTATGAAAAGAATTTTGGGGAAATAACAATATATTCTGGAGGATAAATGGCTTTCACTAAACTATCTCAAACATTCGATTTCTTAAAGGATAAACCAAAGAAGAAACTTGTTGCTGTATATGCAAATGACTCTCACACAATCGGAGCTGTTAATATGGCAGTTGATAAAGGTATTATTGATGGTATCTTACTCGGTGACAAGGAGACAATCGAGAAGGTTTGTAAGGAAGAGGGAATCGATGTTAATAAGTTCCAGGTTATTCATGAATCAAATCCGATGCAGTGTGCTTTGAAAGCATGTGATATGATTAATGCCGGTGAAGGTGACCTTATTATGAAAGGTCTCTTAAGCACTGATCAATATATGAGAGCTATCCTTAATAAAGAGCGTGGCCTCATGGAGAAGAAAGCTGTGCTTAGTCATGTAACTGTGTTTGAGATTCCAAGTTATCATAAGCTTATGATTGCCGGTGATGTTGCTATTATCCCTGCTCCGGACTTGAATCAGAAGATTGCTATTACTAACTACCTAATAAAAACAGCTCATGCACTTGGTATCGAAAAACCTAAAGTTGGTATGCTCGCTGCTTCTGAGCAGACTCTTCCTAAGATGCAAGCTTGTGTTGACGCGGCTATTATCTCTAAGATGGCCGAAAGAGGTCAGATTAAAGGTGCCTATGTTGACGGTCCTCTCGCTTTTGACCTTATGGTTGATGCTGAGTCAGTTAAAATTAAAAAGCTTGTTAGCCCTGTTGCCGGTGATGTTGATTGCGTTGTATTCCCTAATATTGAAAGCGGAAACGTATTCTATAAATCAATCACACGCTTCGGTGGTGCATCACTTGGTGCTCTCGTTGTTGGAGCTAAGGTTCCGGCTGTGCTCTCATCTCGTGGTGACACAACCGAAACTAAGATGTACTCAATTGCACTCGGTGCTACTCTTGCTTTCTTGAATAATAAATAAGAAATAGACTATTATAAATGAAAAGGCTACCGGAAACGGTGGCCTTTTTTAATATCCACAGACTTATACTGACAGGCACTGACTTGCACTGACATATAGGAAGAGTTGCCACTGATTCCTCAGATTAGCTCAGAAAGTACAGAGGTGTCAATGGCATTTTAAATTGGTACAGTTTGGCATTTAAAAATGGTACAGTCTTCATTTTTGAAAATTCCTTAGTCTAAAGCTGTCTCCGAGCATTGTAATTGGTTGTGAGTGATGGAGTAATCTATCAAGAATAGCAGTTGCTATCACATTGTCGTTAAAAATAGCTCCCCATTCATTAAACAACCTATTCGATGTTATGATTACTGATCTAAATTCGTATAAGAGATGGATGAGTCTAAAGAACAGATTAGCTGCCTTTGTCTGGAGAGGAAGATACCCCATCTCATCTATAACTATCAGATCATTCTTGGCTATATTGCTTAGATATTTATCTATGTTGTTATCTGCTTCAGCTAGTACAAGTTCTTCGATAAGGTTGTTCAGATTATAAAACACCACCTTATATCCTGCCTTTATTGCTTCATAACTGAGTGCTGTTGCAACATGAGTCTTACCTACTCCCGGAGGTCCCATTAAAATTATATTCCTCCTCTGCTCCAGCCAGACAAAGTTCTTCCACTCCTTTACTTGTCTTTTGGTTATTACTTGTTGATAAGCATAGTCGAACTCATCAAAGGTCTTTATTACCGGGATGTGAGCCTGTTTAAGTCTTCTGTTGATATTGGTTTGATTCCTTCCTGAGTTCTCTTTTTCAAATAGATAATGTACGAACTCCAGATAAGTCATATTCTGTTTCTCTGCTTCTAAAACTGCACTTTCAAGAGTATTCAAAATATGAGTACAACGAGCCCTTTTGATGTATGTTTTAGTTATCTCTATCATCTTATAACACCTTCATGTAGTCATCTAATGAGCGCTCTATTAATGAACTCTCTGAGTCTTGTTGTGGTTCTGATTCTGATAATTCATTTAGCTTCATTTGTCTTACTTTTGCATTCAGAAGCTTCTCTATGGCTGTTGCCTTTACATGCGAAAGAGTCATTACCTCAGGAAGCACTGACTCCCATACATCTGTTTCATAGTTACGCTTAAACTTGCTTAAGGCTCTCAACTGATCCCTTGCTATTTTAGGGTTATCATTAACAAGCCTCTGGATTAGTTCTTCTCCTTGGATATATTCACTCATCTCATCCTTTACTCGCTCAATAAGCTCTTGTAGCACTACCGTAAAATCCCGATAATGATTAGTGTTTTTGATGATTTTGCCTTTTTCTGTGCATAGCTCATGTTGGCAGATTTCCTTTCTTGTATAAATATCCATCACCACTAAAGTGCTCTTTTCTTTTTGCACATATACCTGTTTTCGCTGATACTCTAATGGAACAGAGTACTTATTACCCTCATACGAGATTAAGCCTGTTTTATCTGCATTACGAACTTCTAAAGTGAAGATAAACTCTGGAATATCTTTTAGCTTTAACCTCTCTTCTTGCCATACTTCTGATGGTACTTTACGGGTTGTGCCATGGGTTCTGCCGTTAAAGTGTAAAAGCCACTCAAGTCCGCGTGAACGCAGGTCTGCCAGGTCTTTGAACTCTTTGCCATACATAAAGCCATGCTTTACTTCTGAGACATTACGCTCTACTTTACCCTTGCTTTGTGGATCATAGCCTTCGCATACATGAGGATGAAAGCCCGTTTTTGCTGCAAACTGATGGAACTGATTATTTAAGATTACTTCCCGATAGCGTTCCTGTATTACTACAAGCTTTGTCTGGTCGTAAACACACTCTGAAGGGATACCTTCAAAATAGATAAAAGCTTCACGATGAGCTTCAATAAACCTTGATGTGTTATATGGTGTTGTGCTCCAATGGACATAGCTTTGACGCGAGTGGGAAAGCACAAAAACTATAAAATAAACTCTTTGACGTTTATTACCCAAAACTACTTTCATCTCACCTGGATCAACTTGAACCTGAACACCGGGAGCCGTCTCGATTACTGCATAATTACGGTATTTATCGACAGGATAAGTCTGCTTTAGCTTACGAACAAAATCTCGGAAAGCTCTGTCTTTTGCTTTTATCTCAGGGAACTTTTTCTTAACTTCTAAATATAGTACACTAGCTCTTAATCGTGGATATTTGCTAAGCCTTTCGCGGACATATTGCTCACATATGGCAAAACTGCTTTCACGAATGCTATTGTTTATTAGTTCCATGAACTCATCAAGTGTCATATTTATGTATTTACCTACTGTTGTCTTTGATAGAGACAACTCCTCTGCGATCTTACGCTGACTATGCCCTTGCTTATGCATAGTTTTTATTGAATGATACACTTCTACTCCAATCATACCTACTCCAAACTGTCTTGAAGTAGTCATTTTTAAAGGTTGGCAGTTTTGTACCACTTTTCACTGCCATCGTGTACCATTTCTCACTGCCATTGACAGTACAGAGGAAGATTACAGTTAGGTGATAGCCCATTAATTAAAGAGATTCCTATTGTACATTCCACTACTTAGGTGGTTTTGCCCAAAAGTGCCCGAAACTCATAGGGGGGGACAGAATGAGAGAGAAATAGGGGAATATATTTTAGCTTCGCTGAAAATGGGGGTTTAGGGGTTATAGGGAACAATTTTTATTGGCGAGAAATAATCATAGAGGGACAAAATAACGGAGAAATTTGGAGATGTTTGGCGAAGTTTGGCAATTTAATGGCAATTAGCAATTTACAGCACTACCGGGACTCGGTTCTTATACTTTAGGTCAAAATGATAGAGAAATAATAGGCGACATAGGCAACAGTGATAAGCGACACTAACGCTAAGTAATTAGAAAATAATACTTTAGATAGGCGACAATATAGGCAACATACACGCTTTAGGTCAAAATGGTAGAGAAATAATAGGCGACATAGGCGACAGCGATAAGCGACACTAACGCTAAATAATCAGAAAATAATACTTTAGATAGGCGACAATATAGGCAACATACACGCTTTAGGTCAAAATGGTAGAGAAATAATAGGCGACATAGGCGACAATATAGGCGACACACACGCTTTAGGTCAAAATGGTAGAGAAATAATAGGCGACATAGGCGACAGCGATAAGCGACACTAACGCTAAATAATCAGAAAATAATACTTTAGATAGGCGACAATATAGGCGACACACACGCTTTAGGTCAAAATGATAGAGAAATAATAGGCGACACTATAACGGAACCTGCTATTCTATTCTGCCATGTCTCGCAGTTACCTCATATTGATAGCTACCTGATCCAGGTCTCCAAGAGTTGGAGTATCTATTTGCATCTATTGCCCAGACATGAACGCCAAAGTCAATCTCTTCATTTCCTCGTAGTGCTGCACCTTTGCATATTGTCTTAAAATCATTAGGGAACTGATTGAATCCAATGTATACATCATTGCCATCGACTGACACCCACTCTACTTCTTTTATGCTTTTTAAGTAGCTTATGGAACCTGATAAAGATTCCTTTCCGGTATTTGTCTTACTGGGGATGTTGATTGCACTGCTAACAAGCAGGATAAGTATTATACAGGTTGAGGATACAGTGATAAGTTGTAGTTTTGAGTGTTTAGCACCACACTTAGAACAGGTGAATGTGAATATTGAATCATCACTATTATCGCACATCTTGCATTTGTTTTTTAGGAAGGGGAATGCAAATGAAAAACCTTTAACTTTCTTGGTTTCATCACCAGGTTCATCATATATAGAGGTTGTGTTGTCATAAGACTTATAAAGGAAATAAAGAACACCTACTATGAGAATGATTAAAAACAGAGCCATGACACCTCCTACTTGAATGATCTAATTAAGTAATCCAACACTCCTATGATTCTGACATCCATATTGTCATTGAGCTTGATTGGTTTGAATTTGAGGTTGAAAGGGAATAACCAGGCATTCTTACTTTCATGATCCAGGACAAACTTTTTGAGGGTGATACCATCATCAATCCTAACTGCAACAACCCGGTTATCGTAGCAATCCTCTAAGCAATCCCGGTTGATGATCACAATATCATTATGCTGCACTACAGGTTTCATACTTGTACCATTAACCCGGAAAGCAACAAGACTCTCAACAGGCAAGGCACTGGAGACTTGAACAACACCAAGTTCATGGTCTATTGCTTCAAAAGGCTCCCCGGCTGAGATTTCAGCAGATATTGGGATTTCATTCATCTCGTGAGTTACCGGGAATGAAACTGTTGGCAATTCAGGAGAATTGAGAAGCATATTACCTTCTCCGGTTAGAAGCCAATGCAGGTTAACACTATATAGTTTACTGATTTTATGTAATAATGGCATATTGGGTTCTATGTTATTCTTCTCTAACCTACTGTAATTGCCTTGATTTATCTCCAATACAGAAGAAATCTGCATTTGTGTAAGTCCTTGTGATAACCTTAGTTCCTTCAATCTTTTGCCAATCATTAAAACACCTTTATGTAATTATTGCATAAAACATCTTGACTAATATGTAGTATTTACATATTTATGTAACTGTATCTACAAAAGCAGAGAGTGAGAAAAAAGTCAAGAAGATAAAATGAGGAGGAATCCGAATGAAGAATGGAGAAGCGAAAATTGAGAAAGATCATCCACTTGAGAAGCTTAGTGATAAGCTTTGTGCTCTTGTTAGTCATTGCGATGGAGACTGCGGATGTTGCCCTGTCGGGATAAGCAACCTTGAGAAGAATATAGAAGATGCTGGTTATATACATCGAAGCAAGTTACAGACGGAGGCACTTGATGACTAAAAGACAATTCAAATACACACCGGGACAGGTAAAGGCAGCTATTATGCTCCGAGAGGGAAAGTACTCACCTTCCTGGATTAGTTTTAAGCTACATGATCTCAGGATTGCCAAGGTTGGAGCACAGATGGTGAGTCAGGTGGTTAATGGTAACAGATTCAATTCTAAAGTTGTCGCTTGGATTGAGGAAGAGTTCGCAGATGAGTTAGCGGTTGTTAGTAAACAGGACGCAATTCCCCGAACTCCCGATGGTCGTAATGGTGACCGCTCCGATAGTGTTGGGGGTGCTGTATGATATATGCTTATGGTATCATTGCATTCTTACTGATTCTCTTAGTAAGAAGCTTACTGGTTGAGTTTAGGCTTCGAGGACGTTATCAAGATAAGATTCTTGAGATTGAATCATATCGTCGTGAGATTTCACGAATCCAGCAGAAAGTCGAAAAGGCACATAGTGAGTTTATGGGTGGAAAACCTGTTACAAGCTTCTCTAGGTCATCGCAGATTAAGGCTAATGGTGGGGTGGAATGATGAAGAAAAGAACCACCATTCCCAACATCATGGAATTACGAGAGGGGAATAACGAGCGAGACACTCATTCTACAGGTAAGACTAAGAAAGAACTGAATGTGAAGCGTGAGAAGATGAGCCTTCCTGAGTTTGTAGCAGCTATAAAAGCAACTACTAAGCTCAATGTTAAGTTTACTCAAAGGGGATTCGTTACCGGGTTCAGAGAGGTTGTTTATATTCAAGTGCATTATAATCCCATTGAGGGCATGTACAAAGTGTTTATGGCAGCCGGAGAGCATTACATCGAATGGAATCACAACATCATTTTTACTAATCAAATCAGAACAATATATTCCGGATGGAGGGGATAATGGAACAAGTAATAGTTAATAATGAACAAGCTATAGCTACAGAAGTATATAATCAGTTAAGAGAGAAAATAAGCACAACATGTTTAGCATCTGCAGATAGCTTAAGAATGCTACTCAATGGTTTAGGTTTTTATCATAAGAGTGAGTTTCCTGAAGCAAAAATTGAGTATTTCGAAGATCCAGGTTCAGGAGAATCAGTAGGTGTTCAGCTTGTTATTGATAATGGAAGACCATATACAGGGATTGGCAGTGACGTAGTGGACACAGTTGACGGTAGTGAACAAGAGAGTAATCCTTCAACTCAGATCAGGAAGCCAATAGTTACAATTGATGATGAGGATATCTCAGATATGTTCTATCAACGACTTGCGATTTTGAAAGCCAATTTCGAAGTAAACCAATTAGAAGCTACAAGAGATCTAATCAAAAAAAAGGGGATATTCAAACCAGATTTCACTGTATTAGATTTCTATAGACTGAGCTCATCATCTGGTGGAGCTGCCTTAAACTTATTGAATATGGTCATTGGGGATTTGTTGGAAGACGCTGACTCAGTATCTACTTGCGAAGGTTACAATGAAGTGAACCTCCTTCCCGGTGAAGCAAATAAGAAACAACCAAATAAAGATATATCGTCCCATCGATAATACGTAACCAACCCTCATGGTCTGAACCATTCGCAAGGTCAAGACCATTCCGAAGGTGACCATGGGGGCTATTACGTATTACGATTGGAGAAAATATGAAGATTTGGAAAAGCACTAAGGAAGCTGCTGAACTGATGAACACAACCGAAAGGACAATTCAAAGACGAGCTAAGTCCGGGATGCTTGAAAGCCGGGATGGATTGAGTTCGAAAGGACGGAAAAGGCTTGAGGTACTTGTTGAGGTTGATGATCAACCTCAACAGCCTAAAGCTGATAGTCTAGAGCCTAAAGCTGAAGGGAACCACCCCGCCGTAAGTTGCTCGCTTCCAGCTTGCGAGCTCCCTGCGGTCGGTTCACGGCACCCCTCCACAGAGGGGAATCAGGAGCAACAGCCTATAGCTGATAGCCTAAAGCCTATAGTTGAGAACCAGGGAGATGCAGGCAGGGATGCCTGCGTACGTAGCTCAAGCGAAGGTGGACAGGACGCATCTACACAGTTGATGCACTCCAAAGACAAGCAAGCTGTATGCCCTACGGAATCAGAGGACTTTGTTGGACGGGACGCAATTCCCCGAACTCCCGTTGGTCGTAATGGTGACCGCTTCGAAATAGCAACACCTGCTGAGAAGGATGAGGAGAAAGCTTTTAAGGAATGCTCTCAATCCGAGAGGGAGCAAGCTTGGGCAAAGCTTCAGATTGTGAAGCTCTGGAATGATTTCAGATCAGCTAAGAAGGTTGAAGGTATGTCTAAGACAGAAAGCTCTAAGTTCTGGGATTCTCGCAGTAGCATTCTTGCCGGGAAACAGCTTCAGGTACTTGGGATTCAGGAAATCAAGTCTAAGACCATCTATAAGTGGAGTAAGGAACTGAAGGAATCCGGGCATATCAATTATCCGGTTGCTTTGATTCCTAACAGGCACTCATCCGGTCGCAAGAGCAAGGTTCCTGATGAAGTACTCTTCAGGATTAGGCAATTAGCTGCAGATCCCAGAGAGTTGAGAGCAAGCCATATCTATAAGATTCTTCTTAGTGAACACCCGGATAGTTTCTCTTTCCCATGCTCCAGAAGAACAGTTACAAGGTTCGTGGCACAGGCTCGTGCTGATAGAGTACTTGTCTCACTTGGTAAAGGCAAGAAGGCTTATAAGAACAATGTGAGAGTTCATATTAAGCGTGTCAATGACAACATACCCGGAAAGCACTATGTTGGTGATGGTCGTCCTCATGACTTTATGGTATACTCTCCTTGGAGACATCATGCTTCTGAGAATCTAAGACTCTTAGTAAGACCTTACGCAACAATGTGGGTTGATGCTGCAACCGGGTTGATTGTTGGTTATACAGCAAGCTATTCAGAATCTACTCACACAGTTCTTAACTCCTTATCCAGAGCAATAAAAGCATGGGGAGTGCCTGAACGAATCACTGTTGATAACGGAAAATCTTACCAGAATTACTACAATGATCCGTACTACTTCCTGAACAATCGAAAAGAGAATTCATCTCCATGGAAAAAGGCAAAGGGCTTTATAGATCAAGGTCAAGTGGGAGCATATAGAAAGGTTGGTATTGAGAAGATAACCTACTCCATTCCCGGTAATCCTGAATCAAAGCAGATTGAAGCCATCTGGAACTACGTATTTGAGGACTTTGAACGTTCACAGGCTATCTATTTAGGTAAATCACCAGAAAAGCGAATGGAAGCCCTTAATATGCCCACAATCAAGCTAATTGAGAAGTATGGGGATATGATACCTAATTGGGACGAGTTTATTCAACAGATCAATGCAAGGATTCAGGAATGGAATAGCTCCAAGCGTGCAGTTCTTAAAAGTGCTGATGGTAATATGATGAGTCCATTAGAGGTGATGGAATACTTCAAAGATGAAATCCAGATACCTAATCCGGGTTTCATTGATGAGTGGTTATCTGTTCCGGTGGAAGCTAAGGTTCAAAGGGATGGAATCTACTGTGCCGGGAACTGGTACCAGCACAGGCAAAGTAAAGTCCATCTTAATAAAAAGTGCTTAGTGTTGTTTGATGAAATGGCACCTGAGACTGCTCAGATTATGACTGAGAATGGTCAACTTTGGGAGGGCTTAGCAGAGCTTTATGTTCCCGGATCATACGTTGAAGAGGAGCAGATTCAAAAAGCAATTAGTACAGCTCGAAGTCTTGAAAAACAGGGCTTAGCAGTCTATGCAGGTGTTCGCTCTCGTATACCAGGTAAGCTTGATCAGAAAGAGGTCAATAAGATAGCTAAGAATACCGTCCTTGAAATTGAGGGTGATGCACATAAGAGACGAGAACGAATCAAAGATACAGGGAAAGAACGTCTATCAATTCCAAAAAGAAGCAAATCACCTGAAGGTTCCGGTGTTGAACCAACACCTGACTGGAAGGAACTATTAAAAGAGATTGAAGTACCGGAAACAGAAGTGCAACCGGAAGAACCAAAGAATACAGAAGAGGATGCAATCCTCGCTACAATTGAAGGTAAATCAAATTATAGGGGGCTTTAAGCAATGAAGAGCAACGTAATAGTACCTATATTCAACACAAGAGAAGCAGCAGCAAAAGTGAAAGAACTGCAAACAAGACCTAAGGCAGATGTTCCCGGGTTAGCCTGCATGTATGGTTGTCCCGGTCTTGGAAAGTCTTATTGGTCTGAGAGCTATGCATCACAGAACAATCACATTTGGATCAGAATGAAAGAAGCTGAAACAGCTAAGGGCTTTATGTCCAGATTGCTCAAACGCTTGGTGTATCGTGATGAAGGTCAAAACAGGAACATCTCAGGTTCAACAGATGAGATATACAAAGAGTGTGAGGAGATTCTTCAGCGTAATCCTGATTGGGTAGTGTTTATTGATGAAGTGGATAGAGCTCTTGGTGGTCGCAAAACTAAGGTTCTTGAGATGATTAGAGACCTTGCTGACTGTACTTATGCAAGCTATATCCTGATTGGAATGGAGCATCTTCGCAGGTTAATCCAGAAGTACTCAGCTCATTATTTTGATAGATGTTACTTCTTCTATGAATTCAGACCTGCAACTTCTGAAGAGATGAAGGCGATTATAGAAGCAAAGATAGATTACAGTGCATCTGATAAGGTCGTTCAGGCAACGATGGAAAAGTCAGGTGGTACATTGCGAAAGAGTATCAAGCTCATGGTGGATATGGAGGAAGCTAGAAATGTCCGTAGAAACAGCCAAAAATAGACTCAGAGACTTCGCTGTGATGAATGAAACTCCCTTCACAATCTCCAGAGCTGCATTAGTTACCGGATACAGTATGTCCTGTGTATCCAGGAACCTTGCTGTTCTTAAGAAAGAGGGGTTTGTGCGTGAAATCGAAACCGGAACAAGATTCAAGTCCTTTGTAGTAGAGAAAGAGATTCTACCTAAGAAAATGGAGCAGTTAACGGAACGTGTGTTCACTGAGATCCAGAATCAGAATTTTGTAAGTAAAGAGATAGCTGAAAAGCTTAAGTGCAGTGTGGATAGAGTTTATAGGTGCCTTAAAGTACTTGAGCGTAGAGGAAGGGTAGAGGTTATCGTTAAGAAGAATGGCAAGATTACTGTGGCAAGACTTCCTAAGTATGATGCCATCCCGGAGGTAAGTAATGTCTAACGTAGTTAAGGACGTACTCCAGAAGGCTATTGATACCAGGCAACGCAAGTTGGATAAGATAATTGAAGAGCAAGAGCATGATTGGTTCGAAGATATGAAGGCTGAGAGAGAGCGATATAATGAGTATGTAAAGAAGTTCAACTCAAGCACCGTAGAGCAAAAACTGGAGCTAATAGATGAGGTCTTAAAGCAAAATCAAATCACTCAGAAAGCATATCAACTATGGATCAAAGATAGAGGTTATCTCTGGGATAAACGTGCTGTGATTGAGAAAGAGGTTAGCAAACTAAAAAATGCTTTATATATACTTACACACAGAGGTTACCATGAATAAAGAACAATATGCTAAGAATCTCCGTAGTAGGATAGTAGCAAATATAAAGCACAATTTCAATGTAGATCACCATGAGTTACTGGAGGAGTGGGGATACGGTTCCTCACTCCGGAAAATTCGGGATATAGATGTCCTGAAGGAGATCCTCTTTGTGGCTCAAGGTGGAACAATTCAAAGTCAGAGCATAGGCTCTCTGGATGAGCAGGGACGCTATGCGTGGGCTCTTATGAAAGAAGCAGGTTGGGATACTCGCAGATTGAGATCCCTGATGATCAAGAAGTGTGGTGTTGGTACTTGGAAGCAACTCTCTACTTCAGAGAAAAAGCAAGTGATACAGATACTGAAGAGCTATCAGCAGAGCTGAAATGTTTAATTATGAATGCAAAATGATGAATGAAAAGAACCACCCCACCGTTTCCAACGGCACCCCTCCACAGAGGGGAATTAAGATAGGAGGATAGATGGAAGTTAGCGTTTGGAACATAGTTTACTCAGGAGCAGATGACAAAGATGTCACTGTCAGTGTAATAGCAGAAGATTTCGAGAAAGTAGCAGCATACATCCATACAAAGGTGTGGGCAACCACGGTGAAGGATGTGTACTATAATGGACGGATGGATTGTTTGATTAAGGATTTTAGAGGATAGTATGGCAAAAGAGCAACAAGAGGACTGGATAGTTACTCAAAAGGAAGAGGACGACGCTCTGAAAGCACGGAAGGAGTCTGCATTTATGGAGATGCTATTTGCTAGTGCTGAGCCGGAACAGTATAAGAAAAGCTTAGCTGAACAGAAACAGAAGCAAACAGAGACTAATAGAGATAAACAGGGTTCGAACCCTGCTGGTAAGGAGTAAAAATATGGCTAACTTAGTGAAAATCAAAGGTAAGAATCACTGGATTAATGCTGAAGGTAATCCGGTAGAAGTATCACGTATATTCCCTGAAGAGAAAGCCAGGGAAAGAGTTGTACATAAGGTGTTTAAAAAGGTCTCTAGAACTTCTGTTGTGCTTAAGAAAGCTCATGAAGAGATCTGGAATACAGTCGATGATTATCTTCAAAAGTTAGCTGAAGAGCATGGTGAGACTTGGCAAGGTAATGCACAGATCATGTCATTTGATCAAACACAAAAGATTGATGTCAAAGTGACAAAGTACATCGGATTCAACGAGCATTTCCAGTTAGCTGAGAAGAAGATTCTTCGCTTTATCGAAGAGGTGACTGAAGGTCTTAATGGTGATGTTGTGGAGTTGATTCGTGGTGCCTTTCAACGAGATAAGAAAGGTCAAATTGATTCCAAGAAGATCCTTGGTTTAAAGAGACTTAATATCAAATCTAAGATCTGGGCTGAAGCTATGGAGTTGATTGATAAGTCTATCTACGTGAAGAGTTCAAAGCGTTATATCAACTTCTATATCCGTGATCAGGATGGTAAGTGGGAAGTTGTTCCTCTTAACTTCAGTGCTTTGAAGGTTGTGGAGGTTGAAGATGAAAAAGAGTAAACAGAGACCTGCAGGGACTGACAAAGACATTCAGGAGCAGAAGAAGTGGACTGCGAAGTACTTCAAGCGTGAAGAGTTTGCTTGTACTTGTTGTGGAGAAGTGAAGATAGACCAGGAAATGGTGAATATGTTAGATTATGCAAGACGCATTGCTAAGACACCATTCTCAATCAATTCCGGTTATCGTTGTCCTAAGCACAATGCTGAAGTTGGAGGAAAGGAGACTTCAAGCCATTTAAAGGGCTATGCTGTGGATATTAAAGTAACATCAATGAGAAGCAGATTCAAGATACTATCTGCTTTGATGGATGCAGGCTTTGAGCGTATCGGTATCGCTAAGACCTTTATTCATGTGGACAATGATCCTGATAAGGGTCCTGAAGTTATTTGGATGTATTGATATGACAAAAGAACAAGCTCAAGAGAAGATAAGTAAACTTCTGAAGCTTTCAGAATCTCCTAATCAAAATGAAGCCTTCGCAGCTCTTGCGAAGGCTCAGGAGATTGCTTTGAAGTTTGGGTTGGAGATGAAAAAACTCAAAGCTGAAGTTCTTGAAAAGACGATTCAATCACATTATAAAAACTTTCCGAAATGGTATCGACTTCTTCTTAGCGTTATTGCTCAGCACTTTAGATGTCGAGAGATGACAGTTCAAGGGTATAAACCGTGTACTGAATTTAGCGTACGAGGAAGTAAGTCCACACAAGTAAAGGTAGATGAAATCATCTTTATCGGTATGCCAAGTGATGTTGATATAGCAACTCAGTGTCTCCAATATAGCGTTAACTCAATGAATAAGCTTTGGAGTGATTGGTATGAAGGCTATTCGAAAGGTACTAATACTGCAGTAAAAAGAACTAAAGAATGGAAAAACTATGTCTCGAAAGTTAAAAGGAATTATCGAGAAGGCTTTGGCATGGGGTTGAACGATGTTCTAACTCAGAACGAAGAACAGTATGGACTTGTAGTTGTTATCCCCTCCGAGGTTGAAGACTATTGCTCCGAAATGCATTCTGATGTTAGAATTTTAAAAGCAAGACAATCAAATGGAGAACTCATCAGCCAAGCTTATCGCAAAGGTTATAAAGATGGATCTCAAACGAAACCTGAAACTATGCACACTATGATAGGTGGTTAGAATGGCATTTCCTCGTGAGTTGTATGATGCATTGGCTGATTCAATCGGTAAGGATGTTGTGGATGGGAAGATCCGCAACCTTCTTACCCGGTTGAAGAAGAAAGCTGAGTCCGGTGAAGCACCTAAGCTAAATGAGCTTGAGGTTGCACGGGATGTGATTCGTTTCTTTAATCAGGAGACCGGGGGAGCAATATCTGAGAAATCAGCTACTGCTCTCCGGTTGATTCGTTGTAGATTGAAAGATGGGTATAGTGCAGAAGATTTAAAGCACGTTGTGAGCTATAAAAACAAGCACTGGAAGGGAAACTCAGAGATGAAGGGGTTCATACGCCCTTTGACTCTGTTTGGCACGAAATTCGAGGGTTATTTGAGTGAGTATTCAAGATGGGAACAGGGACGTTCAAGGACTTGCACAGACAGGCAAGGACAACACCCCACCGTTTCCAACGGCACCCCTCTACAAGAGGGGAATAAGCTTGATTGGAGATATGAGACAAATCTGGAACGGTTCGAAAGGATTCAAAGAGAAAGAGCTGAAGGTAAGGATCCTAATCCTTCAGCTTTGAAGATTGATAAGAAAACAGGGAAAGTAATAAAAGAGGATATGGATGGCAGCAGAACTATTTAAGAGAGATAGGTTGTATTCAGTTAAAGAGATTGCAGAGAAGCTTGATGTGTCAGAGAAAACTATTACCAGGGAGATTAACAACCCTGATACCGTACTTAAGAGTCACAAGATTCGTAGGACTGTGAGAGTTACAGGAGCTAGCTTAATAACTTATATGAAGAACTGTGAAATGGAGCCTTGGAAATGAGTGAGAGAATATACGATAAGTACATGAATGAGCTGTATTTGGTTCTGAACAATACTTGGAAGAAGCAAGTCAAGAAAGCTGCACGTGATGCGATTGTTGAGCTCAGCTCTCTACCTGCAAGCCAGAAACCTGATAATGAGTTTGTGGAAGAGATGATGCAGAATACTGTTAATCGCTTAACTACTGAGCTTGAAGGTGAGGTTGCTCCACAGGTTAGGAAGATCAATGAGAAGTGTTATAGAATGGCTGGTGCTGACACTCAGAAGCCTTTGAATATCTCTGTTGGACTTTATGGCAACAAGCAGAAGGTGACAGTTGAGAAGGTTAATACTCAGAACCTCTTCTGGATCAGGAAACACTTTGGAGCAGAGATTCAAGATAAACTGAAGGTCTCTTTAGCTGAAGCTCTTGATAAGGGTTACTCTGTACGTGAGTTTGGTGATGTGCTCAAAGGGCAGTTTAATAACCTGAATCAGAGCTCTCATTACTGGCGTGGTTTTGCCAATAATGCTATTGCCAGGACAAAGACGATTGGATCTATTGAAGCAATGGAAAGGCATAAGATTGAGAAAGCTAAGATTGTGGCAAGGATGGATGATAGAACTACTGATATCTGCAGAGAGCTTAATGGCAGGATCATTGAAGTTTCCCACATGATCGAAGCTAAGAATAAGATGCTTGATATTAAGACTGAAGGTAGATCTACTGAGGATGTTAAAGCTGAGATTCAAGCAGTAGCTCCCTTCTTCAGAAATGCAGATCAGATTAGAGGGAAGTCCACCAGAGAGATACAGTCTAAAGGAACCGGGGTTGGTATGCCACCATATCATTGGGGTTGCAGAACCAGGATCATTGCCTGGGTTGATGAGTTTGATGATCCCGGTGCTGTTACTCCCGGAAGTAACTCAGACCCTAATGACAAATATGCTAAGAACTTGACTCAAACAGAGATGCTTGAAAAGTGGAATGGAGTTAAGAGCAAGAGATATCCAACGTTCTCTGATGGTGATTTAGAGAGTGATTGGAAGAAACATGGTCAAAGAGAGTTTGGTTTCACAGATAAACGTGAGTATATCCAAAAAGCCAGGGACATATACAACAATGCAGATAGAGTGACATGCAGGACTTTTAAGGGACAACTTCAATTCCAAGTATACAGCTTTGAGCAGAAGGGATATGTTGTTGTTGACACTAATAGCATAATCAGAGGTTGCTATGGACATTCAAAACCAGGTGGGACTGAGAATGCATATAACTATTACAAGAAACATTACTATGAGATAACACAACCGGAGGAAAAATGGCGGGACGTGAACTAACTTATCAAGAGATTTTTCAAGAGCTTAATGAGCCTTTAAAGATGGACAGTTACTTGAATATGTGCATGAATATGGAGCATGAAGAAGGTTTAGTTGGGAATGAAGAGTTTAGAAAGATCCTAAAGCAAAAGAAGAAGTTGATCATGAGTGATGAGCCTAAAGAGTTAACTCGTATGCTTAAGGGTTGGCGTGAGGAACATGACACTCCGAGAGACCACTATTGGTGGTGGATTGATCAGTTATAAGAAAAGCCCCGGTTGACCGGGGCTTTTTAACTATAAAGACTTAGTCTTAACGAAAGCAAATACTACAATGAAACAACTTCTCTTGCTCCTAAGTGACTATCTAATTGTAACTCAATATCCCTAGGATCAACAACATTAAAAAGAAGCTTTACTTTGTTAAAGTCTGAGTCAAAAGTATATAATATTGGTTTATCATCCATGACAGGGCTATCAATTTGCTTTTGTGACATTTTCGAGTAAACAGAAGAAGCAATATATCCGTCAGCCTTTATGCAAGATCTGCATTTACTAGCTTGCCCAGAGAATGATTTCGGGATTACTCTGCTACACATCTCTGCTTGCTTTAAGCCAAACTCAACAACCGTAAACATCTTAGTCAGGATTTCTGCTAGTCTAGCCTGTTTTTCTACAGGAACAAGTATCAGAAGTTCACTATATGAAATCGTAGATATACAGAAGTTGTATTGATCTTTTGCATTTTCATCTTTCAACTTCTTAAGCAACGCTAATGCTGACTCTTTCATCTCTTGTTCACTTTCATTCTTGGGAGCATCACCTCTAATAGCCCATATAAGGAAGCATGTATCAAAAAAAATGTTATTCTTCTTCATAAAACCCTCAGTATTAAAATATTAATGTATATGAGCACCAAACTCTTTGATAAGTAAGTCAAAACCTTCATCAAGGGATATTTTATCATTCCTGTAATAATCAGTGAGTTCTAACATATTTACTTTATTGTTTTTCAATTCTCTACTATTATCTGTAACGATATAGGTTCCCTGAACTAATCCACTTATCACTAAGTTAGAGTATAAATGCTGAGCTAGCTCTATAGCCATATCTTTATCTATTTCTGCCTTTATCTCTAAATTGTCGGAATTTCTAAATGTAGCTAAATGTTTAACATGACCTCCAACAGATTCTAAAACAACTTGATGTGTGGAATACTCTTTGAAATCTAGATATGAAACTTCGCTTACTGGAGGATAATCAACTTCCGTAAGCTGCTTGAATGGTTTGTTGTAGTCTTCTAGGATGAAACAAGAAGTAGCACCATGCTTACTGTTAATAGCCGACAATTCACTCAAGTCAGAATTTGATGTTTTTGCAATTCCATTAACGAGAAGTAAAGCAAAAGCAGTAGCCACACTAAATGTGAACCTAGCACAACAATCTGTTAACTCACAAAGTTTAATTTCAGCTGATTGTCCCAGTTCATTGTTATGGTTAACTGAGGTAACTTGTTTGTTAATTGTTTTAAGGACTGTAATGACTTCTTCCAGGTCTAGTTCGGAAAGCTTTGCTGGTGAATCAATAATATAATCAAATTTTGTGAAAGCCATACCTCCTCCATAATATGATTTTAACACTAAATAGACAAAATTTCTTTTAACTTAAAAAACGACATGTCTAGTCAAACTGACAGTGACATTTATGTCAACCGTTTTGTTCTTGTACGTACAGTGACAATAATAAAGTTTTGTGGACTGGAGGGGACTGGAGGGTTTGACGGAGTGTTGTTTTGCAAGGAAAATACCTTTAGAATAGAAACATTCGGAGGTATAGAATGGCTGGAGTTATTCCATTAACAGTAGAACGGATAGTTAACCTTACAGGTTTGAACGGTTCGTTGAAGAGTAATCCGTTATGGGTACCACACCACACTGCGGCAGTCGCTGAGTTGGAAAAGTATCTGTATCCGGAATATTGCGATTACCTGGAGACCGGGGTTAGTGAGACGTATGAATCTCATGAGGCAACCTTGGGAGAAATGGCTGCTGCTATGTTTACTCTTAAACGAGTAATGCCTTTGATGAATCTGAATACAGTTGGTTCCGGGTTTGTACAGAAGACCGGGATTGATGCTGACTCTACTGAGATCCTTTCTCATGACAGTTTAGGCAAGTATATCAAAACAATTGAATATCAAGCCCTTCTTACTATTGAACCTTATCTTAATGACTTAGGGTTACAGAGACTCAAACAGCTTAATACAACTCCAAAGCAAGCGATTAAAGCGATGCTTATTGTGAATGAGGATAACTTAGCATGAACGGTGAACTCTTTGCTCGAATGATAGAAACTCAGCTCATCAACAGGTTTGATAAGTTAGGTGTGTTTTTGTCAGGACAAGTCTATGATGAAGCAACTAACCAGGGCATTGCTGCTTCAGGCAAGTTCTTGGAAAATGTGGGCTACTCGGTCGAAAGACAGGGAACATTACTTACACTACACCTTGGATCCAATGTAGAATATGAGAAGTACATATTCGGTGGTAAGGTTCCCTCCTGGACTCCAACTGATGCACTTATCCCATGGGTGAAGCAGAAGGGATTGCAGTGGGTTGATCAGAATGGGAAAGAGATGTCAGCTAAGCAGATGGCGTTCCTAATCGCAAGAAAGCATTCACGTGTAGGTATTAAGGGTCGCAATGTCGTACAGCAGGTTATGAAGAAGCGTGAGAGCTGGATAATATCACAACTGGAAAACTTAGAGGTGGATGTATGAAACAAATCATAGCAATAAAAGCAGATGTATTGAAGGCTGTTGGGAGTGTTATTCCCTCTGCGAACATCTACACAAAGAGTACTATCATTCCGAAAACATATCCTACTGCGATGGTTGTTTCTACCGGGTTTAATCCTGATGGAACAAGAACCAGTCAGATGAAGGGTACCTACAGGTTCAACATCTACACAATTGTTGATGCTACTGACTACGATAAAACAGGAGACCAGTGGACTGCAGAGACTCCGGATCCTGAAGACAATCTGTGGGATCTAATCCTCAAGATTGAAGAACAGCTATCAGATAGAGCACACAATATCACCAGTATTGATATTTATCCCGGTGTTGCTTCCGGTGGGAAAGAAACACTAATAGCTAAAGTAGGATTGGAGATAAAGGGCAAGTTATGAGAATAGCAAAGGTAGCAGGACATAATGTTGCGATTGTGACAACTGAGGAGATTACAAAGGACTATCTTCAGGGACAATGTATTGTTCAGAAATCTGACAAGTGGCTTAGTTGTGCAGAAACTACTGACGATAGAGCAAAGAGGCTCGCTGAGATAGTTAAGCAACCTGAAGTGAGACCTATAATTGATATAGCTAAGATGATGGAGTTGCTTGAGGTTGATGGCTTCCATTCCGGTTGTTGTGATGCAATCGGTAAGGGTGCAATCATGAAGGTGGAGTGTAAGGATCTTAATGTGACAAAATGGCTTGAAAGCTACCAATCACAGGACAGTTTTCAGAAGCTTCTTCAGATCTCCATTGAGGAGCGAGAAGCATGTGGTAATGGCTTTATCATGCTTCAAAGGAATCGCAAAGGTGAGTGGGTTGGTTTAGAGAGAATGCTTCCACAAGAGATGGGTATAACCTTACATACTGATGAGAACAACTTCCTGAGACCTAACTTCATCCAGAGGAAATCAGGGAAGATATTGCCTATCCTAAATGAGGATATGTTCCACCTGAAAAAGTACACACATCGTTCCCAAATCTGGGGTGCAAGTTCAATACCACCTGCACAGGGAATCGAAACCCTGAAGCAGATTAAAGCCCTGGATTTCAACAACTTTAAGAACGGACTATTGATAGACTATTTCATCATTGTGAATGGTGGAACTATAAAGGATTCAGAGGAATATGACGAGAATGGAGAAAAGGTCAATTCTCTTTCAGATCTGGAAGATGCACTTAGAGCTGCTACCGGGACAAAGAGAGGACATTCAACCGTGCTACTCGAATCTGAGGATCCTAACTCCAAGATTGAGCTTATCCCACTGAGACAGGAAGCTAAGGACGGTGCATTCATTAAACTAAAAGAGGAGATCAGGAATGAGATCCTTGCATATCATCGTGTACCTAAACGGATAATTGCTCAAGCAACATCCGGGCAACTTAGTGGAGATAACAACTCAGATATGATCATGTTTTACAATTTGGTACTTAAACCCATCCAGCAGGAAGTGGCAGAGATGCTGAGTCGCAAATTCAGAGAGGAGTTTGGTTGGACTGTGACTGCAAAGGATTGGGATTTCGGTAAACTAACAGACATCTTCAAGACACCAGAGGAACTGGCATTGGAGGTAAGTTAATGAATGGCAGGATGTCCAAGAAGCTGCGTAAGGACGCACGCAAAGCAATTAGGGAGCTACGAGAAATGCCCTTTAAGTGGAGATTACTTGTAGCAGGATTTATTCTATTTGGAAGAAAACACTACCGATAGGAGGAACAAGTGTTTAAGAAAATTTTTAAGAAATGGAAACGGATAGCGAAGAGCGAACTGACTGAAGTTCAGGTTGAGCTCGTATCGTTGCTGTTTGATGACAAGAAACCTGCCAATGGTAAGACTTATACTTACAAATCAACTGATGGCAAGACTATCAAGGCTGTAAGTAAGAGTACTACTACCAAGATCAAGAAAGATGAAGCAAAGGGTCTTGTCTATGTTACTATCATGGAACCGGGAGTTACTGATTCTCAGGGTGATTCTTATTCAGAAGAGACTGTTCGTAAAGCTATGGAAGATGCAGCAGGACGCAACATCTTCAGGAAGTTTGATCAGAATCATAACATGGATGTGGTTGATGGTGTCACCATGGTTGAGAGCTTTATCCTTACCGGAAAAGATGAGAGATTCCCAGATGCTGCAAAAGGCTCATGGGTTGGTGTTCTGAAGTTTGATCAAAGCAAAGAGTTATGGCAGAGAGTTAAGGATGGTCGCTTTAATGGTGTTTCCATCTTTGGAAAGGCTGCTTATGATGATGAAAATTCTGCAGAAACTGTTAAAGAGCTGATTGATAATCTTAAGCAAGTGAAGAAAGCTTTAGAAGAAGCCGGAAACAAAGAAGCAGCGACTGCTGTACAGACTAAGATTAATGAAATTGAGAAGAGTAACAACTCAGACATCTCTGAGATTGTTAAGAGCATAAAGAGCCTTGAGAGTACACTTACCAAGACCCTTGAGAAGGCTTTTTCAATGTCAATCAAAACAGAGGGAGGTGCACCTGTGATAGTGAAAAAAAGCTTTGGTGGTGTGCAATATGACTACAATGAGAAGTTAGTAGAGATTTATAAGTCTTTTGCTAATATCTATTCCGGTGACAACATGAACATGCTTGCTGACAACCTTGGTAATCAGTTCATGGATGCTACTCTTGAAGATCCTAATGATGATACTTTATCCGATATCACTGTTGCTCCTCTTGGTAGAGACAACAAGATTGATAAGGGACTCATTAACGATATTATCTTAACTAATACAGCTGATGGCACTGCACCAGAAGATGCTCATTCTCATGGTGACTTAGAAATATCCCCACAAGTACTTAAGGCTGATATCTCACTAAGCGAAGATACTGCTGAAGAGTATAGAGATTCTATGGGTGTGAATGAGTTTGGTGCATACATGGAGAAGAAAATCACTAATGGGGTTAAGACTGCTGTTAAAAAGCTTCTCTTTAAAGGTGATAGAACCGGAGCTACTGCGGTGAAAGCTATGAATGGTGTTATCAAGCTTGCTACAGCTAACGATGACATCACTGAGATTGATGGAGCTGACGTCTTAGCTCGCATTGACAATGCTTTGAGAACCTTCTCTGAGAATATGTTAGTCAACATGGAGAACTTCGTAATCTATCTCACACCTGCAGACTGGTTAGCTTTATCTCAGCTTAGAGATAAAGATAGAACTGATCAGGGTCGTCTTGTGAAAGAGAAAGGGAAGATGTGGCTTGATGGTATTCCTGTGAAGAAACGCTACATGACAGCCGGATACATGATCATCGGTTTAGCTAAGTTCATCTGTCTTGGTTATATCAGAGATGCTAGATTGAAGATTGAGCATAAAGGCTCAGACTCTAAGTTTCACTGGTACCCAAGAATCCGTGCTGGTGTGAACTATGTACCAGGTGGCTTTGTGAAAGTATTCAAGTTTGTTGCTAACAAGGCTCCAGTGGCTTCTAATGTTGAGATCTTACAGGATGGATTGAATACCGGAGATGAGCTTGTAGGATCCTATGATTACTCTGATAGCTATGGTGATGTTGAAGGTGCATCAACCTTTAGATGGTTGAGCTCTGCAACTGCTAACGGTACTTATGCAGCTATTGCAGGTGCAACTTCTGATAAATTCGAGATCACTGCTGATCAGGCAACTAAGTATATCAAATTTGAAGTAACTCCTAAAGATGAAAATGGAAATGCAGGTGCTGCAGTACTTTCAAGTGCTGTTGGTGCATGCACAAATGAATAACCTATAAACTCACGGGATTAGCGAGTCACACTTCGTTGCGACTCACTTCTCCCGGTTGGAGGAATTATGAAACGATTTATTAATGTGCTGTTGATAGTTATGGTTCTGGGAATGGTTGCAATGCCAGCTTTGGCTGCAGACGCATTTCCCCAAGCTCCTGATGTCGCACAGGTGACTGCTTCTGAAGAACATACAAGTGTACCTTGGGTTGCAATTTCAGGCTGGGTCATATTTGTCCTTGTAGCGGGGTTCTTCGCTTGGAAGAAATTCGTTAACAAGCAGGCTTTATCTCAATCTGAAGTTGATATGATCTGCGATATGCTACCAGGTAAGAATGCAAGTTGGAGACCAATTGTTGAAAGGTTTGTGACTGCTATCTATGCAACTGAGGATTCCCATCGAGGGAAGAAGGGATATCAGAAAGCAGAGATAGCAACAAGAGCAGCCCTGGATATGTTGAAGTATGACGCAAAAGTCAATGACAGTAAAGTTAGCAAGCTCCTTAAAACTGTAACCGGTGGGGCTAAAACCATCACTTCTGTGGCTTTTAATGCTTTAGTTAGTAATGGAGCCCAACAGCTTGTGAAAAGCATCAAATTTTAGGGGGAAATGTGGCACCAGTATCAAAACCAACCTTACCAGCCGGAACAGATCTCAGTTTTGCAGAACTACTTGATGGCTTGGAAGGTGGACATATCTACCTTGGAGAAGGCTCCTATGCAGATATCGCTGCGGTGAAAGCAGCTTTTTCTGATCAGGATGTTGCAGCAGCAACTTTGGCAGCTGGATTCATCTCTATGGGTGAGTTGGCTGAGAACCCAGGTAAAGCTAACAGCAAGGCTGAGAAGAAGAAAACTTACCACTATATCAAAGAAGGTAAGAGAACCAACGTCGTTGAGTTGCATCTTTCCGGTGTGACTGAAGAACAGAAGAACTATCTTGAAAGTTCTCTCAATTCAACAGCTAAAACCATCGTGGTTCAGAGTGATGATCTAAGCACTATAGTGGTGTTTAATGGTCTCAAATGGACGGCTGATTGGGATGGTGAGTTTGATGACTATTGGGACTGGACTATCAATACGGAATTTAACGGAGCGACTGCAGCTAAAATCGTACCTCTTCAGTGCGATCCTGCAGCTTAGATAATCAAGGGAGCTGTGAATCATGTATGTGCTGACTGAGGAAACAGACAACAGACACAGCTCCCTAACTTTTGTGGTTTCAAATTGCTACTTAATAGGTAGCAGCTTAAAACTTCAAGGAGGTAAAGATGCCTAAAGGTGATATGAGTTTGAAAGAAGGCAAGAATGGTCATGGAATACCTATTGCTAAGAGATTTAGTACTAAGAAGCATATTCTTTCCGGGAGTGATGCAGAAGAGATTAATGTGCCTGATACGGTTGGAGAGTGTGAAGTTGTGAGTTCTTCAGCTTTCACAGTTTATGAAACTGCCGGAGCTGATGGGTTCCCGGTTGCAGCTAATGAGAAAGAGTACTTACCATTGCTTTCTATGGATAGCTTCTGGGTTAAGGGTGAGAATGAGCAGGAAATCTACATCAAGTTTTATGGGTTGAAGTAATGAAGTGTAGATCCGGGAGCAGAATGCAGAGACCAGGGAAGCCTAGTCTTCTACTAGCTGAGACTTCAGTCTATAAAGCAAGGGTGCAAGCTGATGGTGGAACAATAAGCACTGCCAGCTTGTTGAAAATCAATGCAGATATAGCTAAGTTCAAAGAGATTGGTATATGGAACAAGATGTATCAATATATTGTTGCTGATGGTGGATTAAAGACGGATGGAACAAGTCCTGTTAGGGTAACAAAGGCTTATGATGTTAAGTCTACAAAAGATGTTGTCTCAACCATTGAAACCGAGCAACCTTACATTGTTAGAGGATCTGAAAATTACTTTGATTTTACACCAGCCTTATCAAACCTCCACGGATCATATGGAGAAACTATAGCTCAGCCGTACGAGACTCTTGTACTTCCGAGAACGGGTGGTGGCTATGGTTATCTTGTAGACGGTTACGGAAGCTTAACAGGTGTGATAGGTGTTATACCTGCTGGTGATAAAATCAGAATTTATGCAGGTGCTGCAGGTGACTTTGCTTCCGGTACTTGGGCACCACCATCTCAAATTCTTGTAAGGATGAATGGTGCAGTATCGCAGGTGTGGAAAAACAATCTTAGCTTAGGTATTGTTGATCCAGGGAGCTCTAGCATTAGTGGTCTCTATTTTGGTAACAAAAATAATCCAAGCTCTACATTAGGGTATGAAGGTACTGCTTATGGTGTTATAAGATTCAAATCAGGTACAAGTAACCTCTTAACATCTACTGAGAGAACTGAACTAGCAACTTACTTACAAAGCAGATTCAACCTTAATGCATTGGAGGAATAATGTACGCTCTCTTTAAGAACAAAGACGATTATCTGACAAAGTTAAATGAGGTTAATCAAGCTTTAGGTTATCCCAACTTAGTCGGAACAAATACTTATGCAACTGAGGAACCTATTCTTACTATCTGTGGGCATTATGCAATGCCTGTGGTGCAGCATGTACAGCAACTATTTAACGACGAAGAATTGGTTGAATCTGTTGAATGGGATACATTGGAGGAATAAATGAGTAGAGGCAAGAATCCTAATCAAACTAACAACCAGAAAGAGACCATGCTTGAGCGTGATGTTCGTGAAGTAAGGGAATGTGTCTTTGGTAATGGGAAACCCGGTTTAAAGTATGAAATCGTGCGTATAAAAAGCAACCTGAAGTTCAATACCTGGTTAACCGGAGCAATCGCTTTAGCTCTGATAACCGGAGTTATTAAGCTCCTCTTCTTCTTTTAGGTGGTGATGATGGCAAAAGGATCAAGAGATTATAAGAAGTTATCACGAATCGCATTCCAAATGTGGCAAGATGGAACCAGAGATATTAAGGACATAGCCAAACTCCTTGATGTTGGTGACAGAACTGTGTCTCGGTGGAAGTCTAATGGTAAATGGGTTGAACTTGAAAATGAGGAAGCAGAACTTGAGAGAAAGACACTAATAGTTGCAAGAAGAGTAAGATTAAAAGCTCTTGAAGAGTATGAACAGAATCCTCATGATAAGGAAGTTCAGAGCCTTGTTCTCTTGTTAAGAGACATCGAAAAGAAGGCTCAACCAGCTAAAGAACTTCTAAACTACATCATCAAGTTTTTAGATCAAACAACAAACTATTTCATTGAAAAAGGTCTATTAGATGAACTCGCAATGATCCAAGAGCATGTTCCAGATTTGGCAGAGTATCTTAAAGCAAAAAATCAAGGTGTTTAATGGCATTAAAGTGGACTAAAGTACAAAAACTTAAACTTGAAGAAATAGCTGGTAAAACTCCAGAAGTCTTACCTTTTGAAGCAGATACACCTGCTAAGAAAAAGAGACGTAAAAAAACTTCTGCTAAGCCTAGTTGGGAAGGCTTTAGTTTCTTTTGTAAAACATACTTTAGCAACGTCTTCACTAACGAGTTTAACGGTGATCATAAAGAAGCGTTTGAATATGTTGAAGGTAATGTCCATGGTATTACAGCTATAACCGGATATAGGGGACTTGGAAAAACCACTGAGTTTGCATTTGCTTATGTCATTTGGAGACTCGCTACACAAGGTGATCAGTTCAATTTGAATATTGCTGCTGATAGGGATCTCGCTGATGCAAGAACAGCAGCTATTCATTATGCGTTAAACAACAATGTTAGAATCAAGAATGACTATCCAGAAATGATTCCTCTTAATGATGACACTAAGAACTATTCCTTAGGGAATAAGGCACTTATAAAGGCTCAGGGTATAAAAAAGAATGCAAAGGGTGCTAAGAATTATAAGACTCAGAAAAGAGTAGATTTACTGATTTATGACGATGTGGATGATGAAGATAACCAGGGGAACAGAACTGTAGGCTTCAAGAAAATGAATAAAATCAAGGGTGATGGGTTTGGAGCCCTAATTCCCAAAGGTGGAAGAGTAATTTGGCTTGGGAATGAAACACACCCAAACTTTGCCATTGCACAGTATGCAGCTGATATAAATAAAAAGCAAAAGACAGGGCATTTGATTAAAGGATATCAAATTTTTCTAAGATATTCAATCGAAGATGAGAATGGTAATAGCAGATGGCAAGAACAGTATTCCAATGAGGATTTAGCAGCAATTAGAGAAATCATGGGTTATACTGTATATTGTCGAGAGATGCTAGGAAAGCCAATCATTGAAGGCTCTGTTTTCAAGGCAGAATGGTTTACGTATTGGGAGAAGTTACCAAAGAAATTCAAGTGCGTCTGGATGTATGCTGATCCATCGTGGGGTGAGAAGGGTTGCTATAAGGCAATAGTCATTATTGGGCTTGGTTATGATGGTAAATATTATATGATAGATTGCTGGGTTAGACAAACTAGCAACACTGTCTTCTACACTGAGTTCATTGAGTTATTCTACAAAGTTAAAAAGATGGGTGGTAGGACAGCTATGGAGACAGTCTTTGGTCAACATAGACATCTGAAAGACATGGATGATTACTGTGAAGAGATGGGTATGTTGCCTATATCACACTGGATAAAGCATATTAATACAAAAGAAGATAAGAGTATGAGGATAGAACGGCTTGAAACGTCTATTGAACGTGGAAAACTATTATTTTGTCACCATGGTGATATAACAACTTTAGAAGGGCAGTTCCTTTCTTATCCTGATGGGTATTTGGATGGACCAGATGCAACAGCAGGAGCAATGGAAAGATTCCCAAAATACACAAGAAGAAGACCAGCAAGAGTTCGAAGACTCAATTACTAGGAGGAAAGATGAGAGTTTATACTAACCTAAACACTTTAAAGAAGGTTAAGCACTTGTTGAAACAATTAGATTTAGGGCATCTATTAGATGGTGGAGAACCTAATCCCAATACAACAGTATCCGGGATACTCGATAAGCTACTGGATGAAGGCTTAATGGAAGAGTTCATGCAGACAATCACAAGAGATAATCAGACAGACTTTGCAGAAATGGAGCTGGTTGAGATGAAGGAGGTGATCTCAAATTTTTTGTCAGGTATCATCGAATTCTTGCCCGAATCTGCACAAAAGATTCTAATTCCAGAAGCAAGTCAAGAGCCAAGCGAACGGTAGAGAATAGCGATGTATTCCTGGACTACTATTACACACTTAAAAGAGCAAATCTCTGGGATAAAGACCTTGAACTTGATGAGGCTGTATACTTGCTTAAAAAGCTTAAAAAAGAGAATGAGGAGATTGAAAAGAACTCAACCAAGTAGTTCGTCAATTATATCCTTTTTACTACGTTTAGGTGGGTGTTTAAGTCGTTCATTAATAGAAAGAATGGTACCACAAACAATTGCTGAAATAGCAATGAAAGCAAGTAGTGTGATAACAGTAAATATAATATTCATTTTAAAACCTCAGTTAAAGATTGAAGGAGCTGTATAAGATGTCAAGTAAATTAAACATGGTTATGCAATTAGACATCAAGCAGGTGCTTGAAAGACTTAAGCGTGTTGACAGCAAGATTAAAGATGTGTTTGGCATTGTTAGCAAGCCATTAAAGCTTAATGCGGACGGCTCTGAAGTAGAGCAAGCCTTAGACAACATATCAGCTAAAGTAGATGGAATTGAAGATATCGAAATAGATGCTGATGGTAGCGATGCTGTTGATGAAGCAGGAGAAGTTGCCGGGGCAATGGATGAAATTCCAGACAATAAGAATATTAAAATTAATACTGAGGGCACAGAGAATAGTGTGCAGGAACTTACAAGGGTGGGAGTGGCAATTTTTGCCATATCTAACTCTTACAATATGGTCAAAAGCAAGATAGCAGGATATTTAGAATTGTCTAATAGACAAGAGCTATCAGAGGTTTCACTTACTTCTGCACTGAAAGCCAGAGGATTGGCTAGTCAGCAGAATATTGATTCAATGATTAAGCTGGCACAACGAACTCAGGCTGTTACAATGATTGGGGATGAAGCATCAATTGAGATGCTTGCTCTTGCAACATCAAGCGGAGTGGCATTTGATAAAATGGAGGAAACTCTAACAGGAGCTATTGGTCTTTCAACTGCCTTTGAAAAAGCAGGACTAAGCCAGGAAATGGCAATGAAGGGGTTAGCACTTGCTTATGAAGGTGAGTTCACTCAGCTAAACAGGTATATTCCGGCTCTAAGGACAGCAACAACTGATACTGAGAAGATGGCAATCCTTCAAGAAGCAATGGCTAATGGTTTTGAGATGGCAAAAGATCAGGCAAAATCTCAAGCAGGTCAATTAGCCCAAACCGGGAATCTGCTATCTGATCTAGGTGATAAGATTGGGGATGTATTGAAGTCATACCTTAAGCCACTAAATGTTGTTTTGAAGGGCATAGCACAGTGGCTCAATGATTATCCTAGCTTATTCCGGGGATTGGTGGCGGCTTTTACAGCCATGGTGACAGTGACGAGTCTTTTACTATCTAAAACTATTGCCTTGAATGCCGCAAAAGCGGTTGGGGCTGCTCTGTCCGGGAATTGGATTGCTTTGGCTGCAGCCGCTGCTGTTGGAGTAGGAGCTTGGGCTGCGAGTAGTTCTGCACTGAAGGGGAATATAGACGAGCTCAATGAGTCTGTAGAAGAAGCAACCAATTCGACACAGCAATACCAGAATCAACTTGATAGAATGAATACTCAACAAGTGAAGAGTGCAGTGACGGATCTTAAACAAGAATATGAAGATCTTAAGTTGGAACTTGAGGAGCTAAAAAAACATGATCCAGGGAGAACACTTTCAGATAACCATGAAAGGCTTGAAAAGGCTATATACGAAGCCAAGAAGAAGTACAGGGTAGCTCGTAGTAAATTGATTGTATTGGAGAATAAAGATGAGCAATCAAGACTTGAAATCCAAGAGGACTTTGTGCTTAGAAAAACTGAGTTAGATAATCAGGCTTCATTATCAAATGAAAGATTGCTGGAACGCCAACTAGAGCTTGCCCGACTGAGTTATGAAGATATGAAGGTTGTTGATCAGCAAACTATGAATGCTAAGCTTGGGCAATACCAGAAGATTATGGATTTAGAAAAGCAACTAAAGGCTTTTAGAGAGCAAGAAGATGCTACCGAGTTAGCTGAGCAAGCACAGAAACTATCTCAATCCAAGGCTGAGATAGTGGAGTATTACTCTAATCTTAAAGAGCTTGGGATTATTAATTATGAGGAGATGAAAAACAAGCTTCAAGAGTATTTAGAGAAAGTAAAGAGCGTCTATGGTGAGGAAAGCGAGATTTATAAAGAAGAGAAGAAAGAGATAACCAGATTGGAGCAAAACACCAACCTTAGAATGTATGAAGATAGGATTTCTTTACAATTAAAGGTGCATACTGAGCTATTGGAAGCTGATGGTAAGTATCACGAATCTAAGCTTCTTCTGTTTGAAGCAAGCTGGGAAAAGGAGAAGGCTGCACTTATCGCTGCTAAGGTATCTGAAGAGGAAATTGAGAAGCTTTACGCAGAAAGGAAGCTTGCGATAACAAGCAAGATGACTAAGGCTCAAAGCCAGGCATATAATGTGTTTCATGCCGGGATAATGGAGATGTTTGGTGACATTGCCAGAATCGAAGTTGAGACCAATAACACGCTGATCAAGGGCTTTGTTGCAATGGCTAATACCTTTATTGCTCAAGTTCAGAGAATGATTGCTCAATGGCTCGCTTTTCAGGCAGTGAAGAAGCTTGGTGCAACCTTGGGTTTCAATATATTAGGTAGTGTTCTTGGCTTTGGTAACGGTGGTCAGGTTCCTATTATGGCAGATGGTGGATTGCTTTATGGTGCCAGTCACTCTGAAGGTGGAATTCCACTTGTTGCTGAAGGAGGTGAGTATATCATTAATACTTCGTCAACAGCTATGTTTAAGCCATTATTAGATCTGATTAATTTTGCACCAAAGGTTGCAATGGATATGTTCAAGGGTTTGTCCGGATTTAGGATCCCTACAGCAAGCAGCTATAACCTGGCATATTCCGGAGCAAATGGAGCCGGAATGGAAGAGCTTGTTGGGGAAGTTAGAGCTTTGCGTGCTGAGGTGAGAAATAAGCAAATTTCCGGAGTATTTAGCATGAGGGATGATAGAAGCTCATACAATAGATATAAGTGCTTCCTTGTTGATAAAAAGAGCTATGAGGAGCAAGCAAAGTGAAGAGTAATGCAGTATTAAGGTTTGAATGGCAAGAAAGCCCCGGGACTGCGATAAATGGGATTGTGGTTAATGGGTTTCTTTCTGAGATCCCCGAGTTTGTCTCCCGGATTGAGCTTGATACATCTATCATCACTTTGGAAAGTGCTTCTTTAGTCTTTCAATACACTCCTTCAGAACAGTTAGCTCAGGGAGAATACAGGACTTGGTGCTTAGTGCTTGAAGCTTATTTGATTACTCAGAAGGTTGTGAGTATTGAGGTTATGATCAATGGGATAAGTGAGTATACCGGGATACCTGATTATGGTACTATTGGTGAGGATTATGTTGATCATACGCTTAGCATTGATGTAGGCTCTGAAGCAGGAGCTTTGCTTGATCAGGAGATTGAAGCCGGGACTGAGATTTGGACTTATCTTACTGCTCTGACCCAGAATCTTACACCTTTGAAGGGTATGTTTACTCATATCCTGAATACATACTTACCGGAATACATGATTCAGTTTAATCTTGATGAGAGTATGGTTATCTATCACCCAGATCAGATTGAAGATAGTCATGCATATAGGATATGGATAAACTCCACAACTACTGTATCAAGCCTGCTGAAGCAGATACTTTACTTAACCGGGTGCAAGCTTAGGTTTGTGAGAGTTGGTGGAATGAGACAAGTGATGATCTCCAATATAATGCATGGCTCAGAGAACCCGGTCATTGATATCCAGAAAGCTGCATTGCCTAGAAAGAATTCTGATTATCTGGCTGAGTTTGATGATCCCGGAGCTAATGTTGCTGTGTCTTTATTTTACATTGCTCTAGGTGGATTACCCGGTGAGTCAGTGTTTAATGTAGGTTTAGGTTTCTTTGCTTCAGGATGGGTGCAATGGTATGATAATCTGAAGAAGATGTCACATAAAGAAAGATACTTGTTAGAAGGGGCTGGGCAATACGCAAAAGCAGGGGAACACGTGCGTGTTCATGGGACTACCTACTATGTACTCGAATCAGTGAGAAAGCCTAAATTTAGCCCGGGAAATCAACCGTTAGAGATGATATTACTGAAGGGAGTGTGGAATGCTTAGTTTATACAAATTTTCTGGAGATGCTGCTAATCCAGTGATCAAGATTTATGAAGACTATACTATGAATGTGAAGCAGAGTGCTCCTCATTATAAGTATAAGCAGAATAATCCATTGAATCCGGCTGAGGTTTGGACAATTGGTAAGTACTTTGTGAAGCAGGGGAAGGCTTCTATTATACTTGATACTCAGGGGTATGATGAGCTTGTTACCTTTCTAGAGGGAGTTGATAGTGCTTCTTATGATGATTTAACCGGGTTATGGATACAGTATACTCACGGCACTGGAGCTAAGGTGCTACATGTGACTAATCTGGTGTCTGTACCCCAAGAAATAGATGATATACACTACGATGCCTGTGTTTGGGCTGAGATAGAATTTGATTGTGTTTACAATGATGGAGTCCCTCCGACATTACCTCTTGAATCCTTCTGGGGAGCAGGAAGCTGGGGTGCCGGAAGCTGGGGATTTACTGCTAATGAATAGAGGAGATGATTATGGGAACTCAATTTAATACACCCCCGGCATTGAATACACCGGGAACACAATACGCTGCTGATGTAAATAGCCTTTTAACAGCTATAACCGGAGCTATTAATGCTCTGGAAGCGGGGACACCTTTAAATACTGTTTTTGCTGCTCTGAATCATACACATGCTTATGTGCCTACATCACATACCGATAACTCAGGCATAAAGCATACTACTGAGAGAATATCCAGTCAGTTAGGTGGGGAATCACATCCTAACCTTGAGTTGTTACTTGCTTTGATGGTGGGAACTACTCAATTAACCGGACTTAAGTCTTTAGACGACCTGACAAAGCACATTGCAGGCACTTCTAACAAGCACATGGCAAGTAAGATTGACTATGATGAAAACAACACAGTGGAAGAGATGATTGCTTTGCTTCAGCAAGGCATGTTAGGGCAATATTCAGTGCATAGACAGGTGGGGTTTGAGTTTACTCCAACTGCAGCTACAAAGTCGGTTTCTGAAGCTGATTTGCTTGCTTTACACCCGGAGATGGATGCAGGTCCTGAACACATTAATCCAAACTGTATTGTGCAGCTTTATAAGATTGATGACACGAGTGGGAAACGTACTCCGTCCGGTGTTGCTGAACCTGTTGAGATGAGTACCCCAGTTGATGGTGGTTCGATCACTCATATAAAACAGGTTGATTGCTCTTCTCTTACTGCAGGTAAGAATTATGTGCTTGTGGTTGGATTCAGAAAAGCATCGGTTACACCTTCAGGAGGATCTCAGACTTAATTTTCGCTAATTAGAAACACGTAAGACATGCTGGCAGAGTCCAGCATGATTACTATATATATGGGAGATAAACATGGACGCAATGATACCATGGATTGGCGGAAAAAGATTACTTAGAAAAACTATTTCAGAGATGATACCGGGAGATATCACAACCTACATTGAGCCTTTTGGTGGTGCAGGATGGGTTATGTTCTACAAGGACAGATGGGCAAAGCATGAGGTATATAACGACCTTAATGGAGACCTGACTAACCTGTTTAAGTATGTGAAATATCATCCGGATTCATTGGTTGCTGAACTTGATTTCTTCGTACATTCAAGAGAATTGTTTAAGGACATTAAAGTCAATCCCGGTATAACTGAGCTGCAGAGAGCAGCCCGGTTTATGTGGTTAACTTGCTTCAGCTTTGGAGCAAAAGGTGAGAGTGTTGCAACGTCGAAATTAGGGGAATCCAGGTCACTGCAGAATCGCTTTAAGAAGATAAGAGATCTGCACGATCGATTGGATAGAGTAATGATTGAAAATCTGGACTATAGAGAGCTGTTTAATCGGTATGATCAGCCCGGAGCATTCTTCTATACTGATCCTCCATATTTCCATGGGGTGAAGTATGATAATGCTAAGAACTTTGACCATGAAGAGCTTAGGGATATGCTCTTTAAACTCAAAGGGAGATGGTTGCTTTCCTATGATGATTGTCCTGAGATTAGGGAACTGTATGCCGGATGTAAGATAGTGGGAGTTACCCGACAGAAAGGCATAAACAGGAAACTGGGAGACATGGAATACAAAGAGGTGATTATTATGCCAGGATAAAAGAATTGACACCTATATATAAGGATATAGGGTTTGTGTGTAATTGGACTTGCTCCAATTAAACCTAGGTTCCCCCTGCTTGCTACAGACGGCAGGGGGATTTCTCTATTATTTTGGCTTGAAAATTCTCCGTTATTTTGGCACACTTTTTCTCTACCATTTGTCTCATTTTCTTAATACTGGATAATTTCTCTGACATTTTGGCACGTTTCTCTGACATTTTGGCGGGGGTTATGAGAGTCATTCTAGAGCCTTGAAACTAGCTGATTGTTAAGAGAAAATGAAGAAAAATAGCAGTTGAATCCACTTCAAGTAAAATGTTCTAACCACTTAAAAACATAACAATTACGCATAAACACCAGTCTTAACCCATACTCAGGAATTACAGAAAAGAAAAAAGTTAGGCATTTTAAGGAATTATTCTTGACAGAGTGGGCAAAGAAAGTCAAATTTGAATCATTATAAGGCAATAGAATTCAATAAAAGGCAAAAAGTGAGGTTAGATTGAATTATACGAGCTTCTACGGTCACTCAAAAAACAGTCTGAACAAAAACAGGGTTGTGATACCTAAGGATTTCAAGAATGCTATTACAGTAGCTGCAAAGCAGACATTCTATATCCTTCCGGGTCAGGACAACCGTTGCTTGATGGTTTTCCCCGCAGATGTGTGGGTGGAAATTATCTCTAAGATGGCTGAGAGTGATGAGAAAGCTGTGAAGCGTCGTATGAAAGCAATGCTCATGATGGCCTCTAAGGAGAAGCTTGAAGGAAATGCAGGAAGAGTGAGATTGCCGGAGACGTTAATGGCAATGGTTGGGATTACAGGAAACAAGGTTCATTTCTTTGGTGAAGGTCGTTACTTCACTATCTACGGGGAAGAACAGGGTGATAAGAAATTCCAGGAAGTTTTCAATAGTATTAGTGAAATTGACTTCGACGAGTTTTAGTTATGTATCATACTAGTGTCTTACTTAATGAATCAGTCCAATCTCTTCAGCTAAAGCCAAACGGTATTTACGTTGACGGAACAATGGGTGCCGGTGGGCACTCAAAGGCAATTCTAGAAGAGAACTCTACAATTAGACTCTACTGCTTTGATCAAGATCAGGAAGCAATTGATTATGCAAGCAAACGCCTTAGTCCTTTTGGTGAAAGAGTGACTATTATAAAAGACAACTTTGCCAATATTAGAACGCAACTTGCCTGGTGCAAGATTAACTCGATAGATGGTATTCTCCTTGATCTCGGTGTCTCATCAAGGCAGTTCGATTCAGGTGAACGCGGATTTAGCTTTCAGGAAGACTATCCGCTAGACATGAGAATGGACCAGAGTGGAAAGCTTACGGCGAAGGACGTGCTTAACGAACTGACACTGGAAGAACTTACTAAAATCATTAGAGATTACGGTGAAGAGAAGCAAGCATTTAAAATTTCGAAAGCCATTATCGAAGCACGCGAAATTAAGCCATTAGAAACAACGGGTGAACTATCCCGTATCATAGAGAAAATTGTAAAAGGTAATCCGAAATTGGTAACAAAGAGCAAGGCTAGAGTATTTCAGGCTTTGCGTATCCATGTGAACGATGAATTAGGAGTGCTGAAAAAAGTTCTGGAAGATGCTTTAAATATCCTTAATCCGGGGGGGATTATGGCTATTATAACATTCCATAGTTTAGAAGATCGTTTGGTAAAGGAGTTTTTTAAGTATCAGGAGAAAGACTGTACTTGCCCACCAAACTTTCCACGCTGTGTTTGCGATAAGGTATCCAGACTAAAAATTATCAGTAAAAAGCCCATCGTTGCATGTGAACAGGAGATCAGAGAGAACAGCCGTTCAAGGTCTGCTAAGTTAAGAGTTGCCGTTAAGACAAGATGGGGGAGTGATGAACAGAATTAGTATTATATTTTTAGTCCTGTTCTCAGCATTTGTCGTACATTTTATCTTCGTATCACTTGTTACAGGCGGTGGACGTTTGAATACAAGACTTCAAAACGAACTTGTAGCTGCAAAAAGCTTACAAGAAACTTTGGAGAAAGAAAACAATGTACTAACAGCTCGTGAGAGAGTTGAAGAGATAGCTGAAGACAGACTTGGAATGGTAAAAAGTGAATTTTTAAAAGACAACCTTGATTTCGTATTATGGGAGGAAACAAGAAAGGGCTGGACCGTTGAGTTTCTGGGTACTATAACCACTAGTGTTTTAGCCGCAGACCGACAATGATTAACTCCCGTATAAAATCTCTAATAATATTTACAACAGGAATAGGAATATTTTGGATAGTTAGCCTATTCCTTATTCAAGTTATAGATGTAAATAAATTCAAGGACAGAGCTTCCAGACAATATGTTCCAGGACGCGAGGTGATTCTTCCCCAACGAGGTTCAATTTATGACAGGAATGGTGAGCTCCTCGTTAGTACTCAAAAGTGCTACTCTCTTGAAATTGATCGAGTTGCTATTAATGAGTATGCTAAATATTATTCAACTAAAACAAAACAAATCCATGCTAAAGATATTAAAGACAATGTAGCGACGGTTGTTTCAAGATATACAGATATACCATACTCAAAGGTAATGAGCAAGCTTAACTTAAAGGGTAAGCGTAGAACAGTTTTAATAAGTGATAAGATATCTGAACTTGCAATCAAGAGTATTAAAGAAGACTTCAGAAAAGAGAGATATAGATTCCATGTTGTAACTTTCAACTCGTTCCGAAGAGTCTATCAGAAAGGTGCACTAGCTGCACGATTAATTGGAGCGGTTACCAGTGATATTGACAAGGACTTAAAAATACGTAATCCTGAGAAGACACTCTATGAACTGAAAGGTATCTGTGGGGTTGAGAAGAGCTTTAACGAAGTACTGAGTGGAGAGCATGGCTGGAAAGATGTTATGTATGAAGCTAACTCTAAGTCTCCAATAGATTATGAAGGTCTTAAAACACATCCTGCAATTGATGGAAAAGATGTCTATCTTACAATAGATTCCGATATTCAAGAGATTGTTAAAAATGTGCTGGAAGCAGGACTAAAAAAAACGAGTGCTAAGAATGCTGTTGGTATTGTTATGAGTACGGAAACAGGTGAAATCTATGCGATGAGTAGTGTTAATAATGATGACAAGTCAAGAGACATTAAGAAGTTGAGAACACTACCAAACTTATGTGTTAGCTTCCTATATGAGCCGGGATCAACTTTAAAAGCTATCACTGCAGCAGCAGCACTTCATTACAATACAATATCTATAGATGATACTGTAAATTGTAGATCCAGGACAGAATATTTTGGTAAGGGACGTAGGAAGAAGAAGAGGATTATAGATGATGATGATCATGATTATCATGATTTATCGCTTAGAGATATTATTGCAAAATCATCTAATCCGGGAATATCAAGAGTTTCAGATAGAATCGATGACATAAAACTGTACAATATGTTTAGAGATTTTGGCTTTGGACGTAAGACAGGTACTGATTTTAATGAAGAAGCTAAAGGTTTAATGAGACCTATAGATAAATGGACAAGTTATTCAAAGCATTCTCTATCATTTGGTCATGAGATTAGTGTTACTCCACTTCAAGTAGCAGCTTCCTATGTCACAATAGCTAATAACGGTAAGCCATTAAAACCTTATGTACTTTTAGGCACAAAAGATGAGAATGGAAACATGGATTATTCTAAACCCAGAGAAGGTGATAGAATTCTCAAGAAAAGTGCTGTTAGAGATGTTCAATCAGCTCTTGAAGCTGTGGTGGAATATGGTACAGGTTCAAGATTAAATCTTGAATACTTGAATCTTGCAGGAAAGACCGGTACAGCTGAAAAGCTTGATCCTGTGACGAAGAGGTACACTAATAAATACTTTGCATCTTTTAGTGGATATTTCCCAACTGATAAGCCAAAATTCGTTGTATTTGTAATGTACGATGAAGCCTCTTACTATTATAGGACAGGTTCTTTATCAGCAGGAGTATCAGTAAACAAGATTGCTAGAGGAATACTGTCATTACCTCGTTATCGATTAGCAGAAAAAGAGGTAATTAATGATATCGTTCTAAGAAAAGTACCTGATGTAAAAGGCATGGATCTTACTCAGGCCAAAGAGATATTAACTGACAGAAGAATACAGTTTGACATAAAGAAAAAAGATGACAATGGGATTGTTCTGGAGCAGATACCTGAAGAGGGTGTTGAGATTGGCCCCGGTCACAAAGTGATACTAGTTGTCGGGGAAAGGTCAATCTCAAGTGAAAACCTTGAAAATGAAGAAACAAAAGTTATGCCTGATTTGGTTGGAAAAACAGTTCGAAGTGCTATGCAATTAGCACAGTCTCATGGGTTTGTTTTGAAAATTATGGGAACCGGGATTATTAAATCTCAATCTATAAAAGTTGGAAGAGAGTTAAAAGCAGGAATGGTATGCAAAGTAAGTTTACGATAAGTGATATAATAAAGATTTTAAAGAAAAATGGCCTCTATCAATCAAAGAGTTATGTAAATTCAGAGGTACCTATTAATGGAACAGTCCATACTGATTCTAGAAAGATTCAAAATGGCGATGTGTTTGTTGCAATCAAGGGATTTGTTTCAGATGGACACCAATTTATCCGAGATGCTGCAGATGCAGGTGCTGTGCTAATTATTTCGGAAGCTATGGTGACAACTCACCTTCCTCAGATTAAAGTTGTTGATAGTAGAAAAGCAACTGCTGTTATAATAAATGAGTTAACCGGTAACCCAACTTCTAAACTGAAACTTATCGGTATCACAGGTACAAATGGGAAGACAACGACATCATTTATTATAAGCAATTTGTTTAAACAATTCGGTGTAAAATATGGAGTTATTGGAACTCTTGGTTATTATATCGAAGATGAGTTCTTTCCCACAAAACTGACAACACCTGATATTCTGGATTTAAACAGGATTTTCCTCAAGATGCTTGAAAGGGGAGTTGAGATTGTTGTGATGGAAGTTTCAGCGCATGCTATCTCACTTAGAAGGATTGATGGTCTTAAGTTTGATCTGGCATGTTTCACAAACCTATCAAGAGATCATCTCGATTTCTATAAATCAATGAATGAGTATTATCAAACAAAGAAGGGATTCATTCAAGATGTTGCTGAACAAGGTGGTCGAGTTCTTATTAATTATGAGGATGAATGGAGTAAGAAGCTTTTTAAATCGATTAAAGGCAAAAAATTCTCGATTGGTGCAGAACAAGCCGACTATACATTGAAAGAGATTTCTGTTACTAAAAAAATGAGTGAATTTAGTTGTGCTATCGGTGGAGATGTTTGTAGATTTAAAACTAACTTACCCGGTAAGTACAATATTCGCAATGCAGTTATGGCTATAGTCTCAATGCATTTATTATATCCTGATTTAAAATGTGAACAATTGGACTTATCAAAAATGGATTTCGTACCGGGTCGCTTAGAGAGGATAACTAATTGCAGTGGTGTGACAATTTTCAATGATTATGCACACACACCTGATGCTATTGAGAAAGTATTAGAAAGCATTAATGAGTTTGCTGATGGCAGGATTATTACTATTTGTGGAGCCGGTGGTGATAGAGACAAGGGGAAAAGACCTGAAATGTTCAGGAAAGCATTGAAAGGTTCTGATTTAGTTATCGTTACAAATGATAATCCCCGTTTCGAGAAACCGAACGATATAATCAATGATATGGTTGGTGAAGCAAGAGTTGAGGATAACTACTTAATTATTAGAGATAGAAAGGTTGCAATAGAAACAGCTATTAAACTGGCTCATGCAAATGATATTGTCTTGATTGCCGGAAAAGGTCATGAAGAGTATCAAGAAATAGAAGGTATTAGGCATCCATTTAGTGATAAAGAAGTTGCACTAAATTACAGAGAGCGAGTATCAAGGACAGGTAAGTTAAGTGTATATCTTGATTTAGTCTGGGTACAAAAGATTCTTGGGATTGAGTTTAGTGATGATACTGAGTATATCTTTAAGTATGTTTCAACAGATTCCAGGTCTATTAGACGAAACTCTTTGTTTATTGCCTTGAAAGGTGAAAGATTTGATGGTCATACATACCTTGAAGAAGTATTAGCAGAACCAACAAACTGGGCAATTGTATCAAGAAGGATTAATCATCCTCGATGTATATATGTACAAGATACGTTACGAGCATATGGGGAACTGGCTAAGAATTATCTTAAGTTGTTTAATTTAAAGACAATTGGCATTACCGGAAGTGCCGGAAAAACTACAACGAAAGAGATATTATACAATATCCTTGAAGTTAAGTATAAAACTCATAAGACATTTGCCAATGAGAATAACCTGATTGGTTTACCTAAAACTATTTTTAAACTCAGTAATAAAGATGAAGCTGCTATTTTCGAGTTGGGAAGTAACCATCCAGGAGAGATAAAGCGTTTAGCTGAAATTTGTGAACCCCAGATAGGGATTATTACTCATATTGGACCGTCACATCTTGAATTCTTCCATGACCTAGATGGTGTTTATAAAGAGAAAGTCTCATTGTTTGAGCATGTTCAAGATTTTAAATTATATAATAATGATAGTGGATACTTTAAAGAGATTAGAAACAGTATTTCGATAGGGTTTGAGGATCGCAATGATTTAGCAATCAAAGATATTACATCACATCAGAATGGATTGAAATTCATGCTGAATGAAGATACTTACTTCGTTAATACACAAGTTCCTTACCTAACTTTGAACGCTGCTTTAGCATTAAAAACAGCTGAACTATTGGGACTACAAAATACTGAGATTAATATAGGTCTAAAGAAAGCTATAGAAATAGAGAACAGAATGGAGATTCAAGAAAAAGGCAATCGAATTATCATAAAAGATTGTTATAATGCTAATCCTATTTCGATGAAAGCAGCTATTAGTTTTTGGCAAAATCTCAATCCTTCTACACCGCATATTGCCTTTTTAGGGGATATGTTGGAATTAGGTAATAAATCTGAGGAGTATCATAAGGATCTGTTGAACTATATAAATCAAAAAGACTTTGTTGTTTCTATTGGCTATTATTCAAGGGTTCTAGGATGCAACAACCACTATGATAATATTGAAAATTTGTTAAGAGATTTTAGTTTTGATAATTTACCTGATAAGTGTGTTATCCTTTTAAAAGCTTCTAACAGCGTACGTTTATACAAAATAATGGAGCGTTTATAATGCTATATTTACTTCTAGCCCCACTGCAAGATTACCATATCTTTTTTAATGTGTTTAGATATGTAACTTTCCGTTCGATAATGGCATTTATTACAGCTTTAGTTTTCTCTCTGTTTATAGGAAAAAGACTAATCAATCTACTTAGAAATAAGAAAGCTGTTGAAGAGATTGATGAAGATATGCCTGAAACACACAGATCAAAAAAAGGTACCCCTACAATGGGAGGACTAATTATTTTGCTGGGATTGCTGATCTCATCAATACTCTGGAATGATATTAGTAATACTTTTATTTTATTGATGTATCTGACTACAATTTGGTTGGGATTTTTTGGGTTCTTAGATGACTATTTAAAGAACTTTGTTAAAGCTAAGAAGGGATTAATCCCTAAATATAAGTTGTTAGGACAGGTTTCAATAGCTCTTTTGGTTTCAATTGCCATTTTTGTTTTATACAAAGATGATCCCAATGTAACAATGATTCAGATTCCGTTCCTTAAAAATACTTCAATAACTTTAGGATTACTCTTTATACCTTTTGTTGTATTTATGATAACAGGTACTTCTAATGCTGTTAATCTTACAGATGGATTAGATGGACTTGCGGCTGGAGTAATCTCATTTTCAGTGATTGGACTTGGTATAATGGCTTATATTAAAGGTAACTTTGTTATGTCTGAGTATTTGCATATGGAGTTTATTGCTGAAGCTGGTGAATTATCAGTCTTCACATCTGCATTATTGGGTACATTAATAGGATTCTTATGGTATAATACCCATCCTGCAGAAATATTCATGGGTGATACTGGATCATTAGCGCTAGGTGGAATACTAGCTCAAATGTCAATTTTGCTCCGGGAGCAGATATTCTTTGCTATTATTGGTCTTATTTTTATCTCAGAAACACTTTCAGTTATCATGCAGAGAAGATATTTTAGATATACAAAGAAAAAGTTTGGTGAGGGTAAGCGAATTTTTTTATGTGCTCCTATACACCACCATTTTGAAAGCAAGGTATTAAAGAAACAAAGATTGTTGTTAGATTCTGGATTGTTTCAATTCTACTTTTAGCATTAGGTCTTGCAACAATCAAGCTTCGATAGGAAAATAAAATGATAGATATTAAGCTTAAATACGGAATTCTTGGATTTGCCCGAAGTGGGCTTGCTGTTGCTGATAAACTAAAGAACGCAAATGCTGATTATATTATTTCAGACAGCAAAGAAATTACCTTTTTTGATAAAGATTTAACAACAAAATATAATTGTGAATTTGGTGGACATAGCAATAGACTGTTAGAAAGTGATGTATTAATTGTTAGCCCGGGTGTACCCTATAGAGCACCTATAATTAAGAAGGCTCAAGAGATAGGCATAGATGTAATATCGGAGATTGAGTTTGCTTATAGAATAAAACATCCCAACTCTAAACTTATTGCCATTACAGGCTCAAATGGTAAAAGTACAACTGTAAGTCTAATCCATCATATACTAATCCAAAGAGGATATAACTCAATTCTAGCAGGGAATATTGGAACTGCTTTCTCAGGATGTGATATTGAAAATCCAGATGTGGATTTCATTGTATTAGAAGTAAGTAGTTTTCAGCTTGAACTAATAAAGGACTTTAAACCTGACGTAGCAGCAGTTTTAAATGTTACCCCTGATCATCTTAATCGCTATGATAGTTTTGAACATTATGGACTTACAAAACTCAAGATCTTTGATAATCTTGATGCAAACTCACTAGCAATCGCAAACTATGATGATGATTTTACACAATCGAATATTGATAGAGTGGGTGAAAATTTTCTTCAATTTTCATTAAAAAACCCAACTGATTGCTTCATAGATAAGGAATGCATTGTTTATAAAGATAGTTTTATTGATCTAGATACTCTACCGATAAAAGGTCCACATAATGTTGCCAATATGATGTCTGCAGTTTTATGCCTTAGTCCATACTTTAATCTTCAGGAGATTGCAGAAGCTGCAAAAGGATTTAACGCATTAAACCATAGATTAGAACCGGTTAGAGAACTTGATGGTGTATTATTCGTTAATGATTCAAAAGCTACAAATACAGATTCAGTAAAATATGCTCTTCAATCATATAGTAATCCTATTAGGGTTATTCTAGGTGGATCAGACAAAGGTGAAGATTTCACAGTACTGATACCATATTTGATGAAGCATGTTGTCCAAATATTACTTATTGGTGAAACAACTGAAAACATGATTGTTTCTTATAAAGATTTAGATAATGTTATGACTTGTAAAACTCTCGAAGAAGCTGTACTTGCAGCATATCAGTCTGCACAAAGTGGAGATGTTATTCTTTTATCACCTGCTTGTGCAAGTTACGATATGTTTAATAATTTTGAACATCGAGGGAATACTTTTAAAGAGATTGTTAGAGGATTGTAATGAAAACAGTATCATTGAACTATTTCAGTAACCAAAAGATTTTCTTACTTTGTATAGCTATCCTAGTTCTATTTGGGTTCTGGATTCAGATCGATTACTACTCAACTAAGGACTCCTTTATTAACTTTTTTATGAAGTACTTTATATTTTGGGGAGTAGGACTTTCAGTGATACTCGTACTGATATCAAAAGTAAATCTACTTAAGAATGTTAGAAATGGGATCATTATTTTTAACGCAATCTCAATAGGTTTACTGATTCTAGTGTTACTATTTGGTATTAGAGCACATGGAGCTAGACGATTTTTAAACTTAGGTAGGTTTACGTTTCAACCCAGTACCTTGGCACGAATGTCCATGATTTTCAGTTTTGCTTATGGTTTATCTAGAATCAAAGAAAGCATTCAAGAAAAGAACTTAGTGGCTTTTATAACCCTGTTATTCCCATCTTTACTTATACTGGTACCTCAATATGGCCTTATAGCATTAGGTAAGCATATGAGTACTTTAGCGATAAGTCTCACTACTATGGTAGCTATGATGTGGATGGCAGGAGTAAGAAGACGTTTTATTGGGGGGATATTAGGTGTAGGTATTATTGCTTTCATTTTGATGATTACTTTTGGAGGAAAATTTGGCAGTGAATTCAGAAAAACACGTGTGAATATTTTCCGAAAATATGCATGGTTCATGCCGGGAGGGGATAGTATACATATCCCAGGGGGCAGAGATCATCAAGCACGAGAAAGCTTAATTGCACTTACTGCAGGTGGCTTAATTGGTGTTGGATCTAACAAAGGATTAGCTAAGTATAACTACATATCGGATGTTAATACTGATTATGCTTTTACAATGATAGCTGAGCAAAGAGGTTTTATCGCAGGATTTTTGGTTATAGGGATATATGTTGTTTTATTACTTGTTGTTGCTAGAGAGATGATGAAGATTAAAAGCATGTATCTTAAGCTACTGGGTATGGGATTGGCATTCAATATTTTTATGAATGCTATTATACATACTGGAGTTATCCAATCGATTGTAATTCCAACAGGACAGACTTTACCTTTTGTTAGTTGGGGAGGTACTTCCTTTGTTGTGGACTTAGCGTCGGCAGCAATAATTTATAACATTATGATTCATAAAGGGAAGTTGTATGAAAAGAGTAGTTATTAGTGCCGGAGGAACTGGTGGACATATTCAACCTGCTATCTCAATAGCAAGAGAATTTGTAAACCGGGGATGGGAAGTTCATTACATAGGTAACAAGGAAGGAATGGAAGAGGGACTGGTGAAATCAGCTGGAATACCATTCTACCCGATTAACGTGCAAAAGTTGTATAGAAAGCTAACTTTCAAGCACGTTAGATTTCCGTTTATGCTACTCAACAGTTACAAGAAGTGCATCAAATATCTTAAAGATATAAACCCTGATATTTACCTTGGCTGTGGTGGATTTGTTAGTGGTCCTGCCGGGCTTGCTGCAGTAAAGCTTAATATCCCAATATATCTTCAAGAACAAAATAGTTATCCTGGTATTACAACTCGATTTCTATCAAAACATGCGAAAATTGTCTTTACCGCTTATGAAGCAGCTGAATCATATCTAAAAGCAGATGATGTAAGAAATGTTGGAAACCCTACAAATATTAGCGAAGATAATCACCAACAGTTGGAATTAACCAAATACAATTTAACTAAAGAGACAAAGAAACTTTTAGTTCTTGGTGGAAGTCAAGGTTCAGTTGTTATGAATAATCTTATCGAGTCTTGTATTGATGAATTGTTAGAGCAGAATATTGAGGTTATATGGCAGACAGGGAAGAGGAACTATTTAAATCTTAAGGACAAGTTTAGCAATAAACAAGGTACTTTTATTTTTGCATTCACAAACAAGATGAATGAGATGTATAATAGTGCCGATATAGTCGTTGCCCGAGCTGGAGCTCTCACTTTAAGCGAATTACAGATCAAAAAGATTCCTTCAATACTTATACCATTACCTTCTGCAGCTGAAAACCACCAATACTTTAACGCAAAAGAGCTTGCCGATAAAGGAATGGCTAGAATTATTGAACAGAAACATTTAACAAAAAGCAGTTTTATCAAAGTTATAGGTGATGTTGTAAGTAGATTGGAGAATATCAAAACATCTTTTCCTGAATTTAATGAACCTGTACAAAGTCTGATAACTGACCAAATAAACAAAGATATGGAGAAATAGATGCTAGGTCGTACTAAAAGAATACATTTTGTTGGAATTGGTGGAATCGGTATGAGTGGTATTGCTGAGTTTCTGTTTAATCAGGGCTTAGAAATAACAGGCTCAGATATGAGGAAGAGTGAGTTAACCGACCATCTTGAGAGTATTGGTATTAATATTGCTGAGGGGCATGATTCTGATCTTCTCTATAATGCTGATGTGGTTGTGAAATCATCAGCTGTAACTGATGATAATCCTGAAATTATGAAGGCTTTAAAATCTCATATTCCTGTTATAAGAAGAGCCGAAATGCTGGCTGAAATCACAAGAATGAGTATCGGAATTGGTTTAGCCGGTACACATGGCAAAACATCTACTACTTCAATGGTTGGTATGATCCTGAATGATGCCAAGCTTGATCCAACTATTATCGTAGGTGGAAGAGTTAAAAACTTTGGTTCTAACAACATAATTGGCTCAGGGAAATATATTGTTGTCGAAGCTGATGAGTATGATCACTCTTTTCTTACTTTATCTCCTATCTTTGCAGGTATCACAAATATTGATGCTGACCATCTAGACTGCTATAAAAGTCTTGATGATATTAAAGATGCCTTTGTTGAATATGCAAACAAAGTGCCATTTTTTGGATGTGTAGTAGCATGTCTTGATGATAAAGGTGTTCAGTCTATATTACCGAGAATCAACAAGCGAGTATTGACTTATGGTTTCTCACGACAAGCTGATCTGCAAGCTGTAAATGTGGAATACAAAAATTTCAAATCATCTTTTGATGTGGTTTTTAAAGGATATAAACTCGGTCGTGTATCAATGCAAGTGACCGGAAAGCACAATATTCAGAATGCACTTAATGCGATTGGTATTGCCTTGGAACTTGATGTCCCATTCGAGAGTATTCAATCAGGATTAAGTAATTATAAGGGTGTATTTAGAAGGTTCGAGTACAAAGGTGAAGCAAAGCAGGTTATCGTCTATGACGATTATGCACATCATCCAACGGAGATTATTGCTACCCTAGAAGCCTTTAGAGAATCAACTGACAAAAGGATAATACTTCTTTTTCAACCACATCTCTTCTCTAGAACCAGAGATTTCCATGAGGAGTTTGGACGATCATTCTTCTCTTGTGATGTGCTTTTTGTAGCTCCTATATACCCGGCAAGAGAAGCTCCTATACCTGGGATCTCCGGTCAATTGATAGCTGATTCAGCGATAAAATCAGGGCATCAACATGTTCATTATATAGAAAATAGTGAAAATATTGAAGCTACGGTTTTAAAACACCTTAAAGATGGTGATATTCTTTTAACAATGGGTGCCGGACCTATATGGAGAACTGGTGAGAAAATATTAGAGGAACTTGAAAAATAATGAAGAAGAAAGTTAGAGGAAATAGCCGATATGTTACCTACATGGTGACAGGCATTCTCCTATTAATTATCATCTTCAATTTTGGTCGCTCATATTTGAGAAAATGGGACAAATGTCTTCTTAAAACAGTTGTAATTAAGAATAATGCTGCTATTTCAGAAGAAAAACTTCAAAGTATTATGAGTACATACATTGGGCAAAATCTCTTTACAATAAACAAACGTGAGATTAAAGATAAGATTTTAGAGTTTTATAGAATCAAGGAAGTAAAGATAAGTAGAAGGCTATTTGATAAACTTATAATTACAGTTTATGAGCATAATGGATATGTAAACGTCCTAACTAAGGATAATAAAATCTTTACGCTTAATTCTGATGTTGTTGTTTTAAATGAGTTTAGCTATAATAAGAATGATGACTATCCATTAATAAGAACGTCTCTACACTCCCGTAACTGTACTCCCGGTGTTGCTGTTACAGATGCTGCAATTTTAGAAATTATCGAATATCATAAAAAATTACTTGAAGTTAAACCAGAGATACAAAACTATATCTCTGAATATTATAAAGAAGGAAACGATATTTGTTTCCGAGAAATAAAGTCAGGAAAGAAAGTTATTATTGACTTAAGGTACTTAGAAGAAAACATTTCAATGTTTTTCTCAATGCTTGAAAGCTTAAGATATGATGAGTATAGTACCTACATATTTAAATTTAAAGACAAAACTATAAGAAAATAAGCATTACCTTATAGAGGAGTAGCCATGTTAGAATTTGATCAAAAACCTGTATTAAAACACGCTAAACTTGTTATATTTGGAGTTGGTGGTGCCGGCTGTAATGCAATCAACAATATGATAGATTTTGGATTAGAGGACGTTGAGTACATTGCAACAAACACAGATATTGCTCATCTCAACATCTCTAAAGCAAAAATAAAGATTCAACTAGGTAAGAAACTTACACAGGGAAGAGGAGCAGGTTCCGATCCTCAGAGAGGACGTGAAGCTGCAGAAGAGAATTATGAAGACATTAAACATCTAATGGAAGGTGCAGATTTAGTTCTTATTGCTGCTGGTATGGGTGGGGGCACAGGAACAGGAGCAGCACCAATAATTGCAAAGATAGCTAAAGAGAAAGAGATTATATCAATAGCAGTTGTGACAACTCCATTCGATGATGAAGGTAAGATCAGAAGAGAGAATGCAAAAAACGGTTTGCTTGAACTGAGAAACTATGTCGATTCTTACTTGATTGTACCCAATCAGAAGATTTATGAGGCTTATCCTGATGCTCCGGCATTTGAAGCTTACAAAGAAGCTGACCTTGTGCTTTTCAACTCAGCAAAAGCAATTGCAGATGTTATCAACAAATCCTATGTAATGAATGCAGAGTTATCTGACCTTATTACAATCCTTAAAGGAAATGGTAGAGCGTTAATCGGGATTGGAACCGGTGAAGGTGAGAATAGAGCTTCTGATGCTCTTAAGAATGCTATTGAAAATCCATTATTGAATGATGTTACTCTCGAGGACTGTGCTGGTGTCGTATACCAAATACTGGCGGGACAAGATATTCCAACAAGTGATTTACGTTTTATATCAGAAGAGATTCACAAATTAGCAGGTGATGATGCACATATCATACGTGGAGCTCATTTTGATGAATCAAGTAATGGTAAGATATCATTAACTGTTATTGCTTCAGGTCTAGTAGATCCTGATGATTTCCTAAGAGAAAATGTACAACAACAGCTTAATCCTCAGCAAAACTTTAATAATCAGGGTTATAACCCAAATAGTAACTCGAATCTAAATACTCAATTCAATCCAAATCTTGGATCAAGCTTTAGTAATGATCCGGCTAATCTTGGTTCATATGATTCAGGGACACAAGAGGATGACGATGCCTCTGCTCATCTTAAAGAGTTGATGAGTGGTATTAGTTTAGCAGGAGATAATGAGGAACCTGAAGAAAAGAAATCCGGTTCTCAACTTAAATCTGAACCTCTTGACTTTAGTAGACGCTATTAAGCTAATTTGATTTATAGATTTATTAAAGCCCGGGTCTTGCCGGGCTTTTCCATTTTCTCATATTCAATTGATTTAAACCACGGAAATTGAACCCTCACTGCTCTATCTTAACTCACAGGAAACACACGGGAATCTCTCGGGACTTTGCCTGCGTAATTCCCGGGAATGGCTCGAGTTAATCGCGTGTAATTCCCATGAGTTAAGATAGCACAATGAATGAGAAATACATGTGTATTGATTAATAGGAATACCAATTTCAATTTCAATCTGTCGATTAAGAAAGCAATTCTACATATGCAATCATTAACACTGAATCTATTCACAGATTATTTTATCACATCAATGGCTTACTGCAGTTGTGACATACTATTCGCATACTTGACCACGGGTTAACCAGGGGTAAACCACGGGTTAACCGCGGCTTACGTGGTTTAGGCGTGGTTTATCCCTGGTTTATCCGGGGAAAGACAACATAATTGTTCTTTAGTGTCCCTGATTAATTCTTTGATATAAAGTTAACATTCATTACTATCAAAGTACATTTTAAAGAAAATTATGGTACATTGGATATAATATACTTGCCAAAAGAAAATCGGTATTTATTTATTGATAAAACATTTATTGGGAGAGTATGTATGCGATACATTAAGTTCTTGGTCATCCCATTGATGGCTCTGGTTATTTCTTGTACTCCGGGGTCTGATCCATGGTCAAAAGTTATAACATGCAACCTTAAAGGTAGAGATACAAAGACACTCATTTCAGTTGACGAATCCAATGAATACTTATCTACAATGTATGTTTCAACCGATACTGTGCTAAATGAGGAGAAAATCTTAGGAGTGAAAATCTGGAATTATGAAATAATTAATCCCATTAATGGTTCTATAGAGTATTCATTTACTCCTGATACTGAAGATTTTTATATCTACAACCCCATTCTATCACATTCTCGCACTACTTTGCTTATTGACAATCAGAAGTCACTAGTGATGTGTAGCACAACTGCGAATGAAACTACTGTTATTTGTGAAGTTGATTCAACAAACAAGTTTTATCCGTCATTCTCAATTGATGATTCAGAAATTCTATACAATACCTCAATAGACACTGTTAGGGTTCTTATGGCATATAATATAAACAATGCAACACATAGAGTCGTATATAAATGCATTGCAGCTCAGCTAATTCAGGCAAAACAGGTTAATGAATCAAGTTATATCGGATTACTTTATAACTATGCTTCAGGATATGAAATGATTGCTCCTTTGGTACTATTTAATGAGCAGGATGGTTCAGTAGAAGTTATTTCAAATGAAGATATTGTGGATTTAACTTTCTCAGCAGAAACCGGATATATTGCATATGTTAGTGAAGGAAGAGAGCTAGTTGGAATTAATTTGAATACAAGGGAAGAACTCGGAAGGATTGATGTTAACAGAAGAATTTACATGTCTCATCCTGAGTTCAATACTGATGGGACTAAACTTGTATATTCAGATTACATTGTTTCTTTCCCTGAAATGATAGGAAAACGAGTATATTGTGATGCAAACTCCCAACCTCATTTTTCTAGAGACTCATCAAGACTTACTACAACCCTTTCGAATTTTTAACTGAAGTTAGATTTAATAATATTTCATATTTAATGAGAACTAAGTTCAGATACGATTCTTGCTTAAGTGTCATTCTGTCAAAATTACTTGCCAAGAATTAACAATGTGCAAATAAAGATACAAAGGAGATTACTAATGAAAAGAAAGTATATCGAAGAGCTTAAAGAGTTTTTAGATCAATCACCTACAGCGTATCAGGCTAGTGGCAATATTATATATGAACTAGAAAAGAACGGATATCAACATCTTGATGAATGCGATGAGTGGAAGCTTGAAAAAGGTGGTAAATACTACCTTCAAAGAAACCAATCAGCTGTAGTTGCTTTCATTAATGGAAACACAAAACCTAATGCTAATGGTTACAAGTTAATCGGTGCACATACTGATAGTCCTGCTCTTAAAATAAAACCATTAACAGAAACAACCGTTAAAGGCACCAGAAAGCTTGGTGTTGAAGTTTATGGTGGACCTATCCTTTCAACTTGGCTGGATAGAGAACTTTCAGTAGCCGGTAGAGTTGTAATTAAAGTAGATGACAGCTTTGAATCCAGACTTATAAACCTTATCAAACCTATTGGTATTATTCCAAACGCTGCTATTCATATGAATAGAGAAGTTAACTCAGGTTTCAAGTACAATGCTCAAAATCATCTTCCTATTATGATGGGAACAGGCTCTGAAAACAATGAAAACTACTTAAAGTGTCTCATTGCTGACCATTTAGATGTCCCGATGGATGATATTCTTGATTATGATCTTTTCCTTTATGATCCGCAACCTGCCACATTAATTGGTGATGTAGAAGATGGATACATTATCGCAGGCAGACAAGATGATCTGTCTATGTGCCATGCTATTCTTGTTGCATTGCTTGAATCTAATACTTCAGATGCTACTCTTGTGGGTGTATTCTTCGATAATGAAGAGATTGGTAGCAGAACCCTTCAAGGTGCTGCATCTCCTTTCTTAGCAACAATTCTTAAACGAATCTCTTTGACTCATGGTCTTAATGAAGAGGAACATCTTATCTCATTGAGAAAGAGTAAACTTGTCTCTGCTGATTTAGCGCATGCATATCATCCCAACTTCGCCGGTAAGCATGATCCACATTATACACCTATCATGAACAAAGGTCCAGTCATCAAAATCAATGCAGGATTCAGTTATGCCACAACTGCTGAAACATCATATTTCTTTGAGCAACTATGTAAGCAAGCAGACGTACCGGTGCAGAAGATTATCGGACGTTCAGATGTACGTTCAGGTTCTACAATTGGACCAATCAGTTCTGCCGGTTTAGGCATAGACACTGTGGATATTGGTTCTCCTGTATGGGCTATGCACTCAGTTCGTGAGACAGGTGGACAAGCTGACCATTTCTATATGATAGAAGTACTTAAAGAGTTCTATAAAGATTAATTTTGAGTAAAGAGAAACGGATTCATTATTTTATGTTGACAAAATAATGAAATAAACTCTCATATTAGCGATTAAAATCCAGAACAATAAAATATAAATGGAGGATTTCATGGAAAGAAGAATTCATAACTTCAGTGCAGGACCTTCAACACTTCCTTTAGAGGTGTTACAGCAGGTTCAAAAAGACTTAGTAAGCTACAAAGGCCTCGGTCTTTCAGTAATGGAGATGTCACATCGTTCAAAAGAGTACGGTGAGATTATCAATGCTGCTCGTGAGAATGCAAAGAAAATCTACGGTCTCGGAGATGATTGGGAAGTTCTTTTCCTTCAAGGTGGTGCAAGTACTCAGTTCCTTATGGTTGCAATGAATCTTTGTGCAGACGACAAAGTTGCAAACTATATCAATACTGGTACATGGGCTACAAAAGCTTATAAAGAAGCTAAGAAGATTGGTAAGAAAACTCATCTTGCTGCTACATCTGAAGAAGATGGATTTGCATACATTCCTAAAGAGTTCACTCTTTCAGAGAATCCTGCTTATCTTCATATCACCCATAATAACACTATTAGAGGTACAGAATATCATTGGACTCCTGAAGTCCCTGCAGGTGTACCACTAATTGCTGACATGTCTTCAAACTTCATGAGTCGTCCAGTAGATATCGAGAAATACGATATGGTTTATGCAGGTGCTCAGAAGAATGTAGGACCAGCCGGTTGTACTGTTGTTCTTATCAAGAAAGAATTTGCTGCTAAATTACCTGGTGGTCTTCCTACAATGCTTGATTACACAACTCATCTTGAGAAAGAATCAATGTTCAATACTCCACCTGCTTTCGCTATCTACGTAATTGGTGAAGTTTTCAAATGGATCCTTGAACAGGGTGGTATTGATAAAGTTAATGAAAACAACGTAGCAAAAGCTAAGCTTATCTATGATGTGATCGATAACTCAAACGGTTTCTACAAAGGTTCAGTTACTGATATAGATAGCCGTTCATTAATGAACATCACATTCTTACTTCCAACTGATGAGTTAAGTAAGAAGTTCATCGCTGAAGGTGCTGCTCAAGACCTTAGTGGTCTTAAAGGTCACCGTTCAGTTGGTGGTTGCAGAGCTTCTGTTTACAATGCATGCCCTTACGAAAGTGCACACGCATTAGCTGAGTTCATGAAGAAGTTCATGGAAGAAAATAAGTAATTTATTGATTACTATATATCAAGGGCTTCTGAGAAATCAGAAGCCTTTTTTGATACAGTAAAACAGTAATAAAAAAGGCAGTGGATATACACTGCCTTCTAAGATTGTTTAAGTAGTAACTACTTATCAAAAGCTTTAAGCTTTTTGCTATATTCAGTAACAGTATCTTTGTCACCAAGTTGCTGTGCAGCAACAAGTACAAGACGTACAGCTTCAATTCTATCTGGTGCTGCTTCATGGAATTTCTTACTATAGACTAAAAGGTCATCATATTTCTTAGCGTTACTAAGTGCATAGCATAAGAATTCAAATCTTTCAGCTTTTGGATCAAGGTCTGCAACCTTTTTACCATAATCAAGAGCTTTATCTGTTTCTCCAAGAACATTAGCAAACTGAGAAGCATTATCTAAAGCATCAAGGTTTTCAGGTTCAATTGCGATAGCCATTTCTGTATATTCAAGTGCCTTAGCATATTTTTCCAAATTGGAAAAAGCAATCGAGATATTGAAAAGAACATTGATATCATTTGGTGTCACAGCAAGAAGAGCTTGATATGTTTCGATAGCTTTCTCAGGTTTCTCTGCATTAAAATAAAGTGCAGCAAGTTGGTTAAGTGACTGTGTATCTTCAGGTGCCTTTTCTTTAATCAATTCATAAGTAGCAATAGCATTATCATTCTGTTCTAAGTTAAGATAAGCAGATGCTTTAAGTTGAAGAGCAGTTACATTCTCTGGATCGAGTTCAATAACTTTGTCATAAGCAACGATAGCTTCTTCGTATTCTTCATCATCAGTTGCAAGTGTCTGACCAATAACAAGAATCTTCTGAACAGGGAACATGAGTTCTTTCTCTCTAAGTCTATCAATATCTTTCTTTTCGTTTTTAAGCTTCTTAGGTTTAATACCTTCTTCGATAAGCTTATCATAAGCTTCGATAGCAGCTTTATATGATTTGTAGGCTTCAGCATAATAATTAACTTTGTTTTTAGAACGTTCTGAACCAAATGTGTAGTTAATCTGTCCAATTTTGACTAAAGCTTCAACACTATTAGGATCAGTTTCGAGAACTGTATTGTAAAACTCTAAAGCTTTGTCGTAGTTCTTTTGTTGAAGCTTCATTTTTGCATCTCTCAAAGAACGTGTTCCTTGTCCTGAAAGCTTCTGCTTTGCTTGAAGTCCTGTAGCAAGCAGAACTAACATTGTTAAGATTATGAGTAAACTCTTTTTCATTGTATCCTCCAATAAGTTATCAATTTTGATGTTAAAGACATTTATAGTGGTTTATAAGTCAAGTAGATTCTCTATTACAATAACTTATAAACTGTTCCATCTTTAGTATCTAATAACTGAACCTTTAGTGCAAGCAGGTCATCTCTAATTCTATCTGCAAGTACCCAGTTCTTATCTTTCTTAGCATCATTTCTATATGTAATAAGCAGGTTGATAAGGCTTTCACTGATTTGATTCATATCATTTGAAAGCTTCGTTTCAATGTCTGCGAAGAATCCCAGTACTCTTCCAAGTTCAACCATCAGATGTGCTGCATCTTTTCTTAACTGCATATCTTCGCTTGCTTTACCAACTATCTTAGCTAAATCAAAGAGAGTAGCAATAGCTATTGCACTGTTAAAGTCATCATCCATAGCTTTAACAAATTTATCCTTGAACTTAACTAGTGCATCAGAAACCTCATAAGACTCATCTGCAAAAGAAAGATAATCTACTTTCTCCAGTGCCTTATAGAAGTTCTTAACTGCTTTCTCTGATTCATCCAGGATCCCTGTATTGTAATCAATGGGTGAACGGTAATGCTTTGATAAGAAGAAGAACCTTACAGCTTCAGAGTCATATTTCTTAAGCACATCTCTAAGAGTGAAGAAATTGTTCAGACTCTTAGACATCTTTTCACCTTCTATATTAATAAATCCATTGTGCATCCAATAATTACATAATGGTTTCTTATTAACAGCATAAGCTTGAGCTAACTCATTCTCGTGATGAGGGAATACTAGGTCAATACCACCGCCATGAATATCAAAAGTCTCACCAAGATTTGCACATGACATCACAACACATTCACTGTGCCAACCCGGACGGCCTTCACCCCAAGGAGAATCCCATTTTGGTTCACCCGGTTTAGATGCTTTCCATAGTGTGAAGTCATAAGGATTACGTTTCTGTGTGTTTTCCTGTATACGCGCTCCTGCTTGCATATCTTCGAGTTTTCGACCTGATAATGAACCATACTGTGGAAGTTTATCAACAGCAAAGTAAACATCACCATTTACAGCATATGCAGCTTCAATCTCTACCATCTTATCAATAAAGGCAATAATCTCCTCAATCACATCAGTAGCTTTTGGTTGGATATCAGCTCCAACTATACCCAAGGCTTTTATATCATCTAAGAAAGCTTTTATATACTTCTCAGTTACCTTCTCGAAAGGAATACCTTCCTCATTGGCTTTGTTGATTATCTTATCATCTATATCTGTTATATTCTGTACGTAGGTTACATCATAGCCAATGTATCTAAAATAGTTTTTAACTACATCAAAAAAGAGAAATGGTCTTGCATTTCCAATATGGAAATAGTTATAAACTGTTGGTCCGCAGGAGTACATCTTTACTTTTCCCGCTTCAACAGGCACAAACTCCTCTTTCTTACGTGTCATTGTGTTATATATTTTCATCTGATTCCTCATTTTTATCAAATCTCAAGAACGAGATAGTAACTTCTTTCTTTCTTTTATCTCTGAAAACAAACTCTTTATATTCTTCAGGTATTCTTTCTTTAGTTGCATGATCGACAACTATGATGCCACTAGGTTTGAGTATTTTGTATTCAATAATACTATCTAAAGTCTCTTTCACAAGTCCCTTACTGTAAGGTGGATCCATAAAGATAATATCATACTGCCTTTCGCATTTCTTAAGGAACCTTTTCACAGTTTTTCGGTAGATATGACTGCATTTATCATATTTAGTCTTAGCTAGATTTTGTAACAACGGGGCCACAGCATTTGATGAGAACTCTACGAAATCAGCATATACAGCACCGCGACTCAAAGCTTCAATTCCTAATGAACCTGTACCTGCAAACAAATCTAAAACTTCTGTATCATCAATATCTTGTAACACTGAGAAGATAAACTCTCGCATAAATCCTGTGGTAGGTCTAGAGGTATTACCATCAACAGAGAAGAGCTTGTAACCCTTTCTTTTTCCTGCTATTATTCTCATTTCGTTTTCTTTGTTCGAGTACGTTTCTTTGAAACCATATCAAAGAAGGTGAGCTGAGTAGGTTTCTCCACAAAATTGGGACATGTTATCAGGCGAACATTCTTAGACTGCTTACATGAACACTCGCATTTTTGGCATAATTTATTTATATCTTTTGTTGAACTCATAAACTCCTGCTTGATTACTTAAAAGAGTGAACTAATGCTTTCAAGCAGCTCATTTCGGTCAATACTTTTTAATAGAGTATCTTCTCCGTATATTCTCTTCAAGTGGGTAATCAAATCCCTAACTACTAAATTTTGTTTCAAAATATCTTCTGCTGAAGGGTGAGAATCACGTGGGGAAGAGGCTATCTTTTCCTTTATTTCCTCCTCCTCTTCAATTGTATCTAGTACTTCTTGAAAGACTTCATTAGGTTTCTCTACTTCCGGTTTCTGCTCTTTTACCGGTTCGTCCTCTTCAATGTCAATTATCTCAACAACTCTCTCCTCATCATCTTCAATCTCTATCTTAATATCGAAATCACTGGTGTCCGGATTGTAAGCCTCATTATAACGCTTGTATTGAGTAGGAGTAAGAATTCTGAATAACTCCTTCTCATGCTCATTAAAGATGAAAGCTAAGGGTGAATCATCTCTCTTCTTTCGCTTACCTGAAGAGATGAATTCATGCTTAAGTGTTTCTATCTTTTGAAACAACTCTTCACTAGGGGTTTCTGAATAAATCGCTTCATATGTAGCAATAGCATCAGCAATTAATCCCTGACTTTCATATAGTTTTGCTAATGTTGATGTAGCTTTTATCTTATTCTCAGCCATTATTCCTGTCCAAGGTATGTATTCAACTCAAGTACCTCTATCGTTTTGGGACCGATGCCATTAACAATACGTAGCTCTTCATATTGTTTAATCTGACCAACTCGATCACGATATTCAACAATACCTTGAGCTCGAAGTTTCCCAATTCCTTTGATACTTAAAAGCTGTTCAAATGTTGCTTTATTCAGGTCAAACATTGTGTCAATATTATCTTCTTTATAAACCGTAGCGCTACTGCTCTTATAACCTACACCATAGCCATAGGCTATGATTTTCTGCACTGTATTCATACCAATGCCTTTGACCTTCATTATATCGTTTACTACAGAAAAACCATAGAAATCACGATACTCCACAAGTCGTTTTGCTCTCTTTGTACCTAATCCCGGAACCAGTATCCACTCTTCGTACGTTGCTTTGTGGATATCAAGATTTGGAAGGTTTTTTCTTTGCAAAGCAGCTTCTAATGAATCCGGACTGAGTACTTCTGATTCATTCTTTGTTTGTGCACTAAACAGAGTTGCAAGTATGAATAAAACAGTTAGAAAAAGTAATGTTTTTCTCTCAATAGATGTCATATAGTTCTTTAATTTCATGATTTACCTACTTTCACATAGATTGCTGTTGCTTCTGCAATCAAGTTATCTCCAGCCATAATCTTAGCAGAGGTTTTTATAATCCTACCCTTTGTTTCGGAAATAGTTCCAATTATGCTAATATGAGCTCCAACATTCAAGGGTTTCCTGTAATTGACAGTCATTTTTCCTGTGACAGCTTCACCGATTTTCATTATAACGATTTTTGCCATTGCTTCATCAAGGATTGTTGAGATTATTCCACCATGAATAATCCCGGGATAACCTGCAAAAACAGCAGGACAGTCCCATTCTGCAATCGCATTATCATCTTCGTATCTAAACTTAAGTTTCAATCCAAACGGATGATTCTCTCCACAAGCAAAACATTCATTGTATTTAGGTTCTTCCATTTAGCAAAATTATCTCCAAGTATTTATATGTCAATTTTATAGTGTATTATTTATTTGGCAAAGGTATTTTCTACAGAGAGGTATTATTTTGGTAATACACAGTGGGAATTTCAATGACTTACATCATTGGAGTCAAAGCGACCAAAGGGAGTTGGACTCATAGTGGTGTACTCTTGTCATTTTCGCTATTCGCTATTCGCCCATCTCCCTTCGGTCGCTATTGCTATTGCGACAGCTACTGGTTACATTCACTTCGCTCAGGGTGACATATCAGGAGCAGTCACCAGTGCGAGTTTACGAGCTTGGGGAAATGCGGAAAAGAAATGTTATCCGGTAGGCATTTAGTTGTTTGCCTAACGACTTATGAGCTCCTCCCGCTAGTCGTAGGTTCCCCGAACTCCCGTTGTTAGTAATTGTGACTATTTCATATTATCATAGTCAGTGTGATTTGCAATAACTTACAGCATTGGAGTCAAAGCGACCAAGGGAGTTGGACTCATAGTGGTGTACTCTTGCTAGAATTCGCTATGAGCCCAACTCGTAAACTAGCTGTAGCTCCAGCTTCCAATTAGTTACACAGTGCCATTACCAACAACTTAGCTATATTTATTACCCTTCATACTCCCTTTTACTGCTCATTCCACCAACGCACTGTGCACGCACTGTGTCCCCACTTTGAAGGCACTGCCAACCCACTGTTTCACTGGGTGCACAGTGCGTGCACAGTGGGAAAACAGTGCGATGATTGCGTTTTGTTGGATAGTCAAGTGAAAGAGTACTATTATTGTACAGATACTTATGAAATGAAATCATTTGACATAGAATAGGCTCAATCATATATGACAAACAAAATAACAAATAACATCTCAAGGAGAATCATATGAGTACTGACGTAAGAGTCAGGTTTGCTCCAAGTCCGACCGGATACCTACATCTTGGAGGATTACGTGTAGCCTTATACAATTATGCTTTTGCAAAACAAAACAATGGCAAGTTCATACTTAGAATAGAAGATACAGACCAAGCACGTCTAGTTGAAGGTGCTGTTGAAAACTTAATTAGTTCATTAGAAGTAATGGGAATTACTTATGATGAAGGTCCTAATAAAGACGCCGAATATGGCCCATATTTCCAGTCTCAAAGATTAGACATCTATAGAAAATATATCAATGAGCTAATTGCTAAAGGTCATGCTTATTACTGTTTCTGTACTAAAGAAACTCTTGATGAGATGAGAACTAAAGCTCAGAAAGAGAAGAAATTCTTTAAGTATGACAGACGTTGTCATAAACTATCCCAAGAAGAGATTCAAGCAAAACTTGATGCCGGTGAATCATATGTGGTTCGACTTAAAATGCCGGATGAAAGAATCTTCACATTCAACGACCTTGTTCGTGGTGAAGTTAGTATAGATGTTAAACAGATTGATGACCAGGTTATCCTAAAGTCAGATGGTTTCCCAACCTATCATTTAGCAGCTGTTGTTGACGACCATCTCATGAAGATTTCACACGTATTCAGAGGAGAGGAGTGGCTTTCAAGTACTCCTAAACACATATTCCTATACGAATGCTTTGGTTGGACTCCACCACAGTGGGTTCATCTTCCACTCATTCTTAACAAAGATAAGAGTAAACTCAGTAAACGTAAAAACGATGTTGCAGTTGAAACATATCTCGAGAAAGGTTATCAAAAAGATGCACTCATAAACTTCATTGCTTTACTTGGTTGGCACCCTTCAGAAGACAGAGAACTTTTCTCTATGGATGAGATTATCAAAGAGTTCAGTATTGATAGAGTCAACAAAGCAGGTGCTGTTTTTGATTTAACTAAGCTTGAATGGATGAGCGGTATGTATTTTAGAAGCTCTGACCTTGCTGATGTGGCTGATTATGCCAGACCTCAGTTTGAGAAAGCCGGAATCGATATCTCAGACAATGACAAGTATCTTAGAGTTATCGATAAAGCTCGTGAATATATCTCAACTATCGACCAGGTTATGGAGCATGCTGAGATGTATTATCGCCTTGGAGAGCTTAGCGAGAAAGATGCAGAGATGCTTAATAACGAAGAATCTCAGAAAGTTCTTGCCTACATGGCTGAAGCCTACAATACTGATCATATACTTTCACCGGATGAACTTAATGCAATTACTAAAGGTTCTATTGGTGAAATTGGCATTAAAGGTAAGAAGTTCTACTTCCCATTACGTTTGGCTTTAATCGGTAAAGGACATGGTCCTGATATGCCGGCTATATATAGTATCCTCGGTAAAGAGGAGTTCGTGAATAGACTTAAAAGAGCAATTAAATAGAGGAGTACTAGATGAAGTATTACAAGAAAATGATTGGTGAAAAGACTTACTTAGCTCCATTAAACATGGATGACCTTGAAAAGTATGTAGGCTGGGTTAATGACTTGCATGTGACTTTGTTCACAGGTCTTACTGACAGTATTATCGAAGAAGCTAAAGAACAAAAGCTCCTCGATAAGATGACTAATGACCCTAAAACTAAGATTATGGTTATTGTAAGTAAAGAAACAAATACTGCAATTGGTACTATTGCCCTTCATAATGTAAACTACATGAATCGTAATGCTGAATTAGGCATTATGATAGGTGACAAGAGTCAGTGGAACAAAGGCTATGGTACTGAGGCAATAAATCTTATGCTTGACTTCGGTTTCAATGTCTTGAACCTGCACAGTATTTATCTTAGAACTCTCTCTTTCAACCAGCGTGGAATGCGTTGCTTCGAGAAGTGCGGTTTCCAGCAAGTAGGTAAATCTAGACATGCTAAATTCGTGGGCGGTACTTACTACGATATGATTCATTATGATATCTTAGCTGATGAGTTTGAAAGTGTTTACTTCAAAGATATGGCTGAGAAGAGTATGAAAGAAGATAAATCACTCAATAAGATTTCTATTATCTAAAAGAGATACAATTATATGGGGGCAATGCCCCCTTTTTTAAATCATGTTCAAAAAAATACACGGACAAGACAAGGCGATAGAACTACTTGAAAGAGCTATTACATCTCATAGAGTAGCTCAAGCTTATTTATTCTCAGGACCGAAAGGTGTTGGTAAGTTCACAACAGCACTATACTTTGGAATGGCTCTCAACTGTTTGAACGAACAGAAACGCAGACCTTGTGGAGAGTGTGCTTCATGTCGTAAGTTTCTTCACTATAATCATCTGGATTTCTTGTATCTCTTTCCGACTCCTAATATGGACTTTAAAGAGGATGGCTCATTTGGAAACAACAAGTTCATTAAAGAGTATGAAGCCTTTATTGATAATAAGAAGAGATCTCCTTGGCAAGAGTTCTTTTTCTCAGTAAACAGTGAGATTAGACGTGATGCGATTCGAGTTGTGCAGTATAAGATGAGTATGGCTAACAACGAAGCTAAATACAGAATCTGTATAATAGAAGATGCTGATCTTATGAACAACAACACTGCCAATGCTTTTCTTAAGACATTGGAAGAACCACCTGATAATACAGTAATCATTCTTACAACTACTCAGCCGGAAAGACTTCTACCTACAATCACATCCAGATGCCAGCAGATTAAGTTTAATCCTGTACGTAGGCAAATCATTCAAGAACATCTCATGAAAGAGTTCGGAGCAGATCCTACGATTGCTTCCTCAGTAGCAAAGCTTGTTAACGGTAACCTGGAGTTAGCTATTAATCTATTGGAGAATAGTGATTCCGATGCAAGAGACTTTGCTCTCAAACTTGTTAAGTGTTGTGCGAATGCTGACGATGTTGAATTCTTACATATCGTTAATGAGTTTAAAACAGGTAGAAACCCTAAGTTCCTAGTTGAGTTTATATCAAATTTATCAATCTTACTTAATGATGTTGTGATGCTTAGAAACCATCCAGAAGAGATTGTTATGCCTGATAGTGTTGAGACTTATAAAGCTTTCTACAAGCAAAACAGTATGATTGATGAAGCTCTTATTGATTATATCCCTGAATTGGAAAGTATGAGTAAATCAGCCCGTGGTAAAGTTAATCCACAGTTAATTGTAACTGAAATCTATTACAGGATCTGTCAAAAACTTGGGCAATAGCTATACTCTTAAAAATCACTTAATTATTAAAGAGTGGCTGGATAAATACAACATTCTTGCCATATTCGGAGATAACTCAATCCCTTATAGAGAGTTTCTTGCTAATCCGGGACCTATCCAATGTGGAGACTTTGTTCTGCAACCGTATCAGTTGATAAGATGCAAGCAGACTCATTCTGATCTAGTACATATTATCATATATAATGATGCAGGCTCCGGTATTCTAAAGGGTAAAAGGGAGATACCATTAGTCGATGGTTTCATCTGTGATACTCCATATCTTTTCCCATTCGTTGTATCTGCTGACTGTACGCCAATTCTAATCGTTGCACCTGATGTCAGAGTTATAGCTTGTGTGCATAGTGGTAGAGTAGGAACTGAGAGGAACATACTCGGTAAAACATTGAAGCGGCTTATAACTGAATATAAAGCTAATCCTCAAATACTTGAACTAAAGACAGGTCCGGCAATCTGTAAAGAGCATTATCCGGTAGACAAGACTACCTTCGATAACTTTGTTTCGGCTACAGGCATAGAACAAGATTATCCATATCTTGATTTGAGAAAAGTGCAACTGCAACAAGCTTTAGCTACAGGAGTTAAACTTGAACATATTGAGATTAGTAATACTTGTACTCTTGAGTCTGATAGATGTGCATCATATCGTGAGAATGGTACCCGTGAGCGTCAGATTAATCTAATCGGAATCTTAAAGTAGACTCTCCAGAATCTCTTTAGGATTATTTACTGGTATTATTTTAGACAGCTGATATTCTGCCCTTTTAAATCGATACTTTGCCGGTATTGGAGCTTTGTTAAGTAACTGATAGTTCCCTTCCATAAACTCATAGGAGATGTTTAATCCCTTTCCATTCCAAACAAACACCGGCTTATTAAGCTCAATCGCATCCCTTACTGTATAGAGTGTCCCTGAATTGAGAGATGTCTGCACCACGAAAAGAGCGTCACTAATTGCACTCTGCAACCTGTCTCTAAGAATCAACCAAGCTCTTTTAACAGAGAAGGAAGGGGGCAACTCAGAGAGAAGATATCCACCATATTCAATAATATCATTTGCAAGCTGCTTGTTCTCTGTCGGATAGGTTGAAGCATGAAGACCATTACCAATAATCGCTCCTGTATAAGCAGAATTGCAAAGACCATTCTTGAAACATGATATACTCCCGTGATGCCCGGCTGTATCACATCCAATAGCCAGCCCACTATGATTCCAGATACCGTTTTCAGCGAAGAGCTGTCCTGCCTGGAAAGCTATTGCTCCCGCATACTTAGGATCTATTACTCTACTACCAATAATAGCGACGCCTTTTCCATCACTGCTTTCTCAAAGTTACCTTTCCAACTTAGGAAAAGGGGAGGGATAGGGATCGATTTCATAAATGCAGGATATTCATTCGACTCATAAGAGGTGTACCTTATATTGTATCTATCCAGAAGCGCTAACTCGTTCTCTGCAATACGCTCAAGATAGTCATCTTTAATATTTACTAACTCGTTTAAGAGTGAGTTCTTTGTATACTCAGGTAAGAGAGACTGACGTTCAGAGACAGTCAGCTGGAATAGATTAATTGAAGAAGTAACAGAATCCAAGATGAACTTCACATATTCACCATACTCACTTACGAGCTTCAGCTTATCGCAAAGGGCTGCAATAAGCGTCAGTTTCATGTACTCCTTATGTGTATAAACCATCAGACCTTACTTTTACTTTGTAACTATGAGTTAATCTTTCTTCTCAAACTCCTTAATAAGCGTTTGAACTGCTTGTGTTGAAGTAATATCTCCTGACATTAAACGATTTTCAATTTCCGGTAGCATAGCCTTAGTAGTAACATTATTATAGAAGGAATTCAGCAGATAGTCTTCCAGCATGAAATGCATCCATTCCAGTTGTTGCTCTTTACGTCTGGACTCGAAAACACCACTCTCAGAGGTCTTATCTCTGAAATCCATTATACTATCCCAGATTTCGTTAACTCCCGTATTCTTAAGAGCTGAGCATGTCTTGGCAATTGTTTGCCAGCCATTGGTTGCGGGAGCGATATAATGCAGAACCTGATTGAACTCAGACTTAGTCATCTCAGCTCTTTGCTTGTTATCACCATCTGCTTTGTTAACAACAATCATATCAGCAATCTCAATAATCCCTTTCTTAATGCCTTGGAGCTCATCACCGGCACCGGCAATCTGTACAACCAGGAAGAAATCAACCATAGAACGTACAGTTACTTCTGATTGTCCTACACCAACAGTTTCGATGATTATAACATCAAACCCGGCAGCTTCGCAAAGTAAGATACTCTCACGAGTCTTTCTTGTAACTCCACCAAGTGCCCCACTAGATGGGGATGGACGGATAAAGCTCTCTTTCGCTCTTGAAAGATACTCCATTCTTGTTTTGTCACCAAGAATACTACCTTTACTTCTGGTACTACTGGGATCAACAGCCAGGACAGCCACTTTGTGACCCTTCTCTATCAGGTTCAAACCAAGTGTTTCAATGAGAGTACTCTTTCCTGCACCCGGCACTCCTGTGATTCCAATACGGATTGATTTACCGCTTTGAGGAAGTATCTTCTTTATAAGCTCTTGAGCTTGCTGAATATGTTTGTCGGAATTACTCTCAATTAATGTAATAGCACGTGCTAGCACGATTCTATCCTGATTCATTATCCCATTGTAATAATCATCAACAGAGAGTTGGTTCCTTCGCACAGTAGGCCTGGTCTTTGTGTTAGAGTTTTTATATGGTAACCCCTCATGAGTGGATTTGACTCCCGGCATTACCTTAGTTGTGAACTCTTTACCGGCCTTTTCAGGAACCCATTCCGGTCTTTTATCTTTCATAGTTTATCCTTGAATGTATTGTATAAATATAGATAAATACCTCCCAATTTCTGACAAGGAATTTCTTTCACCTGGTACGCGGACATCCCTGCTTGCACATTCCCCTCTAGCCAGTTAGGGTGACATATCAGGAGCAGTCACCAGTGCGAGTTTACGAGCTTGGGGAAATGCGGAATGCGGAACTTATACATTTCTTACTTCGGAGTCGCAATAAGTTGTTCGCCTATCGGCTTACGAGCTCCTCCCACCGGTCGTCGGTTCCCCGAACTCCCGATGGTCGTAATGGTGACTGCTTTAGACTTCATTCATCTCCGCTCAGGGTGACATAGAAATCCAGTTCCATAGGTTGAAACCAATGGCTATTATAAGCTGACTCCTTCAGGGTTTCGAACAATGCATAAACGACATACAGGCAAACATCCTTACCCTAACAGGGTAACATTATAATAGCCATGGGCTTTAGCCCATGTGAATGTCATCCCAAAAACCCGACCCTAAAGGGGTCGCCCAACATCCTCATAACGCAATTGTTGTTTCATGCAAATGTTGTATTTAACAAAAATAATATATTTGACAAATAATACATAACATATAAAAGTCGTACATAAACAGAAAAGGAGGAATGCTTCTAACCCCTTGTTATGTGGGCACATGTTGTCCACCCTCAGTATTTATCATTTAAGGCAACTTTTACACAAAGTTTAATCAGGTCGTCGTTGTATTTACTCTGCGACTACCGCCCACCTAGTACAAAGGAGTTTTCAAATGATATATGAAATAACATGTAAGGAAAACGCTTGGATAGTCCCGGAACGGCTCAAACCGATTCTAATCACGGAAGGCTTCAGATATGTGTTAGTAGCACTTAATACACCTTCCAAACGCATTAACTTGTTCAACTTCTTCTTTCAAAACCACACCCCACCGAATCTGGCAATCGATAAAACTAACTATGAGAAGCTCTTAGCTTTTGATAGCACATTAAACCAAAACTACAAACAGATTCAAGAGAAATCACACTTCTTTAAACTCCTGAATCTACTAAGCAAATATCAACGAAACTACAGATACCAAAGTAAAAGAAACTCTATCGTAGGAATGAAGTTTAACCATCACAGGTATTACCAAATCGTATCTGTCTTACAGAAATATCTCTCCGAGTATTCAGGACAAGATGAGTACATTCTCACAATCAATAAATCACTACATAGCCTGATTCTTGCCACAATGTACGCCTTAAAACAGCAAGCCCCTATGTTCCATTCGCATCTGCAAAAATGCTTCAAACATGATTACTGGGTGCTCTATGAACCGACGTGTGAACCTGATTTCAATCTGGTTATTAACTCAGTGCCTGATGGGCAGGGGAGGGGAGAATGAAATACGAACTTATCATAGGTAATGATCACTGGACTACTTCAGAATCAATAAAACCTATCAAAAAGACAGAGGGTTTCTTCATCCTTGAGGAAGCTCTAACCCATCCCAACAAGGTAATTTCCATTACAAAGACTTTCCTTGCATATTACTTCCCGAGGTTATATGAGATTCCATATTGTGAAGTAACCCCGGGTTTCGGTACTGACTACTTGAATTCATGCTATAAGTTCGCAAAAGAGGAGCGACAAAACAGTTTATTTCTCTATAAGCAGTATATGCTCTATAGAGAGAAACTCGAACAATCAAGGAGAGTTTTATCAACTGTCGAAGCTGATATCTTTGCTGAACAGGTAGATAAGATTGAAGAGATAATCTATAAATCTATAAATATCAATGACAATTTAGACAGCTTCATCAAAGAAGTTAATCATAAAGCATGTTGCTACGTAGTCACTGCCCGAAACAAACTAAAGATCAAATCCCCAATCCTGTATGAATATATAATGAAGACATTCACCTTCGGCAGACTTATCCTGTATGACCCGAAGAAATCGAAAGGAATTGAACTGTCGATTCTCGAAAAGATAAACTAACAAAAGCCCGAGAAATCGGGCTTTTTACAATGCTAAATGGTAAATGCTAAATGTCTGCACTTCGTGCAATTATGAATTAAAACACAAAAAACTACTAAATTCGTTCTATAATTTTCATTTTATCTTTATCGAACTGGATGTACTCGAATGTTAAACCATTTAGATACTTGTTAAGATGATTTATATATTTCTTATCCTCAGCTGATGCCTGTACATTAGAAACTAAAACAAGCTTTTTTGTTTCTTGCACATTGGGATATAGACTATACTCTATTAATTGCCCAAGACTTTCTCTTATGCACATTCTAAGTTTTGGTAATACTTTGATTTCGTAAAAAGTCAGTTCATTGCTTTTATTAGGATCTCTACTGATCAAGTCTATTCTTCTACCATTCGTATAACCTTCAGCTTCAACATTATTAATGCCATACTTTTTTTGCAGAAATGTTAAAAACGCATTTTGCAAGGCTATGTGATCATAACTGATTGTTATTGTTCTTCTTAATCCCGTTCGAGTTTTTTTAGGTATAGGTATTTCTTCTGTTGTTCCGTTAAAACCAAATTTGTAGCGTTGAATTTGTTTTGTTTTTAGAAAAACGTTGACTTTTGGTGCAATCTTATCAAAGAGAATGTATCTATAGTTATTGAATAAGTTAAGTGGCAGTTTTATTGGTTCATCAAAAATAGTTATTGATTTCATAAAATTAAATCTAACATTGAGCAATTGCTTAGGCTTATTTTTATTTTTGGTTAAATAACTTCTACCTTTAGGGTTCTTAATATCACTCAAATCTTCCTTCATTTCCTCGAACCAATTTTTAGTTTTAAAAGTATTTAAGGCAGTCTTTGCAGTTATTTCGTCAATGACTTCTAAGCCACTAATTTCACAGATCAGTATAAATCTCTTTTCCCATTTGTTATATGTATAGAGAAGTAGATCGAATATTTCACCTACATGTAAATTATGATTCTTTTCGGTATTAAATGCTTCAATAAAGCTATACTTAAACAATTCTCCATTCTCCTCAATAAGCATTCTCTTGTTTAACAACCACTCTTCTAGTCCAAAACCCCATTCATTTTCGAAATTTTTCTTTTTTACTTTTAGACCAGTTTCTTTATTAACAATAGAATAGATACCATCACTTTTCCCTTCTAATCCAGATGGTCTTTCCCAACCATTGTCATTCCAACAGATTCTTGCTAATCTTAACGGATTACCCATACATATACTCCTTTTATATTGATTTCATTATTCACCATCTATCATTCAGCATTTAGCATTGAGCTTTAGCTCAGCCATTGCACCACAGGTGCACTCATTGTGCGCCAGCACAGCCATTTAGCATTGCACCAACGGTGCAGACATTTATTATTAAGCATTATTAAGGTTTTTCTTAGTAGTAATAAGTATCTTCGTAATTATATTAAGCAACTCTTTTGCACTCTCAATTATTGAGTTGAACTGTTTATCATCTATGTAGTCTGTTTCATGGAGCAAACGGAGCCAGTAGATGGTCTCACGACACTCTTTTTGAGCTATACATAACTTGGAATAGAAATCCTTCTTGGTTTGACCACCTACTGCTTCCTCTGCATTTGCACCAATTGAAGTACCATATCTTAAGACTTGTAGAGATAGAACTCTCTCATGTTTCTTCTCTTTTAAATACTTGCTCAAGTTAACTATCCGTACTGCGAATGCAAACGATTTTTCTAATACTACATTTTCTTTTGCCATGATTAATAAATGAATATTGAGTTCATTATGTCAAGTAAAAACCATTCAGCATTTATCATTTAGCATTTAGCATTGCACCAACGGTGCACACATTTGCATTACAAAATCCTATTGTCCAGCTGCTCTCCTCGTTTCACTGGGGCAATCACACCATTCTGAATCGCTTCCCAGACGCTTTTAATTGGCAAATCCATATCTACTACATCCTGTGGGGTTATCGTTTTCAAATCCAGACTCGGGATTGCTTGTTTGAGGGTGAATAGCATTCTCATCAATGCTGTATATCCAGATATTCTTCCACCATAACCTATTGTTGCAAGGTTATACCTATCTGCATAATCCTTCAGATCATCCATATAACCTTCACTAACACTCTTCCAGAAGACACCGATATTCTTACCGGAACTTCCAATCTCACGATTATGTGCTGTCTTACGAGGTATCACATAATCTCGTGTCCAAACTGCACCTGATTTCTTCTCGATACAGTAAACCAACTCATCCAGTTTACCGGATAACCCGATAAACCCTTTCATGAATTTTGCTTTCATCTCTAATTTCCTCCCTTTAGTCCTACGATTTATCAGCCGTAGCTTCAGTGAAGTAGGATTATTCATCTTGCATTTTAAATTTAGCATTAAGCATTTAGCATTGCACCAACGGTGCACACATTTAGCATTATTCATCTTGCATTCATACTACATATGTACTTCAAACCCCAATTCTATATTCCATTTCCAATTTTTTTAATAATAATTTAGCATTAAGCATTAAGAATTAAGCATTGAGCTTTAGCTCAGCCATTGCATCAACGGTGCACACATTTAGCATTCATAATTCAGCATTCCCCCTCCACTGCCATCCCATTCAATAATCATACGACAGAAAACATTAAGTTATCCACAACTTGTGACTAACTTGATGCTTTGATCAAGAGAGTATCAAGAGAGTATCAGGTGTGTATCAAGTGTCTATCAAGAATTGAATGGGGGAAAGGTGATGGAAATAGGATTTATAATGCCTTGCTATAGTTATTGCTATAGTTATGTAAAACTAATAAACTTTTTTCTAATAAGATATTGACAATTATAATCTGATGAATGCAATGTAATTAATATTTGCAAGAGCAAGCAAAGGAGAGTTTTACTTGAAAGCAAACACAAAATTAGGAGCTGTAAAAAAATTTTATCTATTAGATTACTTTTATGTTCTATTAGCAAGTATAAAAATGTATAGCATAGAATCAGAAGTATTTGAGGAGTTTAAGAAATTAAAGCAAGAATTCAATTTAGGTGAATCTAAATACAAAAAAATTCAAACAGAATCTGAGAAACTTTCTGAGCCTCAGTTAAAAAGATATAAATATACATTTTATCAAGTTGTTGCAGAAGCAATAGAATACAAGCTAATCAAGGTTTCAGAAATAAAAATCTATTCAGGTGATGAGCTAATATACTTTAGATATAATGACTTTGAACTCACAAAAGATGGAATTACAGCAATTGAAATTTATAATAGTAAAGGCTCATATGAGTTTAACAGATTCATTTTTAATAGAATGGAAGATACCTATGGTGCATTTAGATACTTTCTAGATTTTTGTTATTCAAACAACAAATCGAAAAATGGATTATTAATCTTACCAATTTACTCTCCATTAAAGCTAAATATCAACAAAAAAGATATTGTAACAACGATCGATTTATTAAGGTATCTGGATTTCTTACAAGAACAACTTGAAGATGATATTAAACAATATCTTGGACACAATATTGATCTGGAGAAATATAAACATGAGCTGATTGAGTCATTAGCATCAATATCACTAATACCTAGGGATGTTAATAAGAAATATAAATCAAGCGATTATAATAAGATTATTAGCAGAATTAGAAGATATTGGCTTAATTTTTTTTTGAAGAAAATATACAAATTTGAATATTCGCTTACATCTTTTGAGACTTGGGTTTATAGAGCAAAGCAAATCGGAATTATTCATGCTACTGAGTTTTTCCCAGGTTTCTCTGGAAAGATTATATATCCGATATCAATACTATCAAGGAGCAAGAGCCCAAATGATTTCGTAAATATAATGAACTATGAGGATGATGATAACCTTTACCTACATCATCCAAATATTGATAAACGAAATAATGTTGAGGACTTTGTAGACGTTCTACATGAAACATATTTGGAACAAAGAAATAGAGTAAAAAGCTATTTCATAAATCTTTTGGATCTTAGAGAAGTTGTTTGTTACAAGCAAAGAATATCTGAAAGGATTTTTGATGAGTATTTAACAAAAGTTTATCAACTGGATTTGGATGGACAGTTAAGGTCAATTAGTATTTCTCTTGAAGGAGATAAATTACCTAAAGAAACTGATGCAATGTACTTAAAAAGGGTACCCATACGGATTCAAAACAAAGAAAAAAATATCATAGCCATAGATTTTAGGAGATAATATGAGTAAAATAAATAAATATTTACAGAGACCTGAAGATGTAAATCCGGAAGTCACAGCTTCAAGATACGAAAGGTTTTATTTAAAAGAAAATCCTTTCCCAGCTCATCCTGCGGTTCAAAAAGATTCTTCAGATTATAGAATAAATGGTAGAATTTTTGAAGAATCAATTAGATCAAATGAACTAAAAAAAATAACTGAAAATTTTCTTAAAGTCTCACAAGCAGACTTGAATCATTTAAGATTAGGTTTCCTTAGTGATACATCATATATTGGCCGAGGAAATGGGAAAACAGCCTTTCTTGTAAATCTTGTTGATAAAATAAACGAACAATTTTGTTTAGATATATCTGACAAAAAAAACAAATGCTTTGCTGTATATTATTCACCAAAACCTGGAGGAGCGACAAAAACATTTTCACAGTTTGTTAAAGATATTTTCTATGCAATCATAGAGCAAGATTTTATAAATCTTAGCTTAGCTACTATTTATTTAAACATATTATACAAGCAAAACAAGGATATTGATTTAAGTAGCATAGTAGACGATAAGAGTTTAATTAAGTGCATGTTAGATAAAGAATGGTATGAAACAGTGGGGTGTTCTTATGAAAGTGTTTTTAAAGAGCTCTTACAGCAAAACTGGTTTCAAAACTTACCTTTTATTGATGCAAGTGATTATCTCTTTTTCTCTCATTATTCAATGATTAATCAAGATTCGTTTCTTAACTATTTTAATGAATCTGACATTGAATGCAGAATTGAGTTTTTCTTTAGTAGTCTTATTGATTTGTTCTTAAACTCAAATTTTAATGGAGTTTACATCTTTGTTGATGATTTTGAAAAGATATTGAACTTTCAGAATGCAAAACAAATGAGAAATTTTGCTTTTGAGTTAAGATCGAGTGTCTTTGATGGATTATGTAAAAATGCTAGAATTGGCTTTTTTAACTTCTTTTTTGTAATTCATGCAGGCGTTCATAGATTGATAAAGGATGCTTGGAATTCATCTGGAATGAATAATCGTGTTCCACTTACCGAGAATACACAGGATCGCCATGTGATATCGTTTGAAAAATTAACAGCAGAGCATACAAAGTCCTTGTTAAAAAAGTATTTAAGTGAGTATAGAACTGAAGATAAACCTGAACATCCATTATTCCCTTTCTTAGAATCTTCAATAGAGATCATTGGTAAAAGATCTGAGATGAATGCTTCAAAGATTCTAAGAATGTCACATAATTTGATAGAGAACGCAGTAATGGATGATAAAGTCGTTCAAATTGATGAAGATTTCATTAATGATTTTATAAATAAATCTAATTTTGAGGAAATAGAAGATAAAATACCATCAATTGACAATATACAATCTGTTGACTTACAAGCAAAGGTATCTAAAAGAAATGGCAAGTAGATGTGCAACAAAACAAGAAGTTATTGATCTGCTTAATTGTATAATAAACCAAGATTGTGAACTAGCAGAAAAAAATAAGCTGATAATTTACCAAATCAAATATTATGAAATTGAGTTAGTATTTCTAAGCTACTTTATTTGTTTGTATTTAGAAAATAATTCCAGTGTCAATATTGTCGAAAAGATACTAAAATTGTTAAATGAATACTATCTACGTGTTCAATGGTTCGATATAAACTATATTGAAGCTCTTTACTCAAGGTTCGGTGATAAAGATTTGTGCATGGATGATAAACTGATCCAAACTCAAGAAAGAATCAATAATCATGACTACTATTAAAAGATATGTTCTTGATACTACTTCAGTGATTTCTTATTTTAACAACATATTTTCAGTTAAGTCACAAATATCAAGTACAGCTCAAAAAATTATTGAAAGAGGGCTCAATGATGATGAGCATGTTGTTTTAATAGTTCCTAGTCTTTGCTTCATTGAAATCTATGATAAGTTCTGCACTGATGAAGAAAACTTAGCAAAATATAGATATGAAGTTTTAACTCCTTTAAGGGGAAAGAATCAAATAGAAATTAGAGAGATTAATGAAGAAACACTTAAAAATTATAGTTTAATTGATGATGATATTGTCAATTTAGAAAGTAAGGATAAGGTGTTTTTAGCAACTGCAATTGAAATGGATGCTATATTGATTACATCTGATAGAAAAATTATTAAGTATGCACAAAAAAAGGTTTAGACATTGCAGTAATGAGATAATATCTAATAAACATCAATATTTAAGTATGAAATCCATGTCACAAGACTTAAATATCCAAAATAAAAAAGCAATTTGAAATACAGAAAGGGCATTTGGATGACAATAGAAGAGTGAAGAGAATGAAAAATGCAAAATGCAAAATGAAAGATGAAGAATTAAAAATGCTGAATGCTTAATTCATAATTCCTAATTAGTAATTCGTAATTCTATTGGTTTCTCCTGATAGTTTCCTTTTGATGCACATAAAACAAGTTAATTGTTTTTATCTTTACCAGTATTATACCTTAGTGCACGAGGGAAGTTGCAGTAACCCCTACTGCAAAACAACTAATCAATCTCAGTACCTCAGAAGATTGAGTGTGTGGAAGTAGCTAACCCTCATCAGTCTTCTCCACAAGGTTATGAGAGCATTCCAAAGGAGAACAACTATGAAAGTCACAATGATGAAACCATTCCGATCATTCAGTGGTATAATGGATGAATTGGTTTATGCCGGTTACAACGAAGGGTACATCTGCTACAGCAGAGATTATGTGATACCCAGAGAAACAACTAACAATGAGAAAGTCGGCTCAATAGCCACAAACCTTGGTGTCGTTTATGATAGCTTCGATAGCGGATGGGTTGATGATTTGAAGACCTATACACATCGATTCATATCTGATTGTCAGACTAAAAGAGACCGCCACCCTGGCTTCTACAGCCTCTATGGCAAGATGTGGTGGAAGGTAGTTAAAGATGATCCCACAATTGACTTGAGAACAGTAACATTCGCAGATATTCAACTCCTTGATATTGGAATCCAAACAGTGAAAGATGCCATTGATAATGGCTTCCTTCCAAAGATCAAGAAATACGATGATTTAACTAATACCTATAATGGAGCGTAGGTGAAAAGGCCCTCGTAGAGGGCTTTTTTTAGCTAATAGCTTATAGCCTATAGCCTATAGCAGAATGCAAGATGCAAAATTAAAAATGAAAAATGCAGGATGCTAAATGAAAGATGAAAGATGAAAGATGAAAGATGAAAGATGCTTCATGCTAACCACGAATGGGGATCTTATTATTTTCGTGTCTTTGGTGTGGTTCGTGGTTAAAAATCTGTTACTGTCGCGTGAAGTTCTCCACTATGAGTCCAACGTTAGCTTGCTATGACTTCTATGGAGAGATAGGGGGAAAGTTCGACCCCGTTGGGGTCGTGGTTTATTTGTGTTTGCAGACCCCACGCTTACGCATGGGGCTATTCAGGTTCAGCTAACTCCGTAGCTGATATATAAAAGAAAATGAAAGGTAGAAATGCGATAATGCTTAATGCTTAATGCTAAATGCTTAATGCTTAATGCTTAATGCTCAATGCAAAACGCGTTTCAGATGCAAAATGCAAAATTAATAATGCAAAATGCAGGATGCTAAATGAAAGATGCTTCATGCTAACCACTAAAGGCACTAAAAGCACGAAAGGGGATTGGGATATTTTTTGCTTCGGGTTTCCCATTCCTGCCCCATGCTTCACCACGGTGCAGGTCTGATAATATTGAATTAAACAAAACAGTTATAATCGATTCTTAATCCCTATAAATTATGTTGATAGCGATGGTTAGGGATAAACAGCGAAAAGCATTACAAATTATTAAGACAATGGTATAGAAATAGATATAAAAAAAGGTTGACTGTCACTACCGAAACAATGAAATTGGTAAAAAAAGAATAGGGGTTCAATATGCGTTTTTCAATAGAACTTAATCAGCTTGCTCAGCATATTCCGCATCTAGCAGGCCTAATCCCCGGCAAAAATACAATGCCTATCCTTGAAAACTTTCTGATTGAAGCAGATGAAGAAACTAACGGTGTAGTTTTCACTGTTTCAAATCTATACATGACAGTTATTTGTCAGTTTGAAGCTAAAGTCTTAGAGAGTGGTAGAATTGCTATCCCTGCACGTGTGTTTGTTGATATGATCAGCAACCTTGGTGACTTGGATAATCCACAGCTCAGTATCTCAAAAGATGATGAAACTGTGAATATCTTATGTGCAGGTAACAACTATCAGTTCCTTTCAGCAGATCCCAGTGAGTATCCGCTTGTGCCTAACCGCTCATTGAACAATGCATTCTCTGTTGATGCAATGGTATTCAATAAGATGGTTAACAAGACTATCTTCTCAGTGTCTCAAGAGAAATCACGTATACTCTTTACAGGTGTGTTCTGGAAGATTATTGCAGACAAACAGATTATGGCTTCCTCTGATGGTAAGAGAATTTCTGAGATTCAGATTAACTCTAATACTGAGATTGAAGCAGAAATGGCGCATATTTTACCAATTAAATGCCTTAACTTCATGCAGAAGATAATCAAAGAAGATGATATCGATCTTCAGGTTGTGTTCCAGGCTGCCAGAGTCATGTTTGCATATTCAAACTATACAGTTTATTCCAACATTATCGAAGGTGAATATCCTGATTACGGAAAAGTGTTCCCGGCAGAAGTAAGCTCAACACTTGAGATCAATAATGACAACTTCAAGCGTTCACTTAAGAGACTTGCTTTCTTAGCACCGGATGATAACCATAAAGTTAAAATGAACATCACAGCTGATAATCTTAAGCTTAGTACAATGAGACCTGATATCGGTGAAGCTGAGATTCTTGTTGAGGATTTCACTTACACAGGTGATCCAATGAAAATCTCATGTAATGCCAGATTCTTAAGATCTATCCTTGATGTGATTGATACAGAGAGTGTGAAGCTTGAGTTTGCAGGTAACACTAAACCTTTCATAATTACAAACACTGAAGAGCCGGAAAATCAGGAATCAAGATACCTGTTGATGCCTCTACGGACCAGATAAATTGAAGGTTACAAGTCTTAGTCTTGTAAATTTTAGGAATTTCTCAAAGCTTAGTGTTGATTTTGAACCAAAGGGTTGCCTGATAACAGGTGACAATGGCAGTGGTAAGTCAAACCTGCTTGAAGCAATAGCTTACTGTGCCTTTGGTAAGTCGGTAAGAAATTTCTCGGACAATGACTTAGTGAACTTCGAATCTCAATTCTTTTATAATAAAACAGGCTTCTCCGCTGATGGAGAAGCCCTGTCTTTTGAAATAAGCTTTCAGCAAAACTCGAAAGCTATTAAACTGAATAATCGTCCGATTAGTAAGTTAAGCGAACTTTACAAACATGTGAAGGTAATCTATTTCTCTCCGGATGATATATCTCTAATCAATAATACTCCCCGACTAAGAAGGAACTTTATTGATACAAGCTGCTCTCAGAATGATTGGGAGTATCTGCACCTTTTGAGAGAGTATCATAAAATAGTACAACAACGAAACGCGTTGCTTAAGACAGAGTTTGACGATAAGTATAAGAAAAGTTGGGACCTAAAGCTATACTCAACTGCAAATGAGATAATCAAAAGAAGAATTGAGTATTGCAAACAACTGGAAGAATTGAGTCGTGAGATCTGTGAGAACCTAACTGATAGAAAAGAGCAGATAACACTTAGCTATAAGAGTACACTTCCCATTAACATGAAACAGAATGAGTTAATGGAATTTCTGTATGAGAAAGAGAAAAGAGAAGTGGAGCAAGGTCACACGCTGTTTGGACCGCATTTGGACGATATAGTGATTAAGCTTGATGACAGACTTGCGAAGGAGTTTGCCTCTCAAGGGCAGAAACGTTCTATAGTTATATCGATGAAATTGGCTCAAGCTAAGCTCGTAAGACAGAGCTCTAAGACACTACCGATACTTATGTTTGATGATATACTCTCTGAACTGGATGAATCGAGAACTGAAAGAATAATTCGACTTGTCGGAACAGAACATCAGGTTTTTATTGCAACACCAAATGCTAAAGAATATGAAGCATTTGAACTGCCTAAAATAGTTTTAAAGGATGGAAAACTAATTGAAACTGAGTAAGAATGTCCTGGGTTGGATGTTATACGATTTTGCTAACTCAGCATTTACAACGATAATTGTGACAGTTGTATATAGTAGATACTTCGTGGATGCTGTTGTTGGAGACACTAACCTTGGTAGTGCCTTGTGGGGAAGAGCTATAGCTATCTCTATGTTCTTTGTTGCTATCTCAGCACCGGTATTTGGTGCAATTGCTGATTACTCACGTAGTAAGAAAAAGTTCCTCTTTATCAATACATATCTCTGTATAATATTCACCTCACTGTTGTTCTATGTAAGGGAAGGTGATATTTTTACCGGAATGCTGTTCTTTATATTAGCGAACATTGGTTATCATAGTGCTAATGTATTCTATAACTCGTTCCTACCCGATATTGCCAGCGAAAAAGATATAGGCAGAATTTCCGGAATGGGGTGGGCTTTAGGTTATATAGGTGGATTGGTTGCCTTAATCTTCTCATTGATTTTAGTTAATAATAGACTCATAAACTGGGTGTTCCCCTCTGTAGCCCTTTACTTCCTTATCTTTTCAGCTTTTGCCTTCTTCTGGGTTAAGGAGTTGCGTAGACCAAGTAAACGTTCTAACTACTTCAAGATTGCCGTAAACAGAATAAAACAGTCATTCCTGAGCATTAGGAAGTTCAAGCAACTCACAAGGTATCTTATTAGCTACTTCGTGTATAATGACGGCATTACGACGGTTATAGCCTTCACTTCTATCTATGGTATGGAAAGATTCAATATGAATACAGAGGATATAATCAGGTTATTTATCTTTGCACAGTTCACATCTGTTGCGGGAGCCTGGTTGTTCGGAGTTCTTGCTGATAAAATGAACCTTAAAATTACAATTAATATATCTCTGGTAATCTGGATAGCTGTAGTAATCTGGGCTTTTTTCTGTCAGAGTGGAAGCGAATTCTTGTATGTTGTGCTGCTTGCCGGTATTGCAATAGGTTCATCACAAGCGAATAGCCGAACCCTCTTATCAAGACTGACACCTAATGATAAACAGGCGGAGTTCTTTGGTTTCTATTCTATAGCCGGAAGAATATCTTCAATAGTGGGACCGCTTTTGTTTGGTGAAATGAAGCGGATAACCGGAGACATAAGATACTCAATTCTGTCTGTACTTGTTTTTTTTGTTGCAGGAATTATCCTTCTGCAAAGTGTGAATGTTGAAGAGGGTATTTCTGTGGCAAAGGCTTGGGAAGGAGATAATTAATGAAAAAATATTATATAGAGACCTATGGATGTCAGATGAATATATCTGACAGTGAGTTGGTGGCTACAATATTAACAGAAGCTGGATTTGAAGAAGCTGAATCGATTGAAGATGCTGATGTTATTATGTTTAATACCTGTTCTGTAAGACAGCATGCAGAAGATAGAGTTAAGGGTAGAATCTCTAACGAACAATCACGTAAACGAACAAAGAAAGACCTGCTTATAGGTGTTATGGGCTGTATGGCACAAAGACTTCAAAATCAATTGATAGATATGAAAATAGGTGTTGATTTTGTGGTTGGTGTTGATCAATATCATGAGATACCCAAGATTATCGCAGAGAAAGTAAAAATAACTGCTGATTTTAACTTCGATGAGGTTTATCATAACGTGTATCCTACCCGTAAAGGTAAGTTTAATGCATTTGTCACTATCATGCGTGGATGTAACAATTTCTGCACATATTGTATTGTTCCATACGTTAGAGGAAGAGAACGTTCAAGACCCTTTGATGAGATTATGCATGAGGTAGAAGAAGCCGGGAAAAAGGGGTTCAAGGATATCACACTCCTTGGTCAGAACGTAAATTCATATGCATATCAGGGAATCAAGTTTCATGAGCTTATGAAAGAAGTAGCTCAAATCGATACTATTAAACGATTAAGATTCGTGACTTCTCATCCAAAGGACTTATCTGATGATTTGATAAGAGTGATGGCAGAAGAGGATAAAATATGCAAGCATCTGCATCTACCACTGCAGAGTGGAGATAACGAGATTCTGAAACAGATGAATAGAGGGTATACAGCAGAGCACTATTATGGAATCATCGAAAAACTAAGAGATGCTATGCCAAATATTGGTTTAACTACCGATATAATTGTTGGTTTCCCGGGTGAGACACATGAGCAATATATGAAGACATATAAACTTATGGAGAAGATAAGGTATGAGTATGCTTTCATGTATAAGTACTCTCCAAGGACCGGGACTAAAGCTGCAGAGTTTACAAACCAGGTTGAGGAAGCTGTTCGTCTCGAACGGTTAAAAGAAATTATTGAGATGCAACGGGAAATTACTTTACAAAAATATAGAGAGCAGATTGGTTCTATTAAAGAAGTTTATGTAGAGAATATAAGTAAGAAGTCATCTGAAGAAGTGTCAGGTAAGACAGAGGACTTCAAGATTGCTGTATTTAAAGGGGATAAATCTCTTATTGGTAAATTTGTAGATGTCAGAATAACAGATGCAACAAGTGGAACTTTAATTGGAGAAAAGGTTTAGGATATCATGAGTCTCTATCGTACTAACTACGAGGTGAAAGATTTTAAAATAATCAAGTTTATTAGAAGTGACTATTTAGGTGAACTATATATTGCAGAAGACAGTGTATTGAAGACTAAAGTATTCCTACGAGTCTTTACGGACATATCTCTCACTTCAGAACTGGATATACCTCTTATGGAGGAAGCTAAGAAACAAGTTAAACTGCATCATGAGAATATCTTAACGCTTAATAGTATGATTATCTATGATGAGAGAATATGCTTAATATTCAGTTACTCTGAGGGCGAGTTTTTATCTGATATACTTAAAGATTATGACCAACTTAGTGAGAAGAAAACACTTACAATTGTAAGAGACCTATGCCAGTCTTTACATGATTCACACATGCATGGTTTGATCAACGGTAATCTTACTCCTGATGATGTTATTGTCGCCAAAGATAAAAGTGTGAAGATCATGAACTTTAACTGGCGTGAACTCTTAATACCATACATGAAGAATGATGTACTAAGTGAATTTTACCTGTATAGAGCACCGGAACTATTCAAAGAGAGTATTTTGCCAACTATAAAGAGTGATCTTTATAGTCTTGGCTTAATTATGCATCAGCTCCTGTTTGGAAAGTTGCCATATGAAAAGGGTAATAGCCTTGTTCAGCTCTATGAGAATGTTAAAACTCCAACTATTGAGAAGAGTGAAAAATTCACTCATGAAGTCTCAGCTATTTTTGATAAGTTACTTGCATATGAGCCGGGGAACAGGTATAATCAACCATTTAATTTAATTACGGTACTAAACAACTTCCTATTTATGCGTGAGGAGCTTTTCGATACACATAAATCAGAAGTTATAGATTTGCCAATTCCTGTATATAGTTCACAAGATAATGCTAAAGAAGATACTGAAGAAGTGGTAGAAAATACAAAACCTCAGGAAGTTATCGATACAGTACAAGAATCTGAAGAGGATACGTCATCATCAGAAGAAGAATCTCAATTGGAAAGTATTGACCAGCAATCTGAGGAAGTAGTTGATGGAGAGAACGTTGGAGAGAAGCTTGAAATAGCGTTCTATAAGAATAAGTATCAGGAATTGACAGCAGGATATAAAAGAGTTCTCACTTTAGCAGGACTGGCATTTGTTCTTATGGTGTTGATGCTTGTGTTCTTTCCTGAATCTATTGGAGCCTGGTTACTGGGGCAGTATTAGTTATACACAAATATTAAGCCACTTGTAGGAAATACCCAACTGTCACTGTCAGTTGATATCTCAATAGTATCTTCGGTCTTTACAATATTGGGATATCTGGTTTGACCTGAGAATACAGTAACAACCTCCATGTCTTTACACTTTCCCTTAAACTTTAAAGTAGTTTTAACTCCTTTAGTAAGCTCAGCTATGTAGACAGAAAACTGTTTATGTGACTTGGGATAGAAGGTTGAAGTTTTGATTTTAAAATCTACTTCTGTGTCATATAGAGAAGAGAGTATAGTGTTGGAACATATATATTTATATTCACCATCACGAGAAACTACTTTAACTTCTAATGCGATATTATTAACTGATACTTCTAGTAGGTTAAATGAATTCTCATCAATAGCAAAACCTTCATCTAAGAACCATCTGTAAATAACTTCAGGCTTAAGAAAGTATCTCTGCAAACTACTTTCGTTTTCAGTGCAAACAATAACCAGTTCTTTGTGCTTTAGCACTTTCTTAAAGCTAAGACTTGTTTCTATCCGGTAATATCCGGTTCGAGAGTTATCATCTAAGAAATTTATGTCATGAACAAACTCACTGCGATATGAAAAGTCATTGTCATATCTAAAAAAGAGATCTCGTAAGACGCTTTTATAAAGCATTTGTGAGACTTCACTTCCCTGCATACGCTCTCGCAATGCAGATTCAATAACTCCATTTAGAGATCTGTTATTGAAGTCATGACTAAAGAAACCTCGACGCATTAATGGAGCCGAATCCACTATTACACCAGAACGTTTAAAGTATCTTTTCGCTCTTCTACCAACTTGGCAAAGCAACTCATAGCTTAAACCATTATAATATTTTGTAAGGTTTTCAGCTCTTAACTCCAGAAATGATCCACCTATAAGAGTAACCTCTGTTCCTAAAAGGTCTCCCTGATTATCAGTAACATCTACTGTTATCATATCCATGCTAACTTTGCCTATGATAGGGTAGAGTTTGTGTTCTATCTCAACCTGACCTTTATTGGACAGAAGGAAGTCATATCCATCTGCATAACCAACAGGCAATATAGCATATCTGGTTTCCCGAACTGTTGTGTAAGTCCTATTATAACCTATGCTTTCTCCTACTCTTGCATCATGTATTTGAGATATTCTTGTTTTAAAACTAAGGACCGGTTTTAGATTTAGATGTACGATTTGAGAGATATCTGTATAAACTCCATAAGTCAAAATCCCTAACCTCACCAGATTACAGAGCTTTGGGATTCCATTTATTACTGCCGAACTGTTAGCCTGATGAATGTATCTAGGTTTGAAACTCAGCTTGTTTATGATATCTTCAAATCTCTCAGTCTGCAACTTAGTAAACATTGCATCGTTTTCACTTCCAGCATAATGAGAGAAAACACCCTCAATTTCTAATCCGGGTAGATTATATAACTGTTCAATAAAGTCAGTAGCATGTTGCCATTGGTAACCTGACCTGTTCATTCCTGTATCAACATTTACATGAGCTTTACAGACTAAACCTTTCTCTTTTGCAAGCTTTGATAATGCATTAGCAGTAACGATGTCACTAATTGCGGGTGTCAGGTTGTACTCTAAAACAATATCTATTTCGTTAAGGTTGATAGGGGAAAGGACTAAAATAGGTAACTCAATGCCTTGATATCTTAGAATTGAGGCTTCATCAACATTAGCAACACCAAGCATTTTAGCACCGGCTTTTTGGGCTTCTAAAGCAATATTCCATGCAGAATGTCCATATGCATCAGCTTTTACTATCTGTAAGAAGTCTGTAGATTCAGGAATAAATCTCTTCAGTTCATCAATGTTATGATGATAGTTATCAAGATCTATCTCTACCCATGTTCTATCTTTAATATCAATACTCATTAGAAATACTTAGCTGCCATCTCGGCAAGTTTAGAGCGTTCACCCTTTTGTAAAGTTACGTGTCCAACCAGCTCTTCATTTTTTAGCAACTCTACAACTCTACTTAAACCATTACTCTGAGAGTCAAGATATGGCATATCTATCTGGTATGGATCACCTGTGAGTACGATTTTTGTACCTTCTCCGGCTCTGGTTATGATAGTTTTCATCTCGTGAGGAGTTAGATTCTGAGCTTCATCTATAATCATAAACTGATTTGGTAAGTTTCTACCTCTGATGTAGGTAAGGGGTTCTAATTCTATGAAACCAAAATCAAGAAAGTCATCTAAACCTATATTCTGTTTTCCGAAGACTCGAACATTATCTTTATGATATGAATCCTGATGATTGGTAATCAAGATCTCCATATTGTCATATATTGGTTGCATCCATGGGTTAAACTTTTCAGACTTAGAACCCGGTAAGTAACCAAGGTCTTTGCCAAGGGGTGAGATAGGTCGTGATATAACTAATCTCTTGTAAAAGTCATCCTCTACAACTTTTTGAAGCCCTGCAGCCATCGCTAACAACGTTTTACCTGTTCCTGCTATTCCTGATAGAGAAACCATTTTGACATCGTCATCGAGTAATAGATCAAGAGCCATTACTTGTTCCATGTTCCTGGATGTAATACCGAACACCTCCTGCTCCATGGAGTAGTTCTTTAGCATATTGATAGAATGTTCTCTAGTATTGTATCTTCCAAGAACATAACTATCTTCAGTTGAAGGTTCATTAGTACAGGTAAGCTTCACGAACTGGTTTGGATAGAACTCACCGAACTCCTCCTCAACAAAGATAAAACCATTAGTAAGATATAATCCAAGTTGACTTTGGCTAATCTCAAGCTCTCTAAACCCGGTATACATCTCATCAAAGTTAACCAGGTCATCTTGATAGTTGCTGGCTTTTAAACCGATTGTATCAGCTTTAATCCTTACATTTGTATCTTTAGACAAGAGTACTACTTCAGAATCAGGATATTTCTCTTTGAAATGAAGAGCTGTCGCAATAATGAGATTATCATTTTTATCAAGAAAGAACATGTTCTCAGGTTTAGCCATTGAATCATTCATTACGGTAACTTGGATGATACCACCTTGCTCATTCTCAACGCCATCTTTTAGTGATCCCTTTTCTCTTAAAGAATCTAGGTATCTACCTAATTGTCTAGCATTTCTGCCCTTTTCATCAAGGCTCTTTTTGAACTGATCTATCTCCTCAATCACAACCATTGGGATGACTACTCTATCATTACCGAAACTAAAGATTGCGTTAGGATTATGAATCAGTACATTTGTATCTAAAATGTTTATTGTACTCACAAACTATTCCTCTTTGTTTCGTCCTACCGCTCCTGCATAAACTAGGAATTCATCGTTACCATCAATGTTGAGATAAGGGATTGCAAGTTCATCAAAGAATGCTCCGATTGTGCATACACCAAGATTCAGTGCTTCTCCCGCAAGATAGAGGTTTTGCCCAACGTGCCCGGCATCAAGATAGATGTATCTATGCCCACGTTGACAATATCTCCAGGTTGTTCTATAAGAAATGGCTGTCCACATGAATACTACAGCTGCTGTTTTTGCTATTGATTGCCCGGCACATAGATCAGTACATTTTTGACCATTATCGTCTGAATCACTTAAAAGAACTAAAGCATGTTTATCAGCTCTATAGAAATATAATCCAGGCTTTAAACCATTGCACCTGTTAATCTGTAGATATGTTTCAAATGGATGTCTACAACCGGCTGAAGCGACATATCTGAAACCAACATGAATCCTTTCATTCTTAAGTTCTTTACGGATACCTTGAGTATGAAGGAGAAGATAAGAAAGCTCAGTTAAGCTTAAAGCATCATCAGAGTAATCTCTCCGACTAACTCTTTCAAGATTGACTTTCGTAAAGCTATCATTTACAGGAGTATAATCTTTTATGTCTGGAAGCTCAATGAGCTCACCCTCAATAATTTTATAAGGTGATAAAGCTGGCTTCCCCTTCTGTTGATCAGAAACAGATTTAAACTGATAACTAGTTAACTGTCTGAACTTATCTCCGATTTGTACAGATTCTTCCTCATTCTCTTTGAGGTAGTTAAGTTGATTAGCAAAACGTTCTTCGTACTCGTTGTATTGATCCTCTGAAATTTCTAACTCTTTGATTACTGTCTCTTTATTGTACCCACTGGCACTCATATACACGTATAAAAATTCTGATTTTGATTTAAACATAAATCCTCCACTAACACTTTTCTAGTTCGCATAAACTTTAAGTCAACAAAAAACAGATGCTTTTAGGTTCATTAACCATTAATTCACAAAACAAAGCACCTATAATACGTTTCATTGCTCTCAGTCTGATTGTATTATGAACGAATATCGAAAAGATAACCAACCCAACCATTAGTTTAAAGTAATATGATGAATTTGAGGACTTTGTTTTGCTAACTTGTTAAGTATACCCTTTTCCACAATGCTAAACTGAGTATATGCTCTAAATAAAGACAAAGCTATGAATAAAATCTCATAGCTTTGTCAACATTCTGAAGTCTGCAGTAAAGCAGACTATAATTTATAATTGCTTCTGAATTAGTCAGCTTTAATAACCATTAAAGCATCACCTTTAGCTACAGAGTCACCAGATGCGAAAGGCATTTCAACAACAGTACCGGATACAGGGCTTGGGATGTTATTAAACATCTTCATCGCTTCAAGTACAAGCACAGTTTCACCTGCTTCAACATGGTCCCCTACGTTCTTTTCATAGCTTACAAGCATACCCGGCATTGGTGCTTCTACAGCACTGCCACCTTCGGTAGCAACTGGTTTTGCTGCAGGTTTAGGAGCAGGAGCTGCTGCAGGAGCTGGTTGTGGCTTAGGTGCACTTACTTTAGGTACTGCAGGACGAGGAGCACTTGCTACGATTGCAGGCATCTCTTTGTCATCAACTTCAACTTTGAAGTAGTCACCATCAACATAAACATCAAAAGAACGAACGTTCTCTGATTTCTCAGGAACATCTTTAGCAGGTTTAGCAGTTAACTCACCACTAAGTGCCTTCTTGATGAGTTCTTCCTCTTCTTTTACCTGTTCTAGAGTCTTTGGTTTAACATCAGCAGGAATATCTTTCTTACCATATTTCCACTCAAGGAATCTCTTACCTGTAATAGGATAAAGAGCAACGATAAGCTCATCATCAATGTCTTTAGCAAGTCCTTTCACGCTTTCTTGAACCGCAGGAAGTTCAGGCTCAATAATGTCACCGGGGCGTACACTGATTGGTTCTTCACCACGAGGGTAGCCATTTAGTGCTTTTGCTCTAACTTCAGGATCGATATCAAGTGTGGTTTTACCATAAAGTCCGAAACAAAGGTCTTTTACTTGCTCAGTGATTGATTTATATTCACCCATCTTATCATCAAACAGAACATTATTCACAGTCTGAATACCAACAATCTGACTTGTTGGTGTTACAAGTGGAACTGTACCGAGGTCTTTTCTAACTGCCGGAAGTGTTTCGAACACTTCTTCAAGTTTATCAAGAGCATCCATTTGACGGAGCTGATTAACAAGGTTAGAAAGCATTCCACCCGGTGTCTGATGAATAATAACGTTTGTATCGATGATTGAGAACTTAGTGTTATCAGCGAACTGTTTGTACTTAGGAATCACTTTCTCAAGTTCTTTATCAATTGCCGCAAGAGCTTTTATATCAAAACCTGTGTCACGGTTTGTACCAAGTAATGATACAACAAGTGGTTCAACAGCTGCATGTGAAGTTCTATAAGCAAAAGGAGCCATACAAGTATCAATTACATCAACACCTGCTTCAATAGCTTTAAAAAGCGTCAAATCGCCCATTCCTGAAGTGAAATGAGTGTGAAGGTGGATTGGTACACTGACAACTTCTTTTAGAGCTTTAATAAGGTTATATGCATCGTAAGGTGCAATTAAACCAGCCATATCTTTAATACAAACTGAGTCTGCACCAAGAGCTTCAAGCTGCTTAGCTTTATCAATGTAGTAATCGATATTGTAAACGTCTCCACCCATTCTCATCTCTGTGAGTGAGTAGCAGATAGTTCCCTGGAAATGCTTATTGTTTTTCTTGATAACTTTAAGAGCTGTCTCGAAGTTACGGAAATCATTTAAAGCATCAAAGACACGGAAAATATCGATACCATTGTCACATGCTCTTTGTACGAATGCTTCCACAACATCATCAGCGTAGTTTCTGTAACCTACAACATTTTGGCCTCTAAGCAACATTGAGAATGGTGTGTTCTTTATATATTTTTTGAGAGTTCTAATTCTCTCCCAAGGATCTTCACCTAAATAACGATGCATCACATCAAAAGTAGCACCACCCCATACTTCCATAGAATGGAATCCGACTTTATCCATTGCTTCTGCAATAGTGATCAAGTCTTCTGTTCTACCTCTAGTAGCAAAAAGGGACTGATGTCCGTCTCTGAAAGTTACATCTTGAATTTTAATCGGGTTTTCAGCTTTTGGACGATTAGGATCGTATTTCATTTCTGCCATCTGCAGAACACCGTGTTTATCAAAATTCATTATTCCTCCGGATATATTCAATTTCTATTATTATCGTTTAAGAACACGGCGTTGCATCATCTGATTATTAATCATCTGATTCTGTCTGCCGTAGAATGCCCAGCTTGTAGGCAAGTTCGGTGGTTTAATCTCAGGTGCAGGCATTTGAGCCTTTTCAGCCTGTACATATTGAAGTACTGCAGAGATAGCTGCAATCTGTTTTTTCTTCATATCTTCCATTACTACTCCTTAAACAGGGATGTTACCATGTTTCTTAGGAGGTAATGATTCACTCTTTGTGCAAAGGACATGCATAGCGTCAATCAATCTTGCTCTTGTTTCAGCAGGTCTGATTATGGCTTCAACATATCCTCTTTCTGCTGCTCTGTATGGATTATTAAAGAGTTCTTCATATTCGTGAATCTTTCTAGCTCTTTCAGCTTCAGGGTCATCTGCATTCTTAATCTCATTTCTATAGATAATGTTTGCAGCACCCTTAGCACCCATAACAGCAATTTCAGCTGATGGCCAGGCAAAAATCATATCTGCACCAAGGTGTTTTGAACTCATAGCAATATATGAACCACCGTAGTTCTTACGAGTAACAACTGTCATTTTAGGAACAGTAGCTTCTGAGTAAACCCAAAGAAGTTTAGCACCATGACGGATGATTCCACTCCACTCCTGATGGCAACCAGGTAAGTAACCCGGAACGTCAACAAGTGTGAGTAATGGAATATTAAATGAATCACAGAAACGAATAAAGCGGGATGCTTTATCACTTGCATCGATATCTAGACAACCGGCAAGCACGATAGGCTGGTTAGCAATAATACCAACTGTACGTCCATCAAGTCTGGCAAATGAGATAATGATGTTCTGAGCATAGTACTCATGTGGTTCATACATATAACCATCATCAACGATTGCCTTGATTACATCACGCATATCGTAACCCATCATTGGATTGTCAGGAATGATTTCATCGAGTTCAGGAGCTAATCTATGAGGATCATCCTGAGTTTGAACGAGTGGTGGTTCTTCCATGTTGTTACTTGGTAAGAAACCTAACAACTCACGAATGCTTTCAATAGCTTCAGCATCGCTTTCACATGCAAAGTGTGCGTTTCCTGATTTAGTATTGTGTGTCCATGCACCACCGAGCTCTTCCTGAGTTGTAACCTCTCCGGTTACTGCTCTGATAACGTCCGGTCCGGTAATGAACATAAAACTTGAATTCTTAACCATGTAGATAAAGTCTGTCATCGCAGGACTGTAAACAGCACCACCGGCACAAGGTCCCATAATAGCTGAGATCTGTGGTATAACTCCTGAGAACCTAGAGTTACGGATAAAGATATCACCATATCCTTTAAGTGCATCCACACCTTCTTGAATTCTAGCACCACCTGAATCATTGATACCAACTAGTGGCACACCTGATTTACCCGCCATGTCCATAATCTTACAGATCTTAGCAGCGTGCATCTCTCCAAGTGAACCTGCTCTTGCAGTGAAGTCCTGTGCAAAAGCACAAACCGGTCTTCCATTGATGAGACCATGCCCTGTTACAACACCATCACTTGGGATATCTTTCTTTTCCATTCCAAAGTTGGTGCAGCGATGTTTTACAAACTTGTCAATTTCTCTGAAAGTACCCGGATCGAATAATAGCCCTATTCTTTCACGAGCAGTCAGTTTACCCTTCTTATGTTGCTTCTCAATCTGGGCTTCTCCGCCCATCATTTCAATCTTCTTTTCTTTTTCCAATAAGTTATTGATTTTGTCTTTTGTAGTTGACATTTAAACTCCTTTAGTATAGAGTCAGAATTAGCACATATAATTGTCCTTTTCAGTTATAAGTCAAGCTAAATTATTAAGTAATGAAGTGAGGAAAGCATCTATGCCAACTAAAGATAATGATAGAAAAAGTGTTGCGGTTGTGTTAGGAGGGGGTGCAGCGTTAGGTCTGGCACATATTGGAGTATTGAGTGTCATTCAAAAATATTTTAAGATTGAAGGCATTATTGGTACAAGTATGGGTTCAATAATCGGGGGATTATATGCTTATGGGAAGACCCCTGAATGGATGTTGGAGACAATCAAAGATTATAATTTCCTGCGAGTATTCAATCCCATACATTTCGATTTCACAATGAAAGGTATATTCAATGGGAAGACAATGTTGGAAGAACTCGACAAGTTTGCTGATGGTGGTATGATTGAGAACTGTGACATACCATTCTATGCAGTGGCATATGATATTCATACTAAAAGATCAGTTATCATTCATAAAGGTCCTTTAGCGAAAGCAATGCGTGCATCTTCAAGTTTACCGTATGTGCTGTCTCCATATAAATATGAACAATATCTTTTCTTAGATGGGGGAGTGGAGTATCCTGTACCGGTAAACTTTGCCAAACAACTGTTCTCCAATCTACCAATTATTGCTGTAAATGTACAAGAACCATTACCTAAAACTGCAACATTCTTTAAACCTGAGAACATTAAAAGAAAGAGGAAGCTTGATATTGGTTTTGTAGAAGCACTTCTCGAAAGTGTATATGGAAATCAAGCATATCTCAGTATCAATGAGATTATCAATGAGAAACCGGATATAGTAATAAATCCATTCAATCCTGAATATACTTTTAAAGATTTTCAAAAGGCACAGGAGTTCTATGACTTAGGAGTGAAAACTGCAGAAAATGAGATTAAAAGCTATCTAAATAAGCCTGAAAAACTTGATAATTTAGCTATCTACAAAGATAGACTTGAACAAATACGTAAAGATATAGCAGATAAACTCCCGCTTTTTAAGGAATTAGCTAATACTTTCAAGAAGAGCTAGCAGTTGCTGAGATTTTAAAAGGGAAGCGAAATGCTTCCCTTTTACTATTTATCAGATATAATCCTATTAAATATGTGAGTTAATCTCTTTACGCAACTTATCAGCTTCCTGACCGGCTACTTCTGCAAATTTCTCTGATTTATCTTTAAAGATAATGCCACGAGACGAGTTTATTAAGATGCGTAAATCGTCAGGGTTTGCACCTGCATGTTTCACAACAGCTTCAACGCTTCCACCCTGAGCTCCGATTCCGGGAACCAAGAAGAGTGTGTTAGGCATAATTGCTCTAAGATCAGAAAGTTCTTCTGTATTAGTTCCACCCACAACTGCACCGGCTTGCTCCATTGGGAGTTCAGCAAGTTTCTCAGAAATCCTTTTATAAAGATTCTCAGGTTTAAGGTAATCTACTGAAGTAGGATTAGAAGTTAAAGCTAAAGAGAAGAAGAACTTATCTTCAAAAGCTAAAAGCGGTTTATATACATCATGTCCCATAAGGGGATTACATGTGATAGCATCAACTTTCCAAGTTTCAAAGAAAGCTTTCGCATATTGAGTCATTGTGTTACCAATATCACCTGTTTTCACATCTAAGATTACCGGAATCTTCTCAGGGATATAGTCTAAAGTCTTCTCTAAAGCTTCAAGTCCCATTTTTCCTGCGGAAAGATAGAAAGCAAAGTTAGGTTTGTAAGCAGCAGCATAACCCTTGGTTGCATCAATAATAGCTTTATTGAATGTGAAGATAGGATTTTCAGTTTCCATTACACAGTCAGGTAACTTAGTGATGTCACTATCAAGTCCTACGCATACGTATGAGTTGTTCTCTTTAATTATGTTCTTATATTTTGTCCAAAAACTCATTCTTAGTCCTTTACCACGATTTTAACTGAGTCTTCACCATCAGTATCATGAACTGATACTTTGATGATCTCTTCAGCAGAAGTAGGGATATTTTTACCAACAAAGTCAGCTTTTATAGGAAGCTCTCTATGACCGCGGTCAACAAGCACAGCAAGCTGTATCTTCTGTGGTCTACCGAAGTCAAGAATTGCGTCTATAGCAGCTCTAACTGTTCTACCGGTGTAAAGAACATCATCAACAAGGATTGTTGTTGTATTCTCAATTTCGAAATCTATTTGTGAACCTTTGATAACCGGTTGTTTTGATACAGTTGTAAGATCATCACGATACAAAGTGATATCTAAAACACCAACTTGAATCTCAACATTCTCAATCTCTCTTAAATATTCAGCAAGACGGTTAGCTAAAGGAACACCACGGCTTCTAATACCTACTAAATAGATATTGTCTAAACCCTTATTTTGCTCAATTATTTCGTGTGCAATACGCTTAATTGTACGTTGGATAGCATCTTTATCCATCACTATACTCTTGGTTCTCACAGGTCCTCCAAGTTCTTTTTTTTAAATAAAATGTCCTGTTAAGTTACGTCAAGCATAAATTCATTATATATTTTCTCTTTGTAAATCACAGGATAAGTATCAACTTTGAATTCATTCAATTAATTATGAACCTGATGCAGAAATTGTTTGACATCTTTTATTTTACACAATAGTATATACTTAGGAGGTGAAGAATGGACATACAAAAAGCAAAAGCTGTTCGCCTTATTTTCAATATCGTCCGTGCAGTCATGTTATTCTACACAGTGCTATTCATACTATTCTCACTCTTCTCCGGTTCAGAAGGCTATGGAGGAGGAGTTAAAGGCTTATTACGTAATTCACCCAACATGTTCCCATGGTTAGTATTGCTGCTCATCAATTTCCTGAGCTGGGGTTGGGAAAAGACCGGCGGAATTCTTTTAATCATCTACGGTTTGTTTAGTGCTTTCTTTTTTGGTGGCTTTACCGGTAACATGTTCATTGTCTTCGCTATCACTGTGCCGTTGATTGTATTTGGCATCGCTACCATAGTTTTTGGTAATTTCAAGAGTATTCATCCAAACTATTTTGCAAGGGTAAATAAGGAATATCATTTACGAGAGTAAATTGTACTTCCCATTCAATTATGAGACGTACATCATTGGAGTCCTAGTGGTGTACGTTTTTTTCTACTTATTATCTGATTTCCAAAATAAACATTAAACTCCTTTGTTCATCTTCAGTCTCAGCAGTAAATATTGATCCCAAACAGGTTTTAACTTGGGTATATGTTGGTAATTTCTTAGCAATTAGGCCAAGGATTGGCCAAGTGTTGGCCAAGTGTTGACCAAGAGTTTGGCAGGATTTACTGCTGGGAGATGAGGGAGTGTTGTAGGGCAAACAAGCTGCATGCCCTACGTAACAAGTCTAAAAGCCTGTAATGAAGAAAGTACCCGGTTCATTAACTACTACAATTGCAGAATTATTATATCTTGAAAATTCCAGATAGAACTGATTATCACTGAACTCATCAACGTATGTGTACTCTGTGATAGCACCATTCAAGTCTCTGAAATATAGCCTAAGATTGGAACCAACATAACTTGGTGGGAACTGAAGATATAATAGTGGGCTTTCCTCATTTGCATGATCGAATATGAAACTCGTTGTAATTGGTTGGTCATTAAAATCTTTAAAAGCAATATCATAGCCAGCGATAGGGGAGTAGCCCGGAATTGCAATATTGTTAGATATCTGAACTCTATTACCTACTTGGAAATAGTGAGGTAAAAAGTATGCCGGAAGCATAAATTGAGTCTGATATAAGGAGACATTAACAGGTTCAGTTAGGGAAGTGATTTCATAATCTGCTATTTGTAGTGGTGTGTTTTCATCAATAGCGAAGTAGTAACCTGGATCATGGACTAAGAACATAGCTCCGTTCTCACCAATTACATAGTCATAACCGTTCAGCTCTGTTCCTAGTGGATATGGGTATAGTCGACCACGATTATCTGGTGTAAAGTAGAAGAGGTGTGTTTGATTAGTTGAAACAATATCGACAATAGGATTTATCTCTGCTAGTAGTGTATCCAGGTTTGTTCCATTACCATCTGTTAATGAGAAATCATAAACTGAAGAAACAAGTTCACTATCATATTGATTCATTAAATCAATCGCTTCAGATGGTATTGACTCAGTAATGGAAGCATTTAAGAGAAGTCCAACCGGATATGTATTCTGAATCTCATTGTTTAAGTTGCAAAAGCAGGATAAATAGGGGTTCATGATTGTAGTTTGCTCTTTAGCAAGTGGTATAATAACCTGATCTGCTAGCTTATTTAAGCTTGCAAATAGTTTCAGAGATGATCTATCAATACCCAAATGTAGTAAACCATCTGAGTATGAATATTTTGTATTGTCAGTGGTTTCTTCAATTGTGACTATGCTTATTGAATCATTGCTTTCAAGTATATCAATATATACATATTATCAGCAGGTTCAGGATGTGATCTGGAAAGAATGATTACTTCACCATCTTGCAAAGATTCCAGAGGGACATCATCAATAAAGAGATTAGCTTCATACACAAACTCGGGTGTATCAATATTAAGTAAATTTGGGTTGAAATATGAAGTGTTTATATTGTTTTGAGGGCTAGTATCAATATGAACCTGATGGGCAGATACAACACTGTTTGTACTAATGAAGAAATCATCAGTCATAATCTCAACAGCACTTGGAGGAAGAAAGAAAGTGTATTCATCTAGATCTGTATCAGTATCAGCAATTACATATTTACTGCTTGAGATGGATCCGAAATAGATGAAGTTGTCTACGGATGCATAATGATTCTCATTGTACTCATCCCCGGCAGTTTGATAATATAGTTCAAAATCGATAAGCGTGTTGTTGATAGTAAAAAGGTGTGGGTTTGTAGAGTTTATTAAATCAGAACTAAGTCCTATTTCAATAAACTCATCATCTTCTAACTCCTGAACTACTAAATCTCCATCTCTCATAATTGTATGCAAAGTGAATGGGGTAGATTCAAGTGTAAAAGGCTCACCTGCGAAGATTCTATCATAGTAGGGTATCTCAGTATCAAAGATAAGCTCGATTGATGTTAAATCATCTGTATATTCGTTATTATGGATAGTAAGGTTACCATAATCAAACCAAACATTGTCATAAGGGATATGTACGGTTTTAGATTCAAGATTAGGCTCGTAATCAGCGAAGAAATACTCACTGTTTGAGTTGACACCAAAGTAAAGAAATCCATCTGAAGATGTATAATGCTCTTCATCGTAACTATCACTTTCGGTTAGATAATCCACAGTTAGAGAATATCCATCATCTTTGTGGAAGAAGAGTAATCTGTCAGCTTTGCTTTCAGGGAAACCGACTTCGATGTACATATCATCCGGTAGCTCCGATACTAGCTCTCCATCAATTTCAAATGAAAAACCATAAATACTATTAGGAGTTGCAAGGTTATAACTCTGTGCTCCGAACTTTGAGTCCCAATCAGTTATACTGCTATCAAGATTCAAGGTAAGATAAGCATTATCAATTACAGTATTCTCAAGATTGCAGTAGAAATCACCCAGATAAATTGAAGAATATGTTCCATCTATAGGAACTTGATATGATTGTGTTTCAGGAATACTGTTGACTAAAAGGTATTCTCCTGAACTATTTGGAAAAAGCTTTAGAGTATTGCTATTAAAACTCCATAACTCACTTGATGAGTTTAGCAATACTAAATCATGATTTTGGCTTAGCAATAAGTGCGTGGGCTCAGATTCAACTAAATCTTTGTATTGCAGGACAATATACATGTTGTCAGGGAGTTTTGTTTTAAAATCAATACTTAATGATTTGCTACTAACTAACATGTTATTGTAAAGAGCTTGAGCAGATTGAAGTGTTGGTGCTGAAATGCTAGTATCAATATCTATTGCATTTGAGAAACCAAGATCAGATGGTAGGAAACAATTGAATCTTTTAGTTAATACATGTAGATTCTTGTTTATATAATCTATAGAATAATGTTCTCTTAACTTAGCCGTAGTATAATAGAATCCAAATTCTTCTCCAGGAGTAAGAGGAAGTGATAAGAATGTTGATTCGGGTTCAAGAGCATTGTAGTCGAAGTCTTGTATGAATTCATCATCCCATGTAATCATACACAATTCTGATTGGCTCTCTTCTGTTACAGGTATGAAAGCTTTGAAAGCGTTCTCAGGGAATTTAGATGAGAAATCAACAAGCATAGAATCACGATAAACGCCAAAGAAATAAGTTGGAGTTGCTTCATTGTACTCAGGTGAAATATAGATAGTATCCCTTTCCACAAAACTTTCTACTTCCCCAAACCAAAGAAAGTCACCTTTTACGAGGAGAGAATCACTAATGATTTCTTTATTAACTAATAGATATGCATCTGTGTTTTGTGATGGCACATAGTAGTTCATAGTTTCAGTAATCTCAGTTCCGATGAAGTAACCGGGTATATCACTTTCTGTAATAGAGAAAGGATCAACTCCAACAGGATAATCATTGCTTTCCCTAAAGCATCCGGATAGTGTAAGTAAAAGTAGGCTTATATATGTCAGTTTCTTTATAACTACCAAACGAAACTCCATTATAGTTTGAATTTGTAACCTACTGTTCCAGTGTAGGCGTATGTATCATCATTAATAGTATATGATAAAGAGAAGATAAAGCTCTTCGGAGAATATTTGAGACCTAGACCATATGATAAAATAGGCTCATCATGGTTATCTATAACATATCCAGTCGGTGAAACGTAAAACTCTTTGTCACCCCAAAAGACGTAAGCATTTGGAGTGAAATTATATGGCAAGTAGTAGATAAGATTTGAATGGAAAAGCCAATAATCATCATCCATATCTTCTACTTCATAATCTCTGATACTGCTACTTAACTCTACTTTAAGACCAATGTTATCAAGTTTAGTTTCATACCATATAGTGTTTTGAATTGTAGAAAGAATATCATAATAGAAGTATGAAAATGCATAACCCAGTCTATTATAGCCGTATTGATTGATAAACTCCTTCTGATACATAACTGAACCACCATAAGTGTCATATAACAACTTATAATCACCTGAAATGTATGTTAAATCGATACCTGATTTCCAACCGGAACCGATAAACTTATAACCGAGACTGTAACTGTCACGTTTTGTATCATCTGATTCGAAGTGATTATATCTCATACTGATTAGATTTGTTCTCATAGTGATATGTGTAGAACCAAAATAGGATACATTGTCATCATCAGAAGAACTGTAACCGGAATAGATTGATGTGAAAAAAGGCATCTTCTCAAGGTAATCCAATTTTTGAGATGCAATATAGTTATTACTATTCACTTTAAGTGCGTTCCTAAGATAACCTTCTGCCTTAGAAAGGTAATGTAGATCTATGTAGTTCATACCAAGACCAGTAAGCTCTATTGATCGGTCAGCAGAACCAAGAATAGCTGTTTTATAATAGTGAATACTTTTAAAGTTATTACCTTCAAGGTAATTAATGTAACCTAAGTAACTTGCAAATATTCTGTTGGGAGAACAGCATATAAGTGCAGTACCCGCATCGACTTTTGCTCTATCTAGATGTTTGAGAGCTAGTGAAGACTCTATTGCTCCAATATATGCATTGATATTTGTACTGTCAGCATCAATAACATCGTAATATGCATTTCGAGCAGTAAGATACTGTTTATTTAGTAATAACTGATATGCTTTTTCAATGGAAGCATTAGCCAGCAATTGTAAGGGTAAAATCAGTATTATAAGAAAGAGACTATTTCTTAATAGCTGCTTCATATTCACTCAGATATTTACTTGATGGTGCATACTTCTTTACAAACTCATACTGAGTTTTAGCTTTCATGAAATCAGATGAGTATGTATAGCAACCAAGTAAGTAACATCTACTATCGATATGATATGGGTAGCGAGTTAGGATTTTAGTATAAACCTTTGCTGCTTTTGTCCAATCTCCTTTGAGGAAGAAAGCATAAGCTTTATAACCAAGTGCTGTGAAGTCATATGGATATTTCTTCAGTACTTCATCTGAGTACTTAATTACTTTATCCCAGTCAGCAGTATAATAAGCAACAAGGTTTAAACCCTCTAATGCTTCAGTGGATTTATCCATTTTATATGCTTTTTCATAGTAGTTCTTTGCAGATACATAATCAGCACTAAGATAGCTTAGCCAACCTAATCTAATGTTGTAAAATGCATTGTTAGGATCTGACTTAATTAGGGAATGCATAGCTTCTAGAGCTGCAGTATACTGATAGTTAGTCTCATAATTATATGATCTTGTTAAAGGATTCTCATTTTGGGCATAAAGAAAGCTCATCGCAATCAATACAACAACTAATATTATTATCTTCTTCATCTATTCCTCCATAAGTTTTAAATTCTTACTTAGCTCTTCAGAAAACAATTTTGCTCCTAAAGCATTTAAATGATCACCATCTCCGAAACCTTTATCAGGTAATGGAAAACGCGAAAAATCTAGGTATTTAGCATTAAATTCCTGCTTAAGATGATCATAAACAACCACATGGTTTCGTTTAAAAGCATCCGGTATTTTATTGTAATAATCGTCGTGGACAGGAGTGTTTATAAGAATTATCTCTATATTGTTTTCGTTACACATACTGCAAATCTTTTTTACGTATGAATACATGAGTTCAGATATTCCTGCTTTTGCGCCATCACTATCATAATGTGCTTTCAATGACTGTTGTATTGTATCATTCGAAAGGTTACATGTATCATTATATCGATAATATCCACCGAATGGATAGTTTGCTATGTCCGGTTTACCATTGTGCATAAGATAGAAAAACAGGTGCATGTTATTTGAAAAGTCGAAGGGTAATCCCCAATCATACTTAAGCTTAGTATATAACCAATCACCATCTTTCTTTGATGTAAAGATATTTTCTTGATCCGAAATAATCGGGTAATATCTGTTTAAAAGAACATTGCGTCTAACTCCCAACATCTCTTCATCATACAGTGTTGAGAAGTTATGATAGGAGAAATTGAGCAGAACTCTTTCAGGTTTGCTGTACTTGAGGAAATAAGTTAACTTCACGTACGTTAGAAAGTAATTCTCACTGTTTTTCGATAGATTTACAGAGTCCTCGATAATATCAGGATCAATTGCACACTGAGTATGAGAATCTCCCATAATGAATGTTTTTTCATCCAAGGAGAAATACTTAGGATTATAGATAGTTGGTAAGAACACAAACTTGTTCACTAAAGTTAATCCAATTATGAAAGCACTTGTAATCAGTAAAAAAATCAGTATGTATTTAAATATATTACGCATAGTTAGAATTGGAAATAGATGAATTGGTTCTCGTTAAAGATTCCAAAACAAAAGATTATAACAACGAGAGCACTTAGAATGAAAACACGTTGCATAGGTTTTATTGTAGTAAACTTTGAAAGGTCTGTTTCAAACTTTAGATGAATCAATCCCATCAAAGCAATGAATACGAAACTAAGAACAAGTTCTGTCAAAGTTAGTCCCGGTAAAAAACCACCCCAACTAAGAGGTGATACAATATTTTTAAGAATATAACAAGCTTCAAACAATGAATCAGCTCTAAAGAATATCCAAGCAAGACTTACAAGTGTAAATGTTATAACTACTCCAAGGAATCTCGGAATCTTAAGATTAAATGGTTTTAAGATATTCCAAAGAATTATCATAACTCCATGGATTAAGCCCCAAATCATAAATGTCCAGTTTGCTCCATGCCAAAAGCCACTTAAAGCAAAAACAATAGCAAGGTTCAGGTATTTTCTTGGAATAGAAATCCTATTACCACCAATTGGAATATATAGATAATCTTTAAACCAAGCCGATAGTGAGATATGCCAACGTCTCCAGAACTCGTTAATATTATGAGCAATATAAGGAGATTTGAAATTTTCCAGGAGTCTGATACCCATCATCCTTGCAATACCTAATGCAATATCAGTATAACCACTAAAATCACAATAGATCTGGAAAGTAAAAAACACTACACCTATTATTAAGGGTAACCCGGAGTATGCTGTAGCATGTGAGAATACTTCGTCAGAGAAAAGTGCTAATCTATCAGCAATCACTACTTTCTTAAATAATCCAAAAATAATTCTTGAGATTCCAATCAAAAAATCATCACTTTCTATATGCTTTTTTGTTCTTAACTGGGGTAACAGATGACCGGCCCTTTCAATCGGTCCGGCAACCAGTTGTGGAAAGAAAGAAACGTATAAAGCAAAATACCCTAAATGTCTTTCCGCTTTAAGTTTTCTTCTATATACATCTATTGTATATCCCATTGTCTGGAATGTATAGAAAGAGATGCCAACTGGGAGTAGAACATCTATGAATTTATACCCTTGAGGATATGCATCAGTAAATAGTCCAAGCAGACTCCCTGAAAGGAAGTTGAAATATTTAAAGAAGAATAGCAGTCCAATATTGGTAACTATACTCAAATACAGGAACAGTTTTTTAGTTCTCTCAGAATTACTTGATTCTATCCTAATTCCTGCAATGTAATCAACAATAATTGATGTTACAATCAGAATCAGATAAGCCGGCCTCCAAAAACTATAAAAGAGGAAGCTTGCTCCAAGTAATAATCCCCATCTACCTCTTTGAGGTACAATGTGAAAAAGAATCAATATTACAGGAAGAAACAGGGCAAATTCCAAGGAATTAAAAAGCATTATTCAGTTCTTTCGACCTCTATCAGGTTCTCTCCATTTTTATCTAAGCACATTCTTGATATACCGTTTTCCTGAGAAATCTCAATCGTTCCAGTATACTTTCTAAAAACCTTGTTAAAGATTTTTAAGTTAATGAATGATTGAATTTCTAGAACTCCCTTATTGTCAACAGCTTTATAATTAGCTTCTGTTGTAATGAATCCGGGCATGAATGCTTTTAAGAAGAGAATTGATTTCTCCATGAATGGAGAATAGAAGATTGATAATGGTGGTTTATCATTCCACTCTATCGACTTACCTTTGAGATAGGGGAGTCTTGAAAGCAGAATTGCAAATGCATGTAAGCATGTACATCTATTACCATAATAACTGAAACAGTTATAAATTCCTTCATAGATTGAGAAATATATATATGATTTATTGTCACTGGTGATGCTCAGATTTCCTAATAAATCCACATTTACTTCCCAGTTTTCTTTGGTAGTGCCACTTGCGACCTTTTTATTGAATACATAACTATCTTTAACTTTAAATCTCAATAGGTCTTGAAGTGAGTAATCAGGGATTAAAGGAGAGATTAAATCATCTTTTAATGGAATTCCATAAGGAGTGAACTCATAATTCATAGTATCTTGAGTCTTCTTATAATTTACAAGATATGACTTAAGAGTTGAGGATCCCGGTTCAGGGCCTAACTGAATATTGAAATGCAGATGTGGGACTTCTGATCGACCTGTATTACCAACTGAACCAATTTTTGTTCCCTTACCGATGTAATCACCTAATTTCAGGTTAATTGTTCCTGGTTTCAAATGTGCATACATTGAATAGATACTACCCCAATGATGTACAATAACGTAATTACCCCAGTTATCTGTAGTATTTATTTGTCCAATTGGATTATCAGGAACTCCATCTAAAACTTTTGCAACATATCCAGGGGCTGATGCTAATACAGGTTTACCGTAACAGAAATAATCATTAGCATTGATTCCTTCATTACGATACTTTTTACCCTCTTTATCTTGCATCTCAAAGTCCCATGCATGTTTCCAAAGATCTTTGTGAGTAAACTCCCCATCGTTACCTTGAGTGATAACCCATTCTCCACTAAAAGGTAAGGCAAACTGAGATGTACCGGTTTCATAGAAACGATCAATTCTTGAGTAATAGTACTCTAGGTTTCCTTCAGGATGGAAAGCACCATAGTCTATGCTATATGGGTTCTTATTCACCAATCTAAGTCGCATAGCATATACATAGATAAACACTGTTATGCAATATGGGAATGCAAAAGGTGGTACGAAAAAGTTATAAAGCATTGTCTGGAAAGAAAATGCTATTATAATACCAGTAATCCCTGCAACCAAAGCTATAAGGTATGAGTACCAACCTGGCACAAAGAAAACCCCGCCAATAGCTATTGAAATGAGTATCAGGTTCAGGCTTGGGAATAGTATTTCACCTGTTGGAAAATTATTAAAAACAGTCATGAAGATAAAACTCAAACTATAACCAACTAACGATAGTACAAATCCGATTCTAGTTGTTATCAAAAGAGCAATTGCAATTAAAGCTCCTGTCACTATATTGGGTTGAAAGAAAATACTTCCTAAACTCTTGAAGTATAGCTCAATGAATTGAGGAATCTCCAGTGATATAGGGAATATAAGTGCTCTTGCTTCACCTATTAGTGTACCACCAATTCTCAAATAGAAGAAACTAAAGAATATAGCTATGAATGAGAATGACAGACTCATCGATGGGAAGTTTAAGTATCTCGTGATTATCGAATTCAACGCAACAAAAGTCAGCATTGTTAAGATAGAACCTATTACAAGTAAGCTACAGAAGATAAGTGGATTAAATCCGCTTGATGGATAGAAGTAACCTAGTCCAAGTGTTACCAATAAACTGTTAAAACCTAATAGACCTGAACGACTCTCCCAACCTTCAAACTTAAAGATTCTAGCAAAAGTTAGCGATATAGTAACTCCAACTAGTCCTGAAAGACCTGTCTTCCAGTCGATAAGGGTTGAGACTAGAATTAGAAATCCTACTATCCTTTCATTGCTGAAGAGGATAGTAGAATATGAATTAAATACTGCATCAACTAATGCAGGAATCTTAAATTTTGCTTTCATATATTATGATTTAAGATGTTCTGGGATTCTCTCTTTATGCTGGATATCATTAAGATATTCACGCTCTCTTATGAGCTCAACATCACCCGTCTCAGTAATTAGAACAACATTAGGTCTATATTCAATAAACTGCATCCATTGTGTCACATTGTACGCGCCTACCGGATGAATAATAACTTTATCATCAACATGTAGATCAGGGAAAACACAATCAGGTTTAACTACATCAATATTCATGCAAAGAGGTCCATAAAATACAGTACTTCTGGAAGTGCCTGATAACGGTTGAGCAGGTTTTACTGTAAGGTTATACCACCAGGCTGTAATCATAATATTTACACCACCATCAAGGATAACAGCACGTTGTCCGGTAGGTAAATCCTTCTTTCCAAGCACAGAAGAGATGCAATATCCGGCTTCTGAAACTAACACACGCCCGGTTTCCATAATGAGTTTTGGGTTCTCTTCTCTGGTAAATTGAGCTTCATTGAATGCTCTGCCAATAGCTGCAAAGTATTGCTCTGGATTTGGAGATGCAAATTCTCCCGGAGTATATTGGTTATGTAGTGTGTTTTTAGAAGCGAACCCGCCGCCTAAATCGATATATTCAACTACAATACCAAACTTTTCTTTTAACTGCATTGCAAGGTCTAGGAGTGCTTTAGCTGAAAAATAATATGCAGATGGTTCAAGCATGAAAGTACCTATGTGACAATGAAGTCCTACAATCTTTAACTTGCCACCTGATACAATACGTTGGAGCGTTCGCATTGCTTCTCCATTTTCATAATTAAACCCAAATCTTTGCCATTGCGGATAAACTCTTGTATCCATGTTCACGCGAATAGCAACTTCAGGGGTCATACTTAGCTCTTCAGCAACTTCTTCAAGAAGAACAAGCTCATCCATATGATCTATATGAATCTTAGCATTCTCAGATACTGCTTTTAACAGGTCATCTTTACGCTTACCGGGACCATTGAAGATAATATCTTCACCCTTCTGTCCTAGACCTTTTGCCATATCGTATTCCATGATGCTAACAACTTCAGGTTTCGCACCTTCCTGATGGAAGATAGAGGAGATGGCTTGTAGGTAGTTAGTCTTATATGACCAGCTTATCTCTGAGTTAGGATAATACTTCTCAAGTTCAACTTTCATTTTACGATACTTTTCTCTAATCGCATTCTCAGAGAAGACGATTACCGGAGAACCATACTGCTCTACGATATCATTTACAGGTACATTCTCTATTCTATCCTGATAATTTGCTACGCTTGAGAATCCAAACTTGTTTGTCATCCCTACATCATTTTTTTCTATAAAAGGTGGGTTATATTTCTTCTTCATAATTAGTTTTCCTTGCTGTAGTGTAATTCTCCCTGACTGGAGATTGTTCCGAATCTATCGATTGTTGAGATTATATCTTCTGAATGTCTAATAAATATTGTACCTGCTTTGTACTCTGTCATTGGCTCCACTTCTTTATCGAGAGCTTTTAAAAGGCAAGCTGCCGGAAGGTTTTGTCCTGCTCCTGATGAAAGTCTTATCCAGGCAGGGAAGCGAGGATTAATCTCAATAATAAAGATTTCACCAGCACCATTCTGAATAACTTCGAGCTCTGCCGGTCCTCGCCAGTTCAGAATTCTTATAACTTGATGAGTAAACTCAGTTAAAGCCTGATTCTCAATCACAACACCACCAAACCCTTTACCCTTATCGGTAATTATAAGCTTGCGTTGCGGTATCATACCAAGTACTCCACCTTCACCATCACCAACAAGTGAGACATTGAATTCATCGCCAATCACTTTCTCCTGCACGATTATTGGCAGTCCCCATTTAGCTTTAAGTCTGGCAAAGACATCAAAAGCTTCGTCAATTGTACACACCTCGTATGCTTCGTACAATCTTCCCTTCACAAAGAACGGGAATGCTATTGTAGTTACAATATTATACAACTCTTTAGCATCTGCACAGAAGAAGGTTTTTGGAACTTTGATTCCAAGCTCTCCAAACTCACGGTTAAGCCTTGTCTTATCTCTGGCAAGGAACTGCTCTTCTGTTGGTAAGTAGAAGCTAATCCCTCGTTCTTTCAATTTATCTTCAAGTCTAATATAGTTGATTATCTCAGAATCAAGCGTAGGGATAATTACATCTATCTTAGTTTTACTCAATATGTAATCAAGACGAGTAAGGAATATCTCTGAGCCACCGGAAGGGAAAGGCATCAGATAGATCTCATCAGCTAAATCGTCAACAAAGATTCCCGCTTCAAGTGCATCATAAACTAGTGCTACTATTTTTCCTTTGAATCCCGCATCACGTAAACATCTGATTACGGGAGTGCCGGGTTGAGGGTTATCTCCGGTCTTTAGACCGGTAACAGCTACTGTTATGTCTAAACTACTTAAATCAATTTGCATATTACTTCACCAAATGAAGGTTTTTAAGTTGAGTTAAGAAGTATGCAACATCTCTGTTCAGGTTTTCTTCTGTAACTTCATATTCTGACAGTATTTTTGCTTCAATTTCAGTGTCAGATAGGCCTGATTTCAAAAGAGATATAATTGTTAAAGCCATATCATTACAATTATAAGATAGCCCTGTTGTAGGGTCAAAAATAAAGCCATTATCGCTAATAGCTAGTTTGTTTAAATTTGTTACGTCCATATACTAACTCCATTTTATTGCCCGAAGAAAAAGAGAATTACCCCGTAGGGTTATTCTTAAAATACTTATAAATCTCCGTGGCTAACTTAAGACTGATGCCTTTAACTTCAGTCAGTTCTCCTACTGTTGCACGTTTTATTCCATCTACTGAGCCGAATTCTTTCAATAGGAGGAATTTTGTTTTATCACCAACACCTTTAATATTGTCTAATTCTGATTTAATTGTGCGCTTACTGCGTCTCTGTCTATGAAAAGTAATTGCAAATCTATGTGCTTCATCTCTCACATCAATTAACACTCTTAACGCTCCTGAAGATCTGGGGAGGAGTATAGAGCTTGTTTGTCCTGCAACGAAGACTTCTTCGATTCGTTTAGCAAGTGAAATCATGCTAATCGAGCCGTCTGATTGTTCCCGTAATTGACTGTACGCTCTGTTTAACTGTCCCTTTCCGCCATCTATGACAATCAAGTCCGGTTTTAACTGCTCATCTTTTTCAGTTTCATGTAAAAATCTTTCTAAAGTCTCTGCCATGGATGCGAAATCATCTTGTCCAATAACCGTTTTCATAATGAACTTACGGTACATCTTCTTCTTGGGTTTACCGTTCTCAAAAAATACTGCAGAGGACACTGTATCACTTCCTTGAATCGTCGAAATATCCATACAGACAATCTTACGGGGTAGCTTTGGTAATCCAAGTAGTTCTTTCAGTTCCTGAATCGGTACAATTGTTCTTGTTGCTTTTCTCAAATGTGCAAGCTTCTGCTCCTCAACATAATTGAAGGCATTGAGTTTGGCTACATTGATCAGTTGAGCTTTTTCACCACGCTGAGGGAGAGTTAGACGATTTCCTAACCACTCATTCAATACATCCATAATATCCGGTTCTAACTGGAGTAATATGCTATGTGGTAACTCATCAATCTGAGCATAATATGATTGCAGGAAGAAAGACAATATCTCAGATTCAGTCGATTCTTTAACCTGCGATAGGGGATAAACCTCTTTGTGTAGCACTTTACCTTCAACCATCTTGATTACAACAACTGCAGCAATATCTTCCTCTTTCGCGAGAGCTATAATATCTCTATCCTTGAAATCAGTAAGGAACATAGTACGATTCGATTGAACTTTCTGAAGTGCTTCAATCTTATCTCTGGTAAGTGCAGCTTTCTCAAACTCCATCTTTTCAGCTTGTTCCTGCATCTCAGCTTTCAGTTCATCAATTATCGCATTATGCTTGCCCTTAAGGAACTTCATCATCTGATCAACAACTCGTTTATACTCATTCACAGATATTTTACCTATACAAGGTGCAGTGCAAGTACCTAATTGGTAGTTGATACAGGCTTTATCAAATACGACCTTGTCAGCAGGAATGTTCCTTGTACATCTGCGAATAGGAAAGATCCATTCCATTAACCTCATGGTCTTACGAACAGCTCCTGCATTTGTATGAGGACCGAAGTATCTGTTCCCATCCTTCTTATAATCTCTGGTAACAAAGACACGTGGGAATGGTTCTTTAGTAGTAACTTTTATGAAGGGATATCGTTTATCATCTTTCATGATGATGTTATATCGAGGTCTATGTTGCTTGATTAGGTTTGCTTCGAGCTCTAATGCTTCCGACTCTGTATTGGTGATTATATAATCCAAATCACAAATTTTCGAAACTAGTCTTGCAGTCTTGGGATCAGACGGTTTTCCATTAATATATGACATAACCCTGTTCTTAAGGTTAACTGCTTTCCCTACATATATAATCTTACCTTTCTCATTCTTCCAGAGATAACACCCTGGTTTAGAGGGGAGAAGACGTAGTTTAGTTTTTAGTTCTTCCGAAATCTTTGCCATACTTTCTTTATTGCATAGTTTGCATAATCTATTTTAATTATTGAAGCTATTAAAATATACAACCCCATTACTATTGATGAGATAATACCAACTTTTACAAATAGTAATATTTGGTTCTCAGGTTCATACAATCCATTTAAGTAGTTGATTAATACGAAAAGGAATCCTGATAAGCCTATAGCTTTGAAGATATTAAAAGCTATACCCTTAAACTTGATTACCGGATATCGTTTCCTTATTAGGATTATCAATGTAAACGTATTTATTATTGCAGTTATGGTTGTAGAAAGTGCTAGACCTCCATGACCAAGGAACTGCATAAGAACATAGTTTAAGCTGATGTTAACTGCAACCATAACAGATGCTAGTATAACAGGTGTCTTCGTGTCCTTATTCGCATAAAACAGTGGAATAAGTGTTTGATTTAAGCTAAAGAATAACAATCCTAAACAATAGAACATGAGCGCAAAATATGTCATATCGACAGCTTGTATTCCGAACTCACCACGCTTAAAAAGGATAGTGATTATATCTTCTCCTAGGCCAATCATAATAACAGAAATAGGTATCATAATATTTGCAAGTGATAGTATTGCAAAACGAAGACTATCAGATAGTTCCTTCCACTTCTCCTCAACTACATATCGAGAGAACATTGGTAACACTGCTGTTCCGGTAGCGATACCAAATATTCCTAAAGGTAACTGCATAAGCCTATTACCAAACATCAAAGCTGTAATGCTACCGGTTTGCAGGAACGATGCCATAAGATTATCTGCTATCAGGTTTAACTGTCTTACTCCAATCCCAATCACACCAGGAATAAATCTTTTCCATAATGCGGTTAGTGCTTCACCTGTAACCTTAAGTGACAGCTTAAACCTATATCCTAAATTAGCAAGGAACGGGAGGTTTATTAGTATTTGTAAGATACCACCTGTGAGAACTCCTAAAGCTGCATAATGTACTAATTGGTATGTAGATTCAACACCCATCAGCTTTGGAATAATCAAAAATGCCATCCATCCTATGTTCAGGAGTCCTGAAGACAATCCGGTCATAAAGAACTTATCATGTGAGTTAAGAATTGCAATCATCGTTGACGATAGTCCGATACAGAACAGGTAAGGGAAGAGGATTCTTGTTAAGCTGATAGTAACTATTGAAGTTCCCTCATCGAATCCCGGGAAGAATAGTCTTATCAATATTGGAGCGAGGAGCACACCCAATCCGGATAATATAAGTAGAAATGCCGAAAGCAAACTCATCACATTCAGAGCAAATTTGTATTGCTCTTCTTTACTTCTCGTCACACCGATTTCATTATATATAGGCACAAATGCTGCTGATAAAGCACCCTCTCCAAACAATCTTCTTAATAGGTTGGGAAGGTTAAAAGCTGCATTGAATGCATCATTATAAAAGGTTGTACCAAAGAAGTATGCCATCACCTGATCTCGTAACAAACCGAGTATCCGACTTAGAAATACTGATGTTGACATAATTCCAATATTCTTAGCTAATCTATTCTTGCTCAAAAGCACTCCATTAAAGATTTTCATAACTATTTAACGGGATTAGTTATTGTCAAGCGGGATATTCATATCGACTCTTTAGAACTCTTTAACAAGTTAACCAGGTTTTGTTATCAGCTTATCCGTTTATTCAATAATCGTGTTTCTATTGATTAGGATAACTTAAGGTCGTTAGCATACAATGCTATTTCCAGTCATCTTGAGCGTAATGAGGACACGAACGAAGTCGAACCGACGACCATCGGGAGGAGCTCGTAAGCCGATAGGCGAGCAACTATTTACCTCTCCGATAACTTTAGTCTCCCAGCAATAGAAGAGCTCTTTTCCGATAGGAAAACACTGAAAGATAAGTCAATACTGCAAACAGTAATCCACTAAAGTCATCCGAGCGACCCGGAAGTTGTTCGCCTATCGGCTTACGAGCTCCTCCCGATGGTCGTCGGTTCGACTTCGTTCATTTCGTTTCACTGCATTCAGCTCCGCTCAGGGTGACATGTATCATTACAAACTGATATTTATGGGCTTTTCTGTTCAAAAGTCTGGTAGAACCAGGTGTCATCCCTTGAATCGCTTGTGGATTTCAGACTTTTGTCCATTACTACTCTTATCCACATCGCTTCTCTCAGCAGTAATTAGTGATATAAAATTGGTTTTATCCTGGTGATAAGTTGGTTAAATCTTGGCAATTAGGCCAAGAATAGGCCAAGTGTTTGCCAAGGGTTTACCAAGTGTCTACCAAGAATTACTGCTGGAAGATGAAGGATAAGTGAAGGAGTGTATTCAATCTGCCTTTCAGGGAGTTTATCCGATGCGAAGCGGAAACAGAGTTCCTTAAATGCACTTCGACTTTGCACGTCGAACACGCAGGAGACGCTTTCAGCTTGTCTGCATAGCTGGGATCATAGCGACCAAAGGGAGTTGGAGCGATAGCGAAAGATGGTAATTCTTTCACCACTATAAGTCCAATGATGAAAAAAAGTGCCGAGTTGACAGTATCACATCACAAAATTCGCTTAATGCTGCTTCCTTCCGGACCTGACATGGTTCACGACATGCAATTGCACTGGACTCGGCAGTACCAAGATTAATTTTCTAAAGAGGCTGTCAAGGGTAATAAACAGCTTTTAAAGAATAGTAAGGCATATTCAATATGTAAAGTTAATTATTAGAAAGCTTTTTGTTGACTTGAAAATGGGGGGTATTTACTTTGTTGCTCAGAAAAGATGTATAAATAAAAATAAACGATAAATAGAGGTAAAAAATGACTCTGAGAGAACTAGTTTCGATACTTGACGCCGAAGTATTGACTCCATCTGCTAACCTTGATGCGGAAGTACCATGTGCTTTTAGTTGCGATTTGATTAGTGATATCCTAATGTGTACACAGGAATCTACTCTTTTGCTTACCGGTCTAACTAATCCCCAGGTGATTAGGCTATCTGATATGATTGACTTAGCCGGTATCGTATTTGTTAGAGGAAAGAAACCAACAGACGAGCTCGTTGAAATGGCAAAAGAGAGAGAGTTAGCTTTGATTTCAACCCAACATTCAATGTTTATGGCAAGTGGAGTACTTTTCAATGAAGGACTCAGAAGTTGTAAGATAAAGTAGAATTATGGCAGAATATTTAAAAGTAAATCCCGCATATCAAGAGAGAGAGAATGAGATATTCTCTACCGATAGAACACCGGAGATAACATTAGAATTTGATATTCTCGAACATGATTTTGTTAACTCAGGAAAGGGCTCAGCTGAACTAAAGCTGACAATTAAACGTTTAGGTGTTGATCCTGCAATAATGCGTAAAGTCGCTGTTGCAGCGTATGAAGCTGAAATCAATATTGCTGCTCATTCCAGGGGTGGAACAATGACCAGTAATATATATCCCGACTATGTGCACATAGTTTTTGAGGATCAGGGTCCCGGTATTGAAGACTTATCCAAAGCGATGACTCCAGGTTTCTCTACTGCTATTGAATTAGTTAGAGAGATGGGTTTCGGAGCCGGATTAGGTTTGCCGAACATAGATAGAAACTCAGATATTATGAGATTGAACTCAGAAAAGAATTCCCGAACAAGATTGGACGTAGTAATATTCTTTCAAAGTTGAAGGTAAATATGGAAGATAAAAGATACTATCACGGATTTGAGGTAGTAAGAGAAAGATGTACCGGTTGCACTGCATGTGTGCGTGTTTGTCCTACAGAGGCGATGCGCGTTAGGCATGGCAAAGTTGTTATTGATGCGAATAGATGTATTGATTGTGGAGATTGCATAACTGCCTGCAAATTCAATGCATTGGTTCCAAAACCGGATGGTCTTGAAAAATTAAAAGATTTCGATTATAGAATTGCAATTGTTACATCAGCTTTTGCAGGCCAATTCTCAGCGAATATCTCTTATAAGGAGATATTGGCAGCTGTAAAAAAACTTGGTTTTGATGAAGTGATTGAAGCTAGTATGGTTACTGATTTTATGGTGAAACTTATTAGAGAATATGTGCGAGAAAATAAGCATATAAGACCTATCCTGTCAAGTAACTGTCCGGCTGTAGTGAGGTTGATACAGGTGAGATTCCCTTCATTATTGCCAAACCTTCTATTGCTAGAGTCTCCTATGGGTATTCTAGCTAATTACTGTAGGGAGAAGGTTGTGAAAGAGATGAATATGGATCCTGATAAAGTAGGTATTTTTAACATAGTTCCCTGTTTAGCGGATGTAACTGCTACTCATCAACCTGAAGGCTCAAAGGAACGTTTATATGATGCTGCTTTCTCAATAACTGATATCTATAACGAAGTTAAACAGATTCTTAATTCAGGAGTTGAGCTTGATACTGATTTTGAAACCTATGAATCAGGTTTAGCATGGACACTTTCAGGTGTTGAAGCTGATTTAGTTGATTGTGACGATATACGAACACTCTCTGTTAATGGTATTGAGAATGTTAAAGATGTACTTTCGAAGGTTGAAGATCACTATCTTGATCAATATGATTACATTGTTGTAAGAAACTGCAAAAATGGATGTGTTGGTGGAGCATTAAATCCGGAAAATCCATTTGTAGCAATGAGTAGGATAAAGAAGCTTTCAAAAGAAGCTGAACATCATGATATTGATGATTCCGGCTTTAGAGAACTTTATGAACAGGGTGAGTTTGCAGTTGCAGCTCTTAAACCTAGGTCTATGATGAAACTTGATCAGGATATAAAGGCAGCACTGGCAAAGATGAGAAAGATTAATGAGATTCTTACAGAGTTACCGGGTCTTAACTGCTCTGCTTGTGGGTCTCCCAATTGTGAAAGCTTAGCTGAAGACATAGTTCAAGGTAAAGCTACAGTAGATGACTGTATAATTCTATATAAACAGACAAAGGAATAAATTATGGCTATTAATGTACAAACTCTTATACAGAATATTAGAATGACAAATCTTACTCCTGATATAGATGCAGAGAAGATTGAGATTGAAAGTGGTTATGTTTCAGACCTTCTATCTGATGTAATGGGCTCAGCTCAGGAAAACCAGATATGGATTACTATTATGCGTCACTTAAATACTATTGCTGTAGCTTCAATGACAGGTATACCAGTAATCGTTTTTGCAAAAGATATTATCCCTGAACAATCTGTTATTGATAAAGCTAGGGAAGAGGGAATTATTCTTCTTACAAGTCCTCTTACTGTTTTCGAACTTGCCGGGAAGATTTATACTCTAATCAATAGTTAATGAGATTTTTTAAAGCAGATTTGCATCTGCATACAGTCCTTTCACCCTGTGGGGGTTTGGAGATGTCTCCTATTGCATTGATTGACGCTGCTATTGAAGCAGGCTTGGAGATAATAGCTGTAACAGATCATAATACCCTTAAAAATTGTAGAGCATATATTGAGAAGGGTATCGAACAGGGGATCACTGTTCTGCCTGGTGTTGAGATTCAGACTGCTGAAGAGATTCACTTGATAGGATTGTTCCCCAATCTGGATGTAGCTGAACAATTTGACCAACAAATCTATGACTCATTACTTCCAATTGAGAATAATCCTGATTTCTTTGGTGATCAGGTTATTGTGGATGCGGATGAGAACATTGTGGGAATAGAAGATAGAGCATTGATTAACTCCTCAATGTGGTCATTTGATGAGGCTGTAGAAAATGTGAGATTGAATGGTGGAGTTTGTTTCCCCGCTCATGTTGATGCTACTACATATTCGCTTCTAGGGCAGTTGGGTTTTGTGCCACCTGACCTGGAACTCATGACGTTAGGTATCAGTGCTAAGTGTAAAGTTGATCGTCTTCTTGAAAAGTATCCTTTTGTAAAGAGTTTTCAGCTAATACGCAATTCTGACTCACATTACTTGAATCAGATAAATATTGGATATAATGAACTCTACATAGAGTCTGCTTCCTTTGATGAAGTAGCACAGGCTATTAGAAAGACTAACTCACGATATATCAAGCAATAATTTCAACACCATACTGATTGCAACTGTTAAAGGCCGAAGAAAAAAATGCGCTAATCACCTGTTAGCTATTGACAGGAATTTGTGATTTTATATAATTGTCTAACGAAGATTACATACTTCCAATAATAAATAGGCCGAATTAATGAAACTTATTAGAAACGTCTACTTGCCTAAAAGCAACAAAAAACTTAAGCCAATGAATGTGCTTTTTGATGACAAGATTGTCAAAATCACAAATGAAGAGATTGAAGATGAACAGATTGAAGAGATCATCGATGCAGAAGGGATGTATCTACTTCCTGGTGCAATTGATGCTCAGGTTCATTTCACATCAGTCGATGGTAGTGAAAACTGTATAAAAGAGATGGGTGCTTTTGCCGTTAAAGGTGGATTCACATCAGTAATCGATTCTCCAGTTGGAGAAGACGAAGCTATCATAACATCTGAACAATATTGTGATTCAAGGGACGATTTCGACGAACTCCCTGTTAATAGGGCATTGTGGTCTAAGATTGATCCGGCAGAAGCTCCATATTATTTTGAAGATATGGAGGAGATGTGGGATAAGGGAACTATTGGATTCCAAATTTATACTTTAACAGATGCGGAAGATTTAGAGTACTTCACTTATGAGGAGATAAATGACCTTTTCTCTGATATACCGGATAAAGAGATGGTTGTATCGATTAATGCTCTTGATTATTTAAAGCTGACATCGCTTCAAGAAAGTATGGACGAGGAGACTCTTTCTCAATACCAGATGGATTCGCTTACAAAGATTGTACGTAGATCACTGGATAATCCTATACATTTTACTAATATGACAACTTTCAAAGCAATCAACTACTTAATCTCAGCTCAGAAGCGATTTGATATTAGCTTTGATCTGAGACCTGAATATTTTATAAAACTGCATACAGATGGACTTGTTGGTGCTATCTTCTCTCGTTCATATCAAAAGCGTAATGAAGAACGGAACAACATGAAGGATATGTTTAAATTCTGCCGTGCTAGTATACTTGCCACACATTATGGGCTTAAAGATAAGAATATGATATATAACTCTGATTTACCTGAATCCAAAGTAAATGATTATCCATATCATATACCATTTTTGTATACAGAATTTTTCTCAAATCCTAAAGCACAAATGAGTCAGTTTATTAATCTTACTGCCGAGAATATTGCCCGGACACTCAATATTTACCCAAGAAAGGGTAGCATCGAAAAAGGGGCAGATGCAGACTTCTATCTGCTAGATCCTAACGATAGTTATACTGTTGATGATGTAGATTCAAACTATCATGGATATGAAATGAGCTGTAGATTAACTCATACATTTGTAAGAGGTGCAAAAGTTTATTCCCATTCAGAAAATGTTAAAGTTGTAAACAATGGTCAATTCTTTGAAAGGAATGTATTATAAATTATTGCTATTCTTGGAACTATCTTAGTTAACTATTTTTATCTTTGTTAGTAGTGTTATCTGATTATGATAATGAAATCATGATTGAGATAAGAAGTAATTTAAAATCCTTATGAAAAGCTTGACTCTTAACTATGCACAGTTAATTGTTAGCCGTTGAAGTAACAAGATTAATATAAGAATAAGGGAAAGCAATGATAGCAGTATATATCGATCCTGAACTATCAAAATACAATACGCACATTAATGCTGCAGTAGAGTTTCTGCTTGATACACTTGGTTATCAATTCAGAAACATTTATGACTTTGATAGTTTGATTATTAACGATACTTTGCTTTACTATTCTAAGAAACCTCCCTCAGATGAGTTATTCATCTCTTTTGCTTTGAAACATCCTGTTATCATTATGCCTTTCTGTAGTGAAATCTATGAGCTTGATAAGATTAAGAAAGGAAGGATTGATTCTTATAAACAATACATTAATACCGGTACAGAAGTACCTGTATTACATAATAAGAAGATTACAGAACCAGTTACTATTATGCGAAACGAGCATGTGGTTACTGCCAGATATAATTTTGACCTAATAGCTAATGTTATGTTTTTCCTTTCTAACAAAGAGAAAGAGCTTCGAGCAGATGAGGATGAACAGTTTGATGAAACATCAAGTTATTTCTATAAAGATTTTGACCATGCTTTTGTTGCTGAGTATTTGAATGCATTTGAATGGGTACTTGAAAATGTCCTTAAAGCAAAAGGCTTCTACCTGCTAAAGAAAGAGCTTTGGCCCCAATCTGAGGAATATGCTTTTGCTGTAACGCATACTGTTGATAAACTTAATAAATGGACATGGGGGAAGATTTTTCATTCTTTGCTTGATGTCTTTTTACTCTTACTCACATTAAGAATTCCAGCTTTTTTAAGACAATTCGGAAGTATGATTTACTTCATGTTCAGAGGAGTCGAGCAATATTGGTCATTTCCGGAATACTCCAAGCTTGAGCAGGATTATAGTTTGAAATCCAGTTGGTTCTTTGCTGTTAATGAAAGTGATATAACTGATTATAACTTCCTAGATAGGGAGTTGCAAGATGCGATAATTGAATTAGCGAAGACCGGTCATGACATTGGTCTTTATTCGTTTCCGAAGCAGGAGACAATTGAGAGACTTTTCCAAAATGAGAAGCGATTAAAGATTGCCTCCGGTAAAGGATCAGGTGTAAGAAACAATAGTTATTTTACTAACTCATCATCTTTGTCAAGAGCTGATAGAGCAAACCTGATATATGATAGTTCATTCTCATTCACAAAGAAATTTGGTTTCCCCAATGGAATAGTTTATCCATATAAGCCTGTTACTTCTAAGTTCCGTTCAGAAAGTTATACATATCCTGTAAATTGTAATGACTCAGCTCTCCGAATCGATAAGTATAAGGCTATTATGTTTAAGCAAGCCAAAGTTGCGTTTAAAGAGATACTTGATGATGTTAAGAAATATAATGGGTTGCTTTGCTTGGATTTAAAACTATCAAACTATTTCGAGACCTATTATCAAAGTAAATTCACAAACTACATAATGGAGAAGCTCAAGGATGGTAAAGTTTTCAAGGGCACTTTAACAGAGATTAATCAATGGTGGAAATCTAGGTCAGCTGTGGTAGCGTTTGAAGAAGAATATGATTTATCGATAACCTTCCAAGAGGAGTTTAAGCACATTACATTTGCAATAATTGGTAATAAGCAGATTTCTGAGATTACAGGAGTCAATGCTAAAATTGATAAAAACAAGATTAGATTCAGTGATGTGGTTAAAGGTTCGGAAGCATTAATAAAGTTTTCTGCAAAGAAATAAGATGAAAATAGCAATAATAACAAACTCTCACAGAATTGATGACACACGACTGTTCTGGAAGATTGCTAGTACGTTAGCAGGAACGAATGAAGTTACTATCTTCGGTTTTAAGGGTGAAGTAGTTGAAAATACGAATGTTAGGTTTGTGAAGAAACAGGAACTGGATACTTTTGATAATCTTATAGAACTTTATCGTTGCACTAAGAAGTACAATCCAGATTTGCTTATTTGTGTTGAGCCTTTAACTTTGGTTGTTGGTAATATTTTAAAGAAAAAACTTCATTTGAAACTTGTTTACGATTGTCATGAGTTTTTCGGTGATGCATTTGCTGAACGTTTTAAAGACCCACTGAGTTTGATAATGAAACGCTTTTACCTCTCTGTTGAAAACTATATGTGTCGTAAGGTCGATTCAATATGGGTAGTTAATTCATTGTTGCGAAACAGATTCAGAAAGAAAGGGAATGTTGAAATAATCAGTAATTACCCGATCAGTGTTAATGATACAATTACCAGTGATTACAAGTATGATGTAATCTATGCAGGAGGAGTTACAGTTGAACGTGGTGTCTTTAAGCTGATAAAAGCAACTTCGATAATTAAAAAGTCTCTTCCTGAAATCAAAGTCTTAATTTTGGGAAGAGTTAAGAATGAACTTATTATTGAGTTACAAGAAAAGATATTAGCTTTGAATCTTGTAGACAATGTCAAACTACTTTCTGAAGTATCTGCCGATAAGGCTCAGGAGTATATAAGCAATTCGAAAGTTGGTATATCGCTCTTAGACCCAAACGTTAAGAGATATAAAAAGGCTCTTCCATTGAAGACACTTGAATACTTATCCCATGGATTACAAGTAATTACAAACGATTTTGATTTTCAGAAAACGTTTCTCAAAGAATTAGGAGATAGTGTTCAATTTATTGAATATAATTCCTTAACATTAGCAAAAGCTATTGGAAGCGCAGTATCTAAATCACCAATAGACTTAGACGAGATTTCAAAACAAAATAAGGCGTTTGTTAATGGAAAAGCTCATTGGTCAGGTGAAGCAAAAAAGCTGAACACTTTCATAAACTCAATTAGTCTTGAAAAAGAGTTGCTTTTCTGCACATATTTCTATCCACCATTGGGTGGACCCGCGGTTCAAAGACCATGTAAAACAATCAAGTACCTAACAAAGCTTGGTTGGAAATGTGATGTTTTGACTGTAGATAAAGTTTTCTACCATTCAGAAGATAAAACTCTTCTTACTGAGTGTATGGAAAGAAATCTTTTTAGAACACCCTCATTAGATCCGATGTCAGTAACAAAAGCAATTAAGACGGAAGCTCCTACAAAAAATAGTTTTTACTTCAATGCACCTGAAAAAATGAAAGTTTTTATCAAGAAATTCTTCCCAATTGATGATAAAATCGGATGGCTGCTTCCAGCTGTAATAAAAGGTGTCAAAGAAGCCCGAAAGAATAATTATAAATATGTGATATCAACAATGGGACCATATACAACAGGTTTGATTGGTTACTATATATCCAAGATATGTAATATCCCTTTAGTAATAGATTATCGCGATCACTGGACAATAAACCCCTATGATGATAATTTAAAGATATTACGACCGCTCTCTGTTTATTGGGAAAAGAAACTTCTCAACCACTCGTATCTTGTGACAGTTATTGGAAAAGTCATGAAAGAACAGTTGTGTCAAAGATTTGGTGAAGATTTGAGCGAAAAGATAGAAGTTTTATATAATGGTTTCGATGAAAGTGATTTTACAAATTATGTACCCTCAGAGAGTTCTGAAACTGTTGTGCTTAGCTATTTAGGAAACTTCTATCGGAATAGAACACCTAAGTATTTCTTGAAAGCCATAAATGAATTAAAAGCTGAAGGGTATGACTTTAGTCGAATAAAAGTTAATTTTGTTGGTAACTACTATAGAGAAGCTATGGAACTTCTGAAAGACAAGAGCTTATCTGATATTGTAGAAGTTATCCCTCAAGTAACCCATGATAAAGTTATTCAACATTTTGAAACAACATCTGCTTTAATTCTATTTATTGCAAACGAAAATGGAAAGGGAGTGTTAACAGGAAAGCTGTTTGAATACTTACGATCCGGCTTACCAATCTTAGCTATGGTTCCACCGGACGGAGAAGCAGCAGAAATTCTAAAAGAGAATTATCAAGAATTCATTTGCAAAATTGATGATGTACCTATGATCAAAGAGACTTTGAAACAGTTGATAGATTCCATCCACACTAAAAGAAGGAATCTGATTCCCACCAATAAATATAGTAGAGAAACACAGATTAACGAGCTAAATAAAAGGCTAGTATAGATGAAGATAAAGATTGCCCATATACAGTTATTACCAATAATGTCAGGAGTGCAGAAGATAAGTTATAGCATTTTTAAAGGACTTGATACTGATGAGTACGATGTCCATTTAATATGTTCAGATGACCCTTATAAAAGAGAAGAATCATTGATAAACAAGGCGGAAGCTCTTGGAGTTAAAGTTCATGTTATAAAACATTTAAAGCGTGAGATTAGTTTGAAGGATATATCAGTTTTCAAACAGGTTAGAAAGATTTGCAAAGAAGAGAATTTTGATATAGTTCATACACATACAACAAAGATGGGATTCATCGGACGCTTAGCTGCTAAATCAGCTGGGATTAAGAAAGTAATTCATACATTGCATGGCATAGCTTTTCATCCTTTTGAAAGTAAACCAAAGAGAGTTTTGTACTTCCTTTGTGAGGTATTATCATCCTTTTTCTGTGATAAGCATGTATTGGTAAACAGAGGGTATAGAAAAACATTCTGGTTTACTTTAAGAAACTTGATTACTATATATAACGGAATTAGCTTTGCTGATTTACAGGTTAAAGAAGTGTATGGTAATGAATTAAAACTGATTTTTATTGGGAGGCTAGATTCTCAGAAGGATCCATTAACCTTGTTAAAAGCAATTAATCTTGTAAAGATTCAAGGTTATAGTATAGAAGCAAAACTGGTTGGAGATGGTGAACTGATGAAGCAGTGTATGGAGTTTGTAAACAAAAAAGGCTTGAATGAGATGGTTGAACTTTGTGGTTGGAGAGACGATATTTCTAACTTACTAGCTGAATCAAATGTGTTTTGTTCAAGCTCTTTATATGAAGCTTTACCACTCTCATTTCTTGAAGCAGGATATTCCGGATTAACTACTATCGGTACAGATATTATTGGAGTAAGAGAGGTTGTTGTAAAAGATACGACAGGTTATCTGTTTAATACAAAAGATTATGTTAAATTGTCTGAACTTCTGGTTAGGTTAATTGAGAAGCCGGAACTAATAGAAAATATGGGTAGAAATGCTCATAAGTTTGTTAAAGAGAACTTTCAAGAAGAACGAATGATTGAGGAATATCTTGAGTTATATAGAAATATTTAAATTCTCTGCAGTTTTTATCGGTGTTTTTCTTGGCACTCTGATAATGTTACCTATAAGCAGAAAAACTGTAGCAATATTGGGAGTTGTAGATAATCCAGAAAAACGTAAAGTCCACAAAGTTCCAATACCAAGTGGGGGAGGAATTGCGTTCGGTATTCCGATCATCATAGCTCAATTTTTATTCTATATGATTTATCCAGACTTTCAATATAAAAACCAAGTAGGTGCTTTGGCGGTATGTGGCCTTTGGGTGATGATACTTGGTATTATAGATGATAGATATAAAGTTAAAGCTTATACAAAGCTGATATATCAAGCCATTTTGGCTATTTTCCTGTACTTCTCGGGTTTTAGAATTATGGAGATAACAAACCCGTTTGGTACTGAATTTCAATTAGGACTTTTGTCTTTTCCTGTAACCGTTTTTTGGTATTTACTAATCATCAACTCAATAAATCTTATAGATGGAATTGATGGATTAGCAGCAGGTATTGGCAGTGTTGCATCAACAATATTATTTCTAGTAGGAGTTAAGTATAATAATATCTATGTCATGTATCTTTCTATGGTATTAATCGCCGGATCTACAGCATTCTTGAAAGACAATTTCTATCCGGCAAAAATGTTTATGGGTGACACCGGTAGCATGTTTATAGGGATGAACTTAGCATCAATAGCGACAATTGGAACTGGGCAGCTTAAAGGAATAACCGCGATAACTCTTATTATACCAATTACAGTTATGGGTGTACCTCTCTTAGATACATTCTTAGCTGTTTTCAGAAGATTGAAAGATAAGAGAAATATCTTCTCAGCAGATAAAGAACACTTTCATCATATACTGTTGAATCATGGGTTATCACACAAAGCTATTGCCTATATCTCCTATTTGTTTACTTTACTCTTTGGATTGATTGCTCTTGGTTTTTCATTCTCTTCAAAGAAAATTATGCTATCAGTCATGGTACTACTATTGTTAATCATAATGGTAGTACTTTATTCAACATTAAAAAGGGAGTCTGATAAATGAAAAAGACTGCATTAATTATACAGATATTACTTATTCTAACAGCTAATTATGCAATGAGTAATACATGGAAATCCTACACAAATACAACACATATACATGATTTTGATTTAATCAATAACAAACTGTATCTCGCTACATGGGGTGGACTTGAAGAATACAACATTGAAGGTAGTAACTTCACGAAAAGCAACATCCAACATAGCAAGAAATACAACAATATCAATGGGCTTGCAGGTAATGATCTTCGTACGGTAGTACATGATCCATTTGTTAACTCGATCTGGATGAGTGTCTACAATCAAGGAATCAATCTTTTACATGATACAGGAAAGATTACTCTTATCGACCAAGATCTTCTTGGTTTACCATCTAATAAAGTCTCAAAGGTAATTGTAGATACTTTGTTCTATGTTGCAACAGACAATGGACTCTGTACTTATGATAGCTTTGATAATATTCCTTTCCCTCTGTTAATGAGTACATATGATGACGAGTTGCTAAGCACTGAGATCAGGGATATGGAGTTAACTGTAAATGGTTACTTAGTAATTGCAACCTCGTTAGGTGTTAATTATGTCCATAAAGATTCAATGGATTATTCAGCTGCATGGCACAATTGGACATTCGAAGGGAATCAGTTACCTGATAATGATGTGAGTAGTCTTGATGTTTATGGTGAAGGAGTAGTTATAGCTACTTTAAAAGGTTTGGTTCGTGTTACTGGTTTCCCTTCTAATCAAGAATTCTCAATTCTTTCTCAATTCGAAGAACTTGAATCACCAGCCATTTCTGAAGTTTATATCGATTCTGAGAACAGAATATGGATTAGTTTTGGCAGTTGGAAAGAGGAATCCATGAGCTTTATCGAAAGCCAAGACTATTCAATAATGGTTCTTAACTCTGATGGGACAGTACTCGATACTTGGAAAACAAATGAAGAAGGTTTGTTATCCAGTGATATTACTGCTATTAAAGAAATTGATAATAAGATATGTATTGCAACTTGGGGACAAGGTATCTTCATTCGTGAAGATGGATTCTGGCACCAGATTATTGAGGAGAGTATCGGTTTCAATTCAATAAAAAGCATCGAGACAGATAAAAATAACGTACTTTGGTTCTCCTCTGGAGTGTGGGCTGATTCTAAGACAAAAAAAGGCACTAGAGGTGTTAGCTCATTTGATGGAGAAACCTGGGTGACTTACAATGTAGATAACTCACCATTAAATAGTGATAATATTAACACTATAGCAGTAGATGCTCTAAACAGGAAGTGGTTTGGTGCTTGGGCTGCCGGAAGTAGCAATGAGTTTGGATGGCGAAGTGGAATCAGTATATTAGATGATTCAGGAGATGAGAAGATCTGGTATCGATTAAATGGAAATGGGTTGAGTGTCTACGATGATGTTGATGGCCAATTTGTTACTCTTGATACTGATATCGGACTAGCCAGTTCAACAGTCCCATATATATTGGTCGATAACGAAGACAATGTTATTGTTAGCTGCTTTGATAGTGGTATGTCTATCTATTCAATTGCTGATAACAGTAATAACTTAGAAAAAATTGATGATGTACGAATAGAAAGTAATCCGGGTCAAAAGACAACCTATTCTGTTCAATCTGGAGATAAGTATTTCTTTGCTCTAAACAGGTCACTTGTTTCTGATGGAGAAGTGTACTGTTGGGACAATTCAGGATTACCTCAATCTAATTCAGAATCTGACTGGTCCAATGTTCCTATCTCTGAACTCAGGGATTGTACAATGAACTCTATCGTTTCTTTCGAAGATCCTTTCGGGAGAACTCAAACCTGGTTTGCAGCAAATACTGGTCTTTTTACTTACATAGATAGTAACCAATCTGATGAAGGCTGGTATAAATGGGGCACAAGTATCAAACGTGAAAAGTGGACTGGGTACACATGGACTCATCAGACCTATGACCTTTACTATATTGATGAAGAAAGACTGTTTGGTGCGAATGAATCTGAAGCATTCTCACTCTATTATGATCCTTTTGGCATACTCTGGATAGGTTCTAATGGACAAGGTTTGTCATCGTTTGATCCATATACTGAACGTTTTACTAATTACTCTACTTCCAATACTAAAATGATTTCTGATGTGGTAGCAACTATAGGACATGATCCAGTGAGTGGTAGGTTACTTATCGGTACTCCTGAAGGTCTCAGTTCCTTTATCATCGGTGTCTCTGATAATAAGGAGAAAGACTTAAACTCTGTTATAGCCTATCCGAATCCCTATTACCCTAATGAAAACCCTGAAGATGTAATTAGAATCGTTAATAGTGATACAAAAAGAATATCTGATGCTAATTCTTTAGCTTTCCCTGATGCAGCTGAAGAGTGCAGAATATACGACACTGGTGGTGACTTAGTTGTAGTTCTCCCTCTGAGTAATCAAAAGATTTTTACATGGGATGGAACTAATGAAATCGGTGAAGAATGTAGTTCCGGAATCTATTTCTATGTTGTCTCCGGTGATGGTGAAGGAACAAGAGGCAAAATTGCCTTAATCAGGTAATGGTAAATAATTACACTTTTGAACCAAAAGCATATAAAACTGAAGTCGAATCTCTTCAGTTAGATAAACTTTACAATCTCCTTCTGAGTAAGAGGGAGATTGTTTTCATTATTGATTCGCTTATCAAGGATAAATATCCTGATTTATTAAACTCTTTGAACTCAAAAATCACCTATATTTTTACTGCGAAAGAATCAAATAAGAATCTAAAGAACGTAGAGCAAATATACGAATTCCTTACCAAAATCAATGTGAAAAGGTCTACTATTATTTGTGGGATAGGTGGAGGTATAACTACCGATATTACAGCTTTCGCAGCATCTACTTTCAAGCGTGGTTGTCGTTTGTGGTTAATCCCTACAACAGTTATAGCTATGGTGGATGCGGCTATTGGTGGCAAAACTGCTGTAAATAATCTCAATGTAAAGAATGCAATAGGTACTTTCTATCCAGCTGAAAAGGTATTCTATTGCTCTGATTTTCTCAGAACTCTTCCATTAACAGAAGGTTTAAATGGTCTATACGAGATACAAAAGATCTCGTTCATAAACCAATCATTCCATCTTGATAAGTCTGTTTTCTCACGAGGTATCACTCAAGATTTGATTCTTCAAGCTGCGGAACTCAAGTTCGATATATGTCATCGGGACCTATATGATAAAGGTGAGAGGAGAAAACTAAATCTAGGGCACTCCTTTGCTCATCTTATAGAAGTCTTAACCGAATACAAAGTCCCTCATGGACTTGCTGTTGGTATTGGGATGAGAATCGCTCTAAATCTTAGCCTCCGTTTGGGAATTATTGATACTAAGACCAATCTGAGAATCGAATCACAATTAAATCAAATTCCTCTTACAGTATTTCTTGACTCCAATCTCATAGTAAAAATAAAGGAATTGGGAAAGGAAATACTCTTATCCGATAAAAAAGCTACAGATACTCTCAACTTAATCCTATTCAAAGGAGCTGAAGCAGAAGTTACAGTTTATCCTATTTCCTTTTCCGAATTGATAATAAATTCGATAATAGAGGAAATAGAGAAGTTATGTTAAAAAGATTCGTTTCTTATTACAAACCACATATCCACCTGTTTATTCTGGATATGACTGCTGCTATCCTGAGTTCTATCATGGGAGTCTTTTTCCCGATGATTACCAGGAATCTACTTAAGTATTACATCCCTGCAAAAGACTTAAAACTGATATCTACAGCTTTTATATTGATGGCTGTTGCCTGGTCGTTCAGAGCAATCTTTAACTTCATTCGTGTCAAATGGGGGCATATTCTAGGTGTTAGAATGGAAGCTGATATGAGAAAACATATCTTCCAGCACTTGCAAAAACTCTCATTCACATATTACGATAATACTAAGACAGGTCATATAATGTCTCGCATTACAAATGACCTTAACATGATTGCTGAAGTTGCTCATCACGGTCCGGAAGATTTGATAATCTCTATATTCATGATTATCGGCTCATTCATCTTCATGTTTAGCTTCAATACTAAACTAGCATGGATCTCTTTGATACCTCTACCTATAATTCTTATATGGGGACTCACTCTCGGACGTAGAATGAAAGCAGGCTTCAGAGATGTTCGTGCTAAGATTGCAGATATGAATAGTAGTGTAGAAAACTCAGTTGTTGGCATTAGAGAAGTTAAGTCATTTGCTAAAGAGGATCTGGAAATTGCTAAGTTTGGTGAAGTTAATAGACTCTTCAAGAAGGCTAAAGAACGTATGTACACATTAATGGCTACCTTCTTTACCGGTATGAACTTCCTAACTGACCTGTATTACGGTACTGTAGTTGCAGGAGGTACTTATCTTATTCTCAATAACCAGTTAGATGCAGCTGACCTTCTTAGTTTCATTCTTTATATTAATTTTATTCTAGATCCAATTAAACGTCTAATCAACTTCATTGAACAGTATCAACAAGGTACTACTGCTTTCGAGCGTTTTACCGAGATTATGGATATTGAACCCGACATTCAGGATGCACCGGATGCTGTTAAAGCAAAGGATATTTCAGGTAAGATTAAGTTCAATGATGTTACATTCAAATATGAGGGAACAAAGGACATAGTTCTTAAAAACATCGACCTGACTTTACCGGCCGGTAAAACAATCGCTATTGTAGGTGAGTCCGGTGCAGGTAAATCAACACTTGTTTCACTTATACCTAGATTCTATGAAGTGGAACATGGAACAATTACTTTAGATGATAAGAACATTACTGAGTTCAAACAACGCTCTCTTCGTGAGAAAATAGGCATTGTGCAGCAGAATGTGTTCCTCTTTGACACTACGATTAGAGAGAATATTCTTTATGGTAATCCTGATGCTTCAGAGGCTGAACTAATAGATTGTGCTCAGAAAGCTAATATTTATGACTTCATTAAGAATCTTCCAGATGGTTTTGACACACTGGTAGGGGAGAGAGGAGTTAAACTTTCCGGTGGTCAAAAACAGAGAGTTTCAATAGCTAGAGCCTTTTTGAAGAACCCACCTGTACTGATTTTCGACGAAGCAACCTCATCCTTGGACACAGAATCTGAGTCTCTCATCCAAAAATCTATGGAAGAATTAGCTGTAAATCGTACAACTGTGATTATTGCACACAGATTATCTACGGTAAGAAATGCAGATTGGATCTATGTACTTAGGCATGGTGAGTTGATTGAAGAGGGAACACACGAAAATCTTTTAAGTCAGCATGGATATTATAACACTCTGTATACTCGTAACTTATTATAATGAGCGGGAAGCGAGTGTTAAAAAAGTTAAAATAAAATGTGTTTTATGCTTGACAGCATAACTCAGATATAGATGTTGGCTAAACATCACGTCGGGGTGTAGCGCAGTCCGGTTAGCGCACTGGTTTTGGGAACCAGGTGTCGGAGGTTCGAATCCTCTCACCCCGACCATGATATAGAGTGAATTGTAAAAGATGGGCGTTTAGCTCAGTTGGGAGAGCGCCTGCCTTACAAGCAGGTGGTCGGGGGTTCAAGTCCCTCAGCGCCCACCATCTTTTATTCCTATAAGGGCGTTTAGCTCAGTTGGGAGAGCGCCTGCCTTACAAGCAGGTGGTCGGGGGTTCAAGTCCCTCAGCGCCCACCATAAATTTTAAGGCTGTTACATTTCGTAACAGCCTTTCTTCATTTTATAAACTTTATATTATTAGTACTATGCTTGTGGTGTAATATAAAAGGGATTTGCCTTCGCAAATCCGGTAACCCCGTTTGTCATCCTGAACGGAATGAGGATACGAATGAAGCTGAAGGACCTCTCCGATAACTTTAGTCTCCCAACTAAAGAAAAGCTCTTTTCCGAAGGAAAACAGTGAAAAGATTTGCAGACTAAGCTCGAGTCCATACGACCATCGGGAGTTCGACTCCAAGCGAAATAACACCATTAAATAAGTTTATATTGCCATTATCGCTTGGCGTCGTGTTCGTATCTCACATGGACGCGAGCTTAGAATTCATTCACTTCATTCACTACGCTCAGGGTGGCATACACAGTGCGATTTGCAACAACTTACGGCATTTCAGGGAGTTTGTCGGCCTGATAAGGCAACGGACTTCCTAAAATGCACTTCGAAGTGGCATATTCCTGATTTCGTTCTCGCGTCACGCTATCGCTGCAACGCAAGTCCGAGGTTGTGTGACATGACAAACCGACACAGTCGGTTAAGTCCATATATGGACTGCATCAACTGTGTAGATGCAACTGCAAGATGACCCAGGAAGAAGTGATTCGCAAAGAAGTGGGAATCGCTAATTCCGGTACGCGATGTCTGATTTGTTCTCGCATCAAGCTATCGCTACAACGCAAGTCCGAGTTAATTCCTTCGAAGTACAACCATTCGCAAGGTCATTCGACCATTCCGAAGGTTTTCGGTAGTTGTCACCTGTCCGTGACTGTCCTTGTATGTCCTTGCAAGTCTGTGCTTGTGCCTATTGTGCAAGTCAATTCGTTCTCGCCCCACACTTCGTTGCGGCCTGTCGGGGCGTAGCTTTCAAGCGAAGACTGATGCAAGTCCACAAAAACATTTGACAAACAATCCCACACAAATATAGATGGCTTAATTCTGTTTTCGGGGCTGGGTGAAATTCCCGACCGGTGGTACAGTCCACGAGCCGAAAAGGTTGAATTGGTGAAATTCCAATACCGACAGTTAAAGTCTGGAGGAGAGAAAACAGTTCTTAACTCGTTCCAAGCCCCGGTGCGAGGTTTTTTATTATGTGCAAAAAATTTATGAAACGTGCTCTGGAGCTTGCCGGCAAGTTCGAAGGGCAGACAAGTCCCAATCCGATGGTGGGGGCTGTCCTTGTGAAGGATGGTGTTATTATTGGGGAAGGGGCTCACGAAAAAGCAGGTCAACCACATGCTGAGGTTAATGCTATCAGAAATGCAACCTGCTCCCCTAAAGGTTCTACACTTTACGTAACCCTGGAACCCTGTTCCCATTACGGGAAAACTCCCCCTTGTGCTGATTTAATCATAGAATCTGGTGTCACTGAAGTCTATATTGCAATGACTGATCCCAATCCACTTGTGAATGGCAGAGGGATTATGAAGATGCAGAAAGCAGAAATCACAGTTCATGTGGGTATGTGTGAAGAGGAAGCAAAACAGCTTAATGAACAGTTCATCTGTAATGTTACTAAGAAGCGTCCATTCGTTAGCTTGAAGTCCGCACTTAGTCTTGATGGCAAGATTGCAACTTCAACTATGGATTCGAAGTGGATTACTAATGAGTTATCTAGGACTGAAACACATAGGATTCGTAACATCCATGATGCAATCATAATTGGTAAGAATACTTTCCTAAGCGATAATCCATCAATGAATGTACGTTTTAATCAAAAAACTGGGCAAGAGCCTGATAAGATTGTTCTAGCCGACTCATTCTTGGGTGATAGAGAGTTTGTTGAAAATTGCAATGCTTACAAAACTCTCAATGGCAATAAACTCTATATTGCTTTTCCTGAAAGCTGTGGGGATGACAGTTCTGAGCTTGAAACTCTGGATTCAGTTGAGTTGATTAGGTTCAATTCTCTCGATAACTTAATGAAACAGCTATTCGACCTGGGTGTAATGAGTGTCATGCTTGAAGGAGGCTCAGGATTGTATAATAGCTTTATCAAAGCAAACTTAGTCGATAAGTACTATCTCTTCATTGCACCTCTGATTCTTGGAAACGAAGGTATTGGGTGGAGTGGAGATCATGGCATAAACAAAGTGGAACATGCGAAACGCTTGCAAAATACTACAATAAAACAATTTGAAGATGATACATTGCTAATCATCTATCCCGAGGAGAGCTAATGTTTACAGGGATTATAGAAGAAATCGGTAGAATAAAGAACTTCATAGAGGGCTCTGATAACTGTGTTATAGAGATCTCAGCCGAGAAGGTCTTAGAGGACTCAAAGCTGGGAGATAGCATCTCTGTAAACGGTATATGCTTAACGGTTACATCTCTAAGCTCAGAAAGTTTCACTGCTGACGTTATGCCTGTAACAATTGAGAAGTCTTCATTAAAAGGCATTAGTACCGGAATGGAAGTTAACCTTGAAAGAGCTTTAACTCCCACAACCAGAATGGGTGGACACATTGTTTCAGGTCATGTAGATGCTGTGGGAACGATTATCTCAGTTCTACCTCTTGGTAACGCAGTGTTGTACTCAATAGCAGTGAATTCGGATGTAACTAAGTTCATGATACCGGAAGGCTCAATAGCAATTGATGGGATTAGTCTAACAATAGCTGAGTTGAATGGAAGTAGTTTCACTGTGTCAATCATACCGACCACGTTGGAGGAAACAGTTTTGAAGAACAAATCAGTTGGGGATATCGTAAATATAGAGAGTGATGTGATTGGTAAATATGTCTGGTACCAGACAAATAATAAACAAAATGAAAGTAAGATAACTAGGTCATTTTTAGCAGAAAATGGATTTATATAGGTTAGGAGTAGAGATGGAAGAGATTAAATTAAACACAATCGAAGAAGCATTAGAAGATATAAAGAACGGTAAAATCATCATTGTAGTGGATGATGAAGATAGAGAGAATGAGGGTGATTTCGTAATGGCTACGGAGCTTGTCACACCTGAAGCAGTGAACTTTATGATTACTCATGGTAAAGGATTGGTATGCGTTTCAATGCCGGAGCAGGAACTTAACAGATTGAACATCAATCTCATGGTTTCTAAGAACTCCGATTCTTTTAAAACAGCTTTTACTACATCAATCGACCACCTTTCAACAACTACAGGTATTTCAGCTCATGAGAGAGCAGAGACGCTTAAACAGCTAACTAATCCTGATTCCAAACCTGCTGATTTCAATAGACCGGGGCATGTATTCCCATTACAGATACAACATGGTGGTGTTTTAGCACGTCCGGGACACACTGAAGCATCTGCTGATATGGCTAAGATGGCGGGATTATTCCAGTCAGGTACTATCTGTGAAATCGTGAATCCTGATGGTTCAATGGCACGTCTTCCACAGATAATGGAATATGCTAAAGAATGGGAAATGAAGGTAGTTTCAGTAGCTATGTTGATAGAATACATTAAAAAGAATGAGATAAAACTTTATTCAGAAAGGAAATATGATGCAAGATTGCTTGCAGAATCTACACTATCGACTGCCTTCGGTGACTTTGATCTTTATGCATTTGATAACTTTGGTTCTGAAGAACCTAACCTTGCTTTAGTTAAAGGCAATCCTGCAGAATTTGAAGGTGATGTTTTAGTACGAGTACATTCAGAATGCTTTACAGGAGATATCTTCGCTTCCAAACGTTGTGATTGTGGAGCTCAGTTACATGAATCCATGCGTCGTGTTCAAAAAGAGGGACAAGGAATGATTATCTATCTCAGACAAGAGGGGAGAGGTATCGGACTTGTGAACAAAGTGAGAGCTTATAGATTGCAGGAGAAGGGTTACGACACAGTTGAAGCTAACCACAAGCTTGGTTTCGCTTCAGATCTTCGTGACTTCAAATCAGCAGCTGATATCTTGAAGTTCTTCGGCGTAATCAATATCAGGCTCATGACAAATAACCCTTTAAAAATAAAAGATTTAGAGAAATACGGTATCAAAGTAAAACGTCGTGAAGCGATAGAGATACCTGCTCATAATGGCAATCATCATTATTTAAAAACAAAGAAAGATAAAATGGAACACATCTTAGAGAAAGTGTAGTGGAGGATAGAATGGCTAATATTATTGAAGGAAAACTGATTGGTAAAGGTTTAAAGTTTGCGATTGTATGCGGAAGATTTAATGAGTTTATTTCATCAAAACTGCTTGGTGGAGCTATGGATGCTCTTGTTCGTCATGAAGTTGGTGAAGCAGATATTGATGTTATTTGGGTACCTGGTGCTTTTGAGATGCCATTGGCCGCTTTGAAAGCTGCTAAAACAGAGAAGTATGATGCGATCATCTGTCTTGGTGCTGTAATCAAGGGTTCAACACCTCATTTCGATTATGTATCTGCTGAAGTAAGCAAAGGTATCGCTAAAGTTATGATGGATTTCTCTATCCCTGTAAGTTTTGGTGTATTGACTACAAACACTATTGAACAGGCAATCGAAAGAGCAGGAACTAAAGCCGGTAACAAAGGCTGGGATAGTGCAGTTAGTGCTATCGAAATGGCTAACTTACTCAAACAGGTTTAAAAGATATTCGGGGTGCACTTGATTGTGCATCCCTCTTTGGTTTAACTATGATATTCAATAGAACAGAGATGATATTCGGGAAAGAAGCTGTTGCCCGTTTCAAACAGGTTAAAGTTGCTGTCTTTGGTCTGGGTGGAGTTGGATCATACGCTTGCGAGAGCTTAGCAAGAAGCGGATTCAGCAGGTTCGTATTAGTCGATTTCGATACAGTCGATAGAACCAATATCAACAGACAAAACATAGCCCTGCATTCGACAATTGGTAAGGCAAAGACAGATGTAATGATGGAACGCTTGTTGGATATTAATCCTGATTGCGAGATAGAATTTTATAATGAATTTGCTGATATTAATACACGCAATAAGATGCTATCTAATGGTGTAGACTTTGTTGTTGATGCAATCGATAGTTTAAACCCGAAAGTTGGACTTCTGGAAGATGTCTATAACCTTGGAATCCCAATTATAAGTTCAATGGGAGCAGGTAACAGAATAGACCCTTCTCAAGTAAGACTAAGTGATCTTTTTGAATCTCAAGGATGTCCTTTAGCTTCTCGAGTTCGAAAGTATCTCAGAAGAAGAGGCATTTCAAGCGGTATCCCATGCGTTTATTCATCTGAGAAACCGGTTGAGCTTAACCTGGAGTGCAATGCAAAGAGCGAAGTATCCAGAGGAAGAGCTCGAGTCCCTGTCGGTTCTGTTTCCTATATGACCGCAATCATGGGATTGTGGGTGTCATCTTATGTAATTCGTACAATAGCGAATAGATAAGTAAGGTTTTTTGGCAGAGAGTTTACCTCCTCTCGCTCTGAAAGAGTGATTGTTTAATAGCCCCATGCGTGAGCTTGAGGTTGAAATTCGTTATAATGATTAGCCCTGTAGGGGCGTAAGAACTATTTGTTTGTGATATTACGCACCTATATAGTTAATTCTGCTCCCATGCATCTCTCTACTCTCAGCAGTAATCAGTGATTTCAAACTGACTTTAACTTGGTGATAGGTTGGTTAATTCTTAGCAATTAGGCCAGGAATAGGCCAAGTGTTTGCCAAGGGTTTACCAAGTGTTTCGCAGGAATTACTGCCGAGATATAAAGGAGATAAAAGAGAAGATGTAATTCTTGGGTTGGCAAGTTGTCATTAGCTCGAGTCCATTCGATTGAAAGGAGTTCGACTCTATGCGTTCTTTACAGCTTTCGCTTTGCATATGGCTATTTGAACTTATACCTCTTCGAGGTTGCATATGTAACAACGTACTGCGACTCTCCTGAGTTGCTGTGACGACGAAGTCGGCAAATTCCACTGACGGGAGATAAATATATAATAGTTAACCGGGAGGATTCCAGATTTCCAGTTGACTTCCGGCAAAGTATTTGTTCCGTAGGGGCACAACAACTTGTGCCCTATTTAGCTGTTTATGTTTCTGGATAAATCCATATCTAAACGTATGTTGTGGATACACCTTAGGGCTTAAGTTGTTAAGCCCCTACAAAAATACTTATAACTCTTCAAGCTATGTGCAAGTGAGGACACTCGCACTACGTTTTAGCCCTATATGGGCTGAATATGAATAGCCCCGGGTTTTGTGAACCCGGGGTCAAGTACACCCAAAAGACCTTTCGAACCCTGAAGGGGTTCAACAATCTTATCGGATGAATTAAGCAATTTAAACAACTTTTCCTTGACTTCTATAATTAGCTGTGTTAATGCATATCTAAATCATAAAAGAGGGAAACATGAAAAAGATTTTACTCATCTGTTTACTGAGCATTCTGCTATTGGGATTGAAAGCTAACTCTACAATTAATGACATTAGATTCGGATATTATGATTTTGGTACACGTATAGTTATTGAAACCGATAACACAACTGATTATACATACGATGTGATTAGTGGTGACCTTATACTCAGAATCAATTCATCAATCACAAAAACTGCAAGTAATATCAAGCCTAAATCCAAATTCATTAAATCTTTTAAGATTAGTGATGAAGATGACCAAACTGAGATAACAATCGCTACTCGCTTGTTTAGACGTCCAAATATCTTTACGCTCTCAGGTAGTCCATATAAGATAGTTGTCGACCTTTTGTGTGAACCATCTAAAGGCAAATATGCAAATGATTTGGGTATTGCCAACTATCTCCGTAATCTTGGACTCAGGAAAGCAGCTGACGTAGAGTTTGCAAAGATTGAGAAAAGCAATCCTGATAAGAAAGACTTTTACTACTATTATGCCCTCAATGATTTAAAGCTCGCTCGAAAGAAAGATGCCATTAAGCATTTTAAGATGGTACCAACTAATGATAGAAACTATGCAGATGCAGTAAAGCAACTAAAGAAACTAGGCGTTTCGATTGAACAGAAGAAGAAGGAAGTCGAGCCTGCACCTGTGCAGATAAAAGAGACTAAACCTCTTGAAACTGAGGAGATTGTTGAGGTTGAAGAGGAAGTGGTAGAATCTGTTCACGAAGACAGTGATTCAACTTCTGTTGTAGACCCCTCTTTCTTTAAATCTCCGTTCTGGTATCTTACTCTTGTCATTGCTATCATAGTTATAGGCTCTACAATCTTCTTTTTTGTTAGAAGGAACTCCTTTAAGTCTAAGTTTGATGAAAGCAGTATCAAGTTCGATAATGAGCATGACCTTAAGAGTAAGCATGAAGCTATACGAAAGCTATACAATCAGGGTTGGAGCGTTAAAGCTATTTCTAAAGAGCTGAACATTGATCAAGATGATGTTTATCTGACTATTGAGGAAGAATCAGAAGGTAAAGCATAGTTGAGAATTATAATCATTAGAATGAGCTCTTTGGGGGATATTATCCTCACGGAGCCTATCACTGCACTTCTTAAGAAAGAGTTTCCTGATGCTGACATCGATTATCTAACTAAACCGGTTTTCAAGGAGCTTGTTTCGCTCTTCCCACATGTTGATAACATTCATACAGATTACAAGAACCGTGGTTTTCTAAAATCTTTAGGGCAGTATGATTATGCCTTTGATTTACATGGAAAGCTCAGTTCTGCAATAGCTTTGCATGCTATCAGAGCTACGAAGAAGTTTACATATAAAAAACAAAGACTCTTGAGACAAAAGATAGTGGCAGGAAGAACAGATGCATCAATTTCATCTACAAGCAGCTTGTACTTCTCTGCAATTGAACCTGTTATTGGAAAACAGGATATTCCCAATCCAAGTATAACTATTCCTCATATAGAAGATATCCTTAACAAGACTGATAGACTTCAAGTTGGCATATTCCCCGGAGCCAGTTACAATAGTAAGCGTTGGCCTTCTGAGTATTTCAAGCTTCTTATTGAAGATTTGATTTCCAAATCAAAGGCCGAAGTCACACTATTAGGTTCTAAGTCTGAGTACGAACTTTGTGAGTCTATTGCATCAATACATCCGACGTATTGCACTAATAGAGCCGGGGAGTTTGATCTAGTTAGACTTGCCAAGTTTGTAAGTGAGTTTGACTTGCTTATAACAAATGACAGCGGTCCGATGCATTTAGCATCTGCTTATGCTAAACCATTAGTGGCAATCTTTGGAGCAACTCACCCTCGTCTTGGCTTTGCTCCTATGAATGATAATGCCGTTGTTTTAACTATGGATTATCCCTGTCAACCGTGTTCCTTACATGGGGGAGATGTCTGCCCTTTGAAACACTTTAGATGCATGCAGGACATCTTACCTGATGAAGTATATAATGCCTGCTTGAAAGTACTGGAGTAAATTATGTTAAAGAAAATGATAGAGGTCCCCCCCTCCAGAATTATTGAGGTGGGGAATATTATAAAGAGATTATCAAAAGAAACAGGCGAGGAATATTTAGCTTTAAATCGTGGAGTAAATGCTGTTGAACCAATAGATTTAAACCAACTTGTTAAGTCTATGGACTTAAATCAAGGTGTATTACAGAATTACCCTGTATCACATGGCTCGGAAACATTCAAAAAAGCTGTGATTGATGAATATTTTGATAATAGAACTACTTTAGATATGATAACAGTAACAACAGGTGCTATTAGTGCTTTAGATTTAATATTGAGAGTCACAAGTCCAACTACAATCTACTTACCGAAGTTCTTCTGGGGGCCATATCGCTATCTTGCTGAGTTAAACGGTCACAAAGTGAGTTTCTATCAAGAATTGACAGAATCGTTCGAAAAAGATGCCATTTTAGTGATTTGTGACCCTAATAATCCTACCGGTGCTAAGTTTGATGACGATTACCTCTATGAAAACTTGGAAAGAATCTCTAACTCAGGAACTATGGTTCTTTTCGATAGTCCCTATCGTCGAATGAGAAAGGATAGATCGGATGATTTCTTTAAACGTATCTCTCATCTTGAGAATGTGGTTACAATAGAATCTTTCAGTAAATCCTTAGGGATACCGGGACTTAGGATTGCGTTCATCAGAACCATTAATCAAGATTTGACAAATGCAGTGAGAACAAGACTTACATACGGCTTTAGTGGAGTTAACATGTTTTCGCAACAAGTTGTAGTTAAGCTTCTTACGACTGAAACAGGACAGCAAATAGTCAAGCGATTCAAGCAAACAACGAACAATGAAATAGTCAAAAACATCAATTGGCTTAGAGATAACAAATTACTTGAGGAATCATTATACACACAGGAACCGGATGGAATCTTTGCAATTGTCAACAAATCGGAAGAATATCTTCTTAGCAAAAGAATTGGGGCAGTAACATTAAACTTCTTCACAGCTCTACCTGAGTTAATGAATCGATATTCTAACTGTTCAAGAATCTGTGTATCAGTTCCTCATACTAAATTCGTGGAGTATTTTAAAGGAGTCTAGCACTCAAATCTCTAATTGAGCAGTATTTTTCTACTTTGTACTCATGCTGTCTTTTCTACCTTTCAGCAAACTATCTATCAAAACGCAGTCATCCCACTGTTTTCCCACTGTGCACGCACTGTGCACCCAGTGAAACAGTGGGTTGGCAGTGCCTTCACAGTGCGTGCACAGTGCAAACACAGTGCGTTGATGGATAGTGCAGTAAAAGAGAGTAAAAAGGGAATAAAATGTAGCTAAGTTATTGGTAATGGCACTGCGTATGATATTCTGAAGCAGTCACCTGTACGACTGAAAGGAGTTTGGGGAATTGCGACTTCGAAGTACACGAATATAACTGATACGCATTTCCCCAAGCTCGAAAACTCGCACTGGTGACTGCTCCTGTTGTGGGGCGAGGATGAAAACTTATCAAAAGAGGTATAGTAGTGTATTTTAGGAAGTCCGTTGCCCTATCAGGCCGACAAACTCCCTGAAATGCGGTAAGTTATTGCGAAATGCAAAGTATAGGTTTACTTCCTAATCATATCGAAGACAATCTTAGCTAGTAGAAGTGTAAGGGCTCCAATAAATACCGGTTTTATTATCTTATTGCCTTTTTTAACGACAAGATGTGAGCCTGTAAGATTTCCTGCGATACCAAATATAGCAGCTGGAATTGCTAAACTGAAGATAACTTTACCATTTATTAGAAACGTGGTTAAAGCTGCAATGTTAGAAGCAAGATTAACAACTTTAGTATTACCATTAGCAATTTTGAAATCATACCTTAAAGATAAGGTATATATCATTATAAGAAAAGCACCTGTACCGGGGCCAAAGAAGCCATCATAAAATCCAATTATAAGACCTGCTAAAGAGCCAATAAGCATCTTCTTTAGTTTCGATACTTTATGAGAATGATTATCTTTTCCCATCTCTTTTTTAAAGAGTGTAAAGAGAGTCATAGCAGGGATTAGCACTAACAATAAATAGTTAAGAAATGATGGGTCAAGCCAGAGAACAGTCTTTGTACCTAAAGTAGAGCCAACAAGGGCAAAAACAGCACTTATTAGAGCAACAGGAATATCAATTAAACCATGTTTAAAATACTTGGCAGTAGAGAAGATTGTGCCACTACAAGATGAGAACTTATTGTTTCCTAAAGCAAAGTGGGGTGGAAGTCCGGCAGCTAAGTAAGCCGGGACAGATATTAGTCCCCCTCCACCTGCAATTGAATCAATCAATCCGGCAAGATAAATCATTGGTAATACAATCAGATATGTAGTGAAAGATAATTCCATATGTTAAAACTCCGCTTTTATCTCTAATGTTAGCTTATGCTCAGTGGGGTCATCAGGATAACTATTGCCTGTATAGTCAAGGTTTGCGGAAGTATATTTATTAAACTTATAGAACACTTTTAGTGCCCAGTTTGTTATAACACCATCTCGTTTACCGGAATAGTTTGTTAAAAATGATGAGCCGGTACGAGTGTTAGATGTGAAATCAAAAGAGCTATTAATCTTAAAGCGTTTATAATACCAAGTTGCAGAAGGACTCACTGATAGGGAAGTTATTTCGTAATCGTCGTCACCGGATTGTTTTGAACCTTCCTCTAACTGATAGGAGAGTTGATTTCTTAATATTAGTTTCGTAGATAGTTTCTTCTCAATATCAAGTGATATATTGTTCTGGGAAACGTCAGAACTATACTTAGAATCTTTACCATCGGTTCTTCTGTAGCCAAAGTCCCAATCAAGCGTCAGTAAGTCATTCAACCTGATTGATGAATCATATATGGTTTCCATAGTCTCAGTAGCATTGTCAAACTCGCTTAAATATCTATTATCAAGGGTTTCGTTTGACTCGTAACTAAGCACTGAGAAACATTTTTTAGGTATTAAATCCAGCCAAAAAGTTTGTCTTAGAAGTCGATTAGAATAGATGGAAGTGGAATCATTAAAGGTGGTTGAAGGTCTTAATAGATAAACATCCCATCTCTTATCTGAACGAGAGTTTTCAGTAACCTGAGCATAAGATTCAGATTGAATTCCACTTAATAATCCCTCTTTGAAAAGCGACTTGAAATCAATAAATAGGCTAGTATCAGCGTTTAGCTCAATTGATAGCTCTGAATCACCGGAATTAATATATTCATAGTCGTAAAGGAGCTCCTCTTCGAACTCTCCATTCTCATCATAGATACCTTCCTCTTCTCCAACATATACGAGAGAACGAACTTGTGGATAGAACTCCAAGTTGTTCACTTCATAGTTACAATTAAGGTTCATTGTATTATCAAGAAAACCGGTTATTGAGCTTAATTTAACTAAATCAACGTTTTGCTTGTTATCATCAACTTTATCATTCACCTGACTATGGTTATAAAAAAGGTTGAAATGGTAGTCTTGATAATTAAGACTATGCTGAGTAGAGATAGTGTAGGTATCTTTACTTCTATCCCAATCATTAGATACTGAAAGCGTATCATTTTGTTCTATTCTATAGCTGGCATTTCCCTGATAATGCTTTAAGTCTTGTGTGCCTAATCCACTAGTGTAGCTAACATATCTGGTTCCGGTTTCGTTAACAACTAATGGGTTCTGTTTTGATGAGTAGTTTGCATATGCTCCGGTTAAATTGAGATAACGATAAACATAAGATAAAAGGAGCTCATGCCTTTCCGTATCTGACTCTGAATAGATGTAATCCTCGTACTCCTCTTGAGTTAACAAAAGAGAGTAGTTTATTGAGGGGTTATAATCAGAGATCTGCGAAATACTGGTGCTAAGTTTTGCATAGTTTTGTGTGAACAGATCTTTGCTATCATTATGTTTAAGTTTAAGGTCAAATTTGAACTTATCAGAAATAGATGTTCCGGCACTTAGGTCATATTCTTTAACTGAAACAGTATCAGAAGGTGGAAGATATATCAGGCTATAGCTATCTCCAGCATCTTTAATGTCAGCAAAGAGATCTCTATCTTTACCTAATAGGGTAGCAGAGAACGATAGATATGGTGAAACCTTATCCCAATTTGGTTTAACTAGTAACTTACCAAAACCGGACCAACTATCATTATCTGAATCATCCTTTGAGCTAAATGTATTTTTATCATAATGAGTATATATAGCTTCTGATGTTACTTTGAACCAATCAGAACCATATTTTAGAGAGAAATCAATATTGTTCTTTAATTCGGGAGCGTAAAGTTGCTTTAATGGTAACCATTCACCTTCACCGGTTCCTCGATATTCATACACAGAGGGGCTAATCTCGGAATAATCACCTTGTCCTAAACCAAAGTAGGTAAAGCTGATATCATAAACACCAAGTGTGTCAGAATGAACATAGTAATCTCCTGAATCAGAAAGAACATATTGTCCTAATCCCGAATCGAACGGCCCTAATACTCCATTTACATATATAGCAGCATCTCCACTATCTTTGAGAGCATCAAGTTCATCATCCGTAAAATCCGTATCAATAGGTTGATTCCTATTATCAGAACGTGAAATCAAATAAGTATCAAAACGCAGGTTCTCAAAAAGATTAATTCCGGCATTAGCTAGATAGAGGTTCTGATTATACTTCTCGTTGGAGTATTGAAAAGTAACTCTTATGGAAGTATTGGAGTTCACAATCTTAATAAATGTTATGGAGCCATCTGAATAATCAATAACATAATCACTTCCTCTAGATGCTTCCACACCATTTATATAAACAACTTCCGTACCCGGGACGATTAACAAATTATATGGATTATCAGCTATTGAAAGATAGTATGGACCTTGCTTACCATCAAGGCAATTGAAGCTATTCTCAGCATTCTTGGCTTTTGTAACTGCTAAAGCACCACCGGCATTGAAACTAGTCTGATATGATGCTTTGAGTCCCTCAAACTTAGTAGAGTAGTTAATGAATTTTGTATCAGAATACTCTGATTCCAAGTCACCGAATGCAAGTTCATATTGTTTACCATACAATCTTATATAGATCTCATCTAAACTACTAAGCTCCTTAGAATTACCTTCAGGTGAAATTGGTGATTCGCTATCAGATAACTGAGCTTCAATATTAATATTGTTACTTAACTCACCACTAATCTTAAGAAACAGAGATTGATCTAAATCAACACCTTGATCTCTTGTTACGGAGATTGAGAAAGTCTTAGAACCGGTGATTAATAGTTTGCTATTGCTATTAAAAAGTTGCCGTTTAGGTTTAACATTTTTAATGCTTAAAGAATCAGATAACACTATTTTTTTAAAATAGACGAAGCTTTCAGTGATACTTTTTGGTACAACGGAATAGCTTACGTAAAGAGTTCCATTAGGTGCAGTTAAGAAATATACAATACCATTATTAGTTTGCACGGAATAGTCTTTATCGATGATCAAAGTATCACCCAAAGAGGTGATTGTTAAAGTATTAGCGATTATTGGGGAAGCTTTAAGCTGAAACTCCTTATTAATACCATTACCCTCAATAGTCTCAACTCGGGAAAGGGGAGAGGAGTAACTCAATCCCCAGATGAAAGATGAGATTATCGATATGGTTATTAATAGAAGGTTCTTCTTCAACATCTAGTATATTTTAACCTTATAGTTCACTAACTTTGAGTTTTCATAAACAAATTTAGCAGAGAAGAATTTACCTTCAAACATCCATTTCAGAAAAAGATGGTCACCTTCCCATAATGGTAGTTGGAAGAGCATATCATCATCAATCCATTCAAGGTTCCCCTCAGGAGAATCAATAAGTTCACCGGAGAATCCCGTAACCTCATATAAATAGACATACCAATCGTTCTTACCATCAAAAAGAGGGAATGTAAGTACACCGGCTAGCCTATAGTCATTAATAGTTAAACCACTTTCTTCTAGAACTTCACGTTCTAAGCATTCTTCCGGTGATTCTCCCTTTTCGAATTTACCACCAAGACCATTCCATTTATCTTTATGGATATCGTTCTCTTTTTTCACCCTATGAAGCATCAGGGTTTTATTATCATTTCTAATATAACATAGTGTTGCTTGTATCATAAATACCTCTAAAACTTAGTTTCTAAACCAAAGTGTAACATACCGTTCATGGGGGAAGTCCATTCGTTTGAATCATATCCAAGAGCATAATCTATACCTAAAATACCAACCGGAGTTGATAGCCTTAATCCTAATCCGGTACCAATAAGATTGTATTGAGATTTTTCCTCATCCACATCTTTGTATTGCATAACACCATAATCGAAGAATAAATGCATCCTGGAATCTCTATTTAGCAGATAGCGTAGCTCAATATTACTCCAACCTGTAAGGTATCCATTAAATCTTTGCTCTGCAAAACCTCTTAGACTATTGAAACCACCCATTCTATATTGATTGTATATTTCAACATCATGATCAGTAACATAATTTCCGTTTACACCAAACATAAAGACAAGGTTCTTAGTTATTGTCTCATAATTGTGCCAACTTAACTCGGTGTGTTCTCTCTCGGAAGTCAAGGAATCTGATTCAACATATGTGAATCTAAATCTTACATCAAGCTCCATACCGGTAGTGGGGTTTAATGAGTAATCAACATTTGAATGTCGCCAGAAGAACCCGATTGAATACTGCTTTTCAGGTTCTATAGTGATTGGTCTTCTCGAACCGGCTGCAATGTCATTATAACCTATTTCTAATCCATATCGATTCTTTAGATTGTAGTAATAGATCTCAGAGGTGACACTAGAGTCAATGTATGTTGAATCCTGCTCCACTCTATTTAACTCAATATTACCACCTACAGGGATATTTATTGGTCCCGAATCTTCATAGTAAAGATTTAATTGGCTGTAATCGTTTGGGTAGCTTTCCCAATTGAAATGAAGATTTCTATCGGTACCAAAGAGATTTAAAAACTTAAAGTTGATATATCCACTAAACTGACTTCCGGCTTCTTCTGAATTGTCATAACCGGCTAATCCTGATAGATAAGTCATTTTATCCTCTTGAATGTCAAACATTAGGGTGCTTTCATCAATAGGAAAGATATTGCATTCGCGAATATATTCCTTCTTTCTTATATTTTCGGATGCTTGCTCTAATACATCAGGAGAATAGGAGCTATTGCTTCTTATACCTGAAATCTTCACTAGGATATCATCTTTAGTAACTTTATTACCTCTGAAGGAGAACTTTTTAAAGTGACAGGGCTTACCCTCATCTATTCGTATGATTGCTTTAAATGTACCATTAAGACTAACCATTTCATCTATCTTTGTTTGAACGAAAAGATAGTTCCTGCTAATATATAAATCGGTAGTTTGTTTTAGTATGTCATTAAGATCTGCCAGCTCAATAGGTAACTTAAGATGTAACTTATCCTTGAGTTTAGATTCTGAGAAATATTTGTTACCAACAAACTCAATATTACTGATAATAATTGATTTCTCGTTTCTAATCTTAAAGATAACTGTGACAGTGTTGTTTGAGATTGGAACGATCTCCGGATTCGCTATTTCAACCAAATGCAGATTACTTTTTTTATAGTATTCAAGTAATCTTTGCTTATCAGCAAGGAGTACATCATTATTGAATGGATCACCTTGCTTAGTGCTGACTATCTTTTCTAGTACTTTATCAGGGAAATGCGTATTGCCTTCAAAAGTTATCTCACTAATGATTACTTCACAACTTGCATTGATTGCAATAATTAGAATGGTTAATAACAGGAGTTTTCTTAGCATTAATTATGATTTGCAATAAGCTTAATTAGTTCTGGTAACAGCTCAGCTTCCGGAACCTTTTTGATTATCTCACCTCTTCTAAAGAGAAGACCCTCACCATTTCCTCCAGCTACTCCATAATCAGCTTCTCTAGCTTCACCGGGACCATTGACTATGCATCCCATCACTGCTACTTTAAGATTCAAATCAGAGTAGGGAAGAAGAGCTTTCTCAACCTTATTTGCAAGCTCAATTAGGTCTATTTTAGTTCTACCACAAGTTGGGCATGAGATTATTTGTAAGCCTTGCTTTAGATCGAGTGATTTAAGTATAGTTTTTGCAATCAATACTTCTTCCACAGGATCTCCCGTAAGAGAAACTCGGATAGTATCACCAATTCCTTCACTGAGAAGTACTCCCATACCAATAGAGGATTTAACCGTAGCAGAGAGATAAGTCCCTGCTTCCGTAACACCTAAATGTAAAGGGTAGTCCACTTTCTTACTAAGTAATCTATAGCTATCAATCATCATTTGGAGGTCAGAGCTTTTCACAGATATTTTCATATCATAAAAGGACAGATCTTCAAGAATCTTTACATGTTCTAGAGCTGATTCTACCAATGCTTGGGGAGTAACACCATATTTGTTGATGAGTTTTTTATCCAATGAACCTGCATTTACACCAATGCGAATAGGAACGTTATTGGCTTTAGCTGCGGAAACAACTTCTTTAACTCTATCTATGCTTCCAATGTTACCGGGGTTAATTCTTAAACCTTGAATTCCTGCATCAATAGCACCAAGAGCTAGTTTGTAATCAAAATGAATATCTGCAATAAGAGGAATAGAGATTTGCTTAATAATCTCAGGTAATGCCTTAACTGCATCTACATCGGGAACTGCACTACGTATTATATCACATCCAACAGCTTCGATTCTATGTATTTGCTCTATTGTTTTTGAAACGTCAGATGTATTGGTATTTGTCATTGATTGAATAGAGATAGGAGCATCCCCACCAATTAAAACATCACCAACTCTAATTTGTTTTGTAGATTTTCTATGTTGCATTTACATTCCTTATCTAGTATTGTAGGAATGATTCAGCATTAAGTTGTTGAGTCAAGAAATATCCTTAAAGGAGTTCTTCAGAGTGAAACTTGTGAGTGAAAAAGGACTTCTTGGAAATTAATTAATATCACTAGCAAATCGAAGAACTGGCAATAATTCAAGAGACATCTTACCACGGATTGACCACAGGTAAACTACGCCTAAACCAAGGGAGCCGTGGTCAACCCTTGGTCAATCCGTGGTTTACCCGTGGTCAAGTATTTGGGATGTATGAAAACAAGGAAGAGGTGTTTGATTAAAAAAGTAAAAGAAGGGAGCATTAAGCTCCCTTCAAAATATGGTAAACATAAGACTATTTAAGGATACCTGTTAGCATAACACTAAAGGCTTGTTTAACACTCTTATCTAGGTTGAACTTACGATCTTTAACAATGTCAGCATCCATGATTCTGTACAAAACACCTGATACTAATAAGTACATTGCATTAACAGAAATATCTTTAACTGCTTTAGCTTCAACACCTACATTATAGATTTCAGTAAGCATCTCTTTTTCAAAAGTAACATTGAGTTCTTTCTCTTTATTGAGAAGTTTGCGATGTTTGTTAGGAAGGTTACTAACTTTAAAGATTTCGCTGAAAGAAGGTTCATCAACAACTTGGTCAAATTTTGTCATGAAGAATGCTTCGAGTTTCTTCTCAAATGTAGTAGCCTTTTTAACTTTGTCAGTAACTTCTTTTCTTAGACTTGCATATTTGTTAGCAAGCATCTCCCCAAAAAGATGATCTCTGTTTTCAAAGTAGTAATAAATCGCAGTTTTTCTTAAACCAATCTCGTAAGCAACATCTTCAAGGGTTGCTTTAGCAAATCCGTAACGAACAAATACTGTTTCGGCTGCTTGTAAAATTTCTTCTTTTCTGTCCATTCTAACTCCTTTAAGTTTGAACACTAAATACATAAAGATGGTATTATAGTGTAGAGGGATTTTTTAACATTATTCCATTTTTCTTTCCTATAAAACCACTTTTACAGTATTGTTATATTTATGGCAAGAAAAATTTAGACTTTTTCTAATATCGCAAAAAGAGCTTGGAGCCCAATTTTACAAGCAATGGTACTTATTTGAATAAAGATATACTTTCAGGAACTAAATCTAAGTCGGTATAGTTTACGTTTGTTAAATAAAGTCCGTTAGGTGGAGCAGTGAACATTACTTTTTGGTTAGCTTTCTTTCCATTTAAGAAATCAGTAATAATTTCAGGATTCATCTGATGATGAGAGATGGTCGCAAGGCATCCTATGATTCTGCGAACCATGTTATGTAGAAATCTATTAGCTGAGATAGTGAATATAAAGTCGTTATCTTTTACCTGTATATCAAGTCTTTTAAGATTACAAATTGTGTTCTCTATTTGTGGGTTTGGTTTAGAAAAAGCATCAAAATCATGTGTACCAAGAAACAAAGGCAGGGCAGAGGATATTAAATCCAAATCAAGCTTATGATGCGGTAAGAAACTCTTATATTTTACATTGAATGGGTTTTTTTTAGTTGTAAGAATGTAATTGTAGGTTCGTTCATAGGCATTGAACCGTGCATTGAAATTTGCCGGTACTTTCCAAAACTTCAATGGTCGCACACTATGAGTATCTAAGGCTGTTATTAATGCCATAACAAATCTTTCTTCAGGTATATCAATTGGGAAATCGAAATGGGCGTATTGACAAGTAGCGTGGACTCCTGTATCTGTACGTCCTGAACCTGTTATTTTTATCTCTTTTTTTGCTATTTTTGTAAGAGCATTCTCTAGAGATTCCTGAACGGTATAGGCATTCTTCTGCCTTTGCCATCCATGGAATACGCTACCATCATAGGCTAATTGTACTAAATATCTCTGCATAGTTTATTGGGTAGTTTGTGATAAATGTGAGCATGATTATGATTAATAATACCAGCGGAACATCTCTCCAAGTTCTAGGTTTCATATTAGTTATCTTTGAGTGTATCTCGCTTTCAACTTGCTCTTGAATAAGCTCTTTTGATTCCCAAACTTCAACAAAAGAATTTGTGTAAGCTGAAACTATAGTTCCAATACTTTTATTCTGGATTTCTGATACATGTGCTTTGTTATACTCTATGAATCTATCAATTATGGAACCACAAAGCAGCATCAATCCAAGTGAGCTTCTAACAACTCTTAGATGAGTAATGTTCTTCAAATCCGTTAATATTGTCTTTGCATCAAAAGAAGTGAATACAAAGCAGGATATTAGCACCAGAAGGCTCATCTTAGTTGAGAAAAAGATAGAATTATTATAATCTGTTTTAAACAAAAGTGCTAAGATATGATAACTTAGGAAGAAAGGCATCAACCTAAGCATTATTGAGCCCCAATTCCTGATTAGTTCTTTGTCAAACACAAGTAAACTAAAAACAATTAATTGCGCGAAGATAATGAATATGTCTTTCGCAACTACTGCTGCTACTAAAGCTATGATTATCAGTATACTTTTTATGTAGCTATTCACAAGCAGTAATGCTTTAGATCTCTTTAACATCAGATATTATTCAGTTAGTTCTTCGACTATTTCAGATTTCTTCTGAGGTTTAAGCTCTTTTAACTCAACTTCTTCAATTGGTTCCTCTTGCTCAATATCAAGTGTATCATGAATAACTTCTTCCTGAACATTCAAAGAATCAATGTCATCTTTAACTTCAGTCTTCACGAACGTGCCTTCTTGATAAAATGTTCTGACATTAACTCTATATTTATCATCAAAATCCTCATCAAGAAGTTTATCAAAGAACGGTTTGGCTGAAACTGAATCATCCAAAACAAACTTGTATACAAAACCTGAAGTATAGAGTGAATTTAAGTAGAATTTAGATAATGGGTCATTAGCGAACTCAGCTAAGAGTTTAATCGAAGAATCAGGGTTATTGTACATATTCTCAACCGCTAAATCATACTTCTGCAAGTTCTTTTGTTGTAAAGGTGATTCAAGTACTGCTTTCTCGCCATTAAGCATCAAACTACAAGCATAAGTATACTCGTTTGTAGCATAATTGTTTTTCAAAACATCATAATTGAGCAAAGCGTTTGTAGAATCAGATTTGATCTCTAAATATATCCATGACTTAACAAAATATGTGAATGGAAGAATCTTAGCTTCGAAATCTGCAAGGGTTGATTCATAGTTTTCAATCTGATTGTTGATAGTTCTATACTCGGGACTATTTTCAAACTTAGGTACTTCTACCTTTGTTGTGTCAGTGCTTATTGAATCAACCTGGGTAAGTTTTATTGAATCTTGATATGCAATAAATTTATCATTTTCGTGGGCTAATTCTATTCTCAATGTATCTAGATGTAATGCTAAAGCTTCCTTAGTCTCGATAATGTTATCATACACAACAAGGGCAGAATCAGGCATACTCATTACATTAATGAAGTATTCAGCTAGCTTGAATTGCTCATCTACCAATGATTCCGGATTGAGATTCCTATCTGGATCGGAAAGTAATTGAATCTGACTTGCAACTGAGCTTTTAGTAATCGCTGCTTCTACGAACTCTGATTTCTTATATTCAGTTTTCACTTTGTTGTAGTACACAATTGCTTCTGCATAATCAAAGGAAGTATAGAGATAATATTCACCAAGTAAAAAGGCACATTCAGCTGAGATAGCTGTCCTGGAATGGTTATCCAGTATGAATTTCATGTCATCAACAAATCCGTCAGCATCACCGTTAGCAAGCTTGATTCTTCCTCTAAGCATTTTTACATATGGGATTCTATCATTTCTGCTTTCTTTTTTTAGAAGCTTTTTTACTATCTTTTGAGCTTTTACCAAATCATCTTGATAATAATAACTATAGGCAAGATAAAATCTGGCATCAAGCTTCATCTCATTCTGAAGTCTCAATCTTAAAAGTGAGGAAAGTACTTCTATTGATCTATCATAATCTTTGGCCTGATGATATGTTTTACCAAGTAAGAAGTACGCTTCTTCGTATTCATCACTTTTTTTACCATTATCCAATATTTTCTGAAGATGATATGTAGCTTTTGTATATTCATCATCTTCCAGACTAAACTCAGCAATGAGGAGATGAGCTCGATTATACCATTCACTATTTTCCGGAGCAATAAGGAAATCAGTGACATATTTGTTCAGATCTTCATCTTTATGCATACGTCTAAACAGTCGCATTACATATAAACGAGCTTCCGGAGTAAATTCACTATCCGGGAAATTATTGATTAATTCATTGAATTGCTTCAATGCTTTATGTGGGTTAGTCTTCTTGTAAAAGAGAGCCCTGGCCATAAGGAAAGCAGCATCATCAGTCCATTTACTATTCTTGTAATTAGTAATGATTTTACCACATTTCTTCACTACTGCGTTATATTCTTTTATTGCTTGAGCCGAAGGTCGACCATGTGAGTTTAGAGGTCTTTCTTGAGCTAATTCAAAATTCTTTCTTGCATTATAAAAAGTGTTATAATAAACACAGCCACTTAACAATAATACTACAACTATTATCAGGTAGATACCAGGGATCTTTTTCAATTCAAACTTCCTATTTCATTTTAAAGTATTTCTCTACTATTTGAGTGAAGATAGGACTATCAACTAACTCTTTCATTCTAAGAATGTCAGGTTGCATAAATCTATCTTTCTCTATTTTCTTTACGTCTTTTCGGATTTCAGCTTTAATCTCTTCAATTATTGGTGAAGATGGGAAATCTCTTGCATCTAATGCCTGACAGCCTGCCATTAGCTCAATTGCAAGTACAAATGATGTGTTTTCTACAACACTTCTTGCTTTCAGAGATGATACAGAACCCATACTTACATGGTCTTCCTGGTTAGCTGATGTTGGTATAGAATCAACTGATCCAGGATGTGAAAGCACTTTGTTCTCTGAAACTAAATTAGCTGCTGTTAGCTGTGCAATCATAAACCCGGAATCAACTCCAAGTCTTGATGCTAAGAAAGCATTTAAACCACGGTTTTGAGCTGGATTAAACATCTGTTCCATTCTTCTCTCTGATATGTTTGCTAATTCACTGACACAAATAGCCATGTTATCAAGCGCAAAAGCTAAAGGTTCGCCATGGAAATTACCACCGGAGATTACTTCTCTCTCTTCTGGGAAGATGAGAGGATTGTCAGTTGCTGAATTAATCTCTACTTCTAAAACACTTCTAACGTATTTTAAAGAGTCTCTTACTGCTCCATGAACTTGTGGCGCGCATCTTAAAGAATATGGATCTTGTACATTACCACAATCTTCGTGTGATTTTCTCAATGGACTTTCAGCAAGTAAGGCTTTCATGTTCCAAGCAGCATCAATCTGTCCCTGATGTGCTCTTACTTTATGAACTAATGGACTAAAGGCTGCATCAGTTCCAAGTAATGCATCAACTGAGATCGCTTCTGCAATATCAGCTACTTTACAATAATGTTCAGCTTTTCTGAGTGCTAGTGCACCGATAGCTGCCATAACTTGTGTACCATTGTTAAGAGCAAGTCCCTCTTTAGCCGCAAGTTTAACAGGTGTAAGTCCGGCATTTTTCATTGCTTCAGCACCAGGCATCTCTTTACCCTTATATATTGCTGTACCATAACCAAGCAGTACAAGAGCAAGGTGGGAGAGAGGAGCTAAATCTCCACTGGCACCAACTGAACCTTTCTCAGGGATGATTGGGTGAATGCCTGTATTTAACATTGCAATCAATGTCTCAAGTGTGGACAATCTGATACCTGAATTACCTTTTGCAAGAACGCTGATACGAAGGAGCATTATCGCTCTGGTTTCCTCTTCTGTGTAATGATTACCAACACCGGTAGCATGACTAAGAATAAGGTTTTCTTGTAGCTCTTCAAGTTGCTCAGGTGGAATAGTTACTGTTGCGAACTTCCCAAATCCGGTTGTGAGACCATATACTACTTTTCCTTCTTTAATAATCTCATCTACGAAGTCACGACACTTGTTGATTTTGACCTTAGATTCTTCAGTAAGTGCTATTTTCCTATTCTGGAATGCTACTTCCCATATGTTTTCTATTGTGAGTGAATTGCCATCTATGAACAATGTATTCATCAGAAATCTCCTATTGATATTATTTTTTTTCAAATTTTACAGTTTATCATCTTTTGTCAATATGATAGGTGTAGGAAATGATATATTTCTATTGTAAGGCAGTCAGTAGTAGGATCTGTATGGAGAACTACTTCTTTGTTGGTGTACGTATCAAGCTGTAGCTTTAGTAAGAGCTAAAGCGTTTTTGAGAAGACTGGACCGTAATGTAAGTTACTTCTTGGTATAGAAATCTTTCAATGATTCATTTTGTTGTATTGAGCTAAAAAAGACAAAGCTATGAATATGAGATTTCATAGCTTTGTCAACATTCCAAGACACCTGAATATTCAGGTGCCTTATATATTTAAGATAATGGACTTTAGAGTCCTAATCTTTCATTTAACTTTTCAATGATAACTTTTGCAGCATAAGGAAGCACTGTACCAGGTCCGAAGATAGCAGCAGCACCATGCTCATAGAGATAATCATAATCCTGAGCAGGGATAACACCACCACAAATAACCATAATATCTTCACGACCCAGCTTTGCGAGCTCATCGATAAGCTGAGGAAGAAGTGTTTTATGTCCGGCAGCAAGTGAACTCATACCGATAACATGAACATCATTCTCAACAGCTTGTCTTGCAGTCTCTTCAGGAGTCTGGAAGAGAGGTCCCATATCAACGTCAAATCCCATGTCTGCATAAGCTGTAGCAACAACTTTAGCACCACGGTCATGACCATCCTGCCCCATCTTTGCAATCATGATACGAGGACGACGACCCTCTTTCTCTTCAAAGTCATCTGCGAGTTTTCTAACACCATCAACATCTTCTGCTTTCTTATATTCAGCTTTGTAAACATTAGAAATAAGCTTGATAGTTGCTTGATGTCTTCCGAATTTCTTCTCCATAGCGTCTGATATTTCTCCTAATGTAGCTCTTGCTCTTGTTGCATAGATAGCAAGCTCAAGCAGGTTACCTTCACCAGTTTCGCATGATTTTGTGATTGCATCAAGGCATTCCTGCACTTTCGCATTATCACGCTCAGCTTTAAGTTTATTAAGACGTTCGATCTGAGATATACGAACTGATGTATTATCTACTTCAAGAATCTCAATAGGATCTTCCTGATCAAGACGATATTTATTAACACCAACGATTGTCTCAACACCGGAGTCAATCTTAGCTTGTCTGCGAGCAGCAGCTTCTTCGATACGCATCTTTGGAAGACCTGTTTCGATAGCTTTTGTCATGCCACCAAGCTCTTCAACCTCAACGATATGATTCCATCCCTTTATGAGAAGGTCGTTAGTAAGAGCTTCAACATAATAAGAACCACCCCAAGGATCGATTACATTACAAACACCTGTTTCTGTTTGAAGGAATAGCTGAGTGTTACGTGCAATGCGAGCACTGAAGTCAGTTGGAAGCGCAATAGCTTCATCAAGTGAGTTTGTATGCAATGACTGTGTATGCCCCATAGTTGCAGCAAGACCTTCAAGAACAGTACGTGTAACGTTGTTATATGGATCCTGCTCAGTAAGAGACCAGCCTGATGTTTGTGAGTGAGTTCTAAGAGCCATTGATTTAGGGTTCTTAGGGTTGAACTGCTTAACAAGTTTCGCCCAGAGAACACGAGCAGCTCTAAGTTTTGCTACTTCCATGAAGTAATTCATGCCTTCAGCCCAGAAGAAAGAAAGACGTGGGGCAAAGGCATCTATATCGATACCGGCATCAATACCGGTTCTTATGTACTGTAAACCGTCAGCAATAGTATAAGCCATCTCAAGGTCAGCAGTAGCACCAGCTTCCTGCATGTGATAACCTGAAATACTGATACTATTGAATTTTGGCATATTCTTTGAAGTGAACTCAAAGATGTCAGCAATAATTCTCATAGATTCAGCAGGTGGGTAAACATAAGTATTACGAACCATGTACTCTTTAAGAATATCATTCTGGATAGTACCTGATAACTGTTCCCATTTAACTCCCTGCTCTTCAGCAGCAACAATATAGAATGCCATAACAGGAATCACAGCACCGTTCATTGTCATAGAAACTGACATCTTATCAAGTGGGATACCATCAAAGAGAATCTTCATATCAAGAATTGAATCGATAGCAACACCGGCTTTACCAACATCACCAACAACTCTTTCATGATCTGAATCATAACCTCTATGTGTTGCAAGGTCAAAAGCAACTGAGAGACCTTTCTGACCCATTGCAAGGTTTCTACGATAGAAAGCATTACTTTCTTCAGCGGTTGAGAAACCGGCATATTGTCTGATTGTCCAAGGTCTTGTTACATACATTGAACCATAAGGACCTCTTAAGTATGGTGGGATACCAGACATAAAGCCAAGGTGCTCCATACCTATCAAATCATCTTGGGTGTAGAGAGGTTTAACCTTAATCTTCTCATTTGTTTCCCAAACCATCTCTTCAATCTTCTTCCCGGATTCCGCTTGTACTTTAGTAACCCAGTCAGTGTATTTCTCTTTACTTTCTTTAAGTTTTAAATTTATCTTTGTGAAATCAGGATTGCTCATTTAGCACCTCCAACTTTCTCAACAAGTTTAGTAAGAATTTCATAAGCATTAGCTTTTACATGAATAAACTCATCTACACCGAGTTTCTTGAACTCTTCAACATGCTCTTTTGGATATCCTGCAAGGATAATAGATGCATCAGGATTGATCTCTTTAGTTTTTGCAACTAGACCCGGAACAAGTTCAGGATAAGTCGCATCAGTTGAACAGATAACGACGATTGGTGATTGCTTCTCTTTATAAGCTTTAGCAAAGCAGTTAGGACATTCAAAACCATCAGTCATGATTGTTTCAAATCCAGCTACTTCAAAGAATCCACGTGAGAAGTCAGCTCTTGGTTTATGCTGTGGGATAGGACCCATGTTAGCAAAGAATACTTCAGGAGTCTTTTCCATCTCTTCAACACTCGCTCTGAGAAGTTCGAAATGCTTTGTGACTCTTGTTTGGTCGAATGTATCTATTTCAATATCTTCAACAGTAGGGTAGAGGATAGATGCAATCTCGAAAAGAGTCGCACCTTTTTCCCAAAGCTCACTCATCTTATCAATTGAGCATGAGCATTTCGCATCAAGTGTTGTTTCTTTAAGTTGAGTTTCAACTGCTGAATCTCTATTTGTAATGAAATCCTGTACATCAAGGATGCGTCCTTGAACCATACGTTTTACATCGTTATCTCTATTTTCAAGCTTCTCTTCAACAAGATTAGCATACATGTTTGTTCCAATCTTCACATCTTTGCGAGTGTTAAGATTCTTTTTCTTCTGATCAGATACTTCAGCAATAGCTTTCTGTAAAAGGCCTTTTTTAAGAGCTTCTACAAGACCTGATTCTTTATCGATAGCCTGGAACATCTCCCAAGCTTTAGTAGCAATCTCATCTGTCATTGATTCTATATACCATGAACCACCGGCAGGATCGATAAGTTTGCTTAGGTTAGATTCATCTCTAAGGATAATCTGTTGATTTCTTGCAATTCTTCTTGAGAACTCATCAGGTCTTCTCACAAGCTCATCGAAGAACCCGATATGAAGACTATCAACTCCACCGAGTACAGCACTGAAACCTTCAGTTGCAGTTCTGAGGATGTTTACATAAGGATCGTAAACAGTTTTGTTGAATCTGCCTGTAGAAGCATGGATATATATCTTCTTAACATCTTCAGAAGCACCGAATGCATCAAGGATATTACTCCAGATAAGTCTTGCAGCTCTAAATTTAGCAATCTCCATAAAGAAGTCAGAACCGATAAAGAAATTGAACTGCATGCTCTTGGCAATAGTATCAATCTCTAAACCACGCTCAAGCATTGCTCTGATATACTCAACAGCTTTCGCAAATGTATAAGCAAGTTCCTGAGTAGCACTACAACCACTGTCGCAGTATACTCTAGAGTTCACGGAAATCATTCTAAGTTTAGCATCATTCTTCTCAGCCCATTTGACCATGTTACGCATCATGTCATAAAGGTGAGGGAGAGGTAATGATAACTTACCTGATTCTTCCAATTCTAGAATCGGGTCAAAAGCTATATTACCTTGTAATGATTTGATGTCATCTTTGAAGTAAGCTTTCAGTAGCGCTAAGAAAGCAGGAGCCATGATACCTGAATCGAAATCAAGAGCTGTATCTTCAAAATACACATCATTAAATAAGGTTTTAAGGTCTTCAAGTGTTTCCACTGAAGTTCCTCTGTAATAGTATTCTTTATTAAGTTTATCAGGGTTTTTACCTGATTTGCATTGTCTATCAAGTCTGATTTTCACTTTAGTGATACCGCGACCAAGGTCTTCTAAAAGCATTTTGTTTGCTTTCTTAGGACTGTAAGCGGTTTGTTCCTGGGCAATTTCCCAAGAACAATCTAAATATCCCAAGGCGTTATTCGCTCTTACTTTGTCGTCAGCTCCGGGCATTTGTGATTTGAATTTAAGGTTTTGAATATCTTCTTCAGTGTAAATAGGTTTTAGCGTAATTCCTTCGTAAGTCTTAGTTAACATAGCTTTATCAAAGGGTTTACCCTTGAGAAGTTTGTTAACTGCTTCAACCCATTGCGAGTATTCCGGATTACCGAAATCCTCCAGTAGATTTAAGTCAGAAGCTTTTTCAGCTTTCTTCATCTTAATTTCTGCCATTTGTTTACTCCGTATTTCAGAAATTTTTTTTATTCAACTATTTGAGTTGCATAAATATGTCAATGTCATTTTGATTTTTCTGCTTTCTGTGACGGGTGAAGTTTAATTGCCAGCAGACACTTTTTTACTGTTTCGGTTATTAAGGAGTTTGTCAGTCTGTCCGACGATATTCATTTCGTTTCACTTCATTCGGCTTGGCAGTGTGACAATGGTCAGGGATTTGCATTCGCAAATCCGAGAACCATTCTGTCATCCCGATTGAGTGAGGATACGAACGAGTAGAGGGACCTCTCCGATAGCTTTAGTCTCCCCGCTAAAGAAGAGCTTATTTGCCTTCCGAAAGTTGCTCAAAAAAAATACAAACCACGAAAAGCACAAAAAGCACGAAAGGGGGATTAGCTTCATTATTTTTCGTGTATTTAGTGCTTTTCGTGGTTAGATATAAAACAAAAATTTGAATACCTTAAAGATACGTCAATACCTCAAATGTTAACCCACTAAAGCCATCCGAGCGCCCCATCGACTCCGTTCATTTCGTTTCACTTCATTCACTCCGCTCAGGGTGACATGTCAGGAGCAGTCACCAGTGCGAGTTTACGAGCTTGGGGAAATGCGGAAAAGATATGTTCTCCGGTACGCATTTCCCCGAACTCCCGATGGTCGTAATGGTGACTGCTTCAAAATACATGCACAGTGCGTTTTGCAATGACTTACCGAATTTCAGGGAGTTTGTCTGCCTGATAAGGCAACGGACTTCCTAAAATGCACTTCGAAGTCACTTTCCCTAACTTTTCGTTCTCGCCCCACACTTCGTTGCGGAGCAAGTCCAAAAGAGATATACACAGTGCCTTTTGCAATCACTTAGCTACATTTCATGCCCTTTTCACTCCCTTTCACTGCTCTATCCATCAACGCACTGCATCTGCACTGTGCACGCACTGTGAAGGCACTGCCAACCCACTGTTTCACTGGGTGCACAGTGCGTGCACAGTGGGAAAACAGTGGGATAACTGCGTTTTGGTGGATGGTTTAGTTCAATAGAGCATCAGTATCGAAGATACATGAATGACAATGTACTGCGATTCTCCTGAATTGCTGTGGCGACGAAGTCGGCAGTTACCACTGACTGTAATTTGGTTTTAAAACGCTAAAATGTGTCTCAATTGCTTTGCAAACACGATTGGTTTCCCGAAGATAGCTCTAAGCGAGCTATGTGCAAGTGGGGACACTTGCACTACGTTACACGCTCCCATTCAATAAAGCTATGACAAAGATTACATAGTTATCCACAACTTGTGACTAACTTACTGCTTTGAGTAAGAGAGAAGTAAGAGTCCAGTAAGTGTGAAGTAAGAGATAAGTAAGAATTGAATGGGGGTAATCGAAGGGACATAGCATGCTATAATCTATTGAGTAATTAAAATATACCGGATTTCTCATTTTGAATCATACATTTTTCATCTTGCATTTAATCCCGATTCTCCCACGAGTAATAAAGACATGAAGATAATATCCATCCCATATCCAACTAATAAGATTCCTATATGTTCATATAGTTTTCATATAAGAGTCATATAGGGATCATATAGGAATTATGCAGTTGTTGCTCCAGTGCCTAACGTGGGAGAAGGGGGATAAATCGAGCATTAAACTATAAAATATAATAAGAAAAATGGTTAACGGATGCTCCCCAGAACCACCAGATTCATCTGGTGGCTGAATGCACTAACACACACTATCTTAACCCCACTCTCCCGATTCTGCAGGAATCGGGAGGGTGGGGAGTTTGGGTGTAATCTCCTGCCCCTATTTGAAAAAAGGGGTTCTGGGGAAGCTAATTAATGATTATGTATTATCTTCTGGTGTTGTAACAAGATTATGATTGACATGATAAAAATAGATATTCAAATCAGTTATCGCTTGGAAAAGAGGTGTATAATCTCGAGCTCTTGAACATCGTGCAACATGTTGTACTGTCTCAATCCATGAGTTGAATGGGATCGTGATTGAACCTATGGATGTTTCTCGCAATTAAATTTTTTATAGAATCCTTGTTATTATTCATTGACATGCATTATACTGAATATTTTTATTGAAAAAAATATTGGAGATAAAAATGAATAGGAATACTTTAAGTCTTTATCCTATCGATTTCCCATTTGAAACACTTGTATCTAGAATTGAAGCAAATCCTCCCAAACTTATATTGGATCCAGATTTTCAAAGAAAATACAAATGGGATAATGATGGTTTCGAGAGATCAAGTAAGTTTATTGAATCTTGCTTAATGAGAATTCCATTACCTGCTTGTTATTTTGCAGAAAATGAAGAAAGCAATCATTTAGTTATTGATGGGGTTCAGAGATTAACAACAATTCAAAGATTCTTTAATGATGAATTTGCATTAGAAGGTCTAACTTTCTATAATCATTTAAATGGCATGAAATTTTCAGAGCTTGGAGATTTAAAAAATGAGCTAGAGACAACTACAATTCGCTGTGTTGTCTTGAGAAAAGAGAATGACAAAGCCTTGATTAGAGAGATTTTCGCCAGATTGAATCAAGGAACAGTTAAATTATCAGATCAAGAAATTAGACATGCAATATACTCAGGTCCTTTTGATGAATTACTCACAGATATTGCATCACACACTTTTATACAAGCATTTAGAAATAATGATCAAAAAGAAGACAGGTCTGATGAGGAGCTTGTACTAAGATTCTTTGCTTTAGAATCAGATCTTGAATCATATGATGGGAAACTATCAAAGTTGCTTGATGATTTTATGCAGGACCATCAAGACATAAGTAGGGAGGATGCACAAGAACTAGCAAATAAGTTCAAAACAACCCTAAATAAATGTATGAGGACATTTGATGAACCCTTTACAAATGCAAATTTAGAAAAGAATAAGCGAAAAGGTGTTGTATACTATGATCTACTTATGTGGAGCTTTAGCAAGTTACCTGATGAGATAATTGACTCTAATAAAAATGAAATAATTACTGCATATTCTAACTTATGTGAAAATGGCGACTTTCAAAAAAACATGCTAGGAGGATTACAAAAAAAATCTTCTATCATTAAAAGAAGAAAGTTATGGACTGCTGAGTTAAGGGGGGTTGGAATTGAAATCTAACTCACTAGTAAAACTTGAGATTAAAATTGATCATTTGGCCAGTAAGATAAGTGATTTTGAACATTTACTCCTTGAACCGAATCCTAACACTTTTATAATAGAAAATGCGAATTTTTTGACTAGATCGTTTTTGATCAGTCTTTGTGGATATTTGGAAGTATATCTTAAAGACATTATTGAGGAATATCTTGTAAAAGTTAATGATCTTGTTTCGAGTATTAAAGTTCCAATCAATTTGATTCGTTGGTCCATTGAGAATAAACCAAAGGCAAACTCAAAGATGAACTCATTACTTGATCCTAAAAAAACTAAGTTTGAAGATTTACAGTTAAGAATAACTAAGAACGATTTAGACCAATTCATATCTGGAAATCCTTTCAGAACTAAAGATCTTCTCATTATGTTTGGAATTGATTTAGAATCATATGATTTTTTTTCAAATATGAAAGTTCAGATTAACTCCTTTGTATTCACAAGAAACAATATTCTACACTATGATGATGATGCTTCCAGTTTGACAACTGGTGATATAATGGAAGCAAGTTCATTGTTTCTTAATTATGCCTTACAAATAGATGATCTGATAACAAATAAGATAAATCAAGTCTAGCGAATGTGAAATTAAACCAAATCTGATTCAATTCTTTAGTTGACACAAAATACTGCTATATAAATTCACTGCAAACAGAAGAAGCGAGGCAACCAGTGAGTTTAGTAGCCATAAGTGGGCTTAATTTCAGTTTCGGTGGTAGGGAACTATTTAAGGATTTAAGTCTTTCAATAGAAAAAGATAGCAGAATCGGGCTCGTGGGAGTCAACGGTTGTGGAAAAACAACACTTTTTAGTCTGATAAAGGGGAGACTTACACCCGAGAGTGGTGACATCCTCAAAGCAGGGAAGTGTCAGATGGCATTCCTACGTCAGGAAAATGAACTAAATCAGACCCAATCCCTTTTAGAAGAGGTACTCACATCCCGTCCTAAGATGTTGGAGATAGAGAAGCAGTTGCATGAACTGAATCTTCAACTTGAGAAAGAATCAAACGAAACGCTTCTCAATAAAATGACAAAGCTTCAACAGCAGTTTGAGCTGATGGGTGGATTCACTTTTGAAACGGAGATGAAGCTTTTACTCACAAGCTTAAACTTCCCGGAAAGTGAATGGTATCGCTCAGTATCAAGCTTTAGTGGGGGAGAGCAGTCCAGAATCCAACTTGCAAAGATACTGCTTGCACCTCATGATCTGCTCTTACTCGATGAACCGACAAACCATCTAGATACTTTCCAGATTGAGTTCTTGAAGAACTTCCTGAATAGAAATACAACACCATATATTATCATCTCGCATGACAGATACTTCCTAGATGAGACTGTGAAGAACATAGTAGAGATCAGAGGTAAGAAAGCTAAGAAATATAGAGGAAACTACTCAGCGTTTGTGCAACAATCAGAAGCTAATCATCTGCTTGAAGAGAAACTTTGGAAAGCACAACAGAAGCATATTGCTAAAGAGGAAGACTTTATACGCAGGAACTTAGCCGGTCAGAAAACTAAACAAGCTCAGGGACGTAGAAAGATTTTAGAGCGGACTGAGAGACTTGATAGACCGGACTCATTAGAGACCTTTAACCTTGGCTTGAATAGCGAGTATCGCTCAAGTAACGATATATTCAGAATGACAGATATTAAGTTCGGTTATCCGGATAAAGAGCTTGCGTATGCTGAAGCTTTATACGCAGGATACAAAGATAGAATCGCGATTATAGGTGCAAACGGTTGTGGTAAATCAACACTTCTGAAAGCGCTTTTAGGGTATCTTGCTCCGTTATCAGGTACACTGTACGTTGGTAACAATCTTAAGATTGGATACTTCGGACAGATGCAGGAGGAGCTAAATACAAGTATAAAAGTGATGGATACAATCTGGGAGATGGTTCCGGATGCTCCACAAGGTTATGTATTAGGTTATCTTGCAAGATTCGGGTTCAGAGGAGATGATGTTGATAAGAATGTCGGAACTTTGAGTGGTGGAGAAAAAGCAAGGCTTAAGCTGGCTGTACTTATACATCAAAAACCAAATCTATTGATACTTGACGAGCCGACAAACCATCTTGATATCTATATGGTAGATAGTCTGGAAGAAGCCCTGAAAGCTTATGACGGTACTCTTGTTTTTGTATCGCATGATAGATATTTTATTGACAAGGTTTCCACTAAAAAGTGGTTTTTCTCCAAAGGTATCATTAAAGAGAGTAAAGATAGCTTCGCAAAGGTTATCGAGCGCATTCAACTTGAGAGTCAGGAAAAGCCTGTAACTCCGAAACAGCAAAAGCCAAAGAGTAATAAACGACGTGTAAACCCTATTCTTCTGGAAAAGAAGATGAAGGAGATTGACGATGTTACTGCTGAGATGGATGCTTTAAACAGTGAGAAAGGTGAAATTGAAACTGAGTTCTCATTACCTGATACATATAGTAATGCTGAGCGAGTCAAAGAACTAAACAATCGTATGACTGAGATAAGCAAAGCATTAGAAGAACGTGCTGAAAAACTTGAGATACTCGAAGATGAGTATCTTGAGATGAGTATAGATGATTAATTAGGAGAATAGATGCAAAAAGTAGATTTATTAGTAATTAATGCAAAGCAACTTCTGACATTAGCCGGTAAGGCTGCTCCCAGAGTAGGAAAAGAGATGTCAGAGCTTGGTCTAATCGAAGATGGAGCTATTGCTGTAAAAGATGGTCTCATTGTTGCAACAGGTACAACTGATGAGCTCAAAGCACAGTTTGAAGCTGATGACATTGTTGATGCAACTGATAGAGTAGTGATGCCCGGATTCGTTGATCCACACTCACATCCGATATTCGTGCATACTCGTGAGAATGAGTTCGCAATGAGGATACAGGGCAAGAGCTATGTTGAGATCTCTCAAAGTGGTGGTGGAATCCGTTCTACTATGAACTCAACCAGAGATGCAGATGAAGACCTGTTGTTTGAGCTGGCAAAGAAGAGAATAAGTAAGCTTATCAGTGTGGGAACAACTACCTTAGAAGCTAAAAGCGGATATGGTCTTACTACTGAGTCTGAACTTAAGCAGTTAAGAGTCATCAAAAGATTAAATGATGAACTACCAATAGATATTGTACCTACATTTATGGGTGCACATGAATTTCCAACTGAGTATAAAGAGAACCATGAAGCCTACTTGAAGATTCTTGAAGATGAGATGCTTCCTGCAGTTGCTGAACAGGGCATTGCGAAGTATTGCGATATCTTTACTGAACTGCATGTTTATAATATAGAGGAATCGAGAAGAGTTTTAACTAAAGCTAAAGAACTTGGCTTAAAACTAAAGATGCATGCTGATGAGATAGAACCAATCGGTGGGGCAGAACTGGCAGCTGAACTTGGTTGTGAAAGTGCAGACCACCTTGGGGCAGCTTCTGATGAAGGAATAGAAGCAATGGCCAAAGCAGGTGTGATTGCAACCCTTTTACCCGGTACTATATTTAGCCTCGGTATGAAAGGATATGCCAGAGCAAGAAAGATGATAGATTCAGGTGTGCCTGTTGCTCTCGCTACAGACTATAACCCGGGAAGTTGTAATGCTGATTCTCAGCAGATAATTGCTACACTCGGATGTCTTCAAATGAAGATGTTACCGGAAGAAGTAATTGTAGCCACAACCATCAATGCAGCCTATGCAATTGGCATGGGAGATAGGGTTGGATCACTGGAAAAAGGCAAGCAAGCTAACTTCTTGGTCATGGATATGCCTAATTTTGGCTTCCTTCCTTACCACTTCGGATCTAACAATTGCGAAAAAATATATATCAATGGCCAACGCTTCACAGTATTGGAACGATAATTGCGAAATTGATATTTCGAGATAAGTTAACCTAATTTTTTTTATAAATGGAGGAACTAATGAGACGACTTCAAGTCATTTTAATCATGTTAGCTGTAGTTGCGACCTGTTTTGCTTCAGCTGATATGAGTGTAAGAACAGCAGAAAACAGGGTGAGTGTAACTTATACCAGCTCACTTCAAACAGAAGAGAACAGATCTACTGTCGAAACATTCATACTTCCGGCTACTGAAGCTGAGATTCAGATTAACAATATGGTAATTGAAAGAAGAGACGCAAGCGGAAACGTTCTTGAAACTCTTCGTAACGCTGATGAAGATCGCGTTAGAATTACTGACAGCTTTGTTATGCGTGAAATGTATGGGTTCGAAGTAACAATTGATGAACAAATTGATAACAATGACGGAAGCGTATCCATTATCTCTGAACTGGATTATGATCTTGTTGCAAGAAACAATATCACGATTCCTACAGAGATCTCTTCAGCTTTCAGACAAGCTTATGAAGATATCGCTTTAAACTTTAACGATTCATATCTTAGAAACCTTCCTGATAAGAGACCCGGTATTCTTATGATTGGACGTCCAAGTATTGCTCCTTACATAGCAAGCTTTATCGAATGGAAGAGATCTTTAGGATTCAATGTACATTTTGCTGACACTGATGAGTGTGGTGGAAATACACTTGATGATATTGATGCTTATGTAGAAAACTATTACAATGAACATCACCCTGAATATCTTATTATTTTCGGTGATACAGTTGGTGATGACTACTATATTCCAACTAACTTCTTCCAGTCTCCTGATGGACTTGAAAATGATGCTGATGATAACTACTATACAATGATTACAGGTGACGATAGTATGCCTGAAATGCTTGTAGGTAGAATGTCATTTAACGATGTAGGTCAGCTTCTTACAATGGTTAACAAGACCATGATGTATGAAGGTACACCATTCTTAGGAGATCCTAGTTGGTTCTCAAAGGCTCTCATGGTTGCAGGTAACTACGCTGAAGGTGGACTTCAGCCAAGTACTCCAACTCTTACATGTGATTTTTTTGCAGAACTCTACGAACAAGATGGTTTTGCTGTAGATAAAGTTTATTATCCACCAAACGAGTTGGCTGCAACAGTTATCAGACAGCACATAAATAATGGTAGAAGTTGGATTATTTATCGTGGTTGGGGTGATGCTACAGGTTGGCACTATCCAAGATTCCATAAAGAAGACCTCGATGCTTTACAGAATGGACCAAAAATGCCTGTTGTTCTTTCAATCGTATGTAATACAGGTGACTTTGCTAATGCCACTCATGTTGAGTGTTTTGGTGAGTATTGGATGCATCTTGGAACTCCAAGTCAACCTAATGGTTGTGTAGCTTTTGTTGGGCCATCAGATCTTCACACAAGAACAGCTCTTAATAACTCATTCTCTACTGGTATTGTTGATGCAATAGTACACAAAGGAGTAAGAAGTTTTGGTGCTGCTGTGCTTGGTGGCAAAATTGAAATATATAACAACTTCCCACTCGAAAGAGCTGATGGTGGATATGTTCCTTTCTATAACCATATTTATGCTATCTTATCAGATCCTTCAATGAATGTTTGGTACGGTGTACCACAAGCTATTGCTGACAACTTACCTGATACAATTGATAGAGCTACATCATCACTTGTTATAGATTACCCTGGTTTAGATGGGGCAAGAGTTACAGGTACTAAAGATGGTTTAAACTTTACATATACTGAAGTTGTTAATGGTAGAGCAATCCTTCCTGTTGATTCTATGACAGATGGAGACCTTACTGTAACAATCAGTAAAATAAACATGGTTCCTTTACAGAAGACAATCTCTGTAAGCGAATCTACAGATAACATAGCTGTAACAGCAAACGTATTAGCAAACGGTGAATACCTTATCGCCGGTGAACCAATGGAGATTACTTATACACTTAAGAATCTCAGTGCTAACAGTTATGACAACGTTACAGCTACTTTAACAAGTAACAATGCTGAAGTTAATACAATCTCAGCTGCTGTAAACGTGGGTACTCTTGCTGCTAATGCAGAAGCAACTGCTACATTTACTGTTGAACTTAATGGTGCTATCCTTCCAAGTAATGTTATTGAGATGGATTTAGCTATTTCACCTACAAGTACTACTGAAAAGTTCTCATACAGAATTGGTGGACATGCATTATTTGCAAATCCACAGACAGCTTCAGTGGCTATCGGTGGAGATTCAAACATCACTGTTGATGTTACTAACATCGGTGTTTATGGTGTTGATGGTGATATCGAAGTAAGAAGTCTTTGTGATGCTGCTACAGTCGCACAACCTGACATTGATGATATCGAAGTTGCTGTTGGTGCTACAACTCAGGTTTCATTCACTGTTAGTGTAAACTCCGAATGTTTCCCTGGTCGTTCATTACCATTTGCTTTCATCACAACTGATGAAAATGGCTATGAAACAACTTCACACTTCAGCGTAACTGCCGGAACAGTTGATAATACTGCTCCTACAGGACCTGATGCTTACGGGTACTATGCTTATGACAGTAATGACACAAGCTGGGCACAGGCTCCAACTTATGAGTGGATAGAAATTGACCCTCGTGATGGTGGACAAGGTACTGTTTATGAAGTAACTGATGACATGTCTGTAGATATGGACTTACCTTTCACATTCAGATATTATGGAATCGATTATAACAGTATCACAGCTTGCTCAAACGGTTGGATTTCATTCGAACAGACATGGATGAGTAACTTTGATAACCTTTATATTCCTTCTCCATTAGGACCATATGCTATGGTTGCTCCATATTGGGAAGACCTTAAAGGTACTCAGGACGGCTCTGGTGGGTATAATGATATGAGACTAGTTACTTGGCATGATACTGCTAACAACAGATTCATCATCGAATGGAATGATGCATATAACAGATTCACTGTTACATCTGCAAATCCATCACTCGAGAAGTTCCAGCTTATCCTTTATCCACAAGCTGATAATGATGGTGAAATGGTTGTAATGTACCATACAGTTGATAATCCTGCTACTAACACACTTAGTAACTATTCAACCGTTGGTATTGAGAACCATACACAGACTGTTGGTTTAACTTATTCATTTGCTGACAGCTATCCTGCATCTGCAAGTCCGCTTACAGCAGGTTTAGCAGTTAAGTACACAACAAGTGCACCTGATAACTTTGTTGGTAACGATGATGAAGTTGCTCCTGAATTAGTGGGAACTACTCTCTTTGCTAACTATCCAAATCCATTTAATCCAACTACAACAATCGGGTTCAACATGGCTCAACCTGGTGCAGCACGTCTTGACGTTTATAACCAACGTGGTCAGCATGTAACTACTCTTACAAATGGTAGATTCCCTGCAGGCAGACAAACATTTGTTTGGAATGGCCTAGATAGTGAAGGTAAAGAAGTAGCTAGTGGTATCTACTTATACAAACTTCAAGCAGGTACATATACTAAAACAAGAAAGATGATTCTTATTAAATAAAGAAACTTCAACAATTTCAACTAAAAACCGAGAGTATACCTCTCGGTTTTTTCTTTATATCTTTAATAATTTATCGGGAACAATTAACTGTTTCTGAGTATATATACCACGCATATACCATGGATAAACCACGGGTAAACGGCGGGAGCCGTGGTTAACCCGTGGTTTATCCGTCGTCAACCCGTTGTCAAGAATCAAGCAATCTAGTTTCAAAGAAAAGGGCTTTCTTAAACTCTTAATTAATCGAGTAAAAGTGTAACAAGAGAGCCAGATAAGAGTCCATAGTTTAAGGAAGATTTGGACATTTATGTTTAAAACCTCAAGTGAAACAATCAAAATATTGAAAAAAGGTTGACTTCACAAAAACGAGTTTTCAATATGGCAAGTTGCGCCTTTAAAAAGGCATAGATAATCATTTGAACTATTAGTGGGGACAGATGAAGAAAGCATATAGAAATGACGCATACGCGAAAGTGACAGGTGAAGCTAAGTATACTGATGATATTAAGATGTATGGTATGCTTAATGCAGTACCGGTTTATACAGATTCAGTACATGCAAAGATTATTAGTATTGATAGCTCTAAAGCTCTTGAACAAGAGGGAGTTGTTAGGGTTATTACTGCTGAAGATATACCGGGAACTAATTTATTAGGGCAAATCTATAAGGATGCATATCTACTCGCATCAGATAAGATTAGGTTTCATGGTGATGTAGTTGCAATTGTTGTTGCGAAGACCAGAGAGCAGGCATTGAACGCAGCTCCATTTGTGGATATTGCGTTAGAGCAGTTAACTCCAATTATAGATACTGAGAAAGCACTTGAAGATGATACTAACCTTGTACATGAATCAAAGGGTACGAATCTAATCAATAAACATGTGATTCGTAGGGGAGATGTAGATAAAGCCTTTAAAGATTGCAACCTCATCTTTGAACGTGAGTTTGAAACAGGTCATGTGGAACATGCTTATCTTGAACCTGAGAATGCTCTTTGCTATAAACGTGGAGATGGAGTGATGGAAGTGCGAGGAAGCATGCAACATCCATTCTCTACAAGAAGGTTTGTTGCTCAGACTCTTGGTGTAAAGCTTTCTGAAGTGGAGGTTGTAAGTGTTCCGATGGGTGGTGGATTTGGCGGTAAAGATGATACTGCAGGATTCGTTTGTGCCAGAACTGCTCTTGCATCTTTACTGTGTAATGCTCCCGTTAAGATGAATTACACTCGCGAATGGTCTATGAGGGAAAGTTATAAACGACATCCTTACAAGATGAAATATAAGATTGGATTGAAGGATAAGAAGTTTCATGCAGTTCAATGCAAGATGATTGCTGATGGTGGAGCTTTTACGTCTGTGACACCGTGGGTTACCTGGCGTTCAACTGTTCAATGCTGTGGGGCATATCAAGTTCCAAATGTGAAAGCTGATATATATGGAGTACATACTATCAATCCTGCAACCGGTGCTTTCAGAGGTTTTGGCTCACCACAAGTTAACTTTGCAATTGAACAATTGGTTGAAGAATGTGCAGAGAAGCTTGGAATTACAGAGGTAGAGTTCAGAGAACTGAATATGTTAACCCAAGGTTGCAAGACAATTACAGAGCAGAAGATGGATAACCATGTTGTGAATACAAAACTTGCTCTTGATAAAGTTATAAAGGCTTCCGACTACTCAAAGAAACTTCAGAAGTGCTGTTTTGGAAAAGGTGATAAGCAATACGGGATTGGCTTATCGCTATCATATAGAGGTTGTAGTCTCGGTGCTGAAGGCATGGATTTCTGTTCTGCCATAATCAATGCACAATTTGATGGAACCATACTACTTGAAACAGGTGTACATGAAAACGGACAGGGTGCTGAGAGTGCTATGATACTAATCTTAGCTGAGCAACTCGGTGTTGATATGGATAGAATCCGTTATAATCGTGCATCAACATCACATATACCAGATGGAGGAACAACTGTTGCCTCCAGAGGTACACTTATGGGTGGTGGAGCAGTAGTCAATGCTGTGAAAATACTTAAGAAGATAGTAGCTAAAGCATTGAAAACAGAGCTCAAATGTAATGTTGATGAAGTAGATTTTAGAGATGATAAAGTGTGGGGTAAAGGTGTTTCATTTAGCTGGGATAAGGTTGTGTCGATGATGCATTTAAAGAGTATCTATCCCTATGCCTTTGGAACATTTGCTGCACCTAAAGTAGATTGGGATGAAGAGACCGGAAAGGGTAAAGCATATTTTACTTGGGTTTACAGCGCCAATGTTGCAGAAGTGGAAGTGGATAAGAAAACAGGTAAGATTAAGCTTCTAAATGCTTATGCGGTACATGATATAGGTAAAGCAATCAATAAACCGTATCTACTTGGGCAGATCTATGGAGGTCTTACTCAGGGAGCAGGTATGGCAGTTATGGAGGATTTAGGTTTAGAATCAGGTAAGATTACAAACTTGAACTTTCATAAATACAGGATTCCACGTATCACTGATGTACCGGATATAGATGCAACTATTATTGAGTGTGAAGATGAAAACACTCCTTCCGGGGCAAAAGGTATAGGAGAACCTGCTTTAGAACTCATTGCTCCGGCTATTGCTAATGCTGTGTATCGTGCAACAGGAAAGAGACAATTTAGTTATCCTCTTGAAAAGAGTATGAGGGATAAAGATGAATAAATCTATAGTGAATGGAAAAGAGATAGTTATTACTAATGAGTTTCTTGATATGAAACTCTTGGATTATATCAGAGAGGAATTAGATTTAACCGGTGCAAAGAACGGTTGTGATATTGGAGTTTGTGGTGCTTGTACTATAATAATTGATGATATTGCTGTCCGATCTTGTTTAAATAAGGTTAAGGATATCGTTGGACACGAAGTAATAACTATCGAGGGTTTAAAGAATCAAGATGGTTCTTTGCATCCGATACAGCAGGCATTTGTTGATTGTGGTGCAATACAGTGCGGTTTCTGTACCCCGGGGATGGTGTTATCTACTTATGCCCTTCTGGTTAAGAATCCAAACCCGACAGTTGATGAGATTAAAAAAGCACTTAAAGGCAACTTGTGTAGGTGCACAGGATATAAACAGATAATAGATGCAGTTTTGCATGCTAGTAAGATTATGAGGAAAGATAAATGATGAAGAATTTAGAAGAGAAGATAGAAAGATTCTTGGCTTTGGACATTGGAGATTATAGTAATGATTTTCTGCTCACGTGGGAAAAGACAGATAACCAGATAGAAGCTACTCAGCTACTTACCGAGATATTCTCTGAATTACACAAACATAAACGCTCTTTCAGATCATTTACTGAAGGATTAGCAATATCTATATTCAGAGACAATTCAACAAGGACAAGGTTTAGTTATGCATCTGCAGCTAATGCTTTAGGACTTGCTGTAAGTGATTTAGATGAGCAAAAATCACAGATCGCTCATGGTGAAACAGTGCGTGAGACGGCCAATATGATATCATTTTTAGCAGAAGCGATTGGAATCAGGGATGATATGTATCTTGGTGAAGGAAATAAGTATATGCGCGAAGTTTCTGAAGCACTTGATTTAGGATTTAATGAAGAAACTCTACATCAAAGACCTGCTCTTATAAATCTTCAATGCGATATAGATCATCCAACCCAGTCTATGGCCGACTTGGCTATGTTAAGAGACTATTTTGGTGGAGTAGAGAATCTGAAAGGTAAGAAGATAGCTATGACCTGGGCTTATTCTCCAAGCTATGGTAAACCTCTTAGTGTACCACAAGGTATTATTGGTCTCATGACTCGGATGGGTATGGAAGTAACTTTAGCACACCCTGAAGGATATGGCCTCATTCCTGATGTAGTGAAGTTAGCCGGACAGCAAGCATTGGAATCAGGTGGTAGTTTTAAGGTTGTAGATAGTATGGAGGAAGCATTCAATGATGCAGATATTGTATATCCTAAATCATGGGCTCCCTATCATGTTATGCAGCAGAGAACAGAGCTTCTAAAGAATGAGGATCTGGAAGGTTTGAAGGAACTTGAGAAGTCATGTCTTGAGAACAATGCGAAGTACATGGATTGGGAATGTACTGAAGAGAAGATGAAACTGACAAAAGATGGAAAAGCATTATATATGCACTGTCTTCCTGCTGATATTACAGATGTAAGTTGTGAAAGGGGAGAGGTAGCAAAGTCAGTTTTTGATAGATATAGAAAAGAGACTTATAAAGAAGCAGGATATAAACCATTTGTTATTGCTGCTATGATTTTCTTAGCAAGGTTTAAGAATCCTAAGCTTAAACTTACAGAAATATTAGAACGCAACATTGAGAGATACTAAGGGGGAGTCATGAATAGAACAGAAATACTCAACAACACAATAAAAAGATGCAGAGAAAAGAATATAATCATCCCAACCTATAAGCAGATGAGAAACCCTAAGCTTGTTCCTGATGCCATCAAGAATGGACTTAAAGATGTTGGATTATGGGATTTGAATCCCTTGAATTTGTTCCGCATCACTTGGAAGAATGAGCCAGTGACCAAAGGTGGTGGTTATGGTGATGTAAACTATATCAAATTGCCTTCTGAGCTTACAGGTATTCCTTCTCCAATCTATGTACTCATTGGGAAATACTTCCCAACAGGAGCACATAAAGTGGGTGCAACATTTGGTCCATTAGTTGAGAAACTGATTACTGGTAGATTTGATCCTACAACACAGAAAGCACTCTGGCCTTCTACTGGTAACTACTGTAGAGGTGGAGCTTACAACTCAGCTTTACTTGATTGCCATGCTATTGCTATTCTACCTGAAGAGATGAGTCAGGAACGATTCAACTGGCTTAAAGAGATTGGTGCTGAGGTGTTCGCAACACCGGGTTGTGAGAGCAATGTAAAAGAGATTTATGATAAAGCAAAAGAGTTACTACATGAACGGGGTGATACAATTGTTAACATGAACCAATTCGAGCAGTTTGGTAACCCGATATGGCACTATGCTGTAACCGGCCCTGCAATGGAAGAAGTTTTCAATAATGAGAAGAAAGACAATGACAGATTTGCAGGTGTATTTCTTACACAAGGATCTGCAGGTACACTCGGAGCAGCTGAGTATCTGAAAGAGGTATATCCACATATGAAGCTATCAGTTGGTGAAGCATTACAATGTCCTACACTCTTATATAATGGCTTTGGTGGACATAGAATTGAAGGTATTGGTGACAAACATGTTCCTTGGGTACACAATATTAAGACTATGGATATGGCAGCAGGCATCGATGATGATTTAGTAATCGCAACAATGCGCTTGTTTAACGAACCGGAAGGGCAGCAATATCTATTGGAGAAAGGTATCAAGCAAGAGTTAATTAATCAGCTTGAGCTCTTAGGTATCTCTTCTATTGCCAACATTATCGGTACAATCAAGATGGCTAAATATTATGAAATGACTGAAGAAGATGCACTGTTTACAGTAGCAACAGATTCAATGGAGATGTATCAATCTCGTATGGAAGAATATAGTAATAAAGAGGGAATATATACACGAGAAAGAGCAGCAGTTGACTTTGATGGAAGACTGCTGCATCTCGGGATTGATTCCCAGATAGAGTTGACATACTACGATAAAAAGAGAATGCATAACCTTAAATACTTCACTTGGGTTGAACAACAAGGTAAGACTGTTGAAGAATTGAATGCCCAGTGGTATGACCGAGGATATTGGACCGATAAATTCTCGCAAGTAAATGAATGGGATAGACAAATTGAGGAGTTCAACGCTAAAACAGGACTTCTAAAGGAGTTATAGATTACTGCTATCATTTTAGCAGGGGGCTACGGACGCAGAATCGGTAGCCCCAAAGCTTTACTTAAAATAGATAAGATTACTTATCTCGAGAAAGCTCTTAATAACTGTGCTACCTGTGACAAAGTTGTTATTGTTGTTAATCCAATTGTTAAAGATTATTGTGATACACTCAAAGTTGATTGCAAGCTTGTAGTGAATCATAGTAGAGAATCCACGATGATTGATAGCATAGTTCTTGGATTGAACGCTTTCAGTGATGAGTACTACATAATCTATCCGGTAGACTTTCCATTTGTTAAAAAAGGAACAGTGGATCTGTTAATCGAACAGACCACCAATAAGCAAGATGTCGTAAAACCAACGTATTTAGGGATTTCCGGACATCCGATCTTAATATCTGCAAATATCAGAGATAGTATTCTCCAAAACCCAACTTTACCATTATCAAAATATCTTGACCCGAAGAAAACCAGCAGAATAAATTGCAATGATAAAGGTATTCTAAAGAATGTAAATTATCTTAAAGACATAAGGGGCAAGTAAATGAACAATAACTTTTATAGACATTTAGCAGAATTTATTACTAATAGCACACCGGCATGGATTGTTACAATAACCGATGTAGATGGCTCATCTCCAGCGGCAGAAGGTATGAAAATGCTTATTTCTGAAGATGGAGGAGAAGTACATGGTTCTATTGGTGGTGGAGACATTGAATATCAAATCATTGACCTCGTAAGAACTGAGAAACCTTTGCAAACTAAATCGATAGAGTTTGACTTAGGAAAACTTGAAACAAATGATATGATTTGTGGTGGTATCGCAAAAGTAATGATTGAACCGCTTAATCAGCATCCGGTTCTCTATATCTATGGTGCCGGTCATTGTGGGATTGCTCTGAGTTCTCTGGCCTCTAAATGTGGATTCAGAGTAGTAATTGCTGATAGTAGAAAGGAATGGGCTAACTCTAATAAGCATCCTGATGCTGAAAGATTTGAGATTATTGATTATTCTCAAGCTGGAGATATCATTGCTAATCAGAAGAAAGCTTATGCTGTTATCATGACTTTTGGACATCAACATGATGAAGAAGTTCTCGAATCTCTTGTGAAAATGGATTTACATTATCTGGGTATGATGGGAAGTAAAAGTAAAACAAAAGAAGTATTCGATAACCTTATGCAAAAGGGAATAAAGCAACCGCAGCTAGATAAAGTTCATGCGCCAATCGGACTAAAAATTGGTTCAAGAACACCATGGGAAATTGCCGTAAGTATTATGGCTGAGATGATAAAAGTAAAATGTGAATAGAACTATTTATTCTCTCTTTTGATGCTTTCATAAATCCAAGCGGAAACGATAAAGAATTTATATATCAAAAGATAGCAGATTATAACTGTTATCCAGAAGGTCTTTCCAAACATAGCTTTCAACTCACAACCATTATAAAAGCTTAAGTCTTTTATCGCGATAGAAAATGAAGTAAAACTAGGAATTATCCATGATAAAGAGGCAAACATTCGTCTATACCAGGTTGGAAGCATTGTAACCCCTTTAGCAGCCTCTGGCATTATGGCATGGATACCCATTAGAAAAGCAGGACATGAAACTGCAAATGTGCCTATGAGTGTCTTTAATCCTAAATCTCCGATAAACATAACCATTACAGAAAAAAGCGCACTATAGATTACTGCAATCAGATAATGAATCCATATTTTTGAAAAGTCAATTTTCATGAAAAACTCCATTGTTTAAGTGGTGCAACATTGCATTATCAGGTATTATTAGCAAGATAATTCGCTTTAAATTTTGCTTGTCACCAAATTAACCTATATTTTCAGTGTGACTGTCAGAGTTCAAAGGAGGACTTATGAACGGAAAGAAAAAATATGCCAGTCTCTTCAGAAGATGCAATGAACAAGAGTATAAGACAGCATTTGCATTTTTTTACTTCGATAGTAAAAAAGGGGAGACTTGGGAGACACCTTTTAAAAAATTAGTTGATCTGGCTGATAATGAAAGCTGGAATTTTACATCAAAAGATGCGAAAAATAGATATAGAAATCAGGACATTCCAATCTTAACTAATTACTTGAACTATACTTTTATGAGACTTCAAGATGAGAATAAGATTTGTTATAGTAATTCAGGGAACTGGTCTTGTTTTAACACTGGGCTGCAGACTAAATATGGATCTGATATTTTTGCCATTTTCTCTAAAAATAGTAATGATAATGGAGATGCTTGTCACTGGTATTTTCAAGACTTTATAAAATCCAATGATGATAGAATGAAATATTATTCTTATGCACCGGAACTTGCTGATTATATTGTTAATCCTGCAGAGCTTATCTTTGATTATAAACTTGATATTGAGATTAACTATGAACATATAATTGAAGATAATATTGAACGTTTCCCTAAAGAGCTAAATCGAAATCAAATGCTTATCCGAAATGCTCTTTTTGGTGCTGTAGAAGCTTCTAAGAAGAAGATACGTAGAAATTACCATTACAGTGTTCCTATTTGGCATAAAGATAGTATTCAACTATTAATGCCGGTAGCTCTTGTTAACCCTGAGAACAGACCCGATATGGCAATCGTTCTAGATAAACAAGAATCACCTGAGGATAATAGCAAATCATTATACATAGCTAGAACAGTTTTAACAATGGACCAAGCATATATGAATGCAAGACTAATCGCTAAAACTGGAAGGACTTGGTTAGTACCCTAAAATACTTAAAACTAATTTATTATTAAGCTCTAATCGATGCTTCATTAGTCTTTCATAATTCACGGGACACACTCGGGACTTTTCCCGAGAAATTCCCTTGTAAGTCGCATAAAACTCCCAAATAATCCCCGCGAGTTGTGATAGGTTAGTGAAAGTGTGGATTGCATCAGCTGCGAAGATACACCAGCCACTCGACCGCTTTATGGAGTTTGTCAGATATGAAGCTTGCGGAGCGGGAACGGACTTCATCAAAAGCACACAGCATAACCTACATCAATACGGGTTTTGTGCTAATTCAGAAAGTGCCACATACAAACCGACTCAGTCGGTTAAATCCATAGTTGGGTTATTTAGCAAATACAATTATACTGAAAATGGCGATTACTATCATAAATGCAGGACTGATAAACGCAAGCCACTTTGTATCTTTTAGTTTTGTCTTTTGGATAGCACCATAGGGGAGAAGTGAGAAGATTGTAAGACTTAAACTCATGCCTAAACCGATTGATAGTGTAGCGATAATGATTTTAACAAAATCATTGGTTGTAAGCATTAGATAATTAATTACCAGTAGCGTGGCAGGACATGGTACAATACCAATGGCAAGCACTAAAGTCCAGAAGGTTAGCTTCCTGTTTTTCTTACTTGTAAGATTATTTACTATCATTGAGACAGCTACAATGATAATTAAGGCAAAAGAGGAGAGCTGGGCAAACCTGATAATTGAGTCTGAATGCTTAATAACCGAAAGATTACTTATCCCTTTCAGCACCATGAGCAATAAAAATGTAGATATTGCATGCACAATCCCGATTAAGAACGTACTTCTGACCCGTTTAATTCGATTCATCGGGTTAGCTGAGAAGTAACCGATTATGAATAACTTACCATGACCTGGGCCTAAAGCATGAACCAATCCATAAAGAAAGATAAGAAAACAGAATGTAATGAATCCTTCTTTAGTCTTAAGTTTCTTATTAACCTTATGCATACGAAAACGAATCTCTCGTTGGAGTTTTAATAGAGGTTTGAATGATGGACCTGTAGAGTAAGTTGGTTTGGCGACTCGAATAGAATCGGCTTTTGGTGCTGCATGCCTATTTCCTATCAACGGATTTGCGAATGCAGTGGTGAATGATATAATAATCAGAAATACAGCAATGTATCTATTCATTAACTGTTATCTCAAACTGAGGAACCGGTAGTTTCCCATACATCTCAAAGTTGACTCTAACTCGTTTTTCTTCAAATGATACGTTTTGCAGATCCTGAGATTTTGACATCAGAGCACACACTTCAATATAGTATGTTGGGTCATAACTAATGATTTTAGCGTTTTTCTTTGGTAATATGTATTCAAATGTGTAATGGACATCTTCTTCGTCTATATATGCCTTAAAATTGCTTACAGAATTTATTGTGAAAGCACTCTCATTAACTTTAACATCATAAAGGTAATTGAAGTTCTGTACAAAGTTGAAAGCATTGACTTCTAAAGAATCGATTTCCGCACCTTCAAACAATCCATTCTTATCATAATCAAAGTCCTCGATAAGACTCAAAGAAAAGTATGGATCAAATTGCCAGTCTGTTTGAATAAGTAATGAATCACTTGAATGAGTTGCAATAGTAATCTTACTATCAATGAACATGTGAGGGTGAGCAAACATGTTTAAAGATATAAGCAGTAAAACAAAGATTAGTATAAGTTTATTCATTGATAACATACCTAAAGCCTAGTCCTGAATTCTTGTATAATGGGCATTTGTACTTCTCGATAGGGTATTTAGAGTCGATCTCTTCATTGTTTTGAAAGCAAATCATTTCATTACAACCACCACAAGAAGATGAAGCCGGAGGTGTACCTGTTAGAGTCCATTCTGAAACACCTGTTGTGACATTTTCCACTTTAGCAGTCACATCTTTCTGAACTTTACTAGCAATGGTGGTAGGGAAGAGGAGTTCTATTTGTCTGTGATTTGGAAGTGTTACGTTTAATGTATTACAAAAAGCATTAATCTCAAACCAAGTAACTCCGGTAACAGGATCATTCGGTTTGTTTAAACGAGCGTCCTTGTACCATGGAGTGTTTCTATAACTCCATTGCATTGGCTTAGTAAGTCTTTTAAGACCTTGATAGAACCATCCTATCTTAGGATCTTTCATCAAGTCCTTCCTGATAGTCCATTTATCTTCTATTTCATATCCGTCAGCCAAAATGAACTGCTTGTATTGTTCATTTGTGACTTCAAATTTGCTTATAAAGAACGCCTTTACAGAAATCTGTTCAAGTATTCGTTCTTTAATCTCACAACTGTATCTACCTGCTGGAACATAAACCATTTCGGAATAGAGGAAATCATTAGTAAACAACTCCATTCTATACTCATCAAATTCTCTTTTAGGAATTGAAATAGTTCTTTCTACCTTATCTACAACATCTTCTGTTATTTCTTCTCTGTAAACTTGTGCTTCCCCGTTGTGATAAAGTGTGAGAAGAACTTCAGAATTTGAAGGCACATCTACCAAGAAGTATTTAAACTCAAGCATTTCATTCTCTTCTGATGCAATAGTATCGAAGAGTACTGGGAAAGCTAATGTCGAAACATAGGCTACAAGCATTGCTGTGAGTATATATATTCTTCTCAAATTATTCTATCCTGCATGAAACTGCATATTATAAAGCATTTTGTATCTATCACATGTCTTCAAAAGTTCATCATGCTTCCCAATACCAACAATGTTACCTTTATCCATCACAACTATCTTATCGGCTGAAATGACTGTGGAAAGTCTATGGGCAATCATGATAACAGTTCTATGGGCAGTAGCACTTTCTATTGCCTGTTGGACTTTCTGCTCTGATTCTGTGTCTAAAGCACTTGTGGCTTCATCGAAGATAAGAATTGGTGGATCACCTGCAACTGCTCTGGCGATACATAAACGTTGCTTTTGCCCACCTGATAGATTTGAAGCTTTTGGAGCTATTTCAGTTTTATATCCCTCCTGCATTGTATCGATGAACTCATCTGCATAAGCAATCTTCGCAGCTTCTTGAATCTTCTCATCTGATAAACCATTAAGAGTACCATAGGAGATATTCTCTGCAACGGTTGCATTGAAAAGAATAGATTCCTGAGTAACATAGCCATAAAGACTACGCAAATCATCAACAGCAAGTTCATGAATGGATTTACCATCTATTTTAATATCTCCACCGGTTACATCATAGAAACGAAGTAATAGATTTACAAGAGTTGTTTTACCTGAACCACTATTACCAACTAATGCTACCCGTTCACCTTTGTTTATCTTTAAATCAATCGCTTTCAACACATCAGTTTCTTTGTCATAAGAGAATACAGTTTTCTCAAATGTAATAGCTTTGTTGAAACTATCAATTCTGATAGGGTTTTCAATTTCAGTAACATCCTCATCTCTATTAAGGATTTCACCAATACGGTCTAATGATACCAGACCTTTTCTAATATTCGAGTAAGCTTTAGTGAGTTCTTTTAAAGGATGCATTGTTGAGAATATAGCGAAAAGAAATGCCATAAAGTTACCGATGGAGAAACCTGTGGCTTGATCAAGAACAAGTTTACCACCAATGATCAGGAGTACAGCTCCCATAATAGCACTTGAAAGCTCTGAGATAGGTATATTAAAGCTAGTATAGAGGTGTGATTTTCTCCATAATTTATAGTATTTAAAACTTACTCCCTTGAACTTATCTTCTTCAGAATGCTCTTTAGAAAAGGCTTTAACTACTTTCATGTTACTGAGTACTTCTTCCATGTATGAGAACATTGTTGAATACTGTCCCTGCTGACGTTTAGCATACTTTTTAAGCTTTTGGCCTATGAAGTTTATTAACCAACCGAACCCGGGAAGAATAAGCAGAATCATTAAGAATAGTTTTGAGTTTATTGCAATAGCAATGTAACCATACATGATTACAAGTGAGATGTTTCTCATTATAGCTAAAGCAGAACCAATGAACTGGTCACTCACTATCTGTATATCTGATATCATCCTCACTAATGAATCTCCAGTCTTATTATCTTGGAAGAATGCCATAGATTGGTATAAGTACTTCTTAAATAAACTGGTTCTTAGTTCATATACAGTTCTACCCCTAAGAGTTAATGAAAAGACTCTATTAAGGTAAAAGAAAGTATTTTTTAGAAGGTAAATAGAGACAAAGCCGATACTTATAATCCAGAGAAGCATATAGGAATCCGTTTTCATACATAAAGCTTCAAATTGAGTACCAAGTGTTTTTAATATCTCATGATCTAAATTAAAGAGGGAGTGTTCACTCAGGAACTGTGAGATAATCATCTGAGCTTGAGAAAGAAACTCACTTGCAGTTGTAATAGTTACATCTTTTGGTGAATCGACGAATACATAGTCTAAAATAGGAACTATCATTGTGATACTCAATCCACTAAAAACAGTGAATATAAGCATTGCAATGAGACTTCCGACTAAATATTTCCAATTCTTTAGTGCTATTTTATATACTTTCTTTAATGTTTCCATAGTCTCTTCTTAAAAGTTTTTTGTAAGGGTAAATATTGGTGGGATTTGTCAACAATAATGCATAAAAAAAGAAAGAAAGCTGCCCTTAGACAGCTTTCTTTTGAAATGTATATTCTTATTTGCGACCGGTCATCTTCTTGAAACGAGGATGATCTTTCTTAGTTGCATGGAACCAGTCTACAACGATTGGGCTTGCAACGAAGATTGATGAGTATGTACCTGTGATAACACCCACAAGGATAGCAAATGAGAAGTCTTTGATAACAGTTCCACCAAAGATATACAGAGACAACGCAGTAAGGATAGTTGTACCTGATGTAATGATGGTTCTGCTCAATGTTTTATTGATTGAGAAGTTGAAAACGTTAGCATAGCTGTCGCGATGACGTTTTCTTAAATCTTCACGGATTCTATCGAAAACAACGATACTATCGTTTATTGAGTAACCAACAAGCATGAGCAATGCAGCTACGATACTTGTAGAAATCTCTTTTCCGAAGATAGAGAAGATACTGAGTGTGATAAGAACATCATGGAAAAGTGCAATCATAGCTGCAACACCAAAGGTAAGCTCGAATCTAATCCAGATATAGATAATCATAAGGATAAGAGATACGAAGATTGCTTTGATAGCTTGCCATTTAAGTTCTTCACCAACTCTAGGACCAATTTCCTGCTGTAAACGAACAAAATCTTTTTCAGATTTATTCGCATATTCAGGTAACTCAGTTTTGAAAGCTTTAAGGATAGCTGACATCTGGTCACCTTCTTCAGAAGTCTGGGCTTTAATTAAGAAGATTTGACTGTCTGCACCACCGAGTTTCTGAATCTCAGCACTGCTCTGGCCAACTTTCTTCATTACGTCACGAATAACATCAATTTCAACCGGTGTTGTACCTTCTTTCACTGGTGTGAAATCAAGTTCTAATGAGATACCACCTGTGAAGTCGATACCATATTTTGGCCCACCATTGATAACCATTGCAACGATACCTGCAAGGATAACAAAAGCGGAAATCATATAAGCGATTTTACGTTTTTCAATGAACTGGAAGTTTGTGTTTGCTAATAATCTCACGGTGACCTCCTAAATGCTCAACTTTTCGCGGTTACCGCTTGTTACGAAAGTATCAAATAATGCTTTCACAAATACGATAGCAGTGAACATAGAACCTACAATACCGATTCCAAGTGTCACAGCAAATCCACGAATAGGACCTGTTCCGAAGTTATAAAGAACAATCGCTGCAATCAATGTTGTGATGTTAGCGTCAGCGATTGTGATAATAGCTCTTGCAAAACCTGCATCAACTGCAGATCTGACTGTCTTACCAAGTGCAAGTTCTTCTCTGATTCTTTCGAAAATAAGAACGTTTGCATCAACTGCCATACCGATAGTAAGAATAAGACCGGCGATACCAGGCATTGTTAATGTTGCACCGAAAAGTGTAAGGATAGAAAGTGTGAATGCAATATTCAATACTAAAGCAAAGTTTGCGAATAAACCACCGATTTTGTAGTATATAAGCATGAAGATAGCAACAATAACCAGACCGATGATACCAGCCATTTTACCAGCTTGAATACTATCTGTACCAAGAGTAGCACCAACGTCTTTACGTTCGATAATCTCTACAGGTGCAGGAAGGTTACCGGCTTTAAGAACGATAACAAGGTCATGTGCTTCAGCCATATTGAATACACCACTAATGATAGCTCTACCATCAGGGATTCTATCATTGATTCTTGGTGCCATATAAACAACATCATCAAGAACGATAGCAAGCATACGGTTTCTGTTTTGACCGGTAATGTTGGCAAACTTTTTAGCACCGTTTCTGTTGAACTCAAGATTGATGATTGGTTTGTTATATGTGTTAGGATCACTCATGTTCTTACCTGTTGATGTATGTGCATCATCAAGGTAATCACCTGTAATCTCAGCATTAGAATAAAGTATATATATACCTCTGTCTGCTTTAGGATCATCTTTATCATCTTTACTAAGAGCTAACTGATAGTTTGATGGGAAAGATCTTTTGAAAGCAGGATCATCAAGAAGTTTCTTAAAGAAAGGTACATAATCATAAGCAATAGTATAAGGTCTGTCACCACTATTAATAAGGTTAGTGAAGACTTTATCCTTTTCATCTAAGAGGTCAGTTTCAACTGTCTCAGATGTAGTTGATGTAGAATCAGCTGCATCATCACTAAGGATGTCAGAAGCTACATCAGCATCTGCTTTTGCAATCTCTTCAGTAATTTCACTTAAGAAACTGTACTTATCGAGGTTTTTCTGTAAGTATTCATCGATACTGGTGAGAACTTTTTCATACTCATTTTGTTCTGCAACGAGTTTGAACTCAAGGCGTGCTGTACGTCCGATAAGGTTCTTAGCTCTGTCAAATTCCTGAATACCGGGTAACTGAACAAGAATTCTGTTCTCTCCGATTCTCTGGATTGACGGTTCTGTAACACCAAATTGGTCGATACGGTTTCTAATAATTTCAATGGCAGATTGAACAGCGTTTTCTTTGTCAGCTTTATTGATTTTAACTTCACTGAAGTCAACTTCTAAAAGCAGTTGCATACCACCCTTCAAGTCTAAACCAAGATTCAGTTGCTTCTGAGCCCAACCCCATGGGATACCCGGTACAAATTGTAGGGTAAAATAGAGGGACAGAAGTATGAACAGGAATATTAACATTCCTCGTACTGATCTGTTTTTCATGATCTACTTCTCCTGTTTTATTGATTTTTATTTATCTATATTGTTTATCGAGTGGGGAAGTGGTGTCTATAATCTCAAAACCAATGGATGGAAAGGAACCTGACAGATATACTTGCGGATGGCTAAGAGGAAGTTCAACTCTGTAAGAATTATAAGCCACTTATATCTGATTAACGAGCGGAAAGATTTTACAAACTTACCGAAGAAAGAGGTAAGTGTAATATATAAATGTACGATAGCTTCATATTGAAGCAGATACTTTATTTCTTCCTGCATTAACGCAAATTTCCTTTTATCTGAGATTTATCAGATCAAGTTCGATAATTGCAGACATTGAGTCAAGCTATTTTATTTGGCACTTATGATAATCCACTTCATATCTTCATACCATTACACTTTCATTGAGCAGTCATCCAATAGATTCAATAGATTAAGTGCATCATTAGAGCATAACCGTGAAAGCAAAATACAATTACTGAGATGTCAAGTTACTTGATAGAATATATAAGCAATTATTGTGAATAAGAATTGTTTAAATATCAATAGTAAGTTCATCCGAATACTATATGAGATTGAAAATTGATAGCAATCATAATCTGAGTTTCCTACTTCAACAGCATCATCTTCTTAGTTATATCAGTAGAACCACTCTTAAATCTATAGAAATAGACTCCTGAACTCACAGCATTATTGTTAGCATCATCGCCATTCCAGATGACTGAGTGTTTACCTTGCGTGTATCGTTTATCGGAGAGAGTCTTTATCTTTTGCCCTTTGATATTAAAGATGGAAATGTTAACATCTCCTTGATGGGAAAGATTAAATTCTATCTTCGTAGTTGGATTAAAAGGATTAGGATAGTTCGAAAGAGTAATCCTGTTAGGCTCAAGCTGCGGATTTACTTCATCATCATCAACACCGAGTGGGAGTGTTGTTAAGAAGGGATAACCATCGTTATGTTCAGGTTCAATATACCAGTAGTCCTCATCATTCCAAGGTTGAGTAATAAATCCCCACTCGAAGTCAGTATAGGTGGACATTGTCTTCATCTCAGTAGTAGTTCTGCCCATTCCACCATAACTCATTGTTTTGCCTGATGTCTCAATATCCCAAAAGCAATTGTACTCAATGGCACCATCATGATCTAGTCCAATGAATCCCCACCCATCCGGGCAATCAACATAACCAGTGCTATATGATTTATATATAATAGACTCAGAGTTACTTACTGCACCAATAAAACCGCCGGCAGTACTATCAGCTACTACCATCCCGGTGCTATAACAATTGTCTATCTCATGTGAATGGCTGCTTCCTATAAAACCACCTACTCTATAGTTACCCTCAACATTTGAGGTACTGTAGCTATTAGAGATTTCTGATACACTATTCCATCCAATCAAACCACCAACTCCTTGTCTACCCGTTATACTGTTTGTCGTATAACAATTGGAGATAAATGAATGACTATTACAATCACCTACTAAGCCACCAAATGCGTATCCATAAAGGGTATTATCTGTAACTGTTCCGGTAGCGTGGGAGTTAGTTATTGTAGTTCTACTACAATCTCCAATTAAACCACCTACTCTAGTTGTTCCAAATACAGTTGAGTTGGAAGAACAGTTTTCAATAGTACAGTTGTAGGAAGCTCCTAATAATGCTCCTGAGTAACTACCGGCATCGAGGACAATGTTAACTTGGCAGTTAAACAGGTCTAAATCCCTTCCATATCCTGCAATTCCACCAGATTGATAACCTCCGTTCAATTCGCCTGAGATAAGGCAATTATTGAATGTTGAATCTGTTGCTCTTCCGCTAATCATCCCGGTGTACCGTTTCCCTGATACGGTTGAGTTACTAATAACTAAGTCTTCAAATGATGCGTTATATGTATAACCAAATAAACCCACATAGGCTTGCTCTTCGTAGTTAAGATGAAGATTTGTTATACTGTGTCCATTCCCATTAAATGAACCTGTAAACATTGGAAAGTATATGTTTGTGAGAGCAGATAAATCAATGCTATTTGTTAACTCGAAACTATAAGCATCATATCCAAACATCAGCAGAGACTTCAGCTCATCAGCAGTTGAGATTTGATAAACACCATCAACAGAAGTGAGATAATCATCAACATTCAAATACCTTCCATTATCAAGCCAAGTTTGGAATGTTTGGCTATCTAATGCACCAACTTTGATTGTGTGCACATCTTCTATAAGTACAGATTCATAATCATAGAAACTGTTTTGAATTACTACATTATTATTAAAGCAATCACCAACCAAGCCACCTGTCAATCCTTCTGCCCAGGTAAATTCACCAGCATAAGATACAACATCGCAGGTACTAGAACAGTTAGTAATCTGACCATCTGAAAACATACCGACAAGACCACCTGTACATTCAGCTCCATGAACTATTCCTGAAGCTGAGCAGTTAATTATATTTCCAGTACCAATTCCAACTAGTGCACCGGAATAACCACCTAAAACATATATGTTTTCAAGATGTACATTGCTAATAGTTGCATTGTTGATTCCTCCAAATAACCCGGCTACATATCTTCCAATAGGCTCAAGATTACTTATAGTATAACCTTGTCCATCATAATTACCTGAAAAGGAATAAGTAAATCCAATATAATGATCCCAATCACCAATAGAGTGAAACCAAACATCATTTAGACCGTTATCAGAGCAGTCAATATCAGCAGTTTGGATGATGTGAGAATCCAGCATTGATTGATCAAAACCTAACCATAATAGGTTCTCAAAGTTTGCGATTTGGTAAGGGTCTGTTTCCGTGCCACTACCTTGTGGTTCAACAGGGTCTGAGTATAGGTTGATAAGAGATGAGAGAATTACCATGATTACTATCAACAGCTTTTTCATAATACCTCCAAAAGTATTGCATTGCCTGATAGTTTATGGTGATAGAGAGATTAGGATTAATCTAGCTATCAGCATAAACATCTACATTATTGATATGTAAATCTAGCGTGTCAAGGATTTAGTTTTTTACACCTTGGTCTTTTAAAGTATTCTCTTATTGTACTATTCAACAAAACGCAGTCATCCCACTGTTTTCCCACTGTGCACGCACTGTGCACCCAGTGAAACAGTGGGTTGGTAGTGCCTTCACAGTGCGTACACAGTGCAAACGCAGTGCGTTGATGGATAGAGCAGTAAAAGAGAGTAAAAAGGGCAATAAATATAGCTAAGTCATTGCAAATCGCACTGTGTATGTCTATTTCGGACTTGCGTTGCAGCGATAGCGTGACGCGAGAACGAAATCAGGGATATGCTACATCGGAGTGCATTTTAGGAAGTCCGTTTGCCTTATCAGGCTGACAAACTCCCTGAAATGCGGTAAGTCATTGCAAATCGCACTGCGTATATCTGTTCATAGCCTAATTGATTGAGATATTAAAATTGGGCTGATTACTCAGCCCAAGATAAATCTATTGTTTAGTTTAGAAACCTAACTCTTTTAGATAAAGGTTATTCTTTCTCCAGGATTTCTTTACTTTTACCCAAAGATGGACAAGAACCTTTGTCTCAAGCATCTTGCTTAAATCCTTTTCAACAGCAATCCTAATCTTTTTAAGACCACTACCTCTAGAACCGATAATTATAGGTTTTTGACTCTCACGTTCAATCCAGATTGTAGCATCAATATTGATAACATCCGGTTCCTCCTTATATCGATCAACCATCACAGCTGTGGAATATGGTACTTCTTTATCAAATATGAGGAAAATCTTTTCCCTTATCATCTCTTGAGCGAAGAAACGCATTGGGAGATCAGATAAGTTTTCAGGATCATAGAAGGGAGGTGAATATGGAAGCAAATCAGTAAGTTTTTGCATTAATGCTTCATTGTTAGTTCCTTTCAAGGCTGAAATACCGAAAACATAATCAAACTTCTCTTCAAGAAGCTTCTTCTTCTCCTCGAAGTCTTCATTTGAAGTAAGATCGATTTTGTTTAACACCGCTACTCTAGGAACTCTGACTTTCCCGGCTTTCTCAATAACCTGATTATCATAATCAGTTGGGAAGTCCCTAATATCAGTCATAAAGAGAACAATATCAGCATCCTTCAAAGAGTCTGATATAATATTTCTCATTCGAGTATGAAGCTCATAACGTGGTTCTACAAACCCGGGAGTATCAACAAACACAATCTGTTTCTGCTTATCGGAATAGATACCTTTGATTGACTGTCTGGTTGTTTGAGGTTTAGGAGTAGTTATTGATAACTTCTCTCCAATTAGGGCATTCAGCAGTGTTGATTTACCTACGTTGGGCTTACCAATAATGGCAACATATCCGCATTTATAGCTAGTTAAATCTAATTCCATTTTACTCTCTTTATTAATAGAAATTCCTGGTTGGGGGAGACCAGCTTTTGAGAAACTTCAATATCTCATCAGCATTTTGAACGAAGTCCTTCATGACATTTACCTTGAAAAGCTGCTTCTTCTGATCTATAGTTGAATAGTTAAACCAACCCTCAAAAGATTCCAGGATGTAGCCAAGTACTATTACCTCCTCTTTGGGAGTAAAAAGTACTAGTTCTAAAGACCTATCTTGCAATACTTTTCTGGTAATAATCTTGAACTTCATTTACTTAATAGCTTCCTTTAAAACATCTTCTACTTTAGTTGCAAAGATGATATTCATGTCTTTCTTTATCTCTTCAGGAATCTCTTCCAGATGAATCTTGTTCTTCTCAGGAATAATCACGTTAGTAATTCCCTGACGTTTAGCAGCGATAAGCTTTTCAGGTAATCCACCAATCGCAAGAACCTGACCGGAAAGAGTGATTTCGCCTGTCATCGCTATGTCATGCCGTACTTTCTTTCCACTAAGAATGGAGATGAAAGCAGTTGCAATGGTAACACCAGCAGATGGACCATCTTTTGGTATTGCACCTTCTGGAATATGAAGATGAATATCCTTCTTCTTATAGAAATCAGGCTCTATCTTATACTTCTTAGCATGTAATCGTGCATAGCTTAAAGCAGCCATAGCCGATTCCTTCATAACATCACCAAGCTTTCCTGTGAGTTTAACTCTACCACTACCCGGCATTGTTACAACTTCAATCTGCATTGTTTCTCCACCTACAGCTGTCCAGGCTAAACCTGTGACTATACCAACTTTATCACGTTTATTGGCTAATGATGATGAGTGGATAGGAATTCCTAAGAACTCTTTTACAGATTTATCGTTAAGGGTTATGCGTTTCTTTATATCACCTTCAACATACTTCCTAACGATCTTACGAATAATCTGAGCAAACTTACGTTCAAGCTCACGTACACCTGCTTCACGAGTGTAATTTGATATAACATTACTAATCTGCTTTTCAGGAATAGATATCGTAACTTTATCACCAATATTGTGCTCTTCAATCTGTTTAGGTATTAGGTGTTTCTTAGCAATATTCTGCTTCTCAAACTGAGTATATCCTGGAATTCTAATCAATTCCATACGATCCATTAGAGGTGCCGGGATCCCTGCTAAGCTGTTAGCAGTTGTGATGAACATAACTTTTGAAAGGTCATACCCGAAATCAAGATAATGATCTCTAAAATCATTGTTTTGCTCAGGATCAAGTACTTCAAGTAGGGCAGAGGCAGGATCACCACGGAAATCCATACTCATCTTATCTATCTCATCCATCATGATCAACGGATTCATTGAACCGGCTTTCTTCATACTTTGGATAATAATACCCGGTATTGCACCGACATAAGTTCGTCTGTGCCCTCTAATCTCAGCTTCATCTCTAACACCACCTAGAGATATCCGTACAAAATCACGATTTAAAGAACGGGCAATAGAACGACCAAGTGAGGTTTTACCAACTCCCGGAGGTCCTACAAAACAGATAATCTGACCTTTGGTCTTCTTAGAAAGCTTTATAACTGAGATGAATTCAAGAATACGCTCTTTAACTTTATCTAATCCATAATGGTCAGCATCAAGGATCTCACGTGCACCTTTTATATCTACTTCATCTGTCTTCTTCATATCCCAAGGAATATCAAGTATCCAGTTTATATAGTTGAGAACAACTCCATACTCTTGTGATTGTGGTGCCATTCTTTGAAGACGTTTTAGCTCTTCATCAAAGCGTTTCTTTGCCATAGGACTAAGGTTAACCTTGTCAGCCTTCTCTTTAAGCTTTATAAGGTTTGAATCATCTTCTTCTGTGATACCCAGTTCTTTATGGATGATCTTTAACTGCTCATTTAAGTAGTATTCACGTTGCATCTTATTAAGAGTCTTCTTCACTCGGCCTTCGATGCGCTGCTCTAGTTTAGCAACTTCAATCTCTCGATTCATAGTTCTCAATAATTCAGCTAATCCGGTTTTGATATTATTGTCATTGAATATTCTTTGCTTAGTGTGAATATCAACATTGAAGTATGTAAGTATAAAATAGAATATCTCCACGGGATCATCAAGAGCATCAAGTGATTGAATCATCTCTTCGGGAAGAGAATTATTAACAGCTATGTAGTCACTGAACAGAGAGCGTAAGTTACGTTGGTAAGCAGTAAGTTCTATTCTATTAACATTGAGTTCTAAATCAGTTCTTACCAGGTTCGCTCTCATAAGTTTTTTAGCATTTATAAAGCGTACAACAGTTGCTCTATACATACCTTCAACCAATAAACGGATGTTTCCGTCAGGTAACCTGAAACTTTGAAGAATCTGGCAGACAGTACCAGTTCTGTAAAGCTGTTTTGCTGTTGGATTAGCATCTGACTCATCACCGTCACGTTGAGTAACACAAAAAATAAGTTTATCATAAACAAGAGCTTGCTCAACTGCTTCCTTTGATATCTCTCTGCCTACGAGTACAGGTGCAATAATTCTAGGTGCAATAAGCATACGTCTTAGAGGAATAACATTATATTGTCTGTCCTCAAAATGTTCTATATCTATTTTTTCAGGATTTATTGTAATCGCCACTTTTCCTCCTTTGGAATCTGGTTGCAAAAAAGAAGAGTCCCTGCTCTATGTCAATTCATTTATCGTACTGTAATAATAGCATAAAGTTATGATAAAACAAAATGTCAAGATAAAGAGAAAAGTCTGTGTAGTTCACAGACTTAAAAATAGTTTGAAAGCTAGTTTATTTGAATCTGATTAGAAAAGATGCCATCGGAATGTACATACTTATATAGCCATCATCACGGAAAGTAACCGGCCAATGAATTGCAAGTATACCCCAATCATTCATTTTTAAATCAAATCCAAGTCCCATACCATAGTAGTATTTCTCTTTAATCTCGGTTTCGTAATCTTTACCATCTACTTCCTGTTCCAAAACGTCTAGTTCATGACGATCTTCACGATAATGATATGAGCCGCCAAGGAAATAGAAGAAAGTGCTTTTTTTGAAATCTTTTAATTTGTAAGTGGCCATACCACCAGCGTTGAAGTATGAATCAAATTTAGCACCTTTTTCACCGTCTGCAGCTCCACCAAGAACTAATCCCATACCCCATGGTGAACCACTAATTCTGTACATAAGACCACTGCCGATCAGGTCACTGGCATGAGCTCCCATATACTGCTTCGTCGATGTTTCTTTATACTCTATAGCTGTTAGAGTGGTCAGTAGGAAACATACTACCATAATCAAAATAAGTTTTTTAAACATAGATTCTCCACCTTTTCTTCATAATCTACCTGTGCCGATACTAAACACAGAATTAATATTGTAAAGTTTTTTATTTATCTATGTGAATATTTCACTCCTATTAGAGTAGTGATTTGTTTAATTATTAATTTATGATATCAGATTGTGTTACAAATCTTAGATCCCCAAAAGGAGAATGTAATACAAGGAAAATTAAATCTTTCGATTGAGATATATTTGCTTAAACTTCTGATCCACAATCAAGAATTAGACACTTCTAACATTTGTCAGCTAATTTCAATCTAACAAAAAAATAGTGAAAAAGCTTGACATCGGATAAGAGAGGATTATGTGGATATAAGAAAATAACACAGGAGGAACAAATGGCTGTTAAAATTAACAAAGAAACATGTATCGGTTGCTCAGCATGTATCGACTCATGTCCTGTTGCTGCTTTAGTAATGGAAAATGACAAAGCTGTTGTGAACGAAGAAACTTGTATCGATTGTGGTGCTTGTGTATCAACTTGCCCAGTTGCTGCTATCGAATTATAAGAAATCTTTTGGATTTTTAGGCTATTGAGAAATCAATAGCCTTTATTTATTTCCCGATACAGAAATTATCGAAGATTTTATTTAAGATATCATCGTTTGATATTTTACCAATAACTTCTTCAAGATGCTGTGATGCTTCCTTTAAATCAAATGCTGTGAATTCATAACCAAGTTCTGCATCAATAGACTCAACTGCTTTCTCCATTGACTTAATTGCATGTAGTACTGCATTAACTTGTCTCCTATTAGTAAGCAATACTGATTCAGATTCACTAACTTTAAGTTGTTCTAAAAGCTCCTTCTCAAGATTACCAATGCCATCTGAGGATAGGGCAGAGCATATTATGTAATCTTGATACTCACTCGGTATGATCGCATCAGAATTATCAACTTTATTTAGAACCTTGATTATCTTATCGTTATCAATATTCTCAATATAAGCACTAGGACTAATACTGGGCTGTGTTATATCATGTACATAAACAACCTTGTCAGCTTTATCAATGATATCTAGAGAACGCTGGATTCCAAGCTTTTCAATGTCATCAGATGTCTCACGGATACCTGCTGTATCAAAGAATTTAACCAAATACCCCTGAATTGATACTACCTCTTCAAGATAGTCGCGTGTTGTACCAGGTGTAGGAGTTACAATTGCTCGTTCACATTCCAGGAACTGATTGAATAAACTGGATTTTCCTGCATTAGGTGCACCTATCAGACAAACCTTTAATCCATCCCTAAGAATTCTACCATTCTCACCGGTGTCAGCAAGTTGCTTCAACTCATTTATATACACTATCAGTTTTGCTTTCAAGGCAGACATATCAATCTCAGGATTGTCATCTTCTAGAAAATCGATCTCCAGTTCAACTTGCATTCGATATGCTATAAGCTTATCAAGAAGCTCTTCTATCTTATGAAATAGCGATCCTTCCAACTGTTTCATTGCTAAATCGTGCGATTTGACTGTCTGACTATTAATAAGATCGTTAACAGCTTCAGCTTGGGTAAGGTCAAGTTTGTTATTGAGATACGCTCTTAAAGTGAATTCACCCGGATTGGCTAATCTGACATCTCTTAAAAGAGCTTGAAGGATTCTGTCTGCAATGAATTGAGAACCATGACAGCTAATCTCGACAACATCCTCTCCGGTATAACTATGTGGTGTTTTAAAGATAGTACAGAGAACTTGGTCAAGTATGATGTTATTATCAATAAAATCACAAAATGTAACTGTATTAGCATGCCTTTTCTTAATATCTTTGGACAGATATTTGTTTACAATGCTAATACAGTTTTCACCACTAACCCGAAGAACGTGAATTCCACCGGTACCTGGTGGAGTTGCTATGGCAACAATGGGATCGTCTAGGTAATCGGGCATAAATTAGATAACTATCTTTCTCTTTTCTGGATCCGGATGTTGACGATAAATAGTAGCAACAAAGCCAACAATTGATATCTTTGTACATTCCAGTTTTTCACAGATTTCGTCAGTTATCTCTTTCTTTTGGTCTTTGAAGTCCTGAAACTTAATTTTCAGTAACTCGTGATTGTTGAGCTCTCTATCAATAAGAGCAAGAATCTCATCATTGAAGCCTTTTTGTCCAATGTAAACTATGGGTTTCAAAGGGTTAGCAATTGTGCGTAAACGCAGTATTTTCTGTTTATTCAACATCTATCTCTCCATTATTATCTCTTTTGAGTGCAAATCTTTTAAGATTGCTTCCGGTGTCAATCCAATCTCTGTCATGAGTAACTCGGTACTTCCATGTGCAATAAATCTATCAGGAATGCCATAGCTTAGAACAATGCAGTGAGTAAACTTAACAGCATCTCTAATCAATGAGCCAAAACCGCCCTTTAAGGCGTTAGTTTCTATAGTTATAATATAATCATGGTCTTGGGCTATTTTATTGTAAAAGTCGGCGTTGATTGGGTTTACAAATCTAGCATCAATTAATGTAACATTTTGATTGATACTGGATACAATCTCAGAACCAATATTAAAACCTTCTCCAATCCCAATAAAAGCTACTCTTTCGCCTGTCTTGACTAAAACCGGTTGTCCGATCTCAATAGGCTGTTCAAAAGTGTGAGAAGCAGCTTTCCCACGGGGATAACGAAGGGCAATTGGACCATCAATGTAGTTATTGCTAAACTCAAGCATTGCTTCAAGTTCAGATTCACTTGAGGGAGCCATAAAGATCAGATCGGGGATTGATGCAAAAAGGGAGATGTCAAAAACACCATGATGAGTTGCTCCATCAGCACCTACAAGACCTGCTCTGTCCATACAGAGCACAACAGGAAGTTTCTGTAATGCAACATCATGGATAACTTGGTCAACTGCTCTTTGCATGAACGTTGAGTAAATTGCAACAAATGGCTTTAAGCCTTTTGTTGCTAAACCTGCTGCAAAAGTAATAGCATGTTGCTCAGCTATACCTACATCAAAAAATCTATTTGGATATTTACTTGAAAACTCAACTAATCCGGTACCGGATGCCATGGCTGCAGTTATTGCAATTGTTTTATCATCTTCTTCAGCTAACTTGCATAGTTTTACACCGAAAATATCGGACCAAGTTGTACTGCCGTTTTTAGGTTTGACCCCTGTCTCTTTACAGTAAGGTCCAACACCATGATATTTATCGGGATGCTGCTCAGCTAAAGAGAACCCTTTGCCTTTTTTTGTAACCAAATGCAAAAATACAGGACCATCCATATGAGTCATAATGTTTCGGAATATCCTTACAAGGTGCTTGATGTCATGCCCATCAACAGGGCCAATATATTTGTAACCTAAATCTTCAAAGATTATGTTTGGTGCCAGAAGATTTATAACTCCACCTTCAAGCTTTCTAGAGCCTTTGATAATCCTGTTCTTGAACCTATCAGGCATGGATTCTGTAATACTCCAAACCTTACGCTTCAGCTTGTTATATGATTTACTCACCAAGAAGTCAGACATATAACTTTGAAGTCCACCTACATTCTTTGAAATTGACATCTCATTATCATTCAGAATGACTAAGAGCTTATTAAGATTAGTATCTCCACCGTGATTCAGTGCTTCAAAAGACATGCCACCCGTAAGTGCTCCATCACCAATAATAGCAATGCTGAAACCTTTTTCATTGAGGAGTTTCTTGGCATATGCTATTCCTAAGGCAGCTGAAATTGATGTACTGCTATGACCTACACCAAAAGCATCATATTCGCTTTCACTTATCTTATTGAAACCACTAAGACCGTTATACTGTCTTAAGGTTGCAAAATCATCATTTCTACCTGTTAGGATTTTGTATGCGTAACTTTGGTGTCCGACATCCCAGACTATAGAGTCGGTTGGTGGATTGAATACTTTGAGTAGAGCTATTGCTAAATCACAAGCTCCCAGACTTGGGGCTACATGTCCACCGGTCTGGCAAGTTACATCTATAATTCTTTTACGAACTTCGAAACTTAGCTCTTGAAGCTCTTTTGTAGTCAGCTTTTTTATATCATTCGGATTCTTTATATTCTTGAGCATGATACTCCTTTTAATCAACATTACAGTCGATGTAACAAAATGAAACTGTCAAGGGATAAAGTGTTGTTAAATGAGTTAAAGAACATAAGCATTGCCTTATATGTCTGGCAGAAGTCGCATAAATAACCACGGATGAACCACGGGTAAACCACGCCCAAACCACGGGAACCGCGGTTAACCCGTGGTTTACCCGTTGTCAACTATTAAACTTTACTCCGACTTTCATTGGTTCCAACAATATTTATAGACAGTAATTCTTATCTCTTTATCTTGTGAGTATATAAAGATTAATTGGAGGAAACATGCAATATTTACCTGTTGATATGATGTATAGCTTCATGATTGAAGTATTCGAAAAACTTGGAGTTCCATCTACCGAAGCTAAGATGTGCGCAGATGTTCTGATAGAATCAGATTTACGTGGAATAGAATCTCATGGCATCGGTCGTTTAAAGATGTATTATGATAGGATAAAAGCCGGTATTCAGTTTGTTGATACGAAGATTGATGTAATTAGCGACAGAGCTGCAACAGCTGTCTGGGATGGTAATCATGGTATGGGACATGTTATTGCAACAAAAGCTATGCAGGAAGCAATAGATAAAGCTAAAAAATATGGAATTGGTTGTGTAACAGTGAGAAACTCAACTCACTATGGTATTTGCGGATATTATGCTTCAATGGCAATTGAAAATGATATGATTGGTTTCACATTTACAAATGCCAGACCATCAATTGCTCCAACGAATGGTGTTGAACCAATGCTAGGTACAAACCCTATCTGTTTTGGTTGTCCTGCTGATGGAGACTATCCGTTTATCTATGATGCTGCAACATCTATTAGTCAAAGAGGTAAAATTGAAGTACTCGCTAGAGAAGAGAAACCAACACCTGAAGGGTGGGCAATTAACCTGCAAGGTGAAACTCAGACTGATACAGCAAAACTACTAGTGGATTTAGTAAAGAAACAAGCATCTATGCTTCCAATTGGTGGTACTGATGAAGTTACTGGTAGTCATAAAGGGTATGGTCTTGGAATGATGGTTGAGATTCTGAGTGCTGCACTACAGAATGGAAGCTACTTGCAAGGTCTGCATGGTTGGTCTGAAGATGGAAAGACAAGAGTCCCTTATAAATTAGGGCATTTCTTCTTAGCTCTAAATATTGATTTTTTCACTGATATAAAAGACTTCAAAGCTATTGTTGGTGATATAATGCAACAGATGATCAACTCGGACAAGATTCCAGGTAGAGATAGAATCTATGTAGCTGGAGAAAAAGAGTACATAAATGCTATCAGAGTAAAAAGAGATGGCATCCCTATCGTGCCCAATCTGCGCAAAGATATCGAAGTTATGCAGAAGGAACTGGGAATAGATACTATAAAGTTTGATTAATAATTATCATTTAAAGAGCGAAGTCTAACTTCGCTCTTTATCGTTTAGAGGAACTATGGATATTATATACAAGCAAGAATCGTACAATATTCAAGGTGGAATTTTTGAAGTATATAAAGAAATGGGTGCTGGATTTTTAGAAAGCGTTTATCAAGAGTGTTTAGAAAGAGAGTTTTTTCGAAGAAAAATTCCATTTGAAGCTCATCCATTACTGCAAATCTCATATAAGGGTGAAATGATAAATCAGAATTTCATACCTGATTTTGTGTGCTACGATAAGATCATTGTCGAGATAAAAGCTGTATGTAGTTTAAATGAAGTTCATAAAGCTCAGTTAATTAACTATCTTAAGTGTACAGGATTCAAACTTGGGATGTTGGTAAATTTCGGGGAGTATCCTAAAGCTGTCATCAAAAGAATTGTTATTTAAAATCAATAGATCACAAAAAACACGAAAGACACGAAAAAAAGAAATGGAACTTGTTGAATTATGTTAAGTGTATGGCACATCTACATCATTAAAATGTTTTCGTGCTTTTCGTGTTTTTTGTGGTTAATATTTCTGATTAGAAATTAAAAAAGTCTGCCGTTTTAACAGCAGACTTTCATTATGTAAGTATCAATTACGCACCTGCTGGTGGAGTAAATGACCTTGTTGCCAGTTCTTTATCCATCATGTAAAGTGTATGTGGATTAGCTGAAACCATCTTGATAGTTGTGAGAAGTTTATCTACGTTAGCTTCCTCTTCTACTTGCTCATCGATGTACCATTGTAAGAAACTCTTTGCAGCATGATCTTTTTCATCAATCGCTACGTTCATAAGATTGTTTATGCAATCAGTAATAAATCTTTCATGCTTTAAAGTCATCTCAAACACTTGAGTAACATTTTCGAAATCAGTCTCTGGTTTATCTATTGCCTGTAAAACAACAGTTCCACCGCGTTCAACAACATAATCAAAAAGCTTCATTGCATGAAAGCTTTCCTCTTCATATTGCACATGCATCCAATTGGCAAAACCATCAAGGTTTTGACTTTTGAACCATGCCGACATTGAAAGGTACAGATAAGCTGAGTAGAATTCTCTATTTATCTGATCATTTATCTCTTTTTCTAACTTTACTGTTATCATTTTATTCCTCCTTGAATTCTTCAAGTTTTTCACTGACTCTATCAGTGATAGCTTTTAAATCTTCATCCCCTGGGATATACTGATGACGAATCTTATCCATAATTGTGAACCCACACTCTTTAAGATATGTTTCAACTATTCCTACAGCTTGACCACCCCAGCCATATGAACCGAAGGCAAGACCGATTCTATCCTGTGGACTAAGACCTTTAAGGTAGGTTAAGAAAGCTGCAACTGTTGGCAGAATTCCATTATTGAGAGTAGGTGATCCAACACATATATACTTTGCAGTAGCAACTTCTGTCATCACATCAGAGATATGATCATTTTGCAGGTTGACCATTCTTACATGGATACCGGCATGATTGAATGATCTTTGGATGGCATAAGCCATCTTTCTTGTAGATTCCCACATTGTATCATAAACGATTAGAGCGTACTTTTCATCTGCTTCATTATGGGACAACATATGATACTCTTCTAGAATCTCTTTTATATATTTCTCCCATATAAGTCCATGACTTGGGCAAATCATCTCTACATCGAGTGACTTTACTATCTCCAATGCTTTGACAACCATCTTTCTAAATGGGAGAACAATGTTTGCAAAATATTTCCGAGCTTCTTCAATAGCTATGCTAAACGGATATTCGGAGTCAATTCTTTGTGATGATGCAATGTGCTGTCCAAAAGAATCATTTGAGAACAAAATCTTCTCTTCAGGACAATAAGTAACCATGTTGTCAGGCCAGTGAATCATAGGAGTTGGAACAAAGTGCAGTGTTCTTTCACCTAAACTTATTGTGTCGCCACCTTTTACTATCTCAAGATTGAAATCTTTTTTATACATAAGTTTCAGTGCTTTATCAGCATTTCCTGTTGCATAGATCTTAGCATTAGGTACTAACTCTGTAAGCATTGGCAAGCCACCTGAATGGTCACCTTCAACATGATTTTGAACTATGATATCAATCTTAGAGGGGTCTATAATCTTTGAGATTCTTTCTAACATCTCCGGATAAAGCTTAGCCTTAACATTGTCGATAAGTGTCACTTTCTCATCAATAATTAAGTATGCATTATAAGTAGAACCTCTTTGAGTAAGGTAGCCATGAAAGTTCCTTAAATCCCAATCAATAACTCCTACCCAATAAACTCCTTTTCTAAGTTCTCTAGGTAACATAATTCCTCCATTTATATATTATTTTTGACATATTTGACAATAAAAGGTCGATCTTCCGGCTTGTTTTATCCGAACAATTGGATGACCTTTCGGGCAAACTTCTTTTTGATAGACTCTTAAGAAATTTTGGAAAGAACCAGATTTGTCGTCAACATTCCTAAAATCTGATATCGTTGTACCATTGTGTAGAAGCGCTTCCGTAATAACTTCTTTCGTATATTCAACAACACGGTCTATTTGCGATCTAGTCAATTTATTTCCTTCAAGAGTAGGGGAGACTTTAGCTCGATATAGTAACTCACATACATAGATATTACCTAAACCTGCAACAACATCCTGTCGAAGTAATACATTCTTGATTGGTGCTTTTAACCTTTTTAGCTGTAACTTTAGATACTTTGCGTTAAACTCATCAGATAAAGGTTCCGGCCCCAACTTCAAAATCGATGGATCTGTTTCATCTTTTGGATAGATCTTTATAGATCCGAAAGTTCTAATATCTTCAAACTGAAGTAATGTCCCATCATTAAATCTTATGATAGCTCTTGTATGAGGGGTTAAACTCTCATTATGTACAAATACTAGTTTTCCGGTCATTCTTAAATGGATAACCATACTAAAACTGTTTGAGAGTGAGATAATTATATACTTACCTCTACGTGATATATTGTCAATTTTTACAGGTTCTCCAATAAAGTCCTGATTCACAAAATAATCGACTGTATTTGCTCTTAATTCAACAATTTCTGATATCTGTTTATCAATTACATAGTCTTTTAGACCATTAACAATTGTATTTACTTCCGGTAGTTCCGGCATCAATTCTCCTGTTTTTTAGTTAAGATAAACAAACATTGATACTATGCCAATAGTAATATAGCATTTTTACATATATTTAAGTATTAATCATCTCATGCAAATATTGTACATCAAAGTTGTTAATAATATGTTTGACTTTGTGCTAATAGATTTAAGCTTTTTGTCGCAATCATACATTAGTGATAAAGCAGTTTTTATTTCAGTAGCACTATATCGATTCGCAGCATTAATCCTATCATTTCGAAACAATTTGTACACTTCATGCATATGATTTTCCATGATTTCATTATCTGATAGGTTCTTAGCACGTAGTGCATGAACTTTCCACAATGTTAGAAAGTATCGGGAGATCATTGTAATAATCATCACTGCTGAGTCATTAAGGTTTTCAAAGCTCTCAAGAATCGAAACAGTTTGCCTTATATCTCTTCTACCTAAACTGTTTTGTAGATCGAAGACATTACTCTCATTTGAAATGGCAATACATTGCTTTACATCATTCAGAGTAATCATATTCTTCTTTCCGACATAAAGTAGTAGCTTTTCTAACTCATTATTAGCTGTGAAGTAATCCAGTTTAATGTGTGACGCTAGATACTGAATTGCGGAAGAGTCAATACGCACCTGTTTATCTCTTAACTCATCTCTTATCCATCGAGCCAGACCGTCTGCATTATATGGTGTTTTACATTGTATAATAGTTGCATTAGCTTGAAACGCTTTGTATAATCTTGACCTTGCATCAATCTTTCGAGCAGTAACTATAAGAATAGTACTAAATGATGGTTCTTTTAGATAAGATATAATAGATTCATGTTGATTAGTTTTTACCAGATCTATTTCCCGCACAACCACGACTCTGTTTTCAGCAATAAACGGCATTGTATCTGCTTGCTCTACAATTTCAGAACCGGTGCACTCATCACCATGCAGAGTTACATAATCAAATTCCAAAGCTTGTTTAGTGAGGAATCTGTTCATAATCATTTTCATTATCCGCTCTTTAAGAAACTCCTCATCACCGGAAACTAGATATACTGATTGTGGTTCCGATTTTGGAAACTCACGAGTAAACTGATAGTGTGGTACTGCTTTTTTGCTAGCCATTAGAAACCTGAAAGTACGAGTATTACGCTAACTAATGAAATTAACCAGCAATAATATGCAAAATATTTTAACTTACGCTTTCTTATTAGATTTAGAAGCATTGAGATAACAAGGTACCCACTAACAAAAGCACCAAGTCCACCAATTGAATAGCTCATAAGCATTGATTGGTCCAGTTGTAAAAATGCATCAAGGTTAAGAACAGCAGCACCTAAGATGGCTGGTATACTTAATAAGAATGAGAATCTTGCAGCTTCTGATCTCTTAACACCAATAAATAATGAGGTTGCAATAGTAGAACCAGATCTGGATATACCGGGTAAAATTGCCATTGATTGACTCAAACCTATAACGATTGCACGCCAAAATCCCATATCTGCTGTGTGGATATGGTCAAACCTAATTGTATCAGAGAGAAATATAATCAAACCGGTAACACTTAGAAGTCCTGCTACAATAACAGGTTTACTAAACATCTCTTCAAAGAAATCCTTAAAGAGAAAGCCAATTACACCAGTCACAACTGTACTTATAATCAAATAGAAAACGATCTTTCGATTGTTGACCTGTCTCTCAGGAAACTTTTCATTCTTAATTGGAAAGAACGCCTGTGCCAACTCGAAGATATCTTTATAGAAGTATAGAATTACTGCAAGTAATGAACCAAGATGTAGAAATACTTCGAAAGAAGTATCAATTGAGTTGATACCTAAGAAATGTTGTCCGAGAACCAGATGTCCTGAACTTGATATAGGGAGGAACTCAGTCAAGCCTTGTATTATCCCTAATAACAGTGATTGCAATATATTCATTAAAAGCCCTTTTATAGTTTTGGTGACTGCATCGATTTTAAATCAGAAAGCCTATACAATGGATACCCATTCTTCGATGCGGTTATTATGAATTTATTTAGATTAATCAAATCTTGTTTAGTTTTACAGTGATAATAGTATATTATTGATTTGGAACTATTGGAATTCAATGCTGTTATTATATTAAAGCGTGCACCACTGGAACCAATTTTGCCATCTAGTGAATTCTCTTTCTCGAAGTACATCACATCCTTTTCAGCAGAAACAATTTCACTGACAGATTTAGAGGTTGTCTTTGCATCGATAAAATACATACCCTCTTTTCTAATGCAATCCAGCAGAGTTTCAATTATCTCGCGTTTTGCTGTAGCATGACTACCCATATAGTTTGTTGCTCCAACACAGTCGGGGAGAAGTTGCATATAATCTTTAAACTTAGATTTAATCTCTCGTTTAGAGTCACTTACGAGTATAGAGTTTTTCCCGGCTTTGTATGGGTAACGACCAAGTGGTTCCATGGGCATTCTAATCAGACAAGGGAATCCGGCTTTACTGATTGCTTCATAATGCTGATGAGCAAACTTCTTTTCCGGTAAAAATGCTACCTGGAGATTCTTATTCATTGGAAGTAAACTCTTAACCATCTCAGCTTTTACATCCTCACCAAAAGTTGCCACTACTGCAATTTTTGTTTTACCAGATGCCTGTTTCTCCAAAAATAGTACTAACGAGTGTTGCTTCTCATATCCTGACTTCGAGAATATAAGCTTCTGAGCCTGATACTTAACTCTGCGTTTGTAGAAGTAAGTCTCTACTCCGTTTACCATCTTGAAACCCTCTTTCTGCATTCTTCCCTTATAGAATATATTACAGAAGTAGAGATCCTCATTTTGTGCCGGTATCGGTATAAAATATTTTACTTCATTATCGGTTTTCTTAAACCAGATCTTCTCATTATCAACTGATATAGCTTTAGATAGCTTCTTAATTAAAGCAAGGACTTTCTCATCTTCACTAAGCTCTACTTTCGGTTTATCAAGCTCCGGTTTAGTTGGTTCAGTTTTCTGCTTTTCAACTCTTTTCTCCTTCTGTTGAGGGGCTGGAGTTGTTATATTTGAATCCTCTTTCTTAGGAGATGATTTAATTATGAAATTAATCAGATAGAACAATCCAACGATTACTGCTATAAGAAGTATAATCCTAATAATTGAAGCTAGTAATCCACCTTGTTTTTTCTTCTTAATACCTGATTTCTTTTTCTTTGTGCTCTTCTTTTTTTGCGGCATTTTCCACCCGTTCATTTAAGTAAGTAACGAATATCTCATGAATGTTGGAAGTCAAGAATAAATCAGACTAATCTTGCTAGCTCCCCTTACATTTGATAATAATATTATTGTATGGCACACCTCAACTGCTATTCTCCTTCATCTCCCGGCAGTAATAGATGCTTTTAGTTTGGTTGTAACTTACTAATAAATTGGTCACTTCTTGGTAATTAGGCCAAGGATTGACCAAGTGTTTGCCAAGGGTTGACCAAGTGTTTCGCAGGAATTACTGCCGGGAGATGAAGGAGAATAGTAGAGGAGTTGTTGCATTACAAATAGTAGTATTGTAAGATTATCAAATTAGCTCTGAAGGAGAGAATTTAAAATATATCTGAATGAGCAAATGCTTTGAAGCTCTGAAAGAGCGACTGTTTAATAGCCCCATGCCTTGGCATGGGGTCACTTATCCTATCACGATTCTTAGTCCTGTAGGGGCGTAAGACAATAACTTAATGTCTGTGATTTGGTGTTTAAGATTCCTACGCCCCTTCAGGGCTGAAATGTTTTCTGGGATTGTAACCACACGCCGAAGCGTGTGGCTAATGAACCTACGCTACTTCGTAGCTAAAACATTTGCTTTAATACCTACATAATGATACATTGTAACAATCAATTGATTCCTGCAAACAAACTTTTGTGCTAATCAAATTAGCTCTGAAGGAGAAAATTAAATTATATCTGAATGAGCAAACGCTTTGAAGCTCTGAAAGAGCGACCGTTTAATAGCCCCATGCCTTAGCATGGGGTCACTTATCCTATCACGATTCTTAGCCCTGTAGGGGCGTAAGACAATAACTTAATGTCTGTGATTTGGTGTTTAAGATTCCTACGCCCCTTCAGGGCTGAAATGTTTTATGGGATTGTAACCACATGCCGAAGCGTGTGGCTAATGAACCTACGCTACTTCGTAGCTAAATAAGATTTGGTTTAATACCAACATAATGTTACATGTAACAATCAATGGATTCCTGTAAACAAACCTGTTTTCTAAACAAATTAGCTCTGAAAAAGCGAACGTAAGATATATCTGAAAGAGCAAACACTTTAAAGCTCTGAAAGAGCGATTGTTTAATAGCCCCATGCCTTGGCATGGGGTTAAGTTTAAAAACAACATGTAGCCCTATATGGGCGAAAGATACACCAAACGATCTTATGTCGCGTTTAGATATTCCTACGCCCCTTCAGGGCTGAAATGTTTTCTGGGATTGTAACCACACGCCGAAGCGTGTGGCTAATGAACCTACGCTACTTCGTAGCTAAAACATTTGCTTTATTACCTACATATTGATACATTGTAACAATTAATTGATTCTGGTAAACAAACCTGTGTGCTAATCAAATTAGCTCTGAAAGAGCGACCGTTTAATAGCCCCATGCCTTGGCATGGGGTCACTGTCTTACCACGATTTGTAGCCCTGGAAGGGCGTAACTTTAAGGTTGCAAAATACTTAAAATTTGTTATCATATTAAAAAGTCTGTAGGAGGATTAAATATGTCAACATTCACACAACTTATCTATCACATAGTTTTCTCAACAAAAAACAGAATGCGTTCATTGGAACTACAACATAAAGAAAGATTTCTTTCCTATATTTGTGGTGTAATTAAAAACGATAAATCCCATGTCTATCAAATCAATATGGTAGAAGATCATATCCATATTTTGTGCTCTATTCACTGTCAAACCAATGTCTCTGAGTTTGTCAGACATATTAAGAATGCGACCAATACTTTCAACAAAAGAGAGAAGTTGTTTCCGATGTTTGAGGGTTGGCAAAAAGGGTATGGAGCATTTACTGTGAACTGGAAAGAGAAACACCGTTTAGTTGAATATATCAAGAATCAGGAAGACCACCACAAGCGATATGACTTTATAACTGAGTATAAGCGAATGTTAAAGGATTTTGGTGTATGTTATGAGGAGAAGTATCTTTAATCCTACGCCCCTATAGGGCTAAAATGCATTCTGGGATTGTAACCACACGCCGAAGCGTGTGGCTATTGAACATGCGCTACTTCGTAGCTAAAGTTTAGCTCTGAAAGAGCGATTGTTTATTAGCCCCATGCCTTGGCATGGGGTTAAGTTTCAAAACAGCATGTAGCCCTATATGGGCGAAAGATACACCAAAACAACCTTGTAGCTCGTTTGAATATTATTCCTGCGCCCCTTCAGGGCTGAATCTTTTTTTGGGATCGTTACCACACGCCAAAGCGTGTGGCTATTGAACCTACGCTACTACGTAGCTTAAAAAAAGCAAATTCCAACACTGTTATATTATCTCTCGATTAAGAAAGGTAAGTTGTAGGCTTTATTGAAATAAGCTACAACCTTTCTCCTTGTTTCATCTTTCTTTTTACATTCCTCATCTTGCATCTTGCATTTTACATTCCTCATCTTGCATCTTGCATTTTACATTTGCCTTCCCCACATACGCCCATTCAATTAAAATACGACAAATTTATAATAGTTATCCACAACTTGTGACTAACTTGATGCTTTGATCAAGAGAGTATCAAGAGAGTATCAGGTGAGTATCAAGAATTGAATGGGGATAAGATGGGATGATGATATGAAAAATAATGCTTTATGTAAGAAAAAGCTTGCAATATAATTGTATTCTATATTAAAATTGCCTTAGATCTTAAGGAGGAACTATGAAAAAGATAATTCTAATAATGGCAATAGCATTAGTGATAATCTCAATGTACGCTGTAGATTATCAAATAAACTGTAGGGATGACCTTGAATTAGTTGTTATACATGGTAGTGAGACAGATGCTGTCTTTCATCTGAATACTGATATTCAATTTGCTGAAAGGTTTAGCATCCCAATGCTTTGTGGGACTTTCGAAGGACATAATTATACAATCAGAAATTTATACTCTCAAAACAGTGGTGATTCTCGCCTAGGATTCATTAATCACGTTAGTGGTGGTACTATTCGAGATTTAAACATGGTTGATGGATATTCCCATGGGTATAGTGCGATTGGACTACTCGGTGGATATGTTGAGAATAGCTATATAGAGAATTGTCATGTAGAAGGGTTAGTTAGTGGATACGAAAGGAATAACTATAATGGTCATTATCCTGATGTAGATGATTATGAAGGCGGTCACTCTATTGGTGGTCTTATTGGTTCTCTAAGAGCTTCTACAATTATTAACTGTAGCTCTGATGTAACAGCACTTGGATCTTATGATATTGGTGGATTAGTGGGAAAATCATTTTATAGTGATATCTACAATAGCTTCTCTGATAGCTCAATACTCACCACACGAAACCGTAGAGTCGGAGGAGCATTTATAGGTATATTCAAATATGGAGAAGTACGTGATTGTTATTCTACTCTTACATTAATAGCTCCGCATGGAGAATATAACAGTAATCCAAGAAACTCTTTCATATATTCTATTGAAGACAGTAGTATTTACAATTGCTATGGTTTGATATCCCCTGACAGTCCAAGTGCTAGTTGCGACTATTTCATTGTTTACGCAAGTGATTTAAATGTAAGAAATTCCGTCCACACGAGGTTAGTTGGAACCAACTCAATCTATTCTACACATGGAATTAATTCTTTTATCAATTTGGTTGGAGCACAAATAGATGAGATGCAAGATCTCACGACTTACCTAGACATAGGCTGGGATTTTGTTGATGAAGATATGAATGGTACAGATGATATCTGGTCAATAAATCCGGATATAAATGATGGGTTCCCTTATTTAACAGATCTTGAATATATGGTGCCTAATCTGGAGAATATCAATCCATCAGTTGTTAGTACTATAAAGCTATTTAATGCATATCCAAATCCATTCCAAACTTCTACTGAAATTAGTTTCAAAGTGGATCAGATGGATGAAGCTACCATCGAAATATACAACATAAAAGGTCAGTTAGTTAAGTCTTATCCAACTTTCGGTAAGGGGAAACATCATATTTCCTGGGATGGATTTAATACAAATAGAACGAGATGTACTTCGGGTGTTTACTTTTATCGATTGATTTCTAGTAATTCATCAATCACAAAGAAGATGGTTCTTCTAAAAGAATAGAAGGTAAACACATTCTAATTGACAAATAAGAGCATAACATCCTAATAACAACAAAAGAAAAATTAAGAGGTGAGTTATGCAACCATTAATATTAACAGCTGCTATAACAGGAGCGGAGACAAGCCGTAAAGATCAACCTAATTTACCAATTACACCGGAAGAGCAGGCACGCGATGCTGTTGCTTGTTATGAAGCAGGTGCAAGAGTTATCCATCTTCATGTTCGTGAAGATGACGGAACTCCTACTCAGAGACTTGAACGCTTTGAAGCTTCCATTAATGCTATTAGAGAAGCATGTCCTGATGTTATTATACAGATCTCTACAGGTGGTGCTGTAGGTGAATCATTCGATAAAAGAATTGCTCCGCTAAACCTTAAACCTGATATGGGTACGCTTAATGGTGGTACATTGAACTTCGGTAGTGACATCTTTATTAATCATCCGGACGATATTGTAAGACTCGCAGAAACTTTCAAGACAACAGGTGTTGTTCCTGAGGTTGAAGTTTATGAATCAGGTATGATTGATTATATTGCAAGATTGGTGAAGAAAGGTCATATTGTGCATGAACCACTTCACGTTCAGTTTGTACTCGGAGTTCCCGGTGGAATGAACGGTTCCCCTCGTAACGTGCTTTACATGGCTGAACATCTTAAGATTCAAATCCCAACTGCTACATGGGCTGTTGCGGGTATCGGACGCTGGCATGTTCCTGCATCACTTGCAGCTATGAACAATGGTGGACATATCAGAGTAGGATTTGAAGATAATATATACTATCACAAAGGTGTGATTGCTGAATCAAATGCACAGCTTGTTGCAAGAATGCGTCGTATTGCTGAAGAGATCGGCAGACCTATCGCTACTCCTGCACAGGCTAGAGAGATTTTAGCGTTACCTGCGAAGTAATTAATAAGCTATAAGCTATAAGCTATAAGCTATAGGCTATAAGCTATAAATTGAACAAATACCCACCTTGCTCAGATGAGTGGGTGGGTTTTGTTTTTAAAAGACCCCTCACCCGACATCTGAGTGGATGTCGACCTCTCCCCAAAGGGGCGAGGTTTACAGTTTAAGGAGCAAGCTATGAAGTATTTGATTGTAGGAGCAAATGGAGCATTGGCACAGTACTTTCTCAAAGATGAAAGATTCTCTGATAACGTCGCTTTAACACATGAAGAACTGGATATTACTGATGATGAGATGATTGCTGATGCAATAGAAAAGCATAAACCGAATGTTGTTATTAACTGTGCAGCTTTATCTAATATACACGCTTGCGAAGAGAATCCAGGTTCCGCAATGCTGGTAAATTGTCTTGGACCAACCCTAATAGCAAAAGCAACAAAGGATAAGGGAATAAAGCTTGTACATTTTAGTACAGCCAGTGTTTTCAATGGAAAGGGTGATGGACTTTTCTCAGAAAAAGATATTCCCCGTGCTGAGTATGCATATGCAAGTACAAAAGGGATGGGTGAAGCCGGTATAATGCTTGAAGGAGACAAGAAAGACCTAATAGTTAGAATCTCCTGGGTATTTGGTGTTACCAGCAAAAGCTTTGTATCAAGAATCCCGAAATTAGTTAAAAGCAATACTGAGCTCTACGTGAATAATGAACAGATTGCAAAAGCTACTTATGCTAAAGATGTTGTTGATGCTACCTTTAAGATGATTGAAACTGATAAGAAAGGTGTTTGGCACTTCACTAACTCCGGTGAAACCACACGTTATGAAATAACCGAGTTCGTTAGAAAAGAGTTTGGTATTGACGAATTAGAGGTATATCCTGTTAAGTGCGATTACTTTGTAGAGAAGATAAAGCAACCGAAGCGAAATGCTTTGGATATAACAAGATATGAAGAACGATTTGGAAAGGTTCGTTCCTGGCAAGATGCCTACAAAGAGTATTTGGAAGAATTAAAGACAACACAATAAAGGTGGAAAGTATTGGCAGTAAGAATACACTCGATAGCTGAAGGTTCCCTGGCAGATAGAGCCGGAATAGTTGCAGGGAGTTTGGTTTTATCCCTGAATGGACATGTGATTCATAACTTCCTGGAGTTACAATACTATTCTGCTGAACAGATTTTAGCCTACAAACTCAGACTACCAAATGGGGAAGAGGTAACAAAGCGAGTCTTTCAGGATTGGGTAACTGAACTCGGTATAACTCCTGCTGAACATCGCTGTCGCGACTGTGCCAATAACTGTATTTTCTGTTTTATAGATCAGATGCCTACAGGTTTTAGACCTACACTCAATATCAAAGATGATGATTATACTTTCAGCTTTGTTTATGGTAACTATGTCACTCTTACTAATATGAGTGAATATGACTTTAAGCAGATTGTTGAGATGCAATTGTCTCCACTTTATATCTCTGTACATACAACCAACTCAGAACTTCGTAAGCGTATGATGCGTTACAAACAGGACTTCGATATTTTGGAGAAGCTACGTTACTTTACTGATCATGATATAATAATGGAAACACAGATTGTTACGGTTCCAGGATGGAATGATGGTGAAGAGCTAAGAAAGACACTGAACGATCTTTGTAGTCCTGACTTAAACATTGAGTCTATCGGTGTTGTGCCTGTCGGACTTACGAAGTATAGGGATAATCTTGCTGACCTTAGACCTGTAAACAAAGCAGAAGCGATTGCTACTTTAGAGCTTTGCGATGAGATGCGTGAGAAGTATGATAAAGACAATATATATTGCTCTGATGAGTTCTATATAAAAGCTGAAATGCCAATTCCTGAAGAGGAATATTATAATGGTTATCCTCAGATAGAGAACGGTATTGGAATGATAAGGTTAATGCTTGAGAACTGGCAGATGAACAAACCTGAGAAAATGGAAGAACTTAAACCGGATGAGAGAAAGCTTCTCTTTGTAACTGCAGAGTTAGCGTATCCTTTTGTAAAACAGATAGTCGATGATATTAACGAAGAGTGCAAGAATGCTGTTAGGATAGTGGCAGTGAAGAATGAGTTCTTTGGAGATACAGTAACAGTTGCAGGTTTGCTCACAGCTAATGATGTTTTAACTCAAATTGAATTGACAGATGGGGAGATACCTGTTCTTCCTGCAACAATGTTCTCTGCCGATGCGTTAACTATTGATAATAAGCGCAAAGAGGACTTTGAAGAGTACTGGAAAAGAGAAGTTATAGTTCTTGATTCATTACTCGAAATAGAAAACTACGATGAAGGAATAGAATGCTGTGAAGTATGATTTAATACTGTTTGATTTAGACAATACATTGCTTAACTATAAACAAGCTGAGATTGAAGCCATCGAAGATATGCGTCAATGGCTTGGGGTTGATGTTGAACCCTCTGTTTTCCACAAAACATATAAGAAACTTAATGCACAACTGTGGACTGACTTTGAGAATGGTTTAGTAGAACTTAAAGTTTTAAAGAGTAAACGCTTTCAGGATATGGCAGAACACTTCAATTATGAGTGTGGCCCGGATGAGTGTGGCATAAAGTATCAAAAGTTCCTTTCTATGAAAGCATTCCCTGTTGATGGAATGTATGATTTACTTGATAAGCTTCACGGGAAAGCTAAGCTTGCGATCGTGAGTAATGGACTTGCAAGAGTTCAGTACAACAGAATCAGTCTTGCAAAGCTTGACAAATACTTCCCACATGTATTCCTCTCGGAAGAACTTGAAGCGATGAAACCTGAAAGGGATTATTTCGAGAAGGTTTTTAAGGCGTTAGATTGGGATGACTATAGTAAGGCTATCATAATTGGAGATAACATGAATTCTGATATCAAAGGTGGTGTGAACTTCGGTATTGACACATGCTGGGTGAACCTGTTTGATAATGAGAATGATAGTGGGATTGAACCACACTATCATGTTAAGCATTTATCTGAGTTGGAAGAGATATTGATATAAAGGAGATAGTGATATGAGTAAAATCAGAAAATGGGCTTGGCTTGTAATCTCAATACTTCTTTTGGTTGGAAGCTATTTTCAGTTTACATCAGGGAATAGTAAGCTAGCATTAAGCTATATTGTCCTTGGTATTGGAGCACTTGTATTTACTATTATTCAGTTTATAAGAGATAGGAGGGATAGATGAAAAGAATAAATATTTTTATGTTATTGTTTGCAGTTCTTATTCTTGCCGGTTGCGGTGAGAAAGCAGAATTAGGAACAAAAAAGAATCCTGTTAAGATGTACTTTGTACCATCAATGGAAGCTAGTACTATTGTCACAAGTGGTGAGGCAATTGCTGAGTATCTTGAAGAAACTACAGGTTATGAGTTTGAGATAAAGGTACCAACAAGCTATGCATCAGTTATTGAAGCTATGGGTACAGAGCAAGCAGATATTGGTTGGCTTGCTACTTTTGGATATATCTTAGCTAATGAGAAGTACGATGCTGAAGTGGCTATGACGACTGTAAGAAACGGCCTTAAATCATATCGTGGTGAGTTTATTGCAAAAGCTGATTCAGGGATTGATACGATTGAAGATATTGCAGGTAAAACTATTGGTTATACAGATGCTGCTTCTACTTCCGGTTATATCTATCCATCAGCTATCCTTAAAATGAAAGGTATTGAACCGGGACACAAAAGATTCTTAGGAAGTCATCCTGCAGCTGTGCTTGCTGTTTATCAGGGAAATGTAGATGTTGGTTGTACATTCTGGTCTCCGGCAAACAAAGAGGGTGTTCCAATGGATGCAAGACAGAAGTTAATGGAAACATATCCTGATATCTTTGAAAAGGTTAAGATTGTAGATTTTACTGATTGGATTCCTAACGATACTGTTACATTCAGAAAGAACTTCCCTGCTGATATGAGAGAGAAGATTGTTACTGCTCTTGAAAAGGGTTTTGAGAATCCAAAGATTAAGCAGATGCTCTTTGACCTTTACCAGATTGATGGACTTGAAAGAGCAACAGGCGCTGATTATGATATTGTAAGAAAAACTCTTGAAGCGCTTGGTATGAGTGCTGCTGATAGGATGTAAATGGCTGATATAATCAAGATAAAAGATTTAAACAAGTATTACGATAAAGATACTCATGCTCTGAAAGATATCGACTTAGATATAAAAGAGGGTGAGTTTGCAATTTTGCTTGGGCTGTCTGGCTCAGGTAAATCTACTTTACTACGTTGCTTAAATAGGTTAATCGAACCAACTTCCGGAACAATAACGTTCAAGGGAATTGATGTTACTAATCTTTCGAACAGGGAGTTACCTGCTGTAAGAAGCAGAATAGGTATGATTTTCCAACAGTTCAATCTAATCAAGAACCTGTCTGTTCTAACTAATGTGCTAACAGGTAGACTTGGTCAACACTCTCTCTTCCAACCTTGGACTAAATCTGAGAAGGAGATGGCACTGCGGAATCTTGAACGTGTTGGACTTGCAGACTTTGCAAAACGCAAAGTGAAGAATCTTAGTGGTGGACAACAGCAGAGAGTAGCTATTGCAAGAGCACTTATGCAGACTCCCGATATTATTCTTGCAGATGAGCCAGTTGCATCTCTTGATCCTGCTACTGCTGATTCAGTGATGCACTATTTAGGTGAATTGAATAAGAATGACGGCATAACAGTTGTTTGCTCTTTGCATTTCTTGAGTTTAGCTCGAAAATACGGTAGTCGTGTAATAGCTCTCAAAGATGGACGCAAAGTCTTTGAAGGTAGTCCCGAAGAGATAGACGAAGCTCGTTTCCAATCCATTTATGGGGAAGAGGCGCAGGAGATTACGATTAGGTAACGCTTATGAAGAATAAAACACTCAATTATCTTAAAGCCCTTGGAACTGATTTACTGCTGTTCTCATACATGTTTGGTTGCATTGCATATATTGTCAATTACTACACAGAATCTGCTCTAACTAGCTACTTAGAAAGCAAAGGTTTAAATGTTTTACTATTTGTAGTAGTCTTGACTGTGCTGAAGACTTTTACCTTACTACCTATGCGTCGTTCCTTAGGTTATAGAATCTTTATTAGAGATGACTCAGAAGGTAAAGGTGGCTACTGGACCTATGTGTTACCACTAATAATAATCACGTTCTTTACAGGTTGGCTTGTTGTAGAAATCAATCCGGTTGAGTTCTTTACCCAATTTAGAAACTCTAAGAATATTTTATCCGGATTATTCAATCCCAACTTCACTAAGCTGACTCCTTTGCTTACTTCATTGGCAGAAACAGTGTTCTTAGCATTTATGGCTACTGTTTTAGCAATACCTACTGCGTTCATTCTTAGTTTCTTTGCAGCTCGTAATCTTATGAACGGGAATGCTATTAGTGTTTCTGTTTACTTTGTGATTCGAACAATTGCTACTATCTTCCGTTCAATTGAAGCGATTGTATGGGCAATTATCTTCTCTGTTTGGGTGGGTATTGGTCCCTTTGCCGGTATGCTTGCTTTGACAACACATTCTGTTGCTGCACTTGTTAAGCTTTACTCAGAACAGATTGAGAACATCGATTGGGGACAAGTTGAGGCTATCAAAGCAACAGGTGCATCAACACTCCAGGTATGGATTTATGCAGTCATACCACAGATTATTTCACCATATCTGGCATTCACTATATATCGATGGGATATAAACGTACGAATGGCTACAATCGTTGGTTTTGTAGGTGGTGGTGGTATTGGGCTTGCGCTTATGCAGGAACAACAGATGCTAGCCTGGCGAAATGTTGGTCTGATTATGTGGCTTATTGCTATTGTTGTCTGGATTATGGATATGGTCAGTGCGAAAGTTAGAGCAAAGTTATTGGATAGTTAGATAAGAACCTTTTGAAAGTTAAATACTCACTTGGATTATACCATAAACTCAATTATCTGTAGTAGTTATAGTTGACACTGTAACTATTTTTTTATTGTTAAATAGTTAGGGTTGAAATATCTTGTCTAAAATTAATGAGAAATACTACTTAGAGGAGAGAAGATGAGGAACCGCTTACTTATCTTTGTACTTCTAGTACTGACTATAAGTCTACTCAGTGCACAGGAATACAAAGTATCTTTCGAGAGTTTAGAACTCAAAGGCGTTAGCTATGATAACCGTTTACCAATGATTTACAATCCGGGTAATCCATGTCTACCTTATAAAACTATCCGTTTACTTGTTCCACAAGATATGATGCTTAGTGATATTGAAGTTATTGAGTCAGGTATCGAAGTTAAAGAGAATATGGAAATTGATTTTGTTCGTGAACAGAAAACGATTAGTGACAAATCAGCTGACACAACTAAGAAAAATTTTGAAGTTTACAATCGCAATTCTTTTTATCCTGAAAACTCATTCAAGATACTTTCTACTCAGATGATGAACGGCTACAAGGTTCAAACAATTGCTCTCTATCCTTATAGATATAATCCTGTGACAAAGCAGTTATCCGAAACTGCATTTGCTACAGTGATTCCAACATTTGTTGAAAGTAGAGTAGATAGAGATACACGTATGCTTAATCTTTCATCTGAACTTCAAGATAAGATTAAGAGCTTAGTTATTAATTCTGAGGTATTAAGCTCATATACAAAAGATGCACAATCCGAAAGTAGAAATATTCCCAGCGCATCCGATCCATATGAAATGGTTATTGTTACAGGTTCTGAACAGTCAGCCTGGTTTGAACAATATGCTACATGGAAAGAATCAAAGGGCATAGCAACAACTATTGTTTCAATCCAGGAGATTTATGCAAATTATACAGGTGTTGATCATGCCGATATGCTTAGAAACTACATCATAGATGCTTATCAAACTTATAGTGGGACTTCTACTCCTCTTAAATATATCCTGCTAGGTGGTGATGATGAGATAATTCCTATTCGTGGTGTCTACGGTATTGTTGGTGACACACAAGATTACAACATGCCCTCAGACCTTTATTATGCATGCCTTGATGGAAACTGGGATGATAATATGAACATGGTTTTCGGTGAACCTGATGATAATGTTGACTACTATCCTGAAGTGTATGTTGGTAGAATCCCTGCTGAAACTGAAGTTGAGTTTAACAACTTTTTCAATAAAGCCTATCATTATGTAGATACTACTAGCTATAGCAATAATAAAGCTGCAATGTTAGGTGAGAATCTAAATATGAACCCTGTAACTTGGGGTGGAGATTATAAAGATGAGATAATGGTGAAGATGCCTGATACTTTCCATATTGAAACGCACTACGAGCGTGACGATACTTTCTCACGTGAGATTGTAATGGAAACTATCAATAATGGTGTGAATATCATCAATCATATGGGACATGCAAATCAGAGTTTCCTCATGGGTATGGTAACTTCCAATATCTCCAGTTTAACAAATACGGAATATGGATTTGTTTTCAGCCAGGGTTGTTACCCGGCTGCTTTCGATGAAGCTACAAGTTTAGCTAGTGAATCTATTGCTGAGAACTTAATCTTTAGACCAGCAGGTTTAATGGCTTTTATCGGTAACACCCGTTACGGATGGTACTATCCAGGATCAACTGATGGTGCATCTCAGTTCTACGACCGTTCTTTCTTCGATGGACTTTATGAAGAAAATATAAGAGAGCTTGGTGAAGCTCATATGTATTGCCTGTTAGATAATGTTGATGCAATTACAGAAAACTCTGTTATGCGCTGGTGCTATATGGAATTGATTCTTTTTGGAGATCCATCTATAGAGCTTAAAGATCCTGTAAATAACATGCCAAATCTTGAACTTGTTGATGTCGAGTATTCTGATGAACTCGGTGATAATGATGGCAATATAAATCCTGGTGAAACTATTAGTATTACTCCTACAATTCATAATATTGAGGGATGGGATACAGCAGAACAAGTTACTCTCCAACTTATCAATGTTGAAGAACCTGTTACAGTAACTCAAGGTACAATCAATGTGGGGCAAGTTCCTGCAAATGGGACTGTCAACTCTGGAGATAGTTTCGAAATCACAATTCCTTATGATGTTGAACTTAAAGAATATGATGTTATAATCAATATTAGTGCGACCATCAATGGGGAAGAGGTATTTAGTCGTGACTTCCATAGCATGTTCACTGTAAATCTTATCAATGGTGATTTCCCTTGGACAACAAGTATTCTAAGTAAGTCATCTCCAGTTGTAATAGACTATGATAATAATGGTACAAACGAGATTCTCTATGCTGATAATTTTGGTGGTATCACTATACTAAACGACTCAGGTGAACAGATTGATTCTCTTAGTGTTATCCGTACTGAAAATATTATGTCCAGCTTTGCAGTTGGTGACCTTGATAACGATAATTATCAAGATTATGTATTTGCTAGCAGAGATGGTAACATCTATGCGTTGGACTATCAAGGTAATTATATTTATGATTACACTGAAGGTGGAATGTTCATCAAGAATCCTGTTGTTGCTGACCTTAATAACAACGGTACCCTTGAAACTATTGCCATGGATCTTCAGTATAAGTTATATGTTCTGGATAACCAGGGAGCTCCACTTTCTGGATTCCCTAAAACAGTTGATTATGGTGCTGGATGTGCTCCGGCTATTGCTGATTTAAACGAAAACGGCAATAGAGAGATCATAGTTGGTGGTTCAACCGGTATGCTGTATGCATATGATTACCTTGGAAATGTATTAGAAGGTTTCCCGGTTGATTTAGGTTCACCTATTTTCAGTAATCCAACTGTCATTGATAACAATTCAATTGCAGTTGCTACTACAACTGACCTATTCATAGTTTCAGCAAATGGTGAGATTGAGCATTCAATGTCTCTCCCTTGCACAATTGCTAACAGTGTAATAGCTGTTGATTTCTTCCCTTCACTCGAAGGTGTTGAAATCTCATTCGTAACATCAAATGGTGCAATCTATCTTGTAGATAGAGAACTTAACGTGCTTGATGGCTTCCCAGTGGAAACAGGTCATCTGTATGCTTGGCCACCTCTCGCAGGTGATATTGATAGTAATGGAACAATTGACCTTGTTGTAGTATCTCAATCTACTAGCATGTATGTTTTGAATCGTGATGGATCTTCATTTGTTGGCTTCCCATATAACCTTCGTTACAATGGTCATATCGCTTCACAGCTTGTAGATCTTGATAATGACAATGATTTGGATATCGTATGCGGAGTTGATTTAGGAATAATGGTTGTTGATACTAAAAGACCTGTTTCAGGTCATTTAAACTGGATGACTTTCAGAGCTGATCTACAAAGAACAGGTAACTATAACTACCTTCAATATGTGGATAATGATGAACAGAATCAGGTTGCTGTACAAACCAAGTTATTAGGTAACTATCCTAATCCTTTCAATCCAACAACAACTATTGAGTTTGCACTTAAAAAGAAAGGCGCTGTGACTTTGTCTGTATACAATATTAAAGGTCAGAAAGTGAATACACTTGTTAACGAAGAGTATAGAGCAGGAACACACAGTATTGTTTGGGATGGCTCTGATGCAGATGACAACACAGTTGCAAGCGGAATATACTTCTATAAGCTTCAGGCAGGTTCATATACAAAGACACGTAAAATGATTCTGATGAAGTAAACAACAGATTTGCAAAATATAAGAAAAGACCGGATTATCCGGTCTTTTCGTTTTATATGTTTAAATATTATCTCGACTAGCTTTCAGCTAAAGCTTTTTGTCCTTCAACTTGAGTTATAAGCTTATTAATCATTCCATGTCTGATTCCACAATCATGTACAATGATCTGTTCTTGCTGAGCAACTTCCATGATTGCTTTTACAATAAGCGTTCCCGCTAGAATAATATCAGCACGTTTAGGATGCAAACCTTGGATCTGTTTCCTTTCTTCAAGAGTGATATTTGCAAAACATTTAACCATATTATTGATATCACCTTTAGTTAGTTTCAGACCGTCGATCCATTGGGCATCATACTTATCAAGTCCCATCTTAACAGCAGCCAGTGTAGTAACTGTACCACCAATAGCAAGCATTTTACTAATCACTTTCTGAGCGAAGTGTTTTTGTAGAATTGTCTGTAGATATGCAGATACAGACTTAACTTCCTCTTCAGTTGGAGGATCGGATTTAATAAACTTATCCTGCATGATTAAAGCACCAACCGGAAGGCTGATTTGTTTGATTATCTCATGATGTTGACTAATAGTAAATTCAGTAGAACCACCACCAATATCAAAAACCATATAGTTGGTTTCAGGTTCGTCTAGTTTGATCTTTACTGCTTCAAAGGCAAGTTGAGCCTCATCTTCACGGGAGATTATGTTGATGGATATATTGAGCTCTTTCTTAACTAACTTAAGGAAGTCTTCAGCATTCTCAGCTCTTCTGAGTACAGCTGTTGAAAAGACTTCAAATTTGTCGACCTTCTCTTGTCTCGCAAGTTCAGCAAATCTAGCTATTGCATGTAGATTACGTTCCATTACTGAAAAAGGGATTGCACCGCTTTCGTGGAGGCTTTCACCAAGTCTGCTTACATCTAGCTCATCTTTGATTATCTCAATTCTGCCCTCATCATGCTCAGCTAACAAGAACTTCATGGAATTAGTTCCAATATCCAGAACTGCATATCTTGTCATTAGTATCTCCGTGTGTTGTAGTTCAATTATCGTAATAATTGCTAAAAATGAATATATGTCAATTAATAAATTTTATCTACACTACCTGAATAGAAAGGCTGAATCATTCCCTGTTCGAGCTCTAATAATAACGCTCCCTTACTATTAATTCCCTGAACTTTACCTTTAAATTTATCAAATTCAGTCGATAAAACTATCTCTTTCCCGGTTAGATATGACTGATATCGATAATATTCTAAGTACTCTTTGAGTCTATTCTCAATGAATTCCGGAAGTTCTTCCGCATATAACTCAAAAAGTTTTTCTAAGAAGAGATCATGGTCTATGTCAGTATCTAAAGCAATAGAAAGACTAGTGGCAATATCTTGCAATTCTTCAGGAAACTCATGCACATTAGAATCAATCCCAATCCCTACCAGAAAGTAGTTCTTATGCCCAAGATGTGAAGTTAGAATACCACAAACTTTTCTATTATCAATATATATATCATTTGGCCACTTTATCTTCACTGAGCCTTCTAATTCAGGGAACAAATCCACTATTGTTTTATGGATGATAACACCTGTGAATAATGTTAGTGAGCTGTCTAAAGGTAAACCGTATAATGCCATAGTAAACCAGAGACCTCCATCAGGAGAGAACCATTTATTCTTTATACGTCCTTTTCCACCGGTCTGCTCATTCACGACAACAAGGAAGTTACCTTTCACATCCCCGTTTTGTATCATCTTCTGGGCAGTACTCATTGAACTTGGTACTTTGTTGTATGAGTAAACTTCATCAAATAAGTATTGATTAATCATTATAGTATCACCATTGCATCGCCATAACTAAAGAATCTGTATTCCATTTCGACAGCTTCTTTGTAAGCATTCATTACATTTTCGTAACCTGCGAATGCACTTACGAGCATGAGTAACGTAGATTCAGGCATATGGAAGTTGGTAATCAAACCATCAATGATTTTGACTTCTTTGCCCGGATAAATAAAGATATCTGTCCAGTGTCCACCGGCAACGACACGGTTTCCTTCTGCAAAACTTTCCAATGTACGTGTAGATGTTGTACCTACAGCAATCACTCGTCTGCCTTCATCTTTCGCTTTATTGATTATATCAGCAGAAGTCTGAGGAATTTCACAATATTCTTTATGCATCGTATGCTCTTCAATGTTATCCGTTTTTACAGGTCTGAAAGTTCCAAGACTCACTCGTAGGTTAACTTCTGTGAGAATTACACCTTTTGCTTTTATCTGTTCAAGTAACTCATCCGAAAAATGCAATCCTGCAGTTGGTGCAGCTACAGAACCCTTCTGATCTGCATAAACAGTTTGGTAGTTTTCTTTATCATCTTCATTGCTTTCTCTTAAGATATAGGGGGGAAGAGGTACTCTACCGTGATCTTCCAAAGCTTCCCAAAAGTCTCCATTGGAAGTAAATCTAACTATTCTGGAACCTTCATCACCATATCCGATAACTTCACCTGATAAGTTCTCATTGAATATTACTTTAGCTCCATTTTTAAGTCTTCTACCCGGTTTTACAAGGCATTCCCAATCTTGTCCCTCAATCTGGTGAAGCAGGAATACTTCTACTTGTGCACCGGTAGTTTTAGTACCTTTCAAACGAGCAGGGATTACTTTAGTTGTATTGATAACAAGTATATCTCCTGCTTCAAGCAGGGATACAATGTTACTGAATTGATAATGGTTTCGCTTTCCTGTTTCTCGGTTGAGATGTAGGAGCTTCGATTCTGTTCTATTTTCTAAAGGATACTGAGCAATCAGATGCTCAGGCAGTTTGTAGTAGTAACTACTTCTTTCTTTTAATGACATTTTTAGCGTTCCTGAGTATAGCTCTAAAAGAGCCGAATATAATTTTACTTTCGAGAAGTACGGGAATCTTTTCTTCATCATCCGTCAACCATATAAAAACACGACCAGAGTTAGCGAAAATAGTCTCACCGTCTACAATTGGTTCTATCTTTAAGCATCGAACTTCTCCAAATATAGTATCTATTTTTTCGCGTTTATGACAAATAATCTTAATAGGTGCAGTTACACCATCAGCTGTCACAGTCAAACTTAGTGTATCTCCCGGAGCCATGTCCTGCTGCCTGGACCAGTAAAAGGCAGAAAACATATCATGTGTGTCAGCAGGAATCTCCAGATATTTCTCTTTCCATATTTTGTGTTTAAACTTCCATTTGCGGTACATAGTTAGCTTTTCGTCACGCATGAATACATGAACCCTATGTTGACGATAATTTCCCTCTTTAAGCTTCTTTATGAACTCATGAGGTAATTTCGACTCAGGATCTATAATTGACTTAATCTCATCCCTAACTTTAAATACTGAATCAAAGAAAGAATAAGTGTTAGTCTTAGCGGAAACTTGCACAGCAGTTGTGCTATCATAGCTAACACTATCAACAGCTAATACTGCTTTTGCTGCTTTAATGAATCCATATTTAATATCAAAAGTGAGTTTCTCTCCAACCTGATAGCTGAATAGTTGTGCTATTCCCAACAACCAAACAATAAGGATTATTCCCTTTTTCATCTATAACTTACCACCTGTCACAAAAAATTCCTCTCCACTTATATAACTATTATTAGAGTCAGTTAAAAACTTGCAAATATGGTATATATCATTCCCTTCTGCAAGTCGTTTCTTAGGTATCTGCTCTAACTCTTTTGCATAGTATCTTTTTCTAAACTCTCTATACTCTTCACTAAAGTGAGAATCGTCTATCTTGATTGGTCCTGGTGAAACAGTATTTATTGTTATATCATAGGACTTGAGTTCTTGTGCTACACTACGTGTAAGATTAGCTATAGCTGCTTTTGAAGCTGCATATGCTGTACCTTTCTTTAGGCCTATTCTACTAACATTGGAACCGAACAATACTATCCTTCCATAATTGTTTTGCTTTAGAACAGGCAAATATACTCTAAGAAGATTATAAGTTGAGAATAGGTTACATTGAACAACATTGTACCAAAGATCCGGTGTAGTATCTTCCAGATTACTGAAATCACTACTTCGTATTGATGCAGTATGAACGATAATTTCAGGCACTTTGCCACTCATAACTTTTAGATTATCACAAGCTTTTTCAACGCAATCTAATTGTGTTAGGTCACACTGAACCATAAATACTCTATCTTTAAAAGATGTAAGCTCTTTAATGCGTTTGTCACTATTATGATAAAGTAGTTGAAGAGTATAGCCATCTTCTAAAAACTGCTTTGCCAGAAAGCTCCCAATGTTTCCATCTGCACCAGTAATTAAAATAGTTCTCATTAATTCGACCCTATTACATCCAGTATAAAATCAGCACAGTCTGATTTCAAGCCTTCAAACTTATGCTCAGAGTTCTTTGAAAGCATAATTACAGATGTTTCATTACTACCACTAACCCTGATATCATTAGCAACAACCCAATCAAGATTCTTTCTATCAAGTTTTATCTTTGCATTTTCAATAACGTTTTCTGATTCTGCAGCAAATCCTATTAAATACTGACCGATGAGCTTGTCACGATCCATGTTAGCAAGTATGTCAACAGTTCTTTCAAGCTTAAGATTCATATCATCTGACTTTTTAATCTTATTCTCAGCTTTATTCTTAGGGGTATAATCTGCTACTGCAGCGGTCATAATAACTATATTTTGTGATGCATAATGTTTCATCACTTCATAATGCATTTCTTCAGCTGTTACTGCTTTAATTGGATTCAAATATTCAGGTATGGTTTCATTCATTCTGCTATGTATAAATGTGACTTCAGCACCGCGCCAATATGCTGTTCTTGCAAGGGATAAGCCCATTTTTCCACTTGAATGGTTTGTTATGAAACGCATTGGGTCAATATCTTCCTGCGAAGCACCGGCTGTAATCAAAACTTTCTTCCCTTTCATATCTTGATTGCTTGCTGTAATTGCACGTATTGCATGAACAATTTCGATAGGTGCCGGTAATCTTCCTTTTCCTTCATATCCACATGCAAGCATGCCTTTATCAGGTTCTATTATATAGTTCCCACGTTCCGCAAGAAGTTTTAAATTTGCTTGGGTAGCTGGGTTTGCATACATATAGATATTCATTGCAGGAGCAAAAAGAATTGGTCTGGGACTTGCAAGGATAGTTGAACTTAGTAAATCATCTGCGATACCCTGTGCCGTCTTAGCAATGATATTCCCAGTAGCAGGGGCTATTACAATCAAGTCAGCCCATCCTGCCCAATCAACATGTGCGATTGGCTCATCCAGCTGAAACTCATGCGTTAGTACCTTGTTTCCTGTTATTGCAGCAAAGTTTATTGGTCCAACGAACTCCTGAGCATGCTTTGTCAAAATTGTTCTAACAACAGCACCTTCTTTCTTAAGTCTGCTTGCAATCTCAATTGCTTTGTATGCAGCAATTCCGCCTGTAACTCCAAGTAATATTTTTTTATCTTTAAGCATGTTAACCTACTATCTTCAATTTGTTAAAGATTATTTCCTATTAGTTTCATGTCAAATGAATTCGGATTATGTGTAATTATATGACTTAGGATGTAATATTTGGACATGGAATCTTTTATTGCTTTGTTGTATTAAATACCTTACAAACTAATTATTGTCATTCCCTAATCTTTCTAAGTCTGGATTGTAACAATAAATTTTCATTGATTAATATTGATTTAAAATCGTTTGATATTCATAGTAACGATTATGCTTTAGTACTGCTGTTATAGATGCTTCTCGGAAAATTTCTTAATTAAATTGACATTTGATGCTAATCAGTAATTATAGGATTCAATTATGAATACAAAAAGCAATCCAATTGGAATATTTGATTCCGGGGTTGGCGGACTTACAGTTTTTAAAACAATCCGCCAGACATTTCCAGCCGAAAATATTGTTTATTTCGGTGATACAGCCCGAGTCCCTTATGGACCTAAATCTAAAAACACAGTTATAGAATATTCTATTCAGAACGCTAGTTTTCTGATTCAACAGAATGCAAAGATAATTATAGTTGCTTGCAACACTTCTTCAGCAGTGGCATTGCCATACATTAGAAAGATTACTAACATACCGGTTATTGGTGTGATTGTTCCCGGTGCAATAGCAGCCGTAAACTCAACCAGAAATGGTAAGATTGGTATAATTGGTACAGAAGGTACAGTTAGAAGTGAAGCCTATCCCAATGAGATATTAGCGTTAAAAGAGAATGCTGAGACCCATTCAACACCATGTCCTTTATTTGTTTCACTTGCGGAAGAAGGCTGGGAAAACAGCAATGAAGCTGAGACTATAGCACAAACTTACTTGAAAAACTTGATAGATAAAGGTGTCGATACAATAGTTCTCGGATGTACACATTATCCAATCCTTAAGCAAACTATTCAAAAGGTTGTTGGAGAAGGTATAAGACTAGTAGATAGTTCAGAGGCTATTATTGATAGCCTTAGGATGATACTTCCCGATCCTGCCAGTGGCAAGATTGGGCATGATTATTTCTTCGTAAGTGATAATGAAGAGAAATTCTATACACTAGCTTCACGCATTCTGGAAAAAGAGATATATTCCTTGCAGAAAGTTAAGCTCAGAGAGACATGGTTTGTTGATAATAATTAATTTAAATTACAATATAGATGAGGTGAAAATTGGCTAAGCACATATTTGTGATGGGTGGAGTACTTTCCTCGCTCGGGAAAGGAATCGCAACTGCTTCGATTGGTTTGTTACTTAAAAAGATGGGTTACAATGTTGGACTTCAAAAACTGGATCCCTATTTAAATGTTGATCCAGGTACTATGAGTCCTTTTCAACACGGTGAAGTGTTTGTTACTGATGATGGAGCTGAAACTGACTTGGATTTAGGACATTACGAAAGATTCTGTGGAACAAGTCTTGATAAATATTCAAGCTCTTCATCCGGTCAGATATATGAAGAAGTGATAAAAAAGGAAAGACGTGGTGACTATCTTGGAAAGACAGTTCAGGTTATTCCACATGTTACTAATGAGATTAAATCCCGCATCCTTAAGATGGGTGAGAAATATGATATTGTTCTTACTGAGATTGGTGGAACAGTTGGTGATATCGAATCTCTACCTTTCCTTGAAGCAATCAGACATCTGAGAATGGATATTGGTTTTGAGAACACTTTATATATTCTACTTACTTATGTACCTTACATCACATCGGCAGGTGAGTTAAAGACTAAGCCGACTCAACACAGTGCGATTAAGCTCAGAGAGATTGGTATCCAACCGGATATTATGCTTTGCCGTTCAGAGATGAGTTTTGATGAGGAGATTACAAACAAAATCGCCTTGTTCACCAATGTTCCTAAAAGAAATGTATTCAATGCCATTGATGTAGACACTGTTTATGCTGTACCATTGAATTATCACGAATCAGATATACATAACGTTATTGCCAATCATCTAAGATTAGCAGATCGAAGACTCGATATCAGTGGTTGGAAGAAGGTTGTTGAGAACATCAGAAACCCTAAAGATAGTGTTAATGTTGCTGTTTGTGGTAAGTATGTTCTTCATCAAGATGCTTATAAAAGTATCGAAGAATCACTTATCCATGCAGGTGCTGAGAACCATCTAAAAGTGCATATTAACTGGGTTGATTCAGAAGATTGCTATGATGAAGACGTGAAAGAAAGACTCAAAGGAATGGATGGGATCCTTATTCCAGGAGGTTTTGGTGTCCGTGGTATCGAGGGCAAAATATGCATAGCTAAATATGCCAGAGAAAACAATATACCTCTATTTGGTATCTGCTTGGGTATGCAGGTTATCAGCATTGAGTTTGCACGTAATGTCTGCGATTTGAAGAAGGCTAATAGTGCAGAGTTTGAAGATGCAACCCCATATCCGGTTATTGATCTTATGGATGACCAGCAATACATTCAAATGATGGGTGGTACTATGAGGTTAGGAGCTTATGATTGTCGAATTGTTAAAGATACATTAGCTAGAAAGATTTATGATAAAGAACTTATCTCAGAAAGACACAGACATCGTTTCGAATTCAATAACAAGTACAGAGTACAGATGGCAGAGAAAGGGCTTGTATTCTCAGGCACATCACCGGATGAGAAGCTTGTAGAAATTGTAGAACTTCCTTCAAATGATTTCTATATCGGTGTTCAATTCCATCCTGAGTTTAAATCTAGACCGGAAAAGGCACATCCAATCTTTAGAGAGTTTGTTAAAGCTGCCTACGAGAACAAAAAGTAGAGTTGATTATAGAAAAGGGGATGCTTGATTCAGTATCCCCTTTTGTAATTCAAAGTTTATCAATGCTTTGAATATAAGAGACCATGTCAAACTTACGCTTTAGACCCTTATCGTTCATGTAACGTACCTTCCCATAAATGGATCGCTCTTTCCAAGCAGTATCATGCTTACCGAAACACCACGCTATTCCTGCATAACCATTGGGACTGAAACCATCAATTGAGTATTTATTGTTTAAATAGATTGCAATCTGGTAAGCATCAATCGGATTTTCTGACCATTCCAGAATTTTTTTCCCCCAGTACATGCGCATGTAACCATGCATTTTACCGGTAAGGATCATTTCTCTTTGGGCTGCATTCCAGTATGTATCGTGAGTGCTTGCTTTCTCAAATTTATCTAATGAATATACTATTTCTCTTGAATCGTCACTGTGATCAAGTAGGGTTTGTTTTGCCCATTTCGGAAGTGAATTAAAGTTATCATAGTTTTCATTAAAATAAACAAAGTTATGTGATAACTCTCGTCTAACGATGAGTTGTTCGAGGAACCTATCACTGTTTATATCTCCGAGTTTGGAAACCCTATTGATAATTCTTATTGGTGAGATTTGACCAAAGTTTAAGTATGGACTTAAGTCTGATTGATAGTTCTCTCCGACAAGATTACGACCTTCATTATAGTGGGGAAGACCTTGTTTAACAAAGCTCTCCATGTGTTTTATTGCTCTTCGTTCACCTGATACAAAACTAACAGGTTTTGCAACTTCATTGATTCCCAGTTTATCTGCAAATAACTTGATCTTTGGGTAAAATGAGAAATCTTTAGGGAATTGAAGATTCAAACTCTGATGCTCCAATATCGGTGTTTTAACTCTTTTGGTAAAACTTGAGAGTTTCTCATGTATTTTGGGTCTGAACGTCCTAGCTGCATACTCTTCTTTATCTGAAGCGATCATGACAGGAACTGTAATGTCTGATTCTATGAGTGTAAATCTACAAGGTAAACTCAACTGTTTACGAATCTGTCTATCTTCTTTTAAATAAGCAAAGTCTCCAACAACTTCAACTGCATTTTTAGCAAATTTAGTGACCCCTTTCACTCTAGTTGTCATTTCTATATGTAGTTGTATACCTCCTGAATAAAGATCTTTTCTAAGTTTATTCATACCTCGAAGTAGAAAATCATATTGTCTCGAGTTAAATAAGGGGTAAGTAATATCGATTATATATAATACTAGTAATGGTTTAGAGTACTTATTAGCGAGCTCAATAGCAAAGTTTAAAGCATAGTTGTCCCTAATTCTCTGGCTTTTATCCATCCAATATAGAACATATTTACCAGCTGGATTATAAGATGCATTATTCTGATGATGAACTCTTTCTATTGCTACCATAATAATCAACCCCTTTGTGAGTTATATATCTATAGTATAATTCGTATGTCATGGAATGCAATTATTAAGGGTGGTTAAAAAATTTCTAATAGTTTAAACTTTGCTCCGGCAACAGATATTCAACTTTTTTATTTCAAATTAGTTATAATAAAGTATACCAGCAGAAGTTTTATCGAAAACAACTTATCCTTTAACATTGAAACGTTTGCAGTTAACATTAATCGCTTGTCTACAATGGTTATATGTGAGTATCAATATATGAATCCTGCGGGTCACATAATATCTTAAGAATAAACTCTTCATCAAGATACTAGTACAGAGCTCTAGCACATCTAATTTCAATCCAAAACTCCATCCCTTTAACGGGTTTCTAACGGGAAGCTAATGGGGAGCAGATTAGTAGTTAGCAGCGAAAAACCTATAGCTGGTAGTGATAATTATATATGATTAATTTTGGTATCCAAGACAGTGTGTTAAAGACTTTAATTTAGTTTCATTGCTCTATCATAATAATCGTGACTCAGGTGTCTGATCCTAATGAGTCTCTTGGGCCTTCCTGGGGAAAATTGATAAGAAAGTCTCCATAATTGTTGCTGCAAAGGTATTGTGAAAATTCTTTATTATGATAGGGCATAGAGGGATTTTAATTGAGTTGAAGAGTGTTTTAGTCTTCATTTAATAAGAGCGAAGTATTGTTTCAAAGTATATAAACATGAAACGAATGTAGCACTTTTAGTGCTCTTTGTGGCTTCACTTTTTTTTTAAGAATGGTATTTATACTATGAGCACGAGTAAATCTAAAAAATAGGCTGATGATATATTCATCAGCCTGTATACCTCGGATGAGGGTTATGAAGAAGATCTATAACTTGATTCTACGTTGTTCAAATGTGTCCTCATTGAAAGGACCATCGAAGCTGATGTATCTTGTTTCAGGATCCCAGCTAAAAGGTTTATCTGTATAGAGATTAAACATATTCTTTTGTTTGCTGTTTAGGAATTTAACAATACTCTCTGCATCCATTTTATCTCGTTTAATTTTTGATACTGCTTGCATTAAACCTACTCGCACTTCAAGATCTCTTACTTTAACTGCATATCTATTGTATGTTGCAATATAGTTTTCAGATAGTATTACACCGAGTGGATTATATAAGTATTCAAAGAATGTGTACTTGTCTTCAATTTGGTCATCTAATTTATCAACCATTTCATTTGTTGGAAGTTCAGAGAAACTTGCATTCTGCTCATGCATCGTATAAGCATGGTTAACTATGTTGTTTCCTTTAAAGAAGAGAGGGTTTGCTTTAGCTATCTCTTGCCTGGAAATAGAATAATCCAATATAGCTTCAGAGCTATCAAATAGGCGAGTTATAAAGGCAGCAGCCAAATTATACTCATGCATATAACCTTTACGCATACTCCATGCTTCCTTTGAGAAAGGTTTCATGCCATCTATATAATCTAATAACCTTGTATCTACATTCTCTTCGTATGTAATAAGTTTATCAACACCTTTCTGATGAATCATCATCATTATTGTACTAACAAGCTTGAATATAAGAGAATCTGATTGTTCCATAAGATGCATACAAACAGCTTCACCTTTTTGCATCAACTTAATAGCTTCATCTCTGTCTCCATCAATATACTCACTAACAAAGTTAAAAACATATAGACGTTCAAACATAACCATAGGCATCATAATTGGAACAGGTGAGATCATATCAGGAATAATCTTATGCTCATACTTATCATATTCGAGGAACTTGTAGTATCTATCTCTAAGATAACTATAGTTATTATAATGTTTTTTAATCAATTCTCTGTTCTCTTTTGCAAAGGTTATGAACTGTTCATCAGTTAGCTGATGCATTACATCTAACTCAGGATCAAGTTTATCAACAGGTGAGTTTAAAGCACTTAACTGTTCATTCACATCAATACCACTATCAGGAGCTAAGATATTGAGTATCTTTTCATTCATATCTACAGTTCTTTTGAAACCAACCTCAAACGGGCTTTGGTCTTCCGGGATACCAAACGCACTTACTAAGTAGAATCCGTTTTCTTGAGGATACTCATCGGGTGCATAATTAATCAAAGCAGCTTCAGCTTCATTGGAAAGGGGTTCTTCATATTGCCAGATGATATTGACTGCAATGAGGATTAGAATGGAGATAAGCATGAAGACTTTACCCACTTTCCAACGGCTGTAATCTGTTTCTGTTCTTTTAGGTATATCATTATTCTTAGCTTTTCTTGAAATAATCATTGTTGAGGCCAGCTTATCTGCAAAGTTCTGTTGGCGTGAATCGAATAGTGACCATATGAATCCAATCAATAGTGAGAACCAAGATAGAAAGAACCCTGCATATCTGAGTAGTGATATTAATAATATTGGTTTCTTACCTGTTTGCGTTTCAATCATTCTCAAGTCTAAACATAACATCCCTACTGTAGCTCCGAACACATACCACATTAAGATTGAATATACAGCTGGTATAACAAATATTGTTAACATGAAAGCAATTTGAAGCTTCCCGCCAAATAAAGCTCCCTTATTCAAGAGAAGATATACAATATAAAATAAACCAACCCATAAAGCAATATCAATAATGAAAGCTCCTAATCGTCTTAATAATAGTAAATTCTGTTTTGTTTCAACTTGTTCCATAAAATACTCCTTTCGACTAATGTTTTCGTCTTATCATACTGCAAGCAATGTTCCAAAACGCTAAGACTAAGAAACGTAAGTATATAACGTAATTATGTCTGTTTCACAGTGTCTCAAAATGAACATTAAGTGTTCGATAATGAACAGTTTTATCAGATTGACAACTATCTTAGTAATTCTTAGATAGCGTCAGGAGTATTTATGATTACTGATGCACGTATTTTAATTATCGATGATGATGAAGATATTATCTTCTCACTTAGAGTAATGTTAGATTCTATTTGTTCTAATATGGAATCTACCATTGATCCAAGGGATATCCCTTCGCTAATACGTCGGAACAGCTATGATGTTGTTCTGCTTGATATGAACTTTAATGATGATGCTATTAGTGGGGAAGAGGGGTTCTATTGGCTTAGTAGAATCAAAGAGATAAATCCTGAGCTTCCCGTAATTTTGATTACAGCTTATGGGGATATAGAACGTGCTATCAGAGCAATTCATTCAGGTGCATATGACTTTATTACCAAGCCCTGGCAGAACGAGAAGATTATTGCGACTGTTAATGCAGCTACAAATTATGCAAGAGCAGAACAGAAGGTAAATATTACAAAAGCTCAACGTGATTACCTAAAAAAAGATATTGAACACGACTTCTCAGATATTATTGGTGATTCTGAGGTTATGCAGGGAGTACTTAAGACAGTCAGGACTGTAGCTTCTACAGAAGCAGATGTTCTGATTATTGGAGAGAACGGTACTGGGAAAGAGCTGATTGCAAGAGCGTTACATAAGAATTCCAATAGGGCAGATGAGGTGTTCCTCTCGGTGGATATGGGTGCTGTAAACGGGAACTTATTTGAATCAGAGTTGTTTGGACATGTAAAAGGTGCGTTTACAGGTGCTAATAAATCACGTGTCGGTAAACTAGTTGCAGCTAACGGTGGTACCCTATTCTTAGATGAGATAGGAAACCTGGCTTTGGAGCAACAAGTGAAGCTCCTAAAAGTACTTGAGGATAGACAAAATGTTTCTTTAGGCTCAAATGTAAAAGAAGAAATAGATGTCAGACTAATTAGTGCAACAAATAGTAATCTGGATTTGGATGTTGAAGAGGGTAAATTTAGAGCTGATCTTTTATTTAGAATAAATACAATAGAAATTCATCTTCCTCCGCTCCGTGACAGGCTAAAAGATGTTCCTAAGCTTTGTAACTACTTTCTGGAGCTATACAACAACAAATATAACAAGCAGATAAAAGGTCTCACAAACAGTGCTTTAAGCAAACTCATGGGATACCATTTTCCGGGGAATATAAGAGAGTTAAAACATATTATTCATAGAGCTGTAATTCTTTGTGAAGATAAAGCAATCAACTCTAATCACATAAATCTCAAAAATAGAATGAAAGGTAGTAAGTTGAAGCTTGATACCCTCAACATCGAAGCAGCTGAGGAAGCACTTATTAGGGAAGCGATACAGAAATATCAAGGTAACATGACTAAAGCAGCTAAAGCTCTTGGCATAAACAGGACATCTTTATACAGAAGGATTGAGAAATATGGCTTATAAAATTGGCTCAATAAGTAAAGTAACATTCGTTGTAAACCTATTCATGTGTATATGTGCAGGAGCATCAGCGTACTTCTTTGCACAGAAAGACTATTTCTCAGCTTGGGTTTCACTTTTGGCTACTGCTATTCTGATTTCAGGAATTCCAATCTACATTAAAAGAATGATTAGTAACATCACATCTTTGGTCAATTCTTACAATCAGAACTGGAAGAGTAAAGAGGTGGAATTACCAGGATTTGCTGATGAACTTATAGAGCTAAATCGTGAGTTGATCAGTATGAAGGCACGTATTGAAGATACATGTAAAACAAATGCCATGAGTGCTGTAATCATTGAGAAGATTATTGAGCATTTACCTTTTGCTGTATTAGTATATGATGAGCAAGCTAAGGTATACTATTCAAATGATATCCTTGTTAATCTAATTGGAGAAAAGGTCGATTATATCACAGCAGCTAGTCTTAGAAACAGGGAACTTATGAGAAAGATCTCTTTACTGGAAGATGGAAAACAGATAGTCTTTTCGGATAATTCCCAAGACTTAAGTCGTGAGTTTTTACTATCAAAAAATAGTTTCAGTTTTGATAACAACACACACTTTTTAGTAACAATGAAGGATATCAAGTCCGAGATGGACACACAGGAATCAGTTTCTTGGCAGAAACTCATAAGAGTATTGAACCATGAGATTGCCAATTCTCTTACTCCCATTGCGTCACTTTCTGACACTCTTCTTATACAAATGGATAATCCGACTGAGAGTTTTAAATCTAACCTATCATCTTCACTCAAACTTTTCTCTAAAAGAACAAAAGGCCTTATGAAGTTTGTTAAGCGATACAGACAACTTGCTGTTATCGAAAAACCTGAACTCAAACCGACAGAACTTAAAGTAATTATTAAAGATACAATCTCATTGTTTGAGAAGGAGTTTGAAGATAAGGAAATTTCAGTTTCATTAAACGCAACTGAGAGCTCTGCATTTGTAAATGTAGATCAAGCAATGTTCCAACAAGTATTAATAAATCTGATGAAAAACTCTATTGAGTCCATGAATCAGTCAGTGCGTAAGAAGCTTTTCATAAACTTAGTAGAGCAGGAAACAGATTCAGTTATAACAATATTGGATACAGGTTCAGGAATAAGTCCAGATGCTCTTCCGAACATATTTATCCCATTTTTTACTACTAAGAAAGATGGCTCAGGTATTGGACTTGCAATAACAAAACAGATAATCAGACTTCATAGAGGGGATATAACTGCAACTTCAATTCCTAATGAGGAAACAGTGTTCAAGATTACTTTACCTAATTCATATTAGGTATTAACTGCGGGAAGAATTCTATTGTTCTGTGAAAGTAAAGTGTTGAATAGTAAGATTCAAGCTATTTAATCACAGTGAAACCATTAAGTGGACCTTTATCAGAAAGAGTGAAATAGCAGGCAACTACGTTCTTATACTTTGCATATAATCTAGCAAGTGTAGGCATATTTATTCCCCCGGACTTTACCTCAATCAATGAATCATTCTCCAATCGATATAGTTTCGTATGTGATGGACCGGATAATGATTTATGGATAATAGAATAGTAAGTATCCATTTCTGATTGTATCATCGAGAAGTTTGTAGCCATATTAACATTGATATCTATCTGATTCATCTCTTTACCAGAATCTGATATATCTGTTATTTTCAGTACTCCCTGTCTATTCAAATAATGAATCCTTAGCTGATTATTAAAAATCGATAGTTTACATGGCTCATTGTCTAGTGTATCAAATTGATATAGAAGCTGATGACTACCGGTATATATTGAAGACTTTGAGCTAACAACATCATAAACTAATGAGTAGTTCGTTCTATTAGCACATGCTGAATCTCTATAATTTGTACCTTTCACAACTTGATTCTTTATAATCTTTAGATTCTCATCTAACTCAATTAAACTTGCTTCCTTTATTTCTGATTGCCCACCAATCAAAATTGATTTATAATTAGTTTGTTTTAAAGATATAGCTTCTAGAGGTAGGGAGGTAGTACGTTGTAAAACTCCCATAGAATTAAAATCAAGTAAGTATGAAGTAAATTTACCTTTTGTTGAAAAAAGAACGCTAAAAGTATCATTTTGCTCTATACTTCCCACAAAAACTAATGAATCACCTAGTGTCTTTTCATACTTCGTATTGTTCTGCCAATCAGTGAGTAGAAGATATGTCTCAAATGGCTTCTTGGAAATATCATAAGCAATGATAGAAACAGTCTCATTATTAGTCATAACTATGTTTTGATAGAGTAGTATTTTATTGGGCACTACTGTTTCTGTACATGCAAGCGTGAGAGTTAAGATAGCAATTAAGCTAAGGTAGGACAACAATTTCATTATGATTAGCTCCATTTATATCTACTTGATAACCGGTTGAGAATACAGTGCCTTCGAATTCAAAGGGATAGGAATAAATTGCATTCTTAGTACCTCTAAACTTAACTTTCTGAAATTCATCAAACTTAAGAGTATAGAAATTTGTTTCAGTTTTTCCATTAGTGCTTGAGAATTGGGTTAAATAGTAGAATTTGTTAATAGTGGAAGAGAACACTTGAAAAAAATCACTTCTTTTGATTTTAAAGGATTGATTAGAAACAACTCTATTAAGAATATTAAACTTAGTTAACTGAATCTCTTCACTATTTACCTGGGTATGCAATTGAATCATGTTTCTCTGTTTAGTTAAGGCACAATTCAAAGCATTTTTATTCGTAAACTGGTAGATGGAATCTGAATTTCCTCTATATATATTGCATTTACGGGTTTTCTTATTCATGGAGACATAGATAAACTGCTCATCTATGAGTATAGCATCAAAAAATATATCACCTTTAAGAGGAATGAACTTCGAGGGTTTAATAAAAGCATCTAAAGTAACTACAATAGGTTTGCTGTTCTTATCATGTCCAGGCAACACATACCCACCTTTTGGGTGAAGTAACAGCTTTTCAGCTATGAAATCAAAGGTATTTGACTGTACTGTAATTCCTTCTTTGTCGACTAGTTGAATTATCGATTTGTTTTCAGCTGTATTAAGCAGGAGAACCGTGTTATCTCCTTTTGATTCAGAATCTTTTAGATACATCGACTTACCAAGTAAGCGTTTATTAGTAATTTGTCCGGAATCATCTGATTGTAAAAGGAAGGTCTCAGGTGGATTTTTAGAAAGATTATATCCAACAATCTTAAAGCTTTCAGAAAAGTTCACAATCTCTGAGAATAGAAATAGTTCTCCTGAAACAACTTTTGGGCTGCAGGATAAAAGTATCAATATAACTAGAACAAATAGATATCTAAAGATTTTTATATACTTCATTAGTACCACCTGAATGTGAGTTAATATTGAGCTTATATGCTGTCAAACAAAAAGGCTGCTGATTAAATCAGCAGCCAATACAAGTTTATGTATAATTTCTACTTCATAAGAATTGTTTTCTTAGTAGAAACAGTATCGTTATCAGCTTTAAGTCTATAGAAATAAACACCTGAACTAAGATTTTCAGGTTCCCAAATCACTCTGCCGGTTTCTCTGGCATCACGATCAAGGTGAATAGTTTCTTTCTTCTGACCTTTAATGTTGAATACTTCAATTCTTGCATTTTGAACATCATCTTTCAAGCTGAATGCAATTGTTGTAGATGGGTTGAAAGGACTTGGATAGTTGCCATGAAGCATATTAGCAGATGTTACAAACTGTACATCTTCTTCTGTATCAACTGTTTGGTTGTAAACAACAACGTCGTCAATATACCATCCTTCACCACCAACGTATCCATCAGAGCCGAATACGAATCTGAATCTAACGCTACCGGAAGTGTCACCTAAATCAAATACAGCTTGTGTCCAATCAAATGAACCTGAATAGCATTCCTGATAAGCATCAAACGGAGATGCAGGATTGTCTGTTATCATATTAGGATAGTTACCTTCAGGGTGAATTGTTTCCCAAGCACCACCTTGAACAGACATCTGTACTAAACCACCATCCCAAGCCATATAGTTAGCATCATCTTCTGCATCCATCCAATGGAAGAACTGAAGTTCACTATCGGGAAGTATATTCAGTTCCATTGTTTCAAGCGCACCATGTGAACTATTTGCATATTCCTGTCCACCGGTTGCACCAAATTTCATACTGTAGTTACCTGCGGTAGTATTGTTTCTTTGTGATGAACGATGCCACTGGTTAGCAAATTCAGGTGTAATGATATAGTTTTGGAAATTATGTTCGCTTGGCTCAAAAGAGAATGAACCTGAACTTACATAAACACTAATGATATCTTCAATTGAATTAGTACCACTACCACCTGCGAAGTAGTTTATATCAATTTGAGTATCAAGTGGACAATTCTCTGAAACTTGAAGTGTCAAAGGAACCGTATTTGTACCGGTACCATTTACAGGAATTGATTCAACTATTACGTCAGTTGAGTTCAATGCTATATAAGGAGATGTGTTAATAAGGAATACCATCACATCTGATGCTGGAGCAGAACCACTATTCTCAAATGTGAAGTAAACTTCTACATCGTCACCCGGTGCTACAAAATAGTTATCACTAATAACGTTAATGTTATCTAATCTAAGGTTAGCAGCATTAAGTGTGATATTAGATGAGAAGTTAGTAAGGTTTCCATTAAATGTAGCTGTATAGTTTAACTCAACTTCAGTTAAGTCTGTGAATGATCCATTAATAATGATTTCAAAAGCATTAGTAATTGAAACTTCCTGGGCATCAGTTAAATCATCAATAGTGATTGTGTTGTTTACAATCTCAATAATATCTGATTGAGAAGAAAGTGTTAGTGTACCACTTGCATCTGTATCCTGTTGTCCAATATTTTCTACAACAACATCGATAAACACATTATCACCTTGAACAAACAAGTTATCATCATCGTGGTAGTTTGTTGAAACACAAGTTACGTAAGGTTCGTTTGAAGGGATTACGTTGAAGTTATAAGTAGTAACATAATAGTTATTTCCTTCTACAATAAGCTGATATTGTCCTGGAAGAACTGCTTGATCAAAGAGAGCATAGACAAAACCAAAGTCATCTGCTTCACCCATGTAGATAAGCTCGTTACCAGCCAAAATTCTAGCTTTTGCATTAGGAATACCTACATCAAAGTTAGCAACAAATGATCCACCTGTTACTTCACCTAATTGTTGTATGTTAGCATACTGAGGAGTAGCTGTCCATTCGCGCATACCGGGATCACCAAAGAGGTTAACCTGATAATAGCACCAGTACATTGTTCCCGGATCCAAGAAAGGAATAACATCAGCTTTTGAATCAGCTACAGCCCAACCTATTTCATTAATCTCTTCACCAAAAAGGGCATCAATAAATTCTCTATGGTAATACTGTGATGGTCCGTTAGTACTTCCGTTGCTTCCCCAACCGTATCTTGAGTTAGAAATCATGGCAACAACACCGTTTTCAATAGCTTGGAAACGTTCTGTTATACAATCATCTGTGTAGTATCCGGGGCTTGTCTCACGGTTATCAAATGCACCACCATAACAACCTTGTGTAAACACAGTACTGAAGTTATGGTTAGATCCATTGTTAGTAATATTTGTATTAGTTATATGGCTATTACTCAGGCGCATTGTATAGGTTGTAGCTGAATGACCAAGATGGTTAACAAAGTTATATCCATTACTTAATGCTGTAAGGATAGTATTTGCACCCCAGCTACCGTCACCACCTAAATCACGGTCATATATAGTATCGATAGTCCAAGATGAAGGAACACCAATAGTAGTGTAACCATGCATTGAAGAACCATCAATCATCTCATCCATGTAATCTCCACCATAGGTAGGAGCATCCCAAAGATATTCACCAACCATAAGGTTAGTCTCAATCTCATTCTCTACAGGGATAGTTTGGTATGATATGATTTTGTTAATAGCGTTTTGAATCTCAGCGTTATTGTTATAACAGATACGTCCAACAGCAACTTCCTGTATCAAGTCAGTTTCCATTAACTCACCGTAAAGATTATCACCATCATCATTCCATGTACCGTCTAAAGAACCGTAATAGATATCAGCTGGTATATCTTCATCAGTATAACTTGCTTCTTGCATCTGTACATAGAAACCTCTATGTGGAATTACATCAGTGTCTCCACCGAGTAACACAGAAGTGATATTGTTGTTTGTATATTCATCAATAATTGTATTTCTAATCTTATCCTGAAGGTCATTACCTGTTCCCATGGCTGCAATATCTTGTACAGTAATGTACTCCATTCTAGCACCTTTAGATGCATAGAAATCCATTAAGGGTTGCCATTGAGCAACTTTTGATTGATCCATAATAAGTAAATACTCGTATCCATTAGGTACAGCAACTCTTTGTATTGTTGGTAAAGCATTCTGATTATCAACTAATTTACTGAGTCTATCTAAAGTTTTACTATCACTACGATACTTGCTAGTAGCATTACTTGCTCTAAGTGTACTGCTTGTCTCCATAATAACTGTTACGCTTCTATAGAAAGTAATTTCTCCAGATACAGGGTTGTATTCAAAAGGAGAGAAGGAAGCAAAGCCGACAGCATGACCTGAAAGGAAATGTGTGCTTAAGTTTCTATATTCATCATATGGAAAGAGTCTACTGTCATCATAAATAGCATTGTTCTGCTCAGTGAAAATAGGCTCTCCTTCAAAACTAAGAGGATAACTCTCTTGAATTGGTTCGATGTTAAAAGTACCATTGAGTTTCTCAGGTAATCTCTTTACAACTTTAATTTCAGAAACCTCTACACCTGACCCGATATAAAGCTTAGTACCTGCCCATGGTAATGAAGGTTCTCCGGGTGTACCGGTATTCATAGTACCGGGTAATGTAATTGTGTCATAACTACCATTTGTTCCAATAACAGGGTTACTGAAACTGTAATCCATTCTGACTGATGTTGCAGACAAAGCAGCAAACAACAGTGTTAGAATAGCAACAGAAATAATCTTCTTCATAATTTCTCCATCCTGTATATTTATTCTTTCATCTATCTATAACTTATGCAAATTTAGTTCCGATATTAAGTTCATATCATTTCAATATGGTAACAAGACAGTATAAATAGGGCTTCCTAGCGTGCAAGATATAATTTCTATAGCATAATGATATAGCAGTATCAAAAGTATATATTAGTCAACTTTGTTCACACTTATTAAATCTAGTTTGTAACTATTCCGAGTTGTATTTGTTTATGTTAGTGAAAAATGTTATGAGGAGAAATTATGACTAACTTAAAGAGAATCACATTCCTGATAGCGATACTGATGTTAATTCAAGGAATCTGGGCTCAATACCCACTTAATGAAAAAGGACAAAGCCCATTTGTAGATGTTGTTAAGAATAGCGGAGACGCTGTAGTACAGATAAAGGTAGAGGGTGAAGTTGAAAGCTCAAGGAGTATGACTTCTGAGCTATTTCCATTCTATTTCCCTCAGCAGAGGATGCCACAATCAAGACCATTCAAATCAATGGGTAGTGGATTTATTATTAAACATGATAAGAAAAGTAGAGAGACCTGGATTGTAACAAACAACCATGTTGTCGAGTTAGGGGAGAAAGGCACTATCACAGTTACTCTTGCTGATAAGCGAAAGTATGAAGCTGAGATAGTAGGACTAGATCCGAAAACCGACCTGGCAGTTATCAAGATAGAAGTCGATAAAGATGAAAAGATAACATCACTTGATTGGGGAAACTCCAATGCTCTTGATATTGGTGACTGGGTGATCGCAATCGGTAATCCATTCGGAGATGTAGGTCTTGATAGAACTGTTACAGTTGGTGTTGTTTCAGCTAAAGGACGTTCAGGGTTGAACTTCGGACAAGGTTCCCCTGTTTATCAAGATTATATCCAAACCGATGCATCTATCAATCCCGGTAACAGTGGAGGTCCCCTTTTAGGGCTATCCGGTGATGTTATTGGTGTTAATGCAGCTATTACAAGTCCTAATGGTGGTAACATAGGTATCGGATTCGCGATCCCCTCTACTATCGCTCAGAAAGTAGTTTCAGATATTATTAAAGATAAGGAAGTACACAGAGCTTATCTCGGAATTGCACCACAAGAGATTGATGACACTCTCAAAGAGACATTTGACCTGAAAGAGGTAGCTGGTGTTCTTGTCTCACAAGTTGTTGAAGACACTCCGGCAGATAAGGCAGGACTTAAAAAAGGCGACGTTATTCTTGAAATCGATGACATGAAAGTTCCAAACGTTGCTCTTTTCCGAATCGCAATCGCACATAGACCAATCGGTGTACCTGTTACAATGAAAATTAACCGTAAAAATAAGATTAAATATTTAAAAGCAACCCTTACTAAGTACCCTGAAGATGGTGAAGCAGGATATATTGCAAAAGCAGAAGCTGAGACCAAAGAGATTGGTATTGAAGTAGTGAATACTAATAGTGAGATTGGAGAGAAGCTTAAGCTTGATGAGATGGATGGTGTTATAATTAAATCTATCAAAGATGACTCACCTGCTGAAAAAGCCGGACTCCAGGTAGGACTCGTTATCCTTGAAGTTAATGAAGAGAAAGTAAACTCAGTAAGAGATTATGAGAAGAAGATGAAATCAATCCTCAAAAACAAAGATAAAGACAACAGAGTTGTATTGCTTTATGTTGCTGATAAGCAAGGAAACAAGAAGTTCGTTGCTGTTGAAATTGAATAGTAGATAGTGATATAATGAATATAGCGGAAGTCCAAGGACTTCCGCTGTATTTGTTGCAACGTAACTCAGCAGTCTCGACTGAGAATAACGCCCCGGAGATACGTTTTACGTAACTCAAAAAGCTGCCCTCTTATTCCACAATCCAATGCGTCAGATCTTCATATCGTGGAATCATAGGTAACAATCCATTATCAACTGCTTCACTGACAGTTCTTATCGGCAAGTCCATATCAACTACTACCTCTGGTGTGACTGTCGTCAAATCTACGGGATAACCGTCTTTCTTCAATTTAAACATCATCTTCATCAAAAGAGATGCATAACTTGGAGGTCTACATTTGTGCGTATGTGATAGGTTATACCTATCTGTGTAATCTTTCAAATCATCGATGTATTCGGGATTTAGATGTGTTTTGTAAACTGCTATGTTTTTAGAAACATCTCCCATATAATGATTATGGTCTGTGATTTCAGGCATTACAAATTCTCTAACCCACATGATGTTTCCATCTTCATCACAGCAATAAACAAGTTTTCCATGTTTACCTGATAGTGATTTGAAAGGAAATGCTAAATAACTTTTCATTTTGATCTCCTTTTTTTCCTTTTCACTATCCCTTGCTCACAAAACCTTTAATTTAGTCACAAACATCCAAACTTATTTTAAAAACTTACAAATATCTGTTAATTTCTGCTTCTCTGTATCTTAGTTTTCTCTCTTCTCTCAGCAGTAATAAGTGATTTTATACTAGTTCTAGCTTGGTCTTATGTTGGAATAATCTTAGTAATTAGGCCAAGGATAGGCCAAGTGTTTGCCAGGAATTTACCAAGTGTTTGCTAAGAATTAATGCCGAGAGAAGAGGGGAAAGTGAAACAGATTTTCCTGTATTGATAGTGTTTAAAAGGAACAGAAGGGTATAAACATACTGTCATATTAAGTTAACTAAGACTATTACAGAATTATGTAATCTCAATAGTAATCTTTTACCGATGATACTAGTACCGTTTCGATTGAATTACAAAAAAACGGGAAGCATTTCTGCTTCCCGTTACTATTCTATGTAATTTATTAGAATAAATTGTATGTTACAGCAACACCGAGTGTTTCTTTGTAATAGATATCTTCATCGATTTCTTTGTCATAATTGAGTTCGAAGTAGAAACCTACACCGACATACTTCATGACTTGAATAGTAAGATCATTTTTCCACTGTACATCAAGAGCTTTCCATTCATCCATATCTTCATATAAACCATCAGCTTCTGAGTTGATTAAAGCTTGATAGAGACGTAATTCAGATTTGAACTTTGCCATTTTTCCCATGAATACTTCAGAATATTTAGTTACAGATTCGATACCAGAGTCGATAATTGTTGTTTGTCCTCTTGTCGCAAACTGTCTTGCAGCCCAACCTAATCTGCTGTGAAACTCTCTGTTTTCAAGTTTTACAAAGTATTTTCCAATACCAACAGCTTCAGACCAAAGGTTTGTATCGAAGAGTTCATTTTCCATGTTTGTGAAATATGTTTCATCTCTAACTGAAGCAAAGAGTGTATAGTGTTTGCTTACATTAAAATCAAAAATTGACTCTAAAACGATCTGGTCTTCTGCTTCAGTTGGTTTAAGCCATTCTTCAGTAGTCTTGTTATATGTATGTTTCTGTCCCCATTTCAACTCAGCAGTATTAGTCCAATATACTAATTCTGAAAGTGGTCTTTCAGCTGACATATTGACTCTTGCTACCCAATCGATTGCACTTTCTTCATCTCCATTCCAATTGTCACTATAATAGCTTTGGTTAAGTAATAGATTTAGGTCACCTTTCACAACCCAAGGTGTTTGTGCGAGCAACATAGATAAACCCATAATTAAAATAAATAAAACGGATAGTTTCTTAAACATATCTCCTCCTTTTTGTTCAGGTAAATATTATCCAAAAAAAAGAAGAGGGCAAGAAATATTTCATTCTTGCCCTTAATATTTGTTAAGTTATGATTAACTATTCCGGTTTCATTGTAGGGAAGAGGATAACCTCTTTTATTGATTCATTTTCAGTTAAAAGCATAACTAGACGGTCGATACCGATACCAAGTCCACCTGTTGGAGGCATGCCATATTCCATCGCTTCCAAGAAGTCTTCATCTATAACGTTTGCTTCTAAATCTCCAAGCTCTCTTAGCTTAGATTGTGACTCAAGACGTTCTCTTTGATCAATCGGGTCATTCAATTCTGTGAATGCATTGGCAAATTCGTAACCGGCAATAAAGAGTTCAAAACGCTCTGTGAACATTGGGTCACCCGGTTTTGCTTTTGCCAGAGGAGAGATCTCTTTCGGATGATCAATCACAAAGGTAGGTTGAATAAGCTTATGCTCTGCAAAATGTTCAAAGATTTCAGCGATAAGTTTTCCTGAACCTGCACCTTTAGGAATCTCGATGTTCTTCTCTTTGCAAAAAGCAGATAATTCTTCAAAACTATATCCACTTACATCAACACCTGCATGCTCTTCAATGAGCTCAAGCATTGTAGCTCTACGGAAAGGAGTTTTAAGAGAAACCTCGTGTCCTGCATAAGTTACATCTGTGTTGCCATTAACTTTTGCAGCTCCTTGACTGAAGATATCTTCAGTAATCTTCATCATGCCTTCAAGGTTTGAATATGCTTCATAGAGCTCAATAAGAGTAAACTCAGGATTATGAGTTCTATCCATACCTTCGTTGCGGAAATTCTTTCCAATCTCATAGACTTTCTCATAACCACCGATGATGAGTCTTTTTAAGTAAAGCTCAGTAGCGATTCTGAGATAAAGGTCAGTTCCAAGTGTATTATGATGAGTGATGAATGGTCTGGCATTAGCGCCACCATACAAAGGCTGAAGAGTAGGTGTTTCAACTTCAATATATCCGATTCCATCAAGGTAGGTTCTTACAAATGATACGATTCTGGAACGTTTAACGAAAGTTTCTTTGTTCTCAGGATTAAGAAGTAGGTCTAAATAACGCTTTCTATATCTTAGCTCAATATCATTGAACTCGTCATAACGCACAGCTTTTCCATCCACTATTTTCTCTTTAACAGTTGGAATAGGGCGGATGTTCTTACTTAGCATAGTAACTTTACTAACAAGAATTGAGTACTGACCACGTTGAGTCATGAAAGCGGTTCCGTTTATCTGTACGAAATCACTAAGGTCACAGAGTTTGAAAACTTCATAGTTCTCATCACCAACTCCGTCTTTCTTAACAAACAGCTGAATCTTACCAGTCATGTCTGTTAATTGAGCAAATCCAACTTTGCCCTGACGACGCATAGCGGTGAGACGACCGGTTACGATAACAGCCTCTTCGTTCTTTAAGTACTCCTCTTCATTATCAAGTAAATCCTTGATGTAATGAGTCCTTTCACAACTTGTAGGATATGGGTTGATTCCCAAATCTCTAATCTTTTGCAATTTCTGCTTTTTGAGACCAATAACCTGTTTTACATTCTGTTCCATCTTAGCTCCACATTGTTAGTTAAATTAGTTTGCGGTTATCTGTCGTGTATCTGTGGGGGATAGTATATGACAGTGATAACCGCAATTAAAATCTTTATTACATGACAATTTGTGAATCACATCTTCGATGTCAATAAAGATTTCTATTGAGTACACAATATACGTAGGTGCATCTAGTCACTCAACTCTTAAAGGAGTTATTCAGAGTGAAGTGTGCGAACGAAGAAGGACTTCTTTAATATCCGAAACTGAAAAGCGAAAGTTCTTGATGCGAGAACGAAGTTGACTTCGAGTTATCGGAATTAGCGATTCACACTTCGTTGAGAATCACTTCTTCCTTGGTCATCTTGCAATTGCATCTACGCAGTTGATGCATTCCATATTTAAACCATCTACCAAATCGTAGTCATCCCACTATTTTCCCACTGTGCATGCACTGTGCACCCAGTGAAACAGTGGGTTGGCAGTGCCTTCACAGTGGGGCCACAGTGCGTACACCGTGCGTTGGTAAAAAGTGCAGTGAAAGGCAGTAAAAAGGGCAAAAAATGTAGCTAAGTCATTGCAAAAGGCACTGAGTATGTTATTCTAAAGCTGTCGCAATAGCGACCGAAGGGAGATGGGCGAATAGCGAAAATGGCTATAATCAATTTCGTGACAAGACGCACCAACGCAGATGGTGCACTCCATAGTTGTAAGTCATTGTAAAATGCACTGCGTATGTCATCCATTAATCATGAAGGCAAAAATTTGCAATAATCCTTGACGATGTAAAACTTATTTGGATTATTATCTCTATTGAAAGGGGTGTGTAATGAAGAAAACGCTATTTATAATAATTCTATCAACACTATTCGTGTCTCTATTATTCTCTGTTAAACAAGAAATCAATATTTCTAATCAAGTTGTACTTGATGAAATGTTAGATGAATTGGCAACAAAAGCATATGATAACTTCAAAGAAATTCCACCACATAAACTGAAAGATGGGGATGAACCAATCAGATGTGCTATTATGCCAATCAACAATGACATTAATGATAGGCTATATAACATTTTGAGTAGTAAACTTACTAAGACCGAGTTTGATTTCTATGATAGAAAAGAAATTGATACTAACATTGAAGAACTTGCCTTGCAGAATAATGACTTATATCTTGATGATGGTAGTCTTAATTTTGGTAAGTTTAAACACTGGAAAGGTGCAATATTTGCTGATATGGACTACAAAAGTGAGACCTTCTTACTTAAAAAGACTCATTATTTAATGCTTAATGTGAAGATGGGAGACATTGAAACTAATGGGCATCTGTGGCATGAAACCTTTACTACTGTTAGAAAAGATAAATTCCCAATAACATATCTTGTTATAGGATTAGTAGCTCTACTCTTCATAAGTATTCTGGTCAATATCGGAACTAAAGGTGTTATGACCAACGCGGTCTTAACGATCACCTTTATCCTGATGATACTTTATGCTGTTTGGTATTTTGTGGTGTAAATTCCCCTCTCGTAGAGGGGTACCGTTGAAACCGGTGGGTGTTTCTATTCCCCTCTTGTAGAGGGGTGCCGACTTGTCGGTGGGGTGTTTTCCCTAAAGAGTCGATAATGAATAATAAATATAAAAAATACAAGAAGCTACCGTATAATCCTAAGTTGAAAGAGAAAGCAAAAGCTCTTCGGAAAGCAGGCAATCTTTCAGAAGCACTTCTTTGGCTTCCGCTAAAAAAGAAGAATTTGCTAGGACTAGATTTTCACAGGCAGAAGATTATCGGGAACTATATTGTTGATTTTTATTGTCCTGAATTACAATTAGTTGTTGAAATAGACGGTGTTAGTCACGATTTTAAGATTGAATATGATGAACGTAGAGAAAAGTATCTAGAGTCTTTAGATTTGACTATAATACATTATAGTGATATAGATGTTAAGAGGAATATGAGTGGAGTTATTGACGATTTGATTGATAGATGCGAGAAGTTGATGTGGAGAGGTGCGCGGTTTGAGTAAAACACCCCGTCACTTCGTGCCACCCTTCTGTGAGAGGGGAATAAATCGGTGATCTTGCATTATCTGATATACACTAAAGATCTTCTGAATGAGATATAATAGTATCAATAGCAGGACTCATCTTTGCAACGAAGACAAGCTGGTAGCAAGGCATGCATAACAGCTCGGTAGAGCTGTGAAAATTCCCCTCTTGTAGAGGGGTGCCGTTGGAAACGGTGGGGTGTTCTCCCCAAAAGAGTACAAAAGGAGGAACAATGCCATTTTGTAGCAATTGTGGCAACAAAATAGAGGAACATGACAAGTTCTGTCCAAATTGTGGTACTCCTAATCGGAGTAGTAAAGACACTGCGAGCACTAAACCTGCTCAAGGTACAATCCTAGAACATGGTAGCTACGGACAATCCAATAGTGAACTACCAAAGGGTTTTGAGATTGAAGGTCGATATAGAATAGAACAAAAGCTTGGTAAAGGTGGATTTGGTACTGTTTATAAGGCATGGGACAGCAATGTAGATGAATACAAAGCCCTAAAGGTAATTGATAATATATTTTACGATGATAAAAGGGTTATTACCTCTCTCAAGAAAGAAACTAAGTTACTTCTTAAACTTAATTCAAAACATGTTGTGAGAATATTTGATGTACATCTTCAAGGTGATGTTAAGTTCATTGATATGGAGTATATCGATGGGGGCGACTTAGTAGATTTGATGTTATCTTATGAGGATGAGAAGGTTCCTGAAGAGCGAGTTATTGAGATAGCTAAACAGATATGCCAAGGTATGATCGATATCCATGCTCATAACATTATCCACAAAGACCTGAAACCACAGAATGTTATACTTACTAAATCCGGTCAGATAAAGATAATGGACTTCGGTATCTCAGAGACTTTCAGAAGTAGTATGAGTCGTATGAAAGAGACATCAAAGAGCGGTACACCGGCATATATGAGTCCTGAACAACTACTTGGAAAAGATGTAGGCAAAGAATCAGATATATGGAGCTTTGGGGTTATGTTGTATGAATTGCTATCAGGTAAACAGCTTTATACAGGTAGCTCCTTGAATGAAGTTTATTTTCAGATTCAGAATAGGGAGTATACTAAGATTGATCCCGTTAGCTCAAAACTGAATTTTGTTATTGAAAAATGCTTAGTAAAAAAACATATTAACCGATATAGATTATTCGAAGATGTACTGAATCAATTAACTAAGAAAAAAATAAATAAACAATTAATTATTACAGAAGATGTTGAGTATAACGAATTAGCGAAAGAGCACAAAACAAATATTACTAATGAGATTATTGAAACTAAAATTAACGAATTGAGTAATCATGACCATATTTCTAAAACTGGTATCGAAATGATTAGAGTTAAAAGCGGGGAATTTATTATGGGTAGTAACGAAATAGAAGCGAAACCTAAAGAAATACCTAAGCACAAAGTAACAATAGATAGCTTCTATATTGGGAAATATCCAGTATCACAACAACTATGGAAAGGAATCATGGGTAACAATCCTTCAGAATATATAGGAGAAAGAAAACCTGTAGAAAATGTTAGTTGGTATGATGCTGTAGAATTTTGCAATAAACTTAGTGATAAAGAAGGATTGGAAAAATGCTATATTGGTTCTGTTGGTAATATCAGATGCAACTGGAACGCGAATGGATACAGATTGCCTACTGAAGCTGAATGGGAATTTTCAGCTAGAGGGGGAGGATCAAGTGAATTATATAAATATTCCGGTAGTAACAATATTGATGATGTATGTGTATATTTATCAAAAAATGGAATTGGATCGAAAGAAATTGGTACAAAAATGCCAAACGAATTAGGAATATATGATATGAGTGGTAATGTTTGGGAATGGTGCTGGGATCTGTATGGAGAATATATTTCTAAAACTGTTTCAAATCCAACTGGAAGCACTGAAGGGACACATCGTGTATATAGAGGTGGTTGTTGGTATAGCTATAGCTCTCATTGTCGATGTGCATTTCGTAGCAAAAACCATCCCATGGTTAAAAATGCGTTCATTGGTTTTCGAATTGCTCGTTCAATAATGAATTCTCATGAGGACTAAATGCCATATTGCGTACATTGTTCAAAAGAGATACAATCTGATTGGAAGGTTTGCCCCTTTTGTGGGAAACCTAATGTTTTGAGTCAGAATATGGAAAGTAATGATTCTGTAAAATCTGATACTATCTTAGAAACCGGTGGTTACGGACAATCAATAAGCGAACTACCTAAAGGTTATGAGATAGAAGGACGATATAGAATTGATGCAAAACTTGGTAAAGGTGGTTTCGGTACTGTCTATAGAGCTTGGGATAACAATGTAGATGAATACAAAGCTCTCAAAGTGATTGATAATATCTTTTATGATGATAAGAGGGTGATTGCATCCCTGAAGAAGGAAACCAAGTTATTGCTGAAGCTCAACTCTAAGTATGTTGTCCGTATCTTTGATGTGCATCTTCAAGGAGATGTTAAGTTCATCGATATGGAGTATATAGATGGAGGTGACTTAGTAGATTTGATGCTTTCTTATGATGATGAGAAAGTCCCTGAAGATAAGGTAATCGAGATAGCAATACAAATATGCCAAGGGATGATTGATATTCATGCTCACAATATTATTCACAAAGACCTTAAACCACAGAATGTTATGCTTACTAAATCCGGCCAAGTAAAGATAATGGACTTCGGTATCTCAGAGACTTTCAGAAGTAGTATGAGTCGTATGAAAGAGACATCAAAGAGCGGTACACCTGCATATATGAGTCCGGAACAACTACTCGGAAAAGATGTAGGTAAAGAATCGGATATCTGGAGCTTTGGGGTTATGTTGTATGAGTTGCTTTCAGGGAAACAGCTCTATACCGGTAGCTCAGTGAATGAGGTTTATTTTCAGATACAGAATAGGGAGTATGAAGTCATTGATAATGTCCCTGATTTCATGAACTCTGTACTTGAAAAATGTGTTGTACAAAGTTTTAAGGATAGGTTTTCTGATTTTGAGACTTTATCAAAATCTTTAAGTAAACAGAAGTCATTGAAAAAATCAAGTTTTGCGAATTATACTTCGAAAACAGGGATTGAGATGATTGCTGTTGAGGGTGGAAGCTTTACTCTTGGAAAAAAGGGAGCGTTCAATACGGGAAGCGAGACTGAAGCAAGTGTTGATGATTGTTTCATTTCTACCTACCAAATAACTATCAGTAAATGGAATGAAATTATAGAAGATAACTTAAGAAAAGGGAAATACATAAATCATCCTGTAACTAAAGTTTCATTCAAAGAAGTTGTACTTTTTTTGAACAAACTAAGTGAGTTGGAAGGGTGTCAACCTTGTTACACTAACATCAACACAAATATACAATGTGATTTTGGTGCTGATGGTTATAGATTACCAACTGAATCAGAATGGGAATTTGCTGCGAAAGGTGGTAACCTGAGACGTGGATACAAGTATAGTGGAAGTGATAAAGCATCAGAAGTTGCTTGGTGTTGGCCTCATTCATTCAAATCAATTACACATGTTGGAAGATTAAAATCTAATGAGTTAGGAATCTATGATATGAGTGGTAATGTTTGGGAATGGTGCTGGGATTGGTTTGGTGATTACCCACAACAGAAACTACAAAATTATAAAGGTCCTAAATTCGGTTCATTAAAAACTGTAAGGGGAGGAGACTGTATAAACACTGCATATTCTAGTCGTGTTATTAATCGTTCTTACATGAGACCTGATGCTAAAACAAAACTGCTTGGTTTCAGAATTGCTAGGAGTAGGGTTTGAGATATGTGAATTGTTAAAGCATAGATTACGGGGATTGTAGGGCACGCAGCTTGCTTTTGCCCACAGCTCGATGAGCTGTATTCATGATGACTGAAATTTATGAGATATACTAAAGAAGTTTAGGAAATAATATAAATTAGCTTCTTTGGCAGAGCTTAGCTATCGCTAAGCAGACAAGCTGGCAGCATGTCCTACTAGTAAAAGTCTGGTTGTGAACCACGAAATAACCACGGGCAAACCACGCCCATACTACGCGAGCCGTGGTTAACCCCTGGTTTACACGTGGTCAACCCGTGGTAAAGTATGACAGATGTGTTGGAAATTGGTGAGGGGAAACACCCCGCCGTTGACACGGCACCCCTCTACAAGAGGGGAATGGGAAAAGGAGAGTAGATGAAGAATTATTGGATTATAGTATTATTAGTGCTGTTTGGATGCACACAAACAAAAAAGATGGAGCCTGAGAGGAGTAAGGTTACTCACACAATTGAGAAGATTGATTGGATTGAGGAAACTCCTGAGAATACTGATAAGTACATTTATGCTGTGGGGACAGGATCTGATGCTGCTAGTGCTGATGTGGATGCACGCAATGGGATTGCATCATACTTTGAAACACGCGTTAAGACGCAGTATGAGGAGCAATGGTCTGATGTGGAAACAGAGGAGAGAAGCTACTTCCAAAGCATGATAACAGAATCAACTATCAGTAATTCAGAAGCTGTATTACCGGGGTTGATGATAATAAAAAGGGCTGAGAAGAACGGTTCTCATTATTCATTAGCTGCTCTAAATATGACTCTTCTTAAGAAATATCAAAAAAACCTAAACTCTCACTTTGATACGCAACTTCTTCAAGCTGAGATGGAAGATGACCCTGGTATAGCGTTACAGATGATATACTCAGCATCAACATTACTTGTTAAAAGCGTAGAGCCAATTTTCTATGCAGAGAAAGTACCTGCTATTATCCAGTTAAATAGCCAACTCAATGAACTCTATGACGGATTTGAAGTTGAAACTAAGCTAATTAGGGACATGGTTAGTGATGAGTATGAGCAAGTATTAGTGACACTTACCCATGAAGGTGTTCCGGTTACAGACTATCCCTTTACGATGACAGGTTGTGAATGGAACCCGGATGATAAAGGGAACTATGTTGTTGATGTATCTGATATAACACAGAGTGCTGTGAGTTTCAAACTTGCATTTGATTATGATAAAGTAACCCTTCCCGAGGAGATAAAATCATACGAAGTGGATATGGCAAAGAAGTTCATGCGTAACTTGCTAACACGAGATATCTCAACAACATTAACAATTCCAAGAGTTCCAAGAGCATTAGTTATAACAAAAGTGAACTGTGATCAACAACTAAATGATAGTTTAATTAATGATACAATCGTAGGGAATCTCTTAGCGGAAGGCATTAAACATGAAGAAGATAAGAGATACGCTAATGTAGTCATAAAAGCTATTATTAATGTAAACTACTCTTCCGAAACTGCCTTAGGACATTGCTATAAATCGAATGTGATAATAGAAATAAAGATGAAAGATGAGGATAGTAAAGTTGTTGAACTTGCAACTGACGAGCAGACAAAAGCATTTGATAAAGACAAAAATAAGGCTGCATCAAAGTCCTTGAAGAAACTGAATCAAATCTTAATCGATAGAATTGATGAAGTTACTAAACACATAAATGACAAAATGGGGTTCTAATGAACATTGAGTTTTCAGGGTTATCACATATAGGATCTAAGTCAGAAGAGAATGAGGATAGCTATCTTCTTCCTCAATATAATGATACCTTTGATATAGAGCCGGATGTGGAGAATAAAGGGCATCTGTTTACATTGTGTGATGGTATGGGTGGACATAATGCCGGTGAGATAGCAAGTAGATTGTGTTGCAACTGGTTGTTTAAAGAGTTTTATGAAGACAGTGTTCCTGATTCTGAGTTAAGTGAATGGTTTGCAGATGAGATTGATAGTCTTAATAATCGTTTATACAACCTATCACTGGAACACAGTGAATACACCGGTATGGGTACTACATTAGTTAACCTGCTTATTCATAATGGGGTTGCATACTATAACAATGTAGGGGACAGCAGACTTTATTTAATCAGAGATAATAAGCTAATGCAACTAACAGAGGATGATTCCGATGTTTGGAAGCAGTTTCGTTCCGGTTTTATAACAAAGGATGAGATACTTACAAGTGCAAGAAAGAATGTGATAACTCAGGCAATTGCAGTCGGTTCGTTTGTTGAAGTACATAGATATGACACACTTGAAGTAGAATCTGGTGATTGTTTTCTTCTCTGCTCTGATGGATTGACTGATTATGTATATGATAGAGATATCGAAGCCATTTTTAGAGAATACACTAATGTAGATGATATTGCCAACGCTCTTGTAGAGCAAGCGATTGAAAACGATACTAATGACGATACAACAGTTATTGTTGTGGAGATTATGGAGTAGAGTATGGCTATATTCGATGAGATATATTGGGAAAAGGGTACTGAGAAGTATTTCTATACTCTTGATGAAATTAATAAGGCTGCCCAGGTAGCTAAAGAAAAGCATATTGAAAACCGTAGTGTTTTGAAAAGGATGAAGCATTTCTTTAAGTCTAATCAGACAGTTATGGAGATAGATAAGGATCTTCGAAATGATTATAAAGTGAAATCTGAGGGTAAGAAACCTTTAGAGTTAGCACGAATCCTATCTGATGCATTAATCAAATCCCACTTTTGTTGCAGTGCTGCAGATTTTAAAAGTGCTCCAATGGAAGCCTATTACAAGTTTCTGGAAAGTGAATACAATCAGTTGAGTAAAGTGTTCATAACAAAAGCTTTTATTGCACCTGAGACCATTAATAACTGGGAACCGGTGAAGCAAGCACTTGCTGTTCAAAGAGGATTTGGGAAAGAGGTGCAATCTCAATTGATTAAGATTGAGAACTTTGAACTGATAAAGCAGGCAAAAGCTGAGATTACAGAGCAGTTATCCGGATTGAAATATGAATACAAAATAGAGTGCATAAACAATGCAAAAGATAGGTTTAAAGCTATCTCGCAGTTTGAATATAAAGATGATTATAAAGGTTACTTCTCTCTAATCAACAAAGATGTACTCCTCGTGAACAAGGCAGTCTCCGAACAGATTGAAAACAGGATTGAAAAGGAGAAGAAACAAAAACATCCTTCTATTAAAGTTTTAACTACTCAGATGGAGCGTTACCATCAATTAGAAACTGATTTTGAAACATTCTCAAGTAGCTATAATAATCATAAGTATAAGAATGAACTGGAAAAACTTCAGAAATTAACTGATAGGATGCTAGTATTAGCAGAAAAAGAATCCGCTACGCTAAAGCGGATTACAGAAATGAAAAGTCCATACAAGCTCATTATTGAATCAGCCAAAAGAGTAGATGAATTAACAATGATACTGGACCAATTCACGCAAGACTATAAAGAGATACTGAATGCGAAGCATGAATTGCAGGATAGCTTGAATAGATATAAACAATCCATTTCAAACAAATTAGAGCAGCTATTTTTACCTATTGAAGCAATTCTAAATGCAACTATATCAGATGTTGGTAGCTGCTACTCATGGCTTGAAGGTTTTGCGCAATGGAAAGATTTGCGACAGAAGCTTTCAGGTGTTGTTCTGCTTCAGAATAAGTTTGAAGCAATACATACAGAGCAACTAAGAAAGATAAAGCAGTGGTTATTGTCATACAAACTATCTAGAGATAACTTCGATAATGCAATCTGCGATTATGAAACATTAAAAGAGAGAGTGATCTTAGCCGGACTTTCATCAGAGTTGCTTAGAAACACAGAAGATGTGAAGAAAAAAGGTCTATCATTTAAAACAGACGCTGATATTGCCTGCAGGGCAATTCACTCTCTACAACAAAGTATAGCAGAGGATAAGCTTGATGCGATTGATTATGATTATAATCTACTTGAAAAAGTAGTGCTTAAATATAAGAATAATAATGTTTTAATGTTTGCTGATTTGAAGATCAAGTATGAGACTCTGTTATCTGAGTTTGAATTGATAAAGTGTAGCGTTAAAGATGTATTAGAGAAACTTGCGTTCACCGGAGATCTTTGTTTATTACACCCAATTTCAAACAAAAGATATCTTTTTATCACTTCAAGCACATTGGAGATAGGTTGTGCAAATGAAAAGGATGTTTTCTATCGTAACAGTAAGTTACATATCCCGTTAGCATCAATATCAGGTAGTCATGGAGTCTTAGATTGTTCCAAGCTAATGTATAGAGATAATAACTCAACAAATGGTAGTTACTCAGCTCAATCACGTGTTAGAAAAGAGTATATAGATTTGAACAAAGATGATGATCTGAATCTTGCTATGCAATTTACATTTGATGTGAAACGATTTAATCAACTCGCAGTCCTTAAGTTAACATGGTTTGATCGAAATAAAGAGAATCTAGTGAGGTTCTTTAATTCAACTCAGGAGTTTATAGAGTTCTGGGGGAAGTTATATATAGTTCTTGTTTCGCATGATGCAGTTCTATATATTTCTAAGCTGAACGGTGAAGTTGTTGATCAGATTGATGTTGAAGAAAACTATTATAAGATAGAAGTGAATGACCGAAAGTATAGTTTTAGTGATTCATTGGAATTAATAAGTACAACAATTCTTAGGAAAGGAAATACAAAGATTCCACTTTTAGTGGAGAAGTAGGGCACGCAGCTTGCTTGCCCAAAGCTCGATAGAGTTATTTATTCCCCTCTAGCAGAGGGGTGCCGTGTAAACGGCGGGGTGTTGAAACTTTGTATTATATGAAAGTTTAAATTGCAAAAGAGAACAGATAAACAACTGTCAGTGGCGGAGCTTAGCTATCGCTAAGAGACAAGCTGGCAGCATGTCCTACAAAGGAGGAATAGTGCCATTTTGCAGTAAATGTGGTAAACAGATAACAGATGATGATAGATTCTGCCCCGGGTGTGGTACTCCCAATAGAACGGCTTCATCAGAGACAATAAGTGCTAATCAGACTATAATTGAGAACAATCCAGGTCAATATGGTTTGAATGTAGGAGAACTCAAAAAAGGTTTTGAGATTGAAGGAAGATACAGGATTGAAGAAAAGATTGGTAAAGGTGGATTCGGTACCGTATATAAAGCCTGGGATATAAATGTTGAGACTTGGAAAGCACTGAAAGTTATAGATAACATCTTTTATGATGATAAGATGGTTATAGCTAATCTCAGAAAAGAAGCAAAACTACTTATGAGTCTAAATACCGAGCATGTTGTTCGTATCTGGGATGTGCATCTCAATGGTGATATTAAGTTTATAGATATGGAGTATATTGATGGAGGAGACTTAGTAGATTTAATGCTGTCATATCCTGATCGTAAAGTACCTGAAGACCGGTTAATTCCTATCTTAAAGCAGATATGCGAAGGAATGATAAAGATTCATGACCATAACATCATCCACAAAGACCTAAAACCTCAGAACATCATGCTTACGAAAGAGGGTACTGTTAAGATAATGGACTTTGGTATTTCCGAGACTTTTAGAACAAGTATGAGTCGTTTAAAAGAGAGTAAAAAGAGCGGTACACCGGCATATATGAGTCCTGAACAGCTTCTCGGAAAAGATGTAGGTAAAGAGTCTGATGTATGGAGTTTCGGTGTTATGACTTACGAACTTGTAACAGGTAAGCAGATGTTTACTGGGACAAGTAGTAATGAAGTCTTCATGCAAATTAAGGAAAGAGATTTAGACATACAGGAAGTCAATAACTCAAAGATAAGAGTAATTATTCAAAAGAGTATCATCAAAGACTTTAATGAGCGAAATGGCTCTTTCGAGAGGATTGCTAATTTCCTTACACGAAGTGTTAATAATACAAGCTCGAACAATCATACAAATCCTAAACCAATTGAGAAAGCATCATCAAAAGAAAGTGTGAAGACAGAACGTACTCATGTCAAAGTATTTGCTGCAATATCTATATTAGTAAATCTATTCTATCTCTTTGCTTATATAGGCTTAGCGATGGATGGAGAAGAATTTATAGTTCCTCTTTTACTTAATGGAATAGGTCTGGTAATAGTCATGATATTAAAAATACGAAAGCATATTAAGTCGATTCAATTATTTAAAACGATACTCTTTGCAAGTATGCTATACTTTATATCTTCTATCTGGTTCTTTGTACTTAGTGAAGAGATGCCTATAGTGATGCTTTCTGTGATATTATTTATTATCGATATTGTGATTATTCAGATTTATGAAAAGAGATCAATGTCTAAGAAATAGAGTTTTGACACTTCGTATTAAATACAATGAAATGAAAGAAAAAGGAGTGTTACATTTTATATAACACTCCTAAAATTTTGATATCTATCTATTACATTATAGCTTTCTTTTTCTCAACTACTGTGGAAACATGAACAAGTTCATATCCTGCTTCTTTGGCAAGACGTAAGAACTCTTTGAGTTGGTTCAGTTTATTAGTTGATAAGCAGTGTGTAATTACAATAGTAGGATTATTCTTTGTATTCTTTTTCTCAAGTTCAACCAGCTTCTTAGCTGCGTTTCCTATTGAAGAGTCTGGAACATCCAAGAAGATATGTCTTCTGTTTGTTGGAATTCCAACAGTGTGGGCTGTCTTTTGAACAACTGATTTTGCATTCGTGAAGCTATCGATAAAGAACATATTGTTCTCTTTGAGTTTTTCACAAACAGATTTCATAACACGTTTGTCAGCTGTGGCTTTACTTCCCATATGATTATTGATTCCAAGAGCATTGGGAAGTTGATTTATATAATCCTCCATACGAGCAGCAATCTCCTCATCTGAAAGTGATGTGAGAATGGCATTTTCTCCCGGATTATCTTTCGGATAACTGAGTGGTTCCATCGGAACATGGATAATTACTTCTCTACCTTGAAGCATTGCAGCTACCATGATATCCTTGCTATGAGGAAGATCAGGCATAATAGCGAATCCTACTTCTATTGGAAGATCAAAGAACTGTTCAATTCTATCATTCTTATTCTGACCAAAATCATCAATGAGCACACAGAGTTTTTTGCCTGTATGCTTAACAACAGGCTCAGTTGCAATTGGCGTATCATCATGAGGAATCTCGGTTTCATCAACTTCTGCATACTCAGGTTTATCTTCATTCGCGACCTGCTCAGGTTTATTCTTTATCTTAGTACAGGTGATTGGGATAATCACAATCAAAGCGACCAAGAGTATGAACACCCAGTTCATGCCATTATTGTATTTCTTCTTTTCCAGCATCAATTCTCTCCCAACTAACTACAGAGCCAACAGTTATTCCGGCCATATCGCTAATGCCGGCATTAATTTCTAGAACATACATGATTGGAGTATAACAAATGATTGGATCTTCGCTATAAGGTACAGTATCCTTAGATATCTGCACAATCTTAAAGTCCTCATCAATGAAAATCATATCAAGAGGGAGATACGTATTCTTCATCCAGAAGCTGATAGGTTGTGGTCTATCGTAGATAAAAAGCATCCCTTGATTGGGAGCCATCTTCTTACGGTACATAAGACCTTGTTCCATCTCTTTTGGTGTCTCTACAATCTCAATATCGAAATCACCGAGTTTATAGTCACCATCTTTAATGGTCATTGTTGCATGTTTGGTAAATGTAATCTCTTTTTCCTCTGCTTGTTCTGTAACAGTTTCTATTAGCTTAGAAGCAGCAATCTTTGAAAATACCACTTTAAAAAAGTATGAGAAGAGCAGGAAAGCAATGCCATACATCACAAGTTTGATTGTATTCTTTCTCTTCATCTCTTTTAAAGAGCGTTTCTGTCTATCAATATTAGCCATTTAAACTCCGTTATTAGTAATAATCGTATTGCAGATAATATCTTTTCTGCGTCAAGTTTATTTCATCAGTACCATTTTTTCTGTTTGCTTAACATCTCCTGCTTCAAGACGATAGAAGTAGATTCCTGAAGCTACTTTGCTTCCATTAGAGTTCAAGCCATTCCACTCGATGCTTTGTTTACCTGCATTCATCATACCATCAACAAGTGTATTCACTGTACGCCCCTTTACATCATAAACTGAAAGGGTTGCTTTTGTATTATTATGTGCAATCGAGAAATTTATCGTTGTGGTTGGATTGAAAGGATTAGGGAAGTTGCCAAGAAGCTCTGTCTGAATCTGTGGAATGGAAGATTCATCATTTGGAAGTACATCTATTTGCTCATTGAACTCGTAATAATTGCAGGAAATAGTGGCTTCTGTATCCTCAGGAGAATCAACATAACTCATCAAGTCACTAATATAAATCTCCATGTTCTCTTCAATATTCGGGATAAACAAGCACTTATACTGATCTGTGTATGCATAGTAACCGGCAGAATGAGTTGCATTGAATGTTGAAGGATGTGGCTCTAATAAGTCTATAATTCCTATGAAAGCTACAATTTGTCCAACACCATAATTTATTATTTGGAATTCGGGCTCAGGACTAGCTTGGCTTGAGGGATAGTAGATCAAGTCAATACTAGGTTGCATTAACTGCAAATCTACACCACTTTGCACTGGCATTTGATCAAGATTACCTCGCATATATCTTCTGAGGATACCTGCGTCCATATAGTCGATAATATCATTATTGTCTGTATTGGCAGTATCAAAAGAAGTAAGAGTCCAGTTAGTTTCTTCGTTGAGAACATAATCAGCGTACATATCAATATCTGATTTTGAGATAATTCTGTCATTGTTGATATCACCAATAATAGGTAGGGAAGAGGTGACTTCAAAGTTATCTATCTTCATACCATTAGCTGTAACTCCCTGGTCAGTATCTAATCTGAATCTTACGTAAAGATTATCATATCCGGTAATGTCATAAGTAAGTTCATGCCAGTTTTCAAAATCGTTATAACTATCAATTTCATCCCATACAGTACCATTTGATGATACTTCCAGGTAACCGTAGTCATATCCCTCTTCTAAATCATAGAACATATCAAACTTGATTTGAACAGGTAGTCCACTTGTTTGGATAGGTGATGCGATTCTGGAATAGATATTAAGGTTGTTTGAATATTGACCTGAAGGGGAATCTGACAGCGTATTAGAGCCATTACTATTTTCTATACCCCAGCTACCTGTTGTTTGCCAATGAGATAAACCTGATTCAAAGTCATCTGAGAAGAGAACATTCTCATCTGAGAATACTATACAAATATCTTCAGAACTATCCCAGAGTGAAACTTCTGTGTTTAGGAATGTTGCTTCTGTGAATGCTACTACAGAATACTCACCTTGCATCATTGTTGCAGTGAAACGTCCTTCAGTATCAACGTTAAATGAATTCTCTGCATCGAAAGTTAACTGACCAGCATTAAAGAGCGTTCCATTACCATGTCTTGCAACTCCATTAAAAGTTATCTCTTGAGCCTGAGCTAATTCAAAGTTAACTGTTACATGTCCGGAAGCAGGAACAACCACATCTTCTACAGTAACGCTTCTATAGCCATCTTTTCTGGCTGTAATAGTATATGTGCCCGGTAACAACAATCTATGATAATCGCCTACATTTGGATGGGATAATATGGTTTTAGCATTACCCTCAATTATAATCTCAGCTTCAATAGGAGTGCGTGAATCATCTGTAACTATACCTTTAATACCGTTTTGAGCAAATTCTATGTATGAGAGTAAAGACTCCTGATTCTCATTCCAAAGGCTAGGTAGTAAGCTTTCATTAGGCCATTTTACATCCCACTGCTCACAAGTTATGTCAAAGCAGTTTGTTGTGTGGTAGCTCCAATCCTGTATCGAACCATGAGTTTCATACCAGGCATTACCGTTTGTAATACCATTATTGAATTCGGTACTATTATACATTGTTGAGTTGTTTTCTACATAAGTAAGGGACATCTCCTGAAAAAGTAGATCATCCGGAGCTAAGGTCGGAGTATAATCCCATGGATAATTCATAACAGTTGCACCGGAATGGAATACGAGACTGGCAGTGAAGTAATGTCCTTCTGTCCAGTTCATAATAGCTTGTGTTTCCGGTTGCCAGGTGTTTCCATCAGGATGTTGCACTCCGGCTGGAGTAGGGAAATTTCTATTTAAATCAACTCCGTTTTGGTTGTATCTCTCATGGTTTATATATCCATCAGGATTCATCAATGGATTGATCCATAACTCGGTATTGTTCACAATATCTGTGATTCTCTGGTCAGTTCCATAATCATCTGTCAATTGGTTAATTAATCTAGCCATTTGGTCTAAACCAATAGGCTCATCACCATGAATAGTAGCGATGTATCTTACTTCAGGTTCAGCTTCATCCAAAGTAACATTATCAGAAATCTTAAGGAAAAGGATATCGTTACCATTGACTGAATCACCAATATCAATCAATTGGCAGATGTCAGGATGGTCAGATACAGTGTTTTGCATGAAGTTTACATATTCATTATAGCTGAAATAATCACGCATTGGGTCACGAGTGTTCTTAGTCTCTTCCCAAAGCTGGTCAGCATACTCTTTAGCCTGATTAGGAATGTAATTGATTGAATAGCCATTATTAGAAAGTGTATCTATATCATCTTCAAAAAGGTATAAATATATAGTGTTTCCTTGTACTTTGTCCACATCGATGCCGTGTTTGTTCATGAAATTGATATCAGCTCTGATATCACTGCTTGTGATTGTTGCAGTTTTGTATTCAGCAGTCAAAGACCCTACCAAAGACAGAATTACAACAAGTAAAGGGATAATCTTCTTCATAATCTCCTCTATTTGGTCATTGTTTTAGTAATGGAACAAATTACAGAAATATTGTCAATTAGTTTTAAAGATTGAATCAGATGTAAATACTGACAAACCGACTAGCCTAATATCACTACTAGTTTTTCTTATGTGTGAGATGTAATTTGCAGATAAAAGTGTGTTAGCTGTCAGGTTCAAATGTTATATTTAACCACGGATGAACCACGGGTATTCCACGCCCAAACCACGCGAGTCGTGGTTAACCCGCGGTTTACCCGTGGTCAAGTATGAAAGAAAAGTAAAACAAAGGAGCGGATGGTATTCACTTAATGCTCCATAGAAACTCTAAGTGAATCTATTCTATTAATTAGAAGATCTGATGGTCTATTTAGAACGCAACGTTCTCGATTTTAGAATCATTTTTATATACGATAAGTTTAGTATTTCCCTTAAGAGTAGCATTAATAAATTCATTATTACTAAAAGTAGCATATAATGCTTTCTTGAAGTATGGTTTTGCAGGGAGAAGTTCTTGTGGTAACTCAGACTCAGGGACACGAAGTATCTGATAAATACTATCTTTAAGTTCTTTTGCTGAGATTTGGACTAATGCTTTCGGTAAGTGTGGCTTATGAACATATAGACACCAGTCGTAACGTAAAGAATCCTTGCAATAATCAACAAACCCGGGATAATCCATAGAAAGATACTCAATTAATAAAGAATAGGCTAAATAGTAATCTTTTTTGGGTTCAAAACCTTTAGAGATGCAATGGCTCATCAGACCTTGGAAGAATCTGAAAGGGTTTTCGAGTCTAGGGGATAGGTAAGACATTGTATTTGGTAGTCGTTCACTATTATAATAGAGATCAAAGAAATGAGTGAATTTATCCATATAAGTCAAATCCTTAAAGCTCATCCATTCATTCGAGAGAATCTGATAGGGAGGAGAACTCATAGACTTAATCTCATACTCTTCGGCATCTTCAGCCATTTCCGTACCTGGAAGAACTTTGAGAACTCCCAATTGCAAATATTGTGGAGCAGTACTGATTGCTTGATTAAAAGATTGCTCAAATGAATCCAAGTCTTCAAATGGCAATCCTGCAATTAAATCTAGATGAACATGGATGTTATCAAGTGTATTTAGTTGTCTTAGTATAGATTCAACCTTATCAAATCTACTTCTTCTTGAGACAGCATCTAATGTCCGAGGATTAGTTGTTTGCAATCCTATTTCAAACTGCAACAAACCTTTAGGCATAGTCTTGAGTAAAGCAATATCTTCTTCAGTCACAATATCCGGTTTTATTTCGAAATGGAAAGTTGTATTAGGATTAAGTTCTGCTAAGTATGCCCATACTTCTCTTGCGAATTCACGGTTTGCATTAAAAGAGCGGTCTACAAGTTTCACTACTCTTGGTTGGAAGCTAAGCAATTGCTTTAGTTCCTGTTTTACTACTTCAATCTCTTTGTACTCAAATGGGATATCATCACGAGATGATAAGCAAAAGCTACATTTATAGGGACAACCGCGACTGGCTTCATAATAGATGTATTTGCCCTTGAGCAGTTCTTTGTCGCTTTCTAAGTAGGGGAAAGGTAGTTCTTTGATGCTTATATGTTGCCCCTGAATTATTTCATACTCCCCGCAGAACTCGTTGTATGCAAGGTATTGAAATGCTAACTCACCGGGACCTACTATTATCTTATCTACTAAGTTAAGAGTTTCCTCCATAAATGGATTATCAAATGAAACTTCCGGTCCACCCATGACAATAGTACAATCCGGTTTGATAGCCTTTATCATAGGGGTAAGTTTAGAAATATAATCTGAATTCCATATATAAGCCGATAAGCAAATAACATCACAATCAGACTCATTGATTAATGCTAAAGTCTCAAGAATATCTGCATTAATAGATGTTTCTTTAAGCTCTACTTCCATATCATAATCATAAATCATTGTACGAAGGTAATAAAGAGCAAGGTTGCTATGTGTATAACGAGCGTTTATGCCTAATAAGAGTACTTTCATTTTATCCTTTTGAGAGTATAAAAGAGGAGACATACAGCGTGTATGTCTCCATAAATAATGGTTGGTTATAGTTCCTGCATGAGGTTTACGATTAAATCGTAAATCTTAGGAACATCACTTATCTTGAGTCTTTCATCAGGAGTATGTACATCGACAAGGTTAGGTCCAATCGATAACATATCAAGATTAGGGTATTTACTACCTATTACACCACATTCAAGACCCGCATGAATAACTTCAATTTTAGCATCTTTATTGTATAGCTTATGATAAGTAGCTTTTGCTTTTTCAAGAAGTGGAGATTCCCAAACGGGTTCCCAAGCATCGTAAGGAGCTCTTTGTTCCATACGTGCTTTAGCAAGAAAAGCTAATCCTTGAATCTTCTCAGTTATATCATCAAGTGATGACATAATTGAACTTCTCTGACTTGAAACTATTTCAACCTGGTCATCATGAGTTCTAAGAATAGCTAAGTTGTTAGATGTCTCAACTAAACCATCTACTTCAGGGCTCATTCTGTAAACACCATGAGGGAAGGCAGCAAGAAGGTAAACCATTGGTGCCATTGTAGCTGTTGTGAAGCCCATTCTGTTGTCGTATTCAATCCTTTCTGATTTAAGGAATAGATCAGGGTCTGTTTTGCTGAACTCTCTTTGTAAGATTGTTTTGTGGTATTCAACCAAACCTTCAATGAATGCAGCATTAGTTGGTAAGGCATAGAATATAGCTTCTGCTGTAGATGGGATAGCATTATGTGCTGTTCCACCTTCAACTTTTACAAGTCTTACTGAAACATTCTTATCCAGGAATAGGATTGTTCTAATAAGAACTTTAATCGCATTAGCAGTCTGTTTGTTTATCGTAATACCTGAATGTCCACCAACAAGTCCACCGACTGTGAGCTTGAATGGCACCATTACTTCCGGAACTTCTTCAAAATCAGCATCAAGATATAGTCTGGATTCTCCACCACCTGCACAACCTATAGTGAATACACCTTCCTCTTCCGAGTCAATATTGATTAAGTATGATCCTTTCAGAACTCCGGCTTCCAGTTCTGTTGCACCTGTAAGTCCGGTTTCTTCATCAACAGTAAAGAGTAGCTCCATAGCAGGATGTGGTACATCTTCATCAATTGCCATTTGCATTGCAATTGCAAGAGCAATGCCATTATCAGCACCAAGTGTAGTGTTGTCAGCTCTAAGCCAATCACCTTCGATTATGTGTTTGATTGAATCTTTCATAAAGTCATGCTTGGAGTCGGGAGTTTTAACACATACCATATCCATATGACCTTGGAAAATCACACCGGGTTTATCTTCCATGCCAGGTGTAGCAGGTACCCTGATTATAACATTGTTTACTTTATCTCTAATTGTCTCAAAGCCATGCTCCATTCCCCAGTCTGATAACCAGTCACTGATAGCATCTTCATGTTTTGATTTACGTGGAATCTTGTTAATAGCTTCGAATATATCCAGTATTTTCTGAGTTCTGGATTCACCCAATAAAATTGTATCTGCCATAGCATCCTCACTAAGTTTATTTTTTGATAGTAGAAATGAGGGTGTGGCTTATGTCAAGAATTATGTGATATTAAGGATGAAGTAGACCACTCATAAAACCAATTTTTACTCCTAGTGATATATGTTTTAGTTGAGATTCAAAATTATCACTAAGCATATTACTTGAGAACGTGTAATATATCTCAAACGTATAATCATGTATATGGCTCATCATTGAAACACTCCCACCGTAGGCAGTCTTGAAATTACTAATGTTAGGAGTATAAACATCATCTACTCGAGGATGGTAGTCAACCGGTATGAATAAAACAGGATTCATACTAACATAGAATCGCTCTTTTACGGTTTCTTTTATCAAAAGTAGTATTCCTGTACTTAGATTAAGAGTGTGTACAATATCATCCTGCCTAATCAGGAGCTTTTCACCGTAACCGGTTTTCATAGAATCGAAGTAGTGAGTACTACTAACTTCTACCTGTGTATTGAAGAATAGCTTCTTGTTAACATTTTTTACAAAGCCCATGGAAAGATTATAGTCATAGCTAGTAGTTTCGTAGTTATGATCATTACTTTGAGTAGCACCTCCGCCACCAACTTTAAAGGTAAATGATTGCTTTACTGAGAATAATGGTATAGAGAGGACTGCAAATAGTACTAGCAAACACGTTTTCTTAATCATTAAACAACCTTAGCCTATCCTTTTGAAGCTTCTTTGTACAAGAACTGATATCCAATTGAAATACCAATTGAACATGGGCACCATCTCGCGTTGAAGTTACTACTTAAAGCATCATGTGCAAAGACTGAGTATACTTCAAAAAGAGCGTTCTTTGCACTTGCCATAAACCCAACTTTTATTCCAACAGTAGATGTGAAGTCAGATAGCTCAGGAGCTAGTTCATCATTTTTACTTGGAGAGAAGTTAATCGGCACACTGAACAAAGGCTCAAGAAATAGATAATAATCATTCTTTTTAACCTTTTTTACAGGTACTATTAGATTTACACCATACTCAATGTTTGTGAGTTTATCGTCTTGGGACATTAAGACTTTATATAATCCTGATTCGATGTCTTCGTCGTCTGCACGACATGAGTTGGAAAACCTGAATGACCTGAGAGTAATCTCCGGAGCAATTACTATTTGCGAACGTATATCAAATGCTTTAGCGATAGAGAATGAATAATCTCCGGTTGTTAGCGAGTTTTCATATTCATTAGTGGTAAAGAAAGTTGTTGTATAATATGAATCAGTGTCTTGCACATAAAGCCCTAAACCTGCTTTAAAGAGTATGCCATTTAGTGCTAATGAAGGTATGCAGATAGTTAAGAAACAGATTACAAGAATCAATTTACTAATCAGTTTGTTCATTTACTTATACCATTACTTATAGAATTATGAATCAATCTTGGAACTGGTATCCAATCATTACTCCGAAAGAGTTGGGAGAGTACTCAGCATTGAAATCATCTTTCAATATGTTCGAGGTGAGTGTTGTATATAATTCAAAAACTGCATGTTTTGTGATAGCCATTACAGATACTCTTCCTCCTACTGCCGGTTGCAAATCAGATATTTCAGGTGATAGGTAATCATTCTTTTCAGCAACATACTTAACCGGGATGGACAATAAAGGTCCAAAGCTCATACAATAATGAGTATTGGCCATTGTTACAACTGGGAAAACAGTATTTCCGGCAAGCTCTATCAATGAGATATTATCGTGTTTTCTTACTAGGAGTTTATACTTACCGGATTCTAAATCTTCATCATCAGCTTTGCACGAAGTGTTGAAACGTATAGATCTATAAGTCAGTTCCGGCGCAAACAGTGCTTTCTTATAGAAAGGGAAACTTGCTGACACTGCCACAGAATAATCAAAGTTGCCTAAAGTGTTTTCACTTTCAAAAGTACTGAATATAAAATGATCAGTGTAATAGGAATCTGTGTGTTGAAAGAATAATCCAACCCCACCTTTTAGGATTAGATTATCAAATGCAACTAAAGGAGTAATAACTACAAGAAAACCAACAATAACAAAGAATCTCATTTGTAAATATTTCATGATGCAACGGTAATAGATATATTTTTACTCGTCAATATTTTTTTATTTGAAATCACCTTCATAATTTAAATATCGCAAGTAGTTTTAATATCAAACTGTCAATATAAAAATGGTTGTCCTCGATGCGATAATCAGAGCGTGATTAGTAGCTATTCAGTATCAAGGACAACCAGAGAGAGGGTTAGTATATTCAATATGACATACCTTTCAGGAAATCCCTTCACATTAAATAAAAAAAAGGGAAGGTTGTTTCCAACCTTCCCTGAATTTATCTAACTGAATTAGTCAGCTAATTTCTTGTATTGTACATATCTGTCTTCAAGGAACTTCTTAAGTTCAGCATGATACTGTTCATACTTCTCCGGGAAGTTTCTCTTAAGAGATGTGTATCTCTTTTCGCTATCGATGAACTCAAGTGGATCAGCCTTAGGTTCTCTTGAATCAAGAACGAATGGGTTTTTGCCTTCTTCTTTGAGTCTTGGGTCGTATCTGTAGTTAATCCAATAACCACACTCAACAACAGCTTTTTCAGCTTTCTGACTGTTACCCATATCGATACCGTGGTTGATACATGGAGCATAAGCAAGGATGATTGAAGGTCCCGGATAAGCTTCAGCTTCCTGGATAGCTTTAAGAGCTTGAGCCTTATTGGCACCCATTGAGATTGAAGCAACGTATACATAACCATAGCTCATCATCATCATACCAAGGTCTTTCTTAACTGTTGGTTTTCCTGACTCAGCAAACTTAGCAACTGAACCAAGAGGAGTAGCTTTAGAAGCCTGTCCACCAGTGTTAGAATAAACCTCTGTATCCATAACAAGGATGTTAACATTCTTGTTAGATGCCATAACGTGATCAAGTCCACCGTAACCGATGTCATAAGCCCAACCGTCACCACCGAAGCACCAAACACTCTTGTCTACAAGGTAGCTTTGAAGTTCGATACATTTGCGTACGATAGGTTCAGTAGTAGCATCTGCTTTTTCAAGAAGCTTAGGAAGAAGTCTTTGGATCTCAGCAGCATCTGCTTTAGCCTGCTCATCAACAGCATCCCAATTATCAAGTCTTCTATTGAATACTTCAATGCAACTGTCGCATGTAAGAAGTGCAGTAGCTTTTTCAAGACTAGCTCTAAGAAGTTTTCTATTAGAATCAACAGCTAAGCGGAAACCGAATCCGTATTCTGCATTATCTTCAAACAGTGAGTTAGCCCATGTAGGACCATGACCATTTTTATTCTTACAGTAAGGGATTGTTGGGAAAGTACCACCCCAGATTGATGAACAACCTGTAGCGTTAGCAACAATCATTCTGTCACCGAAGAGCTGAGTAAGAAGTTTAACATAAGGAGTTTCACCACAACCTGCACATGCGCCTGAGAACTCAAGCAATGGCTGTTTGAACTGTGAAGTCTTAATGTTGATGTTCTTCATTTTACCAAGTACATCAGTTGGTAAAGTCTCGAAGAATTCGTAGTTAGCCTGTTCACCGGCAACTCTTTCTTCTTCGATAGGTTTCATTTCTAGAGCAGCTTTCGGACATTCGTTTACACAAACACGGCAACCCTGACAGTCATCAATATAAACTTGAAGTTTATACTGAAGATCAGTTTCACCCATAGCATTAAGAGTGTTGAATGTTTCAGGAGCGCCGTTCATATCATCATTAGCAATAAGTTTAGGTCTGATTGCAGCGTGAGGGCAAACTACTGAACACTGGTTACATTGGATACATTTTTCAGCAATCCAATGTGGTACGAATGGTGCAACACCACGTTTCTCAAGTTTAGTTGTAGCAGAAGGTACGAAACCATCATAAGGCATTTCTGAAACCTTGATGTCATCACCTTTTTCTCTCATAATAGGTTCGATAACTGTTTTTGTGAACTCATCAGCATCGTCAGCAACAAGTTTCTTCATTGCAACGAACTCAGAACCCATATCAGCAGGAATCTTAATTTCTACAAGAGCAGCTTCAGTTTTATCAACAGCTTCGATGTTCATCTTAACAATCTCGTCACCTTTCTTTGAGTATGACTTGATAATAGCGTTTTTGATGAGCTCGATAGCTTTATCTTTAGCAAGAACACCGGAGATAATGAAGAAAGCAGCCTGCATTACAGTATTAATTCTTCCACCAAGTCCAACACCTTCAGCGATTTCAAGAGCATTGATGTTGTAGAATTTAACTTTCTTTTCAACGATTGTTTTCTGCATATCTTCTGTAAGGTTAGCAAAGATCTCTTCCTGAGTCCAATGTGAGTTAAGAAGGAATACACCACCCTCTTTAATCCCTTCAAGAAGGTCATAACGACCGATGAAAGCAGGATTATGTACAGCGATGAAGTCAGCGTTCTGGATAAGATACTGAGAACGGATAGGAGTGTCACCGAATCTTAAGTGACTACGTGTGATACCACCAGATTTCTTTGAATCGTACTGGAAGTAACCCTGAGCATATTTGTCAGTGTTGTCACCAATGATTTTGATACTGTTTTTATTAGCACCAACAGTACCGTCTGATCCAAGACCCCAGAACTTACAACTGATAGTTCCTTGAGGAATAGTGTTGATTTTTTCTGTAACAGGAAGTGAAAGGTTAGACACGTCATCTTCGATACCAACAGTGAAACCATGGAAACCATCGTTATCAAGGTGGTTATAAACAGCTTTAACCATTGAAGGTGTAAACTCTTTTGATGAGAGACCATAACGTCCACCGATAATTGTGTAATCTTTACCTTTAAGAGCTGCAACTACGTCAATATATAAAGGCTCGCCAATTGAACCCGGTTCTTTAGTTCTATCAAGAACAGCTATTTTCTTCACTGATTCTGGAATAGCATTAACGAAAGCATCGATTGAGAATGGTCTGTATAAACGAACTTTTAAGAGTCCGTATTTTGAACCGTTTGCATTAAGGTATTCAATTGTTTCATCAATAGTTTCACAACCGGAACCCATAGCAATGATAATTGATTCAGCATCTGGAGCACCCACATAATCAAAGAGATGGTAGTTACGACCAATCTTTGTTGCAAGTTCATCCATGTAAGCTTGAACCTGAGCAGGAGCAGCTACATAAGTATTGTTAGTTGTCTCACGACCCTGGAAATAAACATCAGGATTCTGAGCACCAACTTTTACACGTGGGTTTTCAGGATTAAGTGCACGAGCTCTGAAGTTTTCTACATGCTTCATATCAAGCATAGAACCAAGTGTATCATAATCGATAACTTCAGCTTTCTGAATTTCGTTAGAAGTTCTGAAACCATCAAAGAACACGAGGAATGGAATTTCTGTTTTAAGTGTTGCAAGGTTTGCAACAACAGAAAGGTCCATAACTTCCTGAACTGAGTTACATGCGATCATCGCATAACCTGTGTTTCTTGCTGACATCACGTCTGAGTGGTCACCAAAGATTGAAAGAGATTGTGCAGCTAAAGAACGAGCTGAAACGTAGAATACAGTTGGAAGCATTTCACCTGCAATCTTATGCATGTTTGGAAGCATAAGCATAAGCCCTTGTGAAGCAGTAAATGTACTTGTTAATGCACCGGCTGATAATGAACCGTGTACAGCACCTGCAGCACCGGCTTCTGATTGCATCTCTACAACATCAACCTGTGTTCCGAAGATATTCTTTAAACCATTAGCAGACCAAGCATCAGCGAGTTCTCCCATGGTTGAAGATGGAGTAATGGGGTAAATAGCAGCAACATCACTAAACGCATACGCGATGTGAGCAGCGGCCATGTTTCCTTCCATTGTCTGTTTCTTGAATTGTGCCATTCTCATCTCCTTTTCGAGTTTTATTTGTTGTTTATATATATCAAAAAATCTTCCATACTTTCGTTTATGACAGCGAAATTATAAACCGTAAAGTGTCAATTATTTTCCGTGTTTTCTGTGATGATTTTCACAATAATCTTAACAATTATCTTTAACACTTAAGCAACAATCCTATAAAATACTATATGTCATCTTGTTATCAGGTTTTGAAAAGTCATTAAATGGCTATCAATCAACTATGAATTTGTTTTTCACTATAGCTTCTGCTTAAATCTTATTCTAACTTCAATCATAAAGATACCATCATATGCTTGTTCATTGTTCTCCCAATCTAAACTATCTAACAAAACCGTGTTATCCCACTGTTTTCCCACTGTGCACGCACTGTGCACCCAGTGAAACAGTGGGTTGGCAGTGCCTTCACAGTGGGGACACAGTGCAAACACAGTGCGTTGATAGAATGTGCAGTAAAAGAGAGCTAAAAGGACAATAAACGCGGCTAAGTTATTGTAAATGGCACTGTGTATATCTCTTTCGGACTTGCTCCGCAGCGAAGCGTGGGGCGAGAACGAAAACTTAGGAAAAGAGACTTCGAAGTACATTTCAGGAAGTCCGTTGCTTTATCAGGCCGACAAACTCCCTGAAATGCCGTAAGTTGTTGCAAATCGCGCTGTGTATGTATTCGGATATTGTTGCAATAGTGACCAAAGGGAGATAGGTGAATAGTGAAAAGTAGCAATAATCCAATTCGTGACAAGACGCACCAACGCAGATGGTGCACTCCATAGTTGTAAGTTATTGCAAATCGCACTGCAAATGTCATCCTGAGTGGAATGAACGTAATGAAAAGAAGTGAATGAAGTCGATGGGTCGCTCGGATGGCTTTAGTGGATTTATGATAGAGTATTGACTTATCTTTTTATGTTTTCCTATCGGAAAATTGCTCTTCTTTAGTTGGGAGACTAAAGTTATCGGAGAGGTACTTCGACTGCGTTCGCAAAACTCACTTCGCTCAGTATGACGTGTTGGTACTCGGATTTGCATCAGCAAATCCCTTAACATTGTCACCCTGAGGGGAATGAAGGCAGTTAAACGAATAGAAGTTGTTTATATATTGTTTGACAATATAATGCCCTAAATTGTCTTGGAATATAAAATAAGATTTAGAATGAGGAAATTGATGAAGCGTAAAGAAGTCGTATCTTTAGTACTTTTGATACTAGTGTTGGGTTTAGGGTTTTGGCAATATAAGAACAGGAAATATACAGATAAACGCAGTAGAATTATGTTAGATACTATCGTTGAGATATCAGTATCATCTCAACACAAAGATATTCTCCCGATAATTGAGAAAGGTTTTACGTTAGTTGAGCATTATGAGCAGAAGTTCAGTGAATATAGAGATAGTTCTCTAGTTTGGACTATTAATCATTCAAACGGCCATCCTGTAGATATAGATGCAGAAACTTATGAACTTCTTAAATACGCAGAACAGCTTTATAAAGATACGGATGGTGCTTTTGATGTGACAGTCGGTACAGTTGTGAATGCATGGGATTTTGATAATAAAAAAGTTCCTACAGAGACAGAACTGGCAGAAGCACTTAAGTACGTTGGCTTCGATAAGATTAAATATAATGAAAAAGAGATAATCGTACCTGCAGGAACAAAGTTAACATTTGGAGCCATAGCTAAAGGTTACATTTTAGATAGAGTTGCTGAAGAACTTGCTAAAGAGGATATAGTTTGTGGATATATCACAACTAGAAGTAGCTATAGATCTTTTGGTGCTGAAAGACGTATTCAAAGGGTCGGTATCCAGCATCCAAGAAAGTTGAATGAACTTGTTTCTATATTGAAACTAAAAGAGCAAGCGATTGGAACTTCCGGGGATTATCAAAGATATTTTGAGATTGATGATGTACGTTATCATCATATATTGAATGCAAAAACCGGTAAACCTGTAAGAGATGTATTCTCGGTTACAGTAATAGCTGGAAATGCCTTTATCGCTGATGGATTGTCTACAGCTGTGTTTGTTATGGAACCTCAGAAAGCAATTGATTACATAAAATCAGTTGATAACTGTGAAGCAGTGATTTATCATCAGGATGGGGAAGAGATTATAGCTCTAAAAACTCTAGGAATGAAAGACTTATTAGAAGATGAAAAATAAACAAGATATCCAAAGTTTGCCTGATGAACGTAATGTTCATATTGATAAGGTCGGAGTTAAGGATGTTAAGTATCCAATTATTGTAGATGATAAAATAAATGGAACACAGCAAACAATAGCTGACTTAGATATATATGTGCAACTTCCTCATCATCATAGAGGAACACATATGTCACGTTTTCTGGAAGTCTTGAATGAATTCCACAAAGACTCATTAGTAGATAAGCTTCCTGAGTTTCTTGTAGAGATAAAGAAAAGACTTAATGCTGAAGCTTCTTTTGTAAATGTACGCTTCCCGTATTTCGTTAGAAAGACTGCCCCTGTTTCAGGTATCAGTTCCTTACTAGACTATTCCTGTTTCTTTGAAGCAAGTCATAAAGATAAGTATGAGTTGATACTTGGAGTTGTTGTCCCAGTAACCTCATTATGCCCATGTTCAAAAGAGATTAGTGAGTATGGTGCACATAACCAACGCTCTCACATTACTATTAAGGTGAAGTTTGAAGAGTTTGTTTGGCTTGAGGACCTCATTACTATAGCAGAGGAGACAGCCAGTTGTGAAGTCTACCCACTTCTGAAACGAGTAGATGAGAAGTATGTTACTGAAAAAGCATATGACAATCCACGTTTTGTGGAAGATATAGTTAGAGAAGTCGCTGTGAGACTTAGAGCGGATAAGCGTGTAACCGGGTTCAGAGTGGAATCAGAGAACTTTGAATCTATCCATAACCATAGCGCTTACGCATTTGTTGAGGAGAATTTTTAAAACTAATGATAAAGAATAGAACTAAAGACTTTACGCTCGATAACGGGTTTAAAGTCATACATACACAGGATAATAGTAGAGGTATTGTTGCCCTACAGGTTTACATCAAATGTGGCTCAGTGTGGGAATCACCTGAAGAAGCGGGATATTCTCACTTTATGGAGCATCTTGTGTTTAAAAGCACGACGAGTTATCCGAACAACAGTTTAATGGATATTGCTTCATCTCTGGGTGGAGCAATTAATGCTTATACAGAATATGATTCAACTTGCTTCTATATTACGATCCCTTCCGAGTATATTAGAGAGGGTGTTAAGATTCTTTCCGAACTTGTGCATTCAGCAAACTTCAATGAAAAGGAGTTCAAGTCTGAAAGACAGGTTGTAATTGAGGAGCTTAAACAGTATCAAAACGACCCGGAAGAGAACTTCATTGAGAAGATACCTGCTGTGTTCTTTGAACATAATCCCTATAGGAATCCGATTGTTGGGACAATGGAGAGTTTGAAGAGCTCTACACCTGAAAAACTGAGAGAGTTTTACCATAAACACTATCGTCCTGATAACTGCTTCTTTGTCGTTTCAGGTGATTACCAATTAGAAGAGTTGAACTCGATAGTAGATGATTACTTTGCTACCTGGAATTCTACAGACTCAGATGAGATTGTAATTAAACCGGAAGAGTTTCCTAAAGGATTTAAATACTCTTTCATTGAGAGCAAAATTAGAAAAGACCTAGTTGCATTTGTTGTGCCTGAGCCTTCTGATCTTCATCCTGATGCCCATTCTCACAATATGACAATGAAGGCATTTGCTTCAGGGAAAAGCTCAATATTATGGAAACGACTTTATCTTCAAGAACAATTGGTTGATTCAGTTAAACTTTATTCATTCAGTGGTCGTAATGATGGTTTAGCAGCAGTGGTTGTATTCCCTAAGAAGAATAAGGATATACCATCAATATATAGAATCATTCTTGAAGAATTAGCAAGATTGAAGCGTTATGGACTAAGCAGTGAAGCTATTAGGAAGCATAGATTGGATCTTGAAAACTCATATAAATATGGGTTTGAGTTTATTGAAAGCCTTAGCTCAAGTCTTGGTAGTGAAGAGATACTTGGTGATTATAACTATCTTTATGAATATCCGGTCAAGATAGCACAAGTGAACTCTATGACTGTTAAGAAAGTGATTAACAATCTTATCAATATAGAGCATACTCAGATCGCACATACAGGAAAAGTTAGTGTTGATGAAAATGAACTTCGTAAGATATATAACGAATTTTATGAGCATAAAGATGAAGAGATATCAACTAAGAAGTATGAAGAGTTTGAACTACCAAATGGTGTTACACTTCAGCTAAAGAAAGTAACAGGAAAGCCAACAGTAGGTCTTGCTGCATCATTCAAAGTCTCACAATTAGATGAACCTGCAGAACTTCGAGGTATCAATGCAATGACTGTTGCAATGCTTCAGTATGGTAATATTAAAAGAGATTATGAATCATTATTGGAGTATTGTGTTGAGAATGGCATTAGTCTCACATGTGATCCTATGGTTGATTGTACAGTCATTAAGTCAAAATGCTTTAGCGACAGATTATCTCAAACAGTAGCACTACTTGCTGATGTGATTGAGCAACCACTTTTCCCAATGAGTCATGTTAAACAGTTTAAGAATACTTGTCTTAGTGCTTTGGATCGTATCAAGGATTATCCGGCATCCATGGCACACAAGAAGTATAAAAAGCTTTTACTCGGTGATACAAGTAGGTATGTAAGCAGCATAGGTGAGAAGAAGCATGTTAAAGCTCTTACAAGGCAGAAAGTGATAGATTGGTATGATAAGTATTACAAGAATACTAAGATAAACATAGCTGTTGTTGGTGATATAGACTTCTTGGAAGTAAAGCAGATGTTTGAGAAATATTTCAAGATTAAGAGAACTAAGCAAGGCAAGAAAAGAAGATTAAACAATGAAATAATCAACTTCGGTACTAAAGTAATTGATACAAAACAGACTCAAGCAGTGATAAATTGCGGTGGAAAGAGCTGTTCCTATTCACAAAAGGAGTATAATACTTCTTTCTTTGTTCTTTCTCAAATCATTGGTGGAGATATGAACTCCCGTTTGTTTGAACTTCTTCGAGAGGAGCATGGTCTTGCTTATAGTGTAAGTTTTGAGAACAACTCATTCTGTGACTTTGGATACTTCAATGTGAACTGCATTACTGACAGAGATAGTGATAAGTTTGCTTTGAAATTAATTAAAGAAACTTTGCTTGACATTGCAGTGAATGGTGTGACAGAAGAGGAGTTGGTTATAGCTAAAAACTATATTAAAGGCCAACGACTAATCGGGGAAGAGAGCATGATGACACAAGCAAAGATTATTAGCTATCTGAAAGCTCTCGGTTATGATTACACATATTATCTAACAAGAGATAAAAGATTAGAGGATGTTACCGTTGAAAGCATCAAGCATGTTGCTTCACTATACTTCAAAGCCGGTAACTTCAATACGCTAATCTACAAATAAGGTTTATATAATGAAAGAAAAGATAATCATTAAAGGTGCAAGTGAACATAATCTAAAGAAGATTGATGTAGTGATTCCAAGAAACAAACTTGTAGTGTTTACAGGGGTTTCAGGTTCAGGTAAATCATCTCTTGCATTTGATACACTTTACGCAGAAGGACAAAGACGCTATGTAGAGTCTCTTTCTGCATATGCACGCCAGTTCCTTGGGCAGATGGAGAAACCTAAAGTTGATTATATCGAAGGTTTATCTCCTGCTATCTCAATTGAACAGAAAGCAGCAAGTAAGAACCCTCGTTCAACAGTTGGTACTGTAACAGAGATTTATGACTACCTAAGAATCCTATTCGCAAGAGTAGGTGTACAGCATTGTCCTGAATGTGGTAAAGAGATTGGTGCTCAGTCAGTAGATCAGATGATAGAGCATATAATGAAGCATGGGGATAAGACTAAACTTCAAATCTTAGCACCTTTAGTACAAAACAGAAAGGGTACTCATGCCGAGGTGATTCAGGAAGCTAAGGATGAAGGATTCGCTCGTATCAAGATTAATGGGGTTGTAAGACAACTCGATGAAGAGATTGTCCTTGATAAGAAGAGTAAACACACAATCGAAGTTGTGGTTGATAGAATTGTATTGAAAGATGGGATAGAGGGTCGTTTAACTGACTCATTAGAAACTGCTCTTAAGCTTGCTGATGGAATGGTTAAGATTGACTATGTAGAAGAGGAACATGAGGAACTGTTATCAGAGCAATATGCTTGTTCTGATTGTGGAATTGGTTTTGAAGAGTTATCGCCACAACACTTTTCATTTAATAGCCCGATTGGTGCTTGCCCTGAATGTAATGGTCTTGGTTATAAACTTGAAATAGACCCAGAGTTGGTTGTTCCTAATCCTAAACTCTCATTACGTAGAGGAGCTGTAGCAGCTTGGGGACCTTTAGGCAGGAAAACAGATAGCTGGACTTATCAGCAGATTCTTGCTTATGCTAAAGAACTGGATTTCTCACTTGAAACTCCATGGAAAGACTTACCAAAAGCAATACAGGATTTCCTATTATATGGTAAGAAGCGCAAAAAATTCCGTGTTAAATGGGAACGTAATGGTGCTATCTATGAGTTTGATTCTAAGCATGAGGGTATAATCAATACACTTGCCAGAAGAATGAAGGATACAAACTCTGAAGGTGCAAGACGCTATTACATGCGATATGTCAGTGATAAACCATGTTCTGTTTGTAACGGAACTAAGCTTAAACCTCAAAGTCGCTCAGTCCTCATAGAGAAAAAGAACATTACTGACGTAACTTCAATGACTATTCAGGAAGCTGAAAACTTCTTCACAGGTTTAAATCTTGAAGGTAACAAACTGATTATTGCGGAAGAAGTACTTAAAGAGATTAATGCAAGACTCGGTTTCTTAATGTCTGTTGGATTGCATTACCTTAACCTTGATAGAAGATCTCCAACACTTTCCGGTGGTGAATCCCAAAGAATCAGATTGGCAAGTCAGATTGGTTCGCAGCTTGTAGGAGTTATGTACATTCTCGATGAACCAAGTATTGGTCTTCATCAGCGTGATAATGATAGACTTATTCATATGCTTACAAAGCTTCGTGACCTTGGAAACACAGTCATTGTGGTTGAGCATGATGAAGATACAATCAGAACTGCTGATGAGATTCTAGATTTCGGACCACGAGCCGGTGTTTTTGGTGGTGATATTGTAGCACAAGGTTCACTAAAGAAGATTCTTCATAATAAGAAATCACTTACAGCCCAGTATCTGAGTGGAAAGCTAAGTATTGATGTTCCGGAAGAGAGACTTACACCGGGAGAGCATAAACTTGTTATCAAAGGTGCAAAGCACAATAACCTTAAAAATCTTGATGTAGAGATTCCTCTCGGTCTCTTTGTTTGTGTTACAGGTGTTTCAGGTTCAGGTAAGAGTTCACTTATTAACCAGACACTTTATCCTGCATTGAACAATCACTTCTACAAGTCTTCAATGAAGATAGGTAAACATGAAGAGATTCTCGGATTAGAGCATATTGATAAGATTATAAGTATCGACCAGCAACCTATTGGTCGTACTCCACGTTCTAATCCTTCAACATATATTAAGCTTTTTGACCATATTCGTAACCTTTTCGCTGAGCTTCCTGCTTCTAAGATTAGAGGTTATAAACCGGGACGCTTCTCTTTTAATGTAAAGGGTGGACGTTGCGAATCATGTCAGGGAGCAGGTGTAAAGCAGATTGAGATGCATTTCTTATCTGATGTGTTCGTTACTTGCGAAGTTTGTAAAGGAAAGCGTTATAACAATGAGACTTTGAGTGTGAAGTATAAAGGTCTTAGTATCTCAGAAGTGCTTGATCTTGATGTACAACAGGCGATTGAATACTTTGAGAACTTCCCACCGATAAAGCGTAAACTTCAGACACTACATGATGTTGGACTTGATTACGTAAAACTTGGTCAACCATCGACAACTCTTTCTGGTGGTGAAGCCCAGAGAATCAAGCTGGCAAAAGAGCTTAGTAAGACAAGTACAGGTAACACATTATATGTCCTTGATGAACCTACAACAGGTCTTCATTTCGATGATATAAACAGACTGATGAAGGTTCTTCAGCGTTTAGTAGCAATGGGTAACAGTGTGATTGTTATCGAGCATAATATGGATGTTATTAAAACAGCAGATTATATTATTGACCTTGGACCTGAAGGTGGAGATGGTGGTGGAACAATCGTCACAACCGGAACACCGGAAGAGGTTGTGAAGTGCAAGAAATCATATACAGGTAAGTATTTAAAGAAACATTTATAGAGAATTATAGAGGAGATATAGATGCTCAGCTTTGTTAAAAAACTTAAGAGTAAACTCGCTAAAACAAAGAGCAGTTTTGTAGGGAAGATTGCCGAGACCATTAAACTTCGTGGTAAGGTTGATGAAGAGCTCATGGAGGAGCTTGAGGAGATACTCATTCGCTCCGATGTTGGTGTGAACATGAGTATTGAGATTATTGAGAAGCTTCGTGAAGAGGTACGCTATCATAAATATACACAATCTGATGATGTACTTAATGCTCTTCAGAAGATTATGGGTGATTTCCTTCTGAAGGATTATGAAGATCTACCAACTCACTTTGATTTAGATAAGAAGAAACCGTTCATTTTCCTCTTCATCGGTGTGAATGGTGTTGGTAAAACTACTACCATTGGTAAGCTTGCAAGTCGTTATGCGAAAGAGGGCAAGAAAGTTCTTCTCATTGCAGGTGACACTTTCCGTGCAGCAGCTATCGAACAGCTTACTATCTGGTCAGAGCGTTCTGGAGTTTCTATAGTTAAGCGTGAGCAGGACTCTGATCCTTCTTCAGTTGTTTATGATGGAATTGCATCTGCTATAAGTAAAGACTATGACGTTGTTCTCATAGATACTGCAGGTAGACAGCATAATAAAGTAAACCTGATGAACGAGTTAAACAAAATCGAAAGAACAATAAAGAAACTTGTACCTGAAGGACCAACAGAGACAATCCTTGTGGTTGATGCAACTACAGGTCAGAATGCTGTGACACAAGCAAAAACATTCAATAAGGTAGTAGAGCTCAGTGGTCTTGCTTTAACCAAGATGGATGGTACTGCTAAAGGTGGTGTTGTTCTCGGTATCAAGCATGAACTTAATATTCCTATTAGGCTTATTGGTATCGGTGAAGGTATCGATGATTTGAAAGACTTTGATGTTAAAGATTTCGTTGAAGCTATGTTCACTGCTGATTCAAGCACTGAGAGTGGGGAAGAGGAATGAAGAAGTATATAATCCTTCTTCTCACAGTCATAGCTGTTTCAACATTGTTTGCTGTTTCGGGTCTGCGTGAAAGCATTATCCAGGGACTGGAAGCAAGAAATTTAGACCCACGTTTAATCATAGTACTAATCTCTATGCTACCAATTATTGAGCTTAGGGGAGCTATTCCTGTAGCCATTCTTATGTTTGGTCTACCATGGTATGAAGCAGTGATGTGGGCGGTACTTGGAAATATGATTCCTATCCCAATCTTGATAATCTTCATTGGTTGGCTTGATAAAGTCGCACATAAAATACCGATTCTAAGAAGATTCCTAGATTGGCTCTTTGCCAGAACCCGTAAGAAAGGTAAATCAATCGAACTCTATAAAGAGATAGGTCTAACACTCTTCGTAGCTGTTCCACTGCCTGTAACTGGTGGCTGGACAGGTGCAATGGCATGTTATCTCTTCGGGCTTAAGTTCTGGAAGTCACTAATCTGTATCTTTGCAGGTGTTCTCATTGCATCAGGTATTATGACAGCTCTTTCATTAGCAGGTAAAATAGCTTTATAAGCAATAACTTAAATAGTTTTTAAAAGCAGTGGTCAGCCACTGCTTTTTTAGTAGGACATGCTACCAGCTTGTCCGCTTAGCGAAGCTAAGCATATTCCCCTCTCGTAGAGGGGTGCCGTTTTAACGGTGGGGTGTTTCTTCCTTCGAGGTAACCATTTGCAAGGTTTTCAACCATTCCAAAGGTACAGATTTTAGTGTTTCAGATATCAGCCCTTGGGCAGAACATGAATAGCTATGGGTGCAAACATTATAATATTTTAGTGTTTCAGATATCAGCCCTTTGGGCTGAACATGAATAGCTATGGGTGCAAACCCATAGAAATGAGACATAAACAAACCCCAGCCCTTAGGGCTGAATAATTGCTTTATACACACATCTTATATTTTTTATACGTGGAGACACCTAGGGGCTTAAGAAAGTTTATGATAGAGCATTTAACCACCAGATGAATCTGGTGGCTCTGGGAAGCATTTGCATATCAGTTTTAACAGCTATTTCACTCTCACTCCTCTGCCATAATTACTATTCATTAGATATCTCAATCTTATCAAATTCGAGTCTAAAACCTGTTAAAGAATAACTACATTTCAAAAGGGATTCAACAGGTGTCTCATTCGAGATGGATGATAATTGTAGCAGAGCAGTGACGGTTTCATGATTTTGAGATTCATTTAAAAGGTTTCATATTTTATTCTGCTGGATCTCTGCTGAAAGTCTGATATCCACACCTACTTTACTCCCGAGCCTCCCGGGGGCCTCTCGGGGATAGGCGGGGGAGGGCCCCGAGTGGTCCCCGTGTGCGACGGGAGAAAATACCAGAATTCCATCAGACATTCCTCAAACGATTTCATACTATTATTCACTATCTTACTATTATTCTTAAATACCTTAACTCCCAATTTGCACCTAATCCAATTGCTGTCAATGGCAGTGAGAAATGGTACACGATGGCAGTGAAAAGTGGTACAAAACTGCCAACCTTTAAAAATGACTACTTCAAGACAGTTTGGAGTAGGTATGATTGGAGTAGAAGTGTATCATTCAATAAAAACTATGCATAAGCAAGGGCATAGTCAGCGTAAGATCGCAGAGGAGTTGTCTCTATCAAAGACAACAGTAGGTAAATACATAAATATGACACTTGATGAGTTCATGGAACTAATAAACAATAGCATTCGTGAAAGCAGTTTTGCCATATGTGAGCAATATGTCCGCGAAAGGCTTAGCAAATATCCACGATTAAGAGCTAGTGTACTATATTTAGAAGTTAAGAAAAAGTTCCCTGAGATAAAAGCAAAAGACAGAGCTTTCCGAGATTTTGTTCGTAAGCTAAAGCAGACTTATCCTGTCGATAAATACCGTAATTATGCAGTAATCGAGACGGCTCCCGGTGTTCAGGTTCAAGTTGATCCAGGTGAGATGAAAGTAGTTTTGGGTAATAAACGTCAAAGAGTTTATTTTATAGTTTTTGTGCTTTCCCACTCGCGTCAAAGCTATGTCCATTGGAGCACAACACCATATAACACATCAAGGTTTATTGAAGCTCATCGTGAAGCTTTTATCTATTTTGAAGGTATCCCTTCAGAGTGTGTTTACGACCAGACAAAGCTTGTAGTAATACAGGAACGCTATCGGGAAGTAATCTTAAATAATCAGTTCCATCAGTTTGCAGCAAAAACGGGCTTTCATCCTCATGTATGCGAAGGCTATGATCCACAAAGCAAGGGTAAAGTAGAGCGTAATGTCTCAGAAGTAAAGCATGGCTTTATGTATGGCAAAGAGTTCAAAGACCTGGCAGACCTGCGTTCACGCGGACTTGAGTGGCTTTTACACTTTAACGGCAGAACCCATGGCACAACCCGTAAAGTACCATCAGAAGTATGGCAAGAAGAGAGGTTAAAGCTAAAAGATATTCCAGAGTTTATCTTCACTTTAGAAGTTCGTAATGCAGATAAAACAGGCTTAATCTCGTATGAGGGTAATAAGTACTCTGTTCCATTAGAGTATCAGCGAAAACAGGTATATGTGCAAAAAGAAAAGAGCACTTTAGTGGTGATGGATATTTATACAAGAAAGGAAATCTGCCAACATGAGCTATGCACAGAAAAAGGCAAAATCATCAAAAACACTAATCATTATCGGGATTTTACGGTAGTGCTACAAGAGCTTATTGAGCGAGTAAAGGATGAGATGAGTGAATATATCCAAGGAGAAGAACTAATCCAGAGGCTTGTTAATGATAACCCTAAAATAGCAAGGGATCAGTTGAGAGCCTTAAGCAAGTTTAAGCGTAACTATGAAACAGATGTATGGGAGTCAGTGCTTCCTGAGGTAATGACTCTTTCGCATGTAAAGGCAACAGCCATAGAGAAGCTTCTGAATGCAAAAGTAAGACAAATGAAGCTAAATGAATTATCAGAATCAGAACCACAACAAGACTCAGAGAGTTCATTAATAGAGCGCTCATTAGATGACTACATGAAGGTGTTATAAGATGATAGAGATAACTAAAACATACATCAAAAGGGCTCGTTGTACTCATATTTTGAATACTCTTGAAAGTGCAGTTTTAGAAGCAGAGAAACAGAATATGACTTATCTGGAGTTCGTACATTATCTATTTGAAAAAGAGAACTCAGGAAGGAATCAAACCAATATCAACAGAAGACTTAAACAGGCTCACATCCCGGTAATAAAGACCTTTGATGAGTTCGACTATGCTTATCAACAAGTAATAACCAAAAGACAAGTAAAGGAGTGGAAGAACTTTGTCTGGCTGGAGCAGAGGAGGAATATAATTTTAATGGGACCTCCGGGAGTAGGTAAGACTCATGTTGCAACAGCACTCAGTTATGAAGCAATAAAGGCAGGATATAAGGTGGTGTTTTATAATCTGAACAACCTTATCGAAGAACTTGTACTAGCTGAAGCAGATAACAACATAGATAAATATCTAAGCAATATAGCCAAGAATGATCTGATAGTTATAGATGAGATGGGGTATCTTCCTCTCCAGACAAAGGCAGCTAATCTGTTCTTTAGACTCATCCATCTCTTATACGAATTTAGATCAGTAATCATAACATCGAATAGGTTGTTTAATGAATGGGGAGCTATTTTTAACGACAATGTGATAGCAACTGCTATTCTTGATAGATTACTCCATCACTCACAACCAATTACAATGCTCGGAGACAGCTTTAGACTAAGGAATTTTCAAAAATGAAGACTGTACCATTTTTAAATGCCAAACTGTACCAATTTAAAATGCCATTGACACCAATTGCCATCCATCATAACGAGTTTCTAACGGGGAGCTAACGGGAAGCTAACGGGGAGCGATTGAGTAGTAAGAAGATTAAATTGGATATCGAAGCATGGATTGTATCTACTTTTCGTAGGGGCACAACAACTTGTGCCCTTGTATAATGATTATGTGACTGTTGAAAGATGTTTTCCGAATAGTGTGGAGACATCTGAGGGCTTAAGATGTTAAGCCCCTACATGTACTGCGACTCTCCAGAGTTGCTGTGACGACAAAGTCGTCATCTCCACTGACAGTAATTTTGGTTATAACAGTTCAAGTTCATTCTAAGTCAGTTGTCATCTCTTCAGTCAATACTACTTATAGTACACGATAAGCTTTCCCGATATAGCTTTGCAAGCTATGAGCAAGTGGGGACACTCGCACTACTTTGCAGTCCTACATGGGTGGAATGTGAATAGCCCCGGGTTTTGTGAACCCGGGGTCATGTACCCCAAAAGACCATTAGAACCCTGAAGGGGTTCAACGATTACTTGACAAAGAAGATGATGTTACTCAAATAATGATATGATTATGAGGGTAGGTATTTCCTACCCTCATATTTAGATTGCATAAACTATGTAGATGCATTAAACCTACATAGTAGGTAAGTCCATATAAAACAAAGCAGGTCCTATGAGAAAAATATTATTAGTTTTATTATTCATCATGTTAGTGTTATATATTAATGCAACGACTCTCGAAGTCTCTCTCGATGGAACACATCAATATACGTCTATCCAATCAGCTATTAATGCTTCCAATAATGGAGATATGGTTCTTGTGCACCCTGGTAGGTACTTTGAAAATATCGACTTCATCGGAAAGAGTATTACCGTTTGCAGTGAATACATAACTAATCCTGACTGGAGTATTGTTGAGTCAACGATCATTGATGGTAATCAGCAATCCAGTTGCGTTAGAGTAGGGAATGATGAAGAAAATGCAATTTTGTTAGGATTCACTATTACTAAAGGGTATGGATATGGTTCCAATAGATTTGGGGGTGGTATTATCGTACATGGTGATAGTTTTTTAGAAGTAGTTGACTGTTTAATTAGCGAAAATAATGCCCAAAATGGAGGAGGTGTTAGTAGTGCTTATAATGGTAACATATCCTTATCTGGATGTGTTATTCGTGATAACATAACAATAAGCCAAGGAGGAGGAGTTGGAGTTTATAATGCTAGTATATTTTTTGATCCAAATAATCTAAACAGCATCCATAATAATTATGGAGATGTACAAGACATCTTCCTTTATAATGTAACTTGCAACGATATTGTCTTAGATACTCTCAGTATGAATATGACTGAACCCGATGGTTTCTTTGTTTCTTATTACGCTCCACCATTAAACACAAATCCAATCCCAACTATATCAGTACAGAACACTTATTTTAACCAAGTTGATGCTGATCTCTATGTTTCACCTAGTGGTGATGACAATAATGATGGATTAACCCCAGAAACTGCCCTAAAAACAATCGCTTATGCGAATAAAATTGTTCAACCTGATAGTCTTAATCCTAATGCTGTTTATCTAATGCCCGGGATCTATGGGAGAACAACTAATAATCAGATATTCCCGATTGCTTGCCAGTCTCATACAAAGATGCTGGGAATCGGGGAATTCCCTACAGATGTAGTAATAGGGGATGATTGGGGGATAAACTTGTTGATTACTTCTAATGCTACAAATGTTGAAATTGGTAATTTATCAGTAACATACTGCGATGATATGAATAATACAGTTTTTACAATAGTCAGAAGTTCGAATATCCATATTCATGATATTGATTGTAATAACAATATTTCAAGGTTTCCGGGAATCGAAGTATTTAAATGTGATGAAGTTTTGTTAGAAAACATCAACATACATGATATTGAAAATACAGTGGATATGATTACTTCGATTTATACTTATGAATCTAGTAACATTGTCTTCAATAACACTGTTGTTAATAATACAATAAGTAACTGTGAGCATGGCTTTGTCTCAGTCATGAATTTGGATGATAGCGATGTAACACTTAATAATACAATTATAACTAATAACATTCGAACAGATTCCAGTAATTTAGTACAGTATGGTAACACAAGCCCCAGTTCACCCGGTGGAAACCTTGAAGTGAATAACTTTCTTATGTATAATAACACATTTGCAAGTGGAGGAGAGACCTTTTCAGTTGTCAGTAGTTATGATCAGAATTACCTGAATAATCTTACTATTGCTCATAATACAGGACCAGGATATGCAGTTAGATTCATTGGGGATATTGTGATGAAAAACAGTATTCTCTACAACCCAAATTGTGGTGGTGAACTGCATCTTTGGGCTTATCCACCGAGTGACCCCGATCCAATAATTACAACAGCGGAAGTTGATTATAACTTGATAAGAAATGGAGAAGCAGGAGTTGTAGGAGCTGACAATATAAACAACACTCTTGTTTGGGGAACACATAATTTAGACACAAGCCCTCTCTTTAGAGGAGATATGGAAGGAGATATACCTGTAGGAGACCCGAGATGGGTGCAACTGACAGAGAACTCACCATGCGTGAATTCAGGAACACCTGATACACTTGGTATGAACTTACCAACTATGGATATAACAGGTAACCCAAGAGTGTGGGGGAACATTATTGATATGGGAGCACATGAGTATAACCCTACAGTTGGAAACAGTGATGAAACAGCTCCAACACCACCTGCAACGATACAGGTGTCGCATTTCCCGAATCCAATAACTCCTAATGGTAACAACGGGAAAGTCGCTTTTATCGAGTTCACACTTCCTAAGAAACCAATAGAGAAACCTACTTTAGAGATATACAATATCAAAGGGCAGAAGGTAAGGGATCTGAAGATAACACAGAGTTTTTCTCAGCTTGTGAGGAGTGCAGGACTATCCTCAGAGGATAAACAAACCGGGGAGCATTATTCTAAGATTTGGGACTGTAAGGATAATAATCGTAAGACTGTAGCATCGGGTATTTACTTCTACAAGGTTAGCTGTGAGGGGGAAGAAGCTATTGGAAAATTAATGATTATGAAGTAGCTTATAGCCTATAGCCGATAGCCTATAGTTAAGCTGTCACCATAGCGACCGAATGGGAGTTGGGTGAATAGCGGACATGTGGCATAATTCATCACTATGAGTCCAACTCGTTTTAAGTATTCTAGGAAGTCCGTTTTCTCTACATAAACTTCGTTCTGACAAACTCCCTAGAATATTTGAAACTCGCTATGACTCCAATGATTAATTTAGGATTAAAAATTAGAATAAATGATATGAAAGGACTAGGTAAATATGAAGGTAAAATTATTGATATCCATTATGGTTTTGTCTATAAGCATCGCATCTGCACAGGCAGGTTTCATGATTAAACTGGGGAGTAATAAAACATGGAGTAAATCTGATTTCTCACACCTTGAAACTCAAGATTATTCTGTTAAAAGCTCATCGATTAATAGGCAAATAGGTATGAATCTACAAATTCCTTTGCGTATTGAAAAGTTTTATGTAAGTGTTGGATTAAGGTATAACTTTCGGGAATTAGGTCGCAAAATTCCCGTTGATAATGATGATGGATTTTCATTAATGACTGATTATTCTGTAGATATTCCAGTAGACTTTATATACTATTTGAACAAGTATGTTGGAGTTATGGCAGGAGTCTCATATTCCAAGTTTAGAAGTGAGTTTGGCTCTTCAGAAGATCCATATTCCGGTGACTTTTGGAACCTAGAAACAGGGATTAGAGTTCAGTATTGGCGATGCCTTTTTGAGACAAAGTATACTCATGGATTAAACAATCTATATAGTGATGGCTTAGATGCTGAACTTTATTATCGTCAGTTTTTGTTTCAAGCTGGATTTATCCTTTTTCGAATGGACTAGTTAATAGCTTTTAACTAAAAGTTTATAGCCTATAACTAATATCGACAATGATAAGATGTATCACATCAAGATTTGAATACTCCAGTGGCAACGCTTTACATTGGAAAGCATACAATTTAGCATCTAAGCAAAAAATAAATGACAACTTTTTCACGGAATCGCTCATTTTTCACACATATAATAGTAGAGGCCCTATAAATCGATATATCGAAACATGATGATGTCGAAGAGAAGGTGTTCAGTAGGAATGCTGAATTGTGAAGAATGATTAGAGAAGTAACTACATGGTAGTGAAAGGAGTTTAAAATGAAAGTTAACTTCTTATTCCCTATGGCTTCATGGAGCGGTTCACGCGATAAGACAACGTATATGGCTGTCCATGATAAAGCCTCCTGTATTGCAAAAGAGTATGCGAAACCACCATACTCAACACAGAACCAAACAATGGGACTAGTTAGTAAGAATCTCGGAATTGTCTATGACAGTTTTGATAGCGGATGGGTTGATGATTTGAAAACTTATACCCATCGCTACAACAATGATGTAACTGATAAGTTTGGCTATCCCGCAACTTACTATGCACTCTATAGTAAGATGTGGTGGACAGTGCATAAAGATGACCCAACTATCGATTTGAAGACAGTTACCTTTGCAGATATTCAACTGCTTGATATTGGTATCAAGACAATCAAAGAAGCAATTGATAATGATTTCCTGCCTAAGGTAAATGAATATGATGATTTAACAAACACCTATAACGGTGCTTAATTAGAAACAGTTTCAGGCTACTGATTTCAGTAGCCTGAAACTATACATAGACTCCTGATGGTTTTAGACGTTAAACCCCTATAAATACTTACAACTCTTTAAGAGCGATTGTTTAATAGCCCCATGCGACAATTTGACGCTTGAGGTTTAAGATCTTGGACGTTTTTTTTGCACTGAAGGGGTGTAGGGAGCTTCAATGTGTTAATCTTTCGCCCCTATAGGGCTACAATCTTCTTTTATTACATTACCACATGCCAAAGCATGTGGCTATTGAACAGACGCCTCTTCAAGGCTAAAGCAGGCTAAGATAGCTATAATCGGGAAGCCAATCGTGCATAGTAACTAGTAATGACCTGTATAATCATAAACACAGCTCTAAGTTCAAATGTGTGATTTCTAAGTTCTGTCAGTGGAAGCTGCCGACTGTGTCGGCACAGCAACTCAGGAGAGTCGCAGTACATTCGTAGTGCGAGTGTCCCCACTTGCACATAGCTCGATAGAGCTATAACCGGGAAGCCAATCGTGCATTGTAACTAGTAATGACCTGTATAATCATAAACACAGCTGTATGCTCAAATGTATGATTTCTAGATTTAGGTCAGTGGAAGCTGCCGACAGTGTCGGCACAGCATCAGTCTTCGTTTAAAACTACGCCCCGACAGGCCTCAGGAGAGTCGCAGTACAATATGAAAAAGCCCGACATTATCGGGCTTTATTTCGTGATAATCTAAATGTTTATTCCCATTCGATTGTTGCTGGTGGCTTAGAGCTTATATCATAAACAACTCTGTTCACACCTTCAACTTCATTGATGATTCTATTTGAAACTCTCTTCAAAAACTCGTAAGGGAACTCTGTCCAATCTGCTGTCATACCATCGGAGCTGTTCACTGCTCTTAAAGCACAAACGTTTTCATAAGTTCTTTCGTCACCCATAACACCAACTGATTGGATTGGTAACAACACAGCAAATGCCTGCCATGTCTTGTTATAGAGGTTCTTAGCATAGAGCTCAGAGATGAAGATATGATCAATGTTCTGAAGTAATTCCACTTTCTCAGGAGTGATATCACTAATGATACGAACCGCTAACCCGGGACCCGGGAACGGATGACGGGCAACTAAATGCTCAGGTAATCCGATAGTTCTACCAACTGCTCGTACTTCATCTTTGAAGAGTTCTCTTAATGGCTCAACAAGCTTAAGATTCATCTTCTCAGGTAATCCACCCACATTGTGGTGTGATTTGATTGTAGCTGAAGGACCTTTAAAAGATACAGATTCAATTATATCCGGATATAAAGTTCCTTGTGCCAAAAACTTAGCATTTGGATGCTTCTTTGCTTCTGCATCAAATATATCTATGAATGTATTACCAATAATCTTTCTTTTCTTTTCTGGGTCAGTTACACCTTCCAACTTTGTCAGGAATGTATCACCAGCTCTGACTGTGTTAAGCTCCATACCGAACCCATCTCTAAAGATCTGTTCAACATCTTCAACTTCATGCTTTCTAAGAAGACCTGTATCAACAAAGATAGGAATAAGCTGGTCTCCAATAGCTTTATATAACAAGGCTGCTGCAACAGAAGAATCAACACCACCACTAAGACCAAGGATAACCTGATCAGTACCGACTTGCTCTTTTATCTCTTGTATTGTAGTATCAATGAATGAATCAGGTGTCCAATCAGGAGTAATACCGGCAATATCGATCACGAAATTCTTAAGCATATCCAAACCGTTCACTGAGTGAACAACTTCCGGATGGAATTGGAATGCGAAAATAGGTTTTGATTCATGTGCAATAGCTGCAAATGGTGAGTTGCCTGTATAGGCTATACGATGGAAACCTTTAGGAAGCTGCTCTAAAGCGTCACCATGACTCATCCAAATCTCCTCTTCATCAGACAGACCTTTGAAGATTGAGTTGTGGTCTTCGATCTTAATCTTAGCATATCCATACTCTTTCTTATCAGATTTAGTAACTTTAGCACCATTAAGATGTGCTAAAAGCTGCATACCATAGCAAACTCCAAGAATAGGTAAATCCATTTGAAGAATTCTCTTATCAGGAATCGGAGCATTCTCAGCTGTTACACTGAAAGGTGAACCGGATAAAACAATAGCTTTAGGAGCTTTTGCCAACACTTCATCATAACTAACATTAAAAGGAACAATCTCACAATAAACACTGAGCTTTCTGATAGACTTAGCTATCAACTGAGTGTACTGTGAACCGAAATCCAGAATTAGAACCATCTGTTTAGTCATTTTAGCCTCTATTTATATATTTTTTCCAAAACCTAAGAACGGATTAGCAACTTCTTCATCTCCGATAGTCGATTGCCCACCATGTCCCGGTAGAACAATAGTATCTTCAGCAAGTTTGAAGAGCTTATTTTTTATTGATTCACCGAGAGCTTCCATAGAACCACCCGGAAGGTCAGTACGACCTATACCCATCTGGAAGAGTGTGTCTCCACTGAAAAGGATATTCTTATGTAATAGACAAATACCACCTTTAGTGTGACCGGGAGTATGAATAACTTTTAATGATTCTGCACCTAAATTAATCTCATCTCCATCAGCTAACTTCTTGGATGGATTTGGTGCAATAACATATTGTCCCATAAGAGAGCTAAGATTTAGCTCGGGATCAGAAAGCATAGAAGCATCAAGCGCATGAATCATAATCTCTGCACCCAACTCCTCTTGAAAATATCCAACTCCGCCAATGTGGTCAGCATGACCGTGGGTTAAAACTATATACTTAAGCTTAAGCTCTTTTTTCTGAATCTCAATAAGAAGATTTCTATTAGGTGCTGCCGGGTCTATTAACATTGCGTCTTTCGAATCTTTATCCCAAACGAGGTAAGTATTAGTACCGTAAGAGTCTAACAATATGTGTCTTGTATATTTAAGCATTTCTATCCTTTAATCCTGTATTTATCTAATTCATTCTCACTAAATGCATCGACTTCTATCTCTTTGTCAAGTGCCTTATCAAAGCCATAGTTTATGACAGCACTTTTACCTGCTTTCTTAACATAGAACAGCAAAATCTTAGCTGCAACTTCAATCTCTTCTTGAGTTACGGCGTCATTGTCAGTTACAGTAACAGCTATTGGTCCCGGTACAACAGCTACTTTCAATAAAAGCTCTTTAGTTACAGCTTTTGAAAGTCTTTCATTCTCATCTTTAGTTCTTCCGATGATAAGTTTTGTCTTATCACTAAGCCGGAAGTTTCTTCCGAGAGCAATGAACTTAATCTGATAGAGATTCATCTGCTCATAGTTAAATAAATCCTTGAGAGAACGTGAGAATTGCTGATCAGTAAGTAAACAACCACCTGCCGGTGTCTGATAATCTTCTAATCCATATTGCACAGCTAGTTCCATCTGACGTTTACGAGAACGTCCTTGAATGTCCATCATCTCCTCTTTAACAACCCAACCTTCACGAATAGGAAGCGTATCATTCAATAGTCTTTGTGAAAGAGGTCTTACTATAAGGTCTTTTATTCCACTTGTCTTCGCAACTGCATTCAGTGAGTTACGATTCTGTGACATTGGTCTTTGACCTAAAACTTCACCAGAAATCACAAAGTCAGCTCCATATTTTTCCAATGCTGCACCGGCACATTTAAACATCAACGCGTGACAATCAATACACGGGTTCATGGTTTTGCCATAACCATATTTAGGATTCTTAACCATCTCCAGATGTATATCTGAAATATCCATGACTTCAATCTCAATACCTGCTTGTCGGGCAGATTCTTCTGCTTTAGAAAGAGAGAAGAAGGGAGTGTCGAAGAATACAGGGATAACGTCATAACCTAATTTACGCATGAAGAGGACTACCAGAACACTATCTAGTCCACCGGAAAAAAGAGATATAGCTTTATGTTTTCTTTTCATTGTAGTTCCTTAATGTTAATTATCTGATTGAAAATATCTTAACACTGTTACTCAATTTTGCAAATTAGATAATCTGTCAAGTATGAAGGCAGAAATAACTTGCACTATTTCTTCAACTAATCAATATTAATGCTTGGAGGTAATAAAATGGATTTCAAATATTATAAGCCCAGGATAGTCGTAAGTAAATGTTTAGGATTCTGTAACTGCCGTTTTGATGGAGCAATACTACACTCGAGTACAATTGAAAAACTTAGAGATTATGCAGAGATCGTAACATATTGCCCTGAAACAGAAATTGGGCTACCAACTCCAAGAGAAGCTCTAAGAATGATTCGCCCTAAAGGAGCAGAGGAGTTGTCTTTAGTAACATCATATAGTGGAGACGATTACACGGATAAGATGAGAGATTATGCTGAGAAGATAGTCACAGGTCTTAGTGAGATTGATGGATTTGTACTAAAAAATAGGTCACCGTCTTGTGGAATCAAAGATGTTAAAGTATATCCTTCATCAGGCAAGGTGATGATAAAAGAGGAGAAAGCTGTTGGATTCTTTGCACTTGAAGCTCAAAAGCAGTTTGCTAACTCTATCTTTGAGGATGATGGAAGACTTACTAATTTCAATATTAGAGAACACTTTTTAACAGCTATTTTCACTAAAGCACATTGGAGAGATGTTGTTAAGTCTGGTGAGTATAAAAGAGTTGTTGAGTTTCAGTCAAACTATAAGTATCTTTTCATGAGCCTCAGTCCAGATCATCTAAAAAAGCTGGGTAAAATAGTGTCTTCTCATAATAAAGGCAGCTTTACTACTGCATGTGAAGAGTATGAATCAGTTCTAAGTGATCTACTGAAAGTTACACCCACACCGGGTAAGATAATCAATGTAATACAACATATCTTTGGTTACTTTTCAAAGCACCTTTCTGAGCCTGAACGAGAACTATTCTTAGATTTGGTTGGGCAATATAAAGCAGGAAGAATCCCTTTATCTGTTATCAGATATTTACTCTATTCATATGCAAAGAGATTCAATGAGGAGTATATTTTAACTCAACGTTTCTTTGCTCCATATCCAGAAACAATGATTTCTATAACTGACTCAGGAAAGGGGAGATAGGGTTAGATCAGCTTCTCCTTTTTCAGAATATTATGTAATCTTCTGAATGAGATATAGTGTTGTGATAGAACTTTCTCATTATATGTAAGTGTGAAAGTTCCGTATGGGGAAGGGGCTTTTCGTGCCTCTTCCGGAGTTGTGAGTTCGTGAACTTCAATATCTATGTTCCAAGCTTTTATCTCATCCCTTAACTCATCAACCATCCTAGCTACCCAGGGACATTGTTTACTATAAAACAGATGAAGTCCCTTATAATCTTTCAAGCAAGCAGAGTTATCTAGTATCTTCGGTGCCTCAGCTTCAGTGAATTTCTTTGCAAGCAGAGTATACTTAGGTTTAGCTGTTTCAATCACTTCATACCCATTCTTTAGGAATAGATCTTTCTTAGCCATAAACGTATCATCAGATGTCAGTACAGCTATACCTTTTAAGCCTAACTCTTTAGTATCTTTTTCACACTCCTCAATAAGCATCTTACCGAGTCCGACTCCCTGATTCTTTTTTGCACCAATGAAAATACAATGTATAAACATGTAGTCATCTGCTTCCACTGCTCTCCAGTTATATTTTCCGGGGACATATTCTATGAAACCAGCTGCTTTCTTAACTCCATCCTGATAAGCAAGTTTGATTGTGTAACCTTCTTTAAATCTTTGATTTAGCCATTCAATCTTCAAGTGATATGTAGGGTGCTTTTGGTTTATGTAGCAGATAACATCTTTATGCTCAAGCATATTCTCTTCAGTTATTTTTATAAAGTGGAAATTACTCATAAATCCTCCAAAAAAGAAGGTGCCCTGTTTCAAGAGCACCAATCTTGTAAATGCAAAAACTTACATGTTAATAACTTTGATTGAACCATCAGGTTTAACAAGGTTGAGAGTGTTATCACTATAAGTTCCAATCACTTTAGTTTCGTTGTTGCTCTTAAGTTCAAGGTTAGATGTTTCTTGGTTGTATACAAGTTCAAAAGATGCATCTGTACCCATTTGAACAGCTTTAAGGCTATTCTCTGTTACTTCAATCTTGTACTCAAGTCCGTCAATCTCAATGGTTTGACCATCAAGATCATTGTAAGCAAGTGGGTTAGAACCTGTCCAGAACTCAATTAAGTTTAAGAAGCATACGTCTATAAAACCTGCTACTTCATACACAGGTAATATTGTCATACCCCAGAACAGAATCTGTTCAACGAACTTGTTATCTGAAACGTTATCATTCCATTGATATACTTTTTTAGTTAAGGCAAAGTTACCGAAACAACCTGTTAGAAGTGAAACTACAATAAGTAATGAGACTAGTTTAATAATTCTTTTCATCTGTTTTCCTCCAGTTATTTGTTCATATTTATGCTTTGTTAACGAATAAGTCAATCAAATAGTGCTATCTCTTCATATAGAATCTTTTCGTTTCCGGTGCAACTTTCTCTAATGAATATCGTAACATAGTTCGTGGCATCTCTTTATAGAATTTATCAAGAAATGGAGTTAACGATGCTTCATTACGCTTCCCTATCTCTTTGAGCATCCATCCGACACCTTTTTGGACAATGTCTTCAGGGGTGTGCAGAAGTATCTCAGCGATCTTGAAGGTTGTCTCGAACTCTGCGTGCTTTATGAAATAATGTGTTGCAACTATTGCAACTCTTTGATGCCATATATTCTCATGATTTGCCAGTTTTATCAATAAATCATGATCTTTATCATATAGCCAAGCACCGAGTAGATGTGATGCACTCATATCCACGAGGTCCCAGTTATTTACATAGTCAAGATTCTTCAGATACAAGTCGATTATTTGTTCTTTTTCAGTTGAACGTTTGGGTTTAAATCTCATAACAAGCATTTGTAATGCAACAGAGCGATACTCATGAATTGGTTCTTGTAGCATTTGTTCAATCTCTTCTAAAGGTAGTTTGTAATATTTCTTAATAACAGGTTTCTGATTTGGTAAAGTAACACCAATAAAAGCATCTCCTTCACCATAACCACCTTTATAAGTCTTATAGAATTTACCCAATGCTTCCACACGTCGCTTGTTTGCTTTGAGGAGCAGGGCCTTCTTAACATCAGATATGCTCATTGTGCTCTCCTGATTTTTGATATTATGAAACTGCTAGGTTGCTTTGGATAAGTCAACTAATAATTACCTGTTTCTTGTATGTTCATTCAAGATTGTCATCCCGATCGAGTGAGGATACGAACCGACTACTGTAAGGAGGAGCTCGCTTACCTTCCGAAAGTTGCTCAAAAATACAAACCACGAAAAGCACTAAAAGGGGATTAGTTTCATTATTTTTCGTGGATAGATGTAAAACAAAAGTTTGAGTACAATAAAGATAAGTCAATACTAGAAATGTTATTTCACTAAAGCTAACCGAGCTATCCATCGACTTCATTCATTCCGTTTCTCTCATTTCAGCTTCGCTCAGGGTGACATATCAGGAGCAGTCACCAGTGCGAGTTTACGAGCTTGGGGAAATGCTGAAATTACAATAATCTATCTCTAAACAAACATGTTGCATTTCAGGGAGTTTGTCGGTCTGTTAAGGCAACGGACTTTCTAAAATGCTCTTTGGAGTCGGCATCTTATGGTTTTCGTCCTCGCCCCACGCTTCGCTGCGGTGCAAGTCCAAAAAAGGGCATATTTAGTGCAATTTGCAATAACTTACAACTATGGAGTGCACCATCTGCGTTGGTGCGTCTTGTCACGAATTTGATTATTGCTACTTTTCGCTATTCGCCCATCTCCCTTCGGTCGCTATTGCGACAGCTAATGAAATGCATACGCAGTGAGTTTCCCAACAACTTAGCTACATTTCATGCCCCTTTTGCTCTCTTTTACTGCCCTTTTTATCATCGCACTGTGTACGCACTGTGACCCCACTGTGAAGGCACTGCCAACCCACTGTTTCACTGGGTGCACAGTGCGTGCACAGTGGGGAAACAGTGGGTTGACTGTGTTTTGGTAGATGGATTATATAAACTAGGTAGTAGCATTTGTATGAAAACCTGAAAAGGAGTTAGTATAACAGAAAAGCCAAACATTGCAATCAATGTGTCCTAATTAACAAGTCACTTACATAATGTATACATAATTAACTGAATATCAGAGTAATAGAACTAAAATCAAGCATAATTAGAAGATTATCGAAAACCATGTATATTGAAGTTATATAGGGAGTTATGGATTTATAGTGATTGGCTAAGTGAATATAAGTTAGAAGGCTAGAAGCCAGTTATCATGGGCATCTATAGAAAAAAAGATGCAAAAAATGATAGTGCTAACGAATAAAACTAGCTGAAATTTCCAGCAAAAAGAGGTAAGAGTGTGTTTGGTAGGGGTAAAAATAAAAAATGCGTAAAATCGCCGTTTTTTATTGACAGCAATATCTAACTCTATAATTTGTAGCTATAATTTAACATTGAAAATTTATAAACAATAACCTATATTTTGAAAGTGAGGTATGATGTCAGATTCAAATTATAATGCTAGTAATATTAAGGTTTTAAAAGGCCTTGAAGCAGTACGTAAACGTCCTGCTATGTATATTGGTGGAACTAGCGAACGTGGATTGCACCATCTGGTCTATGAGGTAGTAGACAACAGTATCGACGAAGCACTCGCCGGTATTTGTGACAGAATTAGAGTAAAAATATGTGCAGATGGCTCTGTAGAAGTCGATGATAATGGTCGTGGTATTCCGGTAGGAATGCATAAAGATCTTAATGTGCCAGCACTTCAGGTGGTAATGACAGTACTTCATGCAGGTGGTAAGTTTGATAATAAAACATATAAAGTTTCCGGTGGTCTTCACGGTGTTGGTGTTTCTGTTGTAAACGCTCTTTCAAAACTGCTGATTGCAAAAGTTTATAAAGATGGTAAGATTTACTGTCAGAAGTACCAGTGTGGAAAACCAATGACAGAGCTTGAGGTATTAGGTGATACAACAAGACGTGGTACTGTAATTAAGTTCTTCCCTGATGAGACAATATTTGAAACAGTTGAATTCAATTTCGACTATCTTAGCAAAAGGCTGAGAGAACTTGCTTTCCTTAATAAAGGACTTGAAATTGAGCTTACTGATGAGATAGGTGAGAGGAAACATAACTTTAAATATGATGGTGGTATCAATTCATTCGTTGAATTCCTCAATGAAAATAAGAAACCATTATTCCCTAAACCAGTATATATTGCCGGAGAAAAAGACGGTATCTCTTTTGAACTTGCACTTCAATATAATGAAGGTTACCAGGAGAAGATATTCAGTTTTGCCAACAATATTAACACAATTGAGGGTGGTACTCACCTCAGTGGTTTTAAATCTGCCTTAACTAGAGCTGTAAACAGCTATATTAGGCAGGAAAAACTGCTTAAGAATGATAAGGGTAATCCTAGTGGAGATGATATCCGTGAAGGTATTGTAGCAGTTGTTAGTGTTAAGATTCCTGATCCACAGTTTGAAGGTCAGACTAAGACAAAGCTTCAAAACTCAGATGTTGAGAGTGTTGTTAACTCAAGTGCTTATGAGAAGATTTCTGAGTTCTTCGAAGAACATCCATCAATAGCTAGAAATATCTCAATGAAATCAATTAATGCTGCCAGATCAAGAGAAGCAGCTAGAAGAGCTAGAGATCTTACAAGAAGAAAATCAGTACTTGAGTCTGGTAGTTTACCTGGTAAGTTAGCTGACTGTTCAAGTAAAAATCCTGAAGAGACTGAGATATTCCTGGTGGAGGGAGACTCAGCTGGTGGATCAGCAAAACAGGGTAGAGATAGAAATACTCAGGCTGTATTACCTCTCTGGGGTAAGATGCTGAATACAGAAAAAGCCAGAATGGATAAGGTTCTTAACAATGATAAGATTCAACCAATCATCTTAGCTCTCGGAGCTGGAATTGGTGAAGATTTTGATATCTCCAAATTACGTTATAACAGAATCATAATCATGGCCGACGCCGACGTGGATGGTGCTCATATTGCTACTCTGTTAATGACTTTCTTCTATAGATATATGCTACCTCTTGTAACTGAAGGACATGTTTATATTGCAAAACCACCATTGTTCCTCGTGAGAAAGGGTAAGAAGAAACTCTATGTTTATAATGAAGAGGAAAGAGATCAAGCAGTTAAAGAGCTTGGAGATAGTGGAGTTATTATCCAACGTTATAAAGGTCTTGGTGAGATGAATCCTGAACAGCTTTGGGAAACAACCCTTGATCCTGATCGTAGAATGTTGATGGCAGTTAAAGTTGATGATGCTATTGAAGCAGATAGAATGTTTACAATTCTTATGGGTGATGAAGTTGAGCCTAGAAGAGAGTTTATACAAGCCAATGCTAAATATGTAGAGAACCTGGATATTTAGGGGGAGTGATATGTCAGATAATCCAAGAATAGTACCAATACAGATTGAAGAACAGCTTAAGAAAGCTTACATGGAATATTCCATGAGTGTTATCGTATCAAGAGCATTACCGGATGTAAGAGATGGTTTGAAACCCTCTCAAAGAAGAATCATCTATGCTATGCATGAACTTAACCTTAAACCGGGTGGACATTATCGTAAATGTGCAAAGATTGCCGGTGACACATCAGGTAACTACCATCCACATGGTGAGCAAGTTGTATATCCAACCCTCGTTAGATTGGCTCAGCCATGGAACATGAGATACCCACTTATTAATGGACAGGGTAACTTCGGTTCTATTGATGGTGACCCACCTGCTGCTATGCGTTATACTGAGGCAAGACTTCAGAAGATAACAATGGATCTTCTTCAAGACCTTGAAAAAGATACAGTGGACTTCCGTTCTAACTATGATGAAACCAGAAAAGAGCCTGAAATATTCCCAACAAGAATACCAAACCTTCTAGTTAATGGGTCAACCGGTATAGCTGTTGGTATGGCTACTAATATGGCACCACATAATATCTCAGAGATATGTGATGCTGTTGTTGCGCTTATTGATAATCCAGAGCTTCAGCCACTTGACTTACTTGAGTATGTTCAAGGTCCTGATTTCCCAACCGGTGGATACATTGTAGGTAAAACACCTATCCACGAGTATTTTGAAACAGGAAGAGGAAAGCTTAAAGTACGCGGTAAGGCTGATATTGAAGAGAAGAAAAATGGTGATGAATTCATCGTTATCTCTGAGATTCCTTACATGGTGAACAAGACCAATCTGATTGAGAAAATTGCAGAGCTTGTAAAGATTAAGAAAATCGAAGGGATCAGTGATATTAGAGATGAATCAGGTCGTCAGGGTATGAGACTTGTTATTAAAGTTAAGCGTAATGCAGATGCATCAATTGTACTGAACAAACTCTATAAATATACACAATTACAAAATACTTTCAGTGTGATTAACCTCTGTCTTGTAGACGGTGTACCTCAGATTCTTGATATGAAATCAATGATCAATGAGTTCATACGTTTTAGACATGGTGTAATTATTAGAAGAGCTCAATATGAACTGAGAAATGCTGAAGACAGATTACATCTCTTAGAAGGTTTCAGAATTGCTCTTGATAATATTGATGAAGTTATTGCAACTATTAGAGCTTCAAAAACTACTCCTGAAGCAAATGAAAACCTAAGAGCTAAGTTTGGTTTCAGTGAACGTCAGGCAAAGGCAATTCTTGAGATGCGTTTACAACGTCTTACAGGAATGGAGAGAGATAAGATTGAAGCTGAATATAATGAGATTCTTGAAAAGATAGCAGGCTTAAAAGAACTTCTCGCAAGCAGAGAACTTCAGATGAATCTTATCAAAGAAGAGACCATGCAGGTAAAAGAGAAATACAATGATCAGAGAGTAACTCAAATTGTTGTAGATACCGGTGACCTTTCAATAGAAGACCTTATTCCGGAAGAGGATGTAGTTGTTACTATCTCTCATAAAGGATATATCAAACGTCAGAGTGTTGATTCATATAGAAGCCAGGGAAGAGGGGGAAGAGGACTTAAAGGTTCGAAGCTCAAAGATGAAGACTTTATTGTAAGTATCTTCATGGCTTCTACTCATGACTACATTCTATTCTTCACTAACTTTGGCCAATGCTATTGGCTGAAAGTGTATGAGATTCCGGATGGAAGTAGACAGTCTCGTGGAAAAGCGATTATTAATCTGTTACCATTAAGAGAAGGTGAGAAGATTGAAGCGTTTGTTTCAGCTAAGAATCTTAATCAAGAAGATAAGTACATTATTATGTCTACTAAGAACGGTCTTGTTAAGAAGACTGCTCTTAACAAATTCTCAAATCCACGTTCAACAGGTATTATTGCAATCAAGCTTATTGAAGGCGATGAGCTCATTGAAGCACTTATTACTAATGGTAATGATGACATTATTTTAGCCACAAGTCATGGTTATTGTAATAGATTCAATGAAGAGCAGGTAAGAGCTGTTGGCAGAAATTCTCAAGGTGTTAAAGGAATATCACTAAGAAATGATGATGAAGTTGTTTCAATGGTTGTAACTGACCCTGAGACTACAGATTCCTTGCTTTCAATAAGTGAAAATGGTTTTGGTAAACGTACTGATTTAAGCTCTTATATCACAAAGAATAGAGGAACTAAAGGCGTTATTACTCTAAAGACTTCTACTAGAAACGGGAAGCTTGTATCCTTGATGAAAGTGAATGATGATGATGACTTAATGATTGTTACTAAAAACGGAATGATTATTAGACAACATGTTTGTGAAATTAACACGATTGGAAGAAATACACAAGGTGTTACTCTAATAAATCTTAAGAATAAAGATAAAGTATTTGACATAACTGTCATTCCTACAAATAATAATGAAGTAGACGTAATTGAGACGAAAGATGGAGATAGCGGGAAAGAAAAGGAGTAAGAGTTGTTAGTACAGAAATACTTTGATTCCAGACAAAAACTATTAGAGGAAAGGTTAGCTAAATACCTTGATGGTCAGAAGCAAGCTCATCCTAAGTTGAAGAAAGCTGTAAAGAGCATTCTTTTCTCAGAAGGATTACGCTGGTATCCTTTAATGGTGTTTGCTGTACATGAAATGCTTAAGGGTAAAAAGAATATAAGTTCACTTAATCCTGTAATTCCATGTGCATGTGCCCTTGAAATGGTTCATAAGGCTATGATAGTTCATAGTGCATTACCTAGCTTGAATGATGTTGATACTTTCAATAATATTAATAGCATTCATGTTGATACAGATGCAGCAACAGCCATACTTGCCGGAGATGCACTCATAACAATGGCATATGAGATTCTTACTGAAATATCAGACAAGGGCAAAGCCTTGAAATGCATTAGAACCATATCCAGAACATTATCATCACATGGATATATTGGTGGTGAAGCTGTTGATCAGATCTCAATCCCGAAGAATATCCGTATTAATGTATTGAAATATATATATATGAAAAAAATGGGATCTCTTCTTCAAGCTGGAACAGAAATGGCATGTATAATTAATGATACAGAAGAAAATCTCATGATTACTCTTGGTAACTTTGCTATGAACGTAGGATTAGCTTACTATATAGTAAACGACATTCTTGATGATATCGGTAGTAGTGATGATGAAGAGCCTGAGATTAAGATTAAAAGAAAGAACAAAACAACATATCCATCATTACTTGGACTTGAAAAAGCTAAGAAAATGGCAGAGAAGTTGATTAATGATTCAGAAAGAATGATTAAAAATATGCCACATAATGAGATATTGTTAGAGTTTGTTACTTTAATAAAGGACAGATTACCTTAATGATTGATATACATAGTCATATTCTTCCTAATCTAGACGATGGGGAGAATGATGTTAATAAACTCTTAGAAATAATTAAGCAGATGTCGCAAAACGGTGTTAAAACCGTTTTTGCGACACCGCATTATCTTGAAGGGATGTATAATAATAGTTCCATAGACATAAAGAATGCACTTATGAACTTAAAGAAGTTAATCAGTGAAAACAGTATAAGTCTTGAAGTCAAACAGGGTTGTGAAGTTTATTTAACTCCAACTTCTCATGAGGATATAATCAGAGAAAACTATTGTTATGAAGGAACTAATTATTGCTTAGTTGAGTGCAATGTTAATTCGCTTGAATCAGATGTTTATAGAAGTATCTATCATATTCTAAGGAAGGGATTTCGACCAATATTAGCACATCCAGAGCGTTATCGATTCATAATGAACAGCACTCGTGCAGCAAGAGAACTCATTGAAAAAGATATATTACTTCAAGTGAATAGTGGTAGTATTCTTGGAATATATGGTAAGTCAGTAAAGAATACTGCGTGGAAGCTTTTAAATTCAGGAAAAGTTCATTTTATAGCATCAGATACACATGCTAAAGAGATTGAGTATAATCTGAAAATAGCTTACGATAAAGTTGTTGAGCATATTGATGAAACAACTGCAGAGCTTTTGTTTAAAATCTTTCCTCAGAAAATGATGAATAATGAATCAATACCTAAAAGATATGTGGATGTAAAGACACCTCGAAAACATAAACGTGGATTCTTTGGGTGGTTTTAATTAATGAGAATACTTCTTACCGGAGCTACCGGCTTTGTTGGTAAACATGTAGCAAAGAGACTTATAAATCAAAAATACTCCGTCACGGCATTAGTACGTCCCGGTACCGATAAAAAAAGGTTAGGACATCTTCAAACGTTCAGTATAGCATATTGTAATTTAACTGATATAAATCAACTGAAGAAGCATTTGAGTGATAACGAGTATGATGTAATGTTGCATATTGGTGCTTTAAGAGGTGGCAGAAAGTACAATAACAAGACATTCTTTAAAGCTAATGTGCTTGCAACAGAGATCCTCGCTGAACATGCCCTAAAATCAAAGTGTAAATTCATTTTCTGCTCCTCTGTAGGAGTCTTTGGAGCTATCCCTTTAGAACTACCTGCTAATAACTTATCCGATAGACAAGAGGATACTTACTATCATAGGACTAAGATAGAAGCTGAGAAAATAATACAAAACTTAACTTTGAAAGGGTTGGAGTCTGTTATAATCAGACCTGCTATTACCTATGGTGCAGGAGACTATGGATTCCCATATACACTGACTAGACTTATTGATAAGAAACTACTCCTGTTGCCAAAGCAGGACACAAAAATACATTTGACTGATATTGATTTGCTTACAGATGCATTTATTAATGCAATCGAAATTAAGTTAAAACCTGGTGCTGAATTCATTGTGGCTGATCATGATCCTGTATCATTACATGAACTATCTGAGTTTATTTCACAGAAACTATCTCAAAAGAAGTATCCCCAAAGCAGATTTGTTACTACAACTTTATTTAGACTAGGGGAAAGAATCGCTACAAATATGAAAAACGATCTTTGGCAATCTAGATTTCAGTTGTTAGCTTATGACTGGTATTATGATGTAAAAGAAAGTACCTCTTCTCTAAAACTTCCTATTATCAAAACTATCCCAAGTTTTAATAAAGTTATATACTGGTATCAAAATAAATAATGGCTATTCCTATTTTACATTTTTGGGAGATCTACTTTAATAATCCAGATGAAGGATTAGGATCATCATACGAACGAATTGTCCTAAACAACAAGTTGTTAAAAGTTGTTGATGAGAATGAAATAAACAGTTTGCTAGAAGTCCCTTCGTTTGGATTTACAGGTCTAAGTGGAATAAACTCTGTTGCAGTTGCAAAGACTGGAGTAGATGTTAGAATCATTGATAACGATTCAAGGCGATGTGCTTTGATTGAGAACATCTGGGAAAGACTTGGAGAATCAGCTAAAATCGAATATAACCCTGATTTCAATCTTGCTTCATATGAAGATGATAGTATTGATATGAGCTGGAACTTCTCAGCCATGTGGTTTCTAGAGGACATTGAGTCGTTTATCTACAATCTTACTAGAGTGACAAAGAAAGTTGTTATGATATGTGTTCCTAATGTAACAGGATTAGGATACTTAAGCCAGAAAGCATCTGGTAAAGAGGATTTGGCTAAACTATTAAACGAGCATTTCATCAATAGAGAGCTAATTGTATCGTTAATGCTCAAGAATAATTGGCAACTTATTGATCATGATTATATTGATTGTCCTCCTTGGCCAGACATTGGAATGTCAAAAGAGAAATTCCTAAAGAAGCTAGGACTAGGTATGCTTGTGAAAGAGAAGCAAGAGGTTAAAGAACCAACAACAATACTAGATTATTATAATGGGGTTAACCCTAAATTTGCTGAAGAGATGATGCAATTTTATTGGCTTGAAAAATACGCCCCAAGAGTTTTTAAACGATTTTGGGCTCATCACTATTATTTGATATTTAAACCGGGAAATGAATAAGTCTGTTACTTCTGCCTTAATTGGTTTAGTCTTAGGAATACTTTTAATATCTGTTTGGATTCAATTCATTGATATTGGAATTGTTACTTCACATATCATGGAAATCAATTGGAAATACGTGCTATTTTCAGGATTGGCATATATTTCGGCATATTTTATAAGATCTTTACGCTGGAATCTGTTGATTTCTATTGAGAAGCCTATATCGATAATAAGGACATATTGTTATTCCTTATCAGGTAATTTGATTAACTATCTAATACCTATTAGAGCAGGAGAGGTTGCTAAACCTTTTTTCCTTTTGAAGAATGATGGTATTAAGGTAAGTAGATCATTACCAACAGTTATTGTGGATAAATTCTTTGATTCAATTGGAATTTTCCTAGTACTAATCCTTATACCAATATTGAATATAAGCATCTCAAAAGCCATGTTAACTCTGATTATACTACTGATCTCAGTCTTTATTATAGGTTTATTAGTTCTACTAATTGCAAGTATTAAGCCTCAGATTATGGGACGTTTGATTGAGCTGGCTTTCTTTTGGGCTCCACAGAAGTTAAGAACAAAGATTTTGGATGGTATTCATAGTTTTCTAGATGGTTTCGCTATTTTAACAAAGAGAACAAAGCTTATTTTTCCATTAGCCTTACTAACGTTCGTAGGTGTTTTTCTTGACGCATTGTATTTTTATCTTGTCTTTTTTGCTTTTGGAGCAAATATTAGTTTTATCATTATTTTGTTTGGGTATACATTAATAAACTTATCATATGCTTTACCACAAACACCTGCCCAGATTGGTACAAATGAATGGATGATGGCAGTTATCTTTAGTGCCGGGTTTGGGGTAGATAAGAACCTTTCAGCAGCAATTATGGCTTTTGCTCATTTGTTTACAGCTATAATACTGATTGTTAGTGGTGCGATTGCACTTTCTTATACAAGAAATAGCATTTTCGAAATTTTTAAAAAGAGGAGCAGTGTTAATGAGTAACTTAGATTCGTTAAAAGAATTAACTTCCGCAGTAGATAGTATAAAAAAAGAGTTAAAAAAGGTAATCATTGGACAGGATAAAGTTATAACTGAGATACTTATAGCTCTGTTTGCAGATGGACATATTCTCTTAGAAGGAGTTCCAGGTCTTGCAAAAACTTTGATGATTTCAAGTTTGGCGAAAGTTCTTAATCTCAAGTTCAGTAGAATTCAGTTCACACCTGACTTAATGCCATCTGATATTACAGGTACAGATATTTTGGCAACTGATAACTCCGGTAAAAGAGCATTTAACTATATTAAAGGTCCTGTGTTTTCAAATATTATTTTAGCAGATGAGATAAACAGAACGCCACCTAAAACTCAGGCAGCCATGCTTCAGGCTATGCAAGAGAAGCAAGTATCAGCAGGTAATGAAACTTTTGATTTAGAACCTCCATTTCTTGTTTTGGCTACACAAAATCCTATAGAACAAGAAGGTACGTATCCTCTACCTGAAGCTCAATTGGATAGATTTATGTTTAAGATTAGTATCAGTTATCCAACCCATGAAGAGGAGATTGAGATTGTTAAGTCTACAACGTTTGGACAGAGTAAACAGATTGAGTCTATACTTAGTGCTGAACAGATTATCGAGATTCAGAAAAGTATACGACAAATACCTGTGAGTGAACATGTACTAGAATATGCTGTTAAACTTGTTCGTTCAACAAGACCAACTGAAGATACCATACCGGAATCAGTAAAGAAATGGATTTCATGGGGTGCTGGTCCAAGAGCATCACAATACTTAGTACTTGCAGCTAAAACAAAAGCCGCAATTGAGGGTCGCCTAACTCCTTCTGAAGATGATGTTAAAGAAGTTGCTCTTATAGTTTTACGTCATAGAATATTAATCTCTTTTGCTGCTCAAGCAGAAGGGTTAACACCAGAAACTGTAATTGGTAAACTTATCAATGAGGTTTGATCATGAAAAAGCTCATCATTATAGCAATTGCCCTTATATCTGCAGTTCTATTAAACTCATTTGATGTAAGATATTTTAGTCACATATCTACGCTATATCTTGAAGATGCCGAGATGCTGGAGATTGGTGATGATAGATTAATTGTGAAAAGTAATGATGAACTTTATCACTATGATACATTCTCTCCGGTTTTCCCATACCTCAAAGAGGTTTTTACTATTACAGGTTCAATTGACGATTTTACAATTGTCGATAATAAAGTGCTGTACGCTTCTGAGGATCTAAAAACAGAGATAACTAAAAAAGACACTATTTCAACAACAATGACTAAGCTTTCTTTCAAAGAATATTTTGGTTCATCTATTGAACAAGAAGGTGCTAATGTATTTATCGGACATTCAGATACAGGTTTAATCATAGAAGACATTCAAAGAGGATTAATTAGTCAGTATCATGATACTCATGGGATAATATCACTAGCAGTGAATTGGCCATCTGTATTCGCGATCAACTCAATTGGACTAGAAGTAGTTAATGTTGAAGACATCTATAATCCTGAAGATTTAGGTAGAAACAGTGCTATCTTTCATCCTGAAGTGGTTGCGGTTTCTGGTAACAAATGTATAGTAGGAACTAAAAATCAGATTTTGTTTGTTGATGTAAAAGATCCTGGTGAACCTACAATTGTTAAGACAATTCGGACTGCTCATAGGGTAGAGGATATTGAAATTAAAGATGATGATGCATACATTGCACTTGGTAAAGGTGGTTTGTATGTTTATAATATATCTAACATAAAGAAGCCTAAAATGCTTGATGATTACAATACCAGAGGATATTGTAAAGACATTGAAATATCGGCTGATTACATCTATGTTGCCGATGGTAATGCAGGTGTAATCATCCTTAAATTTGATTAAGGGGTTATAATGAAAAAACTATTACTATTTATCATTCCACTATTGTTGTTGATTGGTTGTGATACCAGAACACCTGATTATGCGGACCTTCAGTTTAGTATTGATCAGGAGATTGCTTATAATAGAGTTAATTATAATGAGTTTACTCTTTCTGTAAAACTTCAAGGTGATGATAGTCAAGTTGAATATAAGTATATCTACTTTGTTTATGATCACACTGCAGCTGCTTTCTTTGGTGGTGCTACCAATTCTGAAGTTCAGACAGATGAATATGGTAATGCAAATGTTACTATGTATATTACCGATCCAAACTATAGAGGTGATTTCGTCATAGAAGCTACGTATGAAGACCAATCCATAACAAAATCTATATTGGTTCAAGACGTACCTGATATCACTTCATTAGTGGCAAATCCTACTAATATTCCTGCTGATGGCTATTCTCAATCTAGCATAACAATTCAATTAGCAAGCCTTTCAGATAATTTGGAAAATCAAAGGATACATTTTACAACTACAACCGGTTCAATCGTACCAAACGAGATTCTAACTGATGAGTTTGGTATGGGTGAAGTTCGTTTTATTGCACCGGAAACTTATACTATAGCTACAATTAGAGCTGAATTGGATATCTGTGATGATGAGACTCGAGGAGTTCAAGTAATTTGCGAGTAGTCAATGAGTAAAGTTAAACTTGGTAATAGTATAGCTTCAATACATCCGATTGAGAGGGGGAAGAAACTCAAACGTCCTTTGATTGGTAGTTTTATCCAAGCTGGTTTTCCTTCTCCCGCAACTGACTATATTGAGAAGTCACTTGATTTGAATGAATACTTGATTGAGCATCCCGCTGCAACATATTTTATCAGAGTTGATGGTTATTCAATGATAAATGCAGGAATCAATCCGGATGATATTCTTATTGTTGATCGAGCTATAGAAGCATCAAACAACAAGATTGTTATTGCTGTTTATGATGGAGAACTAACAGTGAAACGATTAGCTGTAAGAAAGGGAATCTACTATCTCGTTCCTGAGAATCCTCAGTTTGATGAGATAAAGATAACCGGAGAGGTTGAGTTTTCGATTTGGGGTGTTGTAACCTTCATTATTCATAAGGCCTGACATGCCTTTGACTCCTGATAGTAGAATCTATGCTCTAGTTGATTGTAATAGCTTCTATGCTTCATGTGAACGAGTTTTTCGACCTGATTTAAAAGGAAAACCTATTGCTGTCCTTTCAAACAATGATGGTTGTATTGTTGCTAGATCTGCAGAGCTAAAGGCTCTGGGAATTCCAATGGGGGCTCCCGTATTTAAGTATGAAGATAAAATCACTAGAGCTGGTGGAGTAATTTTCTCTTCAAACTATGAACTATATGCTGATCTTTCCAATAGAGTCATGACAGTTCTGGATCGATTTACCCCAGAGCTTGAGATATACTCAATTGATGAAGCCTTTTTGCTTCTAACAGGATTTAAAGATAGAGACCTTATTAAACTTGGGACGGAAATAAAAGAAACTGTGTTTCAATGGACAGGGATACCGGTTTCAGTTGGAATAGGTTCCACAAAGACACAAGCTAAAGTAGCAAACCATATCGCTAAGAGATATATGAAATTCAATTACGTTTTCTCAATGTATAAGCATCCAAAGATAGATACAGTTCTAGACTATGTTCCTGTAGATGATATCTGGGGAATAGGCAGGCAATATGCTAGATTTCTAAATCAAAATGGTATAACTACAGCAAAATTACTTAGAGATGCAGATTTGCAATGGATCCGAAAATATATGACAGTAGTAGGAGCAAGAACTGTTTTAGAACTGAAGGGAATAGATTGTCTTGAACTGGATATGGTTGAAGCTCCCAAGAAAGGAATCGTGTCGTCACGCTCCTTTGGTAAACCGGTTTCCAACCTGGAGGAACTTGAGGAAGCTGTCTCTACATATATGACAAGAGCGTGCGAAAAACTACGAAATCAGAATTCAATAGCTTCGTATATTACAGTATTTCTGGGAACAAATCGATTTAAACCGGAAGCTCAGTATTCAAACTCTTTGACCACAAAACTTCATGAGCCAACTGCATATACTCCAAAACTTATCGAAACCGGTATTCAGTTGTTAAAAGCTATATATAAACCTCAATTTAATTATAAAAAAGCAGGAGTTATGCTAACCGGTATCGTAAATCAATTCAATGTTCCACCTGATGCCTTCGAACCAGCTTATGTTGATGATAAAACTAAAACAATTATGGATACGGTGGATCGTCTAAACAAAATACTAGGTCGTGATACCTTATACTACGCTAGTAACGGTGACAAACAAGAATGGCAAATGCGTAGAGAAAAACTCTCTCCTAAATATACTACAAGCTGGGACGATCTACCAACTGTTAAATGATAAAGTGTTCCTAATCTATTTCAAACAAATCTTCTCTGAATTTATACCCTCTTTAAACAAAGCTTAAAGAACTGCATAATAAAATATTAGCGATAATTCAGCCAGCTGATATCTAAGCTGTTCTTCAACTATTTAAATAACTGTTTTCATGCCTATTTTAATGTTCATTTTACATATTAACCACCAATATGCCCCTTAACAAAAACAAGGAATTACGTTGGATCCACCAAGGAGCCACCAAGGACCCTCCTAGGCGAAGCCCAAAGTTATTCACATCGCGTGGATAACTTTCTCCAATGTTAAAGCAATTTCTTAATCGGGGGCATTAAGGTAGCGCAGAAATCATGGAATATATGTGTGAACGGTGGGTATGTGTGGAGACTTGGAATTCGATAAGTAGTTAATAGATATCAACAAGTTCTGCATTAGTTTGATAATCTTTGAAAGTAATCATTGACATGTAAATATCTAAAGTCGATTCTTAGTATGAGGTAATATAATGTACTCATATTCTAAAACAACAACAGGATTGAAATCGAACGTAAATGAAGATTCGTTTTATTCATCTACAGATAAAAGCGAACAAGTCTACCTTCTATGCGATGGAATGGGAGGACATCCTGCTGGGGATATTGCATCAAGACTTTGTATAAAATACTTCTTAGAAGAGTACAGTAGCATGCAATCATTATTAACTACAACAAAAAATGTTAATCGTAGATTGAGAGAATATGCTTCAGCGTATCCAGATTGCCATAGGATGGGAACAACACTTATAGGTCTTTTTTTGAAGAAAGATATTGCAGAAATAGTTAGTGTAGGGGATAGTAGAATTTACCTTTTTACTGCAAAGGACTTTGAACAGTTGACTGAGGACCAATCTCCGGTTTGGGAACTGTTTGCTCAGGGAATGATAGAGAAGGATGATATAATAACTCATCCTCGAAAGAATATCATTAAAGAAGCTATTGGTCTTCACGATGAACCTGCAGTCAATCTTTATAGAGTTCAGTATCCTTCAGAGCATTGGATTTTTCTACTCTGTAGCGACGGGTTAACCGATGTTACCACAGATTCAGAGATTCATAATGTTTTGAAACAAGCGAAATCTTTAAAAGAGGGAGTTGAAGGTTTATCCAGAGTTGCCATTCAGAACAAATCTAGGGATGATATTACAATCACTTTAGTTTCAAATTATTTGGAATAACTAGCAGTAACAGTAAAAAATATATGGAAGTACTTATAAAACTGCTTAAAAAAATAAGTGCATTGAGCTAATCTATAAGTGAATAACTGTTGAATACAGTAGGTTTTTATTTAAAAAAAGCAAGTCTAGTTTATTATGGTATCTCTTTCTAATCAAACCTATCTTAGATTTACCCTTTAATGCACTAAGATATGTCTTGACTTTAGTGTATGAGATATTTTTTTTAATTAAAAGAAATATGAATGGAAATTATGTCATCAGAATTAAAATTAGATAAATCAAAAAAACAACTGTATCTTGCTTTTTTTACGGCATTTGCAGTAACAGCATATATATTTGAAGCAGTGATACCGAAGCCTCTACCTTTTGTGCGTATTGGGCTTGCAAATATTGCTGTGCTTTTGCTCATTGCAGATGGTTTTGCAGTCTTAGGCTTTGCGGTTTCTCTGCTAAAAATAGTTATAGGTGGATTCTTTATAGGAACGCTTTTCACGCTTGTTTCTCTCATATCTCTTGGGGGAAGTATTTGTGCTGTAGCTGTAATGATTATAGCTTATAAGACAAAAACAGGATTAAGCTTGATCGGCGTAAGTATACTTGGTGCTATTGTACATAATCTAGCACAGTTAATCGTACTCCGGCTAATCATGATCCAATCTGATTCTGTTTATAGATTTATCCCTATTTTATTAATTATTGGTCTAGTCTCTGGTTCAATAACAGGATTTGTATCATTATTGCTAAGAAAAAAAATATCTTTCGGGGCATAAAATGGAAGACTTGAAGAAATATTTTAAGAAGTACCTCTTTATTGAAGCTTGTATAGTGATGGGTGTAATTGGCATCGTTTTAGGAATTCTATGGTACTATTCTGACGAATTGCCACCTGTTACAGAAATGCGTAACTATCATATGGCTCAAGGTTCTGAAGTTTATGATAGGTATGGAAGATTAATACATATGTTTGCGTTTGAAAAACGAACCATGGCTTACTATCAGGAGTTGCCATCATACTTGGTGGATGCACTAATTGCAACAGAAGATAACAATTTCTACAACCACTTTGGTGTTGATGTAAAGGGTACTACCAGAGCGATGCTTGTGAATCTGAGAAGAGGGGGGTTCTCGCAGGGAGCTTCAACAATAACTCAGCAGCTTGCCAGAGCACTTTTCCTAACACAAAATAAGCAGATGACTCGAAAGATTAAAGAAGCTATGCTTGCATTGATAATTGAGAAGAATTTTTCTAAAAGTGAAATTATCGAGATGTATTTCAATAAAGTTTATTTTGGTGGTGGAGTATATGGCATTGAAACTGCAGCTAAGCATTACTTCAAGAAGTCAGCAAGTGAACTGTCTTTACCAGAGGCTGCAACTTTAGCAGGTATTTTACAGATACCTAATTATCTTAATCCGATTAAACATCCTGAAAGAGCGATCAAAAGGCGTAATCTAGTACTGAAACGAATGTATGAAGAAGATAAGATAAATCAGGAACAGTTCCTCGTTGCTAAAAATGCTCCATTGATTCAAGATCGAGCACCGGTAAAAAATGACCCAGCTGATTATTTTATAGAACATATCAGATTGCAACTAGAGCGTAAATATGGAACACAGATGTTGTTTGAAGGTGGTCTGAAGATATATACTACTATGGACTATGACCTTACACAGTATGCTGATTCTGTAATGAATGAGTATTTAACGAAACGTGAAGAATCTAGAGGTTACGAAAAGAAATATGCAGACTTTTCACCAACTCAAGATGACATAAAAACTCCATATCTGCAAGGTGGAATGTTATCTCTTGAAGCAGAGACAGGAGAAGTTCTAGCTATGCTCGGTGGCAGAAACCACAACCATAGCAAGTTTAACAGAATGATACATGCTAGACGTTCCCCTGGTTCATCAGTAAAACCAATACTTTACACATCAGGACTAGAAAAAGGTTATACACCTGCCACTGTCATTCAGGATGCTCCGACCGTTGTTCATTTGTTATCAGGGCAGGAATGGAGACCGCATAATTATCGAAGAAACAGATATTACGGATATGTCACATTAAGAGAGGCTTTAGCAAACTCACACAATGTTTGGGCAGTAAAAGCATTATATGATATAGGTGCAGCAAATTTTGCTCAAATGGCTTATAGATTTGGTTTAACTACAGGGAAACACGCAAATATGTCAAGTGCATTGGGTACTACCGAAGTAAAACCCATTAACTTAATCTCATCATATACCACATTCCCGAACAATGGATGGCGAGTAATACCACAGTTCATTAAAAAAGTGGTAGATAGAGATGGTAAAATACTTGAAGAGATGGTAGTAAGAAAAGAGGAAGTGTGTAATCCTGAAGTTGCATATTTAATGACCAATATGATGGAAAGTGTTGTAACAAGAGGTTCCGGTTGGATGGCTAAACTCAATGGTATGGATCTACCAGCAGCAGGGAAAACAGGTACAACTGACAATTATAAGGATGCTTGGTTTATTGGGTTTAACAAGAAGATAGTGACAGGTATATGGGTAGGATTTGATACCAACATCAGCATGGGAGATAAGATGTCAGGTGGTGTTGTTTGTGCCCCTCCTTGGTCAAAAATACAGTTAAAAGCAATAATCAATCAGAATCATGGTGTAAAACCTAAAAAGAATGATTCCAGATATAGATTCGTAGTGCCTGAGAATATTGTTAAAGTGCCAATTAATCCAACTACAGGATTCTTGGCTTTCAATGAAGAGAATGCAAAAGATGAGGTATTTATTGATGGTACTGAGCCAAAAGAATTCTTGAGCAGTTCTATGTATAATTTTTATCCGACTCAATACAAAATGAGTGCAGATTCTGTGATGGTATTAGAGGAGAAATCAGTGAGATGGTATAATTAATGGTAACAGACATAATCATTATTCTTGAAGCCATATGTTCGTTAGGTTACATCTTTTTAACTTTTATGTTTGTGATAGGGATGCTTCGTTACAAAATAAAGAAGAATTATAATAAGAAAACTGTTTCTGTTTGTATAGCAGCGAGGAATGAGTCTGCTAATCTCAGAAATTTACTTACAGCTTTGGTTAATCAGACTTATTCAACTGAACTTTATGAAGTGATAATTGCTGATGACCTATCTGAAGACGATTCTAGAGACATAATCAGAAGCTTTATTACTAAGTATCCTTTTGTTAAACTACTTGAAGTTAAAGATAGAGATCAAGTTGTTTCACCCAAGAAAAATGCATTAACCAAAGCGATAGCTACGGCTAAAGGAGAGGTTATACTAACTACTGATGCTGATTGCATTGTGAAATCAACATGGGTAGAATCAATGGTTACAGCGTTTTATGATGATTCAGTTTCTTTAGTGGCCGGTTATTCTGAAATAGATATAAGAAGGTGGAAAGGAACTTCAGTGTTACATAAGTTTGAGTATTTTGATTTTGCTGCTTTATATACGGCTGTTATGGGATCCTTTGCATGGGGACATGGTTTAACATGTATTGGACAGAATCTAGCTTATACAAGAAAAGCATTTAATACAGTTGGTGGATTCGATAAGATTAAGCACTTAATATCAGGAGATGATGTAAACCTATTGCAATTAATGAGAAAGGCAAAACTAAAGACAATATTTAACTTCGATAATGGTAGTTTTGTATCAACCAATAGAATTGTAGGTTGGAAACAACTGATTAACCAGAGGAGCAGATGGGCTTGGAATGTTAAATGGCAGATAAAATTAAGACCATTGTATTTCTGGTCAATCGCATTAGTACTAATCTATTATTCAGGTGTTATCGCTCTCATATTTTTGAACTGGAAAATGGCAGTATTTTTCTCTCTTCTAAGAGCTGTATTGGAAATAGTGTTACTATCTGTTGGGTTCCATTATTTAGATGTTGAGAAAAAGAGGATAATGTTCTATCCAATCTGGGCTTTCATGATGCCATTTTTATATCTAATTACAGTTCCAATGGGGCAGATGAATATGTTTGAATGGTATGGGAAAAAGCCAACTAAATCAAAAATTAAGAGGAAGTAATGAATATATATATATTTGACGATGCTAAAACCAGTAATTTTTATCCATTAACTCTTAATAGGGCTACTTGTGACTTAAGGGTTGGTATTTTAAAGCTAGGTCAGAGAATCAAAGCTTATTATCAAACAGAGGATACGAACATAATTATTGCAAGGTACTTAGAAGAGCTTTATAAAGAAAGGCATCCCGATTGGAATGTAAATAATGTTGAAGAAGGTGAAAGCCTTTTTATTAATTCTAGAGTTAGAATTGATGGTGATTTTATCTTTAGTACAACTTCTTTAGATTTTGGTGAAGGGTTGATGTTAGATGAAGATATAATTGCATTCAAACTTAAGGCAACAGGTATCACATGTTCTACCGAATCACTTGATAGATTATCTAAAAATATCTCCTTTTCTCAGATTGATGTAAAAACATGGAACTATCCTTGGGAGCTTGTATCTATGAATGGAGACTTGATAGAACATGATTTTAAAGAATATTTCTATGATAAGGATAACTACTTTGAAACAGAACATGGAGTGACAGTTGTTAATCCATATAATGTTTGGATAGGAGAAGGAACAAAGCTTGGAGTAAACTCTGTACTAGACGCTACAAATGGTCCCATAGTAATTGATGAAAACGCAGAAATCATGGCTAATACCTTTATCGAAGGCCCCTGTTTTATAGGTAAGAAATCGAAGATAAAAGTCGGAGCAAAAATATACGAAGGTACATCAATAGGACCAGTCTGCAAAGTTGGGGGAGAGGTCGAAGAGACAATTATCCAGGCATACACTAATAAGCAACATGATGGATTTCTTGGGCATGCTTATTTGGGAGAATGGGTAAACCTGGGAGCTGGAACTTCAAACAGTGATTTAAAAAATACATACAAAAATGTGAAAGTCTATAACTACAACCTAAAAGATAAGATGGATTCAGGTACTCAATTTATGGGTTGTATTATTGGTGACCATTCAAAGATAGGAATTAACTGTAGTATTAATACCGGAACTGTAATTGGAATTGGTGCTAATCTTTATGGTAAAGAACTAATAGATGGTTTTATTCCTTCATTTAAATGGGGAGAAAATAGTAATTTGGTTGATTATAGAATGTGTAAGTTTTTTGATACAGCCAATTTAGTTAAACGAAGAAGAGCTCTTTCTCTATCTGATGTTGAGAAGGATATATATAAAAAGATAATAAAGGATTAATCAATGAGAGAATACATAGAAGTCGAATATCGAAACAATAGACTCGGTTACTATTTACTACCTGAAGGAATGGAAATGAAACCGGATGACTGGATTATTGGCACTGTTGATCGAGGACATGACATTGCCAAAGTTATTAATACATCGATCACCGGAGAGGACATTGACGCTATTTTTGATAGTCAAAATGATCCAAAGATAGTTAGATTAGCTACTGAAGAAGACTTGCAGAAGCTGGCAAATATAGAGAGTAAAGAAGAAAAAGCATCTGAGACGTTTGTTTCAATACTTCCGAAGTATGATTTTGAGATGAAACTTATTGGAACTGTCTATCAATTTGATGGTAATAAACTTACATTTTTCTTTACTGCTCCTGGAAGAGTTGATTTCAGAATGTTTGTTAGAGAGTTAGCAAATGCCTTTAAAACCAGAATTGAGCTCCACCAGACAACCGGTAGGGAAGAGGCAAAAAGAATTGGTGGTTTCGGAATGTGTGGTAAAGCATATTGTTGTTCTACTTTTATGAAAAGATTCAACCAAGTTACAATTAAAATGGCTAAAGACCAGAACCTGTCAGGTAACTTATCAAAGATCTCAGGACCATGCGGTCGTCTACTATGTTGTCTACATTTCGAAGAAGACTATTATTTGGAACAGGCAAAAGATTTCCCTGATGTAGGACAAGGTGTAATCTATAATAAAGAAAAAATGTATGTTTTTAGATGCGATTACTATAACAAAATGATTTTCTTAGCTAATTCTGACGAGATGATCGAATCAGTTGATTTGGAAGAGTTCAAAAAGTTAAAAAAGATACGTAGTAATTATGTCAGAGAAAGATAACATTTTCAGCTATTCTGCTGATGAGTTATACCAAGAATTAATAGTTGGTAATGTTAAAAAGTATAGAGTTAAGCAACTTTTAGATTGGCTTTATCGTAAATATGAGAACAATCCTGATAAGATGACAAACCTTTCAAAGGAATATAGAGAATCTCTGAAAGATAGATTTGACTTTTATCTACCTAAAATTGTAAATGAAGCTCATTCTAAAGATGGATCGACTAAGTATCTTCTTCAATTATCAGATAAAAGCAAAATTGAGATGGTTTTAATGCCATCTGAAGAAAAGATAACTTTATGTATCTCTTCTCAGGTAGGCTGTGCCAGAGATTGTTTATTCTGCGCAACTGGAAAATTGGGATTAAAGAGAAATCTTACTGTCGCTGAAATTATTGGACAGGTAATCTTAGCACAACGCAAGTGTAATCCAAAGAAACTCTCAAATATTGTTTTCATGGGTATGGGAGAACCTTTGGATAATTACGATAATTTGATTAAAAGTCTCAAGATTTTGGCAGATACTGATACAATTGGTTTTAGCCCAAGGCGAACTACTGTTTCAACATGTGGTGTAGTTAACAGAATCAAAGATTTAGCTGATTCTGGAATAAAAGCTAAATTAGCAGTTTCTTTAAACGCTGCTATTAATAGCAAACGCGATATACTTATGCCAATCAATAAAAGGTTTAATCTAGAAGAATTAAAAGAAGCACTACAGTACTATCTTAACAAGTCTACTTTTAGAGTAACTTTTGAATATGTATTGATAAAAAATTATAATATGGCTAGAGAAGATATTAAAGCTTTGATAAAGTTTACTGGGGACTTATCCTGTAAAATAAATCTGATAAAATGGAATCGAATCGATGGCTTACCATATGAAAGCCCTAAAAACATAGAAGTAGATAGATTTAAGACAGCAATAATGAGAGTTAATAAAGCAGTAACACTTAGGAATAGCAGAGGAGACGATATTGCGGCTGCATGTGGTCAACTTGCCAGAACAAATTATGAGGAGAAGTTATGATAGATGTTGTTGAAATAGCACGTAAACTTTTTAACCCTGAGACTGAGATCGATTCTCCATCAGGTGGAGCACATATTTTTTCATTGGACGTCTCAGTAGATCATAAAAATATACCTGATCAGCTACCAACTGACTTTGAAGACCTATCGCAGTATATTGATCATACAATACTTAAAGCTGATGCTTCCAATGATGCTATTATCAAAATCTGCAAAGAAGCAGAACAGCATAAATTTCGATCTGTATGTGTTAACCCTGTAAATGCATCCTTAGCAAAAAAGCATCTTCCCACTGTTGATTTATGTTGTGTTGTGGGATTCCCATTAGGACAGTCTTCTTCTGAAATCAAAGCTCAAGAAGCATGGAAAGCGATTAGAGATGGCGCGAATGAAATAGATATGGTAATAAATGTAGGTTGGCTAAAATCAGAGCAATTTGACCTTGTTTTTAAAGATATTAAAGCTGTATCTGATGTATGTAATGCTGATGGAATAGTGTTAAAAGTCATTATAGAAACTTGTTTGCTATCTGAGGAAGAAAAAGTTATAGCCTGCTTATTATCTAAAAAAGCTGAAGCTCATTTTGTTAAAACATCCACCGGTTTTAGCTCTGCCGGGGCAACAGTTGAAGATATTGCCCTTATGCGCAAAGTTGTAGGTCCAAAGTTAGGAGTCAAAGCCTCCGGTGGAGTTAGAACAAGAGAGAAAGCTTTGGATATGCTTAGAGCTGGTGCTAATAGGATTGGTGCTAGTAGTAGTATCAGTATCATAAAAGGATAGAACAGGTATGAAAATAGTTTTAGCTGGTTTTAACGTCGATGAAAGCTTAATTAAACAACTTCCGAATCAGACAATAGCTACACCTGAAGTAATTTCTGCTGCATATGCCAGAATTAGTAGAAGCAAGAAGAACGTCACTGAATTACGTGCTGAAGCTCAACTTGAGATAGATAAAACCAGAGCTTCGAATGAAACCATATTGTACGAGATGGGGCACGGTTCTATAGCAGAACATGCTGTATTCAACTTTGACCTTATTGGTGTTTCCAGATACATTACTGAGTTCATTCAGAAAAGTAGGTTAGCTTCTTTTACAGAGAAATCTCAAAGGTATGTTACCTTAAATGGAGATTATGTTACCCCCCAAGAGATTCTTAAAACTCCTCTTGAGAAGGAATTTAATCAGATTATTGACTTGCAAGTAGCTCTTTATAAAGACCTATACGAAAAAGCGAAAAGTCTGTTACAAGAAACTGACTTTGAAGGTTCTAAAAGGGACCTTCAATCTCGAGCAAAAGAGGATGCCCGTTATTTCTTAGCTTTAGCAACAGAAACTCAGATGGGTATGACAATAAACGCCAGGAATCTAGAAAGGCTTCTACGACGTTTAGATAAATCTGGTTTAGAAGAAGCTTTCGCCGTTAGGGAATCTATTCTTGCTCAAGTTCAGAATATAGCACCATCTATTATAAAGTATACTAAGACTGATGTTTTTGAATCCCAAAGGCTTTCTTTGGAATCAATTGAAAATAAAGCTGATCAAGATGTAGCTCTTATAAGCTATGAAAAAGATGGAGATGATAAAATCTTAACATCCCTATTGTATGAGCACACTGATTCTGCTTGGAATGACATTAAAAATACTGTTCAAAACATGGGTTCTGAAGAGAAAAGAGAATGGTTTGCTAAAGCCTTCGAGAATTTGAAAAGCTATCACTCAATGCCTAGAGCTTTTGAAACCGTACATTCATGTTTTGAAGTGGTAATCTCAGCATCATGTTTCGCTCAGTTAAAAAGACATAGAATGGGAACAGTATTAAGAACCGATTATCAACCTGATTTTGGTCTTGTGATTCCTGATTTACTGCGTGATTTGATTGATGAAGAAGCTTTAGATAACTTAGTGAAAAAGACTAATTCATTATATATAAAACTCAAAGCTATAAACCCATTGTTAGGTAATTACATTCTGATGAATGCAAATAAATTGAGAGTTCTCTTGACATTTAACATGAGAGAACTGTATCATTTTGCCAGACTTAGAAGTGATCAGCATGCTCAATGGGAAATCAGAGAGCTTTCCGATAAGATTGTTAATATACTTAAAGATAAGTATCCGCTATCAGCAGGAATGATGTGCGGTAAACATCAGTTCTAATAAACGAGGAAGTATGAAGCGCATTTCTTTTCTATTATTTACATTAGTTTTATTGATTGGTTGTTACCAAGTTCCTCAATCTGGATATCATCCCTATTCTGGTAAGAAACCCAAAGTCGCCAAACCTAAGAAACCTAAGCTTTCAAAGAATTCAAAGGTTTGGACTTGTAGTTACTATGGTAAGAAGTTTCATGGAAGAAAGACAGCAAATGGTGAGACATTCAATATGTATAAAGTATCATGTGCTCATAAATCACTACCCTTTAATACTCTTTTGAAAGTGACGAATGTAAAGAATGGAAAATCTATTCAAGTTAGAGTTAATGATAGAGGTCCTTACGTTGATGGAAGAGATCTAGACCTTTCTTTTGCTGCCATGAAAAAACTTGGTGGTATCAAGGATGGTGTAATCAAAGCAGAAGTAAAAATTGTGAAGGAGGGGAAATGAAACATTTTGAGTTCTCACCCGAAGTTGAATATGGTTTACACAATAACTTGCCGATTCTTGCTCTAGAATCAACCGTTATCACTCATGGGATGCCATATCCTGATAATCTTAAGACTGCTAAACAACTTGAAGCAATTGTTAGACATCATAATGTGATTCCTGCAACTATATGCGTGCTTGACGGTGTAATAAAAGTCGGCATGACTGAAAATGATTTTGATAAACTCACGCATGCAGAGAATAAGGAAAAGATTTCTCAGAAAGATATAGTATATGCTCTAAACAGAAAACTCACCGGTGGTACAACCGTGGCTGCTACAATGTATATTGCCTGGAAAGCAGGTATAAAAGTATTCGCTACAGGTGGCATTGGAGGTGTACATAGAAACGCTGAGAAAACAATGGATATCTCGTCCGATATAATGGCATTCGCTAAATATCCTGTAATCGTTGTTTCAGCAGGTGCTAAAGCTATTCTTGATCTAGGAAAAACTCTTGAATCATTAGAGACGCTTTCTGTTCCTGTTCTAGGATATCAAACAGATACATTCCCGGCTTTTTATAGTAGTAAGAGTAGCCATAAAGTACGAAAAGTTGATAGTACTGCAGATATAGTAAATCTATATAAGATTCAGGAAGATTTAAATTTATGGAATGGAATGCTGATAGCTAATCCCATACCGATAGAACATGAGATTCCACAATACGTTATGGAAGAAAAGATTGAAGATGCTCTTAGAGAAGCTGATAACCAAAAAGTTCAAGGAAAAGATATTACTCCTTATCTTCTTTCAAAACTTGTAGATATGACAAATGGTAAATCACTCAAGACAAACATAGAGTTGATCAAAAACAATGTTGAGCTTGGGTGTAAACTTGCAATTGAAATGGTTAAGTAATTATAAAATAAATGGGTTAATTCAGGAGGATTAATGACATATTCACTACTCCCTAAAGTACAGGATGCAGATTTACAGGGAAAAGTCGTTCTTGTGAGAGTTGATCACAATGTTGTTAAAAAAGGAGTAATTAAAGATACTGAGCGTATTGATGCAACTATTCCAACACTCTTCAACATCGTGCTAAGAGGTGGAAAACTTATTTTGATGACACATAATGGACGCCCGAAAGATAAGAAAACTGGTGCTATTACTATATCTAAAGATGATTCAATAGAGCCAATTGTAGACTATCTAAAGAATAAGCTTAATGTACGGGTTGTTATTCCCGAGTGGTTTAAAAGAAATGATAATGGAATAGAAGTTGTAGATGAAGTTTGTCATAAGATGGTAAATGATCTCAAGACTGGTAATATTGATATTATTTATCTACCTAATACTAGGTGGTTCAGAGGTGAAGAATCTAATGATGAAGATACAGACTGTCTTGCTAATGCCCTATCAAAACTAGCTGATGTATATGTCAATGATGCTTTTGGCTCATGGCAAGCTCATGCCTCAACAAAACATATTACTAAGCATCTTCCAAGTTACTCCGGTATGCTTATGCAAAAAGAGATCTTCCATCTTAAAGAGCTATTCCAACCGAAGAGACCATTTGTAGGTATTGTCGCCGGTGCAAAGTTCGATACAAAGATTAAGCCTCTTAATCAGCTTTTGGAGCTTGTTGACTATCTGATATTAGGTGGTGTTATTTATAATGCATATCTTTGTGCAAAATATGATATTGAGATTAAAGGAATAACAGAAACTGATCTTAAGTTTGCTCGTGAATTCCTGAAACGTGCTAATGAATTTCCTCAACGTATTGTAGAATTACCATATATCATAGAATCTGATACTTTAGAAGGGATGATTCCGGGACAATATAGAACACATTTTCTGCATGATTTAAAACCCGGTACTAAGCTGAACTATGTGCTTGATATTTCTTGGGAAAGCTGGGAGCTTAGACATGTTAAAGAAGTATTCAGTCGTGCTAACATGTTCTTTGTTAATGCTGTTATGGGGTTTATGCCTGACTTCAGTGATGGCACTCAGAGGATGTATGAGCTGGTCTCGCAGAATGAACATGCTATGAAAACATTTGGTGGTGGAGATACGCTTCAAGAGTTCAAGGCTCTGAACTATGAAACATACCTTAAAGCTGTAGAACGCTCAGACTACTATTTCTATACCGGTGGTGGAGCAGTACTTAACTCAATAGAGCAGGGGTCAGCTTATGGTATGGAGCCCGTTCAAGCGTTGATAGAAAACCAAAACAACTTTAATAAATAGTTTGAACTTACTTTGAGGGCTGTGAAAACAGCCCTTTTTAATTACTATGAAGAAGCTACTAATTTTATTAACACTAGTCACAACGTTCATCTTAGATGCTAAGACTGAATTCTTCCATTGGAAGTATAAAAACGATTCATACACATTAGAAGCAAGTTTCCCTGAGGAGATGTATGAATTCTATAGAAGTCGCTCAAGAAACAGGGATTATGTGTATTTTGCAACAGATACATTTGATGACAAGCTTATAAATAGCTTTGCTAAATCTATGCATAGACTCTCTCGAAAAAACTTCCTTTCGAAAGAGGATGAGTTCAACCTTGTAATTGCCTTTATTCAAGCATTGCCGTATACTACAGATGAGATTACAGCCGGTGTGGGAGAATACGCACGATTTCCGTTTGAAACTCTCTTTGAAAAGGGAGGTGACTGTGAGGATACTGCAATATTAGCTTGTGCTATTTTAACTGAGATGGGGTATGATTGTTTGCTTGTAAGAATGGATGACCATATGGCAATGGCGATAAACTATCCAGCTAATAGTGGCACTCATTTTACTGTCGATGGAAAGAAATACTATTATCTTGAGACAACAGGGCTTAATTGGAAACTTGGTGAGGTTCCTGAGGAATATTCAGATCAATCAGCAACCCCAATTCCACTTGTCCATACGCCGTATATAGAAATTGAAGCAGAATGGAAGGGTGATTATTATCTTAACTCGGCAGATCCTTCAATTGATCTCTCGATTGACTTAACACTTACAAATCTTGGGTCAGCGGATGCTAATGATTTAACAGTACTTATAACTATTGAAGATTCCAATGGTTCAATAATAGATCAATTTAGATCTATCAGATATCACCTCAAGCAAGAAAGAACAATGAAAGTTCTGAACAGCTCTCTACGAGCATATAAAAGAAGAGAATATCAAGTTATTGTAACAATTTTTGAAGGTGAAGATGTAGTAGGAGAGATTATTAGTGACTGGGAGTATATCAACGAATAGAAATTGTTAGGACTTTCCAAAAATATATTTTCTCAGATTTCCATGAAAGACCATTTCCAGCCGTTTTGAGCAATATTTTTTACATCTTGCAAGGTAGTGCTTAGATTTTTTTAAGATGTGATAATTTTTCAATTATCAATCAGTTAAGAATAGCCTTGTAAAAAAGTTTATAAAAAGTGTAAAATTTCTATTGACACGCACGGCCCACTTTGGTTTGTATGTTCACACATCGCAAGATGATCCGGAATAGCTCAGCGGTAGAGCAGTTGGCTGTTAACCAATTTGTCGGGGGTTCAAATCCCTCTTCCGGAGCCAGATTTTTAGCCTGCTTAATGCAGGCTTTTTTTTATTTACCCTTTGCTTGTCAGATTGTGTATCATATTTAATATTGGCATTAAAGATATCAGTATAGGAGAGACTAATGGGGAATAGCATTAAATATCAAACAAGTAATCTGAATCTGTCAGTTAATCAAAATTTAGATTTCATCTTGCATATATTGGCACATCTTGAAACAAACAATGTTGCTTCTAATTACGACGAAGGATATGTTGAAGAGATTACTCAGATAAAACAGGAAACTATTTCATCTTTGAAATCAAAACTGGAACCATTAGCATGTGGAAGTTATGCATATATCTCCTTTCTACCGATATTTTTCCCTGAATTGGACCAGGTTTTCAATATCCTTAGCTTTATTGCCACAAAAGATAGAAACTATATTGATTCGCTACCGAACTCAATACTTCCGTTGATAAACTATTTAGATAGTAATTTCGAGGAAAAGCGTAAAGAGGAGTTACTAACTTTCGTTAAAGTATGTAGGGATGAGTATCTTACATTTTTCGCTGATTATTGGTTGTCAAAAAAGGATAGTTTCGAAGAAAGAATGAAACTATTTTTAGATGTTTGGGATTCAGAGATGAATCAGCTCTTTATCAATCTCTTTAAATCCAACAATAAACATCAATACCATATCTATCTTTCTGATTGTATGCTAAAGAATGGTAGAGGAGTCTCTATGGATCTGCAATCAATAGGCTCAGTATCCAAGCTTCCTGAGAATAGGGAAGAGGTAATGTATTCTTGGATGATTGCTATTCATGAGTCAATCCATCAGATTACAGATAACATAGTGATGAGTGTACTGAATGTAAACCATGAACAACGGAGCTTGAACCAAAACGATGCTAATTTTGATATTCATATGGCTTTTGAAAACGCTGTTTTTTATACTCATTTCAAGCTCATGAGCATGAATCGCTCATCTTCTACCACAGAAGTTCTAAAACTATTCAGTGATTTCTCAAATCAGAATATAGAATCAGTATCTCAGTTTCATGAACTTTTCCCTAACGAAGATAGTGTGATGGAAGCGATTGATATAATTATCCCGGATTAGTTGGAGTATATATGTTATTAATCAAAAAACTTAACCTTGAAGGCATAAAACAAAGTGACATAATTAAATCAACTCATCCTAGATTCCAGTGTCGACTCGAAAGCAACGATGATACTGAATCTAGCTTTTATCTCTTGAATAGAGATGGAGAAGAGATTGGATTCTTCACTACTAAAGCCGATAATACTAAACTAAGCATGAAAATTTTCACTATCAATCGCGACCTGGATGTGGAACCTATAACTAAATGGATTAAGAGCAGATATTTTAATTCTTGCATTGAGTACATAACGATTCAAACTATTTCACGATCTGAAGATGTTTTACACAAGTTCTCCGGATTAGATTATCTTTTGCTTTACGAGATTTCTGATGGAATAGGTGCTCACCAAAACATACTAAGTTCAGAGCTTACTGTCAGTAACGCAGTTGAGAACTATGACGAGTTGACAAAATTCTTTAAGAAAGTCTTTGTAGATGATGAAGAATATTGTAGGGCAAATTGGTCTAAACTTGTGCAAAACTATAAAGAGCTTGAGCTTCCTAAACTTGAGATAGTTGTTAACTATAATGGCAAAATTGTTGGTGCAATTATCGGCCTTAAAACTCCACTTAATAAATACTATCTACACACTATTGGAGTTGATAAAGATTTCAGAGGAAAAGGAATTGGCAGATTTTTAATGGATAATTTTATAAATAAAACAAATGGAGTTACAACTTATCTAAATGTCTTAGCATCTGCTAATGTTGCTCGATCTCTATACGAATCAGTTGGATTCAATAACTTAAAAACTGCTTCTGTCTATTGCTCATTTAAGGATTTTTAGTAACAATTTATTTTTCGTTATTAAGAAGGACTTTTTATAAATAAGCTGACAACATATTGGAGATGCATGCATTAGTGGTTTTTCTCTGAACTTACGCTGCTAGATGAATCGATTGAATAATCACGATTTAATCCATTCTTTTTGATTTGGATGCCATACACAGTGCAATTCCCAATAACTTACCACATTTCAGAGAGTTTGTCAGCCTGATAAAGCAGCGGACTTCCTAAAATGTACTTCGAAGCTGCATGCCCCTGATTTCGTTCTCGCGTCACGCTATAGCTGCAACGCAAGTCCGAAATAGACATACACAGTGCGTTTTGCAATAACTTAGCTACATTTATTGCCCTTTTCACTCACCATCACTGCACTTTCTATCAACGCACTGTGTCTGCACTGTGCACGCACTGTGAAGGCACTGCCAACCCACTGTTTCACTGGGTTCACAGTGCGTGCGCAGTGGGAAAACAGTGGGATGACTGTGTTTTGGTAAAGAGTTTACTAAAAGTTTGCGATATCGCAAAAGAAGAGTATCTGCAAGACGACTCAGGAAAAGGTGTGGCACATAAAAGTGATACATGCTAATTGCGAAAAGTGGGGTAGGTTAGTTCAGTTTCCATAAATCTACGTTTGGTATCTAAGGTACTTCTATGCTGAGCGAATCTTGATTGCTTTAATGAGACATTACATCAAAAATGCAGTTATTCAATGGTATATTTTGAGAATACTGAATACAAAAATGAGAAACAGTAGTTTAGGATTCCCCAAAAATACAATTTACAATAAGAAAAAATATTAAATCCTATTCAGATAATATGAATTATCTCATATACAAGCATTTAGTATGAATGTTAATTGTGATAATAATGACAAAACATGAGCTATAGGAAGTTATAAGAATGTGTTAAGAAACTTGAGTGAATTAACCTGAAATCATACTTCAAAAAGTTAGCTATTTCTGACAATATAGATGAGAGCAATAAACTAAGGTAAAAGCTATATAAAATATGAATTTATGGTTGACAATTAATCGTATGAAGTCTCATTTGTACAAAAATTTCTCAATTAAGAAATAAAGAATCTAAGTTCAACAAAAAACGGAGGTTGATTGATGAAAACCTTAGCTGAATTAAGAAAGATTCGTGAAAAGGCACAAGCAGATATGAAACTGCGTGGCTCAAACACGAGAGTAAAAGTAATTGTAGGAATGGGAACATCCGGAATCGCCATGGGTGCCCGTGAAGTTATGAAAACTTTCCTCGACGAAGTAGGTAAACGCAATTTAAGTGACGTTCAAGTAACACAGACCGGAGAGAAAGGTCTTACTTCAATGGAACCTGTTGTTGATATCGTAGAAGAGGGAAAACCTGTTGTAACTTACGGTGAGATGAATCCCGACAAAGTTATGAGAGTTATCGATGAGCACATTATGAACGGTAACGTTGTTAACGAATTTGTCGTTACTGTTGATAAATAGGGTAAAAAAGGAAAAAATGTATGTACGAAGAAATTTTTGCCAAATATGAACCAACCAAAGATAATCTTATCTACATCCTGCATGATATTCAGGATGCACATCCTCAACAGTATCTGAGCGAAGATGCTGTACAGAGAGTTTCAGAGTATTTAAACGTGCCTGTTAACCACATCTATGGTGTGATCACTTTCTACGGTATGTATAGTACAAAACCACGTGGAAAATTCATTGTTCGCCTTTGCGAGTCACCACCATGTTACCTTAAAGGTTCAGACAACATCTACAAAAAACTCAAAACAGTTTTAGGTGTTAAAGCCGGAGAAACAACTGCAGACGGAATGTTCACATTAGAGTTTTGTGCTTGTCTCGGTGTTTGCGGTAATGCTCCTGTTATGATGGTTAATGAAGATGTATATGGTAATCTTACAGAGGAATCTGTAGAGAAGATTATCGAAAAAATCAGAGGAGGCAACTAATGAAATACTATCGCTCACATGTCCTTATCGGTATTAATGATAATGCATTAAAAGCGGGAGTGAAAGAGTTTGAAACTGCTCTCCGTAATGAAATTGCAAATAAGAATCTTCAGGATGAGATTAATCTCCTTGAAACAGGCCCTCTCGGTTTCTTCGGAAAGGGAATCTGTATTACTGTATATCCAGAGAACATTCAGTACACTAATGTTAAAGTTGAAGACATTCCTGAATTAGTTGAGAGTCATTTCCTCAAAGGTCGTCCTGTAAAAAGACTTATGTTTGAAGAGTCTCTTAAAGGCGAAGTTAACTTCAACTATGACAACCGTATCGTACTTAAAAACTCAGGTATTATTGATCCTGAGAACATAGAAGAGTATATTGGAGCCGGTGGATACATGGCTCTTGAGAAAGCTCTCCTTGAGATGAAACCTAACGACGTTATTGATGTTGTAAAAGCTGCTGCCCTTCGTGGTCGTGGTGGTGCCGGTTTCCCTACAGGTCTAAAATGGAGCTTTACTGCACCTATCGAAGCTGACCAAAAATTTATTGTTGTTAATGCTGACGAAGGTGAACCGGGAACTTTCAAAGATCGTTTGATCATGGAAGGTGACCCACATATACTCCTTGAAGGTATCGCACTGGCTGCTTATGCAGTAGGCGCATCTAAAGCTTTCATCTACATTCGTGGTGAATATAAACTTTGTATTGAAAGACTCAGAAAAGCTATCCTTCAGGCAAACGAATATGGCCTCCTCGGAAACAACATTTTTGAGTCAGATTTCAGTTTAGAGATTGACATCAAAGTGGGTGCTGGAGCTTATGTTTGCGGAGAAGAAACAGCCCTTATCGAATCACTCGAAGGTAATCGTGGACATCCACGTTGGAAACCACCATTCCCAGGAGTTGAAGGTGTTTGGCAGAAGCCTACAGTTGTTAACAACGTAGAAACTCTTTCAAACGTTCCTTACATTGTAAAGAATGGTGCTGAAGCTTACCTTGCTCATGGACCTGCTAAGAGTTCAGGTACTAAAGTTTACACACTTATGGGTGACATTGCACGCCCAGGTCTTTGCGAAGTTGATATGGGTACTCCATTACGTACAATCATCAATGAATTTGGTGGTGGTATGAAGAAAGGTATCAAGTTCAAAGCTGCTCTCGTTGGTGGTGCTGCAGGTGTATTCTTGTCAGATCGCTTACTTGACGTAAACATGGACTTTGAAAGCTTACAAGAATATGCAGCAGTACTCGGTTCAGGTGCTATCCTTGTGATGAACGAGAACACAGACATTGTTGATATGCTCTGGTCAGTTCTTCGTTTCTTCCGTCATGAATCATGCGGAAAATGCTCACCATGTAAACTTGGAACAGCTTTACTTTATGACTTAATCACTAAGATTAAGAAAGGTGAAGGAACAATGGCTGATCTTGACGAAATGGTTAAGATCGCTGACATGATGCAGAAGACATCTTTCTGTGCTCTTGGTCAATCTCCGATTATGCCTATAAAGAGTGCGCTTGATAACTTCCGTTACGAATTCGAAGCAAGATTAAATAAATAGATTATGGAGGAAAATAATGGCTGATATGGTTAAAGCCTTAATTGATGGTATTGAAGTAGAAGTAGAACAGGGAACTACTATTATTGAAGCCGCTGCTAAAGCTGGTATTCATGTTCCTCAGTTATGCTACCACCCGGACTTACCACCTACAGCTAACTGTGGTGTATGTGTTGTTGAGATTGATAGATCTCCTCTTAAAAGAGCATGCTGCACACCACTCGCAAATGGAATGGTTGTAAAAACTAATTCTAAAAAGCTTAGAGAGTATCGTAAAACTCTCGTTGAACTTATCCTTGCAAACCACGAAGTTGTATGCCCAACTTGTGAAGCAAACAACAAATGTAACTTGCAGTCACTTGCGAACAACCTTCATTGTGACATGCATAATATTCCTAACATGCAGAAGAAACGTGCTATAGATGAAGCAAGTCCTTCTATCGTTAGAGATATGAACAAATGTATTGCTTGTGGACGTTGTGTTACTGTATGTAACGACATCCAGCAGGTTTATGCTTTAACATTCTCAGATCGTGGTTTCAAAAGCATTGTTACTACTCCATTTGATAAAGGTATGGCAGATAGCCCATGTGTTAACTGTGGTCAGTGTACTGTTTACTGTCCTACAGGCGCACTTCGTGAAAAGAATGACATCGACCGTGTTTGGGATGCATTACTTGATCCTGAAAAACACGTTATCGTTCAAGAAGCTCCATCAATCCGTGTTGCTCTTGCTGAAGAGTATGGAATGGAGCCTGGTCTTGCTACACCTGGTAAGATGTATGCAGCTCTTAAAGCTATCGGTTTCGATTCAGTTATGGATACAAACTTCACAGCTGACCTTACTATCCTCGAAGAGGGTACTGAGCTTGTAAACAGAGTTAAAGAAGGTGGAAAACTTCCATTAATCACATCCTGTTCACCAGGTTGGGTTAAATTCATGGAAACTTACTATCCACATTTAGCCGGTAATGTTTCTACTGCCAAATCACCAATGTCAATGTTTGGTGCTCTTGCTAAAACTTACTATGCAGATACAAACAAAATCGATCCTGCAACTATCGTAAGTGTAGCTGTTATGCCTTGTACTGCTAAGAAATTCGAAGCTCAGCGTCCTGAACTTTCTGACTCAGGTTATCAGGATACTGACTTAGTTCTCACTACTCGTGAATTCATCAGAATGATTGACGAATGTGGTGTTGACTTCAAGAATATCGAACCAATTCATGCTGATGAAGGTATGAGTTTCTACACTGGTGCAGGTACTATCTTTGGTGCTACAGGTGGTGTTATGGAAGCTGCTCTTCGTTCTGCTTGGAAACTTATCACAGATACAGAACTTGAGAATGTAGAGATTGCTGCAGTACGTGGTATGGAAGGAGTAAAAGAAGTTACTCTAGATATCCCTGGACTCGGACCTGTAACATTCGCAGTTGCTCATGGTCTTGGTAATGCAAGAAAGATTATGGATAAAGTATCTAAACAGCTTGCTGAAACAGGTAAATCAGACTACACATTCATCGAAATCATGGCATGTAACGGTGGTTGTGTTGGTGGTGGTGGTCAGCCATTCGGTTCAGACATCGCTCGCCGTGCTCGTCGTGGACAAGGACTCTATCAAGAAGATAGAGAACTTCCAAATCGTCGTTCACATGAGAACCCTGAAGTTGCTAAACTATATGCAGAGTATATTACTGACGGACCTTGCTCAGCTAAATCACATAAGCTTCTTCATACAAATTACTTCGAACGCTCAGTTTATAGCGGTGAAGCAGTTAAAGAAGCTACACACAAACATTAATCAATTACTGATTATAGATGAAGGGCTACCCGATTGGGTAGCCCTTTTTGTTTATAATGCCATTTTATTTCGTCAAGCGATTAGCTACTTAATAGAGACTTTCACCTTAATTAGCAATCATTTAACTCTCCATATGTATTGTTTTAAACTTGACAAAAAAGTTTTAAACAAACTTTATATAGTTAGTAAATATATGGCATAATATTTAGGAGGAAAGAATGAGGTATCTATTATTTATTGCTATTTTTGTTATTATCTCAGCTAATATTTTTGCAGATGGTACACAACCAAACGGTTTGGGAACAGAAAGCAATCCCTATCAAATTGCAACATTGGATAACCTACTCTATTTAAGTACTAACAGTTCAATGTGGGGAAGTGGAATCTTCTTTGAACAAACAGCTGATATTGATGCATCAAGTACGAATACTTGGAATGCTGATGCAGGTTTCAGTCCTATTGGTTCTAGCACTAACAAATTTGCCGGAACTTATGATGGTGGGGGATATGAGATTAGTAATATTACAATTAACAGATCTACACAAAGTGGTGCAGGTCTCTTTGGTTACACTAATAATGCAGAGGTTTATAATACACATTTGATTAACGCCAACATCACAGCCTTAGCTGAAGCAGGTTGCTTAATCGGAGGCAAAAGAAATACTGATGTTGAAAACTGCTCTGCAACTGGAAGCGTAATAGTAACTCATTTATCCAACGGAAATTCATATGTCGGAGGCTTGATAGGTAGGAACGAAGTATTTGAAGATCAAACATCAAATGTTTTTAGATGCTTCTCAGATGTTGATGTTAATGGAACTGGAAAGAAATGCGGGGGGTTGATAGGTAATGTCCGTGCCGGTTGGTCGGGTTATGGTACCGGAACAATACTTATCAAAGATTGTTTTGCGATGGGAGATGTATCAGGTAATGAAGAAGTTGGGGGATTTACAGGCTATCAGGATACACCTATAGGAACAGGTAGTGTAAACATCACTAATTGCTATTCAAGCGGTAATGTTACAGGAAATACTCTTACCGGTGGATTCATGGGTTATAACCAATCTGCTGTACTCACAGCTTGTTTTTGGGATTCGGTTAATTCAGGACAAACATCAAGTGCAGCCGGAATAGGTAAAACAACTACTGAAATGCAGACACTCTTAACTTATACAGATGCAGGTTGGGATTTTGAAATTGAAACTAATAATGGTAGTGATGATTATTGGGATATGGATTTGTCGGGATCATACAACTCAGATATCCTTACCTTGCATGGGAAGATGGTACAAATCAATCATTAACTCAACCAACTATTACGATTGGAGATGCAACTAATATTACAGTAGATTCTGCAACAATTAATGGAACTATTAATCCTAACTTCCTTGAAACAAATGTATGGTTCGAATATGGACTTACCACAAGCTACGGAAACCAAATTGAGATTGCATCAAATCCTGTTAATGGTAATAGTGTTATTTCTATATCATCCTATATATCTAGCCTTCAAGATTACTCAGAATATCATTATCGAGTAAAAGCTGTGAACACATTAGGTACTTTTTATAGTGTAAACAACTCATTTACTACTGATGCTCTTTTCTCCGGATTAGGAACAGAAGCATCTCCATTTGAGATAAATGATTTCGATGATTTAGTTTTACTCTGTGAAAATGACACTTATTGGGATTCACACTTCATTCAAACAGCCGATATTGATGCAAGTATTACTCAATATATTGGTGGACCTGAATATACTCCAATAGGCGCATCTATTAATCCGTTTACTGGTTCATATGATGGAGATGGATATTCCATAAATTCATTGAATATTGATATAGGAACATCTTGGTACGGTGGTTTATTTGCTGTGACTTCAGGGGCTATCATTCAAAATCTGCATTTAACTGATTATTCACTTCATGGATCTCAATCCATTGGTGGTATAATTGGATTAACTCAGTGGGAAGCAACATCCATTACAAACTGTTCAGTGGATGGAGAGATTCATGGTACTTATTATGTAGGTGGAATTATTGGGCAGAGTTCTTCAAGCACAAATATAATAGATTGCACAGTTAATGCCATATTGTATACTATCCAATATGGGGGAGGACTTGTTGGTAAAGGAACAGCTGATGTTGACAATTGTCAATGCGATATAGAATTCCCACATGGATCTTATAATCAGTTTTCATACTTGGGGGGATTAATTGGTTGGGCTCAGGGAGCAACAATTGATGATTCAAGTTGTAGTCTCTATGCAAACGCTCCTAATGTCTATTACATAGGGGGATTAATTGGTTGGGCAGATATCGGAAATATTGTTTCAAACTGTAATGCAAATGTAAACATTATCAATGCTTATGCAAGATGTGGAGGGGTTGTTGGGTATAATAATGCTTCAGGCTTTTATAATTGCTATTCTGTTGGTTTTGTACAAGGTAGCTCCACAATCGGAGGATTTGTTGGATATAATAATGGTGGTATTTCAAACTGTTACTCCGAGTGTGAAGTAACTTCAACCCAGAATCTAGGAGGATTCGTAGGTCGAAATTATGGTTTTATATCAAACTGTTATAGTTGCGGATTGCTTCAAGGCCCCGGTTCAAATTCTAAAGGGTTTTGCTATCTCAATGAAAACACAATAAATGACTGTTATTGGAATACTGAAACAAGTGGAATGCTTACAAGTGATGGAGGAATAGGTTTATCTATCTCAGAAATGCGAGATATGATAACATTCACAGATGCAGGCTGGGACTTTGTAGGTGAAAGCACTAATGGTGATGAGGATATCTGGAATATTGACCCTGATTTCAACAACGGGTATCCATATCTAAATTGGCAGGAAGTTTCATATCCTCCTGATACAGGTGAAATGCTTATTTCAGAGATTTCTGATAACCTGAATACTGAAGATGGTTCAACAGGTTTCATTGAACTTTACAATAACTCTCCATTCTCCGTAGATATAAGTGGTTATTTGATTAGAAGAGGAAGCAATGGAGGTACTTTTGTAACAGATGGGAATCAGTATGAAATACCTGCAAACACAATTCTATCTTCTCGAACTCGGTTGTTAATCGGTAATGGTGCTGATGAGTTAGCATTTAAAACTGCATGGGGAATAGATGATGATGTTTTCTATCTTGCAGGAGATTCAGCTCTAGATATTGCCAATGGTTATGCATATCAACTTTGGAATCCCAATGTTAGAGCACAGAATATTGATGAATCTCCTAATGTGAATGCTAATGAACATATTATCCAACAGACACCGGGGGTATGGTCTGCTCCTGACTTACCTGAGAACTCAACTCCTGGTGAAAATAGTGGAGGTCAAACCTTACCTGTTACTCTTTCAAGCTTCACAGCAGTTCAGACAGATAATGGTTCTGCAATGATAGAGTGGATAACCCAATCTGAAGCTAATACAGCCGGTTTCAATGTTCTAAGAAACACTGTGGAAGATGAACTCAGCACTGTAATGGTTAATGGAACATTGATAGCAGGTACTAACACTTCTACAGAACAACACTACTCCTTCACAGATGAAGAAGTAGAACTCGATACTGAGTATTTCTATTGGCTTGAAAGTGTTGATTTCAGTGGAACAGTAACTCATTTTGGTCCTGTATCAATCAAGATAGAATCGGAAGAACCGGGAGATGAGATACATGAGATTATCTATACAACGTCACTTAATAACTTATATCCAAATCCTTTTAATCCTTTAACAACACTCTCATTCTCACTAAAAGGGGATAGTGATGTTCATATCTCTGTATATAATATCAGAGGTGAGAAGATAGAGGATGTAGTTCAAGCACCATTTGCGGGAGAACAGACTCATACAGTTACATGGGATGGGAAATCCCAACCAAGTGGTATGTACTTCTTCAAGATGAAAGCAGGGGATTACACGAAGACAATCAAAGCAATGATGATTAAATAATCAATTACTGATCATTATTGAAAGGCTACCGAAAAGGTAGCCTTTTCGCTTTGAGAGTACATCGATCCACCCTTGGTCGATAATTCTCTATCTTTAGAATGAGTCAAAGACCTTCTAAATGGTACTCTTGTTATCTCTTGTTTCGACCATTTGCAAGGTCTCGCAAGCTCAACCATTCCAAAGGTAAACAGAATCACACAATCAAGTTAACAAGTTCATCATAACGTGGTACGGCTTCCAGTAGGTCATCATTAATAGCTTCTGCGATAGCTCTGATTGGTAGAGAATTATCTACTCGGCTTTCCTGATATCCAACGCCCCTTTAAGGCTAAAATTATGAAGAACTCTTACTTACCACATGCCAAGGCATGTGGCTATTGAATTTACGCCCTTTCAAGGCTAAAGAAACATTATTATTACATGGCTATTTAACAAACATCATAATTAAATATTAAGAATACATCATCTTACCAAATTTGATATAAGCTCTGAAGGAGCTATCGTTTAATAGCCCCAAGCAAAGAATGAAGCTTGGGGTTAATGAATCTCTCACGTAACTCAGCCCTATATGGCGTATGAAATTACAAACGCACTACCAAATCCCCATAAAAGATAGTTAGTAATAATGAGTAGGAGAAATCCTGCTTAATACTAAGTCCCAAATGGGCAAAAGTAATACTTACTATGAAAGTGAATTTGATGAAACCATTCCGTTCCTTTTCAGGAAAGATGGATGAACTTGTGTACTCAGCCTTTAATGATGGCTATATCTGCTTTAGTCGTGAGTATGTGATACCTGCAACTACTGAGCAGAACACTACTATGGGAAACATTGCCGAGAACCTTGGAACTGTTTATGATAGCTTCGATTCCGGTTGGATTGATGATTTGAAAACATACACAACTTGTTATGGAAGTGATGTAGCCGGAAAGACTAAGCGTCATCCATCATTCTATGCACTGTACATGAAGATGTGGTGGGCAGTTCACAAAGATGACCCTACTATTGACCTGAAGACTGTTACCTTTGGAGATATCCAAATTCTTGATATCGGAATCCAAACTATTAAGGATGCAATTGATAATGGTTTTCTGCCTGAAGTCAGCAAGTATAATGACCTAACCAATTCATACAATGGTTCTTAATCGTCTACGCTCCCTTCGGGGAGCATTTACTTTTATCTTGCAAAAAAGCTCCCACTGAAATGGGAGCTTTAATCTATTGATAATGCTTTAAACACTAACTATTCTTTAATACTTGTGATGCCTGCTCTTATTGCGTTCCTTTGAACGGAAGCTTGAGCGGGAATCTGAGCCTCTTCGGGAGTCAGAACGTGAACCGTAACGAGATCCGGAACGGGAGTCAGAGCTTGGACGTCTATCTCCTCCATCTCTATTATCTCTTCTGTCTCTACCACCATCTCGTCTTCCACCTCTTCCGCCTTTATAACCTCTACGTTCTCTTACAACCGGTTTTGGTGGGTAGTATGGATTACGAGGATCATTAGGATTGAAATCGGAATTAGCTCTATCAGGATTGGCGTTTTTCTGAGTCAGGTAGATATCGTCAGTGATTCTATCAATGATAGCTTCAATTGTATCACCAAGTCTTATAATCTTAGAACCACGGTTCTGTCTCAGTTGATAGTAACGAGGGTCAAAGTCAAATGGACCTGCTTTCAGATTTCGTTCTTCAAGCACTGCTTTAACGGGCTCATCAAAGAGCTTCACGATAACTTTGTTCTTGTTAAGCTCAATCACTTTACCTTTGAGAGTATGACCGATATACTTCTTCATATAGGAACGAACAAGTCTATTTGTAATCTCTCTTTCAGTCTCATCAGCTAAGTTCTCCTGCTCAGTACATGTCTTTGCATAGAAACCGAGTTGTGCAGATGAGAACTTCTCAACCTTATCAGAATTTAGAATCTGTTTCAACTGAGTATGCACAATCAAATCAGAGAAACGACGGATAGGGGATGTGAAGTGGGTATATGATGATATAGCAAGCCCGAAATGGGGTTTGCATTCAGTTATATACATCGCACGTTTCATGCTCCTGAGAACCATCATATCAAAGACATCATGCATTCCTTGTTCATCAACCTGGTCCAAAGCATTCTGCAATGAAATACTCAGCTTAGAATGACTTTTCATCTGGATATTATACGCCTTGAAAACTGATTTTAACTTCTCAATTCTCTCCTCATCCGGCATATCATGAACACGATATATTGATGTCTTCATGTTCTTCTTGAGCCTTCTTGCAACAAGCTCATTAGCAAGCAACATTGCGTTCTCAATCATCTGATGCGAGATTGTCTCACTCTCTTCATAGATTGATGAGATGTTACTTTCATCATCAAACTTAAAGTTAGTTTCAGGTAAGTTCAGTTGCAGGTATCCCTGCTTAACACGCTTCTCTTGCAAGATAAGTGAGAGTTCCTTAAAAGCTATAAGAGCTTGATCAAGTTCATCACCAAATGTTGGTTCCTCTTTGTCGAGGAATGCGTCCACTTCTTCATAGTTAAATCTATAATTGGATTCAATGACTGCTTCAGTCACGAACTGATTGATAATATTTCCCTGCATATCCAATTTGAAGTAACAGGATACAACATTCTTTTGCTCCTGAGGGCGCAAACTACATGTTTTATTGGATAAAATCTCTGGAAGCATAGGAATAACTTGTTTTGGAAAATAGAAGCTATTACCACGCTTAGATGCTTCTTTGAAGATAGCACTTTCAGGAGTAACATATTCAGCCACATCAGCGATATGAACATAAAGCTCGAAACAATTATCTACTTTAGCAATAGAAATTGCATCATCAAAGTCTTTTGCGGTAACCGGATCTATTGTGAAGGTCAGGATATCAGTAAAATCTTTTCTACGACCTTCAGGGTGGGGAGGAGGAGGGTTAAAACCATGAATCTCCTTTAAAACCGGAGCAGGGAAAGTGAGGGAGAGGTTGTATTGTTTCACAACCGCAAGGAAGTCCGTCTCAGGATTCCCGCTCATTCCTAAATCCTCTTTCACGATTCCAATTGGCAATCTACTATACTTTCTGTTTCCCCATGACTTAACTTTAATCAGAACTTTATGTCCATGATTTATGTTGTCACCTTCAAGCTCAAAGTAAGTATGTATCTTTGCTGAATCAGGGATAAAGAAACTCTTATCACCGATATTAACAATATCGCCTGTAAGCGTTTCAAAGCGTCTTTTCTTAACTTCCAAGACTCTACCAAATAGCTTTCTACCGGCACGTCTACGTTCCTCGACAAGAACTGTGTCCCCATGAAATGCATTGTAAATATCCTCAGCAGGAATGTAGTAATCACCTTTCTTAGTATTAACAAAAGCATAAGAGTTGCTTTTCACTAGGGAAGAGGCATCGAATACACCCTCCAACACAATCGGAGCTGATTTGATTCTATTACTCATCTTCTGAGAATAAAGGTTACCTTCATGAATAAGTCTATCTTTTCGTACGAGGGCAAAAAGGTTTTGTTTCAAGACCTTACGCTGATGTTTACCTATATCTAAAGCTTTTGCGATTTCCTCTTCGGTTAGTGATACTCCGGGATTCTTATAAAACAGGTCCAATATGGACTTAGCCATGCTTCGTTGTTCGTACATTAGTGTTTGTTTCCTATGCGTTTTTCCAGGAGTTCAAGTAGGGCTTCCTTCTCTTCGCCGGTCTTTGAGAATCTAAGGTTTAAACCTCGGAAAGGATCAAGACGGTTCGGATGTCTGAAAGTACTAAGCATGATTCCACGCTTATCCATATAATAGCACTTGAAGTCCTGATACTCGCGTCTGCTATTGATAAATAGATACTTCACGTGAATATGCGTATCGTAAAATGTATAATAAGATGGTATGAAGTAAGTGATGAGACTGAAGAACAGTATCAAAACACCAAGTAAGTAATAAAATGGCATATCCCAGTTTACTACCGCAACATTCCAAAGCATTACTGCCATTGCGATGAGGAAGAGGGAGAGAATAATTGATGTTCGTGGACGGTCGGCGAATGGCCATGACATCCAGCTTACAAGCACTTTATTCGACATTGAGAACCATCTCCTTGCATTTATCAACTTCCTCTTTGATTGTTAGGACATTATCAAAAGAGTTGGTAGTACTGAATTTAGAGCCCAAAGTGTTAGCTTCACGATGCATCTCTTGAAGTATGAAATTCATAGTTTTACCGATGGGAGAGAGGTCAGCTTTTTCAATCGTATCCTTGAGTTTGTGGATATGATTTCTAAGACGTGTAATCTCTTCATTTATATCAGATTTATCTACATATATAGCTGTTTCAACTAAGATTCTCTTCTCGTTTTCCTCTGTAAGATGATCGTTCAGAAGCTCGATAACACGTGCTTTTAGTTTATCATGAATCTCAGTTTTATGCTCCTGAAAGTAGGCTTCAATTTCATCAATTGCCTTAAGCATCTTCCCCACTGATTCCAGGAAGAATTGCTGCATAGATTTTCCTTCAACAATTGCCATATCCTGATGCTTTGTGAGTGCTTGCTCTGCAACTTCCATGAATTTCCCTGAAAATTCAGAGCTTTCTAAGTCTTCGCTTTCCAACACAATAAGATCACTCTTTTGAAGTAGTTCATTAATGTCCGGATTGTACTCACGATTGAGATGTTTAGCAATATCAGAACCGAGTTTATAGTACATATTAAGCTTGTTAAAATCAACTTCAGCTTGTGGAATTCGTTTGTCTTTATAGTTCACGCGAACTTCAACTGTACCACGAGAAATCCTACTCTGCATAAGCTTTCTAATTGGCAGGTCAAGATACGTAAGTTCATTTGGAAAGTATAATTTAAGGTCTAAGAATCTGTTATTTACAGATCTAATCTGTAGTTCTATATCAAACTGGTCACTTGTATAAGAGCTTTTACCGAAACCGGTCATGCTTTTCATATATGTTATCTCCTGAAAATTCAATTATATCTATTGAATTCAAATAGGGTATTTGGGCAAGATAAATTTCATCATGTCACAAAATCCCATTTTTGGGTGTCTGAAAAACGCGTTTTTTAAGACTTAGTAATGATATATGTCTACTTAATGCGAAAAAACGCAAATTTCAGCGTCATGAATTTAGGACTAATGGGGGAAAGTTGAGTTTTTTTTCTGTACCTTCGTAATGGTTGAGTTTGCGAATCCTTGCGAATGGTGCACTTCGAAGGAGTAGACGTTGCGATACAGGAGAACCATTTCCAAGATCTGTGACCATTGAAAAGGATCGGCACAAAAAAAAACTGATACTAACAACACATTCATAACTATCAACATTTAATCATCTGACTATCCACAACATAGCTAAAACCTTTACAAGTTTACATAACGTATATTATTTATAAACTATATATCTGTAAATGGGGAGAGGGCTGATTCTCTTTCCTCTCTCCCATGGCATCTAAGATTTGAGCTGAATTAAGAGCTTTTCTGTTTTCAATCAGACTTCCGATATGACTTTGTATCTAAAAGTGAAAATTCAACCGGTTTTATTCGTGCATGGATTAATCTACGTATTACATATCAAGATCGATTCCGGTATTTGAATCAATCTTATGAATCTCTCTAACATCTCTGATACTTTACCAGGGGTCAACCACGGGTTGACGACGGGTTTACCACGGCTCCCGTGGTTAGACCGTGGATTACCCTTGGAATATGCGTGGTTAAATCTCATATTTGTAGATATCATCTGATCTAAATCTCTAATTATGATCGTCTGGTTTGATATGCAATGTACATCACTTTTAGATTAACTAATTATAACTGTGATAAGCATTGATAATATCTGAAATAGAATACTTAGTATTTGATATATAGATGTATCTGTGTGGATAGGTAAACTTTGATCTACCTCTACCCTATTTCAGCTTCTAAGTAATTTGCAACATCAATCATAGATTTTAAAACCAAATGACCTACTATACTTAGCAAGTTTTTTACCTGATTGTTTATCAATGATATCAACCCAATATAGGTGCGTTCCTTTTTCATTACCAACATAGATAGCTAATGCATAAGCGAAATTCTCTTTGGTTTTAGCATCAATCCCGTTCCATATTATTCTGGATATGTAAGCTTTGTTTAGGCTAGAATCAATTTCTAAATATCCCATTTCAATCTGTTCCTCGATTCCTTTTAATTGTTCTCTTGTTAGAGATAATTTTGAACTAAAGGATTTTGAAGAAGCACTTTCATCAGGGAAATGTACTATCTTTATTGTAAAAGCAATTACTGCGATAATGAAAAATAGTACAAACAACCCACCACAACCTAATCTCTTAACTTTCACACCACAATAAGGACATTTTTCAGCTTTACTACTAATTTCGTTTTGACACTCCTTACACTTAATAATTGCCATCCCATCCTCCTTAACCCTTACAATATTAATCCGTTCAAAATATGTCAAATAGATAATTATTATCATACTTTAAAACACTCTTAAGTAGTTGCTAATTAATGTTATTAACTAACATATTATCCTTGCCAAAAACACCTCAATCTGATACAATAGTACCATAAATTATTAACACAAGGAGAGTTAAATGTACTATTCACTCAAGATATTCCCGGCATACTGGGAAGTTCTTGAACCAGACATCAAGCTGATTGATCGCATGACAGGGTTCAACAATATTGAAGAAGCATTGTATCATCCGGACGAGAGTATTCCGCTCATCAGATTGCATTTTGCTAATAAGGTCATCGATTGCAATCTCATCAGAAATGCAGGTGTCATGGATTGTTGCAGCTATGATACTCGGGCTTATGAACTGGCTGAAATGGAGAGAACCAACGGTCTAAACCTGATGCGTATCTATCATGATTACAAGGACAAGATTGATAAACGCAGAGGGAGTCTTACCGATGCTGAGATTGGTTATTACGAGGAGAAGATGAGAAAGATAAAGCAGATTATCACCAGAATACTTTATACCGATAACGAGATAGATTCACTTGTAAAGCGAAGCAAGCATAATGCTCATTGTGCAATCAAACGAGCAATGAAGAAACTAAAAGTTGAAGCACCATTACTTCACAACTACCTCTCCCTCACTCTAACTATGGGCTATTGGATAAAAAATCAACCGGATTTAGACCCTGACTTCGAACTCTTCATAAGAGAAGCTAACAATTCCTTGGCAAGTTAAGAGGACGGTTCAAACCGTGATGAGGACACTTTGATTTTTCAATCTGTCCTTCATCTTGATATTTATTAAAGGTAATAGTTATGATATTCAATTCCCAAAAATACAGATTGTTAGATGAAATCTAATTGCATTATTGATATATTTGTAATAGTAAGTTGGCAATTTATGTGTGCAAGTGTACTTGGTATGTTGTATTGGCTGATTATTAGCGGTATTGAGAGCTGGACGGATGATAGACTTACCCCACCTTTGGAATGGTTGAGTTTTGCGAGACCTTGCAAATGGTGGGATCAAAGGAAGAAACACCTTACCTTTGGAATGGTTGAGTATGCGAGACCTTGCAAATGGTGGGAGTTTGCAATATATACAATTGTTTACAAGAGAACCATTCGCAAGGTCTATGGACCATTCCGAAGGTAGAATTACAAGAGAACCATTCGCAAGGTCTATGGACCATTCCGAAGGTAGTATACTGAATATTAGGAAGTCCGAAGATTCTAATATTCTAATTCTTCTGCTTCTTTACCTGATTTGTAATAGTTCAAAATATCGAGATATGCACTCAATGAATCAAAAGAATCATAATAGAACTTAGTATAAACTATCTCACTCTTGAAATAATTCAGAGAACAAAACTGTCTTTGGAATTTGTTTTGGGGATTCGTGTGAATGTAGTTTATCGTAGTTTCAAGGTATGAATCATTTCTTAGTTCCTTGAATTTAACAGTGCTTTCAAAAAGAGTTCCTTTTCTACAGTATTTCTTATTATAATATTGGGTATAGGTGTTGAATACGTACTGGAACCATTTATATATTCTTTGTGTTCCCCTCTGTTGAACAAGAAAGTGGTAATGATTAGGCATTAAAGCAAATGCAATAATATTAACAAAATCTTGGTGTTTCGATTCTTTAATAATCTGTATAAGTGTTACATAATCACTCTTTTCTGAGAATATCAACCCTTTATTACATCCCCTATTAAAAGCATGATAGAAACAACCTTCTTCAGTAAACATACAACCTCCATAATTATTTTGTAAGAATATAGGTAGATGCTTGTCAATAAAAAACACACCCCACCTTTGGAATGGTTGAGTATGCGAGACCTTGCAAATGGTGGGAGTTTGCAATATATACAATTGTTTACAAGAGAACCATTCGCAAGGTCTAAGGACCATTCCGTAGGTGTATCCAGAATGGCACTTTTAGAAAGTCAAAGGTCTATTCTAAAGATGGTTTATTGTTTAAAATGCTCTCCTTATCTTTGGAGTCAATCAGATCGCTCCAGTACAAAACCATCCATCAAAACGCAATCATCCCACTGCTTTCCCACTGTGCACGCACAGTGATCCCAGTGAAACAGTGGGTTGGCAGTGCCTTCACAGTGGGGACACAGTGCGTGCACAGTGGGTTGTTGAAAAGTGCAGTAAAAGTGAGAAAAAGGGGCAATGAATGTAGCTAAGTTATTGCAAAAGGCACTGTGTATGTTAATCTAAAGCTGTCGCAATAGCGACCGAAGGGAGATGGGCGAATAGCGAAAAGTGGTAAGAGTACACCACTATGAGTCCAACTCCTGATAGTCGCTATGACTTCAATGGTGTCATTCTAGGAAGTCCGTTGCCTTATCAGGCCGACAAACTCCCTGAAATGCGCTAAGTTATTGCAAATTGCACTGTCTAAGCAAATCTCATTGAAAATATAGATTTACTAATCACCTCTCCCCTTTCACTAATGATTGAATATTAGTCATTTGCATTTCCTACTAAATCACTATACTATAATCAAAACGAGCATTCAGGAGGAAACAATGAGATATAGATTACTATTCATAATGTTAATGATACTAAGTTCATCATGGGCTATGTGGGAAAGGACCAATGGTCCTGATGGTGGAGATATCCAAAAAATAATTGAATATAATGGTTATGTATTTACTATAACCGGTGGAACAATGGGTCAAAATGGTTCAGTATATAGATCTGATAATGAAGCCGAGAGTTGGGATTTAATCAGTTCCAATTTCAATATTAATTACGGGGTAACAGATATTGTTACAAATGAGATGTATATATTTGCAGGAACTAAGGGTTTTGGAATCTATAGAAGCAGTGATTCAGGTGATTCCTGGACACATATTGAAACAATTAGTGATCTCCTCCAAACCGATGTGAGACATATGTATGCTGATAATAATGTTTTGATAGTAGCTACCTATACAAGTGGAATCTACTACTCAATGGATAATGGTGATACCTGGTCAATGATGGGGCAACTACTCACAGGTGGGTCCAATACTGTAAACGCTATTATCTCGCATAATGATACTAAGTATATCGCCACTCACGGTGGTGTATATAAATTTGAAAATCAAGCATGGTCTCATATTACAGAGATTACTGAAGAGTACATTCGAGATATCAAACCTTTAGCAGAATATCTTTTTTTAGCAACAACAGATTCGATATATCGCTTCAATCCAGCTGATCTTACGTTTGAGAATACAGGTATGAACGGTTCCGATTGGATATATATACATAATGATACAATTTATACATCAGATTACCAGATAATTAACTATTCAAGTGATTTGGGTTCTAATTGGAATTCCCTGACAATGAGTACATTGAATCAATATGCAAGATGCACTGCTTTTTATATAGGAGAAGATTACTGGCTGAGTGGAAATGGTGTTTATAACATCTACAAATCAGTAGACGATGGATCTACATGGGAGAATTCAGCTAAAGGAATAACAAATATAAACACACATGATTTCGCAATCTATCAAAATGAGCTGTATGCTGTAACAGAGTTTGCTGACTTCGGTAGAATCTATAGAACATCAAATCAAGGTGAAGACTGGATTCATTCAGATATAACTACTGATCAGCTTGGTTATATTTCAATATATGCCGGTGAAGATTTCATGCTTGCAGGTTCATTTGGAAATGGAATATATAGGTCTGAAAATGGTTTAGACTGGTCTCCTCTTGGCTTTGTAAATAGTCCTATGTCCTATCCAACTGAGATCATTGAACATAATGGAGCTATCTATACAGGTGCTTTAGGATTTAATATAGATATCTATAAGAGTAGTGATAATGGCTTTTCTTTCCAATCCTTAAATGTACCCGGGGCAGGTGATATTCATGCATTATATTCTCAGAATGGGGTTCTCTATTACGGACGAACTGACGGTATGTACATGAGTGCTGATGATGGAATGTCATGGCAAAGTGTCGGAACATCCGAGTTTGATAATCTATTTATTAGAGGTATTGAGATCTTTAATGGGAAAATTTATGCTACAACTGTAGCCAGTTTAATTGTTCTTAATGATAATGATGAATGGGAAGAAGTTGAGCTGGGTGGAGACTATTGGATATCTTCCATTGAAAAGGTTGAAGATAAACTTCTGGTTGGAACCCGAGAAGACGGAATTTTCGAGATTAACACAGATGGTGTGATTAGCAACTTTAGTTCAGGATTACCGTTTGGGGCAAATGGAGTATATCCTAGAGTTTTGTCTATCTACTCTGATGATAGTTATGCATATCTTAGTGCTGAAATGTATGGAGTATATAGAATTCCTTTAGATGAAGTTGATATCGAAGAGAACATTTTAGAAAATAACAGAGTGAGTACGCGAGTATATCCCAATCCGTTTAACGTTTCATTAGATAACAACATATCAATTGAACTAGACTTGAAGAGAAATTCAGAAGTAAAGGTTGAAGTATTCAACATACTTGGACAAAGAGTTAAGACTATCAAATCAAATCAGATGAAATCGGGTCTAAGTTCAATGACATGGGATGGAAGAACAGATAAGAAGAATGAGAGTTCTTCAGGAATATACTTCATCAAAACATCTGTTGATGAAGATGTAGGTGTTGAGAAGTTGATAATCGTAAAATAGGTTTTACAAGAAATGGGGATGATAATCATCCCCATTTAAATTAAGTTTTTGACAGTCAATCCTTACAAATCCAAAAGCTTTGCCTTCCCAAAGTTCAGTCTCAGGATTCTCTAAGGTTAGTATCAAGTTTATTAATCAAGTCAATTATTCCTTGACTTTCATTTTGTAACAGTATATCTTCTAATCATCAATTATCTGAAGGAGTATGTATGAAGAAGCTTTTACCACTGTTATTCGTCTTTGTGTTATGTAACACTTTGCTTGCAAACATTACTCGTATACAGGGACAAGGAACATCTGATTCACCGTTCCTGATATCTTCCATAGACGATATTATAGACATTCAAAACTCATATTTTCAATTTGCTCAAGATATGCATTATTTGCAGGTTCAAGATTTTGCTATTGACCCATCTGCCTCATATTTAGCCAATAATCCTTTGTTTGGACACTCTAATAATTTTGCAGGAGTTTATGATGGTGGAAACTATAACATTGATTTCCAGAATATTAACGGATGGACTTCTCTTTTCGGTACAACTTCTGGAGCTCATTTAATGAACATAAACTTAGTTAATATCAACTATGAGGCTATATCCTATCAAAGTCCCTTTGTAAACAATGCTATTCAAACTCTTTTTGAAAACTGTAGTGTAACCGGAACAATAAATCTTTCAGGAGATGCCGGGGGAATAGTAAACATTAATCAAGGAAGCACTATCTCTAATTGCTTTGTGAATATTGCTTTTGTTGGTGGACCTTATGCTGATGCATACAATGTTGCAGGTATTTGTTGTTCTGGATTTAATACTAATATCAGTAACTGCTTCGTTGTAGGTGAAATGCACAATACCAATGGTAGCGGGATTATAGATACTATAACAGAAGGTATAACTCCAGGAGAAACAAATCTTCATAACAATTATGTGTGTATCGATAATGTTAATAGTAGTGTAAGTGCAATGATTGGTGGCATTTGGGATAACTCAGGTCTAAATATAAGTAACAATGTTTGGAATTCAGAGCTAAACACAACCAACCAGAGTCAGTTCAATCTAAACTTCTCAAGTTCAGAGTTGTTAGCATCAAATAACGCAGATATGCGCTTAGCTTCTACATTCACATCTATTGGTTGGGATTTCGTAGGGGAAATTGTTAATGGTAGTGACGATTATTGGTCAATAAGCCCTCAATACAATAATGGTTTCCCATACCTAACTGCTTTCAATCCTTTCATAACTGATTTTGAAGCTGATAGTACTTCTGTTTTTGTCGATTCACAAGTCCAGTTTACAGATTTATCAGTAGGTGGAGCGAGTAATTGGAGTTGGGATTTTGATAATGATGGAGTAATTGACAGTGAGTTACAAAATCCGACTTACTCCTATTCTTTTCCTGGAACATATTCTGTAAACCTTACTACCACTTCTTCAGATGATTCATTGAGTCTTGTTAAAACAGATTATATTGCTGTGAATCCATTACCACAACCGGATCAATATTGTGCAACTGAGAGTTTAGATTTTGGTTCAGTTTTTGACTCACAATCCAATACATTATCGATTTTGATTCAAAACATTGGAGGTGTTGAATTAGTTGTAAACAGTATCGAATCAACCGATCCTGCATATTCTGCATCTGTAAGTCAAATGGGAATACCTTTCAATGTCAGTACAGGAAGTTCACAAGATGTGGAAATAACATTCCAGCCAACAACAAATGGTGTGGTTTCGGCTACACTAACGATAAATACCAACGACCCTATAAACCCAAATCACACAATACAACTTACCGGGATAGGTCATGATCTTGTCGCAGATTTTCAAGGTGATCCACAATCTGGGGATGTACCACTAAGTGTACAGTTTGCTAACTACTCTACAGGTACAATCATCAGTTATTTATGGGATTTTGGTGATGGTACAACTTCGACTGATGAGTTTGGGTTTCATGAGTATCAAGTCCCGGGTACATATTCAGTATCGTTAACAGTATTTGATGCAAATCATCAGGTAACTCATATTGAAACAGACTATATTGTAGTTAATGACTATGCAAATATAAGCACGAATCTATTGACGATTGATTTCGGTACTATCTATCTTTCATCAGCTTCCAGAGATACAACGGTTATTATAACTAATACAGGTGTATCCGGATTACAAGTAACGGATGTAACTATAAATTATATAATGGGTAATAATGGATTCACTTTTGATTATCCTAATATGTATGAAACGATAATAGAAAATGCAACAAGCAATATGCAAATAACATTTAGCCCGGATAATGTCGGTGAATATCAATCTGAAATTGTTCTTACAAACAACTCTAATGCTTCTCCGACTCATTCCATCTCGTTAACAGGTATCTGCGAATACAATCCTCCCAAAAATCCACAAAATGTGCAAATTACTACATCAGGTAATGATGCAATCATAAGTTGGGATAATGTGACAGAAGATATCTTCAATAATCCAATAACACCTAACGGATATATCGTATTGTATAATGAGTCAGCGAGTACTGATAATGATGACTACTACTTCCTCCACTATGTAAGTAGTGATTCTGTCTTCACTCATCAAAATGTTGGGTATTTCAGAGATCAGATGTACTACAGAGTTGAAGCATATATAAGTTATAGTCCTCTTAGAACAAATGTCCTTAATGACTTAAATTCAACGAATAAAATTATAATGTATAAAGATATAGATACATACATTGAGAAACGAAAATAATCTTTCAAGCATATAAAAAGAGCTAGTAGGATAAAATCTTGTCCTACTAGCTTAAACTTCTAGATTAAGAACTAATTATTATCTCACAGTTCCAAATGCCTTTGCTTCCCAGCGTTCAGCTCGGGGTTTCTCGTTAAGGATAGCATCGAGTTTATTCAGTAAATCAATAAAGACACCGGTCTTCATGAAGGCTTGAGCGTACTTCTCATCTTTCCAGATTCCGATTGCAAGAGCTTCATCATCTTTAGTAAGTAATTGGAGTGATACAACTCCTTCCTGCTCCATACCAATATCAAACACGACTTCATTCCAGATTTGAGCACCTTTAGCTCCTGAACCCTCTTTAAACTTATAACGCATAGTTGATGCAAACATATTAACTCCAGTAATTCTAATAGTATTTAATAGTCCGAAGCATCTTACTCCAAACTCTTCACTTCAACGGGTAAATACACGCTTTTGATTGAGTTTGAATCAAGCTACATCGAATTTGTTTTTCATAAAACAAACGAAAAACATAAGATAGCTTGTTTATCAACAACCTCTCTTATTGGGATCCCAGACAAATTTATGTATCTGGAGTTGGAACCTAACTTGTAATCTATCTTCAACAATCCATTCAGCTAAAATAGCCGGTTCAAGGCTATCAATGTTGGGTGAGAACAGAAGATTACATGACTCCAAATTATGATCCTTTATAAACTCTTTAGACCAATTATAATCTGCTTTATCACTGATGACAAATTTTAATTGGTCCTCTTCCCTATTCAATAGTTCAAGGTTCTCCATACAGAATGGTGTGTCTACATTTGCAGATGGCGTTTTGACATCCATAACAAGCGTACAAGCATCCGGAATAGCTTTTGCATATATAGTACCGTTTGTTTCAATTAGGATACTATAATCATCTTCATGTAATTTCTCTATAAGCTGAACTAACTCGTTTTGCAATAATGGTTCACCACCTGTAAACTCGACAAGTTTGATGGGAGAATACTCTTTTATCTTTGCAACAATCTGATCAAGCGACATCTCAGTACCTTCTTCAAAGGCATAAGTGGTATCACAATATGAACAACGAATATTACATCCGGTAAGACGGACAAAGATACATGGAAGACCTGTTGCTAATGATTCTCCCTGAATACTTAGGAAGATCTCGTTGATTTTGAGCATAGATTAAAAGGGTAAATAAGGAAAGTCTTTGTGATATCCGAGAACAGAATCAACTTCATGATTCAGTGCTTCCGGGTTACCTACAACAAACTTATCTCCATTTGAAGTTGATATAAATGAATAGTCAGCAGGATTACAATCAAATGAAGTAAACAGCTCCATGTCACCATAAAGTGGCCTACCTTTATAAACCATAAGTCTGATATTCTCAGGATTCAAATAAGCCAGATTCTCGTATGGATCAGCTTTAATCATGTCTGTAACAAGAACTGAGTCAGTTTGCTCATTTAGAACCCATTTTTGGTCCAACATTAAAGCTTTAGCACTGTTGACTGTTATCATGTCGTAGACTTGTTTCATTGATATCTGAGGATAGTGTTTCTTAATGAACTTGAACTCTTCAAACATATTTAAACTACTGGACATAGATGAATCAGTGCCAATCACCACATTTACACCAGCTTTAATGGCATAATCAATATCAACTGATTCTCCAATCAGGAACTCATTAGAGTATGGGCACCAGCAAATTGAAGCACCTAACTCTGCCATCTTATCTATCTCCGTATGAGTAAGTGAGATGCAATGAATCAGTATAGTGTTGTTACTGATAATTCCCATATCAAGGGCTTTCTTGAACTCAGCCCTTGTGGTTTCATCAAGTCCTTCCCCTAAGTGCATTATGAACGGTTTTTTGCCTTTAGCAGCAATAAACTCTTCAGAAGCAGTACCCCCACCCCACCAGTTACCAAGAGTAATTGAGTGATGCTGAGTATATTCACGAACCAACTCAATAGGCATTTGGTCATAGTAGTTAAAAGGTTGAGGAGGTATATGGTCTTGCACGACTGCACAACCGGAAAATAGGTTTTTATAAGCCCCGAGCAATGCTACTTTATGCCCATTATCTTTTGTAATGTCATCAAATCCCTTGTTAATCCAGAACTTATTACGTTCTAAATAAGCCTGAGAATCTTTCATATCTTCTACCCAAAGGTGGGAATTAATATATGGTCGATTAGTCCCGGCACGGGGATACCAATTACTGACTAGGTGATCATGAGCATTAATAAAAGGCATATACGCCACAGTATTAGATTCCAACTTCAGATGTCTGCTTTGATCAGAACCAGCATCTATATCCAATCGTTGCTTGGTGACAACCTTGTTGGAATCCAATACTATTTGCGTTGGGGTTAGATACATTATTTAGTCAATTTTTTTTATTAGCAGTGGTAAAATCTCAAAGAGATCTCCTACAATACCCAAATCTGCCACTTTAAAGATAGGTGCTTCCGGATCTTTATTAATTGCAATGATATAATCTGATGAAGACATACCGGCAAGATGCTGGATAGCACCTGAAATACCTGAAGCAATGTATATTCTTGGTTTAACCGTCTTACCGGTTTGACCAATCTGATGATTATATGAAATCCATCCTGCATCAACAGCTGCTCTTGATGCTGCAACAGCACCTTCAAGTTTTTCTGCAAGATTGTGAAGTAAGTCGAAACCTTCTGGTCCTTTAAGGCCACGACCACCTGAGATAATAAAATCAGCTTCAGTAACGTTGATTAGTCCGGTTTCCTCTTTAACACTTTCAAGAAGAACTGAACCATCGCTTTGACCGGCAAGGTCAACTTTCTCAACAACTACTTTACCCACTCTGTTGTCATCTCTTTCAAGCGGAGTCATGACTTTATGACGTACTGTGGCTAACTGAGGCCTATGGTCAGGAGTAACAATAGTTGCCATTATGTTACCACCGAAAGCTGGACGAGTCTGAAGTAAGTCTCCGGAATCAGAATCGATTTCAAGACCGGTACAATCAGCAGTTAAACCTGTATGAAGCGAAACCGCTACACGTGGAATGAAGGAACGTCCGATAACGGAAGCACCTGCAAGTACAATCTCAGGTTTATACTTTTCACTTACAGCAACCATAGCCTGAGTGTAAAGATGATCAGTGAACTTTTCAAGTTCAGGTTCGTTGACATAAAGAACTTCATCTGCACCAAAAGCAATGAGCTCTTTGCTGAGTTCATCAACATTGTATCCGAGAAGTACAGCACTTAAAGGAACTTCAAGCTGATCAGCGAGTTCTCTGCCTTTACCAAGAAGTTCAAGTACAACCGGTGCTAGTTCTCCATCTCTCTGTTCAGCATAAACCCAAACACCTTTGAAGTCTGCTTTGTTAATAGTTGAACGTGAGTTTTTTCTTATAAAAATAGCATCAAATGGGCAATCAGTAACACATGCTCCACATAGAACGCAATTATCTGCATTAATTTCTGCAACTTTGTTTGTTATTGTAATAGCATTGTAAGCACATGATTTGATACATTTTCCACAGCCTACACATTTTTCGACGATAACTTCAATCATTAATTTCTCCTGGAATTATCTATATTCATATTTCATAACATTTATCAAATATAGTCAATATTTTTATTTATAATCTCTATTCAAAATAGAAAATAGCTTGAATTGGATTGATCTTTGCTGCTTTAATTGCCGGATAAAGCCCGGACACGAATCCAATCAACATCGAGAATCCGAAACCAAGTAAGATACCTAATATAGGGATACTAAACGGCATCCCTACAACAGTTGAGAATATCTTTAACAGAATCATAGCAAGACTTGTTCCTCCTATTGCACCTAGTATGGCAAGACTAAGTGCTTCAGCGATAAAGTAGAAGAATATATCTCCTTCCGTCGCTCCTATACTCTTTCTAATACCAATCTCTGTCATTCTTTCAGTAATTGATATAAGTAATGTACTAAAAAGGCCTATACCACCAACTATCAAAGATACTGAAGCTATGATAGAAAGAGTTATATTGAACTTATCCATCATCTTCTTTGTTTGCTCTGTTATCTGCATTAGGAAAGATCCGACATTCTGGAACCCGAAGTTTGGGTACATCTGATGAGTAGAAAGTAATAACTGACGGGCACGATTCTTAAGGAACTTATACTCTTCAAGTGATGGTGATTGCAGATAAATATAATCTATAGCACCATTGTTTCTTAAGTATTTTGCTCCTGTTGAAAGAGGTATATAAACTGCACGAAGGTCAGCCTTTCTTTCCCAAGCATTAAAGTTAAAGTTTTTGCGCTTTGATAACGGGTCATCAGCAAGGATACCAATAATTCTATAATTCTGGTCACCGAGATAGATAACTTTATTCAATGGGGTTTTATTGTTAAAATACTTCTTCGCAAAATAATGACCAACTACGCAGACTTTTACACTATTATTCTCTTCATAACGAGAAAAGTATCTACCTTTTCCTATATCATAAGTCTTGTTAATAAAGAAATCAGTATTTGTTGCTCGTACTTTCACGTATTTCTTTTTATTATGATGTCGGTAATTGCTATTCTCTTCAATCATGCCATAGCTCATCTTAACTGATAAACTATCTGTTAGCATTTTATAGTCTTTGAAGTTTAAAGGCTCAACAGTTCGGCGTCTTCTACGACCATATCGCCATCTCATAGACCAGTAATTCTGTTGAGCAGATGGTGTAATGATTATTGAGTTGTCCCACCCAAGTTTCTCCATGTTATCCATAACAAACGATTTCATTCCGTTTATAGCTGAAAACATGGTAACAACAGCCATTACACCAATTACTATCCCAATAAGCGTAAGGAATGACCTTAGCTTATGCGAGAGTATTGTCTGTAAACTGCTACTGAAACTATCTCTTAAATGCATAACCTACTTCACAACAGTTTTACATTCCGGACAGATTTTGTAATCTCCATCTTTCTTCGAATGCTTCTGATAAAGGAAATAATGCCCACAATTAGGACACTTTTCATCTACTGGTTTATCGTTTGATATGAACTTACATTTTGGGTAGTTTGTACATGAGTAGAAGAGTTTTCCGCGTTTATTCTTCTTTTCAGTAATGAAACCTTCCTTGCAATCAGGACATTTAATCCCTGTATGAATTGCTTCAGTATACTTACAAGTAGGATAATTAGAACATGCTATAAACTTACCGAATCTACCTGATTTAACAGTAAGCTCACTACCGCATTTCGGACACTCTCTATCAAGCTTTTCCTCTTCTTTGATTTTGATAGTACCATCTTCATCACGAGTAAAGTTTTTAATATTTCTACATTTCGGGAAGTTATCACAAGACAGGAACTGACCATTAGAGCCCCACCTTACAACGAGATGTCCCTCTCCACACTTGTCACACTTCATATCTGTAGTTTCCTGAAGCTTTTTCTTCAGCGCTTTGACATCAACATCTGCCATCTGTCCCTTCAGACTGCCATAGTACTTGCCTAACAGGTCAACATAATCTATCTTTCCAAATTCGACCGAGTCTAAGTCATTCTCCATATCAGCAGTAAAAGCTACATTAAAGAACTTCTCAAAACTTTGTACAAGGAATGAATTCACATGTATTCCAAGCTCAGTTGGGAAGAAGTTTTTCTTCTCCATTTCAACATACTTACGAAGTATTATAGTATTTATGATAGTAGCATATGTAGATGGTCTACCTATTCCATCAGCTTCCATCTCTTTGATTAATGAAGCTTCACTATATCTACTTGGTGGTTTTGTGAAATGCTGATTAGTTTTGAGCTCATCAGTTTTAACAGCATCACCTTCAGCATAAGCTGCATCAATTAACTCACCTTTGTTTACTTTGACATGAGGGTATGCTTCTAGGAAACCTTTGCTTTCAATAATAGAACCGGAAGTATTAAATTGTCCTGGTCCAGCAACTGTTTCGATTTTAATTGTATTTACTTTAGCAGGAACCATCTGAGTTGCAACAAATCTCTGCCAGATAAGAGTGTATAATCTTAGTTCATCACGATCAAGACTCTTTGCGAGCATTTCAGGAGTATTGAAGGGATTTGTTGGTCTGATTGCTTCATGAGCATCTTGTGCTTTGTTCTTGTTCTTAAAATGTCTCTGCTTATCGTGTAAGAAACCTTTACCCCATCTCTCACCGATTAAATCACGGCAACTATTCAAAGCTTCACCGGACATTCTGACGGAGTCAGTACGCATGTATGAAATAAGACCTTTACGTTCACCATCAAAATCAATACCTTCATAAAGCTTCTGGGCAATCGTCATGGTTCTTTTAGCTGAAAAGTTCAATATCTTTGAAGCTTCCTGCTGAAGTGTACTTGTAATAAATGGTGGTAAAGGATGAAGTTTACGCTGAGACTTTGTAATCTTATCAATATTAATCTCATTATTTTTAAGCTTTTCAACAACTTCAGTAGCCTCATCTATATTGGCCATTTTTATCTTCTTACCATTGATCTTCTCGAGTACAGCTTTGTAAGGTTCTGCTCCATCTTTGTAGAATTCAGCAGAGATACTCCAATACTCTTCAGGGACAAATGCTTTGATTTGCTCTTCACGTTCACAAATAAGTCTAAGTGCAACTGATTGCACACGCCCTGCACTAAGACCTTTATATATACCTTTCCATAAGAAAGGGCTTACTTGATAACCTACTATCCTATCAAGGATTCTACGAGCTTGCTGTGCATTGACTCTATTTTCATCTATCTCTCTTGGGTTTCTAATAGATTCCTGAACAGCTTTTTGAGTAATCTCATTAAACTCGATTCTTTTTATCTTTTTGCCTTTAATCTCTTTCTTCAGCACTTGAGTTAAATGCCATGCAATTGCCTCTCCCTCTCGATCAGGGTCAGCAGCAAGAAAGATTGTATTCGCTTCTTTTACAGCTTCTTTTAAAGCAGAGATAACTTTAGACTTGGTTCTATCTGTTACATATTTTGCTTTAAATTTATTCTCTAAATCAACACCAAAATCTTTCTTTGGTAAATCTCTTACGTGTCCCATTGAAGCTAATATATTATACTTACCTTTAAGGAACTTACTGATTGTGCTGGCCTTTGCAGCTGACTCCACAATAATTAAATCTTTTGCCATATCTATCCTAATTCTTTGTTAACTCTGTTTGTCCTGAAATCATTTCCAGATAGCCTCTTGAAGAGACGTTCTGAACTCCTGTAAACATGTAGATTGTTACGATTTTTTCAAGCCTGTCTCTGTCAACTCTTGAATGTGTTTCATTATATATGTTCACACAAGCATTAAGAATGTTCTCTAAGTCCATTGCAGTGATTGATTCCATCTGCAATAGTGTTAACAGATAACCGTATGCTCCAGTTGTTAGAGCATAGTTTTCTTGTCTGCTCAACATCCTGTTATAAGTGCTTTTCTCCTTGTCTTGAAGCGTGAGAAGGTTATAAAGAAAATCCTTCTCCTCATCAGTTAGAAGATTAAGCATCTCATCTGTAATATCGCTATCTAAAGCCTTTATCATGTCCGTTTTATCAATCTTCATTAATCTAAATCAGCTTTTCTCTTTCCACAGCATTGCTTATATTTCTTTCCACTACCACATGGACAAGGTTCATTTCTGCCAATGTTTACGTCATTAACAATCGGTTGAAGCTTTTGTCTTTCCTGTGGTTGAGGTTGTGTTTGTTGTTTTGCTTCTGAATCAGTTGCAAAAGTATCAATATCTTTATGCTCCATCTGTATGTTAGCCATAAGGTTCTTATACTCTTCAATAGTGTAGAGTTGCATAATAAATACACTTTTTGAAACACGTGATTGCAATCTTTCAATGAGACTCTGGAATAGCTCAAAACTCTCTTTTTTATACTCAATAAGCGGGTCTTTTTGAGCATAAGCACGTAAACCAATACCTTCTCTAAGATGGTCCATTTCATGAAGATGGTCACGCCATTCTGAATCAACTACTTCAAGAAGAGAACGTCTTTCTATCTCACGCATCTTCTCGTCACCTTGCATCTCTTCACGTTTTGCGTATGCATCCATAACAATTTCTTCTGCCATGGAATGAAGAGTTTCTGGTGTGAGTCTTTCTGTTTTAAAGCAGTCTTCTGGAACATTCAAACTATATTCTAAGTTAATCCAAGCTCTGATTCTACCAAGGTCCCAGTTCTCAGGATACTGTTCAACTGAAACAGTCTCTTCAACTTTTCTCCAAATAGTATCTTTAATCATCTCAATTATCTCAGATTTAATGTTGAGACCTTTGAGTACATTTCTGCGGTACTGATAGATAACTTCCCTTTGTTGATTCATAATCTCATCATACTTCAGCAACTGCTTACGAATCTCAAAGTTATGTTCCTCAACCTTTGATTGCGCTCTTTCAACCGCTTTTGTCATCCAAGGATGCATAATTGGTTCATCTTCCTGCACGCCCATCTTTTGCATCATTGGTGCAATTCTATCAGAGCCGAAAAGTCGCATTAAGTCATCTTCCAGAGATAAGTAAAACCTTGAAGTTCCGGGATCACCTTGACGTCCGGCACGACCACGAAGCTGTCTATCAATACGTCTGGAATCATGCCTTGCACTACCGATAACATGTAAGCCATCGATTGGAGCTCCAAATGGTTGCTCTTTAGTGGGTTTACTTGAAATGTTTCTATAGCTTTCTTTGGACTGTGTAATAACACCCTCTCCAAGTTTAATGTCTGTTCCACGACCTGCCATGTTTGTTGCAATCACAACTGATCCCGGTTTACCGGCCATAGCAACGATTTCAGCTTCTCTTTCATGGTATTTAGCATTAAGAACATTATGTACAATCTTCCTACGTTTTAGCATTCGGCTAAGGGTTTCTGAAACATCAACACTCACAGTACCCACAAGTACGGGCTTCTTGAGTTTATGCCAATATTCAATCTCATCAATAATCGCTTTGTACTTCTCATTTTTAGTCATGTAGATAACATCATCATGATCAATACGTGTAATAGGCACATTAGTTGGTATTTGAATACATTTTAACTTATATATCTCATGGAACTCATTCTCTTCTGTGATTGCAGTACCTGTCATACCGGCAAGTTTTTCAAACTTTCTAAAGTAGTTCTGCAATGTTATCGTTGCAAGTGTCTGAGTGGCACTCTCAATCTTAAGGTTTTCTTTTGCTTCCAGAGCCTGATGAAGTCCTTCACTGAATCTTCTACCCGGCATAGCACGCCCGGTGAACTCATCAACAATAACAATCTTGTTGTCTTGCACAATGTAGTCTACATTCTGTTCGAAGAGCATATACGCTTTCAGAAGCTGGGTAATATTATGTAACTTCTCATTCTTATCCATGAAGTATTTAGTTAACTCTTGTCTTTGCTTCTCTTTCTCTTCATCAGAAAGATCTTCTCTTTGGTCTAAATCATATATCTCTTCATCAAGTGATTTAAGAAGGAAAAGATTAGTCTCATATTTATCAAGAAGTTCTCGACCTTTTTCATTGATATCAACAGCATTGGAACGTTCATCAACAGTGAAGAAAAGCTCTGCATCAAGCTCATGCATCTTCTTATCGCGGATATAGGAACCTTCACAGTCCTGAAGCAGTTTCTTGTAAATTGAATCCTTAAGGATTTTAAAAAGTGCTTTATTCTTTGGAGCACCACGATATACTTTAAGAAGTGCTTTACCAAGGGCGAATGAATCTTTATCTCCCTCATTAATCATCTGTCTAATCTCAGATAGAATACCGGCGATCATCTGTTGTTGCAGATGCACCAGTTTTGCTACATGAGGTTTAATCTCTAAATAGAAGTTTTTATCATGTTCAACCTTACCACTGATAATAAGGGGTGTTCTAGCTTCATCGATAAGAATACTATCGACTTCATCCACGATTGCGTAATAGAACTCTCTTTGCACAAGTTGTTTAGGGCTTGTAGCCATATTATCTCTAAGATAGTCAAACCCAAATTCACTGTTCATACCATAGGTAACATCTTTCTGATACTCTTCTTGTCTCGCTTCAAAGTTTAAACCTGTTGTGATACACCCTACTTCCATACCATGGAAATTGAATATTGGAGACATCCATTCGGAGTCACGAGATGCCAAATAATCATTTACTGTAATAAGATGAGCTCCACGTCCTGTAAGAGCATTTAGAAAGAGAGGTAAAGTTGCTACAAGAGTTTTACCTTCACCGGTTGCCATCTCAGCAATATTACCTTTATGAAGACATATACCACCAATAAGCTGTACATCAAATGGCACCATCTCCCATACAAGATCATTTCCACGAACTGGGAAAGATTGCCCAACCAGTCTTCTGCAAGTGTCTTTAACAATTGCAAACACTTCAACAAGATGAAAATCAAGTATATCCTGAGTAGTCTTTTTAAGATTAGCTTTCAGAACATCAAGCTTATTACGAAGAGATTCTTTCTCTTTTTCATTAGCTTCAGTTTGATACTTTGAAAGCATCTCTTCATATTCCTCTTCTAAAGGAGTAATAACTTCTCTGATCTCAGCTTTTATTTCATTGATTCTATTGCGAATCTCATCATCGCTAAGTTTCTCTAATTCAGGATACTTATCATTAATATCATCTTTTATGGGATAAAACTCTTTCAAGTCTCTTGATTGCCTATCACCCATCAATTTTTTCAACAATTTATTTAGCATTTCTTATCCTTATATCGATTTGATTTTCAAGTAGTTTTAACTACCCCCTTATTGTCAAACATTTTTGACATCTATAACAATAATGCAACATATAATCAAAGATTACATTATATAGATTTTTTCTTTAGTTGTTATTTAGACTTGATATGAGTAACCCGGAATTAGTTTTCTACATAGTCGACGTATCTCTACTTCGCTCAGGGTGACATACACAGTGCCATTTGCAATGACTTACCGCATTTCAGGGAGTTTGTCGGCCTGATAAGGCAACGGACTTCCTGAAATGTACTTCGAAGTCGCATGTCCCTGATTTCGTTCTCGCGTCACGCTATCGCTGCAACGCAAGTCCGAAATTAACATACACAGTGCCATTTGCAACAACTTAGCTACTTTTATTGACCTTTCCACTCTCTTTTACTGCTCTATCTATCAACGCACTGTGCACGCACTGTGTCCCCACTGTGAAGGCACTGCCAACCCACTGTTTCACTGGGTGCACAGTGGGAAAACAGTGGGATGACTGCGATTTGCTGGATGGTTTAGTGAAAGCGAGAAGCAATACTACCTTGAAAATGGTCCTAAGACCTTTTCAATGGTGCTCTTGTAATGTAAACCGATCCACTCTTGGTTGATTGAACCAGACCAAAAACCATTTATACGACCCCTTCTGGGTCGGATTTTTGTTGTATATCTAACCATAGGCTGCACCTATGGCTAATTAAACTTATACCTCTTTGAGGTAGGCATTATTCCAGCAACGCAATTCCGAGTTGTGTAACAAGACAAACCGACACAGTCGGTTAAGTCCATATATGAACGCATCAACTGCGTAGATGCAACTGCAAGATGACTAAGGAAGAAGTGATTCGCAACGAAGTGTGAATCGCTAATTCCAGGAACTCGAAGTCTGATTCGTATTTCTCATCCAAAAAGAGCATTCTCTATCAATTTTAGAATAACTGTTATATGATGATTTATAAATTATATACCATCTATTACCTAAAGTACTTTCTCTAACAATGTTCTCAAACTAATACATATCAATAAGAATACTAGCTGACATTGTAATTCTTAAACAAACATATTGGTCTTAAGATTGATACCGACTTTAGAACGGTCTTATATATACATATAAAGTGTTGATATTTTTGTTTGACTAATTAGTCTTACTCCTAAAACTTGCGAAAATGTATTAAAATAGTGGAGGACTAATGAAAAAATTAGTATTGATGCTGGTCTTAACAACTCTGTTAACGGTTGGCTTAGTAGCAAAATCTCAAGAGATAGCATATGTAGATATAGACGCAGTTATCACACGTTGTAATGACACACAAGAAATCCAAAGAGCTTTTGATTTAGAACGCCAAGAGTGGGCAAATCAACTTACTGACCTTGAAAATGAAATTACAAGAATGGAAACAGATTTCGAAACTCACAAACTTACTTACAGTGCTTCAGGACGTTCTGAACAGGAAAAGAAGATTGAAGATAAGAAAGCTGAATACAGAACAATGGTTGAAAACTTCTTTGGTGAGAATGGAATTGCAGCTCAGAGATATCAGGAACTTGTAGAACCAGTTCAAAACAAGATTCTTGAAGTGATTCAAGACATTTCTATCCAGGAAAACTATTCATTAGTACTTAACGTTAGCGCCGGTGGCATACTTTATGCTACTCAAGAGATGGACATCACTGACATGGTTATCCAGAGAATGGATGCTGATAGTGGTCAGATTGCTCCTGCTGCTACTGATGTACCTAAAGCTGATGACAAAGGCGGAAAGAAATAGATGAAGAAATTCAGGCTTGAGATTACACCGGAACTTATAGCTTCCCAACTTCCGGGGGAGTTGATACAGCGTAATGAAGTAACTTTGGATAATGTTGCTGAGCTCTTAGAAGCTAATGGTAATTCTGTATGTTTTTTTGAGAATGATGCCTTTGCTTCTGACTTAAAAGTGACAAAAGCCGGACTTGTATTTGTTAAACAGGATTTTGATGTATCTATCCTTCCAAATACAAACCTGCTTAAAGTTGAGTATCCTTATGTCTATTTCATGATGTTAGTAAAAACATGGTTAAAACTCAGTAAGCCTGACTTCATGACTTCTATTAGCGAAACAGCAGTTATTGCTAACTCTGCCAAGATCTCTGATAAAGTAGTTATTAAAGAGAATGTAGTGATTGGGCAAAATGTTGTAATAGATGACTACACAGTCATAGAAGCAAATTGCGTTATTATGGATGATGTGCAGATTGGTAAAAACTGTCACCTCTTCCCCAACGTGACAATCTATCAGGACTCAGTTTTGATGAATGATGTTATTCTTCATGCCGGAGTTGTGATAGGTGCAGATGGATTTGGATATATTTATCACGAAGGTATTCAACAGAAAGTTCCACAAGTTGGAAACGTGATTATCGAAGATAGTGTTGAAATTGGTGCTAATAGTTGTATTGACCGTGGAGCACTTGGAACCACACGAATCGGTAAACACACAAAGTTAGATAACCTTGTTCAGGTTGGGCATAACGTACAGATTGGAGAAAATACTATGTTATGTTCACAAGTTGGCATTGCAGGTAGCACGAAAGTCGGTGACTTAGTGTATCTTGCAGGTCAAGTTGGAGTTGCTGATCATATCAGCATTGGTAATAATGTGAAAGTCGGAGCAAAATCGGGCATATCCGGAAATGTTGATAACGATAAGCTTATGTTCGGCATACCGGCCCGTGAATCCGGGGTAACTAAGAGAATTATGGCTTCACAACGTTACTTGCCTGAGTTAGTGAAATATTATAAAAAAGAACTGAAGAAAAAAGATAAAGAGTAGTTTTATGCAAGAACACAAACAAACAATCGGTGGGTCAATATCTTATACAGGTATTGGACTTCACACCGGAGAGATAACAACTGTAACTTTTAAACCAGCTTCTCAGGATGATGGTATTGTATTCACAAGAATAGACATGCCAGACTCCCCTGAGATTCCCGCAGACATTGAACATGTTGTAGATATATCACGCGGTACTACTATTGGTATCGGTAAGGCGACTGTTTCTACAATTGAGCACGTTTTAGCTGCTATTAAAGGTCTTGATATTGATAATATTAAAATCGAGATTAACGGACCTGAAGCACCTGTTGCTGATGGCTCAGCCATGCCTTTCCTTCAACTTCTTAAGCAAGTTGGAATAGTACAGCAGGATTCAATTAGAGAATACTTTGAAATAGAGGAGCCTATCAGCTTCACGGCAGAAGAAGATAATGTAGATGTAGTGATTGTACCTTCAAGTGAACTTAAGGTTACTTTCCTCGTTGATTATCAGCACCCACTTCTTGGTACTCAATATACATGGATGCCTGATCTTAGTGTGTTTGAAAAAGAGTTTGCATCTTCAAGAACATTCTGCTTCGTGAAAGAGATTCTTATGCTCAAAGGTGCCGGACTCATCAAAGGTGGTTCCCTTGATAATGCTGTTGTTATCGGAGAACCGGATATTGACCCTGAAAAACTGGAAGAGCTCAGACAAGTATTCAACTTTGACGCTCCTATAGAGATTTCAAGTGAAGGTATTATCAACAACCAACCACTTCGTTATTACAACGAGTTTGTACGTCATAAAGTATTAGACCTTATTGGTGATATTGCCCTTCTCGGTGTGCCAATTAAGGGTCATATCCTAGCTGCTCGTTCAGGACATAAGACTAATGTAGAGCTTGTTAAGAAACTTAGAAAGATTCAGAAGAAGCAACGTTTACAGAAAGAGTATCAGAAGAAGAGAACACAAAATGTAGTGTTTGATATCAATGCGATAAAGCGAATACTACCTCATAGATACCCATTCCTATTCGTTGATAAGATTATTGAGTTTATCCCTGGTGAAAAGATTATCGGTATCAAGAACGTTACAGCTAACGAAGAGTTCTTTAATGGTCATTTCCCGGGTGCTCCTGTAATGCCGGGTGTACTTATAATTGAAGCTATGGCTCAAACCGGTGGTATTATGCTTCTCAATAACCTTGAGAACCCACAAGACCACCTTGCAATGTTTGCTTCGATTGATAACGTTAAGTTTAGAAAACCTGTTTTACCGGGTGATACATTACGCTTTGAATTGAAAGTAATTTCACTCAAACGCTCATTAACCAAAATGCATGGTGACGCTTTTGTGGGTGACACAAAGGTATGTGAAGGCGACTTCCTCGCCATGGTTGTAGATAGAAACTAAAGGAGAGTCATGAATTACACAGTTCATCCTACTGCTATAGTTGATAAAGACGCGAAGATTGGAGAAGGTTGCAATATAGGTCCATATTGTATTATCGGACCTGATGTTGTGATGGGAAAGAATAACAACCTGCATTCACATGTGATTGTAAACGGTCCATCAGAAATGGGAGATGGAAACAATGTATCTCCCTATGCTGTTATTGGTACCGACCCACAAGATCTTAAGTTCGACGGTTCTAAAACATACCTTAAGATTGGAGACAACAACAATATCAGAGAGTACGCCACTATCAACCGTTCAAACGGTCCTGAAGAAGCTACTGTTGTTGGTGATAATAACCTGATTATGGCCTATGCTCATATCGCTCATAATTGCCAGATTGGTAACAATATTGTGATTGCTAATGCAGTTAATTTTGCCGGTCATGTGATTGTTGATGACTTTGCGATTGTTGGCGGTGTAACTGCCGTTCATCAGTTCGTGAAGATTGGTAAGTATGCCTTCATCGGTGGTTGTTCTGCTGTTAAGAAAGATATTCCACCATTTGTAAGAGGACAAGGTAACCTCTTCGAAGTACACGGCTTAAACGGTGTTGGTCTTCTTAGAAAAGGCTTCTCCAAAGAGGAAGTATCAGGTCTTAAGAAAGTTTATAAACTATATTACAGAATGAATCTTAATACTGCTCAAGCAACTGCTGAAGCTGAGAAGTTAGATCTTAGTGATGTTCAAAAAGAATTTGTAAACTTCGTAAAGAACTCAGAACGCGGAATTACTAAATAATACTATTTTAATATACATTAGAGTCCTCTCATTTTGAGTGGACTCTTTTTGTATCCCGATCATCCCTGATGGGGCTCTCAGCCAAATCTGAAACAGCTGAGTTACTCATGTCAATTCTAGCTCCTGAACACGATTGGCTTCCATGTTATAGCTCTATCGAGCTATGTGCAAGCGAGGGCACTTGCACTACGATTGTACTGCAACTCTCCTGAGTTGCTGTGCCGACATGGTCGGCAGTTTCCACTGACCGAAACTTAGAAATCATACGTTCGACCGTTGAACTAAGTTTATGATTACACATGACAATATTAGCTTCTGAGTAAAGATTAGAGTGGTCGCTTCATATGTATCCTGTTCCCCATCCTGATCGGTGCAACATAGATGTAAAAATGTCATTTTGCTTGACACAAAATCAGGTTAAGATTTCTTAAAAACACTCTTGGGGCATTAGCTCAGCTGGGAGAGCACTACACTGGCAGTGTAGGGGTCATCGGTTCAAGTCCGTTATGCTCCACCAAGTTTTAAGCCATCTTCGGATGGCTTTTTTATTATATCCACCATGTAACTGTCGCTCAAGCTCAACCATTAAGAAGGTACATATCACTCCAATATCGGATGAATCAAATCATTGATATCTTATACAGCAGGTAACAGCTCATTCTCAACAGCCATTTTGATAGTAATAACCGGCAAATTAAGAGCAACAACATACTCCGGTGTTATTGTCTTTAGATCAACTTCGGGATAGGCTTTGTGCAGGTTATGCATCATTTTGATAAATACGTTGTAACCATTATAAATAATGCCTTCACCGACTCTGATGTTGTTAAGCCTATTCGAATAATGTTTGATATCACTCTTGTAACTATCAGTGCAATTCTTATAAAACTTACTAAGATTCTTGGTTTTAAGAGAAAAGTTCGAGTTATTCTTATTTTTTCTTGGTTTCACATAAGTTCGTGCTATAAGTGCATCACTCTGCGGATAGTAATAAAATACAAGTTTTCCGACTCTACCGTTCAAAGTCTTTGCTATCAAATCTAAATTTACTTTCATTGTTTCCTCCAATTCCTTCTCAAAAAGGTTTTCGTTTAATAATTACAGGCTATAGGCTTTTAGCTATCAGCTAAAAAACCTTCCTCTATAATTATATGTGTGAAAAATGAGAGATTCCGTGAAAAAGTATGCATTTTTTTTGAATAAAGTCTTCATTCCACCCTTAGATTTCTCATGCCCCACTCTCGACCCTCCCTTGCAAACCCAAGGGAGAGCCAAGGGAGGGGCAAGGGAGGCTTCTGGATTTCAGGTTGACTTCCGGCAAGGTATTTGTTCTGTAAAAGCTTTGTAAAAGCTTACAAAATATGCAATTAATTATGAATGTTTCCTCGAGAGTGATATCAATCGATCCATTCTTATCTGCTTCTACGCTCCCTTTCAATTTTTACTCAACTTTTCTGGTTACGTTGCTTATTACTTGTTTTTTTTCTTGGGCATTTACTCAAGTATTGCTTAACTGTTTACCAAGGATTACCCAAGAGACTCTCAGGAAATGTATTAGAGTATGGAGGGTTGTAAGTGCAAGGGGTATGAAATTGATACACGAAAGATTAGTAGACACTAACTGTTGGTTAAACTTGTTTAATTAGACTAGGGATTGCCCTGTGATTATTTATAGTTTAATAATATTTATAGTATTATCTACTGGGTGTAATATAAAAGAAGCTCTACGTCAGTGTAGAGCTTCCAAATATAACAAATCTACGATTAAACTTTTAATTTATCGCCCTTTTTTCTATATCTTTCAAAGTCTCGAATCTAGATACCATAATTGATACGAATAATATTAGAACTACTACTATTGATATATACTCAAAAGCAACATTGTTTAACTCTATAGAACGAGACATATGAAACACAATAAACCACAAATAGAAAAAATAGTGCATAAATTTAACGGATGCTTTTTGAATAATTACCATCCTTATATCATGTTTGTGTATCCTGTTTCTATATGTAATTGCTATGATTGTTGCACTTATCCAAAAGGCAACGAAAACTACGATGTAAAAAGAACTAGGAATCAATGATTCTTCTAATGCATTTGGATTATTCTTCAAAAAGACTCGAATAACAACCGTAACGATAACAAGGCCAATTAATTGTAGTGCAAATGGTAAGATTGTTTTCTTATTAATCATAAAACCTCCAATACTTTTTTCTATTACTACAAAATTACATACTTAACTAAAATGCGTTAGAAATGAGGGTTAATACAAATTTGAGCAACTGTTTTTTTGCTTCAGCATTAGCTGAATAAAGAGCTGCTTGAATTTCTGCATCACAATAAATTGTCTCATCCTCTGCTGGATCATTATCTCCGTAATTATGATTATCCAGATAACTCGCTAATGCTGCAGCATCAGAACTAGGCAAATCTCGTGTATACATCCAGACTCTCTCATCTATAGTTAATCCAGCATTATCATATAGATCAATTTTTAGCAACATAGTTTTTACATCATCCAAATCAAGGTACTCTGTATGATCAACAAACCAGAATTGATAATCCTCTTTTAAGAAAGTAATTGTTTTCTTCCCAACTTTTGATAATTTTGTATTATTATCTAAAATATTTTGCATATAAGAAATTACTAACGACCGATCTCTTGTTCCATTTCCTACTTGTATGTCATAAGCTAGAATGGCTTTAAATGCAGCTACATCAGAAGCATTGCAATTAGTTGCACTTTCTATAGTACTAACGAGTAATGTGTCCATGCACTCCATGTATTCTAAAATTCCAATGTTTGATTTATAAGAGTTGGGAGTATCTGTTACTAAGTCTTCAAAATCTGAAAGATAGTCAGCCATTTCAGATGTTGTTAACGAGACATTATCATCAAGTGCGGATGCCATAGCAGATGAAGAATAACTAAAGAGAGTTGAGTCAGATAAAATATCATATAAATCAGATAAACCCAATGTATCACCAATCGAATAGTTATTAGTAATAAAGGTGTCTGCATATGCATTGTAATTTGTTGAATCAAAGTAAGTAAAGAAATCATTGAGAATCTCATTATGTAGGTTCCTTTCTCCACCTTTGCCCAATCCTTGATAATTGTAATCTGTTTTAGTTGCAACTTCACCACAACCATAAATGGCTAACAATAAGAATAAGATGATGTTTAGATGCTTTAACAATTTTTTCATAAAAACCTTCCTTAAAAATTAATAATACCAATATGAGTATTAAGGCATATGCTGTCAATAATATTTATCTAAGATATTCAAAAACTTAAATATTGGCTTGACATTTAAGTTTAGAATTATAATTTGTAACAAATATGTAAGGAGTAGATAATGAAAACACTTAACAGAATAGTAATATTCATACTTATTGTATCGCTGTTAATACCGGGCTGTCACCAATCTAGACGAATTGTAAACCCAGAGGAAAGTGACTTAGCTAAGTCATTTGTAAATCCATATGCATACATGGGTGAGATTCACAACGATTGTCTTGAATCAGTTTTAACATCATTAGAGGCCGAAACAGATAGCACAATCGTGGGAGTAACAGCGTTAAAAGATAGCATTTCAGCATGGACAGTCAGTTTTTTAAGCCAAGACCTAGATGAATTAGGTTATTTAGATTTTGATTTTACTGATATTTTTGATGAATTCACAACAACCGATACAACATCTTGGGATTCTTTGGTCTATAAGGTGTCATGGGCTAATAAAATTCAACCATATTTAGTACAAATGGATTCTGTTCTTCAAACACAACCAACTGCCAGTACAGTTAAAACGAAATTCAGAGAAATTGGCTTTGAGGTATCTAAAGATACAAGCTTAACTTCAGATCAAAAAATACAATTGTATTGTGGATTGGCTGTTGGAGAAAGCTCTGCATTATATTGGGATGAATATTACGATGATTGGAGTTTAGCCCTTAAAAATGTTATGAGTACAGAAATGTCGAGTAAAGGGCTTCCTCCTATTGTGATTGAAGTCATTATTGCTGATCTTCTAGGAGCTTTGAAGGGAGCAATATTTGGTGGTTTGCATGGTGCTATCATTGGAGCTATTATTGGATCTGTTGCAACTATTGTTATTAATTGGCTTGCAAATACACTTTGATATATCCTATGAATGTATACATCTTTTGTTGACAAATTAGAGTTGAAGAATAGTTCTGATATAATTTAAGATGACTAAACGATAATAATTCAGTATAAAAACTTATTAGCATCAAAAAGAGGAATAATGACTTATTTAAAGTTTTCACTGATGATAGTAATGCTATTTTTAATTGCTTTTCTTTTCTCAACAACATTTGTAAACACAAATGCAGATATCCAAGGAGTTTATTCAGGAACATTGGAATGGGGAGACTATGATAATGATGGAGATTATGATTTGTTTGTAGCAGGTGTTGTTAACAGCACAAATCATATTTACACAGCAGAATTATATGTAAATGACAATTACGGTTTAACCAATAGTGGAGTTGTTATACCAGGACTCGCCTATGCTTCAAGTGTGTGGGGTGACTATAACCTTGATGGTTACATAGACTTATTTATATCTGGTAAGATAGATGATGATCCTGATGTAAAAATTTCTGAGCTACTGGAAAATGTAAATGGTGTCCTAGTAAATCAAACAGAATTGTTTGAACCTGTATCTTCCTCATCTTCAATATGGTTCGATTACAACAATGATGGTCTTTTAGACCTTTTGTTATCTGGATATACAGAAGATTCGCAAGCTATCACTGCCTTATACGAACAAAACTCTACTGGTTTTGTTAATAGTGGGCTAAATTTCGTAAACGTAACATCATGCGATGCTCAAGCTTGTGATTTTGATAATGATGGGTTGATTGACATTATTATTTCAGGCTCAGATAATTGTAACAATGGTGTAACTGAATTATATCGAAATAATGGTTGTGGGTTTGATATTGTTACTACTAGTATTTCAGATTTATATCTTTCAAGTATAGAATGGGGTGATATTGATAATGATGGAGATTCTGATTTAATTATATGCGGAGATGATTCCAATCAGACTAATACTAATATATATCTGAACAATAATGGGACATTTTCAGACATTACTTCAAATCTTCAGGCAGTAAAATATGGGGATGTTGAACTTGCTGATATTGATAATGATGGAGATATTGATATAGTCTTGACTGGCAAAGAAAATTCTTCAGGAAGTACAATACCATTTACTTCAGTTTATTGTAATGAGTCTTTAAATTTTGTCGAACAATCAGAAAACCTGTTACAACTCTGGGCATCGGATTGTAAGCTTTGTGATTATGATTTTGATGGAGACTTAGACTTAGCCATATCAGGGCGTGCCAGCAATGGAAATCCTAATTCTATACTTTATCGTAACGACTGTACAACACCTAATAGTGTACCAATTCCTCCTACAAACCTTCGTATCAGTGAAGAAGGAGAATACTTTAAGTTTGAGTGGGATATGGGAACAGATGTTGAACAACCTGATATTAGTTTAACTTATGAAGTCAAGATAGGTTCTACTCCGGGAGGATGTGACATTGTATCACCAATGGCATTACCGGATGGTAGAGCATTGAAACCTGTATTTGGGAGAATTAACTCAAATTGTTTCTATCTAATAAAAAGCTCAGTGTTCGATGAAAATGAAACCTACTATTGGAGTTGCCAATCAATTGATAACTCCTTTGCTCGTTCTGCATTTGCTGAAGAACAATCTTTCACTTATCAGAGTGTTGGTAATTCAGATAATACTGTCTTGATTGCTCCAACTTTATCCATTGATTCTGTTTACCCTAATCCTTTCAACCCTGTGACAACAATATCTTATAGTGTATCAGAAAACACTTATGTAACACTTAAGATATACAATATCAAAGGAGAATTAGTTGAAACTCTGATTGAAAGTAATGTCAAAGCAGGTAAACATACCTATGAATGGAAACCTGAAAGAACAGCAAGTGGAGTGTATTTCTGTAAATTATCTAATGGAGAAAGGAAAGTCACACAAAAACTTGTACTACTCAAATAGTATTAATCGTTTATTTTAATGCCCTTGTCAGGAGATAAGGGCATTTACTAATTCAGGATATAAAAGAAATTTAACCCCAGAGCTACCTATCAGTAGTATGAGAGACAGCTCTTAATGGTATGATAATGTTTCATCAATATGAGACCAACTCGCATTCAACCCTTATAGGAAGTCCGCTTTCGCTTCTCTTGGTTCAGCTCGGGCAAACTCCCTAGAAGAGTTGAAATCTATAACTCCAATGATAGGTTTGCTTGCAACCTATCGATTTAGACAAATATCTTGACTCTATAAATAAATCCCAAAACTTGATTAAAATTAATATTTTCAGGAGATTATTATGTTGACCAGTAAAGAGATTAGGCAACAATTTATAGATTTTTTCGTATCTAAACAGCATACCGTTGTGGAATCTGATACAGTTATTCCAAGAAATGACCCTACCCTATTGTTTACAAATGCAGGTATGAACCAATTCAAGAACATCTTTCTTGGTGAGATTGAACCAAAAGAGTTAAGAGTAGTAGATTCACAGAAATGTATCCGTGCAGGTGGTAAACACAATGATTTGGATGAAGTTGGTAGAGACGGTTATCATCACACATTCTTCGAGATGCTTGGCAACTGGTCATTTGGTGACTATTACAAAAAAGAAGCAATTATGTGGGCTTGGGAGCTCATAACAGATGTTTGGAAACTTCCTAAAGAGAAGCTTTATGCTACGGTTCATGAGAGTGACCAGGAAGCCTTTGACCTTTGGAAAGAGCATACAGACATTGACCCTACTCATATCCTCTTCGATGGAGATAAAGATAACTTCTGGGAGATGGGAGAAACTGGTCCTTGTGGTCCTTGCTCTGAGATCCATTATGACAGAGGAACTGACTACTGCGGAGTTGAAGGTGAACATGATTGTAGAGTTAATGGAGATTGCCATAGATACATCGAACTTTGGAACCTTGTGTTCATGCAATACTTCCGTAACAAAGACCGTTCTTTAACTCCACTTAAAATGAAACATGTTGATACTGGTGCTGGTTTTGAACGTTTATGCCAAGTATTACAAGGTCATAACAGTAACTATGATACTGATCTCTTTGTTCCTATCTTGAAGAAGATTTCAGAACTAACAGGTGTCGAGTACAGCAGAGATGAACAAGGAGTTCCCCACCGAGTGATCGCTGACCACATAAGAGCTCTAAGTTTCTCTATCGCTGATGGTGGAATCCCTTCTAATGAAGGACGTGGATACGTCATCAGACGTATTCTTAGAAGAGCTGCTAGAATGGGTCGTCTTCTCAATATGAAGAAACCATTCCTTTATAAAATTGTTCCAACTCTTATTGAGATTATGGGACACCATTTCACTGAACTGAAAGAGCAACAGGAATATGTTGAGATGATTATCAAAGGTGAAGAGGAACGCTTTAATCTTACCCTTGATAAAGGACTTGTAAAGTTTGATGAGATGATTGAAAAGACTGAAAGAACTACCCTTTCAGGTGATAATGCTTTCATGCTTTATGACACTTATGGCTTCCCATTAGACCTCACAATAATCATAGCTGAAGAGAAAGGCTATATAGTTGATACGGATGGCTTTGAGAAGAAGATGCAAGAGCAGAAAGAACGAGCACGTTCAGCTTCTTCCTTCAAGGTTGAGCTGGATAACAAAGAGTGGACAGTACTTGGTGAAGATGTACCCACTGAGTTCTTGGGTTATGAGAATACTACTGTTGAAGTATCAATAATTAAATATAGATTGAATCATGACAACTCAGTAATGTTCATTCTTGATAAGACCCCATTCTATGCTGAATCCGGTGGTCAGGTCGCTGATACCGGTATAGTTTCTAATGATGACTTTGAGATTGAAGTTAGTGAAGTTAAGAAGAGTGGTGAGCAGTTTATCCATATTGGTAAGCTTAAATCAGGTATGATTAATGATAAGAAGGTCACAGCCTCAATTGACACTTTCCGTAGAAGAAGAATTGCATCCAATCATACAGCTACGCATCTTCTCCATGCTGCTCTTAAGAAAGTTCTTGGTGATCATGTTCAACAGAAAGGATCACTTGTAACTGCTGATTATTTACGCTTTGACTTTACACATTTCAATGGGATGAAACCTGCTGAAATCGCTGAAGTTGAGAAGCTTGTAAGAGCCGAGATAACTAATGCATCATTAGTTGAGACAAAACTCATGACACCTGATGAAGCTAAAGAAGATGGTGCAACAGCCCTATTTGGTGAGAAGTATGGTGATGTAGTTCGTGTGGTTTCATTAAGCAACTTTTCAAAAGAGCTATGTGGTGGTACACATGTCAGTAATAGTGCTGAGATAGGTATGATTAAGATTCTTTCTGAATCTTCCAGTTCTGCAGGAATCCGTCGTATAGAAGCCATTACCGGTGAAGCTGTTTATAACTACTATGAGAAGAAAGAATCACTGCTTAATGACGTAGCATCTCTACTTAAAGCAAAACATGAGAAAATAGCAGATAAAGTTCAGCAATTAATAGATTTAAACAAAGAGATTGAGAAAGAGCTAAAGACAATAAAGAGTCAGGCAGCCGGTTCTGAAATTGATAATCTCATTTCAAGTGCAGTGGAGATAAATACAGTCAAAGTAGCAGCTGGCAAAGTTGCAATTGATAACTCTAACGAGTTAAGAAATGCCGGTGATACATTGAGACAAAAGCTCGGTAGTGGTATCGGTATACTTATAGCTGAGATTAAAGGAAAAGTATCACTTCTTACTGTTGTGACAGATGATCTTAAGAAGCAGTATCCGGCCGGTAAGATTGTTGGACAGCTTGCTGAGTTTGTTGACGGAAGAGGTGGCGGAAGACCTGATATGGCTATGGCTGGTGGTAAATCCATCGATAAGATTCCAACAGCATTGGAGAATGTGGAGAATATTATAAAATCTTTTTAGGAGGTATATTCTATGAAGCGGTTTGTATTGGTAACATTGATATTATCAGTAGTGCTTTTGATTGGTGCACAGGATTACATTGCACCACTTTGGGAGCTTCCTGAGATTTATACAAAGGTTAGTCTCTCCTATTTAAAGTACAATAAAGAGGTTAAGTTTGAGGTGATAGAGAATGATATGGAGGCTAAGTACTATCATATGTTCACCTCTCCAACTTCCTTACAACAATCTATATGTGAGTATCTTACAGGTAGAGAAGACTATAAAAGTCTGCTTAAATATACTACTAAAAAGGCATATATTGATTTCAATGTTGCCGGTTATATTGATTATCGTGCAGTTGAAAAGAATGCTTTTTATTTCACCGGCTACGGTATGGAGATAAAAGCAAATATCAATAACAGATTCCTGCTTCATACTGATTGGTGGAAAGGTCATTATTCCGGTGCTACAGATGCTGCCGTAAATGATTACATTGTTGATAGCTGGCACAAATCTGATGAAGGTGAAAACAATGTTACACATATTGATAATATCAAAGGAAGTCTGAGTTATCTGACAGACAATGCAATCTTCACTATTGGTCGAGGGAACTTCCTTGTTGGTAATAACATAAGTGGAAGTATAATACTCGATAACAACTGCGACGATTATGGTTACCTTAGTGCTAAACTAACTATGGGAGATTTCAGCTATTCTGTTATGCAGGGAACTCTTATCCCTGATGAATATGATGGAAACTATGGGAAAACTATGGTAGATAAGTTTGTATCTCTTCATAAGATAGATTGGAATTATCAGAATATTCATCTTTTCCTGGGTGAAGAGATTATCTATGGACATAGATCACTAGACTCCAACTATCTTCTCCCCCTTGGCTTCTGGCGTATTAATGAGCATTTGCTTAGAGATCGAGATAATGTGCTTATTTTTGCCGGTGGTGACATAAAGCTAAGCAAAACGACTCTCTATTCAAACCTGATATTAGACGAATTGAGTAAAGATAAGATATTCACAAATTGGTGGGGCAATAAATGGGCTTTTCAAGCAGGCTTATCCCAAGACTTTCATTACCTGCTGAAAGATGACATTACACTTACTGGTGAACTTACTATTGTTAGACCTTGGTTATACACCCACAAATACTATTGGAACTATTCTTCACATTCAAATCAAACTCTAGGTTATCCTGAAGGCACTAATCTAGTCAACTATAGCTTGGAATGCAATATTCCAATCGAAAGAATGGGATCTCTAGACTTAAATTATAGCCTTACACGACAAGGTGACTATGCTAACAGCTATCTCTGGAACTACGAGGACAATATTCCCGGTGACAGAGATGAGTTCGAAACAGAGCTTCTCGAGGGAGAGATTACTAATACTACTGAGCTAACAGCTGTTTACAGTATTGAATGGTTTGCACATCATTACTTCAAACTGGCAGCAAGCACCAAGTTTGACTCGAATGATAAAAAAGAGAACACATTCTCGATTAGCTATATGACAAAGTTCTAGTTAATGATTATTGCTTCAATCTTTGCAACATTCTTGATAATTCTCTCCATTGCCATGCTAAGATGGCATCCGAGACAGCATGAGAAAACACATAGCTTCTCGATTGTTGTAGCAATTAGGAACGAAGTTGACTTGATAAGAGACTTCATGGAGTCATTACACCGTATTGATTACCCAATAGACAAGTATGAGATTATACTCGTTGACGATGCCTCAATCGATAATACATCCAATGTTATAAAAGACTATATTGAGGATAAACCTCAGTTCAAACTCATCGTATTAGAGGAAAAGAGTACTGAGTATCTCGGCAAGAAAGCCGCCCTTAAAGCAGGAGTTGAAAGCTCTAACAACGAGATTCTTCTCTTCACAGATGCAGATACAACCGTACCTTCTAAGTGGCTAAGCTCAATGAACAGTTTCTATACACCTGAGACCGGTTTTGTTATCGGATATGTTAGAAAACGTTTCATACCGGCAATGGCAAGGTTCAAAAGATTAATGTCAGTAGGTAATTTTGCTTCTACAGCCGGACTTGGTTTACCTTTCAGTTGCTCTGGCGGAAACCTATCTATTCGAAAAGAGACCTTCGATGAGATTGGTGGTTATGAGACAATCAAGCATGAAGTTGCAGGTGATGATAAGCTTCTCTTGAAGCTTGTGAATAAGACTAAATGGAAAGTTGCTTACAATTCAGAAATTAAGGTTCTGGAAAACAACAGACAGGAATCCTTGAGCTCAACAATCAACCGAGAGAAACGCCAGATGGGCAAGTTCAGAATGTCCTCTCCCCTCTACATGTTTCTTTCATTATTGATTCTTGTTTTCTTTATCTGGCTTCCCATAAACGTTATAGTCACTAAATCACTTCTACCTCTTCTGCCCTATGCTCTAGGAATGCTTTCATTCTATGTGGCAAGTTGTTTCAAACATCATGAAGAACTCAAACCTGTAGACTTACTGTTTATCTTTATTCTACCATACTACATGCTATTCTTTTCAATCTGGGGCGCATTATCGGGGTTTAAATGGAAAAACTAACTAAGAGTAGGATAACTTTCTTCCTAAAGCTGACTTTGTCTGCTATCATCCTTTTTTTGATATTCAAGAATCTTGATTTCAGGAATGTATTCAAGAATATAAGCTCATATTCTCTTCTAACAGTAATAGCTGTTCTGGCTCTCGCATTAGTTAAACATGTGACTCAGTATTATAACTGGAAGAAGTTCCTTCAAATTAATCCGGATTATAAGAGTTCAGAGCTAGATATTATCAAATCATATCTGATTGGTTTAGCTCTAAGGTTTGTTATGCCCGGTGGTCTTGCAACCTTTGGTAAAGTCTATTACGTTGATAATAGTAGTAAAAAGGATACAGCACTTTCAATTGGTTTAGAGAAAGTGTTTGGCACATGGACAATCTGGTTCTTTGCCGGTTGGGCTTCATTATTCTACTTTGATAATTTTTCTTATAGTCTAAGAATAAGCCTTGCGTGTCTGATAACAGTGTTTCCAATTGTACTATACTTCGTTATAGGAAAGATTAATAAACTAAAGAAGTACCAGGTATCTTACAAACACAACATCTTCAAGATTATCATTAGCCAATTAATCTACGAAAGCTCAACATTCATGCAATACTGGTTGTTTATTAACACGTTCATCAGCATCTCATTAGCAAAAGTAGCATATAGCACAGCCCTTATCTTATTTTCTAACACTATTCCTATCACATTTAGTGGTATTGGACTCAGAGAGTTCTTTGCAATCAATGTTCTCAGTAAGTTCGCGATATCAAGTGAAATTGCTGTAGCATCTGCCTTTTCAATTTTCTTGTTTAATGATCTGCTCCCGGCTATTTTAGGTGTGTATTTTATTCTTAAGAATAAGAAGTCTAGATTAAGATAGCTTACGCATAATTCCGGTCACTTGTGTGAGTTTAAGAGCATAGGGAATTGGAATTAAATGTTTATTCACTCCGAAGTCGCAAGAAGTTGGTTGTCGGTTCACCGAACTCCCGATGCTGGTTGTAATGTCTTATTGATTGTCATCCCGATAGTTTAATGCAATCGAGTTAATACTTTTGCTATCCTGACGTGTAAGAAGACTATTGATTCGTGGATTATTAAACCTTGTCATTTACTTGTATGGGATTTAGTTCTCCTCGAACATAATTAAGAAATCTTGCTTTATGGAATTAAAAGATAAAAACCTATGATTTAACTCATCACTTTCTAAGTAGCTGACGGGAATTATTTGATTTGTTAAGAACATATACTTAAGCTTATACTCACTGACACTATCAAGAGAGAGTGAATCCCCAAGTAAATCAATATTTGCATTTAACCATTTTTCTCTTGCAGTTACTTTTTTATCCCAAGGAATAAACTTCTTTAATTCCCCATACTGTTCATATGGAGTTTTTGCAAGAATCAACTGCTTACATTCTAAGGCAATGATAAATTTTCTCTCTTTTGAGACGATGATTATATCAATATCTCCAAGATCCTTTTTAGATTTCAAAACACTTGTTGGACATATTTTCATTTCTTTTTCAACGATGAACTCACTACTCTGATATTTACTAAGGAAATTGTAAACATCTTCATTAAAGTGCTTTCCCCTTAAATCATTTACTCTTCCGATGTACGAGATCATAGTTTTGCTTCTTGCTTTATATTTACCAAGGGTTATTGCCTCTGAAAGGTAGTACATTGAGTCTTGAAGCTCACGAGCTCCGAAACAAATCTGTTCAATTCCATTTTTATTCAACAAAATATAAGGTTTCATAAATAATGAGAACTTCCTTTTAAATCTCCATGGATGATATTCATATTGCTCATATATCCGTACATCTACATCACTGTTTTCTTGTGGCTTTAGACTAAATGCCTGAATAATTGCTTCCAATTCTTCTTGATTAAGTTCCGAATCAGTCCTTACTGACCTCTTAAAATCGTTGAAACTATTTAGATATACTGATCCTTCAAAATTAAATGCAATATCAATGGACTGGGATAGCAAATTGGTATAACTATCATAAGAAAAACCAAATTCCGATAAGAAAGCAATCTTGAATTTTTCTTCATCAACACTTTCCTGCAATTTAAAGGGATTATATGCTTCTTTTGAGAATATGATCCTTTCCTCAAATTTATCTTTAAAATACATTCTTTTGCTTTCTTTGTAGTCATAACTAATACCCAACCTACCAGATTTCAGCAATTTAACCCTAGGGTTATCAATATTGTAATAAATACTATCCCTAATTGAAGCCCACTCAATAACATTTATCATATATGCAATTGCTTTGTCGAAATCTTTTTGATTAAATGTACTATCTCCGGAATAATTCATATAGATTGCTTTCTCGATAAGACATCTTATTGCTATTGAGACTTGATTGTTACCTTTGTCTTCTGAGATTAATTTATTTTTCACATCAACATCTTCAATAAAACATTCGATTTTTGATGCGAGAGACTTATTGAACCACATCCTCCTTTGAATTGATGATTCGTAATACATCAAGAATATCGAGACAACATCATTTACATCATATCTTTTCAAAATTTCTTCTAAACCATCAGTATAAAATTCAACAGCTTGTTTTAACTCTTCTAAGCAATCTTCTCTTCCTAAAATCTGTCCTTCAGCCTTTCCTACATTCCTTAACAACAATCCGAAATCATCAATTTGTGAGTTTAAATAATAACTTGGCAGTTTCACATAATCGCTTAAGTTTTCGGGACTTAGTCTACAATCATCTTGACTGTTATATAGAAAGAGCATTTTTTTTGATCCCAAAGGTAAACAACAATCTAATATACTCTGAATATTTAAAGTTACTTGAGAAAACTGCTCAAACCATTTCATGAAATATTGGAATACTTCTGACATTATGCTTTTTTCAAATGAGTTATCTGATTTTGTAAGTCTAAGAATAAGGTATTCATCAAGCTCAATCAATAGAGTGTTTTCTTCAAGATGGAATTTCCCAAGACAGGCAGGGGGATTTTTTTCTTCCAAACCAATGTTAGCTTTAAGACTCTTTGGTTGAAAACTGATGTTGAAGTTTAACTTATTTTCTACAGCAATCTGATCTTGATTAAATCTCTTTGATAAAGAATACATCCAGTAAGCAACGCATCTGGACAGTTCATGCATGATTTGTTTGTTTATTGTTCCATTCTCTTTAGTTGAAAGTCTGTATTGAATAAAGACATTAACTCCTAATACTTCTGTTAGTACAAAATATGGGAGATTAGGACTATACCAGGATGAATAGATAGGAAGAATAGATGGGTATTCAATTCTAATAACAGGGACATATATATTTTGTCCTTGGTACTTATATTGAACAAGGTGCTTATCTTGTGCATTGATTGTATCAAATTTCATGCTTAAAGCTGTACCGACTCCAACACTAATTGAACTAGAGGTGCTTTCATCCGATATATAGAAGCTGTTATCGTTATCCAAAAACATCGCTATGTTATCAAGAATAAAAGGGGTTATGTAAGTTAATTTTTGACTTGCCTCTAAATAATTCCAAATTGAAAATTTAGTAGTAGCCTGATGTTGAAATATAATGTTTAAATCATTAAGTGCTAATATTATGCTGTCCTTAAAACCATCAATTTCCACAAAATGATCTATTGAAGATAACAATGAGAATCCTCTACCGATACCATTGATAATGGTCAACCGGTAAATCTCATAATTATTGAAGCTCTTATCCTTTTGAAGTCCCTTAAGCAGGTTTTCTCTTCTCTTGGATATTTTTTGGGCTTCTTTTTCATCAAGTTCATGAGTATCTGTCATTATTGGATTGCATGGGTCTATCTGGGAACAATCATCGAGAATGTATTCTAAATATAGTATTTTATTAGAATCAAAGCCAAAGATGCCATCCATAACAGGCAATTTTGTGGATGAAATTTGATAATCTTGAAGCGCATATCCTTTATTCTGAAGAAGTTGAACTATCCTCTTCCAAGAATGTTGTTCATATAAATCTTTTACTGAGTGCAGAAATCCTAGTCGTATAGCATTATACCAAATATTGTTTAAACAAGCATAAATAATTGTTGTTGGACCAATAAGAATATAATAATTCCCTTTTTTTACTATTGGTCGTTGTAAAATGGGATTTGTAAAATTGTCATCATTCTGTAAGAGTGGATTACCTAAATCTAAAACAAAATCATCAATCCATTCATTTTTAAATTCATAATCATTAAAGATTGAACTAATGACTTCTTTAGTAAGGATTAATTGTTTGCTTAACTCGATCAAAGTGATATTTTCAGGAATAGTAATTGCCCGATCAAGTTCATATTCTACAAACATATTTCTACTATGCTTCATAGATTTAGCTAAATAGTTAGATATCGATAATAAAAGATATGTAGGTCCTAGAATCGATAGTTTTATTTCTTGTGTTAGACAACTTTTATCACGGAATATGGAATCTATCAATTGTTGTAGTATAAGTACCTGTCCTTCTGCGATACCTGTGTACACAATTCTATTACCAAAAGGAGTCATAATATTCTCTGTAAAAAGATTTTCAGGTGGATCCTCAAGATGGTGTGATGGAAAATTTTTATGAATGATTTCTCTTAACTCATTAGAGCTAATTTTTTTGAGAGCTCCTTTATCGGATATAAGTGCTTGCCGAGTAATTTCTTCTAATCTAATATTTTTGCTATGATTCTTAGGAGTTATATGTAGAATGCTAAGCTTTGAAAGCAAATCAACATTATCGTAAGTTGAGAAAAAACCTGTAACATCTTTAATTTCAGACTGAATTAAATCTTCTTCATATCTGTTGAAAGCTTCATCTATGTCATTCTTTAGTATAAAAGACTGGCAATTTACAAGGCAACAATATTTATACTTTTTTCCGCTACCACATGGGCATTTTTCATTTCGACCAACTGTTTTTGTCATGTTTCACACCTTTTAATCGTATATATCTTCCTCAGTCACTTCCTATCTTTCGGTGGACATGGATCATTACCATAACTATTGCCACCACGAATCTGTCCATTTACACCATGAATCTTAGTATCAGACTTCTGGTTCTTTGCTATTCGAGTTGCGACTTTAATGGCTTCTTTTTGTGTCTTTGTGACTTTTGTTGCTTTAGAGTTACCAGCACCTTTTACAGCCCAGTCTTTTCCATGCTTCACAACATGTTGATTTTTCCCTTTAGTATACATGCATCCTCCATTTTATAAATAAAATAGTTGTAATTCTTACTAAGAGTTTCTATCCCTAATAGTTTTTTAATATATTGGTTATTTTTAGCATATTCAATTCTGGGGTCAAGTAAAATAATTTAGAAAACATCATTGTTCAGATTGTAGCTCATTTTGAATTTCTATGCATAAATCATACATAGGTATATCCAATAGTTATGATCTACTATTTTCTTCGTTTTACCTAATATTTTTTAATCTACATATAGTGGCTCCCCACCAGCTTATGAGCTCCTTAAAAAGTAGTTGCTTTAGTGTCTAAAGCGACCAGCAGAAGGAGCTCGCTTGCAATTGCAAGCAACAATTAAACTCTCCGATAACTTTAGCCAATGACTAAAGAAGAGCTTATATGCCTTAAGAAAGTTGCCCTTAAAATACAAACTACGAAAACCACAAAAAGCACCCAAAGGGGGTTAGCTCTATTATTTTTCGTGTATTTAGTGTATTTCGTGGTTAAATATAAAACAAAGATGAATGAGTGATTTGTCTCCTTTACATCACATCTATTCCCTGTTAGCTTGCCGTTAGCTTCCCGTTAGAAACACGTTACAGGAAGCGAGAATTGCATTAGTACTAGATGATGAAAAGATGCAAGATAGATTTACTATGTGAAAGTGCAATTTCATTGACAACAATCTCCAACGCATTAGAAAGTAGATAATAATCTAAAAGGACGTTTTATGAAAACAATACTATCGATATTCATGCTGGGAATCTTATCACTCTCAGTGCTTTCAGCCAAAGAGACAAAGACAATCGAGATATTCTTTAAGAATAAACCACCATCAATCAAAACACTTTCTAAAGTGCTCCCAATGGTTAACAAATACAGTAAAGAGTACAAGATTTATCTAAATGAGATATACAGTCCTGAATCAGCTGACATCATCAAAGCCTATGGTTTACCTACAACCCACTTCCCATTTGCAGTTGTTATTAATGGTAAATTCACTGCCAAGATTGATGGTAAAGAGATTGGATTTGTGCACTTCCCAAAATTCATGAATGGAATTGGTAGACATGAAGGCAACTGGTCACTGGAGATGCTTGAAGCAGCAATTAAGAATCCTAAACTTCTTGCAAATGAGAATAAGTTACCTGCAATTGAAGAGCACGATGATCATGATGGAAATGAGCATGGCGGTTGCGAAGAGTAGGTAATAGATATGAAAAGAGTCCTTCTCATACTTAAACTCACAGGTGCTGTTCTACTTGGTTTTATTACATGGTTCATTGTAGCAATTCTCAAAGAGATGCGTTTGATGAAACGTTCTGTCTCTGAAACAGAGAAAGTGACTGATGATGTTTTTGTTGTAAAGGACAGGTTTGTGAACCTGTTCCTGATTAAAAGCGATGAAGGTTATATCGCTATTGATTGCTGTCAGGATGAAGGGAACGTTACCAAGCAGCTAAACAGCCTGTATGTTAATCCCAAAGATGTTAAGCATATCTTCCTCACTCATTCTGATTATGACCATACAGGTGCAATAGACCTCTTCCCTACTGCTGAGGTTCATATCTCCAAGAAGGAGCATTTATTCCTTAAAGGTGGTAAACGTACTTTTGGCTTTATCAAACTCGGTAAACCGAATGAACTCAATCGTGATTATAAGACCTTTGAGTCCGGTCAGATCTTTGAGATTGGTGAGAAGAGAGTTGAATGCATAGTAACACCGGGACATACATCCGGAAGTGCAAGCTTTATAGTAGATGACAAGTACATCTTCACAGGTGATACTGTTTCCATCAGAGATAGTAAAATCACTGCCTTCTCTCGCTTAATATCAATGGATAATAAAGAGAACCTGAAGTCAGTGGATACGATTAAGCAACTCATCAAAGCACGTGGGATCGAGTATGTGTTTACTGCTCATCATGGGTATAAGAAGATGCATAGAGATTAGTAGCCACTGATTTCTCTGATTAATCAGATGATGTGTACTCCGAAGTACACGTCGAACTATTTGTAGGGGCTCAACATTTTGAGCCCATTTTTTCGATTATATGAGTGCTATATGGACTGCATCAACTATGTAGATGCAACTGCAAGATAACCAAGGAAGAAGTGAATCGCAGCGGAGTGTGATTTGCTAATTCCGGTACTCAAAGCCCATTTCGTTCTCGCGTCATGCTATCACTACAACGCAAGTCCGAGTCAATTCCTCCGAATTGCACCATTTGCAAGGTCTTTGACCATTCCAAAGGTACAAGTCTAATTGTCAATAGCAGAAGCTCGAGTCCCCCTACTCCCAGCAGTAATTCTTGATTCCATAATAGTATTCTCTAAACAACAACTTGATCATTTCTTGGCATTTAACCCAAGGATTACCCAAGTGTTTCTCAAGGGTTTCTCAAGTGTCTCTCAAGAATTACAGCTGAGGACCAGAGGGAAAGTAGAATCAGTAGATGCTATTACTATCGCTTTTAATCTGCCCTCTCACTCCTCTGCATTAATTATTAAGTTAAACTAATCTCTATCCATTCTAAAACCGTATCCAAATCCTATTATTCGATAATAACATTTCAATAGGGTTTCAATAGGTGTCTCTTACCTGAGGGGTTGATGATTGTAGCAGGACGGATGACCGGGGAAATGAAACTGATGAAGGATTGCATTCTACCTTGCGAATGGTCCTTAGACCTTCTCAATGGTGCTCTTAGGAAGAAGTGAATCGCAGCGGAGTGCCTGAGAAGCCTTAGCTTCAGCGTAGGTTCTTGATTTGCTAATTCCCGGTACTCTAAGCCCGATTCGTTCTCGCGTCATGCTATCGCTACAACGCAAAGTCCAAGAAAATCCCTCCGATTTGCACCATTTGCAAGGTCTATGACCATTCCAAAGGTACAGGATAAAGTGTCCTATACCTGAAGCTCGAGTCCAAGCGAAACATGTCAAAAAATTTATCGAGACTTGCAATTCACTGCCAAAAAGACACACTCCCACAGATAGATTTCACGTACCTGAAAGGTAGCCCCTCCCGTAGCTACCTACGGGAGGGCTACGGATGGGCTACGCGAGACCTACGGGAGGGGATCGCAGGTTTGGTAAAGATTTGGAGGAAAAAAACATTCATTTATTGACATGGAAAGAATAAGTAATATGGGTGGCATAAACCGATTTCAAAAAGGGGTATAAATGACTGAATTACATAAAACAGACATCTATAAATATACAAGAAAAAGCGAATATGATTTGGAATATCGCTGATATTATACAAGGAACCTTCAAACCACATCAATATGGATTAGTTATTCTGCCTTTTACTGTTTTAAAGAGATTGAATGATACTCTTATGCCTACTAAGGATAAGGTTTTAGAGAAATTTGAAGAGATAAAACATTTGGAAGTTAAAAGTGGCTTTTTAGAGAAAGCTTCCGGGTACTCTTTCTATAATACGAGTAAGTTTACCTTTGAGAATCTGGTGAATGATTCTGAGAATATTGAAGATAATTTCAAAGACTTTCTTAACGGTTTTCTCTGAGAATGTGCAGGATATCCTAAAGAACTTCGAGTTTATGGGGAACCATAAAGAAGTTGATTGGCTCAACAAAGCATGAGGGACAAGCTGTTCTATGTGATTCAGGAGTTTAATAAACCTCAGTCTTATTTAGGTGCTGATAAAATCACAACTGTTTGACATGGGATATGTCTTTTGAAGAGCTTGTGCGTAAGTTCTCCGAGAGTTATGATGAGGATGCAGGGACAGCACTTCACGAGTAGAGATATTATTTATACTATGACAGACCTGCTGGTCGCTGAAGATGCCGATGCCCTTACTCAAGAGGGAGTTGTGAAGACTGTCTATGATATGGCGATGGGGAAACAAGGTCAGATGCTTACCTGTATGGAGGAACGCTTACGACAATTGGATGCAGATGCAGAGATTACCTCCTTTGGACAGGAGATAAACCACGAGACTTACTCTATTGCTAAGTCCGATGCGATTATTAAGGGAAGTTCTGCTGAGAACATGCGTCTGGGAGATACTCTTGCCAATGACCAGTTTTTGCAGGCTTTGAGTTTGATTATGTTATCTCTAACCCTCCCTTTGGAAGAGATTGGAAATCAGCGAAGAAAACTGTAGATACTGAACATAAGAAGGGCGAAGACGGAAGATTTGCTCCCGGACTACCAAAAAATATCAGATGGTCAGATGCTCTTTACGATGAATGGAATTAAGAAAACTGAAAGATTCCGGTAAGATGGCTATTATTCATAACGGCTCCCCTCTTTTTACAGGAGATGCAGGCTCAGGTCCTTCCGAGATTAGAAGGTACATAATAGAAAATGACTGGTTGGAAGCGATTGTACAGCTACCTAATGATGTGTTTTATAATACAGGGATTAGTACCTATATTTGGGTAATCTCGAAAGAGAAACCGAGTCATAGAATTGGTAAGATCCAGCTAATCGATGCCTCCAAGATGTTTGAGAAACGCAGGAAAGTCGATTGGGAATAAACGAGTTGATATAAACAGTTGCTTGCAGAAAAGCGATTGTGCAAGCCTTTGGTGATTTCACTGATAAGCTCTATGAGTATGATAATGGTAAAACAGGTTGAATCACGCATCTTTGAGAATGAGGATTTTGGTTATTACAAGATTGTGGTGGAGTCTCCTGAACTTGATGAACAGGGCAATAAGGTTCTGAAAAAGGGGGAAACCGGTTTGCAGATACGAAGAAAAGAGACACTGAGAATGTGCCGATGCAGAAGAGTCGTGATGAAAGAGAAGTGATTGAGGAATACTTCCAAAAAGAGGTTGTTCCCTTTAATCCCGATGCCTGGGTTGACTATAAGAAGACCAAGCTTGGTTATGAAATCCCCTTTAACCCGTCCACTTCTATAAGTATGTAGCTCCTGAACCATCTGAGAAGATAGCGGAACGCATCAGTGCTCTGGAAACAGAACTGATGGCATCTCTTAAAACCCTCTTCTCCGATGAGGAGGGAATAATGCCTCGCAAGATGAAAGATAGCGGAATTGAATGGATTGGAGAGATTCCGGAAGGGTGGAGTGTTACCAGAAATAAAAACTCTGTTTCGTGAAAGAAAAGAGGTAACTGTAAATGGAGATGATGACTATGACCTTTTAGCAGTATCAGAGTATTACGGAGTAGCTAGAAAAGCTGATGTAATAAAATCAGATGAATTTCTGACAAGAGCTAAGTCATTAACAGGATATAAGGTTTGTAGAATTAATGACTTTGCAATGAACATTATGTTAGCTTGGAAAAAAGCTTATGGGATAAGCTCTTATAATGGAATAGTTAGCCCATCATATGCTGTGTTTGAACCTACAATGAAATATTGTACCCAATACTATCACTACTTATATAGAACTACATTATATTCTGGTTTATTTAAAAGTAACTCTACTGGAATTATTGATTCAAGATTGAGATTGTATCCAGATGTATTTCTTTCTCTTTCCTCGCATTATCCCCCTCTCCCTACCCAAACCCGAATAGCAGAATACTTAGATCGAAAGGTGGCATTGATAGATTCGATAATTGAGAAGACAAAACAGACAATTGAGGAGTATAAGGCATATAAACAGTCACTGATAACTGAGGTTGTTACCAAAGGACTCAATAAAGATGCCAAGATGAAGGACTCCGGGATTGAATGGATTGGGGAGATTCCGGAGGGGTGGGAAGTGAGAAGAACGAAGTACTTATCTCCTGTGTTAAGAGGAGCAAGCCCTCGACCGATTCAGAGTGAGAAGTATTTCGATGTAAATGGAAGCTATGTCTGGACTCGTATAGCTGATGTCTCAAAGTGTACAAAATATTTTGATAAAGATTCTGAATATATGTCTGAACTAGGTGAAAGTAAATCAGTAAAATTGGAACCGGGAGAATTATTCCTTAGTATTTGTGCTACTGTAGGTAAACCAATTATTACTAAAGTCAAGTGTTGCATCCATGATGGTTTTGTGTACTTCCCTTTATTGAAACCCAAGTATGTGGATTTACTATTTTATATTTTTGAGAATGGTTCATGTTTCGGTGGACTTGGAAAAATGGGAACCCAGCTAAATCTTAATACAGAAACTGTAGGCGGTATTCATTTACCTATCCCAGAAGATAATGAACTAGGAAGAATAATAAATCGATGTGAACGGATTAGTATTGATATCTTAGAAATTATCGAAAAGAAGATGAGATTTATCACAGAGCTTGAGAGTTATAAGAAGTCACTTATATATGAAGTGGTAACAGGTAAGAAAGAGGTGTAGGATATGAGTTTTGAGCAGACTGAAAGACGGTTTGAAGCTGATATAGAGGAGTATCTTTTAAATGAAGGTGGCTATAGAACAGCAAACAAAGATAATTATGATGCAGGGAAGGCTATCAACCTACCTGAGTTGATTAGCTTTATAAAGAAGACACAACCCAAGCAGTGGCAACGCTATGAGCTTATCTACAAAGATGAGGTTGAGAAGAAACTCTATAAACGCTTCAACGATGAGGTTAATGCACATGGTTTGTTACATGTGCTCAGAAACGGGATAAGCGATAGAGGTGTAAAGCTTAAACTCGCCTATTTTAAACCGGAATCCGGACTGAACAGCGAACTCATAGAGAGATACAACCTGAACAGCTTAACAGTTACCAGGCAGTTTTACTATTCAACCGAGAACCAAAACAGTATTGATATGGTTTTATCCCTAAACGGGATTCCGATTGTGGCTTTGGAACTCAAGAACCAGATAACCGGGCAGTCGGTTGAGAACGGGAAATCACAATTCTGCTATGACCGAAATCCAAGGGAACTCTGCTTTAACTTTAATAAACGCTTCCTTGTCTATTTTGCTGTTGACCTTTATGATGTGGCAATGACCACAAGACTAAAAGGGAAAGAAACCTACTTTCTGCCTTTTAATCAAGGCTCGAATGGTGCGGGGAATGTTGGAGGAGCCGGGAATCCCGAGAACAAAGAGGGTTATGCAACCTCCTATCTCTGGGAGAAAGTGCTGAACAGAGATTCCCTCTTGAATATAATCCATAGGTTTATCCATCTCAGTAAAGAGAAGAAAGCTACTAAGTTAATCTTCCCTCGTTATCACCAATTGGATGTTGTAACAAAGATGATTTCAGATGTGAAAGAGAAGGGCTCTGGAGAAAGCTACCTTGTGCAACATAGTGCCGGTTCGGGTAAATCGAACTCCATTGCCTGGACCTGCTATAGACTCGCAAGTCTGCATGACAGAAATGACAAGAATATCTTTACCTCTGTGATTGTTGTAACCGATAGAAGGGTATTGGATAGTCAGTTGCAGGAGACAATCTCCTCCTTTGACCATAAGTTCGGACTGGTGGAGACAATTGGAGAGGGCAAAAGCTCTAAAGACCTGAGAGATGCAATAAACTCCGGGAAGAAGATAATTGTTACAACCTTACAGAAGTTTCCCGTTATCTACCAGGAGATAGATGATAATGCAGGGAAACGCTTTGCGATAATCGTGGATGAAGCACATAGCTCGCAGACAGGATCTGATGCTCAGAAGCTAAAGACTGCCCTGGCAGATAAAGAACAGGCACGTAAAGAGTACGCTGCTTTTGCTGATGATGAAGAGGACTTCGAGGATAGGATTGTGAAAGAGCTTTTGAGTCATGGAAAACATAAGAACCTCTCCTTCTTTGCTTTCACTGCTACTCCTAAACAGAAGACCTTGGAGATGTTCGGTTGTAAGATGAGTGACGGAACTTTCAGACCGTTCCATGTCTATTCTATGAAACAGGCGATTGAAGAGGGTTTTATCCTGGATGTCTTAAAGAACTACATGACCTATGAGATCTGCTATAAAATAGCTAAGAATACTCCTGAGAACCCTGAATTGGAAGAGTCACAGACCCGGCAGGCGATAAGACGCTTTGAATCGCTACATCCTTATAATCTGCAACAAAAGACGATGGTGATGGTGGAAAGCTTTAGAGAGAATACAGCCAAGAAGATTAGAGGGAAAGCGAAGGCGATGGTGGTTACCTCCTCTCGCTTACATGTTGTGAGATATTATAAGCAGTTTGTTGATTACATAAAATTGAAAGGTTATGACATCGGGGTGTTGGTTGCCTTTTCCGGAACTGTTAACGATAAAGGCGAAGAATACACAGAAGTCGGGATGAACAGGAAAGAAACCGGAGAGAGGATAAGTGAGAAACAACTTCCTGCTGCCTTCCATAGTGATAAATACCAAATCCTGATTGTAGCTGATAAATATCAGACCGGGTTTGATGAGCCCCTATTGCATACTATGTTTGTTGATAAACCTCTGAAAGGTGTGAAGGCTGTGCAAACACTATCCCGTTTGAATAGGATTGCTAAATATAAAAACGATACCTTTATCCTGGACTTTATGAATGATGCTGAGGGTATAAAGGCATCCTTCCAACCCTACTTTGAAGATACTCTATTAGATGAAGAGATAAATGTTAATCTTATCTATGATACTCTAACCATATTACACTCGATGATGCTTTATAATGAGCAGGATATTGATGCATTTACGAAGATATACTATAAATCAGGGAAACAGTCTGCTACTGACTTGGGTAGAGTAACAAGTATGTTTAAACCTATTATCGAATCCTATAACAGATTGGATGAAGATAACAGATTTAAGTTTAAGAAGAGTGTTCGTAACTTTGTGAAGTGGTATGCCTATATTATCCAGATTGTGAGGATGTTCGATAAAGAGCTTCAGAAAGAGTATCACTTCCTTAGCTATCTGAACAAACTCCTGCCGAATGACCCTCGAGAAAGTGTAAAGATTGATGATAAGATTAAGCTTGAGTATTACAAGCTTGAGAAGACTTTTGAGGGTGATATTGTGCTTGAAGAAGTTGAGTACGATAAGACATTAGTCAATCCGAAAACTGTAGATGCAGGCAAAAAGCAAGACCCTAAAAGTGAATTGCTAGAAGTGATAATCGAACAGGTGAATCAACGCTTTGCAGGTAAGTTTACCGAAGCTGATAGGGTGATAGTTGAAACACTTTTGGGTAAAGTCGTGTTCGGAGATGAGAAACTACGCAAAAAATGGAAAAGGCAAGCTAAAAACAATAACGCTGAGATCTTCCAGGATAGTATCTTCCCTAAGATATTTAAAGAGATAGCAAATGAATGCTATACTGATTCTGTCGGAGCTTTTACCAAACTGTTTCAGGATAAGGATTTCTATAATGTTGTAATGGCTGAGTTAGGGAAGGAAGCTTATAGGCAGCTTAGGAATGGGTAGAGGAAGATAAATTATAAGTGATAGGAGGTTAGACATGGAGTTGATCACAACGCCCCAAGAGATAGTTTTTTATTTAGACGAAGACGGGCAAACAAAAATTGAAGTACATTATCATGACGATACGATTTGGTTAACTCAAAAACTTATATCACAACTATTTGATAGAGAACGAAGCGTAATTACTAAACATATAAATAACATTTTCAAGACACAAGAGCTTGATCAAACTCAAGTATGTGCAAAATTTGCACATACTGCAAGTGATGGTAAGACTTACAATTCCACATATTATTCACTTGATGTTATTATAGCAGTGGGCTATAGAGTTAACTCCAAAAAAGCTACTCGTTTTAGACAGTGGGCAACAAAGATTCTTAAAGAGTTTATCATCAAAGGCTTTGTCCTAAACGATGAAATGCTAAAAAATGGTAGAGTTTTTGGTAAGGATTACTTTGATGAACTGTTAGAGCGAATACGCGAAATCAGAGCTTCAGAAAGAAGATTTTATCAGAAGATAACCGACCTATTTTCAACAGCAAGCTATGATTATAATAAAAATTCGGATATAGCTAATACTTTCTATGCAGAAGTTCAAAACAAGTTGGAATGGGCAATTACGGGATATACTGCACCGGAGCTTATTGCAAATAGAGTTGATTCATCAAAAGCAAATATGGGATTACAAACATGGAAGAATGCTCCACATGGAAAGATTTATTCTTATGACATTACTGTTGCTAAAAACTATCTAAAAGAGAATGAGATTAGTGAGTTAAATAGGGTAGTAAACATGTTATTAGATTATGCAGAAAATGTAGCTGAAAGAAAACAACTAATGAGTATGCAGAACTGGATTGAAGAGTTAGATAGATTTCTTGAATTTAATAGATACAAGATTTTGGAAGATTGTGGCAAGATTAGTCGTGAGTTCGCTGAGAAGAAGGCAAGGCGAGAATACAAAATGTATAAACCAATCCAAGATTCTAAATTCATTTCAGATTTTGATATGATTATTGAAAAATCTAAAGAAGATAAATAAAGTGAGCAATTTAGTTAATATAATATGTCAAGAGAAGTTACAGCGATTATTCAGTTGAGAACACATCTACACACTTATGAACATAACATATCAGAGATAGTAATGTTTGATATGTTTTGCTGTATCATGTAACCACCCCTCACCTTAATCCTCTACCCAAAGGGGCGAGGAGAATGAGCCATTTTACTAAGTACCACATGACAAACCGACTCAGTCGGTTAAATCCATAATTTATATAACTTTTGAATTGACAAGAAGTGTGGTATATAAAAGTTTGTAGAAAATTTATAATAAAGCGGGGTGAGAAGGTTGCCTACAGTAAGAGCTAGAGAGAACGAATCTTTCGATATATTGCTTAAACGTTTCAAGAAAAAATGTGAACGTGCTGCTATATTGTCTGATATCAAAAAACACCAGGCTTATGAAAAGCCAAGTGTTGTCAGAAAGCGTGAACGTAATGTTGCTCGTCGTAAGATGATTAAAGCAATGCGCAAAATGAACCGGTATAATAAGTAATGTTTAATCGAATTTCAGAAGAGATTAAAACGGCAATGAGAGCCAAGGATCAGGAGAGACTTCTGGTACTTCGCTCAATCAAAACAGCCCTGATGAATCTTAAAGTTGAGCTTATGCGTGAGCCTGAAGAGGATGAAGCTTTAGAGATAGTTTTTAGAGCAGTAAAATCACGTGAACAGGCTATTGAGCTTTATGAAAAAGCCGGTAGAACTGAGTTGGCAGATAAAGAACGAGCTGAGATAAAGATTGTTCAAGAGTTTCTGCCAAGTATGCTCACAGCAGATGAACTGAAAGCTGAAGTTGATTTGGCATGTGATGAATTGCAAGCAGAATCCATGAAAGACATGGGTAAGGTAATGAAATACCTTAATGAAAAACTTGGCAAAAGAGCTGATGGAAAAACCATGAGTGGCTTTGTTCGAGCAAGACTTGCAAATTAGTGCCAATAAAATAATTCGGGGGAAGCAATTCCCCCTTTTTTAATTTGGAGGGAAAATGAAAATTCTTGATATTATCTTATACATCCTGATGGCAGTTATCACATTTTATGGCTGGAAGAAAGGCTTTCTGGCTTCACTACTTCAATTGGTTGGTGTTATCGCTGCATTCCTACTTGCCGGGAAATATGCACCACTGTTTCAGAATGCCCTCGTGAATAATTTTAGCATAGGTCCGGGAATCTCTATGTTCCTGGCATATCTATTAGTAATTATTATAATACTCCTGATTATCCAAGTTATAAGATTAATACTTGAAAGTCTGGTGAAAGCTCTGAATCTGACGATAATTAACAGATTATTAGGAGCGATGTTTGCCTTTATCAATGGAGTATTGCTGTTTGTTGTACTTATTACTTTTATTGAGATCTCTCCCCTACAGGAATCATTTGTAAATGCTACTGAGAAGTCAGTGTTTATTACGGGAGTGAGAAATGTGAAGACTGAATTACTTCAGATTATCAACAAACAGGATATTAAGTTTATAAACAAAATTAATGATAAACAAAGCGTATAATGGACTATATAAAGCAATTAGAATACGATAAAATAAAAGCTATTTTAGCTGAAGAATGCCAATCCGAAGTCGGAAAGGCTATTGCTCTAAAGCTAAGACCGGAGCGTAATAAACCGGCAATTGAGTTAAAACTAAAACGTGCTCATGAAACTATTGAGCTGCACTCTTATGGGCATTCAGTTAACTTCGAAGAACTCACTGTTATCGATGATATCTTTGAGGAACCTTTCCATGGTGTTCTCAACTTTGAAGAGTTTCAGGCTATCTGCAGAAATGTAATTACTTCAAATCTGTTAAAGAGTTGTGAGGAGGAGTTCAGACCTTACGAACTTACTTCTAAACGACTAAATAAAATCTTAGGTCTTCCCCACATCGAAGAGAAGTTTAAAAAGACTTTCGGACCGGAAGGTGAAGTACTTGATACAGCTTCCGGAAACCTTAGAAGTATTAGAAGAAACAAGCAGAAGACCAGAACTGATATCATGAAGATTCTTAATCGAAAGCTGAATGATTCCGGTTCTCAGAAGTTTATTCAAGAGAAAATAATAACCCAACGTGATGATAGATATGTGATTCCAATTAAGGAGAGCTCTGCCCCATTTGTTAAAGGAATTGTTCAAGGACGCTCAACGAGTAAATCCTCTGTATATGTAGAACCGGAAGAGGTTGTTGGAAGTAATAACACACTCAGACTCTTAGGTGAACAGGAAAAGCAGGAGATTTATAAGATTCTAAAAGAGTTCACAGGGATGATTTTAGAAGCTAAGGATGCAATCCTTGAAAACACTAAGATCATGGCTGAGTTTGATTACTATTTTGCGATTGCTCGCTATGCAAAAACATTTAAGGCTGAGATCCCTAAACTCGTTGAAGAAGCAAGAATTAAACTAATTCATGCAAGACACCCACTCTTGATACATCAGTTCAAGAATATTCAGAAAGTTATCCCATTTGATATGGAATTGGGTGAAGATTACAACCTTCTAATACTATCCGGACCAAACACAGGTGGTAAGACTATCACAATGAAAGCAGTTGGTTTGCTTACAATGATGGCTCTATCCGGTTTACCTATACCGGCTGATGAGGATAGTGAGATTGGCTTGTTTAAAGCCTTCTATACAGATATTGGTGATGGTCAGTCCTTAGAAAACTCATTAAGTACATTCTCTTCACATATTGCAAATATCAGGTTCATGCTCGAAAAAGCACGTGGTAGATCTTTAGTCTTAATCGATGAGATTGGTGCTGCAACTGATCCTGAACAGGGTTCTGCGATTGCACAAGCAGTACTCGAGACACTTGCCCGAAAGAATGTGAAAGGTATAATCACGACCCACTATACTGCATTGAAGGTATTTGCTGAGCAATCTAAAACATGTATGAATGCATCGATGCAGTTTGATTCTGAGAAACTTACACCTACATATAAATTCGTACCGGGATTACCCGGTGATAGCTTCGCGATTGAAGTTGCTGAGAATCTTGGAATGAAAAAGGGTTTCATTGATAGAGCTAAAAAGTTAGCCGGTACTCAGAATATTGAGTTCACTGAAATCTTAAGCAAACTGGAAGAGCAGAAGAAACTGCATGCCAGACAGAAGTATGAGTTTGAGCTAAAGACTAGATTGTATGAAAAGAAGATAGATGAGCTAAATGATAAGATCGAGCAAGTTGAAGAGGAAAAAACAACGATACGCAAGAAAGCTCTGAAAGATGCCAGAAACTACCTGACAACAATGCAGAAAGAGCTGAACAACGACTTAACTGAGATCAGAAAGCTTGATAAGCAGGAGCGTAAAGAAAAGAGCAAACAATCTCTTACTAAAGTAGTTCGACTTCAGAAGAAGATAAAAGAGGAATTTGAAGAGATTGACCCACAGGGTCGAGGAAAGATAAAGAACCCTAGAATTGGTCAGAAAGTATGGTTGGCAAACTTCGAAACAGAAGCCTTAATAACAGATCTTAAAAATGGTAAAGTTATTGTTGACATGGATGGAATCGCTTTCACTACTGAAGTTGGAAATCTGTATACTCCAAACATCCAAGCAGACCCTAAGAAAAGTGAAGCATTAGTTCGTCAACCTGATACAACTGAGAAAAGTTTTAAAACAGAATTGAAATTGCTTGGACTGACTTTCTCCGATTCTCAGCCTTTGATTGATGAATTTATTGATAATGCAGTTCTTGGTGGTCTCAATAAGTTACGCATTGTTCATGGTAAAGGTACAGGAGTTCTCAGAAACAAGGTTAGATATTATTTAAAAAGGATGAAGCAGGTAAAATCAATTCACACTCCATCTGCAGATGTTGGTGGTGATGGTGTTACTGTCGTGGTATTGAAATAGTGGAACAATCCCTAATAGAAGAGATAAGACAAGCCAATAACATTGTTGATGTTATCAGTAGCTATATTCCAATCAAAAAGAGCGGAGCCAGCTTCAAAGCTTTATGCCCTTTCCATGATGATAAACATCCTTCTATGATGATTAGTCCACAAAAACAGATATTCAAATGCTTTGTTTGTGGGAAAGGTGGTAATGTATTCACCTTTGTTCAAGAGTATGAGAAAATCACCTTTATGGAAGCCGTAAGAAAGCTTGCTGAGCGAGTTGGTATTACAATCAAAGAAACAAAACAAGCTAAGGTTGTCAGAACCCGTAATCAATTACTGCTTGAAGTTTATGATTCAACTAAAGAGTACTTTAAGAACAATCTCCATAAATTTGGTGACTCTGTTTTAGAATATCTTGTCAACCGGGGAATTGATAAGGATGTAATTACTAACTTCGACATTGGGTACTCTTTGAATAGCTTTACCGGATTAAAAAGCTATCTTTTAAAACAACACTTTGGTACTGATATCCTGAAAGAATCCGGCTTATTTGGTTTTAACCAGAATGGGGCTTTCGATCTGTTTAGAGAACGACTGATGTTTCCTATTCATTCCGCCAGTGGTAAAGTAGTTGCTTTTGGTGGAAGAAAACTGAGTGATGACCAACCCGGTGGAAAATATATTAATTCCCCAACTACTCCTCTTTATACAAAGGGTAGGGAGTTGTACGGATTCTTCTTAACAAAGTTTGAGATAAACAAGCTGGATTATGCAATAGTCTGTGAAGGTTATATGGATTTTTTACGGCTTTACAGTTCCGGTTATAAGAACTGTGTTGCTTCTTTAGGAACTGCACTTACTGAGGACCAACTCAAACTATTGAAGCAGTTTTCTACCAGAATATATATGGCTTATGATGGAGATGATGCAGGAGTTAAAGCTGCAATACGCGGAGCAACAATAGCATTAGGTGCAGGTTTCAAACCATTCATTATTGAGATGCCTACCGGTGAGGATCCTGACAGTTTCCTCTTGAAAAACGGGAATGAGAGCTTTAAAACCCTTATTGAAAAAGCCTTACCATTTGTAGAATTCTACTCCTCTACAAGTAAAATAAAACTTGACAAAAAGGGTAGAATTAATGATTTACTTCAAGTCTTAAATAGCATCTCAGATGAGATTGCAAAGGACTTATTAATAAAGGAGATATCGGATTCCTTTAAAGTTAAGGAGAGCTCAATTCGGAAGAGCCTGTCAGGCAAATCCCGTAGAAGAGATGAACCTCAACAAGAGAATAAGTCTAATGTAGTTTCACGATTCACAGAAGAGAAATATGCTTTAATTGCAGCATTGAATGGGAATTTGTTTGAGCATCTATTAGAAGAGGTGGATGAGAGCTATTTCTTTGTCGAAAAGTATAGAAATATTTTTGATTTCATAAATATGAATTATAATGATATTATAGGGATTAATGAGCCTTCAGCTATTCTGAACCTCACAACAGACCCTGAAATACTAAGTACATTAAGTGAATTAATCTATGAGGAGTCACCTAAAGCTCCCATTGATAAGTTCATTATAGAGATGAAGCTTAGAAGACTTAAAGAAGACTTTGAAGTGGTGAGTAATAAGATTGCCCTGAACCCTGATGACACTGAACTGTATAAGGAAAAAGAGTATATACGCACCCAGATACGATTACTTGGAGCCCAAGTGATCAGTAAGACATTACATTAAGGAGCATTAATGCTAAGTTACAACGATTGCGTTAAGAAACTGGCTGAGCTAGGAAAAGATAACGGCTACATCACTTATAAACAGATTAATGAGGTGTTGCCGGATAGTCCGATTTTCCTGGATAAGATTGATGAAATTATTGTTGAACTCAACGACGAAGGTATTGAGGTAATCGACGAGACTGAGAAGAGAATTACAAAACGCTCCACTACTAAGAAGGCTACGCCTACTAAGAAGTATCAATCTAAACGTTATTATGATGACCCTGTGAGAATGTATCTGCGTGAAATGGGTCGTGTTCCACTTCTTGACCGTGAGGGTGAAATTCGCATCGCCAAGAAGATTGAGACAGCCCAGAAAATGATTACTCATAATGTTTATAAATCGGGTAGTACACTCCGTGAGATGTTCAACTTCCTTTATAGATTCAATGAGAAACGAGTTCGTCTTGATCAGATTTTTAAGATGGAACTTGGTAGTTGGATGGATAAGTCTCAAGATGAGAAACTTGTTGTAAGATTCTCAGATATTTTGAAAGACACTGAAGTCTATTTCAATGAGATTGGAGATATTCTTGATAATACCGAGTATGATGATACTGGTACTGCTGAAAGGCAGGAAGAGATCGATTCCAAAAGGACATATATTGTTGATCAATATAGCACACTTTCTTTCAACGATAAACTCATTAAGAGAATGGTCTACAGAGTAAAAAGTCTTGTTGACAGAATCGAAGAGAGTAACAAAGCTATTAGTGATTTAACTAGAATTAAGCGTTATACTATAGATGAGATTTGCACTTTTGGTAGAAGAGCTAAGAAATCTGATAGTGACTTTGCTGAAGTTAAATCTGAGACCAATGTCGATCCTACTCTATTCATAGAGACTTTAAGAAAAATAAAGAATGCAAGACGTAAAATCAGACGTGTTGAGCTTGAAACACGCATGACTGCCAATGAGCTTATCTTCCTCTCCCGCGAAATCAGTCGTGGTGAGAAGATGAAAGAGAAAGCTCAGAATGATATGATTGAAGCTAACGTTCGTCTTGTTATTAGTATTGCAAAACGCTACAACAACCGTGGTCTTGACTTCCTTGATTTGATTCAGGAAGGTAATACCGGTTTGATGCGAGCTGTTGAAAAATATGACTACCGTAAAGGTTATAAGTTTAGTACTTATGCTACATGGTGGATTAGACAAGCAATTACAAGAGCTATCGCTGACCAGGCACGTACAATCCGTGTTCCTGTGCATATGATAGAATCTATCAATAAAATCAATAGAACAAGTCGTCGTCTCATGCAGAAACTTGGAAGAGATCCATATCCCGAAGAGATCGCAGCAGCACTTGATATGCCGGTAGAGAAAGTTAAGAGTATTCTCTCTATCTCTAAAGAACCGGTTTCTCTTGATAAGCCTATCGGTAATGATAATGAAGACAGTATCCTTGGTGATTTCATCGAAGATAAGTCTACTATTACACCGGAAAGAATGGCAGAAAGAACACTTCTTAAGAAGCAGGTGGATGAGGTACTTCAAACACTTACTGCTCGTGAAGAGAAAGTTATCAGGCTCCGTTTTGGTATTGATGATGGCTTCCATAGAACGCTTGAAGAAGTGGGACATATTTTCGGAGTTACCCGTGAGCGAATAAGACAGATTGAGGACAAGGCACTTAAGAAATTGAGACATCCTACCAGAAGTCAGCAACTTCACGAATTCTTTAGAAACTTCAATGTTAAGGAATAGTGTATAAACCTGCACATTCTGCTTGACAGTTCCACGTGAATTGAAAAGTTATCATACTAATTAAACAAAGGACCTATAGCTCAGTTGGTAGAGCTTCCGGCTCATAACCGGACGGTCAGAGGTTCGACTCCTCTTGGGTCCACCAGTGACCAATCCCGAAAGGGTTCATAAATAAAAGTCCACCTTGTGTGGGCTTTTTTATAACTATTACTTTTGCTAAATAAAAGTCCACCTTGTGTGGGCTTTTTTTATAACTACCACTTTGGTGAATAAGTAAAAAGTCCACTTTCTAGTGGACTTTTCTTTATTATACGAAACTCTCTTATATGTTATCTAATAATGATAGATACACTTTGATACCTACTTCTATAGCATCACCACTAGGCAGGAAATATGACGAATGAAGTCCAAACTCTGTTTCACCGGTTCCTAACCAAAAGAGCAAGGATGGATAAATAGTAGAGAAGAATCCAAAGTCTTCTCCCGTCATTACTGTTTCTGCTTCTTTGAAAGAAATATCAGTATCATTTATTGCATCTTTAAAGCACTGATAAAGCTCAGAGTTATTATCCACAGCTTCATAAACAGAGACTTCTCTGAAAGTAAATTTAGCTCCGGTAATTGCTTCAACTGCTTTTCCTGTTTCCATAATCATAGTGTTCATTAATTGGTGGTTCTCAGCTGTTAAGGTTCTGTGAGTTCCCTGTAATGAACATCCACTTGCTAATATATTCTCTGCATCGCCACCATCGAACTTCCCAATATGGAAGATTATGGGGTCTGTGGAACTAAAACGCTTTGTTATTGCTGATTGCATCATGTTATAGAATTGAACACCGGCATATATTGCATCAACACCTTTATGCGGGAAAGCTGCATGTGAGTTCTTACCTTCAAACTCAACTATAAACTCTTCAGGTATACCAAAGAAAATACCCGGTTTAGTTGATACAGTACCGACCGGAAGATCCGGATTTGCGTGCAAAGCAAAGGCATTCTTAATATCCCAATTATCCAGAATCTTACTCTTAAGTATATGCTCTGCCCCACCTTTTCCCTCTTCAGCCGGTTGGAATAGAAACAGTAGATTCTTCTTTGGTTTTAACTTACAAACTTGGAGTATGAACCCAATCATAACTGTCATATGGATATCATGACCACATGCATGCATTAAACCTTCATGCTCAGACATGAAACCACAATCTGTTTGTTCCTGCAATGGCAACGCATCAATATCTGATCTAAACATTGAATAAGCATCATCACTACCATTATACTCAACAATCAGTCCTGTAGGCTCCAATTTAGTTATTCTAAGCTCTTTATACACTGAAAGAGTATCATATATGTATTGAGTTGTTTTAATCTCTTTAAAGGCCAGTTCCGGGATTCTATGGAGGTCTTCCCTTATCTTACTTAGATTCATCTCTCCCCTCTTCTTCAGTTCTATTTAGCTCGCACATCTTCTTCAAAATTCTTACTGCATTCAAAGCTGCACCTAATCTTATATTGTCAGCAACACACCAGAAGGCGAGTGATTTATCATCTACTCCATACCTGAGTCTTGAAACATAGCTCTCATTTGTTCCTTCAATATCTAGAGGTGTATCAAAACTTTCAGAGTTAACCTTAACAGATTCCATATTCTCAATTACTTCAGATGCTTTGTGTAAATCTACTTTATTCTTGAACTCACAATAGATAGATTCAGAGTGTCCACAAACAACAGGTACCCTCACAGTTGTAGCTGAGACTTTTACTCCATACTTCCCGAGGATTTTGTTAGTTTCAAACCGCATCTTTTCCTCTTCATCTGTGTACAAGTCATCGCGAAAAGTTCCAATTTCAGGTAACACATTTCTATGGATTTGTTTACTGTATAGCTTGCTTTCATTTTTCCCTTTTTCCTGCTCTTCCAGCTCAGAGATACCCTTTCTTCCGCTGCCTGAAACCGACTGATATGTGGAAACAACCACTTTTTCTAAATCATATTCTTTATCCAGAGCTGCTAATGGTAAAACCATCTGTATTGTTGAACAGTTAGGATTGGCTACGATTCCCTGATAATCTTTTAGCACATCCCCATTGATTTCCGGCACAACTAAAGGAATATTGTTATCTCTTCTAAATGCACTTGAGTTATCTATTACAATGTTTCCATTAGCAACAGCGATTGGAGCAAATCTAACTGATATTGAACTCCCTGCAGAGAACAAGAGATAATCATACTTCTCCCGCATAACTTTATCGGTAAGCTCTTCAACTATATACTTTTTACCTTTAAAACAGATACGCTTACCTGCTGATTTAGCAGAAGCAAAGGGCCTAATCTCAGTTACAGGTATCTCCATCTCCTCAAGTACTTGAAGCATCATTCTTCCTACTTCACCTGTAGCACCTACAACTCCTATTTTCATCTATTTAATCTCCTGAATTCATTGATAAAACTTCTCACTCTCTCCACATCAATCTCATTATTCCAAAGACCATCTTTCTTAAGATATGATCCAACTATGAAACCATTTGCATAAGGATAATACTCTTTCAGATTATCAGTTGTTAACCCTGATCCTACAAAGATTGGAAGTTTGCTAACATCTCGAACTTCCTTCAAATCATTACATGATGCAGGTATACCTGTAGAACTACCTGTAATAATCAATCCATCTGTTAGAAAGAACTCAGCAGCAGTAGCATGTTCGGCTAGTGATAGGTCTGCAGTGATTGCATGGGATGAATGCTTCTTTTTAATGTCTGTATATATTTTTACATCACCAGCACCAATACTTTTTCTATATCTCAACAACTCCCCGGCACAGCTATCCATAAATCCCTCATCAGCAACATGAGCATAAACGAAACCTTCAGCTCGAATAAAATCCAGTCCCGTTGCGTGTGCAACTGCTAACGCCTCTTTATTACATCCTGCAAGAATCTGAATTCCACATGGTTTAGTTGTAAGCTTACGTATCTCATGTGCTATTATTGTCATACTACTAACAATTTCAGGAGTACAAACTCTATTCATATATGGAACATCATGCATGTTTTCTATGATAATTCCATCAACACCTTCTGATAATAACAGTTGTGCTTCTTCGACTGCGATATCCACAACCTGTGACGGGCTAAGCTCATTCAAAGGTGTTCCCGGTAAAGCACGCACATGAACCATGCCATAAACATTCTTTTTCATCTTCATATAATTTCCTCTGTTACTAATAAAAAGAAGATTTCATTTAGGGCAAGGAAATTAAGAAAGTAGTTTTTTTACTACACCGGTTTACAATAGAAAGCAAAAAAAGCCCCGGTAATACAAACCAAAGGCTTTTCCACTCCTTATATATCAAAAAGTTGTATAAACACATAATCCAGGCTGACAGGTGGTTCAAAGAATTCTCGTCCCGGGAACCACCTTAAACCTGTTTAGTGTATTAGTTTAATTCTCATCGAACTCCCTGAGCTTACACTCGTAGAGCTCTTTATTTTCTTTTATCCATTCATCAAAGGTCTGCGATTGATTCCATAAATACTCAAACATAAATCTATAGGTTTCAACTGTATTGGGATCTTTGATTATGGAGGTACATAAATCCTGTCCTTCTAGGATAAATGTCTTATTAAATGTCATCATCAACTCATCATCGAAAATGAAGAGTTTTATTGGACTTTTAGGTGTTATTCTTAGTTCACATAAATCCGGATGTTCCAATGAAACACGAACACTATCAAACACGAATGGTGGTGAACTCTCATTAAGCTCATGTATTGCTTTGTCAAAGCCACCTTTATCTTGAAATCCTTTCAATGCTTCAGCTTGCTCTTCACTCTGTTTTCGTTCAACTATTGCATATGGTGGACAGGATATAGAATAGACAAGTCTGGAACTGGATTTAAGTATCTTTACAAAGCGTTTATGCACATTCATTTTACCATACACTATCTCAATATAGTCTTCGAAACCTTCATTCTTCTTTCGAGTGTTATAGAGTTCTAGAATATCATCTTTCAAAGATTCTAGCTCTACAATCTCCTCTTTTTTCTGATCAAAGTATGGCTCAAAGAAATTCTCAGGGTTTGAAACATAATATTGAATCTTACTATTGGAGATTACTTTATAAACAAAGGATTTATTACAGAGCTCAGTCAAAACATTGTATATCTTCTTAATTCCAACCCCACTGAGTCTATGCAATTCAGTAGCTGTTGAGCCTTCAGCAGACAGCAAAGCTAAGAACACTTTTGCCTGTCGCTCATTCATCAATGTTTCTGTTAGTCTGTTTAATAGTAGTTTCATTATTATATTCCTAACACCCCCTTAAGGGGGTTGCACTCATTTCTTATATTTGTTTGATTATGTCAAACATTATTTTATCTCTTTAAAACAAAAAGCAGGGAGTACCTATCAAAATGGTACTTCCTGCTTCCTGAATTACTTTTGGATGTTACGTTATTACTTTTTCAGATAAAGACCTAATTCCTTTCCATAGGTGGTCTTCTCTGACCTCTCATCTGTTTACGTTGATTCTCCCGTTGCTCTTTCTGTAGACGTTTGTATTTCTTTATCTGCTTTTTGGTTAGATGTTTATAGATTCTCTTATCTGTTTTCTCGATAATCTTCTTCATCTTTTTCATAGCAGACATCATTGTTTTACGATCAGAATCTCGCTCTGGTCTGTACTGTTGAATCAACTCTAATCGTTCTTTCACGATTGGTCGGATTGATTTAATCTGGTTTGGCGTTAGTTTGAGTTCCTCAGTGTACTTAATCATCTGACGATTCGTTCTCTCAATAATACGTGCTTCCGGATCTTCACTTCCACCCTGTTCAAGTCTTCCCTCTGGACGACCTTGTGGTCTCTCACTAATATTTTGTGGCGTATCCTGAGCAAACATGGACATAACTGTCATCAATACAACTGCCAGTAATAAAATCTTCTTCATAATTCCTCCACTCACGTTTCTACTAATAATAACAAGCTTCTGTTGATTATCCTGCATTAAAAGTTCCAATTGAACATTATTAGTTCTCTGCACAGTCTCACTCCCCTATCATAATTCGGTACCGATTCTGATGAGTCTCTTGGGGATCCCCGGGTAAAAACTGCATTTTGCTAACAAGAGATGGATACGAGAGAGGGTAGTATTTGATATTTATAGTTCACTAATTATGATAGAGCAATGAGAGTGAAGTAAGATTGGAGTGGATTAACTAAACTAGTTAATATCTTCTTTGAGAAAACTATCCTAGCTGCTTATACCTAAAGCAATCAGTTGTATGATCATTCACCATGCCGGTTGCTTGCATGAAAGAATAGCAGATAGTTGGGCCTACAAAATTCATACCACGTTTCTTTAGGTCTTTGCTAAGTTTTTCAGCTAACTCTGTTTTAACCGGAAGCTCTGAGAGTGATTTCCATGAATTTTGTATAGGCTTGTCATCAACAAATCCCCAGAAATATTTATCCAAAGAACCAAACTCCTTGATAATATCTAAAGCAGCTTTAGCATTCCTGATAGTTGAATCGATCTTCCGCCGATTTCTAACAATCCCTGCATTAGATAATAATCGTTCTTTATCTTTATCGGTATAGTCTGCTATCTTATAAAAGTCAAAGTTATCAAATGCTTTTCGGTAGTTATCACGCTTCTTAAGGATAGTTATCCAACTTAGTCCGGCTTGCGCTCCTTCCAGTATGAGGAATTCAAAGAGTAGCCTGTCATCATGTACAGGTGTTCCCCATTCTTTATCGTGATAATAAATATATATAGGGTCATCACCACACCATTCACATCTTTTCTTCATATTTACTCACCAATAATCTTAACTAAAACTCGTTTCTTACGTTTTCCATCAAACTCCCCATAGAAGATCTGTTCCCATGGTCCAAAGTCTAACTCACCATTCGTAATTGCTACAACCACTTCCCTACCCATGATTGTCCGTTTAAGATGAGCATCACCATTATCTTCATACCCATTATGATGATATCTGGAATAAGGTTTCTCAGGTGCTAGTCCCTCCAACCAGTTCTCAAAGTCCTGATGAAGACCCGGTTCATTGTCATTTATGAAAACCGAAGCAGTTATATGCATAGCATTTACGAGGCAAAAACCTTCTTTAATCCCACTTTCTCTTAAACAACCCTCTACATCTCTGGTTATATTAATAAAATCTCTTCTTCGGTCTGTTTTGAACCATAACTCTTTTCTATAGCTTTTCATTATATCTCCTTATTTCTCAATATCTCTAAGAAATAAACATATTGTAAAGAAGTTTCCAAGGAGTTATTCATACTCATCACAAATAGGGTTTGAACGTAGATGTGTCTCGTCACGAAACAAAGACCTTCGGAATGGTCGTTAGACCTTGCGAATGGTTGTACTTCGAAGATAAATCAATTGACCAGGGGTGGATCAATTTACATTACAGGAGCATCATTGAGAAAGTCTGTATACAACTATTATTGCCACTTTTCGCATTTCCCCATACTCCTATTAAGTCGTACAGGTGACTGCTTCCCAATTCCGGTCACCTGTGCGAGTATCGAGCTTGGGGAAATGGAATTGAATTAGCAAGGACTCGTGCTTTGTTTGTTTTATGCTAACCCTGAAAGGGTTACATATGAGTAGCCCCGAATGCAATTCGGGGTAGCGAATTACACACAGGAATCGACAACTCCAACGGAGTTGAATTTATGTATTTATGCCAAATTCGACCCCATTGGGGTCGTTGTTTTCTAGGATTTACAACTATGCATTGATACATAGCTACTCACATTTAATCACTCAGTGATTAGTCCTACCTCTGCCTACTTTCATACAAGCTCGCGTCCAAAGGAGTTTGCGACTTCGACGCCAAGCTATGGAGTGCACCAACTACGTAGGTGCGTTTTGTCACACAACTATAATTTGCCATGTCACGCTATTCACCCAACTCCCATTCGGTCGCTATGGTGCCAGCTTAAGCTATTTCATCAATATCATCTTCTTAGTCTTTGTATAAGTCCCAGCCTGTAGCTTATAGAAATAAATCCCTGAAGCTACTTTAACTCCATTATCATCATCACCATCCCAGATAATACTATGTTCTCCGGATGGCATCTCTTCGTTTACTAATGTCTTAATTCTTTGCCCTTTGATGTTGAATACTGCTAGCTTGATGTTTCCTCTTCTGGGGATACTATAGTTTATCGTTGTAGTTGGATTGAATGGGTTAGGATAGTTAGATATTTTATACGTAGAACTTAGTAAGTAATCATTGTCGATGCCAACAGGATTCCATTCATGACAACCAATATCTATTTGCCCTCCATATATTCGTGGATGACCAGTTAGGTCAAACTCTGGAAGTTCAACACCTTCCGGCATAACTAGAGTTCCATTATCAATTGCAGGGGATAGTGAAGACAGAAAGTAGTATCCTTCACTAACATCCCATAAAGGATTGTCATTCATATTGTTTTCTTGCCAATCGACAAAGCTCTGACCAATATGTGCGATATTCCCCTCTCCTCCCTGAATTATTGAGTTTCTTACGAACAATGATTCCTGATAAGTTTGATTATTCATCACTATTTGATATAGTGTATTCCCATATAATATTGAGTTAACAATGTTCAATTTAGATACTGTAGCAACAGATATAGCAGCTCCCCAGAATGAATCAGCACTATTATTTGCTATTGTTGAATTAATTAAATTACATCTTGCAGGTGTAGGGTAGTTTCCGGAAGATATTGTTAACCCGACACCACTAGTATTCCATTCAGAATATGTTTCTATATTATTAACTACCTCAGTGTTCACAATATTCATCAAACTACCGTTATATGTGTTTAAAACAATACTGGAATAACTGAAGACATCTGGTGAGGAGTATTCAACATTATCATATATTCTGGTGTTTGATATTGAAGAATCGTCACAATAATGAAATTTTAATGCACCCCATGAACTGCAATCATGAATTCTTAAATTGTTTACATCACCACTACTATATATCATGTAAACAGGTTCTCGAGAACCCATATAGTTAGATAAATCAACATTGTCGATCTCGAAATCTATCGCATGGTGGAGGTGGATTCCTTGAGTGTCATAACCATTTATTAGTGATAAGTTTCTAATCCCAACATTTCTATCACGATAGGTCGATCGAAAGAAACCTGTAATAGATTCAGCATCAAGTATCGTACCGGTATCTGATTCACCAATAATACTTACATTATCCTTTAATTGGATCGGAAAAATCTGTTGATTTAGGCTTTCAGAATAGACACCATCTTCAACATGTACTGTTCGATGTGTTAAACTATCTGAATCTACTTTTAACATTGCATATGCTATCGTTTTTAGGGGAGAACTAGGTGATTCACCACTATTATTGTCATTACCTGTTGTTGAAACATATATGTCAGATGCAACTTCGTCAACCACATGATTCTGTATCATGAACTCGAACCTGCTTTCTAAAGGGAACATAGGTTCAGAGTATCCGTCTGTTGGGAAAGCATGGTAAATTGTTGGATTTACTACAGTAAAAGTATCAACATATACTGTCTGAGTGGGGCAATTAGGAGTACTAAACAAGTCGTTCCCTGTTCCAGCATAATTAAGATATACACTATTAATATTTGATGCTCCAAAGCTGACATTTGAATCACATAAATAGAAACCACCACCAAAAGTACTAGCAATATTCTTTTTTACGGTAGTATTTCCAAGACTCAAAAATGAGCTATCAAGTAGAATCCCACCACCATAATCTGCTCTATTATTCTTTATTACACAATTAAAAACCCTAATACTTGAATCCTCAGCTCTAATTCCTCCACCTACAAAACATAAGAAATCAAAAGTACCTGAACCATTTCTAATTGTAAACCCTTCGATTTGAATCCAGTTAGTATCGATTATGTTGATTACGCTTCCGGTTCTGTTCCCATCAAGTACAGTATTCGCAATATCCATAGGATCATGAGACTCATGAAAATCACTGATAATTGTTATATCTTTCTCTGTAACAGTAAGATTCTCATAATACACTCCAGGATGCACTAAGATAGTATCGTAATTGTTCGCAGAATCAATAGCATCTTGGATTGTAGTATAATCTCCTGTTCCATCTTCAAAAATTTCGATTACCACACAAAACATCTTGTTAACAAATAGAATCATTAATAGAGCAAAGTTGATTTTCATATAACTCCTTACATATACCGAATATGTTATTTGTAATAAGCATATTTGGTTTGTCAAATGGTTTATCTAATTGCCATTTGTTTGTTTGCGAAACCCTCGGCTTTCAATATATCACTTACATCCTTACAGGGCTCTCTAATTTTGGGGATTATTTACCCTACACTCACGTATAGGGCTATTAAACAGTAGCTCCTTCCGAGCTAAAACCTAGTAATCATCTGTACCTTTTGAATGGTCCAGATCTTCAGAAGAGTGCACTTCGAAGGAACTAACTCAGACTTGCGTTGCAGCGTTAGCGTGGTGCAAGAACGAAACAGACTTCGAGTACAGGAATTCGACCTGCACCACAACGAAGTGTGGGGCGGGAATAAATCACAATTCCTGTCACCTTGTGAGTTTACGAGCTTAGGGAAATGGAATTGTCTGTTTATGTCATATTCTACCCCGTTTGGGTCGTTGTTTTTTGGGGATTTACAACTATGCATTGCATACATAGCTACTCACATTTAATCACTCTGTGATTATTCCTGCTTCTTCCCACTTTCACAAGCTCGCGTCCATTGGAGTTTGCTTCTGTTTGAGAATCATACTTCGAAACTTACTTAATATATTTATATCCTCGTTGACTACCTGCTATAAATCAGTTTCTTATCTCTATCTTATTCCGCATGCAACACACGTTAGCTCCCCGTTAGCTCCCCGTTAGCTCCCCGTTAGATACCCGTTACAACGGATGGGAATTGGATTGGGTGCAGATAGCAAAGAAATGCAAACTCAATTTCCAATATGAGAGGGCACTCAAACTTGTTATCTACTCCTATTCCAGATACACATAAATAAGAGGATAATATTAATAGTTGACATAGTTATATATTTATTGTAGTTTTGAAATGTCTGTATAATATTCAATCAGTTAATCATAACTATAGAGGACACTTAGATATTGGAGGAGATAATGAAAAAGGTAGTTCTGATAATAGGTTTCATCTTTTTAACTGCACTCTTGTTTTGCGGCCATGAAGGTTGTTTCTTGAAGGGTGGTATTAACCTTACTACAGCAACCGGAGATTATAGTGAAGTCTCAGGCATTGTTTCAGGAAAACCCACAGGAAGTCATTTAAACTATCAAGTGGCAGGATATAGCCAGATTCCATTGAAGAAAGACGATTTATACTGTGGTATAGGTTTACGGTTCAATACAAAATCCCTAAATTATTCAAAACGTGCTTACAACTATGAAGGAGAAATTGAAAAGCATACTGTTAACTTGGAAAGCTATGCCTTGGAAGTACCTTTAGACTTAATCTGGTACCTACATCACAATTATGGTATATCATTTGGTTTATCCTATTCATTCCCATTAGAAATTGGTATTGAAGCAGGAGATTCGTGGGACGATAAATATAACAGTTCTCTTAATGTTGAAATAGGGACTAAGTACCACTACAAAAGAAGTATTGTTGAGATAAGGTATCTACACGAGCTATTAAATCATTATACAAAAAATTATAAGGCTGAGTTGTTTAGAAGGCAAGTTATGCTGAATATTGGTTTTAAGTTATTTTAGTTGAAAAAGGGGATTCGCAATGAATCCCCTGTAATATATAGTTTATGATAACTTATTCGCTATCAAGTTCATCTTTAACTGCTTTAAGTGCATCTTCCACAGATAAAGCACCTAAGTCACCTTTTGTATGTCTGCGAACAGAGACTGTACCGTTCTCTTTCTCTTTGCCACCTGCGATGAACATATAAGGTATCTTCTTCATCTCAGCTTCACGAATCTTATAACCGATTCTTTCATCTCTCATATCGATATCAGCTCTGATTCCTGCTTGTAAAAGCTTATCCTGAATCTCTTTCGCATAATCAATATACTGATCAGAGATAGGTAAAACCTGAACCTGAACCGGGCATAACCAAACAGGGAAATTACCTGCATGGTACTCGATAAGAGTTCCGAAGAATCTCTCAATAGAACCAAGTAGTGCTCTATGCAACATGAAAGGTCTATGTGGCTGGTTGTCAGCACCGATGTACTCCATATCAAAACGAGTAGAAAGGTTGAAATCGAACTGGATAGTTGTGCACTGCCAAGAACGATTAAGAGCATCTTTGATCTTAATATCAATCTTAGGACCGTAGAAAGCGCCACCACCTTCATCGACTTTATATTCGAGTCCGGCTTTCTCAATGGACTTACGAAGTGACTCTGTTGCTTTCTCCCAATCAGCGTCTTCTCCAACTGATTTCTCTGGCTTAGTTGAGAGATAGATATCCATATCTTTAAAGCCGAACTTCTTGAGAATATTCAATGAGAAGTCGATAAGTCTCTCCACTTCCCCATCAAGCTGTTCCGGAGTACAAATGATATGAGCATCATCTTGTGTGAAACCACGAACACGCATAAGACCATGAAGTGTACCAGAACGTTCATAGCGATACACTGTCCCGAGTTCACCAAGTCTAAGTGGTAATTCTCTATAACTACGCTTTGTAGAGTTATAGATAGCAATATGGAAAGGACAGTTCATTGGCTTAAGATAATAATCCTGACCTTCTACTTCGATAGCTGAGAACATGCCTTCATTATAGAAACCTAAATGACCACTTGTTTCCCAAAGAGTAGATTTACCAATATGTGGAGTATAAACAAGTTTATAACCTGATTTGATGTGTTCCTCTTTCCAGAATGACTCGATCAAATGACGCATCATAGCACCATTAGGATGCCAGAGAATGAGTCCTGCACCTATATCATCAGATACAGAGAAAAGGTCTAACTCTTTACCGAGTTTTCTATGATCTCTTTTCTTAGCTTCTTCAAGATTATTCAGATAAACTTTGAGTTCTTTTTTACTTGGGAAGCTGATACCATAGATACGTTTGAGCATCTTATTCTTCTCATCACCACGCCAATAAGCACCTGAAGTTTTGAGAAGCTTAACAGCTTTGAGTAAACCTGTATTCTGCATATGTGGACCACGACAAAGGTCTACAAACTTATCTTGTTTGTATACTGAGATAGTCTCTTCTTCAGGAATCTCACTTAAGATTTCCACTTTGTAAGGTTCATCCATCTCTTGGAACATCTTAAGAGCTTCATTACGAGGTAACTCTTCACGTGTATATGCATGCTTGCCTTTCGCAATCTCAAGCATCTTTTTCTCTATCTTCTCAAGGTCAGCTTCAGTGAAAGCTTCATCTATATCAAAGTCATAATAGAAACCGTTCTCGATAGCTGGTCCGATTGTAACTTTCACGTTCGGGAAAAGTTCCTGAACAGCTTGAGCCATAATATGAGCTGAACTATGCCAGAATATCTCCGGTCCTTCGTCACTCTTGAAAGTAATAATACTAACTGTGGAATCCTCTTCAATCATTTCAGAAAGGTCACACAATTTATCATTTATTCTAGCAGCAAGTGCTACTCTAGCTAAACCTTCACTAATATCAAGAGCTACATCATGAGCACTAACCGCCCCTTCAAATTCCCTGATTGAGCCATCAGGTAAAGTAATCTTTAACATCTATTTCTCCTGTTTATATTTCTTTGCTAATTTTTCTTCAATATCTTTTGCTGCTTGATTGAGAGCTTCCATAGGGTCAATTAATCCATTAATAACTCTTTCAAGCACTTGTTCTTCCAGGTCTTTTCTTGCATTATACCATTCGGCAAACTGAGGTTCTGTTGTTGCAAATTGCAACTGACCGTAAACCTGTGCAAGCGATTCATTGCCTTCAAGCATACCTTTTATGGTATCTGTTTCTAAGGCACTCTTTCGTACCGGCATATAATTAGTCAATTTTGACCATTTAGCTGTTGCTTCTGTATCAGAGAACCACTTGATAAATTCCCAAGCAGCTCTTTCTCTTTCAGTGATTCCACTTTTGAAGATAGCAACATTGGTACCACTAATAATATTCTTCTTAGTTCTGTAGTGAGGAATCGGTGCCATACCCATGTTAAAGAGGAACTTTTGTTTCTTCATAAACACGATAGAAACAGAGGAACCTTCATACATACCAACTTTCTCAGCTAAGAAGTCATTTTGACCTTCGAAACCGGAAACAGTATAAACGCTCTTGTCTTCATTCAATAAAGTACAAATGAAATCAAGAGCTTCACCTCCGGCGGGAGAGTTAAATGCAGGGGTTAAACCATCTTCTTGCATGATTGAACCACCGGCTTGAACAAGTAAGTTCTCGAATTGCCAGGCACTGACATTCATGTTTGTACCATAAGTATCAGTTACGCCATCACCATCGAGGTCTTTAGTAAGTTTATTGCAATAATGTCTAAAGTCTTCCCAAGTCTCAGGAGGAGTATTAGGGTCTAAACCATTTCTAATAAAAGCATCTTTATTATAATAGAGAAGTCGTACGCTCTTATTGAAAGGCATAGAGTAAAGCTTTCCGTTTAAAGTATTTGAATGGATAAAGACTGGGAATATATCCTGCATATCTTCATCGGTCATCTCCGGATCATTAGCAATCATATTATCAAGGTTAACAAGAACATCACCTTCAACAAAGTTTGCAGTCCAGGACTCAAAAACCTGAGCTACATCCGGTTGCTTATTAGCTTGGATAGACGCCATCAACTTCTGAGATAAAGCCTGATAGTTCCCTACAGATATAGATCTGACAAATATACTATCTTGGCTCATGTTAAAATCAAGTACAAGCTCGTTTAAAGCCTCTCCTAAAGGTCCACCCATTGCATGCCAGAAGATAATCTCAGTCTTTGCACTTTTAGTTTTTTGGCTACAACCGAGCATAAGCCCAACCAATACTAGTAGGTATATTATCTTTCTCATTTCTTCTCCATTAGTTTACATTATAATCAACTTGCTAATAATTATCAGAATAATCTCCAGTCAAATAATTTTTCTGTTGAGATATAAGGGCATTTACATATTATATTTATTCAATACAGAGATTTCTAGTAGTTCCCAACAATTGAAAGAGACTTTTTACTACCAATTTACAGTAGGAAACCTTACAGCAATGTGCTAAATAACCACGTGCAAACCACGGGTTATCCACGCTCAAACCACGCGAGCCGTGGTCAACCCGTGGTTTACACGTGGTTAACCCGTGGTAAGGTTTGACAATGGTATCTCACATGCATTAAATCACAAAGTAGGATTTATTCTTCATAAAACAGATAAGATATTAGTTGTAAAAAAGATATGATTTGAGCAGTAATTAATTGTCGGAATATTTAATAATATCTAACTTTCAATCTTATTCCGTTACCGGGAAACTCTCCAACAGTATACCCTTTTGAGAACATTACATAAAGTTGATCCTGATTCATAAGAGCGTTATCCAACTCGGTAGTTTGAAATAAGACTTTTCCATCTTCTTTAGGTTCAATCTTTACTTTAGTATAATCGAGTACTTTTCTGCCTTTGCCTGCTCTTGGTTCAATTGCGAGTATAAAGTAACCTTCAACTGCAACGTTAAGAGAATTATGCACTTCAGCAACCAAATCTCCGGCATTCTTCTCTCCTGCTAATTCATGAATGAAAGAATCCTTTTCCCATCCGGGTGCTATTTCAACACTCTTTTTAAGAAAGATAGTTGTATCATCAATCCAACGTCCTGAATAAGCAACAGCAGATCTAAATCCACCCCAATATGATAATGAACGCTTATGCCAAGATTTTAGTGCAGGGTCGTTAACTTTGTATGAAGAAGGTTTATAGAGTTGCCCGGATCGTTCAGTAACTAATACCCAATGCCCTTTACCACGACCAACTTTAACAATAACCTTGTTACCAACAGCAAGGTGACGAGCTAAGAAGCGCCAATCATTCCTTTTCCAGGAACGCTCTTCGAACTCCATGCCATTTAAGAGTCCGTCAAATTTAGGTGGTACTTCCAGAATCATGTCAGCATTGATGAATCCATGATGTTTCCTTAACCACCAATTGAGATTGCGTGGAGTTACCTCTTTAGTTCCGGCTTCAGCGTTCAACATCATGGCAATACAGGATAGAACGCATCCGCTTTTAGCAATAGAGATAGATTTGGAATATCCCAGTTTGAGATGTTTCCAATCAGGATCTGACTGTGAATACCAGTTAAAGCTTTGAGCATTCACATTCAGAATCATAAAGAGGAATACAATAGTCCCCGCAATTACATATAATCTCTTCATTTTGAAACAAAAATCTTGCACCTGTATATTAGTCAATATTTTAAATATATTCTAGGCTAATTTTGCCAGTAATCGTTATTGGAGTAACTCATAATTAGTAAAAAGATTACAGAAATGCAAAAGATTGATTGACACATAATATATATAGGATTAGATAAAGACATGAAATTAAAATCAGAAAAGGGTACAACCATGAAGAAACTAGTACTTCCAATTTTTATTATTTTAAGTAGTATGCTGTTTGCCACTGATAGTCATGGTGTTTTCACATTCCAAGATTATACAATGAATGACAGAGCTGCACTAATATTCGGAGAGCATTCAACAGATCCGGTAAGTCTGGGTATGGGTTCAACTGACATACTCAATTCAACTGATGCTAGTGCATTGTTTTATAATCCGGCTAACATGGGATACTCAAGTACGCCGAATATTAACGCAGTGTTTAAACTAAACTTTGGTAGTCAATTTAATGAACTCTCGAAGTACAACCAACTTGTTGATGATCAGAACATTGATTATGATGCAAAATTCAAACTAGCTCAAGCTGCTTTTCTCGTTCCATTTGACATGTTGTTTAACATGCGTCTTGCTGTAGCTGCCGGTTGGAAAACTAAGTATGATATGGCTTATAATAAAGAATATGAAAATCTAATGGACTACACAGTTTCAGAGGAACATCATGGTGGATTCAATGTTATGTCCTTTGGTACAGCATTGAGTATCTTTAAGATCTGGTCATTAGGTGTCACCTATAACAGAAACCTCGCCAGTAGTTTCGAAGCAGACCTTACTCATGAAAGTGAAAACATCGATCCAATCACTTTCGATCCTGAAGGTGACCTTGAAGGTGATTTCTTCAAGTTTGGGGCTACAATGGATTTTTCAGGGATGTTTACTGCAGCTGTGACTTATCAGCCTGAGTACACAATCGAATATGATGAAAAGAATAGTAATCTTACTGATTTTGACATAGAAATACCATCAGAAGTAGGTCTAGGCCTAACGTTCTATCATGATTACTTCAAATTCACTGGTGAGTTTAGAACAAAATACTTCTCCGAATATAAAATAGATGGTGATTTCTTTAATGACAATACAAACGATGGTTTTGGTGTTAGATTAGGAATGCAGTTTAATACTATCTACCCAACTAGAATTGGTTTCAGGTATGAAAACGAACGTTTCTACGATAGAGAGATTAACTACAATGTTACTGATTTATCCAATGAAACTAATTTCATGTACGGTTTTTCTGGTGGACTTTCAGTTCCTTTCGATCGTAATTCATCATTTGATGTTGGTTTTGAGTATGGTTATATCTCATGGGAAGATTATATAAATGAAGCTAATACTAACTACAAAACTGAATCCACACTACATAACTTCGTATTATTGATTGGTCTGAACTTTGGTATCTAGTATATAGATAGATTATGAGACCTGCTATTTTTAAGCAGGTCTTTTTTGTTTATAAGAAAAGCTACCTCGATCGAGGTAGCTTTAATCTATCGAAAAGAAATTACCTATTTAGTAATTTCCATTCCTCTCTGAATAGCAATAAGATTCATTTCTAGAAGAGCAGGATTCTTCTTCTCAAGGAAAGAAGTAAGGTCTTCTTTGATTGTCTCATATTTGATGAGTCCTGTTTTACCGATAATCATACCGATAGAAACCATATTAAGAACCTTCTGAGAACCAATCTCTTTAGCAATTTCAGACATGTTAGCTTCAACGATATCAACATCATCTCTGTTAAGAGCATTTGGACACATATCTTTGTTGACGATAATAAGGCCACCCTCTCTTACGTCCGGACCAAATTTGTCCAATGATGGTTGATTAAGAGCTACAAGGATATCTGGGAAAGATACGATTGGTGAAGCAACAGGATTATCTGAGATAACAGCTGATACGTTTGCTGTTCCACCACGCATTTCAGGACCATATGATGGTAACCAAGATACGTTCTTTCCTTCTTTCATTCCAGCTTTAGCAAGGAATTTACCGATTGTGAGTGAACCCTGTCCACCGAATCCGGAGCAGATAATTTCACATTTCATTATTCTTCTCCTTTATCTCTGAATTTTTGTACTTTGAAGAAAGGTAACATATTCTCTTTAGCCCATGCTAATGATTGAACAGGATCCATTCCCCAGTTAGTTGGACATGTTGAGATAAGCTCAACAAAAGTGAATCCACGTCTTTCTTTATTATAGGTAAGAGCTTTCTTCACAGCTTTTTTGGCTTTCATAATATCCTGAGGAGTGAGAAGAGATACACGCTCAATATAATATGGAGCAATAAGTGTATTAAGCATCTCACAAACCTGAATTGGATGTCCGATATCATCTGTATCTCTACCATATGGTGAAGTAGTAGTCTTCATACCCGGAAGAGATGTTGGAGCCATCTGACCGCCTGTCATACCGTAAATAGCGTTGTTTACGAAGAAAACAGTCATGTTCTCACCACGGTTAGCTGCATGAACGATTTCAGCAGTACCAATAGCTGCAAGGTCACCATCGCCTTGATATGTGAACACTTGCATTTCAGGTCTAGCTCTGAGCATACCTGTAGCAACAGCAGGAGCTCTACCATGAGCAGCCTGAGCCATGTCAAAATCAAAGAATTTATAAGCAAAAACAGAACAACCAACTGGTGCTACACCTGTAGCTGTATTCTGAATGCCGAGTTCATCAATAGCTTCAGCTACAAGACGATGAGCAACACCGTGCAAGCAACCTGGGCAATATGTAAATTGAAGATCAGTAAGTGATTTAGGTCTTGATGCAATAACTTCCATTAGAACCTCCTATAATTTCTCTAAAAGCTGCTGTTTCACTTCTGCTGGAGTGAATACAATACCGCCAACTTTGCCGTAGAATTCAACCGGAACTTTACCGGCTACAGCAATCTTCACATCATCAAGCATCTGACCAAGATTTAACTCAAATACATGAACGAGTTTAGTCTTAGCTGTGATTCTTTTTGCAATCTGCTCATATGGGAAAGGCCATACAGTGATAGGACGGATAAGTCCAACATTGTGTCCTTCTTCTTTGAGCTCATCAATAGCGGATTTAACAACTCTTGAAGCTGTACCGAATGATACACAGAGGATCTCATTGTCATCATTCACATTATATTCTTCGAAAAGAAGTTCATTCTTTTCAATAACTTTATATTTTCTTTCTAACTCTTCAACATGCTCTTCAAGAACCTTAGGGTCGATTTCAAGAGAGTTGATTTCGTTATGGTGATGTCCGGGACCATCAACGTTAGGGTTGATACACCAATCATTATGCTGTTTATCTAACTCAGCGATCTGAGCATCAGTTAATGGCTCTTTGAACTCTACAGGTTCCATCATCTGACCAAGCATACCGTCAGAAAGAATCATAACAGGGTTACGATATTTGTCTGCTAAGTCGAAAGAAAGAGAAGCCATATCAGCGAATTCCTGAACTGAACTAGGAGCAAGAACGATAAGTCTATAGTCACCATGTCCACCACCTTTACAAGCTTGGAAATAGTCACCTTGAGCAGGCTGGATATCACCAAGACCAGGTCCACCACGCTGTACGTTCACAATAACAGCAGGTAAGTTAGCACCGGCACAATATGAGATACCTTCCATTTTGAGTGAGATACCGGGTGAAGATGAAGAGGTCATAACTCTTTTACCTGAACCGGCAGCTCCATATACCATGTTAATAGCAGAAACTTCAGACTCAGCCTGAAGGAAACAGCCATCAACTTTCGGCATCATTCTAGACATATATTCAATCAATTCACTTTGTGGTGTAATAGGATAAGCAAAGTATAATCTACAACCTGCTCTAATAGCCGCTTCAGCAACTGCCTCATTACCTTTCATTAAAATTTTAGCCATATCATTCTCCTTACTTTTCGACAGTAATAGCTACATCAGGACATGTTAAGTAGCACATTTTACATGCTATACATTTTTCCTGATCAATGCATTCAGCATAGTGATAACCTTTAGAGTTTATGTTCTCAGAAAATTGAATAATCTTCTTAGGACATGCTTGAATACAGAGTCCGCAACCTTTGCAATACTCTGGATTAACTGTCATTCTTGCCATAAGTTACTCCTTCTAATATATAAATTTATATTTCTCTTTTTAAAAGTCTTGTTAGTCTGCCAATACCTTCAACATTCTGCTCATTAGTTGCATAAGAGAAGTTAATACGCATTGTATTTGTTCCTGAACCATCGCAGAAGAAAGATTGTCCGGCAACGAAGGCAACATTCTCTTCTTTAATAGCTTTCTTAAGCAGATCATTAGTGTTTATCTTCTCAGGTAATGTAACCATCAAGAATAACCCACCCTCAGGCTGAGTCCATTTAACACCATCAGGCATCTCTGCATCAAACATATCAAGCATAGTCTTCTGCTTAGCACTATACATTTTGATAATCTTCTGAATGTTAGTATCTAATAATCCTTTTTCAAGGTATCTGGCAGCAATGCGTTGATTAAATGGAGGAGTACAAAGGTCAGTAGCCTGTTTTGCAACAACAAACTTGTCTACGATCTCAGGATCTGCAATTACCCAACCAATTCTAAAGCCGGGAACGAAGAGTTTTGAGAATGTACCAAGCAACATTACATGACCGGTTCCATCGAGTTCATACATTGTTTTCTGGTGTTCACCGGTGAAACGAAGCTCTCTATATGGGCTATCTTCAAGGATAAGAACATCATACTTATGAGCGATGTCAATAATCTCTTTTCTTCTCTTTTCGCTCATTGTAATACCAGCAGGATTCTGGAAATCAGGGATTACATAGATGAATTTAGGCTTAATGTTATTCGCCTGTAACTCTTGAAGTTTCTTCTCTAGAAGTTCTGCACTCATTCCATCATCATCAAGTGGAATACCTTCCATCTTTGCACCGTATGAGTTAAATGCACTGAGTCCACCAAGATACGATGGTAAACCAACTAAAATTGTGTCACCACGATTAATGAAAATCTTTGCAACTAAGTCCAATGCCTGCTGTGATGCAGTTGTGATAATAAGATTGTCTGTAGTAATATCCAAACCTTGTCTTTTATATCTACAAACAAGCTGTTCTCTAAGAAGATTGTCACCTTCTGTTGCACCATATTGCATTGCTTTTCCGGCTTCAACTTCATTATCCATTAACTCACACATAATTTGCTTGAGTTCTGCTCTTGGAAAAGAACTTGGAGCAGGTAAACCACCGGCAAATGAAATGATTTCAGGTCTCGCTACAAGCTTAAGAAGCTCTCTTATCGCTGATCTTTTCATACCTTTAACGCCAACTGAAAGAGCGCTGTTTAAGTCCTTAATCATCTTGTTCCTCCTCAATCTATTTTTTTTGATTAAAATCGATAAATGCTCAATATTAAACTTTCGTTTAAGAAATTGCTTTTTAAATAATTAGTCAACCTTTTTTCAACTTTAAAGGAAGTTTTTTACATGACCCTTTTTACACTGATTTACATGACAACATACATCTACCTAAATAACACTCAGTTAGCTTTTTGTTAAGATTAGGAATGAATATATTTCATCTGCTTAAATTTTGTTATTTGCTCCGTAACATCCCTCAATAATACCTTGTCTGCACGAACAGTTAAATGGAACTCTTCATTCTCTTCATCACAATCAAGTGAAACTATCTCAGCCCTTTTTTCAATAAAGCTTATCAGCTTCTCCATCTGAAGAGGAATACGGAGAACTTGCTCTTGTTTTCGATTCTCAAGTAATGAGCAAATGAATTCGAGTGTATCTTCTGCAAAATCTTTTGAAATAGCTGAAACAAAGATACTTCTTTTGAACTCCTCTTTCAACTGCTTCTTCAGAAGTTTGTATCCCATACCACCAACTAAGTCGATTTTGTTAAACACATAACAAACAGGGACATGAGCTGCTCCAATCTCTTTCAAAACACTATTCACAGCTTTTATATTCTCTCTGAAATCAGGATCAGATAAATCCACTACATGCAATAAAAGATCGGCATTAATAACTTCTACAAGTGTTGAATGAAATGATTCAACCAAGCAGTGTGGCAATTGCTTGATAAAGCCAATCGTGTCAGTCAGAATGGACTGATTGCCTTTAGGTACAGGTATATATCTTGACGATGGGTCTAAAGTAGCAAAGAGCTGATTAGCTACAAAGGCATTAGACTTAGTAAGGTTGTTAAAAAGTGTTGATTTACCTGCATTTGTGTAACCTACAAGAGAAATTACTTTAAATGCATTACGCTTTTTCCTTTTAGTGTAAGTAGTTTTACGTACTTCTTCAAGCTTATTCTTCAAGTGTTGAGTACGCTTTTGAATCAGTCGCCTATCGATTTCAATCTGCTTTTCACCCGGACCTCTGGTACCAATACCACCCTCAATTCTTGAAAGATGCTTCCAAAGATGTTTCAATCTGGAATAGTTATATTCTAACTGTGCCAGTTCAACCTGGAGCTTCGCCATCTTTGTTCTGGCATGGGTAGCAAAAATATCAAGAATGAGCTGGGTTCTATCTATAACCTTACATCCTGATAGATTAGTAATATTCTTTGCTTGGGATTGACTTAAGTCATCGTTAAAAATCAGGGTATTAACTTCCCTGATTTTACAAATATTTGTAATCTCTTCTAACTTACCTTTACCAATATAATAAACCGGGTTGGGCTTCTCGAAGGTTTGCACAATCTCAGCAACAACCTCTACTCCGGCTGTTTCACTCAACATCCTGAGTTCAGTCATACGTCGCTTATAATTATGTCTTTTTACCTCTTTGAGATGGCCCCCGATAATAATTACTTTTTCGATACTAAGTTCACTCCTTTTCGTAAACTAATATCTTTTTATGATCTTCACGCCATTTAAGATAGGCTTGTTTAACTTCCAGTTCCCAGAGAGTTCTTTTATCTTCCGATTCAAATGTCAGTATATCAATGTAATGCTTACGGTTATTTCTACCGATAAAAGTCTTCTGAGGTATCTCTATTTTGAGATTACCATCTCTACTGATAATTGTCACTTCATTTAGAAAGATACCCGGCATTATCTCTATAACTGCACGAGCCTGAACTATTCCTGTTGGAACATCACGAAATTTGATTTTCATTACTACGTCCTATTTTTACTTATAAGTTTTAATTAGTAAATTGCTTTCCATAGGTTTAATTGTCAATCAAAATCTGGTTATTAATTATCCATATTCGGTGTTATCAGTAGTCCAAATGCCATCACTTGCACATAGCTACAATGATATCCGAACCTTCGGAATGGTCGCAGACCTTGCGAATGGTTGTACTTCGAAGGAACTATCTCGGACTTGCACCGCAACGAAGTGTGGGGTGAGAATGCGACAAGCTTTGAAGTTCAGGATTAAGCTAATAATCCTAGGTTCTTAACACGAGAACGAATCAGACTTAGAGTAAAGGATTTAGCATATCACACTTCAAAACCTTCGGAATGGTCATTAGACCTTGCGAATGGTTGGAATACGAAGGAAATGTCTCGGACTTGCGTTTTAGCGATAGCACTTGAGAAGGTCTTAGGACTATTCTCAAGGTAGTATACTTTCATCAGACGACCGCTCCAGCTATAGGCTTTAGGCTTTAGGCTATAGGCTATTATCTATTTCAACACCGTTATCTGTCCTTTACCTATTCTCTCACCATTCTGTTCAAGATTGTAGAGATACACACCCGATGGCACATGCACACCCCGATTATCAGTAAGATACCAGAAGATAGTATTACGTCCTTGGCGTTGACTTTTAACCTTAATGTATTTCACCATTTGCCCTTTGATGTTAAACACCTTCAACTCTGCACTTCCAACATCTTTGGCATTGTACTTCAGTATAACATTACCAGTTGAGATTCGCACGGGATTAGGATAACAAGCTAATAGCTCATTAGCTTCAGGTGTATCGTTCGTTTCTTCTAATATCGGGGTAGTAGGCTGTATGCAGTCATACTTAATCTCAATAGCTTCTCCATCGTTTATATACATCCCGACATTATGTCCGTTGAAATCAGGATATGACCAGACAGGATTCATCTCATAGCTATCAATCACACCATCAAGATCAAGGTCCCAGGCAATTGTATCAATTGGGTCATTGTAATGTGGAGTAAATACAACATCAATTGGGAACACATTCCCCATTGCCTGCATTGTGAAATCAGCCACATTCCCTTGCCATTCATAACAACCCAAATCAATTCTATTGTGAACACGTGGATTACCAGCGATATCAGTATCAGGCATTACAAAACCATCGGGAAGATTTAAAGTCCCTCTGTCTATTGCGGGAGAACAATCATCTAACATCAGTGCATTTTTCCCATAACCATTGAAGTGGGGTATAGTATCTATATTGGTGGTAGCATAATTAACATTTACATTACTCCACTCTTCAGAATATCCGACTTCGTTCTCTCCACCCACAATGAGATTATTCCCAATCTCTACTTCTGCTGCAAACTCCTGTTGATACCAGTCAACAATTATTGCTCTATTCCCAACTGCTGAAAGGTTCTCTTCAAAGATATTATTATAGATATAAGTATAGTTAGGTATTGTTTCCCATGTTGAAGTACCTACCGTAACCATTCCTCTCATTTGATTCCCTAAATGATATCCAGAAAAGGTGTTGTTTACTATGTAACTTCTTAGGAGACCATCTACATAAACGTTAAATACTTCACCTGGTGATTGCTCATATAGTGGTTGAGGGCTCTGAAAAAGATTGTTTACAATTTCAACTTCTGAATAGTTCCACTCGTTCCCAAAAGCAATTGCTCCAGTTTTCATATTATAGAATTCGCAACCCTCTATTCTAAATGTATAATCAGGGAGATTACCCATTGCGAATAAAATTATTCCTCTTGAGTTATTCAAATGTTCATTCTCTAAACTACCGAATATGCATGATTTAATGTAGCCATTTGTTCCCCCTAATACCAAACTCCCGTTTTCTTCCTCAGAGTAGAAGTCTTGTGTTCTGTTGAAATGAATGTTCTCAAATTCAGCATAGGGGAAATAATCATGTTCTCCTATATATGATGCTATACAGATTGTTCTATTTCTCCAAATATCTTCTCCATAGTAACCATTCAATATGGATAAGTTTTTTATTTGCCCTCTGAAACAATCAGTACCACTTAGAATAAATGAAGTTTCACTCTCAAGATTAATAATAGTATCTTCCATAGAAGATCCGATCAAATGACAATTGTCCCTTACATCAATTGGGAACCGGTTTCCATTGGCAGAGTGTGAGTATTCGCCTGGGAGTAGGTGAATTGTTAAGGGGTTGCTTGGGGATGGTTCTATCTTTGCACTTGCTAGCCAGATTGATTTTAAGGGTGTTTCAGGTGTTAATCCATCGTTACTGTCATCACCGCTGGGTGATACATATAAATCAGATTGAACTCTATCAATAATGTAGTGATTGGATTGGACTGTGTAGTTCTCTAATTGTTGCCCAAAATCATCATTGATAGCATTTGCATAATGGTCATAACTATTAATTGAAAGTGTATCTGCATAGATTGGGCTAATTACACCTACAGCCTTTAAGCGAATATCAAATCCTAACATAGCAGTATTATTATAAAAGCTGTTTAAGTTGATTGAATCGAAATTGAACTCTTGCAGATTTGTCATATCATTGAAAGCGAGAATTCCCCCTCCTATATGTTCTGCTTGATTATGACGTACCGAGTTTCCGGCAAGGTTTATTTCACAGCCTTTTAGCCACAAGGCTCCACCCGAAATTCCTTTGTTGTTGTAGAAACTACAATCTGTAATATTTGCAACTGAGCGTTTAATGCTTAATCCTCCACTACCAAAATCAGAATCAGGATGGGTTTCCATTGTTAAATGTCCATTCCTAAAAGTTAGCCCAATAACATTGACTTCACCCCAATAATTTTGGTTTAATGAAGCTAAAAAGGGGTGTGAATGTTCACCATCAAGCACAGTATTACCAATATGAGATTCATCACCATCTATGTGAAAAAGACTTGCATAAGTTAGAGGTTTGTTGTAAACAACTATCTCTTCATAATAAATACCCTCATGAATCAAGATTGTATCTCCTGAGTTAGCTGCTTCAACCGCAGATACTATTGTTGTGAAGTCACCAGTCCCATCTTGTATAACATTCCAGGTTGTTGAACATAGAATTATGGGTACTAAACATAGAAAATACAATACAATCTTTTTCATGAGAACTCCTTACAAACACCGGATATGTTATTTGTAATAGCTATATTTTGTTTGTCAAATGGTTTATTTGATTGCTGTTTCTCTTTCGCCCCTACAGGGCTCAATATTTTTGGGGATTCATTACCCCATGCTTGCGCATGGGGCTATTAAACAGTAGCTCCTTCAGAGCTAAAACCTAATAATCATCTGTACCTTCTGAATGGTCGAAGACCTTCCGAATGGTGCACTTTGTTGTGATACAAGTACCACTCTTAAAGGAGTTCTTCAGAACGAAGTTTACGAAGTGAAAAAGGACTTCTTTAAGAATCTTGTCAGTTATCAGTTTATAGCTAAATAACGGTTATATTACCATTCCAAGAAGTCCGTTTTCGCTCGCAAGCTTCACTTCAGTCTTCGCTTAAAAGCTACGCCCTGACAGGCTGACAAACTCTTTAGAAATAACGAATATATCGCATACCCCTTTTCGTGCTATTTGGTGTTTTTCGTGGTTGCTCTCTTCATAGCGTTCTCACCCCACACTTCGTTGCGCTGCAAGTCCTACTTATAAGAATAATAGTTGCCGATAAGCGAGAAAAAGCCTAACCGTTTCCGGTCAGGCTTTTTAATCAATCAAAATTACATCCTAGTTTTTGCTAGTAATTCTTATATAATTCTCAACTTCTTTGATACTATTTTTTATGCTATCTTCACGCATTGGATCTGCATTCTTGAGAGCATCATTATAATAGTTTTTAGATTGGGTGAAAAGAGATACTGTTTTCTTTTGGGCATTATCTTTCTGAACCTTAAGGTCATCAGCTTTCTTACCAACTGCATCTGCAAACTCTAATTCAAGGTCTGTGAACTTGTTATATTCATTAGTACCTTTTTGGAAATAGATTTGTGCAAGAATCATATATGGAGCAACGTTACTTGCATTCATCTCAATTGCTTTGTTTGCTGAAGCTTCAGCCTTTTTAAGCTCATTAATAGTATTGTAAGTATGAGCAAAAGTGATATAGAGCAATTCATTAGAAGAATCAAGGGCTTCAAGTCTTTCAAGAATCTCTACAGCTTTCGCATAAAGAGCTTTTGTTTGTTCATCATCTGTAGATTCATCTGCTGCAGAAAGGTATGCCTTATTAAGTCTATAGTACAAGTCATAGTTATTTGGTTCTGTTTTCAGGACTTCTTCCTGATGTTCAATTGACTTAAGCAAATTGCCAGTTTCTCTATAAGCTCTACCCAGGTTCTTAGCAAGAAGTTCATCTTCCGGATGAGCCATAGAAGCAACTTCAAGATATGGAAGTGCACTTTCATAATCATCTTCGCTAACATAGATAAGTCCTAAAAGGAAGTTAGATTGACTATGAGAATTATCAAGCTCTATAGCTTTATGCAATGCTTCTTTAGCTGATTCAGCATTGTTAGCTGATTTGTACATATTACCAATATAGTACCATAAAGAGGCATTACTGTTTTTTTCAGCAATCGGACCAAGAATAGCAGCAGCATCATCGTAACGCTCAAGCTGTCTTAATGAACCGGCAAGAAGTTTAGCAATAGGTTCATCATTGGGTTCTAGTTCATGTCCTTTACGAGCCCATTCTTCGCACTTAACATAATCTTTTTGTTCGAAAGCAATCTGACTGAGGTAGAAGATTACTTCATAATTTTTAGGAGCTTTTTTGTGGAGGTCTTCGAAATTGTTTTTAGCTAAATCAAGTTTACCGGCTTCATAGTTCTGTTTAGCAATATCAAGAGCTTTCACACTCTCTGTTTCAAAGAATTCTTTGATCTTTGGTATCAGGTCAGAGTTAATCAAAACTCTACGATCCTTACTAACCTTAGTCACTTTTAAAGGAATTGATTTGATGCTTTGGGATACAACATTATAAGCTTTACTACTTAGGGCAAAATCTGAACCGGTTGATGTAATTGTCCCAGTAAGAACAATGTCGGCACCTAATTGCTGACCAAGCCCGATAATAATTGATTTATCGAGTTCATAGATTTTCTTTTTACCAATAGCTTTCTTAGTAGCTTTTGCTACTTGTTTCTGATTAATAAGATTAAATCCTTCATCTGCACCGAAAGTTTTCTTGATATCAATCTTTTCAAACTGAGTCTTAAGTGTTTTGCATTTACTATCCATAGTTTCATATGGTAAAATAGCAATGTTAATTTGTGCTAAGAGCGTAGCAGAAACAACTACCAGACTTATTATTAGAAGTATAATCTTCTTTTCCATTATTCCTCCATATATTATCTTTATGACCTTTATTCTCAAGTCGGTTCTATATTGCAAGTTTTTTATCTAAACTTTGGTAATCTTATACGTTTTGTTCCATACTCTAATCGGAAAAAGCCATCAAGCTCAGCACCCATAGCTGCTTTAAAACGAGAAATGCTAGGATGATTTCCTCCGCATAAATCATATTTTGAATACTCTTTTCGATACTTCATAACAGTATCATAATGCAATAACAGGGTTACTCCACTATTTAAGTAATCTTTGTTGGTTCCATTCTCCCATGCATAGAGAACTTTATGCTGTTTATCATTAAGAATTAATAATGATGAGACTGTTTCATCATTGACACATGCATTTCTCTGAAGTAACAATCCATCCATATGCAGGCGCATCAAGAGCTTTAGATGTGCATCGTCTGCAATTGGGAAAGCTCTGCCTTGTCGTTGATTTGTCTGCTTTAATAGCTCTAAAAAACTCTCAGGATTGAAATCTTCATTTATATCAAATCCTCTTTGTTTTGCTTTACGCAATGAAGTGCCCTCTTTGGGGAAAAGGTTCGGAACAAAGTCAGGGTGTAATTCAAATCCAAAAGTATACAGTGGTTTCGCAGTGAAACCATTCTTCAGAAAACTTCTTATATCCTTGATATCAGATGATAAGTTCAAAGATATTACATCAAGACTGTTAGCAAAATGTTTTGCTATCAATCCTGTTATTTCTAGTTTGTACAGAAGGTTCCTATTGGGCCTTTTCTGTTCAGGTAAGAACCAGCAGATTGGATTATAGTAAGATAAAATTGGTGTTACAGCTTTCTTTAATCCATATTTCTTCTTGATAAATATTGGCATAACTGCCCAAATTTCTTCTGCATTGAACGCTACAAAATACTCAACACTAATATTATGCAGTTCGCAGATTGCTATAGCAAACTTCCGGCTTGCGAACAAGGATAATTCTATCTCATCAAGTTCATAACTATCCGACGGTAATATTTTATAAGTTAATGCCATATCAGATTAGAGATTTGATGAGTGTTGCAATTTCATTAAACCTGAATGGTTTGATAATATAATCAACATCATCAGCAAAGAGTGCAGCATAAGCTGAATCTGCAAAAGGATATCCGGTCATAATAATAATCTTTTGGTCAGGATTATTCTCTTTAATAGTTTCCATTAATTCAATCCCATCCATTCCGGGCATCACTCTATCAATAATCAACAATTTATGAATGCTACTATCATACTTCTCTAACGCTTCGTTTGCATCTTCTGCTTGCACACACGCATACCCAATACCTTCTAGAAACTCTTGTAAAACATCACGTAACATCTTATCATCATCAACAATCAGTATCTTCTGTTCCATGGCATACTCCATTTTATATCAAAGTTTCAATAGTTAGTACTACATAAAGTATAGATATTGAAATTAAAAAACTATCAAACCTATCTAATACTCCTCCGTGACCGGGGATTAGATTTGAGCTATCTTTAACACCCATATCCCTTTTTATAAGTGATTCCATTAAATCCCCGGCTTGCCCTGCGATTCCTGTTGATATACCTGCAGAGACAAGCTGCGTCATTGTGAACATGTTTGGGAAGATGAAATATGTTGCAATAGCTGCAATTACTGCAAAAACTAACCCAGCAACAAAACCTTCCACGGATTTTTGGGGACTAACAGGAAATATCCCTCTATGTTTACCAAGTGTCATCCCGATAAAATAGGCAAATGAATCAGTTATCCAGGTAAGAATTATAATTAAAATAAGTAAGTAATTTCCATTAGAGAACTTGCCAAGTGTTATAATACTTGAAGGAAGTACACCTGCATAAAATACAGTAAACAATGAGATAGCAATACTTATAATACTACCTTCTATATCATTTCGCAATAATCTGTTTATAAACAGAATACAAAGGAATGGGAATAATGATATTGGTGCAAAGCTCCACCCATACAGTGAAATAGTTAGAAACGTTATAACAGAAAATGGCACTGTTAAAACATTAGGATTTAATCCCTTTTGCTTAAACATCTTAAACATTTCTAAACTAATAAGTGCTGATAATAAAGAACCAAAGATGAGTAAGGGAGTACCATTCAGGTAAAATACATATAAAAGAAGAGGAATACCTATTAGTGCTACACTAATCCGTTTTAGTAAATTCATTAAAGTGCTCCAAATCGTCTGTTCCGGTTCTGATAATCAATTATTGCTTGGACCATGTCTGTTCTTGTGAATTCAGGCCATAACTTATCAGTAAACCAAAATTCAGTATATGCAGATTGCCAAACAAGGAAATTCGATAGTCTCAGTTCGCCACTTGTTCTAATCAATAAATCAGGATCTGGCATCTCGAAAGTATATAAGTTATCATTAATTGTATCTAAACTTATGTCATTAGGATTTATTTTACCGTCAGAAGCCTTTTTTGCTATCTTCTTCACTGCTTGCAGAATGTCTTGTCTTCCCCCATAATTAAAAGCTATTCTAAACTGTAAGCCATCATTATTCCAAGTAGTTGACAATGTCTTATTAATGTTATCAAGATAGTCTTGGTCTAGTCCCTCTTCCCCACCAACAAGTTTAACACAAACATTGTTATCATTGATTTCATCAATCTCTTTATTCATAAACTCCACAAGGAGGTTAAGCAGACCCTTTACTTCAGCTTCAGGTCGATTCCAATTCTCTGAAGAGAAAGCGTAGACAGTAAGGTATTTCAAACCAATCTCAACACCACATTCAATAATCTCTCTAACAGCTTTCGCACCTGCTCTATGACCAAAAAGTCTATTCTTTAATCTTTTCTTTGCCCAACGGCCATTCCCATCCATGATTATCGCTACATGATTTGGTAAGTTCTCTTGATTCAATTGTGTTAATAGTTTTTTATATTCCATGTTTTTACCTAGTGCTTAGCATTTGCTTTCAAAAAAGCAACTATGAATTGATTAAGATCTCCATCCATTACTTTATCAGTCGAACCTGTTTCACAGTTAGTTCTATGGTCTTTTACCATTTGGTATGGTTGAAAAACGTAGGATCTAATTTGGTTACCCCAACCGATCTCGCTCTTTGTACTTTCTAATGCATCACGTTCTTTTTGTCTTTGCTCCTCATAGTGTTGATAGAGCCTTGATTTCAGAATCTGCATAGCTTTATCTTTATTCTTAAGTTGAGAGCGCTCATTTTGGCAACTAACCACAATGTTCGTTGGTAAGTGTGTTATGCGTACAGCAGAATCAGTAGTGTTCACACTTTGTCCACCGGCTCCACTTGAACGATATGTATCAATTTTAATGTCCTTTGGTTCTATATCAATTTCGATATCATCATCTATCTCAGGATAAACATATACAGATGAAAATGAAGTTTGCCTTTTTCCCTGAGCATTGAATGGAGAGATTCTTACTAATCGGTGAATTCCTATTTCTGCCTTTAAGTATCCATAGGCATGTTCGCCGTTTATCTCAATTGTTACATTTTTGATTCCTGCTTCATCTCCAGCAAGATAGTCAATAACAGTAGTCTTAAATCCATTTTGTTCGGCATAACGGGTATACATACGGTATAGCATATCTGCCCAATCTTGTGATTCTGTCCCGCCGGCACCGGGATGGATATTCAAAATTGCATTACAATGGTCAAATTTACCATTCAACAGAAACTCAGTTTCTGCTTTATCTATGACTGTAAGGTATTCATTTAAAGCTATCGCTGCATCGTTGAGCAAATCGTCACTAAACTCATCTTCAAGCATAATTTGATATGTCTGAAGATCATCAACAATAGATGTCAGGTTCTTCTCTTTTTCAAGCTTACTCCTAACAATACTAATCTCTTTGGTTATCTTCTGTGCACGTTTATTGTTATTCCAGAACTCAGGGTCACTCATCTCATTCTCAAGCGTTGTAAGTTCTTCGGTCAAAGCTACCGTGTCAAAGTAACCTCCTGATATCATTGACTCTATCTATTGTAGTTTCAGCTTCCTTTTTGAATTCAAACAGTTCCATTAATTCTCCTTAATACTTCCATGGTACAAGATAGTCTTTTATCTCTTCATTGAAGTATCTATCAGTCATTGTTGCAATAAAGTCTCGCACTTTCTCAACATCAGTGAATCTGTCAAGATAACGCTTATCCTTATGTACAAGGAAATGCTGATAAATCTTAGATTCAGTATTTCCGTTACTAATATCATCTAAATATTTGTCAAAGAGAATATTCATTGTTCTTTCAATCATTGTGTTTGCTTTTTTAACAAGTGGATTCTTATAGATATGCTTGTAATTGAAGTGTTTTAAATCCAGCAAATACTTGGATGTCTTTTCATCAAACGCAATGTATTCCTGCCCAAAACTGTTCATAATCACACTCTCTACCAAAGTATTAATTATACGACTATTAGTACTGCCTAAGTAATCCGTTACTTCTTTTGGAAGTGCTTCCCTTGAGAGGAGATTGCATCTGATCGCATCTTCGATATCCTGTCCTATATAGGCAATTGTATCTGCAATTCTAACTGTACAGCCTTCCATTGTTGCTGGCATCCAACTTGCATTCTTGTTATCATGTTTCTTCTTAATATATTCTTCGATATCAGTTTCTGTTTTATCAAACTGTGGAATCAATTGAGTATTATGTACTTCACCATCATGTGAAATAATGCCATCTCTTACCTGAAATGTAAGGTTTAAACCTTTACCTTTACGTGAGATGTTATCTACAATGTGAAGACTTTCAACGTTGTGATGAAATGCTCCAATTCCTTTTTTACGACAGATTTTGCTTAATGCACGTTCTCCATCATGCCCAAACGGACAATGCCCAAGGTCGTGCCCTAAAGCGATTGCTTCGATTAGATCTAAATTTAATCCTAACACTCTACCTATAGTTCTTGAAATTTGTGATACATAGGTAGTATGAAGATTTCTATTTGTCATCTCTTCATCAATCATATTAGTAAATGAAAATACTTGTGTTTTCCCATGATATCTTCGATAAGCACCACTATATAATATTCTATCTCTATCAACTGCAAAAGGAGATCTGAATTCATCTCGTTTCAACTCTTCTCTTCTATGAGCTTGGTCGCTTCTGCAAGCATATGGTGAAAGAGTATTATTATTTCTTTCAGCTATTGTATTCTTTATCTCTTCAAGTTTCTTATTATACATACTTTCCTCTAAATCTTCTTATAATGCATAAAATAAGGCTCATTGCCAATATCGGCATTTACTTTCTCAAAATAAGTTTCGATATGTTCATCTTTGTAGGGAGATACTCTAGTAAAACCATCTGTGTACAAAGATTCAAAATCTTTCCGTTGAGCAAACTCATCTACAATCCACATTGCATAATCAGCATGATCAGTTGATAGTTCTACCGTTCCTCCCGGTTTGAGTATCTTGTATAGCGAATCTATGAAATCCTGTTGAATCAAACGATGCTTATGATGCCTTCTTTTAGGCCAAGGATCGGGATGCTGTATATAAATAACATCCAACGACTCGGCAGGTATAATTTCTGTAACCTTTGCATCAACAAAGAGCTTCATGATACGCACATTACTGTGATTCTCTTCATCTATCTTCTTCAGTATCATGAGCACCCTTTTCATCTTCAATTCAATTCCAAGGAAGTTTATGTTCGGTCTTTTGGGTGGCAAAGCATGGATAAACTCACCTTTACCACATCCAATCTCGAGATGTACGGGGTTCTCATTTCCGAATATCTTTTTATAATCTAATAAACTTTCTGCTTCAAGCAGAAAATATTCTTTCTTAGGGGTTATATCTACAGGTAAATTTACTTTTCTCATTCATCCTCTTTTAATGATTCTCTAACTTTTGCTAATATATCAGGCTCCTCTTCTTTCTTGATTGCAAGGATCATATCACCGATTGTTATGCCTACACCAATTATTAGGAATAACTGTGCTCCTTGCTGTAGATGATAGCCTAGATTAAACATCTCAAGGTTTTTAAAGCTGACTTGCGTGATAAAGAAAACCAAAGTTCTCAATATGGTGGCGCTTACACCAAATGCAAGAGCTTTAGCGACTCTACGCAACTCAGATTTAAAGAAATAAGCAACAAGAAAGTTCAACCCAATAAACAATAATCCTAGTGGTAAGATTAACATTGGAATTGGCACTGCTTTGTATTGGAAGTTCTGCTTCAATATGATTGTAAATATGATTGCTGATAATATCGCAGGGACAACTCCAAGATTTGCCTTTCCATTTCTACCAAACAGAGTAAAACACGAGATAGCAAGAGAGTATATATAGTACTCTGTCGCTTTTAACTCAAAGAACTTAGCAGCTCCTCCAAAGAGAAATATCCCCATTATCGTAGTTAAAGCAAGTGGTATTAATACTATTACTAATCCCTTCACAAATCTATTTTCAGTCATTTTATCTCCATAAAACATTAATAGGTTCATTCTTAAGGTTTATATGTGACTGTCAAGAATAGTGTTTATTACTTTTAAGAGGGAGATTGCATTGTACTGCAATTATGCTGAAATATCGTGGCGTCGAAGTCGGCTTGTATTGTACTGCGATTCTCCTGAATTGCTGTGACGACGAAGTCGGCAAATGCCACTGACCTTGATTGGCAATGTATTAGTTATGAATATCAATACTAATTAACTAACACGAGATTGTTCACGAATATGGCTCTAACGAGCCATGTGCAAGTGAGGACACTCGCACTACATTGTACTGCGATTCTCCTGAATTGCTGTGACGACGAAGTCGGCAACTTCCACTGACTTTGATTGGCAATGTATAAGTTATACATATCAATACTACTAAACTAGCACGAGATTGTTCACGAATATGGCTCTAACGAGCCATGTGCAAGTGAGGACACTCGCACTACATTGTACTGCGATTCTCCTGAATTGCTGTGACGACGAAGTCGGCAACTTCCACTGACTTTGATTAGCAATGTATAAGTTATACATATCAATACTACTAAACTAGCACGAGATTGTTCACGAATATGGCTCTAACGAGCCATGTGCAAGTGAGGACACTCGCACTACAATCAAGTCCAACCAAAGGTAGTCGACGTACAAAAGAAATGGGGAAAGCCGGAAGGATGGCTTTCCCCACACGAAGGGAGATTTATTTATTGTATGATTATCTGTTTTGCCGGTTCAGGCTCAACTTTCGGAATTTCAATAGTTAGAACTCCGTTCTTCATGGATGCTGTAATCTTTGTCGCATCGCAATTATCACCTAGTGACACCGAACGCTTGTATTGTCCAACATAACGTTCTCGTCTGTGATACTTCTTGTCCTCTTCCAACGTTTCTGTCTTAGCTTCAATAGTTAAGACGTTCTCTGAAACATTGATGCTAACATCTTTCTTCTCAAATCCCGGAAGTTCAGCATCAAGAAGATATTTGTCATCTTCCTCCCTAATATCTAAGGCCATCACTGAACTGTTTTCTGAAAAGTCATCCCTAAAGAAGTTCTTAAAAAGATCCATCTTTGGAAAATCATGGAATGTGTCGAATAAGCTTACTGGATAATGTCTCATTTTTTCCTCCTTTAGTTAATCGTTATTTTTTGTGGCTTTACTTTTTCAGCCATTGGAATTTTAACATAGAGAATTCCATTTTTCATTTCAGCACTAATCTCTACTGTGTTAAAACTGTTGTCTAGTTTGAATGATCGTTTCATCTCCACATTGCATCTTTCACGACGAAGGTATGTTTTCTCGTCTGTTTCATTTGCTTTGACTTCTATTGTTAAAACATTCTCTTCTACTGCGATTTTTACATCATCTTTATTATATCCCGGCATCTCTGCCTGAATGATATATGCATTCTCTTTTTCATAAATATCAACTTTCATCGGAGTTACCCGATGTATTGGTCTGCAACCAAAATCGTTAAAAGCGTCGAACAATCTGTCCATCTCCCTCATTGGGAAGTAACCGGGTCTGTTTTTTACTAAGTATCTCATTTTTTCCTCCTGTTGATTCTTGATACAAGCATAGAATAATCAGCCCCGATTTTTTGTCAAATATTTTTTAGCAATCCTTTAACTTTTCTGCTAATTTATATATATCTATAAATCTTTATATCCCATATTTGCTTGCTAACCTGCTCTTTATAGATCTTTATAATTAATACTTTATTTTTTAGCAATCTTTATTTCCTACTAGCACTTCATTGCATCTTTCTGCTATTTTTGTATTCTAATGGGATTTAGGTTATGTTTTGGCTTATTATAATTCTTGCATAATAATCTCTACCAAATGGCATTCCCGACCACGGGTTAACAACGGGTTAACAACGGGTTGACCACGGCTCCCGTCGTTTAGGCGTGGTTTACCCGTGGTTCTTCCGTGGTAAATTATGAATCAACTGTAAAGTTAAACACAAACTTACGTTGCATCAATATTGGATAATATGACAAAATCCTGGATGTTTCAGGAATTAACATATCTAATTTCATCTGATTTACTTCTAACTAATTTATCCCTCTATGCCCTATCATAATAAGACAACTACAAATCACGCTAACTACAGTAATTCAAGAAACTCTCTTATGATTTTGCCCTAGGGAGGGCCAAGAGACTCAGTAGAATCACACAACTATTTCCCGGTAATTATGAGAGAGAAAAGGGACAAGCTTAGAGTTTAAAACAGCTAAATGCTTAAAGAGAATTGACAAAGGTAAACCTTCGGAATGGTCAATGACCTTGCAATGGTGTAAATCAGAGGAGATGAAGTCAGTATATCAATCGACTTGGGGTGGTTTGATTTAAATTTCAAGAGTACTATTGAGAAGGTCTATGGTACATTCGCAAGGTAGTTAATGCACTCCAAATATAAAAAAAGCCCCGTCTATATCGGGGCTATTTTCGATAACTATTTGCTAGTTCATCTAATCGAATGGTTTCGTTTAAACTCTAACCACATGGTTTTAGTTTGTTGTTGCTGATTAATATTGAAAATAACAGGATATTCACCTGCGTAATCACGTACAGCAATTACCTGATAGAACATCTGGTCAGCGAAGAAACTTACACCTTGATGAGTGAATGATGTCTGATCAGTGATAACTAAATGATAATAGGCATTAGGATCACTTTCAACTGTTTCTGAGTAGTTTACTATATAGAAATCAGGTGTAACAGCTATACCGTGTTCAGTAGTTGTTACAGCATCCCATGTGATTACTGCATTGCCATTATCAAGCGTAAATCCTACATTTGATGGAGCAGGTAAAGAATCATATTCTCCATTACCTGTAAACGTAACTTGTATCATAGGATTATTAGTGGAGTTATTGCTGATATTTAATGTACCTGTGAAAACATCCTCAGCACTTGGTGTGAAGGTTACAAAGATAGAAGCTGTAGCACCAGGTTCGATTGGTGTACTTATTCCTGCATAATCGAATGTATATGTATCTGAAGAACCGGCTTCAAACTCTACATTAGTTATTGTAACATCTGCAGTTCCATCATTACTGAGGATTATCTCCTTTGTATCGTCTTGTCCAAAGTAAACATTACCGAAGTCTTCTGAAGCAGAAGTAACTAACGACATCTCATAAGTTGGCGGAACGATTGTTTCACCATATAGAAGAGCAACCTCTGACTCTGAGATACCTCTATCATACATTCTAATGTCATCTATCTGACCATTGAAGTATCTGCCATTAGTTCCCCACCTTGAAATTCTTAAATAGGGATTACTATATGTTACAGTTGCACTCATTTGGGTAGAATCTTCCAATATCCCGTTCACATAAGTTCTTAGATTAGTTCCATCTTTGATGCAAACTACATGTTTCCATTCATTAAGTGCAAGTGTAAACTCAGAATTCCCATCCGGATAAACGCCAAATCCGCAAGTATTACTGTTTTGATAAGATTGAAGAACCCAGTTGTTTGGATGATTATTATCAATAATAGTTCTCCAATCCGAGCCTATCATATCTCTATTAATCCATAGTGAAATTGAGAAATCATTATAATTGAACCAACTACCCATCTCCATATAGTCATTTGATCCATCAAAATCATAAGCACTGGCAGGGTTACCAAATCTGTCTGCAACTTGTGATGCTCCGTAATTTATTCCATGATGTTCGTTACCACTCTCATCGAGTGTGTTTCCATTAAATGGATAGAAGGCAACAAGATTTCGTTCAACATCAGGATCAAAAATAGTGATATAATCTGTGATCGTTTCAGAATCTGTATTGGCAGCTGTATGAGCAGTCAAAGTAACTGTGTATGTTCCGGCAGATGTGAAAGTAAATGTTGGATTCTGTTCTGTAGCATCAATAGTACCATCATCGTTGAAATCCCATTCCCAAGAAGTTGGTTCACCAATAGAAAGGTCGTTAAACTGTATTACTTCACCAACAACATGCTCTGTTCCCACAGCTTCAAACTCAGTATCAAGAATTAGCCAAGAGAAAGTAGGATATCCATCATTGTAATCTGGATGAATACGCCAGATATCAACATTTTCAGCATCATCATTTGGATTATCTACAAAATCCCAAGCACTATTTAAACCCGTTGTTGCAATATCTGTGAAAGTATCAACATCTTGCATATCTGTTGTTGTCTTAGCTGTACCACCATCACTCCAAGAATATTGAGCTACTTCATAATCCCAGAAAGTATTATCAACTCCTGCCCAAGAACCTCTTTCTCCTAAGATAGCGCCAACATAACTAGAGCCTGATACTTGACCTGTACTGAAGCATCTATTGATGTTACTCTCATACATTGAGCTTGTGATACCACCTATATATTGAGTACCTGACACATTTGCTCTATTATAGCAGTTATTTATGTAAGTGAGTGGTGCGTGCCCAACAAGGCCTCCTGATAGACTACCACCAAAGACATCTCCTTCGGAGAATGAATATAATACATTTGCATGGTATGTATAACCAATTAAACCTCCAACTCTGTTAGACGTTGCAGTTACATTAGCTATAGATGAACAATAACTTACAGTATGTGTACTTGCATTCCCAATTAAACCACCAACCTTTTCAGTGCCTGAAACAGTCACATCTGTGCTACATCTAGTTATAGTTGTATAACCGCTATATGAGTAAGCATCTCCGACCAATCCACCAACTCTATCTGAGCCGGAAATAGTTCCTAAAACTCTACAGTTAGTTATTGTTCCACCATATTTAAAACCTACAAGACCACCAATACCTGAGCCACCAGTGAAACTAACATTTACTAAATGTATGTTGTTTAAAGTTGAACTTTTACTGTAACCAAACATCCCTTGATCATAGGAGTTAATAAGATTAATATATAATCCATCAATTGTAAATCCATTACCATTAAAAGTAGAACCCCAAAACTCGTTAACATCATTTCCGATTGGGCTGAATCCCTCACCACCATTCCAGTTCTGAGTATCTGTAGCGTCGATATCATCTGTTTGCACATAGTATTTTTGGTGCCATTGATCAGAGTTAACACTTAACCATTCTAAGTTATCCAGATTTGCTATTTCATACGGACTTGCAGATGTACCTGCTCCAGCAGGTTGTACAGGTACAGAAAACAAGCAACTAGTTGTTAAAAGATATAAAGCAATAATAAATGCTTTCATACTTCCCCCTTTACTATTTTTCAATAAACAAATGAAAAGTACTTAAATATTGATTAATGTCAAGGGAAATGATACATAACAGGCTAATATACCATTGCTTATGACTAGATTTGATTTGTTTTTTGAATTATCCTCAAAAGTTCAACTGTTAACCCTTAACTACCAAACATTATAATTTGAAAGATTGACAATAGTCATTACATTCGAATTATTACACCCATGGAAAGAAACAAAGCTAGAGAACTTTATGAGAAAACTTTAGAGAACAAACAGTATAAGAAGTTATTGCGACTCTTCATTAAACATTATTTCTTCTTATTACTACATACAATAGCAAAGTTTATTGGGAGATATACAGGCCTTTCGAAGTTGGGTTATGCTAATACGTTAAAACTCAAAGTGAACCAATTCAACTTATTCTTCCCCGCACTCCCAAAATCATTCAATGGATACAAAATACTGTTTTTTAGTGATTTCCATTTTGATAGTAATCCTACCATTGCAAATAAACTATCGATACTTATTAGTGATTTAGAATATGATTTAGTTTTAAGTGCAGGTGATTTCAAAGCTGCTCATATGCCTTACTATCAAGAGTTAAAACAGCTTTTTGACACTGGTTTCTCTACTTTAAAAGAGACACAACGATTTGCTGTAGCAGGAAACCATGATAATGCTAAAGTTGCTTCAATATTAGAGGGAACATTTGAGTTTCTTTATAATAGATCAGTTAAGATAATAAAAGATAATGAGCATATCCAGTTAATAGGAATCGATGATTGTCATTTCTTCCAAGCTGATGATATTGATCTTGCTTTTAAAGAAGTTAATAAGGATGAGTTCAGCATTCTGCTCTCACACTCTCCTGAGATTTATCAAGATGCTGAGAAATTAGGTACAGACTTGACACTTTCCGGTCATACACATGGTGGTCAAATCTGCCTACCAGGTGGTATACCGATCATGGGAAATGTGAAGAAGAACAGAAGTATCATTAAACAACATTGGAAGTATCGAAAAATGAAAGGCTTTACAACAAATGGAGTTGGCACTTCTTTGTTACCTATCAGATTCAACTGCCCACCTGAGGTATGTCTGATAACTTTAAGAAGAGGATATGGAGCATAACTATGCCACTAGAATTTCATAAAGATAGAAGTAAAAAGATAGAGCAACAATACTTTACATCAAAAGACTACATTGTCCCTTTCATAGAAATACACTTGAACCTTGAAGGTAAAAGAATCCTGGAAATAGGTTGTGGAGAAGGTGGTATTCTTCAAGCTTTTATGGAAAAAGGTGCAATCTGCCATGGTGTTGACCTTGAAGTTGAGAAAATAGATTTTGCTAAAGATTATTTCGAAGATGCAATAAAACAAGAAATGGCAATGTTTGTCCATGAAGATGTTTATGAAATCGCTACATCAGAAGTATATATGCACAAATATGACCTGGTTATACTTAAAGACACAATAGAACATATTCATGGGAAAGAGAAACTTATGCCTGTCTTGCAACAGTTTCTTAAAGATGATACAAGCTTGATATTTATAGGTTTTCCACCTTGGCAAAATCCGTTTGGGGGACATCAGCAGATGTGTGATTCAAAGCTCAAGTATACACCTTGGATTCATCTGTTACCCAAGAATATTTATAAAGCATTGCTTCTATTTGCCGGAGAGAGATTTGATAGAGTTGATGGATTGTTAGACGTTTATGAAACAGGACTTAGTATAGAAGATTTTGAAAGATATGTATTTCAGGCTAACATGGAAGTTGTTGCTTCAAAACTATATCTAGTTAATCCAATATACAAGTTTAAATTCAATATGCCACCAACTGAGCAATCTGAAATAATCTCAAATATTCCTATCCTTAAAAACTTTCTTTCAACAACATGCTATTATTTGATAAAAAGGAAATAGAATGAGTAAAACTTATATTGTTACTAACTATTTCAAAAAAACAGATTTTTCCAATGATGATTTCATTATTGGAGTAGACATCGGTTGTAAATTCCTTTTAGAAGCAGGTGTTATACCTCATGTAGTTCTAGGGGATTTTGACTCAATTCCTGAAAAACTTTTTAAACAACTACCCGATACAACTCAAATAATGCGTTACAATCCTATGAAGGCAAAGAGTGATACAGAGTTAGCTTTTGACTTTTGCCATGCAAACAACATGAAAAATATTGTTTTATATAACTCTCTTGAAGGCAGATTTGGTCATGTTGCGGGAATTATCTCTAACATGATATATGCATACAAACTTCAATTGAATGTAACGTTGAGAAGCAATGATTCAGAACTCTTTCTTATTGATTCTTTTAAAGATTTATCAGGATATAAAGCTAAGTTTGTTTCTCTTTATGCATTGTTAGGCGATGCTAAAGGTGTTTATTTAAAGGGTTTTAAATATCCATTGGACAATGGTGAAATCCCATTATTTACATGCCTTGGGCTAAGTAATGAGTTTGTAGATGAAGTAAGAACTATCGAAGTACAAGATGGGCTTCTTCTTTGCATTATTGAATCGTAAATCTAACTGAGCAACTACTACCATTACTATCCACAAGTTTAAGTTTATGCTCTCCTGATTCCGGTGCTATAGACAAAGAATGCTTAGTTTTTGTCTCTCCTATTGAATCTCCATCAAGATACCAAAATAGCTTGATATTATGATCTGAATGACTTGCTTTAAGAACAAGCTCTTGTTGCAGTGCTCCGAAATCCCTAGGCAGCATTACAATAGAGTTTTCAATTGGATATAGAATCTCCGGCTTATTGTATGATGTAGCTACCGGGCACTCAGGATTATGGAGAGGAGCAAGTTTCAAGCCTGTATTCCTGGAATTTAAAATAGTGGTTACAGATGGAGGGAATTCAAGAAAACTTGCCTTATCTGTCTCTATATCTGACCAACACTTTGAACATACACCATATCCGGTTGCTTTATCATATGTAACCGTTTTATGATAAGGGCATACTTGCATTGGTTTAGCTTCATCAGGAAGAAAAATATCTTCTGTATCAACACAATCAGGACTAGGATAATAGCCTGTATCAAGGCATATTTTCTGTTTGTGCATAGATGCTTCGGGCATATAAAACCATTTTTCATCACAGAGAGAAGGTAGGGTTTTATAAATTGACTTCAAAAGAGGAACAGCAGCAGTAAAGCTTAGTATTTCAGGATTTGATTCACCGGTAAAGTTTCCTGCCCACACAGATACTATCCAGTCAGAAGTTACTCCAACAGCCCATGCATCTCTATTTCCAAATGATGTTCCTGTTTTTACAGCTATAGATTTGTGTCCGGATATCTCAACAGGACTAAAGTTATTATTCTTTAGCATTTCCAGTGTAAGCCATTTTGCTCCTTTTGATATATTGAGTGCATTTCTTTGTTCTATATTCTCATTCATCCAATGAACTGGGGAGTATGTACTCCCATTCGCTAATTGAAGATAGAGATTAGTAACACTAATTAAAGAAGCCTCTGCCCCACCAATTACAAGACTTAGTCCATACTCACTGTAAGTTCTAAACAATGAAGAGAGACCGGCATCCTTTAATAATGTATAGAACTTGAAAGCTCCATACTGTTCTAACAAACGTATTGCAGGTATATTTAATGACTTCCTTAATGCATCTTCAGCCGTTACTACTCCCCTATACTGAGAATCATAGTTTTCCGGAGCAAAAAGCATGTAATGTAACTTTGTATCAGTTAGCAATGTCTTTGGGTTCATTAATCCATCATCTATAGCAGCTGCGTACAAAAATGGCTTTAAAATCGACCCTGTAGACCTCAATGCTTTCACTCCATTAACTTGTCCATTTGAGTTGTTATCTCTGAAATCTTGTGAACCTAGATATGCTCTAACTTTTCCAGTCTTTCTTTCTGTGATTAGAACACTGAAGTTCTTAATTCCAAGATGACTATATCTGTATTTCTGCCTATGAGCTATCGCTTCAATAGTCTTTTGTAGCTTACTATCTATTGTAGTATAGTTCGTCATACCATGATTGGAAATCTTTAGTTCATCAGCTAAATGTGGAGCATGAAATGGGAAAGCAAGAATCTTTGAAGGTATCGGTTCAGTTATTGCACTCTCATACGTACTCAAATCCATCTTCCCTATTTTGTAGAGCTTGCTAAGTAGTCTGTTTCTTTTCTCCATTAAAGGAATGGGATTACATCCGGGATACAGAGCACCGGGATTATTTGGTAATATTGCCAGTAGCGATGATTCAGCCCAAGTCAGTTGTTGCAGATCTCTTCCAAAGTATTTAAAAGATGCTGTTCTAACACCAACAATATTACTGCCGTATGGTGCATTATTACAGTATGAGCGTAAGATTGTATCTTTACTGTAAAAAAGTTCCCATTTAAGAGCTGTGATAATCTCTATAAATTTGTTAAAGTAATTCCTTTTGTTTCGCTTTTGTAATCCAACAGCTTGCATAGTTATAGTTGAACCACCACTTATAATAGAGTTGGACTGCATATTAAGTTTCATGGCTCGAAACAATGCAATTGGGTTAATTCCGGGATGTGCATAGAAGTGCTTATCTTCATACGTAGTAATTGCAGTGATAATCTTGTTGGGGACACCTTGTTTTCCAGATAATGGGTAAAGAAACTGTTCTTCAGAGTTTAGATACACTCTTAAAATCTTACCATCTTTATCCAATATTACTGTACTCGATGGACAGTCATTTGGATTTGGGATTGGTAAGACTAGAAATACTGATAATAGTACAACTCCCGCAAGAATAGTTATCCTTGCGGGAATTGATAGTTTTTTAAGTCTATTTAGCATCTATTCGCAAGTAATCTTAAGTCCTGATTTTGTTGCATTGTAGTTTCCATAATACATATTGATAACTCTTAATGGAGCCATCTCAAACTCACCTTTTGTTACTGCTGTCAATGGCACAACAAAGGCAGAACTGGAACCGTATAGATTAAAGAAAAATAATGCTCTATCGTCTCTGATCTCAAAATGTTCTGGATTTACTTGAGAACATTCAATCCCATTAATTCCTAGATCATTAGGATCATCAGAGAGGCGGTATTGCTGATTATTTATTGTATTTCTATTAAGCAATTCTACTTGATCAGGCTCCCAGCATGAAGGTAACGGAACAGCCAAAGCATAGTTTTCTCTATGGATTTGTTGTTTCATCTCAACACTAGCAACCAGTTTAAACCTATCTCCGGCTTTGATATCTGATGGTTTTATCTTAACTCCATCTTTGAAGAAGTTGTATCTAATTTTTAATCCATTCTCCTCATCTTTCTGCTCAATACTATAGGACTTGAACTTCTCAGAAACAGTAATCACTGTATTATCAGCAGGCAATCCTTCTGGAACATCAATCTCAATATTAGATGACCAGTCTTGAGGTATATTAACAATCTGCATTCGCTTATCAAGCTTAATTTCAAGCTCTTTACTTGAATCCAAATCTTTAACCGTCACAGTTCCACCGGAAAGTTCTTTCCTAGGTCTTGCTTTCAGCATTTGTCCAAATCCAATAAGTGAATAGCTTAATTCATTAGTTGAAAGATAGTCCTGATGTTCGATATCAAGTAGTAATCGTGTATATAGATCATTCTGCCTTGTATCTTGTAAATCGTATAAACAGATTAATGCTATTGCTTTGTCTCTAATAGATGTAGCAAAATACTTTTGGTTTACTTTATGACCGAAGTCATAGTCTAAATTCTTACTTAGCGCTTCTGCAGTTTTATCTATTCCTGCTAGCTTATATGCTGTCGCAAGGAACCATTTATCAATTGGTTTCAGCTTGTCCATCATCTCTTCTTTCATATAGTTCATTGAACCGAGATTCGCTTCACCGGCTTTTGCGAGAACATAATATCCATAACAAGCATACTCTGAATAGTTTTGTAAATCTATTGTACTTATATAGTTTTTAATTGATGCTAGAAGATTAACTTTTAGTGTCTCAGGGACAAAGAACCCTTCCTTCTCAGCTGCAATAAGAAAATGCATTGCATAGTTGCTTAAGAACTGATTTGTCTCTCCATTGTACCATAAAGAAAGGCTTCCATCATACTTCTGTCTTTTAGCAAGCTCCTGGATTGTATAATCAATCTGCTCTTCCACACGATAGAACTCTTTACCTTGCTCAGGGAATACATCCCTAACGTAAAGTAGAGGGAATGCCTTTGATATAATTTGTTCAGTACACCCATAAGGGAATCTAGTCAATTGATCGAGATACTTCAACAGATTTGGGGTGGACACATCATTAACATGTAATTCAACCCTATTATATGCAAGTGTATCTTTCTCTAGGAGTGAAAGGTTTACTCGATTCTCTTCATTGAAACGATACAAAGTATCCTTCGTTTGAAGTGCCGATGCCGGAATTATTGGTAGGGTCTTGCTAACATTTACAGTTTTATCATTACCTTTCGCAATAAATCTAATCTGAGGTGATCCGGTTCTATTGGCTTTAATCCTGATTGAAGTAGTGGCTTGGTTATTTACAAGTTTTAGCTTCTTCTCTATTTCAGAAACTAGCTCATATTTATCATCCATTTCAACTTCAAGGTTAACTGATTTAATCTCTTTGTCTACTGCAAATACAGAGATAGGTATCTCTGCTATATCACCCGGATGCATAACTCTTGGTAATGTTGGCATCACAATAATATCATCAAGTACTTTCACAAGTTTCTGTTCGATACCGTAGCTATTACCACTAGCTGCAACAGCTATCACTCTTACTGCCCCCTGATAGTTTGGTATATCGAAATCTACACTTGCAAAACCATTAGCATCAGTCTCAAGTACACCTTTGCATATAGCTAACGGTTCGAATCTTTGTAAAAGTTCATCGTTTCCGACTTCATCCTTCATCAATCTTCCAGCACCGGACATTGCTCTTTCAAACATCATATCACCACCAACAGAGTAGGTCATGAACGCATCTCCCTGTGGTAATCCTATAAACCATGGATAGTTGTCATATGGCATTGCCTGCAATCTTCTCTTCGCATAGAAGGTATCCCATGGGTTGCCAACTCTATAAGGAGTTAGTGTTACAAGACCTTCATCAATCACATATAATGTAAATGGTATTTTCTTTTTCAATTCTGTCTGTAACTCACAAGTGAGTTTACTACCTGGTTTAACTTTTTCCGGTGTCTTTAGTTCAAACTTCAATCGAGTCTTACTATCTTCCACCCTGATTGGAATAACACCATACATGCGGATTGGTCTATCGTTTTTGCTGACTGTAATCGGTTGGATTATAGAAACAGTAAGATATGCGTTAGGCATCATAGCTTCTGTTATATCTATGTTAATCAATCCTTCATTGTTTTCTACCTTCATATCGATCGATTTGGTCATTAACACCTTTCCATCTTTGGAAAATGTATAAAGGACATGGCATGACTCCGGAGCCGGGAATGTTATCTTAGCCTTATCTCCAATTTTATAATTAGATTTATCTGATTTAAGGGTAATGAGACCTTCTGATCTCATACTTCCACCTTCACTACTCCACCAACTTGTCTGCTTTTCAATTGATGTAGCATGACCATTAGGTGCGATTACTTCAATGAGGTATTTACCTTTTTGCTCAGGGGTGAAGCTGAAAAATATAGGTTTCTTCTTAGATTTAAGTGTTTTTTCAGTAACTAAGCTTGTGTTATAATCTTCTTTGAACGACACTTTTGAACTGCTGGAGTTATACCACCAATTGTATTCCTGATAGTAAACTTTCACTTTCAGTTTCTCTTTCGCAACTGGATTCCCATTATTATCTACATAAACTATCTTAAACTTCTGTTTTTGCCCTCGTTTGAGATAATAATCTTCACTCTTCAAGCCCACATATCTATCGTACTTCTCATAAGTAACTATCTTCTTTGTCTGAACAGGGCGATTATTATCTGTTACTTCTCCTGTAATCACAAGGTTTAGTGCTGATGGTAGAGCCGGATAATCAGGAATATGCCAATCAATATTTATATTACCATCTTCATCTGTTAAACCGTTCTTAAGCTCTTTCTCCAGCTTAGTAAACTTTCGTTCTTTATCAAAGAATGTGTAATCATCCCACTTCTTGAAGCTCTTGATAAAAGAGCTGATACTCAGGCTAATTTTACCTTTCAATCCTGAACCCGGTTTACCAAACAGATAGTCACATTTAGCATCTATTTCTATTTTTTCATCTTCACCAGTGTATTTCTCTTTATCAGTTGTAAGATTTACAGTTATGCGATTTGCCATGACTGTCTGAAGATCAAAATACACACTTTCATATGCTGAGCCTGCATTGATATCGAATCTCCAACCACCGGTAAGATCAGATTCCGATGTTTGATATTGATAGAAGAAGAAACCCTCTTTGCTTTCTTTAAGAACTTGTTCACTAAGTAATTTGTTTTCTGCATTATAAACCAATACTTTAAGTGGTAATTCATCGGGATATTCTCCATCTTTATCTCGGACAATTGCTGCAAGTGTTACCTTTTCACCAGGTCTATAAACCTTTCTATCAAGGTAGGAATGAATCAAAACACCATCTGACATAGAAGTTCCACCAATATCGAATGTAGATGTATTCCACATCATATTATTTGGAAGTAACAATCCCATTTTTTCAAACTTCTTTGCAACAACATACTTTGGAGTTTTGTCGAGTTTCAAGCCGGTAATAAGGCCATTATCATCAGTAAAAGCAGTTGCCAATTCCAAATGTTGCTCTGAAATAAAGTCAACTTTAGCATTTGATATTGGTTTACCTGTCTCAATATCTCTTACTGATGTCACTGTCTCACTTTCACTGTTAAACATAGAAACTGCTAAGTCAGATTTTATAATAATCTTACGTTGAGTTCTCCACTCATCAGGATTCTTGATTTCAACAATAAAGATGCTTCCATCTTTCTCGCTTGCAAGCTTGGAAAGATCTAGATCTATTCTATTCAATCTATTTCTAGGAGAATCAGCTACGATATCTTCGTTGAGTAAGAATTCGCCATAATACTGGATATTATCGTATCCATAATAACCCTCATTATTAGTCAGATTGTTAAAATCAAGAAAATAGGCTAAATTCTTTTCATAAATCTTCTTTACAACAAGATTTACTTTTTCAACATTCACAACATTGATAGCAACTTTATTATCACTCAATGTTGAAAGAAAGTTTCCTGCTTCACTAAATTCTAGAATTTGTTTTAGGTCAGGTGAAGTAGTTCGTTTACTAACGGCAGCTTTCATGTTCACATTATAGTGATTCTTTACTGATGCAGCAACTTTAACTTCGTAAAGAGTACCTGGTACAAAATCACCATTCAGATATATTCTATCATCTCTAATAGTTGTGCTAAACTTGCACTCTGGAGTCACTTTTATCAGTCCGTCTAAATCCTGGAACTTATCAAGTCCACAGTCAAATGTAAGAACTACAAGGTTCTTCATTCTAATCTGGTCCCAATACAATGACTTTAAGTTAAACTCTTTCGCTTCTCTAACTTCCATTGTCTGGGTTGCATCATTACGCATTGCTAAAGACTTTTTATCAAATTCCAGCTTAAGTTCATTCTTCACATCTTTGATGTTTAGAGGACCTATTTCAAAGTTCCAATAAGTTCCGCCATAACCTTTCCAGATAATATTATACTCAAGACCAGATTTTGCTTTCAGATTAACACCCTCATTAAGCTGTTCTAAATCTACTTTTCCATTAAAAGAGATGTTTCCCTGTAGCAGTGTTTGGGAACTGTTTCCATCATAGGATGTATAGTAGTTGAATCGAGTGATTTCATTTAATGGTACAGTAAAATCAAGCTCAAAGTCTTCGAGTCTTTTCTCATTCAAAAGGTTATCTAATTCAAGCTTGAATGTATATCTACCACCGGGTTTAAATCCTGTACTCGGGCTGAATACTAATCTGTTTCGTCCGGATTTATAGAAGCGACCTTCAACTTTTGGAGTAATTGACCAATATTTGTTCGGATTAACCTTCCCAAGTTTCTTCGAATAACTATCGTTTAGATAAACAAACAATTCTCCGGTTGAGGGTACTATGTCTGAGCTTGAGGATATAATTACCTCTGACAATGGAATCTTATCTCCACTCTTTTTTGCTCCAAGAGTGAATAAAGTAAGTGCGATAACTAAAACCAGCAGTATCGGTAAATAACGCCTACAAAATAACTTCATAATCTATCTCCATTTAGTTTTCTTCTTATGGGATAATAGTAATTGCTAAAATATCATGTCAACTTAAATGGTAAGTGAATGTATTGTTATCCCATTTTATCTACACTCATTAAGTTGTATCTATATCTTTATATTTGAAGTAATCTTTTTGATAAAACACAGTTAACTCACTGTTTTCCCACTGTGCACGCACTGTGTACCCAGTGAAACAGTGGGTTGGCAGTGCCTTCACAGTGGGGACACAGTGCGTGCACAGTGCGTTGATAAAAAGTGCAGTGAAAGAGAGCAAAAGGGGCAGTAAATATACCTAAGTCATTGGTAAAGGCACTGTGTATGCATTTAGAAGCTGTCGCAATAGCGACCGAAGGGATATGAGCGAATAGCGAAAATTGGTAATAATCAAATTCGTGACAAGACGCACCAACGCAGATGGTGCACACCACAGTTGGAAGTTATTGCAAATTGCACTGTGTATGTTCTTTTTTGGACTTGCACCGCAGCGAAGCGTGGGTCGAGGACGAAAACCATAAGATGCCGACTGCGAAGTGCATTTTAGGAAGTCCGTTGCCTTATCAGGCAGACAAACTCCCTGAAATGCAAAAAAAGAAGGCACGTTTCCGTGCCCTCAATATGACCAAATGTTTATGATTTATGGTTTCAGTTTAAGAATCTCTTGTTTATTCAGAACTGTAACCGGTTTTAGTGATTCATCATTCCATCTATCAGATGCGATAAGCTCAGCAAGCTGTGCTTTGTCAAATCCATGTGTGCAACCTGTGCAGATCCCTTTACCCATTCGAGCAAGTTCTACCCAGTATTTTACATTATTCTCTTCATCTTTTAGCCAACCTGCCTCGTAAAAAACACTGAGCATGTTTGCAAGCTTATCTGACTTCTTAACATTGTTAAAATGTGTCTTTCTAAAGCCATCAGCATACGCAGTTCCATCTATCTCAAGATAAGTAGGTCTTGGGATTGCAACATCAACCATTACAGGTTTGAACTGGTTCACTGCTATAGCAAAACCATTATCAACAGATGGTGTCTCACCATAATAGAGAGCAAAGTCAGCTTTCTCTTCAGCAATAGGTTTGATTTCACTGTGCAACAATCCAATTGCATTTGAATAGTTTGAAGTAACCATTACACCTGAACCTTTAGAGAAGTCACAGATAGCACCTGCAAGTCTCCATGCCAGTTTAGCTACTTTCTGAGAGACATTATCCTTATTATAGATTATCACCATCTTCTGGTTGAAATCAATGCAGTTCGGTTTGCATTTAGGCTCGCTTTCATAGCACTCGATTGTATGCTCTAGTGCAACTTGAGGGTCGTAGTTAACCCATTTATCAACAAGCTTTGAGAAACCTGTCTCTTTTTCATTAATCCAGTATAGCTTCTTACCTTTAAGTTGAAGGTTTCTTAACACACTTCTCAATGAGAGGTTAATGTCTCCAACAACATAGAAGGCATCAGTTTCTAATAAGTCACTATACTGCTTCATGAAACCTGCAGGAACCTCATCTGAGATATCCTCTTTCAGTGACAGAGAACCAATTTTAGCGTTTATTCTACCGGCAATTGTTTGAGTTAAAGCTAATTCCTCCATAGTTGCATCAGGTGCAACATAGATAACTTTACTCTTTGCAGATATACTATTCTCTTTGAGCATCTGAGCTGTGAAAGCAGGGATAGTCTCTTTATCCTGATACAAAGGCTTCATCAAGCTATTCTCTGCATCAAATGCCTGCCAACCGAAACGACCTGCAAAACAGATGTTTCTAAGATTATCACCTTGCTCTTCAGGAGTTTCTATCAACTTGATATGTCCATCATAAGCATCAATCTTAATCTTACATCCGTTTCCGCATGTGCCACAGTTCTGAACTATCTCATCACAGCCTTTAGGATTCATCTTGTAATTGATATTCTTTGGTAGTAGAGCACCTACAGGACAAGCCTCAATACATTTTCCGCATGTTTCACAGCTTGTTTCTGATAAGTCTCCACCAAACTCAGGTGCAACATAAGTAGGGAATCCACGATAGATGAATCCGAGTACTCCGGAACCTTGAATCTCAGCACAAACTCTTACGCAACGTCCGCACTTAACACATTTATTTGCATCATGCATAATAAATGGATGTGTTGACTCAACAGGGTGTTTATTTCTGCTACCTGCATAAGCGTAAGCATCTACACCATATTCTGTTGCATAACGTCTTAAATCACAAGTCTCGTTAACTTGACAACCGCATTCAAGACAGCGTTCTGCTTCCTCTATACCTGAGTCACGACTGTAATCGATTTCCACTTCGTCGAAAGTTGAAACTCTCTCTTTAATAGGAATCTCAGGCATTTTAATCTTATCTTTCTTTTCGAATTGCTCGAAATATTCAGGTTCAATATCTTTAAGTTTCTTCTCTTTCTTGGAATCGAATTGAACGACAGGAGCCATCATCTTATCTTGAAGGTAATTATCAATAGCAATAGCTGCTTTTTTACCATCAGCTATGGCTTCTACAGCAGTGGCAGGACCACGCTGGAAGTCACCACCTGCAAAGATGTTCTCTACACCCCAATACATAGTAACTTCATCCACAACTGCAGTTGACCACTTTGAAACAGGGAGTGGTTTACCATTAATATAATTCTCCTCTTCCCCTAAGAAAGTGATTTCAGGTGACTGAGAAACAGCAGCTATGATAGAATCAAACTGCTCATCGAAATACTCACCCGTAGCTTGAGGACGTCTTCTACCACTTGCATCCGGCTCTCCAAGAGCCATCTTTTCAAGTTTTACAGTCTCCAATCTGCCATTAGCATTTGGAAGAAGCTTTGCAGGATTAGTTAGGAATAGGAACTTAACGCCCTCTTCCTCAGCCGCATCCACTTCATAAGGTTCAGCAGGCATTTCATTACGAGTTCTTCTATAAATAAGTGTAGTTTCACAACCGAGTCTAACAGCTGTTCTAGCACAGTCTATAGCAGTGTTACCACCACCAACGATAGCACATTTCTTGCCCAGATCGGTTTTCTCACCCTTAACAGTAGCTTTCAGGAAATCGACACCAAGATGTACACCTTCTATGTTTGAACCTTCAGTTCTGAGTGGAACAGCATTCAAAGCACCAAGTGCCATGTAAACAGCATCATACTCTTTTGCAAGTTCAGGTAATTTGACATCTTTTCCAACAAAGGTATTGTATTGTATTTCCATGCCGTTAGCACACATAAGTTCAACTTCTTTCTGAAGTATTTTTTTCGGTAGTCTATACTCTGGAATACCATATCTTAACCAGCCACCGGCTTTGTCCTCAGCTTCGAAGACTTTCACATCATAGCCTTGATTAGAAAGATAATAACCGGCAGTTAAACCTGAAGGTCCACTACCAATGATGGCAACTTTCTTACCTTTGAGTGGAGCTCTTTCAGGGATATATGGCTTCTCTAAATCTATATCCGCAGCGTGACGTTTAAGCTGTCTAATAGCAATCGACTCATCAACAACTGTTCTGCGACATTCCTGCTCACAAAAAGCAGGGCATACACGACCTATTGAGAGTGGCATAGGCAAGCTGTCTTTAATAACTTTCACAGCCTCTGTGTACTGACCATTTGCAATCAATGATACATATGTCTGTACATCCACACCGGCTGGGCATGCAACCTTACAAGGAGCTTCACAATCAGCATAATGGTCAGAGAGAAGGAGCTCAAGAGCTGTCTTACGAGCATCAAGCACATCTTCTGTATTTGTTTCAATCTCCATACCATCGTAGATATTTGTTCCACAGGCAGTAACGAATCCGGGGCGTCCAACTAACTTAACTGCACAAACCCAGCAGGAGCCGAAAGGTTTAAGTTCTTCATCATGACAAAGAGTAGGAACTTCGATTCCATGCTCATTACATACTGCAAGGATTGTCTTAACGCAATCAACCTGTATCTTCTTTCCGTTTAATGTAATATTTATCATCATGCTACCCCTTTACACCTTTGAAATTGCCTGGAAACGACATGCATCGTAACAGGCTCCACATTTAATACATTTATCCTGCTCTATCACATGTGGTTCTTTGACCTTTCCACGGATAGCATCTGTAGGACATTTTCTCGCACAGGCTGTACAGCCTACGCATTTATCTGTGATAACTTCATACTTAAGCAGAGAAGTACAAACACCGGCAGGGCATCTCTTCTCTTTAATATGAGCTTCATATTCATGTCTGAAATATTTGATTGTTGTAAGTACTGGATTAGGAGCACTCTTTCCGAGTCCGCAAAGTGAGGTGTTAATAATCTTTTGAGATAACTCAAGAAGTTTATCAATATCCTCCATCTCCCCTTTTCCTTCTGTAATCCGAGTAAGTATCTCAAGCATGCGCTTGGTTCCGACTCTACAGAATGTACACTTTCCACAAGATTCATTCTGGGTGAAGTTAAGGAAGAATCTGGCAATATCAACCATACAGGTTGAAGTGTCCATTACAACCATACCACCGGAACCCATAATAGCACCTGTTTTAGTAATTGATTCATAGTCGATATGAGTATCAATCAACTCTGCAGGAATACAACCACCTGAAGGTCCACCAAGCTGAACGGCCTTGAAAGGAAGTTCATCCTTCATACCACCTCCAACTTTGTAGATAACGTCACGGATTGTAAGACCCATTGGGACTTCGATAAGTCCACTATTTCTAATCTTTCCGGCAAGAGCAAAGACTTTAGTACCCTTACTCTTCTCTGTTCCGAATTTGGCGTATTCTTCAGCACCGTTATAGATTATCCAAGGGATGTTAGCATAAGTCTCAACATTATTGTTGTTTGTTGGCTTCTTCCATAATCCTGATTGTGCAGGGAATGGAGGTCTTAAGCGAGGCATACCTCTTTCACCTTCAATAGAAGCAATAAGAGCAGTCTCTTCACCACAAACAAAAGCACCGGCACCCTCTTTCACATGAAGTTCGAAAGAGAAGTCTGTTCCGAAGATGTTATCACCAAGATAACCTTTTGCTTCAGCATCTTTAATCGCTTTCTGTAAGTGTTTCACAGCCAGCGGATACTCAGCACGACAATATATGTAGCCTTCATCAGCACCAATTGTATAAGCACAGATTGCCATACCTTCTAAGATACTGTGTGGATCACCTTCGAGTACTGAACGGTCCATGAATGCACCAGGATCACCTTCATCTGCATTACAGATAACATATTTCTTTTCATTCTTCGCATCATAAGCGAACTGCCATTTCAAACCTGTGCTAAATCCTGCACCACCTCTACCACGAAGACCTGATTTCTTAATCTCATCAATCACGTCAGTAGCAGACATCTCTTTAATCACTTTTTCAAGAGCTTTATAACCATTATTGGCAAGATAGTCATCAAGGTTCTCGGGGTCAATAATACCACAGTTTCTAAGAACTATACGCTCTTGAGCCTGGTATGTATCATTTTCAGCGCACTCATAGTCTTCAGAGATAATGGCTTTCTCTAAAAGAGGTTTACCATTAATAATTCCCTCTATAATTTCGGGCATATCCTTTGGCTCAAGGTAACCATAAGTTATGCTCTGATCATTTCCATATTTAAATTCTACAACCGGTTCGGCAAAACACATGCCGATACATCCGGTTTTTTCCAAAACAGCATCATACTTGTTCTGCTTCAGTAAGTTCTCTACTTCCTGATATATCTCTCCTGAGCCTGCAGCAAGTCCGCAACTGGCAACACCAACTTTAATTGTAATAGCCATGCATCCCTCCTATTCGTATTTACTTAGAATACCGGCAACACTGTCAGCAGTTAACTTACCGTGAGTATTATCATCAACCATTACAACCGGAGCAAGACTGCAACAGCCAAGGCAAGCCACTTCCATAAGAGTGAAGCGACCATCCTCTGTAGTATCTTCCATATCAGATAGTTTCAGATAATTCTTCATTGCTTTGTAGAGCGCAGTTGCACCGGACACATGACATGCGGTACCTTTACATACTCTGATAATGTGTCTTCCCTGTGGTCTGAGTCTAAACATTGAATAGAATGTAGCCACACCATACATTTCTGCGATTCTGATTCCCGAATTCTCGGAAACATACCTCATTGTTTCTTTACTTAAGTAACCTTCCAGTTCCTGTACCTCTTGTAACAGAGGAATGGTTACACCTTTTCTCCCTTCAAACTTCTTCAAAATTGCATCAATCTGTTCAGTATTTTTGATCATTTGGCCATACCTTAATCATATTTTTGTATAGTTTAAGAATTGGGTTGGATTGTGTATTTGATGTCAATAAAAAAAAGGCAGGTAAACACTGTTTACCTGCCATCAATTCAATTTAGATTAGTCCCTGCTCCTGCATAGCAGTTGCTACTTTCAGGAATCCGGCTACATTAGCACCTTTCACATAATCAATATATTTATCATCGATTCTGCCATGTTCTACACATTGTTTATGTATAGCTATCATGATGTTATGAAGCTCTTCATCAACCTTTTCACGTGTCCAGTTCATTCTATAACTGTTCTGTGTCATTTCAAGACCTGATGTTGCAACACCGCCGGCATTAGCTGCCTTACCTGGTGCAAAGAGACATTTGTTTTTCTGGAATACTTCTACAGCCTCGGGAGTGGAAGGCATATTAGCACCTTCAGAGATTACGAAACAACCGTTCTTAACAAGAGTTTCTGCTTCTTTTCCATTAATTTCATTCTGAGTTGCGCATGGAAGTGCTACATCACACTTAACTTCCCATGGTCTCTTACCTTCGAAATATTGTACACCGTATTTCTCAGCATACTCTTTGATTCTACCACGTTTTACATTCTTAAGATGCATAACGAATTCCCATTTCTCACCTGTAACACCGTCAGGATCATAGATATAACCTGCTGAGTCAGAAAGTGTAACCACTTTACCGCCAAGCTCATTAACCTTTTCTGTTGCAAACTGAGCAACATTACCTGAACCTGATATTGCAACGATTTTACCTTTGAAGGAATCGCCTTTCTCTTTAAGCATCTCTTCAGCGAAGTAAACTGCACCATAACCTGTAGCTTCAGGACGGATAAGTGAACCACCCCATGTGAGACCTTTACCTGTCAATACACCTACAAATTCATTCTTAATCTTACGATACTGTCCGAACATGAAACCGATTTCACGGCCACCAACACCAATGTCACCTGCCGGTACGTCAGTGTTTGGTCCGATATGACGGCTAAGCTCTGTCATGAATGATTGGCAGAAACGCATAACTTCTTCGTCAGATTTACCTTTTGGATCGAAGTCACAACCACCTTTACCACCACCCATAGGGAGTGTGGTAAGACTGTTTTTGAAGATCTGTTCAAACCCTAAGAATTTTAGAATTGATAAATTAACAGTTGGATGGAAACGCAATCCACCTTTGTAAGGACCGATTGCACTATTGAATTCTACACGGTAACCTCTGTTTACGTGAACTTTACCACTATCATCCATCCATGGTACTCTGAACATTATTACTCTTTCAGGTTCCACGATTCTTTCAAGAATGTTAGCTTTCACAAACGCAGGGTTAGCTACATAAGCTTCCCAGATTGAGTCGATCACTTCAGTTACGGCTTGCATGAATTCCGGCTGATAAGGGTTCTTAGCAGCCACCATTTCCATAAATTGCTGTTTTGTCATATATATCCTCCCACGATATTTGGACAAAAAGCTACTCCTATTCTGTTAAAGGTCAAGAACTATTTGTGTTTATGCGTCCGTAGCAATCTTTTTTCATCTGTAAAATTCTGTTATATAATACGTTATATTTCTTAAAAAACTTTTCACTTGCCAACTACGCATTCACTTTATTTTTGGCAGATTTGTTTATTGAGAGTAATATACCTTAAAATTGGGAGTTTTTCGTGTCTCCTCGCCCCTCCGGGGAGAGGATTAAGGCAAATATGGAGTGCACCATCTGCGTTGGTGCATCCTATCACACATCTAATCTTTGCAATATTTCTCTATTCTCCCATCTCCCTATGGTCGCTCGTAAAACGTCACTCCGGGGTGTTCATCCCGTTTTTCTAGGGAGTTTGCCAGACCAACGGGAAAGCGGACTTCCTAAAAAACAACCCACCAATCCTTTTTAGGAATTTGTCATGAGCCTTTGCGAAAACGGATTGAATTACCCCCGCTAAATAATAGCAGGCATTATCCCAACGGGATAAAATGTGAGTAGCCATGAAATGCATGGAACTATGCCCCTTAATAGCAACCGACCCCAGTGGGGTCGAATATATTCATAACGAAACTTATATAAGGGATGCATATACTATGTATCATCTAATAATACATCTGCCTCCCTAAAACCCCTACTTTCAAGTAGGGGCATATAGAAACTACATACTGACCTCCCCTCCCCGGATTTCGATACGAAATCCGGGGAGGGGAGATTTTCTTAATCATAATAAAGATATGCCACCAGATAAATCTGGTGGTTCCGGGGAGCATTTACTACGGCATATAATGTATATGATTATCGTTTTTCTTTGCACATATTAGGATGGAATATTCAACCCACTTTGGGGTTGCAAACACTTGCTAGAATCCTAACCCCGAATTGCATGGGGCTACTCACATGTAACCCCGCTGGGGTTAAAGATTAAGCTATGAGCTATAGGCTATTAGCTATCTTAGCACCTTCCGAGAAAATAAAATTGTTAAGTATGACATAAGGAAGAGACCGCAGAAACCTTCTAATATTGATAGATAAATCTAGAATCACAAGCTAAATCACGTAATTATACTTAGAAGACTATTCAACGATGTTACAGGACACTCTTAAGCAACTTGCATGGTATATTACATTACTTCAATTCAATATGAAATAATGTTGGATAAAACAGTTATGTTTTCATTTCTAGGAAATAAAATAGAGGATTCTATTGGTGTATTACGCCACACAAGAATTGATTCATAGAATTTAACGTGTAGAAATGTTGGACATGCACTTTGTGTACGCCAATCAACTTCTCCTTTAAATTCTACGTAGGAAGCTCGTGTTTTACCCAAAAAATGAGTATAATAAAAACTAACACGTTTCATAAACTGTAGTTCATTAAACACAGTCTCACAATTAAAATATGCTCCAAGAGCTACATCTTTTGAGAAGACCAATTTATCAAATAAAGTACTTCCATTAAATTTTGTACTTGCGAGGAATACTTTATCCATAAAGTTTGAGTGAGAGATTGACACTTCTTGATTATATTTATTAGTCTCTATACTTGAAATTGCTTCATCTGAATTCTTTTTACCAATAATTACACTTTCAAATCGTACATTAGACCTGAAAGTGCAAGAATAAATATTCAATGCACTAATTGATGTTATCTCAGCCACTCCATTAATAAAAATATCAGAAAAAAAATCGCACGAAATAACAACTAGTTTTTCTATTGTTGTTCTAAAACCGAATCTCAAAATTCCATTGAATTTTGTATTTTTTAGTATGCACTCGTAAATATCTCCTTCAATATCAAATCCATTTTTTATTTCAGAATTAAGAATTCTAACACTATTTCCTTTACTTTCACCATAAACAATTGATAATCCATAACATTTAACATTGTCCAAATGTAGGTCTATTGGTTTATTGTTACTGATCTTGATTCTTATTTGTCCAATTCTAACATTCTTGATGACAATATTGCCTTCGAGTTGATGATTGTAAATACTTGTTGAGGTATCTGAATCAGTTATCTCAAGATTTGCACCCAAAAAAGATTCATCAAATGTGGAGGGATAATCACCAAAATCTACTTTATGAAAAACTGTGGTGCCACCAAACTGAATATTTTTAAAACTTGCACCTTGATTAAATTTCACACGTATGAACTTTGTATGATTTCCAAAATAAACTCTTGATTCTTTCGCAAACGCTGCTTTTGCAAGAATATCCATTCCTGATACTATTGCAAAATTCAAAAAAACTACTCTAACAAAACTGGTAAAATCTTTAAATTTTGAACCTCTTAAACTTATTTCTCCTAATTCCATATTGTAAAACAGTGTTTTATTACCAAAACTACTTTCATATACTCCTAAAGAATGAAGCTTCAAATTCTTTATCATCGTGTCCTCACCAAAGACACTTTCTTTTATGGTTATACTATTCATTGATACTGTATCAAAATTGGTTGAATTACCAAACTTTGAATTTTTTATTTCAATACAACTATAGCACTGATAATCTGTACTTTTCTGAACAATGAAAAAGGAAGTAGCATCTTCAAACTCAACATTGTTGAACTCAATCGTTCCATAGATTTTACATCTATGAAATCTTGTACAATTTTTAAAGTGCGATCCATCAAATATTATTTTACCAAGAAACATAGTATCGGTAAACGATGTATAATCTTTGAAATGAATCGATCTAAAGCTAACTTCCCATAACTCAGAATACTTAAAGGAAAAATATATGTCTTTAGAAAAATCCCAATCTACAGAGTTTAAAACATCTTTAAAATCGATAAAACTTAATTCTGCTTTATCCAAATATACTCTGTTACCAGTAATTTTCAGTTGCCTTTCAACTTCATTTCTTAACAAATCAATCTCATTTGGTCTTCCAGTTATGAAATCATAAAACTTATGAGGTTTCGTAAAGGAGCCAAATATCCTAATAACTTCTCCTTCTTTTTTTCGTAATAGAGTATATGGATAATTAATAGTAATCTTTTTTCCAAGGTTAAATTTGTCTTCACATTCTACAATAAACGGTTTGTTTAACCGGACTAAATCTACATTTTTCATATCAACCCACTTTATATATAAAGATTGTATCAATTCTATTTATAAAAATATCACAGTCAAATAAAATATTGTATTTCAAGAGTCTTTGCTCTAAAATGATGAGATTCCTGATTTCTGTTTAAATTGTCCCTTCTCCCCCACGTTATTCCCATGAGCAATATTGACTCAATCCTCGCTCATTTCCCACTCAACACTTACTCAAAACATGTTTTGAGAGTTAGAAATTAGTAAGATGTTTGGGAGTGTTATATCTTGACTCATATTAAATTGCTCAAGTGCAAATCGGGAGAGAATCCGGATTAAAGACGCTAAATGTAAAATGAATATGTAATAAATAGAGTCAGTTTATATGACATCTCCCTTCATCAGCCTTCGTCTAAAGCTACACCCTGACAGGCTGAAGAACTACTTGGAAATATGAATCTGGCTTCGAGTTTCGGAATTAGCGATTCGTACTTCGTTGCGAATCACTTCTTCCTTGGTCATCTTGCAATTGCATATACTCAGTTGATGCACTCCATATTTAACCTATCCAACAATACGCAATAAACGCACTGCTCTCCCACTGTGCACGCACTGTGAACCCAGTGAAACAGTGGGTTGGCAGTGCCTTCACAGTGCCTGCACAGTGCAAACACAGTGGGTTGGTTGATAGAGCAGTATGAGAGAGAAAAAGGGCAATAAATATAGCTAAGTTATTGAAAAAGGCACTGAGTATATCAATTTCGGACTTGCGTTGCAGCGATAGCGTGACGCGAGAACGAAAACATCGGATTACGACTTCTATTTCCAGAATTAGCGAATCACATTGTCAATGGCATTTTAAATTGGTACAGTTTGGCATTTAAAAATGGTACAGTCTTCATTTTTGAAAATTCCTTAGTCTAAAGCTGTCTCCGAGCATTGTAATTGGTTGTGAGTGATGGAGTAATCTATCAAGAATAGCAGTTGCTATCACATTGTCGTTAAAAATAGCTCCCCATTCATTAAACAACCTATTCGATGTTATGATTACTGATCTAAATTCGTATAAGAGATGGATGAGTCTAAAGAACAGATTAGCTGCCTTTGTCTGGAGAGGAAGATACCCCATCTCATCTATAACTATCAGATCATTCTTGGCTATATTGCTTAGATATTTATCTATGTTGTTATCTGCTTCAGCTAGTACAAGTTCTTCGATAAGGTTGTTCAGATTATAAAACACCACCTTATATCCTGCCTTTATTGCTTCATAACTGAGTGCTGTTGCAACATGAGTCTTACCTACTCCCGGAGGTCCCATTAAAATTATATTCCTCCTCTGCTCCAGCCAGACAAAGTTCTTCCACTCCTTTACTTGTCTTTTGGTTATTACTTGTTGATAAGCATAGTCGAACTCATCAAAGGTCTTTATTACCGGGATGTGAGCCTGTTTAAGTCTTCTGTTGATATTGGTTTGATTCCTTCCTGAGTTCTCTTTTTCAAATAGATAATGTACGAACTCCAGATAAGTCATATTCTGTTTCTCTGCTTCTAAAACTGCACTTTCAAGAGTATTCAAAATATGAGTACAACGAGCCCTTTTGATGTATGTTTTAGTTATCTCTATCATCTTATAACACCTTCATGTAGTCATCTAATGAGCGCTCTATTAATGAACTCTCTGAGTCTTGTTGTGGTTCTGATTCTGATAATTCATTTAGCTTCATTTGTCTTACTTTTGCATTCAGAAGCTTCTCTATGGCTGTTGCCTTTACATGCGAAAGAGTCATTACCTCAGGAAGCACTGACTCCCATACATCTGTTTCATAGTTACGCTTAAACTTGCTTAAGGCTCTCAACTGATCCCTTGCTATTTTAGGGTTATCATTAACAAGCCTCTGGATTAGTTCTTCTCCTTGGATATATTCACTCATCTCATCCTTTACTCGCTCAATAAGCTCTTGTAGCACTACCGTAAAATCCCGATAATGATTAGTGTTTTTGATGATTTTGCCTTTTTCTGTGCATAGCTCATGTTGGCAGATTTCCTTTCTTGTATAAATATCCATCACCACTAAAGTGCTCTTTTCTTTTTGCACATATACCTGTTTTCGCTGATACTCTAATGGAACAGAGTACTTATTACCCTCATACGAGATTAAGCCTGTTTTATCTGCATTACGAACTTCTAAAGTGAAGATAAACTCTGGAATATCTTTTAGCTTTAACCTCTCTTCTTGCCATACTTCTGATGGTACTTTACGGGTTGTGCCATGGGTTCTGCCGTTAAAGTGTAAAAGCCACTCAAGTCCGCGTGAACGCAGGTCTGCCAGGTCTTTGAACTCTTTGCCATACATAAAGCCATGCTTTACTTCTGAGACATTACGCTCTACTTTACCCTTGCTTTGTGGATCATAGCCTTCGCATACATGAGGATGAAAGCCCGTTTTTGCTGCAAACTGATGGAACTGATTATTTAAGATTACTTCCCGATAGCGTTCCTGTATTACTACAAGCTTTGTCTGGTCGTAAACACACTCTGAAGGGATACCTTCAAAATAGATAAAAGCTTCACGATGAGCTTCAATAAACCTTGATGTGTTATATGGTGTTGTGCTCCAATGGACATAGCTTTGACGCGAGTGGGAAAGCACAAAAACTATAAAATAAACTCTTTGACGTTTATTACCCAAAACTACTTTCATCTCACCTGGATCAACTTGAACCTGAACACCGGGAGCCGTCTCGATTACTGCATAATTACGGTATTTATCGACAGGATAAGTCTGCTTTAGCTTACGAACAAAATCTCGGAAAGCTCTGTCTTTTGCTTTTATCTCAGGGAACTTTTTCTTAACTTCTAAATATAGTACACTAGCTCTTAATCGTGGATATTTGCTAAGCCTTTCGCGGACATATTGCTCACATATGGCAAAACTGCTTTCACGAATGCTATTGTTTATTAGTTCCATGAACTCATCAAGTGTCATATTTATGTATTTACCTACTGTTGTCTTTGATAGAGACAACTCCTCTGCGATCTTACGCTGACTATGCCCTTGCTTATGCATAGTTTTTATTGAATGATACACTTCTACTCCAATCATACCTACTCCAAACTGTCTTGAAGTAGTCATTTTTAAAGGTTGGCAGTTTTGTACCACTTTTCACTGCCATCGTGTACCATTTCTCACTGCCATTGACAATCACATTTCATTGCGACTCACTTCTTCTTCCGGAGTGCATTTTAGGAAGTCCGTTCTCCTTTCAGTCTTACAAACTCCCTGAGATGCGGTAAGTTGTTGCTAATTGCACTGTGTGTAAGACAAGCCCCACAGAGGAGCGTGGGGCATGTTGTTATTCTGTATGAATCATGAAGAAAACTAATCTCTCATTGAACTATCTGTTCTACCATTATCATATAGTCCTATAACTTCGGATATTTCTCCCTTTTCATTTTCGATAAACTTTAATCTGAAATAATCTAATCCTTCCAGACCAAAAAGGTGTTTCTCAAGTGGTTTCATTTTAAGGGCATCTCTCCCCTCTCTTCTATATAATAGTACTCCATCTTCTTCAAATATCTTTCGAGGGCCATAGTTCCCAATATACTTCTTTAAATCTGAATTAAGGGGTTTGTATGGGTTTAACTTTGCTGATAATCCGATCTTTGCCCATTCGAGCATAAACTTCTTTACCGGATGCTTTGCTTCTTCAGACAGTTTCGTGATTGCATCTAAATAAGCTTTCTCCATTGCTTGTTTACTTTCTATCTCAATATCAGGTTGTACTCCTACCCCTTCCCAGTTACTCTTTGTGATTGGATTTACAGCTTTTCCGAAAGGTATTTTTAAGATAAAACCAAGCTCAGGCATTGGGAAGAAGTTAACAGGGTGAGCTCCACCACCGGTGGTTTCACCGACTAAAGTAGCACGTTTAAGATTCTTTAGGTTATATGAGAATTCTTCTGCTGCTGAAAATGTGTAGCTTGAAGTCAGAATATAAACAGGTTTTTTGAGATACTTCTGATTCGGGAGATAAGATTGAGTCCAAAACTAAGCGTATTCATCCTTTTCCTTCACATAAAAGGAGTTCAGATGTTGAGATTCATCAAAGAGATAGCTGGAAAGGTATTGAATCATGTTTGCATTACCTCCCCCATTCTCTCTTAAATCAATAATTAGTGCATCGGTGTTAATCAGAAATCCCATAGCAGCTTCAGCAGTTTTACCGGCAAAGCGTACGTCCTCGAAGCTATCAAGCTTGATATATCCGACATTACCTTGAAGCAGTTTTGCCTCTCGGAATCCATAGTTCTGACTCTTCATTTTCTCTATTCTTAACTTCTCCATGTCAATATCATCTGGTTTTTGACCCTTAGATTCCGGAGACATAGGGATAATTTCCAGATGAAGATCGTTATAGATTGAACGCATATCTTCTGTAAGCTGTTGAGCAAGTTTCCTTGGATCATCAATCTTCTTGTAGCTTTTCTTGAGATTCTTTCTAAGTTTCTGGACCATTTTCTCTGCATGTTTAGGGAAAACATAGATATCTGTCAGTTTTGCTGATATTGAATCAATAAGAGCTTCTTTCTGCGTAATTGTGAGTTTGGGAGTATCACTTGCAAACAAACCGAAACTCATTATTACAATTATGAATGTAAGGGTTATTTTTAATAACTTCATTGTTCCTCCTGTTGTGTTTTTACTCTAAGCGGTAGATGTAAAAGCAGGTTGTTTCCGTCCCTTTCCATAAGTTTGAATTTGTAGTTATTGGGAGATACAAGTTCGAAGCCAGCTTTTCTATACAATTGAACAGCCTTTGTCAACTTCTCATGTGTCATTAAGACTACCTCAGTACCTCCCCTATTCATAGCTGTGTTTATAAGATGATTCAGTAAAAGACTTCCCACTCCACGTCCTTTGAAATCATTCTTAACAGCCATTTTGCTTATAACATAAATGTTGTCATGTTCCGGTGTGATTGCCCCGGTTGCAATTATCTCATCTTTATACTCAATAAAGAGAATTTCTCCACCTTTATTGATTATCTCCACTTCAGGATTACTAAGAGCTCTGTTGTCTTCATCTGTAAACACAAAGAACTCATCAATCCAAGCCTTGTTTAAGCTGTAAAAATAATGTTTCAAATCATGATTATACCTAAGTATGTTATACAACTTGTTTTGCATCTCTCTATATTGTTTTAGAACCCTATCTTCGAGTGGTTCGTTTTCTAAAGCTTGTTCTAACTTATTCATCGCAGCTAGCATATCAATACCTGCATCCTCAAAGAGCTTACGCGTTGCAACTGCAAAAGCATCCCAAATAGGTTTAAGCTCTTTCTGCAGTTTTTCACCTTTTTTTGTAAGAGTCAAAACCCTTCTTCGTTTGTCCTCACCCTGAGCTGATTTAACATAACCATGTTCCAGAAGAGCATTTGTTATTTTAATTACAGCGGGATGCGAGAAGTTTAATTCAGTGGCAATACTGGATATTGATACAGGTTTTCCTGCCGTAGCTATGTAGTAGAAAGTTGTAAACCATCTCATTTCGAAGTTACAGTTACCGGCTTTATAAACCTTCCCTGCACTGATAGCAATTCTCTCTGTCAGAAGTTTCAATCTGGTCCCAAAACCAAGAAATCCAAGTTCATCGATGAACATAGTAGCTCCTTTTACGTAACTGGTTACGAGTTTTAGTTTTGATTGAGAATTGTCAATATCTTTTTCCTGATTTAATGTTGTTAATGATTGCAGTATCTTTTGATGTGAGTCCGAGAAAAGCTTCTCCCAATAGACTAGCACCTATAGCAAATAAATCTCCTTACAGGAAATGGTTCTCTAGCAATCGGGAAACTAAAGTCATCGGAGAGTTCTCTCTACTCGTTCGTTCCTCACTCGATCGGGATGACAACGAAAGACAAAGGAATTATTTCTTCTTAGGTTTCAACCATTTCCTTAAGAGTGTAAGCAGTATTGTTGAACCTGCAAGGATAACACCCATTCTAATGTATATAGTAAAAGTATCTGTGTTATCGAGTCCTTTTCCTACAAATGGAGCAAAAATGGCGAATCCTATGCTTCCTGCAAGACTTACAAGTGAGATGACTGTAGCTCTGTACTTATCCTCTACGTTGTGGTTAATATAGAATCTTAGGGTTGGGTCTTTTAAACCACGAACTATTTGCTGTAAGGCTAGAATAGCAATCATGAAAGGAGATTTCAGTAAACCCGGTATGACAAAGCTAATTACAAGCACCCAACAAAGCCCAAGCAATATACGTCTTGGTCGTTCATCATAGTACTTTGCGACCAGATACTTAGATGAGAATGCTGCTACTAAGTTAAACCCGAAATAGATCCAACCAAAGTAGAGAACATCTATATTCACTGCAGAGAAGTATGGTTGATAGAGCCAATAACTGCTTCTAAAGAAGAAACCAATTACGAACGCAAACAGAATTGCCCAAAGAATCCTTGGATGCTTAACTGCATAGCCTGTGCTCTTGAGGATGTGAATAATGTAGTTATGCTTACTCTTCTCTATCTCTGTATCGATGAAGAAAATACTTGAAACACCGGCTAGTGCTAAGAAAACAAGAGATATGAGAAACGGGATAGTCTCCCCTATCATATAGAGATAACCTGAAAGGATTGAACCAAGAGCTTGTGCTATGAAAACGTATGAAGAGCTGTTACCTTCATAACGTTGGTATTCTTTACGTTTATCAAGCTTTGTTAGGGATTCATACAATATTGCTGAATCAGCTCCGCTTGCAAAAGTCATACCGAGTCCAAAGAGCAGTTCAGCAATCGCAAACATGATAAATGAATCGAAAATAATATAGAAAGACAAAGCGACAATACAGATTACTTCACTTAATACTAGTGAGAATTTGCGTGAGATCTTATCAGCTACAGCACCTGTAGGTACTTCAAAAAGGAATACTCCAACTGCAGAGATCGATTGCAAGAGCATAATCTGAGAATATGACAAACCTTTCCAAAGCATGAAAGGAACCAATATAGGTCCAATAATCATTAGGTTGGAAAGTACTCTGTAGAGTGGATATATTCTTAGATTTCTGTTATAAGCTTCTGCATTCATATTAACCTCACATCGATAAACGAGTGCTATTTATTGAAATACAGAAAATTTTGTCAACAGGGATGATTAAATAAAAAGGGATATAAAAAGAGAAGAAGGAAAGAAGCCCAAAACTTCCTTAGAAAAGAAGAGGCAATCAGACTCTTCCAAAGAGACTTCGGACTTCGAATTCCTTTCCTTACGATTCTACCGGATCGTTTTGACCCAGCATAGCCAAATAAAAGGCTACCATATCAATAAAATAGATTAAAGCTGCAAAGTCAACTAAATCATTATCAGTTTCTGCAAAAAGTTCTAAATAGTTAATGCCTTTTCTGCTAAGTAGTTCCTTGAACTCATCATGTTCAGGGGTCTCGAAGCTTAGTTTACTAATAATGATAGGTATATAGTTTTCGTTTAATAATTCTCTATTCCACACACCGATTTCGTAAGTAAGAGCATGATCATAGCTACTATAAAAAGCGGGATACTTAGAAATACGGTTTATCTGATTCTTTAATCTACCTGCAACCGGACGGTATACTTTCTCAGCATAATAGATTAAGGGAATTCTCCCGTGAATATGATGAGCAAAACTTTTTGCCATATTCATAGTGAAAGGTTGATTACGTGTGATAGCTCCTGCTTTTGTAATGAGAGCTGCTGCTATCTTGTTAACCAGCTTTGGACCCTCTAATATACCTGTTTGAATCAGAGATTTAATAACCAATGTATAGAGATAAGGGAAGTTCAGGGATGGGATATTAGGAGTAGTAAAGTAATATCCATTCTGATTGAACTCAACCTTATTTAATTCACTGGAAATCATTATCATGTCAGCAGGAGAGTCGTTAATAATACTCAAGTAATTATCACTTTTAATTCTCTCTGTATCAAAATCAATATAGATAACCAAGGTATTTTCTTTAAGATACAAAGGATTGAGTTTATCAGTGTTCATAACCTCAATTGTACCTTTGAGAACCTCTCTGAAGATACGTGTGGTACTGCATTTGTTTTTATTCAAGAACACTACAGATTTGAACTCTTTATTTTTAAAAGGAGTGCTATCATTGTACGGCATATGCTCATTTGCAAGCATGGCACACTGTGGATAATGAATTATCTGGTCATAAACATTGTGTAAATCAATCTTCTTTATTAAATCAATATCATCTAATAGGTGCATTATAACTCCTAAATCTTAAATTTATCGTCCCGAGATGAAACATAAGCATCGACTCTATCTTGCTTATCCTGATAGTCTGGATGCCCCATAAGAGCATATGTAGCAACCTTCCCAGCCTCCACACCCGGTTGGTCAAGCGGATTAATGTTCAAAAGGTATCCTGTCAAGACAGTTGTTAGTTCATATAGATAAATAAATTCACCTAAGTTATATTCATCGATAACCGGAAGAGAGAGAGTGCAGTTAGGGCAACCTGCTTCAGTGAGTGCAATCTCAGTTGCAAGTTGTTCTGTGTTAAGTAGTTCACTGATAGGTTTATCTGCAAGGAAATTAGTTGTTAGTTCATCGGGATAAAGATTTGGAATAATGTAGTCATGCCTAAATTCTTCAACACGTAGGAAAGTAACAATCTTATCATGAGGACCTTCAGCATAGAGCTGGACCTGAGAGTGTTGGTCAGTTGAGCCTAAACTCTTTGCCGGAGTTTGACCGACACGTACTTCGTTTCCGTTATTGTCTAACTTCTTACCTAAACTTTCCCCCCATAATTGTCTATACCAGTCAGCCATATCATACAGTGAGTTTGAGTATGGCATCATAACTGAGATATTAAAGCCTTTATCCATAAGAAGTTTATGAGTAAGAGCTAGCATCATGGCAGGATTCTGCATGAAGTCTTGATTACGACACTTTTCTCGCATAGCTTTAGCACCATCTAATAGCCGGTCAATATTCACTCCTGCAAATGCAAGAGGAACAAGTCCTACATCGGTGAGTACAGAGAATCTTCCACCTACGTTTCCAGGAACTGTAAATGATGGTAAGTTTTCCCATTTAGTCAATCTTCTAAGGAAACCTTTCTCCTTATCGGTTGTGACTAACAGATGCTTTTTGTAGTCTTTTGGATAAGCTTCTTTTAGAATCTTGTGAACAATAAGGAATTGTGATAAAGTTTCTGCAGTTCCACCGGATTTGGTGATAACGTTGAAAATGGTTCTTTTTAACTCAATCTTTTCAAGTGTCTCATACAACAAAGTAGGGTCAACATTATCACAGACATAAACTTTGTTGACAAGTGAACGAGTTGTTTTTAAAGCTTTGTAAATAGCTGTAGTACCTAAAGCAGAGCCACCAATACCTAAAACAACAAAAGTATCTATGTCAGGAGAAACTGTCTTTACATATTCGTTAATTTCAGATGTATCGTAGTCAGGTAAATAATCGAAACCTAAGACATTGTTCTCAACTTCACTTAGAAAATGTTTGAAAACTTTCTCAGCTTCAGGAAGAGAACTCTTAATATCTTCTAAAGAAATTCCCTTATCTTTGTTAGGTAAGTTAAGTAGATTTTGATATGATAATTTCATAGTTGTCTCCGTACTTGAATAGGTGTTGTTAAAGGTTAATATTTCTAATTGTTTCTTTTATTTTTGCGAATTTAGCAGGCCCGGTACTAAGCGACCTGAAACCTAGTTTTAGTAAAGTCTCTATATACTCAGGATTCGATGCCATTTCTCCGCAAAGACCAACCGGTATCCCCCATTCTTTTGCACTGTTTAAAGTCATTTTCATTAACTTCAAAACAGCCGGGTGATTAGGTTTATACAGATTTGCTATTGTTGAATTGTTTCTATCAACTGCAACAGTATATTGTGTCAGGTCATTGGAACCGATACTAAAGAAATCACATACTTCTGCAAGCTCTGAAGAGGTTAATGCTGCTGAGGGCACTTCTATCATTGTACCAAACTTGTTGCTATTACTAAACTCAATATTGTCAGATTCGAGCTCAGTTACACACTCTTTTACAATCGACATTGCACTATTATAGTCTTCAATATCATTAATCATTGGGAACATCACCCATAACTTACCATAGAGTCCCGCTCTTAGTAACGCTCTTATTTGAGTTTTAAACATTTCAGGCTTAAGGAGTGATAGCCTAATCCCACGGCAACCCAAATAGGGATTATCTTCATCCCAAGTTTCATCAGAAGCAAACTTATCTCCACCTAAATCCATGGTTCTTATTATTACAGGCTTATCCTTCATTCTTTCTAAAACTTTTTTGTATACTTCGAATTGAGCTTGTTCTGTTGGTAGCATATCTGTTTCTAAATATAGAAACTCAGTCCGAAATAGACCGATTCCATCAGAGTTCAAAGCCTCTATCCTATCTAACTCTTCCGGTAGCTCCATGTTCACTGAAAGTGAGATTTTTGTACCATCTAATGTTTGTGTTTCTAGATTGATTATTTCTTTAAGTTTTGCTTGTTCTAAAGCTTCTTCTTGCAACTCAATTTCATATACTTTTAAAGTATCAGCATCAGGTTCAACAATTACAACACCTTCATTCCCATCTACAAGTAGAAGGTCACCGGTTGCTATCTTGGATTTGATATTCTTGAGTTCGGTAACTAATGTAATACCCATTGAACGTGCTAGAATTGAACTATGTGAAGTCTCTGATCCATGTTCTGTACATATGCATGATACTTTATTATTGAACAGGCTGATGATTTGAGAGGGAATTACTTCATTCAAGACAGGAATTTCACTTGCTGTAATATTGCTTAAGTCAGAGTTAGATTTACCTGTTAGATGTGTTAATAATCGTTCATTTATATCTGCGTAATCATCAGCTCTCTGTCTGAAATACTCATCTTCCATAGACTTAAAATATTCGACCATATACGAGAAATGCTTATTTAGAGCAGACTCCAAACAGACTAAATCCTTGCTCAAAGAGTTTTCAATTGCTTTATGGAACTCGGGGTCTTCCATAATCATAATATGCGAATTAAGAATCTCTTGATCGCTTACAGCCAAGCTTAAATCGTCAAGAAGCCCTTTAGTATCTTTGATAATATGTTCAATCGCTGAAAGAAACCTTTGCCATTCAGAATCAACATCCGATGAACTTATAGTCTGGTGGTCTACAACTAACTGAGTGGAATCAATAACCCTGGCAATGCCCTTATGCAAACCTCCTGAAATAGCCTTTCCAAGAAGTCTGGTCATTATTCCTCTCCAAATTTACTTTCGAAAAGGTCTAAGAGATCCTTTATCAGGTATTCTTCATCAACACCATCTGCTTGGAGAGTAATCTTAGAATTGAATTCGGCAGCAAGCATCATCACACCCATAATACTCTTACCATTAATCTCCATTCCATCTTTTATAATTGCAAGTTCTGAACGATATTTCGTTGCTGTTTTGACTAATAAAGCAGAAGGTCTGGTATGAAGACCTAGTTTGTTACTGACTGTTACTTCTTTACTTATCATATTTACCCTAAATTTAATTGTGAGTTTTACGCTTTATCTCTGCATTGAGAATATTAGCATAGTCTTCTGCTGCATGGTAACCATTTTTCTTAAGAATATAGTTCATGACAGCAACTTCAATTATAACAGAAACATTCTTACCGGGTGATACTGGTAGATTAATACAAGGTATATTCACACCTAGATGGTCAACCCAGTTTGAAACTAATCCGAGCCTTTCGTAATCAAAGTTCTCTTTCCAAGGCATTAACTCAATCTGTAAGTCAATACTATGTTTAAACCTGACTCTTTGGATACCAAACATTTTCTCAATGTTGATGATACCAACACCTCTTATTTCCATGAAATGCCCAAACTTTTGAGGAGGCATGCCAACAAGAGAGTCATTCAGAACTTTAATAGTAACTGTATCATCCGTTACAAGTCCGTGTCCCCTTGTAACTAAGTCTAGAGCACATTCACTCTTACCGATACCACTTTTACCGGTAAGCATAACACCAACTCCAAATACATCGACTAAAGTACCATGGATGGTCTTTTCAGACGCGAAGTAGTTATTCAAGTATCTGGCTAATCCATTGTAAAGCTTAATTGTGCTTAGTCTACTTGAGAGGATAGCAATATTCATATTGTTAGCTAAATCAATAACAATATATGGCAAGGTAAGACCCTTACTAACAATAATACATGGGATGCTGTAGGAGAAAATATCTTTAACCTTCTCGTATAGTTCATCCTCGCTTAATGATTGTAAGTATATTACTTCAGTTTCACCTAAAATCTGAATTCTATCAAAGGCAAACCGATCTAGAAATCCAGCTAATGCAAGCCCTGGTCTATTCAAGTGTGCAAAATTAATCTGGTTTTCAAGAGTCTTTTCATCGCTAACGGGAGCTAATGCTAAATCATCCTTTTTATGTTGGAGAAGATGGCGAACAGTATAGTTTTTCATAGAATAAAACCGCGGGGAGTAACTCCCCGCATTAATAGTTTAAGGCTCTAAAAGTTTATAATGTGCATCGTCTTTACGAACGAGGACATTTATACGGTCAGTTTCGATGTTTTTAAAAATAAGGAAATACTCTTTTGAATCATCAAGTTTTTCTACAGCCTCATCAGTACTCATATACTCAGGGATAACTCTCTTAGTTTTGATAAGTTTCTTTTCAGAATCTTCTCTCTTATAGAGATAAGTTCTAGAGAAACCGGAGTTCTCGAGTAAACTTTTCTTTTTGTGGTCTGTAACCTTATCTTTGAGTTTCTTTAATTGATGTTCCATGCGGTCAATGGTAGTATCTATTGCTAGATACATATCATTTTCCTCTGATTCACTTTGAAGGTTGAACTTGGAAGCATGCAAACTAATCTCACAATTATTACGCGTGTTATCGAGCGTTAAAGTAACGTGTAGATTAATAATTTGATCAAAATAACGCTCCAATTTCTCGCAAGCTGATTCAACGTGGTCACGAATTGCTTTAGTGAGTTCAAAATGGCGAGCTGTGATTGTGATTTGCATAAATTCCTCCTATCTTTTGATAAATTCTCTTGCGTTCTCTGCGTGATATGAGCTCCTAACTAATGGTCCGGATTCAACTAATAAGAATCCAAGTTCCAACCCTATCTTCTGATATGTCGCAAATTGGTCCGGATGTACATATTCAACTACCGGATGATGCTTTTCAGAAGGGGCTAGATACTGTCCAATAGTCAGGATGTTACAATCAACGCTCCGCAAGTCTTTCATGAGATTAATAACTTCGTCCTCAGTTTCACCCAATCCGACCATAATCCCACTTTTTGTAAGGATGTTTGCATCATACTCTTTTGATCTTCTCAGTAGTTCTAAGGATCTATCGTAATCTGCCATTGGTCTGACGTCAGGGTATAGTCTTCGGACTGTTTCTAAATTATGATTTAATATGTCAGGAGAGGCATCAAGAATCGAGATAAGACTCTTCCTGTCTCCCTGGAGATCTGATATCAATACTTCTACAGTTACATCTTCTGTCATATCATGTACTGCATTGAGTGTCTTGACGAACTGGTCTGCACCACCATCCTCAAGATCATCTCTAGTTACAGTTGTAATGACAAGATGTTTCAGATTAAACTGCATAGAAAGTTTTGCAATATTTTCAGGTTCTTTAGGATCAGGCACTAGTAACGCATCCTTATCCTTTTTCACTGCACAGAACTTACAATTTCTTGTACACACTTCACCGAGTATCATCACTGTAGCAGTGCCTCTGTCGAAGCACTCTCCCCTATTAGGGCAATGAGCACTTTCACAGACAGTATGTAAGTTAAGCTTCTTAAGATAAGCGTTTATTTCTGAAGCTTTCTTAGATCCTAATCTATTCGCTTTGAGCCACTTTGGTTTTCTTTCCATTTATAATTTATGTACCGATAACCCATCAACATCTTCAACCGATTCCATTACACATTCAGCAAGTGTTGGATGTGCAAAAACTATCTTTTCAACGTCATGAGTTGTTGCTTGTTTTCCGATTAAGATCGCACCTTGTGCAATCATTTCTGTGGCATTGGGACCGATGATATGCATGCCGACAATTTTTCCTGAGTGTTTTTCAGCTATTGTTTTTACGAATCCAAAGGTATCACCAATTGCCATTGCCTTACCTGATGCAGAGAATGGGAATTTACCGATTTCTATTTCTTCGTACATCTCCTGAGCTTCTACAGTTGTTAAACCAACAGAACCAATTTCAGGATGTGTAAAAGTGCATCTTGGTATATCTTTATAATCAAGTTTGAATGATTCGAAATCTACTCCATTAACTAATTTATTAATCTGGGATGCCACCATTAGTCCTTGCTTGCTAGCTGTATGTGCAAGCATCAACTTAGCTGTGTTATCACCAATAGCCCAGATATTCTCTACTCCGGTTTTCATCTCATCATCAATATTAAGAGCACCCTTTTCAATAGTTACGCTACAATTTTTCATTTCGATATTGTTAACTGGTGCACGTCCTACACTAACTAAAACTTTCTCAACTGCTATTTCCTTACTATTCGAGAGTTTAAGAAGAATACCTTCTTCTTGCTTCTCATAGGCTTCTACAGCTGATTTAGTCATAACTTTGATTCCTGATTTCTTTAAGGCAACTGCAAGTCTTTTAGAAATCTCTTCATCTTCGAAAGGAACAAGTTTTGGAAGGAACTCAATAACTGTAACTTGAACTCCCATAGCATTGTATATTGAAGCAAACTCACACCCTATAACACCACCACCAACTACAGCCAATGATTTGGGAAGTTCTTTCATCTCAAGAATATGGTCTGAAGAAAGAATATTTTCTCCATCGAATGGCATGAATGGGAGTTCTTTTGGTTGAGAGCCTGTTGCAAGGACAACATAGTCAGCACTATATTCTTCACTATCATTTGTACTAATTACGAACAACTTATCCCTCTTTTCAATTGAGATAACTTCTTGCTTAATTACAGGTATCTTCTGCTTTGAATAAAGCTTTTCAATTCCCGATACAAGATTCTCAACAATGTTATTCTTTCTTTCGAATACTTGATTATAATCTACATCAAAATCCGGAATAACCAAGCCATAAGATTGGGATTTTTTAACTTCACTATATAATTCTGCAACTTTCACAAGTGCTTTTGTAGGAATACAACCACGATTCAGACAAACACCACCAAGGCGTTCCTTTTCGAAAACAACAGTTTCTATGTTGTAACGGTGCAAGCGTAACCCGGTAACATAACCACCTGGTCCACCACCAATTATCGCAACTTTATAATGTGTCAATTTCGCCTCCTAAGTCGACTATTCAGGATTCCCATTTCATCTCTATATTTTGCAACTATACGCCTTGAGATAAACATCTCATCTTTTCTAAGCATTTCAACTAATGCTTGGTCGCTATAAGGATGTAATGAGTCTTCCTCTTCTATATATTTAGCTATACAAGTTTTCACTCTTTGTCTTGAAACTGATTCAAAGTTCGTATCTTGCCCTGCAGTAGAACTAAAAAATTTCTTTAATGGTATAACTCCAAAGGGAGTATCAGCGTACTTATCCTTAACAACTCTTGAAATTGTAGATTCGCTAATTCCTAAATCTTCTGCTATCACTGCATAGGTCATTGGATGCAAAACTCTGTCGTTATTATAAAAAAAATCCTGTTGATGCCTGATAATAGCTTTTACTACTCGTTCCATCGTTCTACGTCTCATATAGATGGATTTAATAAGGAACCTGGCAGAATTAACTTTATCTCTAACATACTTCACAGTTTCTTTATCCTGCTTATTTGAATGGATCATTTTTCGATAATGTGAGTTAATACCTAAATTTGGTGAGTAAAAGTCGTTGATTATTACTTCATACTCATCTTCAATCATTTTTATTATCACATCAGGAGTAACATAATCTTCTGCAACTTCAGAGATTCTTAAACCCGGTTTAGGATCACACTTTGCTATTATATCCCTAATTTTTATTATATAATCTTGAGAAACCTGATATTTCGGAGCTATTTTATGGTACCTTCTGTGTATTAGGTTTTCAAAATCCTCTTTTACTATTCGAAGTATAATAGAGTCCTCTGCGTGCTGATCTTTCAATTGAACTAGAAGGCATTCATTTATCGAACGAGAAGTAATACCTTTCGGTGAGAGATTTAGAACTTGATTATGAAGTTCATCAGCCCTATATTGAGTAATGTCATACTCCTTAGCAACCGCATAAAGGTCATAGTCTTCAGATAAGAAACCATATGTGTTACAACTCTCAATCATATCATTAACAAAATCGTTCTCATTCTCCTGTAGATTAAGATAGTGAAGTTGTTCTACATACTCCGCACGACGGTTTACTTTTGCTTTTAAAACTATTTCAGTCTTATCATCACTATCCCTATATTTTGACTTGTTATAACCGTTGTACTCATTCCAAGAGTCAAGAATTTCACTTAGTTCATTAACTTCGTTAGCAGTTTCTTTATCCTCTGCTGTTTGAGTATCTTCACTAGTTTCCTGTTTTTCTTGTTCTTTCTTTTCCTCATCTTTACGCTCCTCTTCACCTTCCGGGTCAAATTCGCGCAGTTCAAGAAGTGGATTAGTTGTCAGTTCGGACTTAAGGAATTGTTCAAGTTCAAGACGTGTCATTGTAAGAAGCTTCAAAGATTGAAGCATCTTTGGCTTCAATACAGTTTGTTGAAGCTGTTTATGTGATAATATCTGATGTATTCCGCTCATTTTTTATTCATCTAATAGAGGATTATGTAGGAAGTTTTCTCCTAGATAAACCTTTCTTGCTTGTTCGTCATTTACTAAATCTTTGGATTCTCCAGAAAAGATAATCTTTCCCTCAGAAACAATATAAGCACGATTAACAATTTTCAAAGTTTCTAATACATTATGATCGGTAATCAATATACCGATATTCTTCTCTTTAAGTTTTTCCACAATGTTTTGAATATCAGCAACCGCTATTGGGTCAACTCCGGCAAACGGTTCATCCATAAAAAGAAACGACGGATTTGTAACCAATGATCGTGTTATTTCGAGCTTACGTCTTTCTCCACCTGATAAAGTATATGCTTTTTGCTTAGCAAGTTTCGTTAAGTTAAGTTCTTCTAAATGTTCTTCAAGTCTTCTAACTCTCTCTTTCCTACTGATTTTTAGCGTTTGAAGTATTGCCATTATATTTTCTTCAACAGTCATTTTATGGAAGATTGAGGGTGCTTGAGCTAGATAACTAATTCCTAATCGAGCTCTTTTATACATTGGCCATTTAGTAATTTCCTGATCATTAAACATGACCTTACCTTCATTAGGTTTAGTTAATCCTATAATCATGTAGAACGAAGTTGTTTTGCCTGCACCATTGGGTCCAAGTACACCAACAACTTCTCCTTGGGTTATCTCTACCGAGAGTTCATTTACAACTCTTCGCTTTCCATATATCTTAACAAGCTTCTCTGCTCGTATGTAGTTTTTGCCATCAATCATGTATCTTTTATACTAAAAATAAGGAATAATGTCAAGCCCTATTCGTGTTTTTTATGAATTATTTATAATTGTTTATTGCAATTGGAACTTTTCTTGCTTGTAAGTTATTGGTAGAATCTATATTTGCCCTTTATTTTGCCATTCATCTCAAAGAATTCAACTTCATCATCCTCTTTGAAAAAGATGTTAAGCTCTCTGCCATCAGACTGAATTTGCATAGGGTCATTACGTTTAGTTTTGTCCTCTTTTTGATCATAGAAATATGAAACGTTCTCATAAGCTTTAAAATGATTTATATTGTCATCAACAAAGTATATATCCATTAAGTCAGATTTTACCCAGTTACTTTGAGGTTCCCCTTCTGAAGTCGCATAGTCAATATTGCATTGATTTCTCAATATTCCCTTCTTGAGCTTATTATCTTGAAAAAATAAAGTAAACTCCTCAGCTCTTCCCTTTGCGAAATCAGAGATAAACACCGGATCACCTGTAAAAAGTGCTCGTTCCTCTTCGCTAAAAAAGATGAGGAAACTAGACAATGCTGTAAATGCTTTTTGGCGTACTATAACATCAAATGATGCGATGTATTTTTGATAGTTATGAAAGAATTCTACTTTCTTGGATTCGATTGTTAACGAATCCTTTTTAACAAGCTTTAAAATCGGATTCTCTCTTAAGAAACCATATCCGGTACTGTGATTGTATTCTGCGTATCCACAGGTAGCTGACACACTATCTACATAACTAAACATTCTTACATCACCCTTTACTTTCAAATAATTGCTGTTTCTATTAAAACTACCGGTCTCTGAATAAAACTCTCTGGAAAGCACATCATCGGCATACTCTCGGATCTCTATGTCACCTGCCATATAAAGCATGTTTTTGCTGTTATCGAAGGCTATACTATCAGCAACAACATTCATAGTATCGTCTTTTGCATGAACATTACCAAGCATATATGCAAACTCACGCCCTTCATAAATCATTGCACTATCACAATTGTATTCTACATCACTATAAAAGAAATGTACGTTTCCTTCCAGTTTACTAATATATCCCTCATCACCATTGATAATTGTCACATTATCTGAATGTTCTATCTTATAGGGTTTTCTACTCTTAGGCATCTCTGCAAAACAGAAAACTGTGATTAATATAAAACTAAAGATCAAGATTTTCTTCATCAACTGTTCCTTTAGCTTTAACATTATCCATTTTAGTAACTCTGAATGTTGAGTCAGTTCGTAGGTTGTAACCTATAACTTCATTATCATCTCTTATCATTATTACACGATTAGGGGCAAGTACTTTATCAGTTGCTTTGTCCCATTCAATATAATCTGTTTTGACTATTCCATTGGCTGTTTCAAGGTATACATGGCCGAAAGCTTTTATGTGATCAGCGTTATCTTCTACATATGCTGAATCGCACTCAATATATGAATAGTGTTTACCATCTTTATCATAAGAATCAAGTTTAGCATCATATGCGATTGTCAACTTTTCATCATAGTAGTTTCTAATCATAGATGCTCTTAATTTATAATCTGACTTATCACCCTTTAGGTTGTATACCTCAATCCCTTCAATATACTCCTCAGGAGCGTTGGGATCGATAGTAAACCTTTCACTACCATCATCAAGATTGTAACAACCAGCAAGAACAATTATACTAGCGATTAATAAGATGTTCCACAAAGTCTTGTATTGTCTCTTCATGTTTTCCCTGTTTATGTAGAATATAATCTATTAACTCTCTTAAAGCACCTTTACCACCGGCTTTGGTTGTAACATAGTTCACTCGTTTGGATATACCTTCTGCACAATCAATAGGGGCTGCAGAGAATTTAACAGCTTTGAGTAGGGGTAGGTCGTTATAATCATCACCGATATAAGCTGCATTTGAGAAGTCTAAGCCAAGTTCATTAAGAAGCTTCTCGGCCACTTTGTATTTATTGCTGACTTTCTGGTACAGGTGTTCAATATGTAAGTCATTTGCCCTACGTTGCAGAGCATGAGATTCTCTACCGGTAATAACAGCAGTCAAACCACCTGATTTCTGCCATAAGAACACACCTAGACCATCCCTAGCTGAGAAAGTCTTAATCTCTGTATTTGTATTATCATAAATAATAGAATTATCGGTTAAGACTCCATCACAATCTGTAATAATTATCTTTATGTCATCCCAATCAAATTTCTTCATTATAATACCTCAAGGCTTCGATCTAATAGTCTTTCAAATTTATCTAAAGAAAGCATAGTCGCTGCATCACTTTTAGCTTCTGCAGGGTTTGGGTGGGTTTCCACAAACAAACCTTTCACCATTCCGGTTGCAATCGCAGCTCTTGCCATCATTTCAATATACTGTGGAGTTCCACCGGTTGTTGTTCCTGAAGAAGGTTGTTGCATACTATGAGTTACATCATAAACAACAGGATACCCTAGCTCTTGCATTATCGCAAAGCTTCTAAAATCCACTATAAGGTTATGATAACCAAAAGAAACTCCACGCTCTGTGAGCATTATCTTTTCATTTGAAAAAGCTAAGCATTTATCTACTGCTGATTTCATATCTTCCGGTGCCATGAACTGGCCTTTTTTAATATTAACTATCTTTCCTGTTGCAGCTGCAGCTCTGATAAGAAAAGTCTGTCTTGATAAGAAAGCAGGTATTTGAATAATATCAGCAACTTCTCCCACGGGTGCAGCTTCAGCAGCTTCATGTATATCAGTAACAATAGGTACTCCAAACTCGTCTTTAACTTTCTGAAGTATTGCTAATCCTTTCTCTAGTCCAGGGCCGGAGAAGGAGCTTAATGATGTTCTGTTTGCTTTCATGAACGATGACTTAAAGATAAACTCAATATCTCTTTTAGAAGTATATTCTTTAAGTTTCTCAGCTATTTTAAGTGTTGTGAGTTCATCCTCTATTACGCATGGTCCTGCCATGACAAAGAACTTGTCACTCTTTATTAATCTTTTATATAGTTCCATATTCGTCCTATGCTTTTTTTTTACCAATTTCATGCTTTAACCAGATGTCAAGCGAAATAGTCAGCCTTGTCATGAAACAAAAACCTTCGGAATGGTCCCTAGACCTTCCGAATGGTTGTACTTCGAAGAAGCCTAAGACATTTAAACTATCAACCAAGGGGGGATCAATTCACATTACAAGAGTACCATTGAGAAGGTCTATCGACCATTATCAAGGTAGATTAATTGCAACTGATTCTCACATACAAAAACCTTCGGAATGGTCCCTAGACCTTCCGAATGGTTGTACTTCGAAGAAACCTAATACATTTCAACTATCAACCAAGGGTGGATCGATTCACATTACAAGAGTACTATTGAGAAGGTCTATCGACCATTATCAAGGTAGATTAATTGCAACTGATTCTCACATACAAAAACCTTCGGAATGGTCCCTAGACCTTCCGAATGGTTGTACGTCGAAGAAGCCTAAGACATTTAAACTATCAACCAAGGGGGGATCAATTCACATTACAAGAGCACCATTGAGAAGGTCTATCGACCATTATCAAGGTGGTATTATTGCCTCTCTATCGTAGGGATCAACGGGTTAAGTCTAACAAAATCCCCACAAAGGTATTGCAAAAATAAAACTCATTCTGACGAAAAAAAGGTAGCACTATGGCTACCCTTTAAGATCTGTAGAACAATTGACTAAACGATATCGTTCTCTTTGAGCAACTCGCTATAAAGTGGGAATTTAGCAGTAAACTGTCTAACTTCCTCTTTAATCTCAGCAAGCTTCTCTTTATTATCATAGTTATCGAAAACTGCTTTGATAAAGGCAGCAATCTTAACCATCTCTGCTTCTTTCATACCACGTGTTGTTACTGCAGGTGTACCGATTCTGATACCTGAAGCAACGAAAGGTGAGCGTGTGTCATAAGGTACTGTATTCTTGTTAGCTGTAATACCTGCTTTATCAAGTGCACCTTCCATCTTCTTACCTGAAGGACCACCATCAGCTTCAGGACCGAAGTCGATAAGCATAAGATGATTGTCTGTACCTTCAGAAACGAGTCTGAAACCTTGTTTTGCAAGTTCTTCTGCAAGAACTTTAGCATTAGCTACAACCTGCTTCTGATAAGTTTTGAAGTCATCAGAAAGAGCTTCTTTGAAAGCTACGGCTTTAGCTGCGATTACATGCTCAAGTGGTCCACCTTGCAAACCTGGGAATACATTTGCATCAACAGCAGCTGCATGTTCCTCTTTACAGAGAATAAGACCGGCTCTTGGACCACGAAGGGTTTTATGTGTTGTAGTTGTTACGATATCAGCGTAAGGAACAGGATTAGCATGTTCACCTGCAGCAACAAGACCTGCAATATGAGCCATATCTACCATGAAGTATGCACCAACTTCATCAGCGATTTCACGGAACTTAGCGAAATCAATACTTCTTGGATATGCGCTTGCACCTGTAAGAATAAGCTTAGGTTTGCACTCTAATGCTTTCTGTCTGATTAACTCATAATCAAACTGTTCTGTATCTTTATTAACACCGTAAGGTACGATGTTATAAAGCATACCTGAGAAACTAAGTGGATGACCGTGAGTCAAATGACCACCATGTGAAAGTTCAAGAGCAAGAACTGTGTCACCAGGTTTGATAAGTGCGAAATAAGCACCCATATTAGCTTGTGAACCTGAATGTGGTTGAACATTAGCATGATCAGCACCGAAAAGCTCTTTAGCTCTTTCAATAGCAAGTTTTTCTACTTCATCTACATACTCACAACCACCATAATAGCGTCCGTAAAGTTTGTAATTTCTTAGACCTGTTTTCTTACTTACTCTGTAAGGATAACCCTCTGCATATTTGTTAGTTAAAACAGAACCTTGTGCTTCAAGAACAGCCTCTGAAGTAAAGTTTTCTGAAGCGATAAGCTCCAAGTTTTCTGTTTGTCTGCGTAACTCTTCACGCATAACGTTGTAAAGCTCTGGATCGAACTGTTTAATGTGACGCATGATTACTCTCCTCATATTTACTTATTTTGTTTAGTCTTCTCACGTGCCTGTCCCCTTCAAAAGGAGTGGAAAGCCAGGTTTTAATAATGTTTTCGGCCTGATCTTTAGTAAGGAATCTTCCTCCTAAAGCAAGTATATTAGCATTATTATGTTCTCTCGATAGTCTGGCATATTCCGGACAGTGGCAAAGTGCACATCGAATGCCCTTAACCTTGTTTGCAGCGATGCTGATTCCGATACCTGTTCCGCAAACAATGATCCCCATGTCTGCTTTACCGGATGCTACAGCTTCACCTGCTTTAATTCCGTAGTCACTATAATCTACCGAAACTTCTGATTCGGTTCCCAGGTCAAGTATTTTATGTTCATCCAATAAGGTTTTTATATACTCTTTGAGTTCAAACCCACCATGATCTGATGCTAAAGCAATAATCATAACTATTTATCTTCCTTCTCACCTTTTTTCTCTTTATATTTAGATACTTCAACTTTGGGTCTTAGAATTGCCATGAATAAACCATACAATATTGAAATTATGATAATCTGAATTGCAGATCTCAAAACACTGCCGGTTCGAAAGTATGGAAAGATTATAATCAGTGCAGTATAGATAACAGCAAAGATAGATGCAAATCTAATGAACCTTTTTAAGAATGTATCTTTCTTAGGCACTTATTCGTCCTCTGCCATTAAGCATGAAAGTGCTATGCAGTAGAACTTCGAGGCAGGACTTTCACTTCTGGACATAACAACAACAGGTTTGATCGTTCCTTGAATCAACCCGGCAAGTTCTCCCCCACCAAAAAGCATTACACCTTTGTAGAAGATGTTTGAAGCTTCTATAGATGGAAAGATAAGCACATCAGCTTCACCATTAACCGGTGTAGGTACACCTTTAATCTTAACGCTTTCAGGGTCGCAAGCAAGGAACATATCAATAGGTCCATCTATTGTGCAAGCAGGTAACTGCTTTCTATTAACCATCTGGCACATAACAGAATAATCTGTATGACTTGGGAAATGTTGACTTGCCTTTTCAGCAGCACTTAGTAATGCGACTTTTGGCATTTCGATTCCAAACTTCTTAGCCATAGATACAGAATACTTAAGCATAGCAATCTTTTGATTAAGGTCAGGGAATGGAATCACAGCAGTGTCAGTTAAGAAAAGAAGCTTATCATATTTGGGAACTTCAACAGCACATACATAACTCATGACTGCCTTTGGTGGTAATAAACCCTCTTTCTTGTTCAAAACAGCTTTAAGGAACTTGTCTGTTCCGATTAGACCTTTCATTAATACATCAGCTTCACCATCACGAACCATACGAACAGCCTCAGAAGCACACTGTACTTCATCTTGAATATCAATAATTGTGAACTGATTCGGATTTAATCCTTCAGCTTCGCAAACAGCTTTAATCTTATCTGCTTTCCCCATCATGATAGCTTCTGCAAAGCCTTCATTAACAGCTTTAGCGATAGCTCCAACAGTGTTTGGGTCTTCTGCTGAAACAACAGCAATTCTCTTCTTCAAACCAAGACCTTTTACATGCTCAACCATTTCATTGAGAGTTTTAATTGCTTTCATTCTTTATCCTTTACCATAAATTCATTTTCAAATACATTCCCGTATAACTCAGCAAAACTGTTACTATGGTCAAGTAAAATCGTATATTCTTTGGTTTATTTGAACTACATCAACTGTGTAGATGCATCTTGTTACGAATCGAAAACCTTCGGAATGGTCCTTAGACCTTGCGAGTTGTAATTATGGAGTGCATCAACTATGTAGATGCATCTTGTCACAAACTAAAACCTTCGCAATGGTCGTAGACCTTGCTAATGGTTGTAAATCGAAGTAATTATCGAAATTATTTCTTCGTCCAAGGGTGGATCGATTTACATTACAAGAGCACCATTGAGAAGGTCTAAGGACCATTCTCAAGGTAATTTACGTGCCACATTTCGCTATTGCTCCAACTCCTTGTGGTCGCTATGAGCCCAGCTATAGGCTTTAGGCTATTAGCTATTTCACCACCGTTATCTGACCTTTACCAATCCTCTCACCATTCTGTTCAAGATTGTAGAGATACACACCGGATGGGACATGCACACCTCGATTATCAGTAAGATACCAGAAGATAGTGTTGCGTCCTTTGCGTTGACTCTTAACCTTAATGGATTTTACCATTTGTCCTTTGATATTGTACACCTTCAACTCGGCATTTCCTACATCTTTCACATTGTATTTTATTACAACATTACCGGTGCTGATTCGTACCGGATTAGGGTAACAAGCTAAAAGCTCATTAGCTTCAGGTGTATCATTAGTTTCCTCTATTATTGGTGTAGTTGGCTGTATACAATCATACTTAATTTCAATAGCTTCTCCATCGTTAATATACATGCCAACGCTATGTCCGTTGAAATCAGGATATGACCAAACAGGATTCATCTCATAGCTATCTATCACACCATCAAGGTCTAAGTCCCAGGCTATTGTATCAATAGGAAAGTTATACTGTGGAGTAAACACAACATCAATTGGGAACACATTCCCCATTGCCTGCATTGTGAAATCAGCGACATTACCTTGCCATTCATAGCAACCCATATCTATGCTATCTCCATGTACACGTGGATTACCTGCTAAATCTGTCTCAGGTAGTTCGAATCCATCAGGTAAATTGAGAGTACCTGCATCTATACAAGGAGAATCAGCATCCAACATAAACCTATTCTTTCCATATCCGGTGAAATGAGGTATTGTATCTATGTTAGTATCTTCGTAGTTGAAAGTAAGATTAGGCCAATCAGGATAATGGGTAGTTTCCTCTCCACCGGGTATCAAATTGTGTCCAACATTTATCTCTGCTGCATAAGGACCACCTGTCTCGAATACATAAATAGAATTATTTTGATCTGTAATATAATTATCTATCATAATATTGTTCTTGATGTTCGTCACACTTGGATTTGTTTGAGAACCTGAATATGAAACTATTATCATCCCATCCATTTGATGTGAGGGATGATTTCCATAGAATGTATTATTAATAATATTTGTATTAAGAGGTCCGGCTAAAATCACATACCATCGAGTATAATCATAAGCAAAAGGAATGGACTCTGCTGAGTCGAATAAGCAATTGGATATATTCACATCACTTGGAACTGCACTGTCTATATATATCTGCTCTCTTTGATTAAAGAACTTTGTATTTGTTATCTCAACAGAACCTGAACTCCAGAAGCTAATATTTCCATTAATGATAGACTGTTGAGTTGTAACAATTTCAGTCTCTTTACTGCCAAACTGACAGTTGTTTATTTTCCCATTGCTAACTAAAAAATCCAAAGTTCTATTCAACCACATAGGGTTATGATAATTGGTCTGATAAAATTTAACATTTTCAAGATGTATGAGTGAGGCTTCATAATCAGGAGCAAGTGGATAGTCAGGTTCGAAATAGATTGCATACTCATAATGCCAGTTATCTTCTGGACTATCTTCTTCAGTAATCTGATTATTGATTAATGATAGATTCTCAAGCTTGATATGACTCTGTCCTGATCTGTTTATGATATGATTTCTTATTCCTTCACAATTTAGGATTGTTGTGCCAGCAGAGTCACCTAAAATAGTTGTATAGTCTCTAACATAGAAAGGAAAATAATTGTCATTTCCGGAGAAAGAGTATTCACCTGGCAGAAGATGAACTGTAAGTCTATTTTCTACAGTTGGAGCTATAATTGAGCACGCCCACCATATCGACCTAAGAGGTGTTGCAGATGTAAGCCCATCATTGTTGTCATCTCCCCAGGGAGAGACAAAAAGGTCTGATTCAATTCTTGGCAATGTTGTAGTATTCGCTTGAAATGTTAAATCATAATTTGCACTATGATCTGTATGAACTGCTACATTATAGAACCGATCATTTGAATCAATACTCAATGTATCAGCTATAATCGGTGTAATATTTTCATCATACAAAATCAGTAAATCTGATCCCCAAAAACTCTGATTATTGTAGATACTGTTTAAATTAGTATCATTAAAAATGGTTGGAAAATTTTCTGTTTCATCACTACTGAATAACATGCATCCACCGCCACCTTCAGTGGCAATGTTGTTCCTGATAGAGTTACCTGACAATGTGACATCACACTCCACTGTAGCTAAACCTCCACCATGAATGCTAATATTATTATAAAAACTACAATTTGAGATATGTATTTCTGTTCTAGTAATAGTTACAACACTCAACCACCAAGAGTTGTCAACAATTATAGCATTTCCATTTCTAAATGAAATTCCAATAATATTAGATACACCTTCAAATGTGTCGTTCATGACTCTGAGTAATCTATGCTGATTTTCACCATCAAAGATAGTGTTTCCAATATGGCTCTCATCTCCATCCAAGTGATATAAACTTGCTATTGTTAGTGATTTATTTAGAACATCTACCTCTTCATAATAGATACCATCATGAATAATGATTGTGTCATTATCAAATGCCATATTAACAGCATTCTGGATAGTTGTAAAGTCTCCTGTGCCATCCTGATTAACGTGCCAAGTCCAAGAAAGCAGAAGTATTGGAATATGTAAAATTAGAATCAGTAGTACCTTTTTCATTTAATCTCCCTGGGAATCGATCTGTGATTCAATGGCTAGAATATAATATACCTCCGGGTTCATAAGATTGATTTTGACAGGTATATAACCATAAACTGTAGATAAGAATCTATAGCTTTTATAAACTTGTATCTCATCTGTACCCTTGTATTTAACTGCAAACGATATAGCCTTATTGTTATGATTTTGTTCTTCTAACATATATGCTCTGATATAAGCTATATTGTTGTTAACTCTTCCAAACCCTTTGCAGTCATCCCCAATATAAATACCAACTTCTTTTACATCATCAAAATCAGGAAGTTTCACAATAACGGGCAGATAATCTACTTGTTCTTCGAACGAGAAGTATTGGGATTGATAAGAAGATATTTCTTTATTCTGATTTTCTACGGCTTTTCCCCAACCTGCAAAAGTAAACGATTTATCGTAAACAAGTTCAATCATATCTCCATAACTGATAAAAGCGTTCTTTTCTCCTTCCCAAACATAGTTACCGACAGAACCGGTTCTATAAATAAACCAGTCTTGATGCTTAATTGCAATGCAATAGTCTTCTATTTCAGTAACAAAGTCATGAAAGTTGTAATGTTTACCCTCCTTCCAAAAACCAAGCCAGAATCGGGAAACTCCGGAACAAGTATGTTTGATAGGAACTTTTGTTGTATCTGGCAGTTTAGGTCCCGCAAGACTCATTTCTACTGTATTTTCTAGTTCAATTTTATACCCCAAGCAACTTCTAATTGCTACGGTCCCATTGTTCCAAACGACTCCAGACCAATCTGCGTAATCTACTACATCCTGTGAATCTACATGTACTGATTTAAATATGGTCTCAAATTGTGATAGTTGTCTTCTAAGTGTAACTGATTCATCAATACTATTACCTCTCAACCATAATCCATCGTTCAAAGAATCTGCTTTAATTCTGGGAAAAGAAATCCAATGAATACCTGCATCTAGTTGTCGGTTATCAGTATTCCGCTCGATGAACTCATCTGAAACTGCATGTTGAGATAATAATGAGCTACTCATCATTAAGACTAGATAATATAGAAAAAGCATAATTCTCTTCATCAGAGCTCCTTACAGATACCGAATATGTTATTTGTAATAAGCATATTTGGTTTGTCAAATGGTTTATTCGATTGCCATTTGTTTGTTTGCAGAATCCCACTGATATTCGATATATCTCTTTCGCCCCTACAGGGCTCTGCATTTTTGGGGGATTTTTTACCCCCACGCTCACGCATGGGGCTATTAAACATTAGCTCCATCAGAGCTGGAACACCCAGCTAAACCTTCGGAATGGTCCTTAGACCTTTCGAATGTACTGTACATCGAAGAAACTATCTCGGACTTGCGTTGTAGCGATAGCATGACGCGAGAACGAATCAGACTCCGAGTACCGGAAAACAAAGTGTCCATTTTATATAAATTATTTTAGAAGTGCTAAGATTGAATCTAAGATTCATGACATCTTTCAAGCACGTATTTTCTTTAATTTCTCCCTCTACTCTCAGCAGTAACTCTTGCTAGACACTTGGTAAACACTTGGCAAACCCTTGGCCTATTCTTGGCCTAATTACCAAGAATAGGCCAATTTATTAACAGGATATAACCATTCTGAAATCATGAATTACTGCTGACACTAGAGAGAGTACTATAGTTATGAAGAGAGATGTAATCGTTATAATGATCTTAGTTATACCTTCAGCAAGAAAGTCCTAAGGACAATTTAAAAGCTGAAGAGAAAATTAAACCTTTACATAAGTAACTTCAAAGTTAAATTTGCTAAACATAGAAATTCTACAAAGGAGAAATAATGAAAGAGGGAAAACGTAGTAATTTCAGCATGGGGATAAAAAGGTTTATAGCGTTTCTTATTGATGCAGCTTTAATCTACTTAGTCTATATTTTAATCTCTTTACCAAACTTTGTAAGTGGGATGAACAGTCCTGATGCTTTTAAATCATTAAGTGATTCAATTGGTGCAACATCTGTAATCATCATTCTACTTCCACTAATGTACACAACACTGCTGTGGAGTATGGCAGGAGCAACAGTTGGTATGTTGGCAACCAGAATACGAGTCATAGATGTAAGGAGTGGCAGAAAACCACGACTTTACATTGCTTTATGGAAATATCTATTATCATTTGTATCCTGGTTCTCAATTGCAATTGGACATATCTGGATGCTTTGGGATCCGCAGAAGCAGACACTAGCTGATAAAGGCTCCAAGACCTATGTAGTTTCAAAAGTAGAGAGAACTGAAGGTGCTTTTCAACACTTTGTCGGCGATACTAGTCGATGGACACTTGGTAAGATTATTCTTATTGTTTCAACGCTGATCGCATCCTTTGTTGTCTATTCATATCATCAGGATTATCCATTGTTACCGGAAGTTGTTGATTGTTTAAAGGATTATAAACCAGATACAAATCCTGACAATAATGGTTACTATTCTTACATTGCATTTGGTGTAGAACCTGAGATGAATTCTCATGAGATGGGTATAAAGATAGTTAAGTCTATCAACAGTGTACTCATTGATTCACTAGCATTGGCAGATATGCAAGCTCAAGCTATGATTGTGAAAAGACATCAGTTCATTGATAACGGTTTACCGATTGATGTAAATGATATACTCATTGCTGAAGATGATAAATACATTGAAACAATGAGAAAAAACAAAGATGTGATTACAAAAAACTATAAGCAATACAGTTACTTATACGATAGATACGTAGATTTATCTAAGTATGCATCTTTCAGAAAGAAGCTTGTCCCCCATTTCTTATACCCATCTATTAATCCAATGAGCTTGGTTACCTACCAAAGACTATTCTCTGCTAACATGGTGAATGAATATATTAGTGGCAACAGAGCAAAGAGTATTGAGCTAATGAAACAGGGTTATGCAACAACTACTAATATTCTTTATAATAGTGATACATTGATGATGAAACTTGTTGGCTCAATAATCTATTTTATTCACACTAATGCTTCTAACAAGTTGATTGGATACACAGATAAGATAGACTCAGGACTTTACGATTATATTTTAAGTTTAGAGGAACCGGGATTAGATAAAATAAGTCTTCGTAAGGCATATGAAACAGAGTTTATCTTTAAGATCGTGTCAAGTCTGTTTATGATGGATAACGTTTCTGATGTTTGGGATGATTATGTGATTACACCTGAAGAGTTGAATCTTAACTCATCATCACAATATAAGATGAATGCCGTTGCTAATCATGACTATCTATTCACCAGACATTTAGCTGACTATTCAGAACTACCATATCATGAGTGTCCTGATAAATCTACTGAAGAGTTCACTCCTAAATTCTCTAAGTTCGAATATATTAACAACCTTATGGGAATGATACTTATCCAAGTTCAAACAAGTAAAGCTACATCAAACTATAATAAATACAGTATTAAAGTTAGAGACACTGCAATATCTACCAGGTTACAAAAAGTAGCTGTTATGATTAAACGAAACAGACCCAAAGATGTGAAGGCATATCTTGCTAAACTACCTGCTGAACTGCAAAACCCATATATTCAAAAGCCATTTAAATGGGATAATGAAACGGGAACAGTTTATTTTGAAGGTCCAGCACATCAATCACAGAAAGCAATAAGATCAATAAAAACAGGATATATTTCTGAATCATAACTTGCAGATGTTTTTGATTGACTTAAACTATCTCAAAGCGTAAATGACATAAAATAATATTCTACGGAGGAACAATGAAAATAGCTAATTATAAAGACATAGAACTTGAAAATGTCAATGTCGAAGGTGCAGTAAACACAAAGATTCGTTGGATGATTGCCCAGAAAGATGGAGCTCCTAACTTTGCACTCAGAATGTTTGAAGTAGAAGCAGGTGGAAACACTCCTTATCACAAACATGCTTGGGAACATGAAGTGTTTGTACTCGAAGGTGAAGGTGAGTTTGTAACAGAACGTGGTTCTCAGAAGTTCGGTACTTGGGATACAATCTATGTTGATCCTAATATGTATCATCAGTTCAAGAACGTTGGTGATTCAATGATGCGTTTCTTATGCATAATCCCTCACCCTGAACAGGAAGCACCAAAGAAGAAAGAAGTTAAAAACCCATTTGCTGCCGGTGTAGCAAATAACTGCTAAACAGATTTGAGAGGTTCCCAAGTGGAACCTCTCTTTATATATTAATACACGGAAGACTGATTCTTCCAATTAACTTAGTTTACGGCATTTATATTAATACAATTTGGAGATAAAATGAAAGCTCAACACAAAACATTCTTTAAAAACCTTGTTACATCATACAGTCCATCAGGATATGAGAAACCGGCTCAGAAAGTTTACTATGACTATGTAAAGAAATTTGCGGATAACGTAGAAGTTGATGTAAACGGAAACGTTATTGCTCATAAGAAAGGCAAAGGTAAGTTCTCTGTTATGCTTGTAGGTCACGCTGATGAAATTGGTTTAATGGTTAGCCATATTAGTGAAGATGGCTATATCTATTGTAAACAGATTGGTGGTATTGATGCATCAATCCTCCCTGCTCTTCGCATGAATATACATCACGAAGGTAAAATCGTAAGAGCGATTGCAGGACGTAAAGCAGCTCATATGATTAAGGGTGACGAAGGCAAAGTAAAGCTTAACGATATCTGGTTTGATATTGGTGCTAAAGATAAGAAAGAAGCTTTAAAGCGTGTTTCAATTGGTGATATTGTTACTTATAATGCAGACTATGAAGTTCTCAATGGTGACCTTATTGCCACAAAGGCAACAGACAACAAAGCCGGTGTATTCGTAGCCGGTGTTGTTCAAGAGCTTTTAGTAAAAGATAATACTTATGCAGATGTATATAGTGTTGCATCTGTGAAAGAGGAGATTGGTGGTTATGGAGCACAAACAAGCTCACATAGAATCGATCCTGATCTTGCACTTGTTTTTGATGTAACCTTTACATCTGACCATCCTGGTGTAGATAAGAAAGTTTACGGTGACATTGCTCTTGGTGATGGTCCTGTGTTATGCTTAGGTGCTAACATAAATGATAAAGCTTTAGCTCTTCTTAAAGAAACTGCAAAAGAGTGCAAAATTCCGGTACAGTATGAAATCTCTACCATGAGAACCGGTACAGATCTTGATTCTATCTTCTCAAACAAGAATGGAATCCCATCTGCACTTATTAGTATACCAAACAGATATATGCACAGTCCAAATGAAGTTGTTAGTCTTAAAGATCTTGAGAACGCCGCAAAACTAACTGCTGAGTTCATAAAGAAGATCGATGCAAAATTTGATCTTTACCCATTCAAATTCTAAGGAGTGTAGAACTTGATAGAAGTTACAAATCTAACTAAAGAGTTTAAGCAGAAGAACGGAGAGGTTCAACGGGCAGTTGATTCTCTCAGTTTCACTGCTAAAGATAGTGAAACTGTATGCTTGTTAGGAGTCAATGGTGCCGGAAAGACAACAACCATGAGAGTTTTGTCTACTATCTTGCATCCAACTTCCGGTACTGCTTCCATTCAGGGTTATGATATCCTTACTGATGGACAGAAAGTGCGTGAGAATCTTGGCTTTCTTTCAGGTGATACAGGACTCTACAATCGTCTGAGAGTGAAGGAATTCTTGAACTATTTTGCTTCACTTTACGATGTTCCCAAAGATACAGCTAATCGTAGAATCGCAGAGATGGCACAGATGCTTGATATGGAATCATTCTTAGATAAGAAGATAGAGTTTCTTTCAACTGGTATGAAACAGAAGGTATCGATTGTGCGATCCATTATTCATGATCCACCTGTAATGATTTTTGATGAGCCTACATCCGGTCTTGATATTCTCACAGCGAGAAACATCGTTGCCTTTATGCGCAGGTCGCGTGAACAAGGAAAATGTGTTCTGTTTTCAACTCATATTATGAGAGAAGCTGAGAGATTAGCTGATAGAATAGTTATGATTCATAAAGGCAAAAAGCTAGCAGAAGGTACACTTGAAGAGTTGCAAGACAATAGTTCTATGAAGTATCTTGATGATATCTTTGTACATTTTGTTAACCAAGTAGAAGAAGAGGAAATTGAACAACATGAATTTTAATAAAGTTGGAGCTATTTTTAAGAAAGAGATATTGGAAGTAGTCCGCGATAAAAGAACCATGTTCACTGTGATTCTTCTTCCAATGATACTGTACCCACTCCTATTCATTGGTGTAAGTTCGATTATGATGCGCCAGACTGTGAAGATTGAAGAGAAGGGTGCAAATGTAAATGTTGTGTGGGATATTGACCCATCTAATCAAGCTGATTTGGATATTATTTTAAATGAACTAAAAGCCCAGGAAGCTTTGCGCATAACGACAATGCCATCTGATTATGAGTTCCCTGCAGATGCTAAACCTGATGCTACTATCACGATTCGTGATAGCTTAACAGCATCTAATACTTATGTATTTATAACAAGCACTGAGTATGATAATACTAAAGATAGTAGTGAGATGGGTTTTGGAAAGATTAGTTCTGCCTTTAAAGCAGCTGAGAAGCTTATTACTACAAAGCGTCTTGCTGAAATTGGCATTGGCGATGAATATCTCAATCTGATAATTACTAAGAGTAAATCTACAGCTAGTACAACACGAGTTTATGGCAAAGTTGCAGGTAGTTTCCTACCTTACATCCTGATGATGTTTATTGTAAGTGGTGGTGCTGTTGTTGCAACTGACCTGATAGCAGGTGAGAAAGAGCGTAAGACATTAGAGACTCTACTCATTAGTGCAGCAAAGCGGAATGAGATTGTTTTAGCTAAATATCTTACGATTATGGCAATGTCTGCTCTAAATGTCGTAGTGAACCTATTCAGTTTATCTATTTCAATGAAATATATTATGGCAAGCTCGGGATTAGATAGTAGTACTATAAGCATTCCGTTCATTAACTTTGTTTATATACTTATCGCATTGTTGCCGTTGATAACACTGTTCTCTGCCCTACTTCTTTCAATATCTACATTCGCTCGTAATATTAAAGAAGCGAAGAGCTATGAGTCACCACTCATGATGTTAGCAATGTTCTCAGGTATGGTATCAATGTTCCCCGGTATTGAAATGAACACGGGACTTGCTATGATTCCAGTTGTAAACGTAGCTCTTTTAATGAAAGAGATATTAATGGGTGATTTTATTCTTTCGCATTTCTTGGCAACTGTAGGTTCCATTCTTGTATTGGATATCATCGCTATCATATTAACTGTGAAGCTCTTTAACTCTGAAGGTATTCTCTTCAGAACAGAGGAGGAAACCAACCTTAAGAGCATTAAGAAGGATAAGAAGAACTTCTTCTCCCCTATGTTTGGAATTATCTATTATACAATAGCTTTATTAGCTTTCTACTATTTAGGTGGTTACTGGCAAGGTAAAGACGTTATTTCAGGCTTAATGCGAACACAGGTGTTCATCATTCTGCTTCCTCCTTTCTTGCTTACAAGAATACTTAAAATGAATCCTAAGGAAATATTCAGACAGAACAAGACAAAAGCAGTAAACTTTGGTTTAGTTCTCTTAGGAGCTTTGCCATTAGCGATTGCAGCATCTTCATTAGCACAACTTGTTAACATGATCTATCCAATTCCTGCTGAGTATTTAGAGAAGCTTGCAGGAATAATATCTATGCAAGATAGAAGTTTGTTGTATACTGTGTTTATTATAGGTGTACTACCGGGAGTTTGTGAAGAGATGATGTTCCGTGGTTTCATTACTCGCTTCTTTGAGAATGGTAAACCTTGGACCCCAATCTTGATTACTGCTGCACTGTTTGCAATATATCACCTTGATCCGTTTAGATTACTTTCAACTTTCTTATTAGGTATCTACATGGGTTATCTGTTGTACAAAACAGGCAGTATTTACGTACCAATTCTAGCTCATGCCTTAAACAACAGTATCGCTGTTCTGTTTACTAGAGCAGATGAGCTCACATTCCTGAAACCTTTGATTAGTGATGAAGGAGAAATCAAAACATTCTTGATTCCGATAGCTTTCTTAATTGTAGCAGGTGTTATATACATGTTTATTAAAATGAACCCACCTTTAAAGGAATCTATGAAGATAGAATAACTTTATATATAAAAGGGGCTATCTAATCAGATAGCCCCTTTTCTACTATATAAATCATAGAGTTAGCAATTTTTTCTCATCTCCCAACCAGGCATACTTAACCTCTCCCACAAAGATTGTGTGGTCTCCTGATCTTACCTGCGAGACAAGCTCACACTCAAAGTTAGCAACAGCATTCTTCAGAATAGGCACCTTTCTATATCTACCTGGAAAGTATGGTTCGTTTATCTCTTTTAGCTTATCAATATCGCGCCCTGATTTACTTCCGCATATCTTAACAGCTTCTATCATCTCTGTAGAGGGATAGCAAAGATTAAAGCTCTTTGTGTTCTGTAAGCACTCATAACTATAACGTGTATGTCCGATGGAGATTGCCAACATAGGAGGATTTATAGATGTCCGCATAAACCATTCTAATGTGATTAGGTTATGTTTTCCTTCCGGGGTTTCCATAATTGCCATTGTCACTGTGTTCATGAATTTTGTTTGCTTCCAAACCTCTATAAAGTCTTTCCTATTCATTTGTTGCTCCTTATCTTCCGTTTAGGCACCTTTTGTCTCTAAAGTTTCTGAATTCCCATTTGTAGATTAGGGATTTAAACATGCAACCGGCATCAATCTCAGGTCTACGAGAAATATATATCAAGAACCAAGTAACAAGTACGAGTCCTTTAGCTACACTTGACATACTTATGCTCCACCATACTCCATTTAAACCAAGTAACTCTGGAGTTGCTATTAGTAATGCTAATGGTACACGAGATCCTGTAAAGAAAATACTCACAAGTGATGGTGGCAATGTCTTTCCTAGTCCATTGAAAGCCCCGGCAGTAGTGATTTCCAAGCACATAAAGAGCTGTGATAATCCCAATATTTTGAGATACACTGTACCAATCCTAAGAGCTTCCTCTTCAGGTATAAACAGGTTAAACAGAAATCTACCACCAAAGATAAATAACAGCATTGCAAAAACACCAACAGATGCAGAAATGCCAAGGGTAGTGAAATATCCTTTCCAGATACGCTCCCAGTTCTTAGCTCCATAGTTCTGCCCTACAAATGCACTTAACGCTGTTGAGAAACCACTCGCTGTCATCCAAGAGATAGCTTCTAACTGAGTACCAACCTTCTGGGCTGCTATTGGAACCGGTCCCCATTGTGCTACAATTCTTGCTAAGAACATAGCAAAGATAGTGAAGAGTCCACTTTGTACGGCAACCGGTGAACCAAATCCAAAGATGGTCTTCCAATACTTGAATTCAGGCAGATTGAATACTTTTATCTCTTTTACAGGTGCATTCTTACTTTTGAATAGCACAACGTAAATCAAAGAAACAACTAACTGCGCAAAGACAGTTGCAATCGCTGCACCTGCAATGCCAAGTTTTGGGAAAGGACCTACACCGAAAATGAGGATAGGGTCTAAAACTATGTTTATAATAAGTCCAACGCTATTTACCCAAAACGGTGTTCTGCTATCCCCCATTCCATTATATATACCGGAAAAGACCGGGTTAATGAATGAGAATACCATACCGGGAAGCACTATGCTAATATATAGAATTGCATCATTGATTACTTGCTGATCACCAAGTTTAAAGAAACCTATAAGTTCCTCTTTAAAGAACCAGATTGTGATTGTATATATAAGTCCTAAAAGAAGATTTATCTGTATCGCGTTACGAGCGAATGAACGCACTGCATTTATATCTTTCTTTCCTACTGATTGTGCGACCCCCACCTCAGCACCAACTTTTGAGATGAGTATCAATGAGAAACCAAACCAGGTTAAAAAACCTGCAGTACCAACAGATGCAACAGCATTACTGCCTAATCTACCCAGCCACATCATATCGGTCATGTTGTAAGCCATTTGAACAAGTGATGTCCCCATGATTGGTAGAGCTAGCATAATGAGTGCTCTTAGGATTGAACCTTGTGTTAAATCACGTTTTGGTGCCATTATTACCTTCTTTTAAATCTATTTATTTCAGAAACTCATCAACTCCTTTTTTAGCAACATTTCTGTCAATGACAAGCTTTTTATATTTTATAGCAACCTTCCAATCTATCTCATGGTCATTATCATTACCTTAAAGCAACCACTCTACCAAAACACAGCCTTCCCACTGTTTTCCCACTGTGCACGCACTGTGCACGCAGTGAAACAGTGGGTTAGCAGTGCCTTCACAGTGCGTGCACAGTGCAGACACAGTGGGTTGATTGAAAGAGCAGTAAAAGTGAGTTAAAAGGGCATTAAGTATAGCTAAGTTGTTGAAAATGGCACTGCGTATGATATTCTGAAGCTGTCACCATTGCGACCATCGGGAGTTCGGGGAATTGCGACTTCGAAGTACATTCAGTAAGTCCGTTGCTTTATCAAGCCGACAAACTCCCTGAAATGCGGTAAGTCATTGCAAAAGGCACTGTGTATGTCACCCTGAGCGGAATGAACGCAATGAAATGAAGTGAATGCACGGAAGGTGCACTTTAAAACCCACCCCATCAAACAATCAAAAATGCAGACATATACAAAAGAGACCGGTTAAATCCGGTCTCTTGAATATAGAAGCGTTAAAGCTTATTTCATAAGAATCATCTTCTTTGAAGCTTGATATGCACCAGCATTAAGCTTGTAGAAGTAGATACCACTTGATACTTTATTATTGTTTGAATCAAATCCATCCCAAACAATACTATGTTTTCCTTCTGATAGTCTCTGATTAACTAGTGTATTCACTTTTTGACCTAAGACATTATAGATATCAAGAACTACATCTTCAGAGTTCTTCAGATTGAAACTGATAGTAGTTGTTGGATTAAATGGATTTGGATAGTTGCCAATTAACGCTGTAGCATTTGCAGCAACTTGATTATCTTCATTATCAGTAGTAGCTAAACCCGTTACTGAGAAGTTATCTAACATTAAGTAGAAAGCATCCTGTGAGATACAATTAACTGCTACACGAACTGTTTGGTTAGCATATGCAGAAAGGTCGATTGCAAGTTCAGTCCAGTCAACCGGAGCTTCAAGATACTGACCTGTAGAGATAACAGTAAAATCAGCAGGATCAGTTGAACCATTTGAAACTGACACAGTAAATCTCTCTAATCCGTATTGAGCAGTAGCTGAACGAACCTGGAAACTAACACTTGGAGAATCTCCAAGATTGAATTGTGGAGTAATAAGCCAGTCATTGTTGTAAGCACCGGCAGCAGGAACAGCATCAAAACACACAGCCATTTTATCACCTTCATATGCTGACAAATCAGTTAATGCCGGAGTTGTGTTAGCTGGATTGAAGACGATAAACGCTTGAGGTTGATAAGCATTTGTCCAGTCAATACCGTTTAAGCCATATGATTCTAAGCCATCTACATCTACGTTCACCCAAGGATCGAAATCGATTGAGAAATCAGCATATTCTTCGAATCCATCTGTCCAATCAACAAGACTTGGATCACTGTAACTAACTCTAACTGTGTTTGAGGCAGCAGATTCAATGTCATTATACAATGCGGTAACATAGTAATCATAGTTTCCATAACCCGGAAGGTTATCAGCATGTGTTAGAGTTGTAACAGAAGCTAAGAACTCTGTATTACGATAAACATTATATCCGGTAGGAGTATCATCAGCAGGGGCTTCCCAAGTTAACTGAACAAGTTGATCTAAATTGTCTGCTTGAAGGTTCTGAGGAGGATATGCAACGTCACCTGCTTCTATAACCACTCTAATGTTCCAATTTGAGTTTAAAGCAGGATTGATTTCATAAAGGTTTGACCACTCACCATCCATCATCATCTTGCTACCTTTATTCTGCACAGCAGGGCCGGCATCACAACCTGCAGGAAATCCACCGGTTGCAACAACTTCATAACCAACCCAGTAATCAACCGATGTATCGATTGTGATTGGATCAGTTAACGTAACTTCGTTCCAATTCTCAGTTTGGAATCCAGGTACATCCTGACTATAGACCTCGTTATCAGGATTTGCAACAGAAGTTCCTTCATAGACTTTAAGAGTAACTGCTGAAACAGAATCCCTTAAATAAAACTGCACTCTTTCGATTGTTGAACCGTTGTAAAGCCCAAGTTCATCAATAGTGAATCTTGAACATACAGTAAAGGTTATTGGCCCATCTACACCAATACCATCGTCATTGTCACCGTCATAATGAACGATAACTTCGTCTCTTGAGTTCGCAGGACTACCACCATTTGAACTCATTGAGCTGAACACAGGATTAGCAACTAAACCTGCAACCATCACAAGTAAGAACACTAAACTAAGTGTTTTTCTCATAAGTCTCTCCTAACTATTTTATTCTAACTACCAAATGCAAAAAAAGAAACTAGGTTTTAGTACACTTTGTGTAAGGGAACTAAATAGACTTTACCAATGTCTTTTCCTATAAAATCAATTCCTGCATGCTTAAGTTCCTCTAATATGAACTCAACCTGTTCTTCATCAGCAATTCCCATGATAACTTTACCATAGTCCCTTTGGGAACCATAGCTATCTCGGAAACTTGCAAACAATGGAACATCGAAGACAAGCTTATGACCTATCGCCTCTCCCCCAAGAACGATAGTATCTTCAACTCCTGCCTCTGTAAGAGCCATAAGCACATCAGAAAGATATTTCTCTCTGAATAGATGCATTATCATATACATATAAACTCCTGTTTACCCTTTAACCCGGGTTTCACCGGATTTAACCAGTCCGTGCTTAACAAGAACCGGACCTATTAACATAATTATAAATGTAGTTACAGTCATTACACTTGTAATCTGAACAGATTGTTCAATATATCCTTCAGCCTCTAAATACTGTGCTGCAGCTAGGGATAATCCTATTGCAACACCAGCCTGTGAAAGCAATGTAAAACCAAGATACTTTCTCGTTTTCTCAGGAGCTTTTGCAACCGTTCCGCCTAACCAGGCACCTGAATACTTACCTATCATACTAGCTATAATATAGAAAATAACTATAGGCAAATATGTCCATATCACTTTTGGGGCAAATCTGGAACCGATTAGCACAAAGAACCAAACATATATGGGTGGTGACCATTCACTCAACTGCTGGTTCATCTTTTTTAAGACTATAGGACTTAAATTTACAAGCACTATGCCGGAACACATATTTAGAAGTATAGGCGATAATTCCAAGTACTCAGCTATAGCACAATTCAAGAGAATCATACCAAGTGAGAAATACATTATCATCAATCTATCATAAGTACGCTTACCAATAAAATATAGCACATAACCAATTGCTGAGCCTATCAGGATTGATAGTCCAACTTCTTTACCTGCATGAAGTAGTGAACCTGCGATTGTGAGTTCTTTACTGCCAATAACTATTAGCGAAACCGGTAATGTGATAGTGAATATAAGCAGAGCAAAAATATCATCAAGTCCTAAGACTGCGTACAATGTAGTAGTCATATCACCTGATGCTCTATACTGCTTAATCACATCCACTGTTCCTGCAGGTGCAGTAGCGCAAGCAAAGGAGCCATAAATCATTCCCATCGCAATACTAAGGTTTAGAGGTTCACCAGAAAGCCTGAGCACAGCTGTAATTACAGTTCCAACTACTATAAATGCTGTAGTAGCTTCAAAGACAGTAATCAAAACGATCATACTACCGAATCTTCGAAGTTTCTTTATTTGTAATTCACCACCAATACCAAAACCAATGAGCGATAAAGTCACAACATTGATTATATCGAAGCTTTGAAAATGTTCATGCTTAATTAGTCCTAACGTAGCAGGACCAATTAATGCACCTGCAATAATATAACCAAGCAACAATGGTGATTTAAGTAAAGAAACTCCTCTCGCAGTTAGTGCTGATAAGAGTAGAGTTACTGCAAGAAACAGAAATACTTCTGGTAAAGGCATTATTTTTGATTACAGATAAGGTTATAGATTTCGTTTGAATCTTTAGCCTTAATCAGCTTTTTAAGAAACTTCTGATCCTTAAGCCTGAGCACTAATCTTGAAAGCAATCTGATATACTCTTTATCTTGAGTGTCGGAAGCACCAATCATGAATATTAGATGAACTGGTTTATCATCAATTGATTCATACTCAATACCATCTTTAGATCTTCCAAGAGCTATTGTGAAATCAGTAACACCTTTTACTTTCGCATGAGGAACAGCAATACCATAACCGATACCTGTACTCATGAGCTTTTCTCTTTTGTAAATTGCATCTTCAAATGCATCTGCATCAACTATCTTGGAGCTCTTGCTAATCAGTTGAACCATCTCCTTAAGAGCCTGGTCTTTGTCTGTTGATCCTAAATCAGCAATCAGTTCCACGGACATATAATCTGATACGACTATTCTTTCCATAGCACCTCTCCTATCTGTTTTTTTCTATCTTTAAGAATTGGTGATAATGTCAATCAATATTTCATGCATAAAAAGAGGAGTTCCCACTTAGGAACTCCTACATATTTTGTCAGTCTTCTAGAATAAGTTACTGATGTTACCGTCTTTATCAATATCCATGGCATTAGCTGATGGAACTCTTGGAAGGCCCGGCATGAGCATAATTTCTCCCGTTACAGGTACTAGGAATCCTGCTCCTGCTGAGATATTAATCTCTCTAACAGTTACCAGGAAGTCTTTTGGCCTACCTAATAGTTTTGGATTATCTGAGAGTGACTTTTGCGTCTTAGCCATACAGATTGGTAACTCTGTTAATCCAAGTTTCTTAATAATTCTAAGATCCTGCTTCGCTTCAGGTGTAAAATCAACCTTAACTGCCCCATATATTTCAGATGCAATCTTAAAGATTTTATCTTTTACATCCATCTCCAATGAGTATAGAGGACGTAGTGTACATTGGTCATGCTCAATCAAGTCTACCACCTTCTCTGCTAAATCAACTGCACCTTCTCCACCTTTGGCATGAGATTCAACTATTGATGACTTAAATCCTTTTGAAGCTACGAAATCAGCTATCATCTGAAGTTCATCTTCACTATCTGATGTAAACCTGTTAATAGCAACAACAGACTTCATACCAAACTTATTAATATTTTCAAGATGCTTTTCAAGATTCTCTAAACCTTTCTCTAAAGCTTCTAAATTGGGTTCAGTTAAATCTTTAACTTTTACACCACCATGCAGCTTAAGTGCCCTAACTGTGGCTACTAGAACTACAGCATTAGTGCAGAAGCCACCCATACGGCAAACGATATCAAAGAACTTTTCAGCACCTAAATCAAATCCAAATCCCGCTTCAGTTACTGCATATTCCGATAACCCTAATGCCATCTTTGTTGCAATAACACTGTTCGCTCCTTGTGCGATGTTAGCAAATGGACCACCATGAACAATGGCTGGTGTATTCTCAGTAGTTTGCACAAGGTTTGGCTTAATGGCATCTTTTAATAAGGCTGCTATTGCACCCTCAAAACCAAGTTCTCTAACATAAACAGGCTTTTTATCGTATGTAAATCCTACTAGTATATTCCCGATACGCTCTTTTAAATCATCAATATCATTTGCTAAGCAAAGTATCGCCATAATCTCAGAAGCAGGAGTAATCATAAAGTTCTCTTCCAATGGAAAACCTTGTTTCTTACCCCCTAGTCCTACAACCATACTCCTTAGCATTCTGTCATTAACATCCTGAACTCTCTTCCAGTTAATGGTTCGAGGGTCTAGATTGATAGGATTACCCCAAAAGATATAGTTATCAATTAAAGCAGATAGATTATTATTTGCAGATGTTACAGCATGCATATCACCTGTGAAATGTAGATTAATATCTTCCATTGGTAGTACTTGAGAGTAACCACCACCTGCAGCACCACCTTTGATACCAAAAACAGGCCCTAGTGAAGGTTCTCGAATAGCAGCTACAGAGCTCTTTCCAATTTTGTTTAAAGCTTGTGAGAGTCCAATTGTTGTGGTTGTCTTGCCTTCACCGGCAGGAGTGGGAGTAATTGCAGAGACAAGAATCAGTTTTCCTCTTTCCTGTTTTCTGATTCTACTAACGGCCTCATAAGTGAGTTTAGCTTTGAACTTCCCGTAAAGTTCAAGTTCATCTTCGTGAATACCTATAGATTGGGCAATTTCAGTAATAGGTTTTATCTTAGTTTGCTTTGCAATATCTAAATCGGTTAACATACAACCTCCTGTTAATAGTTTTGAGATAAACTAATCAAGAATGTTGTTTAAACAATGTCATATGCTAAAAAGAGTATTTTATCTCAGCAGATATCTCCCAGATACTATCTCGTCCTTCTTCAAACTCAGGATTCACTCTCACCATCACAGATGAGTTGAAATCAAAATAATAAGACGTTCTTATATCAAACTCAAGCTTCTCATCATCACCCCATTCATAAATAGGCGTAAAGGAAGTATTCCATTTGTTAAAGTACTTTGAGAAATCCCATTCAAGCGAATGATCTTCATTTCTCACTGTAATCAGATATACTTCATCAACTTTGCTCGCATCTTCACTTGTTAGATACTTATATCTAATCTCAGTATGGAAATAATCTCTTCTTAACGCAAATCCTTGACCAAACTCTTTAAAAACAAACTCTTGAGTAACCAATGGTCTGTTATCCCAAGTCAAAGCATATTCAGCCATAATCTTACGGTAGAATCTATCTGTAAAACTTCCCTCTTCGCTATATACATAATCTTTATAACTAGCATAAATCTGATAATTCTGTCTAAAGACAACATTATCATGCAGTAATATCTTAACTAATGGTCTAAAGTCGTAATCAGTTTTTTCGTAGTTATTACCTGAATAGGAACCTTTTATGTAGATTTCGTCATGCTTATGCCAACCGAAACTGAACTCTGTGTATACATTTTTATATGGGAATAGCATTAACTTTGTATTGAGGAAATCAGTTACATTATCCTTGTCAGCATCATCAGTAGCATTTGGGTATTCTCTTCTGAATAGTTGCCTACTGAAGGATACTTCCAGTGTATCAGCGTCTAAGAAGTTATATGAGAAACCACCTAAAGCTCTTCTTGTTTCCTCTTTTCTATCACCGGATCCCTCATCAAAACTCTTATCGAAATATGTGTAATGTAACTCTGAGTTGAAAGTAATAGTGTTCATAGGTATCGATAAGTATAAGCTCGATTCATTAGTCCAATCATTACTATTCTTTAAAACACTATTCTCTACTTCATAACTGCTTGAATAGAAATTGTTAGTTAATGAAACATTATATCTATCCCAAAACAACTCATCATAGTAAATGTTAAAATTGATGTTATCAACAGACTGTTCATCAGCTACTACAAACGTCTCATCAGTATTGGAAGTTGCCATAATCTTTTCTCGATTGAGATTATAGTTCATATCCGTTTTCAGATAGCGTGTTTCCCCGATATATCTCCAGTCCAAATTAGTATTAAACCTCTTATACTTCTTCCTGTCAGTATATTTATCATCGTAAGTGGAAACCAAAGCAAAAGTACCATCTGCAATATCCGTTGAGTATCTAAGGTTTAGATTGTTTCCCGGGCCATTACTAACATACTGCCTGTCAGTGGAAGTGTGTTCCTCTTTTGTGTAGAAATACTCTATTTTTCCTTCAATATACAAACTATCGGTAATTGAGTATCGCAAAAGTTGTCCAACAGAACCTGAGTTAGTTAAAATCTTATCAGCAGAACTGATAGAGCTATCATAATCACTTTTCTTATATGATACAATATTCTGATGCATTAAGTTTTTAAAAAGGTATGAGGATTCCCATTTATGATTGGAAGTCTTAAATTCCTGATCTATTCTTCTGTTCAATCCCCAATCTGTATCAGTTGCATACTTCCACCTAAATGCCCCTTTAAGAGCAGGTTTATATAGTAAATGAGATTGTATAGAAGTATCTTGGTCAAAACTTTTGAAGTTACCATCAAACATACTCTGTGCAACTAGGAAGTTACAACATAGGCAGGATAGCAGAATAGAGACTAAGAAACTCTTCTTCATTCAGGGTTTCACCTCTTCTTTTCAAGTCAATCGGACCTGATTCTTGAAGTTGGCTTATCTTTTCATTAGGTATAATTGATTTTAAGTTCACTCGTAGCATCTTACGTCTGTTTCTAAATGATGTTTCCACCAGATGCCAGAAAAACTTCTCATTCGATATTTGTGGTTGGTCTTCTCTCGGTACTAGTTTAATAACAGCAGAATCAACCTTCGGTGGTGGGGTAAAAAGATGTGGCGGGACAGTGAACAGATACTGAGGTTTGTAATAGAACTGAGCTTTAAGGCTAAGTATACCATAAGCTTTTGTACCGGGACCTGCCATGATTCTTTCAGCAACTTCTTTTTGTATCATCACTGTTATACTTGGGAAAAGATGTCTATAAGTAATAGCTTTAAAGATAAATGGAGATGTTATCTGATATGGCAAATTAGCAACAATCGCTGATCCTTCCGGTATCCCCAATTCTTCCCATTTTAGACGTAGTATATCCCAGTTAATCAATTCAATCTTATCTTCGAATCTATCTTTTAAGATTGGAATCAAGTCTTTATCAAGCTCCACTGCTGTTACTTTTGCTCCAACTTGTAGAAGCTCTTCAGTCAGAACTCCCTCACCCGGTCCAACCTCCAGAACGTTCATTCCTTCTGTTACTCCGGACTCCCGAACAATCTTTTTTATTATGTTCTTATCATGTAGGAAATGCTGTCCTAAAGCTTTTTTATGTTTATGTGTATATTCGATCTTCTTCACCTGTAATTTTTCTGTTGTTGAAACTAACTTTACGCTCGAAAATCAGTCAATGAATTTATAGAGTTTATCATTATGCTAGCGAACTGACTATTGAAAACTGAATATGAACATCAACTCCAAGCGACAGATCGCATTGGATATTAAGCAAACATTCTATCAAAACTATTGGTGATAAAACTGAAATCTCCAAAGTTTGCAATCCATACTAATAGTTTTAAGCATCGTTATGTTTGTAGAAGTCTACTTCTTCTCTTTATTAAGTCGCATCAAGAGTTTTCTTGCACTGTTAAATAAGTTATGCACACGATGTGGATAACTTTAGGGTTTCATAGGGTGGGTCTAGGGAGGCTAAAGGGAGGGACTAGCGAGATTCCAGGTTTTTGATGCAGGACATACCAGACTCGTAGGGGACAAAGTGTTAAAATAATCGCCAAAAAGAAGTACCTAAATAATAAAAACTCGAGTCCACTTTCGAGACTAAACTTTTAACGAAGTTTGATACAATCAACAGTTCGATTCCATACAGAATCGAACTGTTGATTAAAGCTTATCATTCCAGCTCACTCATTGTGTCATACACGTAAACTCAAATATAGTTAAGCCAAGAAACAAGTTAATAGAAATTATGAAAAATCCTCCAGTTCTGTTTCAATTGACCACGATCTATAAGTTCATTTTTAGAAAGTTCTTTCGCAGCATCTTCAGACTCGAGATTTTCTAGCCTCATCTTCTCCCCTGCTTCATAACTCATTTCAGGATGAAATTGTGTACCCCAGATTCTTTTCCCTGTAACTCTGTAAGCTTGCACTTTGCATTCATTAGTAGAGGCCAAAATCTCGAAGTCAACTGTCAGATTACAAACTTCATCATAATGAGATTGAGCAAAGACAGGATTAACAAGACCATCGAACAACTCATCCTTCTCAGTAGCCATTTTATGCCACCCAAACTCCGGGATATCTACTCTTCTACAAGCTGTGCTACCTAGAATTGTTCTAGCAATCATTTGATGACCGTGACAGATGCCGTAAATTGATTTATCTTTAGCGATAAAGTGATTTATCAACTCTATCAGATCATCATCAAATTCACTACCTTGAGAAGCTGAGAGCTCAGAACCGGACAAAAGAAGATGAGTGTATTTCGTTAAATCTACTTTGATAGGTAAGTCAGATAAATGATATATACCGTACTTCTTCATCGCATATATCTCGCTGATGAGTGCATCAAAACGCTCAGCAGCAGAAGTATCTTTTATTGTATTCATCACAAAAAGCATTAATTCTCCCTTTAGAAAAGGGCACCATATGCTAATGCACAGATGCCCGATAATTGCATAAAATAACTAACCGTAATAATGTTCTATCTGGTTTAGAATATTATTTAGAAACTCACCTGAATTCTCAGGAGTGATTGATTTAGAATCACCATTATCAAATCTAATCATTATAGTACCGAATTGATTTGAGACTTCCCTAATCTTGTGAATTACAACAAACTCAGAACCGTTTTGTTCTTCAGAAACATCAATTACTGATTTCATTATTACCTCTTATTTAACTGTAACCTTCTTAATGATTGCCTGTTTTGATTCAAGCGGATTATCTCTAGCATCTCTTGGAAGGTTTTCGATTTCGTGAACTATATCCATACCACTAATAACTTTGCCAAACACTGTATGTTTTCCATTAAGCCATTCAGCACCAGGTTTCTTAGTTACAATAAAGAACTGTGAGCCGTTTGTGTTTGGACCGGAATTAGCCATACAAAGTGTGCCATACTCAACTTTATTGATGAGTTTACCTTGTGATTGAACTTCACCTTTGAATTTAGTTTTAGCTGTATAGTATTCAACAGGATGGTCCATTAACGGTTTACCGGATCTGCTTTCCTGACACATTCTAGCTAGCTCTAAAATATCCTTATCAGGATCCTGGTTAGCACGGAGATAAGGGAGAATCACAACTGAGAAAATAGAGAACGCATCATCTTCGTTCTTAATCTCACCGGTTAATACTTCACCTTTTTCATAGCATTCATCTTCAAACTTGTATCCGGGATCGCCTGAACCATCACTAGCACGGTTGCCATCTTTAGTATTAGGACAACCACCTTGAATCATGAAATCAGGGATAACTCTATGGAAATAGATACCTTCATAAAAACCTTCTTTAGCCAGTTTTTCAAAATTAGATACTGTCTTAGGAGTTTTATCAGGCCATAGTTCAAGCTTAATTTCACCAATGGTAGTTTCAATTATCGCTTCTTTAGTATTCATCTCTCTCTTTGTTTCCTTCTTAATAGGTTTTACTTCTTTTTTAGCAGGAAGTGGTTTCTTATCAACCTTTGTAATCGTTGCCTTTTTAGGAACCGGTTTCTTCTCCACTTCTAATTTGTTAACATCTGTTTTTGTGACTTCTGTTTGTGCAATCTTTTCTGATGCAATATTAGCACTTAAATCACTTTTTGCTACCCGGGCCTTATATAAAAAGAAAAGCCCACCTAATAATACTAATCCAACGAGAATTGCTATTACAGCTTTATTCATTAGATACTCCTCATTATTGTTTATATGTTTTTAGTTCTGCAATTCCATCACATATTTCAGCGTATGTGTTATTTACTATCCAATCTCCTGTATTTATATATACGGACTTACCATACTCTATTTTTTGTGGATCATGAACATGTCCCATAAGAAAAATGTCATACTTAAAAGCTTTCTTTTGCACGTAATCTGTTAAACCTTTACTTTGCCCTTTTGTGAGTTTGCGAGACTTTGTTCTTTTCCTTGAAGATCTAGACATTCCTGAGCCAAGTTTAAGCAAAAACTCCGGGTGAAAGAACTTCGCCATAATTCTAACTATATCTAATCTTATAACAGCTCTGAATATATGGTATCTTAAGTCATTAATTGTCAACTGGTCACCATGAGCAACAAAGTACTTCAATCCATCAATAGTATCAGTAAATGTGTCTGGATAAATTTCAGCATTTATCTCTTTCTTAAGAAACGAGCCTAACCAGAAATCATGATTTCCACAGAGATAAATTATTCTACACCCGTTATCAGCAATTTCTTTTAAAATGGAAACCACAGTAGAGTATGATGTAATTGAGACAAGTTCCCACTCAATCCATAGATCAAAGATGTCTCCATTTAGAATCAAGACATCAACATCATTACTTATAGATTTCAAGAAGCTGATGAAGCGTTGTTTCCTTAGTAGATCATCTTCAGATTCAATGTATTTAATGTGAACATCTGATACTGATATTACTTTCATATTATTTTACCATCACATAATAGAGCAGATTCACACCAAACTTCATTGCTTCCTGTCTCACATCTTGTGGGTCATTATGGGTATCAGCATCTGCCCAACCATCAGAGATATTACTTTCATAAGTATAAAAAAGCATCATTCTTCCATTCTTATCAAAGATTCCGAAGGCACGAGGACGTTTATCATCATGTTTGTGGGTCTTTGGTAAACCTTTGGGAAATTTAAAGTAGCAATTATAGATTTCATGGTTCGCAGGTAATTCTATTAATTCAAAGTTAGGTAATATTGAGCTAATTTCCTTCCTAAATGACTCATCTAGTCCATAATCATCATCTACATAGATAAAGCCACCTCTAAGAAGATAATCTCTCAAATTTGACTTCTCTTTGGAAGTAAACTTAATCTTTCCATGTCCGGTAACATAAATAAATGGATATTTATACAGATCTACACTACCTGCTTCAACAATTGCCTGCTTCTTAGGAAAACCACAACTGAGTTCCTTATTAAGCTTTTTCATTAGATTTGGTAAAACTTCAGGATTATTATACCAATCTCCTCCACCTTTGTACTTAAGCCTAGCCAGAGGAGTTATCTCCTTTTCAACTGCCACAAGAACATTGAAGCAAAAAGATAAGAGGATAGTAGTTAAGATAGTAATTTTTAACTTCATAGAGTAAGGTTAGGAGGATGGCTTTACCATCCTCCCAATAGATTTATTTTAAAAGACCATCTCTTCTTAGAAGAGCATCTGCATCAGGTTTTCTTCCTCTGAAAGCTTTGAAAAGATTCATTGGATGTTCTGTATTACCTTTTGCAAGAACGTTTCTTCTGAAAGACTCAGCAGTTTCTTTATCGAAGATACCTTTTTCTTTAAATAGAGAGAAAGCATCTGCATCAAGTACTTCAGCCCATTTGTAAGAGTAGTAACCGGATGAGTAACCTCCAGCAAATATATGGCTAAAACTTGCCGATCTGCTTGAGTTTATTACTTTTGGGAACAATCTGGTTTTGTCCATAACTTTGTCTTCGAAAGCTATAACATCTTTAACATCACTTGGATCGTTTGCATGCCATGACATATCTAAGAAACCAAAGCTAAGCTGTCTGATATTAGCATAACCTGAAAGATAAGTCTGCGAAGCTTTAATCTTATTGATTAGTACTTCAGGGATGACTTCGCCTGTCTCATAATGGAAAGCAAAGAGTTCGAGAGTTTCCTTCTCTGAGACCCAGTTTTCCATAACCTGTGATGGAAGCTCAACAAAGTCCCAATATACGCTTGGAGAAGCAACTGAAGTATAAGTTACATCAGAAAGAAGTCCGTGTAAAGCATGACCAAATTCATGGAACATTGTTTCAACTTCTCTAAATGTAAGAAGTGATGGAGAATCCTCTGTGGAAGGAGTGAAGTTTGCAACTACAAATATTTGTGGTTTATCCATCTTGCCTTCACGCAATCCTTGTGTAACCATAGGATTCATCCAAGCACCGGAACGCTTAGTAGTTCTTGGGTGGAGATCCATGTAGAGGATACCTACATAATCACCATTAGCTTCGCTAACTTCGAACACTTTCACATCTTCATGATAAACAGGAATTTCCTGAAGTGCTTTGAATTCTAAACCATATAGTTTATTAGCAACTTTGAACACACCATCAATAACATTTTCAACCTTGAAATAAGGTCTTAACTCTTCAGAGTTAAAATCAAATTTCTTCTGTTTAAGCTTTTCTGCATAATATGAGAAATCCCATGCCATGAAATCTTCCAGTCCGTCCATCTCTTTAGCAAAAGTAGCAACTTCTTCAACTTCTTTCTGAGCTACAGGATATGCAACATCATAAATCTTGTTTAAGAAATCAAGAACATTATCTTTGTTTTCTGCCATTCTTTCGGCTAAAACATAGTCAGAATGTGTATTGAATCCAAGTATGTTAGCTCTTTTCTGTCTAAGGTTAGCTATCTGAATACAATTTTCTTTATTGTCAAATTCACCTTCATTTGCAATCTTGCTTACAGCTAGACTGATAGTTTTTCTTAGCTCACGATTATCTGCATAAGTGATAACAGGCATAATACTTGGAGCTTGAAGATTGAACATCCAGCCCTCTTCTTTGCCCTTTTGCTTTGCTAAGTAAGCAGCTGCTTTAAGTGCATTCTCTGGAATACCTTTGAGTTCGTTAATATCAGTAATATGAAGTTCATAAGCATTTGTTGAATTAAGTACATTTTGAGAGTATTTAGGTGTAATCCCTGCCATCTCCATGTCGATAGCAAGAAGTTTCTCTTTTTCCTCTTTCGGGAGCATTGCACCATTACGTACAAAACCTTTATACTTGAGCTCTACAACTCTTTTCTGTTCATCATTAAGATTAAGGTTATCCATGTTATCATACACTGCTTTTACTTTTGAGAAAAGCACTTCATCAGTAGAAAGTTTACTACCGAACTGAGCAAACATTGGTGAAATAACCTGTGCAAGTGCTTTGAACTCATTATCTGAATGAGTACTGAGCAGGTTAAAGAAAACAGAAGCTACATCGCTCATTAGAGCCCCGGTTTCTTCTAAAGCTAGGATTGTATTATCGAAGTTTGGTTCTTCGGTATTATCTTTTATTGCATCAAGTTCTTTCTGAGCCTCTTCAACACTAAGTTTAGCAGCAGGTTCAAAATGCTCAAGTTTATACTCGTTTAATGGATATACGTTGTAATCTGTGACACGTTTACGTTCAATCAATGGATTAGATTGCATATTTATCTCCTATTCTTATTATATTTATAATTATTAAAATCAAATCTAAAAGTCCTTTGCAACATCACCTCATGTGAATACATCTCATCTTTATCAGGTTCTATACCAAAGGAATATGATACTTTAAACTTTTGTGGTAAACTCAATCTGAAAGTAGCATCATGATTAATCAGGATGTTTGTTTCTGTCTCCAGATCTGTTGTTTCCTGGAACAACGCCGTATAATCAAAGTAGACATTACGGGTTAAGTACTTACCAGCGTTTATCTTTAGATTGTCAAGTAGAATTGCAGAGCTAAACTCAACTAACTGGCTTTCTTCTCTTTTTATCTCATTTTCTTCGTTTATAATGTAGTTAAAATAAACGTTTTGCAAAAATCCAAAGTCGACATATAAAAAATCAAGACGCAAGAATTTGCGAACATAATTCTCAAATGGGTACAATATTGGATCAAGATAATAGCTGTTTAAGTTACCATCCAATAAATTCAAGGCTTCATCCTGCCAAATAGAGCTTTCCTGTTCGTCAGAAAGATCTGACAACTCACTATCATACCTTACTCTTGCTAGCATATTTACTATTGATCTATCATTAGGGTTATCACTTGAAATATTAAACTGCAACCTATTCACAAACTCTTTTGATAAATCATCATCAGTATCTATTGTTAGTAGAATTGTAGTTCCATCAGATGTTTTGTGATAGAGTTCTCCAAGTAAATATTCACCCGAGAACTCATTAATTCCAACTTCAAAATAATCTACTTTAAAGTTAATCCCAAAGAAATCAAAGGTCCCTGTATCTGCAATCAAAAGAATCTTTTTCACAATCCACTCTTCCCTATTGTAGAAAAGATGTATGAAACTATTTTCTCTCACAGGGATATTTGCCGGATGAGTAATATACCGACTGTTATCATCAAAGTAAAGAACTGTATCGAGCTGGAAAGGTAAAAGAGCAACTTCAGATGTTGAATTACGATTCGAACCAATCGGGTTCAATTGTGAAAACAACTTAAGCAAATTATCAACTTTTGGCGGATACAATCCCATAGCATTTCTAATAATCACATCAGATTCTATATAAAGATCATCGAAAGGACCGGTAATTGTTGCTTCTCTGCCATGTCGACCTTTAATTATTGCATTTGTAAGTGTGTTTTCTTGAGAGTATTCAGGTACTGTCAGCTTTATTCCTTCATCATCAGTAGTTATGAATAACTTACCAATCTTCATGTTTCCGAGCGTAAGGTCTTTTTCATCACCAATTACTTCATTTCTAATATAAACAGATCCATCACCGGACTTAACCTTGAAATCATTTATCATCATCTCATTATCATTGATAACAATATCAAGTGTAATATCTTCCAACTGTTGGAGCTGAGTTTCTACATTCATCTTACCATTTTTTAAGTGAATTTGCCCACTATGAAAATTTAGTCCATCCTCATCCATTGATGTAACTAAATTAATACTTGTTTTAGCTTCTCCTTTATCAGCAAGTCTAAATCGTTTTAACACACTTGCTAAATCTGCGTCAATTGAGATATTAAGGCTATCGGTTCCTGCTATATTAGCATCAGTAAAGATATTATACCCAATTGCACCATTTGCCAATAAGCTTACTGTGTTATCAGATTCTATCATCAATGAATCAACGACTAACTTCGAATCGAACTGTTTCAAATCAGCATTTAAGCTACTGATATCAAAGCCATAAACCTGTAAGTTTTTTGACGTTGCTTTAACGGAAAGTGTTGGTATGGTTGATTCTTTTCCGAAATATAGTTTTGCAGAGCCATCTAGGATACCGTTAAGATTTTCATCAAATACTTGAGAAAGAAATAGACCGTCAACATCCCCATTTATAGTCAAAATTGGCCTATTACTGATATCTATGAAACCATTTATATCAACAGCATTCTTTATCCCTTCATTCTTAAAGCTGTTACTTAACTCAATGTGCTTTGAATTTCCATTTAGTTTTAGGGTTGTACCTATGGGCTTAAAAATTCCGTAACTGAAGTTCCTCACATCAATCATTCCTAATGTCCGGTTATCCCCTTTTGAGTTTAAGTCTAAATCCATATCTACGTATCCATCGAATTGTCTTGCCTGGTAATCATTGGTAAAGTATCTCAGAATATCCCTTACGCCAATAGATTTACCAGATACGGTTACTCCATAATCAAGGCTGTCACCCAATGTAACCCAACCATCTCCGTTAATTTGAGAATTAAGATCAAAATGATTTACCCATAGTGTATTATCCTGGATAGAGGTATCTATTTTATAGGAAAATTCTCTTTTATTAAGAAGTGAACTACCTGTTTCAGCTTTAAACGAGCCAAGTTTCTCATCAAGATTATAATTAAATTCAATTATTAGTCTTGAATCAAGAGTTAGAGTTTCACTTTCTTCAACCCTAAAAGATGCATTACAATCGATCAAATCTCCATTTAGAGATACTGTAGTCCTGCCAAAAAGCTCCATAGTATCTAGAGGTTTGCCTAGAGCATTTTTTAGTACATCTTCTCCTTTGACCCCATTTAACTCTACATCAGCATATCCCTTTTTCTTGCTGATATTATATGAGCATTCTATATCGACATTTGTTCCAATGTTGGATTTTACAGCGAGACTGTCTCCTGTAAGCAAAATCTCCGCATTTACTTTGTTTAAATCAATTGTATTATTACTAAACCCGGCGTTACTAAGATCAAAACTACCGGTTAGCTGAGGGTCTATTACAATGTTGCCTGAAACTGTTCCCTCCAGGGATAAATCGTTGTTGCCTTCTTCAGGAATAGATGTAAGTGTAATATTAAGATCGTTGAAGTGATTAACCTCAATTTCACCGGTAACTATATTGTCCTTAATATTCGATTCTTCGATAATCAAACCAAGCTTGTTCTCAACATAATCAAGTTTAAGAAGGCCATCTGTAAGTTTATAATCTTCCCATTTTAAACTATCAACCTCAACAACCCCATATACTTCAGGAGATGTAACTTTTCCACTTAATATAAAATGTCCATCAACAGCTCCACCAAGTTCATCTAATAGAACAACAGGATTAAAAGTATCAACATTAACTGTTCCTGAAAGTCCTGGATCACCGTTAAATGGCTCTTGAATTGTGAAAGTAGCCCGTCCGGTCATCTCATCTAAATTGACCAAATCTGTTCTTACGTATAGATTATCTCCCGTCAACGAAGCAATTAAATCCGGTGCATATAGCTTGTTCTCATGATATTTAATAAACAGATCTTCGAATCTAGCTTCAATATTTACATCTGTACTATCCTGTTCGTTTATATAGTTAACCACGATGTCGGCTTCGAAATCAAGCTCTTCAAAATACTTTGTTGACACTTCTGCAGGTATTAAGTCTGATATAGTTGCATTCAATTTTGTTAATTTTAGATCCTGCACTTTTAGGAAAGAGCTTAATGAGCTACCTTTCTTACTATTTGCATTTAAAATCATCTCAAAATCATTATTCCATGCTGTGACACTTGCATCAATGTGGTTTATCGTATCATTCAAATATAACTCATGAGATCCCTCAGCGGGACTTATCACTGTGTATTTAACACTTCCATCGATGATTGTTAGCTGACTAAAGAACTTACCTAAATTAGGAATTTCAAATTGAGTCTGACTACTGGAAGATGAATCCGGTAATGTATATGTTATTATAAGTTCAGGATTTACAATAGTAATTTCATTAAACGGTCTATAATTTTTATTTATTCCCGGCAAAAAACCAAGCAATTTATAGTCAACTATAAGCTGTTCCAAATTAAAGATATAATCATCAGCTTTGTTAACAATATTAACATCATTTATTATTACCTGCTTATCACTAAGTGTAAGATCTCCAATCTGCAAATCTGCATTCATTTGCTTCTTTAAGTAAGAAACAGCATATTTGTTAATATATGAGTTCAAGACCTTTGTTCTTGTAACTAATAATACTGCACCATTATATATTAGTATCAGTATTAAAAGCCAAAATAAGAATATAGGTCTTTTACGCATCATAACTTTATTTCTCTATGAGTATTCCTTCAACCAACTCAAGCTTACGCTCAGTTTGATCAGCTATAATTGGATTATGAGTAACTAATAGAACTGTCTGATCTATCTCTTTATTCAGTTTTAAAAGTAAATCGATGACTTCTGTACTATGGGTAGGGTCAAGATTACCGGTAGGTTCATCAGCTAGTAGCAAATCCGGTCTGTTTATTAATGCCCTTGCAATTGCTATTCTCTGCTGTTCTCCACCACTTAATTGATTTGGATAGTGATCCTTTCTATCTTTCATATCCAGCAGTTTCAACAACTCTTCAGCCTGCTTTAGCGATACTTTGTGACTCTTACCGGATACAAGCATCGGCATTGCAACATTCTCGATTGCTGTGAAATCTTCCAATAGGTAATGAAACTGGAAAACGAACCCAAGATTATTGTTTCTAAACTTATGAAGTTTCTTATCATCAGTGGATATTTCCTTACCATTAAACACTATTCTACCCTGGTCAGGCTTATCAAGCATGCCAAGTATATGCAACAATGTACTTTTACCACAACCTGATTGACCTGTAATACTAACTGTTTGCCCTCTTGATATCTCAAGACTAGCACCCTTCAATATCTCAAGCTTTCCATCATTTTCTATATAGCTTTTATAAATTCCTTCTGCTTTAATTAAAATATCTTTCATTAGTTTCGTTCTCTCAATATTTCGTTGATAACCATTTTATTTATCTGTCTCAATGGGATTGAAGTAGATGCGAGAATAATTAGTAAAGAGATAATAAAGATTGCACTTAATGCTCCCGGATTGAGCTTCATAGTAAGCTCATCAATGAAATATACATCTCCATTTATTCCCAGAAGTGTTTGTTTCGTAATCACCCAAGCTAAGAATACACCAGCTACAGTGCCTGTGAATACAGCAACAACCGAGATTCCTACAAAGCTACTCAAATATAGTTTCTTTAATGTATTGCTACCGGCGCCTATAGCTTTCAAAATACCTATCTCTGCCTTCTTATCTAAAATACTTGTTGAGACTGAGCCAATCATATTGAAGGAAGCGATTAATACTAAGAACAGCAATATCACAAACAACAATCCACGCTGCCATTCTAACAATGAGAAAAGAGATTGATTAAAATAGGACCAAGGCAATATCTGATAATCTCTAAATACTTCTCTGCTCCACCTTCTTGCAATCTCATCAATATCCTCTGAATCATCAAATAGAAGTACTTCAACCCAATCTGCTACTCCCTCACCTTTAAAAATCTCTCTAAATGCATCATCTGATATTATTCCAAGTGTATTATCTTGTTCATACATGCCGGACTCATAGAAATCAGTAACAATAAATTGAACTCTTTTATTTATTAACCCTATGCTACCGGCACCTCCCATTCTAGGATTAATAATTGAAATAGTATCTCCAACAGAGATATTCATCTCTCCGGCCAGTACTTTACCTAGAATAATCTCCTTACCATTAATTTCAAAAGCATTGTTAACTACTGATCTACTTAAATGTGATTTATAACTTTCTGTGAGCAAATCTATTCCTTTTAGATTAACTCCTCTGACAGTTCCATTATCACTTGTTAACATTGCTTGTTTGGCTGAAACTCTGGCAAATCCTTTCACTATATCTTTAGATGCAAGAAACTCTGAGAGTGCTGTGACTTCACCTTTATCAAATGAATCTGAGATATTTGGATGAATCAGTAAATGAGCGTATGTCTTAAAGATAGACTGCTTTAATGTAGATGTGTAACCATCAAACAAGGATATTGCAGCTGTAAGCGTCATTACTGCTATTACAATTCCTATCATAGAAAACCAAAGATCAAATCTCATCTTTCGTTTTCTACCAATTCTCAAAGTTTTTGCCATGTAAAAAGTATATAATTTCATAAACTATTATAAATATTTCACTGAAACAACTTTGTCAAGCTCTGTTATAAAGCTAGCTCTATGGCTCAAAATCTGTAACTTATCAGACACTAATTGGAGGAGATTAACATTGTGAACTCACACATCATATAGATCTGTTTTCAATTTCTTTCATTTCATCCCTATTTCCACTTCTACTCCCACTCTTATCTCTGCATTAATTCGTGAAATTAGATTGGTCTTGTCCTGACATACACTTGTTAATTACTTGGTAAATAGGCCAAGGGTTTGCCAAGTGTTTGCCAAGGATTGCCCAAGTGTCTACCATGAATTAATGCAGAGATAAGAGTGGGAAGTAAGGGGGCAATCAAAATATCTTACTAGAAATGATAGATTGAGTAAAGCACAGTATTAGGATATAGAGATTGATTTTGAGGGTAGTTTACAGGTAAATCTGCACTATGAAAGGTTAGTTTATACACTTCCCCCCTACTTTTTTTTCAATAGTTGTTTCCAATGGAACTTATAAACTCTAAAATTCATGATAACATGTATTACTGCTGCACCTAACATAACCCAGCCTGCTATAACATGCCATTCCATTAGTGAATAAAGGTCGAACAACGTCGCAAGTAGCATAGAAACCGCATTAATAATAAATGAGAGCAAGAGTACAGTATTAACAATAACTTTGAATAGTTTCATTTTTCCTCCTGATATATTGATAAACTGCTTATGCTAATTGTCAATATTATTTCTTCCCAAAAATGAGATTAACAAGAAAAAGCTTGTCATTATTTATATTTATGTAGATATAGAAAAATGGAAAAAAAGAAGAGTATATTTTGCTGTAAGCAGTGCGGGTATGAGTCGGCAACATGGTTAGGAAAGTGTCCATCATGTGGAGAATGGAATAGTTTTACAACTGTAGACAGGATAGTTGGTAAGGGTGGTAAAACTAAACCTATAGTACAGACTACACAGAACCCACCAACCCGGTTGAAAAAAGTTTCAACTACCAAAGGGAAACGCATTCGTTCTGGGAACAGTGAATTTGATGGTGTGCTAGGCGGTGGAATCGTTCCCGGAATGGTAACACTCCTAGGCGGAGAACCTGGAGTTGGTAAATCTACACTAATGATTCAGCTGGCAGAATGGATGTCACAACAGCAATTAAAGACTCTTTATATTTCAGGAGAAGAAAGTCCTTCACAGATAAAAGTAAGAACAGATAGATTGGAGCTTTCCGGTGAGAATATCACGCTATATTGTACTAATAATACTGAATCCATTATCGAAGAGATAAGCAATAATAAACCGGACTTAGTTGTAATAGATTCGATTCAGTCAACCTATTCAGATAGAGTTGACAGCTTAGCAGGAAGTGTTTCTCAGTTACGTGAAAATGCTGCACGTTTTACAAGAGTAGCAAAAGAGCTTGATGTACCAATATTCATAATTGGGCATATAACAAAAGATGGAGCGGTTGCAGGTCCTAAGCTTATAGAACATGCAGTTGATACTGTTTTATACTTTGAAACTGACCCTCGTAACTTTTACAAAATACTTAGAACTACTAAGAACAGATTCGGTTCTACAAATGAGATCGGTATCTTCAAAATGGTCAACAAAGGTCTTGAATCTGTTGATAATCCTAACTTCGTATTCTTGAATGAAGATGAAAGGTCAGTTGGCACTTCAATCGGATGCATATTAGAAGGTAGTAGAGTATTTCTGGCTGAAGTGCAATCATTGATCAACAATTCCAGTTATGGTAATCCACAGCGTGTTGCCAATGGTTTTGATCATAAGAAACTTGCGCTTTATCTTGCTATTATTGAAAGGAACATGGGCATCTCTCTCAGGATGTCTGATGTGTTCATTAGCTTAATGGGTGGAATAAAAGTATCTGAACCGGGACTTGACCTTGCGATAATCGCATCTCTCCTATCAAGTTTTAAAGATGAACCAATACCGGGTAAGACAGTCTTTATCGGTGAGGTTAGTTTGGGTGGTTTAGTCCGCCCGGTTGGAATGATAGAGAAAAAGATAACTGAAGCTCAGAAGTTGGGCTTTGATAAGATATTTGTATCAAGTCGGTCAAAACTTTCTAAGAAGTATGACCAGGTAGTTAAAATAGAACATATAAATGGGATAATGAGAAACCTTTACTAATGAGAGAACAAGATTTAAAAACAGCTTTTAAAGAACTTAATGAGAAGTTCGTTCCAAAAACAATTGTAGCGGGATTTGACGGATTTATCGATGAGATTATCCATATTGTCGATACTTACACCGGAAAAGATACTTATAACAGAATTGAGACAATTGCAGACTTTGCAGTAAAAGTAAGCCAAGCAGCCGGTTTAAGTGCTAACTTTGAATATAAAACAATCCAAAAGAAGCTTGGTGGTAATGGCCCAATCATAGCAAATGCTTTACTGTCACAAGGAAACAAGATTCACTATTATGGTGCATTAGGTCTAAAATCAATTGATCCAGTTTTCCAAAAGTTTGCTGATCATTGTGAGAGTGTTTCATCAATTGCTGACCCAGGATATACTGAAGCTCTAGAGTTTGCTGACGGAAAGCTCATGATGGGCAAAGTTGATTGTTTAAACCTTGTAAACTGGGATAATCTAGTTGAAGATATTACTTTAAATAGGATAACTGAAGTAATTAATAATTCAGAACTTATATGTTGCACTAATTGGACTAATCTCTATAAAATGAATTCAATATTAGAGGGATTAGGAAACCTAGAATTAACTAAAAGAATCCCTTTATTTATTGATCTAGCAGACCCAAGAAAACGTTCAGTTGATGATATTAAAGGTGTTCTTAAGCTTATAAGTGAATTAGAATCTAAATATGAAGTAATCCTTGGTTTAAATGAGAAAGAATCAATCCTGATTTCAGAAGTATTGAGTGTTGAAACTGAAAACACTTTGAAAAGAAGTAAGAGAATTAGAGATGATCTGGAAATCACATGTTGCGTTATACATCCTGTAAAGTATGCAGTTGCATCAACAAAGCATGAATCGATACAAGTTGAGGGCCCATATTGTGCAAAGCCAAAGCTTTCAACCGGTGCCGGAGATAATTTCAATGCAGGTTTCAGTTGTGGGTTTATAAATGGACTTAGTCTCAAGTCATCACTTTACTTAGGCACGTGTACCTCAGGTTTTTACGTTAGAAATATGCATTCACCAAATATAGATGAATTAAGGAACTTTATAGAGCAATGGGCAAACAATAATGTAAGGGAGTAGAGATGGACCAGTTGCAGAAGCAAAGGATAATTGATAGTTTAAGGAGTTTAGGCAGGGATAGAGAGTTTCGCAAGATGGTTTCTCAAACTTTAGAATACTTAAAGAAACCTGAAGTAATAACAGATAGTGATTTTACATTGAAGCTTTACCGTATTATTGCCGGTGGTTATTTCTATCTTGCAAAGTATCATGAAGCAATGGACTATTATAATAAAATTCATGCACTCTCAATAACTACAGGAACTGATTTAGACATTGCATCTGCTTTTATGGGCATAGGTGGTTGTTACTTTCACTTGAATGATATTGCTAAAGCAGAAGAGTATATGCTTAAAGCAAAACCATTATACGAAACAGAACCGGATAATCAAAATCTATGCAATATCTATAACTGGCTAGGCTGCATTTATAACGAGCAAAAGAAGTTATACCAGTCTTTAGACATGAACATTAAAGCATTAAAGCAAGCTGAGAGACTTAATTTCACAGATACTGTAGAGACCTCTAGTATTGGTGTTGCTCTTACTTTTTTCTACATCGGAGATGTTAAAAAAGCTCTGGAATATATAAGAAAGGCAGAAGAAACTAACAAAGTCACAAATAATCGAGGAGCTTTAGCTGATATATATAATAATTACGGTATCTTTTATAAAGAGCTTAAGGAGTTTGGAAAAGCTGTAAAGTATTATCGAAAAGCTTTAGAACTCAGGTTATCTTTGTTTCCGGATGACTACATGAGAATTGGACACACCTATGCTAATTTGGCAGCTACAGAGATAAGCTATGGTGATTTAGAATCTGCTAAGAAGAATATTGAAATCGCTTTGGAAAACTACAAGCATCTGTTGAATAGCGAAGAATTGATTCAAAGCTTGATAATCCATAAAGCACTAATTTCATATCATGAGAAAGATATTAATTCTCTAAAAGAGAACCTTGATCAATATGAAAGTTATTATGATGAGTTCAATATTCATAGCGATAAAAAAATGTATTTGATGTTAAAAAGCAGCTATTATGAATCAACAGGGAACTTTAAACAAGCTTTACAGTATCATGTAGATTATTCTGAAGTACAACAATCTGAATCCACAAAGTACCATCAAAAAGTGATAGATGATATGGAGATGAGAATCGATTATGAAAAGAGCAAAGCTAGGGCCGAAATATATAAATTAAGAAATGATGAATTGGCAGTTGCCTTAGAAACAAGAGATAAGCTTTTTTCGGTTATAGCTCATGATTTAAGAGGCCCAGTTTCAAACGTAATTGAGATTATGAGGTTTTACAAAGAAAGTCCTGAATTAATGAATCCGGACGAGTTCGATTCAGTCTTTAATGAATTATATTGTTCGGCATCCAATGCTTATACTTTGCTTCAGAATCTGCTCTCATGGGCTAGAACACAAATGAAACAACTTACCCCTGTAAAAACTCCACTTAATATCCCTAAGTTAGCAGAAGATGTACTAAAGCAAGTTGCTTATCAGATTGAAAAGAAAGAATTAAAGATAGAAAAAAGCATAAACTGTACAAGCCAAGCGTATGGCGATAAAAATATGATCGATTTCATTGTGAGAAATCTACTTACAAACGCAATAAAATTCTCAAAACCAAAAGGTATAATTAGCTTTAGTACACATTGTGATAACGATAGAGTATATGTAAACATTAAAGATGAAGGGGTCGGAATACCAAAAGACAAATTAGTAAATATTTTTAAAGTCATGAGCAACAAATCAACACGTGGCACACACAATGAGCAAGGATCCGGTCTTGCATTAGTCTTATGTAAAGACTTTATCGATCTAAATGATGGTAATATAGAGGCTGAAAGTGAAGTTGGTCAGGGAACTAGCTTCAAGGTAATTCTTCCAACGTATAAGGATTCTTAGCTATTTCTTTTATTTACTTGCCAATTGTGTTTACCTGTAAAAGATTGAAAACAAAAAATTAGGAAACAATATATGGGACTTAGACGTTTAGCTAGAGAGTTGGCATTAAAAGCTCTTTATTCTTATGAATTTCAAGATGAAAGTGTAGAGACTGATTATTATAGACTATACAATGAATTGAACACTCATTTAGTCAATATTGCACAAACAGAACACGATCATGATAAACATCACACTTCAGAGAAATCTATTGAGTTTGCAGCTCAAATCTTAAAAGCTCTTATTTTCAATATGGCTGATGTTGATGAAGTTATAAACAATCAAAGTGACAACTGGTCAATTGAACGACTTGCAGTTATTGATAGAGAGATTCTTAGAGTTGCAGTAAGTGAGATGAAATATTTGGATACACCACATCCAATAATCATCAACGAAGCGATTGAGATTGCTAAAAAATATAGTACAGAGAATTCAGGTAAGTTTGTTAATGGTATTCTTGATGCAATTAGTGGAGAACTAAAATAGTAATGACTCCCCTATTCTGTAGCGTAGGTGTTTTTGCCTATAATGAAGAGAAGAATATTGCTAAACTCTTAGATGCTTTGCTCAATCAGAAGCTCCAAAAAGTAGAAATCACAGAGATAATTGTGGTATCCAGTGCATGTACTGATTCTACTGATGATATTGTTAAAAGCTATTGTAAGTCATACCCCACAGTTAAGTTGATTCAAGAGAAACAACGGAACGGCAAATCAGCATCCATAAACAGATTTATTAAAGAATCCTGTAATGAGTTTTTAGTAATAGAAAGTGCCGACACAATACCTGCACCTAATACAATAGAGCTACTTGTCTCAGCTTTTCTTGATCCCAAAGTAGGTATGACAGGTGGAAGACCAAAACCTGAGAACAGTAAGTGTACATTTATAGGATACGCCGTTAATTTGCTTTGGTCACTGCATCACAAAATGGCTTTGATCAGTCCTAAATTGGGTGAAATGATAGCTTTTCGAAAAGTGTTTAAGTCAATTCCTGCGGAAAGTGCGGTTGACGAAGCTAGTATTGAAGCTCAAATTAGAGAACAAGATTTAGAAATCAAATATATTCCTAATGCAACAATTCACAACAAAGGACCTGAGGTTCTTTCTGATTTCGTCCTCCAAAGACGTCGTATAGAAGCAGGACACATTTGGCTCAAAGATAATCAGTCTTATAAAGTATCATCTCAAAGTAGTACAATCCTTGCAAAACTAGCCCTTTCTGAACTAATAAACCATCCGGGAGATATACATAGGTTCACCGGAGTGGTTTTACTTGAAATTTACTGCCGAATACTAGGCAGATATGATTATTACATAAAAAGGAAAAATCCTTTCATATGGGATATAGCCGATTCTACAAAGGATTTAAAACATAAATAATATGATTTTACTATATTTAAGAACTTTACTTTACAAACTATTTTATAGATTTGGTTTTCCAAGATTACTTCCCATGAATTACACGATCAGCCTTCTTTACAGTTGTAATTCTAGATGCTCTACTTGTAACATATGGAAGAAGTCAGCAAACAACATGACAGCATCAGAGTATGGACGTTTATTCAAATCTGTTGGTAAATCACCATATTGGATTACATTCAGCGGTGGAGAACCATTCTTGCGTCGTGATATTGTTAAAGTAGTTACAACTATTTATCATGCCTCCAAACCTAAGATAATGAATTTTCCAAGCAATGGTATATTAACAAAAAAGATTGTTAATGACATCAAGAACATCTGTAGAGCCTGTCCAAAATCCCAGATTATAGTTAATTTATCAATTGATGGGATTGAGGAGGAGCATGATAGAATTCGTAATGTTGAAGGTAATTATAAGAACGTAATCAAAACCTATAAACGACTAAAAGCACTCAATTACAAGAATCTTCAAATTGGTATACATACTGTCATTTCCAGGTTCAATGTACATAACTTTGCTGCTATTGCCAGCCATATGATTGATCTTAAACCTGATTCATATATCACTGAGATTGCAGAAGAACGGCATGAACTTGATACTATGAATAGTAATATCACTCCTACATTATTGCAATATAAATCTGCTATTGATTTCTTAATCCACAGAATCAAGAATGGAGAATACAAAGGCATGAGTAAAATAACTCAAGCCTTTAGGATTGAATACTATACTTTAGTAAAAGAGATTCTCAGAGATAAAAAGCAAGTAATTCCATGTTATTCAGGTGTTAGTTCAGTTCAGATTTCTCCAGAAGGTGACGTTTGGTCTTGCTGTATCAAAGCTGAATCTATGGGTAACTTAAGAGAGAATGATTACAAGCTTAAACGCATTTGGTTTAATCAGAATTTTAAAAAGGAAAGACAATCAATCAAAAATTTGGAATGCTGGTGCCCACTTGCAAATGCCTCATATACTAACATGCTTATGAACTTCGATACACTTGTAAGGGTTTTTTATAGAGCATTTATTAAATGGTATAGTTAGGAGGCTGTTTGACACAAGTTGAATTCATAAAGTCTACCAACGATAGTAATTTAGGATTTACTGATTATTTTCCAAACTCAGAGAATAGTTTCTTCTTACTTACCTATAATCTTAAAGACTCACCGTTTTTAAAATCTGTCAATGCATTCATACTCGAAGAGGTATTGAAACTAAAGCCAAATAGTATTCCGGAATTGGAAATAAAATCAACCTTTGTTGAATTCTTCAATGATTTAAACTGGAAAGTGAATGCTATGTTCAACAAAGCTGGTGAAGAGCATAAAGGGCTTTCGCTTTTCTTTGCTGTTAAGCGGTCTAACAGACTTTACTTCGTACAATTTGGTAGATTAGCATGTGGTTTACTTCGAGGGGATGAATTTAAGGAGATTGGACTTAGTTGGTCGATTTATCCGATTGCAACTGTTGAATCTCTAAAACAACTTGGTTCACAACAGGATGATATTCCTGTTAATGTATATGAGATTTCAATTGTTACTTCGAGTACTTTCTTTACTTTCCCATCTAAACTAATTCCAATGATTCAGGAAAGTGTTAAAAATGGACCTAATGAGATTCTAACTACTCTCATTGCTGCTGAAGAAGACGTTAAACACTTTTTCTTCTTCTCAAAGTTACCCGAAAGATTCATTAAACCTTTAAAGTTCTTCCAAGGTCATTCTTTTAGAACTAGTGCAATTGCCTTTGGCATTATAATCCTGATAACGATACTGTATTATTTCTTCGGGGATAATATAGTTGAGCAGATAGGCTTCAAGACGGAAGAAACCTTAACTAGCCACAACATTCTTTTCGAGTTAAAGAACCTTACTGACTCAATCAACAATCCGGAGCTTGAAAAGCAACTTGCTAAATATGTTTATTCACCTGCAAAAGATGTAAGTCTTAAGCTAATCTGGCAAGGTCAATTTACGCATGATATAACTCATTCTCCCCTATTTGATTTAAACAATATTTACCTGATTATAGGTAATAATATAGCCGCAGTCTCCAAACGTGATAAAGAAGTAGTGTGGCAGAAAAGCTTGAATTCAGTCATTAAGCATGCTGAATCTGTTGAGAATAACCTTCTTATTCACGGTTCAAACAAAGATGTTATGCTATTGAACTCTAAAGGTGAAATCATTTGGCAAAATTCACTTGGATCTCAACTCTCTGAACCAATTCAATATGGACACTCATCTGTCACCATAACTAGGAAAGAGGATAAAAGATTAAATAGCGGACTCATGGTTTCAAGTCAAAGTGACCGGATCAACATCTTCAGTTTAATCACAGGAGATATTATACATACAATAAGTTTTAACGATACTCAGGTTAAGTATATAAGTGATTATGATTCCATAAACAACTGTTTTTACGCAGTTGTCGGGCAAAACATGGTAATCCTTAAACTTCAGATAAAAGGTTGGTAAAATGGCTGTTTTTAGAATGAAGAATACAATCCAAGACTATGACTGGGGTACTACATACTTCATTCCGGAACTTGTTAAATATGACAACCGGAATTCGAAACCTTGTGCAGAGCTCTGGATGGGTGCTCATCCAAAAGCACCTTCACAGATCTCAGTTAATGACAATGAACTAGCGTTAAACAGTTTTATTGATTCCTCTCCAGAACTGATATTAGGTTCGCATGCTGTTTCGGTTTATGATAAGAAATTACCATTCTTGTTTAAAGTCCTTAGTGCTTCAAAGGCCCTTTCTATTCAAGCTCATCCAAACAAGTTACAAGCAATGACTGGATTCAATAGAGAGAATGAGTTAGGTATAGAGCTAACTGACCGAAATAGGAATTATAAAGATAACAACCACAAACCTGAGTTAATGCTCGCTCTTACTCCCTTCACTGCAATGTGTGGATTTAGGGCAATTGCTGAGATAGAGTTCTTGTTTGAGTTATTAGAGATCTCAGAATTATTCCCCGGTATCAAGAAAGGTTATAGAGAATTCTTCTCCGATTACCTCCGCTTAGATGATTCGTTTATAAATGAAATGCTACTAGATAGAATCAAAGCAAAGCTTTCATCTAGTATTCAGGCTAATAAGATTCTAACATGGTGCCTTAAACTTCATGAACAATTTGGCAATCATATAGGTATCTTAGCTCCCTTGTTTTTGAATATCATCAAGCTTAATCCCGGCGAAGCAATTTATCTGGAAGCAGGGATTCTTCATGCGTATCTGGAAGGGTCAGGTTTGGAGATTATGGCAAATTCAGATAATGTTCTTCGTGCAGGATTGACATCCAAGCATATCGATAAAGAGGAGATATTTAATGTTCTCAGGTTCGAGCACACTCCAATAGCTTTAGTCGATCCATGTTTATCTGAGAATGGTGAGATAGTATATCAGACCGGTGCTAATGAGTTCGAGATATCCAAATTAGAGATAAATAATAAGACAGTTACTGCAAGTTGTTCCAGTGCTGAGATATTGTTATGTACTTCGGGCAAATGCAGTGTGAATGGGGTAGAACTAATCCAAGGTCAAACAGTTTTTGTAACTGCTGAAGAATCAGAAATCAATATCACAGGGGAAGGTACTATTTTTAGAGCTAAGACTCCTTTAATCTAGCTAAAAGAACTTCCTCTTAATAAATATAAACACAACTATAAGCGATAGTCCAATTGAGATAAGAGTCAAAAACGTAAAGGCATGTGGTGATCCTGCTATCGGAAGCTTTATGTTCATGCCATAGAAACTGGCAATCAAAGTTGGAAGCATCAAAACTATTGTGATTGAAGTTAAGAACTTCATTACAACATTCAAGTTGTTAGATATCATCGAAGAGAACGCATTCATGGAATTACTCACAATCTTCGCATATATACTCGCCATCGCTATTGCCTGTTTATTTTCTACAATCACGTCATCAAGTAAATCATCAGCTTCTGAATCTTCAAGTAACCACCTTGATCTTGAAAACTTCTCATGCATTATCTCATTTGAGCGTAATGATGTATTAAAATAAACAAGACATTTCTCAACAAACATGAGCTTAGTTAGATCTTCATTCTTCAGTGTTTGATGTAGTTTCCTCTCAAGCTCATTCATATCTTTATTTATCTCTTTCAGATAGTTCAAAAACTTTACTGAGTTTCTTAACATTATCTGGAGCACAAACTTCTGAGGGGTTATATCAAATGGCCTATGGGTTCCTTTAGTAAAACGCCCCAATATTGATGGTTCCTCTTTGCATATGGTCATAACTCTGTTGTGAGTTATCACAATACCCATGGGAATTGTTTTAAATGGTGAGACATCATCATCTGTTCGAACCGGAATTCTAAGGATAATGAGAATGTTGCCATCTTCATATTCCACACGAGAATTCTCATCTGCATCTAAAGGGTCGGTAATGAAGTCTAAAGGCACTTCATGCTCCTTCTCCATAAAGATAATCTCATAATTTGATGGATTCGTCACATGTACCCAAAAGCAATCATCCAATTTATTCTGTTCAACTAAACTACGATCTTCTATCCCGAAATATCTGACCATATTAACTTCCCTGCACTGTTTTTTTGCAATTAAATAGCTTGAAACATTCTAGTCAATTATAAATAGCTCGAATAAAGTATCTTGTTTCTCTCTTTCATAAACTTCAAGTTAAATAAAATCAGACAGAATCTACTGAAAACTTCTATAAATAATAAATTTATCCTCCTGCTTTCTCAAACTTATGGCAACCGGTTTGCCTTAATTTATTAATGACAGGCTTTAACTCATCTTCAAGTGCATTTCCTCTTTTACCCTGACAAAACGGACAGGCATGTATATCAGCTTTTGAGTCAACATAGAGATACCTGATACCACCTCCGAAGCATCCGACATGCCTTTGGTGGTAACCTGTATATTCTAACATTGGCATCTCATCATGAGCAGGATTATTAACATAATCCAGATAGATCTCGTACAATGTAGCGATCTCTTCATCAGAAAGCTCGATATCCATTCCGGCATAATGTCCTGTCTTCCTTGGTTCCAAGATTCTCACGATAGAGACACCATGTTCCTTAGCTAACTCCATATATCTTTCCAGGTTTGTTTTACTAACGAATTCCCGAACAGCGCATAAAGATAAAGCTACTACAAGTCCGGCTTCTCGAGCATTATCAATTGCTTTAAGAACCCAGTCATAAGCACTATCATGTTGTCTGAACTTGTTATGCTCATCTTTCTTCCAATGGTCAAGGCTTACTACAACGCCAGTTAAACCAGCCTTCTTAAGTCTATCAGCTTTCTCTTCATTGAGACCAAACCCGGAGGTAAGTATCCACATATCAGTTGTAGCCTTGGAGTTCTTTACCAGTTTAATCAGGTCATCAAATCTTGCTAGTGGTTCTCCCCCACTCAGCTGGATATTAGTGATTCCATAATCTTCAAACTTACTCTGAATAGTTTGTATCTGTTCAAAGCTAAGTGTTTCTTCAGCTGACAGATTATTCCATTCATAGCAATGCTCACAATGCAACGGGCACCTACTGGTTATAGAAAATATTATTGTTTGCAGTTGATGAAAACCAGGTACAGAGATACGCTTCATTTCATTGGTAATAAAGAGATCGAATGCAGGTGAAGGCCATCCGGGAGCAGCAATGTTCCAATAATATTTATCATCCACCTTATACATCTTCGGCTTATCAGAATAACCCTGAATTCTTTTTCTTTTATCGACAAGCATCTTCAATGCTTTCATAGCTTTGATTGGATTACCGTACAGCTTCAAAGCTAATTTAAAAATATCTCTTCGAAGTCCTTTACGGACTCGCTTTAGCTCCTTACCAGTTACTTGATATGACTTACTCATTATTAAAGCTTTCCCTCATCTCAAGCAAGTTCTCATATGAGAACCTACTTAGTCGACCCGGTTTCTTAAAACCGTTGAGCTTGGTTATTTTTGCTGGTCCATCAGGTTCTCTTATAACTTCATAATGACCTTTACTGTGCATTATGATAGATCTAGCCAGACTTTCATCCTGTTCAGGAACAGGGAACTGCATTATTGCTCTGTTTCCAATCTCAGGCATCACAAAGTAATCGTTATCATCGTTTAAAAGCAAATCTCTAACATCATTATTATCATGATCAATAGCTGATTCTAATGAAACGATTTGAGGTTTTACCTCTACGTTTTCAGTGTAATCAATTCCAACATAATCTGTTTCCCAGAACATAAAGCCGGATTCTAGTTTCACTTCAATTTCATCACCTTCTACTTTTGAGATATCTATTGGTAAAACCATCTCTTTGTCGGCCATCGGACCAACAACATGGTAATAGTCTGCAAACTCCCATTTACCATCTTGTTTCACATATATTGATAAAGGTATATCCTGTTCAAGTGACCAATTAGGATTGTCAGATTTGCCGGACTCTTTCTGCTTATCGAACCATTTATGATATCTTTCACCAAACAAGCTAAAGAATCTACCCATTGTGTAATCAAGCCAGAATGAGTTTTTACCCTTATATACAAGCTTTGCAGTATTAGCATCTTGAGGTTTCTTAAAAGTAAGCACCATACTATCTTTAGCATTCTCTTCCATAACCTGATTCTCTTCACCACTGTAGTAGAGAGAATCTTTGTCTGTAATTATAGGTAGAATATCATTTCCCTGAGCTGTTAAAGCAGCTATAGGTTTCTGTAACTCTCCAAAGGTTTGATAATCACCATACTTATCAATTAATACACTTCGATTCTCAGGGTGGTCAACAACAACCAGTTCAGTAAGATTAGTTGATTGAATCTCTCGCATCTGATTATCCATCTTAAGCTGATATTTGCCATCAACAGGATGCAAATCAGGTAATGGCAGGTAATCATGTCGCTCCAAATGCGGCAATATTGCACCGGAATAGATCTCACCAGTTAGCGTATATTTTTCACCGTCAAATGTGTAAACGAATGGACATGACTCTTTCGTCGCAAGGACAATTGCAATAATTATAACAGAAATAGCAGCTACGGATAACCCTGTTAACAGTACTGTTTTGATTAGTGTCAAAGCAGGATCAACTTCATATACCTGTATCTTTCGAATATCTTTGAGAGGAATCGATACCTTACCCATACTATCAGGTGGAGCAACATTTTCTTTCATATGAAAGTTAATCATGAATTTATCTTTCTTGATTTTTGGCTTAATGTAATACTCCTTCATACTACCTGTAACAACTTTCTTCTTAAGTTTAGCCTTGGTAATATAGTATTTATTCTTCTCCTCCCCTTCATAGATAACGCGAATGTTCCTTTGATATAATCTGGGAATCTCATTCTTTTGAATTTTGTAAGGACTGTATACAACACATGAGCTGAACTGTAATGCTATTAGAATGACAATAATAAGTTTGAAAACTCTCTTAGATAATCTCATAATATCCCCCATTAATAAAAACTATTTCAAGTAGTAGATATTTCTACACACAATAAAAAATATGTCAATATCTTTTAACTATTAGCTGACACTAGTTCAATTCTGAATGCGTTTATTGACAGGTATGGATTTATTGACTGAAATCTTGGATCCTCTCCCGGGTTACCCTTACCTCACCCTTGGGTATCTCTTGCAAAGCCAAGAAAGTTGCAAGGGAGAACCATGGGAAAATCAGGCGAGATTTCAATATTTGTCCCAGACTTTTATCAGACTAATTCTACTTCTGTCCATCATTCTTCTCTCAGCAGTAATTAGTGATTTTAAACTGGTTTAAACTTGATGATATGTTGACCTATTCTTGGCAATTAAGCCAAGAATAGGCCAGGGATTTGCCAAGTGTTTACCAAGGGTTGACCAAGAATTACTGCTGGGAGTAGAGGGGACATAGCTACATTTGGACACTTTATGTATTGTCCTGAAATAGTTACCCTAAACTATGAAAGGAAAAGAGATGAAAGAGAAAGAAGAAAAGAGAGTTTTGAGAAACTATAGTGTAGTATTTAAGATGAAAGTAGTAGACGAAATCGAGAGTGGATATTTAACTATTAGTGAAGCAACTCAGCTTTATAAAATACCAAGTACGACAACCATTCGAGGTTGGATCAAAAAATATGGAATGGATCAAAAGATTGATAAGGTGGTACACTATATGACTAAAGATGAAAAGACCGAATTAATCCGCTTACGCAAGGAGAATAGACGGCTTCAGCGTGCATTGGACGATAGCTATCTTAAAGAGTTAGCATTAGAGACATTGATAGAAGTATCCGGTAATAAGCTAGGTATGGATCTAAAAAAAAAGCTTGGTTCGATAGTGCAGGAAAAACTCAAGAAAGAGCTATTGAATGCGGACTCCGATACAGAGGATTAGAGAGGATTTGTAAGGTGTACGGTTATACAAGACAAGGCTATAATAAGCATGTAAAAATACTCGAACGAGATGCTGCGAGAGACCGTGAGATAGTGCGACTCGTGGAAGAGCTCCGGCGAGAACAGGAGACAACAGGCTATCGAATGATAATGAAAATGCTTATAAAACATAATGATCCTGACCTAAAGATAAGTAGAGATAAACTAATAGAGTTGTTACGTATGAATAACTTATTGCAAAGACCTCCCAAGCGATATGTAGTTACAACAAACTGGAAGCATAAATTGAAGATATACCCCAATCTTTTACCGGAAACGAACATCACAAAAAAAGACCAAGTTTGGGTAACAGACATTACATATATCTCAGTTGGAAGGGGGTTTATGTATCTGTTTTTAGTAACAGACTACTATTCAAGAAAGATAGTTGGTCACTACTTATCTGATACTCTGGAAACAAAAGGAGCAGTGAAGGCATTTAATAAAGCAAAAAGAGGAACAAAAATCCCGCGAGGTATAATACTTCACTCTGATCATGGTGTCCAGTACTGTAGTAAAGAATACATCGGATTGCTTAAAAGAAGCCATGCAAGAGTTAGTATGACAGGAAAGAATCACTGCTATGATAATGCAGTCGCTGAAAGAGTAAACAGAACATTGAAACATGATCTGGGAATGAAATTGAAATTCCCAAACAAAAAGGTCGCTTTGCAAGCAACGGAAGAAGCAGTTTATATCTATAATAATAAAAGATATCATTCTTCACTTGACTACAACACTCCTGGAAGTGTATATGCTTCTTAGTAAATCAATTTAGAAAAGATAGAATTATTTCATTCAATTGAAGTAAACTGAGTAACTAAAACTATGGTAAACTTATTCAGGACACTGCATTATCTCACTTATCTCACTTCATCTCATTCTTTCTTCTCCTATATTAAACTCTTTATCAAAACGTAACCTTCCCACTGTTTTCCCACTGTGCACGCACTGTGCACCCAGTGAAACAGTGGGTTGGCAGTGCCTTCACAGTGCGTGCACAGTGCAGACACAGTGCGTTGATAGATAGAGCAGTGAAAGGGAGTAAAAAGGGCAGTAAATATAGCTAAGTTGTTGGTAATCGCACTGTGTATGTTAATTTCGGACTTGCGTTGCAGCGATAGCGTGACGCGAGAACGAATCAGAGGATTGCGACTTCGGAGTGCATTTTAGGAAGTCCGTTGCCTTATCAGGCCGACAAACTCCCTAAAATGCTGTAAGTCATTGCAAATCCCACTGTCTATGTAATTTTGAAGCTGTCGCAATAGCGACCGAAGGGAGATGGGCGAATAGCGAAAAATGGCAAAGGTATAACATTATGAATTCAACTCGTAAACTCGTGCTGGTGGCTACTCCCTATATGTCTCCCTGCCAGTCCAACGAGCTCCTTGGATTACGATAAATATAGCAAACTAAAAGGACAATATTTCCATCAATCGTCCCAATTATCGATAACATTATAAAATATGATTGACAGAAATCTAAGGGTATGAATTTTCTAGTGTATTGGAACGAGAATACCAAAATACAAAGTTTTAGCATGTCAGAAACGCTAAATATCATATGTTTACAATTAAAGGAGACATTTATGGAATCCATCGACAACATATTTGAGTTAAATGGAACTCAGTTGAATAAACTTGCCCGTAAATACAAGATCACAGGCTACACAAACATGGAGAAGCAGGAGCTTATTTTCAAGATACTTGAGATGGTTGCTCTTCAAGAAGGTCTTGCCTTCGTTACAGGTTGCCTTGACGTTATGGATGACGGGTATGGTTTCTTAAGATTCGAACACAACAACTACCTCCCCGGGAAAGATGATGTATATGTATCACTTACCCAGATTAGAAGATTTAACCTCAAAAGCGGTCATTTAGTATCAGGTCCTGTACGTTCACCTAAAGATGGTGAAAAGTATTATGCACTTCTCAGAGTCACAGCTGTTAATGCTGCAGACCCACAAGAAGTAATCGAAGCAAAGAAGTTTGACCGACTTACTCCTTATTATCCAACTGAAAGACTCAACCTTGAGCACCATCAGAATGAGCACACTACAAGAATCATGAACCTCTTCACCCCTATCGGTAAAGGTCAGCGTGGTATTATTGTTGCTCCACCAAGAACTGGTAAAACTGTGCTTCTTCAAAATGTTGCTAACGCTATCCTTACTAACCATCCGGAAGTTGAGCTTATTGTGCTTCTCGTTGATGAGAGACCGGAAGAGGTTACTGAGATGAAACGTATCCTTAAACCGGGTAAAAGAGAAGTTCTCAGTTCTACATTTGATGAAACACCAAGAAACCACATAGCTGTTGCTGAGATGGTTATGAACAGAGCTAAACGTCTCGCTGAGATGGGGCGTGACGTAGTTATTGTGCTTGATAGTATTACTCGTCTTGCTCGTGCATATAACAACACTGTTCCTTCTTCAGGTAAGGTTCTTAGTGGTGGTATTGATGCTAATGGTCTTCATAAACCTAAAAAGTTCTTCGGTGCTGCAAGAAACACAGAGGAATCAGGTAGTTTAACTATTATCGCAACTGCTCTTGTTGATACAGGTAGTAGAATGGACCAGGTTATCTTTGAAGAGTTCAAAGGAACTGGTAACATGGAGCTTGTACTTGATAGATCTATTAGTGATATGAGACTCTATCCAGCTATTGACGTTGTTAAGTCAGGTACAAGACGTGAAGAACTTCTCCAAACAGAACTTGAAAAACATAGAATGTATATATTACGTAAATACCTTAAGACTATGAGTCCAATACAGGGTATTGAAATGATGAAGAAGCGTATGAAAACAGCTGAGACTAACGAAGACTTATTGAAGAACATGAGTAGCTAATGGAACTTCTGGCTCCTGCAGGTAATCTAGTTAAGTTAAAGTATGCACTTATCTACGGTGCGGATGCTGTTTACTGTGCAACCAAGAAATTCGGTCTTAGAGCGAAAGCTGATAACTTCACGATTGAGGAGTTAGAAGAGGGTGTACAATTTGCGCATGAACGTGGGAAGAAAGTTTATGTTACTGTAAACAGCTTCCTTCATAACAGCGAAGTAGATGAGCTTCCTGAGCTACTTAAAGAGCTTGAGAGAGTTCATGTTGATGCTGTGATTGTTTCCGACCCCGGAGTTATTGCTCTTGTTAAAGAAACAACGAATCTGACAATTCATCTTAGTACTCAGGCTAACACTGTATCATGGCGGTCAGTGAAGTTCTGGAGTGAGAATGGCGTTAAACGCGTGATTCTCGCACGAGAGTTAACTTATGAAGAGATTCAAGAGATTTGTGAGAAGGTTCCTGATACTGAGATTGAAATATTCGTTCATGGTGCAATGTGTATTGCATATTCCGGTAGATGCTTGCTAAGTGCTTTCCTTAATAATAGAAGCGGAAATAGTGGTCAATGTACCCAACCTTGTCGATGGAAATATAGTCTTGTGGAAGAGACTAGACCCAATCAACGCTTCGATATTGAGGAAGATGAGCAAGGCACATATATTATGAACTCAAAAGACTTGAATCTTTTCAATGAGCTTCCGCAGATTATCAACTCCGGTATTCATTCCATAAAGATCGAAGGCAGAATGAAGAGTGCTTATTATGTTGCGAATGTCGTTAGAACCTATAGAAAAGCAATAGAACTTCTTCAAAGTGGCGTGAATGTTGAAGAGTCTCTGAGTGATGAACTTTATAAGATTAGTCATAGAATCTATGGACCGGGATTCTTCCATGGTTTTGATTCAGATGATACACAGTTCTATGGTTCTTCAGCTTATATAAGAGATTACCAATATCTTGGGCGTGTGATAGATTCTTATGACGGCACAGCTGTTATTGAATGCTACAGTAAATTCTCTATTGGTGAAGAGATTGAGATTATCTTCCCTAACCCTGAGGATGATATTGTGATGAGAGCTGAATCAATGTCACTTGAAGATAAGAAAAAGATTGAGTTTACAAAACCTAATACGCAGGTGCATCTTACAGTAGATAAACAAGTAAAAGAGTATGGTCTTGTCAGGAAGAAGATTAATCAGGCTTAGTCTTACGATAGTTGGTTTGTCAATAGGAATCAGCCTTAGTGCTGTAGTTCCACGGCATGCTAATTTGATTGAGCAGTATAAAAAGGGTAATAGTAAAGTTGTTGCTGATAGTTTGAAAACATTTAAGCATTACAACAATGTAGATTCAGCATTCTATAACTTATATATGGGAAAGCTGGCTTCGAACATCGAAACATCTGAGCGTTTCTTTCTGGAGGCAATCAAGAAAGGGCGCAATACAGAGTACTATCCGGAAATCTGCCTTGAAATGGGTAAAATCCGTTTCTTTGAGCGTAGATATAAGGATGCCTTAGAGTATTTAGCTTGTGCAAAAGATTATGGTGATACTCACTTTTGGAAAGCAAGAGCTTATTACAAACAAGCAAAGAACTACCGCAAAGCAAGATCTGCTGCAAGAGCTTACATAGAAACGAGTAAAGATATTGATAAAGTTAAATTGGCTTATTACACTATAGCTGACTCATGGGCTGAGACTTACGATCATGATAAAGCAATTGATGTTCTAGTTGAAATGGGTGAGAAATATCCAGATTTACTACAGTCGCAGTATTATTTACTAAAACTGGGAAACTACCAGTTTAAAACAGATGCACCTAAAACATCCTATGAGTTTTATAAACAAGTGATACTTATAGACAGACTTTCCTCTTATGCCTTTGAAGCTGAGAAACAACTTTATGTCTTAAAGACTCTTTTTAAGGATTCTATTGATTTAGCATGTCTTTATCCTGGAGAAGATGTAAAACCGGAAAATAAACCTGTTCTCCCATTAAAAAAGATAACTAAGAAGAAACCTAAACAAGAAAATAAAGTAGAACATGATAAAGCTCTAGCAGAGATCAGGCAAAACTATCTAGGAACTAACCCGGTTAGAGTTGATAAGCCGGGAGAAGGAATCTACCTTCAACTAGGCAGATTTGGGGTTGAAAACAATGCAAGTAATCTAGTTACAAAGGTAAGATCAAAACAGATTAACTGTAGTTATTTCAAAACTGCCTTCAAAGAGAAAGATTCTTTTGTTGTATTAGCCGGTCCTTTTACCGATGGGAGCAAAGCAGGATCTGCGAAAAAAGTTTTAAAAACAATGCAAATAAATTCATTTTTAAAGGTAATTAATGAGTAAGAAACCTGCAAAACTAACTCCTATGATGGAGCAGTACTGGAAGTTTAAGGAGCAACATACTGATAAACTTTTACTATTTAGAATGGGAGACTTTTTTGAAACTTTCTTTGATGATGCAAAGCTTACTTCTAAGATTTTAGGCATCACTCTCACGGCCAGGAATAAGAAAGATGATGACCCGATCGCACTTGCTGGTTTTCCACATCATGCTCTTGATAATTACCTTGATAAGTTAGTACGTTCCGGTCTTAAAGTAGCTATATGTGAGCAAGTTGAAGATCCCAAACAAGCTGTTGGTGTAGTGAAAAGAGATATAGTTAGAATCATTACACCAGGCGCAATACTAGATCAACAGTTACTAGGTTCAAATGCTAACAACTATCTTGGTGCTGTTTATCGGTCTAAATCCAGGATTGGCTTAGCTATGCTTGATATTTCGACCGGTGATTTCCTTTTTACCGAGTTAAAATTGGAGCAGCTTACGAACGAACTGCAAAGATTAGCACCATCTGAGATACTGGTTGTTAATGAAGCTGATAAGTTAATGCTAGAGGATTTAAAGCTGGAATCATCTCCACCTGTAACAATTACTGATTCATGGCAATATGACCCTAATGAACTAAAGAAAAGCATAAAGTCACACTTTCATACTAATACTTTAGAGAGTCTTGGGGCTCAGAAGAAGACTGTTGGCATTGTTGCTGCAGGAATTACTTTGGCATACGCAAAAGATATGCAACGTGATGAGCTTAAGCATATAACTGAGATACATTACTATTCTATAAGTAACTACATGCAACTTGATGAGGTTACAAGACGCAATCTTGAATTGCTTCGTTCGATGAGATACGGGGATAAACATGGAAGTCTGATATCTATTCTAGATGAGACAAAGACACCCATGGGTTCCAGATTGCTGCAAAACTGGTTGATGCATCCTCTATTATCAGTTGAAGAGATTGACCAACGGTTAAATGCAGTACAGAACTTCATTCAAAAGATAACTTTCACATCTGATTTGCGTCAGTTACTCGATAGTATAGGTGACCTAAGCAGGTTACTGAGTAAACTTGGTGCCGGAAGAATTAATCCTCGAGAGATTAATGCATTAGCTGTTTTCCTTGAGCAATCTACCCAGATTAGAGTTCTGCTTGAAAGTTATGATGCACCTACAATTACAATGCTCAGAGATTCGATTCTTGAATATGAACCCATAATCAAGAGCATCAGAGAAACAATTGTATCGAACCCACCTGTTCTTATTACAGAAGGGAACATAATCAATGATGGTATTCATCAAGAACTAGATGAACTCAGGTCAATAAGTAGAGATGGCAAGTCATGGATTGCAAGGCTGGAAGATGAAGAGAAGCAAAAGACAAGTATACCTTCGCTGAAGGTTGGCTATAATAAAGTATTTGGGTATTACTTAGAAGTAACTAAAACTCATAAGGATAAAGTGCCTGATTACTATATAAGAAAGCAAACATTAGTTAATTCAGAACGTTACATCTCCCCTAGGCTCAAAGAGTTTGAAGCTAAGGTCTTGAGTGCTGAAGAGAAGAGTAAAGCACTAGAACATGAACTGTATCTGGATCTTCGTAATGGACTCGCAGAGCAGATTGAGTTAATGCAGCAGTTTGTACAGATAGTTGCAACACTCGATGTAATGTCTAACTTTGCCTTTATTGCTTATTCTAATAGATACTCCAGACCATCTTTTAATGATGAAGGTTTACTTGAACTAGAAGATTCTCGACATCCAGTAATAGAGAAGCTTCTTGAAGACGAGCAATATATACCAAATGATGTGAACCTTGATAGTGAAGACAACCTAATCGCAATACTTACCGGCCCTAATATGGCTGGTAAGTCAACCTATTTAAGGCAGATTGGTTTAATCGCAATAATGGCTCAGATTGGTTGTTATGTCCCGGCAGAAAAGGCTAATTTGCCCATATTCGATAGGGTTTTCACAAGAGTGGGTGCTTCTGATAATCTCGCAATGGGACAATCAACATTTTTAGTTGAGATGATAGAAACTGCAAACATCTTAAATTCAGCTACTTCTGCGTCATTGATCCTACTTGATGAGATTGGAAGAGGAACTTCTACGTTTGATGGCTTAAGTCTTGCATGGGCAATTGTAGAGTATGTATTGAAGTTCAAAGAAGCAAAGACTCTTTTTGCGACACATTATCATGAGTTGACAGAGATGGAACAGGTGTATAATCGTGTGAAGAACTACAACATAGCAGTTCGAGAATGGAATGATAAGATGATTTTCATTCGTAAGATTGAGCGTGGCGGAGCTGATCAAAGTTATGGTATTCAAGTTGCCAGACTTGCAGGTCTACCTAGTAAGGTAATCAATAGAGCAAAACAGATATTAAAGAACCTGGAAAGTCAGGAGTTAAGTCCACAAGGCCTAACACAAAAACTTAAGAAACAACTGCATCAGAGTTCAGAACAGATAGACATATTTGAATATATGGCAGAGATAAATGAGAACAATGATGGAGTACTAGAAGAGATTAAAGAGCTTGACCTTAATATTATATCTCCTATTGAGGCATGGAAAATACTGAAAGATATACAAGAAAAGATTGAGAGGTAATGATGAAGTTATCCAAATTAACCCTATTATGTTTAGTATCAATAGTACTACTTACCGGATGTAGTTCGAGTTTTATGCAGACAGTTGTGGGTACTAATGATACTAAAACACGTAGTGATTATGCAGGAAAAGTGAACGATCACACTATTACAGAAGATGAGTTTATTCGCTCTTATATGGGGCACTATGAAGGCTATTCTTTGAGAATAAACCGCAAACCATCTGACGAAGAGAAGAGAAGAATTTATCTGGAGACATGGGACGATATAGTTAAGCATTTTGTACTTGTCGATCTCTTCCAGAAGTACAATATTACAACAACCATGCCTGAAGTACTGGATACACTTCTAATTAATGTTCCAAGAACAATGAAAAATTCTCCTCTATTTAATGAAGGTGAGGAATTTAACTATGTTCTTTATGAAAAGTGTCTCCGTGAGAGCGATCCAATCGATCTCACATGGCTTAAAATGGATTACCTTAAGTATAAGATTCCTCTTCAAAAACTGAAGCAACTTTCATATAGTGCAAAAGATATGACCACTGAAGAACTTGAAGATGTTTATAAGTACTACTATTCTGAAGTTGATGCCAAAGTTATCTACCTCGATCCCCGAGATACTAGGACTGTTGTGATAAATGCAGAGATTGATGATTATTATAATAAGAATATTCGTAAGTATTATATCCCTGCAAGTTGTAATATCACTTACATGAAGTTCCCTGTTTTGCCAACAGATGAGGATAAAGAAAATGCACGTTTCGTAGCTGATTCTCTTTTCACTGAACTTAATAATGGTGCAGTATTTGGACATTTAGCAGCTAAGTATTCAATGCATAATTCCAAGAAACGCGATGGTTCACTTGGATTTGTTAAACTTGCAGAACTACCTACAAATGTTTCTAGAGCTATAAAAAGAACCCCCATCACTAGCTTCACTAAACCAATTTTAAATGATGGTGAATGGAGTATTTATCAGGTTGAAGATAAGACTAAGACAATGGTTAAGCTTCGATTAATCAGAATCGAACCTGTTGCAGGTGAAAAGGCTTATGCTTTGATTGATGAGAAAATGAAGAATGTTACACAACTCTCTAAGACTATCGGCTTAGCTGAAGCAGCTCAGGAATATGATATGACTGTTAAAACAGCAACAGATTTAACTGAGGACAATGATGTCATTCCTAATTTAGGTAAGAGCACAACTTTAGTAAAAGAGATGATAAGAAAGCCATCAGGTACTGTTCTCGAACCAATCAAGCATCACAACGAAAAGGCTTTTATACTAATCGAAGTGACTGAAGCTAAAGCAAGCAGCTATGTTCCTGTTGAAACAGTTAGACAGGAAATTGAAGCTTCTCTATTAGAGGAAAAGAAAGTCAAGATGACCGTTGAGTATGCTAAGAGATTGATTTCATCTGCCAAAGGTGACAAACTGATCGAAACAGCTATAAAAGCAGGCTATGAAGTTATTGATATCCCTAAACTTACTTTTGAAAGCACTGTTCATAGCATTGATAGTAGAGATTTGATTGATGATATTATCAATCTTAAAGCTGCTAAATCAACTACTCAGCCTGTTGTACTGGAAGATGGTGTTTATGTTGGTTATGCAAGAAGTATCAAGCGTCCTAATAAGAAGAACATGCATGTGGTTAAACGTGAGTTGTTTCAAAAGTTATCTAAAGAGGAGAGCGACAAATTCTTTGAATCCTGGTTAACAAAGAAGATTAGTAATGCTAAAGTCGTAAAATGGTATGACGATCCTGCTTTTAATCCTGAATAAAATTAAGAATATACTAGTTTTTAAAGCCTGACGCATTTGCTCAGGCTTTTAATTTTCCAATGCTCTTCTGGAATGGCATTTTAAACACTCGATAGAATTAATGTGATTATTTCTTATCTACTAAGGTGCATTAATGAGTATAAATGTTGATTCAAGTATAGATATAAATCGGTGAAGACTGAACGATATAAACCGGGTAGAGTAACCAATCCATTCAAGAGTATTAACAATATAAAAGAAGTTGTAAAAATATCTGAGTTTTTATTTGACATAGAGAAAGTGTGTTGTTTTATGAAAAAAAGCCTATAAAGGGATTTATATGACTAAGAAAGCTAAGAAAATTAAACATAAAAAACCACCAGTCCAAGATTGGGTTGAAGCAATACTATTCGCATTTGTAGTTGCTATGATTATAAGAAATTATACTTTCCAGAACTTTAAAATCCCTTCCGAATCAATGGTTAAAACTCTATTAGTTGGTGACTATCTTGTAGCAAACAAGGTTAAATATTTTCTAACTGATCCTGAGCGTGGAGATATTGTGACATTCCGATATCCAGTTGACCCACCTAATCCAGCACATTTAAAAGATCCTTCAAATCCCATTTCTAAATATTCTAAAGACCTGAAACCTTTATACCCACCTTTATATCTTAACAAAGGTGCTTTCATAGATTTACCTGCATGGACTTTGTTTGGGATCACTTACTATGCTCCAAGAAATGTTGTTAAACGTGTGATTGGTATGCCGGGTGATGAAATTGAAATGCGTGATAAAGTCGTTTATATTAATGGTGAAGCATATTCCCCGGAAACAGAAAGTTACTATATCCCAGAATATATTCGACAGCAGTACAATATGCATATTCGAGAGAATGAATGGGTAGATAATTCAATGTTTGAAATGAATCTAGATTATTTTGAGAAAATAACTATCCCTGATAACAAATACTTCGTAATGGGTGATAATAGAGACTATAGTGCTGATAGCAGATATTGGGGGTTTCTTGATAGAAAGGATATTACCGGTACACCTGCATTTATTTTCTTCTCATCAGGAGAAAAATTATCTGCTGTTGAATACAGGAATAAACATCCACGCAGTAACCAAAACTTACCAACAAAAAATGTTACTAGATGGAACAGGATATTCAAACTGATAAAGTAATCAGACATATATATATACATATCCCATTTTGTCTGAATAAGTGCGATTATTGCTCATTTTACTCAATACCATTTGATCAGTTTCTGTTAGATGAGTATTCAGGGAACTTATTAAGAGAACTTGAATATTTTAATTCAGAATACACTGTTATTCCAGAAACAATATATTTTGGTGGTGGTACACCCTCCTTGTTACAACCAAAACTAATACAAATGATGATTGATGTCTTTCAAAAATCAACGCACCAGGAGATAACTTTAGAAGTAAACCCATCTTCACTAACCGATTCTTATTTAAGAAAACTTCAAACTACTGATGTAAACAGGATTAGTATGGGAGCACAAAGTTTTGACGATGAAATGTTACTTTTGTTGGGACGAAATCACACTTCAAAAGAGATTGAAAAATGCTTTTCAATGCTTAGACAACACGGATTTGATAATATTTCATTGGACTTAATTTATGGAACACCCGGCCAAACTATTGAAGATGTGACTAAAGATTTAGAGAAACTTGTAGAAATATCACCAGAACACATTTCAACATATTGTTTAAGTTTAGGTGAAGATGTACCATTAGCCACACGGAAAGAAGAAGTTGCACATGATAAAGTGATTAACCAAATGTATTATCAGATATCTAGATATTTGAGAAAACATGGATACCGTCATTATGAAATATCTAATTTTTCAAAAAGTAACAAAGAGTCAAAACACAATCTTGCATATTGGCAACTAAAGGATTATATTGGTGCAGGGGCTTCTGCTTGTGGTTTAATTAGAAATATACATTATTGCAATCCTGCTAACATGCAAGAATACTATCGTAATGTTGTAAGAGAGAAAAAATTTCCCAATAGAGAGATTATGGATAGTACATTACTTCAATCAGAATATATAATTATGAACCTAAGAACAGCAAAAGGTTTTAAAATTAGTGATTTTGCAAGTAGGTTTGGACATGATTTTGAATTACACTATAAGGATCAGCTGTTAAAAATTGGGAAATATCTTAGTATTAAAAAAGGTAGAGTTAATCTAAAAAGGAGCTATTGGTTCGTTTCAAATAGTATTTTGGAAGAATTTGTTGAGGTAGAATGAAAAGAATAATATTAATATTATTATCACTGCATATTGTCAGTGTTTTATTAGGTGATATCCTTATACCAATGGACGATGCTCAGACAAATCATTTGAAAGCTTATGGAGTAGCATTCCATAGTTTAAGTGAAGGAACTGAAGTACAATGGTTGTTAAACTATAGAGGTGGATCTTTTTTGATTGAAGATCAATCATTCATCATTGCCAGATGCAAAGTCGCTGGTGTACTTTATGAAGTGATAAGTTCTTCTGATGTATCTGTGATTTTGCAAACGATACAAGAAAACAACATGGAAACTGTTAAGCTTGAAAAAGAACCTGCAATTGCTGTATATGCACCACCTAATCATCAACCATGGGATGATGCTGTGACTATGGCACTTACTTATGCTGATATCAAATTTGATACTGTGTGGGATGAGGAGGTTCTATCAGGACAATTAGGTGATTATGACTGGTTACATCTTCATCATGAAGACTTTACCGGTCAGTTTGGAAAATTCTATAGTTCGTATCGAAACGCTGATTGGTATAAAACTACAGTATCTGTAAGTGAGAACTTAGCAAAAAAACATGGATTTTCAAAAGTTTGGATGCTCAAACATGCTGTAGCAGCGAAAATTAAAGAGTTCGTAATAAATGGTGGATTCCTGTTTGCAATGTGTGCTGCAGTTGACACAATTGATATTGCCCTTTCAGCAATGAATGTTGATATTGTCCCTGCTGAGATTGATGGTGATTGGTATGATAAAAACTACAAACAGAAACTTGATTTTGATAACACATTCGCATTTGAGAACTTTAATCTCATTATGAACCCTATGGAATATGAATTCTCTGACATCGATGCAAGCAACTACGCTAAATTACGTGGTGCAGAAGCTGACTATTTCCAACTATTTGATTTTTCTGCTAAATATGACCCTGTTCCAACAATGCTCACGCAGTGCCATGTAAACATTATTGATGGTTTTCTGGGGCAAACAACATCCTTTCATAAGAATAGAGTTAAAGAGAATATTGTGTTACTAGCTGAAGTTCCTCAAAGTGAAGAAGTGAAATACTTACATGGAAATCTCGGTAAAGGTACTTTCACATTCTATGGTGGTCATGATCCTGAAGATTATCAGCATCGCATTGGTGATCCAGAAACTTTACTTGACTTGCATAAAAGTTCTGGGGGATATAGGTTAATACTAAACAATGTTCTCTTCCCTGCTGCTGAGAAGAAAAAGCTTAAAACTTGAGGGGTATATGTCAGATTTTTATAAGGATAAGAAGAAAACCGAAGCCAAAGTAGGAATAACTTTACTTTTTGCAATTATTGCAATCATTGTTGGATACGCTTGGTTAACTAACAGTCTGAAAAAAGGTAGTATGAATGAACTTACTATCTCTTTCTCCAATGCTGCAAGATTGGAGAAAGGTGACGGAGTCCTGATGCGTGGTGTTTATTGCGGTGTTGTAGATGATGTTGCACTTGAGGAGAACGGGGTTATTGTGAAAGTTCTACTTGAGAACCAATTTAATGTACCAGTTGACAGTAAGTATTTAATCAAAGATAAAAGTATGATGGGTGGACATCTTTTAGAGATAGTACCAGGTACTTCAAATGCAACAATAGATTTCTCTGAGACACAAGTAGGTGACGTTGAACCAGGACTCTTCAGTGCAGTTAAGCAAGCTACAAACTTAATGGAGAATCTTGAACATTTTTTATGGAGATTATCTAAGGAAGATGGATTGATTGCAAGCATTGAAGATACATCGAATCAACTTAACTCAATCACAAAGGAGACTAATGAATTAATTAAAACGAATAAAGATGCAGTAAATATAGCTATGGAAAACTTAACTGTTAGTATTGCAAAATTAGATTATCTGCTTTCGAAGAATGTAGAGAATATTGATAATACGTTAACAAATATTCCATTATTAATCAACGATTCAAGAGAAGCACTCTCGGAGTTAAAAACATCAGTTAATTCACTTCAAGAGATTAGTGAAAAACTAAACAGTGAAGAGGGAACTGCCGGAAAACTGATTAATGATAAAGAGCTTTACAATTCACTCACAAGAACAATTAGTAACGCAGATTCACTTTTGCATGAAATAAAGAAACATCCTCGTAAATATTTAAAAATAAGTGTGTTCTAAATGAAAAAAGTACTATTAACAGCCATCTTAGCTTTTCTGATTCTATCGATTTTCGCATCTTTTGGACAAAACAAAGTACAACTTGAGAAAGAACAATGGGCCAAACTGGAATCAATGCATTTCGATATCTATTATCCCAAAGGTGAAGATGAGTTCGGGCAACTTGCACTATTAACAGCAGAAGAAGCGTATTATTATCTAAAAAAGGACTTTGTTAGACCTATAATTGGAAGAATCCCAATTATCGTTTATAAGTCTCATGCTGCATTTCAAACAACAAATGTTATTAATGCGTTACTCAGTCAAGGAGTAGCTGGATTTACAGAGAGTCGTAGGAATCGAGTTGTATTACCATTTGATGGGAACTACAAGAAGTTTGAAGAAGTTCTGACCCACGAGCTGGTTCATGCTTATGTGAACAACTTCCAACAGAGATACGCTTCAGCAAGATTTTTCTCCAATAACACCGGGTATATTCCTTTCTGGTTCTCAGAAGGATTACCGGAATTTGAAGCTGTTGGTGGGCGCAGTAGTTACAATAACATGTTTATTATAGATATGATTATGAATGATTACATCTATCCTTTAGATAATCTGACAGGTTACTACGCCTATCGTGAAGGTGAATCATTTGTAACATATATCTCTGAACAATATGGTAGAGAAAAGGTCATGGAGTATTTCCATGCTATTAGATCACTAAGTAATGTTGAGAAAGCAACGAAACAGCTCTTTGGTATGAAGTTTAAGCAACTTCAAAATAGATGGAGAACCTATCTAAAGAAGAAGTACTATTCTAAGATAAAAGACATTGATATTCCTTACGATGTTTTTGAACAACTCACTCATCACACAGAAGATAATACTTATTTCAACTTCTACCCTACAATTTCACCTGATGGGAATCGCTACCTGTTTATGAATAACAAAGGATATCGCAATAGTATCTGGTTAGGGGATATCGATGGTAACAAGAAACCTAAGCTGATAGTAAAAGGTGAAACCAGTAATAAGATTGAACAGTTTCATGTTCAACGTAATAATGTTGCCTGGTTCCCAGATAACGATAGATTCGCATTCGCTGCAACCAGTAACAAAGGTGATGTAATCCACATTGGAAGCGTTAGAAAAAAAGGCGTAATTGAGACTTATGAATTCCCACAATTTGACGCTATCTTTGAAATATCAGTTTCACCCAATGGTGAATCTATCGCATTCTGTGGTCAAAAAGCAATGGATACAGATATTTTCATGTATCATATAATTACAAAAGAACTTGAGCATATTACAAATGATAAATTCACAGATTCTCAACCTATGTTTTCACACGATGGTAACTTGATTGCATTTACATCCTTTAGATATTGTAATGCTGATAGCACAAGACAAGGTATCTTTTCTGCTTTATCTGAAGATGTTTTCATCTACAACATCTCTGAAGATAAGTTCTACCGTGTAACTAACGATAATTTTAATAATTCTAAACCTGTTTGGTCGAGTGATGATACTAGATTGTTAGTGCTCTCCAACCGAAAGGGATTATCGAATTACGATGTAATACAACTTGAGAATGGAGCTAGGGCAAGCTTGACTAACTCCTTTAGTGGTGTTTTTTCTGCTGACCTATCCGCTGATGACTCAACCATGCTACTGTCAGTTTTCTATAACAATGGCTGGGATATTTATAAAGAATACATGCCACTAAATGAATTGACTTTTATTGATTCTATAAGTATCTCACATGTAGACTTTAAAAACGATTTTGGTTCATGCTTTGACCTAGACAGATATAAGCTCTTTGGAAAAGTAGATCGTAAATTGAAAGACGAGTTCATGAAAGCTAATCATCCAAGAAGCACAATTCTATCTATTAAAAATGTTGCTGTTTCCGACAGCTTAGTTCAATCTTATAATGATCAACTTGATGCTAAACCTGATTCTATATCAGTCTTACCGGTTAAAAAGCCATACAAGCCAAAATTCTTAATGGATTACCTTTATGGTGGAGGTGCTTACTCCTCTTCTGATGGTGCAATAGCTTTTATTGAAACAAACTTAACTGATTTAATGGGGAATCATACTATTGGTGCCATGTTAGGTGTTGCAGGAGATTTGGAAGATTCCAGTATTCAGCTAAGTTACATATACAGACCTAACAGACTGGATATTGGCACAAGTATATATTATCTTTCCGACGAAACAGTATACTATGATGTACAAGTGCAAGATAAATATTATAGAGAGCGAGAAAGATTAGCCGGGGCAAATATTTTCTTCCGCTATCCATTTAGTAGATTCTGGAGAGTAGATGCAGGATTTGGCTTCCAACGCTATGAGACTTTATGGGATGAAGGTTTTGATAATGGTGTTGAGATTGAGTGGGGAAACAGAATCAAGAACTGGGAAGATGATGATTATCTATTTATACCAAGTTTTGAGATTGTGCATGATAATACTCTTTATGGTTCAACAGGACCAATGACCGGGTCTCGTTCATATTACCACATAAGAAAGAGCTTTGCAGTGGAAGATAGAAACTATCTTACTCAAGTAATTGATACACGTCATTACTTCATGTTTGCCAAGAAATTCAACATTTCGGCTCGTGCATTTGCGGGTTGGAGTACAGGCGATAATCCTCAATCCTTCAGCTTGGATACATGGTCTGGTTTCAGTATTGGTAACAGTTATGGAATCAGAGGTTTCACTAATGATGACTTAGAGGGTACTAAAAAAGCACTGGGAACATTAGAATTGCGAGTTCCTTTTATCGAGTATCTTAAGCTAGGGTTTCCTGCTCCACTGGCACTTGGAAATATTAGAGGAAGTATTTACACTGATATAGGTTCAGTATGGGATGATACAGAGTCATGGCGGGGAATGGAAAATGGTCGTTTCAAAGACATAATTATGGGTTTTGGAATGGGACCAAGACTTAATATGGGCTATTTTGTCCTTAAACTTGATATTTCTTGGAATACTGACCTTTATAATACAGGTAAACCAACTTATTCAATCAGTATTTCAGATGACTTTTAACGGAAACAAATTATGAAAAAATCACCTAAAGAATATGCCTTAGAAAAGGCTATAAAGAAAGAGCTGTCCGGGAACGCTTTGAAAGCAGCCACATTGATTTTTAAAGATCCCGAGATACATGCTGTACAAGAGCATGCAAATATCGTTTCAATTAAACGATTGGGCTATAATGATCATGGACCTGTTCATATGAGAATGGCTTCATTAAATGCAATTAGATTATGTAATCTTCTAATTGATGCAGATATTAAACTTACTTTACAAGAGGACTTAGAATTTAGTGCTGATGATAGTATGACAGCTGTTGTAATTGCTTCACTTCTACATGATTTAGGAATGTCAATAGCTCGTGATTCGCACGAAATGTACAGTATAACCCTAGCTCTCCCCTACATTGATAAAGTCCTATGCAAAATCTATCCCGATAAGCTTGATAAGCGGATAGCACTTCGTTCAACAATTATTGAAGGAATTGCAGGTCACATGGCGACGAAGAAGATACACTCATTAGAAGCCGGACTTGTACTTATTGGAGATGGTTGCGACATGGAGAAAGGCAGAGCTAGAATACCTAGTTTAATCAGTAACTCACCAAAAGTAGGTGATATTCACAGATATTCATCATCCTCTGTTGAACATGTAACAATCTCTAAAGGGGAAAATAAACCTATAAGAATTACAGTAGAAATGAGTGCATCAGTCGGATTCTTTCAAATAGAAGAAGTTTTATTCCCCAAAATCAGCTCAAGTCCTGTGAAGCCTTATATTGAACTTATTGCCGGTGTGATAGGTAAAGAACCAGCAAAGTATTTATAAAAAGGTAGTAATGGAAACACATTTCAAGAATAGGATTGAACAAATCCAAAATCTATTATCACAAGAGAAAATCCAAGTTGTTATAGAAAAAGAGATAAAATATGGTTTCAAGATTCTACTCAAGTCATCTTCGAGTAACTCAACCTTTGATCTGCTCTATTCTGCAAGAAAAAAGGCCTTTTCTTTCACTTTTAAGAAAGGAAGTGAGAACTTTGCCGGCGTTATTGCAAAGTCCTTAGAATCTTTGGATATGAAAGTCACAACCCCTACTGTGTCTTCTCAACAGATCGAAAGCTTTGAACATAAATACTCTAGTTGGACCGGTAGTGATGAATCCGGTAAAGGAGATTTCTTCGGACCTTTAGTTACGGCTGTCTTCCATTGTAGTAAAGATATTGCAAAAGTTTTAAATGCAATTGGAGTTACTGATAGTAAGGCTCTTAATGACAGAAAGATCGTCGAGTTAGCTAAGCAGTTATATAAGGCATATCCTGAGAGAATCAATTGTATTGTTCTAAGACCTGAAAGATACAACACTTTATATGCTGATATGGTAAAACAAGGCAAGAAGTTAAATGAGATGTTAGATTGGCTTCACACAAAAACAATTGAACCGATGCTTTCTGATAAATCAATTGAAGGGATGATTATTGACCAGTACTCAAAATCAGGTCAACTTAGAAATAAGCTCTCGAAGCTATTTAAAAATGATATAATTATAAGACCAAAAGCAGAGACTGATCCTGCTGTTGCTGCGGCCTCCATAATCGCTAGATACCAGTTCATTAATGCAATTGAAATGATGGGACGAACATATAAAATGAAATTCCCTAAAGGTGCTTCATCTCCGGTCATCAGCGCAGCAAAAATATTTGTCAGAGATTATGATAAAGATTCGCTTTCAAAAGTCGCAAAAATACATTTCAAAACGATGGAAAAACTTTAATGAAAACATTAGTCCTAAACAAAATGCCGGATTCTTTCTGGCAATTGATAAAAGATAACCAATTAGAAGATTATTTTACAGACGATAATATCCTCTTCTCAGAGGAAATTGAGATATTCATTATCAGGACCGATATTTTCATCAATGAATCCTTTTTTAAAAGATTCCCAAATTTAAAACTCATTATTAGAGCCGGCTCAGGTGTTGACAACGTTGATTTTAATGCTGCTAAAGAATACAACGTAACTGTTTGTAACACACCTTTTGCTAATGTTCAGTCAGCCTATGAACATACAGTAAGTCTGATAATGAATTTGATTAAGCGACATGATGATGCTAAGCAAGCTGTGCTTACGAAAGAATGGAAGAAAACTTTGAAACCAAGTTTAGAGATCTCAGACCTTAATGTAATGGTCATGGGTCTTGGACGCATTGGTTCGAAAGTGGCATCTTTTCTCAAATCACATGGTGCTGTAGTTAAAGCTGTCGATCCATATGTAGATGATAGTGTTTTTGAAAATTTGGACATAGAAAGTATAAGCTATACTCAAGGTCTTAAGTGGTGCAACTTAATCACATTCCATTGTCCTTTAACCCATAACACGCATCATTACTTTTCAGAACCTGTTATGCATCTCTTACACAACCCAATATACTTAGTGAATGTTGCAAGAGGAAGTATTGTTTGTGAGAAAGCTTTGGAAATTGGCTTAAAAAAGGGGTTAATTCTTGGTGCCGGGATCGATGTTTTCGAAGAGGAACCATGGGAAGTATTAGATTTTGCAAACGAGCCCAATGTTATACTCTCTCCACATACAGGAGCATTTACCGAAAAAGCTAAACAACGCTTATCTGGAGAAACCATTTCTGTTTGGAAAGATTTTGTTTTTAACAATATTGTTACATCCGAAGTTGTTATGTGGGATTTAATTATTCCTAAGAGATAAAATCCTTGACACTTCTGCATTCATTAATATTATCTAGTCATCATATGAGATAAAACTAAATCCAAATAGACTTATTTTGAAATTACCATTGTAATTTGTAAAAATACCTAAAAATATGGAATACTAATATACTGGAGATACCATGCTAAGAGAAGTAGGAAGACTTACTATCGAAGATAACAAAGAGATTCATTTAAGAGTAGAAAAGATATTCAAGCAAATAGATAAAGGTAGAGCAGACCTTGCAGAAAAGCGCATTCATGAGCTAGCAAATACTGCTAATTATTTCATCCGTGAGACAACAGGTAAGGAATTAGCTGAATATAAAGGTGAAGAACCTCAAAAGCTTGATGAAATCTGTTATAAAATGCTAGAAGATGAGATGTATGGGATAAGAGCTACTGCCCTTTTCTACTTCTATAATAAGTACCAGAAAGATCCTGAGAAGATTTTAGAGATTATGGGACGAGTTTTCGAGACTATTCCTTGGGAATCAGAAAGTCTATGTTTCTATATGTGGAAATCACATACAAAAGTTATGAAAGAAGTTATGATGAAATGGCAGAAATCAGAAAACGATAAGATGCGATCTCTTTCAATTCATGGTTTAGAAAATATTGCAACAAAAGATCCTAAGTATATTATGGAGTTCCTTAGTAATCTTCTTAATGATAAAAATACAGATGTTCAAAAGAAGGTTTCACATGTTCTTACTCAAACTTGTAGATTGCGATCTGCAACATGTTATCCTATCTTAAAAACATGGATTGAAGAGGGCGATGACACTGTTATAAAAACTGTATGGGTTACCCTTAAGAAGCTTACTAACATTTTAGGGCAAAAAAGCAAAGCAAATAAATCACATGAATTTATCAGTTCTACTCAAAAGATTATTAAAGATTGGAGACATGACTCTAATCAATATGTTCAGGCAATGGGTAATAAACTCTATCATATTACAAAGAGCAAAAAATAATATAAATATTTTTCAACAATAAGAACTCGTCTAGCCAAGACGAGTTCTTTTGTTTTATAAAGAGCTTATAATTAGAACTGATTGTTTCTACATTATTTTCCGATTACTATTATCACCTCGGGTAGTAAAAGGGAATTGTTAGTTAGTTGTAGTGATGTTTATAAGATTACAATTAAGAGAACTTATCAACAACAAATCGCAAGCTGGTTAATCTTTCAGTTCTATAAATATCATATTTGTACCATCAAATAAAACTACATCTATTTTATCGTCCACTTCTTCTCTTTACTTTGTCGCATCAAGAACCTTTTGGCACCGTTGGGAAAGTTATGCACACGATGTGGATAACTTTAGGGGTTCATAGGGAGGGTCTAGGGAGGCTAAAGGGAGGGACAAGCGAGATTCCAGGTTTTTGAAGTAGCACGTACCAGACTCGTAGCAATAACATAAAGAATAACATAAAGAAAAAATGGAAAATTGGAACATATGGAATTAATTGAGATAAATCCAAGGAAATAGTAAGATGCTATACTCATCAAGTACTGATGCTTCAATGTAAGACAGAGGTAATGGAACAATTCTCAAGTGTAATTATCATTGACACACATAAGAAAGATTAAAACATTGCAACATTGAGGTGCCCCTGTAGCTCAGCTGGATAGAGCAGTTCCCTCCTAAGGAAAAGGTCACGTGTTCGAATCGCGTCAGGGGTGCCAGACTACAATGATATCATTCTAGATAATGCACTTCGTATGGATAATCCTAACACTATTGACTAGAGTAGAAACTACTCTAAGCTGGTTTTGCTATACTTTGACAGTTTAATTTAGTAGTATCACAATTGTTATAAGCAAATCAAGTATTCAATAACAAAGTAAAGGGTACCTAAATGGTACCCTTTACACTCAATTGCAGTTAGTAACCTATTTGAGCATAACTGATTTCTCAGTTATGATTTTATTATTAGTGATCATTTTGAAGATATAGACTCCTGATGAAGCCATCTTATTATCCGAATCTTTTCCATTCCAAGTTTCTAAGTGCCTACCTTCAGCTTTAACACCATCACACAATATTTTAATCAATTGTCCCTTCATATTGTAAACTGATATTCTCACATTCTGTTCTGATTTAAGTGAAAAAGAGATTGTAGTTGATGGATTGAATGGATTGGGGTATATACTATTGATTTCTGTTAGATAACTAATGTCTGGAGTGTCTCCTGGTTGTTCAATATCAGTTATTGTTACAGTGATTGGGCCGTATAATAAAGAAGAGCCATCAATATCAACAGACTCAAGCCAGTAATAATACTCATGTTCTAGTTCCACCTCTTCATCAATAAAGTTATATTGCTGTTCAGTAGATGTATTTGTGCTCGAAATGATACTGTTATTCACTCTATGTGAATTAGAAACTAAATTATCCATATTTCTAAAGATATTGAATCCAATCAAATCTGTTTCTGATTGTGTAACCCAATTTATTTTTGCAGAATTATCTGCTGTAGAAACTGCCGTGAATGAGGAAAGTTCTACAGGTAAAGTAGATCCTCCACCACCATTAACTGCGAACTCTTCCTCACCTCTATCATTGGAAACCCAATCAAATTCAACTTGCCCTTGTGAAAAGACAACATTGTTCGGTGCAATTGGAACAACTTCCCAAACTGCTCCATTGAGATGGACTAATTCAGTTGGTGTAAAACTGCCTAGAAAATTAAACACTATTCTGGTCAAGTTTCCATTTGGAAGAGTTAATCTAAGAGCAGCTCCACAATTGCTAGGATTTGGTAGTGGTACATCAGGTTGATCCTGAACTTGCAAAGGAACACTTAAAGCACTAACTTCAGAATCAAATGATAAATCAACAGTTGGAATTACATTTCCATCTCCTAAATCAATCAAAGGGAATGAGATTTGTGGTGGGGTTGTTCCACTGTACTCAATAACTTCTGCGTAAACAACTTCAGCTGGTTCCTGAGCAGTATTTGAAGGTTCTGGCATAACTGTAAATGACCATTCAACTGGAGATTCGCAATCACCTGAGTCATTATATGGAATCACTTTCCAATTAACAATCTCTCCCCATTCTGCTATATTCAGTCTTTGATGGTAAAGGATATCAGAAGTATATTCAATTATGTTTACAAGCGTATTTCCCTGGTATATTTTAAAATGAGTTGGTAACTCCAATCCTCTATATCTCCAGTTTACAGTCACTGTTCTAGGTCTATCTGTTGAAGAATCCTCTGGGAAAATATTAGTCGCAGCAGAAGGTTTTTCAGCAAAAGTTTGCCATTCTAAATATGGGTAACCATCATTCTTATTGGAATCTATTTCCCAGATTGGAGACGAGAAATCCCAATTTGCATCGGTAAATGTTGAAATTTGTTTCATCTCTGCATTTGATTTTCCTATACCACCATTATAACTGCTACTTTGCCCTGAGGTCTCAGTATCCCAAAAAGAATCTGTTATACTATCAGATGAGTAATAGTTATATGCCATTAGGCCACCAGTATAATCATTACCTGTAATACTTCCACTGTTATAGGAATTCGATATATTTATCGTAGCTTGGGCTCTTCCAACAAAACCACCACTAAAACTATCTCCAAAGGTCGATACTCTGTTGTAACAATTAGTAATTGTCAATGTGCCACTTCCAGCATAACCAACAAAACCACCAGCATTTGTATAGGAACCGTTAACCGTTCCTGTACTATAACAAGAAGTGATTGATGTGCTTCCAGATGAAGTGCCAATGAATGCTCCAACATTACCCCAGCATGTGAAGTCAACATCCACAAGTCCAAGATTTGAGATGCTTGCCCCATTTGTAGAAGTAAAGAAAGCTCTACCATATATTGCTTTATCTATGAACAGACCTGAAATAACATGACCTTGCCCATTGTACGAGCCGGAGAATGATATTGCTGAAAGCCCCTCTCCTCCGTTCCAAGTTGAACTTTCTGAAGCATCAATGTCGGATGTTTGTATGAAGTGCTTATCCCAGTATCCACTATTTTCTGAAAAATTCCTAAGATCCGTTAGATCAGATATTATATAAGGGTCTCCAATTGTTCCAGAGCCACTAAACAAACTTACAAATGAAGTCGTAAAACTAATCTGATTACCATAGTATGTACCGGTAGTATTAGTAATATATGCTCTAACGTAATATGTTGTAGATGATGATAAACCAGATATATCAGATGTAAATGCTCCAAGAGATACTGCACTTCCTTCATCATTTGAAGAATCGAAGACAGTAGGACTTCCAGTAGTATTCCAGCACACTCCATGAGCAGAGATAGGAGAATCCAATGAGAGTATAGTTCCATTTCCGGTTGCTGTCGTCCCAGTAATTTCTGTTACTGCTTGCGTTGTAACTAGAGATTCGGTTGTAAAACTAACTTGATCACCATAAATAGTTCCTGTATCATCTATTATATATGCTTTAAGATAATAAGTTTGACCGGATTCTAATCCGGTAACATTGGATGTAAATGTTCCAGTACTAATTGTTGCACCTTCATCGGTCGAAGAATCTAAGATAGTAGGATTTCCTGATATATTCCAACAAACTCCATGAGCTGTTATTGCTGTTGTTCCAATAGAAGTGATGTTACCATTTCCGGTTGCAGTAGTAACACCTATATTCGACACTGCCTGTGTAGTAACAGTACCAGGAGTTCCCGGACAAGTAACAGTGTAACTTATATCTTGTGGAGTACTTTCATATTGCCCAGATTGAGCAACAACAGTACCATTATGATCTTTAATCTGATATTCATTTTCATATGAGTAACCACCTGCGAAGTATTGAGTTGTTATTACATCAGAACATGTTACTGAGAACTCAAATATTTGTGGACCGTAGCCAGTATTAAGTGTTAGATTAGACAAGACAACAGAGCTGTTAACTAGCAAGTTAATTGATCCACCATTCCAGCCATCTCCAAAGGAATCCGTTAGTTCGATAGTCCATGTTTGACTAACAGATGCAACAGCTGTGAAACTTACTTCATTACCATAAGAAGTTCCCCCACTGTTAGTTGCATAGGCTCGGACATAATACGTCTCCCCTTCTGTTAGTCCTGTTATTGATGAGGAGAAAGATCCTGTACTAGTTACACTTCCTTCAGTTGTATGATTATCATCTGTAGTTGGAGTTCCAGTTGTATTCCAACAAACACCATGTTCAGAAGGATTTTCTTCACCTAAATTCGTAATATTACCATTTCCGGTAGCAGTAGTAGCATCGATACCTGAAACAGCTTGTGTTGTAACTGTAGGAGGATCAATCTGCTGCCATCTATAAGCATAAACTCCTCCACCTTCTCTATAACCAACAAAATCTTCTATGCTGTTCATACCACAAGCTTGTTCACTATTTGTTTGATCGTAAGCAAGTAACGAATAACTACCTGAAGAAATTTCGTAAATGAAGTTGATTTTGACAGCTCCAGAAGTTTCATAATATGCTAAAATATGAGTTGCATTAACATCTTCAATATTCGTTGATTGGTACCAAGTCATTTGGGGACTGTTTGGATCTCCATCAACTCCATAATCAATAGATGTCCATGTGTCATTGCTGATGTTATACATAAATCCAGTATTTACGTTTGAGTAGTTATTCCCACTGTTTCCAATAATGACATTTCCGTATATACTTGTAAATTTTGTGTTTGCATAACTTGGTCTGTCTATTGTTGTCCATGTGTCAGTCCCTGAGTCGTATAAACAGCCATGATAATTAGTTCCATCATAATAGTATCCTATATAACTATCACCATAAACACCTAACATTTCTGTTTGATATCCGGATGTATGATCTAATTGTGTCCAAGTTATTCCATCATACATAAAGCCGTGTGATACAGCACCACTGTCTTTAAAGTATCCTACAATGTTATCCCCATCAATTCCCTGTGGATATGTAAAATTTTCTCCCGGATACATAAGTGTTTGAAAGCTAGCTCCATTATTAGTTGTTTTGAATCCAACAACTGATGTATAAGTCGAATTAATAGACATTCCAATTATATTCTCATTATCAATATCAGTAGCCCATGTACTATCTCCATAATATTGGAAATATGTCATTGACTGGGCATTGAGAAATGTAGAAATTAGTAATACACAAGCTATAATACAAAAAACTTTGATCTTTGTTTCCATTATATCTCTCCTTTCCTTATCTTGCATCCTTGTTTTCTTTTTACAATATTTAAATTCCATTCATTTGATAATTTTACTGTAGTACTTGTTATACTTGCGATGGTTAGTATTGCATTTACGTTTGGATTTTCTAAGTAGAGTGATTTTAAAATCCACTTCTATTTTCTTTAAGAAAACTAAATAAAGAAACTTGTAGATTTCATTAACCTAGCGACAAAACATTCTTGACTATGATAAAATCTTTGTTTTCCATTTTACTTTTGATGAAGTTGACAATTACTGAAACAATATTCAAGATGATTACTTCAATAATTTGATTGAGAACTTATTTCATATACTTGCAATATATTATAGGGTAGTTATTTATTGTAAAGTTTTTTTTGCATTGTTGCTGAAGTAGTGTAAATTGTTGTCCATTACTTTTGATTTTCGTTAAAACTCAGAATAAACGAAGAATCTTGTATTACTATTTATTAAGCTTGTACAGATGAGAATGTTTAGTGCAATATAGTTACACCATAGCCAGTCTTCACTACATTTCACTATTCAGTCTTACGCAAAAAAGTCATGCTCTCTCTGGTCATGTCTAACCGTAGTATCAGCTGTCCGTCTTTTGCCAGTCAACTTCCTTAATAGCTATCCAATATACTACTAAGTAATATTTTACAATGTTAATCCCATATCCTAAGGAAAAAGGTCGTGCGTTCGAATCGCGCCAGGAGTGCCAAAATCAAAATATATAACAAATATCTTGCCATTATCTTACAAGGCACCTTAATCTACTAAATTGATATTGAATTGGAGAAGATATATGAAACGACTGACTTATGTCAGCAGACTAAATATGAGCATTTCTAACAAAGAACTAGAAGCTATGGGATTACATTCACAGGAAAAGAATCTGAGAGTAGGTATTACAGGTGTGCTCATCTATTTCAAGGAGCTATTTTTTCAGATTATTGAAGGAGCTGACAGCGAAATAGATACTTTGTTTAAAAAGATTCGAATGGATCTTCGTCACAAAGACATCTTATGTTTAAAGACAGAGAATGATATTGGTGAACGTTTATTTCCCACATGGTCTATGAATGTTATAAATCTTGATAACAATACAGATATTCTCATGAGTCCGATCAAAAATCTCCTTCAGACGATAACTGAATCGCACAGAATTATTGAACAATACACTCAACCTACTGTATTAAATATAATCAATAAGGGATTGAACCCATTGCACATGCCTGCTAGGAAAGTCGAGAAGATAGTACTCTTTGCAGATATTGTCTCGTTTTCAGAGATTAGTGAACAGCTACCGGTTGAGTTTATAGTTGAGATTATAAACCGATTCTTTGAAATCACATCCAGAATAATTACTGCAGCAGGTGGAGAAGTTACAAAATACATTGGTGATTGTGTAATGGCCTATTTTGACCCTGAATTAGCTGATAATGCAATTCAAGGTTGTATTGACATTCTTCGTGAATTGAAACTGGCAAGAGAGAATGCAGCGAGAGATAATCCTATCAGTTTGCTACATTGTGGTATTGGATTATCCCAAGGAGTTGTTATTGAGGGGAACATGGGGTCTGCTATTAAAACCGATTATACCATAATAGGAGATCAAGTAAACACTGCTTCGAGAGTTGAAGATCTGACACGGCAAGTAAAAAAAGCTATAGTTGTAACCGAAAGAGTAAAAAATAGTACAACAAGTACTTTCAACTTTGTACCACTTGGAAAGTATAGTTTAAAAGGCAAAAATAAGGCATTCGAATTGTTCTATCCTGATCATGATTTGGTAAATGATTTTGATATTCAAGACATTATAAGTCAAAAGATGAAAAGACTTTACATTTTTAAAGGAATCTGTAAAGAGTAACTTAAAACTACATTTGCTAAAAGTTGATAGCCAGAATACTGAAGCCATTGAAAAGAGCAAATAAGGAGATGTTTTGAAATTTGTTGAAATAACAAATGAAAATTGGGAAGAAGTGATTAGATTAAGACCTAAAGTTGAACAAAATGATTGTTTAAGGACAGATATCGCCTTGCATTCGTTAGCTAGGGCCTATGTGCAGAAAGATAGACCAGATAGGTTAATCCCATATGCTATTGAAGAAAACGGGCAACTGATTGGAATGTTTCTTCTGAGAAATTATGGAATAGGATGTAACTTAACAAGTTTCTTTATTGACCATAATTTTCAAGGAAAGGGATTTGGAAGAGCAACCATGAATATGTTTATCTCTTATGTAAAAGCAAACTATCCACATTCAGAGGAAATAGAACTTGCTGTTTCACCATGCAACAAGATTGCTGAGAGCTTATATTTGAGTCTAGGGTTTGAATATACCGGGCAAAAAACAAAGAAGGGGAATCTTTATATGGAGTTACATTTCTAATCATCAATATCTAAGATACTGCTATTAACAATCTCTAAATGCTCATTATTCCTTATAGTTCCAAACCTATCGACACTTCTTACAAATGCCTTAACATAAATACCTTGTATAATGATTGAGTAACAACATTGAAACCTGAAGCTCTATTAGCTACCTATATTATTACTTTCATAATTATACTCGTGCTTTATATATATCCTTTTTGAACTGTAAGGTCCATTTTAAACCGTTTTGATTTTCAAAAGATAACTTCCCATCAAGTTGATGGCTTCCTAACATGTTCACTAAGTTAAGCCCTAGTTTAGAACCTTTATTCAAATCAAAACCATTTTTTAAACCAACCCCATCATCAGCAATTGAGATGCTAATAGAGTCATCTTCATCCAACAATGATATCATTAATTTACCGGTTCGTCGGTCAGGCCAAGCGTGTTTAAACGAATTAGTGATTAACTCATTAATTATCAATCCTAGTGGAGTCGCAACATCCAGTAGAACAAAAGTATCATTCATATCATATTCAATATTGACTTTATTCATTTTACTTGAGTAACTTAACAATATTTGGTCCGCAAGTTCATATATATATTCTTTGAGATTTATCCTTGATAGGTCATTGGATTGATACAGTTTCTGATGAACAAGAGCCATAGATTTAACTTTGAATTTTATATCATTTACTACTCTTTTTAAATCATCGTTTTGGAACTGCTCTTCAATCATATAGAGCAAGGAAATGATAATCTGCATATTGTTCTTTGTTCTGTGATACAATTCTTTAATCAGAACATTTCGCTCATCTAAATCTTGTTTTATCCTATTCTGAGCATCTTTTATCTCTGAAATATCAACAATAAAACTTTCATAATAAGCTGTACCCTTTAGTGGGTCTCTTTGAATCTTAGAAGTTAATAGTACCCATATAGGTTCACCGGTCTTTTTTTTAAATCTGATCTCTGTATTTTGAATGCCATTACTACAGCTTAAGGAGAGTTTCTTTAACAACTCTTCTCTTTCGCTTTCATCGTAGTAAATCGCACTTTCATTCATTTGCATCAACTCATCAATACTTGAAAATCCTAATATTTGTGCAAAAGCATCATTAGCCAGAATGAAATCACCTTCATTGGTCGTTTGATAATAACCAACAGGTGCTAGTGTGATAATTTCTTTGTATAGTTTTTCTTTTTGTTTTGCTTCTTCCTCAGCTAGTTTGCGTTCAGTAATATCCAAAATCATTCCATTAGCGTATTCTATCATGTTAGGGTCATCTTCATAAGGAATCCCATTAGAACGAATATCCAGCCATCTCAAACCTTTTTGAGGGTGATTATAGCGCAGTTCAATACTAAGTTTATAAGGTGGCTTCATCCCATCCTCGTTTGCCTTTAACATGGCCGGAAGGTCTTCTCTATTGACATAGGAGAACCATTTTTCAAACATATGACTATCTTCTTCTTTCACACCCAATACTTCCATAAAAGAGGGACTTACTTGGATTACTTCTATCTGTCCGTTATCTCTGTTCAGGCGAGTACGATAAATCACATAACCTACAGGGTTTTCTACAAGAGAACGGAGATCTCTTTCATTACGCTTGATATCAATATCTGCTTGAATACGCTTAGTAATATCATAGTTTGTGCCAATCATATAAATCGGGTCACCATTATCATTACGCAAAACCACACCATCCGCTTTAATCCATCGAATAGATCCATCATGCCAAACAACCCTAAACTCTATGTCATAGGTGTTCTCACCTTTTAATGCTTTGCTAACTGCTTCTTCCGCTACTACCCTATCATCCGGATGCAAACAGCTCTGCCAAAACTCATAAGTTAGTTCATTGGGAATTTCAACAATTCCATACAAATCAAAGATTCGCTTATCCCAGAACATACTATTTTGTTCTATATCCCAGTCCCAGATTCCCACTCCAGCAGCTTTTGTGGCTATAGAAAGTCTTCTCTCCCCTTTTATCAAGTTTCTTTCAGCTTGTTTCTGATTTGTAACATCGTTCAATGTTACAATCAGATTTCCGGTAATGAACTGAGCATATAACTCACATACTCTAACAGAACCATCTTTGCATGTGATTTTATATTCACCGGTATTTAAAGGTTCACCTGTTTCCTTTGCTTTCTCAAGAAAGTGTTTCCAACGATCAACAACTTCACTTCTGTATTTGGAATCCGGATAGGCTAATTCATACCATTCTTTGGCAGTCTTAGGCTTATGTTCAAACAAATCTATAGCACTTTTACTCCAAAACAGTATGCTTTCATTATCTTTATCCACCACAGCAACAGGGAAAGGACTATTATTAAGTATAGAGCGTATTCTATATTCACTTTCCTCCAGTTTCTCTTGATTTGCTTTCAGTTTTTCTTCGCTTGCTGCAAGTTTTTGAATAGTTGTCTTTAATTCTTGCTCGTATTCCTCTTTTTGAATAATCTCTTTTTGGACTTCAAAAGACCTCTTTATTGCCGGTTCCAATTTAAATAACTTGTCCTTGATTATATAATCCCATGCCCCATGGTGTATACAGTTTACAGCTACTTCTTCACTCAGTGCACCCGTTACAATTATCACTGGGATCTGTGGGCAAATCTCCTTGGCAATTTTTATAACTTCCAAGCCATTCTCCGGGCCTAAATTGTAATCAGACAGGATGATATCAGGTTGAAACGATTTTACAGTTTCAGTAAAACCTCCAACTGATTCTAATATAACATGTTCGTATTGCTTGAATATTTTCTTGAGTTCAATCAGAAGTAATTCTGCGTCAAATTGATTATCTTCTAAAATCAATATCTTATAGTTTTCATAACTCATATTCCCATCCTCGCAAATTAGGTAAGGTTTCGTAGCATTTTCACACATTATATCTCATAAAATGATAATTACGTATACTCCTGTGTGTAATTTGTATCAAATACAATAGATTTAGTCAATCTAATATTTCGATTATGTTTGAAAAGAAAATGAGATTTCTCAATTAAATTATGGTGCTTTCTCGACAGCCAAGCTCAGATTCGTAGTCTAATCATAACCTTGGAGTAAAGTATTGTAGTTAGACTTAATTTATCCTTCAAAGGTCATTATGAAGCACTACTAAACAGCACTGTAAAAGATTATCTTCAGTTAATTTCGATAAAGTTGTTTATAATTCAACTGTTTCAAATATAAAGAATTTTTACGAATCATACTAGGCATTATAATCCTGTGCAAGATCTCATTATCATCCCGGTTCCAGGTTCTATCCATGCCCCCGATTAAAAATATGCTTTAACGCTTGAAAAAGTTATCCACGCAATGTGGATAACTTTGGCCTTCGCCAAGGAGGGTCCTTGGTGGCTCCTTGGTGGTTCCTACTTGGTTCCATGTTTTTGATTGGGAGCAATAAGGGGTTAATAATGCTAAATGCTAAATGTAAAAGATAGGGTATAAAATATTAACTATTGACAGTATTAAATTAAATCCTTAATTATGAATTATATTCATGTAGTTATCTGTAAAGTAATTGTTGGATGGTAAATGATGAATGCAAATGATGTAAATAGAGACGACATTAGCGAAGAAAAAAAATCATTATCTAATGATTTATCTATTTCAGATATTGAAGTTTTGCTCAACAACTCTGAAACTGCCTATATCCTTATAAATGGAGATCTAACAATTCAAGCTTTTAACCGCAAAGCGAATCAAAACTCCCTTATTGTGTATGGGAAAGAATTGCAAGTAGGCAAATCTATGATTGATTTTACAATACAAGGTACAGAGGAAGACTTTCAAAAAGATTTTTATAGCTGCCTGCAAGGTAGAACAATTCGTGTAGATTTTGGGACCCCGTCTGATAATCCAGTTTTTTGGTTTGATTTCCGTTACAATCCTGTCATAAATAGCTCAGGAAATATAGATAAAGTGCTTTTTTCTGTTAATGATATAACTGAACGAAAAATCGCTGAGATTAAATTAAAAGAGAGCGAAGAAAGGTTTAAGGCTTTACATAACGCCTCTTTTGGTGGTATAGCCATTCATGATAAAGGAATAATTCTTGAATGTAACAAAGGATTATCAGAAATAACAGGTTATTCCCAAAGTGAATTGCATGGAATGGATGGTCTTCTGCTTATTGCTCCACAAACTAGAGATTATGTTATGGATAAAATAGTTTCCCATTATGAGAAGCCATATGAAGCTTTGGGTATCAAAAAGGATAAAACAGTATATCCTCTTAGATTAGAAGCAAGAGAAATCCCATATATGGGAAAGACAGTCAGAGCAGTTGAATTCAGAGATATAACAGAAGAGAAAGAAAAAGAAGCAGAAATAAAGAAAGCACTTAAAGTTAAAGAAGCACTTTTAAGAGAGCTTTATCACCGAACTAAGAACAACATGGGTGTAATCTCCGCTATTCTTTTAATCAATTCAGAAAGAACAGATGACTTACAAACCAAAAATGTTTTACGAGAGATTAATAACAAAATTGAAGTCATGGCATTGGTACACCAAAAGCTCTACCAGGCTCAAGATCTAACTAATATTGAACTTGATAAGTATATTAGAGACTTAACTGAGTTGATTGTTAGTTCCTATGGAAAACTCTCAAATGACATAACTGTTAATTATAATTTAAGTGATGTTCAGATGTCAATTGATTATGCTATTCCCTTAGGATTAATTATTGCTGAGTTGATATCTAACACCTTGAAACATGCTTTTCCTGAGAACAATAATGGAGTTATTGATATTTCGCTTAGAAATCAAGATAATAATGACCTTATATTTACCTACTCTGATAACGGAATCGGACTAGAAAAAAGCATAAACCCTAAATTCAACGGCTCAATGGGTTTCACATCAATATATGCAATAGCAGAAGGGCAACTAAATGGAGAAGTTAGTGTAAATACAAATATGGGATTAAGTTGGACAATAAAATTAAAGAATCTATCATCAACTGAGAGAGTTTATAATGAATAAGACAATACTGATTGTAGAAGATGAAGCTTTAATAGCGATGTTACTGAAAATTATGCTTGAGAAAGAGGGATATCAAATCTGTGGTAGTTTTGCTAAGGGTGAAGAAGCAGTAGAATTTGTCAAAACATCAAGTCCTGCTTTAATATTAATGGATATAAACTTAGCCGGGACTATCAACGGGATTGAAACTGCAAGAAGTATAAAGACTATTTCAGATATCCCCTTGATTTTTATGTCCGGTTATCATATCTCAGATTATCAAGAGGAGATAGACAAAATAAAACCGATAACCTACCTAACCAAACCGATTCGATTTGCTGATTTAAAACCATATCTAGAACAAGTTTTTAATGAATAAACTAGATGCATACTAATCTAGTTATACAATTCAGAAATACCCACATGAATAAATTCATAAAGTGAATTTAAATCTCTCTTAGTTCAGACTTGTGATTCTCTTCTGAAAGATATTAAAGATTTAACTGGGTTAAGTCACTTTTTGTTTTGAAACAACAATGATTGAAGTATACTTCCATGGAGGTGTGTCCCTTTATAACTTTAGTTTACATCTAACTCAGACTGTATACTCAATTTATTGATTATCCTAAAAAAGAATCTTCATTTATAACTTGCCTACATTCAAATGAAACTCAATTAGTTCTTCAACAGAATATGTCAGGAGTTTCGTTATGGACAAACATAAGGTAGTTAAAGTAGGAGTTATACACGGGAGATTCCAGCTATTGCATCTGGAACATGTTGAATACTTACTAGCAGCAAAGCAACGATGTGAGTTTCTGTATATATGTATTACTAATATAACCCCTCTTCTCTCCAAACAGTTTGAAGGAGATTTAAATCGTACAAGCCTGAAAGCAAATCCCTTTACTTACTATGAACGATTGGATATGGTAAGAGATGCCATGCTATCACATGGAATCCCAAGAAATGAGTTTGAGATTGTACCTCTCCCCATCCGATATCCGGAGACTTATAGCTCTTTTGTCCCCTTAGATGCAACTTTCTATACATCAATCTACGATGATTGGGGGCGTAAAAAAGTTGAAATATTTAAAGCTCTACACCTCAAAGTTGAAGTCTTATGGGACCGAGATATTAGTGAGAAAAAAATATCAGGTAGCTATGTCAGAGACCTAATTGCACATGATAATGAGTGGAAACATCTTGTTCCTAAATCAACTTATGATTATGTTATTAACAACAATTTGGTGCAAAGAATCAGAGATACTTTTGGAGTAGATCAGGATAGTGAGTAGTGAACTCGAAAGACTCAGAAAATAGAATAAAATCCTACGAAAGATGCTTGGCTTGACTGATGATGAAGTAATCGATGACTCTAGCTCTAATTTAGTTAACATCAACAGCCCAGTAGAAGAAAAGATAGCTCTATTTAGCTTATTATTCAGAGGACGTAAGGATGTATATGCAGTACGGTGGGAAAGTAAACAGGGAAAGTCAGGTTATTCGCCTGTTTGTTTGAATCGTTGGAACAAGTCTAAATGTGCACTCCCAAAGATTAAGTGTGCAAATTGCAGCTATACAGAGTACTCCCCTATCACTGACAAGGTTGTTTTCAATCATCTCTCCGGAAGCTTTGTTATGGGGCTTTATCCCCTAAGTAAAAAGAATCAATGCTGGTTTCTGGCAATTGACTTTGATGAAAGTACTTGGCGAGATGATGTACTAGCAACACAACAAACTTGTACGAATCTTAACGTACCTTCCTATATAGAAATCTCCCGCTCTGGGCATGGAGCACACTTATGGATATTCTTTTCAATTGCAATCCCTGCTGTAAGAGCAAGAGAATTAGGAGCTCATATCATTAAAACAACCCTTCAATCCGGTAATATGCTGAATCTAAAATCATATGATCGTATGTTTCCGAGCCAAGATGAACTAATGAAAGATGGGTTGGGAAATCTAATTGCTTTACCTTTACAGAAAAATGCTAGGAATCAAGGCTACTCTGTATTTGTTTCCAGAGACTTCAAAGTCTATCCTGATCAGTGGGCTTTTTTATCCAATGTTAAGAAGATTACTCCCGAGCAATTAAAGAATGCATTAAACATTATCCCAAATAGTATTAGTGATTTGAAAAGGAACGATGAACCTGCCAAGATTGTGATTGCTAATCAAATCTATATCTCTAAAGATTGTTTACCTAAAAGTGTTTACTACAAACTAATACAATTAGCATCATTCAGTAATCCTGAATTCTATATCGCACAAGCTAGTAGAAGATCGACTCATAATATTCCCAAGTTTATTAATTGTAGTACTAACTACCTAAATTCAATATCCCTTCCATCCGGTCTACTTTTCAAAGTAATGGAGTTGCTCAAAAGTAATAGGATTGAGTTTACTCTTCTAGATAATCGCTTTGAAGGAAATAGAATCAACATCGAGTTTATTGGTGAGTTAGTTGATAGTCAAAAGAGGGCAAGTTCAAAAGTCTTGTCAAAAAAATGGTAGTTCTATGTGCTTCAACAGGCTTTGGTAAAACCGTTGTTGCTATTTCAGTTATTGCTTCTAGAAAGGTTAATACTCTTATTCTGGCTCATAGGAAAGAACTTCTTGAACAGTGGATAGAGAAACTCAACGTATTCTCTGAATTAGATGAGATTGGTGTAATTGGTCAGTCAAAAAGAAGACTTACACATATTGTGGATGTTGCAATGATACAAAGCCTACGTAGAATGGATTCATCTGACTTTGATAAGTACGGGCAAATAATAGTAGATGAATGTCATCATATTGCTGCATATTCTTTCGAAAGTATTTTAAAGAAGTTCAGTTCCAGATACATAGTTGGATTAACTGCAACTCCAAAACGTAAAGATGGATTACATCCAATAATATATATGCAATGTGGAGATTTGATTAGTTTCAGTTCTTCTCATTTCCATTTTACACCCATGTATCTAATCAAAAGAGAAACTTCATTCTTTTCAAATGAAAAGAGCTTAAAACATGCTCAACTAATATCCGAAATGGCTTCCAATGAAAAGCGAAACTATATGATATTCGAAGATGTTATTGATGCATTAGAGCGGAAAAGATATCCAATCATTCTTACTGAGCGACTAAACCATGTAAATGCACTTGCTACAATTTTTAGTAAGACATGTAAGAACTTGATAATTATCAAAGGTGGAATGAGTAAAAAACAACGACAAGAACTTAAAACGACGCTTAAATCTATTCCTGATGGTGAAGAAAGGTTGATTATAGCAACTGGGAAATATATAGGAGAAGGTTTTGATTATCCAATATTGGACACATTGTTTTTAACTATGCCAATATCCTGGAAAGGAACGCTACAACAATATGTAGGCCGTTTGATGAGAAACTACAAGAATAAAGACTCGATTGAAGTATATGACTATGTTGATGTTGAAGTTCCTAAACTTACTAAAATGTATGAAAAGCGTTTTAGAGCTTATAGAAGTTTAGGTTTTACTGTAGAGAAAGAGTGAATCTACACAATATGTAAACTATTCTTAGTTACTTCCACAAACATCTCTTTGCACCAAGCTTCGATCTCTTTAGATTCATGGATAAATGGTATGACATCCTGTTTAGCTTGTTCAAAATCTACTTCATTGAATCGTCTTATTAGAAGTTCATTTAAAACTTCTTGAGTAAGTCTTTTATTAAGTTTGAGATGCCCACTTTGCTTCATGCGTGATTCTAGATGCATAATATTGAGCTTTATTCCCTTACTTAAGTACCATATATAATCATAGAAATCTCTTCCTTTAACTCGACTACCCCAACTTCGACATAACAAGGCATGTACTTTTCCTGCAAAAAGAGAATCCAAAGTATAGGTTTTAACTGAGAAAGCGATTGGATTCAGATGATACTTGTTCTCGAATGTGGCACCTTTCGGTGGGTTGATATCAACTTCAAGCTTTATCTTTATCAACTCATCTGAATGAATGCTTTGGATTAAACTGTCAGATGGAACAATACGTAAAAGATGAACTTTGGTTCCACCCTTTATAAACGCAGTTCTTATATTTGAATTTTGAGATTTGCTTTTTTCAATGACCTGCATATCAAATCCGAAAGAGCCTAATTCGTCTTTTACGTACTTAGAATACTTTGAAAGAGTAAAATCAGTATCAGGATGAATCAGACTAAAATCCAAATCCTCTGAGAATCTATTCAATCCATAGAATATTCTTAAACACGTACCACCGTAAAAGGTAGCATAATTAAAGAATCCGGAACGATACAAACCTAGTAGTGTAACTTCTTGAACTATCTCTTTGATAGCATGCTTTCTGTCCTCAAGATTCTTCAATTCATACTTCTCAAGCATAGACATTATACCACTATGCATATATGAACTCCTTCAAATGCCATTCTGCAAACTTAATGCAAATGCGTTTCCTATACAGTTTAGCTAATGTAACAAGTGTCTGGGAGTTCAGGGATGCAACTCTATCCATATCGACGCGTAGGTCTGACTCAAGTAGCTCATGAAACTTGACATCAGCATTCTTAATTCGTGATAACTTATCCAAAACCGCCTTCTCCGGAGTTGCTATTAAAAAACTATAATCACCTTCACTAGTGACAATTACTTCTAAGGGATATGCCTTTTCAGGGACATGGTAATAATGAAAAGCTCCAATTGGTGTATTAAATATCTTGTTTTTATTCTTTCCATAAGATGCACATGTAATAGTTTTTACCTGTTCAGGAATCAATCCGTAATAACTGAGAGCAGACTCAAAACTAACATAGGAAGGGCCATAAAGAATACCTGATATTGCTTTTAAAGAGTAATTCTGTTCATTACCTGGGATATATAATCCACGCTTGATTTGAATGAGTTCTTCACTCTTTATCATTCTAGTTAGCTTCGACTTTGGAGAAGCGTACTCTTTTAATTCTTCTTTTAATCCAAGTGAAGTAATTATCATTATTCCTCCAATAAGTACAACTTATTCATACTTACTGGAGGAAGTCAAGTATTTTGTATTATTAATGCTATAGATAATATTTGACAGTCTTAATTGCTTTTTGAATCATGAGCAAGAAACGAATATAAGGAAAGCTTTATTACATAAAGAGTTACACTATGAATTACAAAATTAAATTAGAAAAGCCACAAGATTACGAAGAAGTAAATCTACTTACCAGAAAAGCTTTCTGGAACGATGAAAAGTATGAAAAAGATGGATTAGGCTGTGATGAACATTATCTTGCACATCTACTTAGAGATGCTCCTGAGTTTATTCACGAACTTGATTTTGTGATTGAAAAGGATGGCAAGATTGTTGCCAATATTATGTACACACATTGTAAAGTTATTGATAATGTTGGAACAGTACATAAAGTTATTACCTTTGGACCTGTGAGTGTACTTCCTGATTATCAAAAACAGGGATATGGGACAATCATAATTAAGCATTCTCTTCAAATTGCCAAGGAGATGGGATTCCCGGCTGTGATTATTTTCGGTCATCCAGAATACTATCCTAGATTTGGTTTCAAAGAAGCAGGAGATTATGGTATCACTACTTCTGATGGTCACACTTTCCCAGCGTTCATGGCTCTTGAGCTTGAATCAGGTTCACTTAAAAATGTTTCTGGAAAGCTACATATCTCCCCTGTCTTCACTATAGACCAGAAAGAAGCTCTTAATTTCGACAATCAATTCAAGGAATAAACATTGACGATATAAAATTACTCCTTAAAGTTCGGCAACACTACTTTAAGGAGTATCTATGACTAAGATGTTGAAGACTGTAATGTTAGTTGTTGTTATGCTCTCAGTTTTCGGGGGTTGTTTTGCAACAGAACTGAGCACAACTACTAAGCTTGAAGATGTTATCGAAGTTCAGAAGTATTTCCGTTCAATTCACATCATGGCTATGCTATTAGCCGGTTTCGGGTTCTTAATGGTATTCATTAGAAAGTATGGTCGAACAGCAATTACAGCTACATATATGATGGTTAGTATTGCTATCCCAACCTATTTTCTAGTTGAACACTTTGGATGGTTTGCTCATCCGGGAGCACCAATTAATAGCCTAATTCTTGCAGAGTTTGCAGCTGCTGCTCTTCTGATTAGTGCAGGAGCAGTACTTGGGAGATTAAAAGTATATCAATACATACTACTCGGTTTACTATTCGTTCCTGCCTACACCTTGAATGAATGGATTATGTTATCAGGTGGTTTTGGACTTATTCCTGAAGGCACGTTAGTTGATACCGGTGGTTCAATTGTAATTCATACATTTGGTGCTATCTTTGGACTTGGGCTAATCTTCTCACTTACGACTAAAAAAGAGTTCGAGACTGAAGTTGAATCAGATGCGGTTAGTGATAGATTCTCTCTACTTGGCAGTATGATTCTTTGGATATTCTGGCCAAGTTTCTGTGCTGCTTTAGTTGCACCAAAGGACCTGATACCGACTGTTATCAATGTAATACTTGCTCTCTGTGGTTCCACTCTTGCAACTTATGTTGCATCAGTTGGTCTTCGCAAGAAAGTATCTCCTGAAGACATTGCAAATGCTACTTTAGCCGGTGGTGTTGCTATTGGTTCAACTTGCGATGTGACAATAGCCCCTTATGCGTTCATTATTGGTATTCTTGCAGGATTACTATCTACATTAGGTTTTGCAGTTATTAAAGAGAAACTTCAAGCTGTTATCAAGAAGATGGATACATGTGGTGTCCTTTATCTTCATGGTTTACCCGGTATCCTCGGTGGTCTCGCAGCTCTCTTTGTTACTAAAGGCATCAATGTACAATCTCAATTATTAGGTCTTTTGATAACTGTAATTGTTGCACTTGTAACCGGTTTAATTATTGGTAAAATCGTCTCATTTACAGGTAAAGTCACTCTACCTTATGATGATGAAAATGATTTAGAAGTATAGATTTTAAAAGAAGATTGGGAGTTCCTATTACGGAACTCCCTTTCCAATTTATATTGTATGTCTTAAGGGAACGCTGTTTAGCCTTTCAGCACTCATTCCGGCAATAGTATCATCTATTTTCTTTATTATTTCTGTCTTATCGCGTGGTAAAACAGCATCAAATGAAAGTGAGTTGATGACATGGATTCCAAGATATGATACATTCTTTAAATCTATCAACTCAATCAACTTCTTCTGTTCTTCGAATACTTCCAACTCAGTAGCTAATTCGAACTTATCATTCGCTATATCCTTAGCTAATTGACTGCCTTCAGCAGGACTTAATGTTGTTGGTACAATGCCGACCGGATTAGTTGCATTGATTAGCTTAGCTGTTGCTATTGCATTATCGATACCCTTTCCCCTACCGGCTGCACCGAACATGAATCCAAAGAGATAGTCAATCCCTGCCTTATTCAACCTTTTAAGCTGAACATAGGAATCTTGAAGACTGAAGCCCTTGTTGTGGTAGATCAATGCTTCTTCCAGTCCTGTCTCAGCACCAACCCATAATTCATTAATCTTTAGTTCTCTTAGCTCTTTCAACTCTTCATCTGTTTTCCCTTTTATATTGTTGATAGAAGCATACATTGTAATCACTTCTACTTCCGGGAAATACTTGATTACAAGCTCTGCAATAGGTTTCAATCTACTTGCAGCTAACACAAAAGCATCACCATTGACAAGAAAGACTCTTCGAACACTTCCATATAAGTTTCTAGCTTCAATGATATCTTTTTCGATTTGCTCTAATGATTCAGTTGCAAACTTCACGTCCCGATACATATTGCAAAACGTACATTTGTTATGAGCACAACCAACAGTTACCTGAAGCAACAAAGTATTCGCTTCATATGGTGGTCTATATATTGGTCCTGTAAATTTCATAGCTTGTTTCCTAACCGATCTGTGTCATCTCACTGACGATAAATTCTTTAACTGCTCCTTCTGTAGCTTCCAGATATGCAGCAAGATGAGGGTTATTCATATGCTTCTGCCAAAGCTCCCTATTCTCCCAATTCTCGAAGAACATGAAAGAATTTGGATTATCATTGTCCTGATGCAAATCATACTGCAGACAACCCTCTTCAGCTCTTGTTACATCAATAAGTTTTACTAATTCCTTCAACACTAAATTTCTTTTCTCTTCATGTGCCAATATTCTTGCAACAATCGTTAATTTTCCGTTTTCCATTTCATCTCCTATACTATTTCTTTTTACTATACTTTTTATATTTACTACATATTTTACTGATTAGACATATTGTCAAACAAATTTTTCATTTATATCCCGTTCCTTTTGCGATAACGCAAACTTTTAGTAAACTCTTTAGCAAAACGCAGTCATCCCACTGTTTTCCCACTGTGCACGCACTGTGCTCCCAGTGAAACAGTGGGTTGGCAGTGGGTTCACAGTGCGTGCACAGTGCGTTGATGGATAGAGCAGTTAAAGGGTGTAAAAAGGGCAGGAAATGTAGCTAAGTGATTACAAATGGCACTGTGTATGTCCATTTCGGACTTGCGTTGCAGCGATAGCGTGACGCGAGAACGAAATCAGGGACATGCGACTTCGGAGTGCATTTTAGGAAGTCCGTTGCCTTATCAGGCTGACAAACTCCCTGAAATGCGGTAAGTTATTGCAAATGGCACTGTGTATGTCACCCTGAGCGGAGCTGAATGCAGTGAAACGAAATGAACGGAGTCGAACGGGTCGCTCGGATGACTTTAGTTGATTTCCATTATTAGTACTCACTTATCTTTAGTTTTCATCCAAGAATAAGCTCTTCCTTAGCTAGGAAACTAAAGTTATCAGAGAGTTCCTTCAACTGCGTTCGCAAAACTCACTCCGTTCAGGATGACCTGTTTGGCTCTCGAACTTGCCAAAGCAAATTCCATTATCAAGTCACCCTGAGCGGAGCTGAATGCAGTGAAACGAAATGAACAGAATTGAACGGGTCGCTCCGGTGGCTTTAGCTGATTTCCATTATTAGTACTGACTTATCCTTAGTTTTCTCCCCAAGAATAAGCTCTTCTTTAGCTGGGAGACTAAAGCTATCGGAGAGGTTAATAGTTGCTTGCAATGGCAAGCGAGCTCCTTCCGTTGGTCGTCGATTCGACTACGTTCGCAAGACTCACTTCGCTCAGCATGATATGGTGGGTACTCGGATTTGCTGTTGCAAATCCCTTTAGCTGTCATCCGGCTTGGAGTTGAGCAATCACGAGAAAAAGTAACATTACACCACTATGACTCCAACTTGCAAACTCGCTTTGACTCCTATGATGTAAGTTATAAAAAAAGTTTAAGTATTCATAATTTTTTTCTGGACAGAAAGATAGGATACTCATATTATCGGATTATATATGTGAGAATAATTAAATTGTGGGTGTAAACCCTCTGTTTAAGTATTCTCATCCGGAATTAATTATTTTGGGTGAGATTTTTCTATCTACACTTTCCAATATATTATTGGGACTCTCAAAATAATTCATTCCTATGATCTTTTATTGATTTGCTAATCACATTATTAGATTAGTATATATGTAATGAATTTTACAGCCCCAGATAAAGAATGGTGACTTTCATTGCCTGAAGTGTAACGTCCACTATGTTTCATACTGTGAAAGTCACTGTTTCAACTCTACACCAAATTAGTAAAACATCCCCCTACAAACTAAATTCATGATTCATGTAAACAAAGTTACTTTATTGACATCGAACGATTCTCTAATATTTGGGACTAGTTACCCACCCTTACAAACATATCTTTAACTTAATATGTCCCAGTGCATTACATAACTTTAAAATGGTTCAATCCCCCGTAAACACATATAGAACAGCTATGAGATATAAAGAGAAAATACTCATACTTTTACTTTACACTATTCCACTAACACATAGGTTTTGGCACAAAATATCTTATATTGATCGAAAAAAATCAGATTTGATTGAAAAGATAGTCGATGTTATTGAAACTAGCAAATCCTATAAATATTATGTTAATTCTAATAATAATCGAAAGTGCATTGATTCTCAGTGGGAAAGCCCATTAAATCAAGGCGAACTGCATTGGAATGCATATTGCATATGTCATAGACAATATAATGATAAAAGCAAAAACCCAAAAAAAGAGGTAACAAGAACTATGAAAAAGAATCAAATTCTTTTACTCTTGGCAGTATTGTTATTTGTAGCATTACCATTAATGGCAAGCAACAATATTGAGAATGCGACAGTAAAAAACTTTGATGTATTGGAATCAACCAGTACATCAACAACCCTCCATTTCAATCTTCCTGAGTTCAAAGTAGCAACTCAAGAATTGAATGGAATGACTTTCAATAAGATTGAAACTGAATGTGACGGCTTTGTCCCTGAACTGGGAAAACCGGAATTACCACTTTACTCAACTATGGTTGCTATACCATATAGTGGCTCAGTATCTTTAGAAGTTGTTAACAAAACCTCTTACCAGATAGACAATTTCACAGCAGTTCCTGCACAGGACTATACTGTGGAAAACGAAATGGAAAGATCATTTGCTATCAATGAAGATTTCTACAACTCAAATGTAGATTATCCTGAAGTTGCTGAAAGAGTTTCAGAACCAATGATTTTCAGAGATTTCCGTATCGTTACTTTGACTTTCAGTCCTTTCACTTATAATGCATCAACTAGAAGTTTGACTGTAAATGAAGATGTTACATACAGACTGCATTATAATGATACTCCAGGTGCAAATGAAATGGAAGCTCCTACCATGTACTCACCTAGTTTCCAGCCAATCTATAGAGATTTGATTGCGAACTATGACCTTGTAATGGATAGAAACATTCCAACTCATAACATGAGACTTCTCATTGTTCATGGTGGATCTAATGATGCTAGTTTCAATGCTAAACTTGATGAGTATGTAAAATGGAAGAAGCAGAAAGGTTATAAAGTTACAATTCAGTCAACAGACGTAATCGGTTCATCAACAAATGATGTGAAAGCATATATCCAGAGTAAGTATAACAATATTTACACAAGACCTGAATATGTTAATCTCATTGGTGATGTTGGTGGTGCTTTTGATATTAGCTGTTACACTGTTCATGGTGGAGCATCAGACTATCCTTATACCTACCTTGCTGGTGATGATATAATGGGTGACGTTTTTATTGGTCGTATGCCAATTGAAAATGTTGATGACTTCCTGACAATGGCTAATAAAGTGTTTATTTTTGAAAGAGACCCAATTCCGGTACCTCCAACATGGTACAATCATATGTTGCTTGTTGGTTACACAAACTCAGCGGGTCAGTCCTCAATGTATGTAAATAAGTTCATGAAAGATTCAGGATTAAAAATCAACCCTGATTACACATTCACAGAGCTTTATGGAACACCAAGTTCTACTACAATGCAGCAGACAATCAACCAAGGTGCAGCCTTCTTTATGTATAGAGGTTGGATTGGTATGAATGGTTGGGACACACCATCTGAAAGTGAGTTCAATAATGGAAACAAAATGACTCACTGCATTATTAATACATGTAGCACAGGTAACTTCAACAGTTCAGATGCTACTGACAAAATAGTTAGATATGGCTCCCCTGCAGCTCCTAAAGGTGCTATTACAGCTATCGGTATGGCTACTTCAGGAACTCATACACTAATGAACAACGTGCTTTCTTCACAGACTGTTAATGGTATTTTCAGTCTTGGTTATAGAAACATGAGTGCTCCACTTCTAAGTTCAAAGATACTACTTTATATGGTTTATCATGATTTCATAGCTGACTATGCTGAGAAGTTCCCAGGCTGGTGTAATCTTATGGGTGACCCAACAGTTGAAGTATGGGTTAGCCCTCCTGATGCACTTAATGCTGAATACCCAACAGAAGTATTCCCTGGTCAGACATGCTATCCAGTTTATGTTGAAGATGCTAGTGGAAACCCAATTGAAGGTGCAATTGTAACTATTGTTAATGATAGCATGCATCTCATTATGGAAACTGATGAAAATGGTAATGCTGTATTTGAATTACCAAATGATTTAACTGAGAATACAACATTCACAGTAACAGCATCTCAGCATGATTATATCCCTCAATATGAAGACGTAACTGTGCATGGTGCTAATGGTATCCACGTAGCCAGCTTCGAGATTCTTGATGCTGATGGTGGAAATGGTGACGGCACACCGGATGCAAGTGAAACATTCTTATTAAATGTTACACTTACAAACCCTGGTGATACTGAAATTAATGCAGCAAACGTTGAAATCAGTGCTAACGACCCTTACATTAATATCATGCAAAACACTTCTGCTTATGGAACAATAGCACCAGGAGCAAGTGTAACAAATGCTACTCCTTATGAAATGCATATTTATGGTAGTACTCCACAAGAATATATGGCTTCACTTAAGCTTGAAGTTATTGGAGAAGATTATGAAACATTCTTAGGTTTAGATGTTCGCAATGGTAATATGGATGTTGCTTCTTATCAGATATACGATGATAATGGCATCCTTGAACCTGGTGAAACAGCTTGGATGAGTCTTAGTCTTGTTAATAATGGCGACCACATGATTGAAGGTCTTCATGCTGAGCTTTCAAGCACAAGTAACCTCGTGTTCTTCGATGATAACGAAGCTTATTATGGTTATGCAACACCTGGTACTGTGATTACAAATATTACAGACGGTCTTTATGTTACTGCAAGAAGTCAGCTTCTTACAGGAACAGACATTGTTATCGACCTTTACTTATATAATGATGATGGTTATGAAGAGTATGATAAACTCTATATTTCAACAGGTTCACAAGGACTAGGTCATCCATCAGGTCCAGACGCATTCGGTCACTATATCTACCATATGGATGATACTGACTGGGCAGATGCACCAACATACAACTGGATTGAGATAGCTCCATCAGAAGGTGGACCTGGTACTGAATTTACAGGTCATAGTGATACCGGTACTGATGGTGGTGATGGTGACATCACAATGTCAGATACAATTGACAACACTAACTTACCATTTACATTTACATGGTACGGTGTAGACTATGATGAAGTTTATATCTGTACTAATGGATTCTTCTCATTTGCACCAACAGAAGTAGGAACATTCAGAAACTACCCAATTCCAGGTACTATGACACCTCAACCTGTTATTGCTCCTTTCTGGGATGATATGTTCTATACTGGTAACCAAGGTGTATTCCATTATTACGACACAACAAACAACTACTTTATAATCGAATGGTGGGGAACCAATGGTTTCACTGGCTCACATCAAGAAAGATTCCAGGTAATCTTATATGATCCAGCTTACTACCCAACTTCTAACGGTGATGGTATGGTTAAGATTCAGTATCATACTCATAATGATGTTGATACTGGTGACACATCAGCTTATCCACCAAGAGCAGGTCAATATTCAACTGTTGGTTTCTGTGACCACCATGGTGTAGACGGTCTTCAATATGTATTCGATCAAGATTACATTTCTACAGGTCAGCCTATCTCTGATGGTACAGCACTCCTAATAACAGGTGAACCATATATTAATGCTGAGCCAAACCTTGAACTTGATGGCTTAACAATTGAAGAAGCTAATGGTAACGGTTACGTTGAACCGGGTGAATCAATAGAGATTTTTGCCAGTATTATGAATAGTGGTATTGATGAAGCTGAAGATGTAGTTGCTACAATTAGTTCAACAGACCCAAATATTGCCTTTATCATAGATACTACAAACTATGAAGAGATTCCTGGTAGTGATGGTGTTGCTGTAAATCCAACTCCTTTCACAGCTATGATTTCTCCTACTGCTACAGAAGGTCTAGAGATTCCTGTTAATATCATGCTTGCAACTCAAGATGATTCATGGCAGATTGATGGAACTATTACAGTTGCTTCTCCTCAGATTGGACTTACAAGCGCTATGCTTTGTGATTTCGAAGCTGGTAACAGTAATGGAATCGCTGATCAGGATGAGAACGTAACATTAGTTCTTAACCTTCACAATCCAAGTCTTGCAGATATTGATAATGTTCAAGTAAACGTTTCAACTACTAACCCTAATGTAGCGGTTAATGGTGAAACTACTCTTGCTATGATTCCAGCAGAAGGAAATATGCAAGCACTTTGGGGATTGAATATCCTTACAGCAGTACCAACCGGAACAACTATAGATTTTGAGGTTGAAATCCAATCTGCTTCTTCTGTAACAACTAACGAAACAGTATCAGTTATCGTCGGACAATCAAGTCTTCAGGCTTGTGGTGTAATTGTTGGAACAGTAAGCGTAGATACTGGTGATGTTAACCTTGAAGATATCTATGTAACTGCCGGTGATTATGCGAGATTTGCATTAGCTGACGGTGAGTTCAGAGTTTATCCTCCAATCGGAATGTATGAAGTTGAAGCTTCTCTTGAATACTATGCTTCCGGTATCATGGCAGACGTTGCTATCTCTAATGGTAGTGAAGTAGCAACAGGTGTTAGCTTAGACCTTGAGTACTTAGCTCCAGCAACCGGTTTAGATGGTTCATGGGACGATTGGGATTACACACTTACATGGACTGCACCGGCATCAGATCAATCAATAGACCATTATGCTATTTATCGTAGTCATAATGAAGGTGAGTACATGTTAGTAGGTACATCAGACAATGAAGAGTATGAAGATGAACTTGAAGAACATGGTCTTTATAATTATTTTGTTGTAGTTGAATATGATGCAGGCTATAGTGAAAACTCAAACGAGCATATATTTAACACTGCGACAGACTTAGAAGAAGATGTAAATACTCCACACGTAACAGCTCTTTATGGTAACTATCCAAACCCATTTAACCCTGTTACTAACATCTCATTCTCACTTGCAAAAGATCAAAATGTTAAGATTAATATCTATAACATCCGTGGTCAGCTTGTAAGAAACCTTACAAACGAAGTACATAAAGCCGGTAGAAATACTATCCAATGGGATGGTATGGACAATGACAACAAAGGTTGTTCAACAGGTCTTTACATGTATCGTTTCGAAACAAAAGGTATGAACACAGTTAAGAAAGCGATGCTTCTTAAATAAGTTCTTACATATAATATTAGAGGTCGCTGAATCATCAGCGACCTCTTCCCTTTTTACAACTAATAAAGAATCTACTTATTGTTAAGACCATCCTCTAGATTGATACCTGCCTTAATCAACTCTCTAACAGCTGTCTTAGTAACATCACTTTTGAGTTTGAACTCAGCTCTTACATCATAGACATAAGCTTTAATCTTCATATGAATTAATGATTTGTCTTCAAACATTTCATTAGCAAAGACTACTCCGATAGGTTTCTTAAGATATATATATCTTGAAACTGCAGCAGCTTTATAGCCAATCTCGAATGCTTTTTCTAAATCTGCATCAATGGGAAGATATATGTCTGATACAACCTGGCAGTTGTTCTCTCCAAAATTGGCATTCGAAACCATCTTGTTTGTAACTTCACTATTAGGTACAGAAACTACATTATCATCAGGTGTAACAATCCTAATAGATCTGAGTCCAATACTGGTTACTTCTCCGTAAAATCCACCTACATCTATCTTATCCCCTACCTGGAAAGGTCTATCAAACAAAATCATGATTCCACTAAAGATATTCTTCAAAATATCTTGAGAGGCAAAACCAACTGCAACACCGGCTGATGTAACAACAGCAAAGAGAGTTTCAACCGGTGGGGCAATGACAACCTGTATAACAAAGTAGATTGCGAAAGTCCAACTTCCTATTCGAAAGATGGGAATAATCCTCTTTATTATAAGCCTCCAGTTATCACGTCTTTCTGAAATGGTATTCAAAATGTTACTAAAAAACTTGATTAACAAACCAACCAAGAGTAGTAAAATTATTGAAGTAAATATCTTACCAAAAGAAAGCCTAAACGTTTCAGTAGTTTTTGGCATATTGGCAGGTTTAAGCTTCTTAATACCCAGATTACTCATTGTTTTATCAAGTGTACTCTGTTTCTCTGTTACAATTGCTGAATCTTTAGCTGTTATAGTAAGTGTAGTAGTATCAATAGTAGCTTTATTCAATATGGGTTCAATATGCAATGAATCTTCAGATATAAGGGTCAGAATTGGAACTAACATTATCAGAAATACTATGAATCTTTTCATCTTTCACCTCACATTAATAGATTCTTATTGGTTAAAACTTGAACTACAGGCCTAAACAGATAAGGATGAATCTTGTAGTGACCCTCATTCTCCAGTATTATGCTCTTATCACAAAGGCTGTTCATAATCAGAGTAGCATTATCTAGTTTCATATTGAATATCGTAGCTGTTTGCTTAATGGATAGCACTCCATGTTGCAAGAGTGCTGTTAATACATAAAAACTCTCTTCAGATAATGCATTTAGGAAGGATGAGTCAACTTTCACATCTGCATTTACAATAAGATAATCCTTTTCAACCTTCTCAATTGCCTGTAATGATAATTGCATTGCCACCATTAAATTACCACCGGATGCAGTCGCCAACCTGGAAAAGAATTTCTTAGCAAGAAACTTCTGTTTATCTTTAGGTGTCTTACATTTCTTAAAAGCCTTCATCTCTTTATCAGCCAGTGAAGGACGATACTTAACTTGATAGCCACTAATTCGTTGACGCTTTGTTATAACATTCTCAATCTCCTCAGCGTTCAGGTTACCAAGGTCAATTACTCGTGTAAAATGGGGTTTTATCTCTGCAACTACCTGCAAGTAATCCCAGCTATACTTGTTTCCGGTTACAATCCAGAAAATCTTCTTCTGCGTTTGATTCATTAATAGTAAAAAGTCGTTTAGTAATCCAAACCCTCCAACAGTCCTTAAGTAAAGATTGTGGAAGTTTTCACATATCAACACAACAGGTTCTTGAAGTTTATTCAAATGCTTTGCTAGTTCCGATGTATTCGAAACGTTCTCAATCTCAAAAGCTTGTGAAATAATACTTACTAGCTCACTTGTAGTAGTTATTGTTTTATCAATGGTGATATCAATAACCCGTTCTTTCTTAAGGATATTGTTTCTCATAAAATTCAATAAACTAGTCTTACCACTTCCTGTTTCTCCGTAAATCATTACCTTCGCTGCATGAGAATCCTTAAAATTCCTATACTGCTTATTGATACTCTCAATCTCTTTTTTCCTCATAACAAACAGTCTATTATCAGCAACAGGCTTATTTTCGTAGAGCTTCTGAAAGATATGTGGCAACTTCTCGAACAGAAGTTCGCTCTCGCGGAGAATATGTGCAATATGCTCTGTTACATCCTCTGATACTGTCTCAATTCCGGCCATCTCTTTGATTTTATGATACCTGCCAAGTAACATGGAGAAGATTCGAAGGATAAACTTCCAGACAATCTGTACATATTTCGAAAGGAAGGTTAAACCTGAAAATAGTACTTTTCTAAATTGCTCCCTCGCCATAGCTTTAGTTATTCTGTTACGGATACTGCTAACAGTCTCAGGATCCAAGAATGAAGTTAAACTTGTTCCACTGACTTGTGCCAGCTTCTTCATACTCTCTGTAACCTCATTCACAAGCGCTGTATCATTCTTTTCTGACTCATTTAGTAATGTTATCACGCGCTGAATAGCTTCTACAATCATGTTTATTGCTTTGAGTTGTTCCTCTTTATCATCGCTTTTCTGAAGGTGCTCAATTGCCATTTCGGAGTTATAAACAAGAATGTTATCCAACTCTGATATATTTCTTATTGTTTTGTTTTGCTTCCGTGTGATTCGCTCTTTAATTAGTTCTACATCTTTCTTCAGGTCTTGAAGAATCTCCTCTTTTATTATTCGTTTTAAAGCTAAGTTAGCAGTAACTGAGTTAGGTACTTCCTGTGACAGGTCAAATTGCAAAAGTATAGAGTAGTTTTGCGGTAATGCTTCTACATCCTTGTTCAGCTCTTCCCAGAAATTCTGGATAGCAGTTAACAAATCGTTATGTATGAGCTGCTGCAGTATATCTGTGATAAGCTCTTCTCTCAGTTTCTTTCTAAAAACTGAAGTCTGTGAGTTTAACTCACTAGCAGAGATAGATGAATCCTTGAATTGATTTACACCCTGAGAGAACCCTTCGATTGCTTCTCGTATCGCACTATATTTCTTTAGTGCATTGCTTTCAAACCTGTTCTGTATCTGTTCTAGCAAAGTGTTCTTACTTCTTCTCAATACAGCTACGGTTTTACTCATATCCAAGTCTTTAAGCCATTCACCTTTCTCCCCTATGAAGATTTGAGTCCAAACTTTTAATGCCTTCTCTATCTGCTGATCTAGTAGTTTCTCTTTTATATGAAGTATTCTACCTGTATACAACTTGGATGGAAGCAGGAAAGTTCCAGCATTCATAAAGACAATCTCCAGGATTTCACTAATCCCCGGGAATATTTTATCCTTACTTTCGATTATTTTTGCTTCTGATGCCTTAAAATCAGCTAATTTAGCTTCAAACTCTGTTTTCATAATAGATAATAGATCTTTAAGTTTGTTTAGCTCCTCAATGCTCTCTTCATCATCTTTCAGTCGAAAGCATCTTACTGTCAGGTTCATGATTTCATGATTTAGATGAATGAGATATGCGTAAACCCGAATAAACTCGGGTATCTCATCAAATAGGAAGTTCCTAATCGGGATGAATAGAAAGAAGTGCAAAAGCTCATGTTGGTCAAATGAGCGTGAATTATTTGCCTTCTCCACAATCTGTTCCTCAGACCAAGCCCTATTCTTTAGTTTCAGCATATTCCTACGCGATTTCCAAAGGAATCTTTGATTACTCTTCCAGACTCTCACTTTAAACCTGTCAGTTGGTAACTTCTTGTAGAACTCGTAAGGTAGGGAATATTCCGCAGTTTGTGGAATTCTGGAAATCATATCACCATAGGATGCTTGCCAGACTCTTTCAAGCTCTTCATCTCTTAGATTATCGAAAAAATTGAATCCGGTGTTTAAGAATTTTCGATTCAGACTCAAAATCATCTCAAGATCTGTTAACTCAATCTGCGAATCATCTTTTGGATAGGATTGGTAAAGTCTTTCTAAACTCTTAACGTTTCTACGAAGTAACTCAAGCCAAGCCTTAATCTGATTTGATATACCTGTGTTGCATTTCAGAAGCAGTTCATTGATTTGTATTGGATTCATAATCAGCCATCTCTTTACTAAAATTTGAGATAAGATACGTTATTTTATATATTATGTCACGCAAAAAACAAAAAAAATACTATAAAGTGTTAAATTTCTCAAGAATGCTAAAGTTGTTAATCCGAATTTATTCCTGATTTCTTGCCTACAAAATTTGATAATTACGTAGAATAATCACCATTATTTTATAAGATTTGCCTAAATACTTACTGCTTTTTCATAATGTTTTACATGAAATTCAAATCAAAGAGGTTGGACTAGTTTTGAGGGTTAACGCCCAGTTTCTTCAAAAAAAGTATTATTGGAAGGGATTAGCTATATATTTTACCTTTTCGAATCACACTCTTTATACTATTCAAAGCTTCAATGCCCTGATAAGGATTAAACAGATTAGTTCGTTCTTTTAGCTCATAACCATGATCAATATCTACTAAAATGAGATCAGCAAAGTATCCGGATTGAATTAAACCCTTATTATGTGATTCTCCGATGATACGAGCCGGATTGGTGGATAGTAATCTGCATAGATGCATTAAGTTGTTATCATGCAAATCATGAATAACATTAAAAGCAAGGGGGATAAGATAATCAATACCGCATAAACCGTTGGGTATCTTCATCAGTTCAGATTTATACTGCGTTTTATCAGAGATGCTAAATGGGCAATGATCTGTAGAAAGTAACTCAATAGCTCCTAACTGCACTAAACATATTAGGTTCTGTCTGTTTATAGCATCTCCGAAATAGGGACTACACAGATAGTTGTACCCATCACTTTTTTTGTAAACTTCATCTGTAAAAATCAGATATTGAGGACAAGTCTCATAAGTTACATATTCTGATTCAATATAGCTAACTGCATTGGATAGATGGACGACATGAAAATGTACCTTAGTTCTTTCAGCAATCTCCACTATTCTGTGAACAGCATATCTCTCGGCTCTTTGAGAATAGCTTGAATCAATATCTTCAACTTTTACGAACTGCTTTTCCTGTAATATCTCATCGTCCTGACAATGCACCATGATTGTAATCTCTTTATTTGAGAAACGCTTAGCAAAAGATTCTATCTGTTCATATGTTGAGAAGAGTCCGTTCTTTTTGTAGGTAGTATAGAACTTGAACGTATTCCAACCATTATCAATCAGTTCTTCAATATCTCTTAAGTCATTAGGAGAGAATGAAGTCGGAGTTAAGTGCCAATGAATATCTGTAGTAATTATGGATTTATACTTATTAACAGTGTCCTCTATCGTTTGTTTCAAAGTCATTCCCTTTTTTTGGGTAATGAAGCTACAAATAGTAGTAATACCTGATTGCAACGCTACTTTAGAACCTTTCTCATACGTATCTGCTATATAATATTCTCCAATCTTATCTTGCAGATGAACATGAAAGTCAATAAATCCGGGAAAGAGGTGTAAACCTTTTGCATCAATTACTTGCACATCTTCGGCTAAGATATCAGGTTTTACTTGTTCAATCATATCCCCTGATATTAAAACATCAGCATCAGTAACATGATTCGGATTAACAACTTTAGCATTCTTGATCAGTAATTTAGACATTCTTTTTTGCACTCTCTATATCTTTTAGTCCATGTCCCGTAACTAATAGGACAACTTGCTCATCTGCTTTTACTACACCTTTAAGACTATCTAAAGCTGAATATGTAACTGCAGCTGCAGGTTCTGCGAAAATACCTGATTTCCTGAAAAGGGCTTTTTGAGCTTTAAGTATCTCCTCTTCAGGTACATTAACTGTTATACCATTGAATTGTTTTACATAATCTGACGCCATATAGACGTTCGAAGGAGCCTTAACACTGATTGAATCAGCAATTGTATTAGGGTTTATTGCATCTCTATAAACCCCTGTTTCAATACAATTATTGATAGCATCAGAGGTAGCTGTTTGCACAGAAACCAGTCTTGGTAGTTTGTTAATAAAACCAACCGTATATAAATCCTCAAAGCCTTTTGCGACTCCGGAAAGAATAACACCATCACCTACAGGAATTACAATATAATCGGGGACTTTGAATCCATTCTGCTCATAAATTTCAAAAGCTACTGTTTTCTTTCCCTCAATAGTTAGAGGATGATATGCAGTGTTTCTGTTAAGCGTTCCATTAGTAATTGTATCATCAATTGATACTTTAAAAGCATCATCATAAGTTCCTTCTACTTCAATAACTTCAGCACCGCTAAGTTTCATCTGTATCAGCTTTGCTTCAGGAGCAGAAGCAGGCACATATATCTTTGCTTTTATATCAGTTGAAGCACAGATTGTAGCTAAGGCAGATGCTGCATTTCCGGTCGAAGCACAAACAACCTCTTTCCTATTCAGTCTGTTTGCTTCCGCGACAACTAAAAATGAAGCTCTGTCCTTTAAAGAACCGCTTGGATTGCAACCATCAAACTTAATAGATACATTGAAGCCAAACTCATCACTTAACTTGTCAGATCTGAAGAAAGGAGTATTACCTATACTTATTGGTGGGAAATACTTGCTATTCACAGGCGAAAAGAGATTCCAGTCAGGTTGTTTGAAATTAAACTCACGCTTAATCTTCTCGTAATCAAGCACAGTCTTCAAGACCCCTTTTAATGGAGTACCGGGAGTCCAATCTTTCCCACACACATCACATAAATAATGAATCTCTTCAGTTGAGTACTTCTTCCCGCACTCTATGCACTCATAGTACTGCATTCTACTTACCGTTCAATTGTGCAACCAATCCGGCATAGAAAGCTGTAGCATCGCTTAAATCAGATACTCTTATTCTTTCATTCGGTGCATGAGCTTGATCTTCGTCACCGGGACCGAATCCCATACATTTAATTTCTGGATGTTTCCCCATTATGAAAACACAGTTTGTTGAGAAAGTCCATTTATCGATAAGTGGTTTCTTGTTAAATATATTAATAAAAGCTGATTCTGCTGTTTTAAGGTAGGGTGAATCCTTTTCTAAAACCCAGGTTGGATAATATTTTTCAACAGGATATACTTTTCCAGTATAGGCTTTTTCTTCGTAAGTAAGAACCTTAATGTTTGCTTCCACACCTGCTTTTTCTGCACATTCATTCAACTGCTTTACAGCAAGTTCCTTCGTTTCTCCATCGGTCAGTCTTCTATCAACTTGGAGATATGCATAATCAGCTACAGCACATTGAGAAGGGCTATCGGATTTGAATACTGAAGTTGTAATTGTCCCTTTTCCAAGAAAATCATCATGCATGAGATTATCGTTCAGTTTTTCAATCTCTAATGCTATGCGAGCCATTTTGTAGATAGCATTGTCCCCTCTTTCCGGAGCTGAACCATGACAAGAAATCCCTTTTACTTCAGCTGATATTTCCATTCTACCGCGTTGTCCACGATAGATATTAAGGGAAGTCGGTTCAGTGCTGACAACAAGCTCAGGTCTTATATTATCTTCCTTAATCATGTGTTCCCAGGCAATTCCATCGCAATCCTCTTCCATCACAGTCCCTGTAAAGAGGATAGTAAACTCATTATTCAAATCTAATTCTTTAATCAGTTTGGCAGCATAAACCATAGATGCTAAACCGCCTTTTTGATCAGAAGTACCTCTTCCCCACAGATACCCGTCAGCAATGTGTCCGCTAAACGGTTCAAAATCCCAATTCTCTCTGTTGCCGGGATATACTGTATCGATATGAGCATCGAAAGCTATGAGTCTTTTACCACTACCTATTCTGCCAATAATAGAGCCTAAAGCATCGATTTTAATCTCATCAAATTCAAGCTTTTCCATTTCTTTCTTGATTACTTCTACTACATCTTTCTCTTTCATCGAAAATGAAGGAGTCTGAACTAAACGGGAAAGAAAGTCTGCTATCTCGGGTTCAATTTCTTTTGCTCTATCTAAAATCTTCTTATACATTTCCATTAATATCTCCTAAAATCTCTTCCATAATTCTTTTGATAACGCTCTTGACCTTTTATTTATCTCAACTTCATCTAAATCAAGAGTAAGTAACTTGTTTTCCATAAGGATTCTACCATTACAGATGGTCGTATCAACCGGGGTAGCACTTATCCCATATATTAAATGTCCAAGGGCAGTTGAACTGCTTAGTTCGGTTGGTGCAAGGTAGTCACATAGTATAACATCAGCTTTATAGCCTTTATTGATTTGACCTGTTTGCAGGCCATTAAACAGACGATTAACTATCAGGGCATTGTTCTTGTACAAAGTATTTGCAACTTGCATAAATGCAGCGGTAGGATTCTCTTGTTTAAGATGTTGAGCCCACATTGCTACTCGCACTTCCTGAGCCATATCAACAGTCATAGCATCAGTACCTAATCCGGTTAGAATACCATGATTATTGAGCTTCACAAGATCAGCTATACCAACAGCATTATTCATGTTTGATTGAGGGTTATGCACGATAATCGTATCTGTACTTCCCAGTATATCATACTCTTCTTCATTAAGATGTACACCATGGGCACAGATTGTTTTTTGTCCGAGTACCCCTGCTTTATGAAGTCTTTCAACGACACGCAAACCTGTCATTTTAATAGTTTCCTGCTGGTCACTTTCAGCTTCTGCACAATGAATATGAAAGCCTGTGTCAAAGCCATTATTGGCATCAACAGCCTTTTGCATCGTCTTATCTGAGATTGTGAATGATGCATGCATTCCGAACATACCTGAGAGCATATCACTATTCCGTTTTTTAGTATGCTTTATGAACTCAATATTCTCCTGAATACCTTCTTCCATTATCTTAGCACCATCCCTGTCGGAAAGCTCATAACATAAGCTTCCTCTCAATCCCGTTTGGACAAAACCCTTCTCTATCTCGGAAAGTGAGCCTAACACAGCATAAGGGCTTGCATGATGGTCTATAAGAGTAGTGCAACCTTTTTTGATTGCTTCTATTTGCATGATTAATGCACTGTAATGTACATCTTCAAGCATCAGCTTTCTATCCAGACGCCACCATAGATTTTTAAGAACTTCACTGAAGTCAGCTGATGGTTCAGCTTTCCCGAGACCTCGAACCATAGTGGAATAGAAATGCATATGAGCATTTATGTATCCCGGCATGATAACTTTTCCGGTTGCATCTATTTCTTTATCGAAAGAGCCATCTGCTGTACCTTTAGGATAGAATCCTTCTATCAATTCATCTTGAATCACCAGATCATGGTTGTATAAAACATCCTGCTTAGTATTCAGGGTTATAATAATCCCATTCTTTATTCTAATTCGCATAATAAATCCTTATTCCTTCAAAGCTTCCGATTCTTCTTGAGTGCGCTCACGCATAAACATAGCTCCGGTAAAGCACTTTTGCACACAAATACTACATCCTATACACTTTTCAGGATTTGTTTCTGGAATACCCTCTTTATTCAATTCAATTGCCATATATGGACAACGAGCACAGTTTCCACACGATAAACATAACTCTGCATTTACATCTGAAATCTTCTTAACAGAGTTCAGGTCCAAGAAATCAGTAACAGGATTAGGTAATGCAACCCCTCGAAGTTCAGCAACACTTTTGAGCCCTTTCTCCTGCAAATAATATGATAATCCTTCATGCAAATCAGTTATATAATTAACACCATACTTAGTTGGTGCTGTACAGAACTGAACAGTTCCCGCACCCAAAGCTAAGAAATCTGCAGCAGCTTTGTAGTTCATCGGCCCACCATTACCGGAGATATATAAACCTTCATTTGATGCATTAGCGAGTGTAAGATTAGAGATATTTCTAACCCCTTCCCCACTCAAACCAACGATAATACCTTCGTCCCACTCAGCTTTGCCAGTATCTCTAAATTCAAGAGATGGGAACGAATTAGCTAAAGTAACTCCTGCTTTTTTATTCGGATATTTATCCATTACGGCTTTTATGGCTCTAAGAATTGGCACGACAGATGTAACCGCGCCGGTGAGTTTAAATAGTTTAGGAACCGCAGGATTAGATACTTCCATGATCCACTCTACAATCTTGCCTGTAAGCTTTGCGTTCTGAGAAACAATATCACCTTCAGTTCCATCTCCACCTTGAGGGCATGATAGCGAATACTCTACTCCATGCACTCCTGCAGCTTCAAGTTTCTTCGTATTTGATTGCCAAACTGCTTTATCCTCTTCATCATTACCAGTCACAGGTCCACCCGTAGATACCATTATCAGTCTATCAGGGTATTCCTCAACCAGTTGGGCTGCTTCCTTTGCTGCTCTTTCTAAAGGGTGACCTGAAACATTATCGCAATTTGCATAAGTATCATTTGTTATTTTAAACATATACTCACCGGGGATATGGATATCAAGACCATCAAAGACAGTCTTCATTACTCCGCCTGCCCATCCGGCATCTAGGGCTTTCTTCATCTGCTCATAACCATCAGATGGTGGGGCTGCTGAAAGAATAAAAGGAGATTGTAAAGTCTTACCAAAGAAATCACAGCTAATATCAATCGGGTGCTTAATAGTCCCATGTAACTCAATATCTGAATGTAAATCATTCTCAGTCTTTGATATCACTATATTATTAATTGATGCATCAACTCGTTTTGCACAATTTTTACCTGATGCAACAGCTTCAACAACAGTGGATGCTCCATTCTTGTAATCACCTGCAAAGAACACATCTTTATGTTCTTCAAAATTGGTTTCTTGTCTTGAGCCTATCGCCCAGACTATGTAATCATAGTTATTTATAAAATGCTCTGAACCTTTTATCGCTTTAATTCCCTGCAATGAAAACATTTCGCTTTCCAGTTTTACTCTTTCACCTGCTACACTGAAATGCGTTGAGTTTGTTTTAGTGATAGCTGTAACACGCGTACGATAAATGGTATTAACATTGTTTTCTCTCAGTTCTTCTCGCTCTTTTTCTGATAGTAGCATCTCAGAAGTGTTCTCAAGCATTATCATATCAACTAAAGCAGCTTCAGCTTTCTGGGCTGTCACTGCACAATCAAGAGCAATAGCTCCACCACCAATCACGGCTATTGATTTACCGGAAAGGTCATCATCCAGCTTTAAAAACTTATCCCACCCGATTCCATATTCTTTACCGGGAACAGGTAAACTCATCACATCCCAAAGACCTGTTGCTATAATCACTGCTTCATAGTCAGCTCTTAACTTATTTAAATCAGTAATCTCAGTATCGGGGAAGAACTGAATCCTATCCTCATTCATAAAGTATTCGATATCCTCTCTCAGGATTGAATTATCAAGTCTATGGTCAGGTATATAAAGTATTGCCCCACCTATTTCTATCTCTCTATCATAAAGATCGATATTGTATCCCAATTGAGCTAACACTACTGTTGCACCCCATCCTGCCGGACCTGCACCCAGGATTGCTATAGTTTTATTGTTCCACTCAGGAAGCCTAAATTCAGGCATCGCATCCAATTCTCTTGCTTTTGCCATTATTGTAGCTTGGCAGTCAGGTATGTTAATAGCTCCATCAAAGAGTTTATGGGAACATGCATCCATACAATGCTTATCAGGGCAGACATTCCCGCATACTGAACCAAGTGGATTCATAGAGAGTATCTTACTTGCAGCTCTTCTAAAACCACTCTTCTCCCCCATTTTTACTGCCATAAGAAAGTCTGCCGGACTACATCCGACCGGACAGGCAGTCATACAGGGTTTCTCTTCACAATAAGCACATCTTTCTATCTCGCTCTTTAATTGTGCATCAGTTAGTCGCATCTCTTCTCCTCTTTTTTAGAAATAGCCATTAATACAGCTTCCGGAGTTGCCGGAAACTTCAAATTGTCATTATTCGGATTACTCCTTTTCAAGACATCAAAAAGAGCTAACCACACTGATAGTCCATATATTAGCGGAGGTTCACCCACAGCTTTACTACCCATAACACTTGCATGTTCACGCTCTACTGTTACCATTTCTACATTAAAATCATCAGGGATATCCATAATGCATGGAATCTTATAGGTTGAAGGATTTACTGCTAAATAGCGGCCTTTCCCGTCATAAGGCAGTTCCTCCATTGTACACAGTCCGAACCCTTGAGTAAAAGCTCCATAGATTTGCCCTTTATCAACTTCAGTGTTTATTGGCGAGGAGCTATCATGCACAATTGCAACCTTTTTGAGAGAGTATTCACCTGTATATAAATCAACTTCTACTACTGATAAAGCAGCCCCATAAACGAAGTAAGCAAAAGGTCTACCTTTTCCTTTATCATGGTCAAACTTAATTCCGGGTGTGTGATAAAAGCCATGAGCACCTAGATCAACACAATTGAAGTAGGCATAATGAACCATTTCTGCAAATTGTACGACTGTAGTACCTGACACGAAACAATCATCTTCGATTCTAATCTCATCTACCCGATTAAGGCCTTTCTCATCCCAATAGTTCCCTGCTATCTTCATTAATCTTTCTTTAAGTATCAAAGCAGCATTTCGGGCAGCATACCCATTAATATCACTACCGGTAGATGCAGCTGTTGGAGAGGCATTACCTACTCGTTTAGTATTAGCTGATTCGATTCTAATTCTATCCATACCAACACCAAGCGTCTCCGCAACAACCTGACAGACTTTAGTGTTAACCTGTTGTCCCATCTCGATTCCACCATGTGATACAGAGATGGTTCCATCAGCATAAACCCAGATTAAGGAGGAACCCTGATTAAGAAATCCGGCAGTAAAAGATATACCAAACTTACCCGGAACAACTCCTATTCCCTGTTTAGTGTGAGAATGCTCTGAGTTGAAATTATCAACTTCCTCTTTGAGTTTATTGTACTGAACATTATCCTTCAACACTTCCAGCATTTCACCACCCACAGGTTCAAACACTTCCATTCCATAAGGTGTGGTCTGATTCTCTTTGTAGCAGTTTATGCGTCTAATCTCTAAAGCATCTATTCCCAGTTTTTGTGCTGCGATATCAAGAGCATACTCGATACTCATGATACCCTGAGGTGCACCAAAACCTCTAAATGCTGTGTTTGGAGGTAGATTTGTCCTGCATGGATAACCAACAAACGATGAGTTCGGGATATAATAAGCATGGTCTGAGTGATACAACCCTCTTTCCAGTATTGCTATTGATAGGTCTGTGTAAGCACCACCATTTGAATAGAGAATATTCTCAAAAGCTGTTATAGTTCCATCATTCTTAATACCAAGCTTAAACTTATTTTTAAAAGGGTGTCTTTTCCCCGTAGATTGCATATCAGTTGGTCTTCTCAATTGTAGTAGTACAGGCTTCTTTGATACATATGCTCCTAGAGCTGACAATGCTCCCCAAAGTGTGGCTTGTGATTCTTTTCCGCCAAATGCTCCACCTAACCTTTTCACATCAACAGTAATCTGATTAGATGTTAAACCTAAGACCTTAGCAGTTACTTCCTGAGTCTCGGAAGTTGATTGTGTTGATGAATACAGAGTAAAACTTCCATTATCTTCAGGAATACTCAAACAGCGTTGGGTCTCTAAGTAGAAATGCTCCTGAGCCCCGGTTTCAATTGTCTTTTCAATAATCAGATCAGCTTCTTCGAAACCTTTTAACAGGTCGCCCCTCTTAATCATTCTGGGGTTTATATAGTATTCACTCGCTTCAACTGCATCATCTATTGATAGAATAGGTTTCAGTTCCTTAATCTCAAGTTTCACTTTACTTGCTGCGTATTCAGCGGTCCAGGCATCATTTGCTAAAACAATGGCAATCGGTTGTCCATAATACTTAACTATCTTTTCTGGCAATAAAGGCTGATTATCCCCATTCCCATGGGCAATGTTATTCTCTCCCGGAATATCTTTAGCTGTAACTACTCTAATATTCCCTTCAATCTGCTTCAATTCGGAAGTATCAATTGATACAATCTCCCCATGAGCAATCTCTGAAGTGACAACATGGGCATAAAGCATTCCTTGCGGTATATTCTCCTCCCCTATGAACCTCGAAGTACCACAGACATGGAGTTTCCCGCTTAAATGTTTACTTTCTTTAACTTTATTCATATACGATTCCTAACTCTTTCAAAATGTTTCTTAATATGGTTCTTAATCAGTGTTGATCGATATTCGTCACTTCCCCTAACATCACTGATAGGAGTGAACTCTTCAGCTGCAATCTCGGCAGCCTTCTCAATCACCTCATCTGTCAATGGCTTGAAGTTAAGGTACTCCATTGTTTTGTTTGCTAAGGCAGGATGCTCTTTCACGCCACCAAATGCTATTGTTACTCCTAAGATATCTCCCTCATCTATATACACAGACATGGCTGAGTTAACAGAAGATATATCCACGTTCTTTCGTTTGGAGCTTTTGATAAATCCGGAGTATGTATAGTTCTTTTTCGGCACTACAATAGCCTCAATATACTCACAATCATCTAAATCTATATCTTTATATCCCTTATAGAACTCGCTCAGAGTAATGAACCGATCACCACATCCACCATCAAGTAGAAGCTTCGCTTCCAGTCCTAATAGCATAGATGCACCATCAGCTACAGGACTTGCATTGCTGATGTTACCACCTAATGTGGCAACATTGCGGATTTGAGTGGAGGACATTATCTTGATTGTATCAACTAAGGCAGGGAAATACTTCTGTATAACTGCATTGTTCATTATGTCAGTAAGAGTTGCAGTTGAGCCTATCTTCACAACTCCGTCTAATTCATCTATATAGGTAAGCTCTATCACCTCTGAAATATCTAAATACTCTTTACTGAATTCACGTCGTATGTTCGATTCGACATTCAAATCTGTGGCTCCGGCGATAAACTTATATCCACCTCTGCTAGTTAGCATATATAGTTCATCAAGATCCTTTGGCATTAAGTAACAATCAACCGGATAGTGATCTTCAACCTGCATCGGGAAGTTTTTTATCTCTTTCGGGATTGCCTCTAAATCTTTAATAATAGCTTCTTTGGATTCAGGCAGGATATCATTCTTATTGATCAGCTTGTTATGCATACTTTTGATCAGCTCTTCCCCGGCTTTGACAATATGTTTGTATCCTGTACATCTGCAAAGATTACCCTCTAAAGCAGTCTTAAAATCCGCCAAGGATGGGTTCCCATTTTCCATAAGCAAAGCGAATACACTCATAACAATACCCGGCGTGCAGAAGCCGCACTGGGTTCCATGATTGTCAAACAACACTTTCTGGATGAAGTGCATTTTATCAGGTGTACCCAATCCTTCAGTTGTCACTACATGCTTGCCATGAAGCTTTGTCGCAGGATAGATACATGATGTAATTGATTTATAACGTAGCTTTGATTCCCAAATCTCTCCGATTGCGATAGTACATGCCCCACAATCACCTTCCGAGCAGACCTCTTTCACACTCTGCATACCAAATCTATGCAACAACTCCAACGCTGTCTCAGCCGGCTTACATTCTGTCTGCACCAACCACCCGTTCAATCTGAACTCAATTCTGTTAACCCTTATAGTTTTCATAATCTCTACCTCGTTTGATAGCTTAAGTTATCTGTTTTTGACCAACTGCCAATTATCAGGATACTTTTTTAGTTGTAAAGTAGAAAGTGGGGATTAACAATTAAAGAGCTATATTGTTACTCAGCTAGCGTCCATAGGAACTTGTGAGTACGACGCTAAGCGAAAGATATCAAGCAATTCTTCAGTAAGTTGTTCAATTCCTGTCATATATCCAATCATAGGACTAATATTATTTAATGCATGTCAATACTAGTTTCAGAGCACGATTTGCTTCCCGGTTATAGCTCTATCGAGCTATGTGCAAGTGGGGACACTCGCACTACAAATGTACTGCGACTCTCCTGAGTTGCTGTGCCGACAAAGTCGGCAATTTCCACTGACCGAGACTTTGAAATCAATTACTCATGGAGAGGAAATCCTTATCAGTCGTATGGACTCGTGCTTTTTTGATTGTTTGTAGAATGCAAAATGTTAGATGAACAATCATCTGTACCTTCGTAATGGTCGTAGACCTTCCGAATGGTACACTTCGAAGGGACTGACTCGGACTTTCGTTGCGATGATAATGTGACGCGAGAACGGATCAGGTTTAGAGAACCGGAATTAGCAAACCAAGAACATATTCGACCCACTTTGGGGTCGTGGATTCTAATGGGTCATTCAACCATGCATTTCATGCATGGCTACTCATATTTAATCACTCTGTGATTATTCCTGCTTCAGTAGATATATTCAGTACCTTTTGCAATGACTTACGATAATTCCGGTCACCTGTGTGAGTTTAAGATCATGGGGAACCGACTGAAAGGAGCTTGCTTGAGAAACGAAAGCAACTCATTTTCAAAGGAGCTTGCTTGAGAAACGAAAGCAACTCATTTTCAAAGGAGTTTGCTTGAGAAACGAAAGCAACTCATTTTCAAAGGAGCTCGTGAGACAGTTGTCGAACAACTTCTTGGAATTATACTTCGAAGTACGCAATTCCCAGAACTCCCGATGGTCGTAATAGTGACCGCTACTGTGCGATCCTATGGTTAGATTATACTAAAATACTGACCCTGAAGGGGTAGTAGATTCTCGGTACGGGAAAATCGACCAAGGGTGGTTCGATTTACATCACAAGAGCACCATTGAGAAGGTCTTAAGACCATTCTCAAGGTAGTTATTCTAAAACCTATAACTAACCCCAACAACTAAATAGTGGAACAGTGAGAAGGTATAGACTTCATCATTATCAGCCCCACCTTCGAGGATACGATAGCCGGCTCGGAATCCGAGTTTTTTCTTGAGGTTATAATTCAAACTAAGGGCTACATCTTCAGCTCTGCCTTGTGGGGCAGCAAGTGCATCACCATCCAGGATTAAACTTAAATCATTGTTCAGTCTCCAATTCAATCTGAACTTTATGATTGGGACAAATCCCACATTCTTCTTCTCTGCTTTCTTCGCATCGTCTTCGAGGGTGATATACGCATCTCTAATCTTTGCTGTAAACCCAACCCCGAAAGTCAAATTATCTCTTCTTACAAAGTCATAGCGATATGAGATACGATATGAGTTAAACTGGTAAACCGACTCTAAATCACTGTTTGCAACGAATGTTTTACCCTGATAGATTATATCTCTATCGACCTTACCGGTAGCTGTAACTGAAAGAGGAGCATATAGCATGGATATGTGATGTTTAGGATTGAAATGATAGATTAGCTTAGCTCTGAAATAGGGCTCAACATCAGTTTCCAAATCATCTTTTAAAGAGAACTTAGTCCCTTCATCACCTGGAATCCTCACATCATTGTACCCTGTAAATAATGCCCCACTTTCCAAATCTAATTCGAACTTAGTCTTGTTATGTTTGGGCATATTCGCAGGTCCATATTCGGATAACCAACCACTATTATTTGAATCTACTTTATATTCACCCCACAAGCATACAGTTAAAACCATCAGCATAATCAAAGCTATAATTCTTCTTGTCATCTTCAGCCTCCTGTGTCCTTTAATCTACATTTCTATTATCAACCGACTATTTATAATCCTTCTATTTCACTTGTAAAGAAAAAAAACGATGGACATCTGTACCTTCGTAATGGTCGCAGACCTTCCGAATGGTGCATTTCGGAGGGACTAACCCGGACTTTCGTTGCGATGATAATGTGACGCGAGAACGAAAGTAGCTTAGAGAACCGGAATTAGCGAATCAAGAACATATTCGACCCACTTTGGGGTCGTGGATTCTAATAGGGACATACGTCCATGCATTTCATACAGTACATGGCTACTCACATTTTATCCCGCTGGGATAATGACTACTAACAAAATCGAATCTATTTTGATAAACTATTAACATAGATCTTACAACATAATGGGTATTTACTAACTCTGAAAGAGTTACATATGAGTAGCTCCGAATGCAATTCTGGGTAATGTATTCTCCAAAAATTACACAACCCCGAATGGGTTTGAATATTGACGGTATACCACGAACCACACGAAAAACACTAAATAATTCTGTCTCTTTTCGTGCTATTTGTGCCTTTTGTGGTTTGATTATTTGCACTCAAACTAATCCTTCAATCAAAACATAGTCATCCCACTGTTTTCCCACTGTGCACGCACTGTGCACCCAGTGAAACAGTGTGTCAATGGCATTTTAAATTGGTACAGTTTGGCATTTAAAAATGGTACAGTCTTCATTTTTGAAAATTCCTTAGTCTAAAGCTGTCTCCGAGCATTGTAATTGGTTGTGAGTGATGGAGTAATCTATCAAGAATAGCAGTTGCTATCACATTGTCGTTAAAAATAGCTCCCCATTCATTAAACAACCTATTCGATGTTATGATTACTGATCTAAATTCGTATAAGAGATGGATGAGTCTAAAGAACAGATTAGCTGCCTTTGTCTGGAGAGGAAGATACCCCATCTCATCTATAACTATCAGATCATTCTTGGCTATATTGCTTAGATATTTATCTATGTTGTTATCTGCTTCAGCTAGTACAAGTTCTTCGATAAGGTTGTTCAGATTATAAAACACCACCTTATATCCTGCCTTTATTGCTTCATAACTGAGTGCTGTTGCAACATGAGTCTTACCTACTCCCGGAGGTCCCATTAAAATTATATTCCTCCTCTGCTCCAGCCAGACAAAGTTCTTCCACTCCTTTACTTGTCTTTTGGTTATTACTTGTTGATAAGCATAGTCGAACTCATCAAAGGTCTTTATTACCGGGATGTGAGCCTGTTTAAGTCTTCTGTTGATATTGGTTTGATTCCTTCCTGAGTTCTCTTTTTCAAATAGATAATGTACGAACTCCAGATAAGTCATATTCTGTTTCTCTGCTTCTAAAACTGCACTTTCAAGAGTATTCAAAATATGAGTACAACGAGCCCTTTTGATGTATGTTTTAGTTATCTCTATCATCTTATAACACCTTCATGTAGTCATCTAATGAGCGCTCTATTAATGAACTCTCTGAGTCTTGTTGTGGTTCTGATTCTGATAATTCATTTAGCTTCATTTGTCTTACTTTTGCATTCAGAAGCTTCTCTATGGCTGTTGCCTTTACATGCGAAAGAGTCATTACCTCAGGAAGCACTGACTCCCATACATCTGTTTCATAGTTACGCTTAAACTTGCTTAAGGCTCTCAACTGATCCCTTGCTATTTTAGGGTTATCATTAACAAGCCTCTGGATTAGTTCTTCTCCTTGGATATATTCACTCATCTCATCCTTTACTCGCTCAATAAGCTCTTGTAGCACTACCGTAAAATCCCGATAATGATTAGTGTTTTTGATGATTTTGCCTTTTTCTGTGCATAGCTCATGTTGGCAGATTTCCTTTCTTGTATAAATATCCATCACCACTAAAGTGCTCTTTTCTTTTTGCACATATACCTGTTTTCGCTGATACTCTAATGGAACAGAGTACTTATTACCCTCATACGAGATTAAGCCTGTTTTATCTGCATTACGAACTTCTAAAGTGAAGATAAACTCTGGAATATCTTTTAGCTTTAACCTCTCTTCTTGCCATACTTCTGATGGTACTTTACGGGTTGTGCCATGGGTTCTGCCGTTAAAGTGTAAAAGCCACTCAAGTCCGCGTGAACGCAGGTCTGCCAGGTCTTTGAACTCTTTGCCATACATAAAGCCATGCTTTACTTCTGAGACATTACGCTCTACTTTACCCTTGCTTTGTGGATCATAGCCTTCGCATACATGAGGATGAAAGCCCGTTTTTGCTGCAAACTGATGGAACTGATTATTTAAGATTACTTCCCGATAGCGTTCCTGTATTACTACAAGCTTTGTCTGGTCGTAAACACACTCTGAAGGGATACCTTCAAAATAGATAAAAGCTTCACGATGAGCTTCAATAAACCTTGATGTGTTATATGGTGTTGTGCTCCAATGGACATAGCTTTGACGCGAGTGGGAAAGCACAAAAACTATAAAATAAACTCTTTGACGTTTATTACCCAAAACTACTTTCATCTCACCTGGATCAACTTGAACCTGAACACCGGGAGCCGTCTCGATTACTGCATAATTACGGTATTTATCGACAGGATAAGTCTGCTTTAGCTTACGAACAAAATCTCGGAAAGCTCTGTCTTTTGCTTTTATCTCAGGGAACTTTTTCTTAACTTCTAAATATAGTACACTAGCTCTTAATCGTGGATATTTGCTAAGCCTTTCGCGGACATATTGCTCACATATGGCAAAACTGCTTTCACGAATGCTATTGTTTATTAGTTCCATGAACTCATCAAGTGTCATATTTATGTATTTACCTACTGTTGTCTTTGATAGAGACAACTCCTCTGCGATCTTACGCTGACTATGCCCTTGCTTATGCATAGTTTTTATTGAATGATACACTTCTACTCCAATCATACCTACTCCAAACTGTCTTGAAGTAGTCATTTTTAAAGGTTGGCAGTTTTGTACCACTTTTCACTGCCATCGTGTACCATTTCTCACTGCCATTGACAAACAGTGGGTTGGCAGTGCCTTCACAGTGGGATCACAGTGCGTGCACAGTGCGTTGGTGGATAGAGTAGTGAAAGGGAGCAAAAAGGACAATAAATACAACTAAGTGATTGGAAATTGCACTGAGTATGTTGCTTTCAGATGACTCCTCCGAAGTGCATTTAAGGAAGTCCGTTCTCCTTTCAGTCTGACAAACTCCCTGAAATGCTGTAAGTCATTGCAAATTGCACTGTGTTGCGACTCCGGAGTGCATATTAGGAACTCCGTTTCCTTATCAGGCCGACAAACTCCCTGAAATGCTGTAGTTTAATAAAATACTTGTGTATAAAGTAAAAGGCTGATGCAATTACATCAGCCTATGTTCATATAATGTTAAACTTCTACCATAGTCTCCAAGACAACTCAGCTTTTAAACCGAATATGTTCTGTTCAACAAATTGCTTCCAATCTCCATTATAATCATCTTCATAAGAATCTCCATACACATTCCTTTGATGAATAAATGCACATAGGACATTAAAGAAGAGCTTGTGTGTATTGTTATTAACTAGCTTAAACTCAGCTCCAAGATCAGTCTCATAAATAGCAGCACCATTACAAAAGATTGCTCCATTATACCAGTATGGACTAAAGTTTTTACTAAAAACCGGTTTAAAGTTTGCGTAAACCATATAGTAGATAGACTCTTCTGATATCGGAGCCCATGCAATAACATAATCACTGGGATTTTCATTAGCATTATCAATGCTATCAGATAAGGGGTTAGTATCAAGTTTCAAGAAATGGAATCCATTCAGATATGAAGCCAAGGCATTCTTAACAAAGCTTGAGCTATAATAATCAAGATCCTCATCCTCCTCAACTTCCCAGACTCCGAGAGAGCAACCAAGTTCTACAAATCCATCCTCCCCTTTTCGTTCTCCACCTTCAAGAATTCCAATATCGACTAAATAGGCAGTCTGCTCATCTTCAACTGAGCCATATCCCAATCTAGCCCGAAAAGCATTTATCCCATACTCGAAGTTCACTAGTGCTTTCGTACCTTCCTCATTCGTAATACCATCTATGAGATAATAATACTTCTTATCTATCTTATGTTTGAAAGAAAAAGAGATATGAGGATTCTCGTGAGTATCAAAATTTGTGAGATCACTTGTTTCTTCACTATAGCCAAGAGCAACTGGTCTGGATGCATACATAGCTTTCAGATCAATTACGTCTGATCTCAGTCTAAACTGGTATCCTATACCACCCCAACGTTCAATATAAGCATATCTGTTTATAGATCTTAATCTTCCATAATGAGCTGAAAGCATAACATCTTTCGTATCAACAAACAGTTGCCCCTCTAAACGTTCTGCACCATACATGATTTCATCTTCATACTCTTTTATGGAACTATTTGGAAAATGAGTTTTACTCTTTCGGTAAATCTTTGCTCCAATATTAGCATCAGCTTGTAAACCAACTATACCATATTTGAAACGGGAGTGGGCATAAATATCATCGTAGATAATCTGAGTGTTGCCTTCAACATTCTCTGTATCGAATATTTCTGAATACTCATATTCATCTTCATAGTCTCTTCCTATATGCTGAACACCACCCAAATAGAAGAACCTGGTAGTTAGAGTATTGTTTAATCGTGCTCTAAAGCCACGTTCTTGGAGTTTAAAGTTTACGGTATGCTTTTTATTCTTTTTAATCGTAATGATTTCACTCTTTTTAGTATAACCCTTAGCAGTTGCTTGAACTTTATATTTACCAACTGGTAAATCCTCAAGTTTCTTGCCCGGTACTGCTTTGTAGGTCTTTTTATTCTTCAAATTTGTAACGACAAGCTTTGCATGTGAAGGCTTAATATTTAGAGATAAATCACCTTCACCTTCAAGCTCTTTAAGTTTACATTCATGAATTTCCATACCATCTTCGGTCATTGTTCCGGTAACTCTGTAGTCTTCATAATCTTCTCTTGAACATACAATAGTGTAATCTCCAATACAGATATTATCAAAACTAACAAGACCGGTATCTTCATGCCTTTTTCCCAAAGCGTCTGTTAAAACAATCTTAGTATTATGACTAGGGAATGCTTTAATATCTACAGTTCCTGATTTAATCTCAGGCTTGTATGTCCTATCGATGGTTTTTAGGTCGTTTGTTACTTCAAATCCATCCATAATATCTTCACCTACTGGATTCATGATTCTAAGACTATATGTACCGGGTTTTAATTCAATTCCAAGTCCGCTCGAATAACTTCTCCCATCAATGTACAGTTTACAATAATCAGGAATATCAATATTTACTTTTGCTACATCTTTAACAAGTGTGAAATGTAACTGCTGTTTATCTTCGATGTTGATTATGCGTGTCTGCTCCTTATAATTGACTTTTTCAACTACAACTTCATGTCTACCGGAATGAAGTAGATCAGCACAAGGAGTTTGCCCTATAAGCTTACCATCAACTCTTACAGTTGCTTTTTCAGGTGATGACGAAAACTCTACTTTATACTTTTTAGCATGTTTTAGACGAAATTCTAAAGATGTATCTTTTTGAATATCAATCTCAGCTACATCAGATACGAATCCTACTTTACTTATTTCAAAAGTATGTTTCCCTTTCACTAGTTTAACAAAATCTTGCTCAACAATCACTCCATCAATCAAGACTTTAGACCCAACAGGTTTAACGTCTAAGATAACTGTAAGAAGATCCTCTTGTTTAATAGCTTCACCGTGTGATTTAAGCTTTAAAGTGTATGCTTTTTTCCCTTCCAGGTTGAATGGAAACGGGTAGCTCATAGGCATATAGTTTTCTGCTGTTATCTTAATTTCCTGCTCCCTAAAAGAGATGTAAAAATAGAAAACACCGGGAGATTTCTTAACTTTCTTAGCTACCTCTACATTTACAAAATGGATTTCTGATGTAACATCTGTTTCGACTTTAATGATTGCACAATCATCACCATTTGAATCAAAGACTGACTCAACTGTTGCAGTAAAATCCAAATTATCTTGCTTGAAATCTTCAACGATGAATTCAAGTGCTATCAATGACATTACATTAATAATGAGAAATATAAACACATAATATTTCTTCATACTTACCCCCTGCAATTATTTATTAATCTAAAACTTTATGTCCCCCGGTACTATACCTCTAAGGGCTTCCTCTCCTATATGCTCCTGTTGCCAATATCTAAAGAAGATTTTGGGTTCTCCTTCTTGAGTAAAATCAATATAAAGCATTAGGTACCCTTCGTCTGAATAGTTTGTTGAATAATACAACTGATGTAATTGAATAGCATAAATTGGACGTCTAGAAGAACGTCTGATTATCTCATGGTCAGTGAACTGAATATTTACACAGTCATTTTCTTTAAACACTTTGTCTTTTAATCGTGTTATGTAATCAGATTTGGATACTCTTTTCACTACTGTTTTACTACCAATTTGCAAATCAATTGCATCTTTAAGGTTTTCTGAAACTTCCTCTGTATCACTTACGTACCCGATGAATATAGCTGCACTATCGGCAAAGATTTGTTCTATTTTAACATCATCTTTCATTGCGAAGATTGTCTTATAATACTCTAAGAAGCTAATACATTGTAACCTTTCTTTCGCATCCTTAGCTCTTTCAGCTTGTTTAAATGCAGCATCAAGATAAGAATCATCAAGAGCAAAGTTAACCCAAGTTACTTTACCATCTTCGTACGTAAATGAAAGCTTATCAATTAAAGTTTTCTTCCTTCTGTCATTAAGAGTAACAATAATGGGAACTGCCCTTATCTGAACTCGGTGCCCTAAGTTGTAGTAGTTTATTTGAAAATCTTTTTCTAAAACTCCAACTTCTCCATAGTTCATCATTTTTAGAAACTGATTGAATCCAATGTCTGAGAAATGATGTTGAACTGAGTGATAGTTCTTATTTTTAATAGAAGTAATAATCTCCGATACAATACTATTCAGTTTTCGTTTACTAACAGTATTGTCTGAAAAATTAACAAGCTTAGAAGAGATACTCTGTTGCTTATCGTCTTTAGGTGTAGTTTCTTTTCGCAGATACTTCAAGTTAGAAAACTTACCACCATTGATGATTTTAATAAGTTCCTTAATCTCCTCATCGAAACCATCGGTTTCTACAAGATCTAAATACTTATAATCAATAGTAATCCTAAATCTATCTGTAGCAGCATAATATGACTTAGGGATATTAACAATCCCCTCGCCATCAAGTATATTCCCCCTAATCTGATCATCACCATTAAAATATGTGTAGCTTAAATCATTGATTACTGTATCATCAAAATATGCTTCAAAATATAGAGATTGCGCATTAGAGAGTTCTTGTTTTTTTACTAGCTCAAATGAGATTCCGGTCAGAATCAGCTCAATTTTCTTTTGAAGATATAGCTTTAGACTAACTTCACTTCCCTCATCATCAGTGATTTTGAAACTATCATACATGGGAATGCTTTTCAATAGTATTAAACCCCAATAGAAATCTCTGATTGCCCAACCTACGTTCATCTCCTCTAAATGAGAGTTTCCTCTTTTGGCGTAGTCATAAACTTTCTTTTTCCTTATCTCAAATATCTTCTCTTTTTCTGTTTTCAAGAGATATTTATAGATGATATATCCATCATCTGTCTCAATGACTTTCTTCTCTGTATTATCTAAATATGCAGTAGAAAATGTTTTTACAATTGACCTGGAATACTCATTTAGATTGCCATTACTCTCTTTTACATCATCAACAAAACTAGAGCTAATCATTACTGAAATTTGCTCAGATAAATTTGCTAGAGCCTCAATTTCTGCTTCCCTAAAATTAACGTTCTCCCCTCTTCCATAAATATATAAATCAGTATTCTTAATCTGCTCCTCTGTTATAGAACTTAACGAAAAATTAACAAAAATCATAAAGACACAAAGAACTAACTTGAAATTCAAAAACCCTCCTAAATTAAACTATTGAGTACTCAAAACGTACAATATTCCTACAATGCTAGCAGTTAAGAGTATCCTTCCTCCCCAAGGCATTGTTTTATAATCATGTGTAATTGTTCGTTCAACAAGTTCAGTAACTGTTTTATATGTTGTCCCTGTCACAACCTCTTCTTCGTAATATACAGGGATTTCTTGTTGAAGAAAAAAGAACCTTAAATCATTTAGAAATGAGGAGTCATATGAATTTCTAAACTTAATTGAAGCAGCTGATTCGTTATGCAATAAGTCTACAATATTGAGAGTGAAACGATCGCCTAGTGGTCCAATATCTGAGATATACATTACGTAATCCATTTGGTTCTTTTTCAAGACTTTCAGATCATTTTCAATAGTAACATCGATGGAATTTAGATTTAACAATTGTTTGAGAGTATTGGAATCATAAATCACAAACTTGTCATTCAAGTCAGGTACAGTTGTCAGATGATCAAATATCTGACTGACTATTGCATCAGTATTAGTACTAAATTCTTTAGTCTTAACTAAAGCAATTTCCACTGTTCCAGGTTTTTGACCGAAAAGATTCTGCTGTTCATACTTGACCTTTGTGACAGTTTCAACAATAGGAACTTCTACTTGTTTCTCCACAGGTACTTTCGAGATATATTCTTTGGATACTGTCACACAACCGGTGACAAAAAACAGTATACATAGTAAGAAAGCACTTACTCTCATCGGACATTCTCTCCCTTACCAACAACTAAATTTACACTATCATTTTCGTAAACAAAGGTTCCTGCAGGTGGATATGTTTTCAAAATTCTATCTGTCTTATCCTGACTTGTCCAAATGTATGAGACATTTCCAACTCTTAACTTACGCCTAGTGAAATCTGTTTTTACAGACTTATAGAAATTGTTTTCATAATCAGGCATAGTGAAGCCTTTCTGAGTAAAGGTCAGAATAATTGATTTATTCTCTTTATTGTAGATATAATCAAGTAATTTATGATGATCATTTCTACCCTTTCGCTCATAATTAATCTTCTTAATATAGATTCCATAACCTTTTAGTTTGTGGGTTACTGTGTCTATATCACTATCAATAAGCTTATCAAGTGTCTTCGTATTAACATACGACTTTTTTTGTTGCTGAATCACTTTAGTAGTATTTGGAGTTACAGAATCTTTGCTTAATGATTCTGTTGCAACCTTATCTTTTAAGCGATACTCTATTTTTTGTTCCGTTTTGGGATCGCTTAAACGTATTACTACATAGGAAATTCCACCAATAACTATCAATACAATCAAAATATCAAGAACGATTTTAATAACTAGTTTACTTTTAAAATCTTCTGAAGCAAACTGTTCTTCTCTAGGGTCAAATTCATTATGATAGAGGAATCCTTGATTGATATCATCAATTATGGAAAGTTGCTCCTCAAAGCTTTTAACTCGCTTTTCCGGGTCTACAGATAAGTTTTTTTGTATCGCATTTCTTATTGATGAATTCATGCTTACATTGTAATAGTTAGGTCGAATATAGGTACCATTATTTATCTCGTTTAAAATGACATCTTTATCAACTGATGAAAATGGAATTCGTCCATCCGTGAAGATTTGATAGAGCATCATAGAATACTTATATAGCAAAGATTGCTCGGTCGCTACGCGCCCCTTCAACTCCTCAGGTGATCTATAAATCAAGAAATCATTAACTCCAAAAATCTCCTCAGGCTCAGTGAATATATGGCATATCACATCATTGATTGTACAATATTGAAGCTTATGTGTCACAGTATTTACAAATAACAACTTATAGTGTGTATAATTGAAATTAAACTCTTCACCATTATGACATAAAACTTCCGTCATTTCAAACAATGAAGGTATTAATCTGTTTCCAGAAATTAGTGATTCTTTCCTAGCTACTTCAAATAATGGAATCAAATCCTCAGCATCAATCACAAAGAAAGCTGTATTGTTTTCATTTCTATGATCAAGTAAGCTCATTCCACCCAATAAAGCTTGTACTCTATTATATCGTTTAACTAAATTAGTTATATTATGTCCAATCTTATGATGAGTTATTTTTACGCCTAATTTCTGTTCACCCTTCTTCGATATAAAATAGTACTCAGCATTTTCAAACTTAAGGAATGAATCCTCAAAACCATACTTTTGCATTAATGTATTTATCATAATAATTCCCTGAAATACTCCTTTAGAACATATTACTTACATAAACGATATTCGTAAAGAAATATGTTATTTCCATTTATAATTTCCAAATGTCCCTTTCAAACCAAACCACAAAAAGTGGATGACATAATAGATACCGAGAATCGGGTAAGTTTTTATTAAACCCGTCCTACCAATCAGTTTTAAATAATTGGTAATGAACAATAACTCACCAATACTTTTTATTATTATAATCCTAAACCATACATCAAAATCCATAACTCCTAGTGCAAAAAGAATCGTATCAATCAACAGTAATATAAAAAATAAGAATACTAACCCACTTGTGACCTGTAAATAACGAGGATGATATCTAAGCTTAGAATATCTACGTGTCTCTAGATTAACTTGATCATTTATTGCAGATCTATCTTTGGAAGGAACTATTCCCTCTTCCCCAAGTAAATACGAGTAGTTCCTGATATAGGGAGCTAATTTAAACATCATTAAATCATCATCACCTGAACGGATCGTACCTATTCCACTGTATCCATTTACCTTTTCAAACAAACTCTTCCTGTAAGCCATATTGCGTCCGGTTACTGTTAATGGTAGGTTCAATCCAAAACTTCCTGCTGAAATTCCAAAAAAGAAAGCTCGCTCTAGATTCTTAATGTTTTGATTGAACTTGTTATCAAGAATCAATGGTGAATATCCACCTACAAAATCTACATCTCCAGTAAATGCTTTATTCATTTCACTAAGCCATTCGCTATCAGGAGTACAATCAGCATCAGTAAATACTAGAATATCATGCTTAGAAATCGCAATTGCTTCTGTTAATGCATTCTTCTTGCCTATAAGATTTGGTTTCTGAGACTCAACTGTCACATATCTAACTAGTTCAGGATATTTGATAGAATACTCTTCCAAAATAGTAGCAGTGGTATCAGTCGATCTATCATTTGCAATAACAACTTCATAGCTTTCATTTGAGTAGTTTTGAGAGATTAATGCTTGTAGTAAAGATTCAATATTATCTTCTTCATTCCTAGCAGCTATTATCACGGATAACTTCTGTGGCTCTCCACTATACCTTTTCTTAGTTACTATCTTTACTAAGCCATACAATAGTACTAGATAAAACACGGCATAACTTATTGATAAAACATATGATATTACAGTCAAGGTTATCATAATTGTTTAACCACCGAGTTTGTCTTTTTTACAAAACCTGCCAACTTAGGAGATTTGGTTTCTAGAGATCCCATATCAAACTTCTGAGATTCACTTTTCTTCTCTACTACTTGTATATTTACTGTTTTCAAATCTGAGTTAAACCTGTTATTGATTATTAAAAGTAGTTCCTTCTCAAAACCTTTTATTCGGTCACCTATCATTTTATTGTCAGTATAAAGCTCTAAGGCAGTAACACTTAAAGACACTATTCTTACATCTTGAAGATAATTTCCGGTAAAAGCACTCTTCTTTTTTGCTACTTCGACAACATCTCCCCAGTGCATTTTTAGCTCTTCAGTACTAAGCACTTTATCTACTTGAGGAGCAACTTCTTCAACATCATTGTGATTCGTGGTCATCTCCTGAATAACAGGAGCAGGGGATTCCTCCTTACTAAATGATGGATACTCAGGTATATTATGATTGCTTACCTGAGTAGTTTCCTGAAAAGGGGAGTTATTCATCCTTTCAACTAAATCTGAGACTCCAATCATCTCCTCTGCTTTACTGAGTTTCAATAACGCAATTTCCGTAAGCATTACAGAATTGGAACCCGATTTAATATCTTCTTTTAGCTTCATAAGCATTGAGATATAGTAGAGTAGTGTATTTTCTTCAAAAGCTGTTGCTACCTTCTGGAACATCGAGAGCATAGACTCAGGAACATCAGTAAGTTTTACCCCAATCTTCATCAATAGAAGCTTGCGGATAAACTCCATAAGTCCATTCAAGAACTCTTGCAGATCTTTTCCCGCTTCAACCACACCATGAAAGTTGACTAAAAGCTCTTTATAAGCACCTGTCTTAATGTTTCTCATTATCTCAATGAATAGGTCATAAGGTAATATACCAAAAATGTCCTGCACTTTTTCATAAGTAATATCATCATTACAATATGATATTACCTGATCGAAGAGTGACAATGCGTCTCTCATTCCCCCATCAGCTTTTTGTGCCACTATATAGAGTGATTCCTCATCTGTCTTAATCTGCTCTTTTTCTGCAATATCTTTAAGTCTTTGCACAATAGCATCAACAGGAATACTCTTGAAATCGAAGCGTTGACACCTTGAAATAATCGTAGGCAACACTTTATGGGGTTCTGTAGTGGCAAAGATAAATATTACTTTATCAGGTGGTTCTTCAAGTGTTTTTAGAAGTGCATTAAAGGCACTTTTGGAGAGCATGTGAACTTCATCAATAATATATATCTTATAGTCAGATGTTGCCGACATGTAAATAAGATCTTTCTGAAGATCTCTAACATCATCAACACTAGTATTTGATGCACCATCAATTTCAACCACATCCTGTGAAGTTCCGTTTGTAATCTGGACACAGTTAGAACACTTGTTACAAGGATGAGCAGATGTACCCACTTCGCAATTGAGACTTTTCGCCAGAATCCTGGCCATTGATGTTTTTCCAACACCACGTGGTCCTGCAAAAAGGTATGCCTGAGCGACTCTATTCATCTCAATGGCATTAATTAATATTCGTGTTATATGATCCTGGGCATATACTTCTTCAAATGTTTGAGGTCGGTACTTTCTAGCTAAAACTGTATAAGACATCTACTCTCCACACACTTTTTTCGATTATTCAGTATAGGATGAGATTAGTCTATTCTTGTCAAGTGACATTTCCATTCTCATTTTTACTACTTCAGATATTAGACCCAGTCTGTTTCAAAGTGCAAAAAAGTCCGAACAAAAAATCTATAATTAAGCTTTTATTTCACCCTCTGTTCCCTGCAGTAATTCTTAGCAAATCCTTGGTCAACACTTGGCAAACCCTTGGCCAATTCTTGGCCTAATTACTAAGAAATTGCTAAGTTAATACCAAGATATCGCTATCCCATTACAAAGAATTACTGCTGAGACTAGAATGAGAATTTCAGCTAATAGCTTACATTATAACTTTGTACTCTACGGTTAAGATCAGCCAAGAACTGAAGGGAAAACAGTAAGTTGTTTCTTAATTATTTTAAGCGTATTTCGTTAAATCAATATCTACTTTAGTGCTTGACAAAACAAAACGTTCTAAGTCACTTAAATGTAGTCGGGATGTAGCGCAGTTTGGTAGCGCGTTCGGTTCGGGACCGAGAGGCCGCTGGTTCAAATCCAGTCATCCCGACCAAACTTAAAATAAATCAGCCATAAATAATATTAATAATCTCCGTATCCCCAATATATTATGTTGCGTGAACAATGAGTAAAAAGTTATGTAGCTATATCATTCCTTTTGCTATGTTAGTTTTTGATTGACAAGCAGACAGATAAAAGATTTCTTCTCAAAAAAATCCTTGGGAGGTATATGTGAAAAAGATTTTTGTTCTTGGAGCTGCCGGACAGATAGGTTCAGAGCTCGTTACATATCTTCGTAACATCTACGGAAACAGCAATGTTATAGCTGCTGATATTCATGATAATTGTCCACAAGAAGTAAAAGAAGATGGACCTTTTGAAATACTTAACGCTCTTGATGGAGAGAAGTTCCGCAAACTGATTATTGATAATAATGTTGATACTATTTATAATCTTGTTGCTATGCTTTCAGCTAAAGGTGAAGCAAATCCAAAAGCTGCTTGGGATCTCAATATGGGCGCTCTCTTCAACTCACTTGAGATTGCTAAAGAGATTAAAGGTGCTGTTTTCACTCCAAGTTCAATCGGTGCTTTTGGTGCCAGCACACCTATGGACAACACTCCTCAGGACACCCTAATGCGTCCTAACACTGTTTATGGTATATCTAAGGTTGCAGGTGAATTACTAAGTGACTACTATTATGAGAAGTTTGGTGTTGATGCCCGTGGTGTAAGATATCCTGGTATTATCTCAAACGTTACTCTCCCCGGTGGTGGTACAACTGATTACGCAGTAGAGATCTATTATGATGCTATAAAGAAGAAAGAGTATACCTGTAATCTTCCTGCAGGCGCATTCCTTGATATGATGTATATGCCTGATGCACTTGATGCAGCTGTTAAGCTTATGGAAGCTGATTCTTGCAGACTCAAACATAGAAATTGCTTCAACGTTACTGCCATGAGCTTTGACCCTGAGCGTATCGCTGCTGAGATTAAGAAACATATCCCAGAGTTCAAAATGAACTATGACGTTGACCCAGTGAAAGAGAAGATAGCCGCTACATGGCCTAACTCAATGGACGATACTGCTGCTCGTGAAGAGTGGGACTGGAATCCTAAATATGACTTGGCAGGTATGACTAAAGACATGCTTGATGTCTTGAGCAAGAAACTTAAATAAATCTTTGTCGGGAAAGGCTTAATCAATCCTTTCCCGCTCTCTTTTTTATTATGCCATATTTTGATAGACTTGAGTTTCCTAGAAACCATAATATTTCAACTACGATTAAGTTCGTTCTCTTCATCATAGTTATTTTAGCTATAATTGGCAGGAGTGTGTGGATAAATCATCGGAAGAAATCGTTGATTATCACTAATGTTGAAGTTATAGAGAGTTCTCGTACAACTATTGATGTTGGTTTCATGGTGACAAATGCTAAAGATTACTCTCAGAAGCGAGAGTTCTTGATTAAAGTTTATGATGATGATAAAAAAGAGATCGGGAGCCGTATGATACGTCTCGATAATCCGGCTAATAGTACTAAACGATATAGGAAAGTACTCTCAAAATTCAAGCGTCCGCTTGGTGAGAATGAGAAGTTCACCAATGCAGAAGTGACGCTCTATGAACCATCGATATTTTAAAATAAAGATATAAAGGAAAAATTATGAAGTTCAACAACATGTTTTCTGAAAAGACAAAGGGCATGGGCGCATCCATGATTCGTGAATTAGTTGCAACAACTAAAGGTATTCCGGGACTCATCTCTCTTGCGGGTGGTTTCCCTTCACCTGATAGCTTCAACAAAGAAGAGATTGCTGAATGCTACAAAGAAGTTGTGATTGAGTTTGGTGAAGATATTCTTCAATATGGTGCCAGTGAAGGTGATGCTGTACTCAAAAATGAGCTCAAGAAATGGGAAAAGTATGAGAATATTACTGATGATGAGATGCTTATTACAGTTGGCTCAACAAATGCAATATATTACTTTACAAAGACATTCATAAATCAAGGTGATGTAATCATTTGTGAAGCCCCAAGTTTCTTAGGATCATTGGTCTCTTTCGAAGCTGAAGGTGCTGAATTAGTATCTGTTGAAATGGACTTTGAGGGTATTGACCTTGTAGAACTCAAGAAAGCTTTGGATAAGTGCAAAGAGGAAGGAAAGAATGTTAAGTTCTTATACACTATTCCTAACTTCCAAAACCCAACTGGTATCACAATGTCTCTTCAACGTAGAAAGGACCTCTTAGAGCTTATGGCTCAGTATCAGACTCCTATCTTAGAAGATGACCCATACGGTTCTCTCAGATATACAGGTGAACATGTTCCTTCATTGTTCAACCTTGCTGAAGATATCAACAAACGTGGACTTGTAACCCTTGTTAAATCATTCTCAAAGATACTCGGACCGGGACTCAGAATCGCTTATGCTGTATCCAGTGAAGAGATTATCGGTAAGATGTGCTCTTGGCAACAGAAGGTAAATGTGACTCCAGGTTGTGTTACTGAAAGAATGGTTGGCCGTTATATGGAAAAAGGACTTCTTACGAAGCAAATTGATAAGATTAATGAACTTTACACACCGTATTGGGAAGCCATGCTTGAAGCATTAGAAGAGTTTATGCCTTCACATATCACATGGACAAAACCGGAAGGCGGAATGTTCATCTGGCTTACTTTACCTGAAGATATGGACGCTGATGAGCTGTTTGTTAAAGCACGTGAACAGAAAGTTGCTTTCATTCCCGGTAGTAAGTTCTTCCCTAAAGGACAAGAGCAATCAAATTGCTTAAGACTGAACTACAGTTACGCTAAACCTGAAGTTATCAGAGAAGGTGTTAAACGTCTTGCTTCAATAATGTAATGATAGTTTTATAGATATTACAAAGGCTACCGATTCGGTAGCCTTATTTCTTTATTGCTTCTCCCCTTTCCGAAGAGATTCAATTAAATCAAGATTCTTCTGCGCAAACTCAAAGTTCGGTTGATGTTTAAGGCATCTTCGAAGATACTTCTCTGCTTCATCGTAATCATTACGAGCAAGCGCAATAATAGCAAGATTGTTAAGGGTTTTGATCTCCTTAGGATTATACTTCAGAATCTCGAGATACACTTCTTTAGCTGAATCAAGATCGTTCTCAGCTTGTAGAATAAACCCATAGTTGTATCTTGCATTTACAAAGGTCTTATCAATCGTAATTGCCTTTAAGAAGAAATCTTTAGCCTTAGCATTCATAGCACTGAGTGTATAATATAGTCCCCAATAATACATTACATCTGCTGAGTCAGGATATGTAGTTCTATACTTTTTCAGGTACTCATAAGCATTTCCAAGTTGTTCTTGTGTCATATGGGTAGCAATGAATCTTATAGTATCAGATTCGGCATAGACTAGTTTCATCTCACCTAATATGCGAGCTTTAACATACCATACTCCATTCTTAATCATGAGATGAATAGTAAAGTCTGTCTTATGATTAACATCAAACTGTACTAAGGCTTCATTTTGATTCTCACTTAAAGCTGAAGATACTATTCTGAATGTTTTGAATTTAGACATTGGCTTATTGATTTTAATATGTTCAACAAACTCATTATTAAAATCATACTCTAAAGATTGGAGTGTTAATGGATATAACTCCTCCCACTCCTCAGCTATGAAAGCATTCAAGTATTTAGTTGCAACAATCTCATAGTCATTACGCTCAGGAAACTCTTTAGTTGAATCTATAGCAAGCTTTTTGAAAAGGTATCTAATTGGCATATATGTCGGCACTTTTGTAGTTGGGAATAGAGCTTCGATTTCATGTCTTCCTTCCTCAGTTTTGGCTAATTCAGACGGGATTCTTCCCTTTAGCTCTTCTGCTTCCATATATATCCATCTATCCATCTGCTTCTTAAGGAAGTTTTCCTGTTCAGTTATGGAATCAACTTTATTCTTTGAGAACTGCATGAAACCGCTTTCTCTTTTGAAGTTGTACTCACACTCATCAGGACAGTTGTTATCCATCTTTTGGTCGAGACAGCAGTTCCAACAAATTGTTTTGCCTACTCTCAGGCAATATCTATGCTCTCTGTTATTTCGGCATACGTGACATCTATTGTTCTTAAATAAACTTAACAAATTTTACTCCGGTGTTGGTGGCATTCTTCTTTTAAATGCTGAAATTCTATATAGTTTCATGACTTTCTTAACATCTTCATCTTTAAAACCTTCAGCAACAATATTTTCTGCCTTCATTTCGAGGTTGTACAATCTATAGAGGATTTCATCAAGTGTACTATATGAGATTCCAAGCTCATCTTCATCTGTTTGGGCATCCCATAAGTCTGCTGTAGGGGCTTTATTAATAATCTGTTCCGGTATACCAAGTATACGAGACATTTCCCATACTTCTGTCTTGTACAGGTTACCAATAGGCTCAAAAGCACAGGCAGAATCACCATATTGAGTACAGTACCCTACTTCTAACTCTGTTCTATTACCTGTACCGACAACAAGAGCACGATATTTTGATGAAAGGTCGTACAAAACACACATTCTGCTACGAGCCATCCAATTACCTCTTCTAAGCTTATCAGCATCCTGCTCAAATATCTGGAAGTATGGATCAGCAAAGCTTGTAATCTCGATAACTTCTGATTGAATATCAAGCCATTTTGCGAGAGTCCTTGCATCATCTAAAGAGTGAGAGCTACTATCTTTATATGGAAGCATCACACCGTAAACATTCTCCTTACCAATAGCTTTCACAGCTAATGTTGCCGATAATGAAGAATCAATACCACCAGATAACCCAATAATTAGTTTTTCAAATCCGTTAGCTTCTGTAAAAGTTCTGATGTATTCTACAAGCTTATCTATCTCTGCCTGATAATTCAACTGTCTCATAATTACTCCTTTAGATGAAGATATCTGAGTTACAACTCATACGTTAGAATCCAATCTGTATTTGATCTAAAGATTGTCAAACAACAAAAAAAGGTTCAGGCTATTTGCCTGAACCTGAAACTGAGTAGGTATGTTATCCGCGGATAACTTCTTTAACCTCAGGAATCTCCTGTTTGAGAACTCTTTCGATACCGGCTTTCAATGTCAATGTCGCCATTGGGCAACTTCCGCAAGCACCTGTAAGTTTCACAACAACTGTATTGTCTTCGCGTACTTCCACGAGTTCAACGTCTCCGCCATCTGCTTGAATTGAAGGTCTAACCTTATCGAGAACTTCTTCAACTTTAACTTTATCGAGCATAATAGCCTCCATTTTCATATTTAAATCAGAAATTAATCCGTTATAGTATATGTCAAAGTATTTATTTGCCTAAAACTTTTTCGAAACAGGGACACTGCTAATATATTGTAGAGGTTTAACATCTTAAGCTCTCAGATGTCTCCACATTATACGGAAAACATCCGTTCAACTGACATATAATCATTAAACAAGGGCACAGATTGTTGTATCACTACGTCGTTTGAGAGACATCATTTTCTTTGTCAAGACTTAGTCGTTTGTAGTCAAAATTTAGAAAGGAATAGTTAAAATGAGTCTGTTCAATGTCAACCGGAAGTGAAGTATCCACACGAGCTCCACCCCCGGACCACTCGGGGACCTCCCCCGCCTACCCCCGAGAGGCTCCCCGAGAGGAGCGGGTGAAAAGCAGGGGTGGATTTCAGACTTTCAACAGAGTTCTATCAGAGTAAAAATAGAAACCTTTTAAGGGCATATCAACATCATGAAACCGTCACTGCTCTGCTACAATTATCATCCATCTCGAATAAGGCACCTGTTGAATCCCTATTGAAATGTAGTTATTATTTAACTGGCTTTAGACTCGAATTGGATAGGATTGCAATATCTAACGAATAATAATTATAGCAGAGGAGTGAGAGCGAAATAGCTGTGAAAACTGATAGCAAATACTTCCCGGCTATAGCTCTAGCGAGCTATGTGCAAGTGAGGACACTCGCACTACGATTGTACTGCGACTCTCCCGAGTTGCTGTGCCGACAAAGTCGGCAACTTCCACTGACCGGAACGATTGTACTGCGACTCTCCTGAGTTGCTGTGCCGACAAAGTCGGCAACTGCCACTGACCGGAACGATTGTACTGCGACTCTCCTGAGTTGCTGTGCCGACAAAGTCGGCAACTGCCACTGACCGGAACGATTGTACTGCGACTCTCCTGAGTTGCTGTGCCGACAAAGTCGGCAACTGCCACTGACCGGAACGATTGTACTGCGACTCTCCTGAGTTGCTGTGCCGACAAAGTCGGCAACTGCCACTGACCGGAACTTGGAAATCATACGTTCGAACGTAGAACTTAGCTTATAATCATACATGTCAATACTAGTTTCTGAACACGATTCGCTTCACGGCTATAGCTCTATCGAGCTATGTGCAAGTGGGGACACTTGCACTACGATTGTACTGCAACTCTCAGGACTTTTTCAAGAATCTTGCAAATAGTACAATTCGATTTAATCAAGAGCTGTCACCAGTACGTATGAAATGGGATTATTTCATAAGAATCATCTTTGCAGTCGATTCATTGTTACCAGCTTTCAGCCTATAAAAGTATATTCCGGTAGCACATGATTTACCATGTCTATCTTCCCCATACCAGCGGAACCGGTGTTTACCTTTAGCCAAATCACCCTTATGAAGCGTAATGACTTTTTGTCCTTTAACATTGTAGACTGATAACTCAGCTTTTTCAACTCTATTCTTTATTTTAAACTCGATTGTTGTTTCAGGATTGAAAGGATTTGGGTAATTACATAGATCGGTAATTGGTTTAACTACCTGATTGTTGTTATTCACAGGGTCATGGTATGTAATATCGCAGGTTGTATAGCTCAAAGATAACATATTATCTTGAGCTGTACTACTACTCAATCTTAACCAGTAATAATCATTAGGATACATCATTGTATAACCTTGTTCTTCTACCCAATCTTTCCATAAAATTAGATGGATATCATCAAAATAGGCGATAGATTCAGTATCAGTTCCTTCTCGAACAAGTCTTATCCCAAAATACTCGTGGGCATTACTCTGAGGAATTTCCACACTTACTTCTGTCCAATCGGTGGTTCCACTCACTGAGTTAGATGAGTATGTTGAATTAGGGTACAAACCAGTATGACTACTATAAAAATCAACTTCAATGTGAGCATCTGTACAGTTATCAGTCTTAATATAACCAACTAGTGTTTTATCTCCAGGTCTAATTGGCATTAACTCATCGGTTTCAGTTTCTTCCCATGGATGAGCTAAACTATTCGAAGTAGAACCGCTATGAACTTCATTTGTTTCGTTTGGAAAGTTATTCCAATATGATACACCCTCAAACTCCATGTTGCCCATTGGAAATGCCTCATTTCCAATTCTCCAAATATGCTCAGTCCCACCGGTTATTGAGTTCATACTTAGTGGAACTCCTTCGAATCTAATAGGTTTTGAAACAAAATAATCATCAATGCTACTCACAGGAACATTTTGTTGATGATTGAACTCATGAAAATTGTAGTCTAAAGAATCTATTATTACTTCTCCCCTATTCCTTTCATTATTAACATGAACAATTGTGTCCAGTTCTCTTGATTTCATGGCAATATAACGAAGAAGGTGAGTCCCAAGCTCACCAAAAATGACTTTTGGTTTATATTCATCAAGATAGATTGGAGTAATAGTGAAATTCTTAAATCCGTCTCTATCAGCCTCAGTATTCAGTATCATTGAAGGAAAGCACTCAGGGTAGTTTAAATCAAAAACAAAGTTTCCTAAAGAATGAGCAACAACCTTTCCGTTATAAACTTCAACTCCTTGTACTTTATGAGGATGATGCACTACCACTAAGTCGGTTCCTGAATCAATCGCATGATGCCTTATCTCTCTATCCCACATATGTGGAATATCTATTCTAGGATTAAAGTCTTCATCCTCTTCTGTCTCAAGTGTTTTATCATAATCAGAACCCGGGGAAGTAGAGTATTCACTACCGGCATGCATCATAACAACATTCAAGTCAGCTATACCTTCAACACTCTCAATCTGCTCAGAAATGTAATATGGCGTCATGTAACCAAAGCCAGCTTTATCATATCCGGCATTCAGATATGGAATCGCATTATTGTACTGCCCTGTTCTGTCTGAGCTACCAAGAAACGCAAAGATAAGACCTTTTTTATGTATATATGCAGGTTTATAAGCATCGATAGAGTTCATGCCTGCACCACAATGGAGTATGTTTGATGCTTCAAGTACATCCATAGTTTGTTGCAATGCAGGATTCATATAGTCCCAGGAATGATTATTAGCTAAAGATACAAGGTCGATTCCACCATTTTCCAAAGCAACAACAGTTGAAGGATCTGACCTGAACGCAACAGATTTCGTTGGATGTCTGGTACCCATATCTGATAAGGGAGTTTCCAAGTTCGCTACAGATATATCTGCTCCTTGTCCAAAAACAGAGTCTACTTCGGTGAAGATGTTGGGAACATTCGAAGAGTTCATCCTTCTTGCAAACATTACATCACCTACAAAATTGAGAGTAACCGGTAATGAACTATCCCCAACATCAACTGCAACTTGTTCAACGTGTCGGCCAATTGCACCCTGATTGTCTGTTACTTCAAGTAATACAGAATATGGATGGTCATCAACAACTTCAAAAGTATGATTTATTCTTGAGAAAGTTGCTGTTTCAATTGTGCCATCACCAAAGTACCATCTGAAATCACTTATAATATCACCTTCAGGATCAGTGACTTCCGCTTGAAACTGATAAGTAACATTTCTTAACTGTGAACCATCTGAGTTATAGCCCATCAACCGATATGAAAAGGAACATTCAGGCTCTTGATTGATATCTTCTGTAACATCAATAATGTTATCAAAAAACACGCTATCACTGGATACTGTTATGAATTCTAATCCGTTTATCACAGGAATATAGTCATACCAAGCCTGCCAATCATCAGCTACAGGAAGTTTAAATTCTATCCATTGTTCTGCTTCTTTTGCACCCTGATAACATGTAACAAACTCTTCAATATCTTGTTCTTGTGAACCATACAAAGAGTATCTAAGTGAGTTTATTGAATCTTTTACACCAACAGCTACAAGCCCTGCTGAATCATCAAGTTTCACTGAAAACTGAATAACAGATCTTTCAGTTATCAGTTGTGGATTAATTGCTAACCGCTTACCGGTATTCCCAAAAAGACGTAAGCATTGTCCTTCTTGTCCGTTTGGGGATATCTGCCAGCTACCCTGATCTCCATCATAATCATCAATACTTTGAAACAGAGTGCCTGAACTCTCGAAATCTTCAAGCATTACAAATCTATCTTCGCTGAATAAAGAAGTTACAAACACCATTAATACAAGCAAAATACATATTGTTCTTAACATGATTTCCTCCTTTGTTAAGTTGTCATACGAAAACACTACAACTTTAAAATGTCAACAAGTTTTCCTGAATAACTCAATTTATTGAATTTAACTCATTTGTGATTTATCCTCTTCAATTTAGTCAATGCTGTTTTAATCCTTGACAGTTTGTTAATTACTATAAGAATTTATTCAAATTTAGGAAAGAAGGGTTTTATGGAGAAAAGCAGTAATATTAGAGTGTTAAACCCTGATGATTTGTTTGAAGTAAGCGAGAACTACAAGCAAAACATGAAACAGATGGGTATGATACCTTTTGAAAAAGACGGCAAGTTGAAATGGGGAAACAAATCTCAAGTTGCCTTCTTGAAAAGTTTAGAAACTGAGGATAGTAAAAAGTTGGTTAAATCAATAAGTAATAATCAACTTCCTCCATCATTAAGAAAAGATCGAGGTAAACTATCAAAGTCTTTAGCTAAAGTGCCAGTTCAGTACTTTATTGTGATTGTATTGAGTGTTTTACTGGGATTTTTGTACTTGTATTTAAATTATATAAATTAAGAGGTTAGATGAAAATACTTTTAACCAACGATGATGGGATTAACGCTCCCGGAATCGTAATTTTAGCAGAACATTTAAAATCTGCCGGGCATGAGATTGTTCTTGTGGCACCTTCTGAACAAAGAAGTGCATCTTCTCATTCGATAACACTTTTTAAAGATATAGTTCTTAACAAAATTGAATCTAATCGCTGGTCCGTTTCCGGCACTCCTGCAGATTGTATGGTTGTAGCAGCCCAATATGTACTTGATAGTTCGTTTGATTTAGTTATTTCCGGGATTAACGGTGGTCAGAATATGGGAGAAGATATCTTCTATTCTGGCACTGTCGCAGCTGCAGCAGAAGCAGCGTTTCAAGGTTATAAAGCAATCGCAATCTCTATTGATACCTATGAAAATCAGAAGTACGAGACTGCAGCTAAAATCATGGTAGACCTGTTAAACAATTGTATTCTGGATATGATCTCAGACAATCGAGTTTTGAATGTAAATGTTCCAAATATTGATTACTCTGAGATTAGAGGAATTAAGATAACAAAAAGCGGGAACAGAAGTTATTCCAATTTTATGAGAGTTCAATCCCAGACTGATACAAAAATGGTTTATCAAGTAGGAGGCGACTATCCTGATTGGTGTTTACAACCAAGAACAGACTCTCTTGCAATAAAAAGTAATTATGTTTCTATAACTCCATTAAAGTTTGATTTAAATGAATACAGTTTTCATCATGAATTAAAGGATTGGAAGTATCGATTCAATGAGATGTACACTGAACACATTCCCATTATTGAACCAGGTAAAAAGCTGAATGTAAAACAGACAGCACAGAACATTAAAGAGAAAGTTAAATCAATTGCAATAGAGACTGAGGAAGAGAAAAAACTTAGAAAGATTCCTTTTTTTGCAAAACTCACTACAACACAAATCAAGAAACTTTATACCTATTGTCATGTGAGACATTACAAAACAGGAGAGATAATTTTCAAAGATAATTATCCTATTGTAGCATTATACATTATTCAAGAAGGTGAAGTTGCTATTTTTAATGCTGAAGACATGGATAAAGCAGAAAATATTTACACTAAAAACCAAACCCTAGGTGTTGTAGAGATGTTCAGTGGCGTTAAACGTATGAACACAGCTGTAGCAAACAGTAATTGTACGCTGTTATCAATTTCGAAAAGCGATTTCAATGAATTCCTTAACAGGGATCCAAGAGCCGGATCAAAGATTCTTTACGGCATTACCAAATCATTTAGTAAATTCATTGTTAATAACAATTTTTTCTTCTTGAGAGAGGACTAATGAAAGTAGCCAGGATTATATTTTATATCCTTATCGCTATTCTAATTGTAGCCGGATTCTTCTTTTATCAGACAGTTATCCGCTACATTGTAGCTGCTACTATTTTTGCTTATATTTTAAATCCGGTAGTACTTTTCTTAGAAGGTCGGGGACTTAGTAGAGTTAAGTCTATAGTCTGTGTTTACATAGCGTTAGGAATGATAATATTTTGGAGTATCTATTTCCTCATTCCTGTTTTAATAGATCAGGCTCTAAGTGTTATTGATGTTATTAGAGGTACATCTGAGACCGGCGGGTTTGACTTTAACAATATCCCTATCATAATTAAGTTAGAAGAATCAATAAACAACTTACAAGAAATGGTTCCTATGCTTAATCTAGATCCTTTCTTAGAGCAGATTGGTAATCTTTTAAAGAAGTTTTTCCTTAATGCTCCCCAATTATTGATTGATTATTCTGCTAGCGTGATCAAAGCCTTTTCTTTTATTGCAACCATGCCAATTATGGGATTTTTTCTGCTTAAAGACTGGCATAAGTTCAAGAAATCTATTTTTACAATTATTCCAAATAAATATTTAGAATTAACCATGCACCTTTTCACAAAAACTGATCAGATTGTTGGTCGCTACCTGAGAGCTCTTCTTGTGGAAATTGCAATAATCGCAATGCTTGCATCTGTAGTATTATCAATTATCGGGGTTAAATACTCTGTTCTCATTGGTACTTTAGCCGGTATTGCTAACGTCATCCCATATCTTGGACCATGGATGGGAATCATATTTGCAGTTTTATCAGTTGTTATTACCGGTAAAGAGGCAATATTCATACTTATAACAGTTTTAGGAATGTGGTTCGTACAAATCATTGATAATAACTTTGTTTACCCAATTGTTATTGGTAAAAATACTGAGATGCATCCACTTGTTATACTACTAACTGTTATGGCCGGTGGTTGGGCTTTTGGCTTGACAGGAATGTTATTCTCAGTTCCTGTAGTTTACTTAATTTATGGTATCGTAAAAGAATTACAAAAGCAATTAAAAGAATTCGAAATTATATAAAGGTTGTTATTTTATGGCTTTATTTGACAAATGCAATCAATTTACTGCTGCGAAAGAGTTAATTTCAGCAGGTTTTTATCCCTATTTCAGAGAAATCTCTTCTGAGCAAGACACTGAAGTAATATGTAATGGAAAAAAGATGTTAATGCTAGGTTCCAATAGTTACTTAGGATTAACAAACCACCCTAAAGTCAAAGAAGCTTCTATCGAAGCAGTAAAGAAATATGGCACTGGTTGTGCCGGTTCTAGATTTTTAAATGGTACTTTAGACATTCATCTTGAATTAGAAGAGGAATTAGCTAAATATGTTGGCAAAGAAGCTGCTCTTGCTTATCCAACAGGATATCAATCGAATGTAGGTTGTATATCAGCTCTTGTCGGTAAAGGGGATTACGTTATAACCGACAAATATGACCATGCTTCCATTATTGATGGTTGTCGTTTATCTTATGGTAAAATGGAAAGATTTACCCATAATGATATGAACAGTCTCAAAACGGTTTTAAAAAAGATTGAAGGGCGTAATTCACTCATTGTTGTCGATGGTATCTTCTCGATGGAGGGAGATATTGCTGATGTAAAAGAGATAGTGAAACTTGCTAAAGCTAACAATGCTGAAGTTATGGTTGATGAAGCGCACTCTTTAGGTGTTTTAGGACATCTTGGTGCCGGAGCTGCTGATGCAAGTGGTGTAAAAGATGATGTTGCTATCCTTATGGGAACCTTTAGTAAATCATTAGCCTCTATTGGTGGTTTTATTGCTGCTGATAAAGAAACTATCCATTATCTTAAGCATCATTCAAGAGCACTTATCTTCAGTGCCTCACTTCCCCCAGCTTCTGCTGCAAGTGTGCTGGCTGCTTTAAAGATTATTCAAGCTGAACCTGAACGCATTGAGAAACTCTGGGAAAATACACATCATATGATGAAAAGCTTTAAAGCAATGGGATATAACACCGGTGATTCTTGTACACCTGTTATTCCTTTACACATTGGTGATGCGATGAAAACAATGGAAATGTGGAAATACCTGGCAGAGGAAGGTGTATTCATTAACCCTATTCTACCTCCAGCTGTGCCGCCTACTCAATGTATCATTAGAACCAGCTTCATGGCTACACACTCAATCGAGCAACTTGACTTTGCCCTAGACAAATTTGAGAAGATTGGTAAGAAATTAAATATAATATAGCTGCTAGAGAAAGGATTATTTTATTGGAGTCTGTCACTTGATAGACTCCTTTTTTATATATATGGAATTAACCGACTAAGTCTGCTTTTAATGCAAGACTTGCTTAACTCTAAAAATTTGCAGTATAGACACATAGCTTATATTGTTACTTCAATCTAACATTTCAGTTGACAAAAAAAATAGTCTTAGTATTGTTAGTAAAAACTAACTTAGGAGTTTCGATGCGAGCGAACCTGAATGCTTTAGGTGAAAGTTTAGAAGATTATCTTGAAACTATCATGTTAGCTCATAAAGAGCTTAGACGTGTGAGAGTTACTGATGTTGCTGACAGATTGAATGTTAAAAAATCTTCAGTAAATTCAGCAATAAAGAAACTGGTTGCTGCCGGATATATAAATCATGAAAGATATGGAGATATTGAACTCACAGACTCGGGCTTCAAACTAGCTGAGCAGATTTATCAACGCCATAAATCACTTACAGAGTTTTTAACAAACATTTTAGGTGTTAATGAAAGAACAGCTTCCTTAAATGCATGTGCAATTGAACATCATTTGAATGAGGAAACATATCTTAGATTTATGTATCTTTCTGAGTTTCTTCAAGAAGGTGAAAAGAATGATAAGCTGCTAACCAGATTGCATGAATATATTGAGACTAAAAGGCATATCCTCATGGCATCACGTGATATGACAACTATTAAAGACCTTCGAATTGGTGATGTTGCAATCATTAAGAATTATGCTGAAGATACAGATAAAGAATACAAAGCTAAACTCCTTAGAATGGGTTTGATTAAGAATACTAAACTAAAAGTAGTTAGAGTAGCACCATTAGGTGACCCAATCGAGGTATCTATCAATAACTATCACATTATGCTAAGAAAAGATGAAGCTAATTGCGTAGAAGTTGAGGTAATAGATGAATAATAAAGAGATAAAAGTTGCACTTACAGGTAATCCCAACTGCGGAAAAACTACTATATTCAATGCTTTAACCGGAGCACAACAAACTGTTGGTAACTGGCCAGGGGTCACTGTAGAACACAAAGAAGGCTATTTTGAGTATAAAGACACAAAGATAACTGTTATTGATTTACCCGGAACATACTCTTTTTCTGCCCTTTCCGAAGATGAACAGATAGCAAACAACTTTGTTCAAAGCGGACAAGCAGATCTTATTATCAATGTGTTAGATGCATCTAATCTAGAGAGACATCTATACTTAACTACTCAGTTGATAGAGATGAAAGTGCCTATGCTTGTTGTACTAAACATGATGGATGTCGCTAAAACAAATAGCATTAAGATAGATATTGAGCACCTAGCAAAGCACTTGGACTGTCCCGTAGTAACAACTATTGCGAATAGACGTTCTGATGGTTTGAATTCTCTGAAAGAAGCAATTATTTCAACTGATAAAGGTCATGTTTCATCAACAGAGATTGGATATGACACGTTCTTTGAGACTCACTTAAAGCATGTAACCGAAGAGTTATTAAAGAAAGATCTACCTGCGAATATTGATCCACGCTGGTTAGCTCTTAAGATGTTTGAAGATAACTATCAGTACTGTCGACATCAGCACTGCGGCAGACACGGACATGGACAGCATCGTGGGCATGGACATGGAAAGCATGATGGAAGTGGGATACGACAAGGATTCATGCGTCATAGAAAACTTCGAAAGCGAATGCATGAAGCTATGCAAAATGAATCTCTTAAATTCTATCTTGATGAAAACTTCTCTGCGAAGCTTAATGAGATAAACGACAAAGTTAGAAAACATACTAGAGATGAAATAGATGTTGTTATAGCAGATGGACGCTATGGATTTATCAGAGGTTTAGCTAAAGATGTTATTCACAGAAGTACCTTACGTAGAAATGTGACTGAGCTCATAGACAATGTAGTTCTAAACAGATTTCTTGGAATACCTAGTTTCTTTATTGTATTGTTCTTAGTTTTCTATATGACTATCAATGTTGGTACACCATTTATAGATTTCTTTGATTCACTCATGGGTGCTATCTTTGTTGATGGATTTGCATCATTACTTGAGAGTCTACACTCTCCCCTATGGTTAATCAACATCTTAGCTTATAGCATAGGTGGTGGTATACAGACAGTTTCAACTTTCATTCCGCCTATCTTCTTCATCTTTGTCTCACTGGCTATACTTGAAGATTCAGGTTATATGTCCAGAGCTGCCTTTGTAATGGATAGATTCTTAAGATTCTTAGGATTACCGGGTAAGGCGTTTATTCCATTAATGGTGGGATTTGGCTGTACAGTACCTGCTATTTTGGCAACAAGAACTTTAGAGAATAAACGGGAAAGACTGATTGCCATAATGATGACACCATTTATGTCGTGTGGTGCCAGGTTCCCGGTTTATGCTCTCTTCATCTCATTATTCTTTGCGAAATCCGGTAGTTTAGTGCTCTTTGGTATCTATTTACTTGGTATTTTCTTGGCTATTGTGACAGGTCTTCTTTTCAAGAAAACAATATTCCAAGGAGATACTTCAACCTTTGTAATGGAATTACCTCCATACCATATCCCAACCCTCCGTGGAGTGATGACTCATACTTGGTTTAGGCTAAAATCTTTTATTATGAAAGCCGGTATAATGATTCTGGTCTTAGTTATTATCCTCAATGTGTTTGGTAACATTGGATTAGATGGTAAGTTTGGTGAAAACAGCAATAGTGACTCCATCCTAACAGGTTTTGGGAAGCTCGTTACCCCTATATTCCATCCAATGGGTATTGATTCAGATAACTGGGAAGCATCTGTAGGTCTTATCACAGGCTTGTTTGCCAAAGAAGCTGTAATTGGCACACTTAGCGTATTATATAAAGATCAAGTTGCAGACGAGGAATTAGCTGTAGAGGATACTGAAGAATTTAAGCTCCTACCTGCAATCGGCTCATCGTTTGTAGTATTGTGGGAAGGTTTCTTTGGTTCCGATGATGCTGAAGAAGAGGGTGAAGACAACTCACTCCGACCTATCATGAAGCGGAAGTTTAAATCCAAAGCTAATGTGCTGGCATATCTAATATTTATTCTAATTTATGCTCCATGTGTTGCTGCAATCGGTACAATATTTAATGAAACTAACGGTAAATGGACATGGATAATTGTAGGCTACCTCACCGGTCTTGCCTGGATAGTTTCAATGCTATTCTACCAGTTTGCAACCTTCTTTACTCATCCTGGCTCTTCTCTATTGTGGATTAGTTCCGGATTAACAGTAATAATTGCTTTCTACTTATTCTTAAAACATCAGGGAAATCGATTGCAAGGCAAAGTAAACTATTGGTAATATATTAAGGGAACCGATATCGGTTCCCCTTTTTCTGATTTATACTGTCTATTATCTCAAAAATTTATCAAAAATTAGGCTGGTAGAAGTCAGTATAAATTGTTCATCTCTCGCCTAATCCTACCGTGAGTATCCCCTGCCCCAGTCCCGTACAGTCACGGGAAGAGCATGGCTGGAGCTGGGATTATGCAAGCGTGACCTTACTACTTCTTCCAGACTTCTTTCAGACTAATTCTCCTATCATACATCTCTTTATTCTCTGCAGTAATCAGTAATAGCAAACAGGTTTTAACTTGGTGATAGCTTGGTGAATTCTTGGCAATTAGGCCAAGGATAGGCCAAGGGTTTACCAAGTGTTTACCAAGTGTCTGGCAGGTATTACTGCCGGGAGATTAAGGATTAGTACTGCATTTCAGGGAGTTTGTCGGACTGATAAGGCAATGGACTGCCTGAAATGCGATCAATTCCTCTGAAGTGCACTATTTGCAAGGTCTGCGACCATTCCAAAGGTACAGATTACAGATGCTTACAAGGAGTTCTTTAGAGTAATGTCTTCCATCATTAGTGTCAATGGCAGTGAGAAATGGTACACGATGGCAGTGAAAAGTGGTACAAAACTGCCAACCTTTAAAAATGACTACTTCAAGACAGTTTGGAGTAGGTATGATTGGAGTAGAAGTGTATCATTCAATAAAAACTATGCATAAGCAAGGGCATAGTCAGCGTAAGATCGCAGAGGAGTTGTCTCTATCAAAGACAACAGTAGGTAAATACATAAATATGACACTTGATGAGTTCATGGAACTAATAAACAATAGCATTCGTGAAAGCAGTTTTGCCATATGTGAGCAATATGTCCGCGAAAGGCTTAGCAAATATCCACGATTAAGAGCTAGTGTACTATATTTAGAAGTTAAGAAAAAGTTCCCTGAGATAAAAGCAAAAGACAGAGCTTTCCGAGATTTTGTTCGTAAGCTAAAGCAGACTTATCCTGTCGATAAATACCGTAATTATGCAGTTATCGAGACGGCTCCCGGTGTTCAGGTTCAAGTTGATCCAGGTGAGATGAAAGTAGTTTTGGGTAATAAACGTCAAAGAGTTTATTTTATAGTTTTTGTGCTTTCCCACTCGCGTCAAAGCTATGTCCATTGGAGCACAACACCATATAACACATCAAGGTTTATTGAAGCTCATCGTGAAGCTTTTATCTATTTTGAAGGTATCCCTTCAGAGTGTGTTTACGACCAGACAAAGCTTGTAGTAATACAGGAACGCTATCGGGAAGTAATCTTAAATAATCAGTTCCATCAGTTTGCAGCAAAAACGGGCTTTCATCCTCATGTATGCGAAGGCTATGATCCACAAAGCAAGGGTAAAGTAGAGCGTAATGTCTCAGAAGTAAAGCATGGCTTTATGTATGGCAAAGAGTTCAAAGACCTGGCAGACCTGCGTTCACGCGGACTTGAGTGGCTTTTACACTTTAACGGCAGAACCCATGGCACAACCCGTAAAGTACCATCAGAAGTATGGCAAGAAGAGAGGTTAAAGCTAAAAGATATTCCAGAGTTTATCTTCACTTTAGAAGTTCGTAATGCAGATAAAACAGGCTTAATCTCGTATGAGGGTAATAAGTACTCTGTTCCATTAGAGTATCAGCGAAAACAGGTATATGTGCAAAAAGAAAAGAGCACTTTAGTGGTGATGGATATTTATACAAGAAAGGAAATCTGCCAACATGAGCTATGCACAGAAAAAGGCAAAATCATCAAAAACACTAATCATTATCGGGATTTTACGGTAGTGCTACAAGAGCTTATTGAGCGAGTAAAGGATGAGATGAGTGAATATATCCAAGGAGAAGAACTAATCCAGAGGCTTGTTAATGATAACCCTAAAATAGCAAGGGATCAGTTGAGAGCCTTAAGCAAGTTTAAGCGTAACTATGAAACAGATGTATGGGAGTCAGTGCTTCCTGAGGTAATGACTCTTTCGCATGTAAAGGCAACAGCCATAGAGAAGCTTCTGAATGCAAAAGTAAGACAAATGAAGCTAAATGAATTATCAGAATCAGAACCACAACAAGACTCAGAGAGTTCATTAATAGAGCGCTCATTAGATGACTACATGAAGGTGTTATAAGATGATAGAGATAACTAAAACATACATCAAAAGGGCTCGTTGTACTCATATTTTGAATACTCTTGAAAGTGCAGTTTTAGAAGCAGAGAAACAGAATATGACTTATCTGGAGTTCGTACATTATCTATTTGAAAAAGAGAACTCAGGAAGGAATCAAACCAATATCAACAGAAGACTTAAACAGGCTCACATCCCGATAATAAAGACCTTTGATGAGTTCGACTATGCTTATCAACAAGTAATAACCAAAAGACAAGTAAAGGAGTGGAAGAACTTTGTCTGGCTGGAGCAGAGGAGGAATATAATTTTAATGGGACCTCCGGGAGTAGGTAAGACTCATGTTGCAACAGCACTCAGTTATGAAGCAATAAAGGCAGGCTATAAGGTGGTGTTTTATAATCTGAACAACCTTATCGAAGAACTTGTACTAGCTGAAGCAGATAACAACATAGATAAATATCTAAGCAATATAGCCAAGAATGATCTGATAGTTATAGATGAGATGGGGTATCTTCCTCTCCAGACAAAGGCAGCTAATCTGTTCTTTAGACTCATCCATCTCTTATACGAATTTAGATCAGTAATCATAACATCGAATAGGTTGTTTAATGAATGGGGAGCTATTTTTAACGACAATGTGATAGCAACTGCTATTCTTGATAGATTACTCCATCACTCACAACCAATTACAATGCTCGGAGATAGCTTTAGACTAAGGAATTTTCAAAAATGAAGACTGTACCATTTTTAAATGCCAAACTGTACCAATTTAAAATGCCATTGACAATCATTAGTATTCGTTTAATTCAACAATAACTTGACTTGATAAGCTCTGCTTGACAGATTGAGCATCTCTAAAATTTTGAGAAAAAGTAAGTTATAGGAAATATAGAATGAGAAAACAGATAGTAGCAATAGTGGGACGCCCAAACGTTGGTAAGTCCACGCTCTTTAATAGATTATGCAAAAAACGTAAAGCAATTATAGACTTTGAGCCCGGTATAACCAGGGATCGCAAGTATGAAGATGTTGTCTGGAACGGGAAGAAATTCACAATCATTGATACTGGTGGAATTGTAGCAGATTCAGATGAGCCAATGGATAAACATATCCAGCATCAGGCTGACATTGCGATTGAAGAAGCTGACTGGATACTATTCGTAGTCGAAGCGAAGACAGGTGTCACTGACCTTGATATGATGCTTGCTCAACGCCTTATGCCGTTCAGAGATAAGGTTATGCTTGTTGCTAACAAGGTAGATAATGATAAAGATGAGCTAGAGATCTATGAGTTCATGCAGTTAGGTTTTGGAGAAGCTTTCCCAATCGCAGCAAATGCTGGTAGAAATACAGGTAACTTCCTTGATGAACTGCTTGAGCTTATGCCTGAAACTATCGATGATGACTATGTTGTTCATGATGATCGAATTCAGATAGCTATCGTTGGAAAACCAAATGTGGGCAAAAGCTCTATTACAAATTGCTTACTTGGCGAACAACAGCTTATAGTTTCAGATATTCCCGGTACAACTCGTGATTCAATTGACTCAGTTATCAAGTATTATGGTAAAGAGTATGTGCTTGTTGATACAGCCGGATTACGACGTAAATCTAAAGTTAAATATGGTGTTGAATACTTCAGCTCAATGAGAACAATTGATTCGATTGACAGAGCTGATGTAGTTGTCCTTGTGATTTCTGCTGATGAAGAGATTTCTAATCAAGAACAGAGGATCTCCTCTTATGTTAGAAGAAAGTATAAAGACCTTATTGTCGTGGTTAATAAATGGGATCTTCCAGAGAAAGACAATGCAACGACAGGTAAGTTCATCAAGAAGATTAGAGAAGAACTCTCATTCATCGACTATGCTCCAATATTATTCGTATCTGCCAAGACAACACAAAGAATCCATAAAATTATGGAGACAGTTGTTTCTGTGAGTGATGAATCCAATAAGCGTGTTACTACATCAATGCTTAATAACTTCTTGGAAAAAGTTGTATATAGACATCAGCCTTCACATAAGACAGGTAAAAGAATTAAGTTTTTCTATATCACACAAGCAGGTGTTCATCCACCAACATTCATATTCTTCTGTAATGATGCAACCTTAATCAAAGAGGAATACAAGCGTTACCTTCACAACCAGATTAGACGAGAATTCGGATTTGAAGGTGCAACAATCAAACTCATTTTCAAAGGACGTAAAGAAGATGATTTTTCTACTGAGTATTAGTATTGCATATATCCTTGGGAGTATCCCGTTTAGCTTTTTAGCAGGAAAGATTCTTAGAGGAATCGATATTAGAGAGCATGGTAGTGGCAATGCCGGTGCGACAAACACTCTTAGAGTATTGGGGACAGTACCTGGCGTAGTAGTACTATTACTGGATATGGCAAAAGGTATAGTTGCTGTTCTGATTGCTAAAGCTTTGATTAATGAGTGTAACGCTTTATATTATGAGCTACAGATAGTAGGTTGTGGTGTAATGGCTATTATTGGGCATATATTACCCGTTTTCCTTAAGTTTAAGGGCGGTAAAGGAGTTGCTACAACAGCAGGAGTATTCATGAGTTTAAGTACTGCACCTATCTTACTTGCATTACTTGTTTTTGTATTGACAGTAGCAATCTCGAAATATGTATCATTAGGTTCAATTCTAGCTGCTATCACAGCATTCAGTATTGAGCTTTATAGAAACATTCAGGGTGAGTTTAATCATCTCCCTACTCTTATCCTATTGGGAATAATGGTAATCTTTATAATCTATCGTCACAAGAGTAATATTAAGAGACTTCTGAACGGCAATGAAAATAAGATTAACTTTACTAAAAAAGGTAAAACTACCTAATCATAGTTAGATTGAGCTGTAACCAATAGTTACTAATAGATGCTAAACTATTGAAGAAGTTTTCTACTTCTATATCTTTTAGTACATAGCTGTTTGCACCTAATTGATAACAACGCTTTACATCAGATTTTTCATCTGAAGATGATAGTATAACAACTGGAATACTTTCAGTTACTTCGTTCTGTTTAAGGTATGTCAATACTTCAATTCCATTGATCTTTGGAAGTTTCAAATCGAGAATTATTAGTTTAGGATATTGAAACTTTTTGATAACCATCCTTTCTAGAAACTCTATTGCCTCTTCACCATCAGTCATAATCTCAACATTAATATCCGGATTATCTTTCTTTAAAGCTCTAATTATTAACTCTGCATCATAAAGGCTATCTTCAATAATTAGTATATCCATTGTAGCATATTTCATTTTACCTCCTTCGGTATAGAAAAATAGAATCTTGAGCCTTCTCCAAGTTTACTATGTGCCCAAACATCTCCGTAATGCTTATTTACGATATTCTTAACAATTGCAAGTCCAACTCCTGTACCCTCAAACTCTGAAGACTTATGCAATCTTTTAAAAACACCGAAGAGTTTATCTTTATATCTTTCATCGAATCCAACACCATTGTCTTCAATACAAAATTCGTACCTATCAACTAAATCTTTACCTTCAATTTTTATTATTGGTTTATCAACTGGAGCTGAGTACTTGATTGCATTGGATATTAGGTTTGACCAAACATGTTTAAACAATGCCGCATCACATTGAGTTTCAGGTAGATCATCGATCAATATTGTATATTTATCAATATTCTCATCACTATAATTACTGATTAGAACTGATTCAATAATCTGTTTATGATTTGTTTGGTTAAATTTAACTTCTTCACGAGCAATTTGAGTTAACGATAGTAAATCTTTAATCAAGCAATCCATTTGACTGGAACTACTCTTTATGACATTAAGTAACCGAATTCCCTCCTCATCAAGATTTGTGGAATAGTCATTAATTAAGAATTGAGCAAAGCCATTTACAGCCCTTAGAGGAGTTCTAAGGTCATGTGCTACTGAATAAGCAAATGCTTCAAGTTCTTGATTAGCTAGCTTTAATTCTTTAGTTCTGTCTTCAACACGCTGCTCTAATTCATAGTTCAGAGACTGTATTTTTCTTTCAATATCCTTTCTCTGTGTTATGTCCATAGCTGTGAAGGTTATTTCCCCGTCTATCTTGTTTAAAACTAGTGGTGTAGAGCTTAAAATAATATCAAGGACTTTTCCATCTTTTCTTATCATGTGAGTTTCAACAGTACCAGTTCCATTTTGTTTAATTTGTTCATATTTCTCATTTCCAACAAATTCAAAATCTTCATAAGTCGGATATAAGATAGATGCATTTTTCCCAACCAACTCTTCATTCGTATAGCCTAACATTTTACAGAAAGTTGGATTAACACTTTTCAAAATACGATTTTCAACAACACCAATTCCAACCGGAGACGCAGTAAAGATACTTTTCAAATGAGCTTCACTATGTTCTAACTCTTTTAAAGCCTCTGCTCTTGTCGTAACATCATCATATAGAGCTACAATCTGGCCTGTTGGTATTTTAAATACTCTATTCTCATACCAGTTTGCATAATTGTCATCATTATATACTTTAGCTGGATAAAACTTAGAGATACCGCTTTTAAACACTTCCTTAAATATGGGAATCAATCCAAATTCATCAATATTAGGACGAAGTTCTTTCAGAGTTTTCCCCATAACTTCATCAAGAGTTTTTTTCTCAAGTTTAAGACTCATTTCATTAAAATATTCAACGACATAATCATCCCCCGAAGAACCATCTCGCAGGACTTTATATATAGCCATTCCACTTGTCATGTTATCAAACAAACCTCTAAGCATTGCTTCTTGAGCTTTAAGTTCTCTTAGAGCTACCTTCTGAGCTGTAATCTCTGTAATGAATCCTTCGATCTTGAATTCACCGTTGTCTTCCATAAAACTGATCTTTGCATTCATACTCAGCCAGATTTTTTCTCTAGTTTTTGTGTAAGCTTCAAATTCAAAATGCCTTACTTCACCGACTCTTTTCATTTCCGAGAGAAACTCATCTCTTCTTTGTTTTTTGACATAAAGATGCTCTGATAGATTTTTAAAATGATCTAATAAATCTTTTTCACTTTCACAATGCATCATCTCAACTAATGCAGCATTTACAGATATGACATATCCTTTAGAGCTAGTTTTAAAAATACCTACCGGTGCTTCATTAAAGAGCTTAGTATATGCTCTTTCTACTATACGTTTATTTAACTCAGCTTGAATCTCCACTGTCTCGTCTTTGAAAGTACTGTGTGTGTGAGTAAACAGATTATTCTCATCATAAATCTTCCTGGATGAGTACAATACATAACAATATGTTCCATTCTTTCTTAACAATCTCAACTTATAACTAACTGCGCTAGTACTATCTGTAATGTTATCTAATTCGCTCAATAGTTTCTTTTGGTCATCTTTGTGAACATAATCTAAAAAACTTTTTCCTACTACTTCATTCTCATTGTAACCAAGTGCAGAAAGCCATGAGTGATTAACAGATATTATTTCCAAGTTTGGAGTCAAAGACTCATACGCAAATGGAGCATTCCAGAAAAGTGAACGATACTGTTTTTCTTGTGTTTTAACCTGATCTTCTTTATGAGCTCTACTCTTTTGATTTTCAGCTATTGCTGATAGCAATATTGTTAGAGCAGGGAAAACTATAATTATCGTTAAATAAAGGGTTTTTATGACAGGAATACGTAACTGCTCAGGTAGCAGGAATAATAAACCAAGCATTACTATGTGTGTTATCAAACTCACTGCAACAATCTTTATTACAGTATTTGTTAAATCCTTTTTGTTTTTAAAAATCAAGGAAGCAATGTAACCAATAGATGCAGGACTAAGGATCATGAGTATACCAACAAATGTCCCAGTGCCACCAATTATTACTCTATATACAATGGTCATTACACAAGCAATGATGGTTGGTATTAAGCCAAAATACAATCCTGAAACAGTAAGTAGGATTGTTCGAGTATCAAATCTTACACCTTCTTGATAACTCCAAGGTAATGACATCAGAGCAATACCAATTATACCTATAATTAAACCACTAACAAATTTTTGGGAAAGCAAAGTAGTTTTTATTCTACCTGCCAGTATATCATATAATAATCCAACAGTTAATAACAACGATGCGTTTGCCAATAAGACTGATAGTGATACTTCCATTAGTTTTCCCCATTAATAATCATTATTCATAAAATATTCATAGAAGAATAGATAGTCAAGCTTTTGTTATCGATAATTTGCATTTTATTGCACAATCTACTTAAAACACTTTCAAGTAGGTAGGAAATCTGTTTCTTTGTTTGCTCTTAAAATCCACTATCTTCCGAATCTAAAAACTTTGAATAATCATAATAGTACTATTTTATATTAGCATCTTCATTGTATAATTTACACGTTTTCTTACAATTTGCACTTCACTTCCATTTGAATCCATCTATTAACTAAGCTTGACTAAGATTAAGAAATATTGATTGACATTACTAAATATATTACTATCCTATAAGTTAGGGAGGATATATGAGACTCTTATTAGTTGTTTGTTTATTAAGTTCATTAGCTATACTGAACTCAATTAGTTTTGAGAATAGTATGTTGCAAATCATCGAAGATGGTGAATTATCTCGAATTGAAGTAAAAGATGATTTGACGATATATGATTATTCGACTAACTATACCCCGGCTATACCGTTAAAGACCATTCACTTTCTTATTCCTAATGGGAAGAAGCTTAGCGATGTATCTGTCAAAGTTACTGATTATGAAATAATAGAGCTGGATATACCCTTAATGTGTGCTCCAGAACCAGTTATAAACTCCACTAAAAGTATAGATGTTATAAATACTCCTTTCTTGGGTAATACTAATAACATACTGGTTAACTATTTTACAAATCAGGCAGGAGCAAACAGATTTGGATCTGTTACAGTGACCTCTGCTTTGTATGATTATATTGCTAAAAGGCTGAAAGTTCCCCAAACTTTTGAGGTCGAATACACTTTAGAAAGCAGTAGCTTTTCTCCTAATCCTCAAACGTTTAGTTCTAATCTAATTGCCCGTGAACTGAAGTTGTCAGATTCAAGAAACGATGAACCTGGGACCATTCTTTATATCGGGACTCAAGCAATTCTAAATGAAATGAGTGATCTCTTTGATTTTAGAAACTCACAAGGTTTTCAAGTTAGATTTGAATCATTAGCTAATATTTTGGCTATGAGTTCAGGTGTAGATGATGCTGCGAAGTTAAAAGAGTTTATCCGGACTGAATACTTAGTCTACAATATTGATCAAGTTACTCTTTTAGGTGATTATGATGTCATCCCATATCGTTGGGTTTGGGCTTTTGATTGCGAATTTGGTATGTCAGATATAGAGAATGAGATTCCTTCTGATATGTATTTTGCATGTCTGGATAATAGCTGGGATTCTAATGGTAATGGCATATATGGTGAAGATGCTGATAATCCGGATTGGTATCCTGAACTGTTTGTGAGCAGAATTAGTTTTGATGATGCAAGTGAAGTACAAGGTTATATTGATAGATTAATCAGCTATGAAAAGGGATTAGAATATCCTGAGCGTGGATACAACTACTCAATCGGACTAAGCACAAACCTTTGGGATGATTCAAATAGCGTCATAGCACAAGAATATATTGTTAATCATTACTATCCCCCATATTACAATAGTACTATCTATAATGAGGAGGAGAATACTATCAATAACTTCTCCAACGAGATAATGCAAAAGCCAAACATAATTCAGCATACCGGACACGCATTCCATTATGTTATGTCACTTTTTGATGAATACCTAACAGTTGGATTCGCAGAAGCATTAAATTTACAAGCGACTACCGGTTCAATGTATTCGATTGGCTGTTGGTCAGGCGCAATAGATTTTGATTCAGTTGCTGAATCATTTAGTTTGAATGCTCCCGTACTTGGGTTTCTTTGTAATTCACGCTATGGTTGGGGAGCTCCGGCTGCTGATGGTTTTGGTTTCTCAGAATATTTCCAAAAGGAGTTCTTTAGGCAGTATTTTGAAAATCCTACATACACTTTAGCTGAGCTCAATGCAGTACAAAAACTCCCTTTCACACCCTATCTGGGTGGTGATTCAGTTTATAAGTGGGTTGCTTATCAAATGAATGCACTTGGAGATGCTACATATAGACCAATGCGTAACAATCCAAAGCCATTAGAACTCGAAATTGTTAACGCAGGTGCAGAGGATGTATATTATGTTTCAGTGACTAGTTATGATAATAGTGTGGATAATGTCTTAATTACAGGTTCGAATGGCTATCAACAATTTACTAATAGTACTGGGAGCTTAGAAGTTCATGATGCTGATTTACCATTAGTAGCTTATAAATATGGTTATATTTTCGCTGAAAGTTATCTCAATGAGCATGAATCAGGACTCAGTATTCTAGCTACAGAAGTAGATTGTCTGGATAATCCAAATATTTTTGTCCAGAACTCAAACTATGCAATTGACTTTGTTCTTCACTCAGAGTTCGCAGAAGCTAAAACATACGGAGTTGAATATGTACCTGATAACCCTGAATTCTTTGGTTTGACAGAGCAATTCGTAAGTGGTGTTATTCAACCGCAAGAGACGCTTGATATCGATGGATATGGATTCATCTTAGAGCCTGTCCCAGATGCTCCACAACTTGCAAATGGAGTTAGTTTAGGAATGACAATCAATGTCTTTGATATATATGATAACACAATACTTGCAAGCAGAAACATACTATTACCTATAAAAGCCCCAAAACCTGTATTACGGTCAATGCTTACTGAATCCTTACCTCTCACTTACAATGAAGAATTGACAATGTTTGTAGATTTATTTAATGAAGGTTCTCAAGATATGGAAGTCCCAATTGAAATCGAGCTTTATTCAGAGTTGATGAATGAACCTGTTTCGATTACGATAAATAACAACTTAGAGTCATTACATAGTTTAACAACTGAAATCCCTTTTGAAATACTCGGTTCTTGGAATCAATCTACAGAGTTTTCATTGTCTATTGATTACCAGTTCAATGGGCAGACTATGAGTAGTAGCTATAGAAGTATTTTACCAATACTCTCTGCATCGGCGAATCCACCTATGTGGTCATGTGATTATGAAGATCCATTTATTTACACTCTCCCCTATCCATGGCAACGTCAGGAGATTGAAAATAATCAAGTTCTCACATGTAGACCGGAATATTTAGGTGAATATACATATACCCTTCCACAAATGCTTTGGAACGATGGAATTGTTATGAATTTCGATTATGCTTACAGAATGCCTATGTATGGAGCTGATGGTATTTCAATCAATGTTAGCAGTGGTATTCACAGTGAAGAGATTTTGTTTATTGGTTCCGGAGGAGCGCTAACTCGAGAAAATGGTTATATCTTTTCTGATTGGGCTGAATATAATCTACATTTGAGTGAACTGATTTCATATACAATTACTGAAAATGCTCCTTTCACTATTAGTTTGACCTTCAGTGCTGCTGATGGTGAGCTTCAACCTGACTACGAGAATGACAGCAATGTTGGTGTCTTTGTTGACAACTTACACTTTACAATACTACCGGCTACTAATTCAGAAGATAACCTCATGCTTAACAAAGTATTAATGGTGGACACATACCCAAATCCTGTTCAAGATATCGTAACATTCAAATTGAATAGAAATGATAAATCAGACTTAATTGTAGAAATTTTTAACATCAAAGGCCAGAAAATCTTTAAAAAGTTACTGGACAAAGAAACGAACAAATCAGAAATCCGTATAAATATAGATGATTTTACTGATAATCTTAGCTCAGGTATCCATTTCTACAAAGTAAGATCAGGTTCTGAGATTGTAACTGGTAAATATCTGTTTATGAAGTAAGATGAGTAGTAAATAATCAGTGAAAGAGGTTGTTTACTCAATGAAACTAATATAGGAATGCTTCTTGCATTGAGTTGAAGTGAAATTTTAAATTAATATTGCGATTAAAAACAATAAGGAGGATATAGTGAAAACTAAATTAAGCTTAGTTATACTATTATTCATATCGCTTACAGGTTTATTTGCACAAGTTGATACAGCTTGGGAAGTAGATACTCCTATTAGACAAGGTGTCAACATCGAGTGGTTCAGATCAGCCACTGCAACCGATGATGGTGCTCTTTATGTATGGTCAGACACCAGAGATGGTGGTAGAGATTTAAGATGTCAGTTTGTTTCTTCAGATCCAAACGCAACAATCGGAACACCTATTACTGTTGATAATAAGCCTAACAGACAGGAAGATCCTGTTGTTGTTAAAGCAACAGATGGTAATTACATCATTGCTTGGGTTGATTTTTCAGCTGATCCTAACGGTGACGTATATGCTCAAAAAATTGATACAAACGGAAACTTATTATGGCAAGATGGCGGAGTTCCATTATGTTCAAACAATGAAAACCAGATTTCATTGAACTTAGTACCAGACGATAACGGTGGTGCTTTCTGTCTTTGGGTAGACAGTAGAAACTTTAACAAAGACCTTTATGCACAGCATGTTCTTAGTGATGGTTCAATCCATGCTAACTGGGATGCTGATGGTAATCCTATTGCAAATACTGCTAACAATGAGACTTCAAACTCAATGTGGGAAGATGGTCTTGGTGGCTTTGTTATAGCTTATAACGTTTCTAATCCAGCTCCTGCCGGTAAAGATATCTATATGAAGAGAATCCTTGGTGACGGAACTTCTGATTGGGGTGATGCAGTAGCATTATGTACTGAAAATGGTGACCAAACAGGTATTAAAGTTCGCCCTATGGGTAATGACTCGATGCTTATTTTTTGGTCTGACAAAAGAAACATCGACCCGGATATTTATGCACAAAGAGTTATGTTCGATGGTACACTTTGGGCTAACGAACTTTTAATCTATGGTGATGCTACTAATGAAACATTCGCTCAGCAGTTTAACCCACGTGGTACAGCAACATCTGACGGTGCTGTTATTGTTGTTTGGGAAGATTTGAGAAACCAACCGGATTATCCTGACCTTTATGCTCAAAAGATTGATGCAAACGGTAATTTACTTTGGGACGCAAATGCTGTAGCAGTTTCTATTGAAGAATATGCTCAGCAAGATCCGCGTATCACTGCTGATAATAACGGTGGTGCTATCATTGTTTGGGATGATACTAGAGATGGTAACGCTCCAAACTTCGATACTTACGCACAAAGATTAGATGCTAACGGTAACGTACTTCTTGATGCAAATGGTCTTATCATTTGCGATGAACCCGGTGAGCAGCTTGGTTCAATCATCAAATTCTCAAATGACAATGCTTACATTAACTGGCTCGACGCTCGTAACGGCTCACATGGTATCTATTATCAAGTTCTCGATAACACTAACCAGTTAGTTATGGAAGATGGTGGTAAAGAAGTATTTTGGGGCCTCTCAGGTGATGCTCTTAAAGACCAGTTTATAATTGTTGAAAGAGAAAACGATATTGTAGCTATCTGGGCTGACACTAGATATGCTAGCTTCGGATATCAGATTTTCTACCAAATCATTAATAGTGATGGTATCCTTGCCACAGAAACTGCTGACTTAAACGGTTTCTCATTAACTGAACTTACTTACGGTTCTCAATCTCAGCCTTCTGCTACTGTTACTCCTGACGGACAAGTTTGTGTTGTTTGGGAAGAACAAAGAACTGCTTATCCTAAAGTTTATGCTCAGCTCATCGATGTTGATGGTAGCAGACTTTGGGGAGATACCGGTATTGAATTGACTGTTAGAACTCCTCTCAGTCAGTCAAATCCTAAAGTAGATTTCCATAATGGTGCTTTCTATTTTGCATGGTCAGATCTTGACCCAACTTCACAGATTAACCAGGTTTATGCTCAGAAAGTTGTCGATGGTAATATGCAATGGGGCGATGATGGTCTCTTAGTCTCTGTAACACCTGACGGTGAAGACGAAAGAGAAAGTCAGCTTGAAGAGATGAAAGGTCTTTATTTTGTTTGGACTAAATCACTTCCTACTTGGAATGTTGGACTTAACGTTAAAAGACTTAACGAAGACGGTACTACTGCAACAGGTTTCGCTGATGAAGGTATTACTATCTCTGATTTTGACGTTTCAGCTAGTTATACAAACCAGACTGCACCTACTGCACAACTTGTTAATGATGACTTATTGGTTTTCTGGCAAGACTTCAGACACAATTGGGTATCTTTCTACTATGGCATGATGATTGGTGCTGATGGTACTTACACATGGAATAACGACGGAGTTATCCTTGGTGATAATACTTCTGATACATCTCGTTCACAAGAACAACTTGACTTCGCTGTATCTGATGATGCAATTGTAGCAGCATGGACTGAGAATACTGTTGGTGTTGGTGACATCTATATGCAACAACTGGACTTTACAGGTGACCTTGCTTGGGCTACTACAGGTTTAGCTTCAATCGTTAAAGACTCAACACAGACTTCAGCCAGTGTTACTATGTTTGGAAACGAGTACTTCGGTGTTGTATGGGAAGATAATGTTACTTTCGAGTCTGACATCTTCTTCAATCTCTACGACCTGAATGGAAACTCAATTATCACAGAAGGTGCTGATGGTTTCATGGTTTCAGATGCAATCAAACGCCAGTATACACCAAAAGTTGGTAATATTCATAATAATGAAGCTATCACAATCTGGTCAGATGGTCGTTCATCAGGTAAAACTGAGATTGTTGGTCTTTATGCTCAGAAACTTAATTTACCTTCTGTAGGTAACGATGATCATACTGCTCCAACTGTAAATACTCTCAAAGTAGCTCAGAACTACCCTAACCCATTCAATCCTACAACTAATATTTCTTTCAATATCCCTAAGGATAGTGATGTAGAAGTATCAGTTTATAACGTGTTAGGTCAGAAAGTGAAAACACTTGCAAAAGATAGATTCTCTGCTGGTACTAATACTATTACTTGGAATGGTGATGATGATAATGAGAATGGTGTTGCTTCAGGTATCTATTTCTATAGAGTAGAGACTAAAGACAGTACAGTTACAAAGAAAATGGTAATGATGAAATAATTCATTTCATATATATTTAGGGGAAGTGTTTATACGCTTCCCCTTTTTTATACACATTCTAACTTCCTCTTTATTCCCCCTCATGCCTCTGCATTAATTCTTGGAAGTCTCTTGGGTAACCCTTGGTAAACACTTGGCTAATCCTTGGCCTAATTACCAAGAATTACCCAACATATCCCCAAGTTATAACCAATCTGGGATCACTAATTATTGCTGGAATAAGAAAGAGCAGAGAGAGCCTGAAAAAAGGTTTAAGCATGTGTGAATACTCTACTGTGCATTCAATTACATCTTGAGCCAAGATATTCCTTGCATACTTAAATGAATCAAATATATCTGCTAAAAAAGCAAACGGAGTTATTATGAAGAATCTTTATCTACTATTAATCATTACTTTACTATTATTAGTCGGTTGTAAAGACCCACAGTTTTCTGATATACAAAAAGTGGATGCTTATGCTCATGAGATCAAGTTGCCACCCCCGTTTTCCAGTCAATTTGCAGAATACTCTACAATGTGTTCATTTGGAGATAATTTGATGATAATTCCACAGTATCCTCATCTGCTTGGTGAAGATGGAATTCCCGGAAGAGCATTAGTAATAAGTAAAAATCTTATTTCAAAGTATGTTGCTGATAAATCAGAGATTCCAATTAATGTAGATGTATATGACTTTATGGGAATTAAAATACTTGAAGAGATAGAGTTTTATGAAGGTTTTGAAGCTGTTGCAACTGATGGCAAAAATTTCTATTTCGCAATCGAAACAGGTGGAGAACAACCAAGTACATATGCGATTAAAGCAACTCTTGTTGATGGAGCTAAGAAGCTTGAATTTGAGAAAGATTCATTAACAAAGCTAGAAACCCCAATCACATTGAACAATGCTAGTTATGAATCTTTAGTTCTTTATAAAAACAGACTTTTTTTTGGATATGAAGGTAATGGTGCAAACATTAATCCTAATCCTTATATGTTATCCACAGATTTAAACTTCAAAAATCATAAAAAAGTTAATATGCAGAACTTAGAGTACAGATTAACAGATTTCACATCAGTAAATAGCAAGGGTGAGATATATGCAATCAATTACCATTGGGTTGGTGATACAAAGAAATATAAACCAATTGATGACCAGATAACCGGTACAGATTACAGTCAAATTGGTTTAGAAAGGTTCATCCCTATGAAGTTTAAATCAGGTAGATTAGTTCCGGATCCCAAGAGACCATATCTTAGTATTCCATATAAAGGGCGTAACTGGGAAGGAGTTGAATACTTAGATGACGGCATAATTGCTGTAACAGATAAACATCCTAATTCTATCCTAATGTATTTTTATGAAGAAAGTGACATGTAGGTCATTTAATAGTGGTAAATAATTATTTTCTGGACAAATAAGCGGTCGAAAAAACTATGGTGGCAAAACGAATACACAGGAGTATTTAATGACTGACGTAAAAGCAACAGATCAAGTTAAAACTAACACTGCTGATGATTATCAGAAGATGTTAGAGAAGTCCTTCACTCAGCCTACAAAACAGAGAAAAGGTGATGTAGTAGAAGGGGAAATCATTAACATTAATGAGAATGATATCTTTGTAAACTTAGGTGGAAAAGTAGATGGCATCGCTGCTAGAGCTGATTTCGCTGATAAAGATGGAAATCTCGAACTTAAAATCGGTGACAAACTTTCCGGTTTTATCGTAGAAATCAAAGATTCATGCATCTCTATCGCACGTTCTCTCTCTAAAACAAATGTAGATAGATCTGCTCTTAAAGATGCTTTTATAAACAAGCTTCCTGTTAACGGTAAAGTTACTGCGAAGGTGAAAGGTGGATATAGTGTTGACTTACTTGGAGTAAGAGCATTCTGTCCTGTTTCACAAATCGATGTACGTCCTTCTGATAACGCTGAACTCTATGTTGGTAAGACTTTTGATTTCAGAGTAATCGAATTTGAAGAAAGAGGAAGAAATATTATTGCTTCCAGAAAAGCTATCCTCGATGAAGAACAAGCAGCTATGAAAGCTAAATTGCTTGAAAACCTTAATGAAGGTGACGTAATCGAAGGTACAGTTAGACGTTTCACAAACTTCGGTGCATTTGTAGATTTAGGTGGATATGAAGGACTTCTTCATGTATCTGAAATCTCTTGGGCACACGTTGCAAAACCTGAAGATGTACTCGAAGCTAACCAGAAAATCGAAGTTAAGATTATTGGTCTTCAGAAAGATAAAATCTCTTTATCACTCAAACAGCTTCAAGCTAACCCATTCGAACAAGCACTTTCTGAGCTTAACGAAGGTGATGACAAAGAAGTTAAAGTTCTTCGCTTACACCCATTTGGTGCATTTGTTGAGATTATGCCTGGTGTTGAAGGTCTTATCCCTGTTTCAGAGATGGCTCGCGGCAGAATCATCAAACATCCAAAAGATGTTCTTACTTCAGGTGATATTGTAGAAGCAAGAATTCTTCGCATCGATCCTAACAACCAAAAGATTTCTCTTTCAATGAAAGCTTTACAACCAGACCCATGGGCTAATGTAGCTGAAGCTATCAAAGAAGGCGACGTTATCGAAGGTATCGTTGAAACAAATACAAAACATGGTGTTTTTGTAACTATTCGTGAAGGCCTCACAGGTCTCTTACCTATCTCAAGAATCAAAGAAGGTGAGCAGTTCAATACTGGTGACAAAATCGAGTTAAGAATTACAAGAATCAATGTTGAAGACAAGAGAATCTCATTGAACTATGTTGATGCTCCGGATGAGCCAGAAAAGCCACGTTTCAGAAGAAACAATCAGGACAGAGACAATAACAACAGAGATTTCAGACGTCCTCGTAATAACAGAAGAGGCGATCAGTCTTGGCGTAAATTCGCTACCGATAATGCTGATGTACCTGAAGATAATCCATTTGCTGATTTATAAACAATCACTATAGATATTAAAAGGGTAGCTTTTTGCTACCCTTTTTTGTTTTGACAAACTTTCATTATCTATCCTGCCTTTGTGGTTTCTTGTTTTATTCTGACGGGACTCTGCTTAAAGTCTGAAATCCACACTTACTTTGCTCCTGCTCCTCCCCCGGGTCTCATTGTAAAACCCTGTAACTGAAATAACTCAGAAATGGTTTGACATTGGTTATATGAGGAGTAATGCTTGGTAAGATATAAAAAAGGAGTTGTTTATCTATGATATCAGATAGTTTTGGCAGTCTACTCCGACAATCCCGATTTGGAAGTAATGATTTTCATCGTCTTATGAAGAAAAGAGTAAGTCGTATACTCTTGGTTTCATCTTTTTACGACGCTTATATATTTGAACAAGATGGTAATTTCTCTGAGCAGATCTTTGGAGAATATAGAGAGTATAACCTTTCAGCTGTACCAAGAATTGTGCATGTTCCAACTATTGAAGATGCTCTAGCTAAATTAGATGAAGATCATTTTGATCTGGTTATCACTATGATGAGGATTGGAGAAACTATCCCCTATCGTCTTAGTAGCACTATTAAAGAACGCTTTCCTGAACTACCGGTGTTACTACTATTGAATGTTCAGTCTGACATTGCTTTGATTAGGAGTAATCCTGATAAAATGAAGTACATTGATGATGTTTTCCTTTGGAATGGTGATAGTAAACTATTCCTAGCGATGATTAAGAGTATAGAGGATAGGATTAATCTGGAAGAGGATACAAAAAACAGCTTTGTAAGTGTTATCCTGATTGTGGAAGACTCTGTTAATTTCTACTCCTCTTTCCTACCGCTCATTTACACTGAGATTATGATGCAAACTCAAAGAATCATTGAGTCTGAAATCAACGATATGAACAAGAGATATAGGATGCGTACTCGTCCAAAGGTTATTCTGGTTCATAACTACGAAGATGCGTTAGATGTATACAAGAACTATAAAGAGTATATTATCGGTGTAATCACTGATATTGAGTATCCGGTAAACGGTAAACTGAATCCTCAAGCGGGAATCAATCTAATGAAGCAGATAAGGTCCTCTGATGGGCATTTGCCAATATTGCTACAATCATCTGATACACAATGGGCTAATTATGTAGAAAACTTCCATGCTCAGTTTGTAAGTAAGCAATCAAAGTCATTGCTTAAAGACCTAAAGAAATTTATACATTTCTACTTGGGTTATGGTGAGATTATCTTTTGCGACGAGCGTGGTAATGAGTTTACTCGTGCTAATACACTGAATGACTTGGAGAAATGCCTTAATACTATCCCGGACTCCTCACTTCTGTATCATAGTAATTATAATCACTTCTCAACCTGGTTAATGGCTCATGGAGAGATAACAGCTGCAAGAAAGATAAAAGAGATACGACCCTGGGTTTTCTATACAACGAAAGAACTGAGAAACTATCTTAGAAGTATTTTCAGAGAAGTTAGGATTGAGAAATCCAGAGGTAAGATTGTAAACTTCAACCCTAGTAACCTTAAGATAAGAAATCAGATTGTGAAGTTGTCTGAAGGGTCTTTAGGTGGTAAAGGTAGAGGTCTAGCTTTTCTAAATAATCTGCTGACTATTATTAGTAATGAAGAGAAATATGATTCCATTTTTATAACATTGCCCTTAACAGCCATTATTGGTACTCATGAGTATGATGACTTCATTGAAAATAACACGATAACTACTGCCATAACTCTGCTACCGGATGAGGAGATTGCCACAATCTTCATGAAAGGGAAACTGTCAGTCGAACTTTTAAGAAAACTGGATATTTATCTTGATACAATTAGAAAACCAATTGCTGTGAGATCATCAGGTTTATTGGAAGATTCTCAGGCTCAACCTTTTGCAGGTATCTATTCTACCTATATGCTTCCTAATAACCATGAAGACAAGGAAGTACGATTAGAACGATTAACACAAGCTATAAAGCTCGTTTATGCTTCAGTTTATATGCGAACAGCACGATCTTACATTGAGAGTGTTAATTATAAAGTCGAAGAAGAGAAGATGGCTGTAATCATTCAAGAAGTTGCAGGCGCTGAACATAAAGGTTTATATTATCCCCATATCTCCGGAGTCGGTCAGTCCTATAACTTCTATCCAACACACAGTCTTGAGCATGAAGACGGTATCTGTTCAATGGCAATGGGACTGGGAATTTCTGTTGTTGAAGGTAGCAATATATACCACTTCTCCCCTAAGTATCCCCAAGTCCAATCCATAAGTGAAACTGAGATTGTATCTAAGTCGCAGAAACATTTCTTTGCCTTAGACTTGAACAACCACGAATATAATATTCTTGATGGTGAAGATGCAAATCTGCAACGATTAAGCATCCAACAAGCTGTGCCACATAAGACCTTAACCCATTTAGTTTCAACCTGGGATTATCAGAACAACCGTTTAGTTGATGGTTTCCAGGAAAAGGGAATGAAGGTTCTTACTTTTGCCAATATTCTTAAATATGACCATATTCCTCTTGCAGAACTGTTAAATGATTTTCTTAAGATTGGTCAGATGGCTATGGGTGCTCCTGTTGAGATAGAGTTCGCTGTTACTTTACATAGGACGATGAACAAAAACGCTACTTTCAATATCCTACAAATAAGGCCACTCACTACTAACTATGAACAGGTGAGAATTGATACTGATTCTCTTAACCCTAATGAGCTGTTCCTTCAAACAACTAGCAGTATGGGATTTGGCAAGAAAGATAACCTCTATGATATTATCTTTGTTAATCCTCAAAGGTTCAAGAGCACTGAAACTATGGATATGCTGGAAGAGCTTAATGAGCTTAATGCTCAAATGAGAGAGCAAAACAGGCCATACATCCTCATCGGATTCGGACGCTGGGGTACAAGGGATGAATTCTTAGGAATTCCTGTAAAATGGGAGAATATAGATAAAGCGAACGTGATTGTTGAAGCTGAACTTCCTGACTTCAGAGTTGACCCGTCCCAAGGCACACATTTCTTCCATAATATGGTTGCTATGAATATTGGTTATTTCTCTGTAAGCTATGATAAGAAAGGTAACAATATTGATTGGGAGTTCCTAATGAATCACCCTCGTCGTAAAGAGGGTAACTATTTCGTTCATATAAGGAGTCATAAGCCATTTGAAGTTATGATGGATGGTGAGACCAATACAGCGATTATAAAGAAAGATTTTTAGCAATATCATGCATTTTATGAGATAACGTTGCATGGTTTTGAACCATGCAACGTTTAACCTGGGAACACTAATTGATTGTTTTCAATTGTATTTAATTCTTGAATATCCAGTCCAACCCTGTTTTTAATGATGATCTGTCTATAGTATGTGCACCTTCAAATCTAACATACTTAAGATTATTGTTTAGCATCTTTAGTCGATCAACTGCATCATCGCTCTTTGCAGGTTCTACTATCTTATCCTCAGTACCATGAGCTATAAATATTTTCATACCAGTACCTTTGGCTATCTCCTCTTCGGATATCTTCTCATGTAACCAACCACCGAAAGCTAATGCACCATCCACGATATCAGGATTCCAGAAAGCTGTTTGTAAGCTTAAACCACTTCCTTGCGAAAAACCAAACAAGTAGACGTTCCCAACCATATATTTACCTTTATAATGATCAATAACATCTCTTACATACTGATTGGTAGCCATTTCAACTCGTTCATTATACTCCATATCCTCACTCCAATCAAACCAGGAATACCCAACTCTATTGCCTGATTGGAAAGCATAATGAGCTTCAGGACAGATATAGATAACATTATATTCTTTAATTGTCTTCCAAATGTTTGAATAATTCTTAGCATTATCTCCCCAACCGTGAAGGCCGATAATTACATCATAGGTCTTTGCTTCATCAAACTCATCAGGTAAATACACAAAGCTTTTGGCAAAACTCTTCGTTGGGATATTATCAACAATGAGCTTCTCATCCATACCATTACCAAGATAGTCATTGATTTTGTCTGTAATCTCCTGGAACTCAGGGTACTCTTTAACCTTATCAAAATCGGTATCTTTAAGGACATGTGCATAGTCTTCGTATCCTGTTTGGAACGAGTACTTTAGAAATTTTGTTGCGTTCTCTCCGTCACCTTTAAGTCCATAACAACAAGCTAAATTATACAATCCAATCGAGTTCTTCTTATCCTGTTGTAAAGTAGCAGTATATACTTCGATTGCTTTATCAAGGTCCCCTTCCTGGTAATGCTTCCCGGCAACTTGATATAGTGAATCAAGATTAACAAATTCGTATTCAGATAAACCATGATTTGACGTTTCGACAATAACTGTGCTATTAGATGCACAACCTATTAAAAAAGCTAATAAAATGAGACTTATAAAGTATTTCATCTCTACCTCCAACCCCATCGATAAGTGAATTGAAATCAGTTGTCAAATAGTTTTAGGGATTTTTTAATATGTAAAAAAGCCCTATCCGAAGATAGGGCTTTAAATATGTATCTTTAAGTATTATTTCATATAGATAGTCTTCATGTTTCTTACGAAATCAGAAGCTGTAACTCTGTAGAAATAGATACCATTAGGTACTGAGTTGTTTCTTGCATCTGTACCATTCCAAGTGATTTTATGATCACCTTGGTTAAGAGTACTATTTACAAGAGTGTTGACCAACTGACCTTTCACATTGTAGATTTCAACTTTAACATCATCATTTTGTTTGAGTGAGAATGTAAGGTTAGAAACCTGTGAGAATGGGTTTGGTGAAATAGAGAGTGTATTGCCGATAGTAGCAACATTCTCATCATTACCTACAGTGCCATTCTCAACGATTACTGTTACAACATTTGAAGGTTCAGAATTAGTAAGAGGGTTATCATATATAGCTGTTACGTGATAATCATAAGTACCATCAGCAACATTAAAATCTGTATATGTAAGTGTGTTAGCATTTGGAATAGTAGCATGAGAAAGACCGTTCCTGAATAATCTGTATCCGAAAAGGGCACGCTGATCAGTCAGTGGATTTTCCCAGTTAAGTGTGATGTCGTTTCCATCAGCAACATAGTTTAAACCCCATGGTGCTTGTAACGGAATAATCATATCAGTTGCATTTGATTCTACAAGTGGACCAGGCATAGTATGTTCATCTACAGGTAAAACTGTAAACTTAATCATATAGCCAATATAGTCAGCACTGATTTGCATAACCATTGGGTCGTTTGAGTTATGCTCAAATGTCTCCCAGTTTGTACCATCTTGTGATTTATACCAAATAACTTCTGTCTCACCTTCCATATCACCATCAAGGTCAACGAAAGTATAACTTGCAGTTATAAACTCATTCTGCATTGCAACACCTGTTAGTGTTACAGTATCAGCCATTGGAGCCTGGTTAGTAAAACCAACACCATTTAATGGAATTTCAACATACTCAAATCCAGCAATGTCAGTAGAGATTGCGATTAAACCAGTATACTCCATATCAGCTGTAGGTGCAAATGAAACTGTATACTGCTGCTCTCCACCCGGTGCGAGTTGAAGAGTTGCAGGATCAGTCATAGTGTAACCGTCACCAACTAATGTTAATGAGAAGTTAGCTGTGTTTGGAGAGATGTTGATAACTTTGAAAGTTTTCTCGAATACACCACCAATGTATGAATCGCCAAAATCCATACCTGTAGATGTTACTGGAGAGCTACCACATTCAGCAGCTTGATAGATATAAGGATATGCTGAATCAAATGATTGAATCATAACATACCCGGTAAGTGTTTCAGGATCCCATGATTGATCAACAGCAAGTTCCATACTGTAAGAACCTGAATCACCTGCTGTGTTGATAGGTAAATCCATATCTCCATAAGCTACAACACTACTGAAATATTCATCACTCTGATGTCTTGCAATAACAAAAACAACTTTGTTATTACCATATTGTAAATCATTCTCAAGCTGTACATCAGCGATTACATTGTAACCTGTAGCAGTTGGAACAAAGAAACCTGCTAATGCAACAGGGCTTGGATCGTCCCAAAGGTTGTTATAGATTGGTAAATATTGTGATGCGTAAGCTGTAGTAGCAGCACCAATTTCAAGCTCAACGCCCTGGAAAGCACATTGAGGGATACCATTAGATAATGATCCAACTAAACCACGACGGGCAGAATAGTTAGGGGATGCATTAGCTGTGTCACCTTGCCAAATAAGGGGAACAACATTAGGATGGTTTTCATATAACGTAAGCAGACCTGCTCTTGCTCTTGGACAGTATCCTCACCAACTTTCCGTGAAGACTTCGCCCACAACATTTATCTGTGCGGCAAATGCTGATAAAGCAAGAAGCAATAAAGCGAAAAGTATTAGACTTCTCTTCATAATTCACTCCTTTCTTATCGAAGATTTAACATAATATTGAAAAACCTTTGATAGTTGTCAAACAATTTTTGAGTATTTCCTACATTTTATTTAGTGTCTTGATTCTTTACACTGTTAATCCCCAATACCCCTCTATAAAAGGGTATAGAGTAATTATTTACCAATAAAACTATACATATTCCAAGCCCAGCGCCCCCTTTTTTATGGGTGAAACTAGTATCACATTCTTTACCAAATCATTGCGTTTCTTCTAGAAAAGTTAGAAATTTGTTAAACAAAAGCCTAAATATTTGGTTTAGCATTAGTTACTATTATGTTTTTTCTTGACTCCAAATTTCATTATGCTTAATCTTGTTTTAACAAAAAGGAGGAAGTTGTTATGAAAAAAATCATACTTCTTTGTTTAGTGACTCTGATATCGCTTAGCGTGTTCGCTCAAAGCCCACGCTTAATGAGTATGGGAGATGTAGAAGGTTATTTAGCAGATTCTGAAGATATCTTCACATATCCTGCAACAATTCACAAATATGGTAACACTGCCTACGCTTATCTTGGTGGATGGTCCGGTGATCAAAACAACTACAATTTCGGTGTAAATCTAGCAATAAACGAATTTATGTTAGGTGCTTACTTTAACAAGCCTGTTTTCGAATATGCAACAGATCCGGAGATAGTATTGCCAGGTGTAGTATTAGACAAGCAGATGGAGTTATTCTTTGGTTTCAAAGAAAATATGGCTATCTATTTTGCTCTAGCTATGGATGGATTAACTGAACCTGGTATTGATGCTGACAATGAGGATACAGAAGTTGCAATGAATTTTGCATTTGGTTATGGTTATTCAACTGATAAAATGGACATCGGTGTTCATTTCGCTATGCCAGTTTTTGCATCAGAAGTATATGTAGCTGATGGTGAATCTATTGAAGAAAGTGAAGCTGGTTTTGGATTTGGAATTGATGGAAGAATCACTTTTGCAAAAGTAGGCAAAGTAGATTTTGTTGGAAAAGGTGCATTAGGTTTCTTCGCTAGTGCATATGACGATGGTGTCGATGATACAAAAGATATTGAGAACACAATGTTCGGTTTAGATCTTGGTGTTGCCGGTATTTATAATCATGATGAGAACAATAAAGTCATTTTTGGTTGCACACCATTTGCAATTAATATGGATAATAATGACGACGGTACAACAACAAACACAGAACTTGAGCTCTTTGCTCCTGTTTTTAACATTGGTTTGGAGTCAAAAGTATTGAGTTGGCTTGTAGTTCGTGCAGGTGCAACTCAAGAATATTGGTCAACAACAGAAAATGAAGAGATAGAAGTTGCAGATGCTGATAACATTGAGAACACAACTACTACATGGGATAGTGCATTTAACTATAACATGGGTATGGGCGTTAAATTCAAAAACTTCTGCCTTGACTTCACATTCGAAGAGGACTTCCTACATAACGGTCCGAACTTCATTACAGGACAGAATACCGGAGATATAGCCGGTGAAATGATGCTTAAGTACAAGTTCTAATTTATTAACTAATAATCTAGGCCTGCTGATTTTTATCCAGCAGGCTTTTCTATTTATAGTTCATTACTCGAAACTCTATTGTTATGAGTATAAATTCACCTTTGATAATTTCTACAAGATTGCTTGACTATTTTTTTTACCTTCTGAAAGTAGGGAAAAATAACATTTAGTTGAGGAGTAGATGATGGATAATAATCAAGGGCTACAGATAAATTTTGAGAACCTTATGAAGCTTGGTTTTGCTGTTATTGATGTTAGATTTAAAGAATATGAAGTTACCAATTCCCATTATAAATATGTGATTGCTGCTGTTGATTCTGATAGAGAAGAGTTTTACACACAAATGCTTAAAACATATACTGGAAAAGAGTTCAAAATAGGTGAAGTTCAAGATGTCTGGATTGCTATCTTAGAGCACAAAATCAAAATGAGCATGATTCTCAAACGTGATATTGCTATTAAAGTTGCAGCAATGGATTATGTGGAGACTCGTCTAGCTCAATAAATATGGAAAAATCGCTTTTATTAATCAAACCGGATGCAACTAAGGCTCGTAAAATCGGAGAGATTATCTCAATCCTGGAAGGAAAGAAATACAAAATTGAAGAGTTGGTCATGTTTAAATTTACTAAAGAACTCGCAGAACAGTTCTATGCTGTTCATAGAGAAAAAGAGTTCTTTAAAGATTTACTAGGATTCATGTGCTCAGGAAAAACTGTCGCTATTACAGTGTCCGGACGCAATGTTATATCAAGACTTAGGCATTTAATCGGACCAACTGACCCTGAAGAATGTGGACCGGAATCTATTCGAGGACGTTTTGCAACTTCAATTAGACGAAATGCAGTTCATGCATCAGATTCTGAAGAAAGTTTCAAGGCAGAACATAGTGCTATTTTTGGCTGTTAAAATATAACTTTTATACGGCCTATCCTTTTTGATAGGCCTTTTTTTATTCCTACTGCTTTCCATTTAACAAAACGCAATCATCCCACTGTTTTCCCACTGTGCACGCACTGTGCACCCAGTGAAACAGTGGGTTGACAGTGCCTTCACAGTGGGATCACAGTGCGTGCACAGTGCGTTGGTAATTTGAGCAGTGAAAGTGCCTAAAAAGGGCAATAAATATAGCTAAGCTATTGCAAATTGCACTGTGTGTGTTAATCTAAAGCTGTCGCAAAAGCGACCAAAGGGAGATGGGCGAATAGCGCGAAATGGTAAAGATACAACGCTATGAGTCCAACTCGTTTACTCGCTATGACTCCGATGTTGTAAGTCATTGCAAATGGCACTGAGTATGTCACCCTGAGCAAAGTCAAAACCGTCTTTCAACTGGAGTATGACTGACAATTGACTTTCCTACTATCTCTCATAGGGCATCTTTGTAGCAGGCTTAGTCTATATGCATTTTTAGAAGTCCGTTTCCCCAACGCAAGATTCCCATAAGACAAACTCCCAGAAATGCAGTAATCGTTATCAAACAAGCTAAGAAAAATAATGATTGACAACAACAATGATTAGTTCAGTATTTATTAAACATGAAAACGGAGGTTGTTATGTTAGAAGAACAAGAATTTGAGCATGTTGATGCTGAAGAGATAGATAAAGATGATATAAAAGATATCGAGGATAAGATCGTCTTTACGGATGAAAAGAAACTCTTTCAATTCTATGAGAAGCTACGTTGCCATTGTACTCAGTCTGCCGGAAAAAAGACCGGGAAAATTGGCAAAGAAGTAACAGAACTACTTCTATTCTTACCCGATTTCTTTATGCTGACTGTTAGACTTTTTATAGATAAGAGAACCCCACGAAGAGTGAAAGTAATTTTAGGTGGAGTTATAGCTTATCTTCTGATGCCTTGGGATATTATACCTGATTTCATCCCTATCATCGGTTATGTTGATGACCTTGTTTTGGTTGTGATTGCACTAAACAGTATGTTAAATGAAATTGAACCTGAAGTTGTACTTGATAACTGGAGTGGTAAAGAAAAACCGTTGACCATTATTCAACAGGTTATAGCTGTGACTGAGAAGTTTCTATCTAAAAACATCCTTGTGAAGATAAAGAAGATAGTAACAACACTATTATCGGAGAATGAAAAGAGATGAAGTTAATGATTGGTTCAAAGAACCCTGACAAGATAAAAGAGATTAAGGAAATTTTAGCAAAACTAAACCTTGATATTGAATTGTATTCTATGGCTGATTTTGATAATCTACCGGATGTTGTTGAGGACTGTGATTCAATAGAGGGAAATGCAATTAAGAAAGCAACTGAGCTTGCCGATTTCACTAAAATGCCAACTCTGGCAGATGATACTGGCTTTTTCATTGATGCACTGGATGGAGCACCGGGTGTTTACGCTGCACGTTTTGCAGGGGAAAACTGTAGCTATAGAGACAACAGAAACAAAGCACTAAAACTGATGGCTGACAAAAGCGATAGAACAGCAAGTTTTAGGACAGTAGTTGCACTTGCTGAGCCTGGAAGGCTTGTTGGTACAGCTAAGGGTGAAGTTTTAGGAGATCTTACTCACAATGAACACGGAACGAGCGGATTTGGTTATGATTCAATATTCAGACTCCGTGAAACAGGTAAAACATTTGGTGAAATGCTTCCGCAAGAGAAGCATGGTATCAGTCATAGAGGTAGAGCATTGAAGGCTGTATTACCCATTATAAAAGAGTATTTTAAAGTATAGGAGGATAGATTGAAGAAAGCATTATTAGGATTATTGATTTTAGCTTTATTGCTTTTCGTTGGCTGTAAGAAGGTAGATAGATTCCCGCAATTAGAGCAAAATGACCAAAAAGATGAGATAGTAGATACCGATAATACAGACGATGAAGAAGAGATTTACATTTCTGATTCTGAGAAAGTTGAAGCTATGTTCGGTGAAGCACCTGAAGACGGTCCAACGCAGAATGTAGAAGAAGTTGGGACACTTAATGAACCTGAAAGCATTCCTGAAGGTGCCATCGTAGAGCAAATTGAAGAAGAGGAAACAGAAGAACTTGAAGTAATCAAGAAAGTAGAAAAAGAAGATTACGGCATCTATAAAAAGGTTGAGAAAGATAGTTTAGCTGATTTCAAGAAGAATGAAACAGATGAATATGAGAAATTTAAGAAAACTAAAAAGCTATTCGGCAATTAGAAGGAGTTTGTAATGGTTAATCCCCAAATATTCAGACAATATGATATCCGTGGTATAGTTGGTACTGACCTTACTGATGATTCAGTTTATCTTATCGGTAAAGGATTTGGTACATGGTTAAGAAGAAGAGATCTTAAGTGTGTTACACTTGGTGGTGATGCAAGACTCAGTACTCCTTCCTTCAAGAAACAGTTTGCTAAAGGACTTATGGAAACAGGCTGTGATGTGATTGATATTGGTATTGTAGCTACCCCAATTATGTATTTCTCAATCTGGAGTATTGATGCTGATGCAGGTGCTATGATAACTGCAAGTCATAACCCTTCTGAGTACAATGGCATAAAACTTAATAATGGTTTAGCAAGTGTTTACGGTGGTGAAATTAAAGAAATACTTCAATTCATATTAGATAAAGACTTCGAAACAGGAGAAGGTAGCTTTATAGAAGACACCTCTATTGAGAAGAAATACTTCGATTATGTATTAGATAATATCAAACTCGAAAGACCACTTAAAGTTGTTGTTGACGGTGGTAACGGAATGGGCGGCCCATATCTCCCCTATCTTCTTAAAGAGATGGGTTGTGATGTAACAGAAATATTCTGTGATCCTGACGGCACTTTCCCTAATCATCATCCGGATCCTACAGTTCTTAAGAACAATCAACATCTTATTGCTAAAGTTAAAGAAGTGGGAGCTGATGCCGGTATCGGCCTTGATGGTGATGCTGATAGAATCGGTGTTATTGATGAAAAAGGTAACATGCTTTATGGTGACCAGATTCTCAATATCCTAGCCAGAGACTTCCTGAAAGATAATCCCGGAGAACCTGTACTCGCTGACGTTAAGTGTTCAAAGAACCTATTCGACGATATTGCAAAATACAATGGTAAACCTATCATGTATAAAACGGGTCATGCTAATATTAAGAACGAGATGAGAAGCAAAGGTATCAAAGTAGGTGGAGAGATGTCAGGTCATATTTTCCTTAAAGACAGATTCCTTGGTTTCGACGATGCTATCTATGTTAGCTGTCGTTTTGTAGAGATTATGTCTCGCACAAAAGAACCTGTAAGCAGCTTCTTAGCAGACCAGCCTAAGATGTATAATACACCTGAATTACACATCAAAGTACCTGAAACTGATAAGTTCAATATCGTTGCAAAGATTGTACAGAACTTCAAAGATGAAGGCTACAATGTTAATGACATTGATGGTGTAAGAGTTACTTTTGAAGATGGTTGGGGTTTATGTAGAGCTTCAAACACAACACCTGTACTTGTGCTCAGATTTGAAGCCACAACAGAAGCAAGAATGAAAGAGATAGAAGCATTGTTCAATAAAAAGCTGGACGCTATTCTCAAGTAAATAGACTTAGTTTTAACTTATATGCAGGAAAGTGATTATTTGCTTTCCTGCATTACTTTAATTAGGTGGTATAAAGATCGGACGCATATTAATTACAGCTGAATATTTATGTAAAGCTTTCGGAGAAAAGACAATATTAGAAGATTGCTCCTTCGGTATTCACGAAGGCAGCAAGATTGGTATTATCGGTGCTAATGGTGCCGGGAAAAGTACTCTCATGAAGCTGATAGCAGAGGTTATCCCTCTTGATGATGGCAAGCTCACATACAGAAATCAAATACGAGTTGCCTATCTCCCCCAAAATCCTGAATTTGATGAGAAGAACAGCATTATAGAGCAAGTCTATGAGTCAGATCACCCCCATTTCGATATAATCAGACAATACCACCACGTAAGACTGCAACTTGAAGCTTGTCCTACTGATGAGTTAACCAGTCAACTAACTGAGCTTAGTGAATTTATGGAAGTTAACAAGATTTGGGATATTGAATCTGAAGCTCGTTCCCTACTTTCGCAGTTTGGTTTGAAAGATTTCGATAAATCTGTTTCGCTACTTTCAGGTGGTCAAGGCAGAAAGCTTGATATTGTGCGTACTATCCTTGGTAAACCTGATGTATTGCTTCTGGATGAGCCCACCAACCACCTTGATATCGACACTATTGAATGGCTACAAAACTATCTGGTAGAGTACAATGGAACAATTATGTTTGTTACACATGACAGGTACTTCCTTGATTCAATCTGTAATATGATTGCTGAGGTAGAACGTGGTCAAGTCCATTGGTTTCAAGGCAACTACTCCTATTATGTTGAGAAGAAACAGAACCAGATTATCGACATGAACCGTAAGGAAACACGTCGCAAAGCCCAACTTCAGAAGGAGTTGAAATGGTTACAGCGTGGAGCTCAAGCTCGTACTTCAAAGCCTAAAAACCACATTGATAGAGTTAAAGAGCTTTTAGACAAATCATACCTTGTCGAGAATAAAGAGCTTGAAATCTCTTTTACAAGTCATCGTCTTGGTAAAACTATTCTTGAAATAGGTCATCTAAATAAAGCTTATGGAGATGAAGTTCTTTTAGATGATTTCTCTCACATGTTCCAGAAGAATGAGAGAATTGGTATTCTCGGACCTAACGGTTGTGGTAAAACTACCCTTCTGAAGCTCATAACAGGGGAAATAGAGCCCGATTCAGGAAAAATTAAGGTAGGAGTCAACACACATTTTGCTTATTTCTCACAAGCCTTAGAGGAGCTCCCACCGGAAAAGAGAGTTTTAGAGTATATTACTGACTTCGCTGAAAACATTCGTACAAAAGATGGCGTATTGCATTCAGCAACAGAGATGTTAGATCGTTTCCTCTTTGATGGTAAACACCAGCAAAGCAAGATTAAGAGCCTTTCCGGTGGTGAAAAGAAGCGTCTATATCTTCTTAAATCTCTCATGTTCGGTTCTAACTTCATTATCCTTGATGAGCCAACAAATGACCTTGATTTGAAAACATTAGAGATACTGGAAGACTATCTTGATGCTTTCAAAGGTTGCGTACTGGTAGTATCACATGACAGATACTTCCTAGATAGAGTCGTGGATGAACTCTTTATCTTTGAACCGGGTAAGGTTCGTAAGTTTGCAGGAAACTATTCAGATTACCTTCTCGTAAAGCGTTTCCACAAAAGCGAAAAGCTTGAGAAGAAGAAAGCAGAACCGATTAAAGAGAATAAACCATCTAGTAAACTATCATACAAATTTGTCAGAGAGCTTGAATCTATTCAAATAAGAATTGAAGAGATAGAAACACGACAAACAGAGCTATCTGATACTATAAATACTAAAGCTGCTGAACTCACAGCAGATCAGTTCACAGAGATAGATGAAGAGAACAAAGCTCTTGAATCAGAGATGGATGATCTACTCATGAGGTGGGAAGAGATAGAATCAATGTAAACTCTTTCTAATCAGTAGTTTGCATCCACTTATCGAGCTATTTACTGAGTCGTTTCTTTTTCTTCCTCGCTACCCTCTGTGCAGCCATCCTATAGATTCTTTGGTAAGCAACATTATCAGGACTTGCCTTAAGAGCTATCTCAAGGTATGGTAATGCTTTTTCGTAGTCATGGGAGTCCATGATTATTGAAGTACCCATAAGGTAATTTATTGTAGCATTCTCTCGGTCTAAACCAACAGCTTCTTCTAAGCTGGTAATAGCATCACCAAACTCTTTATTATCATACTTGAGTAGAGCGTGTTTAAGTAACTTCTGGACTCTTATATGAAGGTTCCTCTTCTCAGAATCCATCATTGTAGCCAAATACTTCTTATAGTTGATATTGGTAGGATGCTCCTTAACAAGGGTTTTCATAATACTAACTGCTTCTTGCCAATCTTCAGTATGAAGCTTACATTCAGCCATAGACACTTTAGCAATCTCATTATTGGGATACACTTCCAGAACCTTAGTTAAGTAAGACTCTGCTTCCCCGTATTTAGCACAGGAAAGCAAAGTCAATGCATAGTTATATTGGTTTTCGGGACTGTTATCAATTAAAAGAAGCTTCTCAAAGGTTTTAGAAGCCTTTTCGATTCTTCCACGCGTCATTAAATTCTGTCCCTTTATTCTGAGACGTTTCTTTCTGAAATCTTTCAACATCTCCATTACCATTATTTCTTCTCCGTTTTCTTCAGCATTATCTGGTTGTATAAGTCGCTGTTTTGTAACAACTCCTGATTAGAACCTTCTGCTTTGATAGTTCCTTCGTCAAGAACAATTATTCTATCAGCATGTTTTGCAGTTGCTAAACGGTGAGTAACTACAATACTTGTCAGGCTCTCATTCATATCTCTAAGTTTCATCCAGAATCTGTTCTCTGTCTCTGCATCCATAGCTGCAGTACAGTCATCCATAAGAATAACCTGTGGCTTACGAATCAATGTTCTCGCAATTGATAACCTCTGCTTCTGACCACCCGATAGGCTGATACCTTTCTGTCCCAACTTAGTATTCATCTTCAATGGGAAAGCGTTCACTTCATCTGTCATTAATGATATATCAAGACTATTCATTATCTCCTGCTCATTAAACTCGTTACCAAGCATTAGATTGTGATGTATAGTCTCACTGAAGAGAATATTCTCCTGTCTGATATATCCAAACACTTCTCCAATATCTTTACTATTGAATTCATGGATATTCTTACCATTCACATTGATAACACCATGCGTTGCTTCCAAGTTCCCTGCTATCAGCTCAAGAAGAGTAGTTTTACCACTACCTACCTTACCGACAACAGCTATTGTCTCTCCCCTCTTCACGTGGAGATTTATATCTTTCAATACAGGCTCTTCCGCATCAAAGAATTGGAAGCTCAAGTCTTTCAACTCTATTGTATCAGCAGAACTGAGGTTCTTATCACCTGTTTCATGATGTCCCACAGGGAAGCTATCAGCAGTTTCATCCAATCTATCAACATATTTAAACACCTGCTTAGAAGATGCATAGAACCAGGATAATGTCCAGATAGGTTCAATCAGTCTACGCATATATGTGATAAATAGTAGGAATGTACCCAATGTTATTGATCCCTTAATTACGAGGATACTTCCTAAGAATATCACAACTATGCTTCCGGCATGATTCACCAGCATGGAATAGAAATGGATAACCTGATTCATCTTAAGGAAATTCTTTTCCTTAGTGATTCTTTCATCCAGAGCTTCATTATATTTCTTCAACTGGTCATCTTCACTGATAGTTGTCTTAATCACTCTTATTCCTGAGAAACAAGCTTCCAAAATATTATTACATGTTGAAATGGATTTCTGTCTTTCAAGCGTGTACCTTGTCATTTTATCTTCAGCTTTTGCCAGTATCAACACAAGAAACGGCAAGAGCACGAAGGATGACAATGTTAGTACAATCGAGTAGCTGAACATCACCCCAAGTGTCATACCAAGAATCAGAATTGCTTCCAATGGACGCATTAATCCTGAGCATGAGTACCAACAAAGTCTATCCCAGTCACCATCTATATCTGCTGTTAAACGTGTAAGAAGGTCACCTGTTCGGAACTTCTTAAAGAATGCACTAACCTTATTCGTATAGAGGTGATAATACTTATTCCTTAAGTTACGAGCAAAAAGGTTATTCATTAAACCTCTGGAATAAGGTAAAGCATGCATCACAAACTCATGTATCACTGTAAAGATAAGGTAAATCCCTATCATGTGATACACATTCGCAGGAACATAATCTCCTGTGAGCTCATCAATTATGTTCTTCAATAAGACCGGATAAGCAGTCTTAATTCCAATCGTTATTATAGTAAAGAGCACGACACCAGTAATCTGCAATGGATATTCTCTCCAAAGCTTGAAGAACCATTTGAAATAGTATACCGTCCTTTGGTTCTGTTTAGAGTTCATCATGTGCTCCCATTTGGGTTCTATATAGTTTTGCGTATTCACCATCAAGGTTGAGTAGCTCAATATGAGTTCCCTCTTCTACTACTCTACCTTCTTTGATTAATACGATCTTGTCTGCATGGACAATTGTAGATAATCGATGTGCAATAATAATCGATGTTCTACCTTTAAGTAGTTTCTCCATACTTAATCTTATTTTCTCTTCTGTATATGGATCTACTGAACTTGTAGCTTCATCCATGATAAGTATCTCAGGGTCAAAAGTAAGTGCTCTCGAGAAGGATAACAACTGTCTTTCCCCGAAGCTAAGGTTTCCACCCTCTTCAGCTACCGGTGTATCAAATCCTTCCGGCATCTTGTTTATTATATTATCAATCCCCATCAACTCAGTTGCATGGTGTGCATTCTCTTGCGGTATATCTGATCTTAACACTCTCAGGTTATCGAGTACAGAACCGGGGAACAGATAGATATCCTGCAACACAAGACTCATTAGTGACCTTAACCTCTTACGTGATACGGAGCGTAGGTCGTGACCATCAATAGTAATCTTACCTTTCTGTGGGTCATAGAACCTTGCGAGAAGCGATATCGTTGTAGTCTTACCTGAACCGGTAGGTCCTACAATCGCTAAGGTCTTTCCCTTCTTAATGGAGATGTTAACATCCTTAAGCACAGGCTTCTCCGGATCATAAGCAAAGCTTACATTCTCAAACTTAATCTCATCTTCGAATGTGAACTCACTATCCTCATTTCCATCTAAAAGCTCAGATTCAGTATCTAAAATCTCAAAGATTCGATCAGTAGCACTAAGCGCTCTCTGTACCTGACCAATCTGTTCAGAGATCATTATCAAAGGCTCAATAGCCATCATTAGATAAGTAACAAACATCCAGACTGTACCGATAGTAATGGAATCGGCTTGAATCCATGTTACACTCTTATAAAGCAACAATATTATAACCATTTGAGGTAAAAGCATTACAAAGAACCAGAGTCCCTGATCCAAAGCTTCAAGCTTAACCAGCATCTTAAAGAAGTCATGATTAACTGCTCTGTTCTTTGCTCGTGACCAATCAAGATTATTCAGATTTCTTAACACTGGTATGCTCTTCAGGTGCTCTCCAAGAAAACCTGAAATCTGCGCATACTTCTCTCTCTCCTGCCTATATAGAGGACGCATAACTTTATAAAAAAAGACAGCAACTCCTGCATAAACAGGGACTAATGCTAACACGACAAGCGTAAGACTCTTGTTAGTCATAAACATGATTGTGAAGGATATAATGATATTCAGAATAGCCCATACGAAGTTCAAACCAATTGATGAGAACAGCATATATAGCTTCTGAGAATCACTTTCAACTCTACTGATAAGTTTACCTGGAAGGTGCTTATCGTAGAAGCTGATTGGTAAATCCAGCAGATGCCTTAGTATCTTCTGCTTCAAATCATTCACAATTTCAATTCCCATATAGCCGACTATGAGAGACTGGATGTACTGGAATCCGCCCTGTAAAACCAGGAGACCAAGATAGACCACACCGATTGCTATAATCTGTGTCATCACCTTAGATGGAATAGCTGTATCCAAAAGGTGACGGAACACTAATGGCAGTGCACTGGTTAGACCGGTGGTTAGCACTACCAGTATAACTGCAAGTGATAACTGTTTGCCATGTCCTTTGAAGAAGGGTACTACCCGTTTCAAGGAAGACAATTTAGGCTTATTCACACTACTTTTTTCTTTCATTTGTGGATTCCTAATAATTATTTGTTTTTTGCCGTAACTAAGGGATATGTGCACACTTTTTGATATTGTCTATTCTGGCAATCTTTTTCTTAATCTTTGTTGTGTGACAACTTATATAGCTAATTTACTGTTTTATAGTTAACTATATAATTGACTTTAGATTGCATCTCCCCCTATTCTATTCTCAATAAAAGTATTTATTGGTATAACCGATTAGGCATAAACTGAAAACACAAAGCAGAATATTACTTAACCTCAAGATAGAATTTGTACTTGAGAGAATTCTTATCAATCTAGTGATATTTTTCTTAGCAAAACCAGTTTCTACTCCAAACTAAGGAAGATTTTTGTGTAAAATAGAGACTATCTAAATATCATAATCATACGATACATCATCCCTATATAGAGAAGATAAGGCATAATCAGTTTAGTATGTTTTTTTGTTAGTTTAGATTATTAACTTTCTAATTCTACTTATCAATCACAGCTTAGAAGAAATATGCACCAAAGAACACTAGCAATCCCATTCATCATCTGCTAATTTCTATTGACAAGAAATTCTACTGCAAATAAATAGTATCTGAAATCAATATTAAAAGGAGTTTGAAGATGGCTGATAAGTTAGAAAAGGGTCAACTATCGATCCATACTGAGAATATCTTTCCGATAATAAAAAAGTGGCTCTATTCTGAGCATGACATTTTCCTTAGAGAGCTTGTATCTAATTCTGTAGATGCGATGAATAAGCGTAAACTCGAAGATGAGTCTGTAGAAGAAAACGATGATTATAAGTTAGAAGTAGTACTTGATAAAAAGAACCAAACCATACAAGTAATAGATAAAGGTATTGGTATGACAGCCGAGGAGATTGAGAAGTATATCAATCAAATCGCTTTCTCCGGTGCTGAAGACTTTATCGAGAAATATAAGGATAAACAAAGCAATATTATTGGCCACTTTGGGCTTGGTTTTTATTCTTCGTTCATGGTCGCAGATAAAGTGACAATCGATTCACTTTCATGGCAGAAGGATGCAAAGCCTGCTTATTGGGAATGTGATGGATCCACTGATTACTCAATTGGTGATGGAACTCGTACAGAGGTTGGTACTACAATCACTATCCATGTAAATAAAGACAACAAGCATTACCTCGAAGAAGCAAAGATTACTGAAATCCTTAAGAAGTATTGTAACTTCATGCCTTTCCCAATTCAGTTTGGTGAAGAGATTGTGAATCAGAAGGAAGCTATCTGGAATCGCAAGCCGAAAGATGTAACTGACGAGGAATATAAAGAGTTTTATAAGCAATTCTTTGGTGAGTGGACAGATCCTCTTTTTTGGATTCATCTCAATGTGGACTTCCCTCACAGAGTTAAAGGTATCCTTTACTTCCCACAAGTTAAGAACGAGTTTGATGTAAACAAAGGGCAGGTTAAATTATTCTGTAACAATGTATTTGTTGCTGACAACTTAAAAGACTTGCTCCCTGAATTCTTGCTTCTTCTTAAGGGTGGAATTGATATTCCTGATATTCCTCTTAATGTTTCTAGAAGCTTCTTGCAGAATGACCAGATGGTTCAGAAGATATCACAGTATATCGTTAAAAAAGTTGGAGATCATTTCAAGAAGACTTTCACTAAAGACCGTGATAAATATGAAGGTTACTGGGATGATATTAGCAATTTTATTAAGTATGGTCTGCTAACAAATGATAAGTTCTATGATACGTTGAAAGATCAGATTATATATCAAACACTTAATGATGACCATGTAACTATCGAAGAGTATCTAAACAGATATCGCTCCGAAGAGAAACCTCATAAAATTTACTACACAAACAGTAAGGACACACAGGTTACTTATCAGAAGCTACTTAAAGAGCAAGGAATCGAAGTCATTATAGCTGATTCAGTGATTGATGGACATCTCTTCCAGCAGATAGAGATGAAGAACACTGAAGTTAGATTTGTGCGTGTTGACTCAGAATTGAATGACACACTTGTTGATAATTCGACTGACGAAGAGAAAGATGCAAGTGGTCAGACATTTAGTAGTAAAGTTAAAGAGATTTTCCTTAAAGCCCTTAATCCCAAAATCGAAGCAAGCTTTGGTAAAGAGCCATTTGAAGAGATGATTAAGAAGTTCCCTGACGCAACTGAGACTATTTCTAAATATTCACGTACTGAAGGTGAACAGACTCTTATCCGTCCTTTCGATATTCCTTTAAAAGCAAGAACCGAGATTGGTGATGCTGCTTTTGATGAGATTATGAGTCATGTCTATACTGATACTAAAGTAGAGGTTAAGAATCTTAAATCTGAGGATATTCCTGCGATGGTGATGTTTGAAGAGTTCATGCGTCGTTTCCAGGAGATGAACTCTATGATGTCTCATGGAGACAATGATATGTTGAAAATGCATACTCTCGCTGTAAATAAGAATAACCCGACTGTTAAAAAAGTTATTAAGTTCCACGATGAAGGTAAGTATGATGAAGCAAAACTGCTAGTGAACTTCGTACATGAGCTTGCACTTTTGGAGCAGAAACGTTTCTCAGGAGCTGAGCTTCAGAGTTTTGTTAACAAAGCAAACGACATTCTAAAGCTGCTCTAAGAAGCAGAGACTATAGATAAAGCCAAGAGTAATATGCTCTTGGCTTATTTTTTAACGGACTACCGGGGATTTACACGTAATTAAACACAGGCTATTGAGAAGACTTGCTGATGGTTAAAAAATGGAGTTTCAGAGAGAGTGTAAAAGAAGCGGTCAAAGGTAAAATATTGACGTTATATATTGTTACATGAAGTAAAAAGTTCTTGCCTGTTAAATAAATCATTCAAAGTATTGTTTTAATAGACTTAATGCTATTTTACTGCCCTGCAAGAGGTTTCTATGAAAAATGATGTAACTGATTATTTTGTTAAAGATGAAGAAGTTTTTGAGTTATCTAATTTAATTCAGGAACTTACACAAATTTTCTGTGCGTATTTTACTGAAGAGGGTGATGAAACACGTTCGAAACTTACAGAAAATGAAAATGATCATTCCATGCTTAAAAGAAAGTTTATCGAATATCTTGAGATTAATAACTTCCCTGTATATGACTATCAGCACCCGATCATGCAACGTTGCCGAGAAAGTAATATTCAATCATTTGAAGAGATGAAGCACTGGGTTGACTCAGAGCGTAAGAAACTCAAAGACCATATAATTAAAGACGGTGAATGCAATTTAAGTGAATGTAGGATTACACCTGTGTCTGTCTATGCTGCAAACGGGATGATTTCACTCATAGACCAGCATCTTGATACAGTATCTGCAATAAGAATCCCAAAAGTAAGCAAGAAGTAAACATTATGCTATATAATAACTTAACTCCACTCAATTAAACTCTCTCCACTTGAGCACCTAGCTGATTTAGCAATTTAATGCTACTCAATGAGTTGCAAAAAGTTTTATAAAAAACTTGATTTATATGAGAATATGTATAAATTGTCTAAAAATATAGAGGCTCGGTACGCGATGGATAGTTTCCCTAATATTAACATTCTCATCAAAACAGATGACAGTTTTACGAATAAAGCTGAGTATGTGCTACGTACGTTTTGTAGTATCCTTCGCTTAAACCCTAAGTTCTTCTATGGTTCTACTTATGACCATGTGCATATCTACTATGGTAAGGAAACATCAAACTCTTACCCAATTAAGATTTACCATAACCCTGATGCACCTAAATTCTATGAAGGTGATGAAGTGTATCAAGCGAATAAACTCCGTTACAACAAGTATAAAGGCAACTATATACCATTCCTCTTCTCACCTCAGGGGCAGATACATAATATCTCCAGAGCCCACGCTAAAGTAAATAAAGATATCATTGCCTCAGGCTTCTATTTCCTCTCCTGCTGGCATGAAAAAATACTCTGTAAGAAAGCTAAAGTTGAGAACAGGTTTGATTTCTACAGATCCCTGCAGTACCAGGGTGGATTTATTGAGCTACCGGTGTTTGACATATATGCAGATATATTAAGAAATATTCTTGAAGTTGTACTTCCTGAATTCACAAGAGAAAATGAATGGGGAAACAGGAAGCAGTTCTATGCTACACTTAGTCATGATATAGATTATTGGAACTATTGGACTCAAGAGCATCATAACTTTACAATTAAATATAACAGTAAACGTCTTTTGAAAAGACCATTGAATGCATTATATAAGATCGTCGCTCATACATTCAGACGTATATTATCGCATTCTTATCAGAGAATGAGAAAGATAGTAAGACATGAGGAATATACATCAATCAATGCAACTTACTTCCTCTTAGCAGGTGATTTAGATGATGAGTTCAGATTGCCAAATAAGAAAATTGTGAAGTATGAGAACAATAGACATGCTTACCTGCAACACCCAAAATACAGAACTCAGATTGAGGGACTTCTTCATGATCATGATGTCCAACTTCATGGGACACCTAAAAGTTCTTTTGATGCTGATGTTCTAAATTATGAGTTAAACAACTTAAGTGAAGTAGCTGAGCAGACAATTGGGTATCGTTCACATACACTTTCATTTGATTACCACACATCATTTGATGTCTTGGAAAAATCGAATATTCTCTACGATTCAACAGTTGGATTTTGGGAACACATAGGTTACAGATGTGGAACAGCCTATCCCTTCTTCCCATTCAACTTCAAAGAGAATCGACCATATAGAATCTTAGAGATTCCGCTTACCGTTATGGATACAACATTGATGTCAAGTCATTGTATGCATTTAAAGCCATGGCAAGCTTACGGAAGAATCAAAAAATTAATCGATAATGCAATTAAATATAATTCGCATGTGAATATCCTATGGCATAACACAAGTTTTGAATCAATTGACTATCCGTTCTGGGGAAACCTGTTTTGGATGGTGCTGAAATACATTAAGAAGAGAAATGGAATGGTTATTTCAATTTCAGATCTCTATCAAACATGGAACGAAAGAATTTAGATAAGATAAATAGAATATATATAAACAAGGAGAATTGATGCAACTCACCGACAATGCAATTACAGTTTTGAAGAAACGTTACTTTAAAAAGGACCAGGAAGGAAACCTAATTGAGGACTGGAAAGCTCTCACTACACGTGTAGCTAAAGATATCGGCCAAGGGGATGAAGATAAGTTTACCAAATATTTTGATTTACTTAATTCAGGTCGTTTTCTTCCAAACTCACCGACTTTAATGAATGCCGGTAACGACTTACAACAGTTATCAGCATGCTTTGTGTTACCTATTGATGATAGTATGGATAGTATATTCACAACGATAAAGAATGCCGCCCTTATCCACAAAAGTGGTGGAGGAACCGGTTTCAGCTTTAGTAGACTTAGAGAATCTAATGCACGTGTTAGATCTACTAATGGAGTTTCAAGTGGTCCGATCTCTTTCTTGAAGGTGTTTAATGCAGCCACAGACGCTGTGAAACAAGGTGGAACAAGACGTGGTGCTAACATGGCTATTCTTAGTATCGACCATCCACAGATTCTTGAATTTATTAGCTGTAAGGAAGATACAACTAAACTTACTAACTTCAATATAAGCGTAGGTTTAACAGCTGATTTTATGCAAGCTGTTAGAAGAGATGAGGATTACAACCTTATCTCACCACATACAAAAGAAGTTACAGATACACTTAAAGCTAGGGACGTGTTCGAACTTATCGTTGAAATGGCACATAAGAATGGTGAGCCGGGTTTAATTTTCTTAGATAGGATTAATGCTCATAACCCAACCCCACATTTAGGTGAGATTGAAGCCACAAATCCTTGCGGGGAGCAACCTCTACTACCTAATGAAGCTTGTAACCTTGGTTCCATAAACTTATCCGCATTCTATGATGATGGCAATCTTGACTGGGACGCTTTGAAAGAAACTACTGCACTCGCAACTGAGTTCCTTGATGATGTTATTGAGCGCTCCAATTTCCCATTACCTGAGATTGATGAGACCGTTAAAAAGAACAGAAAGATTGGTCTCGGTATTATGGGTTGGGCTGACCTGCTTTTCCAAATGAAGATTCCTTACAACAGTGAAGAAGCAGTAGCTCTCGCTGAAGAGATAATGGAGTTCATCGATTACCATTCCAAGAAACGTTCTATTGAGCTTGCTGTTACAAATGGATCATTCCCAAGTTTCGAAGGTAGTATCTATTCAAAAGGTTTATTGAAAAGAGAATCAAATAAGTTAGATTGGGATACCCTGAGCAAAGAGATGGCAGAAAAAGGCCTCAGAAACGCTACTGTAACTACTATCGCACCAACAGGTACATTGAGTATGATTATGGATACATCCGGTGGAGTTGAACCCCAGTTCTCCCTCGTCTACGTTAAAAATGTTATGGATGGAGAAAAACTTCTCTATGTTAACAAACATCTTGAAAATACTCTCAAGGAACATGGTATTTACTCAAAAGAGTTGATGGAGAAGATCTCTGACAATGGAACACTTCACGGGATTGATGAGATTCCTGAAGAGATAAAGAAAATCTATGTTGTATCACATGATATTTCTCCTGAATGGCATATAAGAATGCAGGCTGCTTTCCAGAAATACACTGATAATGCCGTTTCTAAGACTATCAACTTCTCAAGGGAAGCTACTAGAGAAGACATTAAGATAGCTTATGAGTTAGCATACGACCTGAATTGTAAGGGTATCACTGTATATCGTGACGGTAGCCGTGAAAACCAGGTTCTCAATGTTGGTACAACTGTTAATGACGGTACTGCTCCGGCTATACATGCCTTAGAGCCAAGAAAACGTCCTGAAATTACACAAGGCATTACTCAAAGAATGCATACAGGTTGTGGACATCTTTATGTTACTATCAACGCAGATGAACATGGAGCTTGCGAACTCTTTACTCAGATGGGTAAAGTTGGTGGTTGTGCTTCTGCGCAGTTAGAAGGTATTGCAAGACTGGTTTCTATCTCTTTAAGAGCAAATATTGATTTAGACTCAATCATCAAGCATTTAAAAGGTATCAGATGCCCATCCCCAATGTGGAATAAGGGTAAACTGATAACTTCCTGCTCTGATGCTGTTGCTCAGGCTTTAGAAAACTATAGAAATATCTATGGTAACAAGACAATTACAAACTTCGAGGTTCAAGAGTCTGATACAGACGATGCACCTGCTATGCCTATGGGAATGATGAAAACATGCCCTGAATGTGGAAGTAGCATTGAGCATGCAGAGGGTTGTTTAAAATGTAATTCATGTGGTTGGTCTAAGTGCTAACCTTATCATAATGAGGTATTAATGAATCTATTTAGTATTTTCATGAAGGGTGGACTCTTAATGTTCGCCCTTCTAATCTGCGGTATTGTTGTAGTGGCAATTGCGATTGCAAAGCTTATGGAATTCAAGAAAATCAAGGATGTAGATAATGTTATGGTTGAGGAACTGAACACTATCACCAACATCTCACATCTGAAAGGATTTCTCGAAACTCAGCTTTCTCCCACTCCCTTAGCAAGAATCATTGCTAAACTTGTAGAATTAAAAGAGATGAACCCAAAAGCATTGAAAGAAAATGCTGTGGGGATAGCAGAACGTGAAGTGCATAAGCTTGATAAACATCTTGGCGTACTTGCTACTTTTGCTGCAATTTCCCCTCTCATTGGTTTCTTGGGAACAGTAACGGGTATGGTTCGTGTGTTTATGAATATTGAGCGTTCACCTGTCGGAGTTGATGTTAGTGCTTTTGCCGGTGGTATCTGGGAAGCTCTATTAACAACTGTAGGGGGGCTTGTAATAGGTATAATCTCTATTCTTTTCTACAACTACTTTGTTAGTTTCGTTGAGAACTATGCAAAGATGATTGAAGAAGCTCTTACAAGCCTGCTTATTAAGCTTGAAAGCAATGATTTGGATTAATTATGAAGATTAACACTCAGAAGAAGCGCATAAAAGAAACTGTCCTTATCTCTATGACCGACGTGATGTTTCTTTTGATTATATTTCTGCTGATATCTTCCAACTTCAATAACAATAAAGGGATGCAGGTTAAGCTTCCATCAGCTAAATCACAAACTCAAGCAAACGCTAATATCATACACGTTATGTATGATGAAAACTATAACCTATATTTGGAAGATAAGCAGGTTAACTGGAATGAACTTCCACTAAAACTCTCAACTCTACATGAGAAGAAACCTGACTTCACAGTTTTTATAAGAGCTGATAAGAATATAGCCCTTGAAAACATTGTGAAACTTATGGATGCGATCAAGCTTGCCGGTTTCCAAAAACTCTATATAGCGACTAAAAATGGGCAATGATAGCTATTTAAAGAAAGGATTAATCTATTCAATAGCATTACACTTGCTATTATTCATCATTGGTTCTTTAATTAATTTTAGTGCCTTTCCATCATCTGCAAGCAGCGATATGCAAATATGGGAATTTGACTTATCTGATGAAGTAAACCTTCCTAAAGGATATCACCGATCTGATGAAAGAGTAAGTTCTGAAGAGCAAAAGTTTAGCAATGCACCTGTTGAAGAGGATTATTCAGCTAAGACTCTTACAAACATGGCTGATGACCTTTCTATTGATGATCTGATTAAAAGTAGAAATAGATTCGATAAAAGTGACCTGTTCAAAAGATCAGCTGAAGAAACTCCCGAAATCAAACGTCTTGAGATGAGAGACTACGATCCTCAAACTGAGATTAAAAGTAAGTATTTGGAACAGTTTGTTGAGTCAGTGTCAGGTAAAAGGCGAGACAATTCACCATTCCTTTTAGAGGGTGATGTTTTAATGCGACAAGTACTTTCCAAGAAGATTCCTGAGTATCCAAAGAACATAAGAAAGAATGCTAAAGTTACTCTTGAGTTTCAGGTCAACCCAAATGGTACTGTCTCTAATATTATTGTTTTGAAGAAGGCATTCCCTGAAATGGAAACTATCAGTATTAAAGCGTTGAAAGAATGGAAATTCAATGCAGTAGGACATGAAAAACCTATCAAGGGTAAGATTACATTCATATATCAGGTAAACTAATGAATTACATTATTAAATTCTCATCAGTCGGAGATGTAATTAAATATTTAGAGATTCTTGGAATTCCTATTAGCAATGATGATGCGATAAAACTATTAGGATTAAATATAGTCAGTAGATCTAAACTTTTAACTGAATCCACTTTGTTTTCTGATATCTGTTTCACAAAACTGACCCCATCAAACTATAAGAATCTGCTAACTTTCACTGAAAGCAAGCAGTTTATTCTAGAACAACTGTTAGGCTTAAAAGCGCTTAGTAAACCTTCAATTATGGGTATATTGAACGTAACACCAGACTCTTTTAGTGATGGGAGTTTGTATTATCTAAAGCTTGATGCAGTAGAACATGCAGATGAACTGACCCAAAACGGTGCTCATATCTTAGATATTGGTGGAGAGTCCACACGACCGGGAGCTGAAAAAGTTGAGTTAACTGAAGAGTTTGATCGAGTTGTACCAATTGTTAACCATATCATCTCCAACAGAGAAGTTACAATCTCAGTTGATACATATAAATCAGTTATAGCTCAGAAATCCATCGAGGCCGGTGCAAAGATTATTAACGATATTAGCGCTCTGCAATTCGATGAAGTTATGATTAGAGTCTTAGTGGAGAATCCCAAAGTAAAAGTAGTTATCATGCATATGCTAGGAACTCCTAGAACAATGCAAAGTAACCCTGTGTACGAGAACGTTATTGAAGACATTCTAACCTTTTTCGAAGAGAGAATAGATTTTTGCTTAAAACATGGTATTACAAAAGACCGAATCATCATCGATCCCGGAATAGGTTTTGGTAAACGACATGAAGATAACTTGAATATCCTAAGATATTTATCCACATTTCATTCATTAGGGTGTGAAGTTCTCTTGGGAGCTAGTCGGAAAAGCTTCATCAATAGGATTGTTGAGTCAGATCCTATGGAAAGATTACCCGGAACCTTGGCAACAACATCTATTGCATATGATAATGCAATTCAATATATACGCGTCCATGATGTAAAAGAGAACAAGCAGTACTTAGATGTTTTAGAAGCTACAAAAGGTGGTGTATAATGGGTCTATTGGTTCCATCTTTAATTGATTTAGTTGATATCCTTCTGATTGGAGGAGTGATTTTTCTCTTCTTGAACCTTACAAAGCAAACAAGCTATTGGTACTTTGTTTTTGGTTTGGTTGCTGCAGTAGTTCTATACTTTGTCGCTAACCTGCTTCATTTAAGGTTATTTTCATCTCTATTCAAGAGTGTTAAAGATTATTGGCTTATTATTATACTCATCATCTTCCAACCGGAGATTAGAAAATTTTTCACAAGAAGTGGTATCTCCAGAATTTGGGAAGACACAAACACTAGAAAGGATAAAGACTTCTACTTCGAGCTCTTGGAATCTGTAACAGCTCTTGCTCACCAGCGTATTGGAGCTATCTTCGTTATTGAGAACAAGAGACGCCTTAACGACTATATCACAAGTGGTATTGAAATTGATGCAAAGCTTTCATTGCCTATAATTACTAACATCTTCTCTCCTCTATCCAAGCTTCACGATGGTGCTGTAATTGTGAGAAAAGATAGAATAGTAGCTGCTAAAGTGATTCTTCCACTGGGAAACGATGAATTGACCAAGGAGAAACATGGGACAAGACATCTGGCCGGTGTGGGCATTTCTGATGTTACAGATGCCTTTGTAATAATCGTTTCAGAAGAAACAGGTAATATCTCTTTTGCTTTCAATGGGAAACTAACTCGTAACATCTCTTCTGAAGAGCTACATCACAAGCTTAAAGATGCCTTTATCTAATAAACCGATACTAATTGCAATCACCGGTGGCATTGCTTCAGGAAAATCTACATTCTGCCAACTACTTCGAGAGCATGGCTATCAGGTACATTCAGCTGATACAATAGCACATAATCAATACTCCAAACTCTCAGTACAACAAAGTCTTGTAGATATGTTTGGTGAGCAGATACTTGTTAATGGTGTCTTAAGCAGAGAAGTAATTGGTGATATTGTTTTTAAAGATAAAGAGAAAAGACTGGCATTAAATGAGTTGTTACACCCACTCATATTGCATGATATGCAAAATATTTATGATAAATCAACTGAGCAATACTGTTTTTTTGAAGTTCCCCTCCTTTTTGAAGCAAAACTGGAACAATGCTTCGATTGTAATGTTTTAGTGTACAGTGAAAGGAGAATACAAGTTGGAAGGTTAGTTCAAAACCGAAACATTAGTAAGGAAAAAGCATTAGCTATAATCGATTCCCAGTTTAAAATAGAGGATAAAAAACGCTTATCAGACTATATCATTTTAAACAACAATACTATCGATGCTTTAAAGACTAGTTTAGCTGATTTCCAAACCTACCTCCCTTCAATTATTGCGAAAAGTAAAATCAAACTCACCGAAAGTTACTCAAGCTAATATCTTTCTATGATAAATAGTTGGTTTCATGACTAATTGATATATTATATTTATAGTTCTTAAAATTAAGCAATGGAGGTATGAAATGAAAGAACTTATGTTAAAGGCTATCCGGGGTGGAATGAAAGCAGAGATGGATTCTGTAACACTTTATGAAAATGCAGCATCCAAGACTGATGATCCTGAGGTAAAGAAGTTCTTCTTAGATAGAGCTGAAGAAGAAAAAAAGCATTACAATTTCCTTCTCAGCTATTATGATGCTATGGATGGTGTGGGTGATATAGCTGAGATTGAATTGAAAGACCCATCAATTAGTCCTGCAATCTCTGAAAACTTTGTCAAAAGAATCAGTGAGGATCAGTTCCTATTCTCAGCAATTTCAACTGCAGTCTTACTCGAAAAAAATGGTATTGATTATTACAAGAAATGTGCTCAAGATACTAAAGATATTAAAGCTCTCAGTGACTTCTTCCATATCTTAGCAGATTGGGAAATGAAGCATTACGATGAACTTTTAAAGATTCAGAAAGACGCTGAAGAGATCTATTGGAGACTTAATAGATTCGAACCGTTTTAGTCTGTAACTTAATGAGATTTGAGTAGAGTAGTGTTTAAAAGCACTACTCTTTTTTATATCTACGATTCCGTACTCATCTCTCATCGAAGTTGTATACTTAACAACGGGTAAACGACGGGTTGACCACGGCTCCCGTGGATTAGGCGTGGTTTACCCGTGGTTCATCTGTGGTTGGAAATCTTTCTGGAGTTAACCGACTACTTGTCAGGACATAGCTTCAAACAAAACAAAGACTTAGGTCGGTTTATCTGCCCACATAAACTCGGACTTACGTCGCAGCGATAACGTGACAGTGACGCAAGAACGAAACTGGCTTCTAGTTGTCGGAATTAGCGATTCCCACTTTGTTGTGTGTGTGAATCACTTCTTCCTTAGTCATCAAACATCTACAACTCTTCTGCGATAACACAAACTTTAACTAAACTCTTTATCAAAACGCAGACATCCCACTGTTTTCCCACTGTGCACGCACTGTGCACCCAGTGAAACAGTGGGTTGGCAGTGCCTTCACAGTGCGTGCACAGTGCAGACACAGTGCGTTGGTAGATAGAGTAGTAAAAGAGTGTGAATAGGGCAATAAATATAGCTAAGTTATTGCAAAAGGCACTGTGTATGTCTACGATAGCTGGAGTCATAGTAAAAGTGTCAAAAACACAACGTTATGACTCAAATGTTGAAAGTTATGGCATAGACGATTTATACTTTTAACTCAACCCACGTATCTATAGCTCTTCTAAGATGCGGAATTACAATTGAACCACCGACTATGAGAGCTACATTTAAAGTCTCTATTACTTCCTCATCAGTTACACCTTCTTGCATACATCTATCCAGGTGGTACATGATGCAATCATCGCATCGAAGGACAGCAGAAGCAACTAACCCAAGCATCTCTTTTGTTTTTTCAGCTAGAGCACCCTCTTTATAAGTATTTGTATCCAAGTTAAGAAAACGTTTGGTTGTCTTATTTCCATACTGGTCTAAAAGCTTATTAAGTCTTTCTCTTTCCACTCTAAAAGCATCAATTTTATTCATAGTATTGCTCCAAAAGTAATTTTTGATTATTTTATAGTTGACTATAGAGCAAAGATGATTTGTAAAGATATTTATGGACTAGAACTAAGTGAGAAATAGATAGAATTTTGATAAACATGGAGATACAATGAGAAAAGTTATTCTATTATGCCTTTTGGCAGTAAGTTTGAGTGGTCTGTTTTCTGCAGAAAGCGAACTTTTTTACAGAACCCAAAGGTGGTTTGAGTTTAATCCATCTTCCCTACCAAATTGGATGACTCCGGAAGAATCAGCAAGAGTTGATGAAATTGGGCGTAACTTTCAGGAGACACCTCCCCCACCTGCACCTGTAAGAGCTGTTGCAGAATATGAACCAATGGATGCTGTTATGATTAGATACCCACTAGGTATCCCTGTTGATTTTATTGCGATGATGTCTCAAGAAATTGAGGTTATCACTCTTGTAAGCAGTTATGAGCAGAGTAGCTGTAGCTCTACTTTCCAATCAGGTGGCGTGAATATGAGTAATGTGACTTACTTAAATACTTCCACTGACTCATATTGGGCAAGAGATTACGGTCCTTGGTTTATTATGGATGGCAATGATGAATTAAGTGTTGTTGACTTCGTTTATAATAGACCTCGTCCAAATGATGACGAAGTGCCGATTACTTTTGCAAACACTTATGGTTTAAACCTATTTGGCATGAACCTTGAGCAAACAGGTGGTAATTATATGTGTAATGACCTTGGTGTTGCTGCACAAAGTCATATTGCATATACTGAGAATGGGAATAATCAAGCAAATGTTGATAATCTGATGCAACAATATTTAGGCATCACTGACCTTCATGTGATACAGGACCCTAATAACACATATATTGATCATATAGACTGCTGGGGTAAATTCTTAGCACCGGATAAAGTACTTATCAGAAGTGTTGCACAATCTCATGCTCAATACGATGAATTGGAAGAAGTAGCTGCTTACTTTGCAACTTTAGATTGTGGTTGGGGATATCCTTTCGAAGTGATTCGTGTTTATACTCCGAATGACCAGCCATATTCAAATTCTCTTATTTTGAATAATAGAGTTTTTGTTCCTATTACAGGCAGTTCACATGATGCTGCTGCTTTACAGGTTTATGCTGACGCTATGCCCGGTTATGAAATTAATGGAATAGTGAACAATACATGGAATGGTTGGGAATCAACAGATGCCCTTCACTGTAGAACTCACGAGCTTGCTGATGAAGATATGCTCTATGTTCAACACATACCTTATTTTGGTGAGCAACCTTTTGCTCCTATGACATTTGAAGCTTATATCTACCCATATAGTGGTTCTGCATTGTATGCAGACTCTTTATATGTTGAGATAGTACAGCCAGATAGCCCAACCCGAATGATGTACCCTTTAACTCAATTAAGTGGAAATGTTTATACTACTCAAGAGTTCTATCCGGAGCCTGGAGCAACATATCAATATGCGATTCATGCAGCTGATGAATCAGGTCGTTCAGCGAGTCAACCAATAATGGGTTTAACAGATCCACATGAGTTTACAACTGAAGCGGATCAAATAGCCCCCAGTATTGTTCATACTGCTCTAGAATCATCTGATGATACGGTTTTACCTTTACCAATATCTGCTGAAGTTACAGATAATTACCAGGTTCTCTCAGTGTACATGGAATATGAGATTGGTGGTGAAACTAGTATATTATCGTTAGTTAATCAGGGAAATGATACATTTAGTGCTGACTTTAATCATGACTCCACAGGAACATTCAGTGTGAGTTACAGAATTGTTGCTGAAGATGGTACTAACACAACTTACTATCCTGAGGGTAGATGGTATAACTTCACAATTACATCAACAAATAATGAAGATAATCTACAGGTAATTGCAGCAAACTCCTTTGATTCTGTATACCCTTCACCAGCACTATTGAATTCAAGAACTGTCACCTTAAAATACAGCTCAGATTCAGAGCCTACATTTACTGTTTTCAACGTGAAAGGACAGAAAATGAAGACTATTACAGGGTCATACGGTAAGAATCAGAGCTCTGTGAACTGGGATTTAACAGATACTAACAACAAACAAGTTCCATCTGGGATTTACTTCATTCATATGAAGAATGCAAACTTTAAAGCTACAACTAAATTACTCGTTATAGAGTAGAATTTAAACTTATATATTTGGGCAGTTTATACTGCCCTTTTTTTGTATATGTTGAATCTTCATTTCAAAATTACATAAAAAAGCTTGATTCTTATCATTTAACTATGCATAATGACATTATATTACTAACTCGCGATCATAGGGGACTAAATGGATGCATATATTGCTATATGTATAGCACTGATTTTTATTGATATTGCTCTTCTTTATGCTCTTTCTAAAATGAAAAAGGCAAACAAAGAGCTATCCGATAAGATAATTAAACTTACCGGACACATGGGATCAGATTCAGATCTGCAGATTCCGGAAGCATCGGATGCACAACAAGCACGAAAACTGGAAATACTTGGTCGCCTAGCTATAGGTATCGCACATGATTTCAATAATGTACTTCAAGTTATAAATGGGCAATCTGAGTTAATGTTAAACAAGTTTTCTGACCAACCTGAAGTGATAAAGAACCTTCATACTGTTATTATAGCAGGTGAAAAAGGTGCTTCACTTGCAAGGCAATTATTAGTATTCTCCAGAAAAAAAGAGACTGAGCTAAAACCGGTAGATGTTAATGATGTAATAAAACCTATGAAAAAGATGCTTGAAAGAGTGATTGGTGAAAACATTCGATTAAATGTACAATTCAACCCCAGGTGTAGTATGGTGATGGCTGATGAAGTACTTATTGAAGAGATTCTAATGAATCTTACAGTTAATGCTCGTGATGCTATGCTGTTTGGTGGAAATATCACAATTAAAATCGAGGATATACTACCCGATAAATCAGTGGTTGCGAGAATAACTGAAGCTGAGCATATAAACTATCTTCGATTAACCATTCAAGATGAAGGTGAAGGCATACCAGAAGAGATTCTGGGAAACATATTTGATCCATTCTTCACTACGAAAGCAGATGATAAAGGTACAGGACTTGGTTTAGCAACTGTATATGGAATCACCCGACAGCTAGGAGGATTTATTGATGTTGTATCTAAACTTGGTATCGGTACTACATTCCATATTTACCTACCGGCTACTGATGAACGACGTGACATGGAACTAAACTTCCCTACAGAAGATGAGGTTTGTGTAAATAAAGATAAGAACATTCTAATCCTTGAAGATGATGCCATGGTCAATAAGTTAATCAATGACGTTATCTCATGTGATGGAATGAATGTATATAGTGTTTATGATATTGCAGAAGCAACTGCAGTCTATGAGGAGCGAAAAGATGAATTAGACTTAATAATCTCTGATATTATACTTCCGGATGGAAATGGACCGGAGTTTGTTAAAGGTCTAATCGAAAATGGTATGGATCTTCCATTTATCCTTATTAGTGGTTACACAGAAGATAAGTTGCAGGTTGAAAAGATTATTGATAAGGAACACTATTTCTTACATAAGCCATTTACAGTTCCGGATTTGAGAAACACTGTAAACAAAGCTTTATCACAGTCAGATTAGTTGTTATTTACCCCTTAAAACTGTCCTGATTTTACTTCTAATCAATTTGTTAACTGATTGTAGTATGTTTCTCTTTGTTCTAATCTGAGCTATTGCTGTTTCTTTTGATTGATTATTCAGCAAATCATTATAAACCTCCGATAAACCGGCAAATCTATACCCCTTACTTTTGCAGTACTTGATAAAGTCATGTAGTTTCTGAATATCACCTAAATCAGGCTTAAACTGCGTATAAGTCGGGTTCCACTTAATAAGAGAATAACTATGAAGAAAGAGAGTGACATATTTCATCCCACTAATATTTAAAGCGTCTACTGCAAGTGTTAACTCCTCTAATGAACAGCTGTCAATATCCAACTTCTTCATAAGTGTTCTTTGTTTTATAGAAAATGGACCAAACTTGTAATTTATACTATTATTGAATACGGTAACAGGGAACTCAGTAACTCTACCTTGTTGAGAAAGAATGTTTGGTTTCATGTTTTCAATTGAGCAATTTCTATGATTTGGAAAGAATGATGAATCCAGATGAATGCCAAACTCGGTCATGACTTCGAGAGTTGCGTTATTAGCGCCATAACCACCAGCTCTGAAGGCAATCGGTTTTACCTTAGTAGTTTCCCTCATCTTCTTCAGAGATGCTTCAAATATGCATCTTTGCTCATCAAAAGAGTAATCTCGGAGCAGTGGTCTTTCAGCATCTAAGCAAAACTGTGGGTGAATATGTAGCTGTATATCACTTCCTTGCTCTAGAATGCTATAATTGAGCTTAGAAAACTTGTCATTAGAATGACCAATCTCGGCAAAATCGACAAAGAAACTTCCATGGATATTATGCTCTGAGAACACATCAAGTATTCTTGGCACTCCATAGCTTTCCTTCCCGATTTTACCGAGAATCAGTCTATCAAAATCTCCTAATCTTGTAAGCGATCTAATCGCTTCTACATCTATTGTTGGTATGATTGTTAGCATTTCTTTTGAGCAATCAGAAGATATCCAGTTGTAAAATCTGAATCATATTCCAGTTTATCTAAGCTGAGTAGTATATATATTAATACATTTAACCAGATTGGTGCAAGAAGAGCTCTTAACAGAATTACCAGGCTTAAGAGAAGATATCCGATTTTAACAAAACCCTTACTCTGTCTGGTTTTGCTAATCACCCATGCCATTTTTGTTCTTATGAATCTCTTCTTTAGTCTGGCTTGCATTGCGTAATAACCACCCAATGGCACAGCTTTTATCGAAGTAAATCCGTTTTGTTCAGCTAGTAATTTCAGACCATATTCTGTTGTCCGCCAATAATTATCCGGTGCATTCCATATTGGATATAGAAAATCACTAGATAGGAAAAGATAACCTTTTGGTTTTAGGACTCGATTTATCTCTTTAAAGAATTCATGCATGTCTTTAAATACTGGTAAAACCTGAAAGTTTAAAACAGAATCAAAAGACTCATTTTCAAAAGGAAGTTTAGTTCCATCATTGCAAATGACATCTGTATCAGAAGGTAATTTATCCAAATTACTATAATAATCTTCTGAATTAGTTCCGATCATAGTATCAACATTCTTAAACAGTTTTTGATATGGTTTCTTTCCACAACCAATATCAAGTACTTTACCGTTTACCAAGTATTGATTCTTTTTTATTGCAGAACCCAATAGATGGTGGAATGTTTGGAATATCCACCTATCAACGAAACTATAATATAGTTTTCTCATTAACTCTCAAATTATATAACTTTAAAATACATACACTAATCTGTACAAGCATTTTGTACTTGAATTCTTTTATCAATCTCATCATCCAATAACTCTCTAGTAATAATTTGATTTAGCGAATTATAAGCAGTTTTTTTATCAAGCTATTTTTTCCATCTTTATATTTGTAGAAATAGATGCCTGAAGCAACTTTCTCATTTCTGTCAGATAAGCCATCCCATTTGTAAGAATTTTTTCCAGCTAGATAATCAGTATTCACTCTTTTAACTAGTTGTCCTCTTAGATTAAATACTTCTAAGGATGCTTGTGAGTTATTTTCTTTAACTGGCAGGATAAATGTCAATTCATTATCTAAACTCAAGTTGAAAGGATTTGGGAAATGTGTGAGGCAAGTGTTGATCAGTTCTACATTCTCTGATAAAACTGATTGATTTACAATGGTTGCGATTATAGGATAGTAATCCAAATTAGTTCTGTTAATCGACAAAGATTCTATAGCTATGTAAGTAGAGTCGAAAAATGTTTCACTACGTACTTGCATAACGACTTGACTCAATATTCCTGTTTCAGGTAACGGATTTATTCCAGCTGCTGTGAGGTATATTAGAGAATTTTGACTACTAAAAGAGTATTGCCAATTATCAGGGATATCGAATAGGTCAAATCTTTGAAAATCAAACAGCTCATCATTATATGAAAGAATCAAATCAAGACTATATATACTATTCGATGCAGTGTATATTACAGGAACAGAAAAGATTTCAGTGTTCTCATTGACTTCACGATTTAGATGTAAGTATTCAATACTTTCATTAGAGATATCGAAGCACTCAGAGTTTGGTAATGAAGGAATAGTTTCGTTTATATAAGCACTCAAAGTTGCTGAATCATAAGCTGTTACATACTCATCAGTATCAACGTCAGCATTCTGTAACTGAACGTTTGTCAATTCTCTTGATCCAGAACATGCATCAAGTATATACTGGCAATCAGATTCATCAAGAGAATAGTCAAGATTTACATCCCCAATTAAATCACTGTAAGATAATATTGCTCCATCAGAAGTATCATCAAAACTATAAATCTCATTATAAGTGCCTTCAATGATTACACAATCTGTATAAGTACACTCAACATCAAGTCTAAAAATAAATGAAAAGATTGTATTTGATGTAATATAAACAGGATCACCGGACGCCTCTATTGTGACTATTCCATTAATATTGGAGACATCGAATGACCAGTTATTGTCAGTTAGCTCTGTATTAACTTCTGAGATCCCTAGATTAGTTAAAATGTTTTCCTCATATTGGACAGAAACATCAAAATTATCAATATAACAGTTCATATCACAGAAATCAATGTCCATTTCTGCAGTTTGACCAACTTGTACATTCTCTTCACTCAAGCTAACAGTTTTATATACTCTTCCAGATTGATTGAATCTGTGAAATGAGTTAACTGGTAATCCGGAATCTGTAGTAACTGTTCCATCTACCCACTCAATTACAATTGAATCTATTACTGTTGCTTGTCCAAGTCCAAAATGACTAACTATCGTATCTTGACTATTTCTACTTGATTGAACAAGAACTTTCCTCATTTGCCATTCAGAAGAGCCATCATCATCTGTATCAGCTAGAACCTTTATAATCGCACCAATACTTGTATACTCTCCAGGTATTTCTTGAAGAGGTATTTGTACCCAGTTATTGCTATTGCCAAGGTTACTATACAAGTTGTTCATCTCAGCCATTCCGGCATAACCGGCTCCACTAGATTCAAAAAAGTCTAAACATCCATCATTATTGAAGTCTGCTACTGCCATTGAAATAGTAGGAAGGTTTGCTACATTAACTGATGAAGTAAAGTCTTCCATATCAAATGTTCCATCTCCTTGATTCAGATAGAGATAGTTCTCGTATAAATTCCCAATTATTAAATCCAGCCAACCATTGTTATCAAAGTCTCCCCAACATGCTGTCCTAGAAAAGTTTTGTCCTGCAACAATATCAAAATCATTTGAAAGGGCAAATTGATTATCGTTATTTATAAGCAAATAGTTATCTGCATCCCCTGCAGCAGTTATGAATACATCTAAATCTAAGTCATTGTCAAAATCGGCCCATGTTGCTGAATTTCCACCTGGACATAATTCATATATAGTATGTTCTTCCGTATATTCATATGTTCCATCAGCATTATTCATGAAAACAGCAGGTGGTTCATACATATTTTGAATGTATAGATCTTCGAGCCCATCAGAATTTAAATCAATCCATGTACTACCATGCGTAGTGTAAGATGTATTCGAAAGTCCACATGAAAGATCTCGAGTAAAAGTTCCAGTACCATTATTTATGAAAAGTTGGTTGAAACCGGGTCCTAGGTCCCCAATAAACAAATCAATATCCCCATCGTGGTCAATATCACTCCAACTACAGCAATAACTTTGTTGCATGAAATCAAATTCTGAGCTTGTTAATGTATTCCAACTCCCATAAGCATACTGATATGCCAAGTAGTGAGGGGTGGAGTTCTCTGATAATAAGAGAATATCCATTAACCCATTACATGTAAAATCAGTTATTGTTCCCATGATATAAGGACCACTAACATTGCATAAGGGGTGGTCATTGTATGATGAGAAGTAGTTTCCATTGACATTCAGATAGATTTCATTGTTTCTATCATTAAAATTGACAATTATCAAATCCTGAAATGTGTCATTATTGAGGTCACCCCAGGAACAACCTAATGAGTTTGAAGGTCTTGTAGATATGCCTAATGGTGTACGTTGAAAAACTTGTGCTTGCAAAACTACTATGAGCAGCTGGGAAACGACTAATAGAATTATTCTTTTCATGGTATCCTCCTATAATGTTAATTAAGAGGATAATTTTCTAGTAGTCAATTAATTAATTAATATTTCTAGTATTTTTTTCGTAGCAGACAATGCTTTTTCTCGAAGTTCTTCTGAAGTAATGCCTTTTGGTGCTATTTTGGCATTCTCATACATCTTATACAAATCCACTTCATCAAGTTCCCAATATTGTGCTAGATTACCATCTATTTCTAACCATTCCATCATCTCTTCATATTTCCAATGCCATCCTATTGCTAGAGTTGGGACATTCGATGAAGTTGCTGCTATCAAGGAATGGAATCTTGAGCCAATGAAGAAATCACATTTACTGATTAGATACTTCACTTCCTCAGCTTCCATTTCCAATGTTTCAACTATTCTCAACCTATCGCTAGAAACTCTAGCTTGAATTCTTCTGCATAAGCTCAAATCATCTTTATCACCGAGTCCCTTTTTAGCGATTGTATGTGGAATTAAGAGAATCTCAGTATCCTGTTCATGCTTTAAGATCTTGTTTACAAGATCAATTAGTTTAGGTAAATACAAACCCTTTTCATCTAATCGATTACACACTTCATTGGGAGATAAACCGATGATTTTTCTTCCTTTAAACATAGAGTATAAATTATCAACATAATCTGATTTCTTGATCTCAAGAGTTAACGCAATATCAGGATAAACCTCAACATTCTTCGTTACTCCAAGTTCTTGAAGGTTTTCATAAGAATGCCTTCCTCTAGCCATGATTAAATCTATGTGTGGGAATAACAGTGATGCCATCTTTCGATTATACTTAGACTTAAATGGTCCTAACGACTGAGTAAACTTAACTACTTTTGTATTGTTTAAGATAGGTATCTGGAGAAATTTGCTGTAATGATACAGTTTCACTATCCCGAAGTTATCAATAAAACTTATGCCTGAAGTACTAATTGCAAGATCACAATTATCATAGACTTCCAACACCTTATCTTTAGTAAACAAACCCTTCTTAACCCCTATTATGGATAGTAAAAACCTTATCCAAATCTTAACTAACGCTTTATCGAACTCGAACAAATGGTCTGTTAATATCTCTACTTCTTCCCCATTTGATAATGTGTAGGAGCCCTCTTTTACGTACTTAGAAGTGACATATACCTTAATATCAGGAATAGCTTTACGCAACTCCCTCACAATACAGTTGACCATCGCAACCGCACCTTTATTCCCTACTACATCTGCTTCCGTTATAATTACTTGTTTTTGTCTCATTTATCTCTTTTTTTTGAATCAGGTTTCATTACAAAGTGGAAGAAATAGCCTTTAAGCTTGAAGAATCTTCCTTTAGTACCTATATGCAAATCATCCATGTGGAAAGTCATATATTCTATGACAGCATTGATGTAATGCTTTAGCTTATACTTAATCCCTGCGTATGGCTTTATGTTTGGAACACTATTTCCAAAGAACTTACTAACCTTTGCATTTACTTCTGAGAATCTTTGTCTATAACTCTTTAAGTTATGTGACATTATAAGGTCATTTTCAGAAGCTTCTTTAAGGTTCATGTTCTCAAGATAGGGCAAGACCTTTGTTTTTCTCACAACTATTATGTTCTCTGCCCCATCAGAATCTTTGCACCAATTATCTCCAACTGATACATCTGCTAAATCTGCTAGGAAATCAAAGCAATAATAACACCTTTTCAAGTAACCCGACTTAAAGTACTCATCTCTGGTGACATAATAATCATTCCCATCTTTAGTGGATACTTTCATCTTTCCTGGCCATGAGCCCCATCTATAATCGATTCTTTTTACATTCTCAGGAGAAACAAGCATATCCTTTAGCTTATTAATTACAGCTTTCCCATTATATGTCCCACCGCAGAACAACCCGATAGAAAATCTTATATATTCACGCAACTCAGGCTTTATCTGAATGATTTTGTTTAATGCATGTAGATGACAAGGCAAACCAACAACTGCTGTTCTTAATCTTAACTGCTGAATTTCGTGCAAAGGTTCAGCCCAATGAACATTAGTGTATATTGACCTTTGATATTTACCAAGATTATATGTATCTCTCAGCAGATAAGTTTGTGCCATATTTAGTTTTCCATCTTCCATTCCGGCAACCAATACAGCATCAACTGCCTTAGCATTTAGTAAGTTTGCCAGCAATTGTGTTATAAACCCACCTGATGCACCTTTTTGTCTATACTCATCATTTGTTGAAGATGCTATCATAATCTTCTTGTAAACACCAATATAAGGATTCTCAGGTTGCTTTCTATGAACAATTTCGGATAGTTTAGGGTGGTTTATATCATCACCGGGGCAAACACTCAAACACAATCGGCATTTAGTACATTTGATATTGTTGATAAATGGGATATATTGCCCTCTATCTTCAGAATAGATTATCTCAATTGCATTTACAGGGCATACAATCTCACACATTCCACAACCAAGGCAGAAACCTGCATCTCTAACTTTTACTACCGTTCGTTTGTTTATAGGACTCATAATGCTTTATATAATTCCTTCAACTCTTCCGCATGGTATTTCCATAGATAGTTTTGTTTCACAGCATCTTTGCCATTTGTACCCATTTTGAGCATCATATTCTTATCGTTATATAGTTTTTCAATCTGCTTCATCAGCTCATTAACATTGTCAAACTCATATATCAAACCACATTCGGAAGTTTCAACAATTCTTACAATAGGATCACAATTAGAAGCTAACACAGGTATTCCCTTTGCCATGTATTGGAATAGTTTATGTGGGATTGTAGAATCAGTGTGTTCAGATTTCACATGAGGAATAAGAGCTATATCAGCTTTTGAAAGCTCAATCATCAAGTTCTCACTTGGAGTCCAACCCTCAAACACAACATTTGCTCCGGTCGATTCAACCAAATCTCTTAACTCAGGTTCATATCTACCTTTTCCAAAAATCCTGAGAACAATGGCGGGATATTGTTTTGAAAGTTTACCCATAGCTTCAACAACATACTGAAGTCCTCTATGGATAGTAATCCCACCACCATAGAAAAGAGTGAAACCTGCATGTTCTTTGCTCTCAATCTCTTTGAACTTATAATCAGGATAAGTATTAGAAACAACGGTTATCTTGGTGTCTTGAACACGCATTTGCTTTAATCGTTGCTTAGCTTCTTCCACAACCACTATCACATTGTCCGCAGCTTCAATCGAGTCTTTCTCATAATCTTGCCACTGCTTTAGGTCGAACAATATATTAGCAGGGAATCGTTTTATATGCTCGGATAAACTAAGTAAGATTGGATAGTTCTCATGTATATCAAGCACAAACTTAAACCCAAACTGCCTTCTTAAATCAATAATAACATCGCTTAGTGGTAGGTCATGCAGATGCACAGCATCAAACTTGTTATCTTCTAAAATCTCTCTCAGATACTTCTTCCACCATCCGAAATAGAATGATGTTTTCAAGCAACCAACAGAGCTTTTATATATCAGGCTTGGCATTAACTTTCTATGAATAGTAACTCCCGGATACTCATTATTGTTTTCTCCGGCAACGAGTTCACGACATGCAAGATGCACCTCATGTCCGGCTTCACTAAGAGCATCAATCTCATTTTCAACCCTTAGATCAGGTGGAAAGTTACTTTCAAGAACCATCAATATCTTCATCTATCTTCCAAAATTCTTTAGAGCTCTTTCAGTTTCACGTTTTATATCTTTAGCTTGCTTATCATGCTTCTTATCGAATGTGTGCTTACCTTTAGCCGTTCCAATTACCACTTTACATAGTCCCTTAGCATTGATGAAAACTTCTAAAGGCACTATTGTCATGCCTGATTCCTGCACTTTCCGATTGATTTTCTCTGTCTCACTTTTATGCAGAAGAAGCTTACGTTTTCTTGTAGCTTCGTGGTTATCATAAGTTCCTTTTTCATATGGACTGATATGGAGATTTAGTAACCACATCTCACCTTGTTGAACACGGGCATAACTGTCCTTGAAGCTAACTTTTCCCATTCTCACGGATTTAATCTCTGTTCCGGTAAGAACTATTCCTGCTTCATAAGTATCAACTATACTGTATTCATGTCTTGCTTTTCTATTTTTTATGGATAGCATTATTTCCTCAATTTGTAAGTATTTTATGTTTAAAATAGTATTGCTACTTCAATGTAGCATATTGATTTATATCACTGTCATATCTTACTGATATAAAATAGATATCTTATTCTCTATGTCAATGTCTAAATTAGTTTAGTACAGACTTTGTCACCCTGAACGGAGTGAATGAAGAGAAGCAAAATGAACGAAGTCGAACGGGTCGCTCTGATGGCTTCAGTGGATTTATGATAGAGTATTGACTTATCTTCTGACTGTTTTCCTTCGAAAAATGGCTCTTTTTTAGTTGGTAGACTAAAGCTATCTGAAAGTTCCCTCTACTCGTTCATACTTCACTCGATCGGGATGACAGGCATGGTTATCGAATTTGCAACAGCCAAGTGAAAGATGATATAAGCAGTTACTCAATCAGCCCAGAAATAAGCCTACATAAATCCATTTTATCATTATCAATATGTTCAAGACCATAAGCATCAAGGAAGATATTTTTGTATTTATCAGTCTTTAAATTGAATTGAAGAGTCCAAACTCCCCAGAAAAGATCCCAATGCCTGTCCCCTACTCCTCCTGAACCTAAGTCTACAAAACCCTTTAGCTTAAAATCGTTTAGTATTATATTTGGCAAGCAGTAATCACCGTGAAGAACAACTTCATCAGTACTAAGATGTTTCAATTGATTGAATCTGTCTGTTATTGTCGCAATTGGTTCAGGTAGAAAGATTTTGTCTATCTTCTTCATTTCAAGGTTGAGTTCTGCTTCATGAATCATTTCACTCATGCGATTTGGGAAAGGACAGTTATCTGTAGGGAGCTCATGTATTAATCTAAGACTTTCACCATAAACTTTAGCTAATTGCTTAGGGTTATCAAGATGAATCTTATTAATCCCATCTTCACCCTTAATTTCTCTTGTGATAAGATAATCATGCTCATCAATGGTCTTATAGAACACAACCTCAGAAGCTAAACGATGTTTATGGAAGAATTTTGTAAGCTCTGCTTCTCGAAGGAGTCTGCCCATTTTCTCGACTTTTAGATATAGGCTTTCCTCTCCCTTTAAAAGATATGTTTTCGCTAACTCTGAGCAACTACTGTCATATAGTGTTTTGTTTTCTAAGAACGGATGTAACTCTTTAGGAAAATCATTTAACACCAAATCTATTTTCTTTCTTTGCATACTACTTACCCAACTAGTAAGGCTTAATCTTTGTACCAAACATACTCGTATAACCACATAGTTTCATCAACTAATTTTATAAACTCTTCCCGCTTATTATAGTAATCAAGACCTTTTGAACGAGATGCAACATCATGTACAAAGTCAAAATCTTCTTCTGTCATGTTATTGATATTATTCATCATCTCCCCATACTTGGCTACAGCTACAGAAAAACGAAAGTCATCACTACATGCTTCAAAAGCAGTTACATTGGAGTCTATATTCTCAATAAGAGATTTCTTAAGAGGTTTATTCTTTGGTCGATAGCTAAATACAACTTCTGCTAAATCATTTGAGTCTTTATTTTCCCATGATTTGAAAGTCCCACTACACTGTTGAAAGCCTAAGGAATCATACACAGACTTATCATAGTCAACTCCAACCGGTATTATCTCATACAATCCGGTAACGGAATGACCGGGATAAATATCGGTGGATTCAAAATCAAGTTTGGCAGCATATTTTAAAGGTTCTTTATCAGAACTTAATAGTCTAAAAGCTTGAACTTGATGGGGATTAAAGTTGACTTCTAATTTAACATTATTCGCAAGAATGTCACTAAATAAAGCGTCATTATCGAACAACTCTACAGCTTCTCCAATATTTCTAACACTATGAAAATCAGCGTCTATCTGATCTGCAAAGAACTCAATTTTTCTATTGTTTGCATCATGTGGAGCGTAACTTATTAGGGAGACTGGAACATTGCTTTTAGAATAATTCGAAACTAAATCTTTCAAGTGAACATTTTCTTGCTCATCTTGCAAGTATCCGCAGTTAGAGAAAATGATTATACGGTTTTCGCCTTTTTGAATATAGCTTTTTTGAATGTCAATATAAGCTTTATCTAAGATTTTCGAATAATCAGTACATGAATTTTGATTACCGGTTATCTCTCCAATAGCATATATAATAATGTCTTTTTTATCACCTGATGTTGTTGGTAATACTCTGTCGTCTCTCTGTCTTAATAGAATTGAAATCTTATCATTCTCATCCAGATTTCTTGCTATCATTCTTAGTGATTCTCTCACTAACGGCATATGTGACATCATATAAGGATCAACAATAACAACTAAGTTCTTGGATTGGTCCAAATTAGGAATGTTGTTTTTTGCTTTTATGCCAATATGAACTATAAAACTATCTGCATTCCAAGGACACTTTCCTATCTCAGAATAGATTTTAAACAGATTATTATGTTTAGGAAGGGGGTAATCATACTCAAAATAGTTAACTAACTCTTCGATAATGATAGCTCTTTTACTCTTCTGATTTCTAGAGGTGATTCTTTTTTTCAGGATATCAAACGAATTGGTTTTAGGATTTATCGGAAATGAAGATGTTGTCTTTTTCCGAAAAAGCCCATCAATAAAATGACCACGATGACTTATCGATTCTGAGTATCTGATGAAGAGATTCATTCCCCCTGTAGTATATTTATGAAGTTTAATCTTATACAAAGCCGTTGTATCTGCATAGACACTAACCTTCTTCTCCAGTCGATTATCATTACGACTTTGGATCCGGACAGTGTGTTCACCTAAGGGTAGATGTGAATAGAAGTACTTTCCGAATTCGTTATTGATTTTTCGGGCTGAAAAATGATTGTTATCAATCTGTAGACCTAAACTTCCATCATATAATGCACCATTTTCATGTCTAACTTCAAGAATTATTGCACCTAACTCCTTTGTCTCATCTTGCAGGTTAAGCTCAATTGCAATTGAAAGTTTTATAACTAAAAGCAGTAAAGCTATAGTCCAAGTATGTTTCAAATTAGTCCCTACTTCATCAATATCATTTTCTTAGTATCATTAGTTATCTTTGATTTAAGTCTATAGAAGTAAACACCAGATGCACATTTTTTGTTTTTTTTATCCAGACCTTCCCAAACAATTTGATGCTTACCTTCAGTAAAGCCTTTGTAGTTCTTAACTAATTGACCACGGATATTGTATATGCTCAATTCTGCTCTGTCGTTTTTAGCTACATCGAAGCTGATTGTAGTAGTTGGATTGAACGGATTGGGGTATGCATTGAATAATGCTGTCTGCATTTGGGGTTGAGAACCAATCTCTTCATCAATGCCAACTGATTGTTCTAATGCAACAAGATATGGATAACCATTATTCAATACTGGATTGATAGTCCAAATATCCTCTGTCCCATTATTTGTCTCTCCATAGAAATCCCAAAAAAGATTAGTATAAGTTGTTACATCTCTCATTTGTGCTTCAGTACAATCAATGACATTGGTTAATATGCTTGTACTATCTTCAAAACACGCACCAAGACTGTTAATGTCACTACTCCAAACACAATTCTCAATCAATCCTGAGTTCAAACCAACAAGGGCATGAACATTTATAGGATTATTAGCAACCAAAGAGTAAGAATTACTCAAAATAGAAGAGTTGGAATTAACACCTACTAATCCCCCACAATTGCCAGAAGTAGTATCCATTATTCCGTAATAGAAGCAATCGTTGATATACGAGTTGGAGTTTTCACAAGCAAGCCCACCACCAGTAACTTGAGAGTTTATATTCACTTTACTTGAACATCTACTAACAATTGAACCATTACAAGCATAACCTATTAAACCTCCAGCAAATGCACCGTATAGATTTCCGGAAACATGGCAGTTAGTTATCACAGTATTGCCTATTGTCCCTGCTAGACCACCACATATTCCCCACGAAATAGTAGGAACAGAAAAATCGAATGAAGTCAGTTTTATATTGGCAAACGTTGAATTGAGTGCATATGTCCATAAACCCATAATAGTAATTTGAAAAGAATCAGCATTGTTAAAGAATAGGTTAGTTATCTCATAGTCTTGACCATCATAATGCCCTGTAAAAGGTAAATTCCAATAAGCTATAGGATTAAATCCCTCTCCTCCATTCCAGTTCTCTGTATCAGAAGCATCAATATCAGCTGTCTGTAAAAAATATGAGTTATCATCCCAAACATCCGGGGTTGTACTTAACCAAAGAAGGTTATCAAGATTTACAACTAAATACGGATCTGTTTCTGTTCCACTACCAGATGGCTGAACACCATCAGCTAAAACGAACTGAGATGCAACAACAAATAATACTATCAATAGAATGCTTCTCATAACTCCTCCAAGAAATCATTATGCCTTATTCGAATCTCAATACTATTCTCTACATACAAATTTTCAATATCAAGTGATTTATTGTTTTTTTAATTTTTAGGTGTTAGTAGTGTATTATCTGTAATACTTCCTTCATACTTAATCATATTTTAAGGAGTTTACGGGCCTGTCAGGGTGTAGTTCTAAACGAAAACTGATGCAAGTCTGTAAGGGATATACACAGTGTCTTTTTCAATGACTTACATCATTGGAGTCATAGCGACCGAAAGGAGTTGGACTCATAGTGATGTACTTTCATCATTTTCACTATTCGCCCATCTCCCTATGGTCACTATTGCGACAGCTACAGAAATATCTACACAGTGCCTTTACCAATTACTTAACTATATTTGCTGCCCTTTTTGCTTCCTTTCTCTGCTCTATCCACCAACCCACTGTGTTTGCACTGTGCACGCACTGTGAAGGCACTGTTATCGCACTGTTTCAGTGGGATCACAGTGCGTGCACAGTGGGAAAACAGTGGGTAAACTGCGTTTTGATTAATAGATTAGTTAAGGAGGGCAAAAACCGATAGGAACGAAAACAAAACTTATGTTTTGACATGCATGAAAGTAATCTGTTAAATGACATAATTGAAGGAAGAAACTGCAACAGGAGAATATATGAAAAAGGTAATTACAATATTATTGTGTTTAATAGCACTTACAATCACAGCCAAAGTTCCCGAAGAACTTGAATCCATATTGCGTGATATTAAAGCTCAAAGTATGGAGTTCAAAGACTCTGAAGAACATAAAACGATAAGAAACTCACGAGAAACAAGAGATTATGCTTTAGGAGATACTGAGACATTCTGGAGATGGGATTTAAGCAATATGCCACCATCCTGGATTCAAACACCTTCAACATGTAGAGCTGTTGGGAATCACTGCTATATTTTTGTAGCAGACAGTGAGTGGAATACTCATATGACTCAAGCTGATGTTGATACTGCTTTGAATCATTTCGAGAACACTACTCCTAACCACCCTACGCAAGGAATTTATGACCTGAATACTTCAAATTTCGGTCCTGTACCGGATGAACTTGATAATGATCCCAAAATGATTATTTTCTACTCAGCATTAGGCAGTTTTAATGGATCTTCATTTGATGGCTACTTTAGTTCATATAATCAGGTAACTGAAAGTCAAGCCCAACAAATGAATCCTCCTGGTCATAGTAATGAATGTGAAATGATCTATATGACATGCCATCCATTAGATCCGATTGAGCCAATCAGGCTTTCAGTTCTTGCCCATGAAATGCAGCACTTGATCCATTGGGGTATGGATATTAACGAGGATACTTGGGTGGATGAAGGATGCGCAGAATTTGCAATGCATCTGTATGGCGTACCAGATCCTATTGTATCTTTCCCCAGTAATCCTGATGATAATTTGACATCTTGGGACCAGCATTTTGCTGACTATGTGCAAACCTATCTCTTTATGGTGTATCTTTCAGAAAACTATGGAGGAAATTCAATTATCTCTCAGATAGTTTCTGAACCTGCAAATAGTATTAACGGTATACAAGATGCCCTTTCACACCTTGGTGAAACAGATTCGTTTGAAACAATCTTTGCGAACTGGACAAACTCAAACTTTCTAGATGATTATCAGACAATAGATCTACCAAACTTCAGTGTTTCCGGTTCATACAGTAATCTACCCATTCAAGATACAGGAACTGTTCAGGGATGGGCATCAGACTATTATAGAATCAATTCAGGTGATAATCCATTTACAATCAACTTTACCGGTGCAACAGGTCAGTACTACGTAAGTGCATTAATGATTGATAATGATGATGATTCAATTATAGTTCCTATGCCAATCACTGCAAATACAGGCACATTGAACATTCCAGCCTTTGATCCAGATTATGATAGTGTAGTAATCAATATCTGCAACATATCTAATACTCCTGGAACTTACAGTTTTGAAGTTAATGAAATCCTTGAAGATCAGAGAGAGTTCTACGTTTACAACTATCTAAGCAGTACCCATAGTATAGTTACTGCAACTTCCCATGGTTGGGGAGATCATTGTAACGTTTATGTTGATGATAGTCTTTGGGAGCTGGAAGTTACACAAGCTGATGTTGACCTTGTTGTTAGAGTATTTGAAGATTCAACAGCAGCTAACCCAAACCAAGGTATTTTTGAGATAGATACAGCAACTTTTGGTATGCCTTCTGATATAGACAATAATGGTAAAATCAATATCCTAATCTTTGATATTGATGATGATGGCATCAATGGTTACTTCTCTGGTCTTGATCTTATGAATGCAGGTGGAAGTAACCAAATGGAGATTATCTATATTGATAAAAACCCTCATGGCTCAGGCATAAATAGTACATATTGCTTCTCTACTATAGCACATGAATTACAACATCTTATTCACTTTGAACATGATACTGATGAAGAGACCTGGGTGAATGAAGGTTTATCAGGATTGGCACAGTCAGTAACCGGTTGGATAAGTCCATATTGGATGATGATGTATACAGCTAATCCGGATAATAATCTAACCGAGTGGAGTGCCGGAGCTGATTATCCACAATGCTATCTTTTCATGCAATATCTTTATGAGCACTATAATCTTAATGATCAACAGATTATTGAAAACATTGTTGCAAATGATACAAACGGGATGAGTGGGATTGCATCTTCACTAAATACAACAGGTTGGGTTGACATCACTATTGAAGAGGTTTACATGAACTGGTTAACTGCGAATTATGTAAACAACAGCTCAGTTGAAAACGGTTTATATAGTTATCAATCAAACCCGATTGGTACAGGTCAGTTCAGTATAAACAATGCAGCCACACATACTACATATCCTGCTTCCGGGAGCTTGGATACTCAACATTGGGGAGTTGATTACTTGAAGTTTAACTCTTTCCAAGAGAGTTTCAAACTAACCTTCTTCCCTGAAGACACAAACCAATCTTTCACAGTAAGAGCAGTTGCATATGACAATGGAAATCCTGTTGCTGTTATCGATTTAGATAATACAGGAGAAATGGAATTAGCATCTGATGTATACACTTATGATGAAGTTGTTCTGATTGTAACTTGTACAGAGGATGGCACAGGTACAGCAGGATATTACTATTTAGTTGAGGATTTACCAATCTCAAACGAAGATAATGTTAACTCGTTAGTGGATAGTTTCCATAGTTACCCAAATCCATTTATTGATAATGTTTCTCTACAGATAAATCTCAAGCAAAGATCAAACATCTCAATTTCTGTTTACAATGTAAAAGGGCAACTAGTCAGAGAACTAGTTAAGGATATAGATGTTTTAGATAGCTATTCTTTAGAGTGGGATGGAAAGCAAGAAGATGGTTCTCAGTCCGGGAATGGTATTTATTTCTTAAGAATGAGTATTAATAATGAGAGCTTTATACGCAAAGTTATGCTACTAAAGAAGTAATCAATTATAAACAAGCCTACTGTCATTCAGTAGGCTTGTTTTATATTATGATTAGCATTAAACTAAGTCATTTCTTCCCTATGATTAAGGATCAACTCCTCTTAAATATATCCTCTCTCAATGTATCAAACTCGGAAAAAGCTGTTCTCTTGATTATGGCAATTAGCATCATTGATGATAACGACATTGTTGAGAAGATAGCTATCATTATGGCAATCTGATATTTGATAGCTGTCATTGGATTTGATCCGCCAAGTATCTGACCGGTCATCATACCGGGTAAAGAAACAAGCCCAATATTCGCCATTGATGCTATGGTTGGCTCTAAAGCAGTTCTCATACTTTCAATAACTATCTCCTTCAAAGCTTCGCTCCTTGATGCTCCTAAAGAAAGGGCGAAATAGTACTCCTGTTCCCTATTCTTGAAATAGTTTAAGAATGTTCTTGTTACAATAATATTCGCTCTCATAGTGTTACCAAGAAGCATCCCCGCAATAGGTATTAAGTACTTAGCCGTAAATAGAAACTCCAAGTTTATGATTAGTTTTGTGAAATAGATAGTATTAAACAATAATGGAACTACAATAGAGAACATTATTGGTAGAATGAAATGCTTTAATTTAAGTCCATTAGAATTGATGATAGTGATTGTAGAAACTACACCCATTGCTACTAACCATCCAATGTTTACGAAGAGATTATCAAGAATGAATATATACTTCAGGTAGAACCCTATTAACGATAGTTGTACAATCATCCTAAATACTGATACTAGAACCTTGAAAGATATCTTCAGTTTTGAAATAAGAATAACAGCAAAAGGTACTAATAGAAGCAATAGTGTAAATATTACTGAGCTTATACCAAGATCCTTAGCACCCATGTTACCACCTTACCTTTCTTATATCATCCATATTCCAGACTTCATCATGTGACACAATGATTACTGTATTTGGAAGAGATATAAAGTAGTCTCTTATTATCTCTTTAAGTTCTGTATTTAAAGCTGAAGTTATTTCATCGAGTAGATAGTATTCCCGCTTTAGTAGTCTCATCAATACTATCCCTATACGCTGTTTCTCCCCACCAGACAGTTCAGTTGTATTCCTCTGTAGGATTGATTCTTCCAAATGTAACCCAGCTAAGAGATTCAGTACTTCCCTTTTTTTATAGGAAAGATGCTTATTAGCATGATAGCTGAATACGTTTTGAATGATATCTTCAACTCTACCTTTCTGAAAAGAAACTGATTGTGGTAAATATGCGAACTTCTGTCGTAGTTGCGTAATCGACTCTTTGTTGAGTTCATCACTTCCAATCAGTATCGTTCCTGAATCCGGTTGTTTGAAACCCATAATGAGCTTCAATAAGGTAGTCTTACCACTTCCTGACCCCATATTCAATAGAACCTTTTCTCCTTTCTCAATCGAAAGGTTGAGATGGTTGAAGATATCCTTGGAACCGTATTTTAATGATATATCATCTATTTTTATCAATGTAATTTCCTAAATTAAGTTTTTAATCTCAGCTTTTCTTTCAGTTGAAAGATTATGCCATCTAATCCCCTGCTTTGCTCCTTCTAAAGCATATAATTTGTTTAGACATACCGAAAAACCACTTTCTTTAAGCTTCATAACCAGTTCTTCCAAGCTTATCAGGTTAAACTCTTCAATTGAAGAAACTCCTGATACTGTCAATTCTTCAGCTAGAGTCTTCCCAATATTTTGTAAATCAGTTAACTTCATAACTACTCCAAATAGTTTGATGATTTAGTAGCTAACTCAATCCTCTTTATCTGTCAAGTTAGATAAAACTCATTGTTCTTCATTTATTTGCTTTACAAAAATATAGAGAGCAAAATTCTTTCAAAAATATATAAACGGAAGGTTGAAATGAGAAACATTTTAGTAGCCGGAAATTGGAAAATGAATAAGACTCCACAAGAAGCTGTAGAGTTTTTAAGCAGTCTTAGTAAATTTAGTAATGAAAACAACCATCCAGAAGTTGATGTCATGATTGCCCCGACTTATTTAGCTTTAACTGATTCAAAGAAAGCAGTTGAAGGCTCAAAGGTAAACATTGCAGGTCAGGATGTCAGCATGAACATAAATGGTGCCTTTACAGGTGAGATTTCAGCTTCAATGCTAAAATCAATCTCGGTAGATATGTGTATAATCGGTCATTCGGAAAGACGATCGTATCATAACGAAACTGATTCCAAAGTATATAGAAAACTTCATGTCCTTCTTGCAAATGGGATAACTCCTGTTGTTTGTGTTGGTGAAACTCTTGAGCAAAGAGAAGCCGGTGAGACAATGGAAGTTGTTATTGAGCAAATTGATGAGAGCTTAAATGACCTTAACCTTGAAACAGGTAAAGAAGTAGTAATTGCTTACGAACCTGTTTGGGCTATCGGAACCGGTGTTACTGCTACTCCTGAACAAGCAGAAGAGGTACATGCTCTTATCAGAAGAAGACTTGCAAAGCGTTTCAGTCCTGAAATTGCTGATAATATGATTATTCTCTATGGTGGTAGTATGAAGCCTGCAAATATGAGAGAACTACTTGCATGCCCCAACATTGATGGTGGCTTAATTGGTGGAGCTTCACTTAATATAGATAGCTTCACTGAAATGATAAAAATAGCGATAAGTGTTAAAGAGGAGAATTAATGCTTGATCTTAGATATATAAGAGAAAACAGAGAGCTTGTTAAACAAGCAATTATAAATAAAAAAGCCAAAGCTGATATTGATACAATTATCGAGCTTGATGAACAAAAACGTAAGCTTCAGTTCGACTTCGACCAAAAGAAAGCCCATCAAAACAAAGTCTCAAAAGAGATTGGTATGCGTAAGCGTAACAAAGAGAGTGCTGATGATCTTTTACAAGAGATGCAAAGCATTGCAGGTGCTATCAAGGAGATGAAGAAAGAGGTTGATGAGATTGATGCTAAACTCAATGAGCAACTTCTCTGGATACCAAACATCCCACATCCTGACGTACTCGTTGGGGGTGAAGAGGATAATGAAGTATTAAGCTATCACGGTGATAAACCTGAGTATGCTTTTGATCCAAAAGACCATCTTGATTTAGCAGAAACAAACAAGCTTTTAGATCTTGAAAGAGGTGGAAAGATTTCAGGTAGTGGTTTCCCTGTTTACACCGGGAAAGGTGCCAGACTCGAACGTGCCCTTATCAACTTTATGCTTGATTATCAGGTTGAGAAGAATGGTTATGAAGAGGTTGCAGTACCACTTCTTGTTAATAGAGCTACAATGACGGGAACAGGCCAGCTTCCTAAGATGGAAGATGACATGTATAAGATGACAGAAGATGACCTTTTCCTCATCCCAACAGCTGAAGTACCGGTTACCAATATCTATGCTAATGAGATATTGAAAGGTGACAAGCTTCCTATATGCCATGTTGCAGCAACTGCATGTTTCAGAAGAGAAGCCGGTTCTTATGGTAAAGACACACGTGGTCTTCAGAGATTGCATCAGTTCAACAAAGTGGAGATGGTTCGCTTTGTACATCCTGACAACTCATATCAAGTTCTTGATGAGATGGTTGAGAATGCTGAGAGTATCTTAAAAGCCCTTGGACTTCACTATAGAAAACTTAGACTTGCAACAGGTGACCTTAGTTTCGCTTCTGCCATGACCTATGACTTAGAAGTTTGGGCTCCCGGAACTGGTAAATACCTTGAAGTTTCTTCAATCAGTAACTTCGTAGACTTCCAAGCTCGCAGAGCATCTATCAGATTCAGAGACAACGATGGTAAAGTTAAATTCGTTCATACCCTTAACGGATCTGGTCTTGCAACTCCAAGACTCTTCATCGCTCTCTTAGAGACATACCAACAAGAAGATGGAAGTTATAAGCTCCCTGATGTGTTGGATAAATATTTATAAACATTTCAGATAATATATTCACTAAAAGCTACTCATTTTGAGTAGCTTTTTTTATTTATCCATGGAGTCATTGCTAGGTTCATCTGATTAAGGAAGTTTGCCGACTATTTCAGCACAGCAACTCAGTGAGTTGCATTACATGTAGGGAATGCAGCCTGCTTGCCCACAGCTCGATAGAGCTGTATTCCCCGCGACAAAACCTGATTATATTTTCTAAAGAACTTTAGTAATTTATACCAATTAACGTCAGTGGCAGAGCTTAGCTTCGCTAAGCGGACAAGCTGGCAGCATGTCCTACGGTTCGACGTGCAACGTCGATGTACTTCTCTGCCACAATTCCAATGAGACACCTATTGAATGCCCGTTAGCTTCCCGTTAGATTCCCGTTACAGCAAATGGGTTTTGGATTGGTTTCTGATGGCAAAGAGATACAAGTTAGATTTCTACTAAGGCAGAGCAATTTATCGCTAAGTCCTCTTCTGTCCATCATGTCCACAAATCAGATAAAACCATACATATATCAGTCAATGATTGCAATATAATTACCCTCTCACTGCTCTATCATAATAAAGCATAGAAAACTGTCTGATTCTTGTAAGTCTCTTGGGGCTCCCTAGGGCAAAATCATTAGATACTGTCTTGAAAGGGAGTAGTATTTGATGGTATTATAATCCGAATTAAGATGGTCTGATGACAGGTTGATGTCTGATTCCCGACCACGGGTTGACCACGGGTTAACCACGGCTCCCATGGTATGGGCGTGGTTTATCCGTGGTTATTGCGTGGTAAGATATAGCAGAAGTGATAGAGAGATAGTAGAATTAATATCTTAATAAGTTGTATATGAATAGATATTTGTTACTAAACGATTAGCTGTTTATTATAAAAAGGCACGATTCTCGTGCCTTTATAATAACTTTAAGTAAACTTTATTTCTTCTTACGACTCTTTTCATATTCCTTCTGACGTTTTCGACGAATCTTCTTCATCTTACGCTTATACTTACGAGTCTCTTCATAATCATAACGATGAATCTTTTTGAGTACCGGAATCACACCATGGCGAGGGTTGATTTCGTAGAAACGTTCCTCTACGAGTCGGTTTTCTACATCATAAAGGTTCTCGTGGAGAGCTGTCATTCTGTTTAAGCCATCATATGATACAACTCTTGAGATTTTTCCTCTATTATTATAGTCATAATTTGTATAAGCAACTAAACTATCTTTATATGTAAGTTTTCTTTCCTCTTCGATGAGACCAAGTTCATTATAACTCTTTTCATAATGGAGAACAGGTTCACCGAATTTATTCAGTTCTACTTTCTTAACTTCTCTACCGAAATCATTAAGTTCAGCCCTTGTAGTATAAAGAGGATGTTCCCCAACTTCATCATAAAATGATTCGACAATAACCTTTTCCACAGTATCTTTCACAGCGGTCACACGCTCAATAATGTTAGTATAACCACCATATCTAGTATAGGAATATTCTCCCATTCTATCATTCCAAATCTCTACTTCACGACCTTCAAGATCATTAAACTTGTTATACTTAACTCGTTCTATAGTTCTTGGGTCGAAGGTTCTTTTATAGATTGTTTTAGAATCTACTGCTGTGTTTGCAAGAAATGAATCAATATGATCAATCTCACCTTTACTATTGAAGTAGCAATAATCTCTAGTATCGAGATACTCAGTATCCTGTCCGAAATCTTGAGTTACAATATAGACTCTTCTCACCAATCTTCTGATGCCATTATAATGTAATCCATTAAATGATGTATCAATTCTACTGGCAAAAATAGAACCAATCATCAGTACTAGTAAAACAACAAATAGAACTTTTCGCATAATCACGCCCTAAAATCGTCTTTGCTTATCTGTCTTACGAAGTGAATCAATCAAAGTATCCATATCACCGACAGGTAATTCTGTTTTATCTTTATAAAGAAGTGAATCAATCACAACTTTACGTCCACGACTAATATTTAACTTCACTTCAGATTTAAGTTTCACCCTTGAACCTGATGGAGGAATTGTATTAATAATATATCCTTGTGGAATCTGATCTGAAAAAGCTGAGTCTGCAATAGCATAAGTTAAGTTTAAATCTAACAGAGCATCCACAGACACAGGGATAGATTTATTTGTTAGATAAGGTACTTCAATAAGTCTAGGTCCCTTGCTAACAAAAACTTTCACAGATCCATCCTGTTTTATCTTATTATCGGATGTTGGTCTTTGCCTGATTATATCACCTCTGTCGAAATCGTTACTATAATCATATGAAACGACATCAAGATGAATTCTGTTCTTTGAACAAATCTTTTGGGCTTTTTGCACATCATAACCTACTAAAGAAGGTACTAATACCTCCTTTCCTTTCCCAACAGCTAATGGTAAAATCACTTTAGCAACTAAGAAAGCAGTAACTATAAGAATACCAATCATCAAGCCCGTTGAAAGTAAAAATGCCTTTATTTTTGTAACGTTCATTTAAACTCCGCTAGTTAGTCTTTTGCAGTTTTGCAGCGAATGCACCATCTATATTATGGATATGTGGTTTTGTCAAATAAAACTCTTCATCAGTGTATATAAATGGGACAAAATCACTCGCCGGTACTAGTTTAAAATTCTTATGAGTTTCTAGAAATCGCTTTATCTGCTTCTGATTTTCATCAGGATTTAGTGTGCAGGTTGAATAGATTAAATATCCACCTTTTCTGACAAATTGTGATCCATAATCTAGAGCCTTAGCCTGTAACTTTAGCATCTTCTTGATGTCCTGATGTTCTTGCCACCTTAACTCAGCTTTACGACCAAATACACCCCAACCGGAACATGGTACATCAAGTAAAACTTTATCATATGCAGGTGCTAATGGACCATATTTTAAAGCATCAGATACTACGGTTTTAATATTTGAAAGTTGAAGACGTTCTGCTGCTTGCTTTATCTTCTTTACTTTGGAGGGACTTTTATCAATCGCAATTACTTCACCAGTATTTCTGAGTTTTTCAGCAACAAACGTTGCTTTACCACCCGGTGCAGCAAACATATCCAAAATATTATCCTCAGGTTGTGGATCTACCAGAGCTACAACTCCTGCAGCTGCTGTATCTTGAATCGAGTAGTATCCCTCTGCAAAAGCTACATCTTGTAAGACTTCTCCTGCTGAATCGGTTACAAGTAGTTGTGGAACTAAATCACTAACTTTGAATTCTAGATTGTGTTTAGTTTTGAAATAGTTAATTAACTTGGGAATAGTTGTAGCTATTTCATTAACTCTTACATGAAGTTTTGGGATGTCATTGAAATATATAGCTAAGTATTCAGCTTCCTCCTCACCCCAAAGCTCTACCCATTTCCTTACTATATCCTCAGGATAGGAGTGTTCAACCGATATACGTTTAATAGTATCGTTTGGGAACTTTATCCCTGGTGTTCTTAGATAGTTCCTTAAAACAGCATTAATGAAATCCCCTGTTCTTGGATTTAAACTCTTCTTTGCCAGCTCAACAGTTTCATTCACAGCTGCATACTCAGGAACTGAATCCATGTATATTAACTGATATAGGCCAATATAAAGCCAAATCTTTATTTGTATATCTGTTTTGGGATATTTAGTTTTATCAGATAATGTTCCAGCAATATATTCTAAGTTGTTTCTCATTTTTATAACACCCTTGACAAGGGTGTAAAAGAGATTTGCATCACCATCTGCTTTTCGTATTTTATTTGAACTGGAACGAAGTAATGAATCTGAAAACTCATTACTTTTAAGGACTTTTCGGATTACTTTATAAGCTTCTAATCTTTCGTTGATCATTCTAACCTTTTCTATAAAGTTGCTTGATAGCGTCTTTAATCAAAACCTGAACATCTTCATATTCTTTCTGTTCAGTAAGTGTTTTTAAAGCCTTTCTTGCTTCATGTTTCATATAACCAAGATTTAATAATGCAGTTTCAGCAGACAAGAAAACTTCGTTGTTGATTACATTTGCAGGTAACTGCTCAAGACCATGAATTGAATCGACTTTGTCTTTCAGCTCAACGATAAGCTTTGCAGCTGTTTTCTTACCTAAACCGGGTACTGTTGAGATGGTCTTTGTATCACCTTCTAGGATTGAACTAACTATTCTGGCTACCGGCAAAGTTGATAGAACTGCTACAGCGAGCTTTGGTCCTACACCGGAAGTAGATAGTAATAACCTGAACATCCTTCTCTCATTCAAATCAGCAAAACCAAACAATCTTACTGAATCTTGAGATTGATGGTAGTGAATATGTAGTTTAAACTTATTCTTAATCTGTGGTAACTTTTCAAAAGTGCTTACAGGTATCAATACAAAGAAACCAATTCCATTAACATCTAAAACTGCATACTCCGGATTCTTTTCTGCGAGTATTCCTCTTAAATATTCATACATATTTATAAATCAAACTTTACTTTATTGTAGTGGCATAAGGCAACAGCTAGAGCATCAAATGCATCTTCTGAGTTTGGTATATTCTTAAGTTTTAGCATCTGTTCAACCATGTACCTAACTTGGTTTTTTGAAGCATTTCCATTGCCTGTTACAGCTTTCTTTACTTCTCTGGGTGAGTATTCGTAAAACTTGGTCTCATTTTGAGCAATAGCCAGAAGTATAACACCTCTGGCATGACCCAATGTAAAAGCGGACTGAATGTTCTTACCGTAGAATATTGATTCTACAGCAATAACGTCAGGATTGTATTCGTTAATAATCTCATTAATCTTTGTATATATATGATTGATTCTTATATGTAAAGAATCATTAGCTTTTGTTTTAACAACATCAGCACCGGCAGCAACTATTGTTCTTCGGTCAAGGTCCAATAGACCATAACCACATTTTATACTGCCGGGATCTATGCCTAATATTACCACAGATCCTATTCAGCTAATCGCTGCATTACTTCGTCAGAAATCTCGTAGTTTGAATAAACTTTTTGAACATCATCACAATCTTCAAGCATATCAATGAGTTTCATAAGCTTCTCAGCCACTTCATCAGCATTAACAGTAGATTTTGGAATCTTGGTTAGTTCTGCATGTTCACAGTTATACCCAATCTCTTCTGCTGCAGATAAGCAACTATGGAAATCACTATGTTCAGTATAAACAAGAAATGTATCATCTTCAATAACTACATCTGCAGCACCTGCTTCTAAAAGCTCCATCATAACTTCATCTTCATCCAAATCACCCTTGGCAATTGTGAAGAAACCTTTGTTTTCAAAGTTCCATGACACTGCACCATTTTCAGCTAATGAGCCACCATACTTAGAGAAAGTATGTCTAACTTCTGCAACTGTTCTATTCTTATTATCTGTAAGACAATCAACAATAATAGCAACACCATTCTGCCCATAACCTTCATAGGTTATATGGTCATAGCTTACGCCTTCAAGTTCACCGGTACCACGTTTGATAGCTTTCTGGATATTATCTTTTGGCATGTTGTTCTGTTTAGCTAAAGCTACAGCTGTACGAAGAGCAGGATTAGTTTCAATATCTCCCCCACCTGATTTAGCTGCTACAATAATCTCTTTGACGATTCTAGTGAAAAGTTTTCCACGCTTAGCATCTGCTGCGCCTTTTTTATGTTTGATTGAGCTCCACTTATTATGTCCTGACATTCTATTACCTCGTTTGTATATTTATTAAAATCGGGAGGTATTTCTACCTCCCTATATATTCTTTATAAGATCATAACTTGTAAAGTTATTTTTTATTACTCATTATCTGCATTTGCTTCTGCGATAACTTTCTTGGCATTATCAGCAGGAACTTTCTCATAATGAGAGAATTCGTTTGTGAATCTTCCACGTCCCTGAGTCAGTGACTTAAGTGATGGGAAATATGAGAAGAGTTCACTTTGTGGTAGGTTAGCTTTAAGAATCTGCTTACGACCTTTCTGCTCCATACCCATGATTTTACCTCTTCTAGTAGAGATGTCACCCATAACATCACCCATGTATTCATTAGGGATGATGATGTCTGCAATCATGATAGGTTCAAGAAGAACTGGTTTTGCAGTTTCAAAAGCAAGTTTCAAACACTGTGATGAAGCGATTTTGAAAGCCATTTCTGAAGAGTCAACATCATGGTATGAACCGAAATAAAGTTCTACAGAGATGTCAACAATCTCATAACCAGCTACAATACCTTTCTTCAATGATTCGTTAAGACCTTTTTCTACTGCTGGAATGTAGTTAGATGGAATTACACCACCAACGATTGAGTTGATGAATTCGAAACCTTCACCACGCTGTCTTGGTTTAACTTTGAAGTAAACTTCACCAAATTGTCCTTTACCACCTGACTGTTTTTTATGTCTGTATTTTACATCAGCACTTCCTGTAAGAGTCTCTTTATAAGCAACTCTTGGGTTTTGAAGAAGAGCTTCAACTTTATATCTTGCTTTAAGTTTCTTTTGAAGAAGAGCAATCTGCTGTGAACCCATACCTGAAACTATATTTTCATGTGTTTCCGGATTGATGTACTGTCTGATTGTTGGATCTTCATTACTAAGTTTGTTTAAAGCTTCACCAATCTTATCTTCGTCTGACTGATTAGCAGCTCTGATAGCCTGCCAATAAACAGGAGTAGGTAAAACAACTGCAGGGTAAGCTTTCTTTGAGTTTGAGTTAACCATTGAGCAAAGGTTCTTAGCTGTTTTAAGTTTAACAAGTCCACCAATCTCACCGGCTTTAAGTTCGTTAGTATCTTTTCTGTTCTTACCCATAATGTAGAACATGTTACCAACTTTATCTTTTCCATCTTTTTCAGGAACGAAAACGTCAAGGGCGTTTGTAAGTGACCCTGAGTAAACTCTGATGTAAGCAATGTCACCCATTACAGGATCAGCGATTGATTTGAAGATATAACCAAGAAGCTCACCATCAGGAGAGATAATCATCTGTTTTTCTTCACCATCTTCAAGGATATCAATCTCTTTAACTTCAGCTGGTGAAGGAAGATAGTTTACACAACCTTCGATGAAAGCTCTGATTCCCTGGTCTGTAGTTGCTGAGCAAGCAAATGCAGGCATAAGATTGCCATCTACAACAGCTTTCTTGATTCCGGCAACCATATCAGCTTCTGATAGTTCCATCTCTTCAAGGAATTTATCAAGTAATGCTTCATCTGTTTCAGCAATACTTTCCATGAGTTCCATTCTCTTCTCTTCAACAAGATCAGCCATATCAGCAGGGATATCAGCAATCTCATTGTCGATGTATGCTTTCTGCTTCACAAGGTCAACAACACCACGGAAACTTCCTTCTGCACCGATAGGAATCATAACAGGAACAGCTTTGATTTCCATGTTCTCATAAATGAGCTCTATAACTTTGTTGAAATCTGCATTTTCGTTATCCATTCTGTTAACGAGAAGAGCTTTACCAATCTTTTTTGTTTCAAGAAGTTCTAAAGCCTGTTCAAGACCAACTTCAAATCCACCGGTAGCATTAGCAACTACAACAGCTGTTTCAACAGCAACAGTAGCAGTTGTCTGGTCACCAATCATATCTGGATTTCCGGGGGTATCCACTATGTTGATTCTCCAGTCCTTCCAGTCAACATAACCAAGACCGGTCATTAGTGACATCTTTCTCTCAATCTCTTCCGGATCAAAGTCAAGTACTGTATTACCGTCTTCTATCTTACCAATTTTGGATGTCATCTTTGCATAGTTAAAAAGGTGTTCTGCTAAAGTAGTTTTACCGGCTCCACTTCCACCGAAGAAACCGATATTTCTTATCTTGTCTAAACTGTATTGTTTCATATTTTCCCCCGTATAGGTATTTTTTAACAATTTGAAAACCATTTTTGGAAAGCCAATTTGCTTGTCAATAAAAGCTTATATATTAATATAGATTACTATATATATACAAACTTTTGGGATTTAATTGGCTACTTGTCAGGGAGTAGTTTGATGCAAAGACTTATATCTGTTTGTCATTTCGAAGGTATCTGTACCTTCGAAATGGTCTTGGACCTTTCGAATGGTGCAACTCGCAGTATTCCGCGTCACATTAAAAGAGTACTATTTTCAAGGTCTGCGACCATTGAAAAGGTAGAACAATAGCAATTAACAAAACTTCTATGACCGTTCCCAACTATAGGCTATAGGCTTAAGGCTATTAGCTAAAACTACTTCATCAACATCATCTTCTTAGTTACGTTATAACTATTTGATTTCAATCGATAGAAATACACACCTGTTGCACATTGTTTATTGTTCCTATCAAGTCCTTCCCAAACAACTGTGTTCTTGCCTTCACTGAACCCTTTATAACGCTTAACCATCTGACCTCGTATGTTATAAATAGAAAGCTCAGCTACATCATCCTTAGCTACATCAAAGCTGATAGTTGTAGTTGGATTAAATGGGTTCGGATATGCGCTATATAACTTTGTTTGTAATTGAGGTTGTTGTACTTCAGGTTCATAAATCCCAACAGATTGTTCTAACGCTACAAGATATGGATAACCATTGTTTAAGCTAGTATCAATAGTCCAAATATCTTCTGAACCATTTGCTGTTTCCCCGAGGAAGTCCCAACCTATATTTAAATATGACTGTATATCCCTCATCTCAGATGAAATCAAACTAATAATACTATTAGTTGTGTTATCAGTATTACCAATACTATTAGACAATTCAGTAAGTGTAATGTTCCAAATACAATTACTAGCAGAGCTATTAACACTTGTACCAATAAATCCTCCAGTAGATGAATCGACAACATTATCCGGGAATCTAGTTACAGAATAGCAATCCTCAATGAAAGAGTTGCCTAACAATCCTACTAAACCACCTACATTTGATGCAGATGATACATAATAACTTTCTATACAACCAAGACTTGAAGATGTATAACAGTTACTTATCACTGAATCATCATTAGCTTCACCAACTAAACCACCAACCGATTCAGATGCTGAAACTATTGATAAGCTATATGATTCAGTTAATGAAGAATTACTCAAAAAACCTACTAGTCCACCACTTTGAATTCTTGCTCCGCTTGAGCCAAGGAAGTATGAATCTGAAATCATTGAATCTTGAGCAAAACCAATGAGTCCTCCTGCTTTTAATCCATCGGATAAGCTGTAGAAATCATGATATCCCCAATATTCTGAATAACATGCACCGGAGTGACCATTCACATAGCAATTGCTAATTGCAGTGTCACAAGCAAAACCTACTAGTCCACCTGCGTTATTCTTACTAAGTACATTTACATTGAATATTTCTACATCAGTGATTAAACAACTATTAGTAGCTATTCCACATAAACCTCCAACAGAATCGTCTCCTTCAACAGAAACATTATTTAAATCTATATTATCAAGTGTCGTATTCGAAATAGATCCACAAACAACTCCAGTATTGTCTTCTCCTTCAAGTTCACAGTTATCAAACTTAAGGTTTTCGATTGTGCAACCCTGTGCTTGAGCAAAGAATCCGCAGTTCTCATCCTTGATAAGTGAGTAGTTAGATATTGTATAATTGTTTCCGTTTATATTTGAAATCATTTTTGGGATATAAAAATTAGCCTGATCTTGCAAATCGATGTCTGAGTTTAGACTAAAGCAAAAACTGGAAATTGAACCAAAATGTATCAGATACTTAATCTCATCAAAACTGTTTAATTGATATGCTGAATCATTATATGTTAAGTAATCATCAATATAAATTTCGTCTATTGACATATCATTTGCAATCCAATCATAGTATAAGTCACTTGGAAGAGCAAACTCAGAAACTCGATGCCCAGAATTTATTATCACAGTTTCATAATCATAATAACAATTACTAGCACTGTTTAACTCAAAATCTCTACCAAAAAAGCTATGTGAAACTATACAGTTCAAAGGTCCTGTAAATGTACATCTTGAAAAGGTTGAGTTTGAAGCATGAGCTACTAATCCATATCCATTAATTTCTGATTCACTTGAACAATTAGAAAGTGTACTGGAAATACAAGCCCCAACAACTCCACCCATCAAAGCATAACTGGGAATTGTCTCACCGAAGAAACTACAATCGATAACTTCACTATTTATTGATCTTCCAATCACTCCACCACCATAGTTCATTATTTGAACCCATTGCTCAATATATCCCTCAGCTTCAACACTACATATTGATGTGCAATTACTAACAAGTGTAGAAGATGCTGTTCCGATTATTCCCCCTGTAGCCTCATATGGATTATCACTATCTACACGACCTGATGTATGACAATTGATAATCTCTGAGTTATCAGAATTAACAATTAATCCTGCATAATGTGCGAAAGTATTGCTAACGTTAAGGTTGGATATTATCGCATCATGTACATAACCAAACATAGCTGAATCAAATACGAATAAACTATCAACTACAAATCCACCACCATCGTAGATTCCCATAAAATGATTATCGTAATCTCCAATTGCCTGAAAACCCAAATCCCATTCATAATCACCCATAACATCTGTTTGAGACGCTGAGGCATCAATATCATTGGTTTGGAGAAAATATGTATCATTAAACCCATTATTGTTTTCACAACTAACACTTATCCATTTCAAATCAGAGTATGAACTGATTTGGTAAGGATCGGTTTCTGTACCCGAACCATTAATAATATGATTCACAGTAACATAGTCTTCTTTTATTAAAGAATCTGAACCAGTTTCGTTTGATATTGTCAAAGTAACATCATACACACCAAATTCGTCATATGTCCAAATTGGATTCTGCTCATAGCTATCAATTATCCCATCACTTTCAAAGTCCCACTCCCAACTTGTTGGATTACCATAGCTGGAGTCAGTAAATTGTAATGTTTCTTCAATATCAACCACATCATTGCTAACTGCAAAGTTTGAGACAAGTTGCTGATTGTAAACAAATGGAAACCCATCATTGATGTTTTCTTGTATACCCCAAATTTCTTCAGAGCCATTCACAGATTCCCCAACAAAATCCCATCCGAGTGAAGTATAGGTAGATTCTTGTCTCATCTCGTTTTCAGTACAATTTATTATATTATCAATAGTACCATCAGTGTTTGTATAAACAGCATACAATTCTCCATTATACAAAGAGTCATTCCAAACACAATTATGTACCGAAGATGAATTGTTATTGTATAGCAATGCACCGACTTCTTGATAATCAGAAATATTCGATATTGAATAACAATTAAATATCTCGGAGTTGTTAAAGGCAGAACCAACTATTCCACCATGCCCTAATAGAATCCCTGCAAATCCGGTTAACTCCCCGTTGTTGAAGCAATTGGACACAATAGACTCATCGCAATATCCGGTTATACCACCAGTCTCAAAGAATCCACTTACAAGTGCAGATGAACTACATCTAGAAATTGTAGAAAAGTTTATGCATGAGCCAACAATACCACCGGTTCTTTCATCCCCAACTATTGATCCACTTACGTGACAGTTCGAAATAGTTGATGAATTTGCCAAACCAGCTATTCCACCAGTATTCCCTGAAGTTGTCAGGCAATCTAAATCAACTTCAAGTGATACATTTTCAATTTCAGAACTGTTAATTACACCAAATAATCCATTTTGAAACTCTACAAGTCCAATAAACAAGTCTACAATTTGATGCATACCCCCATCATAGTAGCCATAAAATGGTGCGTTAAGACTCCCAATCGGGCTAAATCCTACTCCTCCATTCCAATTCTCAGTATCAGATGCATCAATATCTGCTGTTTGTAGGAAATGAGCATTATCATCCCAAACATCAGGGGTTGTACTTAACCATAAAAGGTTATCAAGATTTGAGATTAAATAAGGATCGGTTTCTGAACCACTACCTGTGGGTTGTACACCATCAGCAAAAATAGTTTGAATTGAAAATAGGATCACGATAATAAATATAATGTTCTTCATAGTTTCCTCCAAGACGTATAAAACACTATTAACTAATCACCTAACTTACATAACAATACTATTATCGTCATAGAATCTTCTCATGTCAAGAGATTTATTATTTTCTAAACGCAAATGTTAAAAGCCTATCTATTTCATATACATATTACTTATTGAAGATGCTTGAATGCTCTCCATTTTTTCAGTGAAAAATATTGAAAAGAGATGTCAATACTTCAGCAGATATCCACTAAAGCCATCCGAGCGTCCCATCGACTTCGTTCATTTCGTTTCACTTCATTCAGCTCCGTTCAAGGTGACATAAACAGTGCAATTTGCAATGACTTACAGCATTTCAGGGAGTTTGTCGGCCTGATAAGGCAACGGACTTCCTAAAATGCACTACGAAGTCCCTTTTCCCTGATTTCGTTCTCGCGTCACGCTATCGCTGCAACGCAAGTCCGGAAATGACATACACAGCGCCTTTTGCAATAACTTAGCTATATTTATTGCCCTTTTAACTCTCTTTTACTGCTCTATCCATCAACGCACTGTGTCTGCACTGTGCACGCACTGTGAAGGCACTGCCAACCCACTGTTTCACTGGGTGCACAGTGCGTGCACAGTGGGAAAACAGTGGGATAATTGCGTTTTGTCTAATGGATTGCATCAACTGCGTAGATGCAACTGCAAAATGACAGTAGAAGGAACACTATTTGAAAATATTACATTAACTAAGTCCTAACAGACAAACTGACACATTCGATTAAATCCATATTGTTGCCGAACAAGTTCATGACCTTTTATCCTTGACTATATAAATGAGTAATATAATACTTAAGTTGATATAAATTAATATATGGAGGATATAATGAAAAGAGTCTTAATGTTACTAATTCTACTCGTTGGGATACTTCATGCTACTGAACAGGTAGTTGTTTATAATGATAATTTGGCACTAATCAAGGATGAGATTACACTTGAAAATGTTAAAAAAGGGAAAGGCTACTATACATATGATGATATAACATCACAGATAAAACCTGAGTCTGTTGTCTTAATCCCAAAATCAGCAGACATCTCAGTGCTTGAACAGAATTTTGAGTATGATCTTGGAAACACTGAAACTATTTTACAAAAATATATGGGAAAAGAAATTAATATTGAGACAGTAAATGGAAACAAATTTGATGGAGAACTTCAATTCAATGATACGAGGACTATTGGATTAAAGTCAGCTGATGGTTCCATTTCTCTTATTAGCATCAAAGATATACAAAATATTCAGCTGGTTAAGATGCCTGAAAATTTCTATTTAAAGCCAACATTAAGATGGGAAATAGATTCAAAGAAGAAACTTAATCTTAATGCTGACCTTAGTTATCTTACCGGTGGCTTAAACTGGGAAGCAATATATAATATGGTTTGGAATGATGAAAATCTAACATTTCATTCCTGGATAAACATGGATAATCATAGTGGCAAATCTTTTGATAACATCAAACTAAAACTCATTGCAGGAAATATAAACAGAATTCGAAGCAAATTTAAAAGAAAACGTAGAAGTTATGATCTTAGCGTAGCGGGAATAGCCAGTGCACCAACTACACAACAGGCATTCCACGATTTCCATATGTACACAGTTAGTCATCCTGTTTCTATTAATGATAAGCAAACAAAGCAGATAAGATTGTATGACACGAAAATTGCAAAAGCAGATCGACTTTATAAATACAATACTTTCAACGACGAAGTTGAAGGTTATATTAAGTTTAGGAATAATGAAGAATCAGGAATGGGTATTCCCCTGCCAGCCGGTAAAGTAATGGTTTATAGAGCTGATCAAACTGATAATGAAATGGCACTGATCGGTGAATCATTATTGAATCATACTTCAAAGAAGGAGGTAGTCGAGATTAAAACCGGAACTGCTTTCGATATTAAAGGTGAAACAGTTGTTGTTGAACAAAGGAATCATGGTAAAGGTAAATATACAAGAAAAATAGAGATTACTTTGAAGAATAGAAGTGATAAGAAAGCGAGGATTAGAGTTATCCATAGGTTTGATAACGGTACAAAATTGATAAAATCGACTCCTAAGCTCAAAGTTGAAAAGGCCGGAAAAGCTGCGTGCTATGTTGATATTGATGCTGATTCCGTAATAAAGATTTCTATTACTGAAAAGAAAGATTAAATTACTCCTTATACAATGAGCCCCTGTTCTACTGGATAGGGGCTTTTTGCTTAACAAAGCATACTTGAAATGTTGCCAAACCCAAAGAAAGTCATCTTCCAATATTACCAATAATAAATATTATTCATAGAATATTTTCAAGTATAGCGTGTTTATTTATTGCTTGACAACGCTTTATGACTTCCATTATTTTGAATGATGAATTAGTCTCAGAAAGTATATGGAGGTAAATATATATGAAACGGCTACTGTTTATACTGGCTATAGCATTATTGTTAGTAGCCTGTCAGAACGATACAACAAACTCTAATAATGGAGATTTCACTCCCAAGGAATTTGTTGCACTTGATGTAGATCCTGACTTTAATTGGAGTAATACAAGATATCTTACACTTGAAGTTCAGGGTGATGCCACACTTTTAGAAGGTAGAAAAGTTACTCTCGAGAATTTAACTCATAAAGTATCAAGTGCATTTATATATGATGGCACACATACTTTTACTGTTGAAATCCCAAGTGAGCTTATAGCGTTAAATGTTGTTTGTGATGAGTTGGGCTTCAGTCAAACAATCTCAACTTCTGAGCAGAATCAGATTGTTACGATCTCAGGTACCCCACAAAATAAAGGACCTAAAGTTGATTCTGATGGAGATGGAGTTGATGATTTAATTGATGATTTCCCTAATGATCCCGATAAAGCAGTACTTATCAGAGTTCCTGCTGTAGATGAAGATTACTGGGTATTTGAAGACTTGTGGCCTGATAAAGGTGATTATGACTTCAATGACTTGGTTATCCGTGAGTATGTTGAGCTACATATGAGTGCGACTAATATGTATGTTGGGGGAAGAGCAAAACTATGGCTCAACGCCATTGGAGCGAACTTCCATAACAGTATATTCTTGCACTTCATGGAGGCAAGCCTTGTGGGTGGAGAGTTGGTCTTCAATGAGCTTGCTGACCCTGATTTTGTTAAAAGTATTGAAACTTATCTGCCAAATATAAGGATTGATGAATACACTCCCAATACTATCGGTGCCTGGTATGATATTGAGTGGGAGCATTTTGGTTACCAGAACAATGGTTATGGTCCTCAAGACCACCCACATTCAAGAGAGTTTAACTTCACATTTGACGAGACAGGCATCCAGCCATCTAATCTGACTTTTGAATGGTACTTATCAATTGGAAATGAAAGAGAAAAAGAGTTGCATCATCCTATGTTTGCACCTACTGCAATAATGAACACATCCTATTTTAATACTGGAGATGATGCTACTAATATTGCAACTGGTTTCTACTACAAAACTGCTCTAAATCATCCTTGGGTTGTTCGAGTTTACGGAGATTTCAAGAATCCGAAGGAGTTTGTACAGATAACTGAAGCCTATCCTCACTTCCAAGACTGGGCTGAATCAAATGGCAGTCTACATCCGGATTGGTATAATACTTACGATCAAGATAAAGTATTCGACGAGTATTCGGCGAAATAAGTCCTTTTAGCTACAGACATAAATGAGAAGCACCCTGAAAAAGGGTGCTTTTCTTGTTTACAGGAAATTAAAAAATTATTTATTGCTATAACTAATATGAAGGGTTTTATGATAATTGATGTCAGCAATCATAAATAGATTATAATGTTTAGAGTGAGGTACAAAATGCAAAAGATTTTATCATTAACTATAGTATTACTACTCATTATTTTGAGTATTAATGCTGAAACGATTTCTTTGAATAAAGCTAAAGAGATCGCTCTTAAAAGTAATCCGGGATTAAGTGCACAGAAAGAGAGTTTAAAATCCTCCGAATGGAACTATAATAACTCGATTATCTCTCTTTTTCCATCAGGATCACTCAGTGCCAGTTATAGGCAAAGTGACCAAGAGTTCTCCAGCTTTGGGTCAACATACTCTGAAAGTGGCTCTTATGGCGTAAATCTTAGTCAGCCTCTGTTTATGGGTGGTAAACTCATCAATGCTGCATTGATTGCGAAAACAAGCAGGGATATCAGCAAAATAACTTTAACCGATAAGGAACTTGAGATTCTGAATACAACTGAAACCAAGTATTTCTCATTAATAGAAGCAATGAATCTCTTAGAGATTGCTACTGATCAATTAACGATTGCAGACCAAAGAGTGCAAGATTCCCAAACAAGATTTGCACAAGGCACTATTTCTAAAGCTGAACTCTTACAAGTTCAGGCTGATGCAGCAGATAAGAAGGTGAGTCTAATACAGGCACAGCTATCATATGATGTAAGTTATAAGGACCTAAAAAACTACTTGCTACTCTCTGATGATTTCGAAATTGATGTTGAGATTGATGATAGCTTTGAAAGTGAAATAAGCGAGCTGAATATGATCGATTCGGTTAATATGGATACTTTAGTTGATAGGATTGTCACCTTCAGTAATTCAAATAGCAACACAATGAAGATGTTGGAGCTTTCAACTAGTATCTCAAAGACGAATGTTAATATGGCAGTTGGTAATTTTATGCCAACACTAAATCTTAGCTATTCATATACTAATTCCGGGGATGCTCGCGAAGACTGGAGTGAATATCCTTGGTCATCAACACTGTCTGTGTCTGCATCTCTTCCAATATTCCCATTGGTTGATTCCTACTCAGATGTCCAAAAAGCGAAAGCAGATTACAGAAAAGCTGAATATGACTTCATTGATAGCAAAAACGGGAATGCTCTTGGAGTAGAATCTTCTCTTTTAAGTCTACTAAGCTCAGCGAGAAAGTATGAAGCATCAAAGCTTAGTCTTGAGTATTCAGAAGAAACTTTCAAGCAGATGCAAGCAAGATATAATAATGGTCTCTTATCAAGTACAGATCTACTTGATGCTGAGGTTATGTATAAAAGTTCAAGAATGAATGCTGTAAGCAGTAAGTTCGATTATTTAAAAGCAAAATCAACATTAAAAAAGCAACTTGGATTATCTGATGACAGCAGATTAATCTCAATGATTTTAGAAAAGTAGAGGTAAGTATGAAAAGAATATTGAGTTTAGGAATAGTACTCATTCTTCTCGTTGGTTGCGGTAAACCGGGAGGACGTAGTCGTGGTGGCAACATGCAAGGGAAACAGGATACTGTTTTGAAATCACCGGTACTTGTAAATGAAGTAAAGAAGCAAGATTTAAAAGAATATGTTACTGTTAGTGGAACGCTTTCAGGTATTATCGATGTTACAATGATGAGTGAGACATCAGGTACAATTTTAGAAATATACAAATCATTAGGCGATTATGTTGAGAAGGGTGAAGAGATAGCTCTTCTTGATAATGACCATATAAGGATTCAATATGAGCAAGCACAAGCAAGTTTCTTAGCTTCTGAAGCATCTCTTGCAACTGCAAACGCTTCATTTAACTCCTCAGAGCAACTCTTCAAAGATGGTTCTATTTCAAAAATGGAGTATGATAATGCAGTTGCTTCTCTCAAACAAGCACAAGCAGGTTTAGCTGGTGCAGAAGCTAATCTTGAAGCATCAAAACTTAGTTTTGAGAAGTCTAGATTAACAGCACCTGTATCAGGATATATTGCTTCAACTGAGTTAGAGATTGGAAACAATGTAACTCAAGGCACAAAGCTACTGACCATCGTAGATTATACTAAGTTAAAGCTAAAAACAGGTGTAAATGAGTCTGAACTGTTTTCTATCAAGAAAGGACAAGCAGTTACTGTTAAATCAGAACTCGCAAATCAGATGCTTAAAGGAAAGATTACCGGCATTGGTATGAAACCATTAACCAATAGCTCAACATACCCCATCGAGATTGAAGCAAACAACCCTAAAGGTAATTTTGCTCCCGGTATGGTGGTTGTAGGTGAGATTCTTTCAAAGACATACAGAAAACAGATCTATACTTCATTAAATCACATTCTTGATGATTATGGTAAGAAGTTTGTTTATGTGATAAACTCAGAAGATAAAGCTGAGAAACGCATTGTTGAACTTGGAAGTATAATTGATGAGTACGTAATCATTAAGTCAGGTCTTGCTGAAGGTGACAGACTTGTAACAGAGGGTATGGAGATGCTTAATGAAGGTGCTCCAGTAGAGATTAAAGGATAAAAACATATGTCAATTGCAAAATTCTCAGTACGTAACTCAGTGCTGATTAATATGATAATGATCATGGTTTTCATTGCAGGTATCTATGCAATGATACAACTCCCTAAGGAGGAGATGCCACAAGTTGAGTTTGGCATGGTCGTTATCTCTGTTGCTTATCCGGGGGTCTCTCCTGCTGAAATTGAGCAGATGATTGTCACTAAGATTGAGGATGAGATTTCTGATATAGATGATATAGATTACATCGAGTCTACTGCCTCTGAAGGATATGCTCTGGTTCGTATTAGCTTCGAGGCTGACGCTGATATGGATGAAGCATGGACAGATGTGAACACTGAAATGGATAAAGTAAACGATCTACCTGAAGATGCTATGGACCCGGTTCTTATGCGCATCAATATGAAGGAAGTGAATGAGATCTGTTCAATTGTTGTGAGTGGAGACTTTCACCCAAACACAATGCGAGACATCGCTGATACAATGGAACAAGGTCTAACCAACATAAAGAACGTATCTAAGGTTGAAACCAGTGGTACAAGGGAACGAGAAATCTGGATAGAGGGCGACATCGAGAAGCTGAATGCTTATGGTCTTTCCCTAGACAATATCAGCCAAACAGTAGGGGCAAGAAACCTCAATGTTCCCGGTGGTTCTGTTCAGTTCGGTTCTGCAGAGTTTATTATCCGTTCAATGGGTGAGTTCACTGATGTTAACCAGATTAAAGAGCTGCCTGTTATGATGGATAGCTCCGGTAGAGCTGTAAGAATCAAAGATGTAGCCACTGTTGTAGATACATTAGAAGAGTCTTCAGTTATCTCTAAACAGGATGGTGCAAACAGTATTACTATTGAAGTGTACAAGAAAGCTCAAGGTAACATCGTAACTGTTATGGAGAACGTGAGAGAGTATTGTGCTGATTTCGAACAGACTGTTCCAAACCTTAAAGTCACTGTTCGTGATGATGGTTCAATTGCTGTTAACAGTGCTTTACGCTCATTAGGTTCAAATGCAATGATTGGTATTATCCTTGTGTTTGTTATCCTAACTATCTTCCTCGGCTGGAGAAATGCCTTATTTGCTGCTTGGGGAATCCCATTCAGTTTCTTCCTCACATTTGTAATGATGTTCTACTTCGGTGTAACTATGAACAACCTATCACTCTTTGCTCTAGTACTGGTACTGGGTATGATTGTGGACGATGCTATCGTTGTTATCGAGAACTTCCATCGTTACATGGAGATGGGTTACTCACGGAAAGAAGCCGCTATTCAGGGTACTGAAGAGATTATGTGGCCTGTCATAGCTGCTGTCCTCACAACAATTACTTCCTTCTCCCCTATCCTTATGATGGAAGGAATCATGGGACAGTTTATGAGTGTATTCCCACTCGTCGTAATGTTTGCATTAATGGCTTCACTCTTTGAATCATTAATAATACTTCCATCCCATTTGGCAGAGTTAAGCCCAAAAACTTTAAGTAAAAAGAAAAAGGACAGTTTACACGATAAACTCGTTAAAAGATATAGATGCACTGTAACAAGAGTGCTTAAACACAGATTCTTAACTATCTTTGTTGTAGTATTTTTGTTAATACTATCAGCTCTCGCTCTTATGTTCAGAATGGTTAAGTTTGAGTTCTTCCCACGTAGAAACTCTGATACTCTTGTCTTGAAACTTGAGACTCCGGTTGGAACAAGTCTTGAGCAGACAAACGTAGTTGTTTCTGAAGTAGAGCAGTTTGTTGCAAGCATGGCTGAAGCATCAGATATAGAAGCAGTTATCTCCCAAATCGGACTCATTAAAGGTCGAGGTACACGTTCTACATCTTCTAATAATGCCGAAGTAAAGCTTGATATGATTGATATTGAAGAACGTAACTTCGATGACAATGTTATTAAGAATAAGCTACGTAAGTATATGAAAGACCTGCCGGGACTCTACTCCTTTAAGTTCGATCAAGAGAGTAAAGGTCCACCAACAGGTAATGATGTTGAGATTCGCATTACCGGTGAGAGCTTAGAAAGACTTGAATATATCGGTGAATATATCAAGAATCAATTAGCACAAATACCGGGTGTAGATGATATAGATGATAGTTTTGCTCCCGGTAAGCAAGAGATTCAAATCTTACCATACCAGGATAGACTCTCTTATTATGGTCTTACAGCAGCTTCTATCTCATCTGCAGTACGCGGTGCTTCAAATGGTTCTACTATCTCCATTTATCGTGGGGACGGTACAGAAGAGTTCGATATTGTACTGAAAGCGAAAGAGTATCAGATTGATGACCTCAATGAACTTAAGAATATGAAGATACGCTCATCTAAAGGAGCTCTTATACCACTGAAAGATGTAGCTGAGTTCAAAGTAGAAAGCGGACTTAACCAGATTCAGCACTATGATACAGACAGATATATTACTATCACAGCTGCTGTTGGCACTTATATCGATGATAATGGTAATGCTCAAAGTCGTACAACCGATGAAGTACAAAAGATACTTGAAGGTGATAAGATTCGTGGTACTAAAGGTCTTTTAACAGACTTTAACAACAAGTTCCCGGGTTATTATCTCACCTATGGTGGTGTGAACAAGATGATGAGACAGTCATATAGTTCACTTTATCTAGCTTTCATGATTGCTATCCTCGGAGTTTATACTATTCTCGCAACACAGTTTAAATCATATATTCAACCTCTCATCGTGATGGCAACTATCCCGTTTGCCTTTATCGGTGTAGTTCTTGGCTTGATCCTGACCGGTTTGCCATTCTCATTGAATACTCTGATTGCTGTGGTTGCACTAGTTGGAGTTGTTGTTAATGACTCACTCGTGCTTGTTGATTTCGTGAATAGAGAACGTGAACAAGGTGTTGATAGATGGAATTCTCTTATTAATGCAGGTGCACTTCGACTCAGACCAATTATTCTTACAACAGTTACAACAGTTGGTGGTATGCTACCTATGATTTTCTCATCAGCAGAATCATCAGCTGACTACAAATCAATGGCTGTAAGTATAGTTTTTGGACTTAGTTTCGCAACCCTGCTCACACTGTTTGTTATTCCTACTATCTACTCAATTGTAGACTCCATCTCAGGAAGATTACATGCGAGTCGTTTTGGTTCACACATCAGTTTTAAAGATGCTGTAATCAATACTGATAAAGGTATTGAAAACATAGATAATTGTAAAACAGGTAAATAGTTTTACCTAAACTCAAAACAAAAGGCTACCATGCTTCGGCTGGTAGTCTTTTTCCTATTTTGAGGCATCATTATTCCTGTAATCACTACTCCCCTACTCCCATATTCTCCCCCCTTTTCTCTCTCATTTCTCAGCAGTAATTCTTGGTAGACACTTGACAAACACCTGGCAAACCCTTGGCCTATTCTTGGCCTAATTACCAAGAATTTACTAACCTATCACCAAGTTAAAACCTGTTTACAATCACTAATTACTGCTGAGAACAGAATGAGTGTATTGGCATACATCAAAATGAAAATGCATTAATCAGTTACTTTGCTCCCTTTCAACCCAAAGGAATCATATGGGATTTTCTCACGATTATCACGGGAATTTCTCGGGCAAAGCCCCGGGAGATTCTCGCGTGTATCCCTTGTATTGTAAGAGGGCATAGCGATGACTTGAGCTACGTAAAACGTCTCTCCGGGGCGTTTATCCCGTTTTTTTAAGGGAGTTTGCCAGACCATCGGGAAAGCGGACTTCCTAAAAAAAAACCACCAACCCTTTTTAGGAATTTCTCATGTGCATTTGCGAAAGCGGATTGAAAAACCCTCGCTAAATAACAGCAAGCATTATCCCAATGGGATAAAATGTGAATAGCCATGAAATGCATGGTCGCATGTACAATTATAACCGTCGACCCCGAAGTGGGTCGAAGATGTTCTTAGTTGAACCGATGTTTGCACTAAGGATTATTCAGCCCATTTAGGGCTGTGGTTTCTGGTGATAGTTCCTATGGGCTTGCGCCCATAGCTATTCATCTTCAGCACACAAGGTGCTGTGATATAAACACAGAATTGTGTCTAAAATATTCTACTTGTTAGATATGTAGCTTCCCTAGAACCCCTACTTTTAAGTAGGGGAACTAATTTGACGAACTCACCTTTCCCCACCCTCCCCACATTTCAGTTCGAAATGTGGGGAGGGTGGGGTTTCCATATTTGTAATGAAGCTATGCCACCAGATAAATCTGGTGGTTTTGGGGATAATTTATGTAATGTACATAATCATATATTATATTGATTGTTAGCACTTACTGATAGATATTTTCAACCCACTTTGGGGTTGACTTTTCTGGAAAATCATTAACCCCGAATTGCATTCGGGGCTACTCAAATGTAACCCCTTTGGGGTTAACAAAAGATGGGCATAGCGTCGCTATGCCCATAATATTAGTGCGAGCAGGGATGCTCGCGTACCCGGTATATTAATTCCCAATTAGATGTAACCAATCCCCAAAGAGGAACTGGATTCTACCGATTAGGAGTGAGATTCTAGCCATTACGGTATAACCAAAGGCAGCACCGAAGCTTATCATCAGGAAGTAGATTCCAACTTTAGCTACAACACCGAATCCACCTTCATGCTTTTTACTGAAGTAGAAGTATGCAAGACCGGTTACAGTCCCAACAATCATTAGAGTCTCCCCTATCATTTGAGCTATGTTCCCGGATGCAAACGGATTAATCATTGTCGCAACAAGCTGCTGTATGAGGTCTGACTTGATGAATAAAAGGAAACTCAAACCGGAGGTTGTACCCATTAGTAATGAGATTGGGTAACGACTCAACCATTCAAGTTTAGGGATTAACCTTATTAGCATCATAACACCGAGAAGTGCAGGTACGATTAGTAACCAATTTCCACTGAAGTCAGTTGTTAATTTACTGTATAAGTTAGGAATCATTATAAAGTAGATTGTATAGATAAACCAATAACCTGCTGAGAGACCGACGAATATCTGCTCAGCTACTTTGTATAATGGATTATCTTTATAAAGGAAGCTAAGGATAGCAAAGGTTAGAATTGCTCCAATCCAGATGCCGAGAGATGTCATTAAATCTATCATTTCTTACCTCCTTTCTTCTTATCTACATAGTAGGCTATATTACCCAAGGCAATGAAAATGATGATGATAAGATGTGCTATAGATTGTGCATCCATACCTGCAGTAGCCTTTCCGATACTACCAACAAGTTTCTCATATTCTGCTGCCCCTTTAAGTCCACCTAGTAAACCATGAAGTTGCTTTTGTTTATTTAAGTATGGTAACATCTGAGGAGCACTAACTGCTGTAGCACCACCGGCTACCGGAACATTGTACTTATCATTGGCAACCATTATCCATTCTTTTAGCCCTGGTGTCCCTGCTGAGAGCGAGACAACGTAACCGATACTCTCAAAGTTCTTAACATTCTTCATGATAGGGATATCGCCAATCTGAGTACCGTTTATATCTTTGGGGTAAACATTAGCAAAGCTTCTGCCCATTGCTTGGATTGTAACCATACCACCGGCTTTATATCCTAAGTTGACATAGTCAGTTCCATATTCAACCGGATAGTCCTCTTCTAACGACCGAACAGTGTTTTCACCAATAATCACACCCATTGGCCATAGAGCTGTCATAATCACTTTGTGCTTCTTACGGAATGCATGTTCCAGAATAGCTTTTGCCATTGGTTGAAGCTCCGCCTGACTGGCAGGATCGAAGTCTAAGGACACAATTACCGGAGTATCTTCCGGTGTACTTTCAATCAATTCATATATATCAATTGAGTTTTGTGAAACTTCTAAATTGAATCCAATCTTTACAAGTAACGGAATTGAGACACCGATGAACAGGAGTAGGAAGATTATTCTTCTATCGATTTTGAGGAGATTCATTATTTACCTCCTAAATGAGAACGTTCGATCCCCAGAAGAATTCGAACAGAACTACCGATTACACCTAAAGCAGCTGAGACCATAATCGCTCTTTGACCTGCTGTAGCAGGATACTTCATAATAAAGTCAGCAATGTTTGGAAGATGCATAAACCTTAGTCCTTGTGGTAACCAACCGGTTAGAGTGCTACCGACACTTGTTCTACCAAGCATAACGAGTATGGCTGCGATCAAAAGCAGAGTTGATTCAGGGGAGCGTGCAATGAAAGCTCTATAAGCTGCTGAAGCAATGAAGAAAGCAAGTAATGCAAACATTGTTGCTTGTAGATGTTGATAGACATTATTGAAGAGATAATCGAATGGTTTTGCTCCAAAGAATGCTTGCACAGCAAGTCCATCCCCAAGCATACCAGCCTGCTTCTCAGTGCCCCATAATAAGCCGATTATCACCATAACGAAGAAGGAGACTATAGTTATTATATAATACTGCCAGTTGTCCTTCTTATGCTTGATTTTGAGGAAAGTCATAGTTAGAAGACTTATCTGACCTAAAAGTATAGCAAAACCGGCTATAATCATGAACCAGTTCTCTAGACTTGTACGAATAGTATTAAACGGAGGGTGTGGAATGAATTCGGAGAAGATGATGAGCATTCCAACGAAGAATGTAATTATTAATGGTAGTGTTCTTTTCATGTTCTCCTCACTTCATCGACAGAAAGTCACGTAGTCCGGTAATGCCGAACATCTCAAGGATGATACCGATTACCAGAATGATTATAAATATCGCTTTGCCCCAATCCTGACCTTTAAGACCACCAAGTTGAGCAGGTTCTTTAGAGAGGTATGCTGATGCTGCAAAGAGTTCCTCACCGATGAGTGTGAAGTCACAAGCAGCCACAAAGAATGGAAGCTGAGACGGCATAGCAGTACCGGCTGTTTGAATAGCACCACTGGCGAAACCTGTCTCTGCCAAGATAAGAGATTCAGCATAGAATGTACCGAGATAAAAGTTAGCCGCAGGCTTATCTCTGACAATTATACCATCTACCCCTGCAACAAAACCAAACTGGTCATCAGTCAAATAGAAGATGGTTTCAGGATTGAATGCATCAGGTCTACCTGCTTGCATATAAGCTTCTTTAACTATCTCACGTGCAGCGGATAAGACCATTGATCGGCAAACAGGAACGATAATTTCAGTATCATAAGTAGCAGCTTTCTTAGCAAGATGGCTAAGAATTGTCAATCCTGCAATTGTCTGCATATCATCAAGATCGGAGATACCCGGGACAAAGAGAATCGGACGTCCCATCTCTGTAGCACGTCCTACAGCTTCGTCCATTGATTCGAGACCTGAGATTCTTCTTATATAGAGCTCTTTTCCTCTTCTTGCTGAAATTATAAAGAATAGTATTAGACCCATTAATACAATAGAAGCAATAAGAACCGGAACTTTGGTTTTGTTGAACCATTGAGCAACTGGTCTACCGGTTAACTCATTCGAAGTAATTAAAGAATCAGCATTATAGAAGTTTATTCTATATCTGTATTCTTTCTTATAATCTAGTTCCTTATCCTGGAACGATTTTGTTCCGTTTGTAACAGTAATAAGCTCTTCATAAGAACCTTCTACATTCTCTTTTTCAACAATAACTTTATCGATAGCTTCATCGCCATAATCCCATTCCAGGAGTAGTACACTCCCATCATCATTAGGTAAGTCTGAAATTGCTGATTGAGTTGAGAAGATGCATAATGGTAAAAGTAGCAGTAAAATAGCTATTAGATGTCGTCGCATACACTCTCCGTTTTATTGTGATAGCTAATTAATTAAAATCAGATTTTGAGTGTCAATGAAAGAGTTGGATTTGATTTAATCAGTTACTAACAAAATGAAACAAAAGAAAGAAATACAAAAAAATGTTGACGATAAGAAACCTGTATGTATAAATCAGATTAGAAGCGATTCAGATAATGCGAGGAAATATGAAAAAAGTTATACTACTATCCCTATTCCTATTAATTTGTGTTTCAGTATTCTGTCAATTAAGTGATAATATTCCCAATATTTTAGTCATTCAATCTTACCATTCAGGTTATAAATGGTCTGATGAAGTACAGAATGGTATTGTTAATACTCTACGGGATTATAATTCAAAGGTCCATATATCAACCGAATATATGGATACGAAAAGATACAGTACAAAGTTTGATATAACTGAAGCAAAACGCATTTTTACTCGCAAGTACAAAGAGATGAAGTTCGATTTAATTATCACTGTCGATAATTTTGCATACAATTTTATTCATGAAATTGGTGATACTATCTTTCATAAAGTCCCAATTGTTTTCTGTGGAGTGAATGGTTTCGAATACTCAATGCTTAATGATAAGACCAATATAGCCGGTGTTAATGAAAAAGCAGGTATTCTGCAAAACTTCAAGTTAATCCGAAAAATACATCCTGATGTTGAAACAATTTTCGTAGTTAATGATGAGACATTAACAGGAAAAGAGTTAAATAGAGAGATAGACAAAGCTAAAAAATGGTTACCTCCAACAATTATGTTAGAGCAACCTCGCAATATTTCAATGGAAGACTTAAAGGTAAAACTTGGGAACCTATCCCCAAACACTATTGTTCTCTATACAATATTTTTTAAAGATGGGAACAACAAGTTTTTTGAGTTTGATAATAGTATAATTGAAGTTGTTAATGCCAGTAATTCCCCTGTTTACGCTTGTTGGGATTTCAGTCTTGATTATGGTACTGTAGGCGGTTTCATGAATAATGGTGCCTATCAGGGCGAGAAAGCAGCTAAGAAGGCCATTTATATATTAGAAGGTAATGATCCACAAGAAGCCGGAATAGATATGACTAGTGCAAACAGATATATGTTTGACTATAAAGCACTTCAAAGATGGGAAATCAAGAAGAAGCAACTTCCAAACAGATCAATAGTAATAAACTCACCTGAAACATTTTTCGAAAAAAACAGGACACTGTTACTTCAGTTTGGTGCACTATTAGTGTTATTAATAGCTATTATCCTAATTCTTATAATAAATACTCTTAAAAGAGGAAAACTCCATAAGAAACTTGCAGAATCCCATGATAAGCTTACAAGTCTAGCTGGTAGTCTTGAATCTACTGTTAGAGCGAGGACGCAAGAGCTTGAAGATGAACGAACATTTATGTCTACTGTTCTTGATACGGAAGAAGCTATGGTTCTTGTGGTAAGTAATCGAGGAAGAATTAAAAGAGCTAATGTGTTCGCTAAAAAGCTTCTTGGGTATCAAGTTACTGATGAAGTTGAAGGAGAGTTCTGTACATTCATCTCCGATAAGAACATGGTTACTCATTTTAAGTCATCTTATGATAAACCTGAAATGTTTAGACATGGCATTACGCAAGAGTGCCCAATCCGATCATTACATGGTGTTGATTATGTTATACGTGCCAACTTTACAGGAATGTATACTAACAACGTTCTTGAATATGTTGTTATAACAGGTTTGGACATTACAAAAGAGAAGAAAACCGCTAAAGAGTTAGCAACAAAAGAAAAGAGATTTAGACAGGTTTTTGAGAACAATGGGTCTGCAACTATATCTTTTAAAAGAGATGAAACAATTAATATGGCCAATGCTGAATTTGAAGCACTAGCAGGTTGTAGTAGAGAACAGGTTATTGGTAAAATGAAGTGGTCTGATTTTGTCCATCATTCTCAAGTCTCAAAGATGCGTAAGTATCAGGAACTCAGATGGCAGGGCGATCCACATATACCAAACAAGTATGAATTCAAATTTGTTGATGTTAATGGCATAGTTAAGGACGTTTTGATAACTGTTGTTATGCTCCCTGAATCTGAGGAATCAGTCGTAACTCTGCTTGATATTACTAATAGAAAGAATGCAGAACGAGCAACAAAGCAAGCAATGCGAGCAGAAAAAGCGGCAAATAAAGCTAAATCATCATTCTTAGCAAATATGAGCCATGAGATAAGAACTCCTCTTAATGCTATAATTGGTATGTCTTACTTGATGTTCGATACAAAACTTGATGAAGAGCAAAGAGACTTCATTGAAACTATCAAGATAAGTAGTGATGCTCTTTTAGCTATAATTAATGACATCCTCGATTACTCAAAGATTGAAGCAGGAAAGCTAGAATTAGAAGCCATTCCATTCGAAATCACTGATCTTGTTGAAGATGTTCTCGATATGTTTGCCGGAACAGCAAGTAAGAAAGGTATAGAATTGATTTACCAAATTGCTGAAGATGTTCCTCTTACTATAGTTGGTGATCGCAACAAATTGAGGCAGATTTTAATCAATCTTGTTGGTAATGCACTTAAATTCACTGAGCAAGGTGAGATAGTTATTGAGGTTACAAATCAGAAGGTTGGAGAAGAGAATAGAGTTGAATTTAGAGTTGCTGATACCGGAATTGGTATTAAAGAGGACAATCTGAACAGATTATTTAAATCTTTCAGTCAAGTTGATGCTTCTACAACCAGAAAGTTTGGAGGGACTGGTTTAGGACTAGCAATTTCCAAGCGTTTGAGCGAAATGATGGGTGGATCAATGTGGGTTGAAAGTGTATATGGAAAAGGTTCAATATTCCACTTTGATATACAGGTTGCTGCCGGAGAAACAAAGAAGAAAGTTTTCCAGAAGAAAGAGCAACCTAATCTTCAAGACAAACGTGCACTTATTGTTGATGATAATGATAAGAACAGACAGATACTGCAACATCAGTTATCATGGTGGGGTATGAGCTCAGAAGCTGTTGAGACTCCTTTTGAAGCTTTAGAACTAATACAGAAAGAGGACTTCGATATTGTACTTTCTGATTACCTCATGCCTGATATGGATGGTGCTGAGATGTGTAAGAAGATCAGGACAGATCTTAATATGACGAGTTTACCGCTCATCATCCTTACATCAGCGGGAAACATTGAGGACTGCAAACCTTTCTGTGATAAAGTACTAACTAAACCCGTAAAAATATCTAACCTCTATAAAGTTATATACAACTTATTCTCCCATTCCGATGAAGAAGTTACCTATGAACGTAAAGATTTGGGATTTGATAGAAGTCTTGCTGATAAAATCCCATTGAAGATATTAGTTGCTGAAGATAATTTCATCAATCAAAAAGTGATTCTGAAGATACTTGAAAGACTTGGTTATGATGCTGATATTGTTGAAAATGGTGAAGAAGTACTAAACATAGTGCCTAGAAATGATTATGATATCATACTGATGGATATTCAGATGCCAATAATGGATGGTATCATTGCTTCAGCAGAAGTAAGAGCTTTGGGAGACAAGATTAAACAGCCACAAATCGTTGCCTTAACAGCACATGCTATTGCTGATCAATTGGATAAAATAGTAACAGATGATATGGATGGTTTTCTTACAAAGCCTGTCTCCATTAACTCATTAAGAAAAGGCTTAGAGAACGCTTACAACAGAATAAAGGATAAGTAGGTTGGCGTCCCCGGCGCGATTCGAACGCACGGCCTTTTGATCCGGAGTCAAACGCTCTATCCAGCTGAGCTACGGGGACACTTGATTACGTATTTTTCTGACTAAATTAATGTCAAGAAAACAGAGTTACTATTTCATAATAATGGGAAGTTCAACATAGAATTCAGCTCCACCTGTATCAGAATTTGAATAGGTAATAGTTCCACCATGGTCTGTAACAATTTTCTTACAAATAGCTAAACCTATACCCTTCCCTTTTTCAGGAGAATTGCTTCTGAATGGTTCATACAAACTTGATAGCATATCTTCTGATATTCCTGGGCCATCATCTTTAACGGAGAATTTGATATAGTCTTCTCTCCCGTTAAAATCAAAATAGATGTTACCCTTATCTCCAACTGCACTAACAGCATTTTTTATAAGGTTTTCCATTAACCTTCTGAATCGTACGATATCAATATAATAGTACTCAGGAGCATTTCCTTCCCAATGAATCTGAATGTCTTTAAATTCACTTAGCTTCTTCACATACATCTCCATCTCATTGAAAAGTGTTTTGCTTGAGTATTTCTCGAAATAAAGTTCTGTTGAATTACCTTTAACAAACTCAACTATCTCTTCAATAATGTATGAGATCTTCTCTGCACTTTTGTTTATCTCACCAATATATTCTGAAGCTTCCGGAAACTCATCTGCCATCAATTGAGAACTGATAAAGATTGATGTCAAAGGTACTCGAACATCATGCATAATCTTACTTAAAGTTTGGCTTAAAGTAAAGAGCTTATTCTTCATAATGAACGAATCCACCATGTCAGCAATCTTATTATTTGTCTGGGACAATCTCTTTGAAAGAGTGTTTAGAAGATTGAACATAACTATTGGGTTAGCATAACTAAACTCTAGAAAGTCACTGCCTTTAATCTCATAAGCTTCGATATCTGTTAAGGCAATAACATTTGCACTTCTCTCTCCGAGACCAAACACTGACATTTCTCCAACACAATCATACTCTTCTAATATAGTTAGCCTTGCTTCATCCCCTGTCTGATTCAACCCCTTGGTTATCTCAACCGAACCCGATTTAATTATCCAAAGAGCTGTGTCCCCATTCCCTTCATTGATAAGTGTTGTACCCTTATCCAATGAAACTAGTTTAAACTTTTCAGCTACCTCTTGTAAGGTTTCTGGAGCTAATTGTTTAAACACTTTCACATTACTTAAAAAAGATATTTTATCCATACAAACCTCTTATAAATATCTGTTTTTTTTACTAAGGTGATTAGTAACATAGTCCCTAACCCCTTCTTCTAATGTATTCATTATTACACCTGTGGTTTCATGCAATCTTCTTCCATCAGCCTGTGTGAAATACTGATACTTGCCCCGAAGATTACTAGGCATTTCGACATAATCAATATTAACAGTCTTACCCATTGCCATGAAAACTGCTTTTGCTAAATCGTTCCAACTTCTGGCACTACCTGTACCCAGGTTATATATACCATTCCATTCTGGATTTACAAGAAACTTGAACATTACATCAGTAACATCTTTTACATAAATGAAGTCTCGTTTTTGTTCTCCATCTGCATAATTGGGATGATAGGATTTAAATAGTGACACTGTTCCAGTTTCAAGTATCTGGTGAAAAGCTTTGTAAACTACGCTCTTCATACTTCCCTTATGATATTCGTTAGGCCCATAAACATTGAAGAACTTAAAGCCTGCAACTTTCGAGTCAAGTTTAGTTCTCTTAATGTATTCATCCATTAATTGTTTTGAATATCCGTACATATTCAATGGTCTTAAGCCATCTATCGATTCATCTGAATAACCTAAAGAACCATCCCCATATGTTGCAGCACTACTTGCATAGATGAATCTTGCATTATTCTTCACTGACCATTCGGCTAAATCACGCGAATACTTAAAATTATTATTCATAAGATAATCAGCATCCAGCTCTGTTGTAGCCGAACATGCTCCCATATGAATAACAGCTTCAACATGCTCGAATTTATCAATTGAACTCATTAACTGAGATTTATCAAGGTAATCGATAAAGCTCTTACCCTGTAGATTCTTCCATTTTTCACTGCTTTTCAGGGAATCAATTACGACAATATCATCAATCCCTTCCTGATTCAGTTTAGCTAGCATTGCACTGCCAATGAATCCTGCTCCACCTGTGAGTAAAATCATAGTTTGTAAACCATCCTTATAAAATCGTTACTTAAAAAAAAAGGACGTCAAGTCTTTATTTGCTATATAGAGAATTTTCTTTGTAGACTACCGATTGCTGCCAAGTAGACTTTCTCTATCAGTTCATCTTCAGGGAATGTTTCGCGTAATCTTGTGTGTAAATCCATATCAATCAAAACCCTTGCAGATGATGAATAATTAAGATCTTTAAACCAACATAGTAGCATTAACTTGAAATCAGTTACGGTTTTCAACTCCGTTCCTAAAACAGGTTTATTCTCAATCACCTTGTACGCAACTTTTTGAGAATAATCGTTTGTTATGGGTAAGTTATGTACAAGGCAAGGCGTAATGCTATCCTGATTGAAAAGCTTGATAAACAAATCAAGTACATCAATCTTATCAGCATCTCTTACAAGTTTCACATATCTCTTACATACTGAATTAAGCTCTTTTGAAACTCTAAGTGCATTATGTGTTTTTGCTACATTTAACACTATTTCTCGCCAAACACCTGGCATCGTGTTGTAAAGAATATCAGTATTCTTTAAGTATTTATACCCTAGCTCTCCATGGTTCTCAGTTTTACTATCGGTAAAACTCCTATACTTCTTATATTGCTCGAAACGACCTACATCATGTAAAAGCCCGGCTACATATGCTAATTCGTTATCAAATCCATATTTTGGTTCTTGAGATGAAATACTTTGTGACAGTTGAGCTACCCTATATGAATGGTCTATTTTCAGTTTAATATTAGCATCATAGTCTTTTTCACCAATCAAGTACCCTGCAGTAAGAGTTTCAAAGTGTTGTTTTAATAAATCTATCATAAAATAACAAAGGGGGCTTCAAGGCCCCCTTCTCCTTAATTAAACATTATAGTACAAGTTCATTTCGTATGGATGAGGTCGATTATTTACCTGATTTACTTCTTTCATTTTCTCATTGATATGACTTTCAATAAGATCTTTATTGAAAACATCTCCAGCAAGTAAGTAATCATGATCTTCTTTAAGAGCTTCTAAAGCTTCTTCGAGATTAGCTGGTACTGAGCTGAGAGTAGCTTTCTTATCTTCTGGCCATGCAAATATATTGTCATCATATGGACCGAAGTTGAAGTCAGCAGGATTATATTTGTTCTTAATACCATCAAGTCCTGCCATAAGAAGAGCACTCATAGCAAGGTATGGATTACAAGTTGCATCACCTGTTCTAAATTCAAATCTCTTTGTATCTTCTTCAGTTGCATATTTAGGTATTCTGATACAAGCACTTCTGTTCGCTAAACCAAAGAATAGTTTAACAGGTGCTTCGAAACCAGGCAACAATCTCTTATATGAGTTTGTACTTGGGTTTGTAAAAGCACAGATAGAACGTCCATGTTTCAGGATACCAGCCATAAACCAGATAGCTTCATCAGAAAGATCAGCATATCCACCTTTGTTCCAGAATATATTCTTACCATCTTTCTTAAGCATCATATGGAAATGCATTCCGTTTCCTGCTTCATTATAGATAGGCTTAGGCATGAATGTAGCTGTTGCACCATATTCTAATGCAACACGTCTGATAAGGTCTTTGATGACTTTTGTATCATCACAGATTTTTGGGAAAGGTAAAAGCTCTGTTTCAATCTCTTGTTGTGAGCCAAGACCAACTTCATGATGATGATAACGGATAGCAATACCCATATCTTCGCAATAATTAACAACTTCCTCTCTTAAGTCAAAGAAACTATCAAATGGATCATCCATGTGATAACCTTTCACATCCTGTTGTGAAAGACCTTGTGTATCTTCAATATCCATGCTCATAGCTTTCTTCTCTTCTGATGAAGAGATAGAGAAACCAGCTTGATACTGGTCATTTGTATATTCTACTGAATCAAACAGATGGAACTCAAACTCAGGAGTCCAAAGAGATGTATCAGCGATACCTGTAGATAAAAGATAATCATGAGCTCTTTTAGCTACACTGCGTGGGTCTTTCTTAACACCAATGCGTGTATCTGCATCACAAATAGAACAGATAAGTCTAAGAGTTGGGTTATCTCTAAGTGGGTCAAGATGAGCTGAAGTGATATCCGGCATAAGAACCATATCTCCAGCTTCTACTGATTTCATTCCCGGTATACTTGATCCGTCAAAAGGTACACCATACTTTAAAACATTCTCCAAGCGTCTAGCCGGGAAAGTGATATGATACCAAGAACCTTCCAGACCTACGTACTTAAGGTCTATTGTCTTAAGGGAACCGTTCTCAATCATCTCTTTAATTTGATCTAAGGTCATAATTCCTCCCTAAATATATTTTATTTATAATCCTAACAATATCTGCATCAATCCCATAATCGCGTTATAAACGAACATTACCGGTGGTAACACAATGTAACTAAATATTGAAAAATTGAATATACGGGATGCTATAATCAAGCCAATAAAGATTATCATCCCCTTTTTTTCCTGCATAGTATATTTAACATAAGCTTCATCTGACAGAAACATTCCCACTACCTTTGAACCATCTAATGGAGGAAAAGGTATAAGATTAAAGAATGCCAAAAACAGATTAATAAGAATCAAGTTCTGCCAGAATTTTACTGCAGCCTGTGAGCCTATTAAACCAAACTTAATCAAAAGTGCAAAAACAAAAGCCATTATAAACGATATTGTTATGTTACAAACTGGTCCGGCTAAAGCTGTAAGTCCCATATCTCGTTTATATGATTTGAAATTGTATGGGTTAACCGGTACAGGTTTAGCATAACCAAAAGCCATACCGGAAAAGGCATACATCAACAATGGTAGTATAATTGTTCCGAAAGTATCAATATGCTTTAATGGATTTAAACTCAATCTTCCCTGTCTCTGTGCTGTGTCATCACCTAAGAGATGAGCCACAAAACCGTGACTTATCTCATGTAAAATAATTGAGTATATGATAACAGCTACAAGCAGTATATTACTCATTCTTATCCTTTAATTAGTTTTGCAAAACGGCGTTTGCCAACTTTAAGAACCATTTCACCGTCCAATTTAACTACCTCATCCTTTGAAGTAATCTTATTACCATCTATAGATACAGCTCCTTGCTTAAGCATTCTACGAGCCTCTCCACCGGATGCACAAAGTTTTGTATCTGTTAATAAGGCTAAAATACTCATCTCATCTTCTTCAAAAGTGAATTCAGGCATATCAGTTGGGATTTTGCCCTGACTGAATACTGCATTAAACTCAGCTTCAGCTTGTTTGGCTACTTCTTCCCCATGGTACATTTTAACAATTTCGCGTGCAAGACGCTGCTTGATGAACTTGGGATTTGAACCTGATTTAAGCTCAGTTTCAATCTCCTTAATCTCATCAACGCTAAGCAGTGTTGCATAATTGAAGTAATTTACAATCATGTTATCCGGAATAGACATTGTCTTTCCATATTTATCCTTCGGTGTGTCAAAAACTGCGATATAGTTGTTTAGAGATTTACTCATCTTATTCACACCATCAGTACCCATTAAGATTGGAGAAAGAACAGCTACCTGTTCCTCCATACCGAAGTACTTCTGCATATCACGGCCTGTAAGAATATTGAACTTTTGTTCAGTTGCTCCAAGCTCTACATCTGCTTCAATTGCTACTGAGTCGTAACCCTGAAGTACTGGATACATAATTTCATGCATTCCGAGTGGAGTACCGGTTTCATATCTTTTTCTGAAAGTGTCATGAGCCAGGAATTGAGCTAAAGTGAATTTACCAAGCATCTTCAAAACCTCTGCCATTCCCATTTCACCAAACCATTCACTCTGCCATCTTACTTCTGTTTTTTCAGGATCTAAAACTGTATATAGCTGTTCCATATATTTTGCAGCATTTGCTTTCACTTGCTCTGCAGTAAGTGGAGGACGTGACTCATCTTTTCCGGTTGGATCACCAATTTGGGCAGTGAAATCACCAATAATGATTACACCCACGTGTCCTAAATCTTGGAACTCTCGCATCTTTCTGATTGGTACAAGGTGACCAATATGAACATCTGAGCCTGTAGGGTCAATACCATACTTAATTCTTAATGGTTTATTTTCTTTAGCTGATTTCTCTAACTTCTTAATAAGTTCCGCTTTAGGAACTATCTCTTCAACACCTTTCATTATAATCTGCATCTCTTTATCAAATGCCATTTTAAACCTTCTCTTATATATTTTCTCTAGCTTGTCACAAAAATCTACTAAATTCTAATTTGTCAAATAGTTTGCAGAGATAATGAATTTGGATTATTTTGGACAATAAAAAAAAGGGGCTTTTGCCCCTTAAAAAACAATAATACGTAATATACTAATCTATATAGTCAATTGCAATTCCTGACATCTTATATCTGTATGATTTTCCGAAAAAACCTGGTTTCTCATAAGAATCAATAACAATGTTTACTACATCGTCTGCTTCTGGATACTCTTTTTTTGCTTCCTTAAGTAACAATGTATAACCGGATTTATCAACCTTTTTCTTTGTTTCTACTCGTCCTAGAATCTTATACTTGCTTCCATCAGCAGGAAATTGAGTAGAAGCAGTTAACGGTCTATATGTAGAGCACCCTACAATTAGCAAAACAACAACTGAGATTAACATTAACATACCTTTTTTCATACATACCTCCATATATTAGATGAGTTATTTTGCTGTTAGCTAATTAACAAGTCAACATTTATCTCTACATTTTACATTTTACAAAATTCTTGACTAAAAAGCAATCAATCAAAATGTTGGGCAAATAGTTAGAAACTTAAGGAGTATATTAATGGCTAAGAACCACCGTGGTAAATTATTAAGAACTACAGTTCAGGGCTCAGGAAGAGGCAAATGCCCATCTTGTGGAAGAACTGGAATCAAACTTCTTCATGAAGTTAAAGCAGGCGAAAAAACTGTAATGGTTTGCAAAAACTGTCGTAACATTGATGGAGCTAAATTAGCTGAGTAAGCTGATTCCATAATATAGTTTTTTTGAACCGTTCAGCTGAACGGTTTTTTTTATTCCCCTAACTCCTCTTTTTCAATTCCTATTTAATCAAATCTAATTTTTACTATCATAAGCTATTGAACATCAACTTATTTTGCTCAGTACAATCACATTTTTAGATTCAAAACATCATTATTGTTTGACAATTAAATACAGATTAGCAGATTTAGCGAAACTGTTTATAATGAGGGGAAATCATGAACCGTAAACTTGCATACTGTGGATTAGATTGTCATGAATGTGACGCATATAAAGCAACTATGAATAATGATGATGAGCTGAGAGAAAAGCTTGCAGAGATTTGGTCTAAAAACAGTGGTATGGAAATCGATCCTGCCGACATAAGCTGTTCCGGTTGCAAAAGTAACGGAGTTCAAATAGGCTTTTGTGGAGAATGCACTATTAGGCATTGTGCAATAAAAAAGGGATTAGATAACTGCGCTTTCTGTGAGTCATTTAAGTGTGAAGAGTTGGAACAATTTCATCAAAATCTTCCTGCAAAAGCACGCGAGAATCTTGAGCTTTTAATAACAGAACTTAAGTAATTTTCTTTTAATTAGTTAGCAAACTAACGCAATCCCAAAAAAATAAATCATATATTTATGATAATCATGTTGACAAAAGATACTCACTCAAAACAATGCGTTCAAATCGTTTTTTCGATTTTATATAGTAGTGCCTCATCTTTGATTCTTCATTGCTGAGTGGGAGCCTTCACCATTAACTGATGGCATCATATGCAACTTTCTCCCGGGACTTGCGTTTGATTATAATTACCGGGATGATTCAAGGATTTCCAGATGAATATTTATGTAGGAAATATTTCTTACAGACTTTCAGAAGCTGACTTACAAGAAGCTTTTGAAGCGTATGGTGCAGTAGACTCAGCTCGCATCATTACTGACCACGACGGCAGATCAAAAGGTTTCGGCTTTATTGAAATGGCTGACGACGATGCTGCTAAAAAAGCAATTGAAGAAATGAATGGTAAAGAACTTAGTGGCCGCAGACTTACTGTTAATGAAGCTAGACCTCGTCCAGAGCGTAATAGCTACAGAGGCGGTAACGGTGGCGGTAGAAGATATTAGATTCTTTTAGAGCTATCACAATATACCCAATCACTCGATTGGGTATTTTTTTTGCTCGAAAACACTTCCGATAATCAGCTAACATCAAATTTAATCCAATTATAATGTTTTCTTACTATCAAAATTATTATCGCTTATGTGATATACGATTCTAGGATATTACCCAGTATGTTTTACTACAAATTACGCTCATTTCCGGTCACCTGTGCAAGTTAAAGAACATGGGGATTTGGAACAATAATTCGAGCTTCACACTTCACCGAGCTTCTTTTCGTCGTAATAGTGACTGTGAATATTCACTTACTCAGCGCCTTTTTCAATAACTTAGCTATATTTACTGCCCTTTTTACTCTCTTTTACTGCACTTTTCACCAACGCACTGTGTCTGCACTGTGCACGCACTGTGAAGGCACTGCCAACCCACTGTTTCACCGGGTGCACAGTGCGTGCACAGTGGGAAAACAGTGGGATGATTGCGTATTTATGGATAGTTTAGTAATAGCGAGAAGCAATACTACCTTGAAAATGGTCCTAAGACCTTTTCAATGGTGCTCTGTATTGTAAATCAATTCACCCTTGGTCGATTTCCCTGTACCGAGAATCTACGACCCCATTAGGGTCGGCATTTTGTTGTATATCTAACCATAGGTTTGCACCTATGGCTAATTGAACTTATACCTCTTCGAGGTAGGCATTATCCCAGCGATGCAAGTCCGAGTTTATGTGACCAGACAAACCGACACAGTCGGTTAAATCCATATATGGACTGCATCAACTGAGTAGATGCAACTGCAAGATGACTTAGGAAGAAGTGATTCGCAACGAAGTACGAATCGCTAATTCCGGAACTCGAAGCAAGATTCGTTCTCGCGTCACACTATCGTTGCGACGCAAGTCCGAGGTTACAGGATCTGACTTGCTAATTCCTAAAAATACCCCAAAAGCTCTCATTTATTAACCAAAATCCAAAAACCGTAAGCTACGTATAGTAGAGGGGTCTCAATATGTACCTCTTTATGAATGTAGATATCGCCCATAGAAACTCTCTTCTAATCTGACACTTTACTCATTGAAACTTGGTAAATACTCAAAGAAATGCAAGAGCAAAACTGAAATGCCTTATTCGTAAGGAATAGTAAATGAGGGGTTAAGACAGAAAAAGATAAAAAAAAGGGAAAAAGATGCGATTTGCGAGAGTAAAAAACGGCTTTGCGAGAGGTATATATAGTAGAGGGATAAAATTTTCACTAAAAGAAAAGGAGAAGAACCATGAAAGCAAAAATGTATAAGTGGCTTAGGAATCTGGTTGGTAAATTAGACGGACTTGTTTATTACAACGACCAGGTTATGGGTGAAGTTTTGGTTCGAGATTATGTAGAACCAACAAGAAGTGCAAGTAACGATAGACTTGGAAGAAACTCACTAAATATCAAACAATTCTACAGTAGTTGTAGCGAAGCATATCTGCGAGATCTTGGGATCTATGCCGTGATGATGAATCTTAGTCATATCCAAACAGGACATAAGCTGAATCGCTATACCATGCTTACCAAGCTTCTGTATAAGCTCAAGAAGCTATATCCTGAAATTGATTTGGGTACGCTGACTCCTGAAGATGTTGTGAATCAAAGCTATCCCATCGATTCTGTCCTGCATGCCATTATGAGTGGTATACTTGAACCTGTTACCGGTTTCCAGAATCTGGATAATGAGATTTTGTAGTGCAACCGTAGTGCGAGTGTATCCGCTTACACAATGGTTTTCGTAGTGCAAGTGTCCTCACTTGCTCATAGCTCAATAGAGCTATAACCGGGAAGCTTATCGTGCTCAGTAACTAGTATGACTTGTTTATTCATAAACTAATCACTACGTTTGAACGGATGATTTCTAAATCTGGGTCAGTGGAAGATGCCAACGATGTTGGCACAGCAACTCAGGAGAGTCGCAGTACAATCGTAGTGCGAGTGTCCCCACTTGCACATAGCTCGATAGAGCTATAACCGGGAAGCTGATCGTGTTCAGTAACTAGTATTGACTTGTATATTCATAAACTTATCTCTACGTTTGAACTTACGTTTTTCAAGTTCCGGTCAGTGGAAATTGCCGACTGTGTCGGCACAGCAACTCAGGAGAGTCGCAGTACAATCGTTTTGGTCAGTGGAAGATGCCAACGATGTTGGCACAGCAACTCGGGAGAGTTGCAGTACAATTGTAGTGCAAGTGTCCTCACTTGCTCATAGCTCGATTGAGCTATAACCGGGAAGCTTATCGTGTTCAGTAACTAGTATGACTTGTATATTCATAAACTAATCTCTACGTTTGAACGGATGATTTCTAAATCTGGGTCAGTGGAAGATGCCGACTGTGTCGGCACAGCAACTCGGGAGAGTCGCAGTACAATTGTAGTGCGAGTGTCCCCACTTGCACATAGCTCGATAGAGCTATAACCGGGAAGCTGATCGTGTTCAGTAACTAGTATGACTTGTATACTTAACTCTACGTTAGAATTTATTGTTTTTAAGTTTTGTCAATGGCATTTTAAATTGGTACAGTTTGGCATTTAAAAATGGTACAGTCTTCATTTTTGAAAATTCCTTAGTCTAAAGCTATCTCCGAGCATTGTAATTGGTTGTGAGTGATGGAGTAATCTATCAAGAATAGCAGTTGCTATCACATTGTCGTTAAAAATAGCTCCCCATTCATTAAACAACCTATTCGATGTTATGATTACTGATCTAAATTCGTATAAGAGATGGATGAGTCTAAAGAACAGATTAGCTGCCTTTGTCTGGAGAGGAAGATACCCCATCTCATCTATAACTATCAGATCATTCTTGGCTATATTGCTTAGATATTTATCTATGTTGTTATCTGCTTCAGCTAGTACAAGTTCTTCGATAAGGTTGTTCAGATTATAAAACACCACCTTATAGCCTGCCTTTATTGCTTCATAACTGAGTGCTGTTGCAACATGAGTCTTACCTACTCCCGGAGGTCCCATTAAAATTATATTCCTCCTCTGCTCCAGCCAGACAAAGTTCTTCCACTCCTTTACTTGTCTTTTGGTTATTACTTGTTGATAAGCATAGTCGAACTCATCAAAGGTCTTTATTACCGGGATGTGAGCCTGTTTAAGTCTTCTGTTGATATTGGTTTGATTCCTTCCTGAGTTCTCTTTTTCAAATAGATAATGTACGAACTCCAGATAAGTCATATTCTGTTTCTCTGCTTCTAAAACTGCACTTTCAAGAGTATTCAAAATATGAGTACAACGAGCCCTTTTGATGTATGTTTTAGTTATCTCTATCATCTTATAACACCTTCATGTAGTCATCTAATGAGCGCTCTATTAATGAACTCTCTGAGTCTTGTTGTGGTTCTGATTCTGATAATTCATTTAGCTTCATTTGTCTTACTTTTGCATTCAGAAGCTTCTCTATGGCTGTTGCCTTTACATGCGAAAGAGTCATTACCTCAGGAAGCACTGACTCCCATACATCTGTTTCATAGTTACGCTTAAACTTGCTTAAGGCTCTCAACTGATCCCTTGCTATTTTAGGGTTATCATTAACAAGCCTCTGGATTAGTTCTTCTCCTTGGATATATTCACTCATCTCATCCTTTACTCGCTCAATAAGCTCTTGTAGCACTACCGTAAAATCCCGATAATGATTAGTGTTTTTGATGATTTTGCCTTTTTCTGTGCATAGCTCATGTTGGCAGATTTCCTTTCTTGTATAAATATCCATCACCACTAAAGTGCTCTTTTCTTTTTGCACATATACCTGTTTTCGCTGATACTCTAATGGAACAGAGTACTTATTACCCTCATACGAGATTAAGCCTGTTTTATCTGCATTACGAACTTCTAAAGTGAAGATAAACTCTGGAATATCTTTTAGCTTTAACCTCTCTTCTTGCCATACTTCTGATGGTACTTTACGGGTTGTGCCATGGGTTCTGCCGTTAAAGTGTAAAAGCCACTCAAGTCCGCGTGAACGCAGGTCTGCCAGGTCTTTGAACTCTTTGCCATACATAAAGCCATGCTTTACTTCTGAGACATTACGCTCTACTTTACCCTTGCTTTGTGGATCATAGCCTTCGCATACATGAGGATGAAAGCCCGTTTTTGCTGCAAACTGATGGAACTGATTATTTAAGATTACTTCCCGATAGCGTTCCTGTATTACTACAAGCTTTGTCTGGTCGTAAACACACTCTGAAGGGATACCTTCAAAATAGATAAAAGCTTCACGATGAGCTTCAATAAACCTTGATGTGTTATATGGTGTTGTGCTCCAATGGACATAGCTTTGACGCGAGTGGGAAAGCACAAAAACTATAAAATAAACTCTTTGACGTTTATTACCCAAAACTACTTTCATCTCACCTGGATCAACTTGAACCTGAACACCGGGAGCCGTCTCGATAACTGCATAATTACGGTATTTATCGACAGGATAAGTCTGCTTTAGCTTACGAACAAAATCTCGGAAAGCTCTGTCTTTTGCTTTTATCTCAGGGAACTTTTTCTTAACTTCTAAATATAGTACACTAGCTCTTAATCGTGGATATTTGCTAAGCCTTTCGCGGACATATTGCTCACATATGGCAAAACTGCTTTCACGAATGCTATTGTTTATTAGTTCCATGAACTCATCAAGTGTCATATTTATGTATTTACCTACTGTTGTCTTTGATAGAGACAACTCCTCTGCGATCTTACGCTGACTATGCCCTTGCTTATGCATAGTTTTTATTGAATGATACACTTCTACTCCAATCATACCTACTCCAAACTGTCTTGAAGTAGTCATTTTTAAAGGTTGGCAGTTTTGTACCACTTTTCACTGCCATCGTGTACCATTTCTCACTGCCATTGACAAAGTTTTGGTCAGTGGAAGATGCCAACGATGTTGGCACAGCAACTCAGGAGAGTCGCAGTACAATCGTTTTGGTCAGTGGAAATTGCCGACGATGTTGGCACAGCAACTCAGGAGAGTCGCAGTACATCGTAGTGCGAGTGTGTCCCCACTTGCACATAGCTCGATTGAGCTATAACCGGGAAGCTTATCGTGTTCAGTAACTAGTATGACTTGTATATTCATAAACTAATCACTACGTTTGAACGGATGATTTCTAAATCTGGGTCAGTGGAAGATGCCGACTGTGTCGGCACAGCAACTCGGGAGAGTCGCAGTACAATTGTAGTGCGAGTGTCCCCACTTGCACATAGCTCGATAGAGCTATAACCGGGAAGCTTATCGTGTTCAGTAACTAGTATGACTTGTATACTTAACTCTACGTTAGAATTTATTGTTTTTAAGTTTTGGTCAGTGGAAGATGCCAACGATGTTGGCACAGCAACTCAGGAGAGTCGCAGTACAATCGTTTTGGTCAGTGGAAATTGCCGACTGTGTCGGCACAGCAACTCAGGAGAGTCGCAGTACAGTACAATCGTAGTGCGAGTGTCCCCACTTGCACATAGCTCGATAGAGCTATAACCGGGAAGCTGGTCGTGCTATGGAATTAGTATGGACATGAAAAAACCACAAATACATTGACTTATATCATTATAAATTGGTATTTTAAAATCATGAAAAGGTTTAATGAGTATCACAAAAGGCTCCTCCCTCATATTCAAGAATATGGTGGAGTTTATTCAATAGTATTTAGACTTGCTTGGTCTATCCCTGTTGCTAAGTTGAAAGAAATAAGTATTGAGAAAAGACCCAATAATGATACTTGTTACTTCACTAAGTTTGATAATTATCTAGATACATGTTCAACTCCCAATTGGTTACTAAACCCCAAAATTGCTAAATTGGTGGAGAACACTATTCATTTCCATGATAATGGAAAGTATTTAGCAATAGCTTTTTGCATAATGCCAAACCATGTGCATTTAATTCTTGAACCTTTGTTTAAGAACAAAGAAACTCCTTTTGCACTAACAGAAGTTTTGCACTCAATCAAGACTTATACTGCAAAGGAAGGAAATAGGATTCTAGGTAGAAAGGGACAATTCTGGTCTCATGAAAGCTATGACCATTTGATAAGAAATGAAAAAGAACTCTACAATCAAATCGAGTATTTGAAGAACAATCCTGTCAAAGCAAAACTGGTTGCTGATCAGGATGATTGGGAGTATACTTGGGTTGCTGAAGATATTGAATTGTAACTAGACGCATTTAAGATATATTCTAAGTTCCGGTCAGTGGAAATTGCCAACGATGTTGGCACAGCAACTCGGGAGAGTCGCAGTACAATTGTAGTGCGAGTGTCCCCACTTGCACATAGCTCGATAGAGCTATAACCGGGAAGCTTATCGTGTTCAGTAACTAGTATTGACTTGTATATTCATAAACTTATCTCTACGTTCGTACTTATGGTTATTAAGTTTCGGTCAGTGGATATTGCCGACTGTGTCGGCACAGCAACTCAGGAGAGTCGCAGTACAGTACAATCGTAGTGCGAGTGTCCCCACTTGCACATAGCTCGCAGAGCTATAACCGGGAAGCTAATCGTGCTCAGGAACTAGTAATGACTTGTATACTTAACTCTACGTTAGAATTTATTGTTTTTAAGTTTTGGTCAGTGGAAGATGCCAACGATGTTGGCACAGCAACTCAGGAGAGTCGCAGTACAATCGTTTTGGTCAGTGGAAGATGCCAACGATGTTGGCACAGCAACTCGGGAGAGTTGCAGTACAATTGTTGCGGTCAGAGAGTTACACGACAACATCCATGAAAAAAAGCTTTTCAAAATAGAAAGTTTTAAAAGTTTGTACGATAAGCAGATTATAGAATTGAAATCCTGCTAATCGTTGGAGGAAAAATGTTTAAATTAAGTGATGAACAGCTTGCTAAAGCAAAGGAGATTGCTCTGTCTAATCGTCGTAAGAAAAGTTGCGGTGAGTGTTATGACAGAGGCTATATTGGCACAACAGAGGAGAACCTTCTCATACTTTGTCAGAAGTGTGTAGATATGGAAAAAGCGATGGATGACTGGAAAGAGTTCGTTGCAACTGTGCCTGAGTTGAAAGAGCAGTTCAGTGATCTGTTTGAAGAAGATACAGAAGAAGATGAAGATATTGATGTATCGCAGTTGAACAGAGCGATGCGTAGAAAAGCCAATAAATAAATTTTAACATAAATGGAGCATAAATGTACAAGCCAATAGATATTAAAGAACCGGCAACTCTACTCGAAGAGAGAGTAAGAGTTTACTGGAAAGAGAAAGATCTCGCAAAAAAGAGTGAAGAAGCTAGAGAAGATGCAAAACGATTTGTTTTCTTTGAAGGACCTCCAACTGCAAATGGCAAACCGGGTATTCACCACGTTATGGGTAGAACACTTAAAGATTCAGTATGCCGTTACAAGACTATGAAAGGTTTTCAAGTTAAGAGAAAAGCCGGTTGGGATACACACGGTTTACCTGTTGAGATTGAAGTTGAGAAACAGATAGGTTTATCTGATAAGAAAGATATCGAAGAATATGGAATCGCTAAATTCAATCAGAAGTGTCGTGAATCTGTTTTCACATACGAAACTCTTTGGAGAAAGATGACTGAAAAGATGGGTTATTGGATTGATCTTGATAATCCATATATAACTCTTGATAATAACTATATCGAGTCTGTTTGGTGGATTCTGAACGACTTCTTTAAAAAAGACCTTATCTATAAAGGTCATAAGATTGTGCCATATTGCCCAAGTTGCGGTACTCCACTCTCTTCACACGAAGTAGCTCAGGGATACAAAGATGTGAATGATCCTTCTGTCTTTGCTAAATTCAGAAGCAAAGATGAAGAAAATCTTTATTATCTTGCTTGGACAACAACACCTTGGACACTTATTTCTAACGTTGCACTTGTAGTGAACCCTGAATCTGATTATGTGAAAGTTATGCATAATGATGAGAAGCTTATACTTGCAAAAGCAAGACTTAGCGTTCTTGATGGTGACTATGAAATAATCGAAGAGTTCAAAGGTGCTACTTTAGAACATAAAGAGTATGAACCATTATTCCAATATGTTGAAGTTGATAAGAAAGCCTGGTACATCGGTTGTGCTGATTATGTAACAATGGATGACGGTACAGGTGTTGTACACACTGCTCCTGCATTCGGTCAGGATGACTACAATCTTGGTATGAAATATGGACTTCCATTCGTGCAACCTGTTGATGCAGCCGGTAAGTTTACTGAAGAAGTTACCGATTGGGCAGGATTATTTGTGAAAGAAGCGGACAAAGGAATCATCAGAAACCTTAAAGAGCGAGGAATTCTTTACAAACGTGAACAGATAAAACATAGTTACCCTCATTGCTGGAGATGTTCAAGTCCACTCGTTTATTATGCAAGAGAGAGTTGGTATATCAGAACTCAGAAATATAGAGATCAGTTGATGGAAAACAACAATAGCGTTAACTGGGTGCCTGGATTCGTTGGAGAAAAGCGTTTCGGTGCTTGGTTAGAGAACAATATTGATTGGGCTTTATCACGTGATAGATTCTGGGGTACACCACTTAACGTATGGGTTTGTGATGATTGTGGAAAACTTGATTCTGCAGGTTCAATTGCTGAACTACGTGAAAAGGGAACTCTTCTTGATGGAAGTGAAGTACCTGAAGATATAGAACTGCATCGTCCTTATGTCGATGATGTAGAGTTCACATGTTCATGTGGTGGTAAGATGCACAGAACCAAAGAGGTTATAGACTGCTGGTTTGATAGTGGTGCTATGCCTTTCGCTCAATGGCACTATCCATTTGAGAATAAAGAGATCTTTGATGATGAGCTGTTCCCGGCTGACTTCATATCCGAAGGTATCGACCAGACTCGTGGTTGGTTCTATACACTTCTTACGATCTCTACTATCCTTAAAGGTAAGGCACCTTACAAGAACGTTCTAGTGAATGACCTTATCCTTGATAAGAAAGGTATCAAAATGAGTAAGTCAAAGGGCAACAGTGTTGATCCTATGGAGCTCATGGAGAAGTATGGTGCTGATGCTATTCGCTGGTATTTGATCAGTAATTCTGTACCTTGGATTCCAACTAAATTCGATACTAAAGGTGTTGAAGAGGTTGTTGGTAAGTTCCTTGGAACACTTAAGAACGTATATTCATTCTTTATAACATATACAAACATTGATAAATTTGATGCTAATGCTCATGAGTTTAATGAGAAGCAGTCAGTTGAGATTGATAGATGGATAATCTCACGACTAAACTCAGTAATCAAAGATGTTACTGCATCTAATGATGGTTTTGATTTCACCAAGAGCTTAAGAATCATGCAGGACTTCGTACTTGATGAAGTATCAAACTGGTACGTAAGAAGAAGCAGAAGAAGATTCTGGGCTATGGACCTGACTGAAGATAAGAAAACAGCTTATCTTACATTGAATCATATCCTCGTGAATGTAAGTAAACTTATTGCACCGTTCGTACCATATTTTGCTGAAGATATGTATACAAACCTTACAGGTAAAGAAAGTGTTCATTTAGAAGACTACCCTGTTGCAAAGAATGAACTGATTGATGCAAATCTTGAAGCTGAGATGAAAACAATTATCGATTTAGTTTCTCTTGGTAGAGCTGCAAGAAATACAAGTCAGATCAAAGTAAGACAGACCCTTCAGAAGTTGTTTGTTCCTGAAAGAACAAAGCATGTTGTTGAGAGAATGCTTGAGCTCATCAAAGAAGAGATTAATATCAAAGAGATAGAGTACATCTCTGAGAATGATGATTTCGTTCACTTTGAAATGAAACCAAACTTCAAGGTCATGGGTCCTAAATTCGGTAAAGATATGAAGAAGCTTGCCGGACATCTTAGAACTCTCAATGGTGGTGAGATTCTTGCTTGTTTCAAAAAAGGTAACGCCTTTACATTCGAGATTGATGGTCAGGAATTCTCAATTGTTGAAGAAGATGTAGCAGTATCTATTCAACAGAGAGAAGGCTTTGTTTTCGAAAGCTCAAAAGAGAACTACGTAGCTCTTGATACAACCCTCACAGATGAGTTGATTCTTGAAGGTTATGCAAGAGAGCTTGTTAATAAGATTCAGTTCACCAGAAAAGAGAACAACTACGATGTTATGGACAGAATAGCTGTATGTCTTGTTGGGGATGAAGAGATAAAGAAAGCTGTTGATTTACACGCTGATTATATCAAATCAGAGACTCTTGCTGATAGCATTGAGTTTACTCAGAAAGATGATATGACAGAATGGGATATTAATGGTAAACAGGTACAATTAGTACTTGCAAAGATATAAACTTAAGACTGAGAGCCGGATTCGTCCGGCTCTCAGTCTATCTATGAAATTGATATGAAAGTAAAATACACAGAAAAAGACACAAAAAGGTCAAGCTTCGATCCTATTGTGAAATCATTGCTTGAGATTGGAAAGCTCAAGTCCTGTTTCAGACAAGGATGGTTAAAGCGTGGTATTACAGAAGATATCGGTGAGTCTATAGCTGACCACTGCTTCTTTGTTGTGCTCAGTGCTATGTTCATAGCTGAGCGAGACTTCCCTGAACTTGATCGAATGAAGGTTCTGAGAATGGCAATTGTCCATGAATTAGCCGAAGCAACGGTTGGTGATATAACCCCGGTTGATGGCATTTCTGAAGATGAAAAATATGCCATGGAGCGCAAAGCATTCATTGAGATTCTTGATGGTGTTGACGTGAATAATGAGTATCTACAGCTATGGGAAGAGTTTGAAGCAAATGAAACGAAAGAAGCTAAGTTCGTAAAACAGATTGACAAGTTTGAAATGGGTTTACAAGCTTACAAATATAAGATGCATGATTTTCCTGGTATGGAAGAGTTCTTAGATTCAACCAGAAGAGTAGTGCAGGATGATAGATTAAAAAGGATGATTAAGGAGTTTTAAACTCCTATGAGGGAACGATGAGAATAGATCAATTGTTAAACAAACTATGTCTAGTAAAGACTAGGACAATAGCAAAGAATGCTTGTGATAAGAACCTAATTCAAGTTAATGGGAAGAAATCTAAAGCAAGTCAAAACATTAACGAGGGTGATGAGATATCTATAGCTTTAGGGCAGTATAAAACTGTTGTTAAAATTACACAGTTGCCTAAAGGTAATGTTGCAAAGAAAGATGCCGGAGAATACTATGAAGTATTGAAGAGGACAAAAATACAAATAGATGAGTAAAGGATTCCTTTTCAAAACTCAAAACCTGATATACTATATCAGAGCTAATCATACTGTTGAAAACGTAATTGCAGCAGTATTGATTACTATTGTCTTCTTTCTTAGCTCATTTATTGAGCTCAGGGTACCGGATAACAATATTGTTGAAGGGCAAGTAAGTGAGAAAGATATTATTGCTCCTTTCTCGTTTGAAGTAAAGAAAGATGAAGCTCAATTGAAAGCTGAAAGGGAAAATAATCTTCAAGATATAAACCCTGTCTATATACTTTCTGAAAATATTAATTACCAAATCATCCAGAACTTAAATCATTTGTTTACTAATCTGTACTCATTCAAGAAAACAGGAAAGAAAGAACAGATGAGAAACTACATCTTAAATTTGGATTACGAGATAAACTATACTGAATTAAATTACTTGTTCGCAAGAGAAAACCTTCAGAAAGTTTGGGACTATGTGATGATATATAGTGACTCACTACTCTCAAAAGGTATAGTAGAAGTTCCAATAGATAAGATTATACTTTTTGAGAATGGTAGTAGAACCCAGTCAATTGACACAGACTCATTCAACAACGTCTCAAAGGCATCTCATAGTGTTTCACTTGCTTATGAAGATGAAGATATACATGGTTTTATTGAGTATATACTTTTCCTTTACTTAAAACCAAACATTGTCATCGACCGTAATAAAACCGATGAGATTGTTAACACTCGTAAAGAGAAACTTAAACCAGTCTTGGATGTAATTCAGAAGAATGAGATTATAATTCGAAAGAATACTAAAATATCGCACATGGAATTCTTGAAATACCAATCAATGCTGAACTCCAAGGAGTATCTTAGCTGGAAAAACCGAAAGCGAATGCTGATTATACGCATTGTTGGTTTTGGATTACTGGTATTCTTACTTCTATCAGCCATGAGATATACTCTATCTAAGTTACACTCTGAAGTTAGCAATAAGAGCTACTTGTTGATGCTGATATTATTAGTTAGTGAGTTGATACTCTATCTACTCATTGTCAATATTGCCGGAATATCACCATATATATTCCCGCTAATGTTTTTTATTTTACTACCTGCTGTTGTGGTATCAACCACTTCAGGATTGGTGTTCGGGCTCTTTCTACTTATCATCAATCTACTGACATTCAATATTGATAAGACACTGCAATTGTATCATGCTTTGATTGCAACTGCCGGTCTTATCTATCTAGATAGATTAACAGTGAAACAAACATATTCAACAATTGCATGGATGTTAATGCTTACAGGGGCAATCCTAATCCTAGCGATAGGATTAGTCGTCAGCACTCCCCTATTTAGAACTGTCAACTATCTGATTTATAGTGAGATTGCTCTTATCATATCTATAACCGGACTAATCTCAACTGCAAATTGGGCTGAATCTAAGCTAGACACTGTTTCCAGTAATCAGTTGATCAGTATGATTGACTTCAATCATCCACTTCTGAAGAAGCTAGCTACCGAAGCACCGGGCACATATCATCATTCGTTAGTTGTTAGTAATCTTGCTGAACGTGCAGCTGAGGAAATAGGAGCTGATTATCTTTTAGCTCGTGTAGGTAGTTACTATCACGATATAGGCAAACTTAAGAATCCTAGTATGTTCACTGAAAACAACGAACACTCAGATAGATTGCACTCACAGATGGGATATGATGAAAGTGCTGAGTTTATTAAAGAACATGTAAGTTACGGAATTCAACTAGGTAAACAATATAAGTTTCCAAGTGCAATATTAGATATTATTCAAACTCATCATGGCACACAAGCAATCAAATACTTCCTTAAGATGGCTAAAGAAAGCAATCTCGAAACTCCACAGTCAGTGTTCTACTACAATGGACCTAAACCGCAGACAAAGATTGCTGCCATTATTATGATTGCTGATATTGTTGAATCGAAGTCTAAAGTCTTTAACGAGTTTAAGGCACAGATTGTCGAAGAGACTATAGATGAGCTAATCCGTAATAAACAACTCCTGGACTGTGATCTAACATTTAAAGAATTAGGTCAGATTCGCACAGTAATGAATGTTGTCCTCAGTAGTATCTACCGTAAACGCAAAGATTATAAGTTGGACGAATAGCTATGCCTGAATTACAATTTGAGAACAAAACGGATCAAGATATATCTATAAACATCTTTCAGGATGTTCTAAACGTTGTTACTAATAATAATGAAATCTCTGTTAACAGTGAAGTTTCTTTAGTTATCGTAGATTCTAAAGAGATGAAGGATCTGAATGGCAAATATAGAGGTTTATACAAGCCTACTGATGTTTTAAGCTTTCCTTGTGAAATGGACTTCATACCTTTTCTGGGTGATATAATTATTGACATTTATACTGCTGACAGGCAAAAGGGATTAAATTCCCTGTCTGAAGAGTTGCAAATACTTTTTTTACATGGGCTCTTACATCTTCTCGGACATGACCATTTATCGGTTAAACAGAAGCAGGAGATGCAAGATAAAGAAAAATACTATACTAAATTATTAAGGAGTAAACCGTAACAGTGGACACCTTTTCGTGGATTTCACTACTTATTCTTCTCTGTTTATCTGCATTTTTTTCCGGTTCAGAAACCTCATTCTTTTCTTTAAACAAAATCCAGTTAAAGAAAATGGAAGGTTCTAAGAAACAGGGAGAACGTCGAATACTGAAGCTTTTAAAGAACTCAAATTTCCTGTTAATTACCATACTTCTAGGCAACACACTAGTTAACATTGCCTTTTCTTCACAAACTACTGTTTTAGCAATTAGCCTACAAGAAAAGTTCGGATGGAACATATCCGAATCTGTTTTACTCTTCTTACAAGTAGTAGTAACAACTTTTGTAATCTTACTATTTGGTGAGATTATACCTAAGCTGGTAGCATATTCAATTGCGGAAAGATTTGCAAGAAGAGTTGCAACGCCAATCTCTTTCCTGCAAGTTATTCTATGGCCAATAATAAAGCTTTTCGACCTACTCAACAACCTTATATCCAAATCCAATGGTGTAAGTGAGCAACAAAGACAAGTTCTTACTTCAGAGGATTTCAGAAATATTATTAACTCTGAGACTTCAGATCATCCACTAGAGGATAGTGAAAAGAAGATTATTGCCAGTATCTTAGAGTTTTCTACTACAGAAGTTAGAGAGATAATTGTCCCACGTGTAGATATTATTGCAGTTGAAGAGAACGATTCAATTGATACTTTGAAACAGAAGATTATTGAATCAGGCTTTTCCAGAATACCCGTGTACAAAGATAACATTGATGATATAACCGGAGTAATCTATGCGAAGGATATACTACTTTATCCTGAGAAGACTGAGTTATCTCAGCTGACAAGACAACCGTATTTTGTTACTGAAAACATGAAAATTCAAGCTCTATTGAATCAGTTTAAGAGCCAAAAACTACAAATTGCTTTAGTTGTTGATGAGTATGGTGGAACATCAGGACTTATCACCTTGGAGGATATTCTGGAAGAACTCGTTGGAGAGATCCAGGATGAATATGATGATGATATCATTCCTGAACTAAGAAAAGTAAATGATAACGAGTATATTGTCAGCGGTATGTTTTCGATATATGATTTCAATAATGAGTTTAACCAGGACATCAATCCGGAAGAGTTCGATAATCTGGCTGACTACCTTTTAGTACAATTTAATCATCTTCCTGAGTTAAATGAAAAGATATCCATTGAAAATATGACATTCAAAATCTCAGAGATCAAGAACCAGCGAATAAACTTTGTCCATATAACAGTGAAGGAGATCAGGGAAGAAGGTGAAGAATAAGTTCATTATAACCGTACTTCTCCTGATAACATCAGCTTTACTACAAGCTGACTATCTTGAGTATAAAGTAAAAGTCTTTGGCATTACCAATTCAATCATTAAAGTTGCTCATAAACACAATGACACTTTAGGAATCTTTGATGTTCATGTGGAGACCTTAAGTGCTGTTAGCATCTTTTCAAATGTGGATAACTATTATTATTCTACATACGTAAATGGATTTAAAACTAACTATTTAAAGAAAAGTATCACACAATCTAAATATAATGAAAACCGTGAGATATTCATAGAAAACAATATCGCTTTACTGAAGGACTACACGAAAGGCACTGAGGAAGAGTTCAACGTGTTCGATGATACAAGCGACCTGTTTGGCGGTTTATTTAAGATGAGCAGAGATGAAGACTTCACTGGGTCCTTTCATATCTTCTCTAATAGACACGTTTGGAAAGCTATCTATGAAGATAAAGGAACTGAAACCATTAAAACAAAGCTAGGTGAGAAAAAAGCACATCGACTGGAAGTTTACTTTGATCAGATTTCTGAGGGTGACTTCAAATGCACTGATATCTTCACAAATAATGTTTTAAGGGAAAACCAACTACTTGAGCTTTGGATTTCAGCAGTAGATAGAATACCCCTTAAAGCGGTTTTGCATCATAAGAAGCATAAGGTTTATTGGAATATTTCAAATTTCGTCAATGAAACTGAATAGAAAAGTTAAACTTATCCCTTTCCTTTTATGGATACTTATAATCCTCGTAGTGTCATCATGGCCTTCACTCAAAAGTCCTGAGACAGGAATCTTTGAATTTGATAAACTTGCACATATGGGTCAATATTTCATCGCCGGTTTGCTTTTGTTTTACTACTTGTATTCAACTAATTTAATTATCAGAATTCTTTATATCAGATTCAGCTTCTTAGCTCTATTCTCAGTCGCTGATGAGTTTCACCAACTTTTTATTCCCGGGCGTGGATTCTCTCTTTTTGATGCATTAGCTAACTTAGTTGGTGTGTTTTTTTCTTTACTTATTTCTCTTTTCGTGCTAAAACGATTATGTTATATTAAGAGTAATAAAAAAAGGAGTTTATCATGAAAGCAATTCACACTTACAATGCGCCCCAAGCAGTAGGTCCTTACTCTCAAGCAACGTTGAAGAATAACACTCTTTTCATTTCAGGGCAATTAGGTATCGACCCGCATACCGGTGAACTACAGATGGGATTTCATGCTCAGACTGAGCAAATCTTTACTAATCTAAGGGCTGTTCTTACGGAAGCTGGTTTCTCTTTCTCTGATGTTGTTAAAGTATCAGTATTCTTAACTGATATGCATAACTTCCTTGATTTGAACAATATTTATGCAAAGCATTTCTCTGATCCATATCCTGCCAGAGAAGCTATAGAAGTTTCTCAGTTACCTAAAAATGGTATGGTTGAGATTTCGCTCATTGCGATGAAATAGTTATGTCTATTAGCACTAAAACCGGAGATAAAGGAACAACTGCTCTTTGGAGTGGTCAAAGAGTTAAGAAAAACTCAGTAAGAGTTGAAGCATATGGTACAATCGATGAGTTGGACACACATCTTTCCGAAGCTTTGCTTTTTGTTAAAGATGAATTCTCACATAAACTGATAGAAGATATACAACAGCTTCTATATAGAGCCATGGGAGAACTTGCGACTAAAGACAAAACATTTAAAGCCCCGATTGTACAGACTGAAGTGGAAATGGTTACAGATGCTGTTCATAAACTTGAAGCTGAGGTTAATCTGACAGGGTTTGTTAAAACGGGTCGTACTATTCAATCGGCTAAGCTTGACATCTGTCGAACAGTTGTTAGAAGAGCTGAAAGAAGAGTGCTACAACTAAATGATATAGAAGAAGTTGCAGAACCGTTAAAGAAGCTTATCAACAGATTGTCGGATCTGTTCTATATCCTTGCCAGATATGAAGAGAAGAAGTTAAATAAATTGGAGTATAAAAGACTCGATTAGGAGATATAATGTATAAACTAGTATTGTTAAGACACGGACAATCAAAATGGAACTTAGAAAACAAATTCACAGGATGGACTGACGTAGACCTTTCAGAACAGGGTGTATCAGAAGCAAAACAAGCCGGTATTCTTATGAAAGAAGCAGGCTTTGACTTTGATATAGCTTTCACTTCTGTTCTCAAAAGAGCAATCAAAACTCTTTGGTTTGCACTTGATGGAATGGACCTTCAGTGGATACCTGTTAATAAAGCTTGGGAACTTAATGAGCGTCATTATGGTGCGCTTCAAGGTTTAAATAAGTCAGAGACAGCAGAAGAGTTTGGTGAAGATCAAGTTCTTATCTGGAGACGTAGTTATGATACTCCTCCTCCTGTTTTGACTAAAGATGATGAACGCTATGCAGGCAATGAGAAGAAGTACGCCAAACTTGCAGAAGATGATGTACCTCTAACTGAGTGTTTAAAAGACACTGTTGCAAGAGTTATCCCCTATTTTGATAATAAGATTGCACCTTACATAAAAGATGGTAGAAACGTTATTATCACAGCTCATGGCAATAGCTTACGTGCCTTAGTTAAGTATCTTGATGGCATCAGCGATGAAGATATTATCAAACTGAATATTCCAACCGGTATGCCACTTGTTTATGAGCTTGATGAAGAGCTTAAACCTATTAAAAGCTACTATCTTGGTGACCAGGAAGCTATAAAGAAAGCTCAGGAACAGGTTGCTAATCAAGGCAAAGCATAGATTAGTTATTAAGTATTTTCCGGCTGTTGGATACCCAACAGCCTTTTTTTATGGAGTGCACCAACTACGTAGGTGCGTCTTGTCACGAAACCCGTACCTTCGGAATGGTCGCAGACCTTGCGAATGGTGCTTCCTCATTCCATACCTTCGGAATGGTCGCAGACCTTGCGAATGGTACACTCCGAAGAGAAACACCCCACCGTTTTAAAACGGCACCCCTTCAATCTTCGCTTAAAGCTACGCCCTGACAGGCTGAGAGGGGAATTATTACAGAAGGTCCAAATCGAAGATAGTTAACCACGAAATACACGAAAGGACACTAAATAATGCAAATCCCTTTTCGTGCAGTTCGAGCCTTTCGTGGTTAGTATTTTAGAGTACCTTCCGAAGAGAAAAACACCCCGCTGTTACGGCACCCCTCTCCTAGAGGGGAATTAGAATTCCCATTCAATTTCCATCATAACTGTTTTATGCAATTACTATATAATATTTTCTTTTTGTCTCATTTAACTTTTAGCTTAATATATCTTTAACCCCAAAGGAGTAACTATATAAATACTTGTGCTATACTTATTAGAGTTTGATTCTTGCGACCAGCTAAACAGGCAAGTTACGGGTTACAAGATCATTGAAACTGAGACAACAGTGAGAAGAGGATAAGTATAGCCATTTTATTTATAATGTAGATATTGGTAGTTTCCTCTCTCATAGTCCTATACTAGAGTTTCCTTTGGAGGTTAACATGAGGATCTATGTCTACGTCTATGAGCACAGCATTAGGGTAGTCACAACGAAGGCAGTTGATATAAATATAACGATGGGTATCCGGTACATTCTACAACTTCTAGCCCACCCCTATCAACCGATCAGTGCAACTTGTCTATATTTCACAATGAACTTGGAAAAGTTATGTCCTTTTTGTGACGATTCTTTAAGTGATTTGTTTATAAACAATCCTATTCACAATTTAAACACAGATATATCCAGGATATACAGTCCGATAGAACTAACTTTGAAGCATCAACAGCTCAAAGACCAATTATACGATGCTGTTAAAGAGAATGATCCTGTTCAGGAATCTTATTACCGTGCTAAAATCAAACGTCTAGAAGAATCTGTTTTAAACCTAGATATTGAAGATCCGGATAGCTTAGTCAAAGATAGCTATAAGAGTGTCTGGAATGATATTGACTATGCATATAAAAATATCTGCAATCAATCCCCTGAGCTATATCACTATCTTAAGAAAACTATAGTTATTGGTTCTATTCTAAGCCATCGTCCTGACTTTGATGATAGTATTGAGCTTATACTTGTGTGAAAACACTGGGTACACTGGGTACGCGAACATCACTGTTCGCTCCCTCCCTTTATCCCGACAAGATGTCGGGGTACCCGGTAGATGCGAGCTGGAAGCTCGCGGACCCAGTAACGCGTTACCGGTTATTCACACTATCTCATGACTCAATTCATCAATATACTTAACTTCGGGTAAAAGCTCATTCTCAATAGCCATTTTAACTGTCTGTACGGGTAGATTCTCCAGCACTATTACTTCCGGGGTTATGGTTATCAAATCGATGTTAGTAAAAACTCTTTTCATCGCATACATCATCTTTAGAAAGACATTGTAGGGATGATAATAGCAATTGTTTCCCATTGTTTCCAGATTAAGTTGAGTTGCATACTTCAGCAGATCATTCCTATAGTCTTCCGATGTTCCTTTGTAACATAGAGCAAGATTAGCAGATCTTGATCCCATCGTCGTATTGTTAGCTGTCAGACGAGGTTTAACCCAAGCTCTAGCAAGCAATACATCGCTTTTCCTATAGCGATAGAAAACAAGTTTGCCTATCTTCCCAACTAATGTCCGGGCTATCGTATCCAAATTCACTCTCATAATAATCTCCTTTTAATGTTCAACGACGTTGCATGTCGTTCTGTAAAACAGCTCTCCGGGCTGTTATTCTCCTATAAATGTTCAACGACGTTGCACGTCGTTCTGTAATTCATCACTCCGGGCTGTTATTCACCTCAGCCTGTCGGGGCGGAGCTTTAGCGAAGACCGAAGGGATGTCGTGTAACGACGAAGTGTTTTCTCTCGGTCGATACAACCAAACTACTTAGTTGAAGGCTTTTAACTATAGCTTGTTGAATATAGACTATTAATTAAGCTATAGGCTCTAAGCTATAAGCTAAAAAAACTCCCTCTACTACTATATGTTCCGAATTTGGGGGTTTACATCAGAATTATACCCCACTTTTTTTATTTTTTTACTGAGTACTGGTACTGGGTACGCGGACATCTTGTCCGCACCTACCGGGTACGCCGGCATCCTGCCGGCATTTACCGGGTGCACGAACATCCCTGTTCGCTCCCTCTCTTTATCCCGGCAGGATGCCGGGGTACCCGGTGATGCGAGCTGGAAGCTCGCGTACCCAGTAGACCTAATGTTTTTTTATGGAGTTTGTCAGATGCGTAGCCTGCGAAGCGAAAACGGACTTCATTAAAAAACAGGTAAATCATTGCCGAAAGATACACTCCCACAGGTAGATTTCACGTACCCGAAACGAAGCCCACCTGTAGCTACCTACGCGAGGGCTACGGGTGGGCTACGGGAGACCTACGAGAGGGTTTGCCGGATTAGGCAGAGATTTGGTACACAGTCGCTTGTCACATGGGTTGTGCATCCCTAAATTTGATTTAGCTCTAGAGAGGTAAAAGATGAGTGAGATTTTAAATTGTCCGATGAAGCAATGCAAAAAAATGAAAAAAAAAATACTTGCCATGTAATTTATCATTACTAAAATTGTTACACAATTCTAGGAAAGAAAGACAAAAGTTGATTCACTGTAGGTATGGGAAGGTAAAATAATCATACTATATGTTGTTTAGGTTTATCAAAATTACATATATATAGTATGCATAATCATGAAAGTCTAATAAGCGAATCGTACAACAAAGGAGCATTTATGAAGAAATTTGTCTTAATTGCATTAGTACTGTCAACAGTGTTGTTTCTTGTAGCAAATGAACTATCTGACAGGGAGCTTGAAGAACAAGCATTAAAGGATATGTTGAGCACACTTCAATACACCGCAGGAAGCCGTTTTGGAAATGATTTGAAGGTTGGAGATAAGGTTGTCTATCATGTCAATACCGACTTCTCAAGTGAAAATCAAAGCGAAGAGTTTGTCAGCTTAGAAGTAATTGAAGAGTCGAGTAAAGGTATTGTTATTAAGGAATCTTTTGATAGGAATATAACTTACACAACTTGGGACCCTGTTTCTAATCAGATAGTCGATTTTTATGGTTATGATGAAAATAGGTGCAAGCAAACACCAAAGCTATTACACAAGAGCGAGGTTGAAGCTAATTTCAGTTTAGTTAAATCACAGGCATCTGCATTAATACCTTTCAGTTTTTCTCAAAATGACAGAGCAGAATATGCTGTCTCGGTTAACTCCAGAGATATAACCTGCTCAAAAGTAAATATGGAAATACCTGAAATGTTTAAGCAAAAATTAGCTCAGGACCAACTTGATCAGATTGAAGAAGAATCAGCTATGTACTTTTCTGACGAGATCCCTAAGTTAATCCCATTTGTTGAGGTTACACTGAGTATGTTGAATTCTCTTGAAACCTTAAATCAACAAAACAAAGGTTTTGTGAAGAATAGCGTGCTTGAATTAATTGAATTTAGAAAAGGAAATTAATTATGCGGTTTATAAAATCATTAGCGATACTATTGCTATTACTTCTTATAACCTCCTGTTATGATTATTCAGATGAGGGTAAGTACTGGTACGAAGAATGGACTGCTACAATGAATATTGATGGAAGTGAGATTGATTACCTACTAAAAGGTGCTCAAACTCCTTTCTATGTGGCAGACTTAAGTAATCCAGGGCAGGAAAAGATTATCATGAGCAGTTCCAATTCGGTTTATTCACTCAATCCTGAAGGAACTTTATGGGAAGGTATCTTATTAGATGTAGGGAATATTGTCGAAATAAGTCAGGACAGAACTAAAATGGTAATGGAGTACAATTATGATATCTATGTTGCTAATGTTGACGGGTCGAATCTAATACAGATTACTAATACCCCTGATATCAGAGAGCATGATGCTTCAATTTCTGCTGATAACTCACAAATTGTCTATAGTCGATATATTAATAATCAAGATGTTCGCTCTGAGACTCTGTTTATATATGATTTGACCAATAATACCGAAACAGAGCTAATAAGGGAAGAGAATGACAATTACATTAATATTAGTGATAAATGTATTGTTTCAGATAAAGTTTTTTATTTGATTTCAAGTTCTCCCGATGTCAAACCGGATGGGCTATATTGTTATGATATAATTACAGGTATTGATAGCCTTGTTTATAACGATAACTCGCTTGTTGATATAATAACAGACTATGAAAATTCTGTATATCTTTTACAGGCTTCACGCACTCTTTTGCAGATAGACATCAATAGCTATGATTCTCAGGTTCTGTATATTGAACCCACTCAGAGATATTATAACGCCTTAGTGTTAGATCCATCCAAAGAAAACATTTGTCTATGCGATTCTGGAGGGTTTGCCCTTATGTATTTCTTACAGACTGGTGATTTTATAAATTTTGGGCATGAATTAGGAAAAGTCTCATTTAATAAGAACAGCACAAGAATAATAAGTATGATTGAAAGAAGACATCCAGATGATTTTTAAAGGAGAAACCATGAAGAAATTTTTTTTAGTATCCATATTATTACTTATAAATATATTTTTCCTGTTTTCGGTTTATGATACCGAATACAGTCATGTTAATGGTAAAAGTCATGAGTGGCAGCAAGCCGGACTAGAAAGTGGGTTTCCAACCAATTTTGTCGATGAGTATTTTGATGATACTGATACTGAACTTGCTATTAGAACTGCAATTTTAAATGCAGGAGATTCAGATGAAACTCATAGAATTATTTTTTCTCCAGGAGTTTATACTTTTACACAAACACTTGTAGTGGGTGATTATGTCATTCTTAGAGGTAATCACATGTTCAAGGATGGAGGGAATAATGCTAACAGAACGGTTTTTCAGTTTGATTTGGCAAATACTAATAATTGCATAGAAATCAAGGGAGTAGAAGAGAATCTAAACTCATCTCCACCTGTACAAGAGCATATATTGGTCTCTTCCGGTATTGAAGATATTGTAATTGAACGAATAGATACTACACATTCTCATGGATTGAGTAGTCAGCAAGGACATAACATTCTTATCCAAAAAGCGTCAAACTGCTGGGTAGTCGGGGTTGAGAGTCGAAATCCCGTTAAGCATCATATTGATATTGCTCAAAGTAATCATATAGAAATAACCGGTTGCTTTTTTGATGGAGCTCAAGATGTAGGTTCGGGTGGATTTGGATATGGTGTAATCACCGAAAATGCATCTCAGTACTGCTTGATAGAGAATAACATCTTTCGAAGTATGAGACACGCGATGCTAGTGCAAAATGAAGCCAAATGGAATGTTTATGGATATAATTATTCAACAGGAAGGAGACATTCTGATTTTAATGATATACCTGATTCTTATGTTGCGGATATTAGCTGCCATGGGGAAACAAGTTCTCAAAATAATGGTCCCTATAGCGGCCCTAAAGAAAACCTTTTTGAAGGAAATCAAGTAGGTTGGATGTGGGTAGATTCCTTTCATAGAGCTAATGGCAAAGACAATGCTTTCTTTAGGAATCGGTCTTCCGATAAAGGCTTATGGATAATGGGAGTCGGTACATGGGGGCTTGGTCCATAGGGACCTTCTGCATTTATACCGAGTTTGTTAGAAATGCTAATGAGTTGCTCGGACGCTTGCGACTGGGTTATGCAACCCAGACAAATCACAAATTACAATTATCTTCGAAATTTAAACTGGTTTCAAAGCAATTACTTAAAGTTCCCGAGAAGGTTTAGAAGTTATTTTAAACCATTCGAACGACATAATCGAATAAAAAAAGTTTCTTTTTTTGGGTTTACATATACTCAAACATGGTCATATGGTATTCCATATTGTGCGTCCAATAAAGTAAAATATGATCAATCATACTACCTTGAAAACAGGTCAAGTGCTCCTGGATTTTGGTATTCCAATCAAAGTTGGCCATATAATCCAGAAGATGATAATAATGCAGCAAAGCAAAGATACCAAAATTACTTAAAGAAAACTATTTCTCGATATGATGATAATTCATTCGACCAAAATTTCTATATCACCCACGATATGACTTTCCCCGACGATATTATTGATCATGGAACATTAGGAAATCTATATGTATCTTTAGGTGAAGATAATTTAGGAAGGCCACATTCGAAGATTAGCATACCAGAGAATACACAGCTTGTTATTCAATCCCTTAATTCGAATGAAGATTTAAATATATCTATTGAGCAGTTCTGTGGTATTGCTGTGCTTGGTCGTATCAAAATTATTGGCACTGAAAATAATCCTGTATCTTTAACCGGGATTGAAGGTAATAGCTGGAAAGGTATTAACTTCTTTTCATCTGAAAGTTCAGCTGACTCTGAATTCAGAAATGTTAATTTTGCGGATGCGAGAACTGCTGTTTGTATTGGCACTACTTCTGGTTTTGATGTAGCAGGCAAGAATATTCTATTTGATAATTGTAACTTTTTATCCTGTGAAGCTGAAGGAAACACTCAAAATGTACCTGATTCTCATACTGGGGGAGCAATAATTATTAGAGCAACAACAGAAACAGAAATAAATGTTGATTTTAGTAAGTGCAAATTCGAAAATAATACTGCTTATTTGGGAGGAGCAGTATATATTGATAGTCATGAATATTCTAATAATGAACTTGATGAAGCAAGAGTACAAGTAAATTTTGACAACTGTGAGTTTATTAATAATGATGCAGTCGAGGGAGGTGCTATATGGTGCCAACATGCTGATTTAAGTGTTGTAAATTGTTATTTTGAAGGGAATGGGAAGGTGACAGGATTCGAAAGTACATCCCCTGCGATAAATTCAAACTGTGCAGGAGGTGCCGTTTTTCTTTTTGAAAGTGATTTAACTTTCCGAAAAGAGTTTGTATCAAATGTGTTTGTTGATAATTTCTCATATAACGGTGGAGCATTCTATATTAATGGAAGAAATGGGGAATTACAAACAAACAACAGAGGGCCTATATTGTTTGTTAATAATACTTTTACCCAAAATAATTCAATTAATTGGGGAGGGTGTTTTTATCAGGATTTACCTTTTTCAACTTACAACTTTGTAAATAACATCTTTAGTAATAATACTGCGAATATTACTAGTGGATCAACAGATTTTCTTGTTAGAGCAGCTCTCCCTATAACTCCAGCATTATTTTTCACTCATAATGCTTTTGATACCGGGATTAATGGTGGAATTGTAACGGGTTATTACGATTTTTACGAAACTGAATTCACCCCTTGGCCAAGAACTTATACTACTGTAAACTCAGTCGTTGGTGGAATTAATATAGTAGATGATTTTCGAATTTCAACTAATTCATCATGTTATAACTCTGGTTCATCAGTAGAAGATATTGAAACATTATATGAAATGGAGTTAGCTTTCCCAGATACGGATGTCTTGAATAACCTTCGAGTCCTTGCGGGGAATATTGACATAGGTGCTGTTGAATATTTTCAAGATGGAGCTGCTGTATCAACTTCAAATACAGAGATCTACTATGGAAATATTATACCTGATGGAGGATATGTTAAAGAAGTTTGGATTCGTAACAATTCAGACCAAAATAATCTTCATATTACTTCATTTACAGTCAGTGATGAAATAAGTAATGTTATAGAAATTATTTCACTTCCAAGTGTTATTCCTCCAAGTGATAGTCTTTGCTTCAAAGTAAAGATCACTCCAAAGAAAATGTACGAGGATTACTATGGAGAGTTGTCTATAAATACGAATGATATATATAATCCTGAAATTGTGATTCCTATTTCAGCCTCAACGGCATTACAGAGTGGGTGGAACTGGATTTCATTCCCATATTTATTTGTAGGGGCTGATAATGATGATATTTTCGAATTGATTGACCCGTTTGGTCTGTCCATAAAAAGCAATGATGGAGGATTGAACTACATAAATAACCAATGGGTTCTTAGTAATCCAAGTTTTAGCTTTTCGCCTCTATCTTGTTACAAATTGTCAATGAATAAAGATGATGTACAATATTGTATTCAGTTCAGTGATGGTTATGAAATTCAAAATCAAGGAATCACTTTGGACCCCGGAGTTGATAATTGGGTTGGTTATTGGAGAGATAGTCAGGACATGGATACAGCCTTTGGCGATGATTTTAACAAAGTAACATCTATAAAATCAGAACTTTGGTACTATCAACCGGATTCTCCCCCAAACTCGCAAACAAAAGATGACCCAACGATACCAATAAGTCATAATATCAGACCGTTAAATTTCGGTAGAGGTTATATAGTGAGAGTGAATGAACGAATTGAAGATTTTAGATGGAATCTAGGAACTCAAGTACCAACAAAAAGTGCTGTGATTGTAAAAGAATCTGATACATTTGTATATGAAAAGAGCGATGATTATGAAGCTATAGATATAATTGGTATTGATGAAAGCGTTGTAGAGATAGGTGCATTTATCGATGATGTTTGTGTTGGTTCAAGCTTTGTTGAGGATGGTAAAACCCAAATACTAGCATACACAGAAATAGCGTCTGCAAAATCAAACCCTCAAATCCATTTTGAATTGATCACACAACAGAAAGATCGAAAAATCATGAATAACTATTTCGTTTACAATGAAGATACAGAATGGTTTGTAGATGAGCCAATACAAGCATTCACTACCGACTACCATTTAGTCAGTTTTGATAAGGATTTTAATGATGGTTTTACTATTCCAAAGTGGGTTGAGCTAAGTAACAATTATCCAAACCCATTCAATCCAACAACAACAATCTCATTCTCAATTCCAAAAGAGACTATGGTAAAACTTTCTGTCTATAATATTAAGGGACAGAAAGTCGCTACATTAGTTAATGAAACTATGTCCATTGGAAGGCACGAAATAGTGTGGGATGGAAAAAATAGTTTAGGTAAAGAAACAGGGTCAGGAGTTTACTTCTATAGATTAGAGACTTCTAAGAAATCAATTACAAAGAAAATGCTGTTACTTAAATAATCAGAGTTAAATAGATAACTTAAGCCCCTGAGAAATCGGGGGCTTTTATTAGAAAACGGACATCCTTGTCCGTTCTTACTAAAGTATAAACACAATGGCTATGTGATTATTTTTAATTAAGATATAAATATTTAAAATCCAGTGTATATTTTCAGAATCTTTAAGTACAGTATCATTGCATTATCACAATTCGAAAGAGAAATAGACAACTTACTCATCCTCAAATTACTAAATTCTTACAAATTTGGGTATGGGTTTGGTAAGAGATTGGTAAGAATTAGTTATGAAGACAGTTGGAATTGTGATATAGATGAAGTTTATCAAGAGATATTTGAAAAGCTGAGAACTATAAAAAGCATAAGTAGTAAAAATATGCCATTTAAGGTCGCTTCGCAGCGACCTTTTTCAGTTAAATAAAAAAAGTGGGGTATAATTCTGATGTAAACCCACGAATTCGGAACATATAGGGGTAGAGAGGTACAAAGCGATGGTTTGTAAATGCAAAATGAAAAATGCAAGATGAAAGATGCAAGATGCTTAATGATGAATGAACTAATCGGTGAGAACGACTTTCAAAGTCGTTGTACAACTCGGACAAGATGTCCGCGCACCCGGTAGAATAGAGTTCAATGCATTGAAGAATAGAAAATGTCGCAGATAGGTGTCAGAGGTAGTAACTGACAGATCCTTCAACCATCAATAAGGAAGTCCGGAATAACGACTCGGAGAGAACGACTTTCAAAGTCGTTGTACAATGTGGTGAAACTCCCTTATTGAATTAATTGACCAGGAGGTCTAAGATGAAAGTAACAATGTGCTTCCCGTTCCTTACATGGAGCGGATCCCGAGACAAAACAACCTATGCAGCTTTGCATGATGATGCAGTTTGCATTGCAAAAGAGTATTCAGCTCCGCCTTATTCCAGTCAAAACCAAACAATGGGACTTATATCAAAGAACCTTGGAACCGTTTACGATAGTTTCGATTCCGGTTGGATTGATGATCTCAAAACCTATACCCAACGCTTTGAGACTGATGTTGTAGGTAAGTTCGACATACCCCCTACATATTACGCTCTCTATAGCAAGATGTGGTGGAATGTCCATAAGGATGATCCAACTATTGACCTGAAGACTGTTACATTTGCTGATATCCAACTCTTGGATATCGGGATTCAAACAGTGAAGGATGCGATTGATAATGGCTTCCTTCCTAAGGTCAGCAAGTATGATGATCTTACAAACAGCTACAATGGTGGCTAAGTAAACTAAGTAAAGGCTGTTGTTCTGCAACAGCCTTTTTTTATGGAGTGCACCAACTACGTAGGTGCGTCTTGTCACGAAACCCGTACCTTCGGAATGGTCGCAGACCTTGCGAATGGTGCTTCCTCATTCCATACCTTCGGAATGGTCGAAGACCTTGCGAATGGTATACTCCGAAGAGAAAACACCCCGCCGTAAACGGCACCTCTCTACAAGAGGGGAATTATTACCGAATGTGCAATTTGACAGTAGTTAACCACGGAATACACGAAAGGACACTAAATAATGCAAATCCCTTTTCGCGCAGTTCGTGCCTTTCGTGGTTAGTGTATTAGAGTACCTTTCGAAGAAGAAACACCCCACCGTTAAAACGGCACCCCTTCAGTCTTCGCCAAAGGCTACGCCCCGACAGGTCAGTCTACGCTTAAAGCTACGCCCTGACAGGCTGAGAGGGGAATTACATTTCGAAGGTCTGCGACCATTCGAAAGGTAGAATTAACCGTCACACTCCGCTATTCCCCAACTTCCATCTAGGATAAGAGTAGTGTCTACCGGGTACTATGGCATCCTGTCGGCTCTCTTTCCCGGCAAGATGCCGGGGTACCCAGTGAAATCCCGGCAAGATGCCGGTCTACCCGGTGAGAGAGAGATTATCATTGACACAAACCCCTATTCTACAAACTGGTACAAATTATTGATAGTTGGAGAGCTTATGAAAAGAATAGTATTGTTGCTTACAGTTTTAATGATTGTAACAGTGGCATTCAGTCAAGAGATGCTTCGTGAAGTACTTCCAAATGGAATGGAAGTAGTAGTTAAGAAAAATGACATGAACAACTCTGCAGGTGTTTATTGCTTCGTAAAGACAGGGTCTTCTTTCGAAGAGGAGTTCATGGGTTGTGGTCTTTCACATTATCTTGAACACCTTGTTTCTAGTGGTACAAACAAGTTTAGAACTGAAAAAGAGTATCAAGAAATCTATAAAAGAGATGGTCTTATCTCTAATGCTTACACAAGTACTAATGTTACTGCATATCACTTAACAGGAGAAGCTACTCATGTTGATTCTATGATTACTTACATCTCTGAGATGGTTACAGCTTGTGGACTAGATCAGTTTGAAGTTGATAGAGAGAAAGAAGTTATCCTTAAAGAGATTGTATATAGAAGTTCACCAATGCGTGCCCAAACTCGTCAGAGAGGAAGTGAGATCTTCTATCCTAACTCTCCGATTAAGAACCCAATCATTGGTTATGTTAACCTTTTTAAAGATGTTACCCGTGATGACCTTGTAGAGTATTACTCACGTCATTACGTACCAAACAACATGATTCTTGTAGTTGTTGGTAACATTGATGTTAACAGCACAATGGCACACATTGAAAAGACTTATAAGAAGTTTGAGCGTCAGAGATATAATCCTGTTGTGCTAACAAAACAACCGGGATACGAAGGGAATCATACTGTTATTCAAGAGTTTGATACTGAGAGTTCAAGCGTAACGATTAAGTATATTCTTCCGGGTGTTACAAATGCTGAAGTGAAAGCTCTTACAATGGCACTCCATAACATTGCCGGACCAAGGAAAGCTCCTCTCTCCTACCTTCTCAAAGAGGAGAAGAAGCTTGTTCAATACATTCAAGCTTTCGCATCTCCTGAATCAAGAGAGAAATATCCTGAAGTAAGCATCTATTTTGCTCCTTATAACCCTGCTGATATTAATGAGATTGTTGATTTAATCGATAGTGAAATAGAAAAACAGCTTGAGATAGGCTTAAGTGCAAAAAGAGCTCAAGATTTTGTGGGCAGATATAAAGCATGGTCAGTAATGAAGAGCGAAGACGCTGATGCCGAATGTAATACTATCGGAAGAAACATGGTCAATTACGGTGTACCTTTCACTTTAAAAGATGATATCGAAGTATATGAAACAATATCTACTAATGATATGGAACAAGCACTTAGAGATTATGTTCTACCTAAGAATAGGATGGTATATTGTGCTGTACCAAACGGGGCTACTGAATTAGTTGAAGGAAAGAATGATGCTGTAGCTCATAAAGGTGAGTTTAACCGTGTTATTGATAGTAAGAACGTATCTCTCATGATTAAAGAAAACCATTCTAAACCAATAATAGATGTGGTAATAAATCTTTCAGTCTCTTCTGACTTTGAAAATGCAAAGACCCAGAATAGATTTGATGCTGTAGCTGAAATGCTTATGTCAGGTTCTAAGAATTATGATGCTCTCGACCTTACTGAATGGTTTGAGAATCATTTAACATATCCTGAAGTTGTAGTTTTCCCACGTGGCTTACAGATCAGTTTCAAATGTCTTAAGGATGATTACACAGCAATCCAAGATATTATTATTGATGCTTTAAACAATCCTTCTTTCGATGAGAATGAAATTGAAATGTACCGTCAGGGATTACGCTCAGAACTTCAAAGATTACCGTCTAATGCCGGAGCGAATCACCGAGATTTCAGAAACAGTGTTCTCTATCCGGGGACAAAGAACGGTATAGCCAGAGAAGATGTACTCAAAGACAGAATCGCAATGGAAAAGAAAGATTACGAACACATCTTTAAAAAGTATTTCCATGGAGAGAAGATTATTGCAGTCTATGTTGGTGATATAACCGAAGATGAAGCAAAGCAATATGTAAATACACTAAGTTCAGGTTTGAATATGAAGAAAGTTAAAGGTAAGAAGACAAAACTTTCTATCCCTGATCTAGACGGTGTTTATGAAAATCCATATAACTTTGAACAAGTCAATGTAGATGTTAACTTCAAAGCTCCTCTTCGCACAGACAAAGATTACTTTGCATACTATGTAATGACTCAGCTACTCACAGGTAGCACAGGTAGATTACACGAAGCAACTCGTGGTGTTAAAGACCTTGCATACTTTGCTCATGCATCATACTCAGCAACTCCTGATTATGGCTTTATGCGCATCACATCTCAAACATCAGTAGATAAGAAAGATGAACTTGTAAGGGTTGTTAACGAAGAGCTTGATAAACTGCAAAATGAACTCGTTACTAAAGAGGAAATAGAACTCACAATTGATGAGTATGAAATGCAGATTGCTTCAATGATTACAGACGAAAACATTGCAGGCTTCATCATGAGCAAAGAGATTTATGACCAACGTTTCGAAGATAGAGATAAAGAAGTTGCTAGATTCAAGAGCGTTACTCCGGAAGAAGTAAAAGCTGTTGCTAAGAAGTACCTGAACAATAGAGCTGTGTTTGTTTCATTCCCTAATGATGATGTAAAGAAGCTTGTTGATTAATAGATAAATTATTTAATTGAAAGGGAGAAGCGAAAGCTTCTCCCTTTTTTACATTATGAACTGCATCAACTGCTTGTCAGGGCGTAGCTTTTAGCGAAGACTGATGTAGATGCACCTGCCACTCAATCGCTTTTATGGGCTTTGTCAGATGCGAAGCTTGCGTAGCGGGAACGGGCTTCATTAAAATGCAAACAACTAGGCTAACCTCCATACGGTTATTAAGCCAGTTTAATAAGTGCCACAGGACAAACCGACACAGTCGGTTAAATCCATAAAAAAGAGGAGAAGGCATTGCCTACTCCTCTTAGTTTGATTTCAAGGAACTATTTCATGAGTATCATTTTGTTTGTTTTTGAACTATTGTCTGTTGTTACTCTATAGAAGTAAAGTCCTGATGCGACACTATGATTATTGCGATCCTTGCCATTCCAGTTAACGTTATGGGTCCCTGAATGATAAGTTTCGTTAGTAAGAGTTGTGACTTTCTGACCTCTGGCATTAAAAACTGAGATATTGACATTTGTACTCTTTGGAATGCTAAAGGAGATAGTTGTTGAAGGGTTAAAAGGATTAGGATACACTGAAGTTTCAAGATTAGTTACTTGTGGAATTTCTTCATCTTCAACTTCAGTAATACTATTCTCTCGTCCCGGTGTTCCATTATCAGCTGAAGCAACCCAATTGGTAGCTTCAGCATTATTAGCTAAAGCATCAGTTAACTCTAGAGTTGCGCCAAAACCATCCGGTTCTGTTGGCCATAGACCTTCATCATCATAGATGACCTGATCCACGACTGTACCATCAGCCATAAGGATTCTAACAGTGTCACCACCACTACCAAGCCCAAACTCAAAGTTTCCAATAAAGTTTGCTACACTTGGGAATAGTGAAGAGAACAAGGCAGTATCTGCACAAAGCACTAAGTAACCATCTGCATCTATTACTGTACCATCAGGGATAAGATAGATATGCGTATCATCTTCATCTCTGAATTCCCAACCTGAAATATCTATAGAGCTATCTGTTGGATTATATAACTCTATCCAGTCTTCAGTATCGAATGTATCAGAAGAGTTATAATTAATCTCATTTATAACTATCATTGGAGCATCGAAGTTACGAGCACCGGGAGTTCCGCTTCCTGTGGAAGCACTCCAGTTTTCTGGGAGTTCATTATCATAAGCAGGATCTATAAGGGCAAGAGTTGCACCTGTTCCATCTGCTGCTTCTGGCCAAGGAGCTGAGTCATCATAAGTTAAAGAATCGATAATAGTGTTACTGCTATCGAATAATCTTACTGCATCTCCCCCGCTTCCAAAACCGAATCCAATATCTCCAATATAGTTTGTCACATCCGGGAAAAGAGTTGTGAATGCAGCACTATCAGCACAAAGTACTAAATAGTCATGTGATTCAATAGTATTACCGGCAGGTATCTCAAAGACATGCTCATCATTGTCATCTTTAAGCATCCAACCTGAAAGGTCTAAGGAAGTATCACCGGGATTATACAGTTCTACCCAATCACTTACTGCAAAGTCATCAGATGAGTTATAGTTAATCTCATTGATCACTACATCACCGGTTTCAGTTGTAGCATGAAGAGTTAAGAATTCATGAGCAGCAGTTGCTGGATAGAAAGCTCCTTGTGTAGATGATTCTGCCCAAGCATAATATTGGATTTCACCTGAACCAATGATAACACTATTACCAAAGACTCCATCGTTTGCTGCACCATCATCATGATTTCCATCATCATAAAGAGCGAGCTTTGTAAATGGACTTGAATCATCCTGTCTATAGGCAAGCTCCACCGCAATGGCATCTTGAACATTCACTCTGAATGTTAGTGAGTTTCCGGCAACAGGTACAACAGGTGATGTTGTAATCTCGTTGATTGTGGGTACTGTTCCAGAGAAGTAAGATGAACTTAGAAGATAAGAAACACGTGAATCCATCAAACTGCTAAGCCCAATTTTACTCTGACCTCCACCGGGACCACCACCACTTGAAATATCGGTAGTGATATTATTTACGAAGTTGGTATAAGTATAGAACAAGTTAGGATCGTTTTGTACATAAGGACCAACAGTGCTTTGTAATTCCTGTGCTTCAGTAATATACCAATCATTCTCGAAATTTTCTTCAATCATTGTACGCATATGGGCTATGTACATCTTCTGATGAGTATCATCTTCAAGTACTCTACTTATAATTGGGAAGTAGTTACTTGTACTATGCCAATATGGGCTCAGGTTTCTTAAAGAAGCTGAACTTAACTGTCCACCAGCTAAATCCCTTGCAAAAATACCGAAGGATTCATTTAAATCCCAAATGATAGTGTTGAATCTATCAGATTCATCTTGTAGGAGATAATAGTTGTGGTTAAAATTAATCGGTGAATCAAGGTTAACTATCAAGTTGTTAAAGGCTAAGAACCATAGGTGTTGATCTAAGTCCATATATGAATCAAAGTTATCATCATTATGATAGCTATAGAGAAAATCAGTGAGGTCTGTCCAATCAGTGTCATCACTATCTAACTCAAAATATGTTGAATAGTAGGATGAATTTGTACCATTGTAACCCCAAACTGTAGACACCTGGTTGTTATCGTAAGCTCCTTTTATTCTAGCTTTATTGGAAGTGTTTAGATTAGAGGAAACGAATTCTCCATCCACATCCTGAACACTTGTGTAAACACCAAGCTGTACATCATTAACATAGACGACTGCATAGTTTGCTTTGCTTGCAGGCATATACTTTCTGGCAATCTTATAACCGAGAACTTCTCTTACTAATGAAGGGTCATTGTATCCGTTTGAAAGCTTCAATTTGTCATATTTACCATCAATCGCTTGGTCTTCAATGACATAATCAAGCTTAATATTCAAAGGGTTCTTATCCCTGTTTGAAGAGTATGTACTATTGCCTTTATAGCGAACTCCAACGCTATCATAAACAACATCATTAACAATTAGGGTTCCGAGTAACCGGTCCTCATTTCCTTGTGAATAAAGCTGATCTAACTGATAATCCCAGTTGGAGTCCTCAAAATAGATTTGAATTGTGTTAACAACGTCAGTGTCGTAAAATCCGGCATTCAGAGCTGTGAACAGTGTAGTAAGTAGTAGTAGTGGTAGAAGTATCTTTTTCATCCTGTTCCTCCCATGTTTTTAGTTCCTACCTAAGTTGACATAGAATCGTAAGATACCCTTCACATTTTGTTAACAATTGCATTAGATAGCTATCTGTCTTTCAATTATTTTAAGCTAGTTTCCCTACCACTCCGTTCATTTCGTTTCACTGCATTCAGCTTCGCTCTGGGTGACAATGTTATGGGATTTGCATCAGCAAATCCTAGTGCCATGCTTGTCATCCCGATCGAGTGAGGATACGAACGAGTAGAGGGAACTTTCCGATAACTGTAGTTACCCATTTAAAGAAGAACTATTTTCCGATAGGAAAACATTGAAAGATAAGTCAACACTTCAAACGTTATTCCACTAACAGTCGGTTCGACTTCGTTCATTTCGTTACACTGCATTCAACTTCGTTCAGGGTGACATACACAGTGCGATTTGCAATAACTTACAGCATTTCAGGGAGTTTGTCAGCCTGATAAGGCTACGGACTTCCTAAAATGCACTTTGAAGTCGCAATTCCCTGATTCGTTCTCGCGTCACGCTATCGCTGCAACGCAAGTCCGAAATAGATATACACAGTGCAATTTGCAATAACTTAGCAACATTTATTGCCCTTTATACTCCCTTTTACTGCTCTATCCATCAACGCACTGCGTCTGCACTGTGTCCCCACTGTGAAGGCACTGCCAACCCACTGTTTCAGTGGGTGCACAGTGCGTGCACAGTGGGAAAACAGTGGGATGACTGTGTTTTGATTGATAGTTTAATAGTAGTGAATTACATCTGAGAAGATACAACTACTACTTACATAATAATGAGCTAGACTTTTACATATTGATGCCGGAAACTGAAAAACCCTTCCTCTATTGAGAAAGGGTTTAATGTATAAAAAAATATTATCTTATTTTGAATTTGGATTCCAGTGAAAATCTAATCCATTATGATCTTTTTGAGCAACAAAGTATTCAATCTGGGTTTCACCGGTTTGATAATCCTTCATATAGACCATTGTTGTATCCAAATCAGTTATCTCAGTAGCATTTCCAAACTCATCATAGACAAAATACTCTACTTCAGGATAAAGATTGATAAATGGCTTTTTATTAGCACTTCTCAAAGAGCCATTTAACATAACTTCATTTGGAACATGTGTAGTTAATAAGTAGAACATACGTTCAATGCTATTAATAATAACCCCATCTTCAGAAGTTGTTAACCTGTAGATATACATCTCGCTAGGAACATCATTCCCAAGATAATCTTTACCATCCCAGCTTATAGAATGATTACCTTGAACTATTTCTTCGTTAACAAGAGTATCAATTACAGCATACTCAATATCAAATATAGTTAGATTTACATGTGATGTTTCTGAAATACTATACATGATATTTGTGGTTGGTCTATCTTTATCTAAATCAAGATACTCAACTTGATCAGCCATGCTTTTATTGAAGAAGAATATATCAATTTGCTCCGGGACATCATCACCGGAAAGCTCTACTCTTAAAAAATTGTTATTATCATTCTCACTACTACCACAACCAAGCAATATTATCACTAAAATAAGTAAAATACTACATCGATACAATAAAGTCTTCAACTAACTTACCTCCAACATACAATTTATCAGGCTTTGAAGGAGCTCCATCTTTAATAATCTTCTCATTGTCTCCCTCAAGTTTCAATCTCCAGATCTCCCACAATCCATCTTTCTGAATCAAGCAGAAAGTAAGACTCTTTCTTATGAAATCACTAATAATGAAGTCAATTTCTTCTAATGGTTCAGCCTTTGTGACAGGAATGCAAAACTCTTCACTCTTAAATACAAATTCACCCTTTTCCATAGTTACCTCGCTTAATTAAGGAATTCATGTACTTTAAAGCACCCTACATCATCAATCCAAATAGATTCATTCTGATAAGATGGGATAATAAAGATAATCCTTCCATATCTTGCAGTTGACTTGAATAATCCGGCACTTATCTCTACCGGCATCCATGATCCCTGTGGTTTCACAGGAACACTGATTTTGTCCTTTAATTTGCCCTTTTTATCGTAAGATCTAAATTCCATTCTTATTGTAGATTTATTTGCATCAGTGGATTTGATATTTCCCTTAACATAATATCCACCCAGATTCTCAATATCAAATGACTCAGAAACGATAAGCTTTCTTTGTCCTGATGGTTCGATCAATAAAGAGTTCTTACCATCAGCAGATGTATCTTCAGCAATCTTCAATACTTCAATACTTTTATCCTTAGCCATAATAAACCATGGACTAACAAAGTCATCATTATCATTTATCGAATTTTCAAAACTCCCGTTAATTATTAGGTCGGGCTTACCTATAGAGCTTTCCTCTTTAAATAGAATAGAGTTTTTTACTACACATCCGGAAAGCATCAAAACTGACAATATCAAACCAACAATTCTCATCTAAACCTCACGCATCACTTTAGCAGGCCTTTTTCCAGTCTAAATTTTAACATCAAACCAACTGCAACAGTATTTATCAGTAAATTACTCCCACCATAACTGATAAAAGGCAGTGGAACACCCGTAGTAGGCATAATCCCAATGTTCATTCCAATATTTACAAAAAACTGAAATGCAAGGTAACATATTATACCAACACTTGCTATTTTTCTATCCCTAACAATTATTTTGTCAATGTTTTTAATTAACTTTATCAAAAAAACTGTATATATGATTATCAGCAGTCCTGCACCCCATAATCCAAATTCCTCCCCTACTACTGAGAATATGAAGTCAGTGTGCTTCTCTGGCAAGAAGTCCATATTCTTTTGTGTACCAAGCAAGAAACCCTTACCGTACAAGCCTCCTGAACCTATTGCAATCTTTGCTTGAATTACCTGATAACCGGCACCTAAAGGGTCATGATTAGGATTTAAAAATGTCAGAATCCTACCCTGTTGATATGGTTTAAAACTACTCCAAATAATCGGTATAATAAAGAATATTACAATATTTACAAGATTTACAAGAGCGTTTATTGGCCACATAATTCCCTTTCTATGGATAAATACAATTAGTGAGATTATGAATAGAATAAACAATATATTGTTGAACGATAGGAATACTGAAAGAATCGGACTGATAATCATTAACAGATAAACAACCGGAACACCGGCTGCTGCATACATAGCAAAAAGTATTACCCAAAAAACTATTGTAGTACCAAAATCAGGCTCAATTAGGATTAACAATATTGGAAGGACTGCAGGTATTAACCCCTTCCAAAGAATCTCAACTTCTGTTATATGTCGCTTAGAGATAACTTTCGAGACTATCAATATCATTGTAAGTTTTGCTAATTCTGAGGGTTGAAACGATAGTGGACCTAAGATAAACCAGCGATGTGAACCATTAATCTTTGGCATAAACAGGACTACAACAAGCATCAATAATGATAAAATGTAACCCGGTATGTAGAATGCTTCTAGTAGAGGAAGTGGCGTATATATTATAACTAGCAACGCCACAAAGCTAACCACAAAGAAAATTGATTGTTTAAGATAGAACATGTTTGTTGTTAACTCATCACCAACTTTGGTTGATGAAGCTGTATATATACAGAATATTCCAACAAAAACTAGTAAGATATATAAAGCTAAACCATAATAATCAAAGTTCTTCTTAAAGTTTGCCATCTGCTAAATCCTTTCTGTAATCATGGTAATACTTAAATATTTTACCTGCTATCGGTGCAGCAGCACTACCACCATGACCTGCATTCTCAAGAAAGACAGTAACTGTTATTCCCGGATTGTCAGTTACATCATATCCTGCAAACCAGGCATGAGTAAGTTTTCCCTGGTGGTTCTCAGCCGAACCTGTTTTACCATAAAGCTTGGCTCCTCTATAACGTATATGATTAGCAGTACCCTTGGACTCATTCATCACCTTCCATAAACCTTCCTGAACAATACCCAAATGTTCATCTGAAACCGGTAAATACCCAATATAGTTATCTACTGTGTCTTTATATTGAATCTCCTTCTCGCCTACTGTCTGTTTGAAAAGATGAGGCCTAAGCCACTTACCATCATTTGCCAGTGCATTGTAATATGCACAAACCTGCATTGGAGATACTAGCAGTTCACCCTGACCGATTGAAAGATTCACTTTGGGGCCAATAATACCGGCATATTTGCCATAATTCTCTTTATACCATGCCGTAGTAGGGAAAAAACCTTTACGCTCATTAAGTAAGTCAATACCGGTCTTCACAGCTAAGAAGTTTCTCTTAGTATATTCCCCCATCTCATCAAGATCCATCTTTAGTGATACATCATAAAAGAAAACATCACAGGAAACTTTTATAGCTTCTTTTACATCCACCTTACCATGTCCCAGCTCTTCCCAGCATTTAAAATATCTGTTACCTATCTGCATGCCACCATCGCAAAAGTGCATCTTGGTCGACTCATTAATTATCCCGTTTTCTAAAGCCATGGATGATACTACTGTTTTATATACTGAGCCTGGAGGATAGCCAGCATGAATCAATCTATCCATCATAGGCTTACGCTTATCATTCATTATGGAGTTCCATACATCTGAATCAATTCTACGCATGAAGATGTTTTGGTCAAACTCCGGGAAACTAACATATGCTAGTATTCCACCGGTCTTCTGATCCATAACCACTGCAGCACCACTATACTGATTTGGCATGATTGATGTAATATAGGCTTGTAGACTATTATCAATTGTTAGTATTACATCTAACCCTTTTTGGGCAGGAATGTCAGAAACATCATGAAACAACTCCAAATTCCTTCCTCGCGAATCAACTTGAGTCAGCTCCCACCCATCATCCCCTTTTAGGAATACTTCGTAATACTTCTCCAATCCTGCTCTACCAATTCTTGAGTTAATACTATATCCATCTTCTCTTAGCGCTTTATACTCTTTTGCATTTATACCTCCAATATAACCTGTGAAGTGATTTGGATAGACATATTTTCTTGATTGAGCAGAGCCAATGCTTAGAGCCGGATAAATGTCTATCTCTTCTGCAAGCTCAGCGTGTTGCAGTTCAGTAAGGTTTTCTGCTATGAGAACTTTCATATATGACTTGTAACGGTACTTATAAAGCAGCTCTTTAAACTCCTCTGACGATATGTTAAACTTGCTTTCCAGGTATTCGCTAAGCCCTTCTTTATCTTCAATCATTACAGGAGTTAAATAAAGATTTATTGATGGAATATTAGTTGTGATAGGTCTGAAGTGTCTATCAAAAATCTCACCACGTGTAGCGGCAACTCGCCTTTTTCTTACGTAGTTTCGATCTGCAATATTAGTGTAATACTTATTGTTTATTATTTGTAAACGGAACAGTGATATCATTAGGAATAGCACCATTCCAAGTATAATGAATGTGAGATAATCTGTAAATTTAAATGACGTTTTCATCAACAGAGATTCTTAACTGATGCAGAATAACCAACACAAAGGTAACAAATACTGATATTAATGAGTTCAGAGCAACATTAAGGAAGAATTGCCATAACATGTTCGCAGAGAAGGAATCAGCAATTGATTGAATCACATAGGCCATGAAGAAGTAAAACACATTGAGTATTAGAATTGCAAAGATGTTGTTCATAAACTTCTCTTTATCAATCATATTATGTGTATGTTTCACAATAAATGTGAGTAAAGTAAAGAGACCAGCATTCATTCCTAATGTAAATGGAGTTGTTAAGTCTATCGCTAAACCCAGAATAAAGGATATAAGCAAACTAGGCACTTGATTATTGTATAGATTCAAGTATACAAGGTATCCAATAATGATGTTTGGAAGCAAACCTATAGCATCTATAGTTGAGAATAAGAACACCTGTAAATAGAGTATTAATACTCCAAATATCAGACTTTTAGTTAAGCTCATTTAACCTTACGCACAATGCAAAGAGGGGTCATTTCATCTCCCTGTCCTTGTGGATTATCTTTCATTACAGCTTCAATCATCTCTTTACGGATACCACTTGTATAACCAATCGCCCAACTGCCACCAATATCATTAATATCCATCACAGCCATGTCATAACCAAATTTATCCTTAACCTTCTGAGCTTCTTTCTCAGGATGAAGAGGTCCTTTGATTACGCATTCAGTATAAGGCTCAACAGGTGAAGTTGATGCTGCATCGATTAATCCGGCTTGCATACCGGCGATGCGATAGAAATCACCCTTACGTCCGATTAACTTGCTTAGTGCACCAACAATAGCCGCAAAGAGAATTCTAGCAGTACCACATTCATCAATCGCACATTGCATGCTGTATGGAGATCTTAGTCCAATACCATATGGAACCTTTGCCACAAACTTCCAAAGGTGGTTTGCAACAAACCCTATTTTAATGTTTTCTACAGGGATTGCTCTACCTTGCATAATAGCTAAAGGACTTTCACTTATTGTAAGCAAATCACCTTCCTGTAGTGATGGTAAAGCATATTTTTCTACAATTGACACAATATCATCTGTAGGTTCAAGCACCTTTGTTTTCAGAGGAATTCTCAGATATGTACTACCGTAATATTCAATTTCCGGATTCTTCTTGCTCATCATCATTTCCTTTAAATTCTTTTAGTATATACACTGTTTTAAGGTTATCAATTATGTTAAAAGGCTCAACTTCTGCTGACAAGTAAAGGTTGTCCTTTGAGTCTGTTATGCTCTTGATTGTCCCGACCGGATAGTATTTAGGAAACTGCTTGGAAAGGTTAGATACAACAACTGTATCTGCTACACCTATCGGTGAACCTGTTTTAATATAGTTCATGTAATGTACACCTAATAAATCTGTTTCAATCACTCCCTGAACACTATTATGACTTAATTTAACAGGCATCTGAAACCTGTAGTTTGTTAAAGGTAGTATAGTGGACTGAAAAGCTGATACTGTTGATATTTTACCAACAATTCCCTCTGATGTTGCAACAGGATTACCAACCTCAATGCCTTGTGAAAAACCACTATTGATAATAAGTGAGCGTTCCCAATAGTTACCGGTATACCCTATTACATCTGCTATGATTGTTTTAACATCATCCGACTCTTTGCTATCAGTGAACGGTTTACCACTAACTTTCTGATACATATCTCGAAGCTTAAGCATCTCAAGCATTAGCTTAGAATTTTTAACCATCAGTGCTCTGTTTTCGCTATGTAGAGCATTAATCTTCTTAAAACTATGTATACTGTTTACATATGGTAAAAAGACAGTCTTTGATAGAAAATCAGCTTTCTTAATCCTTTGCTCGGGCTTACCTATAAACAGGATAAACGAGATAATGAGTAGAATGATGAAGAGAAATTTATCACGGGACACAGCTTAATCTTCAATCTTCTTAATCAGCACTTCGTTATACCTTTCAACATCATCAAGTATCTGACCTGAACCCTTTGCAACACAGGTTAATGGATCAGGTACAACATGAACAGGTAAATCAACTGCTTTCATGATTCTCTTATCGAGACCTTTAAGTAGAGCTCCACCACCTGTGAGGAAAATACCTCGTTCAGCGATATCAGCTGCAAGTTCAGGTTCAGTGTGCTCAAATAGCTTTTTAATTGCATCAATCATCAGGCTAACTGTCTCAGTCATAGCTTCACGAATCTCTTCAGAGGAAACTTCAATTGTTACAGGATATCCTGAAACTACATTACGACCACGAACTTCCATCGTAAGTTCTTCATCAAGTGGATATGCAGAGCCTATTCTTTTCTTTATCTTTTCAGCTGTAAGAATACCAACAAAGATTCCGCTCTTCTTTCTCAAATAATTGACTATATCGTTATCTAATTTATCTCCGCCAATACGGATTGAATTGTGAACTACAATATGAGACAGTGACATAACAGCGATTTCACTTGTTCCGCCACCAATATCCATAATCATGTTACCGCATGGTTTATCGATGGGAAGGTTAGCACCAATCGCAGCAGCAATCGGTTCAGATACAAGGTGCACTTCTCTTGCACCTGCGTGCAGAGCACTATCTCTAACAGCTCTTTTCTCCACTTCTGTGATTCCTGATGGTACGCAGACTATGACACGAGGTCTAAGTAGAAGTCTTTTCTTCTGTGCTCTGAGAATCAGATTTCTCAGCATCATCTCTGTTACTTGGAAATCTGCAATCACACCATCTTTAAGTGGTTTAATCACTCGAACCTCAGCCGGATTCTTACCAAGCATCTGCTTAGCTTCTGCACCGATTGCGATTATCTTTCTGTTATCCGCAGTAAGTGCCACCACTGATGGTTCATTTATAACAACACCCATACTTTTCTTGTATACTAAGGTGTTAGCTGTTCCTAAATCTATTGCTATATCGTTTGCAAAAAGCCCGAAGTATTTTAATAAGTTCATTTTAGCTCCATAAGACTAAACTTTAAATGAACTTTCCTTGCAATCTCACATGATGTCAAGTATAAAGATGTGCTATTTCTATTTTAACGATAGAGATAAAGCAAGATGCTGATTGAATAATGTAAAATGAAAGATGCAGAATGCAAGATGCAGGATGTAATAGACATTTATTTGAAAAAGGATATTGACAATTAGCTGTTCAATCCATATTCTAAAATCATGTCACAGAATAACCTAGTTTTAGATAAATCGTTTGCATTCGCAGTAAGGATTGTTAAGCTTAGTAAGTATCTGAAAGAGGAGAAACATGAGATAGTTTTATCTAATCAGATACTAAGATCAGGTACATCCATAGGTGCAAACTCCGAGGAAGCAGTAGGTACACAAACTCATAAGGATTTTATTGCTAAGATGAGTATTGCACATAAAGAGACCCGTGAAACTAACTATTGGTTAAGACTTTTACATGAAGCAGAATATCTATACAATATTCAATTTGAATCATTGCATGCTGATTGTACACAACTTCTGAAGATAATCTCTGCGATCCTCATTACTGCAAAGAATAACGAAAAACATAAGAAATAATCCTAATTAGTATCTCCTCATCTTGCATTTTGCATTAATCATTTTGCATTCTCCCTCCCCCATCATACATCTTGTATCTTGCATTTTGCATTAATCATTTTTACATCGCACTTGTGCTTCCTTCCTGCATCTATTTCTTTTATATATCAGCTACGTAGTTAGCTGAACCTGAATAGCCCCATGCGAAAGCGTGGGGTCCACCCCCCCAACAAACCACGACCCCAACGGGGTCGAACTATTCGTCTTTGTTTTACCCTTTGCATTTTGCATTTGTAATCTTTCATCCTTCTAAATATCTTCAGCTTTCTTTCTAGGCTCTAGATACTTAAATTCCGAAAACTTTTTTTTCTTCCAGTGATCTAAAACATAGCGAGTATACTTTCTTTGTTCATATAGTTTTCTAAGTCTTGTCATATAAGTGTTATCATCAAAGTCTTCCAATAGATAGAAGAATCTGTGTAGCATTGAATCGATCTCCATCAGCTGTAACTCCCATGCTGCTTTCAGCATATCATCCCATTTCACATCAACATTAATACGATTTCCCAGGTAGTACTTATCCGGTATAGGAGCTCCCCAATGTGGATATACTATATCGGTTATTGAGAATGTTATTGAGCAGTAGTCTTCATTAGGGTATCCACTTATAATTGAATGGTCTCCATCAAGCATTATCATTTCATAAGTACTAACTCTTTCTCTTTTATCCCATAGAGTATAAAATAGATTGGATAGGAGACCGTAATCTAATTTCAGGATTTCGAAATAGGAATAATCATTTTCATCGTCCATCTTCTTCCTTACTCGGATTTTAATCTCACCGGTTGGGTAATCTTTGTTCAAATTTGCTACCGGAGCAGTTCGAACTCCCTCAATTGTAATTATTACATGTTCATCTTCCAATATAACCATTATTACCCCTAAAAACGGTATTCTTCATTAATCATATAAATCTGTGAACACTTTCAACACTAGACTGTTCCCCAGAACCACCAGATTCATCTGGTGGCATTATACTCTGACACAAGAGGAAACGCTCCTATCTCTCCTCACATTTCGCATCGAAATGTGAGGAGAGATAGGAGAAAAGTGTAAATAGTTTTCAACTTCTACCACCTACTTAAAAGTAGGGGTTCTAGGGAATTATAACTTTTACTTCGACCGAATTCAAATAATACATTTTCTTTCGCCATGATTAGTAAACTGAGCTCATAACTTAACATGTCAAGAACATAATTCCGCATTTCGCACTTTGCATCTTTCATCTTTCATCGCACATTTGTGCTCTCATCATGCATTTTGCATTATTCATTTTGCATCTGCAATATCTATTTGACAAAACATCTATAAAGTACAAAAATTGCATCATAATACAAAGGAGGAGATATGAGCAATTGTTCTGCCGTAATTTTATGGCCCGTTGTGGCAACATCAACCAACGGTAAATCCAACCTGGGATTTAAAACATTTGTATTCGCATTCATAGGGAGATAAGGGTAGTTATAAGGATTCTCTACCCATAATCGTTAATCGTTAAAACGTATCCTCATCTCAGGACAAGAACTATTTCACCCTCATTGGGAGGATACTATGCTTTATCAAATAACCATAGGAGACGGCTATATCCTAACACAGGAACACCCATTTCCTATTGAAATCAAGAAGGAGTACATTCAATACTTTATTGAAGTGCTCATTCATCCCAACCAACCGATTTCCATGTCCAAGTTAAATCTACTCTTCAAAGCGTTCGATGTTAATCCTATCCCATATCTGGATTATCTAAATGTCATGCGTGGTGATTATATAAGAAGATGCTACAAAATGGCAGAGGAGGAGCAGGTCTGCGGACGTATGTACTACAAAATCTATAAAGAACTCGAAGAGGAGCGTTGGGAAAAGTGCACGGAGAACTCAACAGTCGAAGCTGACTATTATCAGGATAAAATGGATGAGATTAATAAGCTTATCGGTAGTTTTACCTGTAAAGAGAAGTACATGGATAAATTCATTAAGAAGATAAATCACAGAATGTATAATCTATTCCGTCGCCTGGTCGCATCATTTAAAGACCACAGTCCTCAGTTATATAGCTATCTAAAGAATACATTGGACATTGGCTTTATAATCTGCTTCCGACCTGATCTGGATAACTCTCTTGATATAATAATCAGAGATGAGTTTAAATGCTAACCCTACTTGCTACTTGCACCGCAACGAAGTGTGGGGCGAGGAACTCTGGCAAGTAATAGATAAAAAAGCCGACCACCTACGGTCGGCTTTACCGGGTCCGCGGACATCCCTGCTTGCCGTGCCGTAGCTCTGCAAAGGATGGTCCCTAGACCTTCGAAATGGTGCTCTTGTTATACCTTACTCGAGAAAGGGAGCCTTCAAACGATGGGTGTTATTCCCCTCTCATAGAGGGGTGGCGACTTGTCGTCGGGGTGTTTCTTCCTTCGGGATTCACCATTTGCAAGGTTTACAACCATTCCAAAGGTGAGATTGTGTGTTCTACCTTTCGAATGTACTGTAGCACCGTCAACCCATATTTAAACTTTTTCTATAAATTCCCATGTTCATAACATCATGGATAACTTTCTTAACTTACCCACATTCCACACCACGACTATTAGAGCTTTGGTGAGGAGCTCTATTAGCCGTGGATTGTGGATAAGTTATCTATCGAACGCAAGTTATCCACAATACTATGAACAATTTATGTTACTGGTTCTGTTTCTTTGCAACGCATAATATGGTGTCCATTCTCTATCATACTTAACAATAGCAAATAGCTGACGCAAAAGCTTGTTAGCTGTAGCTACTATTGCCTGTTTGTGAGTCTTCTTCTCACTCTTTAGATGGTTGTAATATTGCACAAACTCTTCATTATGCTTTCTCGCACTATTAGCAGCCATGTAAAGCATCCGTCTAATTGCAGGACTCCCTTTCTTACTTATTGATCCTCGACCATTCAAGCTAGTCCCGGATTGCCGTGGATTCGGGTTCAGACCTGCAAATGATACTACTTTCTTTGCATTATCAAACTTACTGAAATCATCATAATAAGCGATAGCTGTAGCAATTGTTAGAGTACCTACACCAGGAATAACTATGAGCTTTTTATAGATCTTAGTATATCTACTCTTCAAAAACTTCTCTATAGCTTTTTCTAGTGTTTTTGTAGTTTTCTTAATAGATTCAAGCATGTAAGCGTTAGATTCTTGAACAACTTCGGATACTTGCATTCCTAACTTATATGCATGAATTTGGTTAGTTAGTTCTGTTTTCACTTTAATAAATCTACTATAACTTCTGAGAAGTTCTATTAGCTCTAACCTGTCGTCTGATGGTGGCTCATAGATGCCACATTCATAGTTGTATCCAAATCTCGCGATAATCTTAGCATCAGCTTTATCTGTCTTAACTCTGCTCATTGTTAAATTAGCAAAGGTCTTAATAATAAAAGGATTAACTACATGAATTATATGTTTTTGATTATGTGCTTCCATAGCAATCTTGGTATGATATGCACCTGTAGCTTCCATGTAAATATGAACAGAACCGGGAGTAAATGGTTTCAAGAACTCATTAAACTTCTTAGGATCGTTATCAATTATAGAATGTTCATGTCTATGTCCATCATATACGCTCACATCCAACTTATCCTTTGATACATCCAATCCAATTACTCTCTTTTTCATAATTTACTCCTTTACAAATATTATAAGAATAAGTAATCTACCATTGCAAAATACGGGCTTCAATGCCCAATGTACTGTACAGACTAAGCGGAAGGTGGGCTTAACATTCGAAACGAGTTTAATGACTCAATGGTCTTATAGCTTATTCACCTTCCCTTATTCTTAATGTCTGTTTATTTCTCTTATTTTATTTGGTGTCAACTATACAATGGTCCCTAGACCTTCGAAATGGTGCTCTTGTTATTCCTTACTCGTGAAAGGGAGCCTTTAAACGATGGGTGTTATTCCCCTCTCATAGAGGGGTGGCGACTTGTCGTCGGGGTGTTTTCTTCCTTCGGGATTCACCATGTCAATGGCAGTGAGAAATGGTACACGATGGCAGTGAAAAGTGGTACAAAACTGCCAACCTTTAAAAATGACTACTTCAAGACAGTTTGGAGTAGGTATGATTGGAGTAGAAGTGTATCATTCAATAAAAACTATGCATAAGCAAGGGCATAGTCAGCGTAAGATCGCAGAGGAGTTGTCTCTATCAAAGACAACAGTAGGTAAATACATAAATATGACACTTGATGAGTTCATGGAACTAATAAACAATAGCATTCGTGAAAGCAGTTTTGCCATATGTGAGCAATATGTCCGCGAAAGGCTTAGCAAATATCCACGATTAAGAGCTAGTGTACTATATTTAGAAGTTAAGAAAAAGTTCCCTGAGATAAAAGCAAAAGACAGAGCTTTCCGAGATTTTGTTCGTAAGCTAAAGCAGACTTATCCTGTCGATAAATACCGTAATTATGCAGTTATCGAGACGGCTCCCGGTGTTCAGGTTCAAGTTGATCCAGGTGAGATGAAAGTAGTTTTGGGTAATAAACGTCAAAGAGTTTATTTTATAGTTTTTGTGCTTTCCCACTCGCGTCAAAGCTATGTCCATTGGAGCACAACACCATATAACACATCAAGGTTTATTGAAGCTCATCGTGAAGCTTTTATCTATTTTGAAGGTATCCCTTCAGAGTGTGTTTACGACCAGACAAAGCTTGTAGTAATACAGGAACGCTATCGGGAAGTAATCTTAAATAATCAGTTCCATCAGTTTGCAGCAAAAACGGGCTTTCATCCTCATGTATGCGAAGGCTATGATCCACAAAGCAAGGGTAAAGTAGAGCGTAATGTCTCAGAAGTAAAGCATGGCTTTATGTATGGCAAAGAGTTCAAAGACCTGGCAGACCTGCGTTCACGCGGACTTGAGTGGCTTTTACACTTTAACGGCAGAACCCATGGCACAACCCGTAAAGTACCATCAGAAGTATGGCAAGAAGAGAGGTTAAAGCTAAAAGATATTCCAGAGTTTATCTTCACTTTAGAAGTTCGTAGTGCAGATAAAACAGGCTTAATCTCGTATGAGGGTAATAAGTACTCTGTTCCATTAGAGTATCAGCGAAAACAGGTATATGTGCAAAAAGAAAAGAGCACTTTAGTGGTGATGGATATTTATACAAGAAAGGAAATCTGCCAACATGAGCTATGCACAGAAAAAGGCAAAATCATCAAAAACACTAATCATTATCGGGATTTTACGGTAGTGCTACAAGAGCTTATTGAGCGAGTAAAGGATGAGATGAGTGAATATATCCAAGGAGAAGAACTAATCCAGAGGCTTGTTAATGATAACCCTAAAATAGCAAGGGATCAGTTGAGAGCCTTAAGCAAGTTTAAGCGTAACTATGAAACAGATGTATGGGAGTCAGTGCTTCCTGAGGTAATGACTCTTTCGCATGTAAAGGCAACAGCCATAGAGAAGCTTCTGAATGCAAAAGTAAGACAAATGAAGCTAAATGAATTATCAGAATCAGAACCACAACAAGACTCAGAGAGTTCATTAATAGAGCGCTCATTAGATGACTACATGAAGGTGTTATAAGATGATAGAGATAACTAAAACATACATCAAAAGGGCTCGTTGTACTCATATTTTGAATACTCTTGAAAGTGCAGTTTTAGAAGCAGAGAAACAGAATATGACTTATCTGGAGTTCGTACATTATCTATTTGAAAAAGAGAACTCAGGAAGGAATCAAACCAATATCAACAGAAGACTTAAACAGGCTCACATCCCGGTAATAAAGACCTTTGATGAGTTCGACTATGCTTATCAACAAGTAATAACCAAAAGACAAGTAAAGGAGTGGAAGAACTTTGTCTGGCTGGAGCAGAGGAGGAATATAATTTTAATGGGACCTCCGGGAGTAGGTAAGTCTCATGTTGCAACAGCACTCAGTTATGAAGCAATAAAGGCAGGCTATAAGGTGGTGTTTTATAATCTGAACAACCTTATCGAAGAACTTGTACTAGCTGAAGCAGATAACAACATAGATAAATATCTAAGCAATATAGCCAAGAATGATCTGATAGTTATAGATGAGATGGGGTATCTTCCTCTCCAGACAAAGGCAGCTAATCTGTTCTTTAGACTCATCCATCTCTTATACGAATTTAGATCAGTAATCATAACATCGAATAGGTTGTTTAATGAATGGGGAGCTATTTTTAACGACAATGTGATAGCAACTGCTATTCTTGATAGATTACTCCATCACTCACAACCAATTACAATGCTCGGAGATAGCTTTAGACTAAGGAATTTTCAAAAATGAAGACTGTACCATTTTTAAATGCCAAACTGTACCAATTTAAAATGCCATTGACATTCACCATTTGCAAGGTTTACAACCATTCCAAAGGTGAGATTGTGTGTTCTACCTTTCGAATGGTCCCTAGACCTTCGAAATGGTGCTCTTGTTATACCTTACTCGAGAAAGGGAGCCTTCAAACGATGGGTGTTATTCCCCTCTCATAGAGGGGTGGCGACTTGTCGTCGGGGTGTTTCTTCCTTCGGGATTCACCATTTGCAAGGTTTACAACCATTCCAAAGGTGAGATTGTGTGTTCTACCTTTCGAATGTACTGTAGCACCGTCAACCCATATTTAAACTTTTTCTATAAATTCCCATGTTCATAACATCATGGATAACTTTCTTAACTTACCCACATTCCACACCACGACTATTAGAGCTTTGGTGAGGAGCTCTATTAGCCGTGGATTGTGGATAAGTTATCTATCGAACGCAAGTTATCCACAATACTATGAACAATTTATGTTACTGGTTCTGTTTCTTTGCAACGCATAATATGGTGTCCATTCTCTATCATACTTAACAATAGCAAATAGCTGACGCAAAAGCTTGTTAGCTGTAGCTACTATTGCCTGTTTGTGAGTCTTCTTCTCACTCTTTAGATGGTTGTAATATTGCACAAACTCTTCATTATGCTTTCTCGCACTATTAGCAGCCATGTAAAGCATCCGTCTAATTGCAGGACTCCCTTTCTTACTTATTGATCCTCGACCATTCAAGCTAGTCCCGGATTGCCGTGGATTCGGGTTCAGACCTGCAAATGATACTACTTTCTTTGCATTATCAAACTTACTGAAATCATCATAATAAGCGATAGCTGTAGCAATTGTTAGAGTACCTACACCAGGAATAACTATGAGCTTTTTATAGATCTTAGTATATCTACTCTTCAAAAACTTCTCTATAGCTTTTTCTAGTGTTTTTGTAGTTTTCTTAATAGATTCAAGCATGTAAGCGTTAGATTCTTGAACAACTTCGGATACTTGCATTCCTAACTTATATGCATGAATTTGGTTAGTTAGTTCTGTTTTCACTTTAATAAATCTACTATAACTTCTGAGAAGTTCTATTAGCTCTAACCTGTCGTCTGATGGTGGCTCATAGATGCCACATTCATAGTTGTATCCAAATCTCGCGATAATCTTAGCATCAGCTTTATCTGTCTTAACTCTGCTCATTGTTAAATTAGCAAAGGTCTTAATAATAAAAGGATTAACTACATGAATTATATGTTTTTGATTATGTGCTTCCATAGCAATCTTGGTATGATATGCACCTGTAGCTTCCATGTAAATATGAACAGAACCGGGAGTAAATGGTTTCAAGAACTCATTAAACTTCTTAGGATCGTTATCAATTATAGAATGTTCATGTCTATGTCCATCATATACGCTCACATCCAACTTATCCTTTGATACATCCAATCCAATTACTCTCTTTTTCATAATTTACTCCTTTACAAATATTATAAGAATAAGTAATCTACCATTGCAAAATACGGGCTTCAATGCCCAATGTACTGTACAGACTAAGCGGAAGGTGGGCTTAACATTCGAAACGAGTTTAATGACTCAATGGTCTTATAGCTTATTCACCTTCCCTTATTCTTAATGTCTGTTTATTTCTCTTATTTTATTTGGTGTCAACTATACAATGGTCCCTAGACCTTCGAAATGGTGCTCTTGTTATTCCTTACTCGTGTAAGGGAGCCTTCAAACGATGGGTGTTTTCTCCGAATTGCACCATTTGCAAGGTCTCGCAAACTCAACCATTCCAAAGGTACGATCTCATTCCACAATCCAATGCGTCAGGTCATCATACCGTGGAATCATTGGTAGCAACTCATGTTCGATTGCTTCTTTAACTGTCCTTACCGGTAATCCGGTATCTACAACTACTTGTGGGGTCACTGTTAACAAATCAACGGGATAGCCATCTTTCTTAAGTTTAAACATCATCTTTCGTAACAATGCCGAATAACTCGGTGGTCTGCATTTGTGTCGGTAACTTAGTTTGTACCTGTCTGTGTAATCTTTCAAATCATTAATATACTCCGGATTGAGAAGTTCTTTGTAAACTGCGAGTTGTTTGGAAACGCTACCCATGTAGTGGTTATGTTCTGTTAACTCTGGCATCACGAACTCTCGTACCCACATGATATTTCCATCTTCGTCACAGCAATACACAAGCTTCCCATGTTTACCGGACATCGATTTGAAAGGGAATCCTAAATAACTTTTCATAATGATCTCCTTACTTGATTGGTTTATAATTGTTTCGGACTGCATCGACTGTGTCGATGCGCATTGACACAGTCAATGTACTCCTAAAGTAAGCTGTATCTGCTCGCATCTATTGTAGTGCAAGTGTCCTCACTTGCTCATAGCTCGCAGAGCTATATCCCTTAAGTACCTTGAGAATGGTCCTTAGACCTTCTCAATGGTGCTTTCCGGAAGAAGTGAATCGCAACGAAGTGCCTAAGAAGACGGCGTACCTATGTAAATCAACCTTTGTAGTGCTAACACTATCACTATCTAGTTGAGTTCCGGCCAGTGGCAAATGCCGACTTCGTCGTCACAGCAACTCAGGCCTGTCGGGGCGAAGCCTTTGGCGAAGACCGAAGAGTCGCAGTACATGTAGTGCAAGTGTCCCCACTTGCTCATAGCTCGCAGAGCTATATCCCATATTATATTTTTGGCTTAATGCTTTTACATCAATGGAGTTTGTCAGAACGAATTGAAAACGGACTTCATCTGATGTATCTATTCAGCATTTAGCATTGTATGTGCATCTTGCATCTTGCATTTTACATTTAGCTATAGGCTTTAGGCTATAAGCTACTAGCTGTGAGACCTCGTCTCACTCCCCCTTGCTCACAAAACCCTCATTTTACTCACAAAACCCCAAACTTTTTTCAAAAACCCCAATTATATTTACATCTTGCCCTTTGAAATCTGCATTCAGCATTCAGCATTCAGCATTCAGCATTTAGCATTTCGCATTTTGCATTTTGCATCTTGCATCCTCTTTCCCTCTCTACTCTCAGCAGTAATTATTGCTTGCAAATAAATTCTAACTTATTAACAAATTGGTCACTTCTTGGTATTTAACCCAAGGATTACCCAAGTGTTTCACAAGGGTTTCCCAAGTGTCTCACAGGAATTACTGCCGGGAGATGAGGGAGAAATGAAGGGAACTTGCGTGGTTTAATAAACTTTAGGGAAAAAGTTAAAAAGTTTCTTGACTTAGTAATCAGTAAATTATAAAATATATATACTGTCATAAAATAGGGTAAAATTAGAGAAAGTAGAATGATTATTAATCATTAATGGAGAGAAATATGTTCTCATCTATAAGTTTAACAGATGATACAGTTAAGAATGGACCACCAGTCAAACCTCTTGATAGGATTAAATTGTTTAGTCCCGATGAATGGGAGAAGTTTGTTGAAGAGTGGCTTTCAACATTGAAGAGTAAGTATCTTAAAGTTGATAGATTAGGTGGATCTGGTGATAAGGGGAGGGATGTAGTTGCAACAATTAACCAATCAGGAGATTGGGTTAATTATCAATGTAAGCACTATGATCATGCTCTTTATCCATCGGATATTTGGCTAGAAATAGGAAAGCTAGTTTATTATACCAAAATTGGAGACTATACATACCCAAGCAAATATTACTTTGTTGCTCCACAGGGTATTGGAACATCTGTTTATGATTTATTGAATAATCCTAATACAATGAAACGTAAGATATTAGAAAAATGGGACAAGAATTGTAAAAATAGAATCACTAGAAATGGTTCTGTCCACCTTGATAAATCACTAAAAGAATACATAGACAAACTTGATTTTACCATATTTAGCTATGTTAAACCACTTGAGTTAATAGAGCAGTTTAAAAAAACAAATAATTATACTGCTTGGTTTGGAAATGGCTTACCTGAACGCCCAAAAAATAATGAGCCACCCAAAGAGCCATCCGAGAGGGAAACAACATATATTAGAAAACTGCTTGATGCCTACAGTGACTTTAAATGTTTCAAGGTCTCTTCATTATTAGATTTGAAAGATCAGGAATTAATTGAACACTTCATGGACTCTCGTATAGAATTTTACTGTGCAGAATCATTAAAAAGATTCTCAAGGGACACTCTACCGTCAGGAGTTTTCGAAAGATTACAAAATGAAATCTATAATGGAATCAAAGATGAACTAAGAAGAAAACATACCGATGGGTATGAGAAAGTGTTAAGTGTAACAAAAACATCTAAACTTATTCAAATCGATAGTCATCCTCTTAAATCATGTTTATCTATAAATGATCGTAGTGGAATCTGCCATCAATTAGCAAATGATAGAGAAAATGTTAAGTGGGTAAAAGATGAGTAATTCAAAAACAATAACGCAACCGTTAAATAGTCCAATTGAACTAGGAGTTAGGGCATTGATTCTCTTAATTGAATGCTTTCCTCAAAAATTAAGCTTGCAACAATTAGTAGCATTAGATTACATTCTTGTTCATTCTGATGACTTTTCTGGGGGTCCTAAAAGCATTCATCCTAAACTACCAAGAAGGAGTGGAGAGTTTCTCATTAAAAGGAAAATTATACGTAATGGTTGCATATTATTCATTAAGAAAGGGTTAATTAATCAGGTATTTACATCTGATGGGATAAAATATGAAGCATCAGAAAGTTCTGTTAATTTTCTTGATTCTTTAACAACGGAATACATTTCAGAGTTAAGGGATAGGAGTCATTGGGTTATTAGTTACTTAGGCGACCAAAGTGAAAATAGTCTGAATAAAGAAATACTGAGCAAAATGGATGAATGGGGATCAGAATTTACAATGGAATCAGTTTTATGGGAAGGGTTTTAAAATGGAATATAAAGGTTTTAGGTTAAGGAAATTAACACTATCAGGAGAAAAAGTAAAAAATGCGGAAGTTTGTTTTAAAAATGGCTTAAATCTAATCATCGGTCCATCTGATACTGGTAAATCATTCATCTTCCAATGTGTAGACTATTTGCTTGGAAGCTCAACTCCACCTAAAAATATTGATGAGTTAGATGGATATGAGATGATATCATTAGAAATTGAGATTTCATCTAAAATGAAAAATGTAATTCTCCAACGAAGTATAAGACATGGTAAAACAATAACGATTTTAAATTTTAAAGAAGAACCTTATCCTGTAAAGTCTACCCATCAAGCTAAAAATTTTGATAATATTTCACACTTTCTACTTAGCTTTATTGGTCTTACGCAGAAGAAGATAAAATTTAAAGCAAACAAAACACAAAATTTTACTTTTCGTAGAATAGCTCCCTTAACTATGGTTTCTGAAGAAGACATTATTAAGGACACTTCTCCATTTTTATCTGGACAGTTTACTTCTGTAACACCTGAGAAACATGCACTTAAACTACTACTGACAAATGATGATGACTCTTCAATTAGAGACTTCGATGATATTAAAATTATTAATGCAAATACTAATGGCAAGAAGGAGTTATTGAATCTGCTAATTGAGACTCAGCTGCAAAGTTTTAAGCAGTTGAAAATCAATTTAAATCTAGAAGAAATGGAAGATGAACTTAAAGCATTAGAAGCTAAATCCCAAGAAGCATCTAGCTTGAGCAATTCTTTAACACAAATGGCTAATGAAAAAGAGTGTAAAAGGAATGCCGTTCTTAATGAACTTAGAATACAGAATACACGTGTTAGTATATTAGAAGAGTTGAAGACAAAATTTTCATTACTAGAAGAACAATACAAATCTGATATCAATCGACTCAAAGCAATTAATGAAACCACTAATCTACTAAGCAGTATTGAAGTAAATCACTGCCCAACTTGTGGAGCTGAAAGGGATCATTTTGAGAAGGAAAATGCAAAATACGATTTCAATCCAGATGAAATGTCAATTTCTTGCAAAGCCGAGAAAAATAAGATTACGTTGCTACTAAATGACCTTAAATTAGCTATAAAAGATATTGATTCAGAGTATAAGAACTTAATAGAAAACAGAATGAGAACAAAAGAAGAACTTAGTTTAATTGAGGAAGAACTTACGGTGTTCTACAAAACTAAAATTGAAGATATCTTGAACGACTTAGAAGTTATTAAAGATAGAATCATTGTGCTAAACAAAGGAGTTTCCTTTTTACAAAGAATAAATGAACTAGATGAGCAACTTAGGGTAATACCAGACGGTATTAAAATATCAAAACAAAGTAATTCAGATCAAATTATAGCACCAAATAAGATGAAAGAGCTGTGTGAAATGATAGAAGAGTTAATAAAACTATGGCAGTGCCCAGACATGAATAGTGTCATATTTAACTATAAATCATTTGATATAGTCATATCTGGAGCAGAAAGAGCTAGTCATGGGAAAGGAGTTAGGGCTATTATGCATTCTGCAGTCACACTAGGATTGTTAAAGTATTGTATTGCTAATAATTTATCACATCCTGGATTTGTAATCCTTGATTCTCCACTTCTAGTATATCAGGAGTCTAAAAGAGACAATAATGAAAAAAATTATAGTGATAATGTGAAATGTTGCTTTTATAATGACTTAGCTAAAAACTATAAGGATCAGCAAATAGTAATTATTGAAAATGAAGTGCCACCAGAGTTTATTATCAATGATTCTTCAGTTAATATAATCAAGTTTACAGAACCTATATATGATGGATTTATCCCATTTAATGAAAAAAAATAAAAAACTTTACCATTTTGTGAGTAAAACGGGCATTTTGTGAGCAAGGGGAAGTGAAACGAGGTTTCACAGCTAATAGCTTATAGCCTAAAGCCTATAGTTAAATGCAAATCATAATTACTAACATCAGATGAAATCCGTATCAGTGATACATTACTGAACCCTCACCAGTCTTCGCGTAAAGCTACGCCCTGACTGGCCTTAATCCTCTCCCCGAAGGGGCGAGGAGATTGATGTTGAATACCTAACTGCAGAAGGGTAAATACACAAAAGGGTCGCGTAGGAGAGTTGATCACTCCTAGACGATAATGGTAATCCAAAATGGAAGTGTTCATGATGGAACCCTTCGAAGCCTTCTCAGGAGTGATGGGTAAACTCGTTTACTCAGCATTCAATGAAGGACACATCTGCTTCAGCAGAGAGTATGTAATCCCAACTCCTACTGATAACACAGCAAAAATGGGAGATGTTGGAGAAAACTTAGCCATAGTATATGATAGTTTTGATAGTGGCTGGGTTTCAGATCTCCAAAAGTACACAAAACGTTATGCAAAAGACTGTCAAACTCGTTACCAAAGACACCCGGGCTTCTATGCCATGTATGGTAAGATGTGGTGGAAGGTAGTTAAAGATGATCCCACAATTGACTTGAGAACAGTAACATTCGCAGATATTCAACTCCTTGATATTGGAATCCAAACAGTTAAAGATGCCATTAATAATGGCTTCCTTCCTAAGATCAAGAAATTCGATGACTTAACCAATACCTATAATGGAGCGTAGGTAAAAAAGGCCCTCGGGAGAGGGCTTTTTTTAGCTAATAGCTTATAGCCTAAAGCCTATAGCTGAATGCGTTTCAGATGCAAAATGCAAAATGCAAAATGCTGAATGCTAAATGCAAGATGAAAAATGCAGGATGCTAACCACGAAAGGCACTAAAAGCACGAAAGGGGATCTTATTATTTTCGTGTCTTTCGTGTGGTTCGTGGTTAAAAAAACTGTTACTGTAGCGTGAAGTTATCCACTATGAGTCCAACTCGTAAACTCGCTATGACTCCAATGGAGAGATAGGGGGAAAGTTCGACCCCGTTGGGGTCGTGGTTTTTTGGGTGGTTGTTGATCCCACGCTTGCGCATGGGGCTATTCAGGTTCAGCTAACTCCGTAGCTGATATCTATAAGAGATAGATGAAAGATGCTGAATGCTAAATGCTAAATGCTAAATGCTTAATTATAAATGCAAGATGCAAGATGCAGAATGAATAATGCAAAATGCAAAATGCAAGATGCAGAATGACAAATACAATGCAAATGCAGGATGTAGGATTGGAGCTTCTTTGAAAACAAACAAATATATGATTGACAATGTTGTTAGGTAATTGATGCTTTCGTTATGCAAGAGATTATAAAAGACTTTTTAAAGTACTTACGGCTTGAAGGTAAGTCGCAACATACAATTACTTCATACGAAATGGATATGAAGCAGTTTAAAGAACATATAGAGAATTACTTCCCAAATAGAGAAGTTAAGCTCAAAGAGATAAAAAAGCTATATGTGCGTGACCACCTGCGTCAGTTGAGCCAAAAGGGTGTCGATAATCGCTCTCTTGCCAGGAAACTATCTGCTCTTAAGAAGTTCTTTAAGTACTGCAAAGTTAAAGGGATAGTTGACTCCAATCCCATCGAAGGAATGAATAGTCCTAAGTTCGAGAAGAAACTACCTACTTTCTTCAGTGAAGAGGAGATGGAGAAACTGCTAAGAGTGCCTGATTTGACCTCAAAGTTCGGTGTCAGAGACAGAGCAATTCTGGAGCTTATATACTCCTCCGGATTACGATTAGGTGAGGTTGCAAGCTTAACAATTCAGCGTATGAATTTCAGGCACAAACGCGTGAAAGTGCTTGGTAAAGGTAACAAAGAGCGAATAGTGCCGGTTGGAGAGAAAGCATTGTCAGCCTTAAGAGATTACTATCAAATCAGAGATAAGTTTGCCAGTGAGTTCAGTGGTGATACTTTCTTTCTAACCAAAAGCGGTAAGGCGTTTGATAGTGAGCAGTTGGGAATCATACTTGATCGTTATATTAGCTTGATCGCACAGAAGAAAGGTTATTCTGCCCATACAATCAGACATACATTTGCAACACATCTTTTAAAGAATGGTGCAGACTTAAGAGTTATTCAGGAGATGTTGGGACATTCCTTCTTGACATCTACTGAAATCTATACACATGTAACTTTGAATGAAATAAAATCTGTTTATAAACAGACTCACCCGAGAAATAGAGAAAAAGAAGATAAATTGGAGGATTAATTATGAAACTTGAAGGTAAAGTACTCGTTGCCCAAGGTGGTGGTCCTACTGCTGTAATCAATCAATCTATGGTAGGTGTTGTACTTGAAGCTAGAAAATTCCCTCAAGTAACAAGAGTTT